>NZ_JBQFRL010000001.1:0-2221338 GCF_056537385.1 Ruegeria sp. CF2
TCGCCATGGAAAACGGTCTGCGCTTCGCCATCCGCGAAGGCGGCCGCACCGTCGGCGCAGGCGTCGTGTCCAAAATCATCGAGTAAGGCGCATCAGCGCATATTGATTGAAAGGGCGTCCCTTGGGGCGCCCTTTTTCTTATTGGGAAGCCGCTCAGACGGTTCCAAGTCTGCCATTGTTTTCGATTTGGTAGTGCCCCCGACCCTCGGCTTGAGAAATCTTAACCTTCCGCCCATCTGCTCCAGAAGCTGAATGTCTACCTGATGTGCAACGCCGAAAGCGACCTGTGCACGCTCGGCAGAATGCCCGAACAGCAGGAGGACGCGATGTTTGGCTTTGAGTTTCTGAATTACGGGGCGCAAATCCTTCACAACAAGGACCTGGAAGACATGCGCGACGCCATTCTCAGCGATGATGATCACGAAGTCGACTGCACCGTCAGCGATTTTTTTCGGGAACGCAGAAGGCTTGGGGGCAAGCAAACCGGTGCCCTTCGCCGTGACTTTGGCGGAAAGCAGGCGGGCTGATCAGAGCTTTGGTTCCCACGGGGCGCGACCGACCATACGATCCGCCTCGGCGGTGATGTCATTCATGTGCTTCTCGAGGCTTTGACGCAGTTGCTCGATCTGCTCTTCCGACGCCTTGCGGGGTACGGTCTCAGTCCATTCGCGGCAAAGGAAGACGCCTTCGTTGCGCCAGGGGCGCGGCAGCAGCAGCCGGTCCCAGGTGCCCGCCTCACGGCCATGGCGGGCCGAATAGGTGATGCCAAAAACGCGTTTGCCCGAGCTGCGCGCCCAGACCAGCGGGACGGTCGAGCACACCCGTTCCGGGCCGCGTGGACCGTCGGCAGCTATGCCGATCGAGATCCCCTGCTTCATCTTGCCCAGCACTTCACGCGACAGGGCCACGTGACGCTTGTGGCTGGACATGGCGATGGTGTCCATGCCGAAGAGCTTCTGCACCCGGCCCACCATGCTGCCGGCGCGCGCGGCCGATGTGATCGAGCAGATGCGCCCTTTTTCCAGCGGAAAGAAATAGGGCGATTGGGCCAGCCGCTGGTGCCACAGCACGACGATGACCGGCTCGCTCTGTTCCGCGAGTTTGTCCAGTTCGTCATAGCCGATCCGCTGCCATTTGGTGTTGCGATGGACCATCCTGATGTAGCTGGCGATGCGGCGCGCGGCCCAGTTCAGGGTCGTCTCGCTGTCGGCAATCTTCTTGCGAAGGCTCAAGGGTAATTTCCTCTCGGTGGGCCGAACCTTGTCTTATAGAACTGCACGACGCACGCAACTTCTTTGTCGATTGCATATGTGCCCGAGAAACTGAAAAAGCCTCTTGAGTCCGTCGCGCCGCTGGCATATCTGATGGCGCACCACAGGGGTATAGCTCAGTTGGTAGAGCGACGGTCTCCAAAACCGTAGGTCGCGGGTTCGAACCCTGCTGCCCCTGCCATTCTCCAAGCAATTCAGCAATGCTGCCTCCACGGTCAACCGTGCTGCGCCGGTTTGGTTCGCCAAACCTCTTGACGTGCGGGTAAAGAACGAAAAGGCTGTTCAGTCAGTTGGATAGTGAACGGGCCACGGTTCGCGACGCGCGATCTGCGCGGGGTGGACCGAGCCAAAACAAACCGGCGTTGGACAGGCCGTTGGGGGAGAAATGACGGATATCGCCGCTTTTCTGGAGAAGTTGGGGCTGTCCAAATACGCCCCCGCTTTCGCTGCGGCAGAAGTGGCCTTGTCCGACCTCGTTCATCTGTCCGAACATGATCTGATCGATCTCGGGCTGCCGCTGGGTCCCAGACGTCGCCTGCTTGCCGCAACCGCGCGTTTTGCCCAGGACACGGCCGGTGACGCCGTGCACACTCGCCGACAGGGCAAAATCGTGGCCGAACGCCGGCAATTGACGGTCATGTTCGTTGACCTCGTCGGTTCAACGGCAATGTCCGAGCGCCTGGATCCGGAAGATCTGGGCGAGCTGGTGCGGCGATTCAAAGAGACTTGCACAACCGCCGTTTCGAAATTCGGTGGTCACATCGCCTGTTTCATGGGGGATGGTGCGATGATCTATTTCGGCTATCCGCACGCGCAGGAGGATGCGGCCTCGCGCGCGATCGAGGCCGGGTTGCAGATTTTGGACGAACTGCCTGCGATCGACCGAAAGGAAGAGCTGCAGGCGCGGATCGGAATCGCCACGGGACTTGTGGTGGTCGGCACCATCTATGGGGACGGGTTGCGGGAAAACGACGTGGTCATGGGGCGGACGCCGAATCTGGCCGCCCGCCTGCAGGGGCTGGCCGAACCAAATTCGCTAATCATCAGCCCCTCGACGCGCCGCCTGATCGGGGGCGCTTTTCGACTGAAGGATGCCGGAAGGCATGTTCTGAAGGGGTTTGCGGACGAGATTCAGGCCTGGACCGTGGAGGGTGCCGCACGGATCGAACGGCGGTTCGAGATCAATCCCGAAGCGGGTTCCGGCCGCCTGATCGGGCGCGGCTCCGAGTTTCGCAAGCTGTGCGACAAGTGGAACGAAGCCAGTCACGGGGCGGGTCAATCCGTTCTGATCTCGGGTGAGGCGGGGATCGGAAAGTCGCGGCTGATCGAAGGGTTGGCGCACGAGTTGCAGGGTCAGGACATTCTGCGTCTGAATTTTCAATGCTCGCCGCTGCACTCAAGCAGTGCTCTGTATCCGATCGTGCAGCAACTGGAACGTTCCGCCGGGTTCGCGCCGGCGGATACGGACGCCCAAAAGCTGGACAAGCTTCTGCCGCTGCTGCGGTATCTGACGTCCGAACAACAGCGCCTTATTGCGGATCTGTTGAGCATCGATGCCGATGATGCACTAGGACCCTTGGACTTGCCGCCGCAGGTCAAGCTTGAAAAGACGCTGGAAGCTGTCACGCAGCAATTGGTGTCGATGGCGCGAAGCAAACCCGTTCTGTTGCTGTTCGAAGATGCGCATTGGGTGGACCCGACCACGCTTTCGCTGACGGATAGGGTGATCGAGCGGATTCGTGACCTGCCGGTTCTGATCGTAGTTACGGCCCGGCAGGGATTCGACCCCAGCTGGGGGCACCACCACAACACGTTGCACATCCCCCTGACCCGATTGTCGAATGCCGAGGTGGCGGAAATCGTCACGGATGTTGCGGGGGGTAAACCTTTGCCGGGACCGGTCTGCGACCTGATTGCCGCCAAGACCGACGGGATCCCGCTCTTTGTACAGGAGGTGACGCGTGGCCTTCTGGAATCCGGCCAATTGCGGCTGACCGAGGATGGCTATGTACTGCGCGGTCCGCTGCCGTCGCTGTCGGTGCCCAGCACGCTCAAGGATTCGCTGATGGAGCGTCTCGACCGCCTGGGTATGGCAAAGGACGTGGCGCAGACCGGTGCGGTGTTCGGGCGACGCTTTTCGGTGGCTCTGGTTGCGGCGGTTTCCATGCTGCCGGCAGCCTCGATGCAGGCCAGCCTGGAACAATTGGCCATGGCGGGCATCATCCAGCGGCCACCGGACGGGGCCGAGGACGAATACCTGTTTCGCCATGCTCTGATCCGGGACATGGCCTATGACAGCCTTCTGCGATCCGAGCGGCAGGTCCTGCACGACCAGGCTGCGGGTGTATTGCTGGACCAGCAACCCTATCTTGCACAGACCCAGCCCGAAGTTCTGGCCCAGCACTATACGCTGGCAAATCGCCCCGAAGAGGCCGTTACTCATTGGCAAAACGCCGGTCAGAGAGCGATCGAGCGGTCGGCCCTGTCCGAAGCACTGACCCATTTGTCCAAGGCGCTCGGTCTTGTCTCAGACCTGCCGAAAAGCCGCGACCGCGACTTGCGCGAGATTGACCTGCAAGTGCTTCGGGCCGGTGTCTTGCGCTCGACTGACGGGATTGCAGGCGAAGCGACAGGCGAGGCCTATGGCCGGCTGCGCGAGCTGTGCCGTCGGGCCCGCGAGACGGAACGCCTTTTCCCGGTTCTCAATGGGCTTTATGCGTTTCACCTTGTGCGGGCCGAGTACCGCCTGGCCGGTGAGGTGGCGGACCAGATCCTGGACCTGGCCGAAGTCAGCGGCCGGACCGAGCACCGGATGGTAGGGCACCGCGCCATGGGGGCCGTACAACTGCACATCGGCAATCTGACCGATGCCAGAGCGCACCTTGAGCAGGCCTGGACCCTTTACGATTTCAAAACACATGGGAAGCTGGCCTATGTCTATGGCACCGACCATGCGGCCATCACAGCTGGCTTCCTGGGGGTCTGTTACAGCCTGATGGGTGAGCCGGCCCGTGCGCGAAAGGTTCAGGCGCAAGCTTTGGACTGGGCCAATGAATTGCAACACGCGCACAGCGTAGCCCAGGTCTTGACCTATACGTGCATGGTCCATCTGTTGCACCGCGATATCGACGCCCTGATCGCGACCGTCGCACCGCTGGAGGAGATATCTCGCGAGCACAGGTTGGCCTTCATGTCGATCACGGCCCGCATGTGGCTCAGTTGGGCACGGGCGCACCGGACCCCGGACGCCGAGCACATCGCGGCCCTACGGCAGGCGTCGGATGACTGGTGGTCCAGTGGCGCCGGAAACTACAAAAGCTTCTTTCTTTCGCTGATCGCGGAACTTCTGGTGCGTGCCGGGGGGCTCAAGGCCGCCAAGCAGGCGCTGACGCAGGCCGAACTTTGGCGCAAAGATACCGACGAAGGCTGGGCCGATGCCGAGGTTTTCAGGGTCCGCTCGCTGCTTGACGATCATGAGCGGAAAGATCCCCAACCGATGCTCAAACAGGCGGTGTCCGAGGCGCGCAAATGCGGGGCCAGCCTGTTCGAATTGCGCGCAGCCGTTGAGCTGACGCGCCGCGTATCCAAAACCGGGGGGCGGCCGGGGCCATGGCTGTCCGATGCTCTGGATCGTTTCGATCCAAAGGCCGAGATCCCGGAATTGCTCGAAGCCCGGGCATTGCTTGAAACGATCTCTTGACCGGCACGGAAGCTTTCTGCCAGCTTGGGACGGGCAGAAATGGGTTGATGGAAAGACCGTAATACGTGCGCGCAGTGTTTTTTCCCTGCGCGTTCTGCATGTTATGCCAAGGGAGCGTCCATCATGCGCAAGATAAGCAAGACCATTCTGGCCAAGGATCGGGTCGCCTCCAGCCGAACGGACCTGTCGCTGCAGCGCTATCATCCGATTACGCCCGAGCAGATACGGGAGTTTGAAAAAGGCCTCGTTGGATCGGTCGTTTTGCCGACGGATCCGAACTACAACACGGATCGTCAGCTCTGGAACCCGGCCTTTCAGGACTACCCGGAAATCATTGTCTATTGCGAAACCATTCAGGACGTGCGGGCCAGTCTGGCCTTCGCGCGGGCCCATGATCTGTGGGTGGTCAGCCGATCGGGCCGGCACAGTACGGCCGGGTACTCGGTCAACAATGCGATGGTGCTGGATACCAGCAGGATGTGTTACGTGACGGTCGATCCAGATACCCCGATGGCCTATGTCGGCCCCGGTACCCCGTTCAAGGTCCTGAACTCGGTGCTGGATTCCTATCATCTGCACGTGCCGGGTGGCGCGTGTCAGGATGTCTGCGTGGCCGGATTCATGATGGGCGGAGGATACGGGTTCACGTCGCGCCTGTTCGGAATGGCCTGCGATAATGTCCTGGGCGTGACGGTGATGCTGTGGGATGGCAGTATCGTAATCGCGGATGACACGACCAACGCCGATCTTTTCTGGGCGATCCGGGGAGGCACCGGCAACAATTTCGGTGTGCTTCTGGAAATCCGGTTCAAGCTGCACAACCTGTACGAAGTCTGGGGCGTTCATATCAAATGGCCACTGGACAGGGCTGCCAAGGCTTTGGAGTTTCTGCAAGCCAACTACATGAAGGACGGACTCTCGGACAAATTTGGGGCCTACATCTTTCTTGCGTATCAAGGAGACCAGAAGGTTCTTTTGGTCTCGGCCCTATATCACGGGCCCGAAGACGAAGGGCGTCGGGTCATCCAGCCGCTGCTGGACGAACCCATTGGCGGCCACATGGAAAACAGCAAGACAGGGACCTACCAGCAGATCAATTCCTGGCTGTATGACGAGAAATACGACATCCCGGTGGTCCCGGATCAAGCCCGCGAAGACAAGCAGGGCGGGTACATCGCCCGCCAGTTGTCACAAGATGAATGGCAAAGGGTCGTCGATTATCTGGACAGCACGCCAAACGCCTACGGGGCCGCGGCGATCGAGCCGTATGGCGGGGCGATCAACCGAATGCCGGTTGGCAAACAGGGAAACGCCTTCATTCACCGCGACGTGTCGATGAATTTCTACGTTGACGTGTTCTGGTTGTCCGAGGATGAGAAAGACGTCGTGGTCCCGTGGCTGGATAGGTTCATGCAGATGATGACGGACGAGGGGTTCTTTATCGACCGCTGTTATCAGAATTATCCGCGGCGGACTCAGTTGAACTATCGTTGGCTCTATTGGGGCGACAACTTCAACTCACTTCTGTTCGTGAAGCAGAAATTCGACCCACAGAACTTCTTTCACTACCAGCAGAGTATTTCTCCGGTTCCGGACGACGCTCCGCCGGACATCATTCGGGACAAGTCGACTCCGTTCTTCTCGGACCCGACGATTACCTATCAAAGCTATTCGTACCCCTGAAAACGGGTTGCGGACCGGCATGGCCAAACTGGAGAGCGCCCGGCATGGACACGATACAGGAAATCTTCTTTCTGCCGCCGATGGCCGTTGCCAGGCTTGGCCCGGGCGAGACCCCGCTGGAAAGCTACGAATGGCAGCAAGATCTGGACGCGCATGGCAACAACAAGACGGTCATACGCTCGAACGTGACTTTGCGGGAAAACGAGGATGGGAGTGTCTCGGCCTACCTGCCGGACCCGCGGAAGATCCGATTTCGGGATGAAGGCACCGGCGCCCTGCGCCCGGTCGCGCCGTTCTTTGAACTGTGGGCGCGGATGTTCGATGCTGAAACCGGCGAGGCCTATGAAACTCCTGTGACTCTGAACCTTCTTGAAGGGCAGGGGCTGTCGCTGAAGAACATCCGCTACACGGTCGCTGTGGGCAATCAGAAAGCCGCGCGCCGCACCGGAGATGCAGCCTGCGGGTTTCGTACACGGGTCGAGATCGCGGCCGAGGATTTTACTCCCAAACCCTTGCTGGCCTTCAGTCCGCACACGTCGGAACAGCAACCGCTGGTCTATGAACACAACCCGATCCCGCTGGGCTCGGTGCGGGTTGTCCGCCCGGTCCAAGGGACGGACGAGCCGGTGCCCGGCGAGATGGTGGACCGCAGTCTTCTACGTTTGCGGTTCACTCCGCCCAAGGGCGAGGTATACGGCCCGCCCGACGCCGCCTTCGGTCCCGCAACCCTTGCTGTTCCGGGATACAAGAATGACCCGCCCAAATCGGAATATGGCCGGATTCATGAGATCGTGCCGGCCCAGAACCGCATCCTGAACCCGGACACGCCGTGGTCGAAGTGGATCATGATGTCGGGGTTGTCTGACGATCCCGAACCGCATGACAGTTATGATGGTGCACGGGTGGGCAACGATCAGTCCTGGGGGGTGGTTGACGACACGTGTGATGGAACGATCGAGGCCACGCTGGCTGTTCGCGGTCAGCGTTTGGTCGCCCGGGCGCGCATCTTCACCGGACCGCCGGATTTCGCACCGGATTGCCGGCCTTTCTACAGCCTCGAAGACGATCTGGCGGATCGCGACATGTCGTTGATCTCGGTCACCGCCGAAAACTACGTTGATGCAAAAACCGAAGTGGTCGACATCTTCCGAAGGGCGTTCGAGACCAACAGCCTGATCAATCTGGATGACATCCGGGCACAGGGCCTCAAGGACAATGCCTCTCTTCAGGCGCAGACCAATATCGCACCCACACCGGGCCTGCCGTCCACCGATGCGGCATCGATGACGGAAAAGGACGCGGTGCCGCCCGACAAGATCGACGAGTTGATCCGCCCACAGCCGATTTCGGTCTTTTCGAACTCGGTCCCGAATGAACAGCTGCCCTATACGGTCGCCACCAAGTTTGTGCACGAGCAGTTGATCGATGAGGAAAACCTTTTGGACTTTCTGCGCCGCAGGCCTGATTTCGTGCGGCGATTGATGCGCCCGCCCTTTGGCGTTCTGGCCGAGTTCGAAGAGGACCCGAACCCTGACCAGACACCCGATCCCGCCTTCCGCGACCCGCGGATCGTGCGCGACATGATGCACGATGCCCGCATGCCGCCCTACATGCGGGATTCAAACTATTTTCCGCTCTCGCTGTCACGGCGGCAGTACCATCTGGTGATGTCTTTCATCGATTACCTCGAGGCGCACCCGCCCGCGCCCGAAACCGAACCGGTAGGAGAGTCTCGGGATGTCTGACAAACCAGCGCCGATCCGCATCAAACCTCGCAACCTGACGGCCCGTGCGGCCTACAAGGTGCCCGGCAACCCTGACAACACCCGGCTGGACGGGTCGGTCGGAAATTGTTTTCCGGGGCTGGAAATGGACGTACGCGACCTCGATCGCCGGTTCTTTCCGGGACTGGTTTTCAATGCCGTACGTGTCCCGCTGAACCCGGTTCCGGAAGCACCCGAAAACACGCAAGGGTTTCATCTGGTCTATGTCGACTATTTCTATGATCCGATGTTGCCCGATGACAGTTCGGCACCTTGGGTGCAGGATTTGCTGGACGCCTATCGTGGCGAAATCGGCGCCGAGCTGTCCAGCGGCCGGTGGTTTCTGGCCTGGGTCGAACAAGGCGGTCGACGTATCTCGTTCCGTGATGACAAGGGCAAACCCTACGACGGCATGCTGGTCTGGCGGTTCATCCGCAGCCTTGAATGCGGCGACGACCATCCGGTGACCATCGCACTGGAGCGGCGCAATCACGACGGTGTCGTCGACGCACCGCCGGTCGTCCTGCACGGATACCGCCGGCAGTATCGCACCGAAGCCGGCGTGTTCGATACGGCCTACGACCCCGGAGAGCTGACGCAAAGCCTGTGCAATCCCTGGTCGCACGACTTTCGGGATTGCGGCTGCCACTACTGGCCATCCAACCACCCGGATGTGGTCACTGCCGAAGTACCGCATGACAACCGCCTGCCGACTGGTGCGCCCGACGATCCGGTTGTGGCAGAAACCTATCTCGATTGGCTGCGTTCGGACAAATCGCCCTCGGGCAATGTGGCGGCGTTGAATACCGTCGAACAGAACCGCCCGTTCCAGATCGACCACTACGAGGTCAACCAGATGTGGAGCGACCTGCCGATCGTCGTCGAGGGACGCGAGACCGGCGAAGTCTATGAGGCCGACACGGACCTGCCCGGTGTAGAACCGTATGAAAGCGTTGCGGCGATGGTCCAGGACCTGCAGACCCGTCTGGCGCCGATGGAGATGACGCTCAGCCTGCAGTACCTCTATGCCTATTTTTCGCTGGCCGATCCCGAAACCGTCGATTCCGAGCGCTGGCCAACGCTGAAGGATGATTTGATCTTTGCTCGGCGCGCCCTGCTTGAAGTTGCGATTGGCGAGATGACCCACATGCGCTGGGCAAATCAGTTGCTGTGGTCGTTGCAGGGCAAGGATTACACGCCAGTCCTGACGCCCGCGCTTGCACTGCCCATCGGACCCAAGCGGATCATCCCACGGTCGTTGCGCCCCTTGACGCCCGAGGCCATCGACGACTTCATCGAGATCGAACGCCCCGACGGATTCATCGACCGCGCTTATGCGCAGTGCGTGGCGACACTGGAACACAAGGCGTTTACCGATCGGCGCCTGTATGCTTTGGCCGTGCGGATCGACACCGACGGCGACGAGCATTTTCTGCGGTTCCGCCAGATGAAGGACGTTCTGGCCAAATACCAAACGAGCCGTGGCACACCTGCCTATCTGCGCCCGATCCAAGTAGGCTCGGAAACGCAGGCGCAAGAGGCACTGGATCTGTTCCGCCGCATCACCGCTGGGCTGGAACAGGCCTATCAAAACGAGGCTCAGAACCGATTTACCGAAACGCAGGAGTATATCCAGCAGGTGCGCGACACGATGAAAAGCTTTCGGGTCGCCGGTGAAGCCTTGGCGGAAAAGGGTGTCGGTATCCCGTTCTGGCCCGAGGTCGAGACATGACCGACCCATCTGCCGAGGTGCATTTTTTCGAAACGACCTTGGGCGAGCACATGCTGGCCGTAGATGGCTCGCGCGTGTTCGACGTGCCCGACGGAACGGCGGATCACTTCGCCCGTATGGCCGCCGAAGGACAGCGAGAGTTTCTGTCGCAGATGGGCCTTGATGGTGTGCCGTTCATTGACGACGCGCCGCCGCGCCGCATGTCGGTCAGGTCTTTGTCGCTGGCGGTTGCGCAGAAATGCAACTTGGCGTGCACATATTGCTATGCCTCGCAGGGCAGCTTTGGTGGTCCTGCCCGCAGTATGGAATGGGAGGTCGCGAAAGCCTCGGTCGATCGGCTGATCATGGACTCGGAACCCGGCACCCGGATCAATCTGGCCTTCCTGGGAGGCGAGCCGTTGATCAATCGCGACCTGATCCGAAAAACGACGATTTATGCTGCTGAGCAAGCGCAACGCAACAACGTGGATGTGGGCTTTTCGATCACGACGAACGGCACGTTGCTGCGCCGGGAAGACGCTGAGTTTTTTGAAGACCACGCCTTTGCCGTCACCATCAGTCTGGATGGCGTTGGCAGGGCACATGACCGGCTGCGCCCCAACCAGGGTGGGCGCGGCAGCTACGACACCATTCTGCGCAAGGTGCAGCCGTTGCTGGACAAACAGCATCGCATGCAGGTGGGTGCTCGGGTCACCGTGACACCGCGCAACCTCGAGTTGCCTGAGACCCTGAGCCAATTCATCGGCTTGGGTTTCCACTCGGTCGGGTTCTCACCCATGCTGGCTTCGCCAACCGGGCGCGAAGAAATGAGCAGCAAGGATATGGCCGAATTGCTTTCGCAGATGATCCGCTGCGGACGGGCTTTCGAAGACGCTGTGCTTCAGGGCCTCCGCTTTCCCTTCTCGAACATGGCAGCCGCAATGCACGAGGTACACCGTGGCACGCACCGGCCCTACGCTTGCGGAGCCGGTGGCGGGTATTTCGGGGTTTCGGCGGATGGCGATCTGTTCGCCTGCCACCGCTTCGTCGAGGATGACGTGGCCGCGATGGGCAACGTCCATGACGGCCCGGATGCGCGGCGAGAAGCCTGGCTGGCCGAGCGCCACGTGCACAACCAATCGCCGTGCAACACCTGTTGGGCACGGTACATGTGCGGTGGCGGTTGCCATCACGAGGTCATTCATCGTGGCCGCCCGGCATGTGATTATATCCGCGGTTGGCTGGATTATTGCCTGCAGGCCTATGTCCGGCTGTCGGCTGCCCGCCCGGATTTCTTCGGCGATGCTGCCCGCCGTTCGGACTGAGGGCGCAGCGGATGGCTGCCGAGATTGAAGCCGAGATCTGCGTTATCGGCGGTGGTCCGGCCGGGGCCGTGACGGCGATGCGGCTGGCACAGCTGGGGCGACGGGTCTGTCTGCTGGAACGCGCCACCTTTCCGCGCCCACACATCGGCGAGTCACTTCCCTCCTCCATCTGGCCCATTCTGCGGTTTCTGGGTGTAGACGATGCGATGAAAGCTGCGGGATTCCTGCAATCGTCGGGTTCCCTCCTTATGTGGGGCGGGGCGTTTGAAAGGAGAGGTGAGCCAGTTGACGATCCGGGCCTTCTGGTGGATCGCGGCCGGTTCGATGCCATCCTGCTGGACGCTGCACGCCAGTCGGGTGTTCGTGTGTTGCAACGCGCACGCGCCTATCGACCACGGCGCACCGGCGCCGGTTGGGAGGTTCCGATCCTGACGGCGCAGGGAAAAGGCCGGCTGCGCGCCGACCTTTTGGTGGATGCGGCGGGCAAGCATGCGGGACTGGGTCGGAGGTTCCGCCCGGCCTCAGCGCCATTGACGGCGCTCTATGCCTATTGGCAAGCCCCTCCGGGTTTTGGCACGCAGGCCCGCGTGGAGGCTGGTGATGCCCATTGGTATTGGGGCGCAGCACAGCCGGATGGTACGGTCAACGCTTGCATTTTCATTGACCCGTCGGATTGCACTGGTTTGTCGCCGGCAGCCCGGCGTGATCTGTATCTGAACCTTCTGGCACGATCGACTCTATTGGCCGGCTGTCTGGAGCAGGCGCGAATGGGCCCGGTGCGCCGGTGTGATGCCAGCAGCCAATGTGAATTGACACCGCCCGCCGATGATCTGCTGCGTGTGGGCGAAGCGAGTTTCTCGGTCGATGCGCTGTCATCGCAAGGGGTGCAACTGTCTATGGCGCAGGCCATGCAGGCGGCAGTGGTTGCGAACACGATTCTGACCCGGCCCAGCGACACCAACATCGCGCTGGGATTCTATTCGGAACGACAGCGCGAACGCGTCGAAACCCACGCCGAATTGGCGGCGGCATTCTATGCACGTCACCACGAGGTCTCCTCTGGGCCGTTCTGGAGCCAGCGCGCGCAGCCGCTGGACTGGCTTCGCCGCCCGCCTGCGGACCTGCAGAACGCCGAGTTGTCCAAGGGTGAGGTGCTTCGCCTGTCGCCGGAGGCGAAGCTGGTACAGGGCGGTGTGCAAGGCGACGCATATGTTCTGCAGTCTGAGATTCTGACCCACCCCAATTTGCCGCGCCCGGTCCACTCGCTGGCGGGGGCCGAGCTGGCGCCGTTGATATCCGATCTGCGCGACCCACTCTCTGTGCCCGATATTTTGCAGCGATGGTCGAGCCGCATCGGACCCACCTCGGCGGCACAGGTCCTGCGGTGGCTTTGGCACACCAAAATCCTTGTGCCGGCCGGTGAGCTGCGGCGCAATCGCGGTTCCCCTTGACTGGCGAATGGCCTAATGTCCCGCCAGGATAAAACAGCCGAAAGAGGTCACATGTCGCGCTTTGATGGGTATTTCCTGCGGCAGCTATTGGTTCTTTTCGGCTTCTTCACGCTTGTTCTGGTGGGCGTGTTCTGGATCACCCGCTCGGTCAGCCTGTTCGAACACGTCATCAGTGGCGGCCAGTCGGCTATGGTTTTTCTGGAGTTCACGGCGCTGACCCTGCCAACACTTGTCCGAACGGTCATGCCGATGGCGGTCTTTGCCGCCGCAGTCTATGCCACCAACCGGCTGAGCCGGGAAAGCGAACTGACCGTGATGCTGGCCACCGGTTCCAGCCCATGGCGGCTGGGCCGGGCGGTGTTGCTGTTTGGTCTGGTGGCGGGGCTGATGATGGCGATCGTCAGCGTCATTCTGCGGCCCGCTTCCGTAGAACAGCTGGAATTGCGCCAGGCCGAGGTGGCAGGTGACATCACCGCGCAGTTGCTCAACGAGGGGGAGTTCATGCACCCGGCTCGGGGCGTGACCGTCTATATCGGTCGGATTGATCTGGATGGCACATTGCGCGAGGTGTTCGTGTCCGACCGTCGCGATCAGGAAAACCCCGCCACATACTCCAGCACGTCCGCCTATCTGGTGAACAACGGATCCGGCGTTCATCTGGTGATGGTGGATGGGGTTGCACTGCGGTTGAACAAGGAAGGCAAGACCCTGTCGTCGACCCTTTTCGACGATGCATCATACGACATTTCGGAGCTGTCCCGAAACACCGACAATGGACGCCGCAGTCTTGAGGCGATTCCGACGATCGAGTTGTTGGGCGATCTTGACGCCGTCGCTGCGGCGGATGGCTACCCGTTGGGGGAATTGGTGGAAGAGCTGCACCAGCGGTTTTCCTGGATCGCGATCTGCATCACCGTGGCGCTGGTGGGGTATTCGACTCTGATGCTGGGTAGTTTTTCCCGGTTCGGCCTTTGGCCACAGATATTCGCAGCATTCACGATTCTTGTCTTGTTGGAAGGCGTGCGTGGGTTCGTATCTCCGGTGGTGATCAAGGATGCGAAGCTATGGCCGCTGCTCTATGGTCCGGCCGTTGTCGGGTTCGCAATATCGGCCGTGTTCCTCGCTTTCGCCGGAAGACCGATCATTCGCCGGCGGGTGAGAACTGCCGCACCCGCGCCATCCCCAGCCTGAGGTCAGCCCCGCAGCTCTGACAGGCACTGGCGTAATTCATCCAACAGTTTTGGGTGGTCATCCTCGGCGCGCGAGACCAAGTGGACCGGTAGAATTAGTGGTGCGGCTTCCTCGACCTTGCGAAGCGCGCCGTTCTCCAAGTGCGGGGCGACGACGCTGTGCGGGAAAAAACCGCGCCCGCCGCGTTGCAGGATATAGCGCAGTGCCATCATGCAATTGCCCAGAAACACGGTTTGCCCAGCAGAGAGCCGGGCCAGACCGCGTATATGTTCCTGATAGCCTTCACCAAGTTCGAGATTGATGAAAACAGGATCGGTACCGGACTCAGCCAGATGGGGCGTCTCGACAAGGATCAAGTGCTCAGGCGGCAAGTCCTGGCACGAAATCCCGGACCGCGATGGCCTCTCATGTGTCAAAGCCACGTCCAGAACGTGCGAAGCAACGGCCTCGGCCATGTTCAGCGTGTGGTCATAGTTGAGCGTCAACAGAAGTTTGCCAAACCTCTGCTCGAACCGGACGGCCAGATCGACCAGAAGCGGGTCCCAGATGCTGAGCTGAGCGCCCAAGCGAAGGGCCACACGACCCTGACTTTGGGCTGGAAGGTCCTGCGAGGCGAAGGACCAAAGCGACAGAATCTGTTCGGCATAGGGTTTGAACTGTGCCCCGAAGTCGGTGAGGCTGGTACCGCCGGCACCACGTGAAAACAGCGTTTTGCCCGTGGCGGCCTCAAGCTGGCGAATCCGTGCACTGACAGCCGTCTGTGTCACATTCATCCGCCGTGCCGCAGCATGAAAACCACCGGTTTCCGCCACGCACAAAAACGTTTCGAGCTCACGCATCTGCATGTGGCACTATTTTTTGATCGCTGTGATAAAATCAATTCATTTTTTCTATTGGTTGGTCGCGACTAGTCTGGCTGTGACCCGCAGACAAAGGACCCGCCATGCTGGACAAAAGCCACAAACCCACCTGGACCAGTTTCGAAGAGGCCACCAAGGCCGATTGGGACGCCGTCATGGAATATGAAGAGGCGTACAACGCGGCTTTGCCCGACCGGATTCTGGACGCGATCCGGTCCTTGGACGAGGAATGGACACCCTATCCGGTCAACCGGTATCAGCACAGCCTGCAGGCCGCGACGCGGGCCTACGAGGATGGCGCGGATGAGGAACTGGTCGTGGCTGCTCTGATCCATGACACCGGGGACATCCTGTCGCCTTACAACCACGGTGAGCTGTCAGCAGCGATGATGAAGCCCTATGTCAGCGAACGGACCCATTGGATCCTGAAACATCACTGCGTGTTCCAGGGCTATTACTACAATCACCACCTGGGCGGAGACCGCAACGCGCGCGACAAGTATCGCGACAGCCCTTACTGGGAGGACTGCCGCTATTTCTGTCACGAATACGATCAAAAGGCGTTCGACCCGGACTATCTGACCAGGCCGCTGGAGTTCTTCGAGCCCATGCTGCGCCGCGTGTTGAACAAGGGCGAGGGGCACATGGAACTCAACGAAACCGCCGAGGACTAGCAGGAGGCCATCAGGCGATAGACGATCTGTGCCGTGGTGAAATCCCACGCCGCGTTGCCGTCCGGGGCCAGTTCGACCACGTCGAAGCCCACGCAGCGGCGGCCTTTCAAGGCGTGTTCGACCAGATGCAGCGCCTGATAGTATCCCAGCCCGCCCGGAACCGGCGTGCCGGTTGCGGGCATCAATGACGGGTCCAGCCCGTCGACGTCAAAGCTGACATAGACCAGTTCGGGAAAGTCCTCGGGCAGGTCGACGGCATGAATGTTGCCGGTAACCAGCTCTTCGGCATCCACATGGAAGACACGGTTCCTCAGACGGCTTTTGGCTTCTTCGGTCGAGAAGGCGCGTACGCCGAATTGCGCCAGACGGACGCCTTCCTCGGCCAGCAGATGCATGACCGAGGCGTGGCTGTGTTTCTCGCCCTGATAGGCGTTGCGCAGGTCGGCATGGGCGTCGATTTGCACGATGCCGAGGGGCTGACCCAATGCGCGGGCCACGCCCATCACCGCGCCATAGCTCAGCGAGTGTTCACCGCCCAGCGTGACCGGCACCTTTCCGGCGTGGATCGCAGCCTCGGTGCGCTGGGCCAGACGCTCCATGACGTCCGGCAGCGGGCCGGTGCAATCCAGCGAAGGTTCGGTGAAGATGCCATCAACACAGGGTTCGGAATGGCCAGTGATGCGTTCGAGTTCATTGCTGGCTGCGATGATCGCGGCGGGACCGCCTGCCGTGCCCGAACCGTAGGAGACCGTGCGCTCCAGCGGTACCGGGATTACACGGAACCGGGCATCTTCGCTGCGTTCGGCCTCGGTCAGTTCGCTGTCGAGAAAAATGCTCATGAAAGCCTCTCTTTGAAGTCGTCGTAGCCGAATTCCCTGATGATCTTCAGGTCATCGGTTTCGCTGTTCCACAGGGCGATGGTGGGCAGAGGCACACCGTTGAACGTGTTGGTCTTGACCATCGAGTAATGCGCCTGATCGAGGAAGGCAAAACGCTGCCCGATCTGCAGCGGCTCGGCCCAGGTGTAGTCGCCGATCACGTCTCCCGCCAGGCAGGATGGACCGCCCAGACGATAGGTGTGGCCGGTTTCGGCCTCGTCCATCAGAGCGGGGCGATAGGGGGCCTCGATCACGTCGGGCATGTGGCAGGTGGCCGAGATGTCGGTGATCGCCAGATCCATGCCGTTGTGCGGCAGGTCGAGGATTTCGCCCACCAGGATGCCCGCGTCCAGCGCCACGGCCTCGCCGGGTTCCAGATAGACCTCGACGCCGTACTTGGCGCGGATGGCCTTGATGAACTCCACCAGCCCGTCGCGGTCATAGTCGCTGCGGGTGATGTGGTGGCCGCCGCCGAAATTCAGCCATTTCAGGCTGTTTAGGAATGGCGCGAGCTTCGGTTCGATCGCCGCCCATGTGCGCGCCAGCGGCTCGAACCCCTGTTCGCAGAGCGTGTGCATGTGCAGGCCATCCACGCCCTCCAGCGCCTTGGCGTCTAGTTGGCTGACCGGGGTGCCGAGGCGCGAGCACGGGGCGCAGGGGTCGTATTTCGCAACCTCGCCTTCGGAATGTTCGGGGTTGATGCGCAGCCCGACCTGCCGCCCGGCGGCCTGTGCCTTGGCCAAAAAGCGGTCTTTCTGCGCGGGGCTGTTGAAGATGATGTGATCTGAGAGCGCAAGGATTTCGTCGATGTCGGTTTCCTTGTAGCCCGCGCAGAAGGTCGCGACCTCGCCGCCATATTCCTCGCGGCCCAGCCGGGCCTCGTGGATGCCGCTGGCGCAGGTGCCGCCGATATACTGGCGCACCAGCGGGGCCAGAGCGAACATGGAGAAGGCCTTGAGCGCGGACAGAATATGTGCGCCGGACCGCTCGCCGATATCGGCCAGAACCGCAAGGTTTCGCTCCACTGCCTTTTCGTCGACGACGAAGCAAGGCGTAGGAACGCGATTGAGGTCGAAGGTGCGGAAGGCACCGGCGTCTCCGGCCTGTGTCTGCATCAGTTGGGTCATGTCCGGCGTCTCCGATTGGTGGATAAGCCGGGGGTGCGACTTGTCGCCATTGTCGCTCGGACCAATGGCGACCCCCCGGGATATTTTGGGCCAGATGAAGCAGGGCGGTCGCGCGGACCGCCCCGAGGGTTCAGAACTCGACCGGGCCGTCGAGTTCGTGGACCTGCCAAGGCAGGCCATGCTTGTTCAGCATGTCCATGAAATCATCCGGGTCGAGCTGCTCCATGTTCCAAACGCCCGGCTCGCGCCAGTTGCCCTTCAGCACTTGCGCCGCGCCGATCATGGCGGGGACGCCGGTGGTGTAGCTGACGGCCTGGCTGCCGACCTCGCGGTAGCATTCCTCGTGGTCGCAGATGTTGTAGATGTAGTAGGTCTTTTCGCCCGAGCCGTCCTTGGCCTGGCCGGTGGCGATGTCGCCGATGCAGGCCTTGCCCTTGGTTTCGGCGCCCAGATCGCCGGGATCGGGTAGCAGGGTTTTCAGGAACTGGATCGGGATGATTTCCTTGCCGTCGTGCATCACCGGGTCGATCCGGGTCATGCCGACGTTTTCCAGCACCTTGGCATGGGTGATGTAGGCATCGCCAAAGGTCATCCAGAAGCGGGCGCGCTCGATCTCGGGGAAGTGGGTGCTGAGCGACTCCAGTTCCTCGTGATACATCAGGTACATGTTCTTGGGGCCGATGCCGGGGAAGTCGAACTCGACCTTGTGGGTCATGGCCGGCGTCACTTTCCACTCGCCGCCTTCCCAGTGGCGGGCGTCGGCCAGCACTTCGCGCAGGTTGATCTCGGGGTTGAAGTTGGTGGCGAATTCCTGATCGTTCTGGCCGCCATTGGCGTCCAGAACGTCGATCTGGCGAATCGTGTCTAGCTTGTGTTTCTTGAGCCACTTGGCAAAGACGCTGGTCACGCCGGGATCGAAGCCCGAGCCGAGGATGGCGGTCAGGCCGGCCTGCTTGAACTTGTCCTGATAGGCCCACTGCCAGTGGTATTCGAACTTGGCCTCGTCTTCGGGCTCGTAATTGGCAGTGTCGAGATAGTGGCACCCGGCCTCGAGGCAGGCATCCATCAGCACAAGGTCCTGATAGGGCAACGCCAGGTTCACCAGAAGCTCGGCCCCGGTGTCCTTGATCAGCTTGACGGTGTCGGCGACCTTGTAGGCGTCAAGCTCGGCAGTCTTGATGTCGACCCCGGTGCGCTCCTTGACCGATTTGGCGATGGCATCGCATTTCGCCTTGGTGCGGCTGGCCAGCGTAATCTCGGTGAAGATGTCGGAATTCATCGCCATCTTGTGCACGGCGGCGTGGCTGACGCCACCCGCGCCAACAACCAGTGTCTTGCCCATGGGAAATTCTCCTTTCGCCGGGGTTATTCGTAGTAGGTATAGCCGTTGATGCTGTCGCGATAGGCAGTCATCAGGGTTTTGCGTTCATTCGCCTTGAGCGTACCGGTCGAGATCGCCTCGTCGACCATCTTGCGGAAGGCAGCGATGCAGTCGCTTGGGTCGAACTCGACATAGGACAGGACTTCGCTGATCGTGTCGCCCTCTTGTTCATGCAGCAGGTCGAACCCTCCATCGGGGCGCAGGTCGATGGTGACCACGTTGGTGTCGCCGAACAGGTTGTGCAGGTCGCCTAGGGTTTCCTGGTAGGCGCCGACGAAGAACACGCCCATGTAATAATCGCGATCTTCCGGCAGGGAATGCACGGGCAGGCTGGGCGCGACGCCGTCGGCCAGGATGAACCGGTCGATCTTTCCGTCGCTGTCGCAGGTGATGTCCGACAGCACCGCGCGGCGGTCGGGGGCCTGGTCCAGCATCTGCAGCGGTACGATCGGGTGCAGCTGGTCGATCGCCCAGACATCGGGCAGCGACTGGAACAGCGAGAAGTTGCAGTGATAGATGTCGGCCAGCTTTTCCAGCTGGTCGTCCACATCGGTTTCAACCTCGTCCGAGGCCGCCAGCGCCTTGATCCGCGCCATCAGCGACAGATAGATGCGCTCGGCCCGGGCCATCTGGCGCAGGTCCACGTAACCGCGGCGGAACAGGGCGCGCAGTTCGTTGCGGTAGAAAGTGGCGTCGTTCCAGCATTCCTGCAGCCGGTCGTGGCTGAGATAACCGTTCACCGCCGCCAGATCGGACACCATGTGGTGGTCGTCGGGTTCCACCTCGGGGCCGTTGGGTGCGTCATAAAGCGTGCTTTCCAGTACGTTGAACACCAGCATCGACGAGGTCGCCACCACCGCGCGGCCGCTCTCGGTCACCAGCGTGGGGTGGTTCACTTCGGCCTCGTCCATGGCATAGGCTACGGTTTCCACCACATTGGCGCAGTATTCCTCGACCGTGTAGTTGATCGAGTTCTCGGTCGCCTTCTTTTCGCCCGTGTAATCGACGCCCATCCCGCCGCCCAGATCCAGGTGCGTCAGCGGCACGCCCTCGCGGGTCAGTTCGGTGTAATAACGGCAGGCCTCACCCACGGCGCGGCGCACGTCGTTCACGTCGGGCACCTGGCTGCCGAGATGCGAATGCTGCAGATTCAGGCAATGCAGCAGGCCCGCATCGCGCAGCTTGTCGACGACCGCGACCAGCTGATCGGTGTTCATGCCAAAGGTCGACCGATCCCCCGAGCTTTCCTGCCATTTGCCGCTGATCTGGTTGGTCAGTTTCACCCGCACGCCCAGCAGCGGCTCGATGCCCAGCCGTTTGTAGACCTCGATGACCGTGTCGGCCTCTTTCGGGCTTTCCAGAACGATGACCGTGTTGAACCCGATCTTGCGGCTGAGGATGGCCAGCTCGATGAACTCCGCGTCCTTGACGCCGTTGCACACGATCAGCGCCTCGGGGGCCAGACGATGCGCCAGTGCGATTACCAGCTCGGGCTTCGATCCGGCCTCGAGCCCGTAATTGTATTGCTTGCCGAACTCGACGATCCGGTCGACGACCTGCGCCTGCTGGTTCACCTTGATCGGGAACACGCCGCGATAGGACCCCTTGTAGCCGGTACGCGCAATCGCATCGCGGAAGCTTTCGTTGATATGCGCGATTTCGCGTTCCAGATACGAGCTGATGCGCAGGATCATCGGCGCCTTGATCCCGCGCTGATCAAGGTCGTGCAGAATACCGGGCAGGCTGATAGCCGCCGCATCGGGTGCCATGGGATTGCGCAGACTGATCTCGCCGTCCTCCGTCACCTCGATGAGACCCTTGCCCCATTTTTCAACCCCGTAGATGGAATGCGGTGCGACGGGCGTTTGTTTCAATCAAGTCAGTCCTTGCGTTGCAGGCGTGGAAATTTCGCCCGCCAATACGGCAGCCGTTCGATTCTTCCAAGTGTAATCTGTATCGGAGGTTAGCCCAATTCAGATCGCAGGGCGAATGGGAACCAGATGGTTGTCCCAACGGACCCCAGTATGGGGCGATACCGCCGGGTTTGACCCAACCAGATGCCCCACATCGCCATGCCCGGTGGTAAAGACAAAGCCGGATGGCCCGGGGCCCAACCCGCACACGTCGCTGAACGAATGGGCGCTGTCAAAACGAGCTGCCTCGGCATCAAAGACGTGCAGCGCGTTGCCGCGTGGGCAGGTGATGGCGACCTGCCGCCCCTCGGCGGAAAAGGCGACACTGCCTGCATAGCCGGCCAGCGTCGCCTGAATGTCATCCGTCGCGGACAGAAGGTGGTAACGGCCACCCCGCCGATGCAGCCCCAGCAGGGCCGGCTTGTGGGACAGGTCGCCCTGCCACTGCATCGCAAAGGCCAGCAGGCCATCCGCGCGAACGGCCAGGTGCCGGATCGAGTTTTTGTGCAGCGCCGCGGGCAGCTCGACCTGTTCCAGAACCGATCCGTCGAGGCTGACATAGGTCAGGTTCGGGCGCATGGTCGGCAGGTTCAGCTTGGTGCGCCCTGTGTCCGGATGGGTTCCGATGCCGCCGTTGGCAATGGCAAGAGATTTACCGTCGGGCATCAACACTACGTCATGGGGGCCGACCCCCGCCGAAGAAAACTCGCCCATTCGGGCATAGCCCTCGGCCGCGTCCCAGACGCCGATGACCCCGGTGCCAGCCTCATAGTCGTTTTCGGTGGTGAACAACCGGCGGCCGTCGGGCGAAAACGCGCCGTGGCCATAAAAATGACGCCCGTCCGGCGCGTCGAGCCGGGCCAGCTGGTCCCCGGTCGCGCAATCGATCACCAGCGCAAATCGCCCCGGACGGCGCGCGAATGCAACGGCCCGCGCCAGATGAGGATGGGCGGCGGCGGCATGCCCGCGGCCGGGCAGGGGGACCGAGAACCGCACATCCCCCGAACTGGTCAACCCGACCAGGCGGTACGACCCGTCGTCGAACAGCGCAGCCGACAGGAAATCGGGCGAACCGACCGCAGCCCAGCCCGGCAGGGGGGCAAGAGTGGCCGCTGCCAAACCGGCCAGAAATCCTCGGCGGCTGGTCATCGGTCAATCTCCGTCCAATGAATTGAACCCGGCGCTGATGCCCAGGGTCGGACCCAACTGCGCGGCGGCCAAGCTGCGGATGTCGTTGATCGACTGCTGCAACGCCTCGATCCGCAGCCGCCCCTGTGGCTCGGCCACGCCAGCCAGCGCGGGATCGTCCAGCGCCTGCGCCCGGGCGATGCTGCGGGCAAAGGCATCGTCCAGCGCGGCGGCAATCTGCGGGTGGTCGGCCGCCAGCCGCGCCGCCAGATCGCGCAGCGCCACCAGCGACAGTTCCACATGCCGCAGCGACCGCAGCGACCGGCGGGCCTCGGCCCGGTTGGGGCGGGGGCGGTCGAAACTGCCCATCGGGCGGCCCAGACGCGTATCGGCCGTGAATTCGAGCCCAGTGGTCAGGGCCTTGTAGAGCTCCTGCAGGGCTTCATCGGCGGACCGATAGGGGCTGTCCGGCCCGGGTTGGGTAAGGATGCGGGCATAGCCGTGCCAGTCCCGGTCGATGGCCCGGGCGGTGCGGTGGATGTCGGCGGCGATGGCGCGGATCAACCCGCAGCGATAGGCCGCATCGCCCTGATCGGCAAAGGCCGGGTCGTACAGCATCCTCTCGAGCGCGAGGAAGCCGCGCCCCGCGATCGAGGTTTCGGCAAAGGCATCGGGGTCGGCAATGGCCGGGTCTTCGGCCGCGATCATCGCCGACAGCGCCTTGGGCGTGAACCCTTTGCTGTCGGGCCAAAAGGCCAGGGCAAAGGCACGGTCTCCGACCTCGGTCGGGCCGAACCGCAGATGGCTGGCGGATATCCAGGCGTCGAAGGCAGCGTGATAGGCCGCGCGCAGATCGGCGGACCCCGGCGCGCAGTCCGCGCGAGCAGTGGCATCCAGCGCAGCCGTCGCTTCGACAAGGTGATCGAAACGCGGCAGGATATGGGCTTGGGTCACGTCGGTCAGGATCTCATCGCGGCTTTGCGCTGTGGCGCAGATGGGGATCAGTATGGAGAGTATCAGGGAAATCAGGCGCATAGGTCAGAGACTCTCCAGGAACCGGATCAATGCATCTCTATCTGGCTTGGGCATGGAAACGACCGCATCGCGCGCGGCCCGGGCCTCGCCGCCGTGCCACAGGACCGCTTCGAGAAGCGAGCGCGCGCGGCCGTCATGCAGGAACTGAGTGTGCTCCGAGACCCGTTTGGTCAGGCCGATGCCCCATAGTGGCGCGGTGCGCCATTCGCGGCCTGTGGCGCGGGCCTCGGGGCGGTTGTCGGCCAGTCCCTCGCCCATGTCGTGCAGCAGCAGGTCCGTGTATGGCCAGATCAGCTGGAAACTGTGCTCGGGCCGGTCGGGCAGGCGGTGGGTGACGAAAGCGGGCGTGTGACAGGACGCGCAGCCAATGGTGTGGAACACCTCTTTCCCGCGCAGAACCTGCGGGTCATCCACATCGCGCCGGGCGGGAACGCCCAGGTTGCGGCTGTAGAAGGCCACCAGATCCATGCCCTGCTGGTCGATCTCGAAGCCGCGTTCGTCGCCGTCACCATGCGGGGCGGTCTGGCAATCGGCCTGGGCCGGGGTGCAGTCGCCAAATGGCGCGGGGTAGAGCGGGCTGGAAATGCCGATATCGCCGGCGAAGGCCGCGGCCGACTGCTCCATGATCGTCGGCATGCCCGCCTTCAGCCCGAACCGGCCCAGCATGGGTTCGCCGAATTCCGTCGACCACACGATGTTGGGCCGCCCCGAGATCCCGTCCCCATCGGCGTCGTCGGGGTCGGCCTTGGCCAGGATGTCCTCGGCCGGGATCGCCTCGAGCAGGCCCAGACCGATCATCTGCGGCGCCACGCGTGGGCTGAGCATCGCGTCCGGGTGCAACGGCCCATAGCCCAGATCGGCCGCTCTGTAGGTGGGCTTGCGCAGCGACACGGTTTCGCCGTCGGACAGTTCCACCGGGATTTCCTCGTAGGTGATGTCCAGCCGGTATTCGGCCTGGTGGCCGGGCAGGGCGAAATCCTGCATCTGGCCGCCATAGGTGGGTTCGGGCAGGGTAGCGAGATACCCTTCGATCCCTTCCGGCGCGTCCGCAGGCGTTCCGGGGATGGAAACGCGCAGGAACATCGAAATGGCGTTGTCTTCGGGTCCGGCCGGGGTGTGGCCACGCCCGTCCTTGATGTGACAGCGCTGGCACGACCGGGCATTGAACAGCGGCCCCAGCCCATCCGAGGCCAGAGTCGAGGACGGAGACGACACCCAGACCTTCTTGAACAGCCCGTTGCCGACCTTGAAATCCAGCTCCTGCTCAAAGCTCAGGTTGGCCGAGGGTTGCGAGAACGCATCCGCATCGGTCCGGGCGCGCACCGTCGCGGCGCCTGCCGGCAGGTCCTCATAGCGCTGGGGCTGCGTGAAATCCGACGGCGCTGCGGTGACTGTGGCGATCCGTGCCCGTTCAGCGTCGGTTCGGGGGAGGGGGTTCAAATGACTGTCCCGCAGATCCTGAGACAGGGAAGGGGTGGCCGCAAAAACGGCCACCACGAAGAGGCCCGTCTTATTCGGCCTCGTCCATTTTCGATGCATTGAGTTGCGCATAATTTGCTTCGCCGAGTCTTTCGTACAGATCGAGCTGGGTTTCGAGGAAATCGATATGGCCTTCTTCATCGGCCATCAGTTGTTCGAACAGCGCCATCGACACGAAGTCGCCGGCCTGTTGGCAGTATTCGCGCGCTTCCTTGTACAGGGCCCGGGCGTCGATCTCGGCCGCCAGGTCGCATTCCAGGGTTTCCTTGGGCGTCTGGCCGATGCGCAGCGGGTCGAGCTTTTGCAGGTTGGGGTGGCCGCCGAGGAAGATGATCCGCTCGATCAGCTTGTCCGCGTGCTGCATCTCTTCGATGCTTTCCTCGCGGCTTTTCTTGGCCATGTGGCCCAGGCCCCAGTCCTCCTGCAGGCGGTAATGCAGCCAGTACTGGCTGACTGCGGTCAATTCATGCCGCAGGGACTTGTTTAAGTATTCGATGACTTTGGGGTCGCCCTTCATCTGCACTCTCCTGTGTATCATCCACGCGCAGGGCGCGGAGTTGCATGGGTACTTCGAGGTTATCGGTTGCGCGCATCGTGTCCAGAAACAGCGGCATACACCCGCCACAATCCGCCGATTTTCCCAAAGCATGGTAAATCTTGCCCGGCGTGATGATGGTTTGAGGATCTGCCGCGCGCATCCAGTCGATTGCCGCGCGGATCTCGTGATCCGTGATGTTGGTGCAGTGGCAGACGATCATGGCGACTCGGCCTTTCGTAATTCCTAGTCAAATAGTAGGGTATTTGCTTCGGGTCCAGACACAGCTTGTCGCAGGGTCGGGCGCAAGCGGTCGCTGCGCCCGGCTGCTTTGGTTCATCAGTGGAAAACGGCGTCGGGGTTGTCGAGGCTGTCGGACCCTTCGAATGCGACATTGCCCAAGCCCAGCACGGACACGATACGTTCGATCGTCTTGGTCTGATCGATCAGACCTTCGACACCGCCCATGATCAGCGTTTCGCCACCGACGTTCCCGCGCTCGAGCATCTGATCGTAGGCTAATCCGGCCTCGGCTGCGGTTTTGATCTGGCCTAGCGCGTACATTGTGTTGGCCAGCTTGGTCTTCATCTCGGTGTCCAGAGCCGGGTCCGAGGCCGCAACCAAATCCGACAGGGACGGACCCGAAACCGGAGTACCGTCAATCCGGACATACCGACCCAGATAGACGTTCTGAATCCCCAACCCGTCATAGTAATGGCTGTTGTGCGTGTTGTCTGAGAAACAGTCATGCTCTTCTTCCGGGTCGTTCAGCATCAGTCCAAGGCGCATGCGCTCACCGGCCTGTTCGCCATAGGACAGGGATCCCATGCCCGTCAGAATTGCACTGATGCCCGAGTCGGCGTCGTCGGTCAGGGCCGCCCGCGCGGCACCGTCGTCCTGCCATTGCGCGGCCATCCATTCCAGGTCCGAGACCAGCAGGTCGGTCGCGGCCACCAGATACTGGGCCCGGCGATCGCAGTTGCCGCCGGTGCAGGACTTGTCCTGTGCATAGTCCGTCCACGGACGGTTGCCGGCGCCCTCGCCGTGAACGTTCAGATCCTGGCCCCACAGCAGGAACTCGATGGCGTGAAAACCCGTTGCCACATTGGCCTCGATCCCGTCGGCCTCGTGCAGGGTCTCAGACAGCAGCTCGGGCGTGATCTCGGTCGCGTCGACCGGCTGGCCAGACAGCTCAAAGCTAGGCGAGGCAATCACGTTCAGAACTGCAAGCTCGTTTTCGTCCGTCACGCCGCCATAAGCCGCATCCACATAGTCGATCAGACCCTCGTCCAGAGGCCACGCATTCACCTTGCCTTCCCATTCGTCGACGATGGGATTGCCGAAGCGATAGACCTCGGTTTGTTGATACGGAACACGCGCCGCAACCCAGGCCTGGCGTGCGGCGGTCAGATTTTCAGCAGAAGGCTGGTCAACCAGCGCGGCAACGGCGGCCTGCAAGTTGCGGGCAGCACGCAGGCTGTCATCATATTTTGCTTCGGCAATGTCAGCATAGGTTTCCAGAATGTCGACCTTGGCGGGGGCGTCGCCGGCGGCTGCCGCCGTTGCCATCAGCAAGGCTGCCAGGCTGGTCGTCGAAAATACGCGGGTCATGAAGTTCAGGCCTTCCTGTCGAAATGAATGGGCAAGAGCACCCGGTGCGGGTGCTGAGATGAATATTAACTGAGTGAAATTGTAAGTTATGTCAACCCGAGTCTTTAAGTCGGGAATTAATTGTGAAACACGCCGTTGTTTTGGCCAAATACGGTTTGGCTGGATGGGTTCTCTGGATCTGCCTAGCCATTTCCAGCGGGGTCAGACGGGGTTGCGCGCCGTTGCCTGCGGAAGGCGTGCAGATACAATGATGGTGTGATTCTTGAGTTAGTGGTGGTTGCGTGATGAGATCCTTGGCGTTTGCCCTTTGCGTGTTTCCCCTTGCGTTGGACGCGCAGCAGGAAGGGGCGCCAAAACCCGCAGCACTGGAGATCGCGTTTTTGGATTCGGGGTACACGCTGTCCCTGTCTGTTCCTGCGTCTGAAATCGTTGGCTTTGAACTTCCCGCTTCGAGCGCAGAGGAAAAGGCGAAGGTCGCGGTCGCGATTTCGGACTTGTCGCAGCCCATGACCTTGTTCGCGGTCACTGCCGAGGCGGGTTGTGCCACGGCCACGGCGAACGTGGCGCTGGTCGGCGGCGAAGCCGGGTCGGCCTTGGGGGCTGACGATCACCGGCCCGAATTTCAGGCCGAATATACGGTCAGGTGCAGCAACCTTCAGGCGCTTGGTGAAATGAGATTTGATTACTTCGATCGGTTTTCGCAGGCTGAACGTGTGGACGTGCGGGTTCAGTCACCGGGTGGTAGTCACGCCGTTGCGGTCACACGAGAGACCCCGTTGGTTGATCTCTCCGAGTTGATGTGACCGGGGTTTCTTTCATTCCTTGTGGTGAAAGATGAAGCCGATGAAGTTCAGCAACAGTTGCGCGGCAAGGATCTGCGTGCTTTCGGTCGGGTCATAGGCCGGGGCAACTTCGACAAGGTCGATGCCAGCGACCTGCCCTTTCCGGGCAAGGGCCTGCAGGATTTCCAGAACGTCGTAGTACAAAAAACCGCCGTGGCTTGGTGTTCCGGTGCCCGGTGCAATGGATGGGCAAAACGCGTCAATGTCGATGGTCACGTAGTATCGGACGCCCGAGGGGATGCGGTCCAACACTCCTTCGGTCCCCAGCTTGCGGACCTGCCGTACCGACAAGATGTCGGAGCCGCGCGCGCGTGCATCCTCGTAACCTTCTTTCGCCGTCGATGAGACATTGCGGATGCCCAGCTGGGTCATACCCAAGACATAGTCCTTCTCGATCGCCCGCCGCATCGGGTTTCCATGGCCCGCCGTAACGCCATGACGCTCGTCCACGAAATCCAGATGCGCGTCGATCTGGACCACGTGAATGGGACCGTTTCGGGCGCAGTCCTGATCAAAGGCGTTGATGCAGGGAATGTTGACGGAATGGTCACCACCGATCGTCACGGGCAGAGCGCCGGCCTCAAGGATCTTGCGCACCCCGTATTCGATATTCGCGTGGCTGGCTTCGGTCTTGGTGTGGATGATGTCGGCATCCCCCAGATCGACGATGCGCACCTCTTCGCCCAAGTAGGTGGCATCGTCCTCGTGATCATAAGCACCTGCATGACCAAAGCTGAACAGAGTGGACGCCTCGCGCACCGCACGCGGGCCAAACCGGGCTCCGGACCGGTATTGGCAGCCGAAGTCGAACGGGGCGCCCAGGATGGCGACATCGGCATCGATCCGGTCCCAATCCTGCACATATGGCTTCTTGCCGAATGTGGCGATGCCGACGAACGGCAGATTCAGGCGGCCGGATTCATATCCATGTTTTGACATTGGGGGCTCCATTGCTTTGAACCGGCCGCGGGTCTGGCGGGTTGCTTGCACGTTGGCGTCTATCACCCGATCAATCAAGGCCGCTCTGCCCCAGCGGTGCATCAGGTTGCGAAGCTGGGTAAACCCCACAATTCCAGTGATTTTTCTGCAAATCTGTACTAAGTGTGAAGGTATCGCTCGTATTGCCTGCGCAAATTGAGGGGTGGAGCCAGCATTGAATGGCGCCACGCGTCGGGCGGTCTGCCGTTTGTCCGGCGGGGGAGACTGCAAAGTACAAATGCTGATTTCAGGAAAGTGACCACGAAATACGAAACCATTGCGCCACTGACTTTTTGGGGGAGGAACTGGCCGTGACCACACAAACGATTTCCAATTCAAAACCGATTGAAGCCACATCTGCCGATTGGGAGAAGATATTCGCCGTTCTGCCCGGCGAAAAGGTGCGGCAGAGCACCGAGCGGCTCAGGCAGCATTTCGATCTGGTCGAAGTTCTTGAGGACACGGTTCTGCCGCCGCGCGGGATGTATGTGGTTTTGGATGGCATCGTGAAGCTGCGCCAGAACGACGTTGATCTGGCGACCGCCGATACGGGGGACTATTTCTACGAAGAGCATCTGGAGATCCGCGACATACCGGTCAGCCTGCAGGCCGTGGCCTTGCCCGGCACTCGGCTGGCCTTTCTGGCCAGTAACGAGTGGCTGGATATTCCCGCGGAAATTCGACGCGAATGCTACGCCACTCTGTTCGGCGATCTGGTCAGCGTGCATCTTCAGAATTTCCAGCAGCCGATCAACTGCTGCAGCGTGACCGCGGCCGCGCTGAGCATGTCGGCGCTGGGCTTCAGCTGCGAGGTGAACGACATCTTCCGGGTCTGCGAACTGCCCACCAGCTTTGTCGTCAATGACGGCATCTCGCTGGGTGAACTGTTCGACGTGGCCTGCACCTATATTCATTCGCAGGGTCTGCGCGACCTTGTGCAGGTCCAGGCCTATTTCATGGACGAGGCAACGACCTCGGTGCCACTGCTGCTTGAGGCGATTGACGAGTCCAATCGTCTGGGCGGAGACAACGACATTCTGGTGGCGAATTTTCAGGTTGGGGTCGCGCATGGCAAGCCCACCATGCCCGGCGGCCATTTCGCGGTGATCGCCAAGTGCAACCCCAGCACCGGGTTGGTGCACATGATGGATGTGCATCCCGAAAAATACGGCAAGCTGTGGGTCACCACGATCGACCGCCTGTACGCAGCCATGTCCGACCGCGACGGCACCTCGATGCGGGCGCGCGGTCTGCTGCGGTTTTCGGCGCGCGAGGCGGTCAAGACCACGTTGCAGACCTTCCGGCAGGACTGCAACTATGTGGACAGCACCCGGTATCTGGCCCGAGACCCCAAGAAGCGCCGCAAC
The DNA here is from genome assembly GCF_056537385.1 of Ruegeria sp. CF2. Classification (NCBI taxonomy): domain Bacteria; kingdom Pseudomonadati; phylum Pseudomonadota; class Alphaproteobacteria; order Rhodobacterales; family Roseobacteraceae; genus Ruegeria; species Ruegeria sp. CF2. The sequence continues at coordinate 29,904 of NZ_JBQFRL010000001.1, forward strand.
CTGTTCCGGCGGGCCAGCCCGAACATGAACAGCCTGGGCGTTCTGGCCGAAAGCCTACAGATTTTGGGCGATGTCCAGGTCACCGAAGACAAGCTGCTGATTGCGACCCAGACCTCGTACACCGAGGCGCTGAGCCGGGTTTCGACCGCCAAGAAGATGAGCGAGATGGCCCAGCGGTATCTGGCTGGAACGTCCGAGGTGCATATCGGCAGCACGTTCCGCAGTTATGCCGAGCGACCCGGGAAGGACAAAAGGTCGCCGCAAGACTGGTTCCAGGATCAGCTGCGCAGTCTGAACGAACATGAGGGGCGCCACCTAATGATCAACATCGACTTCAACCGCGTGTTGGGGTTCGAGGTGATCCGGCCGCCCGAAAACGTGTTCCGCGAGACGGCGCTGCTGGAAGAGTTCTGGTGCTTGTGCGTGGCCTATGACGAAAAGGCCGACCTTGTCACGGTCGTCGATATGAGCCCGGCGACTTCGCAGGTCTGGCAGGCGCCGCGCGGGCATATCTTTCGAGGGCTGCGCGACCTGAAAAGCCCGGCCATGCTGGTGATCGAAGAGACCCAGCCCCCGGAAGACCCCAGCGACGTGGCGCGGATCGTCCGGGAAAACCCGCTGGTTCTGTTCTACGAGGATGAGGACCCGTGGTCGAACATGCTGAAGAACATTCTGGCCAATATCGGCGCGACCGGTCTGAAACTGGTCGATGTCGCCGGACACGGGGCCAACGCCATGAAAATGCGCCGGCAACTGGTGGCGGAAAGCGGCAAGGAAAAGGTGCCGTATCTCTTCTTCCATGGGAAATGCCTGGGCAAGCGCAGCGATATCGTTGATATGATCCTGGATGGCGGCCTGCAGGAAGACATGAAGAAAGCCGGTCTGCCTGTCTTGCTGCGCCACGAGTCGCCGAGTCTCGACAAGAACATCTTCGGATATCCCAAGGGCGGGTTGACGGCCCCGCCAAACGGTCGCCGGAACGTTCTGTTGTGCGCCTGCGGCTCGTCGGCTGCGGACAAGGTGCCTCAGTTGGTCGCCCGGATCACCGAGGCAGGTCACAACGTGAAACTGATCCCTTCGGTTTCGGCCGAAAAGTTCTTTCGCGATATCGGGACCGACAAGGCCAGCGAGGCCCGCAAGGCGGAAAAGACGGGGAAGAAAACCAAGACGGTCGACGACTACATCACCCACAATGACTACTACCGCGACGATGACGAGTGGAACTTTCGCTATACCGAGTTCGGGATGCCCTTGCGCGCGTCGCATCTGGCCCTTTGCGACTGGGCCGATTGCGTCATTGTCGCGCCGGTCACCTGCAACACGATGGGCAAGATCGCCAACGGCATTGCCGACAACCTGCTGACCTCGGTTTTTGTGGCCTGGCAGTACCGCAACAAGCCGGCGATCCTTTGCCCGGCTTGCAACACCAACATGTGGAACAACGTCACCACCCAGAACAACGTCGAAAAGCTGCGCGATCTGGGGATTGATCTTGTGGGTCCCCGCAAGGGGCGCTTGTCGAACGGGATGATGGGCATCGGCATGATGGCCACGCCCGACCAGATCATGGAGGTGTTGGAAGAAGCCTTCGAAGAGCTGGAAAACCACGAACACAATATCTGCAAATGGGCGCAGGATGCTGCGGCCTCGGATGACTTCGCCCAATGGGAGCCGGTGTTTCAGGCCATAGATGATGGGGTCGCCGGTATCGACATTGTCGATGACCATAATGGCGACACGCTGCTGCACTATGCGGCGGGCGGCGAGGGGGAGTTGACCGAGAACGGGCAAGACCTGGGAAAACCGGACATCGAGGCTGCCAAAGCCCTCATCGCAAGAGGTATCAACGTGAACGCGGTCAATGACCACGGATTTACCAGCCTGCATGTCGCCGTGATGAACAACTCGGCCGAGATGGTCGAAACCCTGCTGGCGGCGGAGAGCATCGATGCAAGCCTTCTGATCCACTTTCTGCAGGATCCGGCGCGGTCCAGGGGCATCAGGGTGTCGGACGAGATCCGCGCGATGTTGGACGAATGGGCCAACACGCACGCCCTGTCGGAACCGGAAGAGGTGGAAGACGAAGACAACCTGATCGATGAACGCGAAAAGACCTACCTTTATTTCACCTACGGATCGCTCAAGAAAGGATTCCCAAACCACGACGCTCATGCGGACGTTCTGGATGATTTCGTTGGACAGGCGGTCACTCGGCAGCCCATGCCCCTGATCGTTCCGAAAGAGCCGTTTTGCGACAACCCGAACTGTGCCTATTTGCACCGCATGGCAACACTGGTGGATCGCAAGGGCACTGGCCGTCCGATCAAGGGCGAGGTCTACCGGGTAACCTCGGGCGGGTTGAAGGAACTCGACAAGCTCGAGGGTTTTCACGGACCGGCCGCGGCTGACAATGTCTATGTCCGCAGGCGGATCAATGTCCTGATGGATGGGGTGAAAAAACCCGCCTATGTCTACGTCATCGCCAATCCGGAAAAATATCTTGCCGAACTGGAAAGCGGTGCGTCCGAGTTGGTCGACGAATACTCGATCGACATGGCCACCGGGACGCTCAAGCCCGGGTATGAGGCGGCCACTAGCCGTCCTGATGCGTGATGGCTTCGGGCGCATCCGTTGGCGGAGGTGACTTGAGGCTGAGGTTGTAGGCCGTGATCGCGATCATGCAGCTCAGGACAAAAGGCCAGAACGCGGCCTTTGGAATCAGGTTGTCACGATAGTGGATCAAGCGCAGCGACGGTGCGGACTCGGAGACGAACAGATAGGTGTTCACCGAGACTACAAGCAGCATGAAATACATCAAGAAAAAGAAGGACTCCATGTAGATCACCGGTGACCCGGCAAAACCTTCGCGCAATTGCACATGGGCCAGCAGGATCACGAAGAACAGGACCGAGCAGGTTCCGATCACGCTTGAGGTGCTGAAATCGTGCCGTTCGACCAGGTTCGGCTTCCGCGTCACCGTCATTACGGCGCCGAACAGAAGCATCGTGACCACGATCAATGGGATCATATGCACAACGAAGGCGTTCGCAAAGTTGCGTTTGATGACAAAGTTGTAGTGCAGTTCGGGCAGTCTGGTCTGAAACTCGTTCTGGTTGATGCCCAGCGTCGTGTCCAAATCGGACAGCTTGTAGTCAAAATAGGTGTTTTCGCGCTCCCAAGTGCCCATGACGATGCGGTTGTCGATCCCGAAAATGTCCTTTGGCCCAGTCGCGGGATAGGCGTCGAAGTCGGGAACCAAGGCGACGTTCACGTCAAACCGGCCCGGCCAGAACCGCACCCAGACGGTTTTGTGGTCGAAAGGATAGCTGGTGTAGTCGAAGGACTGGCGCAGGGTCTGCTCAAAGTACCAGCCGATCACTTCGCCACCGGGTTCTGGCATCCGGTAGGCTTCTTCGATAAGGCCGCTCCCGACATCCACGGACTCGGGCAGAAGGAACCCGGCCTGACCGGGTTCGGGCTTGATCGCGTCATGGATGCCGGTTTGATAGTGCTGCCAGACATAGCCAGTGACGTGGACATCGCTTGCGTCGACGAAGCTGAAGGATTTGAGGAATATTCCCGTCCTGACCCGATAATCCGGCGCGTTCTCCAGCGAGTCCAGATAGGTATCGACCGAGGCTTGATCCGGCAATTGGGTCGGGTCCTGCTCGAAATGGTTCAGCGATGCCCAAAGGTAGAACAATACGGCCGTCAGTATCAGCGACACGAGGCCTGACAGGCCCCAGACCTTTTTCTCGACCGTCATTCCGCGCCCTGTTTCTTCCTGTTGTTCCATCGTCATGCGGCTCATGCCGTCGGTTGACCGGCCATCCCGGCCACCGGGGAATCCAGATGCCCCATCAGCGACCGCACCACGCCCAGATCATCGAACTGTGATCGAAGTTCTGGAAACTCGGCGTGGTCAGACAGGGCGAGGCCCTGTTGCCCGGTCGCAGCAAGAAGACGGGTGTGACGGATGGACAGATCGGCCATCGGCAGCGGCTCCGAGGCGGTGAACTCAGACAAGGCGTCGGCAAAGCGGATCGCGCGGTCCCAATTCTGGCGGGCCAGCATCACGGCGCAGGCATCTGCGTAGAAATGCAGGTGGCTATGCCCAACGCAGCCTTCGCCCAGTATCCGAACGCCCTGATCCAACAGATCATCCTGGGCATCCGGATCGTCCAGAGCCAAGGCCAATGCCGACAGCGCCTTGGGGCCGACAAAGTTGCGGCCATGTTCCAACGCGATTTCCACGGCGCGCCGCCCCACCTGTTCAGCCTCGTGCCTTTGCCCGGCATAAACCTGCGCCCGCGCTAAGTGTTCCAGAGCCTGAGCCTCGAGTCGCTTGGCACCGACGCGCTGGGCGATATCGGCGGATTGGATGAAGGCCTGCAGCGCACCGTCCATGTCATCCTGAAAGGTGCACGCGACGCCCAGGCAGGTCTGCGCGACACATTCCGGCACGAAGGCAAAGTATTTCTGCGAGATTTCGATGGCTTCCTGCGCGTCGGCCCGACCTTGCTCCACGTCACCTGAGTAACTGCGGGCGACACTGAGATTGTGAAGGTTGGCGGCCAGGTCCCGGACCAGTCCTTTGTCCCGCGCTCTTTCGACGGCCTGAGTGTAGAACCCTGCGGCGGTGCGCATGGCGGCATTCATGAAATTCGCATCGCCAAAGCCGCTGAGGGCGCCGACCTCCAGCCGGACGGATTCCAGTTTGCGCGCCAGCGTCAGTGCTTTTTCGTTGCTTTGCAGAGCATCCGCGACTCGTCCCAATGGGAAATAGATGTTTCCGCGAACATAGCTGATCTGGGCCAGATCCCGTTCCGATCCGATACGTTCAGCGGCGGCCTCGGCGATGTTGAGGCTGTGCAGCGCATCCTGGTACAGGCTGGCCTGGCGTGCGGCTTGTGCAAGACCGATATGAACGCGGCAAATCTGCGCGTCAGTCTCGGCCAAGGCAGCGGCTTCGTTGAACTCGCTCAGGGCCTCGTCCGACAGGCCCTGAAGTCGATGGGTTTCCGCGCGGGCACACATCAGGTCAAACCGGATACCCGGCGGCGCCGAAAGCTCGAGCGCGCGTTCGATCAGCGGGCTGGCCTCGTCAAACTGGAAGGCCTGGATCAGGTTTTCGGCGGCCTCCAGATAGGCTTCGGCTGCGTTTGAGGCGTCGGCACGGTCCAGGTGTTGGGCGCGCAAGGTGGCGTCCTTGCCCTCGTACCAGCTTGCTGCCTGCCGGTGCAGTCGGGCGCGCTCGGACTTGACCAGTGTCGCATAGGATCCGTCGCGGATCAGAGCATGCGCAAACATCAGATCTGCCCCGGCCTCGCGGATCAGGGCCGAGCGGATCAGGTCGGACGTGTCCAGATGGCCTTCACCCAGCAGATAGTTCAGAACTTCGGGCGAGAACCGCTGCCCCAGAACCGATGCTGCCTGAATCGCCGTTCTGCTTCGACGATCCAACCCGTCCAGACGGGATTGCACGATGCCTTGGATGCTGCCGGGGACGGTGTCGCGGGTCAGGCCGTCGATATTGCGCAGCAGTTGCTCGAGAAACAGCGGATTGCCTCCGGCGCGTTGCACGCAGGTTTCCAACAGCTCGGGGTCGATGGCGGTGAATTCTTCGACCAGTTTCCGCGCCTGTTCGTCGCCCATCGGCGAAAGCTCAAGCTTGGACACCAGCGCACCGTCCGTTCCCATCTGCCATTCCCGATCGATCGGGTCGCCTTCGACCCGGCTGGTCATCATCAGAACGCAAGGCAGGTCCCGCGTCGCGGCGGCCATGTAAGAGCACATGGTCAGAATGTCCGGTGGCGCCCAATGGATGTCCTCGACCTGGAGCAGAAGGGGGGCCTCGCGGCTGCGGGCCTGCAGCAGTTCGTCGATGACCTGTCGCCGACCCCGCATGCGTGCGGCGTTGTCCATCGCGGCATAGACTTCGGCCAGCCCGGGATCCTGTTCAAGTTCGAGCAGGGCGCTCAGATGGGCTGAGCTGGCGGGGTTGATCCACCTCCGGCTGATCGCGTCATGAGCGGCTGCGGTGCTGGCATCGGAGTCGTCGGTCGGGTCGAGCCCCAGAAGGCTGCGGGCGATGGACTGGATGGCCGAATGCCCTTCGCGTGTGCCGAAATCCATCACCACGCCCCCGTGGATCGAATAGGACCGGTTTGCGGCCAGCTCGGCCACCTGTTCCGAAAAGTGGGTCTTGCCGATACCGGGTTCGCCAAGAATGATGTGAACCTCACCCTTTCCATGGCGCTGGCACCGGTCGAATGTTGCCGAGAACAGCGACATCTCGCGTTCCCGCCCGATGAATTTGTGGCGCCGCGTGCGAATGTTCCGGGCCAGACGGTCCAGACGCCAGATTCCGACCTCCTTGTTAAGGCCCTTGATTGCCTTGGTGCCGATCGCCTCGCCGACGAACAGTGGGCCAAGCGCGCGCTGGATGTCATCCGACACCAGCGTCTGACCCGGCGCAGAAATGTCGGTCAGGCGGGACGCTAGATTCACGCCGTCCCCGGTCACGGTGTATTCGGTATGGGCCTCGCTTCCGGTGGTGCTGGCGATGACCTGCCCCGAGGCGATGCCGATATGGCACGACAGGGGCGGGTCAAGTGTGGGCAGCGCGGCGTGAATCTCCAGCGCGGCGCGGGCCGCCCGTTCGGTGTCATTGGTGTGCGAGATCGGCGCCCCGAACACCGCCATGACGGCGTCTCCGATATGCTTGTCGATCCGGCCTCCAAATTTCTCGACGGCGCGGTCGACCTTGCCGAAGAATGCATTCAGCAGCGCGTGCATGTCTTCGGCGTCGTGTTCGCTGGACAATTTGGTAAAGCCGGTCAGGTCCGCGAACAGAACCGTAACCTGACGTTTTGCCGGTTCCAGTTCAACCTCGGGTTCAAACGCGCCGACGGTTTCCGGGACGTCCAACTCGGATATCGCGCGCAGCAACCGACGACGGTCGCCGACGGCAGTCACTCCGATCTCGCGCAAATCCTCGCCCGTAAGTTCAGGAAGAATTGCAAAGTCGATTTTGTTTTCCGCGAACGCTTGGGTGTAATCGGACAACCCAAGGGCGCTCAGCCATTCCCTTAGGTCGCCAGACATTGGTGCCCTCAGAAGTATCCACCCGCAGGCAGCCTAGTACAGACCACCGGGTCGAGTCTGCATTTTTTATAGTAATATTCGATTATGACTGCGCAATCCGCCGTTTCCGGTTTTCGGATCAGCTTTGTGCCGCGCCTTTCCAGAGTTGGATTTCAGGAAGGATTCGTTTGCTCAATCCATGAGCAAATCTGATCAAGATCAAGTCAGAGTTGACTCGTATCCGCTATCCACGCAGCATGAACGGAGTACCACAAATGTTTCTAGAACAGGTGGGCGGCACATGTCTGCAGTAGCCAGCAGGCGCGCGTTCCTGACAGGACGCCTGCCTCGCGAAGACGACAGCGTGAAGCGGCCGCCAGGAGCGGCGCGCGAAAACTTCCACGATCTCTGCACTCGATGCGGCGACTGTGTCTCGGTTTGCCCCGAGGATGTTTTGGCGATGGACGACGCGGGCTTGCCGGTGTTTCAGCCGCAGCAGGGTGGCTGCACCTTTTGTGGAGACTGCGCGGTTGCCTGCAAGACCGACGCATTGAGCCTGGACCGGTTCGCCGAGTGGCCGTGGCGCGCGAAAGTGTCCGACACCTGCCTTTCGGCAAATGGAGTCAGTTGCCGGGTGTGCCAGGACAGCTGCGATCAAGGGGCCATCCGATTCCGCCTGAAAACCGGAGGCCGCGCCGAAGTGAACCTGGACCTGGCATCATGTGTCGGTTGCGGGGCCTGCTCGGCCGCATGCCCGACCGGTGCCGTTTCCCTCGAGAGATACCAGCCCGCCACAGTGGAGGTGCGTGAATGAATATCTGTGGATGCCTGGTGCATGTCGCGCCGGACCAGACCTCAGCGGCACGGTCGGCGATGACCGCGTTCGACGGGGTCGAAATCCATGCCGAATCCGACGACAGCCGGTTCGTTGTCGTCGTCGAGGACACGCCGACACGGCTAGCGTCCGAGATCATCATGGACCTGCATCAGATCCCCGGGGTCGTTTCACTGACCCTGACTTATCACCATTTCGAAGATCTCGCGGAGACCCGTCCGCGTCCCGAAACTCCCAGCCAAGATTCCAGCCGGAGGCCCTTGTCATGACCATTTCCGAATCTCGCCGTACATTTCTGAAAGCAACCGCCGCCGCCGCGACAGCGTCCGCGGCCGGTATCCCGCTGGCGACTGGCCAAGCTGCCGCCCAAGTCGCCAATGCCGACATCCGCTGGGATAAGGCGCCTTGCCGGTTCTGCGGCACGGGCTGCTCGGTTCTGGTGGGCACCAAGGAAGACCGCGTGGTTGCCACGCAAGGCGACCCGGACGCTCCGGTGAACCGGGGGCTGAACTGCATCAAGGGCTATTTTCTCTCCAAGATCATGTACGGCAAGGACCGTCTGACCACCCCGTTGCTGCGCAAATCTAACGGCGTCTATGACAAGAACGGTGACTTCGAACCTGTCAGCTGGGACGAAGCTTTCGACGTGATGGCCGAGAAGTGGAAAGAGGCGCTGGCCAAGAAAGGCCCGACCAGTGTGGGCATGTTCGGCTCGGGACAGTGGACCGTGTGGGAAGGCTATGCCGCGGCCAAGTTGATGAAGGCCGGGTTCCGCACGAACAACATCGACCCGAACGCGCGGCACTGCATGGCCTCGGCCGTGGTGGGCTTCATGCGGACCTTCGGCATTGATGAGCCGATGGGCTGCTATGACGACCTCGAGCATGCCGACACCTTCGTGCTGTGGGGCTCGAACATGGCCGAGATGCACCCGATCCTGTGGTCGCGCCTGACCGATACGCGCCTGACCAAAGCGGGCGCGCAGGTACATGTGCTGTCGACCTTCGAGCACCGCTCGTTCGAGCTGGCCGACAATGGGATCATCTTCAAGCCGCAGACCGACCTGGCGATCCTGAACTACATCGCGAACCACATCATCCAGACCGGTGCGGTGAACGAAGAGTTCGTCAAGAACCACGTCAACATCACCAAGACCGCTACCGACATCGGTTACGGCCTGCGCGAGACCAACCCGCTGCAACAGGCCGCGGCAAACCCGGACTCGGGCAAGCTGGAGCCGATCTCGTTCGAGGAATACGCCGCCTCGGTCGCCGACTACACGCTGGAGTACGTCTCTGAGCTGTCGGGCGTACCGGCGAACCAGCTTGAGCAATTGGCCAAGGAATATGCCGACCCGAACCGCAAGGTCATGAGCCTGTGGACCATGGGCTTCAACCAGCACACACGCGGGTCCTGGGTGAACTCGTTGATGTACAACGTGCACTTGCTGGTGGGCAAAATCTCCGAGCCCGGCAACTCACCGTTCTCGCTGACCGGTCAGCCTTCGGCCTGTGGCACCGCGCGCGAGGTTGGCACTTTTGCCCACCGCCTGCCCGCCGACATGGTGGTGACCAATGATGAACACCGCAAGATCACCGAGACCAAGTGGAACATTCCCGAAGGCACCATTCCGCCCAAGCCGGGCTTCCACGCGGTTCTGCAGAACCGCAAGCTGAAGGATGGTGACCTGAACGTCTATTGGGTGCAGTGCAACAACAACATGCAGGCCGCCCCCAATATCAACGAAGAAGGCTATCCCGGCTATCGCAACCCCGAAAACTTCATCGTCGTATCGGATCCGTACCCAACGGTCACTGCCGTTGCGGCCGACCTGATTCTGCCGACCGCCATGTGGGTCGAGAAAGAAGGGGCCTATGGCAACGCCGAACGCCGCACCCAGTTCTGGCGTCAGCAGGTCAAGGCCCCGGGCGAGGCCAAGTCGGACCTTTGGCAGCTGATGGAGTTCTCGAAACGCTTCACCGTCGAGGAGGTTTGGGGCGAAGAACTGCTGGCCAAGATGCCGGAGCATCGCGGCAAGACCCTGTTCGACGTACTGTATGCCAACGGCAAGATCGACCAGTATCCGCTGTCAGAAACCGCCGAAGGGTTCCACAACGACGAATCCGAGCATTTCGGCTTCTACGCCCAAAAGGGCCTGTTCGAGGAATATGCCAGCTTTGGCCGCGGCCACGGGCACGATCTGGCACCGTTCGAAACCTATCACCAGGCCCGCGGTCTGCGCTGGCCGGTCGTGGACGGGAAGGAGACGCTCTATCGCTTCCGCGAGGGCTACGATTCCTATGTGCCTGAGGGTGCCGGCGTCAAATTCTATGGCCACAAGGACGGCAAGGCCAAGATCATCTTTGCGCCCTACGAACCGGCAGCAGAGGAGCCGGACGAAGAGTTCGATCTGTGGCTGTGCACCGGCCGGGTGTTGGAGCACTGGCATTCCGGGTCGATGACCCGCCGCGTGCCCGAGCTGCACCGCGCCTTCCCCGCCGCCGTTGTGTTCATGCACCCCGAGGACGCCAAGGAACGCGGCGTGCGCCGCGGGCAGGAGATCGTGCTGTCCACCCGCCGCGGCGAGGTTATCAGCCGTGTCGAGACCCGTGGTCGCAACAAGGTGCCGCGTGGCCTCGTGTTCATGCCATGGTTCGACGAAGGCCAGCTGACCAACAAGCTGACGCTGGATGCGACCTGTCCGCTGTCCAAGGAGACGGACTTCAAGAAATGCGCCTGCAAGGTCGAGCGGGCGTAAGGACAGGGGTCGCAAAGGTCGCGTGTGATGTCTCTGGTCGGCAAACCTCTTTCGCCGCAACGGCGCCGGTTCCTGCAGGACTCGGCGCGCGCGGCGGGTGGCTGTCTGGTCGCCGGGTCGGTGCTGGCCTATCTGGCCCTCGACGCCCGCGCCCTGCCGGCCGAGGCCCTGCGACCGCCGGGGGCATTGCCCGAAGATGGCTTTCTGGGGGCCTGCATCCGCTGCGGTCTCTGCGTCCGTGATTGCCCCTATGACACGCTGAAGCTGGCCGAGCTGGGCGTCGATGCAGTGGCAACCGGAACGCCGTATTTCATCGCCCGCGACGTGCCCTGCGAGATGTGCGAAGACATCCCCTGTGTCGCGGCCTGCCCGACCGGGGCGCTGGACAAGGGGTTGCAGGACATTGACGACGCCAAGATGGGTGTTGCGGTTCTGGTGGATCAGGAGAACTGCCTGAACTTCCTCGGTCTGCGCTGCGACGTGTGCTATCGCGTCTGCCCCGTCATCGACGAGGCGATCACGCTGGAGTTGTCGCACAACGACCAGTCCGGCCATCATGCGATCTTTGCGCCGACGGTTCACGCCGACCGCTGCACCGGTTGCGGCGTCTGCGAGAAAAGCTGCGTTCTGCCCGAGGCGGCTATCAAGGTTTTGCCCGCACGGCTTGCGCGCGGCAGTTCGGCCGAGCATTACCGCAAGGGATGGGAAGAAAAGGCCGAAAAGGGCGGGCCGATTGTCGAAGGCATCATCGACCTGCCCGATCGCCTGCCCGGACCGGGCGCGGACAACCTTGCCGCGCCGGGCGGGTACGAGCCGGGCTACAACCTTCCGGGGGCAGGCCAATGACGGCGCGGACACATATGCCCGTCGGGCACGAGGCCCGCGAGGTCAAGGGATGGGTCGGCGCTCATCGGTTCCTGCTGCTGCGGCGGTTCAGCCAGGTGTTCTTTCTGGTCCTGTTCCTGCTGGGGCCGTGGTTCGGCATCTGGATCGTCAAAGGCACGCTGGCCGGATCGCTGACGCTGGACGTGCTGCCTCTGACCGATCCGTTCATCCTGCTGCAGGGGCTGGTGGCCGGCCACTGGCCGGAAATGACCGCGCTGATCGGCGGGCTGATCGTTCTGGTGGCCTATGCGCTGATCGGAGGGCGGGTCTATTGCTCGTGGGTGTGCCCGATCAACCCGGTCACGGATGCCGCGCATTGGCTGCACCGTCGGCTGGACCTGTCCAAAGGCTGGCAGCCCAAACGCAGCACCCGATTGTGGATATTGGCGACCGTTCTGATCGTGTCCGCCCTGACCGGCGTGATTGCATGGGAACTGGTGAACCCCATCACCATGCTGCACCGCGGGCTGGTCTTTGGCATGGGTTTTGTCTGGGCGATGGTCGTGGCGATCTTTGTCTTTGACCTGTTCGTGGCCCGGCACGGATGGTGCGGCCATATCTGCCCGGTCGGTGCCTTCTACGGCCTGATCGGCGCCAAGAGCCTGCTGCGGGTCAGCGCGACCAATCGCGCCGCCTGTGACGATTGCATGGATTGCTATGCGGTCTGTCCGGAGAACCAGGTGATCTCGCCCGCACTGAAGGGCAAGCCGGGATCCAGCCCGCTGATCCTGTCGCCCGATTGCACCACATGCGGCCGCTGCATCGACGTGTGCTCGGTCGACGTATTCAAGCTTACCCACCGGTTCGATGACGCCGTCGTCGCGCCACCCGATCCAGCCGCCGCGCCAGAACCGCGCGCCGCCAGACCTGCTTAAGGGAGTGCCAAGATGAAAAAATCAATAGCGACAGGCGCAATAGCCCTGATCCCTGTTCTTCTTGTGACCGGGCTTGCCTTTGCGCAATCCGCGTCCGTGACCACGTTGCGAGGCGTGGATATCGATGATCCGGCCATCCTAGATGATGTGCACCGCAACATCGAAGGGCGCATGCAGCGCAACTATCGCCAGCAGCCGCCGCTGATTCCGCACAAGATCGACCAGTACCAGATCGACATCCGTACCAATCAGTGCCTGTCCTGCCACGACTGGACCAAGGCCGGTGAGCGCAACGCGCCGACCCTGTCGATGACCCACTATCTGGATCGCGAAGGCAACGAGCTCGATCAGATCGCGGGCACCCGGTATTTCTGCAACCAGTGCCATGTGCCGCAGGCGGATGCGCCGGCCCTGGTCGACAACCTGTTCCAGCCCTCGGCCGGAAACTGATCCAGCTTTGGACTGAAAGGAGCACCAAATATGGCAGACTCTCCTGAAAAGCGCGGCTTGATCGGCCGCATCTGGGCGTGGATCTGGACTCCGGCCGCCGCGTTCAGCGCAGGCTTTCTGGTTCTGGCGGGCTTTCTTGCCGGCATCCTGTTCTGGGGTGGGTTCCACTGGACCCTTGAGATGACGAATACCGAAGAATTCTGCGTCTCGTGCCACACGATGGAAACCAACCTTGGCGAATACCGGGAGACGATCCACTACAACAACCATTCCGGCGTACGGGCCATCTGTTCCGATTGCCACGTGCCCAAGGAATGGAGCTTCAAGATCGAAGCCAAGATCATGGCGGTGAAAGACGTCTATCACGAGCTGGTCGGCACCATCAGCACGCCCGAGAAATACGAGGATCACCGCCTGCAGATGGCCTCGGCCGTGTGGAAAAAGATGAAGGCCTCGGACAGCCGCGAATGCCGCAACTGTCACAATTTCGAATACATGGACTTCACCATTCAGGAAACGCGCGCCGCCAACGAACACCAGCGTGCGATCGACGAGAACATGACCTGCATCGACTGCCACCAGGGCATCGCGCACAGCCTGCCGCCGGGCTATCTGGAGGAGTATCAGAAAGTGGTCGCCTCGCTGGATCCGGTGACCGGCACCGAAATTGCCCAGAGTACCGGCGCGGCCGAGATCCGATCATTCCTGAACAGCACATCCGACTAGGAGTGGCACGACATGCTTGAAATTCTTGGAACAATCGGCGGCAATATCCTGAGCCTGCCCGGCATTCTGGGCCTTGCGGTGGGCATGATGACCCGCCAACTGTGGTTGGCCGCGACCATGGGCGCGGTGATCGGCATACTGGAAACCCTGGCTTTTGCGCATTGGGCCTTTGCCAAGGTCGAGCCCATGGAGCTGATCATCGGCGTTCTGGTCGGTGTTTGCGCCAGCAGCATTGGTTGTCTGATCCGCCAGAAAGGGGCGACGGTCTAAGCGACAGTCGCCGCCTACTCCTTGCGGTTCTTCAGGTGTTTCAGAACGGCGCTTGCGATCATGGTCACCAACCCGGGGGCAAGCGTTCCCAAAGGGTCGCGTGAGACTGTTCTCAGGTCGCGGACCGTCTCGCGAGCCTCTGACATCATGTCCTGAATCTCGGCCTCGATATCGCCGATCGCCATGTCGCGCAGTTCTGCTACTGGCGCAGTGTCGGCCTCGGCGCTGACCGAGTTGGCGATGGCCGCGAGTATCAGCGCCACGATCAGGTTGATCAGGGCGATGACCAGTGCAGCCAACGGCTTGGACATCATTGACGCCAGAGCAAGATAGCCCGCGACATTCAGCATGATGATGGCCAACCCGCCCGCCAATCCGGCTGCGGCGAAAAAGCCTGCGCGTTTGGCCAAGACGGTCATGTTCCGCTGAGCGATCAGCCGTTCGGTGCGCAGGATGATGGAAATGTTTCGGGAAATGCGGCTCATCTGACTGTCTCCTACCTGGACCGACCGATCACGTAGCCCAGAGCGAAAACGCCCAGGGCGAACAGGATGGCTTTCTTGTGTGGCATGGCATCCAGCTCGGCCAGCGCGGTCTCGATCTCACCGGACCAGTCTTCGAACTCGGCCGACAACTTATCGGGAATGTCCTGGACGGCCTCTTTCACCTTTTCGCCCGCCTTGCGCGCGCCCGATTTTTTGTCCTCGGCCTGCTCCTCAAGCTGCCGCTTCAACTCAGCGACCTGCTGTTCAAGTTCCGCTTTGGTAACCATTGGCGTTGTCCTTTCGTGAAGCGGCCAGTCGCGCGGGCGATGGGCCGATAATCCGGTTTGGCGGCATCGAGATCAGTCTTTGGGACCCACGCGGCCATCGCCCGACATCAGTATGGCGATGGGGCGCGTGGCCGGAATGTGGGTCAGAATGATCATGATGCAGACAGTGATCGGCACGCTCATCAGCGCACCGGGAATGCCCCAGATCGCGGTCCAGAATGTCAGGGCCAGTATGACCATGAGAGGGGACAAGTTCAGACTTTTGCCCAGCAAGGTCGGCTCAAGAATATTTCCGACCGAGAATTGCACGGCCCCGCATCCCAACAGCACCATCAGGAACGGGCTTAGTTCCTCGAACTGGACAAGAGCGACCAGAGAGGGCAGGGCGACACCGATGATCGAGCCGACCGTGGGGATGAAATTCAACAGAAAGGCCAGAACCGCCCAGGTCTCGGCGAAATCCAACCCAACCGCCCACATGACAAGAAAGCTGCCGAACCCGGTTAGCGCGCTGACGAAAGTCTTGATCCCGACATAGCGCTGGATGCTGGCGGACGTGCTGTGCAGCACGTTGCGAACTTTGTTGGCAAGCCTTGGATCCGAGATCGCGAGGTCAATCTTGGTCTGCATCGGCAGGCGTTCAACCAGCATGAACGGCACGTAGAGCAGCACAAGGAAGAAGGCGCTGAGGAAGGCGCCAGCGGATCCGATGATGCTGCCGGCAAAACCCGACAGGTTGATCTGGCTCAGCGCCTTCTGGGCCGCGGCATAGTTCTCGTTGCCGACGAGGGCGACAAGTTTTGCCAGGATACCGGACAGGCGCTCTTCGTATTTCGGGAAAGCCTCGGACACCAGACCGGCCTGGCTGGACAGGATCGACAGGATGATCAGCAATCCAAACAGGATCAGGCACAAGGCCCCAAGATGCGCCATCCATTTCGGTACGGAATGGCCCAGAATGACGATCCGGTGGATCCGGTCAGATGTTGCAGTAAGCAGCACAAACAACAGTATGGCGAAGGAAAGCGGTATCAGAACCGAGGACGCCAGCACCAATGACGCGATGGTCAGAAACAGCAGAACAACCAGCTGATACCAGAAGGTCAGCCCAGGCTTGCCCACGCGCTGGTTGTCGGCCTTGGGTTGAGTTGCCATGCACGTCTCCTGCGGGCTCAGCACCATTGCGGCCCGCCACCGTTGGTCGGTTCCGCCATTAGGCACAGATATTCGGCTGTTCTCAAACAAAATTCTCGAAAGAGTTGATTTCTGGACAGGTTGCAAACGGGTCTCTACGCTCGGCCTTGGATCAAATCCAAGGACCAAAGCCCATGCGCCGCACATCGACCAATTCGCTGCTTGTCATCGCGCTTGCGATCAGCGCAGGCATTGCGATTTGGGGTCTTGTCGACCCGGCGGGGCTGGGCCGGTTGGCGTCTGCCGCTGTTGCGACGCAGTTCGAAAGCCGGGGCTGGTTCATCATGCTCGAGGCCAGCGGCCTGTTGTTCGTTGCGCTGTTTCTGGCCTTTTCGCGCTTTGGGCGCATCCGGTTGGGGCCGGATGGTGCCGATCCCGAGTTTTCGACTCCCGCATGGATCGCCATGCTGTTTGCGGCCGGGATGGGGGTTGGGCTGCTGTTTTATGGTGCGGCCGAGCCGCTGACTCATTTCGAAGAGCTCAGAAAATACGAACCAGATCCGAGGGCCGCCGGAAACGCTCTGTTCGTAACCTACCTGAACTGGGGCTTTCATGCCTGGGCAATCTACGGGGTGGTCGGTCTGATCATTGCCTATTTCGCCTTCCGCCGTGGGGGCACTCTGCTGCTGAGCGCGCCGTTGAACGACGCTCTGGGGTCGGCCCCGTGGGTTCGGGCGATGGGCTGGGGCTTTGACCTTCTGTCAATCGTTGCCATTGCCGTGGGGTTGGCTGGTTCGCTGGCCATGGGGGTGTTTCAGGTGCAGACCGGGCTGGCCGGATTGCTTGGCGTGGCAGATTCGGCGGCTCTGACGCTTCCGGTCTTTGTCGCCATGTGTGTGGCATTTGTCATTCCTCTGCGCCGGGATCTGGGGGACGGCATGGCGAAGCTATCCAATGCTGCGATGCTGATTGCCGTGGCAATGATGATCTATCTGTTGATCCTTGGCCCCACCTCATACCTGATGAACGGTATCGTGAGCGGCTTCGGAAGATACGTGTTCCACGTTCTGCCCGCAGGGTTTGCCACGGCCGAGTTCTTTGGTGACGACCTCGTCAACTGGTTCCAGGATTGGACTCTGAACTACATGATCTGGTGGCTGGCCTGGTCGCCGTTCGTCGGTATCTTCATCGCCCGGATTTCCCGGGGCCGAACGATCCGGGCGTTTCTTTTGGGTGTGATCGTCGCGCCAACCTTGTTCTCGATCCTTTGGTTTGGCGTGTTTGGCGGGCTTGGGTTTTTTGACGCGCTGCGGCAGCAAGGTTCCTTGTCCGTGGTCAATCAGCAGAATCTTGACGCGACCACATTCGCGTTGCTTCAGCGGTTTCCACTGTCCGGACTGACGCAGACAGCGACCATCGTCGCGGCGTTTCTGTTTGTGGTCACCAGCGTCGTCAGCGCCGGATTTACCCTCGCGATGATCGGAACCGGTGGTGATGAAAACCCGTCTCCCCGGATCCGAACGGTGTGGGGGGCAATTCTGGGTGCGTTGGGGCTTGCCATGGTCTTTGTCGGGGATATCGGGCTGGTGCGATCTGTGATCGCAATTTCGGCGATCGCCTTTGTTTTCATAGTTCCGGTTCTGGTGGTCTGTCTGTTCCGGGTGCTGGCGCGGGAGGAAGGGCCATGACAGGTGAGTTTCTGGATACCGTTCTGAACGTCACCGTCTTTCTGTACCTGGGTTTTCTGATCTGGCTGTGCCTGCGCCCGGACCCCTGAGGCCCGTTCGCCGGGAAAGGGGATGTCACCATCCGTCAAACCTGATGGGCGTAACCCAGAGAACGCCGCGTCTTCCCTGCAGGTTGAATTCCAGCCACGCCCCATGCAGATGGCGTCATCAACGAGACAACCGCCTTGATCTCGGAGATATAGGGCGGCATGCGCAAGAGTTGGCAACCCACAGCGAACTAAGTCTTGAGCGCCCAAACAGCGTATTGGCGGAGAGCTTTTTGATCCGCTGCCGATCAAAGAGGTTGGGTGAGGACCGGGCATTCCGCCCTATTTGTGTCGTATGAATTTGCGCGCCGGATTCCGGTGTTGACATTTTCTGATCTCGGCTAATAATTTTACCAACTAAAATAATGTGGGTGAGGGCGCGTCTCGTGTATCTGGGTTTGGATCTGGGGACCTCGGGTCTCAGGGGAATTCTTGTGGACGAGGCCGGGCAAGTTCTGGCCGAGGCTGAGGCTGAGATCGCCACGTCGAACCCACAACCGGGCTGGTCCGAACAAGCCCCGCAGGACTGGATCGACGCCTGCGTAACCGTCATGGGCCGGCTGCGTAAGACGAACGGCGATGCACTGGCGCAACTGCGGGCGATCGGACTGAGTGGCCACATGCATGGCGCAACGCTGTTGGATCGGGACGGCGCCGTCCTGCGGCCATGCATTCTGTGGAACGACACCAGATCGGCGCAAGAGGCCAAAGAATTGGACCAGACCCCAGGGATGCGCGAGATCACGGGCAATATCGTGTTTCCCGGGTTCACCGCGCCCAAGCTGGAATGGGTCCGTGCCCATGAACCCGACCTGTTCTCCCGTACGGCCATATTGTTGTTGCCGAAGGATTATCTGCGGTTCTGGCTGACCGGGGAGTATGTCAGTGACATGTCCGACAGCGCAGGAACGTCCTGGCTGGATGTCGGCGCGCGGGACTGGTCGGACAGGGCGCTGGAGTTGGGTCACATGAGGCCCGATCAGATGCCGAGACTGGTCGAGGGCACCGACCCCGGTGGCGAGCTGCGGAATGACCTGCTTCGGGAATGGGGGTTGTCCGGCCCGGTCATCGTGGCTGGCAGCGCTGGCGACAACGCCGCTGCCGCTTGCGGTATCGGCAGCATCGACGAGGGGTCCGGTTTTCTGTCTCTAGGCACCTCAGGTGTGCTGTTGATGGCCCGGAACAGCTATGCACCGGCGCCAGAGACGGCGGTTCATTGCTTTTGCCATGCGGTGCCTCGGCGATGGATTCAGATGGGCGTCATCCTGTCGGCGACCAACAGCCTGAACTGGCTGTCACGCAATCTGGGCCAACCGGTCGAGGCGCTGGCCGGGGCGCTGCCCGACCAGCCAAACGGGCCGTCGTCGTTGACCTTTCTGCCCTACCTGTCCGGCGAGCGGACGCCGCATAATGACAGCACCATCCGAGGAGCTTTTCTGGGCCTAGACATCGCTTCGGAGCCGACGGATCTGGTGCAGGCAGTGATGGAGGGTGTCGGTTTTGCAATGCGCGATTGCCTTGAGGCCCTGAGGAGCACCGGTACCGAACCGGCGCAGTTGATTGCCGTAGGTGGCGGTGCGCGGTCCCGCTATTGGCTTCAGACCCTCGCGACCACGCTGAATGTGCCGCTGGCCCTGCCCAAGGGGAGCGCGTTCGGGGCTGCGACTGGTGCCGCGCGGCTGGCCATGTGCGCTGTCGGGGACGCAACGCCCGAACAGGTCATGACCTCGCCAGAGATCGACGCCATCATCGAGCCGCAGAGTGATTTGACCGAAGCCTATGACAGCGCCTACAGACGATACAGAGCGTATTACAAGGCGCTGGCGCCATTGGCTGGACGATGAACAAAAGTCGCACTGATTGCACTGATATCCCGGTTATCGCCTTGCAAGACGGGGACATGCGGGTGTCATTGCTGGGCTATGGAGCGATCACGCAAGGGTGGTGGTACAAGGGCCAACCGCTGATCCTTGGTTATGACGACCCGACTGAATACCTGAACGACCCGTTCTATCTGGGCGCGATCGTCGGGCGGGTCGCCAACCGGATCGGCGGCGCAGGGTTCGATCTGGACGGCACCCATCATGCGCTGATTGCGAACGAAGGCGCGAACACGCTGCATGGGGGGGCAGAAGGGCTCTCGCGCCAGTTCTGGCAGGTCGAGCAGCTTTCGCCGTGCGAGGCGGTGCTGGTCCATGTCTCGCCCCACGGCGCGGGCGGATTTCCGGGGGCTGTGCGCTTCGAGGTCAGGGTCCGGTTGGATTTCCCTCGCCTGACATATTCGATCTCCGCTTGGCCGGACAGGCCGGCCCCGATCAGCATCGCGCAACACAACTACTACACGTTGGGGTCTGCTCGAGGCATCTCCGAGCACCGATTGCAGTTGGCGTCAGATCGTCACTTGGAACTGAACGATCAGGGGATACCGTCTGGCGGGATCGTCGACTCTGCATCCGTCGGGTTCGATTTTGCGGCCCCCCAGCCGATCGGACAGGCCGCCTCGGACCTCGATCACTTCTTCCTGTTCGGCACCAGCGGCATGGTGGCCCAACCGGTTGCCACCCTTGCGGCGCCGTCGGGATTGACGATGACGGTCCATTCAGATCAGCCCGGGGCGCAGGTCTACTCTGCCGCCCATTTGTCCGCGCCATTCGCGCCGCATGCCGGGGTCTGTATCGAACCATCGGGCTATCCGAATGCGCCGAACGTCCCCGCGTTTCCATCGATCATATGTACGCCCGAAAAACCGTATCACCAGACGCTGATGCTTGAGATATCCGAGGAAGGGGCATGAGCGTGATCCGTTCCTTATCGGCCTTGGCTGTTTTCGCCAGCTTTGCCACCGGGACAGCGGCCCAGAACCTTGGCCCGGCTCCCGAGTTCATCGAGCCCGACCTTGCGATCGTGGAACTGGGGCAAATGCTGTTCTACGACCCGATCCTGTCGGGAAACGAAAACATCAGTTGCGCCACCTGCCACCACCCAAGGTTCGGGACCTCGGACGGGATGTCGCTGGGCATCGGAGAAGGCGGGGTGGGGCTGGGCAGCGCCCGCGGGCTTGGGTCCGACAACCTGCCCGAGCAGCGCATCCCGCGCAACTCTCCGGCCCTCTGGAACCTTGGCGCGACCGAGTTCACGACGTTTTTTCACGACGGCAGGCTCGAGGATGCTCCTGAGCAACCTTTCGGCATCAGAACACCGTTGGGGCAGCATATGCGGCCGGGGTTCCGCTCGGCATTGGCGGCTCAGGCGATGTTCCCGGTTCTGTCGCCGGATGAGATGGCCGGACATTATTCGGAAAACCCGATCAGCAAGGCGGTGCGGCTGGGCCTTCTGACGCAACAGGGTGGTGCATGGGACCTGATCGCCGGGCGGGTGGCTTTGGTTCCGGAATATCAAAGGATGTTCCGCGACGTGACCCCCGAAAAGGAGGTCTCGTTCGTAGCCATCGCCAACGCGATTGCCGACTTCATCGCCTTTGAATGGCGTGCCGACAAGAGTCCCTTTGATCGCGCGATGCGCGGAGAGGAACCTCTGCCGCCCGACGCGGCGCGCGGCATGCAGCTGTTTTACGGCAAGGCCGGTTGCGGATCGTGCCATTCGGGGTGGTTTCAGACTGACCACGGGTTTCATGCGATCGCGATGCCGCAGATCGGCCCGGGAAAGGCTGCTCGTTTTGAAAACCACGTCCGGGATGATGGTCGACTGCGCGTAACCGGTGCAACCGAAGATGCGTTTGCGTTCCGGACGCCGTCGCTGCGCAATGTGACGCTGACTGCGCCCTATGGTCACGATGGCGCCTATGCTCGGCTCGAGGACGTGGTACGGCACCACCTTGACCCCGAAGGCGCGTTGCGGCGCTACTCGATCGAAATGGCAGATCTGCCTGTCTTTCCCGGAGCCGATGATCAACGGCCGCTACAGGATCCGGCCTTGGTCGATGCCATCGCCGCGGCCAACGAACTGCAACCGATTGCCCTGTCAGATGCAGAGATTGACGACATCCTGAGCTTTCTGGCTGCACTGGAGGATCCCGCCGAACGGCTGGGTGTACCAGAGCGGGTGCCCAGTGGGCTGCCAGTCGACAAGTGATCAGCGCCGCAATCGGATGATCCGGTTGGTGTCGTATGTCTCCCAGTCCGAGCGGTCTCCGCCGGGCCAGACGACACGAATGTCCACGGTCTTGGCGTCGCCCAGACCGAAATGCTGCGGCCCTGCCATCCCGCTGGCATGGCCTCCGCCGATCGTGATCTCGCGGGTCTGAATTCCGGCAGCGGTCCGGACTTCGACAAAGGCGCCGATGGCCTGCGAATTGACGTCGAGCTGGCCCAGATCCACCATGACCCAATTCCCTGTTGCGGGCTGGTTCTGATAGATTTCGGCGGGTGATCCGCGATTGACCACAACCAGGTCCAACCAGCCGTCATTGTTCAGATCATGCAGCGCGGCGCCGCGAGATTTTGCCATCGATGCCACACCGGCCCCAGCCGCGGATTCGAAAAACTGACCGGATTCCAGCTGCAGCAACAGGCTGTTGGGATCGTCCTGAGCCGCATCCGGCATCTGCTCGACATTGCCCTTCGCGACGAAAATGTCGTCACGCCCATCGTTGTTCACATCCGCGAATTGCGCGTGCCAACCGGTCGATGGTCGCCCGTCCGCGCCGATGTGCGGCCGATGTGCGGTCGTGCCCTTGTCATAGGTCGCATCACGCCATGTGGGACCGCCGGCCTTGGGGTCGAAAATCTGGAATTTCTGATCTCCCATCGAGGTCAGGTATACATCGGGATAGCCATCCCCCGTCAGATCGCGCGAGGCGATGCCCATGCCCCAGATCGAATAGGGCAGCCAGCCTTCGGCCTGATCATACAGGCGCGGAGTGTCTTCCATCGCCCACATCTGTTCCTGTCCGTCACGGACATAGTAGTGCCGATCGTTGCTGATCCGCAGATCCGCGCGCCCGGTCCGGCCCCAATCCGAGAACAAAGCCGACAGCGCACAGTATCCGGGTTCCAGCCGAACGGGCGGGCCATAGGCTTCGCCAAGGGGGCGGTACAGCAGAGTGGGGCCGCAGGCCTCGAATGGGCCATTCGGATTGTCGCGGTCCACATAGGTTCCGAAGGCGAGAGTGGGCAGTGTCCGCCCGGGTTCCCACGTGGCCGAGAAGGCCGTGGTCCAGTGGTCATCGGGCTCAAACCCCGGCCCCGCGAATGGGCTGAACTGGCAATCGGGCCCACCTTTGAGCAACAGGTCCGGCCCAACGCGCAGAACCACAAGGTCCAGGATGGTATCGCCGTCGATGTCCATCGGGTAGGCGCCGGTTACACCTGTCAGCGACAGCGGCTCTGGCGTGTTGGCCTGGAAGGAGATTTGCGCCTGAGAGGTGTTTCGGAACAGCTGCGATGGGTTCGCCCCACCAGCAAGGAAGAGTTCCGGCAAGCCGTCTCCGCTGCAGTCGAAAACCGCGACGCCGCCACCCACGAAATGCTCCCAACCGCCGTCGTAGACATGAGAGGGAACATCGATCGGTTGATACCGGGGGATGGCAGGATCGGCACTGGCGGTCGTGGCGAGGGCCGCCACCAGGGCGAGTTCAGCTCGCATGGGCTGCGATCTCCTGCACCTTCAGGATCGACACTTGTTCGATCCCGTAGGCCGCCGCGCCCTTGGCCCACATGAGGTCGCCCCAATGATGCACCTTGATCTCGGGCAGGGCGGTGTCGACATTCACCACTCCGTTTCGAATGCGCGCCATCACGTCGTCCGAACACAGGTGCTCAAAGCTGACCTGGGCTCCGGACAGAATGATGCAATCTGGGGCAAACAGATTGATGAGGTTGGACAGGCCCAAGCCGAACATCTGGCCCGCGCGAGCCAGAACGGAAATCGCCCGTTGGTCTCCGGCGTGCGCGCGGTCGTGAATGTCGGATACGGTTTCCAACGCGCTGCTTTGACCGGCGACCGTCATTTCTCGGATCAATGCATAGTCGCCGACATAGGCCTCGAGGCATCCCCGTTGCCCGCATTGGCACAGCGCCCCGTCCAACTGGACCTTGGCATGCCCGAATTCGGCCCCGCAGCCGTGGTGGCCCCGGAATAGCTTGCCGTCCAGAACGATGCCCAATCCGACACCGTGCTCGATCGTGACGACAAGAAAGTTCGACAGGCCCTTGCCCAGCCCGAACAGCTGTTCGGCCTTGGCCACCAGGTTCGCATCGTTCTCGATGAAGCCCGGGCAGGGCAGGCCTTCGTCCAGAAACGCGGCGAAGTTCACATTGCGCTCGGTGATCGAAGATGACCAGTGCACGAAATTCCTCTCGGCATCGACCAAACCGGCGATGCCTATGGAAACACCTGAAAGCCCGTCGATCGTACGGTCGATCTTTGCGCAGGTCTCCTCAAGCGCAAGGCGCACGGTGCGGACGAAATCGCGCGGAGACATTCTGGCATCTTGCAGGGAGTACATGTGCGAGGTGACTTCGTTGCCTTCGAAATCGACCAGGATGACCGAGATGACCTGGCGCGCGACCTTGAGGCCCGCCACAAGATAGGAGGGCCCGTCCAGTTGCAGAAGAACCCGCGGCCGTCCGCGTTTGGCCGATTTGGAATGCGCCTCGCCTTCGGTCTCTCGGACCAGGCCGGCGGAAATCAGGTCAGCGGTTGCGGCGGTGACGGTCGCCGGGCTGGTCTGCAGGGCCGATGCGATGTCGATCCGCGAAATCGATCCCTTGGTCCGGATATGCTCCAACACCCGCAGGCGCGTGGCATTCCGTTGGTCCAGCGAGTTTTGAGAAGCCTTGCTTTTCAGCATCTTGTCTCCGCGAATCTTCTGTTGGCCTCAATCTATTGGGATTTGGAGCCTACGAACAGAGTAAATATTTTACCCGCTGAAATAAATATGATACGCAGAAATACGAGGGCCGCGAATCATGACGCGATGGCCCCATCAACGGGAGGAAATCATGAAACGAATTCTCAGCTTTTCAGCTGCTGTTGCCGTGGTTGGCTCGGCTGTCTTTGCCGAGCCGGTCGTCGGCGTAAGCTGGTCCAACTTTCAGGAAGAGCGCTGGAAGACGGACGAAGCGGCAATCAAGTCTGCGCTTGAGGCTGGTGGCGCCGAATACATCTCGGCGGACGCCCAGTCGTCCTCGGCCAAGCAGCTGTCCGACATCGAAAGCCTGATTGCACAGGGTGTGGACGCCCTTATCATTCTGGCGCAGGACGCGCAGGCCATCGGTCCGGCCGTACAGGCCGCCGCGGATGAGGGCATTCCCGTCATCGCCTACGACCGCCTGATCGAGGACGATCGCGCCTTCTACCTGACCTTCGACAATGTCGAAGTGGGACGCATGCAGGCGCGCGCCGTGTACGAGGCGATACCCAAGGGCAACTACGTAATGATCAAGGGTTCGCCTACGGATCCGAACGCGGACTTCCTGCGCGGTGGTCAGCAGGAAATCCTTCAGGCGGCGCTGGACAGCGGTGACATCGTGATCGTCGGTGAAGCCTATACCGATGGCTGGTTGCCCGCCAATGCGCAGCGGAACATGGAACAGATCCTGACCGCCAATGAAAACAAGGTCGATGCGGTTGTCGCGTCGAATGACGGCACCGCAGGTGGTGTTGTCGCGGCGCTGACCGCGCAGGGCATGGAAGGTATCCCAGTGTCGGGTCAGGATGGCGATCACGCCGCGCTGAACCGCGTGGCCCTGGGTACGCAGACCGTTTCCGTCTGGAAGGACGCACGCGAGCTGGGCAAGGCAGCCGGCGAGATTGCCGTCGCACTTAGCAGTGGCACCGACCCGTCGGAAATCGACGGAGTGGTCAGCTGGACCTCGCCGGGTGGAACGACGATGAATTCCGTCTTCCTGGCTCCGGTTCCGATCACCAAGGACAACCTGTCGGTTGTTGTGGATGCCGGATGGATCGCGCTGGAAGATCTGTGCCAGGGCGTCGAGAACGGCCCCGCACCCTGCAACTAAACTCCAAAGTCCCCGGCCTGCATGGGCGGGCCGGGGACCCTTGCTGAATTTGAAAGATCGGAAATGACCGAAGCTTCGTCTCAGCCGATACCTCGGAAAACCAAGCCAAGCCTGTTCCAGCAGCTGGAACTGGACATGCGGCTTTTGGGCATGATCGGCGCATTCGTGATCCTGTGCATCGGGTTCAATATCGTCACTGACGGACGGTTCCTGACGCCCCGCAACCTGTTCAACCTGTCGATCCAATCGGTTTCGGTGGCGATCATGGCCTGCGGTATGGTGTTCATCATCGTAACCCGGCACATCGACCTGTCCGTTGGCGCTTTGCTGGCGACCACATCGGCGGTGATGGCGATGACGCAGACCGAGTTGTTGCCGCGCGTGTTGGGGATGGGTCTGGACCATCCCGCCACCTGGATCATCACCATTCTGGTCGGTCTTGCCATCGGAACGCTGATCGGAGCGTTTCATGGCTGGATGGTCGGCTACCTGACCATTCCGGCGTTCATCGTGACCTTGGGTGGCTTTCTGGTCTGGCGCAACGTCGCCTGGTATCTGACAAGCGGGCAGACTATCGGGCCGCTGGACAGCAACTTCCTGATGTTCGGGGGAACGAACGGAACCTTGGGAACAACGGCAAGCTGGATGTTCGGGTTGTTTGCGGCGGCCATTGCGATCTGGGCGCTGTGGGGCAGCCGCCGGGCCAAGGCGGCGCATGGCTTCCCGGTCAAACCCGTCTGGGCCGAGGCAACGCTCGCCGGGATCATTGCCGCGAGCATCCTGGGATATGTGTACATCCTGAACAGCTATGCCATTCCGACCCGCCGGTTGCAGCGTATGTTCGAAGCCCGCGGCGAGACGATGCCCGAGGGCCTGATCGTCGGATACGGCATCCCGATCTCGGTCCTGATCCTGATCATCGTCGCCGTGACCCTGACGGTCGTGGCCCGCAAGACCCGGTTCGGGCGCTATATCTTCGCGACCGGCGGCAACCCGGACGCAGCCGAGCTGTCGGGTATCAATACCCGCCTGCTGACCGTCAAGATCTTTGCGCTGATGGGTTTCCTGTGCGCGGTTTCTGCAGTGGTCGCCTCGGCGCGGCTGGCCAACCATTCCAACGACATCGGAACACTGGACGAACTGCGAGTGATCGCGGCAGCGGTCATTGGCGGAACCGCCCTGTCCGGCGGGATCGGTACCATCTATGGCGCGATCCTTGGTGCGCTGATCATGCAGGCGCTGCAGTCGGGCATGGCCATGGTCGGCGTGGATGCGCCGTTCCAGAACATCGTCGTCGGCAGCGTGCTGGTTCTGGCCGTCTATATCGACATCGTCTATCGCAAGCGATTGGGTGGAAAATGACGCAAGCGCAGGAAACTCAGAAAACGCCGCCGGCAACCGGTCGCGGATCCGGGCAACCACCCCTGGTCGAGATGCGAGACATTTCGATCTCTTTCGGCGGGATCAAGGCCGTCGACCAGGTCTCGGTCGATCTGTATCCCGGCGAGGTGGTGGGATTGCTGGGGCACAACGGGGCTGGCAAATCGACGCTGATCAAGGTTCTGTCCGGAGCCTATCAGATGGACCACGGGCAGATCCTGATCGATGGCAAGCCGGTCGAGATCAACAATCCGCGCGACGCGCGGGCCAACAATATCGAGACAATCTACCAGACCTTGGCCTTGGCCGACAATCTGGACGCCACCTCGAACCTGTTCCTGGGACGCGAAATGACTACGCCTTTCGGTCTGGTCAACGACGCGGCGATGGAGGCCGAATGCCGTAAGATCATGGCGCAGCTGAACCCCAATTTTCAGAAGTTCAACGATCCGGTTTCGGCTCTGTCCGGTGGCCAGAGACAGTCGGTGGCCATCGCGCGGGCTGTCTATTTCAATGCCCGCATCCTGATCATGGACGAACCGACCGCCGCCTTGGGCCCGCACGAGACTCAGATGGTGGCCGATCTGATTCACCAGCTCAAGGCGCAGGGGATCGGAATTTTCCTGATCGACCACGACGTCCATGCGGTCATGGATTTGTGTGATCGGGCCTCGGTCATGAAGAACGGCAAGCTGGTCGGCACGGTCGATATCGCGGACGTGACCGACGACGATCTGCTGTCGATGATCATTCTGGGCAAGCAGCCCGGGCAAAACTCGGAATAGGGGGCAGGTATGACAAGCGGTTTCTTCGAGGGTATCGAAAAGGTCCGGTACGAAGGCGTAGACAGTCGGAACCCGCTGGCGTTCCGTCACTATGACCCGGACGAAGTGGTGTTGGGCAAGCGCATGGAGGACCATCTGCGCTTTGCCGTCGCCTGGTGGCACTCTTTCGCATGGGAGGGCGGAGACCCGTTCGGCGGTCCGACTCTTGTTCGCCCGTGGCACCCGCAAGACGACATGGGACGCGCCAGGATGAAGGCCGATGTCGCCTTTGAGATGTTTGAAATACTGGGGCAGCCCTATTTCTGCTGGCACGACGCGGATATTCGCCCCGAACAGGGCAGCTTTGCCGAAAACCTGCGCACGCTCGAGGAAATCACCGACTATATCGGTGAAAAGATGCAGGCGTCGGGAACCAAGCTGCTTTGGGGCACCGCCAACATGTTCAGCCATCGCCGCTGGATGGGGGGTGCCAGCACGAACCCTGATCCGGACGTCTTTGCCTTTGCCGCAGCAACCGTGAAATCCTGTATGGATGCAACCCACAAGCTGGGCGGCGAGAACTATGTGTTGTGGGGCGGGCGCGAAGGCTACGAGACGTTGCTGAACACCGATCTGGGGCTGGAACTGGACCATATGGGACGGTTCCTGAACATGGTGGTCGACTACAAGCACAAGATCGGGTTCAAGGGCACCATCCTGGTCGAGCCGAAGCCACAGGAACCCTCCAAGCACCAGTACGACTACGACGCCGCAACCTGCATCGGGTTTCTCAGGAAATACGGGCTGGAAGACGAAGTGAAGCTGAACCTGGAACAGGGCCACGCGATCCTGGCTGGCCACAGCTTTGAACATGAGATCGCCGTGGCGGCGGCCGAGGGTATGCTGGGTTCGATCGACATGAACCGGAACGATTATCAATCTGGATGGGACACCGACCAGTTTCCCAACAACGTGCCCGAAGTCGCGTTGGCCTACTACTACATCCTCAAGGCCGGAGGGTTTTCGACCGGGGGCACGAATTTCGACGCCAAGATCCGCCGCCAGTCGATCGACCCCGAGGATCTTGTCGCGGCGCATGTGGGCGGCATGGACGTCTGTGCCCGCGGGTTGAAGGCCGCCGCCGCGATGATCGAGGATGGCGGGCTTGATGCCGCGTTGACCGACAGATACTCCGGATGGGGCAGCCCGGAGGCGCAATCCATGCTTGCCTCATCGCTGGATGAAATCGCGGCTCGAGTGTTGGCCGAAGGTATCAATCCCGAGCCTCGATCCGGAAGGCAGGAGCGCCTGGAGAACTACGTCAACAGGTTTGTCTGACGGCTAAAGGTTCAACGGTTCCGCGCCCGGAAGCCTAAGACTGGTTCGGTTTAATCAGCCGGTATTCATGACTTAAGACCGACTGTGCACCACCGGGCCATATTCGAATGCGTGTTGTGGGCGCCGGTCCTCCGCGGCGGGTGCCCCCGATCGACCCGCGTGCCTTCTGGCTTCAATCAGATGCCGGGACTACCAGCCCAAGTTCTTTGTCCGATGCCGTCCCGGCATATTTGTCCCGCGGTGGCATTGGCCTCGACTTCCAATGTGGCTCGAACGCAAAGCTCGACACTTTGCGGCCGCCCACCAACGCTCCGTTTCCGGCACCCAATGCATAGTCGTAGTAGAGTTTCACGATTTCGTCTTGTGTCACCTGCCCCGTGGCCTCATGGGCCATGCAGGCGGCTTTCCAGTTTCGGACTCTGTCGTACTCGCCGTTTTGCGGGAGTTCAAAGTCTTCGTAGTATTCCAGAAACCAGAAGCGCTGGAACATCGGTGTGAATACCGCCTCGGCCAACCCGAACTGATCGAACAGAAAAACACCGTTCGGGTTGTGGGTCAGAAGAAAGTCATTGAGGTCACGATAAAGCGCGAGCAGTTTTTCGTTGTGGGCGTCTTTCTGCGCGGGGTCCTGGTTCATCACATAGACGTAGCCGGTCATCGTGAAGGCGCCCTCTTTGGCAATCAGCATCGACTCGACCGCATGCTCGGCCGGGTCGCTGCGCCGCAGCTTTGGCCCTTCGAGCATTTCATCGAGATAGCGCAGGATCACGAGGCTTTCCTTGATGATCTGCCCGTCCGGAGTCTCGACAACCGGCAGAGCGGTCGTTCCGCGCGTTTTCTTCAGCAGCTCTGGATCGCGGGGTTTGGTGATGTCCACGACGCGGAACTCCACCCGGTCCCTCATCCCCCGCAACGCCAGCAGAATTTCAAGCCGCTGTGAAAAGGGACACACAGGAATATGATAGACGATGTGCTGGGTCATGACGTTCAATCCAATGGAGGGCCAGTAAATGACAGGTTGTACTTGGCGGCTACGGCCTCGATGTCAGGCATGTCTTCCGGAATTTTGTACTGGGCCGTTGCCATGGCGTGGAAAAAGCCCTCGAAACCTCCCGGTGTGAGAATGACAAGGTGACGGCTGGGCTCATCACCGATGACCTTGAACGTGTGTTCTTTTCCGCGGGCTATGAAGATGCTTTCGCCCGGGCCGACACGTGTTTCGATACCTTCGACCCAGACTTTGCAGACACCGGTCAAAATCACGAAGACTTCGTCCTCGGCGTGATGGATGTGCCGTGGCGGACCGCTTCCGACCGGCGAAAGGCTGTCTACAATCGACATGGCGCCCCCGGTTTCAGCTGGGTCCAGAATTGTTTTGTAACGAACGCCCTGCCATTCGAGCGTGGCGTCATCAACCAGATGATCATGCATCGCTTCTGTCCTTTGATCCGACATGAAACGAAAGCGCTTTCGGTACCTTACTTGTAGGTGCAAAAAACGGTATTAATCTAACGAAAGTTCATAATACACGGTATTACCAACATGAATTTCGCAACGCTTGATCTGAACCTGCTCCGTGTTCTTGATGCGATTCTGACGGCGGGGTCCACCACCAAGGCAGGGGAAAGACTTGGGGTCTCGCAATCCGCAGTGTCGAATGCGTTGAACCGCCTGCGGCACGCCTTGGGTGACGATCTGTTTGTGCGGCGGGGAAATCAGCTTGTCCCAACGGATTTTGCGGTTTCGATCAAGGACGGGCTGCGTGAGGAACTCAATCGACTGGAAAGTTTGCTGAGCCACAATGACGATTTCGACCCCAGGCAGGCATCCGAAACTTTCAAGATCGCGGCCAGCGACTTTTTCGCCGAGCTGCTGATGCCCGGTCTTGGGGGTGTTCTGAACCGCAAGGCTCCGAAGATGGTCGCGCAATTGGTGGATCTTGTTCCCGAGAACTATGTCGAGAGTATTGAGCGCTACAATGCTGATCTCGCGTTGATACCGGATACAGATGCACCGGATTGGATCAGCAGAGAGGTGCTGTTCCGGTCGTCCTTCATGGTCGTCGGCCGCGTTGACAACCCATTCCTTGCACAGATCGAAGACGGCACCGAACTTCCGATGGAAACGTTCTGCGCCTTGTCGCATGTGCTGTTTTCACCCGAGGGCAAACTGGCGGCGATGGGTGATGCGGCTCTGGCGAAAGTTGGTCGGAAAAGGCACGTCGCGATGACCCTTCCGGTGTTTTCAGGGGTGTGCCGAGTGGTCAGTGCAAGCGATCTTGTGGCCTTGGTGCCTTCTCAGCTGGCCAGGAAGTTTGCGCCGGAGTTCGGCCTGAAGGTCCTTGCCCCGCCGTTCGAAATCGAACCCGTCAACATCATAGCTATCTGGCACAGACGATCGGATGCAAATCCGATGGCAAAATGGATGCGGCAACAAGTGTTCGATCTGCTGAAGCCGCTGGACACCAGGTAGTCGGACAAGCGCGGGTTGAGTTTCTATTTGCTGACGATCTCCAAGGTATAGGCGCGCCGGGCCGAGGCCGGCGGCGGCGGGAAGGGCGCGGCGGCCCGGACCTGCGCCAGTGCGACCTGATCCAGCCGGGACGAGCCCGAGCTGCGGGCAACGCTGACCGACGCAAGCGCGCCGTTGTCGGCGATGCGAAGGGCCACCAGAACCGAGCCTTGGATATTCACGCTTTTGCGACGGGCGCGCAAAATCTTGCGCTTGACCAGACCGGCATAGCTGCTGGCCTCGGCATTTCCCTGTTCCTGCGCGGCGCGGTTCGTCCGTTTCGCCGAGGCCGCCCCCGTCGCCGCTTTGCCGGTGGCGCTGCCCTTTTTGCGGCTGTCCGCGGCATTGCCGGTCGGCGTGGGTGGTTTTGGAGGCCGGGCCTGTTGAGGCTCGGGTTTTTGCAGGGTCGGTGTCTGGGCGTTCAGCCGCTGTGCCGGGGCCTGCGCCTGCACCCTGGTGGCCGGCTGCGCGCGCGCACGGTCCGCTGGGGCCTCCGGCGCGGTCCCGGCCGGGGCAACGGGTGACTGCTGCGTTGCCGCCGGGGGCGGGGCCACGGTTCCGGCCGCGTAATCCCGGAACGAGGACCCCAGCGCCGCAGGGGCGACCGCGCCACCGCCTTCGATGAGAATCGCCTCGTCCGTGTCGAATTCGAATAGGGCGGCGGCGTGGGTCGCAGCGGCCAGCACGACCAGCACGGCGGCCATGATGCGGGATTGCGGGATCATGGCAGGCCCCGCTCGGTCACGACGAAGACCCGGTTGGCGCCCAGGGCCCGCAGGGCGTCGCTGGTCTGTTTCAGCCGCACCGCTGGCAAGGCCCGGTCGGGCACCAGCCGCACGGCGTCCAATGGCAGGTCGATTGAGGCGCGCTCGACATAGGCCGCCACGTCCGTCAGCTCGGCCCCGCGATATTCCAGCACGCCGTCGGCGCGGATGACCAGCGCATCCGGGGGCTCGCGCCCTTCAAGATCGGCCGTCCGCACCAGTTGCACCGACTTGCCCAGGGGCGGCGCCAGCGTGCCCGCGATCATGAAGAAGACCAGCATCAGAAAGACCACGTTGATCAGGGCGATCGTCGGCTCGCGGCCGGGTTTCGTTTTGGGGGTCAGCCGGATCATCCGATGACCTGCGTGCTGAGCCGGGGCACGGGCGCAAGGGCGGTCAGCAAGTCGATCAACTGCTGCGAGGTCGCCCCGCCGCCCAGGCTGATCAAGGCCAGCTGGTTGGTTCGGCCGTCGAACCGGGCGGCGACCGCGTCGGGCGCGACTTCGGTGCCGTCGATCAGGATGCGGTCGCGTTCCAGCTTGATGAACCGGATGGACCTCTGGGCCTGCGCCCCGCCCGCCGCGGCGGTGGTCAGCTCGATCTCGGCATATTTTGAGAAGGTCGAGGTGAGCATGAAGAACAGCAGCAGCAGAAAGATGACATCGATCAGGGATGTCATGGACAGGCGCCGGCGCCGAATTTTGCGGGTTTCAAGCGCCATGGATCAGCGCCTCGGTTGGCGGGGTGGCCGGGCGTGGCGCGGCGGCGTGGCCGGGGGCAAACACCGTGCGCAGGGCGCGGTTGGCAAAGACCCGTTCGCGGGTCATGCGCGCCTCGAACCAGGTCAGGACCAGCGAGGTGGGCATGGCCAAGGCCAGCCCCGCGGCGGTTGTCATCAACGCAACCCAGATGCCCCCGGCCAGCAGCGCCGGATCCACCGCGTTGCCGGCCTCCTGAAGGGTGCGGAAGGCCTCGATCATGCCCAGCACGGTGCCGAACAGCCCCAGCAGCGGCGCAAGCTGCGAGACCATGTCCAGCACGTTCAGCCCGCGTTCCAGCCCGGCAAAGCGCGCTTCGGCCTCGGCATCGGCGCGGTCCATCAGTTCCGGCCCGTGCCCCTCCAGCGCCATGGCGACCACCGGCGCCAGATAGCTGCGGCTTCGGTCCAGATGCCCGCGCGCGGTTGCCCGGTCGTTGCGGTCCCAGGCTTCGATGGCCCGCGACAGCTCGACATGCCGTCCGACCCCGGCGGCCTTGTATTGCCACAGCTTGTAGAGGATCAGCGCCATGGTCGCGACCGAGGTCGCGATCAAAACCGCCACGACCGGGCCGCCCAGGTCCAGAATTGCGGTCAGTCTTTGCAGAAACGCATCCATCGGATCATCCAATCAATTCGGTCTCAAGGCGGCTGCGCAGCGTCAGACCGAACAGGCAGGCATCGGCCAGATCGCCGGGATAGGCGCAGTCCTGCACCCCGTTGATCAGGATCCGGCTGATCTGATTGCAGGCCAGGCCGGCGAATTTGAACTGGCGCACGCGGGGCCGCCCGGCGGGCAGGTCCTGGAAATCCAGCAGCGTCAGCAGGGCCACTTCGCCTTGCGCGCCGAACAGCACCGTTTCATAGACGGCGCCGCCGATATCGGCGGGGTGGGCGTTTTCGACCACGAAGCTCAGCAGGCAGCCCTGATCCTGGTCCACGGCCGAGCTTAGCTCGATCGTGACGCCGCCCGCGCCCTGCGTGTCTTCGGCACTGGCCAACCCCGCCCCCGCGATGGGGGGCAGGGCCAGCAGGACCGCCCGAACAAGATTTTGCACAGCTTTTGTCATGACGGGTCCTTTCCCTGAGGGGTTCAGAAGGTCTTGGCCACGGTCAGCTTGAAATTCCGGCCCGGCGAATTGCGGGTCGACAGGTTCGGCTGATAGGCCTTGTCAAAGATGTTCTCGATCCCCGCGCGCAGCTCGAACCCGGCCAGCGCGCCCTCTTGCGGCAGATAGGTCGCGCGCAGGGTGTTCACCCCGTATCCGGCTACTGGATCGCCCGAGGTATCGAGTCCCGACTTGGCGCCGAAGATCTCCCAGCTGACATCCAGGGTTTCGCCAAACCGCTTGCCCAGGGTAATCCGCGCCGAATCCGTGGGTTCGTTGCGCCACGGCGATCCGATGCCCGCCGCGCTGAACTCGGTGGCGCTGACGATGTTGGCGTTGAAATCGAAGTAGAAGCCCGTGGCATGGGCATAGGAGGCTTCAATCTCGACGCCCTCGGTTTCGACCTTGGACAGGGGCTGGGACGGAGTGCCCGACACGTACGAGGTGATGTCCCACAGATCGGTGCTGTAGAGGTTGACCTTGGCGCGCACAACGTCGCCGGCGGCGAAGATGTCGCCGCTGTCATAGGAAATGCCGGCCTCCCAGGTGCGGGATTTCTCGGGCTTGGTCATGTAGAGCGGTGTGCCCAGATCGTCGATGATCGGCAGGCTTTCGGTATAGGCCCCGCCCGCGAATACCGCGAAGCCGCTGGCGAATTCATAACGGGCCGACAGGCCGCCCATCAGCGCGTCGTTGTCATAGCTGCCGTTGAAGGGCGCGGCCGCGTCGCCGTTGCCCTTGATGTCCTGCGTTTCGTACCGCAGCGCGGGCGTGACGGTCAGCCGGTCGTTGAACTGGACGTCGTCAACCGCAAACAGCGCGATGCGGCGGTCGGTGCCGCCCGGCGCCGATGGGGCATCCAGCCGCTCGCGGTCGATGAATTCCACCCCGAACCGCAGATCATGCGACGCGGCCCCGGTCTGGAAATACGAACTGTTCTTGATCGTAAGCTTGGTGGTTTCGTAATTGTGCGTGGCATCGGCCAGCGCCCGGATGCCGGGGAAGAAGGGCGTTCCCTCCAAACTGGACGAACCGGGCACATAGCTGCTGTCGATGGCCTGCTCGGAATAACTGAGATTGACGTCCAGATCGACCAGATCGTTGCTGGCCGGCCGGTACTGATAGCGCAGAACGGCGATCCGGGTTTCGATGTCGCGGTCCACGTTGCCGAAGGCGTCCGCCGTCGTGCCGAAGGAATCATAGGGCACGTCGCGCTCTTCCGAGGTGGACTGGTTCCAGGACGCGGTGATCGAATGCTCAAGGTTGTCGCCAAAGCTGTATTTCCCCTTGGCCAGCAGCGAAGGCAGGGTAAAGGCGCTGTTGCCGATCGTGTCGCCGTTCCCGTCCTTCTGATCGTCTTGGTCGCGATAGGTATAGTTGAACAGGAATTCGGTCTGCCGGTTGGGTTGCCACGCCAGGATCGACGACGAGGCAAAGCCGTTGCCGTTGGAATACCCCTCGAGCGTCTGGCGGAAGCGGAACCCCGGCTCGCCGCCGGTAAAGTCGGACGCGTCCTTTGTTTCCAGCTGAACCACGCCACCGACGACGCCCGAGCCGTATTCGAAGGACCCGACCGTGCCGCGTATGACCGAGACGCTTTTGTACAGCTGCGGATCGGTGAACAGCTGGTTGCCGATTCGGTACAGCTCTTCCGCGCCGGTGGTTGCGCCGTCGACCAGGATCAGAACCTTCTGGTCGGTGCCGAAGGTGCCGTTGGCCCCGTATCCGCGGATATTGATGCCCGATCCTTGCGGGGTCGAGCCGTTCACCAAGGTGACGCCGGGAACCGAATCGATCAGCTCGGCCACCGTGTTGGCCTGACGGTCATCAATCTCTTCCTGGTCGATATTCGTGACCGGAACGGATGTGCCGGTTTGGATCTCGCGTTTGCTTTCGCCCAGTTCCAGGGTCCCGAGGAACCCGTCATCCTGTTCCTGCGCCCAAACCATGGACGCCGTCAAACCAAGGCAAGAGGCCGTCCCAAGCAGGCCTGCAATATGAGTACGCGCACGCATTTCTGTCCCTTCGAAACAAGTGTGAGGACCGGAGATGCTTGCAGTTCGCTGGCGCTGGTCAGTTTTTTTTCTGTTTTTTGGAATCGCCTGTTCGCGGCGACTTGTGCTCGTTAATAAAGGTGACTAAAACAGTCAACATAATTTCGTGCCTGTAATTTTGGCACTGCCAGCAGGGCGCTGTTTGCGATCAGCACCCGGGCCAGCACCCCCTTGGAACCACGAAGAAGACGGGAAACCCGCTATGGAACAGGTGCTTATGGCTCCTCAGGATATTCGTGCTGCCTATGCGCAGAAGACAGGCCAGCGAGACCGCGATTTCGCGGAATCGCTGGGGTTGAGCGAGGGCCAGCTGGTCGCGGCCTTTGCAGGGCAGGGCGTGACGCGGCTGAACCCCGGCCTTGACGGGCTGTTCGGCCAGTTGGCCGGCTTGGGCGAGGTCATGGCGCTGACGCGCAACCCGTCCTGCGTGATCGAAAAGATCGGGCGATACGACAATTACCACAGCGGCCAGCATGCCGCGATGGTGCTGACCGAAGAGATCGACCTGCGTATGTTCCCCGCGCAATGGCGCCATGTCCTTGCCGTCGAGCGGGAAACCGAGGCCGGTCTGCGCCGCTCGATCCAGGTGTTCGATGCGGCCGGGGACGCGGTTCACAAGATCTTCCTGCGCGATGGCTCGGACCTGGGCCACTGGGACAGTTTGGTTCGGACACTGGCCGCCGAGGATCAAGGCCAGACGATGACGGTCGCGCCGCGCAAACCGGCCGAAGCGCCCAAGGCCAATGCCGACAAGGCCGACGCGCTGCGCCGCGAATGGGCCAAGATGACGGACACGCACCAGTTCCTGCGCCTGACCTCGAAGCTCAAGATGAACCGGCTGGGCGCCTATCGCATCGCGGGCGAACCGCTGGCCCGCGCGGTTGATCCCGCGGCGGTCACCGACCTGTTCGAACAGGTGCGGGACCGGCACATCGAGGTGATGATCTTCGTCGGCAACCGCGGCTGCATCGAGATCCACGGCGGCCCGGTGCAAAATCTTCAGCAGATGGGGCCTTGGTTCAACGTGCTGGATCCGGGCTTCAACCTGCATCTGCGCAGCGATCAAATCGCCGAGGTCTGGGCCGTCGACAAACCGACCCAGCGCGGCCCGGCGATCTCGGTCGAGGCTTTCGACGCGGACGGCGCCCTAATCCTTCAGATCTTCGGGCGCCGCACCTCCGCGGCCGATCATCGCCCCGCCTGGGATGCGCTGGTGGCCGCGCTGCCCGGCCCGGCCGACACCGGAGCGGCATGATGCGGGGCCTGGTGACACTCTGCGCGGCATTGCTGGTTTCGGCGGCGGCCGCGCAGGCCGAGAGCAACCGCGTGATCGCCATCGGCAGTTCGCTGACCGAGATCGTCCATGCCCTGGGCCAGCAGCACCGGCTGGTCGGCCGTGACCGCAGTTCGACCTGGCCACCCGAGGCGGCGGATCTGCCCGATGTCGGGTATCGCCGGGCCCTGTCGCCCGAGGGCGTTCTGTCGGTTGCGCCCGACATGATCCTGGCGCTCGAAGGGTCGGGCCCGCCCGAGACCATCGCTGTGCTTCAGGAGGCCGGCGTGGATTACGTCACCATTGCCGACGAGTTCTCGCGCGATGGCGTGATCGACAAGATCCGCGCCGTGGGGGCCGCGCTGGGGGTCGAGGCCCAGGCCGAAGCCCTGGCGACCGAAACCGCACGCCGGCTGGACCGGGCGCTGGCCCAGGCGTCCGCCGCGCAGGATACGCCGGTAAAGGTGCTGTTCCTGCTTTCGGCTCGGGGCGGCGAGTTTGTCGTCGGCGGGGCCGAGACCCAGGCCGATACCATCATTCGGATGGCCGGAGGCAAAAACGCGGCTGCGGATGTGACGGGTTTCAAGACGATGACGCCCGAAGCCATGGCCGCCACCGCGCCGGATGTGATCCTGATGATGGAGCGTCAGGGCGGGCCGATCCTCGCGGAGGAAGTGCTGTTCGCGCTGCCCGCGGTCCGGCTGACTCCGGCAGGGCGGAACCGGGCGCTGATCCGGATGCCCGGCGCCTATCTGCTGGGCTTCGGCCCGCGCACCGCCGACGCGGTCATGGATCTGTCGGCCGCATTGCGGGGCGTCCGGGGCTCATGACGCTGGCACTGGACAACGGCGCGCCCCCGTCCGCCGCGGCCCGCAGGTCGCGGGCGACATGGGTGACCCTGGCCCTGGTCGGCCTTCTGGGCGTGACCAGCGTGGCCAGCATCTCGGTCGGCGCGTCCGAGGCCTCGCTGAAGATGGCCGTGTCGGATCTGCTGCATGGCCGGGGCCTTTCGGATCTGAACCGGATCGTGCTGTGGGACATCCGCCTGCCGCGGCTGGCGATGGGCATCCTGGTCGGGGCGGCGCTGGCGGTGTCGGGCGTGGTGATGCAGGGGCTGTTCCGCAACCCGTTGGCGGATCCGGGCATCGTCGGCGTCAGCGCGGGGGCGGGGCTGGGCGCGATCACCGCCATCGTCTTCGGCAACCTTCTGCCCGCCGCCGTTCTGGCCTGGGTCGGCAGTGGCCTGGTCGCGGTTGCCGCCTTTCTGGGCGGCTGGGCGTCGGTCCTGATCCTCTATCGCGTTTCAACGCGCCAGGGGCAGACCTCGGTGGCGACGATGCTGCTGGCCGGCATCGCCCTGGCGGCCCTGTCGGGCGCGGTGTCGGGGGTCATGGTGTATGTCGCCGACGATCAGCAGCTGCGCGATCTGACCTTCTGGGGCATGGGCTCGCTGGCCGGCGCGACCTGGACCAAGGTCGCCACCGCCGCGCCTCTGATACTGGCGTCGATCCTGTGCGCGCAGCGTCTGGCCCGCGCCTTGAATGGCCTGGCCATGGGCGAAGCGGTGGCGCATCACATTGGTATTCCGGTGCAACGCAGCAAGAACATCGCGATCCTGACTGTGGCCGCCGCCACCGGCGCGGCCGTGGCCGTGTCGGGTGGGATCGGGTTCATCGGCATCGTCGTGCCGCATCTGCTGCGGCTGGGCACCGGCCCCGATCACCACCGGCTGCTGGTGAATGCGGCCTTGCTGGGCGCCGCCCTGTTGCTGGCCGCCGACATGATCAGCCGGGTGATAGTGGCCCCGGCCGAGCTGCCGATCGGCATCGTCACGGCCATTCTGGGCGCGCCGGTGTTCTTCTGGATCCTGCTGCGCCGCCACGGATCGATGGGAATGTGAATGATGAAAGCTGAAAATGTCAGCGTCCGCATCGGGCGCAAGCAGATCCTGCGCGAAGTTGATTTCCTGGCCGAACCCGGACAGGTCACTGCGATCATCGGGCCCAACGGCTCGGGCAAATCCACCTTGCTTAGGGCGCTGTCGGGCGATATCCCGTACACCGGCCGTATCACCTTGAACGGTCAGGACATCGCGGCCCTGCAGCCCTGGGAACTGGCGGCGATGCGGGGCGTTCTTCCGCAATCCTCGGTGGTCGCCTTTCCCTTCACCGCGCTGGAAGTCGTAAGGCTGGGCCTGCCCGGCGGCCTGGCAGACGGCGGCGACGCCCTGCCGTCGCGCGCGCTGGCGCATGTCGATCTTGCGGGTTTCGAGCCGCGCTCGTACCAGAACCTGTCCGGCGGCGAGCAGCAACGCGTGCAGCTTGCGCGCGTTCTGACCCAGGTCTGGAGCTCGGTGCGGCGCGACCGGCCGCGCTGGCTGTTGCTGGACGAGCCCGTCGCCAGCCTGGACATCGCGCATCAGTTCACGGTTCTGCGCATCGCGCGCGAATTCGCCGATCAAGGCGGGGGCGTCGTGGTCGTGATGCATGACCTGAACCTGACCGCGTTGTTCGCCGACAAGGTCTGCGTTCTGTCGAACGGAGAGGTCTGGCGCACCGGGGCGGTTTCGGACGTCATGACCGACGAGGTGATGCGGCAGGTCTACGGCATCGATCTGCCGGTCAGCACGCTGCCGGCAACTGACGTTCCGTTTGTCTTGCCGCAGGCTCTGGTTTGAGGCCCAATCCCCACTGAGCCAAACTTCATGGCAGCCAGATTTCATGCTGCAGGCGTACCAATCCAACGCACGGTCTAACGGGCTTCACCCCGACGCGTGGGACCGTTATTCGGAATTTAGCGAAACCATTTTGCGAGAATTTCGAAACCGTGACCCCGGTTCGAAGTTGCGCTTGATGGGTCAAACGGCAGGTGCTTCACTTTTTTAAGTGCGGGGCGTGTTCACATGCGAAACGCGCTCAATACACCCGAGACGCTGACCCGATCTCGACGATCAGGCCCGTCTGCCTGGTCGCTTTCGATCAACGAGAATCAGCGCCGAAGACGACCAACATGGAGAGATGCAACATGAACAAACTTGCTACGTTACTGGGGGGCGCATCGATGGCGGTCGCTGCCCCGGTTTTTGCTGCCGATATCGTGATCGGTGTCCCGAACTGGGCGTCGGTGAACGCCACCGCGCACATTCTTGAAGTCGTTATCGAAGAAAACCTTGGCCTTGATGTCGAATTGCAGAACGGCACCAACCCCATCGTGTTCGAAGCGATGGATTCCGGCGCGATGCACGTCCACCCGGAAGTCTGGATGCCGAACCAGCAGAACCTGCACGACACCTATGTCAAACAGAATGGCACAGTCGTGATGAACGAGAACCCGGTTCAGGCCGAGCAGGGTATGTGCGTTCCGACCTACATTGCCGAGGAATATGACATCAAGTCCATCGACGACCTGAGCGATCCGGACAAGATGGCCATCTTCGATACTGACGGAAACGGTACCCCCGAGGTTTGGATCGGCGCACCCGGCTGGGCGTCGACCGTGGTCGAGAAGATCCGCGCCAAGTCCTATGGCTATGACCAGATATTCGAACTGACCGAGTACGAGGAAACCATCGCCTACGCTAATTTGGCAAACGCGACCAAGGCCGGCGATCCGTGGATCGGGTTCTGCTACAGCCCGCACTACATCTTCGTGACCCAGGAACTGACCGTGCTGGAAGAGCCGCCGCATGATCCGGCCACCTGGACGATCGTTCAGCCCACCGATGACCCGGACTGGCTGGACAAGTCCGAGGCCTCGACCGCGTGGAACGGGGCAACTCTGCACCTGCACTACGCCAAAGAGCTTGAGGAAAATCACCCCGAGGTCGCGGCCCTGTTCCGCAACTACCAGATGCAGGGTGATGATCTGAGCGCGATGGGCAAGGCGCTGGCCGTGGACAACATCGAAGCAGCCGATTTCGCCCGTCAGTGGGTGGCGGA
This sequence comes from Ruegeria sp. CF2, assembly GCF_056537385.1. Lineage (NCBI taxonomy): Bacteria > Pseudomonadati > Pseudomonadota > Alphaproteobacteria > Rhodobacterales > Roseobacteraceae > Ruegeria > Ruegeria sp. CF2. The sequence continues at coordinate 71,339 of NZ_JBQFRL010000001.1, forward strand.
AAACGAAGACACCGTTATCGGCTGGCTGACGAACTAAATCACAAACGCATGGGGCCGTCGCGACTGATCGCGGCGGCCCTTTGCCTGTTTGCCGGGATGCAACCCCGTAGATGAGGGGCAAATGGACGAACCTGTCGTAAAACTAGAAAATGTCTGGAAAATTTTCGGCGCACGGGCCGAGGAAGCCATGGCTGCGGTCCGGAATGAAGGTATTGGAAAACCTGAAGTTCTTGAAAGATTCAATTGCGTGGTCGGCGTTCAAGGCGCCACGTTCGAAGTGCCGCGCGGCGAGATTTTTTGCATCATGGGCCTGTCGGGTTCGGGCAAATCGACCCTTGTGCGCCATGTCAATCGCCTGATCGAGCCCACGGCCGGAAAGATCGAGATCATGGGGCAAGACGTGTCCAAGATCTCCGAGTCCGAGCTGCGTCGCATCCGCGCCCAGCAGATCGGGATGGTGTTCCAGCACATGGCGCTGATGCCGCACCGCTCGGTGCGCGACAACGTGGCCTATCCGCTTGAGATCCGCAAAGTCTCGAAGTCCAAGCGCTGGGCAGTGTCCGATCACGCGCTGGGACTGGTGGACCTGACCGGCTACGAGGACCGGCTGCCCAAGGAACTGTCGGGCGGGATGCAGCAGCGCGTGGGCATTGCGCGCGCGCTGGCCTCGGACCCGGAAATCCTGTTGATGGATGAACCATTCTCGGCACTGGACCCGCTGATCCGGCTGCAATTGCAGGATCAGTTCAAGGCGCTGGTTGCGCAGCTGAAAAAAACCACGCTGTTCATCACACATGACCTGGACGAGGCCATTCGCATCGGCCACCGCATCGCCATCATGAAGGACGGTGTGATCGTCCAGATCGGCACGCCCGAGGACATCGTGATGAACCCGGCCGACGACTACGTGCGCGAGTTCGTGCAGGGCATATCCAAACTCAAACTGGTCAAGGCGCATTCGATCATGGAGCCGCTGGACAGTTATTCCGGCCCGCTGGATGGCGCGCCGCGTGCCGATGAGGGCGCAGACCTCGACCAGCTGATCGACCTGGCCGTGAACACCGAGCTTCCGGTGGTGATCACCGATGGCGGTCAGGATGTCGGCGTCGTGACCAAACCACGCCTGTTGCGCGGAATTCAGGGGGGCAAAAATGACTGATGCAACCACGGAATTGAAAGTCACGGCCGCCTCCGACATCGAGGTGGACCGCGAGGCGCTGGATCGGTCGATCCATGAATTCGCCGGCCCCAACGGTGACTATTATGTCAACGCCTTTCACAAGATCCACGACGCGACCAGTCCGATCCCGAATACGTTCAACCTGTGGGCGGCGGTGCTGGGGCCGTTCTGGTCCGCCTCGCGGGCGATCTGGGGAATGTTCTGGACCTTCCTGATCCTTGAGATCATCGCCTGGGTGCAGATCGGTCGCGGTGCCTGGGGTAACCCGGGGGCCGATCTGGCCGAACGCGCGGCCCGTCAGCAGGAACGCGCAAATGAGCTGCTGGCCCGCGCGGCGGATGCAACCGAGAAGGCAGACATAGACCGGTTCAACAAACTGGCCGCGAATATCCAGAAAGCGGCGGACAGCAGCCTTGAGAAAGCGCAGCTGGCACAGTCCGAAGCCCTGGGGATCATGGTCACCGGGCTTCTGATGCTGTTGGTTTTCAAGCTGGTTCAGGGGTTCTACGCTGACCGAGTGTACGAAAAACAGTACTCGAACTGGCGGATCAACCCCGACAACACCGAAAGCGGCCGCTCGACTCGGAACACGGTTCTGGGGGCAGTTCTGATCGCTGCGATCGGACCGCTGATCGTTTACAAATTCACGGTGAATGCCTCGCTTCCACTGCTGGATGCCTTCCCCGAAAAACAGGTGTCCGAGATGATACTCGGGCCTGATCAGGGAACACTGTTCTCGGTCGTGGCCAGCTGGATGGAGGCCCGGATCGACGCCGCAGCCGCCGCGGGCGGAGACATTTTCGACGGGATCGTTGCCGGTGTGCGCTCGGTTCTGGACGGGCTGACCGTGGCCCTGATCGGGTCGCCCTGGCCGGTGGTCATGCTGGTGATCTGCGTGACCGCGTGGCGCGCGGCGGGTCCGCGCGTGGCGATCTTCACCGCCGCGTCGTTGGCCTATATCGCGCTGCTGGGCTATTGGGACGTGGCGATGGAGACGGTGGCTTTGGTGGGCGCGGCCGTGCTGCTGTGCGTCACCTTCGGCATTCCGCTGGGCATCTGGTTCGGCAAATCCAAACGCGCCTATCGCGCGGCCGAGCCTGTGCTGGACCTGATGCAAACCCTGCCGGCCTTCGTCTACCTGATCCCGATCATCGCCTTCTTTGGGACCGGCAACCCGCCGGGCATCCTTGCCACGATCATCTTCGGCATGCCGCCGGTGATCCGCCTGACGGCGCTGGGCATGCGCGGGGTGCCGGAAAGCATCAAAGAGGCCGCCGTGGCCTTTGGCGCCTCGAAATGGCAGTTGCTGAAGGACGTGGAAATCCCGCTGGCGCTGCCGTCGATCATGACCGGCGTGAACCAGACCATCCTGATGTGTCTGTCGATGGTCGTGATCATCTCGCTGATCGGCGGCGGGGGTCTGGGCAAGGAAATCCTTGAGGCGCTGCAATACGCGGCCAAGGGGCCGGGCCTGCTGGGTGGCTTTGCGATCCTGTTCCTGGCCATGGTCATGGATCGCATCGTTCAGGGCGCCTTCCGACGCGAAGACGAAAAGATCTGACGCGACAGCCGCCCCTCTGGAACACCAATTGGGGCGGTTTCACTTCAGGGCGGGGAGACACGATGGCGGACCGCTACGAACAATCCATGATGGACAACCTGTACTGGTGGGGCGTGCCGACCCTGTTCCGGTGCCCCCATGTGGGGCCGCAGGATCAGGATATCGCCCTTGTAGGCGTGCCGCATTCCGCCGGCAACGGCACCACCGAGCGCGACCAGCATCTGGGCCCGCGTGCGCTGCGTCATGTCTCGGCCGTGCAGCGCCGGGTGCATTCGCTGTTCCAGATCGATCCGTGGTCGAGCGCGCGCATTGCCGATGTTGGCGACGTGCCGTTCCCGCGCGCCAATGACAACGAGGATTGCATCGAGCGTATAACCGCCTTCTACCGTGACATCGACGCCGCCGGTGCGCGGCCCGTTTCGGTGGGCGGCGATCACTCGATCACGGGCGGGATCGTGCAGGCGCTGGGCCGAGGCGAACTGGCGGGCGGGCAACCGGTCAGCTTTCTGCATCTGGATGCGCATACGGATGTGTTCACCAAGGTCGATCATTTCCTGGGGGCCAAGAAGTCGGCCGCGCATTGGGGGGCTTACCTGGCCGATCAGGGGCAGGTGGACCCGACCCGGTCGATGCAGATCGGGTTGCGGGGGCATCCGCGCAGCTTGGACTGGCTGCAGCCTTCTTATGACTATGGCTACAACATCGTCACCATGCGCGAGTTCCGCCAGCGAGGCTTGGCCGATGTGGTGGCCCAAACGCGCGAGGTTCTGGGCGACCGGCCGGTCTACATCACCTTCGATCTCGACTGCCTTGACCCGACCATCGCCCCAGGCGTGTCGAACCTGGAACCCGGCGAAAAGGGTTTTGACATCGACGAAGCCGTGGGCATTCTGCATGCCGCGCGGGGGCTCAACATCGTCGGCGGCGATGTGGTCTGCATGATGCCGACCAAAGACAGCCCCAACAACATCACCGCGCTGACGGCGGCGGCGGTGATGTTCGAGATGATCTCGATGATCGCCGAGAACGTCGCGCGGGCCTAGCGCCGCGCGTCGATCGCCTGGGCCAGCACGCAGAGCAGCTCGAACATCAGAGAAATGCCCAGCCACGCGGTGCCGCCCGCCGGGTCGAAGGGCGGCGAGACCTCGACCAGATCCGCGCCCACAAGGTTCAGACCTTCCAGCTTGCGAATGACCTGCTGGGCCTGAAAGCTGTTGGGGCCGCCGATCTCGGGCGTTCCGGTGCCGGGGGCATGGGTCGGGTCCACGAAATCGATGTCATAGGTACAATAGCAGGGCGCATCGCCGACGATGGAGCGGACCTCGGTCATGACATCGTCGATGCCGCGGTCGAACAGCTCTTCGATGCGGATGATGCGGATGCCCTGCGCCTCGCCCCATTCGATATCCTCGGTGTTGTAGGCGGTGCCGCGAATGCCCACCTGCACGAACCGTTCGGGATCGACCAGCCCCTCCTCGACCGCGCGGCGGAACGGGGTGCCGTGGGTGTATTTGTGCCCGCCGAAATAGCTGTCGAAGAGGTCGGTATGGCTGTCGAACTGGATCAGCCCCAGCGGGCCGTCGCTGGCCAGCGCCCGCAGGACGGGCAGGGTGGTCAGGTGATCGCCGCCCGCCGTCAGGGGCACGATGCCGCGCAGCATCAGGTCGGTGTAGAAGCGGGTGACACGGTCCAGCGTATCCTCGATATCCACCGGGTTGGGCGGCACGTCGCCCAGGTCGGCACAGTTGACCAGCTCGAACGGGGCAACCCCGGTCACCGGGTTCATGGCGCGGATCATGGTGGACTGGTCGCGCAACTGCCGCGGCCCGTGCCGCGCGCCGGGCCGGTTGGTGGTGCCCCCGTCCCAGGGGATGCCGACCAGCCCAAGCTCGACCAGATCCATCCGGTCGTCGTCCGGGGTCAGGGCCGGCAGGCGCATGAAGGTGGGGACACCGGCGAAGCGTGTCAGCTCCATCGCCGAGACGGGTTGAAAGAACGCATTTGCCATGGGGCCCTCTGTGTCGTGGTTTGCCCGAGCCTAGCGCCAAGCCCGCGTCAAAAACACCCGGTCCGCGACACAGCAACGTCGGATCAGGACAGAATCCGGAAATTGGCGCGGATCTCGGCCTCCTGTTCGGGGCTGAGGTATTGCGGGTGATGCGTGCGCAGGATCTCTCGCGCGCGGTCGCGGGCGGTGGACCAGGCATCGCGCGCGCCGCTGTCCTGCCAACTGCGCGGTTCGGCCCGGTCGGCAAGGGCGGGGTAGAAATAGTCGCGCTCCATCGCTGCATGGGTGTGGGCGCTGCCCAAGAAATGGCCCTCGCCCAGAACCGACTGGCAGATCGCGTAAAAGCCCAGGTTTTCTTCGGTCACCTCGATCCCGCGCAGGGCGCGATAGGTGTGCGAATGCATCTCGTCATCCAGAACGAACCCCTCGAAACTGACCCCCAGCAGCGAGGCCGTCATGCCCGAGCTTTCGTAGATCAGGTTGCCCCCGGCCAGCGCGGCGGCCAGCGAGGTGATGCCCTTTTCGGCGCCGTATTGCGCGTCGATGGCCTTGGCATCGGTCATCGAACAGGCCACGCCCGAGGGCAGCCCCAACCAGTTGGTAATCTGGGCCGAGGCCGCGTTCAGCACGGCGGTTTCGCCACTGCCGCCCGAAAACGCGCCGGTGCGCAGATCGATGATGAAGGGCCAGTTGGAAAACACCATGGGAAAGCCCGGCCGGATCGCGTTGACCATGACCAGGCTGGCCAGGGTTTCGGCCAGCGACTGGGCCAGAAACCCGGCCATGGTTGCGGGCGCGGTCGCCCCGGCTTGGGCTGCGGTGATGCAGGACATGGGGATGTTGTGCGCGATGCATTCATAGACCACGTCCACCGCATCTTCGCCGTACCGCAAGGGCGAGATCACCGGGCTGATATGCGCCTTCAGAAACGGGCGTTCCGCAAAGGCGCCCTGGCCTCCGGCGGCGATATCCAGCATCCGCACGATGGGCGCGACATGTTCAGCCAGCGTGAACGAGGTTGCCACTGGTTTGGTGGTATTCCGGATCAGCGCATACGCTGTATTCACGTCCAGATCGAAATTGTCCGGCACGTCGGTGGCGACGCAGCATCGGGTGAACCAGCTGACATTGGCCAGCGTGTCCTGAAGGCGGGTGAAGTCATGCAGATCGGCCAGCGTCGACGGGCGATAGAGCCCGCTGTCCAGGTCCAGCGTCTGCACCGCTGCGCCGCCAGTGCCGAAATACACGCGGTCGCCGCCCACCTCGATCGACCGGGCCGGGTCGCGCCCGTGCAGGGTAAACCGCTTGGCGGCCTGCCGGACCGCGCCTTCGACCATCGCTCGAGGAAAGACCAGCCGTCCCGGCGGGCCGGGCCGCGCACCTGCGGTGATCAGGTCCTGTGCAAGACGGTCGGGCACTTCGCCCATGCCCAGCGTTTCCAGCAGGCGCAGGGCGGTGTCGTGGATCGCCGCGATCTCGGGCGGGGTCAGGGGTTTGTACTGGCCGCCGATCTGGCCGGGCGGGCAGGGGTCAAAGGCCGGTTTGGCCGCCCGCTGCGCCAGCCTGGCGCGCCGCCCGCCGCGTTTGCCCTGTTCTGGCATCTCCGAAGGCTCCTGATCCGATCCTGCCCCGCAGGGTACGCGGCAACGCGGGGTGCGGCCAAAGCGGAAATGCCGTTTTGAGAAATCTCAATCCCCGTTTCGATTTTTCGGGACCGGCCACTGCGCCATTGCCCGCCCGCTGCGTCGTTCGGCAGGGTTCGGGGCATGTCAGAAGGAGCACACCCATGAAATCGCGCACCAAGGTCGTGGTGATCGGCGGCGGAATCGCCGGCTGTTCAACCCTGTATCACCTGACGCAGGAAGGCTGGAGCGACGTGGTTCTGGTAGAGCGCAACGAGCTGACATCCGGCACCACATGGCATTCGGCCGCGCAGGTGACGAATTTCGGAATGAACCAGACGATGGTGGGGCTCAAGTCGCATTCGATCCGCCTGTACAAGGAACTGGCCGAGGACCCGGACTATCCGATCAACTACCATCATGGCGACGGTGGCATCCGGTTGGCCAATACCGAAACGCAGATGCAGGGCTATCGCCATTTCGCTTCGATGGCGCGGGGGATGGGCGTGCAGTTCGAGGTGATCGACGCCCAGGAATGCGCCCGTCGCCACCCGCTGATTTCCACCGACAATCTGTTGGGCGGGTTGTGGGATCCGCTGGACGGAGACATCGACCCCGCCCAGCTGTGTCAGGCGCTGGCGCGGCGGGCGCGCAAGGCCGGGGCCGAGGTCTATCGCAACACGCCGGTCACGGCCCTGACCCAGCACAAGGACGACACCTGGACCGTTCATACCGAGCACGGCGACATCGACTGCGACATCGTGGTGAATGCCTGCGGGTACCGCGTGAACGAGGTGGGCGCGATGATGGGCGTACACCATCCCGTGGCCTCGATGGAGCACCAGTATTTCCTAACCGAGGAAATCCCCGCGATCCGCGATGCCGGCCACCGCATGCCGCTGCTGCGCTGCCCGATCAGCGACTATTATTGCCGGCAGGAAAAGAACGGGCTGCTGTTGGGCTTCTACGAACAGGACTGCAAGACCTGGGGCATGGACGGGATCGATCCGAACTTCGTCAACGCGCTGTGCCCGGACGATCTGGACCGGGTGACCGATGTGCTGGAAGGCGCGTTTGCCCGCATGCCCGCCCTGATGGAGGCCGGGATCCACACGGTCGTCAACGGCCCTATCACCTACACGATCGATGGTGCACCCCTGGTCGGGCCGATCCCCGGCAAGCGCAACGCATTCTGCATCATCGGCCTGCGGGCCGGGCTGGGTGAGGGGGGCGGCCACGGCTGGCTTCTGGCCCAGCAGATCGTGCATGGCGAGGCCTGCTATGACACCTGGTGCCTCGACCCGCGCCGGTTCGCCGGGCATGCCAATGTCGAGCTGACCGCGCTGAAGGCAATCGAGGATTACCAGAATGAGTTCCGCTTTCACTTTCCGCACGAACACCGCCCCGCCGGGCGGCCCGCCAAGACAACGCCGCTGACCCCGGTTTTGGCCGCCGAGGGCGCGGAATTTACCGTGGTGAATGGCTGGGAGCGGGTCGAGTACATCAAGCCCGCGCCCGATTTCACGCCGACACTCAGTTTCGATTTTGACGAAACATTCGACGTGATCGCCGCCGAGGTTGCCAATGTGCAGCAGAATGCCGGGCTGGCCGAGGTGAACGGGTTCAACCGGATCGAGATCACCGGTACCGACCGGCATGCGTTCCTCGACAGGATGGTCTGCGGCGCGCTGCCCCGTCGCCCGGGTCGGGTGGGGTTGGCCTATCTTCTGAATCACAAGGGCATGGTCAAGGCCGAGGCGACCATTGCCAATCTGCCCGCCAGTGACCGGGGGCCGGATCGGGTTTGGTACGGCTCGGCCGCAGCGGCCGAACTGCATGACATGGATTGGCTGTCCCGGCACATCGCCCCCGACGAGGACGTGCAGTTGCGTAGCCTGACCAACGACCAGACCATCCTGGTTCTGGCCGGGCCACGGGCGCGTGACGTGCTGTCGGCCTGTTCGCGCGGGGATTGGTCGCGGGACGCCTTCCCGTGGCTCAGCGTGCGCGAGTGCTTTGTCGGCATCGCGCCCGCCACCGTGATGGGCGTCAGTTTCTCGGGCGAACTGGCCTATGAGATCCATGTGCCCAACGCCTCGCTTTATGCGGCCTATCTTGCGCTGCGACAGGCCGGACAGGCCTTTGGCCTGCAACTGTTTGGTGCGCGGGCGGTCGAGTCGATGCGGATGGAAAAGACTTTCCTGCATTGGAAGGCCGACCTGATCACCGAGTTCGACCCTTTCGAAACCGGGCTAGACCGCTTTGTCCGGCTGGACAAAGCGGAGTTCATCGGGCGCGCGGCGCTGATCGAACGGCAGGCCAAAGGGCCGTCGCGCAAGCTGGTTGCCCTGCAAGTGCAGGCCGCGCACGCGCCCGCGCATCCGGGTGCGTCGCTGATGGCCGAGGATCGGGTGGTGGGAACGGTGACCTCGGGCGACTGGGGGCATCGCACCGGGCTGAACCTGGCGCATGCCTTTGTCGAGCCGCACCTGTCAGCCGAGGGCAGCGAGATGATGCTGGACCTGTGTGGCGACAGGGTTCCGGCGCGGGTAATCCCTGCCTGCCCCTACGATCCCGACTTCACCCACATGCGCAGCTAAAGCGGGTGACCAACATTCACCATTGCCCGAAAGCCAAAACTCTGTTTCGCTAGTTTCGATGAAATCGAAATTGCGGGAGGGTTTTGCCCCGTGTCCAAAACACTGAGCCTGCGCTGGTTGGAAGTGTTCCGCCTGATCGCCAAGTCCGGTTCGATTCAGCAGGTGGCCTCGGAAACGGGTTTGTCGATCAGCACCGTTTCCAACCATCTTCGCAGCCTGGAAGACGCCCTTGGCATCGCACTTGTGGATCACGGCCGTCGTCCGATGAGCCTGACACCGGCTGGCGAGGTATTTTCGCGCTATGTACGCGATGGCCTGACCGTGTTGAAGCGGGGCGAGGCCGAGATCCGGTCTGGCAACTGGCGCCACGCCACCGATCTGCGGCTGGCCCTGGTGGATGATTTCGACAACCAGATCGCGCCTGAACTGATCCGGTTTCTGGCCCATGCGCTGCCGCGCTGCAATTTCCGGCATTTCACACGGCCCAGCCACGAGATTATCGAGAAATTGCAGGAGCACAAGCTGGACGCGGGCGTGGCGACCCGACCGCCGGGCGGCACACAGGGGCTGATCGAATATCCTTTGATGCGAGATCCGTTCATCGTGATCGTGCCCGAAAAGTTCAAAGGCGAGGTGCAGGATCTGTTCTCGCCCCATTCCGACCTGCCGCTGCTGCGGTATTCGCGTGACTACACGATCGGCAAGCAGATCGAGATCCAGCTGACGCGCAACAAGTACAACCTGCCCAACCGGTTCGAGCTGGAATGCAACCAGTCGATCATGGGGCTGGTGGCCGAAGGAAGCGGATGGGCGATCACCACGGCCGGGTGTTTCCACCGGGCGCATCGCTATCATGACTCGGTTCGGGCAACCCCTTTTCCGGGTCGGAACTTTGTCAGGATCGTTTCTCTGTTCACGACCGAGGTCTATCCGGACACCACCTCAAAACTGATCCACAAGGCCCTCAGCAGCTTGATCCGGCAGTATTTCACCGAGCCGATGTGCAAACGGCATTTGTGGCTGAAGGGTGATTTCCGGACGATGGAAGATCAGGCCGCCTGACCTAGGCACACGGATCACGCCGAGTTGGCAGGACCCAGGGACTGTCGTTCCACGATATGCGTGAACAGGTGGTCACCGGCCGCCGGGGCCCTTTTTTCTACCATTTCGATCAATGCCTTGGCGGCTTTTCTACCCATTTCCCGATGCGGCACGTGCACGGTCGTCAGCGCCGGGCGCAGGATCCGGGCCAGTTCGATGTCATCGAACCCGGTGATCGAGACATCCTGCGGCACTTTCAGCCCCATGTCCTGAGCCCTGAGCAAAGCGCCGGCGGCCAACACATCGTTGCCGCACATGACGGCCGTCGGCGGCGTGTCCTGCGACATGAGACGCGCGAAGGCTTCTGCGCCGTTTTCGATCTCGTACGGGGTCTCGATGACCTGAAGCACCTGCGGGTCAAGCCCGTGCTGCCGAACAGCGGCGCGCACCCCGTCCAACCGAAGGCGTGCACGGTCGTTGCCGTGGGTGATACCCGATATCACTGCAAGCCGTCGGTGCCCGAGGTTGATCACCCTTTTTGCCAGCTCGTACATAGCCGCTTGGTTGTCGAAACCGATGGAGGGCAAACGCCCGTCCGGGGAAAATGACCACGCGATCAGCGCCGGAATTTCCCGGTGTTCAAGAAATTCGTAGATGCGCGACGCCCGGTCGTGTCCGATCAGCAGCAGGCCATCGGCGCCGCGGGCGACCAGAGTTCGGATTTGCTCTTCTTCGGTTGCCGGTTTGTAGGCCGAACTGGATACCAGTAGCGTATAGCCATGTTGGTGCAGCTCTTCCTGAAAGGCCTGCAAGCCGCGCGCAAAGATGGCGTTTTCCATCGTCGGGATGATCGCGCCTATGGTAAACGTGCGCTTGGCCGCCATGACCCGAGCCGCGAAATTTGGTGTATAGCCCAAGGCTTCGATCGCCGACTGCACGCGTTCGCGGGTCGCTTCTACAACCCGATCCGGCGTATTGATGCAGCGCGAGACCGTAGCCGTGGAAACGCCCGCCTTCCTGGCAACGTCATCCAGTGTCGGGGCGGGCTTCAGCTTCGACATTTCCAAACCTAATCTTTGCTCTTCGCAATTCTAACCGGATCGGATTGGCAATGAAAGTTGAATTGTAAGCGCTTGCATTTTCCATGTAAGCGCTTACAAATGGCCTCAGTGCCGATTCTAGCCGGAGTCCCGAACATGTTTCTTGCTGCATCCGCCATCGTCTTCGTCGTCTATTTCGCGAACGTGGCGCTGGGTGCGTTTGCAGGCAGCGCGTTTCTTGGGGATGTGGGTGAGATGCTGGTTCTGTTCGCGGCGTCGATCCTGTTCGTTGTCGCAATTCTGAAAAAAGAGGCCGAACGCGAGGAGAACGGCGGCTGAATTTTTCCAATGGGAGGGCAATCAATGAACAAAGATCAAATGGAACTGGCGTCAGCTGAACGCCGCAATTTCCTCAAACTCAGTGCCAGTGGCGCGTTCACGGCCGCACTGGTGGCGGGCGCAAGCGGCGTGTTGTGGTCATCCGAGGCCGCGGCACAGACCGCGAAGGAGGAAAAGGAGCGCGAACAAGCCGCCGAGCATGTGATGACGGTGGCTACGGCCTATGTGCTGGGCGCCTCGCGCAGCTATCCGATCATGCAGCTGGACCTGAAGGAGAACATCCAGAACGCAACCAACGGCAAGGTCTATGTCAAGCTGGCCCCGGGCGGGCAGCTGGGCGCGGGCGGCGCGTTGGTGCAGAAGGTGCAGGGTGGAACCATCCAGGCCGCGCAGCATTCGCTGTCGAACTTCGCACCCTTCGCTTCGACCGTGGACCTGATCAACATGCCGTATCTGTGCGGCTCGAACCAGCGGTTCACCAACCTGGTGCATTCGGACACCTGGAAGAACGAAGTGCATCCCAAGGTCGAGGCCGCAGGCTTCAAGGCGCTGTTCTATGTCGTGATCGACCCGCGCGTCGTGGCCGTGCGCCAGGGCGGAAATGCCATCATTACCCCATCGGACATGAGCGGTGTGAAGTTCCGCGTGCCCGGGTCCAAGATGCTGCAGCAATACTACCGCATGGCCGGCGCCAACCCGACCCCGGTTGCCTGGGGCGAGACCCCCTCGGCCATCAAGCAGGGCGTGGCGGATGCGCTCGACCCGTCGGTCGGCGCGCTCTACGTGTTTGGCTTCAAGGACATTCTGTCTCACGTCACCTTCACCCAGGCGGTGCCGGACAGCCAGGTCTATTCCTGCAATCTGGAATGGTTCAACTCGATGCCGGCCGATGTGCAGGAAGGCATCATGTGGGGCGCGGAGATGACCGGACACCAGAACCTCGCCAAGGTTCCCTCGGCTCGCGCCTATGCAATGGCCGAGTTGAACAAGGCGGGAGTCGAGTTCCACTCGCTGACCGACGACCAACTGGCCGAGTGGCAGGAGGCCGGCGGTTATCAGCGCTCGGAGTGGGACCCCTTCAAGACCGAGCTGGCCGGGTCGATGGATGCCTTCGAAAAGCTGGTCGAGGCGGCCGGTACCCAAGGCAAATACTACGTCCACGACGCCTGATGCGGACCGGGCGGGCGCCGGACGCGCGCCCGCCTTTTCGCCAGACCTGCAGGGCCTGAGCTTTCAGGCCCATCCCCCCAGCCTTGCCGAGGGAAGCGATGTCCTTACTCAAAACCATAGACCGCAACGCCGAACGCTGGCTGCTTCTGGTGTTCTACGTGATGCTGGTCATCACGATGGCAATCGAGGTGCTGCGGCGCGAGATCTTCGCCTATTCCTCGATCTGGGGCGAGGAGATCGTCCGCTATTCCTTCATCTATCTGGCCTGGATCGGCGCAGCGGCGGCGGTCAAGGAACGCGCCCATATCCGGATCGACGTGATCATGCATTACCTCGGCCCGCGGCCCAAGGCGGTGCTGTATATCTTCGGTGATCTGGTGATGTTCGCGGTGGCGGTCATCGCGCTCTACTGGTCCTACGAGGCGGTTCATGTCTCGGCCAAATTCGGCTCGGTCACCGACGGGCTGCGGGTATCGAAGGTGTGGTTCCTGATGGCGGTGCCCACGGGCTTTGCCCTGATGATCTGGCGCCTGATCCAATCGTTGATGAATGACATCAAAAGTCTTCGTGACGGCACGCCCGTCTTCGAAGGCGACAAGCTGTTTGACTGAGGAGAAACCGGATGCTTTGGAGTTCTCTCAATCAAACGGTCGAACTTGGCTGGGATTTCTACCTGCCCGTGATCCTGTTCGTCGGCCTGATCGCGCTGGCGGTTCCGGTCTGGGCCGCGATCGGCTCGGCTGCGATCGTGATGCTGATCATGTCGGGCGACCTGCCGCTGAGCCTTGTAGGCGAAAGCCTGTTCACCGGTATCGACGCCTTTGCCCTGACCGCGGTGCCGCTGTTCATCCTGACCGGTGACGTGCTGGTGCGCACCGGGCTGTCGCGCAAGTTTCTGGACGTGGCCGAGGCGCTGACCTGTTTTGCCAAGGGCGGGTTCGGCTCGGCCACGGTTCTGGTTTGCGGCATGTTCGCGGCCATTTCGGGGTCCGACGCGGCAGGAGCGGCGGCGGTGGGTCGGATGACGATCAACCGACTGGTCGAAAGCGGCTATCCGCGCCCCTATGCCTGTGCGCTGGTGGCGGCGGGGGCCTGTACCGGCATCCTGATCCCGCCTTCGATCGCCTATATCATCATCGGGCTCGTGCTGGGTATCTCGGCCTCGACCCTGTTTCTGGCCGCTCTGATCCCGGGGCTGGCGATCCTGATCTCGATCCTCGTGACCAACATCATCATGAACCGCCTCTATGCCTATGAGGGCGGCGGCATGATGACCTTTGGCGAGTGGGCCGCCAACCTTGGGAAGGCGCTGAAATCAGGCTGGTATGCGTTCATCGTGCCCGGCATCATCTTCTATGGCATTTTCTCGGGCCGCCTGACCCCGACCGAGGCGGGCGCGACCGCCGTTGTCGTCACCATCATCATGGGGTTCATCCTGCGCACGCTGACGCTGGCAGACTTCCCGTCGATGCTGGTCAGCTCGGCCAAGGTGAACGGGGTGATCCTGCCGATCATCGCCTTCTCGGCCCCGCTGGCCGAGGCGCTGGCGATCATGGGCGTTCCGCAGGGCTTCGTGGCCTCGGTGACCTCGCTGACCGAGGATCCGTTCCTGCTGATCCTGCTGATGATCGGCATTCTGATCGCGGCCGGTTGCGTCATGGAGACGACACCGAATATCGTCATTCTGGCCCCGATCCTGAAACCGCTGGCGGATAATATCGGCATGAACGAAATCCAGTTCTGCATCATGATGATCACCGCGCTGGGCGTTGGCTTCATCACGCCGCCACTTGGGCTGAACCTGTTCGTGGTGTCGGGGATCACGGGTGAATCCATCCTCAAGATCGCAGCCCGCGCCGTGCCCTTCGTGCTGACCATGCTGATCGTCGTCATCCTGATCGCCTACTTTCCGGCACTGTCGACCACTTTGCTTCCTGAAATCTACCAATAGGATCTTCTGAATATGTCGCGTGAATACCTCAAGAAGGCCACCCTGACCGCACAATCCCACGCGTCCGAGGTGCATGACACGGTCAAGACCATTCTGGCCGACATCGAGGCCGGCGGCGACGCCAAGGCGCTGGAATACGCGGCCAAGTTCGACAAGTTCGAGGGCAACGTACTGATGACCCCCGCGGAAATCGACGCCGCCTGCGCCCGGGTGCCGGAAAAGCTCAAGGCCGACATCCGCTTTGCCCAAGACAACGTGCGCCGCTTTGCCGAGGCGCAGAAGGCCACCGTGTCGGATGTGCGGCTGGAAATCGTGCCGGGCTTCATCGCGGGGCAGAAGGCCATCCCGGTCGATGCGGCGGGCTGCTATGTGCCCGGCGGGCGGTATAGCCACATCGCCAGCGCCATCATGACCGTGACCACCGCCAAAGTGGCGGGGTGCCGTCACATCACCGCCTGTTCGCCGCCCCGCCCGGGCGAGGGCGTGGCCCCGGCGATCGTCTACGCCGCCCATATCAGCGGCGCTGACAGCATCCTGGCCATGGGGGGCGTGCAAGGCGTGGCCGCCATGACCTATGGCTTGTTCGGGCTGCCGCGCGCCAACATCCTTGTGGGGCCGGGCAACCAGTTCGTGGCCGAGGCCAAGCGCATTCTGTACGGCAAGGTCGGCATCGACATGATCGCGGGTCCGACCGATAGCCTGATCCTGGCGGATGCCACGGCCGACCCCTTCGTCGTGGCCACCGACCTGGTGAGTCAGGCCGAGCATGGCTACAACTCGCCCGTCTGGCTGGTGACCGATGACCGCGATCTGGCGACCCGGGTGATGGAGATGGTCCCGACCCTGATCGCCGATCTGCCCGAGCTGAACCGCGACAACGCCGCCGCCGCCTGGCGCGACTATGCCGAGGTGATCCTGTGCGCGGACCGCGAAGAAATGGCCGCGTGTTCCGACGACTACGCCCCCGAGCACCTAACCGTGCAGGCCGCGGATCTGGATTGGTGGCTGGATCGGCTGACCTGTTATGGATCGTTGTTCCTGGGCGAAGAAACGACCGTGTCCTATGGCGACAAGGCCACCGGAACGAACCACGTCCTGCCCACGTCAGGCGCGGCCAGCTATACCGGCGGGTTGAGCGTGCACAAATACATGAAGATCGTCACCTGGCAGCGGGCCACGCGCGAGGGTTCGAAACCCATCGCCGAGGCGACCGCGCGGATTTCGCGGCTGGAAGGGATGGAGGGCCACGCCCGCGCGGCCGATGTGCGTCTGGCCAAGTATTTCCCGGACGAAAACTTTGACCTGACCGCAGATGAATGACCCCCGCGACCTGTTCGATCTGACCCGCCGGGTGGCCTGCGTCACGGGCGCCAGTTCTGGGCTGGGCCGGCGTGTTGCGCAGGTGCTGGCGGCTGCGGGCGCGCGGGTGGTGGGCGTTGCCCGCCGGGCCGAGGCACTGGCCGAGTTGCAGGCCGAGATCGGTTCAAGCGCTGCGGTGGTCGCAGGTGACGTGGCCGACCGAAGTGGCTTGCCATCGCTGGTCGAACAAATCTCGGCCCCGTTCGGCGCGCCGGATATCGTGGTTCATGCCGCCGGGGTGAACACGCGACAGGCCGCCGATGACGTCACGCCCGAAGGCTGGGATGCGACGCTGGGCGTGAACCTCGGTGCGCCGTTCTTCCTCAGCCAGGCCATGGTTCCTGCGATGAAGGCGCGTGGTTGGGGCCGGATCGTGAACTTCGCCTCGCTGCAGACGACGCGGGCCTTTCCCGGCGGGATCGCCTATGGGGCCAGCAAGGGCGGGATCGCACAGCTGACCCGCGCCATGGCCGAGGCCTGGTCGTCCCACGGGATCACCGCCAACGCCATCGGCCCGGGCTTCTTTCCGACCGAGCTGACACAGGCGGTGTTCGATGACCCCGCCCGCGCGGCCCGCAACGCGGCGCAGACATGCATCGGTCGCAATGGCCGTATGGAAGACATCGACGGGCCGATCCTTTTTCTGTGCTCGCAGGCATCCGACTATGTCACCGGGCAGATCCTGATGGTTGACGGGGGGTTCACGGCGAAATGAAAGCTTTGGTTTATGAAGGTGTCGAACAGCTGGTCTATCGCGACGTACCGGACGCCGCGCCGCAGCCCGGTGAGCACCTGATCCGGGTCGAGGCCGCTGGGATCTGCGGGTCCGACATGCATGCCTATTTGGGTCATGATGCGCGCCGCCCGGCGCCCCTGATCCTGGGTCACGAGGCGGCGGGCACAGTGATCGGCGGCCCCAAAGACGGAACGCGGGTCACGATCAATCCGCTTGTAAATTGTGGGCAGTGCCCGGCCTGCCAAGCGGGGCGGGAAAACCTGTGCCCCGACCGTCAGATCATCTCGATGCCCCCGCGTGAAGGCGCCTTTGCTCAATATGTTTCGATGCCCTGGGATAATCTGGTCGAGGTGCCGGATCACGTGCCCTTCGCCAAAGCCGCCTTGGCCGAGCCGCTGGCCGTCAGCTGGCATGCCGCGCGCCTTGCGCTCGAGGCGCTGCACCCGGCGATGGAGCGTCGTGCGCTGGTGATCGGGGGTGGGGCGATTGGCCTTGCGGCGGCGCTGGCGCTGCGGGCGATGGATGTCGTGGATGTGACCATCGTCGAACCCAACGACCTGCGGCGTAAGTTCCTGCAAAGGCTGGATTGCGCCAAGGTCGCACCCGAAGCGCAAGGCGAATTTCCGATCGTGGTCGACGCCGTGGGCTTTGCCGCCACCCGTGTGGTTGCCTCGGAACGGGCCCAACCCGGCGGAGTGATCGCGCATGTGGGCCTGGGCGAGGACGCCGGCGGGTTGGACGTGCGACGCATGACCCTGCAAGAGATCACCTTCATCGGAACCTACACCTATACCGCGCAGGATTTCCGTCAGACTGCGCAGGCCATCTTTGACGGCGCTCTGGGCCCTCTGGACTGGATCGAAGAACGCGATCTGGCCGATGGCGCCCGGGCCTTTGCCCAGTTACGCTCGGGTGAGGTCGCGGTTCCGAAAATCGTGCTGTCCCCGTGGGCCTGACTGCCCGGAACTGGAGGTAACCATGTATAAGAAAATTCTTGTCCCCATGGCGCTTGACCACGGCATTTCGCCACAAACGCTCGAGATTGCCCGCGCCTTGGGCGGCGGATCCGCCGAGATCGTGGCGCTGCATGTCTATGAGATGCCGCAGGGATCGGTCAGCGTCTATCTGGATAAGGATGCCGTGGCCGATGGCTTTGCCCGCGCCCGCGAAGTCCTGATGAACAAGCTGGAAGGCCTTACGGACGTAAAGCCCGAACTGGTCAAAGGCCACACCGCGCGCACGATCATCGACTATGCCAACGACCACGGGTTCGATTGCGTCGTCATCGGCTCGCACCGTCCCGGACTGACTGATTATTTCCTTGGCTCGACCGCGTCGCGCGTGGTGCGGCATGCAAAATGTGCCGTCCACGTCCACCGCAGAACCTGACCCGTCCATCGCGCCCTCGGCGCCCCAACCCAGGAACAGAAGTTTCGACATGAGCATAGACAAGAAGATCACCGAAGATCTTGTGGCCAACGACATCTCGTTCGTCACCACGGTGCCGTGCAAGCAATTGGCCGGCGTCATCGCCGAGATCGACGCCCACGACTCCATCTACCACATCCCCTCGAACAAAGAGGACGAAGGCATGGGCCTGTGCGCCGGGGCCTGGATGGGCGGCAAGCGCCCCGCGATCATCATGCAGAACACCGCGATCGGGGTCACGATCAACACGCTGGCGACGCTGATCCAGTATTACCGGATGCCGCTGCCGATGCTGATCTCGTACCGGGGCGAACTGCGCGAGCCCATCGCCTGCCAGGTCGAGATGGCCGTTCACACCAAGGCCCTGCTGGCGCAGCTGCACATCCCGACCTACCATTTCCACCATCAGGAGGACGTGGCCGAGCTGGATGCTATCCTGAAATACACTTTCATGTGCAACAAGCCCGTCGCGATCCTGACCGACGCCAATTTTTGGGGAGGCTATGGCGACCAATGATCCGTTCTGAAATCCTGAAGGAAATCGCCCCGATCCTGCGAGACCAACTGGTGGTGTGCAACATCGGCATCCCCAGCCAGGAACTGCATGCCATCGACGATCAGCCCACCAATTTCTACATGCTGGGCACGATGGGCCTGGCCTCGAGCATCGGTCTGGGGCTGGCGCTGTCCCAGCCGAAACCGGTGATCGTCATCGACGGCGACGGCTCGATCCTGACCAATCTGGGGACGCTGCCGACCATCGCCAACAACGTGGCCGACAACTACATCCTGCTGATCATCGACAACGGCTCGTACGGCTCGACCGGAGATCAGCCGACCTATGCGGGGCAGAAGACCTCGCTGGCCAAGATGGCCGAGGCGGCGGGCTGCGAGCGCGTGATCGAATGCCAGGCCGAAGAGACCGGCAGCGTGCTGCAAGAAGCGCTGGACGCCCGCCAGATGACCATCATCGTCAGCAAATGTGAAAGCGGCAACGCCAAGATGCCGCCGATCACGATGGACCCGGTCGTCATCCGCGACCGCTTCATGAAGGCCGTTCAGGCCTGATGGGCGCAAGCGCCATCCACAGCGCCGAAGATGCCCGCCGGTTGGCCCGGCGGCGTCTGCCGTGGATGGTGTTCGACTATATCGACGGGGCCGCCGGGTCCGAGGCTGGGGCCCGGCGCACCCGCGCGGCGCTGGACGCCATGACCCTGCAGCCCCGGATCCTGCGCGATGTCAGTAGCCGGTCACTGGCAACCCGCGTATTCGGGCAACCAGCCGACAGGCCCTTCGGTATCGCGCCCATGGGCATGTGCAACCTGTCAGCTCCGGGCGCCGACCTGATGCTGGCGCGGCTGGCGACGCAATACGGGGTGCCGCTGGGCGTTTCCACGGTGGCCTCGACACCGATGGAGGCGCTGATCGAAGAGGCCCGGGGCCATGCCTGGTTTCAGCTGTATTTCAGCGGCGATGGCAACGGCACGTTCAAGCTGGTCGATCGGGCAAGGGCCGCGGGCTACAAGACTCTGATCCTGACGGTTGACGTGCCCGAAGTCGGCCGCCGCCCGCGCGAACTGCGCCACGGCTTCCGTATGCCGTTCCGGGTCGGGCCGTGGCAGTTTCTGGATTTCGCGCTGCACCCGCGCTGGTCGATCTCGACCTTGCTGAAGGGCAAACCGCAGATGGCGAATTTCCTGATGGAGGGGTTCGCGTTCGACCGCACCGAAAGCCGTGCAATGGCCGATTGGGACACGCTGGCAAGGTTGCGCGACCGGTGGCCGGGCAAGCTGGTGGTCAAGGGCGTGCTGGATGTCGAAGACGCGGTTGCGCTGAAGACGGCCGGAGTCGACGCCATCCAGGTCTCGAGCCACGGGGCCCGCCAGTTGGAAAGCGCACCCGCACCGATTTCAGTCCTGCCGCAGATCCGGGCGGCGGTCGGCGACGACTATCCGCTGTTTTTTGACAGCGGCCTGCGGTCCGGCGAAGATGCGCTCAAGGCGCTGATGGCCGGCGCCGATTTCCTGTTCTTCGGGCGGATCCTGCAATTCGCCATCGCGGCGGGCGGCGAGGCCGGTTTGCACAGGTTGTGGGCGGTGCTGTCCGAGGAGATGGACATCGCCATGGCCCAGATCGGTGTCAGCACCTTGTCGGAGATTCAACGACCGGACGGGGACTAGCGCGAGTGGAACAGGTTCTGGAACTCCTGCCTCATCCGCAGGCGTTCAGGGTATTCCTGCAAGAACCGTTCGGGCGGCTTGCCCTCCCAGACCTGGGAATAGACGCGCATTTTGTTGCCGCCGTAGATTTTGGCGAGGTCCTCGTTTGAATAGCCGCGCGCCCACAGATCATCGGTTATCGCGGCAAGGATCTTGGCCAATTCACCATTCCCGGTTGCGCCTTTGTTGAACGCATCAATCATGTAGCCACCGTCGTCATACATGCTGGCATTCGCGGTCGCGAACTGAACGACAAGTTCGGTTGAAAACATGTCGTCCGTCGCGATCCCGACATGCTCGACGCCGACAAGTTGGACATAATAGTCGATCATATCGGCGGCTTGTTTGGGTGAGATGTCTTCGGGCCATACCCCGTCCATCATCCATTCTGTGAATGTGGGCGATATGTATCCTCCGGACTTGGCGGCCCGCAGTGCCTCGTCGTCCGGGATGGCTCGGTAACAGCCCTTGGTCGTGGCGTTGGGCTCATTCGCGTAGAGCCCCGCCGGAACCGAGTGGGTGTAGACATAGGGCACGCCGGGATAGTTCTCGTCCATGTAGTCCATCGCGTCGTTGGCCGTTTTCGACCCGGTGTGGCTAAGGTCCAGCAGGATGCCAAAGCGCACCATCTCATCGATCACGGATTTGCCCCATGGGGTCAGACCGATGTCCCGTCCGTTGTAAGCTGCCAACTGCCCTGAACCGGTTCGGAAAATGTCGTTGTAGGCCAGGATCATGCTTTTGATGCCCATGTCCTTGAGCAGGGCCATCTTCTTGAGGTCGCCATCCAGAACCGTTGCCGTTTGGCTGTTCCAGATCACAGCCGTCTTGCCCTGAGCATGCGCGGCCTCGATATCGCGTGTTTCATTCACGATCAGATAATTCTCGGGCTGCTGCGCCATGGCGGCGCGGAAATGATAGTGCTGTTCAAGCAACGTGTCGCACGACATGTCAGCGGCGGCCAATGTCATTTCATGGCCGGTGATGCCGTTGTCCCGGGCGCGTTGGAAGTAGGTGTGCAGTTGTTCGTCTTCGGTCCAGCCGGTTCCGTAGGGGCTGGCCAGCATGCCCAGTACGATCGTGTCCTGCACGAACTGCCTGGCTTCGTCCGATGCGTCCCAGGTCTTGCTCTCTTCGCTGGCGTGAAGGGGTGCGGCGATTGTCAGGACAGTTGCGGCTGCAGTCATCAGTGGCTACATCGAGTGTCCTTCCATGGGTTGCATTGCCTCAAGTGGGCAGACCCGGCCAGCGTCAGAACACGAGCCTTGTCCGCAGGCCGAACAGGGCCACGCTGTCCTGGCCGGGGTTCAGCAGTGGGTTCGAGATGAACTGCACCGACGGCGTGATCTGCAAGCCGGGCGAAATCGAAAAACGGTAGAAAGCTTCGAGGGTGAACTGATCGCCGTCGATGCCACGGGCTTCGGCCCAGTTCAGCCCCAGCCCAGCCAGATCGGTGTTCCGGCCGTAGTACCCGATGCCGGCTGACAGGGACCGATCATACAGCGCCGCCGTTCCCTTTGCAGCGCCGGCGCGCAGGAACGGCATCCATTGGTTGCCCACGAACCACGCGGCGGAGAAGGCCGCGCCGTAGTCTTCGGCCCGGCTGCCGTCATCGGCTGCATCCGCGTGCCAAAGTGTCAGATGGATGTTGTCGAAATAGATCCGATCAAAGCCCGACGTGTAGCCCAGTTCGAGCGATTTGAAGAGGTTGCCGTCGCTGAAAACGTCGAAGTTCGGATCGGACGGATCGGCGTTTGCGTCAGCGACACTGGCCACAGCATAGAAATTGCTGCCCAGCCGCACGCCCCCGGCAAGACCCAGCCCGGGGTTGGGGGCGTTTATCGTCGGGTTGGTGTTGAACGACAGGTTCTGGAAACCGCTATAGGGACTGACAAGGCCATAGATGTCGACGAAGTCGGTCACGTCGATCTGACCGAATTGCAGCGTCCACGACCCGTCCGCGGCCCGCTGCGACCAGAACAGGTTGGTCAGCAGCAAACCCGTGTCGTTGAAGGCGGTTCCCGTGATCGAAAGCGCGCCTCCGTCCAGGCCCAGAAACTGCGGCGCGACATCGGTATAGCTGTGCCGGTGTTCGACCTTGAAGGTCAACGAACCCTGTTCGGTTGCCTGCCAGCTGCCATAGAAACGGGCAATTCCGCTGGCGGCTTCGCCGGCGCCAAGGTCGGCGTCCGTCGTTTGCCCAAGGGCCAGATAGTCAATGTTGAAACGGAACCCGTCTTCGGCCAGACGATCCTTCCAGGCAAACCATCCAAGCGCGATATTGCGTGGAAAACCCGACCGGAATTGCGGATCGGTCAAGCCGTCTCCGGGCTCAAGCTCGGCATTCACCGACGAGGGACCTGACAATCCCTGAGCGACCGCACCCGAAGCCCAGACAAGGGCCGCCAGCACCAGCGCAATCCGCCGGATCATTCCGAGGCCGCCTGACCACCGGTTTTGCGCCGCCCCGCGGCCCGAAGAAGATCTGTCGCGTCCTCGCTCCACTCCAGCCCGTCGGTGCGGTTCTGGAGCGTCTCGACCTTGTCTGCCTCCAATTGGAACGTGGCGCGCATCGGCATCAGCCCGTCGACCACGACCATCTGGTGATCGGTCGGCGAAATCGTCAGACGTCCCGTCAGGCGGACGGGTTCGTGGACATAGCTGGGAACCCAGTCGGCATCCAGCATCACACGGATCATCTGGTTCGGCGGCGGCGGCGGCATATGGCTGCACATGCCCCGTTCGGGCACCAGATAGACAACGGATCGCCCGTCCGCGTCCGCAGGAGCCGGAATGGCGAAACCGGACAGCGTGACCTCTTGCCCGTCATACAAGGGGTTGCCAAGCGTGGCTGCTTTTTCCCTGCGTTCGGTCACGACCTGGCGTTGACCCAACAGCCAGTCCACGTCGACACCGCCCGCGGCTAGCGCATCCTCGGTCTCGTGCAGAAGTTCCTGCCACTTCTGGCGGTCCTCGTCCGCTCCGACATCCTGCTGCAGCCGGCCACGCAGCCGAACGACGAACAGGACGTCGTCGAACTGTTCGGGGCTGAGGTCGCGATAGGGGTCCTCAAAGGTCTGGACGGTCGGATCGGGCAGATCGTCCCAACCAACCGAGAGGCCGGCCCAAGTGGGCGCGCCCGTACCCAAGCTGAGCGTCGCCGCAATCAGCAGAGTTCCGACGGAGTTCAGAAAGGCGGGCTTGTCATGGCGGTCCCGACCGCGAATCCTCATCATGGCCCTAGTTGAGCGTATTTTTGTAGATCACGCCATCCTTCATGATCAGGCGGATGGTCTCGGGGCTGTCAGGCCGCGGGTCCGCACCGAACCACTGATCGCCTGTACCCACGACCGAGAAATCTTCGAGCGGGTTGCCGTCGATCAGCAGGATATCCGCATAGGCGCCTTCCTCGATCACACCGAGCTTGCCAGCCGTGTAAGGGTTCGAAAAATCGCCTGACAATGCTACGACCTCACCGCCGATTGACGTAAGCGTCACCATCGACTGGTACGGTCCGAAGAACTCGTTATTGAGATGTTTTTCATAAGCAATCTGGATGTTGCATGCTTCCACCGATCCCACGCAATCGGTCTGAAATCCGCGTTTTACCGGGCATTCCTTCATATTCGGAATGTAGTTCGCGAAAGTCGCGGACGCCGATATCGCTTTCGCGAGGCTCTTGGGCTCGTTCTTGACCGATGGGATATCCAACAAACCCGGATCAAAAGCCGTGAGGTTAGTCGTTATGTAAGCCCCTTTCTCGTTCATAATCTCGGCAATCTCGCAATCGAAGGAGAAGCCGTGTTCAATGGACATTACACCGGCCTCAAGGGCGTTCATGATTGCTTCCTTGCGGTAAGAATGCGCCATGACATAGGTGCCGTATTCGTTGGCAACCTGAACGGCAGCTTCGATTTCTTCCTTGGAGCCGGCGAGCAACTGCCATGGGTCAAACGCCGAGATCACCCCACCCGACTGCATGAATTTCAGCTGTGTCGCCCCCATGCGCATGTTATTACGACCATACAAGTAGACATCATCGACACCGCTGACCTGTTGCGCCATGTTCAGATTACCGAAGTTGGTCTGCCCGCCCGGCGGCGAAGTGAAGGATGCGAAGTCAGCGTGGCCGCCGCGTGTCCCGAGGAACGCGCCTGACGCATAGTGACGTGGACCGACGATCTGTCCGGCGTCGATGGCCCTCCGCAGACCGCCGTTGGCGCCGCCCGCATCTCTTACAGTCGTAAATCCTTGCATCAGGTACATCTCGGCCATCCTGGTTCCATGGATGCCAAAATCCTCCCAGGTTGAGTTCGTTTCCATGGAAGCGATAGACGGTCCCATGAGCATGAGGTGTGCGTGAAGCTCGATGAAGCCAGGTGTCAGTGTCCTACCGCCGCCATCGATCACCTCCGCATTGGGGGCATCAATCGCATCGGTTGATACTGCCTTAATCAGGTTGCCTTCGATCAGAACGCTGGCATTCTCGATGCGCTGTTCATTCACGCCATCAAAGACATGCACGTTGGTGAACAGTGTTTGAGCTGGTTTTTCATCCTGGGCCGCCGCCGGCCAAGCGAGACTGAGGGCACAGACCACTCCAAGGTATAGACGTTTCATCACTGTTCCTCCCGTTTGTGCCTGTTTTGCTGTCATTATCCTAGATTTGAATATGATAGGGCCGGCGATCCAAAGTCAAACCTTCGGGGTTGATCATTGGAGGGGGAACAGGCCGTTTGTCCGATCCGCTTGATGCAGACGGGTGGCATGAGGGCATTGGCGCCGTCGATGATAACCGCGACTGGCTCAGCGGGCGCGGCCCAAGGCCAAACTCGAGGATTTCAGGGAAGTGGTAGCGGAGGAGGGACTTGAACCCCCGACACGCGGATTATGATTCCGCTGCTCTAACCAACTGAGCTACTCCGCCACGGTGAGAGGCGATTTAAGGGAGGGGCCGGAGAGGGTCAAGAGGGAAATGCCACGAAAATGCGGGATTCTTCATCCGGCCGTGTTGGCGGGTTTCGACGGCGATTGCGAAGCGTTGGCCATGCGGCGGACGAACTCTACGCAGGCCTCGGGCGCGGTCAGGGGGATCATGTGGCCGCGGTTCTCGAGCTGTTCAAAGCTCAGCCCGTATTCCACCATCGGTGCACCTTGCTGGCTGGGTGACAGGATCGGATCCTCGGCCCCGTACAGGATGCCGCCCCCAACCTTCAGTTCGTGGTAGCGTTGGGACTGGGCGTCGATGCTGGCGTCCACGCCCGCCAGATCCTGCGATCCGGTGATGTAGGCTGACGGCCGCAGCCCCAAGGCGCCACCGGCGCGGTCCAGGAAATCACCCGGGGCCGGTTCCGGGGCGAACGCTTCGCCGATCACATGCGGCGCCGTGGTTTTCGCCAGGGGAACAGCGATCGTGTTGGCGATCAGGCTGCGCAGCCATTCGGTCCGGATCTCCAGCGCCTTGAAGATGGCGGGTGTGCTGGGTACCCGATGCGTCAGCGGGGCCAGCAGGGCCAGTGCCCGAACCCGCTCAGGATTGTCCAGCGCCATGGCGAGCGACACCGCGCCCCCGAGCGAGTGTCCGACCAGAATGGCCTGCGATACGCCCTTGGCTTCGAGGAATTCGTGGACCATCCGCGCCTGTTCCGGCAGGGTGGCCAGCCGCGCGTGGTCGCGGGTCGAATACCCGCACCCGGGCCGGTCAACCGCGATGACGTGAAAGTCGTCGGCCAGAAGGTCGGTCATGGCATAGGTGAAGTGCTGCAACTGGCCGGTCAGCCCGTGGATCAGAACCACCGTCGGCTTCTCTGGATCGCCCTGTTCGACATAATGGATCGAACCGCCGTTCACCGGCAGGATCTGCCCGGGCTGAGGCACGGATTGGGCTCCCATCCGCGTCAGGCGCCGGGTCCAAAGATGCATCAGGATCAACGCGGCGCCGATGATCAGCGCAATGGTCAGCAGGGTGGTCATGTCGGCGGTCCTTTGGTCTGGGCGGGATCAACGGGATGGTAATGCTCGAGCCCGGCCTTCGCCAGACGTTTGCGGAATTCCGAAACGGTGCCGGGCCACAGCGTCGTATTGCGCCCCTGTGCGTCCTGATACCACGAAGTGCATCCGCCGGCCTGCCAGACACTGTCAGTATGTCGTTCCTGCATTTCACGGGTGAAGTCGGCCTGCCGGTCAGCGTTTGGAGCAATCGCGGGCAGACCCGCGCGCCGCATCTCCTCCAGCACCCGGCCGATATGGGCGACTTGTGCTTCGATCATCAGCACGACCGAATTGTGACCCAGCCCGGTATGTGGCCCCAGCAGGATAAAAAAGTTGGGAAACCCGGCAATGGCGGTGCCCAGATTGGCCTGCATGCCGTCGGCCCAGACCTCCTGCAGGCTCAGCCCGTCCGCGCCGCGGATGTCCAGCCTTTGGACCGCGTCCGTCACATGGAACCCGGTGCCCCAGATCAGAATGTCGGCCGCCGTCCGACTGCCGTCGGTCGCGACGATCTCGGACCCTTCGATCCGCTCGACCCCATGCGGGATCACGCTGACATTGTCGCGGGCCAGCGCCGGGTACCAGTCGTTCGAGCTGAGGACGCGCTTGCAGCCGATCCGGTAGTCCGGTGTCAGAATGCGGCGCATTTCGGGGTCGGATATGGCCTCCTCCAGCCCTTTGCGCCACATCTTCATGGCAAAGTCGACCGCGCGTTTTTCGCCGCGAAATACCCGGTGGCGGAATTCGAACAGCCAGTAGATGAACTGCCTGCGGATGCGCGGCAGCAGCGGAATGCGGCGATAGAGGTGCCGGACCCAGGGCGCAATCGGCCCGTCGGGACGCGGCAGAACGTAAGGCGCGCTGCGTTGGAAGATGGTGACATGGGCGGCGGTTTTGGCGATTTCCGGCACGAACTGAACGGCGGAAGCGCCGGTGCCGACAACTGCTATGCGTTTACCCTGCAGCGGCACCGTGTGGTCCCATTTGGCCGAGTGGAATGCCGGACCCTGAAAGCCCGCTGCTCCCGGGATCTCGGGAATGCTGGGTATGTGCAGGGCGCCGATGGCCGACACCAGGAACCGTGCCGTCCATTGCGCGCCGCCGGTCGTCTCGACCTGCCATTGCGTGCCGTCCCATTGGGCCGACTTCAGTTCGGTGTGGAAATGGCACAGATCGTACAGCCCTTCGTCACGCGCAACGCGGCGCATGTAGTCCCAGATTTCGGCCCCGCCTGCATAGGCGCGGGTCCAGTCCGGGTTCGGATGGGTGGCCATCGAATACAGGTGCGAGGGCACATCGCAGGCTACGCCGGGATAAGTGTTCTCTCGCCATGTGCCGCCGATGTCGTCGGCCTTTTCAAGGATCGCGATATTGTGGATGCCGCGTTTGCGGGCTTCGATCGCCATGATCAGCCCGGAGAACCCGGCCCCTACGATCAGCATGTCAGTGTCGTGGGTCATGCCTGCACCTCCTCCCAAAGGTACAAGGTCAGGATAGGGTCAAACTGCGTTTCAGGAAAACCTGCCGTGGGGTCAGTCTTGGTTCAGATCGTCGGGAAGGGGGCGCGGCAGTTGATCCAGCAGGCGGAACACCTGCGCACGACAGGCCGGTCCGGTCCAGTCCGGCGGGCAGAATCCGTCGGGCAGGTCGGGCAGGCGCAGAACGACGCGCCGCCACCGGTGCACGATCAACGTGCGCAGGGTCGCGATCTGACAGGCTGTGGGCTCCCAACTGGCCGGGCGGCCTTGGGACACGTGGCGCACGGCCTCGTGCAGGGATCGGTAAGCTGCGCGCAGATCCGGCGGAAACAGCTTTTCATGCACCCATCGCGGGACCGAGCGAGCGGTGACCTCAAGGACCAGCAGCTCGTCCTGGTCCACGGGCGGTGCCCCCGATCCCAACGCGGCGTTGCGCCCGATCGGCGTGTAGTCGTGGCTGAGCAGGATGTCTTCCAGCAGCCGGGTGCCGCTGCCATCTTCGGCGATCAGCAGGTGCAGCGGCGTATCCGGCGCAGGATCACGCGCATAGATGCGCGGGGTGACACGGGCCGACTGCGTGCGGCCATATTCGGTCAGGAAATGCATCGAGACGCGCCCGATCCGGTCGCTCTCAATCCAGCCATCCTTGCGCAGACGGTGCAGGGCCACGCGGATCGCCTCGGGCTTGATGCCCATCGGTTCGATGATGCGGCCCAGCGCCCCGCCTGAGATCTTGGCGCCGCGCTCCTGCGCCATGTCGCCGAACAGCGACACGATGATCGACCAGACCCGCTGATTCTGCGGGTCGGCCAGTTCGGCCACGGCCTGGGTGAACCACGGATGCGCATTGGTCATGCGCTTAGTCTATCCGGCCCGGCTGTGCAAGAAAAACACTTTGCCGTGCGCTCAGTAGGCGTTCATGGTCAGCAGTTCGTATTCGGCGACCTTCTCGTCATCCTGATTGGTCAGGGTCACGTGCCAGCGCACCTCGCCATAGTCGTCGGTGCGGCGGGTCTTTTGCTTGACCGTCAGGCGGACCTTGATGCTGTCGCCGGCCACGACCGGCTTCATGAAGCGCAGACCGTCCAGCCCGGTATTGGCCAGCACCGGCCCTTCGTTCGGCTCGACGAACAGGCCAGCGGCAAAACTCAGCAGCAGATAGCCATGCGCCACGCGGCCCGGAAAAAACGGGTTTCTGGCCGCCGCGTCCTCGTCCATGTGGGCATAGAAGGTGTCGCCGGTGAAATGGGCGAAATGTTCGATGTCGTCCAGCGTGATGGTCCGGGGCGCCGTGTGCAGCGTCTCGCCGATCTGCAGGTCCCCGAACTTGCGGGTAAAGGGATGGGCGGGGCCTTGGATCTCGGGCGCGCCGGGGATCCATTTCCGGCCGATCGTCGCCAGCATCCGGGGCGAGCCCTGCAGGGCCGTGCGCTGCATGTAGTGTTTCACGCCGCGCACGCCGCCCATTTCCTCGCCGCCGCCGGCGCGACCGGGGCCGCCATGGACCATATGCGGCAGGGGCGAGCCATGGCCGGTGGATTCCTGCATCGAGTCGCGGTCGTTGATGTAGATCCGCCCGTTGAAGGCGGCCGCGCCCATCACCACCTGGCGCGCGACCTCGGGGTCATGGGTGATCAGCGAGGTGACCAGCGACCCCTGGCCGCGATTGGCCAGCGCGATGGCGTGGTCCAGATCGCGATAGCCCATGATGGTCGAGACCGGGCCGAACGCCTCGGTGTCATGCACGTGCCGGGCGGCGTCGGGATCGGCGCAGTGAAACAGCATCGGCGGGACGAAGGCGCCCTTTTCGGCATCGGCGCCGACCACCTCGAAGGCATCTGGGTCGCCGAACACGCGTTCGGCCTCTTGCCCGATGAGGCGGGCCTTGGCCAGAACGTCGGCCTTCTGCCCGTTCGAGACCAGCGCGCCCATGCGCGTGCCGTCCAGCCGCGGATCGCCGATCGTGGTCTGCGCCAGCTTGGCCGAGATCGCCGCGATCAGCGGCTGGACCTGCGCCTGCGGAGCGATGATGCGGCGGATAGCGGTGCATTTCTGCCCGGCCTTCGTCGTCATCTCGCGCACGACTTCCTTGACGAAAAGGTCAAATTCGGGCGTGTCGGGTGCCGCGTCGGGGCCAAGGATCGACGCGTTGAGGCTGTCCTGCTCGGCCACGAACCGCACCGAGTTGGTCACGATCACCGGGTTCTGCCGCAGCTTCATCGCGGTGTCGGCCGATCCGGTAAAGCTGACCACGTCCTGACAGGTCAGGTGATCCAGCATGTCGCCCAGCCCGCCCGAGACCAGCTGCAGTGCGCCGTCGGGCAGGATGCCGCTGTCCAGCATGATCCGCACGGCCAGTTCGGTGACATAGCAGCTGTTTGTGGCCGGTTTCACGATCGCCGGAACCCCGGCCAGCAGGGTGGGGGCCAGTTTCTCAAGCATCCCCCAGACCGGGAAGTTGAAGGCGTTGATATGCACCGCGACACCCTGCAGCGGGGTGCAGACATGCTGGCCCAGGAAGGTGCCGTTCCGCGACAGTTGCTCGACATCGCCATCCAAATAGACATGGCCGTCGGGCATCTCGCGCCGCCCTTTCGAGGCAAAGACGAACATGGTGCCGATACCGCCATCGATGTCGATCAGGTGATCCTTCTGCGTGGCGCCGGTTTCAAAACTCAGGTCATAGAGCGCCTGTTTGCGTTCCGACAGCGCCTGCGCCAGCGCCTTGAGCATCTTGGCGCGTTCATGGAAAGTCAGCCGGCGCAGGGCAGGCCCGCCCACGTCGCGGGCATGGGCCAGCATCGCCTGCACGTCCAGCGTGTCATTGCCGGCGGTGGCGAAGGGCGCGCCGGTGATGGCCGAGGCGATGGTGCGGGCCCCGGCGCCGGGCGCAACCCACTGGCCCGCGGCGAAACTGGAAATCTGTTTCAGAGACATGAGATGCTCCTGTATTGGGGCCGCCTTGCGCGGCGAAATCTGCTCAGTGACCCAACGCGCCCATCTGTTGCGGCAAGTACAGAACCACGATCGGAACCAGAACGATCAGCGCCAGGCGGAAGATGTCGGCCACCCAGAACGGGGTCACGCCGCGAAAGATCGTTCCGGTCGAGACATCGCCCACCACGCCCTTGAGGATGAAGACGTTCAGGCCTACCGGCGGGGTGATCAGCGAAATCTCGGTGACCACCACCACGACGATGCCGAACCAGATCGGGTCATAGCCCAGCGAGGTCACCAGCGGGAAAAAGATCGGAACCGTCAGCAGCAGCATCGACAGGGATTCAAACACGCAGCCGAGGATGATGTAGATACCCAGGATCATCAGGATCACGACGAAGGGTGCCACGTCATAGGCGGTGACCATGGCGATCAGCGCCTCGGGCAGGCCGGCCAGGTTGATGAAGTTCGAAAAGATCTGCGCGCCGATCAGCACCGCGAACAGCGCGGCGGCGGTAAAGCAGGTTTCCTTCAGCACCTCGAAGGTCGATCCCACGGTCAGCCCGCCGCGGAACAGCGCGATCAGAAAGGCGCCGGCGGCGCCCATGCCTGCGGCCTCGGTCGGCGAAAAGGTCAGGTTCAGCGGTTCGAAATCGAACACGCCATACAGCCCGCCGATCACAAGGAAGAACAGCAGCAGCACCGCCCAAACGGACCCCAGCGCGCTGATGCGCTCGCCCCAGCTGGCGCGTTCACCGGCTGGTCCGGCCTGAGGGTTGCGCCACACGGTCCAGCGCACGGCGAACAGGTAGAACAGGATGCCTAAAATGCCGGGGATGATGCCGGCCATGAATAGCTTGCCGATCGAGGTTTCGGTCAGCAGCCCGTAGATGACCAGGATGACAGAGGGCGGGATCAGGATGCCCAGCGTGCCGCCGGCCGCGATCGAGGCGGTCGACAGTTCGTCGGAATAGCCGTAGCGGCGCATTTCGGGCATGGCCACCTTGGACATGGTCGCGGCGGTGGCCAGCGACGATCCGCAGATGGCCGAAAACCCGCCGCAGGCCGCGACGGTCGCCATGGCGATGCCGCCGCGCATATGGCCCAGAAAGGCGTTGGAAACGGCGTAAAGCTCGCGCGCCATGCCGCCCTTGTTGACGAACAAGCCCATCAGGATGAACAGCGGCACGACCGACAGGCCGTAATCCTGCGCGGTATCGGTGATCTGGCGGCCGACCATCGACATAGCGGCCTTCAACCCGCGTTCGTCAAAGATCGAGCCGCCGCGTTCATAGGCAAAGCCCAGCGTGCCGACCAGCCCCATGGCAAAGACGATGGGCAGGCGCATCAGCACCAGGATCAGGACAAGGGCAAATCCGATGAGGGCAGCGGTCATTGAGTGGATTCCGTCAGGGTCTTGGGGGCAAACAGGTACAGCAGTCCGGTGATGATCATCACCACGGCGGTGATCGCCACCGATGCAGTGATGAACCAGCCGACGAGGTAGGTCGGGATGCTGAGGTATTCGGTGACATCGCCATAGTCGCGGGCGCGTTCGGCCAGGATCCACACGCGCTGGACCGGCCAATACAGCATGGCGCCGCTGAGGATATAGATCACAGCATCGCGCAGGCGGCTGAGCCGCAGGCGGTGGAAGATACCGTCGGTCAGGTCCACGGCGATATGCCCGTTGGTGACCGAGATGATGGGCAGCACCGAGAACACCAGAATGGCCATCAGGATGCGCGTCAGTTCGGTGGCGGCCTCGATCGGCGCGTTGAAGACCGATCGCAGGATCACGTCGCAGAAGGTCATCACCATCAGGATGAACAGGGCCGTGCAGGCGACGATCACCGGCAGGACGCTGGCGCGCCGTACAAGCTGGATGAGAGGGGTCATCGGGTGGCTCCGAATGGGGCTGGGTGGGGGCGGCCTGCGCCGCCCCGCAGCAGGGATCAGTTCGAGGACATTTCCGACTTGATCATGTCATAGGCGGCTTGAGCATCGACACCGGCATCGTTGACTTCGGCAATCACCTTGGCGCGAACGTCCTCGGCGATCGTCGAGAATTTCTCCATGTCCTCGGCAGCGGCTTCGTGGATCGCATTGCCCTCAGTGCCTTGGGTCGCTTCACGACCGATGGCGTCAATCTCGTCCCAGATCTTGCCGATTTCGCGGCTCAGCGGTTCGCCGAACACGTTTTCTTCCAGCGCTTGCTGGATGTCTTCCGGCAGGTCGGCAAACGTGTCTTCGTTCATGATGAAGGCAAACGACCCGCGATACAGGCCACCCGGCATCTCATAGACGTTCGGGGCAACCTCGGTCAGCTTGAAGCCCTTGCGCGATTCGAGGGGCATGACCACGCCGTCGGCGGCCTTCGAGGCCAGAGTCTCATAGACCTTCGGCGCCGGAACCTGGATGCCGGTCGCACCCAGCGCGGTGCCCACGTCGCCACCGACGCCACCGGGGATCCGCACTTTGAGGCCCGAGATCTGGTCCATCGAGGTCACCGGGCTGCTTGTGTGCAGCTGGGCGGGGCCGTGGGTGTGCAGGGCAATGACCTTGACGCCGCGATGTTCGTCGGCGGCCTTCAGATACTTGTCATAGGCGCGCCAATAGGCAACCGAGGCGGCCTCGGCCGAGCCTTCATAGCCCGGCAGCTCGATCAGCTTGGTCGTCACGAAGCGGCCCGGCTGATAGCCGTGGAAGATGATCGACGCATCCGCCGCACCATCCATGATCAGGTCCATCTGGGCCGGGGGCGGGGCGATGCCTAGCTTCAGCTCGGCGGTCACCTTGCCGTCGGTAGCCTCTTCGACCATCTCGACGAATTTGGGCCACATCTTGGCGTTGATCCCGTGGGTGGGCGGCGCCCAGCTGGAAATCGTCAGGGTGTAGTCCGCCGCAAATGCCACGCTGCCCGACACTGCCAAGGCAGCCGTCGCCAACAGCGTTTTGATCCCGTTGAGTTTCATGACTGGTTTCCTCCTCCAAAACATGAGTCACAAATGCGTTAATGGTCCTTTTTGTAACCATCAACCGGCCGAAAGCCCGGATTCGGCGCTTCGTCGGAGAAATTTATTGACCAACCGTTCGGTTAATGCAAGAAGAATATCGAAACGAATGCAAAGCGAGCGGCCCATGAGCGATACGATTCTTGCGCAGCGGCGTGGAAATTATGTGGAAATCACTCTCAACCGCCCTGATCGCCTGAACAGCTTCACCGAGGAAATGCACCATGCCCTACGCCGCGCCATCGAAGGCGCGCGCGATGAGGGCGCGCGGGCGATCCTGCTGACCGGGGCCGGGCGCGGGTTCTGCGCGGGGCAGGATCTGGCCGATCGCGACCCGTCGAAAATGGACGGCCCACCGGATCTGGGCCACACGGTGCGCACCTTCTATGCGCCGCTGGTGCGGTTGATCCGGTCGCTGAAATTTCCGGTGATCTGCGCGGTGAACGGGGTGGCCGCGGGCGCGGGTGCCAATCTTGCGCTGGCCTGCGATATCGTGCTGGCCGCCGAGTCCGCGAAATTCATCCAGTCCTTCGCCAAGATCGGGCTGATCCCCGATACCGGCGGCAGCTGGCACCTGCCGCATCTGCTGGGCGAGGCGCGGGCCAAGGGGCTGGCCCTGACCGGCGAGCCCTTGGCGGCGAAAACGGCCGAGGACTGGGGCCTGATCTGGAAAGCCCTGCCCGATGCCGATCTGATGGCCGAGGCACGCGCGCTGGCCGAACGCTTGTCGAACGGCCCGACGCTGGGCCTGGGTCTGACCAAGCAGACCATCCAGGCCGCCGCGACCAACAGCCTGACCGATCATCTGGAAATCGAGGCCGACGCCATGAAGACCTGCGGTGAATCCGCCGACTATGCCGAAGGCGTCGCAGCCTTTCTGGAAAAGCGCAGCCCGGAGTTTCGGGGCGAATGAGCATGACGCCGAAAGAACGCGCCGAAAAGGCCGCCGCTGCGATGTGGGCGCAGGACCATGCCTCGAAATGGGCGGGGATGGACCTGGTCGAGGTCGACGAGGGCAACGCGACACTGGCGCTGACCGTGCAGCAGCACCATTGCAACGGGCACGGGATCTGCCATGGCGGCGTGACCTTCATGCTGGCCGACAGCGCCTTTGCCTTTGCCTGCAACAGCCGCAACCAGTCGACCGTGGCCCAGCACAACGTGATCAGCTATGTCGCGCCGGGCCGGCTGGGCGACCGGCTGACCGCCCGCGCGACCGAGCAGAGCCTGACCGGCCGCAGCGGCATCTATGACGTGACAGTGACCAACCAGGACGGTCAAAAGATCGCCGAGTTCCGGGGCTTTTCCCGCGCGATCAATGGCACCCTGTTTCCAGAAACTTGAGGTGAGGAGGACATCATGAAGGATCTGACCCCGAACAAAGCGGATCTTGACCCGATCGAGATCGCGTCGATCGATGAAATCCGCAGCTTGCAGTTGGACCGCCTGAAATGGTCGCTGCGTCACGCCTATGACAACGTGCCGATGTACAAGCAGCGGTTCGACGAGGCCGGGGTACATCCCGACGATCTGAAAACCCTGGCCGATCTGGCCAAGTTTCCCTTCACCTACAAGAACGACCTGCGCGACAACTACCCGTTCGGTCTGTTTGCCATGCCGCGGGAGCAGATCATCCGCCTGCATGCCTCGTCCGGCACCACGGGCAAACCGACCGTGGTGGGGTACACCAAGGCCGATATCGACAACTGGGCCGATCTGGTGGCCCGCAGCCTGCGCGCCAGCGGTCTGCGCAAAGGCGACATGGTTCACAACGCCTATGGTTACGGCCTGTTCACCGGCGGTCTGGGCGCGCATTACGGAATCGAGCGTCTCGGTGCCACGGTCGTTCCCATGTCCGGCGGTCAGACCGAGAAGCAGGTGGCCCTGATCACCGATTTCAAACCCGACGGCATCATGGTCACGCCGTCCTACATGCTCAACATCCTGGAACAGTATCACAAGGTCGGGATGGACCCGCGCGAAAGCTCTCTGTCGGTGGGCGTATTCGGGGCCGAGCCCTGGACGGATGCGATGCGCAAAGAGGTCGAGCAGGCCTTTGACATGCATGCCGTCGACATCTACGGCCTGTCCGAGATCATGGGGCCGGGCGTCGCCAACGAATGCGTGGAAACCAAGGACGGCCCGGTCATCTGGGAGGATCACTTCTACCCCGAGATCATCGACCCGCAGACCGGCGAGGTTCTACCCGACGGCGAAATGGGCGAGTTGGTCTTTACCACGCTGACCAAGGAAGGCCTGCCGATGATCCGCTACCGCACCCGCGACCTGACGCGGCTGCTGCCGGGCACCGCGCGTTCGATGCGGCGGATGGAGAAGATCACCGGCCGCAGCGACGACATGATCATCCTGCGCGGGGTCAACGTCTTCCCCAGCCAGATCGAGGAACAGGTCATGGCCACCGGCGGCATCGCCGCGCATTACCAGATCGAGCTGTACAAATCCGGCCGCATGGACGCGATGCGTGTCTATGTCGAGGCGATGCCCGACGCGGCCGACGAACTCAGCAAGACCGCCGCCGCGCGGATGCTGACCAAGCGGATCAAGGACATCGTTGGCGTTTCCACCGAGATCGTTGTAGGGGACCCCGGCGATGTCGAGCGCAGCCAGGGCAAGGCCAAGCGCGTCGTCGACAACCGAGACAAGGAGTGAGGTTTGGCCCGTACGATTGCAAAAGATCACGACCAGAAACGCGCCCAGATCCTGAAATCGGCGGCGCGGGTCTTTGCCCGCGAAGGCTTCGACCGCGCCTCGATGACCCAGCTTGCGCGCGAATGCGGGATCTCGAAGGCCAACATCTATCACTACTACGACAGCAAAGACGCGATCCTATTCGACATTCTCGAGACCTATCTGCGGGAACTGCGCGACCTGATCTGCGGGCTCGAGATGGACGGCCTCAGCCCGCCCGAAAAGCTGCACCGCGTGGTGGCCGAGATCCTGCTGGCCTATCAGGGCGTGGATGACGAACACCGGGTCCAGACCAGCGGCATGTCGGCTCTGCCCGAGGATCAGCAGCGCCTGTTGCGCGGGTATCAGCGTGACATGGTGAATTTCCTCAGCGCGATCCTGTCCGAGGTCGCACCCGACGTGTTCCAGGGCGACGGGGCCAAGCTGCGTTCGGCCACGATGTCGGTCTTCGGCATGCTGAACTGGTATTACATGTGGAATTCCGGTGCCGATGCGCAGGCGCGCCGGGACTATGCCGCGCTGGTCAGCAACCTGACCCTGTCGGGCGTCAAGGCGCTGTAGCACCGGTTCTGCCGGCATTGTGATTTGGCTTTCGCGGGTGTCCCGGCGTTTACTTGCGGTCGGAGGGCGCCATGCAAAAACCGGAACGGTTCGACGAATTCTATTTCGCCAAGGTCGGGATGGGCGAGGCCTGCGGCTGCGCCGAGCGCATCATCGACGTCTATGAATTCAACCGCAAAGCGGGTGCGCGTGACGCGGGCACGGGCAAGCTGGCCCGGTCAAGGCGTCGCGGCCTGCGATCGCTTGCCCTGAAATACGGCCTGATCAACCGCCCCAGCGGGCGGTGATCACGGGGTGCGCAGGCCCAGCCGCGTGACGACCTCTGCGGCCTCGGCCAGCCAGCGGTTTTTCAGTTCGACCCCCGAGGCCCGGCGCAGGCCCATCTGGCGCAGCTTTTCTATCCGGTCGGGGTTGCCCGCGCCGAAACTTGCGGCCACGCGGGGCCACCAGTAGTCGACCGAGTCCTGCAACGCCGGCGCCGCGCCCTGATCCAACAGCTTGACCGCGCCTTCCAGGGCCAATTCACCGTGATGCGCCTCGATCGGGGCGATAGCGCGGAACACCTCGGCCAGCGGCTGATAGGACACCAGCGCGAACTCGGCCAGTTGCACGCCCACGGCCCGGCTCATCAGCAGGTTCATCACCACCGCATCGGTCCAGCCTTCGATCGGATAGTTGAAGACCGCAAGGCGCATGTCATGTTCGCTGCGCGTGGCCCCGATATCGGCGGAACGGTTCAGCCGTGCGGTCCACGGGTGATGCGTGGCATAGCGGTCTGTATCCGCGCCGAACTCGCCCATGATCTTCAGAACGCGGTCGGCATTGTCGGTCTTTTCCAGAACGATCTTCGCCGCCGCGATACGTTCCTTGATGCCCGGGCCCTGGTTGATGATGTCGGCGAACCCCGCCGCACCGGCCAGTTCGCTGTCGACGAAGGTCGCCATCAGCTTCATCAGCTCGGCCCGGTATCGGGGTGGCACGTTGGTCGGGTTGGTCAGAACGCCGCCTGCGGCCAGGTAGCTTTCGATGCTCATGTCTTCGGCCATGGTCCCTCTCCCTTTACTGGTCGTAATCGACGACGACATTGTCGGTCAGCGGGTAGGCCTGGCAGCTGAGCACATAGCCCTTCTCGACCTCGTAATCCTCGAGTGCGTGGTTGGCGACCATCTCGACCTCTCCTTCGATCACCTTGCAGCGGCAGGTCGAACAGACCCCGGCCTTGCAGGCATAGGGGGCGTCCATCGCGTTTTCCAGCGCCGCATCCAGAATGGTCTGGTCCTTGGGCATGGTGAGGGTCTGGCTGGCGCCGTCCAGCGTGACGCGGGCCTGAGTCTGGTTGGCCTGTGCAGCCGTTGCCACATCGCCATGCTTGCGTTTGGCGCGGCCGGGTTGGGCGCTGGCGAACAGCTCGAACTTGATCTGGCTGTCATTCAGCCCGTGTTCGCGCAACGCCTCGGCAATGCCCAGCATCATCGGCTCGGGGCCGCAGATGAAGGCGGTGTCGGTGTTTTCGACGTCGATCCAGTGCTGGAACAGTTCGGCGCATTTCTCTTTGGTCACCAACCCGGTGAACAGGTCGATCTCCTGCGCGTCGGTTTCCAAGATGTGGATCACGTTCACGCGGCCCATATACTGGTTCTTCAGGTCTTCCAGCTCTTCGCGGAACATGATCGTGTTCACGCCCTTGTTGGCATAGACCAGCGTGAAGCGCGCATTCGGCTCGCGTGCCAGCGTGGTCTTTAGGATCGACAGCACGGGCGTGATGCCCGACCCGCCGGCAAAGCCCAGGTACTGCCGATGCGCGGCCGGGTCCAGCGGTGTGTGGAAGGCCCCCATCGGCGGCATCGCCTGCAGCCTGTCGCCCACTTTCAGCTCGGTGTTGGCCCAGGTTGAAAAGGCGCCGCCCTCGACCCGTTTGATGCCCACCTGCAGAACGCCGTCATCCTTGCCCGCGCAGATCGAGTAGGAGCGGCGCAGCTCTTCCCCGTCAAATTCGCGGCGGAAGGTCAGGTACTGGCCCTGGACAAAGTCGAATTCCTCGGCCGCGCCGTTCACCGGCTTCAGCGTGACCACGACCGCGTCGCGGATGGTCTTGTGGATGTCGATGACTTCCATATCGTGAAAACGTGCCATCCGGTCCTCCTCAGATGCACTTGAAATAGTCGAAGGGTTCCAGGCAGTCGGTACAGCGCCAGTGCGCCTTG
The DNA here is from genome assembly GCF_056537385.1 of Ruegeria sp. CF2. Lineage (NCBI taxonomy): Bacteria > Pseudomonadati > Pseudomonadota > Alphaproteobacteria > Rhodobacterales > Roseobacteraceae > Ruegeria > Ruegeria sp. CF2. The sequence goes on from NZ_JBQFRL010000001.1 coordinate 110,487, forward strand.
CACGGGGTCGAGCCGAACTGGCTGACCTTTTCCACTGCCGTGCTGCCGCAATGCGGGCAGCGGTCGGGTCCGCCTGCGGGCTGGGGCGGTGCGATGCCGTATTCCTCAAGCTTCGCGCGGCCCTTGTCGCTGAGCCAATCGGTCGTCCAGGCCGGAGAGATGCGGGTCTCCAGCTTGATCTTGTCGATGCCGTGGTCGCGCAGGGCGGTTTCGATGTCCATCGCGATGACCGAGGTCGCCGGACAGCCCGAATAGGTCGGCGTCACGGCAACCTTCAGCGTGTCGCCCTCCCATGTCACATCGCGCACGATGCCCAGATCGACGACCGAGATCACGGGGATCTCGGGATCGGGTACGGCGTCGAGCCATTCCCAGACCTGCTCTACGGTGGCACGGTTCATCGGCCTTTACCAGGTTGCGCCCGGATAGGCCCGCTGCAGCCACTGCATCTGGGTCAGTAGATGGCCCAGATGTTCGGTATGCATGCGCCCGTCGCGGCCGCCCTTGTGGGCAAAGCGGCTGTCGGGAATGGTCAGGGTGGCTTCGATCAGCACGCGCTGAACCAGCACGTCGTATTCCTCGCGCAGGCTGGCCGGATCGGGGGCGATGCCCGCGGCGGCCAGCTCGGCATCGACCTCGTCGCTGGCGAACATCTCGCCCAAATAGGGCCAGAGGTAATCCAGCGCCTCCTGCATGCGCCTGTGGCTTTCCTCGGTGCCGTCGCCCAGCCCGACCACTGTGTCGCTGGACCGTTCCAGGTGATAGGCGACCTCTTTGCTGGCCTTCTCGGCAATCGCCGCGACCCGGTCGTCGGACGATTTCATCAGCCGGCCCAGCATGATCGAGTGCCACGCATCAAACAGGAACTGGCGCATCAGGGTGCGGCCGAAATCGCCGTTGGGCACCTCGACCAGCAGCACGTTGCGGAAATCCCAGGCGTCGCGCAGAAAGGCCAGATCGTCGGCAGACTTGCCTTCGCCCTGAACCTCTCCGGCCAGGCCCAGCCACATCTGCGTCTGGCCGATCAGGTCCAACGCGGTGTTGGCCAGGGCGATGTCCTCCTCTAGCACCGGCGCGTGGCCGCACCATTCGCTGACGCGATGGCCCAGGATCAGCGTGTTGTCACCCATCCGCAGCAGGAATTGCAGGAATGCCTCGTCGCGGGTCATCACATCGCCCCCACTTCTTCGGGGATGTCGAAAAAGGTCGGATGACGATAGACCTTGCTCTCGCTGGGCTCGTACAGCGGGCCCTTGTCGCTGGGCGAACTGGCGGTGATGTTGTTGGCCTCGACCACCCAGATCGAGACGCCCTCGTTGCGGCGGGTATAGACGTCGCGGGCGTTCTTGATCGCCATTTCGGCATCGGGCGCGTGCAGCGAGCCGACATGGCGGTGGCTCATGCCGTGCTGGCCGCGGATGAAGATTTCCCACAGGGGCCATTCGTTTTTCATCAGGTGTCCTCCTATCGGGTGGGTTATTCGGCTGCGACCTTGCGGGTGCGTTTCTTGCGGGCATGTTCCAGCAGACCGTCACGCACCCATTTGCCCTCGTCCCAGGCCTTGTTGCGGGCGGCCAGGCGGTCGGTGTTGCAGGGGCCGTTGCCCTTGATCACGTCAAAGAATTCCGACCAGTCGGGCTGAGTGAAATCGTAATGCCCGCGCTCTTCGTTCCATTTCAGGTCCGGGTCGGGGATGGTCAGGCCCAGATACTCGGCCTGCGGCACGGTCTGATCCACGAATTTCTGGCGTAGCTCGTCATTGGTGTTGATCTTGATCTTCCACGCCATCGACTGGGCCGAATGCACCGAGTCCTTGTCGGACGGGCCGAACATCATCAGCGACGGGTACCAGAACCGGTTCAGCGCGTCCTGCGCCATCTTGCGCTGTTCGGGCGTGCCCTCGGCCATCTTGCGGATCGCGTCATAGCCCTGGCGCTGGTGAAAGCTTTCTTCCTTGCAGATGCGGATCATCGCGCGCGAATACGGCCCGAACGAGGTGCGCTGCAGCGGCACCTGGTTCATTATCGCCGCCCCGTCGACCAGCCAGCCCACCGCGCCGATATCGGCCCAGTTCAGCGTGGGATAGTTGAAGATCGAGCTGTATTTCATCCGCCCGTCCAGCAGCATCTCGGTCAGTTCGTCGCGGCTGACGCCCAGGGTTTCGGCGGCGCAGTACAGGTACAGGCCGTGCCCGGCCTCGTCCTGCACCTTGGCCAGCAGGATCGCCTTGCGTTCCAGCGTCGGCGCGCGCGTGATCCAGTTGCCTTCGGGCAGCTGTCCGACGATCTCGGAATGGGCGTGCTGGCCGATCTGGCGAATCAGCGTCGCGCGATAGTCGTCGGGCATCCAGTCCTTGGGCTCGATCTTGATGTCGGCGTCGATCTTGTCCTGAAAGGCGCGTTCCTGCTCGGTCATTTCCTCGCGGGATTTGACGCCTGTTCCTGCCGTCTTGATCATCTGAGCGTACATGTCGGGTCTCCTCCCTTACACGCGTTCGAGAATTAGCGCGGCGCCCTGGCCCACGCCCACGCACATGGTGCACAAGGCATAGCGCCCGCCGGTGCGGCGCAGCTGATAGGCCGCCGTCATGACCAGCCGTGCGCCGGACATGCCCAGCGGATGGCCGATGGCGATAGCGCCGCCATTTGGATTCACATGGGGGGCGTCATCGGCCACGCCAAGTTCACGCAGGGTGGCCAGACCCTGGGCGGCGAAGGCCTCGTTCAATTCTATCACATCCATCTGCTCGATGCTCAGCCCCGTGCGGGCCAGCACTTTGCGGGTGGCCGGGACCGGACCGATTCCCATGACCCGAGGCTCGACCCCCGCGACCGCCATGCCCACGACACGGGCCATTGGGGTCAGGCCGTTTTTCTGCGCGGCGGCCTCGTTGGCCAGCAGAATGGCCGCGGCGCCGTCATTGACGCCCGAGGCATTGCCCGCCGTCACCGTCTTGTCCGGCCCGTTGACGCCCTTCAGGCCCGCCAGCTTTTCGGCCGTGGTGCCGGGGCGGGGATGTTCGTCGGTGTCCACCACCAGCGGATCGCCCTTGCGCTGGGGGATGGTCACGGGGGTGATTTCCTCGGCAAAAACGCCGGCCTGATGCGCGGCCGCCCAGCGGGCCTGGCTGCGCGCCGCAAAGGCATCCTGATCGGCACGGCTGATGTCATAGTCCTCGGCCACGTTGTCGGCGGTCTGCGGCATTGAATCCGTGCCGTACATCTGCTGCATCCTCGGGTTCACGAAACGCCAGCCGATCGTGGTGTCATAGACAGCGTTGGCGCGGGAAAAAGCGCTGGTGGCTTTGGGCATCACGAAGGGCGCGCGCGACATGCTTTCGACGCCACCGGCAATCGCCATGTCATAATCGCCCGCCTTGATGGCCCGCGCGGCCATGCCGACCGCATCCATGCCGCTGGCGCACAGGCGGTTGATCGTGGTGCCGGGCACCTGAACCGGGAAACCGGCCAGCAGGGCGGCCATGCGCGCCACGTTCCGGTTGCTTTCGCCGGCCTGGTTGGCATCGCCCAGGATCACGTCATCCAGGCTGGCCCAGCCCACCTGCGGGTTCCGCTCTTTCAGCGCAGCCAGCGGAATCGCGGCCAGATCGTCTGTGCGAACCTGGGACAGGGCCCCGCCATAGCGTCCGATCGGGGTGCGCTGTGCGTCGCAGATGAAAGCGTCCATGCGTCAGAACCTCGTGTCTTGCGTCCGGGTCAATAAGTGACCGCTTGGTCGGGTAATACGCCCGGAAGCGATTCGCGGCAAGGAAAATGTAACGCAATCGCGCACCAAATCGAAATTCGGTAACGTATTTGTTCCGACATGAGAAAACCCGCACGGGGGCGGGCGATCTCGATCTTCGGGGCGGGAACCTGCTAAAGCTGACCGGCTTCGGTCAGAACCTTGCGCGCCACGCGAAAGCATTCCAGCGCCTGCGGGACGCCGCAATAAATGCCGACGACATGGATGATCGCCCGGATTTCCTCCTTGCTGACGCCGTTGTTCAGGGCTCCGCGACAGTGGATCTCCCACTCGTGTATCTTGCCCAGGGCGCCGATCATCGACAGGTTCATCATCGAGCGGGTCTTGGGGTCGATCACCTCGTCCCCCCAGCCGAAGCCCCAGCACCAGGCTGTCATGGCCTCCTGAAACGGGCGGGTGAAATCATCTGCCGCGGCTAGGTTCTTTTCCACGTATTCGTCGCCCAGCGTCGCCTTGCGCTGCGCCAGTCCTTTCAGGAACAGGTCTTCGTCAAAGATGTCGGCCATCGTCCACTCCGCTTGAATCTGTATCCACCGCCTCGCGCATCCATTGCTGCAAGCGGGCGATCGAATGTTCCGACATTACGCCGCAAGCCGGGTCCAGTACCAGCGGGCCGGGGCGATAGCCGCGCGATTTCAGGCCGCGATGCACGCTTTCAACCAGCCGGATGTCTTCTTCGACCGTGGTTTCCCGGTCCTGCACCGCCAGTTGGCGGATCACCGCGCTTTCGGATCCGCCCTCGGTGTACCAGCCGCGCCAGACGGTGCAGTGATCGGCATCCTGCGCGCGCCAGTGATAGGTGTTCAGCACATTGCCGGGATAGCACTGGAACGAGAACATCGGCCACAGAAACCACGACTGATAGTCACCCGCATGGGGCACAGACAGGTCGATGGGATAGGTCATCTTGTCGAGGCTCTGACACTCGGTCGTATGGCGCAGAACGTATCCGCCGCCTGCATCGGGTTGAATGTCATAGGTCTCGGGTTTGACCACGCCGGTGGCAAAGGTCGGGTGATTGGTCGGGCAGTGATAGCATTCCGAGTAATTCTCGATACTGACCTTCCAGTTGCAGTTTTCGGGAATCTCGACCCATTCCAGCGGCTCAAGATCGTCGATCTGCGGGACAAAGGCGCGGATTTCCGCGCGCACGCCGGGGTACCAGTCGTCCATTGGCGCTGCATCGTCGTCGAGGTTGACGAAGATGAAGCCGTTGAACAGCTCGGTCCGCACCGGCGTCAGGCAGATCGCGCTGCGGTCGAAGCCCGGAACCGATTTGATGTTCGGCCCGGCGCGCAGTTGCCCGGTGAGTTCATAGGTCCAGGCGTGATAGGGGCAGACGACGACGCGGGTGTTGCCGGCCCCGGTCACCATCTCATGCGCGCGGTGCTGGCAGACGTTGTAGAAGGTGCGGATTTCGCCATCGCGCCCGCGGATGCAGAACAAGTTCTGACCCGCGATTTCAAAGGCGAAATAGTCGCCCGGCTCGCGCACTTGCGCCACATGTCCGGCAAATTGCCAGGTGCGGGCCAGAAGGCCCTGTTTCTCCTCCTCGAATATCGCCGGGTCGATGTAATAGCGGGCTTCCAGCGATCGGGTCAGCGGTGCGGTCATTCAGGCTCCTCCGCATAAAGGCCAAGTTGGTGCCGGCGGCGGTGAAACCGCTCCACACGCTCGACGATTTCATCGCTGGACAGGGCGACCACGAAAGACAGAAGCGTCTCCAGCAGCGCGATGGTCGAAACCGATGACGGAAAGAACTGGGGCGTGTCGGCGGCGACGACAAATCCGTGTTGCGCGTTCAGGATGACTGGGCTGGCGGGGCTGTCGGAGATGCCGACCACGGTCATGCCCTGTTCGCGGGCCAGCTTTACCGCCTCGATCACTTCGGTCCGGTAGGGGTGGCAGGTCATCGCGATCAGCACGTCCTGTTCATCGGCCCAGGCCAGATCGTCCACCGGGGTCGAACCGGGCCGGGGGATGGCGTGGAACTGCTTCATCCCGGTCGAGGCCAGATAGGTAAAGTTGCGCGCGTTCGCGTTGTTGACGCCGACGCCCAGCGTGAAAACCTGACGTGATGTCCAGATCGCCTCGGCCGCGGCCTGCAACCGGGTGGCGTCGATCCCGGCGAAGGTTTCTTCGATGTTTCGGATCGCTGCCCCAACCATGTCGGCATAGAGGCCGCCCAACTCGCCGGATTTGCCGATTTCCTGCAGCCAGCGGGCGCGGTCGGGGAACGACACGGTGCCCCGACGGATGGCGTCGCGGAACGGCGCGCGGAAATCCTCGTAGCCCTCAAAGCCCACCTGCCGCGCCATGCGCACGAAGGTGTTGGGCTTCACGTTCGCGGCCTCGGCGATCTCGCGCACGGTCGAAACGCCCACATCCGCCGGGTTCTCCAGCACATAGCGGGCGGCCTTCTGCGCCTCGGGTGTCAGGGCGTCCCATTCACGGGTCAGCCGGTCAAGAACGGTGGTTGATACATTTGTGTCATTCATGATTGACGATGGTACAAATGTGGCCTTAGCCTGTCGAGAAGAAATGCGACTCGGTGAGAGGAAAAATCATGCCCGGGAAGGAACTGCCGTCACAGGCCCGCGTGGTGATCGTGGGCGGAGGTGTCATGGGCGTCGGTCTGGCCTATCACCTGGCGCATGAGGGCTGGACGGATGTCGTTCTGCTGGAAAAGGCCGAGCTGACCAGTGGCAGCACCTGGCACGCAGCCGGGCAGATCACCCATTCGACCAGTTCCTTTGGTCTGGGCAAATGCGTGGACTACAACATCGGGCTCTATTCCGGTGCGCTCGAGGCCGAGACCGGGCAGGCGGTGACATGGCACGGATGCGGCTCGTTCCGGCTGGCCTATACCGAGGGCGAGATGGACTGGCTGCGCCACACCCTGTCGGTGGGCCGGTCGCTGGGCTTCAACATTGAACTGGTCGGCCCCGACCGCGTGGCTGAACTGCACCCGTTCTACAACCTCGACGGGGTTCTGGGCGCGCTGCACACGCCGGATGACGGGCATGTGGACCCGACGAACGTGACCATGGCCATGGCGGCGGGGGCGCGTCAGCTGGGCGCGCGGATCATCCGCCGCTGCCGGGCCACCAACATCACCCAGGCGGCCAATGGCGAATGGGTGGTCGAGACCGAACGGGGCACGATCCGCTGCGAACACGTGGTGAATGCGGGCGGCGCCTATGCCCGGCAGATGGGTGAATGGTCGGGCTTGCAACTGCCGATGACATCGATGACCCACCACTATTTCGTGACCGAACCGGTGCCACAGTTCCAGGACCTCGATCACGAGTTGCCTGTGATCCGCGATGACCGCAAGGTCTCGGGCTATATCCGCATGGAGCAGAAGCGCGGGCTGATCGGGATCTACGAAAAGGAGAATTCGAACTCGGTCTGGCATGACCATTGCCCGTGGGATTATGAAAACTGGTTGTTCGACGCCGATTACGACCGGGTCATGCCGTGGCTGGAAGAAAGCCTGAACCGGATGCCGATTTTCGCCGATCTGGGCATCCAGCGCGAGGTTCACGGGGCGATCTCGCACCCGCCCGACGGCAATCCGCTGATCGGCCCGGCGCCGGGCGTGCGAAACTATTGGTGCTGCTGCGGCACGCAGATCGGCATCGGCTGGGGCCCGGGTCTGACGCGCGAACTGGCGCGGTGGATGGTGCATGGGGCGGCGGACATCTCGATGCGCGACTATGATCCGCGCCGGTTCGGGGCCTATGCCACCAAAGACTGGCAGGTCACCAAGGCGCATGAGGATTACAAGCTGCGCCACGAAATTCCGTTTCCGCATTTCAACCGTCTTGCCGGGCGGCCGGTCAAGCCGTCCCCCCTGTATGGCCGGCTGAAAGCAAAGGGGGCCGTGTTCGAAGAGGTTTATGGCCATGAACGCCCCCGCTGGTTCGCAAAGGACGGCGTTGAACAGCGCGACCATTATTCCTTCCGCCGCAATGTGGTGCATGACATGGTGGCCACCGAATGCAGGGCCGTGCGCGAGGCGGTCGGCATCATGGATATCTCGGCCTTCACCAAGGTCGAAATCAGCGGCCCGGATGCCCGGGCCCTGCTGGACCGGCTGGTTGCCAACCGCCTGCCGCAAAAGGTGGGCAGCATCGCGCTGACCCACATGCTGAACCGCCGTGGTCGGATCGAGCTGGAGACCACGGTCGTGAAACTGGCCGAGGACCGGTACTACCTCGTCTGTGCCGCCTTCTTCGAGCAGCGCCTGCTGGACCACCTGACCCAGCATCGCGACGAAGAAAACGTCGAAATCATCCTGCGATCCGACGACTGGGCCGCGCTCAGCCTCAATGGCCCCCGGGCGCGCGAGGTTTTGGCCGCCTGCACGGATGCCGACCTGAGCAATGCCGGTTTCAAATGGCTGACCGCGCAGGAAATCGACGTGGCGGGTCACCGGCTCTGGGCTTTCCGCATGTCCTATGCCGGTGAATTGGGATGGGAACTGCACATGCCGCGTGACAGCGCCTTGGCCGTCTACGATGCGCTCTGGTCCGCGGGCGCGCCGCATGGCATCGCCGATTACGGGTCGTTCGCGATGAACGCGCTGCGGATGGAGAAGGCCTTCAAGGGCGCGGGCGAGTTGACCAACGAGGTCACTCTGGCCGAGGCCGACGTGCTGCGCTTTGCCCGCACCGACAAGGAATACCTGGGCAAGGACCAGACCCTGAACCCCGATCTGCGCTGGGTCTGCGCCTATCTGGAGATCGAACCGGATGGCGAAAACGATGGGCATGGCGGCGAGGCGGTCCTGCTGGATGGCCAGGTCGTGGGTTCCACCGCCTCGGTGGCCTACGGGCATACGGTCGGCAAGATCCTTGCCTTTGCCTATGTCAAACCGCAGGCCAATGTGCCGGGAACCGACGTGCAGGTGGTGATCGCCGGCGCACCGCGTCGCGGGCGGATCCTGGGCGCGCCCGCCTATGACCCGCAAAGCCTCCGGCCCCGTACCGACACCGCGATGGAGGCTGCGGAATGATCCCGAAAACCATGAAGGCCATGGTCCTGACCGGGCATGGCGATCTGGACAAATACGAATGGCACGAGGACTGGCCCACGCCCACACCCGGCCCGATGGAGGTGCTGATCAAGGTGGGCGCCTGCGGGCTGAACAACACGGATGTGAACACCCGCACCGGTTGGTATTCCAAGGCGGTGGACGAGGCAACCACCGGCGGCGCCTATTCCGAGGTGGATGACGACGATAGCACCTGGGGCGGCGCGCCCCTGACCTTCCCGCGCATTCAGGGCGCGGATGCGGTTGGCACGGTCGTGGCCGTGGGCGAGGGGGCCGATCCCGCGATCATTGGCCGGCGGGTGATCGTGGCGGGCTGGCTGCGCGACTGGTCCGAGCCGATGAACCGCGACAGGGCCGGATATTTCGGCTCGGAATGTGACGGCGGCTTTGCCGAATACACCAAGGCCGACATTCGCGGCGTAGCGGCGATCGACTCCGACCTGAGCGATGCCGAACTGGCGACCTTCAGCTGCTCGTACGTGACGGCCGAGGGCATGTTGGACAGGGCGCAGGTCGGCGAGGGCGACACGGTTCTGATCCCCGGCGCCTCGGGCGGTGTGGGCGGGGCGCTGATCCAGCTGTCCAAGCTGCGCGGCGCCCGCGTGATCGCCATGGCCAGCGCGGCCAAGCACCCCGAAGTCGCCAAACTAGGCCCGGATCGCATGCTGCCGCGCAACCCCAGGAACCTGCGGGCCGAGCTGAAAGGCGAAAGGATCACCGTCGTCGCCGACGTCGTGGGCGGAGAGATGTGGCCCAAACTGATCGACATGCTGGAGCGTGGCGGGCGCTATACCTGTTCGGGCGCAATTGCCGGTCCGATCGTCCAATTCGACCTGCGCACCTTCTATCTGCGCGATCTGACCTTCACCGGGTCGACCGTGAACACGCCGCAGAACTTCTTTGATGTCGTGAAATACATAGAAAATGGGCAAATCAAGCCAGCATTGGCCGCCACTTACCCGTTGAGTGAGCTGCGAGAGGCCCAGCAGGCCTTCATCGACAAGCATCATATCGGCAACATCGTGGTGATCCCATGACTCTGGAAAACGTTCTCGAAGCCGCGCGGCACCTGCATCACAGCCTGCCGGCGCTGTCCGAATTCGGCAACTGGCCCACCGACCTGACCGCAACCGGTTTGCAGCCGCGAGCGATCCCGGCAACCGAACAGGTGCAGACGCTGGATCAACCCGGATCACCCCGGACAACGGGGCTGGTTCAGGCGATCCGGTCGGCGGCGCATCTTGCCCACTGGAAACGAACCTATACCGAGGCAGAGGTCGGTGCCGATTTCCGCAATCGGTACGGGTATTTCGAGCTGTTCGGGCCAAGCGGTCATTTCCATTCGACCCAGCTGCGGGGCTATGTCGCCTATTGGGGCGCCGGGCTGGACTATGACTGGCACAGCCATCAGGCCGAGGAGCTTTACCTGACGCTGGCGGGCGGTGCGGTCTTCAAGGTTGCCGAGGACCAGGCCTTTGTGGGCGCTGAAGGCACGCGCTGGCACGCCAGTTGGCAAAGCCACGCCATGTCCACGGGGGATCAGCCGATCCTGACATTCGTGCTGTGGCGGGGAGAGGGGTTGAACGACCTGCCAAGGATGGACGCCGCATGAAGATCACCCGCATCTCGGTCTTTCACGTCGATCTGCCGCTTGAGCATCCCTATTGGCTGTCCGGCGGACGTCTGAAATTCGAGGTGCTGGATGCCACCTTCGTCAAGATCGAAACCGATGCCGGGCTGACCGGCTGGGGCGAGGGTACACCATGGGGCCACACCTATGTGCCCGCCCATGGGCCGGGCATCCGGGCGGGGATCGAGACCATGGCGCCCTTCGTCTTGGGGCTGGACCCGCGTCGGGTTCTGGAGGTCGAGCGGGCGATGGACCACGCGCTGCCCGGGCATCTTTACGCCAAATCGCCGATCGACATGGCCTGCTGGGACATTGCCGGACAGGCGGCGGGGTTGCCGATTGCCGATCTGATGGGCGGCGGGTCGCGCAGCCCCACGCCGATCGCCTCCTCGGTCGGGGCCAAGACCGTCGAGGAAACCCGCGCGGTGATGGATCGCTATCGCGGCCGCGGCTATTGGGTGCATTCGGTCAAAGTGGGTGGCGACGTGGATCGCGACATAGAACGCATCCGCGATGTCGAGGCGCACCGCCCGGCGGGAGAACGCATCCTCTATGACGTCAACCGCGCCTGGACGCGGCAACAGGCGTTGCGGGTGATGAAGGCCACCGAGGATCTGGGCGTGATGTTCGAACAACCCGGCGAGACGCTGGACGACATCGCCGCCATCCGGGCCCTGCATTCCGCGCCGGTCAGCGTGGATGAAAGCCTGGTCACCCTGCAGGACGCCACACGCATTGCCCGCGACGGGCTGGCCGAGGTCTTCGGGATCAAGCTCAACCGTGTCGGCGGCCTGACCAAGGCCGCGCGGATGCGGGACATCGCGCTGGCGCATGGCATCGACATGTATGTGATGGCCACCGGCGGCTCGGTTCTGGCCGACACCGAGGCGCTGCATCTGGCCGCCACCATCCCGGATCACAACCGCCTGGGCGTCTGGGCCTGTCAGGACATGCTGACGCTGGACGTTGCGGGCGTGCGCGGTCCACGCAACCGTCAGGGCCATCTTGAACTGCCCGAGGCCCCCGGCCTCGGCGTGGCCCCGGATGAAGATGCACTTGGGGATCCAAAGACCATGTACCAATGACCCGCATCACCCGCATTTCGCTCTGGCATGTGCCGCTGACCAGCCATCAGGCCTATTACATGGCTGACGGCAAGGCCTGCGACACGGTTGAAACGGTGGTTCTGGCGCTGGACACCGATGACGATCTGACCGGTTGGGGCGAGGTCTGCCCGATTCCGCATTACCTGCCCGCCTATGCGCGCGGCGTGGCCCCGGCGGTGAAGGACATGGCCGCAGTTCTGCTGGGCGCCGACCCGATCGGACCCGAGGCGTTGATGGCGCGGCTGGACCGGCACCTGCCGGGGCATGTCTATGCCAAATCGGCGATCGACATCGCGCTGTGGGATCTGACGGGGCAGGTGGCAGGGCTGCCACTGCACGCGCTGCTGGGCGGTCGGCGGGCGCGGACGATGCCGCTCTATCACTCGATCACCTGCATCGCCCCGGCCGAGATGGCCCGCATCGCCCGCGAGGCGCAGGCGCAGGGCATCACCCAGTTCCAAGTCAAGCTGGGTGCGGATTCCGATTGGCAGGCCGATGTCGAACGCCTGCGTCTGGTGCGCGAGGGGGTGGGCGACGGGCCGCTGGTCTATGGCGATTGGAACTGCGGCGCCACGTCTCTGGACGCCAGTCGGGTGGGGCGAGCGGTTGCGGATCTGGATGTCATGCTGGAACAGCCCTGTGCCACGATTGAGGATTGCGCGCGCGTGCGCGCCGCCACCGGCCTGCCGATGAAGTTGGACGAATGCGCACACGACACCGCCAGCCTGATGGCTGCGCATGCGCTGGGCTGCATGGACGCGGTCGCGGTGAAATTGTCGAAATTCGGCGGGCTGTCGGCTGCGCGCCGGGCGCGTGATCTGTGCCTGCATCTGGGGGCGAAGATGTGCGTCGAAGACACCTGGGGGTCCGACATCACAACTGCGGCCCTGCTGCATCTGGGCGCGGCCACCGAACCCGCGCGTCTGATGAACGTGTGCGACCTGTCTGGCTATGTCGCGCCACGGCTGGCCCCCGATGGCCCGACCCGCAAGGGCGGCCGGATCGCGCCGCCCGACGGGGTCGGCCTGGGCGTCGCGCCCGACCGCGAATACCTGGGCGCGCCGGACGTGATACTGGATTAGGGAGGAGACCATGCCGCGACATCTCAGCCAATCCGATTGGGGCCAGCGCGCCCGGGCGTTGCTGCCCGGCGGTGGCTTCGGCAATTTCAACCCGTCGGTCTTTATTCGCGAGGGCCGGGGCAGCCGCGTCTGGGACGAAGACGGGAAGGAATATGTCGACCTGCTGATCGGCTCGGGGCCGATGCTGCTGGGCCATGGCCACCCCGAGGTGTTGGAGGCCGTCGCCGAACAGTTGCCCAAGGGCATGACGTTCTTCACCAACAACGCGCGCGCGGTCAAACTGGCCGAGGAGATCTGCGCCGCCGTGCCCTGCGCCGATCAGATCCGCTATGTCTCGTCCGGCGGCGAGGCTGACATGTACGCGATCCGGCTGGCCCGCGCCTTTACCGGCCGCGACAAGATCGTGAAGTTCGAAGGCGGCTATCACGGCATGAGCGCCGAGGCGCAGATGAGCCTGGCCCCGTCGCGGATGGTGAATTTCCCGCAGGCGGTTCCCGACAGCGCGGGCATACCGGCCAGCGTTCAGGCCGAAATGCTGATCGCGCCGTTCAACGACCCGGACTACATCCGCTCGCTGCTGGCCGAGCACGGCAACCAGGTCGCGGGCGTCATCGTCGAGCCCTTGCAACGCATCATCCCGCCCGAACCCGGCTTCTTGCAGCTTCTGCGGGACGAGGCCGACAGGTACGGCATCGTGCTGATCTTCGACGAGGTGGTGACCGGGTTTCGTTTCGCCTATGGCGGCGCGCAGGAGCTGTATGGCGTGACCCCCGACATCGCCACGCTGGGCAAGATCATCGGCGGCGGCTTTCCCCTGGCCGCGATCGCTGGGCGGGCCGAGATCATGGCCCATTTTGACAAATCCGCCGTTGGGGCGGAGAAATGGCTGATGCAGTTGGGGACTCTGTCGGGCAATCCGGTGGCCGCGGTGGCCGGGCTCAAGACGATGGAGGTGCTGCGCCGTCCCGGTCAGTACGACCGGCTGCGCGCCAATGGTCAGCGTTTGATGGACATGGCTTCGGCCGCGCTGAACAAGCAGGGGGTCGCCCATCGCGTCGTCGGCGATCCGACCCTGTTCGAAATCGTGTTCACGGAAGGAAAGGTGCGGGATTATCGCGATGTGGTCCGCGCGGACACGGCCGGGGCAACCCTGTTCAATACGGTTCTGATGCAGAACGGGATGTTCAAATCGCCGGGCAAGACCTATCCGTCCCTGGCGCTGACCGAGGCGGACTTTGACCTGTGCAAAGCCGCCTATGCCAAGGCCGCGCAGGCCGTGGCCGAAATGCAGGGCGCGGGCGTGTCTTAGTAGACGCCCGCCATCACCAGGCGAACGATGTCTTCGCGCTTGAGGCCGCGCGCAGCCAGTTCTTCGTCGGTCAACTCGCTGAGTTGCTTGATCTTGATGACCTTGGCATTTGCTTCGCCCATGCGGATCAAAGCATCATAGATGCCGCTGAACACATCGGCGACGGCCGAGAACAGGTTCAGGATTGCAGGGCGGTGCGTGCTTGTCTGTGCCATGAGCGGAGCCTCTCTGGTCTGTATGTGACCAAAGAGATTTAGACCTGATGCTGCAGTGCAGCTAGGCACTTGACGGAATAGCCGCTGTGCATCTGGTGCAAGTCTGGCCCGACAGGCTCAGGCTCAGGCCTTGAACAGGTCGTCCACCGGCACCTGCAAAGCGGTGGCCAGGGCGTTGGTCTGGCTGGCCATCGCGATCACCGCCAGCAGTTCGGCCTGCATCTGGTCGGTCATGCCCTTGGCGCGGGCCGCGGCCGAATGGGAGTGCACGCAGTATTCGCAATTGTTGGCGACCGAGACCGCCACATAAAGCATCTCTTTTACAAGCGGGTCCAGCGCGCCGGGGGCCATGACGGTCTTCAGTCGCTCCCACGTTGCTTTCAGCAGTGCCGGGTCATGGGCCAGAGCGCGCCAGAAATTGTTGATGTAATCGGTGTTGCGGGTGGCGCGGATGTCATCGAAGACGGCCAGCGCCTCGGCGCTGACCTCTTCGTCCGTCAACAGGCGAACCGTTGCCATGCTCAGACCATCGCAAAGATGCGCGCCGGGCCGCCCGACCCGCCACGATGGGCCGGCGCGCCGACCACCAGCGTCGCTCCGCTGGCGGGCACCTTGTCGAGATTGGCCAGGTTCTCGATGCCGTAGCGGTTGGTGGGCAGCCACGCGTAATGCGTCACGAAATCGGCCGATGGGCCGTGATCCAGCGACAGGGTGTCAACGGCCAGAGCAACCGCGCCGGTTCCTTCGATCAGCATCTGCGCCGCTTCGACGTGGAAGCCGGGGAAATGCATCTTGCCGTCGCCGTCGGCGTTGCGGAACTCGGGAGTCGCAGTTTTCCTGGCCCATCCCGAATGCATGGCAACGCAGGCGCCATCGGGGATGTCTCCGTTGGCGGCGATCCATGCCTTCAGGTCATCGGGCGTGACCTGCGCATCCGGGTCCTCGGCCGCGCGGGCGGCAATGTCCACCACGCACAGCGGGCAGACGAGGTTCGACACCGGGATTTCGTCCACCGACTGCCCATCCGCCGAGAAATGCAGAGGGGCATCGACGTGCGTGCCGGTGTGTTCGTTGACGGCCAGGTTGAACAGATTGAAGCCATGTTCCTTGAAATTGAAGGCCTGGGTCGCCTCGATCCCCGGTTGGCCGAAATAGGTGGGAAAATCGGCATCGTAGACATGGGTCATGTCCAGCACCTCGCCATGGCCTGCGGCCAGCGCCTGTGGGGCAGCCACCGTTCCAAGCGCCGTGCCTGCCGCCATCGCCGCGCCAGCCTGGAAAAAGGATCGACGCGACAGCATCCGGTCTTTCACCGCGTTCATTACGCAAACGTCACACATTTCAAAACTCCCTGTTCTGCAATCTGTTTTCGTTCCCGGCCGAATTCATTGGCCGGTTGGGCAAAGCCTAGCACGGTTTTTCGCGATCCGGTTCACAAGTTGTTTGGGGCCTGCTCGCCGGCAAGAAATGCGGCCCTGCGGCGCAGTCGGGTATAAGGGGTTGAACCCGCGCGCGGACGGGTTCAATCTATTGCGGAATAATGTTCCGCAATGCGGAACAAGCTGGGGTTGGCAAGAGGAGACCAAGTCTGATGTCCGAGGCGGTGGAATACGAACGGATTGGCGATATCGCGGTGCTGGCGGCGAACAACCCGCCGGTCAATGCGCTGGGCGTGGATGTGCGTCGGGGCCTGCTGGCCGGGATCGAACGGGCCGAGGCCGAGGGCGCAAAGGCGGTGCTGATCTACGGCAAGGGTCGGACCTATTTCGCAGGGGCCGATATCCGCGAGTTCGGCAAACCCCCGCAAGAGCCCTGGCTGCCGGGCCTGTGCGACCAGATCGAGGCCTCGCCCCTGCTGGTGGTTTCGGCGTTGCATGGCACGGCGCTGGGCGGCGGGCTCGAGGTTGCGCTGTCCAGCCACTACCGCATCGCGGTTCCCTCGGCCAAGGTCGGCCTGCCTGAGGTTAATCTGGGCATCCTACCCGGTGCCGGGGGCACCCAGCGTCTGCCGCGCGTGGCCGGGGTCGAGGCCGCGCTGGACATGATCACAACCGGCCGCCATGTCCGCGCCGACGAGGCGCTGAAGCTGGGCGTGATCGACAAGATGCAGGATGGCGACCCGCGCGAGATCGGGCTGGCCTATGCGCAGGAGCTGCTTGACTCGGGTACGCCCCGCCGCGCGGTCGGAGAGATGCCCGCGCCGGACCCCGTCGATTTCGATGCGGTCTACGAGGCCGTTCTGAAGAAGGGCCGCGGCCAACTGTCCCCCGCCGTTGCCGTGCGTGCCGTGCAAGCCGCCTGCGAGGCGCCCAGCTTTGCCGAGGGCATGGCGCGCGAGCGGGAACTGTTCATGCAGTTGATGGAATCGGATCAGCGCAAGGGTCTGATTCACGCCTTCTTCGCCGAACGCGCCGTGGGCAAGCTGCCCGAACTGAAGGGTGTCGAGCCGCGTCCGGTGCATCAGATCGGGGTCATCGGCGGCGGCACGATGGGCGCAGGGATCGCCACCGCCGCCTTGTTGGCCGGTCTGCCCGTGACCTTGCTGGAGATGACGCAGGAGGCCGCCCATGCCGCCAAAGACCGGATCGCCGGAAACCTGGCAGGCGCCCTGAAGCGCGGCAAGATCAGCCAGCAGCAGTACGACTCGATTCTGTCGGACCAATTGCAGCTTGCCACCGGTTATGACGCGCTGAGCGCCGTCGATCTGGTGATCGAGGCCGTGTTCGAGGATATGGAGGTCAAGAAACAGGTCTTTGTCCAGCTGGATGCGGTCTGCAAGCCCGGGGCGGTTCTGGCGACGAACACCTCGTATCTGGACGTCGACGAGATCGCCGCCGCCACCACGCGGCCGCAGGACGTGATCGGGCTGCATTTCTTCTCGCCCGCCCATGTGATGAAGCTGCTCGAGATCGTGGTGGCCGACAAGACCGCGCCCGAGGTGGTCGCCACCGGCTTTGCGCTGGGGCATCGGCTGAAGAAGGTCTCGGTGCGCGCAGGGGTGTGCGACGGGTTCATCGGCAACCGGATCCTCAGCACCTATCGCACCTGCGCCGACCACATGGTTCTGGACGGGGCAAGCCCGTTCCAGATCGACAAGGCGCTGACCGATTTCGGCTTTGCCATGGGGCCGTTCGCGGTGTCCGATCTGGCCGGGCTGGATATCGGCTGGGCGGTGCGCAAACGCAAACGCGCCGAGGGGCTGGACCCGCGCGCCCGCGACAGCAGCTATGCCGACAAACTGTGCGAGGCCGGACATTTCGGGCAGAAGACCGGCAAGGGCTTCTATGTCTATGAAAAAGGCAAGCGCGGCGGCACGCCGAACCCCGAGGTTCTGGACCTGATCGCGGCCGACCGCGCGGCGCAGGGCATCACCCCGCGCACGTTCACGGATGACGAGATCGTGCGGCGATATATGGTCTCGATGGTCAATGAGGCCGCCAAGGTGGTGGGCGAGGGCATCGCCCGCCGCCCCTTGGACGTGGATGTGGTGCTGCTCTATGGCTATGGCTTCCCGCGTTATCGCGGTGGGCCGCTGAAATGGGCCGATCTGCAGGGCCTGCCGGGTATTCTGGAGGACATCCGCGCCTGGTCGGCCGAGGATGACTATTTCTGGCAGCCCGCGCCGCTGCTGGAAAAACTGGTGGCCGAGGGCCGCAGCTTTGATGATCTGAACAAGGACGCCGAGCGATGAAACAAGCCGTAATCGTATCCGCCGCGCGCACCGGGCTGGCCAAGTCGTTCCGGGGCTCTTTCAACATGACCCACGGCGCCACGATGGGCGGCCACGCGGTTCAGGCCGCGGTCGCACGGTCGGGGCTGGATGGGGCCGAGATCGAGGATTGCATCATCGGTTGCGGTTTCCCCGAAGGCGAGACCGGCGGCAACATCGCCCGCCAGATCGCCATCCGGGCCGGGCTGCCGGTCAGCGTTTCGGGCATGACCGTGAACCGGTTCTGCTCGTCGGGGCTGCAGACCGTGGCGCTGGCGGCGCAGGCCATCACCGAGGGCGGCGCGGGCCCCATCGTGGCCGGCGGGATCGAGAGCATCTCGCTGGTTCAGCCGAAAACCCGCCCTGTGCCCGAGGCGTGGATTCAGGAGCACAAGCCGGCGATCTACATGACGATGATCGAGACCGCCGACATCGTGGCCGAGCGCTATGGCATCAGCCGCGAAGAACAGGACGCCTACGGCCTGCGGTCGCAGCAGCGCATAGCGGCGGCGCAGGCGGCGGGCAAGTTCGACGACGAGATCGTGCCGATGCAGACCACCATGGCGGTCAAGGACAAAGAGACGGGCGAGGTCTCGCACCGGCAGGTCACCGTGGACCGGGATGAATGCAACCGGCCGAACACGACCCTAGAAGGGCTGGCCTCGCTGGAGCCGGTGCGCGGCCCCGGAAACTACATCACCGCCGGCAATGCCAGCCAGCTGTCGGACGGCGCGGCCGCGGTGGTCGTGATGGACAGCGCCGTGGCCGAGCGTCGGGGGCTGGAGCCCATGGGCGCGTTCAAAGGGTTCTGCGTAGCGGGGTGCGAGCCCGACGAGATGGGCATCGGGCCGGTCTTTGCGGTGCCGCGCCTGCTGGAACGGCATGGTCTGAGCGTAGAGGACATCGACCTGTGGGAACTGAACGAGGCCTTCGCCTCGCAAGCGCTGTACTGCCGCAACCGTCTGGGGATCGATGACGAGAAATGCAACGTGAACGGCGGCTCGATCGCCATCGGGCATCCGTTCGGCATGACCGGCGCGCGGATGGTCGGCCATCTGCTGCGCGAAGGGCGGCGGCGCGGGGCCAAGCTGGGTGTCGTGACCATGTGCATCGGCGGCGGCATGGGCGCGGCCGGTCTGTTCGAGATCTATTGAAGAAAGGGGCGCCGGGCCAGCCCATCGAGGGCCGGCCCGGCGCAGCCCGGCCCGTGGGGCCGAGCCGGCAAGGTTCCGATCGCGTCGAGGAGGAGGGCGGCTGTGGACTTGAATTATACGGACGAGGAGAAGGCCTTTCGCGACGAGGTACGCGGTTTTCTGGCCGAGAAACTGCCCAAGGAGATCTCGGACAAGATCCGGGCTGGCCGGAACATCGGCAAGGAAGGGTATGAGTGGTGGCACGCCACGCTGAACGAGCGCGGCTGGCTGAATTTCAACTGGCCGAAGGAGTTTGGCGGCGCCGAGTGGAACGCGGTTCAGCGCCATATCTTCGAGGAGGAATGCGCCGCCGCCTATGCGCCGCGCATCGTGCCGTTTGGCCTGTCGATGCTGGGCCCGGTGCTGCAGAAATTCGGGTCGAAGGCGCAGCAGGAGTATTTCCTGCCGCGTATCCTGAATGGTGAACACTGGTGGTGCCAGGGCTATTCCGAGCCGGGTGCCGGGTCGGACCTGGCCTCGCTGAAGACCCGGGCGGTGCGGGACGGCGACCACTATGTCGTCAATGGCCAGAAGACCTGGACCACGCTGGCGCAATACGCAAACTGGATATTCTGCCTGGTGCGCACCGACCCCGAGGCCAAGGCGCAGGAGGGGATCTCGTTCCTGCTGATCGACATGAACACGCCGGGGATCGAGGTGCGCCCCATCGTCCTGCTGGACGGAACGCCCGAGGTCAACGAGGTGTTCTTTGACGATGTGCGTGTCCCGGTCGAAAACCTGGTGGGCGAAGAGAACAAGGGCTGGACCTATGCCAAGTATCTGCTGACGCATGAACGCACCAACATCGCCGGTGTCGGCTTCAGCCAGGCGGGGTTGGACATGGTCAAGCGGATTGCCCGGATCGAAACCGCGAATGGCCGCCCCCTGATCGAGAACCCGCATTTCGCTGCCCGGCTGGCACGGGTCGAGATCGACCTGATGGCCATGGCCACCACCAACATGCGCATCATCAGCAAGGCTGCGGCCGGACAGGCACCGGGGGTCGAAAGCTCGATGCTGAAGGTCAAGGGTACGATCATCCGGCAGGAGATCAACGACCTGGCCCGCCGCGCGGTGGGGCCTTATGCGATGCCTTTCGCCTCCGAGGCGGTGGCGGGCGACAACGACCCGATCGGGCAGGACTATGCCGCGCCGGTCGCCGCCCAGTATTTCAACAACCGGAAACTGTCGATCTTCGGCGGGTCGAACGAGATCCAGCGCGGGATCATCGCCAAGGTCAAGATGGGGGGCTGAGATGGATTTCAACCTGACCGAAGAACGGCAGATGCTGCAGGACACGCTGCGGCGCTATCTGGCCGACAGATATACGACTCCGGTGCGCAACGACATTCTGGACAGCCCGGCGGGGTTCAGCGCCGACATCTGGCGCGAACTGGCCGATCTGGGCGTTCTGGGCGCGCTGTTCGACGAAGCGGATGGCGGGTTCGGCGGGGCGGGCTTTGACATCGCCACCGTGTTCGAGGAACTGGGCCGGGCCGGCGTGGTCGAGCCGGTTCTGGACAGCTGCATTCTGGGCGGTCGGCTGATCGCGCAGGTGGGCAGCCCCGATCAGCGAGCCCTGCTGGATCAGGTGATCTCGGGCAAGCTGCATCTGGCGCTGGCGCATGGGGAGCCTGCCAGCCGGTATGACCTGAGCCGGGTCGAGACCACCGTGCGGACCGACGGCACGGGCTTGATCCTGAACGGACGCAAGGCCGTGGTCGTGAATGCCGAGGTCGCCGGGCAGTTGATCGTTTCCGCGCGCGAAACGGACGGGCCGTTCGATCTGGACGGCATTTCGCTGTTTCTGGTGCCTGCTGGCACACCGGGTCTGGGCTTGCGCGGGTATCCGATGCTGGCCGGTGGCCGCGCGGCCGAGGTCACTCTGGACGATGTGCGCCTGCCGGAAACCGCGCGTCTGGGTGCCGCGGGGCAGGGGTTCGAGCCGCTGATGAACGTTGTGGCCGCAGCCAATGTCGCGCTGGTCGCCGAGGTGCTGGGTGCGATGGAAAGCGCGGTGGAACTGACCCGGCAATACCTGATGACGCGCAAGCAGTTCGGCCGCCCGATCGGGACCTTTCAGGCCCTGCAGCACCGGTTCGCGGATATGCTGATCGAGCTGGAGCAGGCGCGCTCGGCGGTGATCAACGCGGCCGGTCACCTTGCAGCACCCGATCGCGACCGGCAGATCGCCGCGGCCCGCAACCTGGTGTCGCGGGTGGGCCGGTTGGTGGCCGAGGAAACGATCCAGATGCATGGCGGCATCGCTATGACGCAGGAATATGAGCTGGCGCATATAGCCAAGCGGATCGTCATGTCGGATCACAGGTTCGGCGACGCGGATTATCATTTGGAGCGGTTCATTGCACTCGGCGCGGCCTGAAGACGACCCAAGGGTCCGCCGGTCGGGCTGTCAGAACGCGATCGGGTTCGAGGTGGATCTGTCCGAATCCGACGGTCGGGCCCGGTGCCATCTGACCATCCGGGCGGATCACCTGAACAGCCAGGGCATCCTGCATGGCGGCATCATCGCCATGCTGCTGGACGTGGCTTGTGGCAACACCGCCTCGGCCTGGTTCGACCGGGACGAGCATCCGCTGGTTCTGACCCTGTCACTGAACACAAGCTATGTGGCGGCGGTGCGTCAGGGGCGCGTGACGGCCACAGGGCGCGCAACGGGTGGCGGGCGCACGCTGGCCTATGTGACCGGAGAGTTGCACGGCGACGACGGAACCCTGATCGCAACGGCGGCGGGGGTGTTCAAGCGCACCACGAAACGCTGAGCGCAAAACCGGTTCCGGCGCAGGGGAGGGCGAAGGGACATGAACAAATGGCACGACTATCCGGATGCCCAGATCCGGACCCGCCCGCAGGCCCGCGCCTTTGCAGACGGGTTCGGCGCCGATTGGAGCTTTGCTGACCTCGACCGCGCGATTTCCGAGCTGTCAGACATCCTGCTGGCTTCGGGGGTGCGCCCGTGCGATAGGGTCATGCTGGTGCTCGAAAATTGCTGTGCGACGGTGGCCGCGCTGTTTGCCTGTTCCCGGATCGGCGCCTGCGTGGTGCCGGTGAACGCCCGCCAGACCGCGGCTGAGTTGGCACGCATCGTGGATCACGTCACCCCGGCGGTGATCCTGTTCACGTCGGAGGCGTCGCCGGAGGCGCGCGATCATGCGCAAACGACCGGAGCCCAGCCCGCTTCCGGGGCCTTCGGGCAGATGCACCTGGCCGCGCCGTACCCGAGCGCGCCCGACCCCGAACTGGCGGATGTCGCGGCGATGCTGTTCACCACCGGCACGACCGGAACGCCCAAGGGTGTGATGCTGACTCACGAAAACCTGCGGTTCGGCGGGCTGACCTCGGCGAATTTTCGAGGACTGACGCAGGATGACGTGGTCTATGGCGTGCTGCCGATTTCGCACATCTTCGGGCTGGCCTCGATAGTCACCGGATCGGCGCTGGCCGGGGCTTTCGTCCAACTGGATGCCAGATTCGCGGCGGACCGCGCCTTTGCCGCGTTGAACGCGGGCGTCACGGTGTTTTCGGGCGTGCCGCAGATGCATGCGCTGTTGATGCAATATGCCAAGGAACAGGGGTTGGAGCGGTTGCCTTCGGGCGCCCTGCGCTACACCTCGTCAGGGGCTGCCCCTCTGGATCCGGCGTGGAAACGTAAGGCCGAGGCGTTCTATGGCGTTGCGCTGCAGAACGGCTATGGCATGACCGAAAGCACGGCGGGGATCTGCGCCTCGCACAACCGGATCGGGGATCCTGATATCTCGGTTGGCCCGCCCTTGCCGGGGGTCGAACTGCGGATTGACGAAAGCATACCCGGCGGCGGAGATGGCGTGGGCGAGATCCTGACGCTCGGCCCGCATGTGATGAAAGGGTACTATCGCAATGCTGAAGAAACGGGCCGGGTGCTGGCCCAGGGATGGTTGCGCACGGGCGACCTCGGCCGTCTCGACGCACAGGGCAATCTGCACGTCGTCGGCCGCGCCAAGGAGCTGATCATTCACGGCGGCTTCAACGTCTATCCGCCCGAGGTCGAGTCCGCGTTGAACGACCACCCGCAGGTGATCCAATCTGCGGTGATCGGGCATCGGGTGGGCGACGACGAACAGGTGCTGGCCTTTGTTCAGGTGGCAGAAACCGGCGCTGTGTCCGAGGCAGAGTTGGCGGAGTTCGTGGCCGCACGTCTTGCGGGCTACAAGAGACCCAGCCGGATCGTGCTGGCCACGTCACTGCCCGCCGCGCCCACCGGCAAGATCCTAAAACACAAGTTGCTGACGCATTTCGCGGATCACCTGGCCTAGGGGCAGGGCCCGCAAAACGCTCCCGCGCCCGCGCGCCATCGGCTGCGCCGATCCCGCTGGCGGCCTTGGGCCCGGCATCGCGCCATGCGCGATGCCGGGCCCAACGGGAGGAGGCGTTTTGCTAAAAACGTCGACGACGGGCGGGAGCCGCCGTCAGTCTGCGTGGCCTTCGGCTGCGGCGCGAATGGCGCGGATGTTCTGGCCATAAACGTCCGGGTTCGCAACCGACCCGCCCTTGAAGACCGCTGAACCGGCAACAAGAACGTCGGCACCGGCCGCTGCGACCAACGGGGCGGTCGTGGGATCGACTCCCCCGTCGATTTGGATATGCACCGGGCGGTCGCCGATCATCTCGCGCAGGCGGCGGACCTTCGTGGTCATGTCGATGAATTTCTGCCCGCCAAAGCCGGGGTTCACCGTCATCACGCAGACCAGATCGGCCAGATCCAGCAGGTGCTCGACCGCGTCGGCCGGAGTGCCCGGGTTCAGCGCCACGCCTGCCTTCATTCCGGCCGCGCGGATCGCCTGCAACGTGCGGTGCGTGTGCGGACCGGCCTCGACATGGGCCGTCAGATAGTCCGCGCCGGCATCGGCATAGGCCTGGATGTAAGGATCGACCGGCGTGATCATCAGATGCACATCCATCACCGTCTTGACATGCGGGCGGAACGCTTTGACCGCCGGCGGGCCGAAGGTGAGATTTGGCACGAAATGACCGTCCATCACGTCAACATGGACCCAGTCGGCGCCTTGGGCCTCGATGGCTTGGATTTCCTGTCCGAAATTGGCGAAATCGGCGGACAGGATCGACGGTGCGATCTTGATCTTGCGGTCAAAGCTCATGGCGGCCTCATGTGACAGATCTGACGGTTCAGGTGTTGAGCCCGCGTATAGACGGGACGAGCGGTATTGCCCAGCCCTTGCATAGGCCATCGGCTTTCAGCCCGTTACAAAAGCTTCACCGGATCGACACATCACCGTTGAGCACCAGCTGTAGACGACCTCCATCACGAATTGGGGGTGGCACGTGCTGCGCATTGAAAAACTGACCAAGCGCTTCGGCGACAATACTGCAGTCGACACCGCAACGCTGGACGTCGACAAGCCATGCATGATCGGGATCATCGGGCGGTCGGGCGCGGGCAAGTCCACTCTGCTGCGTATGATCAACCGCCTGACCGATGCCAGCGCAGGGCAGATCCTGTTTCACGGGCGCGACGTGACCAAGTTGAAAGGGCGCGAAAAACGTGCGTGGCAGGCCGATTGCGCGATGATCTTCCAGCAATTCAACCTTGTGCCCCGCATGGATGTGGTCTCGAACGTGCTGCATGGAACACTGAACCGGCACTCGACGCTGGCGACCCTGTTCAACCTGTTCCCGACCGCGGACATCCACCGCGCCATCGACATTCTCGACCGTCTTGGCATCGCCGAACATGCCCCCAAAAGAGCCGAGGCGCTGTCGGGCGGGCAGCAGCAGCGCGTCGCCATCGCGCGGGCGCTGATGCAGGACCCCAAGATAATCCTGGCCGATGAGCCCATCGCCTCGCTGGACCCTATGAACGCGCAAGTCGTGATGCAGGCCCTGCGCCGCATCCACGAAGAGGACGGCCGCACCGTGATCGCCAATCTGCACACGCTGGACACCGCGCGCCGCTATTGCGACCGCGTGGTCGGGATGCGCGACGGACGCATCGTGTTCGACGGCCTGCCCGAGCAGCTGACCACCGGCGTCGCCCGCGAGATCTACGGCGCTGATGCCAGCTTCTCCGAGGCCGCGACCTCGACCGAGATCGAAACGCTGGATGCCACCCGGAAGGCTCTGATGGAGGCCGAGGCCACGATCTGAGCCCAAACCACCTCATTCATCGCCCGGCCCGATGAATGGGGTGGGCCAATCAACCTGGAGAGAGACAGATGAAGAAACTTGTTGCCGCCCTGGTCGCGACCACTGCCCTGAGCGCGCCTGCCATGGCTGAGGAGATCAGCGAATTCCGGATCGGCATACTGGGCGGAGAAAACGCACAGGACCGTCTGAACAACAACGAATGTCTGCGTGAATACACCGAGGACGCGCTGGGTGTCGAAACCAAGCTGTTCGCCCCGGCTGACTACAACGGCGTGATCCAGGGCCTGCTGGGCGGCACGATCGACATGGCTTGGCTGGGCGCCTCCGCCTATGCCAAAACCTACCTAAGCGACCCCGAGGCGGTTGAGCCGGTTCTGGTCAAGGTGAACGTGGATGGCGGGTATGGCTACTACTCGGTTGGGTTCGCCCGTAAGGACAGCGGCATCACCTCGCTTGATGACATGAAAGGCAAGGTGTTTGGCTTTGGTGATCCGAACTCGACCTCGGGCTATTTGATCCCCTCGATCGAAATCCCTCAGGCAACGGGTGCAACGATGGAGTCGGGCGACTACTTCGGTGAAGTGAAGTTCACCGGTGGTCACGAGCAGACAATCGTCGCCGTGAACAACGGTGACGTGGATGGTGGCGTGACCTGGGCCGACGGTCTGGGAAACTGGGAAGACGGCTACAATTCGGGTGCGCTGCGCCGCGCCGTGGATGCCGGACTGGTCGACATGAACGACATGGTCGAAATCTGGAAATCGAAGCCGATCCCCGAGGGTCCGGTGGTTCTGCGCAAGGCATTGCCGGCGGATGTCAAAGAGAAGATGACGGCCCTGATGGCCGGGCTGGCCGACAAAGACCGTGAGTGCTTCTATGGCGTGGCCGCAGGTGAAGCGAAAGCGTTCGAGCCGATCACCCACGAGGCCTACGAAATCATCATTGAAGCCCGCAAGCTGAAGTCGAACTAAGCCTGCGCAACTTCTGTTCGGGGTCCGGCCGCAAACCGGACCCCATTATCCCCATCGGAGCCTTTCATGACCGACCTGACCGCGGGATCCGCCGGCCCCGACCGGATCCGGGAGGATTACACCAGCATGACCCGTCGCAAACGGGTTTACGGTGGGATACTTCTGATCCTGTTCGTGGCACTTATGGCGGCCGGATTCCGGACCGCCGACATGCGAAACGCCGGTAGTTTTGCCGATGGGTGGAACCGCATTTTCGATTACCCTGCCGAGGTTCTGACTGAGGCCTGGGAGAAGATCGGGGAATTGCCCGCAAATTTGGTCGAGTTCTTTCCCGCGCTGATCGAAACACTGAATATCGCCGCCGCGGCCACGCTGGTGGGCACTCTGGGCGGCACCTTTATGGCGCTGATGTCCACCCGCGGCATGGCGCTGTGGCCGTCATTGATCCCCGTTTTTCGCCGTATTTCTGATATTTGCCGGGCCGTTCCGGAAATCGTCATCGCGTTGGTACTGATCTTTGTTCTGGGCGGCGGGCCTGTGCCTGCAATGATTGCCATCGCCATTCACACTGCCGGTGCTCTGGGCAAGTTGTTTTCCGAAGTGAATGAAAACGCCTCTCTGAAGCCGGTAGAGGGGCTGCAGTCGGTTGGCGCCAACTGGTCGCAGCGGATGTATTTGGGCGTGATCCCGCAGGTCGGGCCAAACTACGTCAGCTACGCCCTGCTGCGGTTCGAGATCAACATCCGCGCCTCAGCCATTCTTGGTTTCGTGGGTGCAGGCGGCTTGGGGTACGAACTGCGCAACGCCATGTCCTGGGGGCAGGGGCGTTACGACGAGGCGGCGGCCATCTTTCTGCTTCTGTTCGTCACCATTGTGGCCGTGGATCAGCTGTCCGGCGTTTTGCGTGACCGCCTGACACATGGTTCCGCCAAAGGAGCCGCAGCATGAGCACCTTTGCTACTGATCTGCCGATCAACGACTTGAAAGCCAAAGCCGACCACATCTTTCGGCACAAACGGGCTGTGAGTTTCGGGTTGCCGGGGCTGGTCATTCTATACCTGGTCTATGTTTTCTTTGCCTTTGACGTGCCCGGCTTGACCGAGCGGGCCAACTGGGAAAACGGCAAGACGCTTGTATCCGACAGCTACAGCTACAAGACTCATGTGACCCGGGACAATCGAAACGGACAAGTGTCCGTCGCGATCGAGGGAGAGCGCAAGGGTGCTTACCCGGATGGCACTGCGCCGGAATGGGTCGCTTTGGGCGAAACCACGGTGATTGACCTGGAAGATGGCCATATCGTTCGTTTTGGACCTGAAACCGTGGAATATGACATCCCCGGTTACGGAACAGTGCGCGCAACGCCCAGCCGGTCTGCCGGAGTGCAGGCCGAGCTGCCGACTGCCGACGTGCCGGACTGGATCAACATGTCAAAGAACCGCCTGGCGATCACCACGCCGGCGGGCCGGCTGACCGTGACACGCAACCGGGCCGAGGTGTTCCGGTATTTCAACGGGTGGGAACTGTTCTGGTTCACACTGGACAGCCCCTATCACGGTCAGTCTTTCAGCCAGTTGATGGGGCGTGCCGCATCGGGCGAGGCCGCGGAAATATTTGACGATTTCTGGACCAACAAAATGTGGCGCCATCAGGATGTTGCGTGGGCGATCTTTGAAACGCTTCTGATGGCTTTTCTAGGTACTCTGGGGGCGGGGATGATCGCTTTGCCCCTCGCATTTCTGGCGACACGAAATTTCAATCCGTTTAGAACGGTCCGATTTGCCACCCGTCGTATCTTTGATTTCGTGCGCGGTGTTGATGCGTTGATCTGGACGGTGGTTCTGGCACGCGCCTTCGGGCCGGGGCCGCTGACAGGGGCGCTGGCCATCCTGGTCACCGATACCGGCACCTTCGGCAAGATCTTCTCCGAGGCGCTGGAAAATGTTGATCAGAAGCAGATCGAAGGCGTGCAGTCCACCGGGGCCAATGCGCCGCAGAAATATCGTTTTGGGGTGATCCCGCAGATCACTCCGGTTCTGCTCAGTCAGCTCCTGTACTTCCTGGAATCCAACACCCGCAGCGCGACCGTGATCGGGGCGATTACCGGGGGCGGGATCGGTCTGTTGCTGACACAGGCGATCATCACCCAGAAAGACTGGGAGGAGGTCGCCTATTACATCGTGCTGATCATTCTGATGGTCATGCTGATGGACTGGTTCTCGGGCTGGCTGCGCAGGCGGTTGATCCAGGGCGGGCCGCCCAAGGCGCGCAAACCGCGCGACCCGCAGGCCAAGCCGCTGATGTTGCCTTGAACCGCATACGAGGACTTGCAGACCATGGCGCGCTTGCAGTCGGATCAGCCCTTCATCCACCCGGATTGCCAGATAATCGGCAGCAGCTTCGGCGCCTTTGTCGAAATCGGTGCCGGAACGCGGGTGACGAATTCGGTGTTTGGGGACTACTCCTATTGCGACCGGACCTGCGACATTGCCAATGCCCAAATCGGAAAATTCGCCAATATCGCCAGTTTCACCCGGATCGGCGCCACCGACCATCCGATCGAGAAAGCGTCGCTGCATCACTTCCACTACCGCTCGGCCGACTATTGGGACGATGCCGATGACGACGCGGACTGGTTCGCCCTGCGCGCGGGGCGGCTGGCGCATATCGGGCATGACACCTGGATCGGCCACGCGGCCATCATCAAGCCCGAGGTGACGATCGGGCACGGGGCAATCGTCGCCTCTGGGGCGATCGTGACCAAGGACGTGCCGCCTTATACCATCGTCGGGGGTGTCACCGCCCAACCCATCCGCCGCCGGTTCCCCGAGCACGTCGCCGAGCGGATGATGGCTCTGGCCTGGTGGGATTGGGACAATGCCCGCTTGCGCGCGGCGCTGCCGGATTTCCGCGCTCTGCCCGCCGTGGCTTTTCTGGAGAAATACGAGGATTGACCGCCATCACCCGTGATCGTCATCCAGCGTCAGAGTGACCCGCTCACCGGCAAAGACGGTCTTGCCGTATTCAACCGGATGCCCCTGCGGATCGGCATTGATGCCGACCGAATGCAGAACCGGAGCGCCCTCGATCAGTTGCAGGTGCCGGGCCTGAATCGCATCGGCCGCGCGGGCTGTCAGGCGGGTCGAGATGCGGGTATAATCCGCCACGCCGCAGTGCCGCAGCGCCCGCGTGACCGAGCCGTTCTGGGCCAGCGCCTCGGGCAGGTCGGGCAGGCGGGCGGCGGGAAAGACGCTTTGGAACACCGCGATCGGTTGGCCATCGGCCAGCGACAACCCGTCATAGACATGCACCGGGTCGCCGGGGGTCAGGGCCAGCGCCTCGGCCTCGGTCTTGTCGGCGGCGCGGGTGATCAGCGACAGCACCCGCTTGCCCGGAATCTTGCCGCTGGCCGAGATGTTCTGGTGGTACCGGACCCGCTTGCCGATCGGGTAATCGGTCGCTGCTGCCGAAACGAACACGCCGGCCCCGCGGCGCGGATGCACCAGCCCCTGCCGGGCCAGTTCGGCCAGGGCCCGGCGCACCGTGTGGCGGTTCACGCCGTGGGTCGCGGCCAACTGCGCCTCGGTCGGCAGGCGGTCGCCTGTGGCAAAGCGCCCCTCGGCAATGTCGGCGGTCAACGCCAGCGCGATGGTCTTCCAGATCGGTGTTTGGCTCATGTCATCAAAACTTCACAGCATATTCGTTGCGAGTCACCCTTTGCCTCGCTATGATTTATCTAGTTGTATAGTAGTTGTAGACAACTTGGCCAAGAGGCTTTGATGGCGGATCAGACAAAAATCGCGAACGGTGATCGACGGGCCTGGCTGGGCCTTCTGGCACGTGCGCCGGCCGAGGCGCTGGCGACCTTGTGGACCGCCTATGGCGCAAGTCCCGAATTTCAGTGGTTGCGTGCGCCCGAGATCGGCGGCGTCATGGTGCGGGGGCGGGCAGGCGGCACGGGTGCGCCCTTCAATCTGGGTGAGATGACGATCACGCGCTGCGCTCTGGCCTTGACCGACGGAACCGAGGGCCACGGATATGTGCAGGGGCG
This sequence comes from Ruegeria sp. CF2, assembly GCF_056537385.1. Taxonomy (NCBI): domain Bacteria; kingdom Pseudomonadati; phylum Pseudomonadota; class Alphaproteobacteria; order Rhodobacterales; family Roseobacteraceae; genus Ruegeria; species Ruegeria sp. CF2. Next base: position 140,739 of record NZ_JBQFRL010000001.1, read on the forward strand.
CGACAAGACCCATGCCGAAGCCGCCGCTCTGATCGACGCGCTGATGCAGACCGGGGACGCGGACGCCGTGCGGGCGAAAATCCTGGAGCCGCTGACCCGTCAGGTTCAGGCGGCCAGATCGGCCCGGGCCGCCAAGGCCGCGGCCACCAAGGTCGAGTTCTTCACTATGGTTCGGGGAGAGGATCAATGACCGCACAGACCCGTTTTTCAGGCGGTTTCACCGATGCGCCGGTTCAGGCGGCCCACGCCTTTCGTGCGGCCATGACCGTGATGGCGCGGCCGGGTGAGTTGCGGCAGCTGGTCGGCGCGACCCCGCCCGACGGCCTGTCGGTCGCCGCGGGAACACTGCTCCTGACGCTGTGCGACCCGGACACGGGCGTTCATCTGGCGGGCGCGGCCGACAACCCGGCCATTCGCCAATGGCTGACCTTCCACACCGGTGCGCCCCTCGTGCCCGCCGCGCAGGCCGATTTCGCCGTTGGCTGCTGGCAGGATCTTGTGCCGCTGGACCAATACCGGATCGGAACGCCGGAATACCCGGACCGATCCGCCACCCTGATCGTGGAGTGCGACGTATTGCACCAATCCGGCGCCACCCTGCGAGGGCCTGGCATCCGCGACACTGCACGCCTAGCCGTGCCCGATGTTGCGGCGCTGCAGGCCAATTCGGGCCTGTATCCGTTGGGGTGCGATTTCTTCTTCACCTGCGGGGATACGGTCGCGGCCCTGCCGCGCAGCACCCGCATCGATCCAAAGGGTTAGACCATGTACGTAGCCGTCAAAGGGGGCGAAAAGGCGATTGAAAACGCCCATGCCTGGCTGGCAGAGGAACGCCGGGGCGATCCCGGCGTGGCCGAATTGTCCTTGGCCCAGATCCGTGAACAGCTCAGCCTTGCGGTGAACCGCGTGATGGCCGAGGGCTCTCTGTACGATCCCGATCTGGCCGCGCTGGCGATCAAACAGGCGCGGGGTGATCTGATCGAGGGGATCTTCCTGATCCGCGCCTACCGTACCACCCTGCCGCGATTTGGTTGTTCGACCCCGGTCGATACCGGCGGCATGGCCTGCGACCGCCGGATCTCGGCCACGTTCAAGGACGCACCGGGCGGGCAGGTTCTGGGCCCGACCTTCGACTACACGCACCGTCTGCTGGATTTCAAACTGGCCGCCGATGGCGCGGAGCCTGAGGCCCCCACCGCCGCGCCGCGTCACGAGCCGACCCCGCACATCACCGAATTCCTCAAGGACGAAGGCCTGATTCAGGACGAACCCGCCAGCGATGAGCCGCCCGGCGATCTGACGCGCGAACCGATGGGGTTCCCGGCGGACCGCCCCCTGCGTCTGCAAGCACTTACGCGCGGGGACGAGGGGTTCGTGCTGGGCATGGCCTATTCGACCCAGCGCGGCTATGCGCGCAACCACGCTTTCGTGGGTGAGCTGCGCATCGGCACCGTTGCGGTCGAGATGGAAATCCCCGAACTGGGTTTCACGATCGAGATCGGCGAGATCGCCCTGACCGAATGCGAAACGGTGAACCAGTTCAAGGGATCAAAAACCGAGCCGCCGCAATTCACACGCGGCTATGGGCTGGTCTTCGGCCAGTCCGAGCGCAAAGCCATCGCGATGGCGCTGGTGGATCGCGCCTTGCGTTGGGAGGAATTGGGCGAAGACGATCTGGGCGCTCCGGCGCAGGATCAGGAATTCGTCCTCAGCCATGCCGACAACATTCAGGCGACCGGCTTTCTCGAGCATATCAAGCTGCCGCACTACGTCGATTTCCAGTCCGAACTGGAACTGGTGCGCAAATTGCGCCGCGAAGCCAAAGAACGCCTGGAACCGCGCGAGGCCGCCGAATGACTTCAGTGCCCTTCCTGCATCCTGTCCGCCGGCCGAGATGCCCTGCCAGCCGCAGCCCGGCGTGGCGCGTCCGCGCTGATCGCAGACCATTCGCCTCGCGCGTCCCGCCGCATCGCTCGGCGCCGTCGCCGGGAATGTATCCTGCGCCAGAGAAAGTAGAGCATGACGACCGCGAAGGCCGAGGTAACCAGGTAACCGTCCACAACAACACCGAAAAACGAAAGTGATACATCAAATGAATGAGTATAACTTCGCATATTTGGACGAACAAACCAAGCGGATGATCCGCCGGGCCATTCTCAAGGGCTTGGCCGTTCCGGGTTATCAGGTGCCGTTTGCCAGCCGCGAGATGCCCATGCCTTATGGTTGGGGCACGGGCGGGGTTCAGGTCTCGGCCGCGACGCTGACCCCGGATGATGTGTTCAAGGTGATCGATCAGGGAGCAGATGACACGACCAATGCCGTGTCGATCCGAAAGTTCTTTGAAAAGACGGCGGGCGTGGCCACGACCGAAGAGACCGAGAAGGCCACCATCATCCAAACCCGCCATCGCATCCCCGAGGCCCCGCTGCGTGCTGATCAGATCCTGGTCTATCAGGTCCCGATCCCCGAACCGCTGCGGTTTCTGGAACCGCGCGAGACGGAGACGCGCAAGATGCACAGCCTGCAGGAATACGGGTTGATGCATGTGAAGCTCTACGAAGACATCAGCCAGCACGGCGCGATTTCCACGGCCTATGCCTATCCGGTCCGGGTGGCCGACCGCTATGTGATGGACCCGTCTCCGATCCCGAAATTCGACAATCCGAAACTGGAAATGGACGCGATCCAGCTGTTCGGGGCCGGGCGCGAGCAGCGCATTTATGCGGTGCCGCCGCATACGCGGGTGGTCAGCCTCGATTTCGAGGACTACCCGTTCGAGGCCAGCAAGGCCGACCATGCCTGCGATCTGTGCGGGGCCGAAGACAGTTACCTGGACGAGGTGATCACGGACGATGCAGGCGACCGGATGTTCGTGTGTTCGGACACCGATTACTGCCGGTCCCGCCGCGAGGCCGGACACCAAGGCCGTTTGGCGCAGGAGGATGCGGCATGACCCCTCTGCTGCAGGTCAATGGCATCGAGAAACGCTATGGCGCGCGGATCGGCTGTCGTGATGTCAGTTTCGACCTCTACCCCGGTGAGGTGATGGGGATCGTCGGCGAAAGCGGGTCGGGCAAGTCGACCCTGCTGAACTGTCTGGCCGGGCATCTTAAGCCGGATGCCGGGCAGGTCATCTTTGATACCCGCGCCGACGGGCCGGTGGACACGGTCACGATGTCGGAACCGGCCCGCCGGATGCTGGGGCGCACCGACTGGGCCTTTGTTCATCAGCATGCCCGCGACGGGCTGCGCATGTCGGTCAGCGCCGGCGGCAATATCGGCGAGCGGCTGATGGCCGTGGGGAGCCGGCACTATGGCCAGATCCGCGGGCAGGCCCTGGATTGGCTGGGCCGGGTCGAGATAGCGGAAAGCCGCGTGGACGACCGACCCAGCGCGTTTTCGGGCGGCATGCAGCAACGGTTGCAGATCGCGCGCAACCTGGTGACCGGTCCGCGGCTGGTTTTCATGGACGAACCGACCGGCGGGTTGGATGTCTCGGTGCAGGCGCGGCTGCTGGACCTGCTGCGCGGCCTTGTGCGCGAGATGGGGCTGAGCGCTATCATCGTCACCCATGATCTGGCCGTGGTGCGGCTGTTGGCGGACCGGTTGATGGTGATGAAGGATGGCGAGGTGGTCGAGGCGGGGCTGACCGATCAGGTGCTGGACGACCCGCAGCATGCCTATACGCAACTGCTTGTGTCCAGCGTCCTGCAGGTTTGAATGCTACAGAAAAGATGAAATCCGATGATTGAACTGATCGACGTGAGCAAGAGCTTTACCCTGCACAATCAGGGCGGCGCCGTGATCCCGGTGATGGCGGGCGCGTCGCTGCAGGTCGGGGCCGGAGAATGCATGGCCCTGACCGGGGCCAGCGGGGCCGGGAAGTCCACACTGATGCGGGTGATCTACGGCAATTACCTGGCGGCCTCGGGGCAGGTGCGGGTGGGTGGCCTGGACGTCGCCCGGGCCCAACCGCGCGAGATCCTGCAGCTGCGCCGGGAGACCCTGGGCTATGTCAGTCAGTTTCTGCGTGTTGTGCCGCGTGTGCCGACGCTGGAGGTCGTGGCCGAACCGCTTCTGGTTCAGGGGTGCGAGCGGCAGACCGCACTGGACAAGGCAGCGGGCCTCCTTCAGCGCCTGAATATTCCGGAACCGCTTTGGCGCCTCAGTCCCACGACATTTTCGGGCGGTGAACAGCAACGGGTGAATATCGCGCGTGGTTTTGCGCATGACTATCCGGCTCTGTTGCTGGATGAACCCACGGCCAGCCTTGACGCACGAAACCGCGAAACCGTGCTGTCCCTGATCCAAGAAGCAAAGGCCCGCGGCGCGGCGATCATTGGGATATTCCACGACCAAGAGGCCCGTGACCGGGTCTGCAGCCGCGTGGTCGACGTCACGCAGTTTGCGCCGGGGGCGGCGGCATGAAGATGGCCCCGGTCATTGCAGTTGTCGGGCCTTCGGGTGTTGGAAAAGACAGCGTGATCCAAGCACTGCTGGCGCGCGCGTCGAACTTCGAAAGGGTGCGTAGAGTCATCACCCGTCCCCATGGCGAAGGCGGTGAGGATTTTGACCGCGTGTCCGACCGGGCGTTTCAAACAATGGTCCAAGAGGGCAGCTTTGTTCTGTGCTGGGCCGCGCACGGGCTGCACTACGGCATACCCGTTGCGATCACGGAACAACGCCGAAGGGCCGACGCCGTTCTGGTCAACCTCTCAAGGGCTGTGTTGCCCGAGGCGCAGAAGGAATTTCGAGAGCTGATCGTGATATCCCTGACGGCCGACCCAAAGGTTCTGGCACAACGTCTGGCAGTGCGCGGCCGGGAAAGCGCGGCCGATCAAGCCCGACGTTTGGGGCGCGCCACTGCAGCCCTGCCCGAAGGCTTGAACCACGTGATCGAGGTCGACAATTCCGGGTCACTGGATGCGACCGTTGAAACCATCTTGTCCGGCCTTCAACCCGAAAGGGCGTACCGTTGAAGCACGTGGAACCGCCCGTCTTCAGCCTCGCCCACAAGGGCCAGGTCCCCTATGTCAAAAGGGGCTGGCAGCAATGGGACAAGCCGTTGGTTCAGCACGGTTTGCACGTTTGCCAGCATCGGCTTGCTCAGGCGACCGGACAGGGTGATGTGAAAGCGGAAAGCCTCCAGAACGTATGGGTAGCCCCAGTTCGTCAGATTGGCGTCCTGCTCCATGGTCAGCCCGGCCGCTCGGCGCCGGTTCATCTCGGTTTCCGAGGCCGGGGCACGAAAAGGGTCCAGGTCGCGGACGCAAGCCGCCGCAAGCGCGTTCAGGTCTCGTGTGTCGCCCACGGGCCGCAAAGCAAGAAACCGACCAAGGCGTGCAACTTCGAGCCCGTCCAGCGAAACGGGGGCGAATTTACCGGCCAGACGGGCGCAGGTATCCTGCAAAGCAGACAGCGACTGATCTTCACGCAAGCGAAACGGCGGCTTCATCGTGGCATGAAGCCCGTATTTGCGCGGCACTTGTGTTACCGAGGCGACGTCCAACCCGTCAATGGCCGGATGGTCGACGGTCCGTCCCGCATCGATGTCCCACCCCAGCCACGCGGTTGCAAACCTGCTCCAGTCGGATTGGGCTGGGGGAACGAAATAGATCGCGTATCGCGCAAAATTCACAATGGCCTCCTGTTGCGTGGCCTCTCCTTACCTCAAACCACGTGAAAATCCGATGACAGATGAACTGACCCTTGCCAATGCGTTGCTTGTTCTGCCGGATGAGACTGTCCGGGGGTGTGTCCGGATCGTTGGCCAGACGATCGCTGACATAGACACCGGCGCGGCTGTTCCGAAAGGCGCGATTGACTGTAACGGGGACTATGTTTCACCCGGCCTGGTCGAGTTGCACACCGACAACCTGGAACGCCACATCCAGCCTCGACCCAAGGTGGACTGGCCCCATGCCGCAGCCATTCTGGCGCATGACGCGGAACTGGCCAGTACCGGGATCACGACGGTTTTTGACGCAATGCGGGTGGGGTCGATCCCCTCCGGTGCCGGACGGTATCTGAAATACGCGCGCGGACTGTCCCGCGAGCTGTGGGAGTTGCGAGAGCAGGACGCACTCAAGATCAGCCACTTTCTGCATCTGCGCGCCGAAGTCTGTTCTGAGACGCTGGTCGAGGAACTGCAGGAATTCGGTCCAGAAGACCGGGTGGGCATCGTTTCGTTGATGGATCACACGCCCGGCCAGCGCCAGTTTCGGGACCTGTCCAAGTTCGAAGCCTATCTCAAAGGCAAGTACGCTATGGATGACGACATTTTCGCACGGCACGTGGACCAGTTGCGGGGGCTGAGGGACCGCAATGGAGACCGCCACGAGCAGGAGGCCGTGGACGCCGCGCGCCGCTTCGGAGCGGTTCTGGCCAGCCACGACGACACGACAGAGGCACAAGTGGCGATATCCGCCCGCCATGGCATTCGGCTGGCCGAATTCCCAACGACCGTAGAGGCAGCACGGGCCTGTCACGCTCATGGCATTCAGGTCATGATGGGCGCGCCGAACCTGATCCGCGGCGGGTCACATTCTGGGAATGTGGCAGCACGGGAACTGGCCGACTTGGGGTGTTTGGACATTCTGTCGTCGGACTATGTGCCGTCAGCCTTGCTGTTGTCCGCCGTTACCCTTGGGAGCATCTGGGATGACATGGCGCGTGGCATCGCCACTGTCACACAGGCTCCGGCACAGTCGGCGGGCCTAGCGGATCGCGGCGCTCTGAAACCGGGGCTGCGGGCAGACCTGATCCGTTTTCGAATGCGGGGCAACGTCCCGGCCCTTACTGCCGTCTGGTCGAGCGGGCAGCGCGTGGCCTGATCAGGCGAGGTAGAACAGATAGCGGTCAGGCGCGATGGAGTCCGGGCCGTTGATCTGTTCGAACCCTTCCAGCGGTTGGCCGGAAATCAGCAACCCGCCTGGGACCATGACCGAGCCAATCAGCTTACTGAGCCTCGCCGCTTCGACCACGTCTTCATGTTTGATCCCGCGACCGAAATCATAATGCGCCAATGCGATCCGCGGGCCGTTTTCGGCCAGCTTCTTCAGCATCGGTTCGGCCTCGCCCTGCAGAAAATCTTCGGCCGGCGGGGTGCTGTCCGGGTGACATTGCAGAACCCGGTCCATGACCCAGATGCGCCTATCGGGCAGGATCTCGCGCAGGTGGTCATAGGTGCGGCCGTTGCCCAAACCCATGTCCAGAACATCGCCTTTCAGCCCTTTGATCCGCGCCGCAGCCCAGTTCAGCCCGTCGCGCTGGGCGGTCAGGCGTCGCAGCATGGAATCCAGTCGGCTCATCAAGGTCTCCTCGGGTAATCAGTGTGGTCCTGCGGACCAGACGCGTGTGGGGCCCGCCATGAGACAATCCAGAAGCGCCTCGGTAAAGTCCCAGATCTGTTGATCATGGACAAGATGATGGGTCAACACGCCAAAAGGTTCGGTTGGGTCGGCTCGTCCCTCTCGGCGATCCTGCAGCATCGAGGCGGTTTTGGCGATCAATGCATTCGGATCGGCCAACCCTCGCTTACCACGCCAGTCGATCGGATCCAGATGGGTATTGACCTGAGTCAGGCCCGGCGCTGCTTCTGCGTGCGTTCTGGGCGTGGCCGTGGACAGGAACTGATAGCCGATCTCCGCAAGCTCTGCCGTCACTTCGGGCGCGATGCGGTTCCAAGGGGGGACGAACATCGGGCACAGACGATCACCGAAGGACTCCTGCAAACGCAGGAAGCCATGGTGTGCATCAGACACAATCGAGGCGAGCGGACGATGCAGGCGGAACTCGGACTTCTTTTCGCCTTCAGGCGCGTGGTTCTGGTGCGCCCAGCCGTGAACCACCGGAACCAAGCTGGTCTGGTTGGCAACCTGGTCGACCAGATCCTGACTGGCATCGCGTGGAATGATGGCCAGATGAACCGGCAGCCCGGTTCGGGATGACAGGCCCACCAAACGGTCCAATTGCCGGCTGGGCGCGATCGCGTCATCGTCCCGCCACCACAGTGGAAGCGTAAGCCCAGCCTCTCGCCACACCTGCAATTCGGATCGCAGCGGTGTCCAATCGGTTGTCATTGCCGAGCCTCCCAGAGCGAGGTGGCAATCTCTACCGACTTGCGGGCACCGTCAAACCCGCCATCCAAGGGTTCGCGCGAGCCTTGATGCAGGACGCGGTCGACTGCTTGGGCCAATGTCCCTCCGGTCAGCTTCGCGCTGGGCAGCACGTCGACCGCAGGCAGGCGCGCCAGGCTCTTTGCCCTCAGGGTCTGTTCCACTTCCTTGCCATCGTCGAATGGGATCAGAACGGCCGGGGTCGCGCATTGCAGCAAGTCCATGGCGGTGTTGTACCCGCACATGCTGACCGAGGCTGCGGCCAGTGGCAGCATCTGTCTGAAATCCGGACGTACGGGCTCCAGAATGACATTTTCGCCATTTGTAATATGCCTCAGTTCGGCAATCCGGTCTTCGGCATCCTGACCACCGACCAGCAGGCGCCAGCGCCTATTGGGCATCTTTTGGGCGGCCTCGATGGCCGCGCGAAAGATCGGTTGTCCGACCGATCCGCCGCCAGCGCTGACCAGGATTTCATTCGCTCCTTCCCCCTGTTCATGAGGACCCGGCGCAGGCGGGGCAACAAAGCCCGTATAGAACAGGCGTCCGGCCAAGTTGCCTGTAACCGGCCAGCTGGCATCCAGCGGCGTGATTTCGGGGTCGGAATGAACCAGTACGCCGTCATAGAAACGCACAATGATTTCTTCGGTCCGTACAGCTTTGGCGGGTTTCGACGGTGGCGCGAGGATGTCCCGGACCGAACTCAGAACAACCGGACAGGACGGCAGTGACCGCGCAGTGGACAGCAGGGCCAGAAACTCGTCGGCCAGGCTTCGGCGCCCGAAGGGATAGAGTTCCGTTATCAGGACATCGGGGTTTACCCGTCGAACAGCCTCGGTCAGGGCAATAGCGCGGGAGTTCAGATAGGTCGCGTCTGCAATATCTCCGTCGGCCGTCAGCAACCGCGTGAAATCGGTACCATCCGAACGCAGGGGTGGCAGTGCCAGCAGGGAAACTCCATCCGCATTCAGTTGTGGTGCAGTCATCCCACCGGATGCGACGGTCACGTCGTGTCCGGCATCCGCAAAAGCCCGACCCAAGGTCAGGGCGCGGCTGAGATGTCCGGTCCCCAGCAGATGGGTGACGACGATCATGGTCCTCATGACCCGGCCTCGCGCGGGATAAGCCGGACGGGCTCTGCCTCCGGTCGCATTTGCTCCAAATCGACCACGTAGAGACGATTGCGTTTGATGCGGAACGGCGCGGGGCCTGTGAACTCCCACCCCCAGGCAAGCGCCAGGATGACCCGCATGATTCCGATATGGCAGACAGCTACGTTGTCACCGGTCAGGCTGGACAGCCATGGCACAAGGCGGCGGCGAATGTCGGCCGGGCTTTCGCCGTTGGGGGGACGAAATTCCCAGCTCCAATCCTCGATATGCCGGTAACCAGTGTTGGCATCTGCAATCAGGTCTTCCCCGCGTTGGCCTTCCCAGTCGCCCCAATTCATCTCGACCAGGGCGGCCGAGGTTGCGGGTTCGCGACCGGCGACCAGCCGCGCAGTTTCGCTGGCGCGGGTCAGGGGGCTGGACCATAGTTCGGCCCGGTCCCAAGGGGTTGGCAAGCAATATCGGGCCAGTTCGGCCTTTGCCTGGTCATCGAGGCTGATGTCGCTGCGCCCCTGAATGCGCCCTGCGCGGTTCCAGGCGGTATGACCGTGGCGTAGAAGGGCCAGACGTGTCATGACATCTCCCCTACCAGCGAAGAAACACCCGACCAGAACGTCCGTGTTGCGTTTGGCATCAAATGACGGCCGGCCACGTAGTCGCGCGCGTTTTGACCTTCGCTCCGACGCAGTTCGGGATCGGACAGCAGCCGGTCAATTCGCTCGGCCAGCGCAGCGGCGCCGTATTCAGGAGCAGGATGATTGGCAGGCGCCAGTACGTCGCGCACCCCCGGGCGATCCTGGGCAACAACGGGGACGCCCGCGGACTGCGCCTCGAGATAGGTCATCCCGTAGGCTTCGTTGACGCCCGGCCAGACCAACAGAGCAGCATCGGAGTAAATCGTTTCCAGGTCATCGCGGCTCAGCAGGCCCAAAAAACGGACACGTGTGCCGAAGGGGGCCATCAAAGCCTCGACATCCGGGCGGGCTGGCCCGTCGCCGGCGATGTTCAGCGTCCAATCCTCATTCAAAAATGCCAGCGTATCGGCCAGAATGCGGAAGGACTCCAACTTGTCCCCGTATCGCATCATTCCCACCGTCAGCATCGGCCCCGCGCATCGAGAGGGCCGAGGCAGGTCCGATCGGGGCAGGAAGGGTGGGAGTTCAATCAATGACTGATCACCGAACCGCTCGCGTTCCAGTGTGATCAAGTCATTTGCTGTGTGATAGAAGATCACCTGCGCGGCGTCGCAGGCATCGTGCGCAGCTTGGGCAAAGCCGGCCCAGGGCCCGGAAAGGCGCGACATGGCGCGGGTGCTCTCAAGCTGAACATAGGGTATCCCGCGCGCCCTGCAGACCGCCGGCCCCAAAAGGTCCGGAGCTTTGTAGTAGTTGTGATAGGTCACCCAGAGGCCTGTATCTGCAGGCAGTTCTGTGCTCAGTCGGGTGACCTCGGCCGCGGCTTCGCGGTCGAGACGGTTCTGAAGGTCCGGGTCTCCGGTTTTGTCATAGATGCGCAGCCGCGAGACCAGATCAACAAGATGCCCATCGGCCCCGATTGCAGCCATCAGGTTGCGAGCCATTTCGCGGTCGCCGGATGGTACCGGGCTGTCTGGGGCTTTCATCGGCGCATAGAAGGCGACCCGAACCATCAGGCACCCTCCGCGCACAAGGCTTTCAGGCGGCGGGAGAGACGTGCAATGCCGGGGTCCATGCGGAAACTGGCAAGCAAGCGGTCATAAGCCGCATCGGCCATGATTGCCGCTTTCTGCGGGTCGGCGGCCAGGGTGGAAATAGCGTCTGCAAGCGCCTTGGGTTCGTCATCGGACAAGATGCCGTGCACGTTGGTCTGGATGAATTCGGGAATGGCCGAGACCGGAGTGGACAGGATCGGTAGTTTTTGCGACGCGGCTTCCATCAGGACATTGGGCAGTCCGTCCCGGTCCCCGTCCGCGGCGATGCGGCTGGGCAGCACGAACAGATCCGCCTCGCGCATGGCCGCAATGACTTCGGGTTGATCGCAGGCGCCTTTCCAGGTGATGCGAATCTGCAGGCGCAGGTTTTCCGCCAGGCCGCGCAGGTTGTCCGACAAGGTGCCGCCGCCAATGTGGGTCCAGTGCCAGTCGATCTCTGGGGGGAGTATGGCCAAGGCGTGGATCAAGCGATCAAAGCCTTTCTTTTCTACCAGTCGTCCGACGGACACCATATGGAACCGGTCATCGACGGATCGCAGCTTTCGTACGGGCGGCTCAGGAAATCGCGTCAGGTCCAGCCCGTGATAGATCAGATCGACACGGGCGGGGTCATCGGCCAGATCGCGCAAGTGCCGCGCGCCGATCTCGGTGCAGGTTGCGCCGAACGCCGCTCCGAAGGTGTCAGCGTGAAGTTTTTCACGCTTTTCCCACTCGGGCGACGTCCAGATATCCTTGGCGTGAGCCGAAAAGCTCCACGGCAGGCCGCGCATGATTGCAGCATAGCGGGCAACCGAGGACGGGGTATGCAGGAAGTGGGCATACAGCGCGCGCGTGTCGCCGGGCAATTCCGCGGCCAGAACGCAAGCCTGTCCAAAGCGGCGGATCCGGTTGTGCGTGGGATCGCGACGCAGATCCTGTCGCCACACCCGGTAGGCCTGTGCGTAACCCGGAAGCGCCTGTGCGGTTCGTCTCGCCGCCCATACGCGTTGGGGTTCCTGGTACAGGTATTCGGGAAGATAATGCACCCGCCCCTGAAACCGGTCGTGCAGGGGGTGGCGCTTGGTGTCGGTCGGGTGGCGCAATGACCAGATGTCGAAGTCGTGGCCGGCATCCTGCAAAGCAACCAATTCCTGAGCGATGAACGTCTCGGACAGGCGCGGCCAACCCTTGACCAACACCGCCAGTCGCGGCTCTGCGTCGGTCATCCGGTCGCTCGTTCCTGTTCCACGCTCAGCAGGGCCTCGACCCGATCAGAGACATAGTCCAAGCCATCCAGCAAACCGGCCCGGATCGCCTGCGAGGGAAGGGGTTGCTGCTGCAGGTTGCGAATGGCCGTGATCATCGCATCGGCCGTCAACCCATCGCGGGTCTCGTCCAGCATCCGCACAAGGCCCAGTTCCTCGGCGCGCGAGGCGCGGATCCACTGTTCCAGCCGCGGGGTGGTTCGCGGGACGATCACCGCGCGTTTGTCAAAGGACAGCACCTCGCAGAACGTGTTGTATCCGCCCATGCAGACCACACCCGCCGCGCCGGCGAACAGGGTTTCGATCTGGGATTCGAACCCGACCGCCGTCACACGACCGTTCAGGGCCGCCACGCGGGCCTCGAATTCTTCGCGCAACTCACCGGACAGGAAAGGGCCATAGACAAGCAGGGCTCGGGGGGACAGATCAGGGTCTTTTTCATATGCGGACAGGACAAGGTTGACCATTGCCTTCCCGTCGCCACCGCCTCCGGGCGTGATAAGGATATAGGGCCGCTCGGGAGGTTCGCCGACAGGGCCGAGATCGCGGCGCAGATAGCCGGTCCAGTGAATCCGCGCCTGCGCCGACGGGCTGAGCGGCAATCCTTCTGTCGGGTCATAAACAGACCGCAGGCCGTAGACCCAGATTTCGTGATAGTATTTCTCGGTCGCGGCGACGGCATCCTTTCGGGCCCATTCCGCTGCCAGAACCTCGGGTTCGTCCAGAACGTCGCGAAGGCCCAGTACCAGTTTGGCGCGCCCGGATTGATGCAGCTGTTCAAGGGTAGGCAGAAGTTCGCCCCGGAATCCGGTCGGCTCCTTGTCGACGACGACGACGTCCGGGTCGAATTGGCGCATGGTGGTCTGGATCAGTCCCGAACGCAGCTCGGTGACTTCGTCAATCCCCATTCCGATCGTACGCGCGGCATACGAACCATCGGCCCGCTTTGTCACGCCCGGCAGGCGTACATGGTCCACGCGCCGCGGAAAAGTGAAGCGCCCGGCAACGGGCGAGCCCGTCAGGATCAGGGCCGAGGCACGCGGGTTCGCCCGCGTCATTGCCGCAGCCAGCGCTCGGGAGCGTCTGAGATGACCCAGTCCGAACGTATCGTGACTGTAGAACATTATGCGCGGAGCGCGACCGGTCTGTTTGTCGTCGATGCCTAGGCTCATGCCCTCGCTCGTATCTTTGTTACGGTGCAGTTTCCGCGCGTTTCGCACCAGTTATCTTATATTTTTTGACGCCGCCTGCCAAAGGGTCTGTGTCAAAGCCGCAAATGCGTCAATCATTGCGATTTGGCAACAGCCATTGCGCAAGTCACCAATAACGCGAAGCCTGCAACATTCCCCGAAGTTGGCAAAGCCCGGATTTGCCGGATGCTGCCTGCTCTTATAGGAATTCCATAGGGTTGGAAACATCCTGCCTTTGGGCTTGCGCCAAAAACACGGTCCTACACGATGTCGGGAAGCAACGAGTGGATCGTTTGATCAAGGCCGGTGCCTTCTATAGGCTGTCGTGCAGCAAGAGATCAGGATGCAAGACCTTATGAAACCGAACTTTCTTGTCCGTGTACTGTTCCTGACGTGGACAATCGCTCTGGTCTGCGCGACCGGTGCGGCGGCGCAGACCTCGCTGATCCCGGGGTATCCCGGGGCGTCCGGTGAAACAGAGGCCCCGCAGGACAACGATGTTGCGGCCGCGATCCGCGCCGCGACCGAGGCGGGCGCCAGCGTGATCGTCATCGACAGCGCCGGGCAGGTCGTATCCTCGGTTGGGCAGGCTGGTGGCCAGCCCGAGGACGTCGCTCATGATCCGATGGCGGAAAGTTCGCAGTTGATGAAGGCGCAGGAGCGCTTTGCCAAGTTCAGCGAAGCCGTGCGATCCCGCCTTGAGGCGTTGCCCTATTCGATCTTCGAGGTGCGCTACATCCTCGAGCAAACCAGTCCTGATGGCCGGATTTTCACCTATGTCGAGGTGCTGGGATGGAACATCCTGTTCCTGATGGTTGGCCGATGGCTGTCGATCGAGCTGTACGGCAAGCGCTTTGCCCGACGGTGGGTCGTCGCCCGGATCAAGGAAAACCCGCAGGGGTATCGGGAAAAGATGCCGTTCCTTGTGTTCCGGTTCCTGATGGGTATCGGGGCCACGGTGTTTGCAATGCTGATGGCTCTGATCGTCGGGTATCTGTTTTTTGGCGAGGCCGAAGATATCTCGATCCAGTTCACCGTCACGGCGATTTTCACGGCGTTTTTCCTGTCACGTACGGTTTCCGACCTGTGGCGGATGGTGCTGTCGCCGTATCTCAGCCAGTACAGGTTGCCGCCATTCTCGGACCGGGACGCCAAGCGGCTGTATATCTGGGCATCGGCGCTGGCGACCTATGACATTACCGCTGTTCTGTTTTCCACCTGGGTGGCGGATTTCGGGCTGAACTACAACGTCTACGCGATGGTTTATGGCGGGCTGACCCTGATCGGGATGGTCGGGAACATCCTGATGATCCTGTTCAATGCCCGGGCCATTTCGAACGCCATCCGAGGCGGCCGTCAGCCGGACCAGGTGTCCTGGTTGCTGCGGTTCGTGTCATTTGGCTGGGCCCCGGCCCTGATCGTCTATCTGGTCTTTAGTTGGTTCAAGCTGGCGGTGGATCTTGTGCTCGAGACCGAGGACTCGCTGCCGATCGTCGCAAGCAGCTACATGATCTTCATGTCGGTCGTCATCGCCTATGGCGCCATGAACTATCTGCTCGAGCGGTATTTCGATCGCAACCGGCAGATCGAGGCTCTGAATGCCGAACTCGATACCGATGAAGATACCATGCGGACCTCGGAGACGCCCGAGGCGGAGAAGCGCAAGCACACATTGGTGACCTACGAAGATCTTGCGCGGCGTGTCGCAGGCATCCTGGCCTTTGTCGTCGGCATCTACGCACTGGTCGTCATCTGGAATCCCGAAGCCAGCTGGAGCGAGGATTTGCCCGTTGGCAGGGCGCTGGATGTTATGGTGATCCTGTTCATCGGCTACATCCTGTTCCACTTCTTCCGGATCTGGATCGACACCAAAATCGCTGAAGAAACCGATGATGGAGCCGCCGAAGCCGAGTTGGGTGACGAGGGCGGAGAGGGCGGTCAAAGCCGCCTTGCCACGCTGCTGCCTCTGTTCCGGGGCGCTATACTGGCTGTGGTGGTCGTGACCATCGTGCTGATCGTCCTGATGGAGCTGGGCATAAATGTCAGCCCGCTGTTTGCAGGCGCCGGCGTTGTCGGTCTGGCCGTGGGCTTTGGCTCGCAAACCCTGGTGCGGGACATTTTCTCGGGCGCGTTTTTCCTGCTGGATGACGCGTTCCGCAAGGGAGAATACATCGACATCGGAGATGTCAAAGGTACGGTCGAAAAAATCTCGGTCCGGTCTTTCCAGCTGCGCCACCATCTGGGGGCCCTGAACACGATCCCGTTTGGTGAAATCAAGGTTCTGACCAACTACTCGCGCGACTGGGTGATCATGAAACTGCCTCTGCGCGTGACCTATGACACGGACGTCGAGAAGGTCCGTAAACTGATCAAGAAGCTGGGACAGGAGTTGCTGGAGGACCCGGTGATCGGGGACAACTTCATCCAGCCGCTCAAGTCGCAGGGCGTTATCGAGATGCAGGATTCCGCGATGATCATCCGGGTGAAGTTTATGACCAAGCCGGGCGACCAGTGGCTGGTGCGCAAAAAGGTGTACCAAGAAATCCGCGAGTTGTTCGCGCGCGAAGGCATCAAGTTTGCCCACCGCGAAGTCACGGTACGACTGGCCGATGGCAAGGAGCCCGAAGACCTGTCTCCGAAACAACGCGAGGCGGTCACCGGCGCGGTGCAAGCCGCGATTGACGAGGATTATCTGGACGATATCGGCCCCGGTGGAGACGACCGCTAGGGCGCTCCCGCCCCTTTGACCTGCGGCGACGGTGCGCCGCCGTTCCAAGCGTTGGGCAGGGCCTCGCGTTCCGCGCGGCGGTGGGACCTTTGTTCAGGTGGTTTGCCACGTGGGATCAAACGTGCCGAGCCGGGATGCCGGGATCGGCCAGTGCATCCGTGCCTCACCGACGCTCAGCGCGGGCTTCAGTCGTTTGCCGGGGCCCCAGCCGGACTCTTCTGATCGGGATGCGTAGTCCCCGGGTTCGGCAGCGGTGATCGGGTCGCCTGTCTCGGATTTCGCGAGGCTGGCCAGCAACTCGGCGGTACGGGCAAGCGACAGGCGCCCATCCATGATCGAATGCCCCGAAGCCGCTTCTGTCAGAGCCGAGAGGACAGCGGCGGCCATCAAATAGCCGGTGGCATGGTCAAGTGCCTGAACTGGCAGCGGGGTGGGTTTGTCGGCTCCGGCCCAAACGCGGCCGGCGTCAGCGATCCCCGCGCTCATCTGGACGAGGCTGTCAAATCCGCGACGGGTGGCCCAAGGCCCCTGCCAACCATAGGCATCCAGCGTAACCTCGACCCGGTTTGGAGCGACCGTATCGCGCACCTCTTTGGTCAGGCCCAGAGCATCCAGCGCACCGGGGCGGTAGCCATGGACAAAGACATCCGCTTGCGCGAGCAGCTCTTGCAGCTTTTCCAGGCCAGCGGGTGGCTTGAGGTCCAGATACGCGCAGCGCTTGCCGAGCGAGATATCGGGGATCACGCCCGGCTCATCCCAACCCGGTGGGTCGATGCGCAGCACTTCGGCTCCGAACCCGGCCAGCGTGCGGGTGGAAACAGGGCCTGCCAGCACGCGCGTCATGTCGAGAACCCGAAGCCCGGCCAAAGGCCGATCCGCGCGCGCCTGAGGCCTGTCGCGCAGGGTGATCCGGCGTGGGCCGTGCCAGCCGACCAACGGATCCCGCGTCACGGCGCGGCCTTGCGGGTGGTCAAGCCACTCGGCCCGGCTGCGCATGGCGGCGGCAACACCACCCTGCGCCACGATATCCGTTTCAAGGTTCGAGACCGACCAGCTCTTGATGGCCTGCGTCACCGCGGCACGATCCCCCTCGGTCGCCAAAACCCTGAGGGCCGCTTCCCTATGGTGGGGGAGGTTGGTGTGCAACCTGATCCAGCCATCGGCCCCCCGATAGTCGCCCGCGATTGGATCCCAGAGACTTGGCATATCCCAGCCTTCGGGCTTGAACGAGTATCCAAACCACAGCGACGCGAGGCGGTGATCGACCATTGCCTTGGGTGGGAGCGAGACAAGATTGGTGGCCTGCATGAACCGTCCAAGCTCGCGGCCCACGGCTGCAAAGCTGGCAGTTGCCAGCTCGGATACGGCAAATGCGCTGGGAAGCGCACCGGAGCCGGCGACCTGATAGGCCTCGGACGGTGGAAGCGAAGCCAGCAGGCTCATTGCTGATAAGGGTCCAGACTGTCGCGCAGCCCGTCACCCAGGAAATTGAAGGCCAGCACCACCACGATGATCGGCAGCATCGGGATGGCCGTCCACGGATAGATCTCGATCGAGGCGAGGTTCTGTGCGT
Organism: Ruegeria sp. CF2; assembly: GCF_056537385.1. Lineage (NCBI taxonomy): Bacteria > Pseudomonadati > Pseudomonadota > Alphaproteobacteria > Rhodobacterales > Roseobacteraceae > Ruegeria > Ruegeria sp. CF2. The sequence goes on from NZ_JBQFRL010000001.1 coordinate 158,390, forward strand.
CGTTCAGCATCACGCCCCAGCTGACCGCCGGTGCCCGCAGGCCGAGGCCAAGGAAGCTGAGTGCCGTTTCCCCCAGAATCATGGCGGGGATCGACAGCGTGGCCGAGGCAATCAGGTGTGACATGAAGTTCGGCAACAGGTGCTTGCGGATCACCCGGCCGGAACTGGCACCCATCATCTCGGCGGCGCGCACATATTCTTCTTCGCGCAGCGACAGGAATTTGGCGCGCACGGATCGGGCCAGCCCGGGCCAGTCGAGGATGCCGAGGATGATCGAGATGATGAAGAACACCGCAACCGGCGACCAGTTCGACGGAACTGCGGCCGATAGTGCCAGCCACAGGGGGAGTTCGGGCAAAGACCGCAGGATTTCGATCACGCGGTTGATGACCCAGTCGATCCGCCCGCCGAAATAGCCGGCCAGCGACCCGAACAGGATGCCAAGGAAGAACGACACCGAAATGCCGATCAGGCCCACGGTCAGCGAAAGCTGTGCGCCGTATAGGATGCGGCTGAAGATATCGCGGCCCAGCCGGTCCGAGCCCCATAGAAACAGTGTCGTGCCTTCCGGGGCGCAGAACAAATGCGTGTTTGAACGGATGAGTCCGGCCAGCTTGTACTCGGATGCTTCGCAGAAGAACCGCACTGGTCGCGGATCTTCGGTGTCAGGGACGAATTTCCATTGGAACGTCTCGAGGTCGGCCTCGGCCACGATCGGGTAGACATACGGCCCGATGAACTCGCCCTGGTGGAACCAGTTCACCGATTGGGGCGGTGCGTAGAGATGTTCGCCATTTCGTTCGTTCGGGCCATAAGGCGCGATGAACCCTGCAAACGGGAGCATCAGGTAGCACAGCAGCAGGAAAATGCCCGATATCAGACCCAGCCGGTGTGTCTTGAACTTGCGCCAGACCAGAACCCAATTCGGGGCGTCCAGATCCCTGCGCTCCAATTGCTGCAAAGATGCTTCGGGATCGAACGGGGCGTCGTCGACAAAGCGGCCGTCGGGAAGTTTGCTCATGCTTCGCGCCCCTCGTACCGGATACGCGGGTCAAGCATGACCAGCAGAATGTCGGAGATCATGGTGCCGATCAGCGTCAGCAGCGCCACGAACATCAGAATGAAGGCCGACAGGAACTGGTCCTGTGTCTTAAGCGCCGTCAGCAGCGTGGGGCCGATGGTCTGCAAACCCAGCACCACCGAAACCAAAACCGATCCCGACACCATCGAGGGCAGCAGGTTGCCGATGTCGGCCACGAAGGGGTTGAAGGCCACGCGCAGCGGGTACTTGGTCAGCATCCGCGACGGCGACATGCCCTTGGCGATAGCGGTTTCAACATAAGGCTTGCCCAATTCGTCCAGCATGTTGGCGCGCAGGCGCTGCATCATGGCCGAGGCGCCCGAGGTGCCGATCACGAATGTGGGCACGATCAGATGAACCAGGATGGACTTCATCTTGTCCCAGCTCATGGGTTGCCCCTCATACACCGGGTCCATCAATCCGCCGATGGGCAAATCGAGGTAGCGGTGCCCGTAGTAGAACAGGATGAGCGCCAGCAGAAAGTTGGGCGTCGCCAATCCCAGATAGCCCACGAAGGCGGTCGTATAGTCGACCCAGGTCCGCGATTTGGCCGCCGCCATAACGCCCAGAGGCAAGGCCACGGCATAGACGAACAGGATCGCGGCAAGGTTCACGACCACGGTCAGCCACAGCGTGTCTCCGACGATGTCGGCAACCGGACGATCGAATTCGAAGGACCAGCCGTAGTTGCCCTGCAGCAACCCCTCAAACCCATGAGGGCCGGGAAAGAAGCCGACCCAGATCAGGTATTGTTCCCACATCGGGCGGTCCAGAGCGTATTCCTTTCGCAGGAATTCCGCCTTGGCCACACCGGCCGACTGCCCCGAAGCCTGCAGCTCGGCAATCTGATTGCTGAGATAATCTCCTGGCGGCAGGTTGATGATCACGAAGATCAGCATCGATACCACCAACAGGGTCAGCAGCATCGTGAAAAAGCGATACACCGCGTAGCGGAGCATGATCATCTATCCGCTCCTGTCAGTCGGCGAAGAAGAATTCGTCTGGGCGGTGCACTCCGAAATGCGCTCCGGGTTCCCAGGCCCACATGGCCTGTTCGGGAACATTGCGCAGACGGTTTGAAACCACGATCGGCTGGGGCGCGCCGTTCAGAATTCCGATGCCATAGATCTGGTCGGCGTGTATCTTCAACATCTCCTCCCAGACGGCCCGGCGTTCATCCTCGGTTTTTGCAAGTTCCCAGATGTGGTTCAACTCCAGCAAGCGCTGGGCTTCGGGCTGGTCGGGCGGCTCGCCGGCTTCGCCGCCGGTTTGATAGTGCTGCCCCCATTTTGGCCAGGCCAGAAACACTTGGTCGGTCGGGGCCAGGTAAACCGGTGACGTATGCAGCTGCGGGATGCCATCATCCCAGCCATACCAGACCGAAGCCATCGTATTGCCGGCAAAAACACGGTTGCGCAGGATGTCGCGGTCAAGCGGACGCATGACCAGTTTCACCCCGATTTCCCGCCACGTATCAGTCACAATCTGCAGCGCGTTCTCGACCTCTTGGCGTTCTCCGGCTGTTTCGATCACCAGTTCCATGGGACGGCCGTCCGGCAACAGGCGTATGCCGTTCTTGTCGCGCTGCGTCAGCCCGACCTCGTCCAGCAGGGCGTTGGCCTGTGCGACGTCGTATTGCGCCCACGCCTGCGCATTCTCTTCACTGTAGAAGGGCGAGGCAGGCAAAACGGACATGGCGGCCGGATGCGCCAGTTTGAAGTACAGCGCCTGGTTGATGGTCTGACGGTCGATGGCCAGCGAAAGAGCGCGACGGACACGGACATCGCGTAGCACATTGCGCCAGACCTCGTCTTCAAAATTCAGGTTTGGGTAGATCGCGATCTGTGACGCGACACCGGTTTTCCAGAGTAGAGTTTTGTAATTTCCGTTGGCTTCGCCCTTTTTCAGGATCGAGGCATCCCGAAAATCAAGTCCACGACCCTGCAGGTCGGTCTCACCGGCATTGGCCTTGGCCGCCACCAGGCCGGGAGCAACGATCTCCATCTCGACCACGTCGATGTATGGCAGTTGCAAACCCTTCGAGTCGATGCGGTGGTAATATGGGTTGCGGACGAAGTTGTGCCGGATCTTCTTGCCCGAACTTGCGTTCAGCCAAGGCTGCAGAGTGGGCAGTTCGTGATTGTCGTACTTGTAGAGGTTGTCCAGCTTGTTGTGCAGGGCGGCCCAGCTTTTGACACGTGCGTCACTGACCTCGAAGTCCAGCTTTTCCTTGTCGGCATATTTCTCATGATAACGCTTCAGGAACGCAGCAGGGCGGTAGATGAATGGCGGTCGCGCCTGCGCCAGTGAGGCCAGAAAGTTCGGGTTCGGGCCGTCCCATTCATAGATCACCGTCGTTTCGTCCGGGAACGTGACAGTGGGGAGCTTGCCCTCAACCCGCAGGAAATCTGGGGGGCCGGACGGGCTGAGAAGCTCGTTGTTGGCCACGTCTTCCCACCAGTATCGGAAGTCTTCCGAGGTGAACGGTGTGCCGTCCGACCATTTGTGTCCCTTGCGCAGGTGCAGGGTGTACTTGCGGTTTTCTTCGTTGTCGTAAGACGCCAGCAGATCGGGGACCAGATTGTACTGGGCATCGAAGCCCACCAGTCGGGCGTAGCCATAGACCACCATCTGCCGGATATCCTTGGACCGGGTGACCATCGTGCGCAGGGTTCCGCCTTGTTTGCCGAATTCGCGCCCCTTCGAAGACAGGTCGACGATCAGCGGTTCCTGCGGGATGCGATCTTGCACCGGGGGCAGGTTTCCGATGTCCACCTCGGCTTTCCAGAACGTGCTTTCCTGCAGGTCGGGAAGGGTGTCGGCCCAGGCGGGCAGCGCCGCGCCCAGCGTCAGCGCGGCGACCAGAAACTTGAATCGAGTGGTCTTAAACATGGCAACGTACCTTATGGCCGGGCTCCATTTCCACGAGTGAAGGTATCATGGTGTCAGAGAATCTAAAGGCGTCATCCCAACTGTCCGGAGACCCGGCGCCAAGGGCGACCAGCTTCAGATCGATGGGACGATTGATATCGGGTTCGGGTTGTGCGGCAATCAGTGCCTTGGTGTAGGGGTGGCGCGGGTTGTAGAACAACGTCTCGGGTGGGGCCTGTTCGACGACCAGCCCCTGGCGCATGACCGCGACCTCGTCCGCGATACGGGCGACCACGGCCAGATCGTGAGAAATGAAAAGATAGGACAGGTTCAGACTGTCCTGCAGTCTTTCCAGAAGGGTCAGGATCTGTTCCTGGACCGAAACATCCAAAGCCGATGTCGGTTCGTCGCAGACGATCAGGGACGGATCCAGCATCATCGCACGGGCGATTGACAGGCGTTGGCGTTGCCCGCCGGAAAAAGCGTGGGGGTAGCGCTTGAGCATCCCGGCGTTCAATCCCACGCGTTCAAGCATTTCAGCGGCCTTGTCGCGGCGCTCGGCCGTCGTGCCGATATTGTGGATCTCCAGCGGTTCGGTCATCGCATCCTGAATGCGCATGCGCGGGCTCAGTGAGCTGTAGGGATCCTGAAACACCATCTGAGCCTTGCGTTGAAACGCCGTGCGTTCCTCGCGGGTCATCTGGTGGACGCGGATCGGGTCTCCGCCCGGCGCGGCGCGAAAAAGCACTTCGCCGCCCGGGTCTGGCAGCTCGGCCCCCAGCGCGATCCGGGCCGCGGTGGTCTTGCCCGATCCGCTTTCGCCGACCACGGCCAACGTCTTGCCGCGGGCCAGTTTCAGGTCGACGCCCCGGCAGGCATAAATCAGCTTGTCCGCTTTCCAACCGCGCGACGACCGCATCGTGTAGGTCTTGCACACATCCTTCATGTCGAGGATCAGATCCTCGTCCGGCATCGGAATTCCCACGGCTTCCTTGTCCGGGATCTCCGGGGCCGCATCAAACAGCTGGCGGGTATAGGGATGGGCCGGAGCATTCAGGATCAGCTCGGCCGAACCCGCCTCCATCACCCGGCCTTTGTGCATGACGACGACCTGTTCGGCCATATTGGCCACCACGCCCAGGTCATGGGTCACCAAAACCAGCGCCATACCAGTTTCTTTCTGCAGATCCTTGATCAGGCCCAGCACCTGAGCCTGGGTCGTCACATCCAGCGCAGTTGTCGGTTCGTCGGCAATCAGCAGTTCCGGTTTGGACACCATCGCCATCGCGATCATCGCGCGTTGACGCATTCCGCCCGAAAGTTCGAAAGGATACGAGTCATAGGCACGCGCCGGATCGGGAAAGCCCACGCGTTCGAACTGCGACAGCACTTCCTTGCGGGCCTCAGACTCGGAGGCGCCCCGATGCAGCCACAGAACTTCGCTGACCTGATTGCCGATCTTGTGCAACGGAGACAGAGACCGCATAGGTTCTTGAAAGATCATCGAAATTCGATTTCCGCGGATGCCACGCATCTCACGTTCGGAGATTTCGGACAGCGCGACGCTGCCTCTGGAGGTGTTCAGCTGCATTAAGCCGCTGCGGATCTGGGCCGTTCTGGGCAGAATGCGCAGTACCGCGCGGCAAGAGATCGTCTTGCCCGACCCGGATTCCCCGACCAATGCCAGCGTTTGCCCGGCCTCGACATCGAAATTCACATCTCTGACGACGGGCTCCCCGGCGCCGAAACCGATGCTCAGGTCTCGGACAGACAACAAGGCCGTCATGCGGGCATTCCACCCGTGTGGCCACCACGTGACATTGGTTTTGAACTCCCTGGTTTTTTTGACGCAGTTTCGCGCGCTTGGGGGCGACTAGTCAAATACCTTCTTGGGCTGAAATGTCGCGGAAACGTGACGAACAGTGCATTGTGCCTACACAAAGTCTTGAGTTTTTGTCATCAAAGCCGCGATTGGCCGCGATCAGTGGTCGTTAAAGTATCAGGGAGATATTTCGCAATGTCCGACGCGCAAAGCCGACTGGATCTGTTCATTGATCGCATGGTCTCGCAGCGGGCATGTCTGGATTTCGCGATTGCCGACACGGCCGATTTGGCCGGTCCGGTGTTCGAACTGGGTCTGGGAAACGGGCGCACCTATCATCACATGATGAACCGGGTCCGCAACCGACCCGTCTATGTGTTCGAACGCGCGGTGGCCTCGCACCCCGATTCCACCCCGCCCGAAGATCGTCTGATCCTGGGCGACGTGCGCGAGACGCTGCCCGCCGCGCTGGATCGGTTCGGCGCGACCGCCAGCCTGATTCATGCCGATCTGGGCGGCCACAACCGCGAAAAGAACGACGCTTTCGCCCGCTTCGTGTCACCCCTGATCGAACCGCTGCTGGCCGAGGGCGGGCTGATGGTCTCGAGCGACCGGATGTATTTCGAAACGCTGACGGAGCAGACCCTTCCCGCAGATGCGGTTCCGGGGCGCTGCTTCATCTACCGGCGCTGAGCGGCGTTCCGCAGGGTCACTTTGCGCGGGGACTCGATCCCGGCACGGCGGGCGGTCTAACCTTCGCGTGACGTTCACGCAAAGGACCGCCCATGCTGTTTTACGATTGCTCGACCGCCCCGAACCCGCGTCGCGCCCGGATGTTCATCGCCGAAAAGGGGCTGCAGATCGAAACCCGCGACATCTCGATCGCCAAGGGCGAGCAAATGAGCGAGGCGTTCCGAAAGGTAAATCCCCGCGCCACCATCCCGGTTCTGGTCACCGACGAGGGGACCGTTCTGACAGAGAACCTCGGCATCGCCGCCTATCTCGAGGCGCGCGTCCCCGAACCTCCTTTGATGGGGCGGACACCGGACGAGAAAGGACTGGTACTGATGTGGAACGCGATCGTCGAACAGCAGGGCGGGGCGCCCATCGCCGACGCGCTGCGCAACACGCATCCGGCCTTCAAGGACCGCGCCATTCCCGGCCTGCAGAACCACGCGCAGATCCCGGAACTGGCCGAACGCGGCATCGCGCGCGTCGGGGCGTTCTTCGACCTGCTCGAAGAGCGCCTGCAAGACAGCCCCTTCATCGCGGGCGATGCGTTCTCGCTGGCCGATATCTCGACCTTCGTGTTCGTGGATTTCGCCCGCGTCATCAAGATGCGCATTCCCGAGGGCAACACGGCAACCCGAGCCTGGTTCGACAGCGTGCAGGCGCGACCCAGCGCCAGCGCCTGACGCACTGTACAGAAATGTCTAGACAGAAGTGAACAGTGCCCCTAGCGTCCTTTTGGAATCGTCCAGGGGAGGTCGGGATGAAATCGCAGTATCGCGTTGTTGTCATCGGGGGCGGCGTCGTCGGCGCCTCGGTTCTGTATCATCTGGCCAAGTTCGGCTGGTCGGATGTGGTCATGCTGGAACGCCGGCGGCTGGCCTCGGGGTCGTCATGGCACGCGGCGGGGGGCATCCACGCGCTGAACGCCGATCCGAACATGGCCGCGCTACAGGCCTATACGATCGACCTGCTCAGCGAGATCGAAAAGGAATCGGGTCAGAATATCGGCCTGCACATGACCGGTGGCCTCACGCTGGCCGGAACCCCCGAACGGTGGGAGTGGTTGCAGGCGAACTACCGCATCTTCCAGTCCATCGGCATCGACGATTGCGAATTGCTGAGCCCGGAAGAGGCGCAGAAACGCTGCCCGATCATGTCCACTGACGGCATTCTGGGCGCGATGTGGGCCGACCGAGAGGGCTACATCGACACCACCGGCACCGTGCAGGCCTATGCCAGTGCCGCCAAAAAGCGCGGGGCGGAATACTACGAGGAAACCAAGGTCGAGGAACTGATCCAGACCGCCGATGGCTGGCAGGTGGTGACCGACCGGGGCAAGATCACCTGCGAACATGTGGTCAACGCCGCCGGCCTGTGGGCCAAGCAGGTGGGGCGCATGGCTGGGGTCGAACTGCCGGTTTCTCCGCTGAAGCACCACTATCTGATCACCGACACGGTGCCCGAGGTCGCAGCGGCCGATTTCGAGATGCCGATGACCGTGGATCTCGAGGGCTTCACCTATATGCGGCAGGACCAGAAGGGTGTTCTGGTCGGGATCTACGAGGTCGATCACGAGCACTGGGCCATGGACGGCGCGCCGTGGAACTATGGCGAGGAGCTGTTTCAGGAGCAGCTGGACCGCATCGAGAACGAACTGATGCTGGGCTTCGAACGCTACCCGGCGATCCAGAACGTGGGCATCAAGACATGGGTGAACGGTGCGTTCACCTTCTCGCCCGACGGCAACCCTCTGGTTGGTCCGGTGCCGGGCAAGAGGGGCTATTGGACCGCTTGCGCGGTGATGGCCGGGTTCCTGCAGGGGGGCGGCGTCGGCAAGACGCTGGCCGAATGGATGATCCATGGCGAGCCCGAGGCCGACGCCTGGCCGATGGACGTGGCGCGCTATGGCGATTTTGCCCAGAACAAGCGCTACATCCGCGAGACGACGGGCCAATTCTATTCCCGCCGCTTCGTAATGACCTATCCGAACGAGCAACTGCCCGCCGGCCGCCCACTGAAAATGTCGCCGGCCCATGACGCAATGACCGAGGCGGGTTGCAAATGGGACGTCAGCTGGGATCTTGAGGTGCCGCTCTATTTCGCACCCAAAGGGTTCGAGGAAACGCCGACGCTCAAACGCTCGAACGCCTTCGACATCGTGGCCGAGGAATGCCGCACCATCCGCGAAGGCGTGGGCCTGATGGACATCACCGGGTTCTCACGGTTCGAGGTCTCGGGGCAAAATGCGGAAATCTGGCTCGACAAGGTGATGGCCTCGAAACTGCCGGGACCGGGCCGCGCGAAACTGGCGCCGATGCTGGGCGAGAACGGGCGGCTCAAGGGCGACCTGACGGTTCTGAACTGGGGCGACGGCACCTGGTGGATCATGGGCAGCTATTACCTGCGGGCCTGGCATATGCGCTGGTTCGACGACCACATGATCGAAGGGGTCACCGTGCGTGATCTGGGCGAAGAGGTCTGCGGCTTTGCCGTGGTCGGCCCGAAATCGCAGGCGGTGGTCGAGAAACTGGCCGAGCAGGATATCTCCACGCTGAAATTCATGGGCTGCGGTGACTATGACATCGGCCTCGTGCGCGCCCGGGTGGCTCGCATGTCGGTCACGGGCGAGAAAGGCTATGAGATCAACTGCCGGTATGGCGACCACATCGCCCTGCGCCGCGCGCTGCTTGAGGCCGGGGCCAGCGAAGGCATCCGCGAATGCGGCTTCAACGCGATGCTGTCCACGCGGCTTGAGAAAAGCTTTGGCATCTGGTCGGCCGAGTTCACCCAGGCCTACACGCCGGGCATGACCGGCATGGACCGCTGGATCGACTGGGACAAGGAGTTCGTGGGCAAGGACGCGGCACTGGCCGAGCGTGAGGGCAACGGCCCGGCGCAGGTTCAGGTGACGCTCGAGGTGGACGCTCTGGATGCCGACGCCAGCGGGTACGAGCCGGTCTGGGCGGGTGACCAGCGCGTGGGTTTCGTGACCTCGGGCGGGTATGGCCACTATGTCGGCAAGTCGCTGGCCATGGCGCTGGTGGACCGCGACAAGGCGCAGCCGGGCACCGAACTGTCGGTGCATGTGGTGGGGGTCGAGCGGCCCGCGCGGGTGATCGCGCCGTCGCCCTATGACCCCGAGGGCAAGGCGATGCGGGGCTGATCGTGGCGGCGCGGGGTAGGGATCGTCGACGGCGGGGCCGGGGCGCGGAGGCCGCCCCCGCGACCCATCGGGACGTGAATTACCGCCAGTTGCGCAACCCGTTTCCGGTGATGGAGGTCTTTCCCGCCGACCAGATCGCCGACATGCACGAAACCGCCCTGCGCACGCTGGAGGAATTGGGCGTCAAGGTCCTGCTGCCCGAGGCGCGGCGCCTGTTCGCCGCCGCGGGCGCGCGGGTGGATGAAAACAGCGAGATGGTGTTCATCGGCCGCGATCTGGTCGAGGCCGCGGTGGCTTCGGCCCCGAAATCCACCGCCTGCCGGGCCGGGGCGCGGCATCGCGACTTCACGCTGGAACTGGGGAGCCTTGTCTTTCAACCCGGAGCGGGCGCGCCCAATGCCACCGATCTGGAACGCGGCCGCCGCCCGGCCAGTGGACAGGATTACCTCGAATTCTTGAAACTCACCCATCATTTCGACGTGTTCCAGATGATCTCGCCGCAGGTCGAGCCGCAGGACGTGCCGACCCACCTGCGCCACTATTTCACCACGCAGGCGCAGATGGAGCTGACCGACAAGTTCCCGTTCTTCTTCTCGCGGGGGACGCCGCAGGTGATGGACTGTTTCCAGATGCTGGCCGTCGCGCGGGGCCTGTCGGATGACGAGTTCCGCGCCCGGCCGCATTGCTACACGATCATCAACACCAACAGCCCGCGCACGCTGGACATTCCGATGGCGCAAGGACTGATAGACTTTGCCCGTCACGGGCAGATGTCGATCATCACGCCGTTCACGCTGATGGGGGCGATGGCGCCGATCACGGTTGCGGGCGCGATCACCCTGTCGCATGCCGAGGCGCTGGCCGCCCTGACCCTGACCCAACTGGCCAATCCCGGCGCGCCGGTCTGCTATGGCACGTTCACCAGCAACGTGGACATGAAATCAGGCGCCCCGGCCTTTGGCACGCCCTCGCATTTCCAGGCCTCGCTGGCGGCGGGGCAGTTGGCGCGGCATCTGGGCCTGCCGTGGCGGTCGGCGGCCGGATCGGCCTCGAACGCCAATGACGTGCAGGCGGCCAACGAAAATCAGTTCGGGCTGTGGGGCTGCCTGATGGCGGGGGCCACGGTGATCATCCATTCGGCCGGGTGGCTGGAAGGCGGCCTGACCGTGTCCTTCGAAAAGCTGGTCTGCGACGCCGAGGTGCTGAGCATGGTGGCCGAGCTGTGCGCAGGGGCTCAGGCCGGTCAGGCCGAGATCGGCTTTGACACTGCCTTGCGCGAGGTCGAGCCTGGCGGCCATTTCTTTGCCGCCAGCCAGACGATGGAGCGCTACACCACCGAATTCTACGAACCGCACCTGCATGACTATGCCAATTTCGGCACCTGGACCGAACGCGGATCGGTCGATGCGAGCCACCGGGCCACCGCGGTTTGGCGTGACATCCTGAACAATTTCGAACCACCCGCGCAGGGCCAGCCGGGGCTGGACGCCATGCGCGACTTCATTGCCCGCCGAACCGCCGAGGGCGGCGCGCCGCCGGAGAGTTGAGATGAACAGCAAACCGATCCTGCATCGTGACGACCCCAAGGCCGAGCCGCTTGTCGGCAACGTCAAGGTCACGCGCGACGACTGGTTGAACGTGGCGATGGACGTGCTGATCTCGGACGGGGTCGAGCAGGTCAAGGTGCTGAACCTGGCCGACCGCATGGCGGTGTCGCGGTCCTCGTTCTACTGGTATTTCAAATCCCGGCAGCAGCTGCTGGATGCGCTGCTGGATCGCTGGCAGGCCACCAACACCGCCGCCCTGATCGCGCAGGCCGAGGCCCCGGCCGAGACCATCACCGCCGCCGTCTGCAACGTGCATCGCTGTGTGGTCAACACCGCCCTGTTCGACACGGCGCTGGACTTTGCCGTGCGCGACTGGGCGCGGCGCTCGGGCAAGGTGCGGCGGATGCTGGACCAGTCCGATGCGCGCCGCCTGGCCGCGCTGCGCGCCATGTTCGCGCGCTTTGGTTATGAGGCGGTCGAGGCTGAAACCCGCGCGCGGGTGCTGTACTACATGCAGATCGGCTATGATCTGGCGCAGTTGAACGAGCCGTTGGCGACGCGCCTGTCGCTGGTGCCGCATTACTTGTACGTCTTTACCGGGGTCGAGCCGCGGCCCGAGGAAATCGAGGAATTCAGCGCCTATGCCAAGCGCTGCTGGGAAGGAGGATCGGATCATGAGCCAGCCTGACGCAATCATCATCGGAACCGGCGTGATCGGCGCGGCCATCGCGTTCGAGATGGCCAAGGCCGGCTGGAAGACCCTGTCGCTGGACCGCAACGCGCAGGTGGGGCATGGCTCGACCGCCGGGTCCTGCGCGATCATCCGGATGCATTATTCCACCTTCGACGGCACCGCCTTCGCATGGGAGGGCTATCACTACTGGCGCGACTGGGCCGACTATCTGGGCCTGCCCGACGGGGCCGATCTGGCGCAGCTCCGCGAGACCGGGTGCCTTGTCATGAAGACCGAGGCCAACGGCCACCTGTCAAAGCACATGAAATACAGCGCCGAGTTGGATTGCCCGTTTGAGGAATGGTCGGCCGAACAGATTCTCGACCGCCTGCCGATCTATTCTCTGGACAGTTTCGCCCCGGCCAAACGGATGGACGACCCAGCCTTTGGTCAGCCCAATGGCAGCAAGATGCAGGGGGCGGTGTTCTGGCCCAAGGCTGGCTATGTCACCGATCCGGCCCTGTCCGCGCAGAACCTGATGCAGGCGGCGACGCAGCGCGGTGCGCAGGTGCGGACCGGGGTCGAGGTCGTCGAAATCTTGCAGGAAGGTGGTAAGGTCAAAGGCGCCCGGCTGGCCTCGGGCGAAGAGATTCACGCGCCGGTGGTGATCAACGTGGCAGGGCCGGGATCGTCGATCATCAACCGCATGGCCGGGGTGCTGGACGACATGACCATCGAAACCCGCCCGCTGCGGCAGGAGGTGGTGCATGTTCCGGCGCCCGAAGGATTTGATTTCGAGCGTCAGGGAACCATCGTGTCGGACAGCGATATCGCCTGCTACTGCCGGCCCGAACATGGCAACCACATCCTGATAGGATCCGAGGATCCGGAATGCGACCCGCATCAGTGGTGCGAGAACGATGTCCATTACAACCACGATTTCACCGACCAGTGGACGACGCAGGCCATGCGCTATGCGCAGCGCGTTCCCAGTCTGGGCATTCCGTCCAGAACGCGGGGAGTGGTCGATCTGTACGACGCCTCGACCGACTGGATCCCGATCTATGACAAATCCAGCTTGCCGGGCTTCTACATGGCCTGCGGCACCAGCGGGAACCAGTACAAGAACGCGCCGATCGCGGGCAAGATGATGGCCGCGTTGGTCGAGTATTGCGAGGGCGGGGCGGATCACGACGCCCAGCCCCTGCAATTCGAGCTGCCCCATATCAAACGCACCATCGACGCGGGCTTTTACTCCCGCAAGCGACCCATCAACGAGGAAAGCAGTTTTTCCGTCCTTGGCTAGCCAAGCCGGACAAATGCGCTAGCTCTCTGGAAACACTGAGAAAGGGCGGGCGCGATGGCGGAGAATGACACCAAAGTTCTGATCTTGGGAAGTGCGCCCGCAGCGCTGGCGGCACGGGAATGGGCGCGTGGGCCGTTCACTCACATCGTGGTCATCAACAACGCCTGGCGCATCCGCGAAGATTGGGATTTCCTGATCCATCCCGAGGATTTTCCGGCCGAGAACCGTCCCGACTGTCTGACAGCGACACAGCGCATCGTGACGGCGCAGGATTATGTCCCGATCCAGAACGCGTATGGCGGTTTCGTCTATGCCGGAGGCACCATGGCCTTTACCGCCGGGTACTGGGCGCTGGGCGCTCTCAAACCATCGGTGATTGCCTTCTTTGGCTGCGACATGGTCTATCCGCGCTCGGGCAATACCCATTTCTACGGCCAGGGAACGGCCGATCCCTTGCGTGCTGACGTCACCCTGCGTTCGCTCGAGGCGAAATCGGCACGGCTGGCGCTGCTGGCGGCGCGTCAGGATTGCAACGTGGTGCGGTTGTCCGTTGGACCCAGCCGGCTGGTCTATCCGTCCGTCTCTCATACCGAAAAGATCCCCGAGGCCCGGCCGCGCCCTGAACACGTCGATGCTCTGCTGCAGGCCGAGTACGAGGCGGGCTACATGGTGCCATCCGGCCGGTATTGGGAGGTCGAAGACCGGTTCAATCCAGCCGTTGTCGACCGGCTGGATGCGGCTTGGCTTGCGGCCTACAAAGCCTCGGCGCTGGATCAGGCGGCCTGAGCGCGCGGCGCGCGCAACAAGTCTTCGACCTTTCGTCTGGCGGTCTCGGCCGCTTGTATCCGAACCGGGCCGTAACCGCGGATCTCGTCGGCGCAGGCCAGGATGCATTGCCACGTTTCGGCATCCCGATCCCCGTACTCGGCCATAAGGCGGTCCAACAGCCCCTGGTACCAATTCAGCAGATCGCGGTGCAGGCGCGCTTCGGCATGATAGCCAAACGGATTGAAAGCTGTTCCGCGCAGCGCCCGCATCTTTGACAGGCCCCGCAGAACCGGTTGCATCCAAGGTCCGAACGCCTTTTTCAGCGGTCGGCCCCGGGCATCCGTTTTGCGGCTCAGCAGGGGTGGGGCCATGTGGAAGCGGACCGTAAAATCGCCCTCGAACTGGTTGGCCAGATCCTTTGCGAAATGGTCCGAAGTCATCAGCCGCGCGACTTCGAACTCATCCTTGTAGGCCATGAAGCGGAACAGGTTGCGGGCGACGCTGCGCAGCAGGGTCTCGTCAGCCTGTGGCAGCGCCGAGCGGAGGGCGGCGATACGATCGGCGTAGGCCTGCGCGTATTTCGCGTTTTGATACTCGGTCAGGTAGGCGGTGCGGCGCGCAATCATCTGATCCAGAGTTTCTTCCGAACCAACGTCGTCGGAAGGCAGCGCCAGAACGTCCGGACGAACCGCCATGTTGCGCCCGATTGCAAAGGCCAGACGGTTCTTCTCGGCAGCGACGCCGTTCAGCAGAATCGCCTGACCCAGCGCGACATGCGATACCGGCACAAGACCGTGCTGCCACGCAAAACCCAGCATGATCACATTGGCAAACACGGCATCACCCAGCAGGGTTTCCGCCACCGCGTTGGCGTCGAAACCGAACAGGTTTTCCGCCCCGACCACGTTCTGAATGGCCTGTTCACGGGCATTTACCTGCAACTGAGCGTCGCGGCGCAGAACGATATCGCCGGTCGGCATTTCCGCCCGGTTCAGGACCACGCGCGTACCCTTGCGGTAATGTGCCGAGGCTTTGGGGGCCGAACTGACGACGACGTCGCAACCAATCACCGCATCGGCCGCGCCCTGATCAATGCGGACCTGGTTCAATGCGTTTGGAGTGTCGCCCAAACGGATATAGCTGAGAACGGTTCCGAATTTCTGTGCAAAGCCTGTGAAATCCAGGACCGAGGCGCCTTTCCCCTCGAGATGGGCCGCCATCGTGGTTAGCGCCCCCACCGTTACCACACCCGTGCCGCCGACGCCGGTGACCAGCAGCTCGAACGGCTTGTCCAGGCGGGGCAGGGCAGGGTCGGGCAGCCCGTCCTCGAGTGTTGCCAGATCCAGCTTTGCCATGCGTTTGCGGCGTTCGCCGCCTTCGATGGTCACGAAGCTGGGGCAGAATCCGTTGAGGCACGAGAAATCCTTGTTGCACGAGCTCAAATTGATCTTGCGCTTGCGGCCCAGCGGGGTTTTGCGCGGCTCGACGCTCAGGCAGTTCGACTCGACCGAGCAGTCGCCACAGCCCTCGCAGACCAGATCGTTGATCCAGACGAACCGCTTGGGGTCCTCCATCGTGCCGCGCTTGCGGCGGCGGCGTTTTTCGGTGGCGCAGGTCTGTTCATAGATCAGAACGGTCACGCCCGGGATCTCGCGCAACTCGCGTTGCAAGGTGTCCAGTTCGGCGCGGTCGTGGAACGTGGTTTCCGACGGGAAATCCGCGTGGTGGAATTTCGAGATGTCGTCCGAGACGACGGCGATCCGTTCCACGCCCTCGGCGCGGCAGGCCTGGGCGATGCCGGCCACGCTGACCGGGCCGTCCACCGGCTGGCCGCCGGTCATGGCCACGGCGTCGTTGTAGAGGATCTTGTAGGTGATGTTGGTCCCGGCCGCGACCGCCTGCCGGATCGCCAGCGAGCCCGAGTGATACCAGGTACCCTCGCCGAGGTTCTGGAAGATATGCTTGCCTCCGTTGAACTTGGACGCCACCACATGCGGCACGCCTTCGCCGCCCATCTGGGCATAGCCGACGGTGTGGCGGTCCATCCACGAGGCCATGACGTGGCAGCCGATGCCACTGGCCGCGATCGAGCCGTCAGGCACTTTGGTCGAGGTGTTGTGCGGACAGCCCGAGCAGAAATAGGGCGTGCGGGTCGCGCCGGGCACGTTGATCAGTTGCGGCGGCTGGTCCGTCAGCGCCTTGGCTTTGGCGGGCAGGTCCTCTTCGGGGAAGAACCGGTGCAGGCGGTCGGCCACGATCGGCACCAGCATCAGCGGGCTGAGTTCACCCGTCCAGGGGATCAGCGGCTCGCCGTGGCTGTCATATTTGCCCACCATCTTGTGCGGCTTGTCGCCGGGCCAGTCATAGAAATACTCCTTGAACTGGCTTTCGATGATGCCGCGCTTTTCTTCGACGACCAGCACCTCGGCCTTGCCCTTCACAAAGCGCAGCGCGTTGCGGCGCGCCAGCGGCCAGACCATGCCGACCTTGTAGATGTCGATGCCCAGACGGCGGCAGGCGGCCTCGTCCAGTCCCAGAAGGCGCAACGCCTCCATCAGGTCAAGATGCGCCTTGCCGGTGGTGACGAAGCCGAACTTGGCGTGGTCGAGGTCATAGATGCGCCGGTCGATCGGGTTGGCCTCGGCGAAGGCGCGCACGGCGCGCAGCTTGTGTTGGATGCGGGTCTCGATCTCGGGCGAGGGCAGGTCGGCGGCGCGCACATGCAACCCGCCGGGGGGCAGGTCGATCTCGGGCAGGATGAACTGTCGGTCGGGACGCAGCTCGACTGAGCGGGCGCTTTCGACGGTTTCCGAGATCGCCTTGAACCCGACCCAGGTGCCGGAGAACCGCGACAGCGCAAAGCCGTATTCGCCGAATTCCAGATACTCCTCGACCGAGGCGGGGTTCAGCGTGGGCATGAACCATGCCATGAAGGCGACGTCGGACTGGTGCGGCATCGAGGAGCTGACGCAGCCATGGTCGTCGCCGGCCACGACCAGCACGCCGCCCTTGGGCGCCGAGCCATAGGCATTGCCGTGTTTCAATGCGTCGCCTGAGCGGTCGACACCCGGCCCCTTGCCGTACCACATCGAAAAGATGCCTTCGAATTCGCACTGCGGGTCCAGCGTCGCCTGCTGTGCGCCCAGAACGGCGGTTGCGCCCAGATCTTCGTTCACGGCGGGCATGAACGTGATGCGGTCGGATTTCAACCGTTCGCGCGCGCGCCACAGCTCCAGGTCCAGCCCGCCCAAGGGCGAGCCGCGATAGCCCGAGACGAACCCGCCCGTGTTCAGCCCGGCATCGCGGTCGCGCCGCGCCTGATCCATCAGGATGCGCGCCAGCGCCTGCGTGCCGGTCAGGAATACGCGACGCTCGGTCTGTTCGTACCGGTCTGTGAGTTGATAAGTGCGAAGAGTGCTGTCGTGGCGGCTCATGGCTTGGACCTAAATTGGCTTTGAGATTGAACAACTGTAGTTCGGTATTTGCGAAATGTTGTGCCAATGGGTCCGCAAGCTTGATAAGGTTTCGAAAAAAATTGCCGAAAAACCCTAAGAAGACGAAAAGGCCTACCAAATGATACAGCTTGACGACAGAGATCGCCGGATTCTGACCCTGCTACAAAGGGACAGCCGTGTGTCGAATGCCGACCTTGCCGATGCGGTCGGGATGTCGACCTCGGCCCTTTGGAGACGGGTGCGCGCATTGGAAGAGGCCGGGATCATTGAACGCTACGGCGCAGTTGTGAACCCAGTCGCGCTGGGGTTGGGGTTTGAGGCGATCGTACATGTGCATCTGACGCGGCATGATCCCGACAAGATCGTGGAGTTCATCCGGGCAATCGAAACCTGCAAGGAAGTTCAGGAATGTTTCGCAACGACCGGTCAGGCAGACTATCACCTGCGAGTGCAGTGTCCCGATCTTGCCGCCTACAACGTCTTTTTGGAGAGGTTTCTGTTTCGTTTGCCTGCCGTCGCAAGTGCACAGACGAATGTGGTTCTGCGCGCGGTCAAACGCAATCGTTCGGTCGAGTTCTGATTACCGCGCGACGAATTCAACCCAGGCCCAGGCCATCGCGATGTAAGTGAGGTTGTGCAGGCATTGATCCAGACCGGCGGCCCGCCAAAAGGCGGCCTGATCAGGTTGCAATTGTTTCTTGTCGGAATAGCTGGCTTTGGCGAAATCGATATTGAAATGCACGATCCACTCAAGCGCACCGATGATCAGAATGAACGAAAGCGGCGCGCCGAATATCAGGAAAACCACGACTGAACCCACAACATGCACCGCGGCATGCTGTGCGCGCCCGACATGCAGGTACTCCCCCCGCCCAGACAGCATCTTGGGCGTTTGAAGGTAGAAATCGGCAAACATGTGTTTGATCTGCAGTGCACACAGCAGAAGCAACACAGTGCCAAGTGTAGCAGGCAAAAACTACCCTCCCGATATCGTCCTGACCTTCAGACTAAGGGCTATGAGACAGGATCGCAAATGAACTAGTTCACACAAGTCGAAATAGTTTTCGCCTTGGAAACCATTTGCCTATCCAAGCGCGATTGCAGTACCGTCGTGCTGCTTTGACCGCGGCAGGATCGCTGCAAAACAGTTTCGGGTCACCAGTAGGGGCAGGGGCCATAGAACGTTCAATTTTTGGATTTATTTGGAAGTATTCCAAGCGCGATCAGCTTGTTCTGCTGGCCGTGACGGCAACTTTGTTCCCGCTGCTGTACCTGACGCTTGAATTGCCCAAACGCATCATCAACGACGCAATCGGCGCCTCCAGCGAGATCGTGGATGTCTGGGGATACAGTCTGTCGCAGACGACGTTTCTGGTAATTTTGTGCTTCGCCTTTTTGGCGGCGGTGTTGGCGCATGGTTTGATGAAGATGCGCATCAACACGATGAAAGGCGTTCTCAGCGAACGAATGTTGCGCCGGTTCCGATACCAGTTGATCAACCGCGCACTTTTGTTTCCTCAACCCTATTTCGAGCGCGTCAGTCAGGGCGAACTGGTCTCGATGATCACCGCCGAAAGCGAGCCGATGGGCGGGCTGATGGGCGATGCGATCAGCCAACCTGTCCTTCAGGCGGGGCAGATGCTGACAATCCTGTCCTTTCTATTCCTGCAAAGCGTCTGGTTCGGATTGGCTGCTGTCGCGCTGATCCCATTGCAGGCCTGGCTGATCCCGCGATTGCAGCGCCAGATCAACCTGTTGAACAAGCGCCGGATCCAGGAGGTGCGCGTACTGGCCGCTCAGATCGGCGAGAATGCAGCAGGCGCGGCAACCCTGCGGCAGAACGGCGGCTGGCGCCATCGCCGAGCGCTGATTTCAGATCAACTGTCCCGGCTGTTCAGCATCCGGTTCGAGATCTACCAGAAAAAATTCTTCATGAAGTTCATCAACAACTTCATCTCTCAATTGACTCCGTTCCTGTTCTACCTGGTCGGTGGTTTGCTGGTTCTGCAGGGGTCGGTTTCGCTCGGTGCTCTCGTGGCCGCGCTCGCTGCCTACAAGGACCTCAGCTCGCCCTGGAAGGAGCTGCTAACCTACTACAACCAGACACAGGACATGTCTCTGCGCTGGGAGGTGGTCATCGAACGGTTCGCCCCGAGCGGCATGCTGGATGAAACCCTGTTCGAAGGCGAGCCCGACAGCCGACCGCACCTGAATGGCCCGATCGAGTTGGAGCAAGTCTCGGTGCGTGATCTGGATGGCAATCAGGTTCTGGATGATCTGAACCTGACCTTCCCCGCCGGCAAGACAATAGGGGTCGCCGCCCCCAGCGAAGAGGACCGCCGGGCCTTGGCTGATCTATTGACCCGGGAGATCCTGCCAAGTTCGGGCCGGGTCGAAATCGGGGGTGTTAACCTGTCCTCGCTGCACCAGGCCGTCGTGGCGGCCCGGATCGGTCATGCCACATCGCGACCGGTGATGTTCCAGGGAACCGTTGGCGGCAACGTGATGATGCCGATGCAGCTCAGGCCTCTGACCGCTCCACCGGAGGACGCGGACCACCTTGAAACGCTGCGTGCGGGCAACAGCCCCGATCCCTTCCGGGCCACTTGGCTGGACCCTTCCCTGGCCGGGTTCGAAACGGCCGAGCAGCTGCGCGATTGGTGGTTGAAGCTGATCGACGGACTGGGCTCCGGGCCCACTTTGTTCCAACGTGGGGCCGAGTTGGGTTTCGATCCCGAAAAACACCCCGACCTTGCTGCCAAGCTGATCGAGCTGCGGCCCTTGGTTCAGGACGCCGTCAAAAAGGCCGGTCTGGAGTCACAAGCTCTGATCTTCGACCGCATGACGTACAACGCTGCACTGCCCGTGGCCGAAAACCTGCTGTTTGCTGTGCCACGCGTGCAGGTGACGCAAGAGTTGTTGGCCCGGCAGACCATTTTCCTCGGGCAGTTGCGCGAGTTGGGTCTGGATGAAACACTGGTCGGCCTGACACGTGACGTGATCGAAATGCTGCGTCAGATCTTTGGCCTGGACGGGACGGATCACCCGTTGTTCCGGAAGCTGGGTCTTGAGGCCGCCACCTACGAAGCCGCTGTCGACCTGGTGGAGAGGACCCGGGAAACCGGCGCATCGGGGTTGGACGATGACCAGTTGGCCAGCCTGCTGGCGGTGCCTTTCGTGATCTCGGCCGAACAGATTGGGCCGGCCTTTTCCGAAGAGCTCAAGAACCGCATCCTCGAACTGCGGCACAGCCATTCCGACAAGTTGATGGAGCGCCTGAACGACGTGTTCGAGCCGCTGGACCCGGCCACCTTTGCGCCCGGATTGACCGTTATGGAGAATGCGCTGTTCGGCAAGGTCAGCCAGATTGGGGGCGCGCGGTCGGACGAGGTTCGGAAAGTGATCGCAGACGTGCTGACCAAAAACGGAGCCCGTCCGCTGGTGGTTGAGCTGATCTACGATGTACCGGTCGCGCTGGGCGGGCAGAACCTGCCGGCTGCGCTGGCCGAGCCTTTGGCCTTTACCCGAGCGACGATCAAGAAGCCGGATATCCTGATACTGGAAAACGCGCTGGCGAGTTATGGCATGGACACGCAGGTGGCTGTGTTCAGAAACCTGCGAGAGCTGCTTCCGGACGCCACGATCATCTACCTGAACGAACAGTTCAAGAACCCCGGCGCTTTCGACATGTTCGTCGAGATTCGACAGGGGCGCGTAGTGTCCGATCAGGTTCCGTCGGATGTCGAAGGTGACAGTGCAGCCTCGGCGGACCTCACGCGAAAGCTGCGTGCTTTGGAACAGACGCCGCTGTTTTCGGGGCTGGATCGTCGCCAGCTTCGACTGCTGGCTTTTGGTGCGCGCTGGTACGAGGCAAAGGCCGGCGAAGTCGTGTTCCTAAAGGATGACCAGCCGACCGATGGTGCCTACATGATCATCGACGGTGAAGCTGGCCTGTACCTGCCGCAGCCGCCCGAGGAGGATCGGCTGGTGACCCGCGTCGGCAGCGGTACCTTGGTGGGCGAACTGGGCCTGATCCGCAAAGAGCCCCGTGCGCTCAGCATGGTGGCCGAAACCGATCTGACCTGTCTGCGTATCGGCGAGGAAGAGTTCCTGGCCGTGGTAGAAAACGATGCTGCGACCGCGTTCAAGCTGTTGCAGGTGATCGCAGGCTATGTATCACGCTGACAGGTTCAGGCCTGCGGGCTACAGAACAGGGAATGCATCAACTCGATCACCTGCTTGGCTTTACCGTCGCGCAGCGAATAGTAGATGGTCTTGCCCTCTCGGCGGGTTGAAACCAGGCCTTCGGTTCGCAGACGCGCCAGCATCTGGCTGACCGCGGCCTGGCGCAACTTGAGCAAGGCTTCAAGCTCGCCCACCGAGCGTTCTCCAGCTGCGAGATGGCACAGGATCATCAAGCGGCCCTGATGCGCCAGCGTCTTGAGGAATGCCGCAGCTTGCGCGGCGCTTTCCTCCATTTCCGTGGGCAATTCGGATTGTGGGGTCGTCAATTCGGCGTCAGTGAAAGTCACGTGGTACCTTGGGGATGGAAATAAGGGGTGGACGCAGTATGCACCAACTTGTCGGAAATTGTCATCCCTCGGTTGCCGGGGCTCCGCCCTGAAACGCATTTCCGTTGACATAGTCGCAGGGGTCTTCCTGCATCTGCAGGTGCAGACCGTCGCCGGAATAGGGGTGGGCACGGGCCAGTTCCTCGTCGACATCGATGCCCAGGCCGGGGGCCGAAGGCGGCTCGACAAAGCCGTTCTCGACCCGGATCGAGCCCTTGATCAGCTGGTCATGAAACGGCGTTTCGATGGTCTCGAGCAGCAAAAGGTTCGGGATCGAGGCCGCAAGATGGATGTTCGCGGCCCATTCCACCGGCCCGGCATAGAGATGCGGCGCCATCTGGGCGTTGAAGACCTCGGCCATGGCGGCGACCTTCTTCATCTCCCAGATCCCGCCGGCCCGGCCCAAGGCGGGCTGCAGGATTTCGGCCGCTCCGGCGCGCAGAACCGCGCCGAATTCGGCCTTGGTCGTCATCCGCTCGCCCGTGGCCACGGGAATGCGGATATTGCGGGCGACGCGGGCCATGTCCTCGATCATGTCCGGGGGGGTGGGTTCTTCGAACCACAGCGGCGAGTAGAGCTCGATTGCCTGCCCAAGACGGATGGCGCCTGCAGTGTTGAACTGGCCATGGGTGCCGAACAGCAGGTCGGCCTTGTCGCCCACGGCGTCACGGATCGCCTTGCAAAAGGCCACCGACATCGAGATGTCGGACATGGCGGGCATATGCCCGCCGCGCATCGTGTAGGGGCCGGCGGGGTCGAACTTGACCGCGGTGAAGCCGCGCCGGACCATTTCGGCGGCGCTTTCCCCGGCCTGTTCGGGCGAGGTCCAGAAATCGGTCAGATTGTGTTGCGGTAGCGGGTACAGATAGGTGTAGGCGCGGATGCGGTCGTTCATCCGGCCGCCGATCAGAGCGTATACCGGGCGGTCCCGGTCCTTGCCCAGAATGTCCCAACACGCGATTTCCAGCCCCGAGAACGCGCCCATCACGGTCAGGTCGGGGCGCTGGGTGAAGCCGCTGGAATAGGCGCGACGGAACATAAGCTCGATATTCTCGGGGTTTTCGCCGGCCATGTGACGGTCGAACACGTCACGAATGACGTGTTTCATCGCCTCGGGACCGACCGAGGAGGCATAACACTCGCCCCAGCCCGTGATACCGGTATCGGTGGTGACCTTCACCAGAATCCAATAGCGCCCGCCCCAGCCCGGCGCGGGCGGAGCGGCCACGATGATGTCGAGATCCTGCAGTTTCATCCGGTCTCCTCCCGCCGGTGGTCCGGGGCCGTCAGCCCCGGTTGAAAACGATGACGTTGCGCTTGGCCGACCCGGTCTTGGTGTCCTCGATGGCTTCGTTGATCTGTTCCAGCGTCCAGCGCCCCGAGATCAGCTCGTCCAGCTTCAGCCGTCCCTGTTCATACAGATCGATCATCCACGGAATGTCGCGCTGGATCACCACGTCGCCCATCTTCGACCCGACCATGCCCTGACCGAGGGCCGCCAGAATGACTGGCTCATAGCTGGATTGCGCGCCGGAATGCGGCATGCCGATCATCACTGCCTTACCACCGCGACCCAGATAGCGGGGCGCCTGATCATAGGCGGGGATCGCACCGACGGTGATCAGAACCGCATCGGCCCCGCGACCGCCCAGGGCCTTGTAGGCTGCCTTCCACGGTTCTTTCAGTGTGGCCAGAACCCCATGCGTGGCGCCGAATTCCTTGGCGATTTCAAGCTTTTCCTCGGTCATGTCGACGGCCACGATCCGCCGGGCCCCGGCCAGCCGCGCGCCCTGGATGGAGTTCAGGCCCACACCGCCAGCACCGATGACCACGACATCCTGACCCGGGCGCAACTGCGCGGCGTTGACCGCCGCCCCCACGCCGGTGATCACCCCGCAGGACAGTAGGCTGGCCACGTCCTTGGGCATCGCGTCGGGTATCTTGACGATCTGGCGGTGGCTGACCACGACCTTTTCGGCAAAGGCGCCACAGGCCATCGCTTGTTCCAGCGGCCCACCGTCCGCTGTGCGCAGCGGGCCCTTGACGGTATCATAGGGCGTTTCGCAGATCACCGGCTTGCCGCTGGCGCAGGACGGGCAAGACCCGCAGGCGCGGATCAGGGTCACCACGACCGCATCGCCCACCTTGAAACCGCCGCTTGCATCGCCGACGGCCGAGACCACGCCAGCGGCCTCGTGCCCGTAGACGGCGGGCAGAAAGCCGCCCCAGGCGCCGCTGGCATAGGTGATGTCGGAATGGCAGATCGCCACCGCATCCAACGTGACCTCGACCTCGCCCATGCCGGGCGGCGCGATCTGGATGTCTTCGATGACAAGCGGTTCGTTGAAGGCGCGGCATACGGCGGCTTTGATGGTCTGCATGGATCCCTCGTTTGGTTTGGGCCACGGTGACGCGGGAATCTGCGGTCCGCAAGGCTGAAACCGTCATTCCCGTGTCGTTGTTACGTTTCGCTGGGATGTGCGCGCAGAAACATGACGAATCCGGCCAGCATCAGCAGCAATGCCAACAGGAACGGGGCTCCTGGAAGGTAGAATGCTGCATCAACGCGCGCGAATTGGGCGAAAACGGTGGTCATCACCAACGGGGAGATCACCATCGACAGCGCGTGGAGCGCGGCCAGAACCCCCTGAAGCTCTCCCTGCTGCGAATCCGGTGTTGCGCGTGACATCTGTGCCTGAAGGGCTGGCGTCACGACGGCGCCCAGTGCGGTGATCGGAATCAGCATCAACGCAATCGTGCCGTTTGTGAGAAAACCCAGGGCCAGAAAGCTGACGATCTCGAAGATCATGCCCCAAACAATCGTGGTCCGCTCTCCCAAGTGGCGGGTGGCGGGGCGGATCAACCCGCCCTGAACCGCCGCCATGCCCAATCCGTAGACCGCGAGTGACAACCCGATCATCTGCGGTGACCAACCGAAACGCTCGGTCGTGAAGTATGACCAGATGGCGGGATAGACGTAGATCGATACCGAGTACAAAAAGTATACCCACAGCAACGGTCGGATGCCGGGCAGGGCGGCGATGGCCCGCAATGCGCTATCAGGACGCGCGCGGTGCCAGCGGAATCCGCGGCGGTTTTTGTCCGTTACCGTCTCAGGCATAACCGCGAGGCCCAGCAGGAAATTCGCAAATGACAATCCGGCAGCCGCCCAGAACGGGGCGCGGGTTCCGTATTCGCTCAGCAATCCGCCCATCAAAGGGCCGAGGACGAAACCCACACCAAAAGCTGCTCCGATAAGACCGAAATTGGCGGCCTTTTCATGAGGTTTCGAAACGTCCGCCATAAAGGCCGCTGCGGTAGAGTGGGTGGCCGCCGTGATGCCACCCACGATGCGGCCGATCAGCAGCAGCCAGATGCTGCCGGCCATGGCCATGACCACGTAGTCCAGGCTCATGACAAACAGGGAAACCAGCAAGACCGCGCGGCGTCCGTGAGCATCCGACAGGTTGCCCAGCACCGGACCGAACAGGAATTGCATCGCGGCAAAGGCCGTGCTGAGGATCCCGCCCCAGATGGCTGCCGATGCCAGAGAGCCGCCCTGAACCTCGACGATCAGCTGAGGCATGATCGGCATGACCAGTCCGATGCCCATGGCATCGATCATGACAGTGCCGAGAACGAACAGAAAAGGAAGACGCATGAAACCGCACGAATGACTTATTTTGCAGGACCTTAGTCGCCCGCCTGTCGTGTTGTAACCCGGTCTTTTGTGATCGAGGCGAAATTCTCGACTGACGGCACGTCAGCCTTGGCCGGGCCGGATCTCAGACGCGGGTGGCGATTTCGTTCAGGTGTCGAGCCAGATCCGCGGGATGCGAGAAGAATGGAGAATGGGAACTGTCGATCGTCAGGCGCAATTCGGGCGGCGCGCAATGGCTCATCTCTTCCTGGTACTCAGTTGGAATCGTCCGGTCATCCATGGTGCGGAGATAGGCCTTGGGAATTCCGTCAAAACGCTCGCTCAGGTCCAACGGCGTGTCCTGCGGGCGGATGGCCTGCGGGCACAGGCGGGCCAGGGCATAGGTGACAACGTCGGCCGGACAGTCGTGATAGAAGAGAGATTGCACCCGATCCGGCAACACGCTGTAGGACAGTCCGTCTGCCGATTTCTCGACCGCATCGCCAATCAGCTGTCTTGGTGCACGCCGGCGCATTTCTATCATCGACAGCCCGGAGACCGGCACGTAGGCGCAGACATAGATCAGGGCTCGCATCCGATCTGAGGCGAATTCGGCGGCCGCACTGATCGGGTAGCCGCCCCAGGAATGGCCGACAAGAATCGTTTGCGGGGTCGTGGCATTCAACACCGCATCTCGACACGTCTCGAGCGTGACCTCGGATACTGGGGTCGGGTCCGATCCATGACTGGGCAGGTCGATCGCCCGGACCGAATGCCCCAGATTCTCAAGTTCCGGTATCAGATCGCGCCAGCACCATGCGCCGTGGCAAGACCCGTGAACAAGAAGAAATTCCGCCACCGTGACCTCCTTCAGATATGTCCGGTTTCTCGCAGAAAAGCGTTCAGCAGCTCGGCGTAGACCTCGGGCCGCTCGACGCAGGGCAGGTGCCCGGCCTTGCGGATCAGCTCGAACCGGGAGCCGGGGATCAGGTCGACGGTTTCGCGCACCAAATCGGGAGGGGTCGAGCCATCTTCCGAGCCCGCAATTCCCAGCGTCGGCAGTCTGAGCCCGCTGGTTGGCGTATAGAAATCCGTGCCCGAGATGGCGGAGCAGCAGCCCAGATACCCCTGCACCGGTTGGCGTACCATCATATTGCGCCATAGCTCGACATCGGGGGTTTCCCGAAATGCTTTCGAAAACCAGCGCTCCATGGTTGCGTCGGCCAGCGCCTCGATCCCACCTGCACGAACGGCGGCCATCCGATCGGCCCACATGGCGGGCGTCCCGATTTTGGCGGCCGTGTTGGACAGGACCATCGCCCGGATCTGATCCATCCGCTTGACGGCCAGCCCCTGCGCGATCATTCCGCCGATCGACAGGCCGACGAAGACGCAATCCCGCACCTCGAGAAAGTCCAGGAGCCGCTCGGCATCGCGCACCAGACTTCCCATCGAATAGGGACCATCCGGTTGCGAGGACAGGCCGTGCCCCCGCTTGTCATAGCGGATGATGCGCAGACCTTTGGGGAGCAGAGGCAGCACGGGGTCCCACAAGCGCATGTCGGTGCCCAACGAATTGGCAAAGACCAGAGGTGGACCATCCGGGTCACCGTCCAAGCGATAGTGAATCTGAACATCTCCGAAATCAGCGATGTGCATCTGGTCAGCCTTTTTTGCTGCGATCATTCCGACAGTTTACGCCGCGATTTATTGCATCTGTCCTAACCCGTTGTCAGGTAAGGAATTCCAACGCGCGGGCAAAGACCTGCGGATCGACATTCCCGCCCGATGCCACGACGATAACGGCGTCGCCCTGGATCTCGTCCTTGCGGAACAACGCCGACGCCAACGAGACTGCCCCACCCGGTTCCAGAACGACCTTGAGGCGCAGGAACGCCAAGGCCATGGCGCGGAGAGCCTCGTCTTCGGATACCGCCAATCCCGGTCCGCAGAGGCGACGGAGGATCGGGAAGGTGATATCACCGGGCCGCGGTGTCAGGATCGCGTCGCAGATATTGCCTGCGGCTGCGTTGTTGGTCTGAACGGACCCCGAGGCCAGGGATCTTTTGACATCGTCGAATCCTTCGGGCTCGCAGGGGCGTGCCCTGAGACCCGGCGCATGTTTTCCCAAGGCAAGTGCCACGCCTGAGGTCAGTCCACCGCCACCACAGCATACCAGAACATCGGCGTCGGTCACGCCGAGATCGCGCGCCTGCCGCGCCACCTCGAGGCCGACGGTACCCTGACCGGCGATCACCTGCGGTTCGTCATACGGGCGGATCAACGTAAGACCGCGCTCCCGGGACAACGCCTCGCCGATCTCTTCGCGGCTTTCATTGGAGCGATCATAAAGTATGACCTCGGCGCCCAAAGCTCGGGTGTTTTTGATTTTCAGAGCCGGCGCGTCGGACGGCATGATAATGACGGACTGAACACCATGAAGTGTAGCCGCATGCGCCACGCCCTGCGCGTGGTTGCCTGATGAATACGCGATGACCCCGCGTTTGCGAGCCTCGGCATCCAGGGCGGAAATCGCAGACCACGCGCCGCGAAACTTGAAGCTTCCAGTGTGTTGAAGACACTCGGGCTTGACCAGAACGCGCCGCCCGGCAAGTTCGTCCAGAAACGGCGATGTGAGGATCGGGGTTTCGCGCGCGTGCCCTTGCAGGCGCACGGCAGCGGCTTCGATCAGGTCAATTGTGCTCATATCAAATCCAGTACCTTGCGAATGACGGTTATGGACTGCGGTTCGTCCAGAAAAGGAACATGGCCCCGGTCGGGCACTTCGGCCGAAATCAACCCCGCATGACGCCGGTGCATCTCTGCAAGTGTCTGGGCGCTAAGCAAGTCCGAGTTCGCCCCACGGATCACTCCGGTGGGAAGCGGGTTCAGGGCTTCGAACAATGGCCACAAATCAGCGGGCGGGCCCGCTGCAATCTGTTCTTGCAACGCGGTTCTCAATGCGGGGTCATAGCGCAACCGCAGGCCGGTGCCGGTTTCTTCGTACTGGAATGCGGCCTGCTTTCTCCAGGTTTCAATCGATACGCCCGGAAACTGCGGGTCCATTGCCTGTTTCAGCGCAAAAGCGGCCTGTTCCAGCGTTGTTGCGGCAGGAGCCTTGCCGACATAATCCATGATGCGCCCGATGGTCGACGGTTCGATTACGGGGCCCACATCATTCAAAATGACGGCACTCAGACGTTCGGGGCGAATTGCGGCGAGGGTCATGGCAATCAACCCGCCACGCGAGGTGCCAAGGATGCTGGCCCGATGGAGCTTCAGATGATCCAACAACTCGATCACGTCCTGTGCCTCGCGCGGAACGGTATAGTTGCGATAATCCGGATCAAAATCCGAGTCTCCGCGCCCCCGATAGTCCATCGTAATGACACGCAGTCCGTTGGCGTACGGCGTGAAGAAGGAAAAATCCCGGCTGTTTCTGGTCAGGCCGGCAAGGCACAGCAGCGGCTTGCCGCTGCCTGTATCTTCGTAGGTCAGGCGCAGACCGTCAGACGTCGTGAATTGTGGCATCAAACGCCTGCCAGTTCCGGAATCGAGGTCAGGTCGGACAGGACATGCGCCGGGGTCCACGGCAAGCGGTCCATCGGCTCGCCGGCGCGGTTGACCCAGGCCGTAACGAACCCGTACCCGCTGGCTCCGGCGGCGTCCCAACCATTCGAGCTGACGAACAGAACGTTCGATCGTTCGCACCCGAAACGGTCGCACACAAGATCATAGACCCGGGCATGCGGTTTGAAGACGCCGACGCTTTCGACTGACAGTATGTCGTCCAATACGCCGCCGATACCCGCAGATCTGACCGCGCCTTCCAGCATGGGCGGCGATCCGTTTGACAGGATTGCGGTCTGCATCCCGCCATCCTTGAGCGCCTTCAGCATGGCCGGAACCTCGGGATAGGCCTGCAGTTCCCAATACAGGTCCAGCAGTCTCTGCCGCAGCGCTGGGTCCCCCTGCAGGCCTGTCGCCTCGAGCGCCCAGTCCAGGCCATCCTGCGTTACGTCCCAGAAATCGGCATGTGCGTCCGCCACAGCACGCAGCCACGTGTATTGCAGCTGTTTCAACCGCCAGTGGTTGGCCAGTTCAGGCCACTTGTCACGCAGCGCATCCTGGCCCGGTTCGGCGGCCGCCTGACGCGCGGCTGCGGCCACGTCGAAAAGGGTTCCGTACGCATCGAAAACGCAGGTTGTGATCGCCATCTGCCTCTCCCCATCTTCCGGGGCAGGTTGGCACAGGCCATGCGCGGGTTAAAGCGTAAAAGGGTTTACATTGCCGGGTCAGTCTCTAGGTTGGACCGCTCATTCCAAACTCAGGTCGGAGACAGTCATGACCGCGATCAAACAAGGCGACACGGTTCGCATTCACTACACTGGAACTTTGCGGGACGGCAACGTTTTCGACAGCTCGGAAGGACGCGATCCACTTGAGTTCGCCGTGGGGTCCGGCCAGATCATTCCCGGTCTGGACGCCGCTCTGCCGGGTATGGAAATCGGCGAGAAGAAGCGGGTCGAAGTGGATTGTCAGGACGCCTATGGGCCGATCAATCCCGCTATGCGCCAGGACGTCCCGCGCGAAGGCATCCCGGACGACATCCCGCTGGACCCCGGCACCCAGCTGCAGATGCAGACCCCCGATGGTCAGGCGCTGCCTGTGACGGTGGTGGACGCCAACGAAGAAACCGTGACCCTGGACGCAAACCATCCGCTGGCGGGCCAGGATCTGATCTTCGACATCGAGGTCGTTTCGATCAACTGATCAGCGCGCGTTCAGCCGCCCAACAATGACCCAACCGCCTCGCGAAGCTGCGGTTGGGTATAGAAGATCCACAATACCAACAATGTCGTCAGGGTCAGCAGCAGCGTTCGCGCGCGGCTGCTGAGCACTCCGGTCTTGCGACGAGAGTGAGATGCACGCGAATTGGTCGCGATTATCCGGTCTAGTTTGCTCATGTGATATCCCTGCCGCGGAAGTTTGGTAAAATCTTGGCAACGACAGGGAAAGATCGCGTCACATGAAGTCGGGCTGAGGCATTCCCAAGATGTGGAAACCGCCGTCTACGCGAATGATTTCACCGGTGGTGCAGGCCCCTGCGTCCGACGCAAGGTAAACGGCCGTGCCGCCAACCGCTTCGAGCGTAGCATTCGATCGCAGCGGGGCGTTCTGGTCGCAAAACTTGTAGGTCTTGCGAGCCCCCCCGATGGCCGCGCCGGCCAGGGTTTTCATAGGCCCGGGCGAGATAGCGTTGACCCGGATCCCGTCGGGGCCCAGATCATTCGCAAGATAGCGCGTCGCCGATTCCAGAGCAGCCTTTGCAACACCCATGACATTGTAGTTCGGCACGACCTTGTTCGAACCCTGATAGGTCAGCGTGAGCAGCGTCCCGCCGTTTTCCTTCATCATCGGATAGGCGCGACGGGCCACTTCGATGAATGAATAGGCCGAGACATCCAGCGAGTGCTTGAAATTCGCCCGCGTGGTGTTCAGGAATCGCCCGGTCAGCTCGGTCTTGTCCGAGTAGGCGATGGCGTGGACGAGGAAATCAATCGTTGGCCAACGGGCGGCCAGTTCTTCGAATGCCCGGTCCAGCGATGCGTCATCGGTCACGTCCGCATCGACCATGAAGTCGCTGCCCAGGCTCTGCGCAAGCGGTTCCAGCCGTTTTCCGAAAGCCTCGCCCTGGTAGGTGAATGCCAGTTCAGCGCCTGCCTCGTGCATGGCCTTGGCAATGCCCCAGGCGATCGACCGATCATTGGCGACGCCCATGATCAGCCCGCGCTTACCCTTCATAGAATCCGACATCATAATCACCCGTTATACTTGGACAGAATCATGGAACCGTTGGTGCCACCAAAGCCGAAGCTGTTGGTCATGACACTGTCCAAACCTGCGTTTTCAACAACCTCAGTTGCGATTTCGCCGGGCTGGATGCCTTCGGCCAGCGTGTCGACATTGATCGACGGCGCAATGAAATCATGCTGCAGCATCAAGAGGCAGAAAATCGCCTCGAGCGCGCCGGCAGCACCCTGAGCGTGGCCGGTCATCGACTTGGTCGAGGAGATCGGCGGCACATTGCCCTCGCCGAAAATCCGGCGGACGGCTTCGACTTCGCCCACATCCCCGACCGGTGTCGAGGTCCCGTGCGCGTTGATGTAGCCGACCTTGCGGCCTTCGGGCAGGGTGGACAAGGCCAGGCGCATCGCGCGCTCTCCACCTTCTCCCGAGGGCGCGACCATGTCGTGCCCGTCCGAGGTTGCGGCATAGCCCGTCACCTCGGCATAGATCTTCGCGCCCCGGGCCAGAGCATGTTCCAGCTCTTCCAGAACGACGATGCCGCCGCCGCCCGAGATCACGAATCCGTCGCGGTTCTGATCAAACGCGCGCGAGGCTTTTTCGGGCGTGTCGTTGTATTTCGAGGACATCGCGCCCATCGCATCGAACAGGCAGGACAGGGTCCAATCCAGTTCTTCGCCGCCACCGGCGAACATCACGTCCTGTTTGCCCAGCATGATCTGCTCGGCCGCGTTTCCGATGCAATGCAGCGACGTGGAACAGGCCGAGGTGATCGAGTAGTTGATGCCCTTGATCTTGAACGCGGTCGCCAGGTTGGCCGAGATCGTCGAGCACATGCATTTCGGAACGGCAAACGGTCCGATGCGCTTGGTTGCGCCGGTTTTCAGAACGGTCTGGTGCGCCGTCAGCATGGCGCTGGTGGAAGGGCCACCGGACCCGGCAACAAGACCCGTACGCGGATTGACGACCTGATCTTCGCTCAGCCCCGCGTCAGCGATTGCCTGGCTCATCGCGATATGGGCATACGCGGCGCCTGGCCCCATGAACCGCAAAGTGCGCTTGTCGACCTGTTCCGACACATCGATCTTGAGCGTCCCTGCAACCTGGCTGCGGAAGCCGTGCTCGACCATCTGCTCGCTGGCCTCGATGCCGGACTTACCCGCCTTGAGCGAGGCCAGAACCTCTTGGGCATTGTTCCCGATGGAAGAGACAACCCCCAAACCGGTGACGACGACGCGACGCATTTGCGTTCTCCTGTGTTCCATTCCCTGTTGACTGTCAGTCAGCTGGGGTCAGCTTTCCGACAATGCAACCTTCATGTCCTTGACCTGATAGATGACTTCGCCATCCGCTTCGACCCGGCCATCCGCCACACCCATGGTCAGGCGGCGGGTCTGGACTGCCTTGGTGAAGTCCACGTAATAGGTCAGCATCTTGCGGTCGGGGCGCACCATGCCTGTCAGTTTCACTTCGCCCACACCCAGCGCATAGCCGCGACCCTGCCAGCCACGCCAGCCGAGGTTGAAACCAGTCAGCTGCCACAGTCCGTCAAGACCCAGACAACCCGGCATGATCGGGTTTCCTGGAAAGTGGCAATCGAAGAACCAAAGGTCCGGTATGATGTCGAATTCCGCCACGACATGCCCCTTGCCGTGCGCGCCGCCGTCGCCTGAAATGTCGGTGATGCGGTCCATCATCAGCATCGGGGGAGCCGGAAGCTGAGCATTTCCGGGGCCGAAGAGTTCGCCGCGGGCGCATTTCAGCAGGTCGTCCTTGTCAAAGCTGCTTGGGAATTGGGCCATTCTGCCGCGTCTCCTGCCAGGGGTCTGTTTATTCAATCTGGCCTCGTCTATCACCCGTTTGCAAGGTCCTGCAAGACCACCCGAACACATCCGGCCTGCCGGAGCCGTTGGTTGCGAATGAATTTCATTTGAAATTGGTGGTGGTCGGCACTTATATATTGGGGCAGGGGAAATTGGGTAATGGTTTCATGACAGCTCAAAGCCGGGACATCGCTACGAACTGGTTGGTTGACGCCGGGCTGCGCCCGACGCGCCAGCGTGTTGCCTTGGCCGAATTGCTGGTGGGCGATGGCCGCCACCGACATGTCACCGCCGAAAGCCTGTTCGAGTCGGCCAAGAACAAGGGCGACGCCGTGTCCCTTGCAACGGTCTACAATACTCTGCGGGCCTTTTGCGATGCCGGCGTTTTGCAGGAAATCACCGTGGACGGCTCAAAAAGCTATTTCGACACCAACACCCATGACCACCCGCATTTCTTCTGGGAGGACGAGGGCCGCCTGAGCGACGCGCCGTCCGACCAACTGGTTATCCAGCGTCTGCCCGAAGCACCGGCCGGGGTCGAGATCGCGTCGGTGGACGTTGTCATCCGGCTGCGCAAAAAGCGCTGATCACAGTTTCCCAAGCGACCTAACCAGAGCCTGTTCAGCAGCAGCGACTGTCGTGTCCGCAGGGCCGATGCCGTGACGAGCCAGAATCACGGCCTCGGTTGCATCGGGGTCGGTGATCGGCAGGCTCAGCAGCGGCATCCGATCATAGCTGAGGCCGTTTTGCGGGCTGGCATAGCTGATGCCCACCCCTTCGCCATGGGCCGCAAGACTGCGTTGGATCTCGAGCGATTCCGCGCGGTAGGACACGCTGGGGTGCAGCCCATGACGCCGGAACAAGCCCAGGACATGCTGCGCTGACAGACCTTCTTTGGACAGGATGAGCGGGTATTGCTCAAGCTCGGCAAGTGAAACGCTGCCTTGCCCGGCCAAAGGGTGCGCAGGATTGACCAGCGCGTTTGGCGTACTGTCCAGCAGCTTGTGGCGTGAGAAACCGGCATCGAGGCCCAGATCATAGGTGAGCGCCAGATCGAAACGGCCGTCGGTCAATCCGCTGATCAAGCCTTCGAAAGTGTCAACACCGTTGGTCAGAACGATATCGGGAAGGGCGTCCCTGATCGTCTGCATTGCCCGCGCCAGCAGGAACGGCGCAAGATCCACAAAGCAGCCCAACTTCAAACGGCTTGTTCCGGCAACCAGGGCTTTCGCCTCTTCGATCCGGGCAGCGCTCGTCAGCAAGGCTTCGGCCTTGTCGATGAACTTGCGCCCCTGAGGCGTCAGCGACATTGCCGCGCCG
Source organism: Ruegeria sp. CF2 (assembly GCF_056537385.1). Lineage (NCBI taxonomy): Bacteria > Pseudomonadati > Pseudomonadota > Alphaproteobacteria > Rhodobacterales > Roseobacteraceae > Ruegeria > Ruegeria sp. CF2. The sequence continues at coordinate 192,970 of NZ_JBQFRL010000001.1, forward strand.
CGTCGGCGCGAGAACAGTGGGTGGCCCAGGTGTTCTTCGACCCGGGTCAGCGCGTTTGAAAGCGCAGGTTGCGAAACGTTCAGGTGCTGTGCCGCGGCGGACAGGCTTCCGTGTCGCCCAATGGCGCAAACATATTCGTACTGGCGCAAGGTGATATATAACATGGAGTTAATGCTTATTTTGAAAGATATGATTTGAACAGGGGTGCCAGACATGTGCAAATCGGCCTCAGCAAATGACGGAGACCGAAATGCCACACCCTCTTGTTTCCCCGGAGATGATCGAAACCTATCGCAATGACGGGGTTGTTCTGGTCAAGGGCCTGTTCGCCGATCACGTCGATGCCTTGCGGGAAGGGGTGGCACGCAACATGGCTGATCCCGGGCCATATGCGTCGGAAAACAAGAAAGAAGGCGAAACCGGCCGTTTCTTTGACGACTACTGTAACTGGTCTCGTATCCCCGAGTTTCGGCAGGTCATTCAAGCCTCTCCGGTTGCCGAGGTCGCTGCCGACCTGATGGAGTCCCGTTCGGTCCAGATGTTCCACGACCACGTTCTGGTCAAGGAACCCGGCACCTCGATGGCCACGCCGTGGCATCAGGATGGACCCTATTACTTTGTGGAAGGGCGTAAGACGATAAGCTTCTGGTCGCCGCTCGACCCGGTGACGCAGGCGACTCTGCGGTGCGTGGCCGGGTCGCATCTGTGGGAAAAGGAAGTGTTGCCGACGCGCTGGGTTTCGGAAGAGGGTTTCTTTCCTGACGAGGGCCAGTACATCGCGGTGCCAGACCCCGAGGCCGAAGGGATGCGGATCGTTGAGTTCGACATGGAACCCGGCGATGCGGTCGCCTTCAACTTTCGAACCCTGCACGGTGCCCGAGGAAACCAGTCCGACAGCCGGCGCCGCGCCTTCTCGCTGCGGCTGGTCGGGGATGACGCCCGGTATGTCGAGCGTCCGGGCCGGACGTCGCCGCCGTTTCCGGGGCATGACATGCGGGCTGGGCAACGACTGCGCGAGGACTGGTTCCCGGTCCTGCTCAATCGCTGAGCCGTTCCGGCCCCCTCAGAACCACTGGCCGGGTTCCATCAGGCCAAGGTCCAGCAACTGGTGCGAGTTCCATTGGAAAGGAACCGAGGACGGGCAGCGGAAACTGGGAATATCAAAGGTCGATCCCGCGTTGCTTTTCAGCGCTTTGGCGGCGCGGAACGAACAGATTGCGGCCGTCAGGTTGTGATGCCAGGGACAGGCATAGGTGTTGTACTCGGGCTCGTTAATGGTGTGATCGGGTTGGAGGGTCAGACCCTTGCAGCTTTTGAACAGCGCGATCCGGTCGATCCGGCGCCGTTCATACGGGATGTGATCCTCGAACCGCCAACGCAGGCCACCCGACATATCCAATTGACGCTCCAGCGGTTGTCCCGATCGGTCGTGCCGGGAATGAGCATAATATCCAGTGCTGTCCAGCATCGCATGATCCGGAGCCACGCCGTTGGGATAGGCGGACAGGTCGTCGGCGTAGATGTCGATCACGTGGCAGAGCATCGCGTCGCGCCGCTCCTCGGCGTGAAAGGCCAGCATCTCTGCGACCGTGCGCGTTTCGCAGAACGGAAAGAACAGGTATTCCGAGTTGTAGCAGTAGTACAGCCAGATGTTCGGCGCCGTCTGAATGACGCGATTAATGGTGTCAAACACCACGTTTCTGGGCGAGCAGCGCATCGTGACCCGGTGCACCCGGTCCAAGATTTCAGGCAGGATCGAAAACTGGGCCGGTGCAAATACGATCACGGAATTGAACCCCAAGTCCAAGTGATGGCGCAGGGTCCCATCAAGCTCGACATCGTCTTCGGCGAAAACCAATGCGACCGGCCCCTTGGTCAACGCTGCCCGGCCCGATTTCAGAAAGTGGTCGAGGGATTCGTATTTCATTGCCCGCGTGTAGCCTGCCTTGCTGGAAATATCCGTCAAATTCGGGTAATTGCGCCAGCATTGCAAGCGGCGTTCGATGCGTATAGATGACGCCGGTCCAGCGAACGCAAAAGGCCCAGCCCATGTCCGAACCGAAAAAGCTGTATATCAAGACCTATGGCTGTCAGATGAACGTCTATGACAGCGAACGCATGTCCGAGGCGTTGGGCGGGCAGGGCTATGTGGAAACGCAGTCGCCCGAAGATGCGGACATGATCCTGCTGAACACCTGCCATATCCGCGAAAAGGCGGCCGAGAAGGTGTATTCCGAACTGGGCCGCTTCAAGGGGTTGAAGGCCGAAAAACCCGATCTGAAGATCGGCGTGGCGGGCTGTGTGGCGCAGGCTGAGGGCGAAGAGATCATGCGCCGGCAGCCGCTGGTCGATCTGGTCGTCGGCCCGCAAAGCTACCACCGCCTGCCCGAACTGGAAGCCAAAGCGCGTGCGGGCGAAAAGGCGTTGGATACCGAATTCCCCGAAGAGGACAAGTTCGAGAAACTCAAGAACCGCCCCAAGGCCAAACGCGGCCCGACGGCGTTTCTGACCGTGCAGGAGGGTTGTGACAAGTTCTGCGCCTTCTGCGTCGTGCCCTATACCCGCGGGGCCGAGGTCAGCCGCCCCGCCGACCGCATCCTGCGCGAGGCGCAGGAACTGGTCGAGCGCGGCGTGCGCGAGATCACGCTCCTTGGCCAGAACGTCAACGCCTATCACGGGGCCGGACCTGATGGCGACATGACCCTGGCCGGGTTGATCTGGGAATTGAACAAGATCGATGGGCTGGAGCGCATCCGGTTCACCACCTCGCATCCCAACGACATGACCGACGACCTGATCGAGGCGCACGGAACCTGCGAAAAGCTGATGCCCTATCTGCACCTGCCGGTGCAATCGGGGTCGGACAGGATCCTCAAGCGGATGAACCGCAGCCACACCGCCGAAAGCTATCTGCGTCTGATCGAGCGGATCCGGGAAGCGCGCCCCGATATCCTGATGTCGGGCGATTTCATCGTGGGCTTCCCCGAAGAAACCGAAGAGGATTTCCAGGCCACGTTGGATCTGGTCGAGCAGGTCCGCTATGGCTATGCGTATTCGTTCAAGTATTCGACCCGGCCGGGCACGCCCGCGGCCGAGCGTCCGCAGGTCGATCCACAGGAAGCTGACGACCGTCTGCAACGCTTGCAGGCTCTGATCACCCGGCACCAGCGCGAGATCCAGGATGCGATGGTTGGTCGGACAGTCCGGGTTCTGTTTGAGAAACCCGGGCGTTTGGCCGGACAGATGGTTGGCAAGTCCGAGTATCTGCATGCCGTCCACGTTTCCGGAGCCGATCTTTCGGCGGGAGATCTTCGCAACGTCCGGATCACGGCCTCGGGCGCCAATTCACTTGCCGGCGAGGTGCTGTGACAGGGCGCGGTTCACCGCTCACGCAACACTCGTGGCGTTTGTTTCCAAAATTTACCCTTGATTTATCGCTTGGAACTATGGTCGGAGAATAGCCAGAATTCTCGGGGCCGTGTTTCAGGTGGCCTACGGGCTTTGCATCGGCGGGGCTTCGGATCGCGCGGGCACCGCAATGGAGGGTACGAGTGACACGTCAGGCAGGTATTCGACAAACAGGGGTGGGCCGTGTTCTGGCCGGCCTATTGCTGGCCGCCAGCGCAGGTATTCCCACTCATGCGGGGGATTTGGACGGCGCCGTTTCCGATCCGGTCGTGTTGGGGCCGGAGCGTTATTCCAAAGACGTCAGCGCCTTTTATCTGGGGTTCAGCGCCGGGTATGGATCAGGCGGAACAGACCAGTTCGGGCTGGCCACCAATGCGGGCACCTTTCCCATCGGCAAACTTGACCTGAGCGGTGCCTACGGCGGGATACGGGGCGGTTGGCGCGGTGTTCTGCCTGCCCGTGGCGGGCGCGATTACGTCTACGGTTTCGAGATCGGTTACGATTTCGCTTCGCTGGATGACAGTGTCACCACGCAGATAGGCACCACGACCGTTCAGGGAGGTTCCGAGATATCGGATGTGCTGTCGCTGCGGTTCAAGAACGGGCTGACCAACCCCAGCGGTTCGGTTCTGTATTTCGTTACCGTCGGGTTCGTTCAGGGTGAAATCGAAACGACCAACAGCCTGTCCAGCGGCGGCACCACTCAGTCTTTCGCAAGCGATGACCGACGCAACGGATTCGTTGCCAGCATCGGGGCCGAGCATCAGTTGAACGACAATTGGTCCGTCACCGGCGAATTCGAATATGTGCAGTTCCAGTCGAAGGTCGTCGATTTTGGCTCGGGGTTCTCGACCAAATCCACGCCCAGCTACCAGGGGATTCGCGTCGGGTTGAACTACAAGTTCTGATCCCAAGGGCGGATTCCGGCCTGAGATTTCATTGCGCCGGGCCGTGAATTCCTTTCCGCCTGACCGATTTGCGATCAGTTGCTCAGATTTTTGAATCTGTGGCTTGCGCCGACCGACTCTTGTTGTCTACGCTTGGGGTGACAACGCCAAGACAGGAGAACGGATTGGCCATCGGTGCCCTTACCCCACCGCAAGATGAAATGCCCGCGAACGAGGCATTTGTTGAATTCCCTGACAACCGATTGTTGATTGATCTTTGCGGCGAATACGACCGCAATCTGGCCGAGATCGAGCGGAAACTGTCCGTTCAGATCGTGCGCCGCGGCAACCAACTGGTCGTCATGGGCGAAGACGAGCTTCAGAAGCAGGCGATCGAGGTTTTGCAGGCTCTCTACACCCGGCTGGAAGGCGGGCGCGACGTCGAAGCTGCCGACGTTGATCGCGAATTGCGGATGGGCAATTCCGAAGCCGGAACCGGCTCGCGTGATGGCGACCAGCTTGAAATGTTCAAGGGTGGAACTGTCGAAATCAAAACCCGCAAAAAGCTGGTCGAACCCCGTACTGACGCGCAAAAGGCTTATGTGCAGTCGTTGTTCAACAACGAACTCGCCTTCGGCATCGGCCCGGCGGGAACGGGCAAGACCTACCTTGCCGTGGCCGTGGGTGTGTCGATGTTCATTGGCGGACATGTGGATCGAATCATCCTCAGCCGCCCAGCCGTCGAAGCCGGCGAAAAGCTGGGTTACCTGCCCGGAGACATGAAAGACAAGGTCGATCCGTATATGCAGCCGCTGTACGACGCGTTGAATGACTTTCTGCCTGGCAAGCAACTGGCCAAGCTGATCGAGGAAAAGCGGATCGAAATCGCCCCGCTGGCGTTCATGCGCGGGCGGACACTGGCCAATGCCTTCGTTGTATTGGACGAGGCCCAGAACGCCACGACGATGCAGATGAAGATGTTCCTGACGCGCTTGGGCGAGGGTAGCCGGATGGTGATCACCGGCGACCGGTCGCAGGTGGATCTGCCGCGCGGCGTGGCTTCGGGGCTTGCGGATGCAGAGCGGCTGCTGAAGACGATCCCGAATATCAGCTTCAACTACTTCACATCCAAGGACGTGGTGCGCCATCCGCTTGTCGCCGCGATCATCGAGGCGTATGAGGCCGACTCGGGCCGGGAAACGGGTTGAACCGTCGGACCTGGGCAAATCGGCCTCGGAGCGTCACGAGATGAACTTGGAAATCACGATCGAAGACCCGCGTTGGCAGGGTATTGAGCCGTTGGCGCGCAAGGCCGTGGCCGCGACGCTGGCGCATTGCGGTGTGGATGCCGATTTGTGTGAAGTCAGCGTGCTGGGCTGCGACGACGCCCGGATTGCCGAGTTGAACGCTGAATTTCGTGAAAAACCTGCGCCGACGAATGTGCTGAGCTGGCCCGCCGAGGACCTTGCTGCATATCAGCCCGGCGGCACACCGCTCGTGCCCCAGCCGGATTTCACGGGTGACATCGCGCTTGGAGACATTGCGATCTCGTATAACACTTGCTGGCGCGAGGCTCAGGAAGCCGGGAAATCCATGGATGACCACGTGACCCATTTGCTGGTTCACGGAGTGTTGCATTTGCTGGGTTATGATCACATTCGTGACCTTGACGCCACTTTGATGGAACGTGCCGAGGTCGAGATACTTGGCAAAATGGGTATTGATGACCCATATAATGAGTAATGTGGGCCTTGGTGCCCGATCTATTGGAACAGGAAAATGGGCGATATTGACGGCAGTTCTGGAGCGGCGCAGAGCGCGCACTCGCAGAGCAGCGATGAAACCAAAGAGAAAAGCGGGCTTTTCTCTCGTATTCTTGATGCTTTTTCTTCCGCCGAGGATGACGCCGAAGTCGTCGTGAACGGGAATGAGGCCGTGACCCCTCAGCCACGCGGCATGATCAATCTGCGGCGCATGCGGGTCGAGGATGTGGCAATTCCTTCCGCCGATATCGTGTCAGTGCCTTCGACCATCACCAAAGAGGAACTGGCCCAGGTCTTCAGGGATAGCGGTCTGTCGCGAATACCTGTCTACGAGGGGACGCTGGACACGCCGCTGGGCTTTGTTCACCTCAAGGATTTTGCGCTGACGCATGGGTTCAACGGTGGGTCGGCGGAATTTGATCTGATCTCGATGCTCCGCCCGCTGCTGTTTGTCCCGCCCTCGATGCCGATCGGTGTTTTGCTGACCAAGATGCAGACCGAGCGTCGCCACATGGCGTTGGTGATCGATGAATATGGTGGCGTCGACGGGCTTGTCACGATCGAAGATCTGATCGAACAGGTCGTCGGAGAAATCGCCGATGAGCATGACGCCGACGAAAATCAGCTGTGGGTGCAAGAAAAGCCCGGGTGCTATATCGTTCAGGCAAAAGCACCGCTTGAGGATTTCGAGGCCGAAATTGGCCGGTCGCTGACCAGCCACGAGGATGTGGACGAGGAAGAGATCGAGACCCTGGGCGGGCTCGTCTTCATGCTGTCGGGGCGGGTTCCAGCCCGCGGTGAGGTGGTTTTGCACCCCGAAGGCCCCGAGTTCGAGGTTATCGACGCGGATCCGCGGCGCATCAAGCGCCTGCGGGTGATGCTGCCGGATATGGCTGCATGAATCCTGCCTTACGGTGGCCGCATTGGCTGCGCGTGGTACTGGCCGCGATACTCGGCGCATTGGCGGCCTTTGGCTTGGCGCCGTATGGCTATTGGATAATCGCCTGCATTGCGCTTGCATCCGTCGCGCCGTTGTTTCTGGCCAGTTCCACGCGCGCTCGCGCGGCATGGGTGGGCTGGGCTTTCGCAACCGGTTACTTCGCCAATGCCCTGAGCTGGATCATCGAGCCCTTTCAGATCGACGCTGAGCGTTATGCCTGGATGGCCCCTTTTGCGCTTGTGTTCATGGCTGCTGGCTTGGCCCTGTTCTGGGCGTGCGCTTTCTGGCTCGCGCGCGGAACCCGAGAGGTGGGGCCGCGGCAGGTCATCGTTTTGGCCCTTACCCTGTCGCTGGTTGAAATGGCACGCGGCTACGTTCTGACCGGGTTTCCTTGGGCGGGAATGGCACAGATTTGGGTGGATGCCCCGGCCGGGCAACTCCTGGCATGGGTTGGTCCATATGGCCTTGGGGCCGCGACCTTTTTGCTTGCCCTGCCGTTGGGCGCTGCCGTCGCCGGTCCTCGCAACGTCAAGGCGTTTCTTTGGCCCGTCGTGGCAGTTGTCATCTTTGCCGGTTTGGCGCTGGTTCAAGCTAGCAACCGCCCGAGGGTTGCAGAGACCGGTCACATCGTTCGTCTGGTCCAGCCCAACGCGCCGCAAGAGCAGAAATGGGACCCTTCTTTTGCCCCGCTGTTTTTTGCGCGACAGATTGAATTTACTGCCGCCGATCCGCGTCCGGACCTGATCGTATGGCCCGAGACGTCGGTTCCGGCGTGGCTGGGCAGCGCGGGTCCCCATCTGGAAGCGATTGCCGAGGCCGCTCAGGGAACGCCCGTCATCCTCGGTATCCAACGCGGAGACGGGCCGCGCATCTACAACTCGATGATCTACCTCGACGAGCAGGGGCGTCAGACCGGCCTGTACGACAAGCATCATCTGGTGCCCTTCGGCGAGTATGTCCCCTTTGGCGATCTGATGGACAGGTTCGGAATACACGGTATGGCCGCGACCACGGGAAGTGGCTTCAGCGCCGGGCCCGGAGCGGCGATGCTGAACGCCGGCAAGCTGGGTCTGGCGCTGCCGCTGATCTGCTACGAGGCGATCTTTCCGCAGGATGTCTTGGCGGCACCGCAGCGCCCGGATTTCCTTCTGCAGATAACCAATGATGCCTGGTTCGGGACCCGCACAGGACCATTCCAGCATCTGGCGCAGGCAAGGATGCGGGCCATCGAACAGGGTCTGCCGCTGGCGCGGTCGGCAAATACCGGTGTTTCGGCGATGGTCGATCCCTATGGCAACGTAATCGCCTCCCTGCCTTTGGGACAGGCGGGTTTCGTGGATGCTAACCTTCCGGCGCCATTGCCTCCGACACTGTATGCGCGAACCGGCGACGGGCCGACGCTTGGGCTATTGTTGGTGCTACTGCTGCTGTTTGGGCGCAACGTTCGGTTTGGCAGGGCATAATTACCGATTGACCCCCTGTTTCTTCGGGCGTATCCCGTCGAATGCCTGTCACAACGGCTTCCTGGCGTGACGGGGAAATCTTAATGGAGCGCTTTCATGTCCCGACAGAACTACATTTTCACTTCGGAATCGGTTTCCGAAGGGCATCCCGACAAGGTGTGCGACCGAATTTCAGATGCGGTCCTGGATGCCTTTCTGAACGAAGAGCCCGAAGCGCGCGTCGCGTGCGAAACCTTTGCCACCACCGATCGGGTGGTCATCGGCGGCGAGGTCGGTCTGTCGGATCAGGAAAAACTGCAGGACTACATGGGCAAGATCGAAGAGATCGCCCGCGCTTGCATCAAGGACATCGGTTACGAGCAGGACAAGTTTCACCACGAAACGGTCGAGGTGACGAACCTGTTGCACGAGCAGTCCGCGCACATCGCCCAAGGGGTCGATGCGTCTGCTGACAAGGATGAAGGCGCCGGTGACCAAGGCATCATGTTTGGATATGCCACCACCGAAACCCCAGCCCTGATGCCGGCTCCGATCCAATATGCACACGCCATCCTGCGCCGTCTGGCTGAGGTGCGCAAGAACGGGTCCGAGCCCGCTCTGGGTCCCGATGCCAAATCGCAGCTGTCGGTGATCTACCGTGACGGGCGGCCAGTCGGTGTCAGTTCGGTCGTGCTGTCCACCCAGCATCTGGATGAGGCGCTGACCTCGGACGATATTCGCCAGATCGTCGAGCCCTACATCCGCGAATCTCTGCCCGATGGCTGGCTGAGCGACCAGACGGAATGGCATGTGAACCCTACCGGAAAGTTCGTCATCGGCGGCCCGGACGGGGATGCTGGTCTGACCGGGCGAAAGATCATCGTCGACACATATGGCGGTGCGGCTCCGCACGGCGGCGGGGCGTTCTCGGGCAAGGACCCGACCAAGGTCGACCGGTCGGCGGCCTATGCAGCGCGGTATCTGGCGAAGAACGTCGTGGCCGCCGGCATGGCCGAGCGTTGCACGATCCAGCTGAGCTATGCGATCGGCGTTTCCAAGCCGCTTTCGATCTACGCCGACACCCACGGCACCGGACAGGTTGCCGACGCCGAGATCGAGAAGGCGGTCGGACAGGTGATGGACCTGACTCCGCGCGGCATCCGCGAACACCTGCAACTGAACAAGCCGATCTACCAGCGCACGGCGGCCTATGGGCACTTCGGGCGCGAGCCGGATGCGGACGGCGGCTTCAGCTGGGAGCGGACCGATCTGGTTGAGGCCTTGAAAAAGGCTGTCTGAGCCAGCACCGGGAAACCAAACACGGCAAGGCGCGTCCGATGTGGCGCGCCTTTTCCGTTCCGAAGGTCGCCTCTCGGGCACAGCCCGCCCCTTGCAACGCAAACGCCGCCGCAGTAAGGGCACCGGCATGAGCACCCAGTCACCCGAACGCCCCCGCAGAAACTTCTATGGCCGCTTCAAAGGCAAGACCCTGAAGCCCAGCCAAAAGACCTATCTGTCCGAGGACCTGGCCGCCCTGTCGCCCGGCGCTGTGGATTGGGACAGCAACCCCGACCGCACCCCGATCGGCCCGAACGCGCTGTTCGGCGGTAAGCCGGTATGGCTTGAGGTCGGGTTCGGCGGCGGCGAGCATCTGGTGCATCAGGCGCAGCAGAACCCCGATATCGGCATCATCGGCGCCGAGCCGTTCATCAACGGCGTGGCCATGCTATTGGGCAAGATCCGCCGGGCCGACGTGACCAACCTGGCAGTGCATCCCGGCGATGTGCGCGACCTGTTCGACGTGCTGCCCGATGCCAGCATTTCGCGCGCGTTTCTGCTCTATCCCGACCCGTGGCCCAAAAAGCGGCACCACCGCCGCCGCTTCGTGACGCCCGAGCACTTGGAGCCGCTGGCCCGTGTGCTGAAACCCGGCGCGATTTTCCGGGTGGCGACCGACATCCCGGACTATGTCCGCCAGACGCTCGAGGAGGTGCCCCGCGCCGGTTTCGAATGGCTGGCCGAGGGGCCCGAAGACTGGCGCAAGCCGTGGGACGACTGGATTTCCACCCGCTACGAGCAGAAGGCCCTGCGTGAAGGCCGCACGCCGCACTACCTGACCTTCCGCCGCAACGGGTGATTGCGGCTGGACGCTGCGGCGCCAATTCGCTAATCGGCAGGGGCACTGATAGCGCAAAAGGAGCCCTCATGTCCGGACACGGCACGCCCATCCCGATGACCTCGCATCCCTGCGGCCCGCTGACCGGCACGGCCGAAGTGCCGGGTGACAAGTCGATTTCGCACCGCTCTCTGATCCTTGGGGCGATGGCCGTGGGCGAGACCCGGATCTCGGGCCTGCTGGAAGGCGAAGACGTTCTGGACACCGCCAAGGCGATGCGCGCCTTCGGGGCCGAGGTGATCTCGCACGGGAATGGCGAATGGACAGTGCACGGCGTCGGCGTGGGCGGCTTTGCCGAGCCGGATCAGGTGATCGACTGCGGCAACTCGGGCACGGGCGTGCGCCTGATCATGGGCGCGATGGCGACCAGCCCGATCAGCGCGACCTTCACCGGCGATGCCAGCCTGAACAAGCGCCCGATGGCGCGGGTGACCGATCCGTTGGCCCTGTTCGGGGCACAGGCCGTGGGTCGCTCGGGCGGGCGTCTGCCCATGACCATCGTCGGCGCGGCCGATCCGGTGCCGGTGTGGTACGAAGTGCCGGTGCCCTCGGCCCAGGTGAAATCCGCCGTTCTGCTGGCCGGCCTGAACGCGCCCGGCAAAACCGTGGTGATCGAGAAGGAAGCCACCCGAGACCATTCCGAACGGATGCTGGCCGGGTTTGGCGCCGAAATCACGGTCGAGGATACCGACGAAGGCCGGGTCATCACATTGACCGGCCGGCCTGAGTTGAAACCGCAGGTGATCGCCGTACCGCGCGATCCCTCCAGCGCGGCCTTCCCGGTCTGTGCGGCGCTGATCACGCCGGGATCGGACGTTCTGGTGCCCGGCATCGGCCTGAACCCCACGCGCGCCGGCCTGTTCACCACGTTGCGTGAGATGGGCGCCGATCTGACCTATGAGAATATGCGCGAGGAAGGCGGCGAGCCGGTCGCCGACCTGCGCGCGCGCTACTCGCCCGACATGAAGGGCATTGACGTCCCGCCCGAACGCGCGGCTTCGATGATCGACGAATATCCGGTGCTGTCGGTGGTTGCGGCCAACGCCACCGGTAAGACGATGATGGGCGGCGTCAAGGAACTGCGCGTCAAGGAAAGCGACCGCATCGACGCCATGGCGCGGGGCCTGCGGGCCAACGGCGTCACGGTTGACGAGGGCGATGACTGGTGGTCGGTCGAAGGGCTGGGCATCGGCGGCGTTCCCGGCGGCGGCACCTGCGAAAGCTTTCTGGACCATCGCATCGCCATGTCGTTCATGGTGATGGGCATGGGCGCGCAACAGGCGGTCTCGGTCGATGACGGCAGCCCCATCGCGACCTCGTTCCCGATCTTCGAGCCGCTGATGAAGGGCCTTGGCGCCAAGGTCGAACGCACATGAGCTTTACCGTCGCCATCGACGGCCCGGCCGCTGCGGGCAAGGGCACGATCTCCAAGGCCGTGGCTGCGCATTTCGGGCTGGCGCATCTGGATACGGGGCTGCTCTATCGCGCGGTCGGCCGACGCACGTTGGACGGCACCGACCCGGTCGAGGCGGCGCGGTCCCTCACGGCCGAGGAGTTGGAGCAGGGCGACCTGCGGACCGCCGAGATCGCACAGGCGGCGTCGAAAGTGGCGGTGATCCCCGAGGTGCGCGCAGCTCTGGTCGATTTCCAGCGCAGCTTTGCCCGGCGGGCCGGCGGCGCGGTGCTTGACGGGCGGGACATCGGCACGGTGATCTGCCCCGAGGCCGAGGTGAAGCTGTTCGTCACCGCCAGCCCCGAAGAGCGCGCCGAGCGACGCTATCTGGAACTGGCAGACAAAGGCGCGGATGTAACCCGCGCGCAGGTTCTGGCCGATGTTCGCGAGCGCGACGCGCGGGACGCCGAGCGCAGCACGGCCCCGATGAAACCTGCCGACGATGCCGTTTTACTGGACACGTCGGACCTGAGCATCGAGGCCGCGCTGGAAAAGGCGATCGCGGTTATCCAAGGAAAGCTGCCGGCGGCAAGGTGAGGCCGCGGACAGCCCTTGGCGACAGTCCGATCACAGATCGCCGACGGCAATCGACTTGATATTCGCCCACTGGTCATCCGCAGTCTTGGCTGTGCCGGACACGTCCTCGAAGAACTTGGCGCGGGTTGCCGCGTTCAGAAACAGGTACAGCTTGCCACCGGCCAGCAGGTATTGATCCGGATCGCCATCGAACTTCTTGCCTACGGAAACACCGTACGAGCAGAAGCCGCCGTGCTGCGGCAGGTATGCCTCGGGATTGGCCTCGAATGCTTCGCGGTTCTCAGCCGAAGTGAAGTAGTAGGACGCGCCATCATAGGTGGCCGAATGCGTGGCGAACCCTTCGACCGGGTTGCCGTCGGTGACCAGCGCCACCAGATCGACGCCGTGAGCAGCCAGCGGCGCACCGCCGGCCGAGATCCCGTTCGAGACATTGATCTCATCCGCCGCAAAAGCCGGTGCGGCGATCATCGGCAGGACGGCGACAAGGGCGCCGAGTACAGCAGATTTCATTGTGTGTTCCTTTCATGTTCAGTTGTGGCCGGCACTCGCGCCGACCTGTGCTGATCAGATAAATGCCGGCTTGCGGACGCGTAATCGCAGGGCGGACGGAAAACTTTGCAGATCGTTCGCACTTGCCGAGAGCCAGCCAAACCGGCTCACCAAGCTGTGTTTGGCCAGTTGATCAGTCCCCGCTTAGGCTGAACGCGTCTATGGTGGAGAGAGCGGATGATCCGATTTGCCTTGATCTGGGCTTTGATGGCCGGCCATGCATTGGCGCAGGAAGCCGAGCCACCGATGACCTACGAGAGAATGGGCAAGATCATCTTTGCCCTCGACCCCGATGCCGAGCCGCAGGGTCCGGGCTTTACCATGACGATTTCCGATGTGCCGGTACTGGTTGTTACTGATGTGCATGCAGACCGGATGCGGGCGATGGTTGCGATCAGCGGCACCTCAGAGCTTTCGGCCGAAGACTTGCAGCGCATGATGCAGGCCAATTTCGACAGCACGCTGGACGCGCGCTATGCGATCGCCAACGGAACCTTGTGGGCCGTGTTCATCCACCCGCTGTCACGGCTGAACAAGGATCAACTGATCTCGGGCCTGGCGCAGACCGTCAATATCGCTCGGACCTATGGCACTCTCTTTTCCGGGGGTGCGGCCGAGTTCGGCGGTGGCGACAGCCATGATCTGCAACGCGAACTGATCGACGATCTTCTGAAGAAAGGCGAGGACATCTGAGGCTGCCTCGGAAGGTTCATCCGTCATCGCTTGCCGTTAGGTGCCGGGGAAACAGGCCGTGACCATGCGTTGCTTTGGCAGAGGCGCCCGTTTGGGCCCACTTGATGCCGCCATTGGCCCTAGCTGGATGCCGGAAAGCTGCTATAGTTTCCCTCAGCGATAAGGGGAGGTCGCCACCGAGGCCCGGAAAAACGGGCAGGCGGCCGCATAATCCTCACAGCCAACAGGGACAGAACAACATGAATAATCGTTTGCAAAAAATCACTATCGTGGGTGGCGGTACGGCCGGCTGGATGACGGCGCTGCTACTCGAGATGGTGTTTTCGCGCACGTCAGCACCCAAGGACCGTCCGCGGATCTGCCTGATCGAAAGCCCGAACATCGCCACGGTCGGCGTTGGTGAAGCGACCGTGCCACGTATGCCAGTCACGCTCCGTCAGGCTGGAATTTCCGAGCGAGACTTTTTCCGCGAAACCAATGCGTCGTTCAAGCTGGGCGTCAAATTCTGCAACTGGAACAAGGACGCAAAGGGAAAGCGCATCGACTACGTGAACCCATTTGCCCATGGCCAGATGCTGGAAGGACTCGAGGCTGCCGAATACTTCCTTCGGTTTGGCAACGGGGACCGGGATTTCACTCAGTCCATCTCGCCGCATGATGATCTGGCCCGGCTGTGCAAGGGCGCGCGGCTTCTGGGGCAACCCGAATTCGAGCAGCGGTTTGGCTATGCCTATCACCTGGACGCCGTAAAATTCGCAGGCATGCTGACCAGGGTCTGTACGCAGCGTGGCGTCGAACATATCCGCGATGAGGTGCAGTCGGTCGAGTTGAATGAACAGGGTAATGTCAGCCATCTGATGCTTGAGCGTGCAGGCCGCCACGATATCGAAATGGTCGTGGATTGCACCGGTTTCCGCGGCCTGATCATCAATCAGGCACTGGGCGAGCCGTTCATGGATTATTCGGACTATCTGCCGAACGACCGTGCCATGGCGTTGCAGATCGAGCACCCCAATCCGCGGAAGATCGAAAGCGTCACGCGATCGACTGCACTTGGCGCTGGTTGGACATGGCGCGTGCCTCTCTACAACCGTGTGGGTACGGGATACGTGTATTCATCCGCGCACCGGACGGATGATCAAGCGGCGGACGAATATCTGGAGTGGCTGGGTGACAGCGGCAAAGGCGCGACGCCGCGGGTGATCCCCATGCGGATCGGGCGCGTTCGCAATGCGTGGGTGAAGAACTGCGTTGCAATCGGGCTGGCCGGTGGGTTCATCGAGCCGCTTGAAAGCACTGCGATCCATATGGTCGACCATGCTGTGCGCTGGTTCGCCGAGCATTTGCCGACCCGCGATATCGAACCCTCACTGAGGGACAGGTACAATCGTCAGATGAACAAGCTCTATGACGAGGTGCTGGATTTCATTTGCCTGCATTACAAGCTGAACAATCGTACCGATGATCAATACTGGATCGACGCGCGGACCGAAATGAAAGTGCCGGACCGGCTGGCTGAAAACCTCGAGCTTTGGAAGAACCGCCTTCCGATGCAGCACGATGTCGAGTTCGCAACGCTGTTTGACCATCGCGTCTATCAGACGGTTCTGCTGGGCAAGCAGGTCTATGACACGGGGTATGGCACAGGAATTCGTGATCGCATTCGACCATTGCGGAAGGACATCTGGTTCCAGTGGTGGAAGGGCGCGAAAGTGGACCTTGCGCAGATCCTGAAAGCGATGCCGGATCACAAAACCCTTCTGCGCGACATTCGCGGAGAGCTCAAGCAACCCACCTTTGCGATGGCCAAGGCGGCACAGCCGACCGTTCCGATGCCGGGTGCCGCGCCCGAACCGGTGGTCATCCAGAACATGCCGAACCTGGCCGAGATTCAAAGCGGCAAGAAAGACCTGCAACTGTTCTAGGTCTCTCGGCTTCGGCTAATATTGAGAGCTTCGAAATGGTTGAGGGCAGGGTTGCAGAACCCTGCCTTTTTTGACCTCAATCCGGGGTTGCGCAACAAAGCCATGTTACGTAATAACATACCACATCAGTTGGGACGTTTCCCCAACCCATTCCGTCCGGTCCAGTTCCCGCTCTGAAAATTCGCATTGGTACAGTCGATGCCCATGACCAATCAAAGACGCAATCTGCGCAGCCGCCTGAACCGCCGGAGACGGCACCGCCCCGCCATGCAGGCCTATGACACCCTTCCGCCTCAGTTGCGTCAGTGGCTTGCGAATGCCTGTTTGCCGTGGAGTCCGAACTCGGCCCTCAAGATTTGGAAGGCAGCCGGTGGGGCAAAGGCCCCGGCCGACGCTCTGGCACGTTTGAATGCGATCGAGCAGGCCATGCTGCTGAGGGATGCCCGGATTTGGGAGGAGTAGCTGGCCCGGAAAACGCAAGCGGAATCCCGCGTCGGCTTGCAACAAGGGCCTTTCTGCTTGCGCTGTGCCCAGAATCCGCCTATACGCGCGCTGTCTGAACAAGGGCGGTCAACGCCCGGACGACGTATCTGAGCAGGGCCGGGTTTCCTCGGCCCTTTGTGTTTGTTTAGCCAGATGCGCACCGGGTCACGCCAGAGGACATCATGAAACAAGACCGGCGGAGACAACCGCTCGGCCAGCAAAAACATTATGTAAAGGAAAACAACGCCACATGGCTAACGCATCCATGGAGGAATTCGAAGCCCTCCTGAACGAAAGCTTCGAAATGGACACCCCCGAAGAGGGTTCGGTTGTCAAAGGCAAGGTCATCGCGATCGAAGCGGGCCAGGCCATCATCGACGTAGGCTACAAGATGGAAGGCCGTGTCGATCTGAAAGAATTCGCAAATCCCGGCGAAGCTCCTGAAATCGCTGTTGGCGACGAGGTCGAAGTCTACCTGCGCGCCGCAGAAAACGCCCGTGGCGAAGCCGTCATCTCGCGCGAGATGGCCCGCCGTGAAGAGGCATGGGACCGTCTGGAAAAAGCATATGCCGACGACCAGCGCGTCGAAGGCGCTATCTTTGGTCGCGTCAAAGGTGGCTTCACCGTGGATCTGGGTGGCGCAGTTGCGTTCCTGCCCGGCAGCCAGGTTGACGTTCGCCCCGTGCGCGACGCTGGCCCGCTGATGGGTCTGAAGCAGCCGTTCCAGATCCTGAAAATGGACCGCCGCCGTGGCAACATCGTTGTCTCGCGTCGTGCAATCCTGGAAGAATCGCGTGCCGAACAGCGTGCCGAGGTCATCGGCAACCTGTCCGAAGGTCAGACCGTCGAGGGTGTCGTCAAGAACATCACCGAATACGGTGCATTCGTTGACCTGGGCGGCGTTGACGGCCTGCTGCACGTCACCGACATGGCATGGCGCCGTGTGAACCACCCGTCCGAGATCCTGACGATCGGCGAAACCATCAAGGTTCAGGTTATCAAGATCAACAAGGAAACCCACCGCATCAGCCTGGGCATGAAGCAGCTGCAGGAAGATCCGTGGGATCTGGTTGGCGCCAAGTACCCGCTGGGTTCGGTGCACAAGGGTCGCGTCACCAACATCACCGACTACGGCGCGTTCGTCGAGCTGGAGCCCGGTGTCGAAGGTCTGGTGCACGTGTCCGAGATGTCCTGGACCAAGAAAAACGTCCACCCCGGCAAGATCGTTTCGACCAGCCAGGAAGTCGACGTCATGGTTCTGGAAATCGACGGGGCCAAGCGTCGCGTGTCTCTGGGCCTCAAGCAGACCCAGCGCAACCCGTGGGAAGTGTTTGCAGAAACGCACCCCGAGGGCACGCAGGTCGAAGGCGAAGTCAAGAACATCACCGAATTCGGTCTGTTCATCGGCCTGGAAGGCGACATCGACGGCATGGTTCACCTGTCCGACCTGTCGTGGGACGAGCGTGGCGAAGATGCCATCCAGAACTACCGCAAGGGCGACGTCGTTCAGGCGGTTGTCTCGGAAGTTGACGTCGAAAAAGAGCGTATCTCGCTGTCGATCAAAGCCCTGGGCGGTGACAAGTTCGCCGAAGCCGTGGGCGGCGTGAAGCGTGGCTCGGTCATCACCGTCGAAGTGACCGCGATCGAAGATGGCGGTATCGAGGTGGAGTACGAAGGCATGAAGTCCTTCATCCGCCGTTCGGACCTGAGCCGCGACCGTGCCGAACAGCGCCCCGAGCGTTTCTCGGTCGGTGACAAGGTCGACGTCCGCGTCACCAACGTGGACAGCAAGACCCGCCGTCTGGGCCTGTCGATCAAGGCGCGCGAAATCGCCGAAGAGAAAGAGGCCGTGGAACAGTACGGTTCCTCCGACTCGGGTGCATCGCTGGGCGATATCCTTGGCGCAGCGCTGAAGTCCGGCGACTAAGCCAGACTTGCAGTTTTGAACACTCAGACGGCCCCGCTCATCCCGAGCGGGGCCGTTTCTTTTGCGAATCAATGTGTTCCGGTTTTGCGAGTTATTCGGTGATAGGTGCAGGCATGAACCGCCGGATTCGCGTCTCTACAGGCGAATTTCCGGTGCTTTCTTGGAAAATGCACCCCGGACACACAGAGTTTACATTCCACCCGGCACCGTTTTTTCCTATACTGACCAAACCAGTAGACGAGATGACACGGTGACCTGGGAGGGTAGCACGCATGATCCGTTCAGAACTGATTCAGAAAATCGCCGACGAAAATCCACATCTGTACCAACGTGATGTCGAGCGGATCGTGAATACCGTATTCGAGGAAGTCACTGACGCGATGGCGCGCGGTGACCGCGTCGAACTGCGGGGCTTCGGAGCTTTTTCGGTCAAGAAACGGGATGCGCGGGTCGGCCGAAACCCACGCACTGGCGAGACGGTTCAGGTCGAAGAAAAGTGCGTGCCGTTTTTCAAGACCGGCAAGTTGCTAAGGGATCGTTTGAACGGTAAAGCGTGATCTCATGATGCGCTACATTCGATACGGTTTTCTTGCGGTCCTGGGGATCGTCCTTGTCTCGGTCTCGCTGGCCAATCGCCAGATGGTTCAGTTGCAGTTGATGCCGGACGCCTTGTCTGACCTGCTTGGCTTCAATCTGGCTACTTCTCTGCCGCTGTTTCTTGTGGTTCTTGGCGGGATCGTGGCCGGCCTTGTCATCGGTTTTTTGTGGGAATGGCTGCGCGAGCACAAGCACCGCAAGGACGCCACCGTCAAAAAGACCGAGGTCAAGAAGCTCGAGCGCGAGGTCAAGAAGCTCAAGAAGAAGCAGAACGAAGGCCAGGACGATGTGCTTGCCCTTCTGGACGAGGCCAGCTGAGAGCCGATGTCTTCCGAGATCAGCGTAAAAATATGCGGCTTGACCGCACCCGAGCATGTGCGTGCCGCCGTTGAAGCAGGTGCGCGTTACATTGGGTTCAATTTCTTTCCCAAGTCTCCACGCTATGCACCGATTGCCCAGGCAGCGGCGCTGGCCAGTGACGTGCCGGTCGGCGTAGCCAAAGTGGCACTGGCGGTCAACTTCACCGACGCACAGTTGGATGAGATCGTCGCAGGCGTTCCACTGGACATGCTGCAGCTGCATGGCGCGGAAAGCCCCGAGCGCGTGGCCGAGGTCAAATCACGCTACGGCTTGCCGGTGATCAAGGCGATTGGAGTGGCGGAAGCCGAGGATTTGGCCGCAATAGACCTGTATTCGGACGTGGCCGATCAGTTGTTGGTTGACGCCAAGCCGCCGAAGAACTCTGAGCTGCCCGGCGGCAACGGTTTGCCCTTTGATTGGCGTCTGCTCGCCGGTCGCAAATACTGGCGGACGCCGTGGATGCTGTCGGGGGGACTCAACCCGGACAACGTAGCCGAGGCGATCCGTATGACCGGTGCAAGGCAGGTGGATGTAGCATCGGGCGTGGAAAGCGCCCCGGGTGTCAAGGATCCGTGCCTGATCCGCTCATTTATTGAAGCGGCACGGTGATCTGACCAGAACGCGCTTGCGTATTCTTCTCAAAGGGGAGGATGCGGGATGCTGGCTGCAATTGGCGCGGTTTCACTGAAGCGATGGTACCACGGGCCCGAGTTTTTCTGGCGTGCGGGGAAGGCCTTGCGCCAGGCCAAGGGCGATCCCTTGTGCCTCCATGCCGAGGTGTTTTTGCATGAGGGCGCGTATTTCTCGCTCAGCGTTTGGCACGACGTAGAAGCCATGCTGACATTTGCCCAGTCGAACCCGCACCGAGGGGTGATGCAAGCCGCCCCCCGTTTGGCCAATACCTACCACTTCCGTCACTTTGCCTGCATCGCCATTCCGACCCGGGATCAGGCGCTGACTATCTGGATGAACGGCAGTACCGCGGCGGAATAGTGCGATTTGCGATGGCAAATCCCGCCGGCACCTCCTAATAACAACAGGCACGACGATGGAGACCACCATGGCCAATGATCTGTTCAATTCCTTCATGTCCGGCCCGGATGAAAACGGCCGCTTCGGCATTTTCGGCGGGCGGTTCGTCAGCGAGACTCTGATGCCGTTGATCCTGTCGCTGGAGGAGGAATACGAGAAGGCCAAGACCGACCCGAGCTTCTGGGCCGAGATGGACGATCTGTGGGCCAACTATGTGGGCCGTCCGTCGCCCCTGTATCACGCCGAGCGCCTGACCGAGCACCTGGGCGGCGCCAAGATCTATATGAAGCGCGACGAGCTGAACCACACCGGCGCGCACAAGATCAACAACGTGCTGGGCCAGATCATCCTGGCGCGCCGCATGGGAAAGACCCGGATCATCGCCGAAACTGGGGCCGGGCAGCACGGTGTCGCCACCGCGACCGTCTGCGCCAAGTTCGGTCTGAAATGCGTGGTCTATATGGGCGCACATGACGTTCAGAGGCAAGCGCCCAACGTGTTCCGCATGCGTCTGCTGGGGGCCGAGGTGATTCCGGTGACCTCGGGCCGCGGCACCCTGAAGGACGCTATGAACGACGCGCTGCGCGACTGGGTGACCAACGTGCGCGACACGTTCTACTGCATCGGTACGGTCGCCGGCCCGCACCCGTATCCGGCGATGGTGCGCGACTTTCAATCGATCATCGGCAAGGAAGCCAAGGAACAGATGATGAAGGCCGAGGGTCGCCTGCCGGACACGATCATCGCGGCGATCGGCGGCGGCTCGAACGCCATGGGGCTGTTCTATCCCTTCCTCGACGACAAATCGGTCAACATCATCGGCGTCGAAGCAGGCGGCAAGGGTGTCAACGAAAAGATGGAGCATTGCGCCTCGCTCACGGGCGGCCGGCCTGGTGTTCTGCATGGCAACCGTACCTATCTGCTGCAGGACGACGACGGCCAGATCCTCGAGGGGTACTCGATTTCGGCCGGGCTAGACTATCCGGGCATCGGCCCCGAACATTCCTGGCTGCACGATATCGGGCGCGCGCAATATGTCTCGATCACCGACAAAGAGGCGCTTGAGGCGTTCCAGCTGTGCTGCGCGACCGAGGGCATCATTCCCGCACTCGAACCCAGCCACGCGCTAGCGCATGTCATGAAGATCGCGCCGGAGCTGCCAAAGGATCACATCATCTGCATGAACATGTGCGGACGTGGCGACAAGGATGTTCAAACGGTCGCCAAGTATCTGAACTTCGACATGTCTGATACCGAGGGTCGCGACGCAACCTGAGGGCTGCCCAAAGAACAAGACCCGGCACGCTTCAACCGTGCCGGGTTTTTCATTCCCGGTTCACTGTTCGGAGTTTGCGCGGTGGCTGGTCAGAACGTGCAGCGGCACGATTTCCAATGCGCGCTGGTGAGTCGCCTCAAGATGGACCTTTGGCGCACAGCCTTCGTCATGGGCCTGCATGAACCGCGCGGCACACAGGCACCAGCTGTCGCCAGGCTTCAGGCCCGGGAAATCGAATTCGGGCCGTGGCGTGCTCAGGTCGTTGCCGACATATTTTGAATAGGCCAGAAACTCGGCCGTCATCACAGCGCAGACCGTGTGGCTGCCGCGATCCTCAGGGCAGGTGTTGCAGGCCCCGTCGCGGAAAAAACCGGTCAGGGGCTTTCGTGAACACGGAGCCAGCACGCCGCCCAGAACATTTATGCTGTCCTGCTTTTGCATGCATCCACCTTACAGGCTTTGCGCGATCTTGCGGAACATTTCGATGTTCTGCTCATTAACACCGGGCTCGCGGAACTTCCGATCAGCGCCCGTGGCTACGATCAGCACGCCGCGCGACTGGTCGAAATACATGTACTGGCCATAAACACCGCGTGCCAGAAACTCACCGTCATGGGCGCCAACGGGGATCCACCACTGATATCCGTAGCCGATCTTTCCGGGTTCGGTCGGCGCGCTTGGCAAGGTGGATTCCTTGATCCAGTCGGCCGGAACGATCTGGCGCCCATCGCGCACGCCGTTCTGCAGGATCATTTGGCCAAAGCGGGCGTAATCCCGCGTCGTGAAATTCAAGCCACCCAGAACAAAGGCGACGCCGGCGCCGTCGGTGATATAGTATCCGTCCCGCTCAAGACCGAGGTGCTGCAGGATCTTTTCGTCCAGCAACGCGGCGACGCTTTGACCCGTCGCCCCTCGGATCACCATTCCAATGACATGGGTATCGATGGAAACATACTGCCAGGTCTCGCCCGGTGCCGCGAAACTGTCCTTCAACGAGGCCGCAAAGTCATCCAACTCGCCCCCCAGGGCGACGACCCGACCCATCCGGTTGATGTCGGATTTCGGGTCCAGATAATCTTCGTCAAAGGTCACACCGCTGGCCATGTTCAGCACGTTGCGGATCGTGGCTGTCTCATAGGCGCTGCCCTGCAGCTTGGGGGCATATTTGATGACCGGATCATCCAGCGAGGCTATGGCATCCTCCTCAAGAAGGATGCCGAACAGAGCGGACAAATAGCTTTTAGCCATCGACCACGAGATCCGGCGGTCCTCTGGCGATGTGCCCAGGAAATACTCCTCGAACCGGATCTGCCCATCTTGCATCACCAGCAGCGATGTGACGGCGCGCTTTTCGATCCAGTCTTCCGTCTCGGCGGGCAGGTCGAATTCAGCTCCATAGGGCAGGTCCCAAGTGGGACCATTCCCGCGAGGGAGGTCGACAGTCAGAAAAGCCGCGTCCATGTGGGAGAAATTCTGAACGATCTTTTCTTCGGAAAACAGAGAGTTCACCGCCAGAAGGCGCTGGATTTCCTCGCGCTTCCAGAAACCGACAACTGCAGCGGCCAAGACCAGCGTCAGGACGGTTCGCAGCAGCCATTTCAGACCTGTTTTCATGATATTCCTCCCGTTTGGCGGCATTGGATCGTGATGACTGCAATTCTGCAATTGCTACGTTGCGGAAGGTCTTTGCCGCTATCGGAACTTGTCCAACAGCTTCTGCATCGCCGTGCGGTCATCGGGCGGTGGCGTCTCGGCTTGCGGGGCAGGAGGGGTCTTGGTTTCGGATTTGGGCGTCGTGGTGGAACTACGCGGTGGCGCTGTTCGCAGCGCCACCGCGTTCATGAACTTGGCCGCATCGCCCGCAGCCAGATGAACCGCCCCGTCTGCAACGCCTTGTAGAACATCGTCCAGCCAGTCGGCGTCGGCCTTGGCGAAATCGCCTAGAACATAGGGCGAGACCAGTTCTTTGCGTCCGGGATGGCCGATTCCCAGCCGGACACGGTCATACGCGGCACCGATATGGTCGTGGATCGACCGCAGGCCGTTATGCCCGGCATGGCCGCCACCGGCCTTGGCGCGAACCTTCCCGGGTGCAAGGTCCAGTTCGTCATGGAAAACGGTCACATCGGTTGAGTCGAGCTTGAAGAACCGCATGGCCTCGCCGACCGATTGGCCCGAGCGGTTCATGAAGGTCATGGGCTTCAGCAGCAGGACCTTTTCTCGGCCCAGCATTCCTTCGGATATTTCACCCTGAAATTTCGAACGCCATGGCCCAAAGCCATGATCTCTGGCGATGGCATCCACCGCCATGAAACCGATATTGTGCCGGTTGCGGGCATACTTTGCGCCCGGGTTGCCCAATCCGACAAACAGCTTCATCGCGAATTCCTTGTGCGTTTCGGTCCGGCGCAGAATTGCACGAGATGCCTTTCCAGTGCCAGCCGCTCGTTCAAAGAAAAACGGGGCCCTGGACGAGGCCCCGCTTCAAATTCCAATCCGAAGGATCCGGATTTATTCTTCGTCTTTGCCTACGACTTCAACTTCGTCGGCTGCGACTTCCTCTTCACCTTCGCCTTCTTCATCGTCGCTGGACGCCAGGCCGGTCGGTGCCGAGATGTTCGCAATCACGAAATCACGGTCGATGGTCGGTTTGGTGCCGTTGGGCAGGTCAACCGACGAGATGGTGACAACGTCGTTGATTTCCAGACCGGTCAGATCGACGGTGATCTTTTCGGGGATGTCGCCGGCGGTGCAGACCAGCTCGACTTCGGGACGGACAACGGTCAGAACGCCGCCCTTCTTGATGCCGGGGGCCTCTTCCTCGTTGATGAATTCGACGGGGATGTACAGGGCGATCTTGGTCGTACGACGCAGACGCATCAGGTCCAGGTGGGTCGGCAGGTCCTTGACGATATCACGCTGAACGTCGCGGCAGATGACGCGGACGTCTTCGTGGCCTTCGACCTTCAGGTTCCACAGGGTCGACTTGAAGCGGCCTGCCTTCAGGCGCTTGAACAGTTCGTTGAACGGAATCTGGATCGGCAGCGGGTCTTTCTCGCCACCAAATACGATGCCCGGAACCATGCCGTCGCGGCGTGCCTGACGAGCGGCGCCCTTGCCCGTCCCCGTCCGTTCCAGAGCTACGAGATCAGGAATCTCACCAGCCATGATAAATCTCCAATGTTAGGGCAGGGTGCCTCCAAGGCTGTCACCCCGCGTGAAGCGGCGTCCTTAGACCGAATCCGGCCATTTGGAAAGGGGTAAAAACGATTTCCGCGTCATTCCTGCCAGCGGCCGCAGAAATCCTGCGGGACAAGCAGGTTGTGCGGCCCCAGATCGGCCACGTTGCGCTCGCCGCACAGGGCCATGGTGGTGTCCAGTTCCTTCTGGATCACTTCCAGCGCGGTGGTCACGCCCTTTTGTCCCATCGCGCCCAGCCCGTAGACGAAAGCGCGCCCGATATAGGTGCCCTTTGCCCCCAGCGCCAGCGCCTTGAGCACGTCCTGCCCCGAGCGGATGCCGCTGTCGAGATGCACTTCGACGTCGCCGCCCACCGCATCCATGATCCGCGGCAGCATCCGGATCGAGCTGAGCGCGCCGTCCAGCTGCCGCCCGCCATGGTTCGAGACCACGATGGCGTCGGCACCCAGCTTGGCCGCCATCTTGGCGTCTTCGGGATCAAGGATGCCCTTCAGGATCACCTTGCCGCCCCATTGCTCCATCAGTTTCTCGATCTTCTTCCAGTCGAGGCTGGGATCGAATTGTTCGGCGGTCCATGCGCCCAGCGACGAGGCGTCCGAGATGCCCTGCACATGGCCCACGATATTGCCGAACTCGCGCCGCTTCGCGCCCAGCATCTCGATGCCCCAGGCCCATTTTGTCATCAGGTTGGCGATGGTTTTGGCGGTCAGTTTCGGCGGGGCGGACAGGCCGTTCTTCAGGTCCTTATGCCGTTGGCCGAGGATCTGCAGATCAAGAGTGATGACCAGGGCCGAGCAGTTGGCATCCTTGGCGCGCTGGATCAGGCGGCGGACGTAATCTTCGTCCTTCATGGTGTACAGCTGGAACCAGAAAGGCGCGCCGGTATGTTCGGCCACATCTTCGATCGAGTTGATCGACATGGTCGACAACGTGAAGGGCACGCCGAAATCCAGCGCGGCCTTGGCGGCCTTCATTTCACCATCCGCATGCTGCATCCCGGTCAGGCCCACGGGTGCCAGGGCCACCGGCATGGCCACGTCCTGTCCGATCATCTGCGACGCGGTCGAGCGGCCGGACATGTCCACCGCAACCTTCTGGCGTAGGCGGATGTCGTGGAAGTCCGAGCTGTTGTCGCGGAAGGTCCGCTCGGTCCAGCTGCCGCTTTCGGCATAGTCATAGAACATCCGGGGCACCCGGCGTTCATAGATGCGTTTGAGGTCGTCGATATTGGTAATGACAGGCATGGCCGCGCCCTTCTGCAGATTGGTTAGGTTTCTTTACCAATTCTTCCGTCGCGGCGCAACGGCCAGTTGCGCAAGTGGTCAGGTGGGACGAAGGCGCAAAGAAAAACCGCCGCAGGCGTGCGGCCTGCAGCGGTTGCAATCCGTTTGGGGTTCTGGCGTCAGGCGCTGTGGGCGCGGTCTGACAGCGATTTCACGAAGTCCAGAACCTCGGCCACCGGTTTGCCGGCGGCGATTTGGCTGACGATGGCCGAGCCGACCACCGCTCCGTCAGCAACGCTGGCGATGGCACGTGATTTCTCGGGCGTATTGATGCCGAACCCCACGATCACCGGAAGATCGGTCGCCGCCTTGATGCGCGCGACCTCGGGGCCGACATCGGTTGCCTCGGCTTCGGCCGCGCCGGTGATGCCGGTGATCGAGACGTAATAGACGAAGCCCGAGGTGTTCTGCAGCACCCGCGGCAGGCGCTTGTCATCCGTGGTTGGCGTGGCCAGCCGGATGAAGTTCAGACCGGCCGCCTGCGCGGGCAGGCACAGTTCTTCATCTTCTTCGGGTGGCAGGTCGACGACGATCAGGCCGTCGATGCCGGTCTCTTTGGCGTCGGCAAGGAACTTGTCCACGCCGCGGCTGTAGATCGGGTTGTAATAGCCCATCAGTACGATCGGGGTGGTGTCATCGGTTTCCCGGAATGCCTTGGCCAGATCCAGCGTGCGCTGCAGCGTCATGCCACCGTCCAGCGCCCTTTGACCAGCCGCCTGAATGGTGGGGCCGTCCGCCATAGGATCGGTGAAGGGCAGGCCCAGTTCGATCACGTCCACGCCGGCCGCCGGCAGGCCCCGAACAATCTCAAGCGAGGTGTCATAGTCGGGATCCCCGGCCATGATATAGGCGACAAAGGCCTTCTTCCCCTCGGCTTTAAGGGCGGCGAACTTGGCGTCGATACGGGTCATGGACGATCCTTGCATACAGGTTTGGACCTGATGTGCAGAAACTTTGGCCGAAAATCAATCCCGTCCTGAGCGGTGGGGTCAGAAGTTCAGGTGATACCGCAGCAAGAGCGCGTTCACGCCGGGGTTTTCCTCTTGCGTGCTGGCATTCGATTTGTGGGTCACGGCTAACGATATGTCATTGCCGTTGTTCAACGTATAGCCCAGCCCAAGAAGGCTTCGGATTTCGAAGCTCCCGCCCAGATCGTTCAATTCGTTGGCTTCGCTGTAGAATCCCGGCATCACGCTACCTTCCACAAACCATCTGTCGGCAAAGGAATAGACCCCGATCACCCCGGCGCCGATATGTGTGTTTCCATCCTCGTCCACCGACAGCGCGGCCCCCAGCGCAGCGCTGAAGCGGGTGGCCTCGTGAAATGGCCGGTGCTGGTATTCGAGGGAAAAGATCGCCTGGTCAATCGAACTGCTGTCGGAATAGTCGGCGTAGCCGGCGCCGAAAATCACCGACTGCGCCTGCGCGGCTGTTGAAAAAGCCAGAAAAGCGGCGCTTGAAAGGAGGTTTTTCATGGGGATGTTCGCTGTTGATATTCGTTACAAAGTTAAAGTTTGACACTATTCTCTCGTGTTCAATGTCAACAAGCACACGTTTTCCCTACATTTTCGTGATGTTGCAGTTTGGACTCAGGGCCAGCAGCCGCAGGTGCCTTGCGCATTGCACCGGACCCGCATAGAAGCAGCCCGCGAATGGCATCAGGAGGCCGTCATGGGCTTTAAAATGGGTATCGTGGGTCTGCCGAATGTCGGCAAGTCGACCCTGTTCAACGCGCTGACCAAGACCGCGGCCGCGCAGGCGGCGAATTTCCCGTTCTGCACGATCGAACCCAATGTGGGTGACGTGGCCGTTCCCGATGCGCGTCTGGACAAGTTGGCTGCGATCGCCAAGTCGAAGCAGATCATCCCGACCCGGATGACCTTCGTGGATATTGCAGGCCTGGTCAAAGGCGCTTCAAAAGGTGAGGGGCTGGGGAACCAGTTTCTGGCCAACATTCGCGAAACCGATGCCATCGCTCATGTGCTGCGCTGTTTCGAAGATGGCGACGTGACCCATGTCGAAGGCAAGGTCGATCCGGTGGCCGATGCCGAGACCATCGAGACCGAACTGATGCTGGCCGATCTGGAAAGCATCGAAAAGCGTCGCGCCAACCTCGTGCGCAAGCTCAAGGGCAACGACAAGGAGGCGCAGCAGCAGGATCGGTTGCTGGCCACCGCGCAAGAGATGCTGGAAAGCGGCAAACCCGCCCGTTTGGTCGAGGTGTCTGACGAGGATGCAAAAGCCTGGAAGATGCTGCAGTTGCTGACCACCAAGCCGGTCCTGTATGTCTGCAATGTCTCGGAAGAAGACGCTGCCGAAGGCAATGAATATTCCGCGCGTGTGGCCGAGATGGCCGCGGCGCAGGGCAATGCCCATGTCATCATCAGCGCCAAGATCGAAGAAGAGATCAGTCTGCTGGAGCCTGAAGAGGCGCAGATGTTCCTCGAAGAGATGGGGCTCGAAGAACCGGGCCTCGATCGGCTGATCCGTGCGGGGTACGACCTGCTCAAACTGGAAACCTATTTCACGGTCGGCCCGAAAGAGGCCCGCGCCTGGACCATTCGCAGGGGCACTGCAGCGCCTCAGGCGGCCGGTGTCATCCACGGCGACTTTGAAAAGGGTTTCATCCGCGCCGAGACCATTGCCTATGATGATTTCGTAGCGTGCAATGGCGAACAGGGTGCCAAAGAGGCCGGCAAGATGCGTGCAGAAGGCAAAAGCTATGTCGTCAAGGATGGCGACGTGATGCACTTCCTGTTCAACACCTGATCACGAAACAGCTTTTCTGGGCGGGCATTGGCGGTATCTTACGGTATCGCTCCAGTCCGCCCGAGGCCCGCACGTGTTCGAAATCCGCGATCTGCAGTTGCTCAGCGCCTTGGCGCGCCACCGCCATTTTGCAAAGGCCGCCGAGGAGTGCGGTATTTCGCAGCCCGCGTTCTCGATGCGTATCCGCAACCTCGAGGATCGGCTTGGCGTGTCCATCGTCCGCCGTGCGAACCGCTTTCAGGGCCTGACCGAAGAGGGCGAGATGATCGTCCGCCGCGCTCGCCGCATACTGGATGACGCCAAAGCGCTCGAGCAGGAGGTGCAGGCGATCAAGGGCGAGATCACCGGTACACTGATCCTGGGCGTGATCCCGACCGCCATCGCGTTTACTGGCCGCTTGGTCAAGCGGCTGCAGCAAGCGCATCCGCGTATCCTGTCGCGGATCGAGACGATGTCGGCCACGGCAATCCAGCACCGTCTGGACGAAGGCAGCCTGGATGCCGGGATCACCTATGGCGACAGCATCGGCACTGATCTGCGCTATGTGCAGCCTTTGTACGAGGAAACCTATGTTTTGCTCGTACCCGAGCATTTGACGCAGGAGACCGGCCCGATCCCATGGGCGCGGGTGGCCGAGTTCCCGCTCAGCCTGCTGGAGCCGCAGATGCAGAACCGGCGCATTCTCGACAGGATATTTGCCGAACAGGGGTTGCATCCGCGTGTAGTGGCTGAAACCAGCGGATTTACTGCCTCAATGGTCATGGCGCGCGAAGGGCTGGCGGCGACGGTCGTGCCACGGGTTTTGGTACGGGCGCTCGGCGATTTGAAAGGCACGCGTGTCCTGCCTCTGGTCGACCCGGTGGTCAGCAAGCCGATCTGTCTGGCGACGCTGGCGCGGGATCCGGAATTGCCCACCGTTGGCGCATTGCGGCAGGTTGTGACGTCTTTACGGTGATAAACTGTCGTTATCGTGCCATTGGTTTTTGCGATTTGACGATATGTTACTCTGATGAGAGACGAGGCTCGATCGGAGGGCATCATGGCACCATTGGATACCAAGCCATCAGGCGCGCCAAAGGGCGTCTGGAAGTCAGGTAAAGGCAAGGGGCGACACACGCCCAAGGGACGGCAATTCACCGACGAGGCGCAGGCCGAGATTCAGCGCCTGCTGGGCGACCGCCCGCGCCGCCGCGACCTGCTGATCGAGTTTCTGCATCTGATCCAGGACACGCACGGCCATATCAGTTCCGACCACATCGCCGCGTTGGCCGTCGAGATGCGGATCGGTCAGGCCGAGATCTACGAGACCGCGACTTTCTATGCCCATTTCGACGTGGTGAAAGAAGGTGAAACGCCGCCCCCCGCCCTGACGATCCGCGTCTGCGATTCCCTGTCCTGCGAAATGGCAGGCGCACAACAGCTGAAGAAGGCGCTGGAGGACGGGCTGGACCCGTCCGAAGTGCGCGTTCTGCGTGCTCCCTGCATGGGGCGCTGCGACACCGCGCCGGTGCTGGAAATCGGGCACAACCATATCGACCACGCGACCCCCGAAAAGGTGCAGGCCGCCATCGCGGCCGGCGAAACTCACGCCCATCTGCCGGAGTATGAGACCTTCGCGGCCTATGTCGAGAACGGCGGTTACGCCAAGCTGAAAGAACTGCGTGAGGGCGGCGACTGGGAAGAGGTTCAGGAACAGGTTCTGGCCTCGGGGCTGCGCGGCCTTGGCGGCGCCGGTTTCCCGTCGGGCAAGAAATGGGGCTTTGTCCGCATGAATGACGGCCCGCGTTACCTGGCCGTGAACGGCGACGAGGGCGAACCGGGCACCTTCAAGGATCGCTACTATCTGGAGCGCACCCCGCATGTTTTCCTCGAAGGCATGCTGATCGCCGCCTGGGCGGTCGAGGCAGAGACCTGCTTCATCTACATGCGCGACGAATACCCGGCGGTGCTGGAAATCCTGCGGCGCGAGATTGCGGCGCTGGAACAGGCCGGGATCGTCGAGAAAGGCTATATCGACCTGCGCCGCGGTGCGGGCGCTTACATCTGCGGCGAAGAATCCGCGATGATCGAATCGATTGAGGGCAAGAAGGGCCTGCCGCGTCACCGCCCGCCTTTCGTGGCGCAGGTCGGTGTATTCGGCCGCCCGACGCTGGTGCACAATGTCGAGACGCTCTACTGGGTGTCCAAGATCTGCCGGGAAGGCCCGGAAATCCTCAATTCGGTTGAAAAGAACGGCCGCAAGGGGCTGCGCAGCTACTCGGTCTCGGGCCGGGTGGCGAAACCCGGCGTCTTCCTGCTGCCTGCGGGCTCGACCATTCTTGACGTGATTGATGCCGCCGGGGGCATGGCCGAGGGCCACGTCTTCAAAGCGTATCAACCGGGCGGGCCGTCGTCGGGTCTGTTGCCCGCGTCGATGGACGACATCCCGTTGGACTTCGACACGCTGCAGCCGCTGGGCACTTTCATCGGGTCTGCCGCCGTGGTGGTCCTGTCCGATCAGGACACGGCCCGCGATGCGGCGCTGAACATGCTGCGTTTCTTCGAGGACGAAAGCTGTGGCCAGTGTACGCCCTGCCGGGCGGGCTGCGAGAAGGCGGTGAAGCTGATGCAGGCCGAGAAGTGGGATACCGACCTTCTGGAGGACCTGTGCCAGGTGATGGGCGATGCCTCGATCTGCGGTCTGGGGCAGGCGGCCCCGAACCCGATCCGCCTGGTCATGAAACATTTCGGGGAGGAGATCTAGGATGGCGTTAGTGACGCACCTTGAAAAAGACGAGAGAAACTTTCGTTCACTTCATCCTACGCAGGTTTCTTGCAAGTACCTGGTTTCTGAAAGTGATGGCAAAAAGGTTTTGCAGCTTAACACCTACGGGTCTGTGAACCGGGAAATACCCGACAAGTTGAGCCAAACACTTCAGTTTGACGAAAAATCGGCACGCGAACTTCTTGCGGTTCTTAAGAAGGAATTTGGCGATGCTTGACGCGAGCGAAACCAAGACCGTCACCTTCAACCTGAACGACGAAGACGTGACAGTGCCCGAGGGCACCACGATCTGGGAAGCGGCCAACGGCAAGGGTCTCGTCATCCCGCATCTGTGCCATAAACCCGCGTCGGGCTATCGCCCGGACGGCAACTGCCGCGCCTGCATGGTCGAGGTCGAAGGCGAGCGCACTCTGGTCGCCTCGTGCATCCGTCCGGCGGCCGAGGGGATGGTGGTGAAGACCGACACCGACCGCGCCGAGAAATCCCGCGCGCTGGTGATGGAACTGCTGGTGGCCGACCAGCCCGAGCAGCCGCACGATGCATCCAGCCATTTCTGGGACATGGCCAGGCTGAACGATGTCAGCGACAGCCGCTTTCCGGCGAAAGAGCCCGAGAAGATCCCGCTGCTGGATGACAGCCATGTGGCGATGCGGGTCAATCTGGATGCCTGCATCAATTGCAACCTCTGCGTCCGCGCCTGCCGCGACGTGCAGGTCAATGACGTGATCGGCATGGCCGGTCGCGGGCATACCGCGCAGGTGGTGTTCGACCAGAACGACCCGATGGGCGACTCGACCTGCGTCGCCTGTGGTGAATGCGTTCAGGCCTGCCCGACCGGCGCCCTGATGCCCGCCACCGTGCTGGACGACCAACAGCGCGGCGACAGCAAGGATTACGACAGCGAGACCGAAAGCGTCTGCCCCTTCTGCGGGGTGGGCTGCAAAGTCAGCCTCAAGGTCAAGGACGGCAAGGTCAAATATGTCGAGGGCATCAACGGCCCGGCCAACGAAGGCCGCCTGTGCGTCAAGGGCCGGTTCGGGTTCGACTATATCCACCACCCGCACCGCCTGACCAAGCCGCTGATCCGGCGCGAGGATGCGCCGCCCAAGGGCCTGAACGTCGATCCCGCCGATTGGAGCACCCATTTCCGCGAAGCGACCTGGGACGAGGCGCTGGATCTGGCCGCCAAGGGCCTGATGAAACTGCGGGATGAGGACCCGCGCAGCGTGGCGGGCTTTGGCTCGGCCAAGTGCACCAACGAAGAGGCCTATCTGTTCCAGAAGTTCATCCGCCAGGGCTTTGGCCACAACAACGTGGACCACTGCACGCGGCTGTGCCACGCCTCGTCGGTTGCCGCGCTGATCGAGAACGTGGGCTCGGGCGCGGTGACCGCGACCTTCAACGAGATCGAGAATGCCGATGTGGCCATCATCATCGGCGCCAACCCGATCGAGAACCATCCCGTCGCGGCCACCTATTTCAAGCAATTCGCCAAGCGCGGCGGCAAGCTGATCGTGATGGACCCGCGCGGCGTGGGCATGCGCAAATTCGCGACCGAGATGCTGCAGTTCCGGCCCGGTGCCGATGTCTCGATGCTGAACGCGATCATGAACGTGATCGTCGAGGAAGAGCTGTATGACAGCCAGTACATCCACCGCTGGACCGAGAACTGGGAGGCCGAGAAGGAGCACCTGCGCCAGTTCACCCCCGAGAAGATGGCGCCGATCTGCGGTATCGAGCCCGATCAACTGCGCCGCGTGGCCCGGATTTTCGCCAACGCGAATGCGGGCCTGATCTTCTGGGGCATGGGCGTCAGCCAGCATATCCACGGCACCGACAATTCGCGCTGCCTGATCTCGCTGGCGCTGATGACGGGCAATGTGGGCAAGCCCGGCGCGGGTCTGCACCCGCTGCGCGGGCAGAACAACGTGCAGGGGGCCTCGGATGCCGGCCTGATCCCGATGTTCCTGCCCGATTACCAGTCGGTCACCGACGACGCCGTTCGGGCCAAGTTCAGTCAGGTCTGGAACTCGGGCGATTTCTCGAAAGAGAAGGGCCTGACCGTGACCGAGATCATCGACCACGCCTACGCCGGCAAGATCAAGGGCATGTACATCTTGGGCGAAAACCCGGCCATGTCCGACCCCGACGTGAACCACGCCCGCGAGGCGCTGGCCAAGCTGGACCTGATGATCGTGCAGGACATCTTCCTGACCGAGACGGCGAACTTTGCCGACATCATCCTGCCCGCCTCGGCGCTGTATGAAAAGAACGGCACGGTGTCGAACACCAACCGTCAGGTGCAGCGTGTGCGCCCCGCGGTGCCGCCGCCGGGCGAGGCGCGCGAGGATTGGGCGATCACCGTCGATCTGGCAAAGCGCATCGGGCTGAACTGGGACTACACGGATGTCTCGCAGGTGTTCAACGAGATGAAGCTGACCATGGCTTCGCTGGACAACATCACATGGGAGCGGCTCGAGACTGAGAGCATCACCTATCCGTCTCTGTCCGAGACCGATCCGGGCCAGTCCATCGTATTTGGCGACGGCTTCCCGCGCCCCGACGGCCGTGCGAAGTTCACGCCGGCTAGCATCATCCCCCCGGATGAGGCCCCGGACGAGGAATTCCCGATGATCGCCACCACAGGGCGGCAGCTGGAACACTGGCACACCGGGTCCATGACCCGTCGTGCCAAGGTTCTGGACGCGGTCGAACCCGAGGCGAACTGTTCGATGAACCCGCGCACGCTCAAGCTGATGGGGATCGAGCCAGGCGAGATGGTGCGTCTGACCACCCGGCGCGGCTCGATCGAGATCATGGTGCGTGCCGACCGGGCGATCGCCGAGGACATGGTGTTCATCCCCTTCGCCTATGTCGAGGCGGCGGCGAACATCCTGACCAACTCGGCCATCGACCCCTATGGCAAGATCCCCGAGTTCAAGTTCTCGGCCATCCGCGTGGACAAGATCGAGGACGCCATCGCGGCCGAGTAACGACTGCCACCACTCACCAAAACCCTGAAAAGGCGGGCCTGCGTGCCCGCCTTTTTCTTGGCTTGACAGATGCTTGCAGCCAGCCAACCCTTGGGCCGCGCAATCCCGGAGGAGTTCATGGCCCGCCGTTTCGTCGATCTGTCCGTCCCGCTGGAAACCGGCATCGTGTCGGACCCGCCGATCATTCTGCCTCAGATCGAATACATGAGCCACGACCAGACGGCCGAGCAGGTGATGGCCTTTTTCCCCGGTCTGAAGAAAGAGGACCTGCCCGGCGGCGAGGGCTGGGCCATCGAACGTTTGCAGATCGCCACCCACAACGGCACCCACCTGGACGCGCCGTACCATCACCACTCGACCATGAACCGGGGCGAGCGGGCGATCACCATCGACGAGGTGCCGCTGGAATGGTGCATGAACCCGGGCGTGAAACTGGATTTCCGGCATTTCGAGGATGGTTACGTCGTCACCGCCGCCGATGTCGCGGCCGAGCTGAAGCGGATCGGGCATGACCTGCGACCGCTGGATATCGTCGTGGTCAACACCTCGGCCGGCACCTGTTATGGCCAGCCGGATTACCTGATGAAAGGCTGCGGGATGGGGCGCGAGGCCACGCTGTACCTGACCGAGCGCGGCGTGCGCGTGACTGGCACCGACGCCTGGAGCTGGGACGCGCCCTTTCCGCTGACCGCGCAGGAATACGCGGAAACACATGACCCCTCGATCATCTGGGAGGGGCATCGCGCGTCGATGGAGATCGGCTATTGCCACATGGAGAAGCTGACCAATCTGGAAAGCCTGCCGCCCACGGGGTTCGAGATCTCGTGCTTTCCGTTCAAGATCAAGGGCGCCTCGGCCGGGTTCATCCGCGCGGTGGCGATCTTCGAGGAGGAAGACGACGAATGACCCGGCAAACCGAGCCTTTGGGAGGCCATGACGGCCCGTACCCCGCACCGGTCGAAATCACCGGTTTCACGGTCCGGCCCGACTGGATCGACTATAACGGTCACATGAATGTGGGGTATTATGGCGTGGTGTTCGATCTGGCCTTTGAACGGCTGCTGGTCGATCACCTGGGCCTAGGCGAACCGCAGGTCGCGGCGCTGGAGCAGGGGCCGTACATCCTGCAGTCGCACCTGCATTTCCTGCGCGAGGTTCGCGAGGGCGAGGCGCTGGTGTTCCGGTTTCGGATGCTGGACGCCGATCACAAGCGTGGTCACTATTTTGCGCAGATGGTGTCGGCCGAGGATGGCGTGGTCTGTGCCACCCAAGAGGCCCTGTTCATGAATGTCAGCCACACAACAGGCCGGTCGATACCCTATCCGGACTGGGCCGCGGCGCGGCTGGCGCGAATGGTGTCCGACCATGCCACATTGCCCCCCGATCCGCAGATCGGCAGACCAATCGGCATTCGGCGCAAATAGCCCGGGGATGGCCTTAGTTGCCAGAATTCCAGGAGCGGGCTACGCTGACCACCCGGTTCGGGCTTGGTCACGGGAGGGCAACCAAATGTGGATCTTGAGGAAATGCGCACAGGCGCCAGCCTGTATATTGGCGGCATCGCTGATCGTCTTGCCTGCGTCAGCCGCTTTGGCGGACAAGAAAAAGGAAGAAGATGCGCTGAAGGGAGCCCTGATCGGCGCCGGCGTCGGAGCGTTGATCGGAGATGGCAAAGGCGCGGCCGCAGGTGCGGTTGTCGGTGCAATCATTGGGGCAAACCGCAAGTGACGGGGGTGTCCATGATTGACCGCCTTCAGAAAGGAGCTCTGATGCGACTGCTTGATTTCAAACCTGTTCTGGCTGGCTTGATCCTTCTCCCGTCCATTGGCATGGCGGACGAGGCCGCCGACCAGATGGCGCAAGACGCACTTCCGCTGATGTACCATACCTGCGCTTCGGTCATCGAAGAGGCTGATGGGAATGATGAATACGTTTTCGACGTCGTCAGAAAGATGACGGCTCTTTCACTCTACAACCGTCAGGTTGATATCGAAGAGTTTGCATCCTCGGACGAAGAAAAGGCCAAGCTGCGTGAGGCTTTTCTTTCAGCGTTGACCGAAGGTTGCGCAGGCGATGAGGATGCCCTGTTGGGGGGTGTCGTCGACGATGCCGTTAGATCAACGCTGGGGCTGTAGGGGCTGGGCTCAATAGTGCGGTGGGCGCTCGTCGCCCAGAATGACCCCGCCGGATCCTTCCTGCGCACGTTCGGCTTCGCGCTGCATCAACATCGCCACGCGGCGGGTCAGGCGGTCGATTTCGTCCTGCTGCTTGGCGACCACCATGCTCAGGTCATCCACGGTGCGGGTCAGATGGGCAATTTTTTCTTCCAGATGCTGCATCGCTGGGGCTCCTGTGATCTGGTGCGGTCATACCGCTGTGGCGCGCGCAATGCCAGCGCTGGCTTGCCCCGACCCAGACCATGGGATAGACCGCGCGCGCAAGTGATGAAATCCCAAGGACGCCCCACATGGCCAAGCCCAAGAAACAGCCCCGCCCCAAGGCCGTCACGCCGAAAGGGTTCCGCGACTATTTCGGCCAGGAAGTCACGCAGCGCACCGAGATGCTGCGGACGATTGCGGACGTCTATCATCGCTATGGGTTTGACGCGCTGGAAAGCAGCGCCGTGGAAACGGTCGAGGCGCTGGGCAAGTTCTTGCCCGATGTCGACCGCCCCAACGAAGGCGTGTTCGCCTGGCAGGAGTTTGACGAGGGCGGCAACGGCGACTGGATGGCGCTGCGCTATGACCTGACCGCGCCGCTGGCCCGGGTCTATGCCCAGCATCGCAATGACCTGCCCACGCCCTATCGCCGCTATGCGATGGGGCCGGTCTGGCGCAACGAAAAGCCGGGGCCGGGGCGGTATCGCCAGTTCTATCAATGCGATGCGGATACTGTGGGTACGGCCAGCATGGCCGCCGATGCCGAAATCTGCGCCATGCTGTCGGATACGCTGGAGACCGTGGGCATCCCGCGCGGCGACTATCTGGTGCGGGTCAACAACCGCAAGGTTTTGAACGGCGTGCTCGAGGCCATGGGGCTGGGCGCGGACGCGGCGGCGCGCGACGACGTTCTGCGCACCATCGACAAGTTCGACAAAGTGGGCGAGCAGGGCGTGCGCGAGTTGCTGACCAAGGGCCGGCTGGACGCCTCGGGCGCGTTCATCGATGGCGTGGGTCTGTCCGACGATCAGGCCGAGCCGGTGATCGCCTTCCTGACGTCCAAGGCTGATGACACCGCCGGAACGCTGGCCAACCTGCGCGCGGCCGTGGGCGACAGCAAGATCGGCGCCGAAGGCATCTCCGAGCTGGAACAGATCGGCGAGTTGCTGGCCGCGGGCGGCTATGGCGCCGATCGCATCCAGATCGACCCCTCGGTCGTGCGAGGGCTGGGATACTACACCGGTCCGGTCTACGAGGCCGAGCTGACCTTCGAGATCTTCGACGAAAAGGGCCGCAAGCGGCAGTTCGGGTCGGTCTCGGGCGGCGGGCGCTATGATGATCTGGTGAAGCGTTTCACCGGACAGGAAGTGCCCGCGACTGGCATCTCGATCGGGGTCGACCGGTTGTTGGCCGCGCTGCGCGAAAAAGGTCGGATCAAGTCGCATGACACCGGGCCGGTCGTCGTGACCGTGATGGACCGGGACCGTATGGCCGACTATCAGGCGATGGTGGCCGAGCTGCGCAATGCCGGCATCCGCGCCGAGGTCTATCTGGGCAACCCCAAGAATTTCGGTAATCAGCTAAAATACGCGGACAAGCGCAACTCGCCCGTCGCGGTGATCGCGGGCGGGGACGAGAAGGACCGCGGCGTGGTTCAGATCAAGGACCTGATCCTGGGCGCCAAGATCGCCGAAAGCGCCACGCTCGAGGAATGGAAGGAACGCCCTAGCCAGTTTGAGGTGCCGCGCGGCGATCTGGTCGCCAAGGTGCGCGAGATTCTGGACAGTCAGGACTGAGCCATGCCCAATCGATCCCAGATCCAGGCCCGGGCCGCGATGATGCGCGTGCGCTTCGAAGCCGCCGGGGCGCAAGTCGTCGACCCGCCGCTGCTGCAATCGGCCGAAACGCTGCTGGACCTTTATGGCGAGGACATCCGCGCGCGCGCCTATGTCACCTCGGACGCGCTGCGCGGCGAACAGATGCTGCGCCCGGATTTCACCCTGCCGGTGGTGCAGATGCACATGCGCGACGGGGCCGAACCGGCGCGCTATACCTATTCGGGCGAGGTGTTCCGCCGTCAGGAACACGACCCCGACCGCCCCAATGAATACATCCAGGTGGGCTATGAGGTCTTTGACCGCGACGATCCGGCAGGGGCCGATGCCGAGGTGTTCTCGCTGTTTGCCCTGCAATTGCGGGGCCTGCCGCTGCGCGCGGCGACCGGCGACATCGGGATTCTGACCGCAGCTGTACAAGGCCTGCGCACCTCCGACCAACGCAAGGCCGCGCTGATGCGCCACCTGTGGCGTCCGCGTCGGTTTCGGGCTCTGCTCGACCGGTTCGCGGGCCGCAAGCCCGAGCCGGACCACCGCGCCGCGTTGCTCGCGGCGGCCGACCCGATGGCCTGCGACGCGCCGATGATCGGCAAGCGCCGGCCGGCTGAGATCACCGCCCGCATCGACGCCCTGCGCGCCGACCGCGACACACCGCCGATTTCCGATACGGAGATGGCCGGGCTGGATTCGTTGCTGGGCGTGCGCGAGACCATGCCCTATGCGCTGGAGCATCTGCGCGACATCGCCGTCGATCTGCCCCAGATCACCCCCGCGCTGGACCGGCTCGAGGCGCGTATCGCCGCCCTGCAGGCGCGTGGCGTTGATGTCAGCAAGCTGGATTTCGAGGCCTCGTATGGGCGCACCTCGATGGAATATTACGACGGGTTCGTTTTCGGTTTCTACGCCGAGCGCCGCCCCGACCTGCCGCCCATCGCCACCGGCGGGCGCTATGACGCGCTGACGCGGCGGCTGGGCAACGGGGCCGAGATCCCGGCGGTGGGTGGCGTGCTGCGCCCCGACCTGATGCTGGAAATCGAGGAGGCGGGCCAATGACCCTGAAGCTGGGCGTGCCGTCCAAGGGGCGGCTGATGGAGAAAACCTTTGCCTGGTTCGCCCGCCACGGGATCGAGCTGTCGCGCGCCGGATCCGACCGGGAATACGCAGGCAAGGTGGACGGGATCGAGGATGTCTCGCTGATCCTGCTGTCGGCCGGAGAGATCCCGCGCGAGCTGGCTGCCGGCCGTATTCACCTGGGCGTGACAGGCACCGATCTGGTGCACGAGAAGCTGCCGCGCTGGGAACAGCAGGTTGAAGAAATCGCACCGCTGGGCTTTGGCCAGGCCGATCTGGTGATCGCGGTTCCGGCCTGCTGGGTCGATGTCGAGACGCTGGATGACCTGGACGCCGCCGCCGCCGCCTTTCGGGCCACGCACGGGCACCGCCTGCGGATCGCCACCAAGTACCACCGTCTGGTGCGCGAGTTCCTGACCGATTCCGGGGTCGCAGACTATACGCTGGTCGACAGCCAGGGGGCAACCGAGGGCACGGTGATGAACGAAACCGCCGAGGCGATTGCCGACATCACCTCGACCGGCGAGACCCTGCGCGCCAACCACCTCAAGATTCTGTCAGATGGATTGATCCTGCAATCGCAGGC
Organism: Ruegeria sp. CF2; assembly: GCF_056537385.1. NCBI lineage: Bacteria > Pseudomonadati > Pseudomonadota > Alphaproteobacteria > Rhodobacterales > Roseobacteraceae > Ruegeria > Ruegeria sp. CF2. Next base: position 233,079 of record NZ_JBQFRL010000001.1, read on the forward strand.
CACTTTGTGGCGCAGCCGTGTTGCGGAGTACGGCTCCGCGGAAAAGGCCGCCCTGGCAGAAGTGATGCGCCGTCTGGGCTGAGGTCAGAGCACGCCGATTTCAGCCAACGCGCGGTTCAGATCCTCGGGCAGGGCGTCGTCCTGCGCGCGGCTTTCGGGCAGGTCTGCGGGGCTGTCTTCGGGTTTCAGATAGCGCCAGCCCTGAAACGGCCGTTTCTGCGCGCCCTGGGTGCGGTGGACCTGCGGGTCCAATACGATGGCACAGCGGCGGATGCCATCCTCACCCGTCACTTCGTCCAGCCTCAAAATGCGCTGGCGGCACTGGATGACACCCTTGATGACCCAGAAGATCGACCCACCGTTCAGAATCTCGGCGTCGCGCTTGGGCCACATGCGGGTGATGTGGCGGGGCAGGCCGTCCGCGAACCGCCGGCGATAGCTGTCCTGCCAGGCGATCAGGCTGTCCACGCTCTCGGACCCGACCGAGAGTTTCACGAGGTTGATGTACTTATCCACAGCTTTCCCACAGAGTCGTCCCACGGACCATCTTTATATTGTAGCTTACCTTTGCGCGCTATCAAGCTGTTGTGGTTCGGCGCGGGTTTGGGCTAATCTGGATGCCTCTTTCAAGACAGGGAATCACCAATGAGCCGCTTTGCCGCCCCCATCGCCGAGCAGATCTGGGACATGAAATACCGCTTCAAACAGGCGGATGGCACGCCGATCGACAAGTCGGTCGAGGATACGTGGCGGCGGATCGCGCGCGATCTGGCACGGGTGGAAAAGGACCCCGCGCATTGGGAACAGAAATTCTACGAGGCGCTTGAGGACTTCAAATACCTGCCCGCCGGGCGGATCACGGCCGGAGCAGGCACCGCGCGGCAGGTGACCCTGTTCAACTGTTTCGTCATGGGCACGATCCCCGACAGCATGGGCGGCATTTTCGACATGCTGAAAGAGGCCGCGCTGACCATGCAGCAGGGCGGGGGGATCGGCTATGATTTCTCGACCATCCGGCCGCGCGGTGCGGATGTACATGGGGTGGCCGCCGATGCTTCGGGGCCGCTGTCGTTCATGGATGTGTGGGATGCCATGTGCCGCACGATCATGTCGGCGGGCTCGCGCCGCGGCGCGATGATGGCGACCATGCGTTGCGACCATCCGGATATTGAACAGTTCATCACCGCCAAATCCGACCCGGCCCGCCTGCGGATGTTCAACATGTCGGTGCTGGTGACCGATGCTTTCATGGAAGCGGTCAAAGCCGATGCTTCGTGGGATCTGGTCTTTGACGGCAAGGTCTATCACACGGTGCAGGCCCGCGATCTATGGAACAAGATCATGCAGGCCACCTATGACTATGCCGAGCCGGGCGTGATCTTCATCGACCGAATCAACCAGGCCAACAACCTGAGCTATGCCGAGACCATCGCCGCCACCAACCCCTGCGGCGAACAGCCCCTGCCACCCTATGGCGCCTGCCTGCTGGGTTCGATCAATCTGGCCCGGCTGGTGTCGGAACCGTTCGAAGACGCGGCCCATCTGGACGAGGCGGCACTGCAGGAGCTTGTCGCCACGGCCGTTCGCATGATGGACAACGTGGTGGATGCCTCGAAATTCCCGCTGCCGCAGCAGGCTGCCGAGGCGCAGGCCAAGCGCCGTATCGGTCTGGGCGTGACCGGGCTGGCGGATGCGCTGTTGATGCTGGGCCTGCGCTATGGCTCGGACGAGGCGGCGCGTCAGACCGAGCGCTGGTTGCACGCGATCGCCCGCGCCGCGTATCTGGCGTCGGTGGACTTGGCCAAGGAAAAAGGGGCGTTTCCCCTGTTCGATGCCGAGAAATACCTGGCCAGCGGCACCATGCAGCAGATGGATGACGATGTGCGCGAGGCCATTTGCGAGCATGGGATCCGCAATGCTCTGCTGACCTCGATCGCACCAACGGGGACGATCTCGCTGTATGCGGGGAACGTGTCTTCGGGGATCGAGCCGGTCTTTGCCTATGCCTACACCCGCAAGGTGCTGCAGAAGGACGGATCGCGCACCGAGGAAGAGGTGGTGGACTATGCCGTTCAGATGTGGCGGGACAAGTTCGGAGACGTCGAACTGCCCGACTATTTCGTGAACGCCCAGACCCTGACCCCGGCCGAGCATGTCAAGATGCAGGCGGCCGCCCAGAAATGGATCGACAGCTCGATCTCGAAGACGATCAACTGCCCCGAGAACATCTCGTTCGATGCTTTCAAGGACGTGTACATGCAGGCCTGGGATATGGGCTGCAAGGGCTGCACCACCTATCGCCCGAATGATGTGACAGGTTCGGTTCTGACCGTTTCGGAAAGCGACGACAAGGTGCCGGGCGAAAGCGCGGATGCCCCGCACGAGGTGGATGGCGGCGACGTCATCTACATGTCCGAGCCTTTGGACCGTCCGCAGTCGCTGGAGGGTTCGACCTACAAGCTGAAATGGCCCGATAGCGAGCACGCGATCTATCTGACGATCAACGACATCGTGATCGGTGGCCGCCGTCGCCCGTTCGAGGTGTTCATCAACTCAAAGAACATGGAGCACTACGCCTGGACGCTGGCGCTGACCCGGATGATCTCGGCCGTGTTCCGGCGCGGTGGTGACGTGTCCTTTGTTGTCGAAGAGCTGAAGGCCGTATTCGACCCGCGCGGCGGGGCCTGGGTGCAGGGCAAGTATATCCCTTCGATCCTGGCGGCGATCGGCGGCGTGATCGAGCAGCACATGATCGCGATCGGGTTTCTTGAGGGGGAAGGGATGGGGCTGAAGTCCGACCCGCAAGCGCAGGTGGTTAACATGGATGCCCCACGCGGCAAGGCCTGCCCGTCTTGCGGCCAGTATGACATGGTGATGATCGAGGGCTGCATGACCTGCCGCAGCTGCGGACATTCGAAATGCGGTTGACGAGTGCCACATAACTGTCGTTAAAGTTGTATTGTGTTTCGCCGGAGTCTCAATTTGATTTGACTCTCCGGCAACATTCTCGTGAAAGCTGCAATTCCGTCTCTTTTCCGCCGGATTCATCGTTGATACACCGCTAGTGTACGGGGTGATGAGTTTGAAAGGTCGGGCGGGCAGATGACAGCCGGGTATAACGGTCGCGTAGCAGTATTTTGGTCCCAGACGGAAATTGACGGGCTTGAAGCAGCGCCTGTGGCAGACTTGGCCATTGGAGCGTCTTGGTCGTGGCATGGGTGCATGACGCGCTTGCCGGACTGTAACGCGGAGTATTCCGTTCAGACTGGACATGATCAGGTGTTGATGGCGCTGGCCGGGCATGGCCCCGAAGCCGCAACGCTGAAGCCGATCGCCATGCTTGCAGTTATCTCATTGACGAATGGGGCGCAGACCTACGAGGCCGAGTTGACGTTGGTCGAGGGTCAGAAAGACGCGGTTTTTCTGTTCCAAAAAGGCTGCCCCGCGCGGGGCCAGGACTTCTGGGTGTGCGCCGCCGAAGAATATGCCGACGCAAGCCAGTCGGATGCAGGCAATGTTGTTTCCTTCCCCACGCATCGCAGTTCAACGGAGCAAACGTTGGTTCTTGCGCCGCATATGGCTGCGACCGCCGCTGAATAGACGGCCCATTCCTTGGGAAATTTTTTTTCGTCCACGCATCGCCGCGTGTTGACTCTGGTCTGTCCGCAGATATAAGCGCGGCGTCATTGGTGTTGGTGGCCCCCGCAAGGGGATGCCTGTCATGGGGGAAACCTCAAGAGGACAACGCCCTTCATAGTGGCCTGTCAGGGCCTCGACCTTAAGAAGGAGATCAGTCGTGACCAAACGCACGTCTGCCAAGCACAAAATCGACCGCCGGATGGGCGAAAACATCTGGGGTCGCCCGAAATCCCCGGTCAACCGTCGTGAATACGGCCCCGGCCAGCATGGTCAGCGCCGCAAAGGCAAACTTTCGGACTTCGGTCTGCAGCTTCGCGCCAAGCAGAAGCTGAAAGGCTACTACGGCGACCTGACCGAGAAGCAGTTCCGCCGCATCTATGCCGAAGCCGTACGTGTGAACGGCGATACTGGTGAAAACCTGATCGGTCTGCTGGAGCGCCGTCTGGACGCTGTTGTTTACCGCGCCAAATTCGTGCCGACAGTGTTCGCCGCACGTCAGTTCGTGAACCACGGCCACGTCAAAGTGAACGGCAAGCGGGTGAACATCCCCAGCTACCGCGTCAAGGAAGGCGACGTGATCGAGGTCCGCGACAAGTCTAAGCAACTGGCCGTCGTTCTGGAAGCCGTTGGTCTGGCCGAGCGTGATGTTCCGGATTACCTGGAAGTTGACCACTCGAAGATGACCGCGACCTTCGTGCGCACCCCGTCGCTGGGCGACGTGCCGTACCCGGTCATGATGGAACCGAACCTGGTCGTCGAATTCTACGCGAAGAACTGATCTCCGCGGACAGTTTCAGAAAACGGGCCGTACCTGCGAAGGTGCGGCCCTTTTTCATGGCAAACACTCAGATCGGCAGAGGGCGGTCTTCGGCGATCGCCTCCATCGCGAAATACGAGGTCACGCTGTCCAGTTCGACCTTCTCGATCAGGCGCTGATAGACTTTGTCATAGGTCGCCATATCCTGCGTCACGACCCGTAGCTGATAGTCGTAGTCGCCGCCGATCCGGTGGAAATCCACGACTTCCGGAATGGTCAGGACATGGCTGCGAAAGGCCTGCAGCCATTCGGCCGAGTGGTGACGCGTGCGCAGCATAACGAATACGACCAGATTCAGCCCCAGTTTTTCGCGCGCGATCCGGGCCGTCGACCCTGTCAGGACGCCTGCATCGTTCAGCGCCTTCAATCGCCGCCAGCAGGCGTTTTGCGACAGGCCGACTCGCTCGGCCAGTTCGCGCTGGGAAAGGGTAGCGTCTTTTTGCAGTTCGCGCAAAAGGCGCTTGTCAATTTGATCTATATTTTCACTCATTACAGATCATATGACCCAAAACATTAATAATTCAAGCAAAGATAGGTGAAGTTTACTCAGCTGAAGTAGATCATATTGGAAGTGCAATATGGAGCCAATGACATGACCCTGTCCCATTTTCGTGCAGAAATCCAAGCCGCCACTCACAATTCGACCCTGCGCGACGGGCTGATCGGAGAGAACGTTCTGATCCCGGGTCTGCATGGGGACGTGCCGCTTGTGTACGCGGACTACGTTGCCTCGGGCCGCGCCTTGCGGCAGGTCGAGGATTTTGTGGCCCAGCATGTGTTGCCTTTCTATGCGAACAGCCACACCGAGGCCTCCTATTGCGGTTCCTACATGACGCGACTGCGCCGCGAGGCGCGCGCGGAAATAGCCCGCATCGTTGGCGCGAGGGGAGATGACGCGGTGATCTTCACCGGGTCCGGTGCCACTGCGGGGCTCAACCGGCTGGTCAGTTTGATGGGAGTGCAAGAGGCTGACCGGCCGGTTGTCTTGATTGGTCCGTACGAGCACCATTCGAACATCCTGCCCTGGCGCGAGAGCAAGGCGCAGGTCATCGAGATCCCCGAAGGCCCCGAGGGCGGGCCGGACATGGCGGTGCTGGAACAGACGCTGATCGAGCATTCGGATTCGGATCTGGTGATCGGGTCATTCTCGGCGGCGTCGAATGTCACGGGCGTGATCACCGACCCTGATCCGGTGACGCGGCTGCTGAAACGGCACGGGGCGCGCGCGGTCTGGGATTATGCCGGGGGCGGGCCCTACCTGCCGATGGATATGGGGCCGGACGATGCGCGCAAGGATGCCATCGTCGTGTCTCTGCACAAGTTTCCGGGCGGGCCGGGGGCTTCGGGCGTTCTGATCGTGAACCGGGGCGCCGTGCGCCGCACCTGTCCTAGTTGGCCGGGCGGGGGCACGGTCAGCTTCGTTTCGCCCTGGCGCCACGACTACAGCACCGATCTGGCCACCCGCGAAGAGGCCGGAACCCCGAACGTGATCGGAGATATCCGCGCGGCGCTGGCCTTTATCGTCAAGGATGCCGTGGGTACCGACGAGATCGCCCGGCGCGAGGCGCTGTACAACCGCATGGCGCTGGATGGGTGGCGTGACAACCCGAACCTGACCCTGCTGGGGGTGGACCATCCTCACCGCCTGCCGATCTTTTCCTTCCTGGTGCGCGACAACACCGGGCAGCCGGTACACCAACAGCTGTTCACACGGATGCTCAGCGACATCTACGGCATTCAGGCGCGCGGCGGGTGTGCCTGCGCGGGCCCCTATGCGCATCGGCTGCTGGGCATCGACAAGGCGGCCTCCGAGGCGCTGCACGCGGCGTTGTCGGCCGGAGAAGAGATGAAGAAACCGGGTTGGGTGCGGCTGAACTTCTCGTACATGATGACCGAGGACACGGTTCAGTTCATCATCGACAGCGTCAACGACCTGTCGCGCCGTACGCAGGAATACGCCCCGTTCTACGCCGCCGATCCGGCAACCGCCCGCTTCAAGGCGGCGTGACGGAATTGCCGCTTTTCCCAAGGCTTTGAGACCTGTATGAGGGGCGCAACCAACGGAGCCCCTCATGAACAAGATCACCCCGCAACCCGGCATCATGGATATCGCGCTGTATCAGGGCGGCCAGTCGCATGTCGAGGGCGTGGAAAACGTCATCAAGCTGAGTTCCAACGAAAACCCTTTTGGCCCCAGCCCCAAGGCGATCGAAGCCGTGCGCGATAGCGCCACGTTGCTGCATCGCTATCCGGTGACCGATCACTACAACCTGCGCGCCGCGATCGGCGAGCGGCACGGGCTGGACCCCGACCGGATCATTTGTGGGGTGGGCAGCGACGAGGTGCTGCAATTCGTGGCCCAGGCCTATGCCGGGCCGGGGGACGAGGTGATCCATACCGAGCACGGCTTCTCGATGTACCCGATCATCGCCCGCATGGCCGGCGCGACCCCGGTCGAGGTGCCCGAGCGTGACCGCAAGGTCGATGTCGATGCGATCCTGGCCGCGGTGACCGACCGCACCCGGATCGTGTTCGTGACCAACCCGGGCAATCCGACCTCGACCATGATCTCGGACGCCGAACTGACGCGCCTGGCCGAGGGTCTGCCGCAGACCTGCCTGATGGTGCTGGATGGCGCCTATGCGGAATTCGTGCCGGGCTTTGACGGCGGCGCCGGTCTGGTGGATCGGTTCGACAACGTGATCATGACCCGGACCTTCTCGAAGATTTATGGGCTGGGCGGGATGCGGGTCGGCTGGGGTTATGCGCATCGCGAAATCATCGACGTGCTGAACCGCGTGCGCCAGCCCTTCAACCTGTCGCTGACGGCCATCGCCGCGGCCGAGGCCGCCGTGGCCGATGTGGAATATGTCGAGTTCTGCCGGGCCGAAAACGCCCGCCTGCGCGAATGGCTGTCGGCCGAGCTGGCCAGGATCGGCGTTCCGTCCGATCCGTCCTGCACCAATTTTATCCTCGCGCGGTTCGCGGATCAGGCCGAGGCCGAGGCCTGCGACGCCTATCTGCAATCGAAAGGTTTGATCGTGCGCCGGGTTGCGGGCTACAAGCTGCCCAACGCTCTGCGGATCACCGTGGGCGACGAAAAGGCCTGTCGCCGCGTGGTTGCGGCCATCACCGCGTTCAAAGGGGGCGCCGCATGAGCCAGATCTATGACCGCGTGGCGCTGATCGGGTTGGGTCTGATCGCCTCTTCGATGTACTGGGCGATCAAGCGCGCCGGCTTGGCGGGCGAGGTGACCGGCTATGCCCGGTCCGAGGCCACCCGCGACACTGCGCGGCGCATCGGTCTGTGCGACCGGGTCTGCGACACCGCGCAAGAGGCGGTCGAAGGTGCTGACCTGGTCGTGCTCTGCGTGCCGGTGGGCGCGATGGGCGCCGTCGCCAAGGACATCGCGCCGGTGCTCAAGCCCGGCGCAACCGTGTCGGATGTCGGTTCGGTCAAACGGCACGTCATTGAGGAGGTCGGCCCGCATATTCCTGAAGGCGTGCATTTCGTGCCCGCCCACCCGCTGGCCGGGACCGAGCATTCCGGCCCCGAATCCGGCTTTGCCGAGTTGTTCGACAACCGCTGGTGCCTGCTGGTTTCGGTCGAAGGCTCTGACCCCGAGGCCATCGCCCGCCTGCGCGCCTTGTGGGAGGGGATGGGGTCGAATGTCGACGAGATGGATGCCGATCACCACGATCTGGTTCTGGCCGTCACCAGCCACGCGCCGCACCTGATCGCCTATACGATGGTGGGCGTCGCCGACGACCTGCGGCGCGTCACCGACTCCGAGGTCATCAAGTACTCGGCCGCCGGTTTCCGTGATTTCACCCGGATCGCGGCCTCGGACCCGACCATGTGGCGCGACGTGTTCCTGACCAACAAGGATGCGACGCTGGAAATCCTCGGCCGTTTCACCGAAGAGCTGTTTGCCCTTCAGCGCGCGATCCGCAGGGGTGACGGCGAACAGTTGTTCGACTATTTCACCCGTACCCGCGCGATCCGACGCGGGATCATCGACGCGGGGCAGGATACAGATGCACCGGACTTCGGTCGTGTAAAGGCCAAGTCATGAAACTGATCAAACGCAAAGCCCTATCGATGGTTGCCGTGGTTTGGGCTGGCGCAGCCCTTGCTGCCGCCCCCGACACATCATTGGTTCCGGTTGCGCGGCCATCCCCGGCGGCAGAGCTGATGCAGGCCGCTTATGTCCCGGCAAGTCCGGAGACGCCGATCGCTGTGCCAGCGACGATGCGACCCGCGGTGCGGCCTGTATCCCCTCAGGTCTTGGCCGTGGCGGCACGCCCGGCCGACCTTCCGCTGCTTGGACCGGATACGTCGCTCAAACCCTATCTGCGGCCCGAGGCGTTGGAACAGCAAGTCCTGTTCAAAAAGCGAAAACTGCGCAAAGGATCGGTGTGCGGTGACATCGCCATTCAGGGCAAGGCCGTGGGCTCGGTTCCCGGCAAGATCAAAGCCTGCGGGATCAAGGATGCCGTCCAGATCACATCGGTGTCAGGCGTGGTTCTCAGCCGCCCATCGACGATGGATTGCGGCACGGCGATCGCATTGAACAAATGGGTCGACAAGGCCGTCAAACCGACGTTCAAACGGCGCGGTCCAGTTGTCGAATTGCAGGTTGCTGCGCACTACGCTTGCCGTACCCGGAACAACCGGAAAGGTGCCAGGATCTCGGAACACGGCAAGGGTCGGGCCATTGATATCTCGGGGTTCAAAATGGCCGATGGCGAGGTGGTGACGGTTCTGGACGGTTGGCGCAAGAACCCCTCGAAGAAGCAGCTGACCAAGATCTGGCGCGGGGCGTGCGGGCCCTTCGGCACGGTTCTTGGCCCGAATTCAGACCGCTATCATCAGAACCATTTTCACCTTGATACCGCCCGTTACCGCAGCGGACCCTACTGCCGCTAACGCAGGATCAGACGCGGGGCCGGGCCCAACGGCAACGGTCCCAAAGCCACGAACCCGTCGCGGAAATTCAGCTGCAGGTCCAGCGCGTTGGGGTTGCCCCCCAGACCGGCCAGCAGGTTCAACGCCCGCGTGACCGGATCAACGGCCTGATCGGGCAGGGCACCCGCAGCATTGGCCATGGCAATCATGTCGCGCCAGTTCTCGGCTTTTACCGCAATCTCGCCAACCGGAATGCCCTGTTCATCAACCTCCAGTTCGCCGGTTGCAAACAGACGCAATTCGCCCCATTGCACCTCGGCCAGATGCAGGTCGATCAACCGAGGTTGAGGGCGACGTTCTTCCAGCGCGGATCGGTCCCAGGTTTTGTCGAAGGTGACATTCATATCCAGTTCGAGTGTCTCGAAGGCTTGGGGCAGCGAAGCAGCCGTTCGCATCAGCGCGCGCAGGTCTTCACCGGGCGTGAAGGCATCCGAACTGACCCCGATCGCATAGCTCTCGGGCTGGGTGCCTTGTTCCATGACCAGGGCAAGTGACTGACCGGCAGCCATGTCGGTTCCGTCCTGAGTCACCGACCAGTTGCCCGATGTCAGGGCCATCTTCTCCAACTCCAGCGCGACGCCCGGACGCAGATTCAGTTCCGCCTGAAGGCTGTCGGCCAGGATGATTGCGGTCTGGTCGAAATAGGACAGCCGCTGCGGCGTATCCGCAAAGCGCAAGATCTGTCGTCCGGGCCAGATGGCGGGGCTTTCGAATTCGATCCAATCCGCGCTCCAGGCTGTGCCATTCACCGGATCGGCCAGCGCGACACTGTTCAAGCGGGTCACGTGGTGCAGCGGAAATCCGGCGATTTCCACGTCGGAATAGTCGGCCTGCCATCCAAGATCCTGCTGATGCGCGAACCAACCGGTGATGGCGCTGCGCAGCCCATACCCGGCTATGGCCCAATACCCGCCCCAGAGGATGGCCAGAAATATGAACACTCGTACCAATCGGCGCATCGCAAATGGCCCTTTTTCCTGCCTTGGAATTGATGTTTATAGGCCTAAACGGGCAAGGACCAGAACTATGACGATGTGGGTATTCGGATACGGGTCGCTGTTGTGGAATCCGGGCTTTCCGGTGGCCGGGCGAGAGCAGGCTACCCTTCACGGCTATGCGCGGTCATTTTGCATGCGGTCGATCCATCACCGCGGAACCGAAGAGAACCCCGGCCTTGTCCTGGCCTTGGACGAACACCCGGATGCCCATTGCAAGGGCTTGGCGCTGGCTGTCGAACCGGGCCATGAGGAACGCACCCTTGAGGAACTGCGCGAGCGCGAATTGATCTCGTCAGCCTATGTGGAGAAGATGCTGGATGTGCATCTGGACAGCGGCCAGACGGTGACGGCAGTGACATATGTGATCGATCCCGACCACGTGCAGTATTGCGGGGGCCTGCCGCTGGAGGAGCAGGCGCAAATCATCGCGCGGGCCGTGGGCGGCCGCGGCCCCAACCCCGAGTATCTTTACAATACCGCTGAACACCTGTTCGAGATCGGGTTGCGCGACCCGGATCTTGAGTGGTTGGCGCAACGGGTGCGCAGCCTGACCGCATAAACCCTTGGCCTTGCCACCAGATTTTCGATAGATTCGCCTCAGAGCAGGCAAAACCGGGAAAGACGCGCATGGCGCATGTACAGCAGGGCGCGAGACCGCATTTCTCGCAACCGATCCGTCAAATCGTGATGATGCTGATCGCCATCGGGCTGTCGGGCCTGGGCGTGTTCATGGCTCTGCCCTACGTGCTGCCGGTTTTTTATGCCAACCCCTATCTGAACGGATTCATCCTGCTGGTCTTCGTCATCGGCGTGGTGGCCTGTTTCTATCAGGTGACCCAGTTGATCGGTTCGGTTCGCTGGATCGAAGCGTTCGTGGGCGGCGTCGTGCGCGAAGATGCTCGTACACCGCAGCTGTTGGCGCCTTTGGCGTCGCTGCTTCGCGCACGCGGGGCGAAATCGCAGATCAGCTCGACATCGACCCGGTCGATCCTGGATTCGGTCGCGGAACGGGTCGAGGAAGAGCGGGAATTCACCCGTTACATCACCAACGTACTGATCTATCTGGGTCTTCTGGGCACATTCTTCGGCTTGGCAACAACGGTTCCTGCAATTGTCGACACCATTCGCAGCCTGAACCCGCAAGAGGGCGAAGAAGGCCTGGCCGTATTCAATCGTCTGATGAGTGGCCTCGAATCCCAGCTGCAAGGCATGGGCGTGGCGTTCGGGTCCTCCCTGTTGGGGCTTGCCGGATCGCTGATCGTGGGTTTGCTCGAACTATTCGCCGGCCACGGGCAGAACCGGTTCTACCGTGAGCTTGAGGAATGGCTGTCGTCGATCACGCGCGTCGGATTTGCCGCCGGAGATGAAGGCGGTGCGGAACTTGCGGTGCTGACCCCGGTCCTTGATTCCATGTCCGAGCAGATGGACGCGCTGCAGGACCTGTTCGCGGCCCAGGAGGCGGATCGCGCCGAGGTATCGGCCAAGCTGGGTGCATTGGTCGATGTCATCGCGGACATGAACCAGCGACAGGCGGAAAGCGAAGGGGTCACCGCCGCGCTTGAGCGGATCGCGTTGGGGCAGGACGCGCTGCTGGATCACATGCGTGAACATGGTGCGGGCGAGGGGATCGACGCCGAAAGCCGGATGCGGCTGCGGTCGATGGACGTGCAGCTTTTGCGCATTCTCGAAGAAATCTCGGCCGGTCGCCAGGACAGCATGAACGAACTGCGCAAGGATTTTGAGCTGCTGGTCAAGGCGCTGACGCTTCCGCGCGGGGCGGCGCGCCACACACCGGGCGGAGAATAACACATGGCCCTGTCTCGTCGAACCGGTCAGCGTTTCCAGGGCTCGGTCTGGCCCGGCTTCGTTGATGCGATCACGGGGCTGCTGATGGTCATGACCTTTGTGCTGACCATTTTCATGGTCGTGCAGTTCGTGCTGCGCGAAACCATCTCCGGGCAGGAAGATGAGCTGACGGCCCTGTCGGACGAGGTGGCCGCCCTTGCGGATGCCTTGGGCCTGGAAGAGCGCGAGAACAGCCGCCTGCAGGCCCGGTTGGGGGCACTGAACACGACGCTGTCGCAGGCCGAAGAGGATCTGAGCCAGGCGCAGGCCTTGATCTCGTCACTCACCTCGGAGCGTGACCAGCGCGCGGCCGATTTGGAAGAGGCGCAGACCCGTATTACAGGGTTCGAAGCGCAAGTTGCCGCGCTTTTGGCTGATCAGGCGCGCGCGCAGGGCGATATTGCCGAATTGGAATCCCAACGCGAGCAACTGCTGTCCGAGCAGGAGGCATTGAACCTTGCCTTGGCTCAAAGCCGGGCGGAGGTGGATGCCCAGGCCGAGGCAGCACGGCTGGCGGCTGCACGCCGCGAAGCGCTTGAGGCCTTGGTGGCCGACCTTGAGCAAGCGGACAGCGCGCGCGCGGCCCAGATCGCGGAATTGCAAAGCCAATTGTCCGAGGAGGAAGCCGCACGCGTCGCCGAGGCTGCTGCCGCTGAGGCGCTGCGCAACAGACTGCAGAATGCGGATGCCGAATTGACGGCCATGACCCTGGCACTAGAAGAGCAGCGCAAACAGGCCGAGGAAACACTGACACTGTTGGCCGCCGCTCAGACGGCCAAAGCCGAGCTTGAGCGGCAATTCGGTGAGTTGAATGACGAGGAGCTCAAGGCTCAGCTTGAAGCAGCCCTTGCGGCGCGAACCGAAGCCGAGGCCGAGGCCGAAAGCCAGCGGACGCTGGCCGAGCAACGTGACGCCTTGCTTGTCGTTGCCCGGGAAACGATCGCCACCGAAAAGGCTCTCTCTGCCAAGGCGCAACGCCAGACGGCCTTGTTGAACCAGCAGATCGCCGCATTGCGCGGCCAATTGGGGTCGTTGCAGGCGCTGCTGGATGACTACAAGGACAGGAATGCCGAGGCCGAGGTGCAAATTCAGACCCTTGGTCAAGACTTGAACGCGGCCCTTGCCCGGGCCGCTTCCGAAGAACGACGCCGCCGCCTGCTGGAAGAGGCCGAACGTGTCCGCCTGGAGGCCGAGGCCGAGAAACTGGCCGGCCAGAATCAGGAACTTACGGCACAGGCCGAAGATCTGCAGCGGTACCGCTCCGAGTTCTTTGGTCGCCTGCGCGACGTGTTGGGCAACCAGGAAGGCGTTCGGATCGAGGGCGACCGCTTCGTATTCTCGTCCGAGGTGCTGTTCCCACCCGGTTCGGCGGTTCTGTCCGAGGATGGCCGGCGCGAGGTCGCGAAAGTGGCGGGCATTCTGAGTGGGATTGCGGCGGACATTCCGCCCGAATTGAACTGGGTCATCCGGGTCGACGGTCACACGGACAATATCCCGCTGAACGGAACAGGACGGTATCGAGACAATTGGGAGCTCAGCCAAGGGCGGGCGCTGTCGGTCGTGCGCTACATGGTCGAACAGTTGGGCATTCCGCCGGAACGTCTGTCAGCAAACGGATTTGGAGAGTTTCAACCTGTCGATACGGCGGACACTCCGGAAGCGCGGGCAAAGAACCGTCGCATCGAATTGAAGCTGACCGAACGCTAAGCCAGTGTCAGCGCGGCCCGAAGCGGAAGCTGGGATCGGGTGTGCCCGCAAAACAGCGTGGAACAACCGGGTAGTCATCGGTCAGAAAATACGCGTAGGTGCCCGAAGGAAACTCGGTCGAAACGGTCATGGCGCCATTGCATTCATCGAGCGTTCCAACCCCCGCCACGAACTCGTAGTCTTCGTTGAACGTTCCATCATGTCGTCCGTCAGGAGCGGCGCCGCCCGGGCGCTGTCCGGCCTTCAGCCGGTAGGAAGAGGTCATTTGCGTGACCTTGCCGCCCACCAAACCGGTTCGGGCGTAAACCGGAAACCCGTCCGCCGCATAGCCGATCAACGGAGAGTGTTCTTTCGGTGACCAGCCCAGCATTTCGATCAGGCCGGTCGGAACCCCGTGGTAGTGATATTTTCCGTTTGGTTGGACATGTGCGAAATTGGCATCGAGTCCAAGGGCGATCGCGCCGCCCAAGGCATTGTAGGACCAGCCCGACCGGGGATCGCCGTGCCAGAATTCAGCGGCCAATGGGTCAAAGACGACCCCAGTCAGGGACACGCCAAAATTCCACCCCATGCGCAGAGGCGTCGAGGTTGCATTCGCCCTCGGAACGGCCGGCACGTTCAACTTGACCGACTGCTCGGCGATTTGATGGGGGTTGCCTTTGTTCGGAAAGCGACCGACCAGATGATTGGGGATGCCATTGCCGGTAATCGACAAGGCGCGGCCTTGTTCGGTGATCTCTGACCTGTTGACGCCTGGGTCGACGGTCGCCGGTTCTAGGTTCAACGGTTCCGCACGGGTTTCGTCATGAAAGCGAAACCGATGCTGGGCAGAGGCGATTACGCCGACGACCGAGGCCGCGAAGGCGATGCTCCAAATGACGGCGATTTTTCTGGACACTGCGCTGCTCCACTCCAAAGGCTTTGGTCTGAAACGTGGCGCGCAGCGGTTTCCGTCGCTGGGAACTTTCTTTTTGGCGAATACTGGCGGGAGAGGGGGGCGGTCTCTCAAGAAATCGCCCGGCAGAACTGACTGCCGGGCGACGAGACTTTTTTGATTGAACCGAGGTCTAGTCCGCGGTCAGCAGCGGCGGCTTGTCGCCCGAGATCCGCGGATTGTCGGGGCCGATAATCTCGAGATCCAGATCGCCTTTCTTGACCGAAACCCGCACAACACCGCCCTTGGCCAGCTTTCCGAACAGCAGTTCTTCGGCCAACGGTTTCTTGATGTGCTCCTGGATGACCCGGCCCAGAGGCCGTGCGCCCATCTTGTCGTCATAACCCTTGTCGGCCAGCCACTCGGCAGCTTTCGGGGTCAGATCGATGGTGACGCCACGATCCAGCAGTTGCGCCTCAAGCTGCAGGACGAATTTTTCGACCACCTGCAGGATGACCTCTTTGGGCAGCGGCGCGAACGAGATTACCGCGTCCAGACGGTTGCGGAATTCAGGGGTGAACATCCGTTCGATTGCGGCGGTATCTTCACCCTCACGCCGGTCGCGGGCAAAGCCGATAGCGGCCTTGGCCTGTTCCTGCGCGCCCGCGTTCGAGGTCATGATCAACACCACGTTGCGGAAGTTCACCGTCCGGCCGTTGTGATCGGTCAGCTCGCCGTGGTCCATCACCTGCAGCAGGATGTTGAACACATCCGGGTGCGCCTTCTCGATCTCGTCCAGCAGCAGCACGCAATGCGGGTGCTGGTCAACGCCGTCAGTCAGCAGTCCGCCCTGATCGAAGCCGACATAGCCCGGAGGCGCACCGATCAGACGGCTGACCGCGTGTTTCTCCATGTATTCCGACATGTCGAAGCGCAGCAGTTCCACGCCGAGTGTATCGGCCAGTTGCTTGGCGACCTCGGTTTTGCCCACACCGGTCGGGCCGGCGAACAGGTAGTTTCCGATCGGTTTTTCCGGCTCGCGCAGACCGGCCCGTGCCAGCTTGATTGCGCTGGACAGAGCCTCGATTGCCTGGTCCTGCCCGAACACCACCCGTTTCAACGAGTTCTCAAGGTCCTTCAGAACCTCGGCATCGTCCTTGGTGACATTCTTCGGCGGAATGCGCGCGATCTTGGCCACCACGGCCTCGATCTCCTTGACGCCGATGGTCTTGCGCCGCTTGCTTTCGGCCACAAGATGCTGGGCCGCACCGGCCTCGTCGATCACGTCGATCGCCTTATCAGGCAGTTTGCGGTCGTTGATGTAACGCGCAGACAGCTCGACCGCGGTCTTGATCGCGTCGGCGGTGTATTTGATGTCGTGATGCTCTTCGAAATAGGGCTTGAGACCGCGCAGGATCTTCACGCTGTCCTCGACCGAAGGCTCGTTCACGTCGATCTTCTGGAACCGACGCGACAGCGCACGGTCCTTCTCGAAGTGCTGGCGGAACTCCTTGTAGGTGGTCGAACCCATGGTGCGCAGCTTGCCGCCCTGCAACGCAGGCTTCAGCAGGTTCGAGGCATCCATGGCGCCGCCCGAAGTTGCACCCGCACCGATCACGGTGTGAATCTCATCAATGAACAGCACGGCGTCTGGGTGATCCTCAAGCTCGGTCACCACGGCCTTGAGCCGCTCTTCGAAGTCGCCGCGATAGCGCGTGCCGGCCAGCAATGCGCCCATGTCCAGCGAATAGATGGTGGTGTTGGCCAGAACGTCTGGCGCGTCGCCTTGGACGATCTTATAGGCCAAACCTTCGGCAATCGCCGTCTTGCCCACGCCCGGATCACCCACCAGCAGCGGGTTGTTCTTACGGCGGCGGCACAGAACCTGGATGCAGCGCTCGACCTCGTCGGCGCGACCGATCAGCGGATCGACGTCGCCGGCGCGGGATTTGGCGTTCAGGTCCACGCAATACTTGCCCAGCGCGCTTTCCTTCTGGTCGGCGTCACCGGAGGCGTTCTGCGCTTCCTCTTCACCCTGATCAGCGCCGGTTACCGGACGATTTTCACCAAATGCCGGGTCTTTGGCGACGCCGTGGGCGATGAAATTCACCGCGTCATACCGCGTCATGTCCTGCTCTTGCAGGAAATATGCCGCGTTGCTTTCCCGTTCGGCAAAGATGGCCACCAGAACATTTGCCCCGGTCACCTCGGTCCGGCCCGAGCTTTGCACATGGATCGCGGCGCGCTGGATAACACGCTGGAACGCAGCTGTCGGTACGGCTTCGGACCCGTCGATGTCTGTTACCAGATTGGACAGATCCTCGTCGATGAACTCGACCAGAGAGCTGCGCAATTCGTCCAGATCCACGCTGCACGCCTTCATGACGCGCACCGCATCGGGTTCTTCCAGCAGCGCCAGCAGCAGATGCTCCAGCGTTGCGAATTCATGACGCCGTTCGTTTGCAGCCGCCAGGGCCGCGTGAATGGCTTGTTCCAGTGTGCTCGAGAATGAAGGCACGCGGGTGCTCCTCTGTATTGGGCCGGAAGGGGTTCGAGTATTGGCCGGATCCCCATCCCAACCATGACCTCATACTATTAGAGTTTGGTTGATCATGGCGCGGCTTCAAGGGTTTTCTTTCACTTGACAGTCACATTTAACGTGACCGTGGCCGTGAAGAAGACCAATTAGGCATCAGAAGCGGTCTTTTCTACCCCGGATTTCGGCAAAAACGGCGACCGGGTCAGCCCCCACCATTCCAAGCTGTGCCTGAATCTTGGGATCAGTCGCGCGCAGGAACGGATTGGTCGCCTTTTCCACGCCCAGATTTGACGGCACGGTCGCGCGACCCTTTGCCCGTGCCTGATCGATCTCATGCACCCGTTGCTGCAGCGCTGTGTTGTCAGGATCGATGGTTACCGCAAATCGTGCGTTTGACTGGGTGTATTCGTGACCCGAGCAGACCGACGTCTCGTCGGGCAAAGCAGCGAGTTTCGAAAGCGAGGTCCACATTTGCGCTGCGTCTCCTTCGAACAAGCGGCCGCATCCCAGCGCCATCAGGCTGTCGGCCGTGAACACCACCGCGCTTTTGGGCATGTAATATGCCACATGTCCCACCGTATGCCCCGAGACATCCAGAACCTCGACGGGTTCGCCCCCAATCTCGAACCGGTCACCGTCAGTCACCTGTTTGTCGAGGGGAGGAAGTCGGTGAGCGTCGGCCGCCGCACCAATCACCTGTGCTGGGTGCTGCTCGAGGATGCCCGGCAAGCCGTCGACGTGATCCCAGTGGTGATGGGTCAGAAGGACATGGCTCAGGCGCCAGCCGCGTGCGGTCAATTCGGCCAGAATGGGTCCGGCCTCCGGAGCGTCGACCAGGGCTGTCTGTCCGCTTGCATGGTCATGCGCCAGAAAAGCATAGTTGTCGCTGAGACAGGGGATGGTGACGATCTCAAGAGGCATGGCCTTTTGCCCTTTCGTTGCTAGACTGCGCTTAGCTAAGCCGATCGACCGGGTATCTGCAATGCATCTTGATGTGCAGGATCTTAGGAACTTCTACTACCGCAGCACGCTGGGGCGTGCGGCGCAGGCTGCCATTCGTGGCCGGCTGATCGAGCTGTGGCCCGAGGCCAAGGGCCAGACGGTGGCCGGTTTCGGCTTTGCGGTGCCTCTGTTGCGCCCCTATCTTGCGGATGCGCGGCGTGTCATCGGCCTGATGCCCGGACCGCAAGGGGTGATGCCTTGGCCCGCTGGTATGCAGAACGTATCGGTGCTGACCGAGGAAACCCGGTGGCCGATCGAAACCGGTCATGTGGACAAGCTGGTGGTCATGCACGGGCTCGAGACCTCGGAACGACCCAGTCAATTGCTTGAAGAATGCTGGCGTGTTCTGGGGCCGGGTGGCCGGGCGGTGTTTGTCGTTCCCAATCGGGCCGGGCTTTGGTCCCGAACCGACCGAACGCCCTTCGGCTACGGACATCCGTATTCGGCAACCCAGCTTGAGAACCAGCTGCGAGCACATCATTTCGTGCCCGAGATGCACTGTTCCGCGCTTTACCTGCCGCCCTCGTTCCGGCGGTTCTGGCTGCGCTCGGGTGGGTTGATCGAAAAGACGGGGCAACGGATCCCGACCATCATGGCCGGTGGTGTTCTGATGGTCGAAGCCAGCAAGCTCGTGCGGCCACCAAGCGGCAGCGTGACCAAGGATGCCGAAAAGCGCCCCATCAAAGCGCTGGACGGATTGCTGAAGCCGGCGTGAACCGGCGCGCATCCACCAGCGCGGGATTCCCGGAAACATGAGGGAAAAAGGCCACAGGAATCGCAAAAACAGGCAACTTGGTAACATTTTTCACGCCGGCGAATGGGTTCAAACCGTCGCAGTTTCCGTAACCGATTGAAAAGAAAGATTTTGTGGATAAAGCTGAGCCCGGCATAACATATTGCTAGGTGGCTTAGGCTCTGCTACATCCCCGGTGATTTTGATCCCCGCCCTTTCAGGACGGGGTTTCCTCACGCCCCCGGTTCAGCTGCCGCACGCGAAATCGGGGCCCAAAATATCGGAAGGGTGGACGTGTCCGAACCAGCTTCGATTTCGACGGGCATAGCCAAACGCTATGCAACGGCGATCTTCGAGATCGCAAAAGAGAACAAGGACCTTGCAGGTCTGGAAACCGGCATCAATGACCTTTCGGCTGCATTGAGTGAAAGCGCGGACCTGCGCGAGGTGATCTCTTCGCCGCTGATCTCCCGGGCCGACCAGCAGGCGGCCATCACCGCCGTGGCCGACAAGATGGGCCTGCACCCGATCATGCGCAACACGCTGGCTCTGATGGCGCAGAAGCGCCGTCTGTTCGTGCTGCCGCAGCTGATCAAGGTTCTGCGCGAAATGCTGGCTGACGAGCGCGGCGAAGTGACTGCCGAAGTTGCCTCGGCCAAGGCGCTGACCAAGACCCAGCTGGAGAAACTGTCCAAGACACTGTCCGAGCGCGTAGGCAAGGACGTGACCATCAATGCGACCGTCGATGAAAGCCTCATCGGTGGTCTTGTCGTCAAAGTGGGCTCGCAGATGATCGACAGTTCGATCCGCTCCAAGCTCAACTCCCTACAGAATGCAATGAAAGAGGTCGGATAAATGGGTATCCAAGCCGCAGAGATTTCTGCAATCCTGAAAGACCAGATCAAGAATTTTGGTCAAGAAGCAGAGGTGGCCGAAATCGGCCGCGTGCTGAGCGTCGGTGACGGTATTGCCCGTGTTTACGGCCTGGACAATGTGCAGGCGGGTGAGATGGTCGAGTTCCCCGGCGGCATCATGGGCATGGCGCTGAACCTCGAAGCCGACAACGTCGGTGTCGTGATCTTCGGCTCGGACCGTGACATCAAGGAAGGTGACACTGTCAAGCGCACCAACTCGATCGTGGACGTTCCGGTTGGTGACGAACTGTTGGGCCGCGTTGTTGACGGTCTGGGCAACCCGCTGGACGGCAAGGGTCCGATCAATGCCAAGCAGCGCGGCGTCGCAGACGTCAAGGCGCCGGGCATCATCCCGCGTAAGTCGGTGCATGAGCCGATGGCGACCGGCCTGAAGTCGGTTGACGCGATGATCCCGATCGGCCGTGGCCAGCGTGAGCTGATCATCGGCGACCGTCAGACCGGCAAGACCGCTGTGGCTCTGGACACCATCCTGAACCAGAAGGTCTACAACGAAGCCGCTGGCGACGATGAATCGAAGAAGCTGTACTGCGTCTACGTGGCCATCGGCCAGAAGCGTTCGACCGTTGCTCAGCTGGTGAAGAAACTGGAAGAATCCGGCGCCATCGAATACTCGATCGTCGTGGCCGCAACCGCGTCCGACCCGGCGCCGATGCAGTTCCTGGCACCTTATGCCGCAACCGCGATGGCTGAATACTTCCGTGACAACGGCCGCCACGCTCTGATCATCTATGATGACCTGTCCAAGCAGGCCGTCGCCTATCGTCAGATGTCGCTGCTGCTGCGCCGTCCGCCGGGCCGCGAAGCCTATCCGGGTGACGTTTTCTACCTGCACTCGCGCCTGCTGGAGCGTTCGGCCAAGCTGAACGAAGACTTCGGCGCCGGTTCGCTGACCGCTCTGCCGGTCATTGAAACCCAGGGCGGCGACGTGTCGGCCTTTATTCCGACCAACGTGATCTCGATCACCGACGGCCAGATCTTCCTGGAAACCGAGCTGTTCTATCAGGGCATCCGCCCCGCCGTGAACACCGGTCTGTCGGTTTCGCGCGTGGGTTCGTCGGCTCAGACCAACGCGATGAAGTCGGTTGCTGGTCCGGTGAAACTGGAACTGGCCCAGTACCGCGAAATGGCTGCATTTGCGCAGTTCGGTTCGGACCTCGACGCCGCAACCCAGCAGTTGCTGAACCGCGGTGCGCGTCTGACCGAGCTGATGAAGCAGCCGCAGTACTCGCCGCTGACCAACGCGGAAATCGTCTGCGTGATCTTCGCCGGCACCAACGGCTATCTCGACAAGATCGACGTTTCGGACGTTGGCCGCTACGAAGCTGGTCTGCTGGCGCATCTGCGCGGCAAGCATGCCGATCTGCTGCAGTGGATCACCGACGAAGATCCCAAGATCAAGGGCGAGGCTGCCGACAAGATCAAGGCTGCGCTGGACGAATACGCCGCAACCTTCGCTTAAGGAGACGCGGCGATGCCAAGTCTAAAGGACCTTAAAAACAGGATCGAGTCGGTCAAATCGACCCGCAAGATCACCAAGGCCATGCAGATGGTCGCGGCTGCAAAACTGCGCCGCGCCCAAGAATCTGCCGAAGCCTCGCGCCCCTATGCCGAGCGGTTCAATGCCGTGATGGCGGGGCTGGCAGCATCGGTCGGGGGCAGCGACAGCGCCCCCAAGCTGCTGCGCGGCACCGGCAGCGACGATGTCCACCTTCTGGTCGTCATGACGGCCGAGCGTGGGCTCTGCGGCGGCTTCAACTCGAACATTTCCAAGCTGGCTCGCGCCAAGGCGGATGAGCTTCGCGGCAAGGGCAAAACGGTCAAGATCCTGACCGTCGGCAAGAAAGGTCGCGACGCACTCAAGCGTGAATATGGCGATCTGTTCGTCGGTCACATCGACCTGAGCGAGGTCAAGCGCATCGGCTATGCCAATGCGCAGGACATCGCAAAGGACATCCTGTCGCGTTTCGACGCGGGCGAGTTCGACGTTGCAACGATCTTCTACGCGAAGTTCCAGAACGTCGTGACCCAGATCCCGACGGCCCAGCAGATCATCCCCGCCTCGTTCGAGGAGACCGAAGGGGACGACAGCGGCGCCGTGTTCGATTACGAGCCCAGCGAAGAGGCCATTCTGGCCGAATTGCTGCCCAAAGGGGTCGCCACGGCGATCTTCTCGGCTCTGCTTGAAAACGGGGCCTCGGAACAGGGTGCACGGATGTCCGCGATGGACAACGCGACGCGCAACGCGGGCGAGATGATCGACAAGCTGACGATCCAGTTCAACCGCTCACGTCAGGCCGTGATCACCAACGAGCTGATTGAAATCATTTCCGGCGCCGAAGCGCTGTAGAGACAAACCGGAGACGAAACATGGCGAATGCAAAAGGCAAAGTCACACAGATCATCGGGGCCGTCGTCGACGTGCACTTCGAAGATCAGTTGCCTGAAATTCTGAACGCACTTGAAACTGAAAACAATGGCAAGCGCCTGGTGCTGGAAGTTGCCCAGCACTTGGGTGAAAACACCGTCCGGACCATCGCGATGGACGCGACCGAAGGTCTGGTCCGTGGCGCGGACGTTGTCGACACCGGCGCACCGATCTCGGTTCCGGTTGGCAACGCCACCCTGGGCCGCATCCTGAACGTTGTCGGCGAGCCGATCGACGAAAAGGGCCCGGTCGAAGCGACTGAAACCCGTGCCATCCACCAGCCCGCGCCCGAGTTCGACGAACAGTCGACCGAGTCGGAAATTCTGGTCACCGGCATTAAGGTGGTTGACCTGCTGGCGCCCTACGCCAAAGGCGGCAAGATCGGCCTGTTCGGCGGCGCCGGCGTGGGCAAGACCGTTCTGATCATGGAACTGATCAACAACATCGCGAAAGTGCACTCGGGCTTCTCGGTGTTCGCCGGTGTTGGTGAACGGACCCGTGAAGGCAACGACCTGTACCACGAGATGATCGAATCGAACGTCATCAAGCCCGACAACCTGTCGGAAAGCCAGGTGGCCCTGGTCTACGGTCAGATGAACGAACCTCCGGGAGCGCGTGCCCGTGTTGCTCTGACCGGTCTGACCCTGGCCGAGCAGTTCCGCGACCAGTCCGGTACCGACGTTCTGTTCTTCGTCGACAACATCTTCCGCTTCACGCAGGCGGGCTCCGAGGTGTCGGCTCTGCTGGGTCGTATTCCTTCGGCGGTGGGCTACCAGCCGACGCTGGCCACCGACATGGGCGCCCTGCAGGAACGCATCACCTCGACCAAGAAGGGCTCGATCACCTCGGTGCAGGCGATCTACGTGCCTGCGGACGACCTGACCGACCCCGCGCCGGCAACTTCGTTCGCGCACCTCGACGCAACCACCGTTCTGAACCGTGCGATCTCGGAAAAGGGTATCTACCCGGCCGTGGACCCGCTCGACTCTACCTCGCGCCTGCTTGATCCCGCCATCGTCGGCGAGCGTCACTACAAGGTTGCGACCGACGTTCAGCAGATCCTCCAGCGCTACAAGTCGCTGCAGGACATCATCGCCATCCTCGGCATGGACGAACTGTCGGAAGAGGACAAGTTGACCGTGGCCCGCGCCCGCAAGATCGAGCGCTTCCTGTCGCAGCCGTTCGACGTGGCCGAAGTCTTCACCGGTTCGCCGGGTGTGCAGGTTCCGCTGGAAGTCACCATCGACTCGTTCGAGCGTGTCGTGGCCGGCGAATTCGACCACCTGCCCGAAGCGGCCTTCCTGATGGTTGGTGGCATCGACGAAGTGATCGCCAAAGCCGAGAAGATGGCCGCAGCTGCTGCCTAAGGAGTATCCCCGATGGCAAACACGATGCAATTCGACCTCGTCAGCCCGGAGCGGAGCCTTGCTTCGCTTCAGGCCAGCGCGGTCCAGATTCCCGGTGCGGACGGGGACATGACGGCAATGCCCGATCATGCCCCCACCATCACCACGCTGCGTCCGGGCATCCTGAAGGTCGAAGCGCCCGAAGGGTCCAGCGAATACCTGGTCACCGGCGGGTTTGCCCAGATCAACGGAGATGCCCTGTCGGTATTGGCCGAAAAGGCTATCCCGGTTGACGAAGTGACCCGCACCCATCTGGACGAGCTGATTGCCGAGGCGCGTGCCTCGCACGAGGCGGCGAAGGAAAACGGCGAACAGACCATTGTCGACGAGGCAGCCAAGCTGCTGGCCGACATGGAAGCGCTGGGAACCCACATGAGCCTGTAACGGCTGATGCACTGTCAGAATTGAAAACGGCCCTGCTGCTGCGGGGCCGTTTTTTTGTCGTGATTTCGCCGAAAGGTCAGGATAACCTGCGGAAATTCATAGGAAATGATGCGCAATGAAGAAATTCTTGACCCACCCCATCGGAATTGACCGAGGTGAAGAGGTTCTGTTCTCGGAATTCGCAGATGGCGGAGACATGTGGACGGGCGAGGGGCCGCGGGAACGACGCCGGCCCGTCACCTTCAGCCAACCCTTCCGCACCCCGCCCGTCGTGCAGATTGGAGTGTCCTTGTGGGATGTCGATACCTCATCGGCCTTACGCGCCGAGCTGCTGTCCGAGAATGTTACAACCACGGGCTTTGATGCGGTGTTTCGGACCTGGTCGGACACCCGTATCGCCCGGATCCGTGTGGCATGGACCGCGATCGGGGAAGTTGCCCACGAGGACGACTGGGACATCTCCTGACCCGCCGTTCCCAGCGGCCCCCCCCGTAATGATTTAGGGTTCGATCATTGCCACGCGTTTCGCGTGCCGACCGCCTTCGAATTCGGTGCTCAGAAAGGCATCGACAATATCCAGCGCCAATCCAGTGCCAACAACACGCGCGCCGATAGACAGCATGTTGGCGTCATTGTGCTGGCGGATCATGCGGGCGGAGAACGTATCCGAACAGACGCCGCAGCGGATGCCGGGAACCTTGTTTGCAGCCATCATGATACCTTGCCCCGTGCCGCACAGGATAATGCCCAATTGGCACTCGCCCGAGACGACGGCCTCGGCGGCGGCCTTGCCGTGCTTGGGGTAATCCGTGCTTTCGGGGCTGTCAGGGCCGAGATCCAGAACGTCCCAGCCTTGTGCCGCTGCAAAAGCGGCAACTTCCTTGCGCAGGTCGATGGCAGCGTGATCGCTGGAAAGAACCAGACGTTTATTGGCGGTCATGGGAATGGCTTTCCGGTTTCTTCAGTCTGTGTGGTACAGGGATTCGTAGATCGGGATCAGGGTCTTGTCTTCGAACAGCGACGACACTGATGTGCCCTGCCAGATGTTCAGAATGGCCTGTGTGAAGATCGGGGCCGTCGGCACCGTGCGGATATTCTTGGCCTTCTTGATGTCTTCGGTCGGCATGATCGTGTCGGTCAAAACAAGCGATTTCATCACCGAGTTCGAGACGCGTTCAACGGCCGGACCGCTCATGACGCCATGAGTGATATATGAGTGAACCTCGCGTGCGCCGTTGTCTATCAGCACCTGCGCCGCCTTGCACAGCGTACCGGCCGTGTCGCAAATGTCGTCGACGATCAGGCAGATCTTGTCCTTCACGTCGCCGATCACGGTCATCTCGGCCACTTCCCCGGCTTTTTCACGCCGTTTGTCGACGATCGACAGAGGAGCGCTGATCCGCTTGGCCAGCTCGCGGGCACGAGCCACACCGCCGACGTCCGGCGAAACCACCATCAGGTCGTCCATCTGGTCGCGGAACTGGTCCTTCACGTCCAGCGCAAAGATCGGAGAGGCATACAGGTTGTCGACCGGCATGTCGAAAAACCCTTGGATCTGTGCCGCATGCAGATCCATCGTCAGGATGCGTTCGATCCCGGCGCCGGTCAGCATGTTGGCCACCAGCTTGGCGCTGATCGGGGTGCGCGCCTTGGTGCGGCGATCCTGGCGGGCATATCCGAAATAGGGGATAACCGCGGTGATCCGCGCCGCCGACGATCGGCGCAGCGCATCGGCGATGATCAGTAGCTCCATCAGGTTGTCATTGGCCGGGTTCGAGGTGGGCTGGATGATGAACATGTCCTCGCCCCGGACGTTCTCGAAAACCTCGACAAAGATCTCGCCATCGTTGAACCGTTCGACCCGCGCATCGACCAGACGCTGGTTGACGCCGCGGTGCAGGCTCATGCGGCGCGCGATGGTTTCGGCAAGCGGAAGGTTTGCGTTCCCAGCAATAAGCTTGGGTTCGTGATGTGTCGGCATCGGCTGAGGTCCCCGGGCAGCAGTGGCAATGTGACAGATTCGTGATGTTGACACCGCTTAGCATGGCCTTACGGTTCCGCAAAGGTAACTGGGTGGAGAAAGTGCACATGGCCGACATTGACTACTATTTTGCGACACTGTCGCCCTATTCCTACCTAGCCGGACTGCGGTTGGAGGAGATCGCGGCCAAGCACGGCGCCACCATCGCCTACAAGCCGGTCGACATCATTGCGCTGTTCGGGCGCACCGGCGGCGTGCCCCCCAAGGACCGCCACCCGTCGCGCATCGAATACCGGGCGCAGGAACTGGTGCGTCAGGCCAAGAAGGCGGGCCTGCCGTTCAACCTGCAACCTGCACATTGGCCGACCAACGCAGCGCCGTCTTCATACGCCATCATCGCGGCCATTCAGGATGGGTCGGGTGATGTGGGAAAACTGTGCCATTCCTTTCTGCGCGCCTGCTGGGCCGAGGACAAGGACATCGCGCAGGACGACGTGATCCGCGACTGTCTGGCCGGGGCGGGTTTTGATCCGGCGCTGGCCGACAGCGGACTGCTGGTCGGGGCCGAGACCTATGCGGCCAACCTCGAAGAGGCGGTGGACCGCGGCGTGTTCGGCGCGCCTTTCTACATCACGCAGGACGATCAGCGGTTCTGGGGGCAGGACCGGCTTGACGATCTGGAGGAGCATCTGGCGACGCTCAAAGCATGACCGTGGCCAAGGCCGTGCTGCCGCCCGTCCACGTTCGCACTCTTGGGGCGGGTGCCCGCAAGGTGCTGGCGCTGCATTGCACGATTGCGCATTCTGGTGCGTGGTCCGGTCTGGCGGCCGCTTTGGGCGACCAGGCGACACTGACTGCACCCGACATGCTGTCGCACGGACGCAGCCCGGATTGGAACGGGCAGGGAGATTTCTTCGACCTGACCACAGCCCTGTCGCGGGCGCAGTTGAGCGAACCGATGGACGTGATCGGGCATAGTTTCGGTGCGATGGTCGCCCTCCGGCTGGCCATCGAATACCCGGACCTTGTGCGCAGCGCCGTTCTGATAGAACCGGTGTTCTTTGCGGTCGCCCACCAGGACGCCCCAGCGCTTGCGGCGCGGCACGCGGCCGAATCCCAGCCCTACAAGGCTGCCCTTGCCGAAGGCGACGCGCCCCGGGCCGCCCGTCTATTCAACCGCATGTGGGGCACGACCGACCGCAGCCCGCGCTGGCCGGACCTGCCGGAGCGGACCCGAAATGCGATGATCCGGGGCGTCGGCGTGGTCGGCGCGGTCGAAGGGCCGCTGTTCCGCGACACCTCCGACCTGCTGGCCCCGACGGCCATGGCACGGGCCGAAATGCCGATCCTGCTGCTGCATGGATCGGCCTCGCACCCGATCATGGCCGTGGTCAATGCCGGGCTCTGCGCCCGCTTGCCCAATGCGCGGCAGAGCGTTGTCGAGGGGGCAGGGCACATGCTGCCCATCTCGCACCCGGGCGAGACGGCAGCGCAGATCGACGCATTCTGGAGAGCTTAAAGCAGCGTGAGGAACCGGTCGATTTCCTCGGTCGGAGTCGACCAGTCGCAGACGAACCGGCAGGCCAGCATCTCGTCCTCGTCCGGGCCGTCCAGCGGGTCGCCCCACAGGTGATAGACGGCACCGGCCGCGTGTAGGCGCCTATGCAGGCTGCGGGGAAAGCTGGCAAAGATGATGTTGGCTTGGGGTTCATGCAGGAACTGCGCACCCGCAGCCCGCAGCCCATCGGCCAGACGCGCGCAATTGGCGTTGGCCTTACGGGCCGAGCGCAGCCACAGATCATCGCGCAGATAGGCCGCCATCTGGGCCGACAGATACCGGTGCTTGGAAAACAGATGCGCCCCGCGCTTGCGGCGCAACTCGAACTCCCAGGCCTTGCTTTCGTCGAAGAAGATCACCGCCTCGACCCCCATCAGCCCATTCTTGGTGCCGCCAAAGCTGACCGCATCCACGCCCGCCTTCCACGTCATCTCGGCCGGGGAACAATTCAGCGCCACCAGCGCATTGGTGAACCGCGCGCCATCCATGTGGACGGGCAGGCCGAACTCCTTGGCGACCCCGCACAGGGCTCGCAGTTCGGTCAGCGAATAGACCGAGCCCCGCTCGGTCACCTGCGTGATCGACACCGGACCGCGTTGGGGCCCATGCACGCCGCGTGTCTCTTCGGCGGCGATGGTGCGGCGCAGTGCATCCGGCTGCATCTTGTCGCCGCCCGGAACCAGCGTCAGCTTGGCGCCGGTGTAGAATTCGGGCGCGTTGCACTCGTCCTCATGAATATGCGCGACGGGCGAGCAGAATACGGTCTCCCACGGCTGCGACAGGGTCGCCAGAGCCAGCGAGTTTGCCGCCGTTCCGGTCGCCACCAGATAGACCGCCGCCCCGGGCGCCTCGAAGATGCCCCGGATCCGGTCGCGCACTTCGTTCATCAGGTCATCGGCGCCATAGGCCATCTGATAGCCCTGATTGGCCTCGGCCAGCGCGGTCAGAACCTCGGGGTGGACGGGCCCGGAATTGTCAGAGGCGAAATGCATCAGGTTGGCTCCTCGATAATATAGTCTTCCCACTCTTCCTCGGGCGTCTCGAATTCGGACACGGTAAGCCCTTGAACCGAAACGCCGGCGGCGTGGACGCTGTCGGGCGACCCTGACAGCAACGGGTGCCAATCGTAAAGGGGCTTGCCCTCCCACAACAGGCGGTAGGCGCAGGTCTGAGGCAACCAGTAGGCGTGTTCGTGAATGTTGTCCGGGCGCATGACGATGCATTCCGGTACGAACTGGTGGCGGATGTCATACTGGGTGCAGCGGCAGGTCGCGTCATCCAGCAGCCGGCAGGCGACACGGGTCAGGGCAACCTCGCCGCTGTCCTCATCCTCAAGCTTGTTCAGACAGCATTTGCCGCAGCCGTCGCACAGGGCTTCCCATTCGCGCGGGTTCATTTTCTGCAAGGGCTTGCGTTCCCAGAAACGCGGGGTCAGCCCGGCGCGGTCGATCGGATCCTTGCTCATGTCGCGGCCAGGATCTTGCGCGCGCGATCGCAGTCTTCGGTCATCTGGGCGATCAGAGCATCGAGGCCGTCAAAGGTCATCTCGGGGCGCAGGAATTCGACCAGGCCCACCGAGAGGGTCGCACCATAGAGATCGCCGGAGAAGTCGAACAGGAAGGTTTCGATATTCGGCACCTCGCCATGGAACATCGGCCGCACCCCGACCGAGGCCGCACCGTGATAGCTGCCGGCATGTGGGCCATCCAGCACGTCGACCAGAACCGCGTAGACGCCGAATTTTGGGGGGTGGATTCCTTCGATCGACATATTGGCCGTGGGAAAGCCCAATTCGCGGCCGCGCTGTTCGCCGCCGATAACCTCGCCTTCGATCCGGTGCCAGTGGCCCAGCATGGCCGCCGCGTCCCGCGGGCGGCCGTCGCTCAGGGCTTGCCGGATCGCGGTGGACGAGACCACGTGATCGGACTGCTGCATCAATGGGGCGATGGTGACACCGAACCCCATCTGCTGGCCGAACTGCACCATGTCCTGTGCGGTGCCGCTGCGGCCTTTGCCGAAACAGAAATCGGCCCCGATCACCACATGGGCCAGACCCAAGCCTTGGCAGATCACGTTGCGGGCGAATTCCTCGGGCGTCAGCCCGGCAAGCGCGGCGTTGAACGGCAGTTCGTACAGTTTTTGCACACCCAGCTTCTCCAGCCGGTGCGCACGCGCATTGCCCCGCATCAGACGAAACGGCGGCGCGTCCGGGGCAAAATATTCGCGCGGGTGCGGCTCGAAGGTCAGAACGCCCAAGGGTGCTTCGGGGCATGCTTTTCGGGCCAGATCGATCACCGACTGGTGGCCAATATGAACGCCATCGAAATTCCCGATCGCGGCGCTGGCGCCGCGGTCCTCTGGATCGACATACTTGTAGTCCCGGATGATCTGCATGTGGCTTGCCTAGCGGGACTGCCCACCGGGTTCAAGCGGCAGTTCCCAGCCAGTGCTTGGTTGGCCGATAAAACCTGCCGTCAGTCGAACTTGCGCGAGGGGGCCAGAACCATGGCCTCGCCGACCAGAACCTTCTTGCCATCGACCGCGCAATGGCAATCCAGCTTGACCCGGCGCTTGGCAAAGTCGATGTCGATGACCTTGACCTCGGCATAAACCGTGTCGCCGGGGCGGACCGGCGCAAGGAATTTAAGCGACTGACCCATGTAGACGGTCCCATGGCCCGGAAGCTGTTCACCAATCACGGCCGAGATCAGACCGGCGGTCAGCATCCCGTGGGCGATGCGCCCTTCGAAGATCGTATCGCGGGCATAGTCGTCATCCAGATGCACCGGGTTCCGGTCGGTCGAGACCTGGGCAAACATCTCGATGTCTTCGTCCGTCACCACTTTGCGCAGGTAGCGGGTCATGCCCATTTCGATGTCTTCGATACAGATCGTTCCGCGCGGAAGATTGTCCAACATGTTACCCTCACTGTGCATCGGTCCGGCAACAAAAAATTACCAACGACCCAAGGTTGGCAACTTTATTACTTCGCAACTGCAGAAAATCAAGCGTTTTCTACCTAGCGCAGACGGCCGATCGTATAGGTTGGGTTGATGTTTTCCTTGGAAATATAATCGCTTAAAGCATCCGGATCCGGCTGGTGCGACGTTTTTGTTTCCGATGCGGCCAGACCGCCGCTGATGAACAGGGAATCAATTCCCTCTCCCATGCCGCCGGCGATGTCGGTATGCGGACCGTCGCCGATGGCGAGAATCTCGTCATCCGGAACGTCCGTTCCCAGCGCATGCAGGCGACGCCGGGCCAGATCATAAATTGGCGGGTGTGGTTTGCCGAAATACAGGCTCTCGCCGCCCATTTCGGTATAAAGCTTGGCTAGCGCACCGGCGCACCATTCCCGAACCTCGCCCCGATCGACGACGATATCGGGATTGGCGCACAGCAACTTCAGGCCTTTCTGCTTGGCATACAGGAAGTCCGGGCGGTTCACGGCCGGGTCGGCCATCGGGTCGAACGGGCCACAGCAGACGATCCCCTCGGCCTGGTCCAGCGGCACGCGCTCGATGTGGATCGGGTGTTCCAGGATTTTCAGCGGTTCGAAGAACCCAGCGTCGCGCTCCCACTCACCCATGAAATAGACTTTCTCGCCTACGGCCCCGCGGAACATGGCGGACCGGGCCGAGTCACCACTGGTCGCGATGGTGTCGTAGCAGTCCGCGGGGACGTTGAACTGTTTCAACTGCTCGGCAACCCCGGCACGCGGCTTCGGAGAGTTGGTCACCAACACCACCTTGCCGCCCCGGTCGCGATAGGCCTTCAACGCGGCAACAGCTTCGGGGTAGGCTGTGATGCCGTTGTGGACGCAGCCCCACAGATCCACGAACAGCGCCTTATAACGGTCGGAAATCTGGTCAAGCGCGGAGATGATCTGGGTCATGCGGGCCTCGGGCTGTTGAAACGGCGTTGCGCCACCTATGGCAAAGCTGGCCCCGCTTGACCAGAGGCAGCCGGGCGCAGACCGTCATTCCTCGTCGCTCAGCTTTTCGACATCCGGGGCCTGTTGCACGGTTTCGGTGCCAAGAATGACCTGCGCGCCGATGCGGGTCTGGTACCGGATGACGGCGAGATAGCCGGGGCCAAGTTCATCCTGCAGAACGTCCACCAGCGACGTTTCCCGCAGGCTCTCGGGCAACAGCCCGGCAACGGACGAGACCTTGAATTGCGCCTCGGGCGGCAGATCGACGATCACCCAGACCTCGGCCCGTTTGCGCTTGGCATTCACGTCGATGCGGATGATCTCGACCGATACCGGGTCCGCCCAGTCGCGGATCGCTTGCGCAACCTCGGCCTCGGTACGGGTTTCCAGGTAACGGTTGTAAGTCGATTTGCCTAACTGGACCACGACGAGGGCCAGGAACGCCATGGTTATCACGACACCGGCAGTAAAGTTGAGCTTGCGCCGGCCCTTGCCGAATGCAACCGACCTTGCGGCATAGACGATATAGACCGCGCAGGCCGACAAAACGATCGCACCAAGGTTGGTCGCGAACAAAAGACCCGCCTCGTAGGCGTCGGCGGATTCCCCGAAATACAGCAGGATCCCGGACGCGGACAATGGCGGAACCAGAGACACGCCGATGGCGGCGCCGGGCAGCAGGCTCAGTTCGGCCTTGTTGATCTGGACGTATGCGCCGGCCACGCCGGCCGCGAGCGCCACGATCAGGTCTTCGGTGCCAGGGTCGGTGCGGGCCAAGACCTGATCGGGGATCAGGATGCCGCGCGGGACATCGGCCAGATAGACCAGGATCCAGGCCATCAGAACGCACAGAACCGCCGCAATGCAGACCGTCAGGGTCAGAACGAAAGCGCGTTTCAGCCAGCCCATGACCATCGCAGCCGCAATGCCCAGAATTGGTGTCATCAGCGGCGCGACCAACATCGCGGCAATGACCACGGCGCCAGAGTTCCGCAGCAGCCCCATGGTAGCGATGATCACCGAAAGGGTCAGCAGCATGGCAAAGCGCCGCCAATAGGCAAGCCTGTCGCCGCCTTCGAACAGCAGAATGCTGCGTGTCGTGCTGTACTTCCGTGTGACCACCGTGTCCCGATCCACCCTGTCCCTGCGTCCAGCCTAGCAACGATTTGCCATCCGGCAAACCTTTCGACGCGCAAACAAAAAAAGGCGCCCGGTGGGGGCGCCTTTCGCTGAACTGTGAACGGGATCAGACCTTGAGGTTCGGAATGATCTGCTTCTTGCGGCTCATGATGCCCGGCAGAACAACCGTGTCGCCGGACACCGAAGCGTCAAAGCTTTTCTCGGCAACCGATTTGACCAGGTCGTTCGGCACCAACAGGGTGGCCTCTTCGTTCAGGATGTCGACGACGAACAGCAGCACCTGGTCCACACCGTCTTCCTTCGCCACCTCGACCATCGACTGGGCCAGGCTGTCCTTGCGGTCAAGCACCACGCCCGGCGCGGTGGTTTCCAGAACGGACACGCGGAACTTGGTGCCGTCGACCTCGTATTCCTTGCTGTCCATGCGGATCAGTTCGGCGTCCGAGAAAGACGATACGTCCGATTTCGCGGCGAACATGTCGGAAGCATAGGCCGAAACATCCAGACCCAGCTCGGCGGCCAGCTTCTCGGCCACTTCGCGGTCATGCGCAGTGGTGGTAGGCGAGCGGAACTCCAGCGTGTCCGACAGGATGCAGGTCAGGGCCGCGCCTTTGACGGCCTCGGGCATCTTGGCGGCGTCGTCGCCCATCAGGTCGATCATGATGGTTGCCGTGCAGGCCAGCGGACGAACGGTAATGTCGATCGGGCCTTTGGTTTCCAGCCCACCAACCAGCTTGTGGTGGTCGATGATGGCGCGGATATCGGTATTGTTGACATTGGCAGGCAGCTCGGCCGGGTTGTTGGTGTCAACGATGACGACGGGCGCATCGGTCTCGACATCCTCGATGATGCGCGGCTTGGGCAGGTCCCAGCGCTGCAGCATGAAGGCGGCTTCGGTGTTCGGCTCGCCCAGCAGGACGGCCTCGGCCTTTTCGCCTTTGACTTCGTTCAGATACCAAGCCCACAGGATCGGCGATCCGGTCGAGTCGGTGTCGGGAGATTTGTGGCCAAATACTTGGGTGGTCATGTCTGTTTCCTGCACATAAGGAGTTTGCGCGCCTTATAGGGTGGTCCATTGGCGTTGTCACCCGGCAGAAACACGGCTGCGACGGTTGGTCTGACAGAAGCGCTGACCGCTCAGAACTGTGCGCGGCTCAGTTGATATCCGGCGCGTTCCAGCTGTTGCAAGAGTCCATGGTCTCCACCCAGATGGCCGGCACCAACCGCGATCACCGCCGTCTGGTTTTCGATGGTCAGGATCGTTTCCATCCAGTTGTCGTTGCGTTGAACCAGAAGCTGGTCCTCGAATGCGGCCCATTCCTGTGCAAACACGTCAGGCGCCAGGCCCGAAGCCTCGCGCCCATATATCTTTGCGAATTGCAGGATTTCTGCGTGCTTCTCCTCGAAATATGCGCTGGCCATCGTCACCATGTGGTCATCGCCGGCGTCAAAGGCATCGACCATGCGCACCAAAGACTGCACCTGCTCTTCAAGCGTGTGGCTGTCGAAGATCGCAATCAGGTCGTCGATCTGTTCCAGAGAATATTGCGGTTTGCCCTTAGCTGCGGCCAGTTCGGTCAGGCGCGCATCCATTCCCCGGTCTGCATCTGGCACCTGGAGCATGCAGGGTGGCATACCCAGCATCATCGACAGGAACCAAGGGCGCAGTTTCGCGGTCATCCAACCGGGAATGCCGCGTGCCGAAAGCGCCTTGGAAATCACGGCCCAGTCCTCTTCGCTCATCAGATCGATCAGAGTTGGTCCCGAGTTGATCAGGACCGGGCTGAAATCCTTGGCCAGGTCTTGTTCGAAAGCGGACATGTCGGATTGGGTGATCTCGAAATAAAACGCGTCCGCCTCGCTCAACGTAGGCGCCAACCGCTCCACCACCGGGCCCATTCGCGGATCGTTGACGTGCAATGTGCCGATCAGATGCAAAACAGTGCTGTCCTTCTGCGCAATCCAGTGATTTCCTTCGGGATATGCCATCTGACTGGTCGCCGCGTTCAACTCGGCCCGGGCCTCAGGCGTCATGTCTTGCCGCAAATCGCGCCCGTCACAGGCGGCAATGGCCACAATTGGATGCAGAGCAGCAAGCAGGGCAAAAAGAAACACGCGCATCGAGACCATTCCGATTGTGGCTGAAAGAACTTGGGAACAGATAGCCACGCCCGCCTACCGCGCGCAAGCCGTGTATCCGTATGGCGTTTTTCGGAAAAAACCATAGCATGGCGTCATGAACCGCGAACAGGATCTCTATCCTCCGATCAAGGCGCTATTGCAGCGGCAAGGGTACTCCGTGAAAGGAGAGGTCGGCGCCGC
The DNA here is from genome assembly GCF_056537385.1 of Ruegeria sp. CF2. NCBI lineage: Bacteria > Pseudomonadati > Pseudomonadota > Alphaproteobacteria > Rhodobacterales > Roseobacteraceae > Ruegeria > Ruegeria sp. CF2. The sequence goes on from NZ_JBQFRL010000001.1 coordinate 268,286, forward strand.
CGACATCGTGGCCGTCAAGCCCGGTTGTAATCCAGTGATCGTTGAATTGAAGCTGAGATTTTCGCTGGCCTTGTTCCATCAGGCCGTGACCCGGTTGAAGGTATCGGATCAGGTCTATGTGGCCGTCTGCAAGCCCACCGGTCGGTCGGCGCGCCGGGCGTTGCGGGACAACCTGTCCCTGTGTCGTCGGTTGGGGCTGGGTTTGATCACCGTTCGTGCGGATGGGCGGGTCGAAGTCCATTGTGACCCTGGCCCCTATGCGCCGCGAAAGAACAAGGCCAAAGCTGCGCGACTGTTGCGCGAGTTCGAGCGGCTGGAAGGGGACCCGAACTCAGGTGGGGCAACCCGGCACGGAATCGTAACTGCCTATCGGCAGGATGCCCTGAAATGTGCCGCGCATCTGGCCGAACACGGGGCGACCAAAGGTGCTGAGGTCGCCAGTGCCACCGGCGTTGCGGCCGCGACGCGCCTCATGCGCGAAAACCATTATGGCTGGTTCGAAAAGGTGGCAAAGGGCGTCTATGAACTGTCGCCTTCCGGGTCCGAAGGTCTGAAGCATTGGGCTTACAGCTGGGAAGACCCGACCTGACCAGGCCGGCCTCAGGCTGCGCGCGAAAAAAATTCATCACCGATTGTTGACTCGCCGGAAATCACCCCCTAGCTATGCGTCGTTAGCACTCGACCAAGCTGAGTGCTAACGCCCCGCAAGACCGCGGGGGGAGGAAAACAACCTTTGAGCCCAAGGAGCTGCAAAGATGGCATTGAAACCGCTTCATGACCGCGTGCTGGTTCGCCGTACCGAAAGCGAAGAGAAAACCGCAGGCGGCCTGATCATTCCCGACAGCGCAAAAGAAAAGCCCAGCGAAGGCGAAGTCGTTGCAACCGGCGAAGGCGCGCGGAAAGACAGCGGCGAACTGATCGCGATGGCTGTGAAGCCCGGCGACAAGATCCTGTTCGGCAAATGGTCCGGCACCGAGGTCCACGTCGACGGCGAAGAGCTGCTGATGATGAAAGAAAGCGACATCATGGGGATCATCGAGTAACGCGCACGCGCTTGCTCTGATCTTCATTTCAAACACATTTCTCGAGGAGAAAAAGACATGTCTGCAAAGGACGTCAAGTTCGACACCGATGCCCGCAACCGCATGCTGAAGGGTGTGAACATCCTGGCGGATGCTGTGAAGGTGACCCTCGGCCCCAAAGGCCGCAACGTGGTTCTGGACAAATCCTTCGGCGCGCCGCGCATCACCAAAGACGGTGTTTCGGTCGCCAAGGAAATCGAACTGGAAGACAAGTTCGAGAACATGGGCGCGCAAATGGTGAAAGAAGTCGCCAGCCGCACCAATGACGAAGCCGGTGACGGCACCACCACCGCGACCGTTCTGGCTCAGGCCATCGTCAAGGAAGGCCTCAAGCAGGTTGCTGCCGGCCTGAACCCGATGGACCTGAAGCGCGGCATCGACATGGCAACCGCCAAAGTCGTCGAAGAAATCAAGAACGCTGCCCGCGAAGTCAAAGACAGCGACGAAGTCGCGCAGGTTGGTACCATCTCGGCTAACGGCGAAGCTGAAATCGGCCGCCAGATCGCAGACGCGATGCAGAAGGTTGGCAACGAAGGCGTCATCACCGTCGAAGAGAACAAAGGTCTGGAAACCGAGACCGACGTCGTCGAAGGTATGCAGTTCGACCGTGGCTACCTGTCGCCCTACTTCGTCACCAACGCTGACAAGATGGTCGCCGAGCTGGAAGACTGCATGATCCTGCTGCACGAGAAGAAACTCTCGTCGCTGCAGCCGATGGTTCCGCTGCTCGAGCAGGTGATCCAGTCGCAGAAGCCGCTGCTGATCATCGCCGAGGACGTTGAAGGCGAAGCGCTGGCAACTCTGGTTGTCAACAAGCTGCGCGGTGGTCTGAAGATCGCTGCCGTCAAGGCTCCGGGCTTCGGCGATCGCCGCAAGGCAATGCTGCAGGACATCGCAATCCTGACCGGCGGTCAGGTCATCAGCGAAGACCTGGGCATGAAGCTGGAAAACGTCACCATGGACATGCTTGGCACCGCCAAGAAAGTGTCGATCACCAAGGACGAAACCACCATCGTCGACGGTGCTGGCGAGAAGGCCGAGATCGAAGCACGCGTTGCCCAGATCCGTACCCAGATCGAAGAAACCACCAGCGACTACGACCGTGAGAAGCTGCAAGAGCGCGTTGCCAAACTGGCAGGCGGTGTTGCTGTTATCCGCGTCGGTGGCATGACCGAAGTTGAAGTGAAAGAGCGCAAGGACCGTGTGGACGACGCTCTGAACGCAACGCGCGCCGCCGTTCAGGAAGGTGTCGTCGTGGGTGGCGGTGTTGCCCTGGTTCAGGCTGGCAAGGCTCTGGCCGATCTGAAAGGTGTCAACGCCGATCAGGACGCCGGTATCAACATCGTTCGCAAGGCCATCGAAGCGCCGCTGCGTCAGATTGCTGAAAACGCAGGTGTCGACGGTGCCGTCGTTGCCGGCAAGGTGCGCGAGTCCTCGGACACCGCCTTCGGCTTCAACGCTCAGACCGAAGAATATGGCGACATGTTCAAGTTCGGCGTGATCGACCCGGCCAAAGTGGTGCGTACCGCTCTGGAAGACGCAGCCTCGGTTGCAGGTCTGCTGATCACCACCGAAGCCATGGTTGCCGACAAGCCCGCCAAAGAAGGTGCAGGCGCCGGTGCTGGCATGCCCGACATGGGCGGCATGGGCGGCATGATGTAAGACTGTCCGGGTTCGCGTCAGCGAATTCAGACAACCCGCAAGGGAAAGTCTTACCGAAAATTTCAGCGGGGTCGCCTTCGGGCGGCCCCGCTTTGATTTTTTCAGTGATCCGCCGTGTTTCGGCCGGCGCTGCTTGCAATTCTGGGGATCGCCGCAGCCGGTCACGCGGAAGCGCAGGAAAGCGGGTGTCCATTGCGTGCGGACACGGTATTGGTGAGGCATGCAGCTGTTTCTTCTGACCGCCCTGACCATGTGTGCCTTTGCGGCCAATTCCATCCTGAACCGGTTGGCCGTGGAGAGCGGAGCCAGCGACCCGGCGAGTTTTGCCGTTGTTCGTGTACTCTGTGGTGCGCTGGTCCTTTGCGCCTTGGTCGTGTCGCGGGGTGGCACCCTGCGGGTGTTCGACAGGCGCCGAGTGATCGGTGCAGGGTCCTTGTCGCTGTACATGGTCGGGTTCTCGGTGGCCTATCTCTCACTTGATGCGGGATTGGGCGCCTTGATCCTGTTTGCGGTGGTCCAGATCTCGATGTTTCTGGCCAGCGCCCTGACTGGGGCGATCCCGACTATTCGACAGGTGGCGGGGGCAGCAATTGCAACGGCCGGATTGGCCTGGGTGCTGTGGCCAGGCGCTGAGGCACGTGTGGACCCGACAGGAGCAGCCTTGATGGCCGCCGCAGGGGTCGGGTGGGCTGCGTATTCGATTGCCGGTCGGTCCGAGCCCGATGCGCTGGCGGGAACGGCCTCGAACTTTGTGGTGGCCCTGCCGGTAACCGCTGGCATTTTGATCGTGGGCGCTCCGGCGTGGAACTTGACCTGGGTGGGTTTGGGGCTGGCGGCCGTATCTGGCGGCGTAACCTCCGGGTTGGGGTACGCCCTGTGGTATCGCCTGCTGCCCCAGCTGGCGCCTGCGGTTGCAGCCGTAGTTCAGCTGAGCGTCCCGGTGATTGCTATCATTGCAGGTGTGGCGCTGCTCGGCGAGCAACTGAGCCTGCGGCTGATGGCAGGGGCAGGGTTGGTTTTGGGCGGTATTGCATTGGCAGTTATGCGCGTGAGGCGGCGCTAGGTCTTTCCTCTCTGAAGAATAGCGATTATCTGGCGGCCATGCGGATCCTCTTTTTCATATTGCTTTTCCTGATGCCGACCGCCGCGCAAGCAAAATGCGTTGTCCTGCTGCATGGGCTTGCCCGGACCGAAGCATCGTTTTCGGTCATGGAGCAGTTGTTCAAGGTGCACGGGTACATCGTTGTGCGGCCGGGTTATCGCTCGACGGATCTTCCGATTCCGGAACTGGCCGACCGGACCATACCCGAGGCGTTTGCGGCGTGCGGAGATGACACCGTCAACGTTGTCGCGCATTCGATGGGGGGTATCCTGTTGCGCTACTGGCTGCAGGATCACCATCCGCAGAATCTGGGCCGCGTCGTCATGCTTGGCCCGCCCAACCAGGGCAGCCAATTGGTCGATGAACTGGGCGATTGGGAAGTGTTCGGTCTGTTGAACGGCCCCGCCGGTCTGCAGCTGGGTACAGGTCCCGAAGGCATTCCGCGTCGCCTGCCGCCGGTCGACTTTGAGCTGGGGGTGATTGCAGGCGAGAACTCCTTGAATCCGGTCTTTTCGTCGCTGGTTGATGGACCGGATGACGGCAAGGTCGCTGTCGAAGAAACCAAAGTCCAGGGCATGACCGACCACATCGTGCTGCCGGTGACGCATACGTTCATGATGAACAACCCGCAGGTCATGGCGCAGGCTTTGCACTTCATCGAGTTCGGTGAGTTCGATCCCAACATAACCTGGCTGGACGGTGTGATGGACATCATTGATGAGATCTGCATCGGAGAGGACTGCGCCGAACCCGCCTCGGAACCCACGCGATGACCGCATTGGAACTGACCTTTTCCGGGGCGCAGGTTCTGCACCCTGATCGCGGACTTGTCGGTAACGATCTCTCAATCGCGGACGGCTTGATCCAGGAGGGCAGCGGTGCGCCGGTCGTTGATCTGAGCGGCTATCTGATCCTGCCGGGCATCATCGACCTGCACGGGGACGGGTTCGAGCGTCACATCGCCCCGCGCCGGGGGGCCATGAAGCAGATGGACGAGGGCATCCGCGCCGCCGAGGCCGAACTGGCAGCCAATGGCATCACCACCGCCGTGCTGGCGCAGTTCTACAGCTGGGAGGGCGGCGTACGCGGCCCAGAGTTCGCCGCCGACGTGTTCCGCGCGATCGCGGCGGTGAAGGGCAGCGTGGTCACCGACCTGATCCCGCAGTTGCGGTTCGAAACCCACCTGCTGGATGACTATGCCGACCTGCCGGGGCGCATCGCCGACTGGCAGGTGCCCTATGTCGTGTTCAACGATCATCTGCCCCATGACCGTCTGGCGCAGGGGCGTACCCCGCCGCGTTTGACCGGGCAGGCGCTCAAGGCTGGTCGCAGCCCCGAGGCGCATCTGAAGATGCTGCAGGACATGCACGCCCGCACCTCCGAGGTGCCAACTGCGCTTGATGCGCTGTGCGCGGCGTTGGCCCAACAAGGCGTGCGTCTGGGCAGCCATGATGACGCCACGGCAGAGGCCCGTTGCCACTGCCGCGCGCGCGGCGTGCATATCGCCGAATTTCCCGAAACGCTCGAAGCGGCCGAGGCCGCCAAGGCTGCGGGCGATCACGTCATTCTGGGCTCCCCCAACGTGGTGCGGGGCGGATCGCACAAGGGCAATGTCAGCGCGCTGGACCTGATCGCCATGGGGCTGTGCGATGCGCTGGCGTCGGATTACCACTATCCCAGCCCGCGCAGGGCGGCGCTGATGCTGATGAAATCGGGGCTGATGGATCTGGCGAGCGCTTGGGCGCTGGTGTCGTCGGGTCCCGCGCGGGTGCTTGGCCTCGGGGACCGCGGGTCGCTGCACCCCGGCAAACGCGCCGATCTGGTCATTCTGGACGCTGAAACGCAGCGCGTGGCGGCCACCATCGCCGGCGGCCGGGTCAGTTTCCTGTCGGGGGATGTTGCCGGGCGGTTCGTCGCCGCGGCGCGCTAGCGTTTGATCCGGTTGAAATGGCCCATCTTGCGGCCCGGCTTGACCTCGGCCTTGCCATACAGGTGCAGGGCCACGTCACGCTGTTGCGCAAGCTCGGGCACGCGGTCCATGTCGTCGCCGATCAGGTTCTCCATCACCACATCCGCGTGACGCTGCCCGTCGCCCAGCGGCCAGCCGGCAACGGCGCGGATATGCTGTTCGAACTGATCGACTGCACAGCCGTTCTGCGTCCAGTGGCCCGAGTTGTGGACGCGCGGCGCGATCTCGTTCACGATCAGGCCCTGCGGCGTCACGAACAGTTCGACCCCCATGACGCCGACATAGTCCAGCGCGTTCAGGATATTCGCGGCCAGCAGCACCGCGTCGGTCCGCAGGGCGGGGGACAGGCGCGCGGGCACCGTGGTCGTGTGCAGGATTCCGTCGCGATGCACGTTCTCGCCGAGGTCGAAACAGGCCACCTGGCCGTCCAGCCCGCGGGCGGCGATGATGGACACCTCGTGGCTGAAATTGACGAAGCCTTCCAGGATCGCGGGTGCACCTTGCATGTCGGCCAGCGCGGCCTGTGCGTCCTCGGGCGATTTCAGCCGCGCCTGCCCCTTGCCGTCATAACCGAAGCGGCGGGTCTTGAGGATGGCCGGCGTGCCGATCCGTTCGATGGCGGCCTGCAGGCTGTCCAGGTCGGTCACATCGGCAAAGGGTGCGGTGTTCAGGTCCAGGCCTTGCAGGAATGTCTTTTCGGTCAGCCGGTCTTGACTGACCCGCAGGGCCTCGCGTCCGGGGCGGATGGGACGGTGCGATTCCAGAACGTCCAGCGCCTCGGTCGGGATGTTTTCGAACTCGTAGGTGATGACATCGACCGATTGCGCAAAAGCGGCCAGCGCCTCGGCATCCTCATAAGGAGCGGTGGTCACGCGATGCGCCACCTGGTCCGCCGGCGGGTTGGCGCCCGGCTCGAAGATATGGGTCACGAAGCCCAGCCGCGCCGCGGCCATCGACAGCATCCGCCCCAGCTGGCCGCCGCCCAGAATTCCGATCACCGCGCCCGGCTGCAAGGGGTTACTCATCGCGGGGCTCCTCGGGGATCGAGTCCGACAGCGCCGCGCGCCAGGCGTCCAGCCGGTCGGCCAGAGCCGCATCTTGCAGGGCCAGAATACCAGCGGCCATCAGACCGGCATTGGCGCCGCCGGCCGAACCGATGGCCATGGTCGCAACCGGGAAACCCTTGGGCATCTGCACGATGGAATAGAGCGAGTCGACACCGGACAGCGCCCGCGTCTGCACCGGTACACCGATCACCGGTACCCGCGTCTTGGACGCCATCATCCCCGGCAGATGTGCGGCCCCGCCGGCGCCGGCGATGATCACCTGTAGACCGCGCTGCACGGCGGTCTTGCCGTACTCCCACAGACGGTCCGGCGTGCGGTGGGCCGAGACGATCTTGGTCTCGTAGGCCACGCCCAGTTCGTCCAGTATCTCTGCAGCGCCCTTCATGGTGGGCCAGTCCGACTGGCTGCCCATGATGATTCCGACCTTGATATCGCTCATCCGCCCTGTTCCCCGCCTGCTTTAGGAAGCGCGCACTATAGTGAAATCCGCTTGCGTGGCAATGCGGTTGACCGCTCCGGATCAGGCGATGATGTCAGGGGTCAGGCGATCCTCGATCAGCCGGATGATATCCTTCAGGCGCAGCTTCTGTTTCTTCAGCCGCTTCACCGTCAGCTGATCGGCAGTGCCAGTCGCCTCGAGCGCCTTGATCGCCTCATCCAGGTCGCGGTGTTGTTGGCGGAACACCTCCAGTTCGACGCGCAGAACCTCGTCGGTTTTCATCGAAATGTCGGTGGGCGCGTTCATGGGCGACTCATGTGTGGCTGGTGGTGCGTGTTACACAAGATAGTGCGTTCAAGTGAATCCGCCTAGACCTTGTGGAGACACACGTTTCATCCCATATTGTCTTGTGCGCAGCTGCCGTTACGGGGCCGCGCATCACGTCGCTTTGACAAAGAAGGACGAGAAAACGTGTCAAAACTTACACTTGGCTCATACCCGCATCTTCTGGGGTTCGAGCAGCTGGAACGCCTTCTGGAACGGTCTGCAAAGGCCGGAAACGAGGGGTATCCGCCCTACAACATCGAACAGACGTCGGATCATTCCTACCGCATTACCTTGGCCGTAGCCGGGTTTGCCGAGGACGACCTGTCGATCACCATCGAAGATAGGCAACTGGTGATCCGCGGCCGTCAGCACGACGACAGCGAGGGGCGCGTGTTCCTGCACCGCGGCATCGCGGCCCGTCAGTTCCAGCGCATGTTCGTGCTGGCCGACGGTGTCGAGGTCGGCGAAGCCATTATGGAAAATGGCCTTCTGCATATCGACCTGACCCGCGCCGTGCCCGAAACTGTTGTGCAGACGATCAACATTAGGAAGGGGTAAGCCATGAATACACCGTATGAAATCAACACCGAAGGCAATCGGATCGTCTACGTGAAGGCCGTGAACGTGGCCAACCTGCCGCACGAGGTGCGCACGCAGGTGGGTGATCTGGATCATCTATATGCCGTTCACGATTCAGATGGGCAGCAACTGGCGCTTGTCGCCGATCGAAAGCTGGCCTTCGTTCTGGCGCGGCAGCATGACCTGTCTCCGGTGGCCGTGCACTGACACGGCCATAGACCGATTCAACGTGACAAGCGGCGCGTGAGGCGTCAAACATGCCACCCGCGGGTTTGCATTCCCGGCACTTTCTGACTGCAGGCACGAGAGGGCGCATGAGCTGGTTCGATTTCGATTGGGTGGATGCTTTCAGCGACACGGCATTCGGCGGAAATGGCTGTGCAGTCGTGCATGGTGGCGCGCATTTGCCGGAAACAGTCTGCACGGCGTTTGTCCGCGAGACGTCTTTGGTCGAATGCACGTTTACCGGCCCATCGGATGTGGCGGATATCCGAGTGCGGTATTTCCTGGCCAGCCGTGAAATTCCCTTTGCCGGACACCCGACCATTGCGACCGTGGCTGCCATGCGCTCCCGAGGAATGATATCTGCTGACGCACTGACGCTGGAAACCGGAGCAGGGATCTTGTCGGTCGAGCTGCATGGCGACCAGATCGAGATGACCCAGATCGCGCCCGAATTCGGCACGCGGGTGCCGGAAGACCTTGTTGCCGCTGCGATCGGCCTACCTGCAAGCGCGATCATATCGCCGCCGCAGATGGTTTCGACCGGGCTTCCGTTCTGCATTACAGTTCTGCGGGATCACGCAGCCTTGCGCGCGGCACAACTGAATGTGGATGCGCTGCAACGGGTGGCGGAAACTGCCGGATATGCCGGGTCCGACATGGCCGAACCCTTTCTGGTGACCCTGCAGGGGGCCACGGCTCAAGGGGATACGTTCTCGCGTCTGTTGCTGGCACCGCCCAGCCCGCCCGAAGATCCGTTCACCGGCTCCGCCACCGGCGCAATGGCGGCTTACCTGTGGAAATACGGGCTGATGCCGAAAGACAGCTTTATCGCCGAACAGGGCCACGACATGGGCCGCCCCGGCCAGGCGACCGTAACGCGGGTCGGGCCAGCGGATGCGATGACGGGCATCAAGGTTGCCGGGCGCGGGTTTGTGCTGATGCGCGGACAGGCTGATCTGCCGGATGTGCTGCCATGACAGAACCCGCCATCGCGATCCTGCCCTATGGGCACCGCTTGGGGCCAAAGCTCGCCTCGGTTCCGCTGGCAGATCTGAATTGGCCGCTGGGTTGCCCCGAGCGCCTGTCAGGAAAGACCGTTGGTGACCTCGCGCCCTCCGACCACCTGATCATGTATCCCAATTCGACCGTGCATCTGCGCCTGCGACGCGGCACGCGGGCTCGGATATCGCTGATGATGGGCGAGCCATCGGCCATACATGGCAAGCACGATCGGATGCTGCGCTGGACCTGGCGCCGGTTTTTCCGGGTTTTCACCTTTCACGACGTATTGCTGAACAGCCTGCCCAACGCGGTTTTCCTGCCCTACGGCGTGACCCAAGTTCCCGAGTGGCAGGATCTGAGCGTCGTCAAGACGCGGTCATGTTCGCTGATCGCGTCGGCGAAGCGCGATTTGGAGGGGCACCAGCTGAGGCACAGGCTGATCGATTGGGCCCGCGACACAGGCGCTGACATCGACATCATGGGCCGCGGCTATCAGCCGTTCGAGAACAAGTCAGACGGGTTGGCACCTTATCGTTATTCGGTCGTCATCGAAAACGTGCGCGAGAGGAACTACTTCTCGGAGAAGCTGATCGACGCCGTTCTGTGTTCGACAGTCCCGATCTATTGGGGGTGCCCTAATATCGGCGACTTCCTCGATACTGAGGGGATGATCCTGTGCGAAACCGAGGCGGACATCCAGCAGGCCGTGCAAATGCTGTCGGGGGAAGACTATGAAAAACGCCTGCCGTATCTACGGGCGATGCAGCCGCAGGCCGCCATCTATGGAGAGTTCGAACTGAGGGCTGCCGAGGCCCTGCGGGATCAGCTTTCAGCAGGCTGACTGTGCCGAACGCGCGCTTTGGCTGTGCCGCAGTGGGTCAGTGCCGCGAGACACGTTCCAGGTAATCGATCGCGTCCTGCAATTCCTCCAGAATGTCATACCAGCCATCCACGTCGTTCAGCCGGCGGAACTCGGCTTTGACCGAGTCGTGGTGCATCATGTCCTTGGCCTCTTTGAGACTGTCGCGCGCCGAGTCTGGCTCCATGTTGCCGGCAGCGGTCTTGGCCGCATCGATGACCTCAAGTATCTGGCGAAGACGGGTCGTGCCGGGCGTCGGCGGAACCGGTGGTACTACAAGCCCCAAAGGGTGATCCTGGGGCGGCGGCTGCAGTGTATCCAGCGCCTTTTGAATCTTGGCTTTGATCTTGTCGCATTCCTTCACCCAATCCGCGTAGGTGCGGATCGATTTCAGAAGGTCCAGCAGCCAGTCTATGGGGATAAATGGTGTCAGGCCCCCTGCCATAGCCGGCGAAGCCATCAACGCCGGAAGTTGCAACCGGGAAAACTGGGCGATCTTGTAGTCGGCAATTACCGCTGCGCGGTTGTCTCCCGCAAACATGGCTCCGCCATCGTCGGTATTTTTCTGAGTTGCCATATGTTCACCCTCCCAAAGGATGCAGACAAATTATGTCTGCTCAAAATATGCGAAATAATAGCATTTTTTGGATGAAACGTCGAACGACCGCCAATCTTCGCGGATGGAAGGGGGGTGTTCAAAGCAGTGTTCTGGAAATGAAAGACCCCCGGAGATGTCTCCGGGGGTCAGTGTTGACAGCAACTAGCTGTGGCTCAGGATCCGGCAATCAATCCCATGCTTTCCAGCTTCAGCAGAACCTGATGGGCACAGTTGTCCACGTCCACATTCTCGGTCTCGACGCGCAGTTCCGGGTTTTCCGGCACGTCGTAAGGGTCCGAAATACCAGTGAACTCTTTGATCTTGCCTTCACGCGCCAGCTTGTACAGGCCCTTGCGGTCGCGGCGCTCGCATTCCTCGATGCTGGTGGCCACGTGAACTTCGCAGAACGCGCCGAACTGCTCGATCTCCTCGCGCACGGCGCGGCGGGTGGTGGCGTAGGGCGCGATCGGGGCACAGATGGCGATGCCGCCGTTCTTGGTGATCTCGGAGGCCACATATCCGATGCGGCGGATGTTCAGGTCCCGGTGTTCCTTCGAGAAGCCCAGTTCCGAGCTGAGGTTCTTGCGGACAATGTCACCGTCCAGCAACGTGACGGGACGGCCGCCCATCTCCATCAGCTTGACCATTAGAGCGTTGGCGATGGTCGATTTGCCCGAGCCCGAGAATCCGGTGAAGAAGACGGTAAAGCCCTGCTGGCTGCGTGGCGGATAGCGGCGGCGCAGCTGCTCGACCACCTCGGGGAACGAGAACCACTCGGGGATCTCCAGCCCCTCGCGGAGGCGGCGGCGCAGTTCGGTGCCCGAGATGTTCAGGATCGTGACGTTGTCTCGGTCCTCGATCTCGTCCGCGGGTTCGTACTGGGCGCGTTCCTGCACATAGACCATGTGTTTGAAATCGACCATCTCGATGCCGATCTCGTCCTGGAATTTGCGGAACAGGTCCTGGGCGTCATAGGGGCCGTAGAAATCCTCGCCCTGGCTGTTCTTGCCGGGGCCGGCATGGTCGCGGCCGACGATGAAGTGGGTGCAGCCGTGGTTTTTGCGGATCAGGCCGTGCCAGACCGCTTCGCGCGGCCCAGCCATGCGCATCGCCAGGTTCAGCAGGCTCATCGTGGTGGTCGAAGCCGGGTATTTGTCCAGCACCGCCTCATAGCAGCGCACGCGGGTGAAGTGATCGACATCACCGGGCTTGGTCATGCCCACAACCGGGTGGATCAGCAGGTTGGCCTGCGCCTCACGCGCGGCGCGGAAGGTCAGTTCCTGGTGTGCGCGGTGCAGCGGGTTGCGGGTCTGGAAAGCCACGATGCGGCGCCACCCCACCTTGCGGAAATAAGCGCGCAATTCGTTCGGGGTGTCGCGGCGCGCCTTGAAATCATAATGCACCGGCGGCTGGATGCCGGTCACGGGGCCGCCGAGGTAAACCTTGCCTGCCACGTTGTGCAGGTAGTTCACGGCCGGATGCGCGTCATCATCGGCACCGAACACCTTCTCGGCCTCACGCGATTTGTCCGGGGTCCAGCGGTCGGTAACGGTCATGGTCGCCAGGATCACGCCTTCCTGGTCGCGCAGCGCGATGTCCTGACCCAGTTCGATCTGATCGGCGAAATCTTCGTTCACATCTAGTGTGATCGGCATCGGCCAAAGGCTTCCGTCGGCCAGGCGCATGTTTTCGACGACGCTGTTATAGTCTTCCTGACTCAGAAAGCCCTTGAGCGGGTTGAACCCGCCATTCATCAGCAATTCCAGATCACAGATCTGGCGCGGGGTCAGGTCCCAGCTGGTCAGGTCGGCGGCTTCGACTTTCAGCTTTTGGGCGGATTCATAGGAAACATACAGTTCTGGGATCGGAGCCAGGTTACTCAACATCGTCATCGCAATACTCTTGAGGCAGTGTGGTCAGTCAGTGATTCAGGTGCATTTCCGGGCCATGTGCCCCGGTCGTCAGTCGAAGTCCATATACATTGATGAAACAAAGGAGGATATGCGCGGTTTTTCCCCGGAATGGAAGGTTTTTCCGGGCCCGAACCGAAAAAGCGGCGAAAATCCCACCGGATGGGGACAATATCGTTAACCGGCGGCGATCTGTTCTGGTGAGGTCAGAAGTTGGTCCAGATCCAGAGCGCGCTCGACGGGCAGGGCAGGGACGGGCTCGGTTACGCCCCGCAGCTGGAACAGACGCAGGTCAAGGCCATTGGTCTCAAACCCGGCCGCGCGCAGCACGGCTTCCGAGACCAACAGCTCGGCCCCGAGCGCCTTGGTTTCTCCTTCCAGCCGACTGGCGACGTTCACGGCGTCTCCGATGATGGTCCGCGCGGCGTGGCCGGCAGCACCGATCTCTCCCAACACAAGGTCGCCGAGGTGTAGGCCCATGCCGATGCGGATCGCGGGGCTGTTTTCCTGGGACAGCTGCTGGTTGAACTGCGCAAGCGCGTGACTGATGTCGATCGCAGCTTTCAGGGCAGAACGGGCCGAGCTGGACGTGTCGGATGTTTCGAACACGGCCAAAAGGCCATCGCCCATGTATTTATCGACGACCCCTCCGTCTGCGGTAATGGCTGGAACAATGGCGTCAAAGAACCGGTTCAGCAGAAACACGATGTCATAGGGCAGTTGCCCCGTTGTGCGCGCGGTAAACCCGCGCATGTCCAGAAAAAGCACGGCCAGTTTACGCTCTTGCCCCTGGCTGGCATGCGCCCGCTGGCGTCCACCATCCGGCCGGAAAACACGGAACACCGTCAAGGGGCTGGAAGGGCGGACCTGGCAGGCCAGGCGCGTGCGCTGTGTGGCCCCCACGGCCTTCAGGCTGCGAGCTTCGACCTCGCTGGGCGGTGGCAGTGACTCGGCGCCATCCTCGACGATGACGCGGCAGGTGGTGCAGCGCCCCCGGCCGCCGCACAGTGCAGTATGCGGAATACCGTTGGCTTGTGACATCTCAAGCAGCGTCATGCCTTTCTCTGAGGTCACTTCCGGCCCATCGACATATCTGACGCGCACCGAGTGTCGCCTGCGCCAAAGCTTGCCTCCGAAATGGAACGCAAGAGCTGCACCAAGCGCGATCCAGAAGGCCATCAAGGCGTTGTCCTTGACGCTGAACAAAACCTGGAACTCTTCGGGGCCGGGCCAGTTGTAATGCTCGATATACTGTTCGCGTAGATCCGGATCCGCAAAATCCATCCAGATGCGCCGCCCTTCGGTCAGCAAACCGGCCAGGGCAAAGCTTGGGATGAAGACGGCAACTCCGATCAGATAGGGTACGGTTTGACGCCACCACGAGGTCAGTCGCAGCCAGATATGCAGTCCGATGCACCCGTGTATCCAGACGATCAGCATCAGCAGGCTTTGCATCCAGATGGCCGAATTTGGCCACATCAGAATGATGATGTAGCCCATCTCGTCATTCACGTCGAAAACCTGATGCGCATAGCGTGTCTGTACGATGTGCGAAATCAGTTGCAGCGGAATGAGAAGGCCAAGAACGATCTGCAGGCCCGTATGAAAGGGCATTCGCAGGGTTCGGCGCTGGGCGATCGACACCAATGCCAGACCTGCATGTACGATCAGGGCAAGATACAGGACAGCGCTGCCAATGGAATGGCGCGTGACCGTTTTCCGAGAGTTCTGCATGTCATGCAGGTAGTCGGTGTGAAACAGCCCCAGCCCGATATTGATGAAGTGGAAGAAAGCAAAGGCAAACAGCACAAGACCACTGATGATCCTGAGACGGGTCGCCCAACTGCCCTGCCAAAGGGGGGTGTTCAAAAGATCACCTGAAATCTGCCGCGCTCGGGGCAAGTCTGCGTTGCCGCGCGGTGCGGGTCAAGGTGCCAGAGGAGGGCGGTACGCAGCGCCGAAACGCTGCGCGTCGCGGTCATTCCTGTTCGGCAAGGAACCGTTCGGCATCCAGCGCAGCCATGCAGCCCATTCCGGCCGAGGTCACGGCCTGCCGGTACACATGGTCGGTCAAGTCGCCGGCCGCGAACACGCCGGGGATCGAGGTCTGCGTGGTGCCGGGTTTGGTTTTGACATAGCCGCCCATATGGGTTTCCAGCACGTCCTTTACCAGTTCGTTGGCCGGCGCGTGGCCGATAGCGACGAACACGCCTTTGCAAGGGATCTCGGTGATTTCGCCCGTCTTGACGTTCTTCACCCGCACGCTTTCGACGCCCAGCGGGTTATCGGTGCCGATCACTTCCTCCAGCTGGTGGAACCACAGCGGCTCGATCTTGTCGTTCTTGAACAGGCGGTCCTGCAGGATCTTCTCGGCCCGCAGCTCGTCCCGGCGGTGGATCAGGGTGACCTTGCTGGCGAAATTGGTCAAGAACAGCGCCTCTTCCACGGCTGTGTTGCCGCCGCCGATCACCACGATCTCCTGTCCGCGATAGAAGAACCCGTCACAGGTGGCGCAGGCCGACACGCCAAAGCCCTTGAATTTCTCCTCCGATGGCAGCCCCAGCCATTTGGCGCGTGCGCCGGTTGCCAGGATGACGGCGTCCGCAGTGTAGACGGTGCCGCTGTCGCCCTTTGCGGTGAAAGGCCGTTTGCACAGGTCCAGGTCGTTGATGATGTCACCGATCACCTCGCAGCCCATGGCCTTGGCGTGATCCTGCATGCGCACCATCAGGTCGGGGCCTTGAACTTCGGTGTCGCCCGGCCAGTTCTCGACCTCGGTGGTGGTGGTCAGCTGGCCGCCCGGTTCGATGCCCTGCACCAGAATCGGGTTCAACATCGCGCGGCTGGCATAGACGCCCGCAGTGTATCCGGCAGGCCCCGATCCGATGATCAGAACCTTGGTGTGTCGTGTCTCGGCCATGGAACCCCCACTCGATTATTGCCTGAGCGCCGTCGT
The DNA here is from genome assembly GCF_056537385.1 of Ruegeria sp. CF2. Taxonomy (NCBI): domain Bacteria; kingdom Pseudomonadati; phylum Pseudomonadota; class Alphaproteobacteria; order Rhodobacterales; family Roseobacteraceae; genus Ruegeria; species Ruegeria sp. CF2. The sequence goes on from NZ_JBQFRL010000001.1 coordinate 284,063, forward strand.
GGGCGCCGGGCTTCGATATAGCGACAGCATCGGTCAGCTTAAAGCCCCTTCGTCTCACGCGTCCGTCATGTTGTACTAAGGTGCCGGCTTGCCTGATCGACAGACAAAGATTATTGCGCTGTTGCGAAAGAATATTGCGCATGGCACCTGCGCTGATATAAGAACCGAAAATTTCAGGAGCACCGCATGGTCACGACACGGCTGGACGAGATCGACCGAAAGATCCTTGCAGAACTGCAGGCAGACGGGCGAATGACCAATGTCGAGCTCGCCAAACGTGTCGGAATCTCGGCCCCACCCTGCCTGCGGCGCGTACGCACGCTGGAGGAGGCCGGCTTTATCCGAGGATACCACGCCGAGGTCAACGCCCGGGAATTGGGGTTCGAAGTTCAGGTCTTTGCGATGGTTGGCCTTGAAAGCCAGGCCGAGGCGGAATTGCGGGCGTTCGAAGACCGCTGCAGAGACTGGCCGCTGGTCCGGGAATGCCACATGCTGAACGGCGAGGTCGACTTCATCCTGAAATGCGTCGCCCCCGATCTCAGCAGTTTTCAACAGTTCCTGACGGGTGAGTTGCTGACCACGCCGAACGTGGCCAGCGTCAAGACTTCGCTTGTCATCCGCGGTGCAAAAGACGAACCCGGCGTGCCGTTCGACGTATTGGAAGAGCGGATGAACCGGACGGCGTAAAGCCGGCGCGTCTGGTTTGCGATGCGCATGGCGGCAGCACCGCCACGATGGCCAGAGAAATGGCCCAACTCAGTAAAATCTGCATGTTGCCCCCCAAAATGCAGTGGTGATGGTTAAAGCTGTCACGCCGTGATGGCGTCGATCTCGCCCTCCCCGGCGCGTGCCATAAGCAACGGACCGAAATCGTGCAAGGAATGGATATGCGCGAACAGGTTCAGGTAGATCGAGCGCAGCGAGTGGCTCATCATCCGGACCGCGTTCACGCCGGGATGATAGGTTTCGAACTGCAGCCCATCGACATTGATGACCGCGTGGCGCTCCAGGCAGATGTGGAACAGCTCGACCGGAGTGGGCGGCTGCGTTTCGATAACGGACATGCCGTCCTGAAATTCGGCGACGGGTGTCAGCATCGGCTGTCCACCTCCAAGATGCCTCAGATGCGCCGGCGTCGCCAGCAAGCGGGCCGCGGGGCCGGCAATGACGCCGGACAATGGTTTTTGCATGCCGAACGTGTCTGCCATGATGCGGGTCAAAGGGCGTGTCCGCCCGCGCGAGTCTTCGCGGCCAGGTACCAGAGTGACCGAGCCTTTCCACAACACCTTTTCGGATGCGCCGGTCTGGGTCAGGACCGTGTCGCCCGGCATCAAGTCCTCGATGGCGACCGGGCCGTGTTCCGTCTCGACCAGAGACCCACGTGTAAAGGCGCAGAACGCGTCTTCGAAAACGGGCAGCGCCGGTGCGATGTGGCGTGTCTGCGAAACTTCCCCGTTTTTCAGCAGCGCACTCACCTCGTATCGACGCAGTTGCGCCTTCTGTTTGGTGCCTGGACGCGGTGCTTCGCGCAGCAATGCCGAAGTGTCGAGGGCATTCTGCGCGGCACGTGCCAGTGAATTTGGAATAGTCATATTATTCCGTTCCTTCCAATACGCCGAACAGGCGGGAAACATCCCCGTGGAGGCCCGCCTGACAGCTTGATTCTTTGTCTTGAAAAAAGTGCGCCACCTCCATGCGGGTACCGACATGGCCGCGCATGGCGAATGGATTTCGCATTCGTTTGGTCAACACAATGACCCCCCAGACAAACTCGTACACTGCGAACGTAATTGTCCGCACACAAACGCCCTGAAAAACGTCGGCTGCGAATACCAGCCTCGGTTCACGCACCGGCCCAGAGCAGCTTCCGGTGCGCGTCTTGCCCTGTTGAGGCCGGCAGCTGGCCCCAGAGGGATTTCGTATCAGCGTCGCGCGGCCAACCGGCGCACGACCCTTGCAGAGTGACTGGAAACCCGCTTCCAGGGCATTTCCGGTTGTTGGTCCCTGGTGGCCGCGACAACGGCGCGAAGAAAGCGAGATTTCAACTTCATATTCATGTCCTGCTCGAAGTTCGGGCCTAAGCCCTTTTCCCTTTGTAAAGCCAATGTGACGCGTCTTTGCGGCAGCGATGTGGCTGTTCCGGGATCAATTGAGGACAAAGATGAAGTCTTGCGGCACCCCCTGAGTTCGGATGCCAGAAATCAGACGTTCGGAGAACGGATAACCATCTGAGCACTGGCAAAAATTAACAACGATTCTGATGACAGATAGACACAATAAATGTGGCGGAAAAGTGGCGCTTTCGCCTTAATTCGGCCGATCTTTACAATCGTATGGCGGAAATCAGGCGGCCGTAATCCGCCTCGCCGGCGTGGGTCGCGCGCCGGTAGGAATAGAACTTGTCGGGATCGGAATAGGTGCAATGCCGCGTCCATTCCGCCTCCCCGACGCCGGCCTGACGCAGCTTGTGAAGGCCAAAGGCCGGCAGGTCGAAATGCATCCGGTCGCCTTGCCCATTTGCAAAGAAACGCGCGTTGTCCTGGCTTTCCAAAAGGAAGTCCTCCAGAAACTCGGGGCCAACCTCGTAGGCGCGCTGCGAGATCGTCGGGCCGATGACGGCGATGATGTTTTTGCGTTGCGCACCCAGCGCCTCCATGGCGTCCAGCGTCGCCTCGAGGACACCGTCCAGAGCACCGCGCCATCCCGCATGTGCTGCCCCGATCACTTTCGCTTGAGGATCCGCAAACAGCACCGGCTGGCAGTCTGCCGTCAGGATCGTCAGCGCGAGGCCCGGCGTTGCGGTAACGATTGCATCGGCCCTTGGCTTCTCGCCTGCAATCGGCTTGTCGACGGTGATCACGTGTGGGGAATGTACCTGATGCACGCCGACCAATGCATCCAGTTTGACGCCCATGGCCTCGGCCACTCTGCTTCGGTTCAGCGCGACCGCCTCGCTCAGGTCGGACGAGCCCGTGCCACAATTCAGCCCGCTGAAGATACCGGACGAGGCGCCGCCCTTGCGACTGAAGAACCCGTGTCGAATCGGTGACAACAAATCCGAGGTCAGAATTTCCAGAGTCATGTCCCAAGTCCCGATGGTGGCATCGCAGTTTTCGGGTAGAGGCCCAGCACCTTGAACAGGTTTCCCATTTCCTCTGGGTGCGTCAACCGCCGATGTGCCCGAACCAGCGTTTCCAGTTTTGATCCGGTCAACGCGCTGGCCAGAGACTGTGCGCGTTGGGTGATGCCCAGACGCTCAAGAAACACACCCTGAGGCGTCAGCCGCGTATGGGCGCAGCCCGTCGCGCCCGCCGCCAATGCCAGCGTTTCGAAATCCACATGTGCAGTCAGGTCGGCCTGACCCGGTGTGGCGAGCGGATCGACGTATTCGTGCCCCTTTACGGCCTGCAACGTGTCGCCCAGCGAACGCCAGTCGCCATAGTCGATAACGAGAGCCATTCCACCGTGGCTGCGGATGATGCGGGCCGTTTCGGTCACGATGGGAACGGCCGCCGCGCAAAGCTCGACCAGATCACCGTCCCGTGTATCCTCGAGGCGCGTCGCCAAAGCCGCTTGCGTCGCCCTCGGGCCAAGGCCGAATGCCAGCTGATCGCCCTGCAGACCCACAAGACGTTCGCACCAGCCGTCGCCGTCGCGCAGAAACTGGCGGATGGGCAAAGCGTCGAAAAATTCATTGGCCACAAGAAATAGCGGAAGCTCTGGGAGATCGCCCACCGAAACGATCCAGTTCGGTGCGTGTTCATCCAGGGCCTCGGCCTGAAGTCCGCGCAGAACGGGCGAGGCTTCGAGCAATACCACCTGCGCGGCGTCGTGAAACCCGGGCACGCCCCGGGTGGCCCGCAGAATATCGGCCATGAGTGTTCCGCGCCCCGGACCCAGCTCGGCGAGCGCAAACCGGCCGGGTCTGCCTTGATCAATCCAGCCCTGCGCGAGACAAAGACCAATCACTTCGCCGAACATCTGGCTGATTTCCGGAGCGGTGACAAAGTCTCCATGTGTGCCCAACGGGTCGCGGGTAGTGTAGTAGCCATGCGTTGGATGCAGAAGGCATTCGGCCATGTAGTCCGCCACGCTCATCGGCCCGTCTTGCCGGATGCGGTCGGTCAGGTGGCCAAGCAGGCTCATGCCGCCCGCCGTGCCCGTAGGGCGAACCACAAGCCGACGGCGATCATCGGTACAGATAGGATCTGGCCCATCGTCAGGCCGTACCCGCCCACTTGCCACGCAAGTCCAAGCGGGTTTCCGGCCGAAACGAATTGCGCATCGGGTTGACGAAAGAACTCGACGATGAAGCGCGAAGCGCCATAGCCCGCCAGAAATACGCCCATGATGCGGCCGGGCCAATGAAATGCGCCGCGCCTATACACCAGCCACAACAAAAGCAGGCCCAACAGCACGCCTTCCAGTGCAGCCTCGTACAACTGCGACGGGTGGCGGGCGCAAAGTCCGGCAGCGACATTTGCGCAATCCTGAGCTGCCGCGCCGGGAAAGATCACCGCCCAGGGCAGTTCGCTGGGTCGGCCCCACAGCTCGGCATTGACGAAATTGGCCAAACGGCCAAGCAACAGGCCGGGGGGGACCGTATGGGCGATCAGGTCGGCCAGCGAAAGCAAGGGGGCCGAATTGCGTCGCGCGAAGACCAGCGAAGCGATCACCACACCCAGAAGGCCGCCGTGAAAGGACATGCCACCCTGCCAGACCTTCAGGATCTCAAGCGGGTGGAACAGGTAGTATTCGGGCTGATAGAACAGGACAAAGCCCAACCGCCCGCCGATGATGACCCCCAGGATGATCCAGGTGATCAGGTCCTCCAACTGGTCCGGTCTCAGAGGAGGGGATTGATCCGGCCACAAAGCGGGACGGCGCACCGCCATAACCGCCATGCGCCACGCGATCAGGATGCCCGCGATATAGGCCAGCGCATACCACCGAAGCGCGAACTCGATCCCGAAGGCGGAAATCGAGAACAGCTCGGGCGACAGATCGGGGAAATTCAAAACAGCTTGCATGTGCGTCTCATTGCCCGGGGTTGGCTGACCAAGTCAACCTTGAGACTGGGCTCTCTATCCCCCATATAGAAGGCATTCGCGATTCCGGAGAAGACACATGCAAACCCGCAACAAGTTTCTGGACGATATGTCCCAGTTGATGACCAACGCAATGGGCGTGGCGCAGGGTGCGCGGGAAGAGGCTGAAACGGCGATGAAGTCCTTGGTCGACCGCTGGCTGGCGGATCGCGACTTTGTCACGCGAGAAGAGTTCGATGCCGTCCGCGCGATGGCCCAGAAAGCGCGCGAAGAAAACGCGGCACTGGAAGCGCGGATCGCCGCGCTTGAAGCCAAGCTGGACAAATAAGCCCAGCCGCAGATCGGCATTTCAGAATTTTTGGCAAGACCCTACACCGCTCAACCCGCGCTGGGTGTCGCAGTGTCGGGAGTCTCGCCGCATTGCAAAAATAAATCAAGGCAAAGCTGCAGGGTGCGCCAATATTTTGGTGGCCGTTGCCAGCTGTCCACAACTTATTGCTGTTATCCCCAAGAATGGGGGTTGCCAGAGTCCCAGCCACAGCGCACCATATTTAGTACAGGCCTATGGGGGAAGCCCGGCTTGTAGAGCAGGCAACTAGCGCTGGGGCGCTGCCAGCCCCGAAATGCTAGGTATTAAGTGAGGTGGCACCATGGCACTTTCCGAGCAGTATTTCGAAGAAGACATTCATCCGATTGATATTGTCGAACATCTGGCTGAACACCACGATTGGGATTTCGACCGGATCGGTGACGACCAGATCGCCATGGCGGTCGAAGGACAGTGGCGCACCTACTCGATCACGCTGGCCTGGTCCAACTATGACGAGACTCTGCGGATGGTCTGCTCGTTCGAGATGGAGCCGCCCGAGGACCGGGTTTCCGATCTCTATGAATTGCTGAACCGCATGAATGACCAGTGCTGGGCCGGCGCCTTCACCTACTGGGGCAATCAGAAGCTGATGGTCTACCGCTACGGTCTGGTGCTCAGCGGCGGGCAATCGGCCAGCCCCGAACAGATTGACACGATGATCACCGCCGCTGTCCTGAGCGCCGAGCGTTACTATCCTGCGATCCAGTTGGTAACCTGGGGCAACCGTACGCCCGAGGATGCGATGCAAGTCGCCATTGCAGAGGCTTACGGCCGCGCGTAAAGCTTTGCCCCAAACCGCAAAAGCAGGGGAGGGGCAATCATGGACATGTCACGCGTTGCGGATCAGGGGCTGGTGCTTCTGGGATGCGGAAAAATGGGGTCGGCCATGTTGGCCGGCTGGCTGGAACATGGCCTGCCACCCGCATCCGTATGGGTGATCGACCCCAACCCTTCCGAATGGCTCAGGGCGCAAGGGGTCAATATCAACACCCCACTTCCTGAAAGACCTGCCGTCGTGTTGGTTGCCGTCAAACCTCAGATGATGGGCGAGGCATTGCCGGCAATTCAGGTGTTTGGGGGCGGCGGAACCCTGTTCATCTCGGTCGCCGCCGGAACTTCCATCGCCACGTTCGAGCGTGTTCTGGGTGCTGGTACTCCGATCATTCGGGCCATGCCGAACACGCCCGCTGCGATCCGGCAGGGCATCACCGCGCTGATTGGAAATGCCAGAACGTCGGGCTCTGACATGACCCTGGCCGAAGATCTGCTTTCGGCCATCGGTGATACCGTGCGCCTGCAGGATGAGGCGCAGATGGACGCGGTCACCGGTCTCAGCGGCTCGGGCCCGGCCTATGTCTTTCATTTGATTGAGACTCTGGCTGCCGCCGGTGAGGCGCAAGGCCTTCCGCATGATCTGGCCATGCGGTTGGCCAAGGCGACGGTCGCCGGGGCAGGGGCTTTGGCGATGGCGTCCGAGGAAGATCCCTCGCAATTGCGCATCAATGTCACGTCACCCAACGGCACGACGCAGGCAGCACTGGAAGTCCTGATGCATGAACAGGATGGGTTTCCAAACCTGTTGCACCGTGCCGTAAAGGCGGCAACCGATCGATCCAAGGAGCTGTCCGGTGAGTGAAATATCCTTCGACGACTTCCTCAAGGTCGACATTCGCGTAGGAGAGGTCATCCGGGCCGAACCCTATCCCGAGGCGCGCAAGCCCGCGATCAAGATGTGGATCGACTTCGGCGACGAGATCGGCGAGCGCAAGACCTCGGCGCAGGTTACCGCGCATTACACGCCCGAATCCCTTGTCGGCAAACAAGTGCTGGCCGTGGTCAATTTCCCGCCGCGTCAGATCGGGCGATTCATGTCCGAGGTTCTTGTTCTGGGTCTGCCGGACGAATCGGGCGAGATTGTTTTGATCGGCCCTGATGGCAGAGTTCCCGTGGGCGGGCGGATGCACTGATGAAGCTGTTGATCACCCGACCGATGACCCCCGCGGTCACGGCCCGCGCGCGGGATGAGTTCGACGTCGATATCCGAGATAGCAACGCACCGCTCAGCATTGATGAGATGGCGCGCGCATTGCGGGACTACGACGTCGTCGTTCCGACTTTGGGTGATGTCTTTTCGGCCGATGTCTTTGAAATGGTCACGGTTCCGCGGTGCAAACTGCTGGCCAATTTTGGGGTGGGTTTCAATCACATTGATGTGGCGGCAGCGCAGGCTGCTGGTGTTCGCGTGACCAACACACCGGGGGCGGTCACTGATGCAACGGCGGACATTGCCATGACTCTGCTGCTGGCAACGGCCCGCCGCGCGGGCGAGGGTGAACGGCTGGTCCGGTCCGGCAATTGGCAGGGCTGGCACCCGACCCAGATGCTGGGACAGCACGTCACCGGAAAACGGGTCGGAATCATCGGAATGGGACGGATCGGGCAAGCCATTGCCCGGCGCTGTCATTTCGGGTTCGGGATGCAGGTCAGTTATCAATCCCGCACGCCCAAGGATCTGGATTTCCCTGCCGAGTTCGTTCCCGACTTGGCGGCCCTGGCTTCTGTGGCCGATTTTCTGGTTGTTGCCGTCCCCGGTGGTGTTGACACCTTCCACCTCATAGACGCTTCGGTTCTTTCAGCTGTGCGGCCGTCGGCCATTCTGGTCAACATCGCTCGCGGAGAAGTCGTGGACGAAGTTGCACTGATCCATGCATTGAAGACCGGCCAGATCGCCGGGGCCGGGCTGGATGTCTACGAGTTTGAACCCGCCGTGCCGCAGGCGCTGCGCGAGATGGAGAGTGTCACCCTGCTGCCGCATCTGGGCACCGCGACCGAGGAAGTGCGCACGGATATGGGGCACATGGCATTGGACAATGTGGCGGCTTTTGTCGCCGGGCGACCGCTGCCAAATCTGGTCTAACTGCCCACGGCCTCGCGCCAGTGTTTACGGCAGAGCGAAACATAGGTCTCGTTTCCGCCGATCTGCACCTGCGCGCCTTGGGTGATGGTTTTTCCGTTTTCGTCCTGACGGATCACCATCGTGGCCTTTCGCCCGCATCTGCAGATGGTGCGGACCTCGCGCATTTCATCGGCCAGGGCCAGCAGAGCCGCTGATCCGGGGAACAGCTTGCCTTGAAAATCCACCCGCAACCCGTAGGCCAGAACCGGTACTTTCAGGTCATCCACCGCACGGGCCAATTGCCAGACCTGTTCTTCGGTCAGGAACTGCGCCTCGTCCACAAAAACACAGGCCACTTTCCCCTGATCAAGACGATCTTGGATCATCGCGAACACATTGTCGTGGGGATTGAACGTATCGGCCAGTTCCGAGATTCCGATCCGCGATGCGATGCGTCCCTGGCCCGCGCGCCCGTCAATGGCTGCGGTCATCAGATAGGTGTCCATGCCGCGCTCGCGATAGTTGTGCGACGCCTGAAGCAGCACCGTGGACTTGCCTGCGTTCATGGTTGAGTAGTTAAAGTACAGCTTGGCCATGGGCTGGGTCTAATCGGCTCACGCAGCGCGAGCAAGTCGTCAATGTCCTGAAACAAATCGACGCCGCCATTGCAGTCGCAGAGGCCGAGCAGATGCTCTTGGGGATGGATAACCCCGCTTCCGCAACAGCGACACCGCCGGCCACGAAATGGCCGAAACAGCGCAGGGCCTGAAATACTGCCCCACAAACACTCTTTACCGGCATTAACTGCCGCCACTCACTCACAAAACCCCCGCATATCTGAGGGATAGCCAACATATGACATTTCAATTATGACTCGAGTATGGGAAATTTCCCCTCCCTTTCCCCGGTGCGGACAGCCGGGGCTAGAGGGCGCAGCGAACAAAGGTACAAAAATGGCAGATATCGGGGCCTATCTGAAAAAGCACACCGAAGCTTTGGTCAAGGACGTGGGGATCGAGGCAGCATGCGAGATCACAGGGAAATCCAAGGCCACATTGGGCCGGTATTACTCCGACAATCCCGAGCACAGCGACCGGTTCATGCCGGTGGATGCGGTCGCACGTCTGGAAAACGCGGCCAGCTACCCGCATGTGACTTCGGCCCTGGCAGACCTGAAGAACATCACCTTGTCCTATGATGAGCGCAATTCGACCGGTACGCGCACCGGGGGCGTCAATTCGGACGTGATCGCACTGAGCCAGCGGTTTGCGATGCTGATGACCGAATACCAGGCCGCAATCGAGGATGGCATCATTACCGTCAACGAAGCCAAGCGTCTGCTGAAAGAAACCTCGTTGCTGCAACAAGTTCTGATCGAGATGAAATTGCACCTCGAAGAGGAAAGCGTCAGCTGAATTTGTTTCCCGGCAAGCCGTCAAGGGGCGGTGAAAAAGGCGATGTGCGCATCGCCTTCTTCAAGCTGAACTGAAGTAGCTCTTAGCCTTTGTCAGTTTTCGTCGTTGTTGGCGTTGTTCCCGCGTCCGGGGCTTGAACCTTCGGGCCCATTTCCGCCCCCGTTGTTGCCTTTTCCGCCGCCATTGTTGCCCTTGCCGCCGTCTTTCCCGTCGCCGTTGTTGCCTTTACCGCCGCCGTGACCGCCACCCTTACCGGGCTTACCGTCACCATGGCCGGGCTTGCCGCCGCCTTTGCCGGGTTTGTCTCCACCCTTACCGGGTTTGCCGCCGCCATCGCCAGGCTTGCCTCCGCCGTTGCCGGGATCATCATTCCCGCCGCCGTTGCCCGGATCGTCGGATCCGCCATCACCGGGGTCATCGTTCCCCCCGCCATTGCCGGGGCCGCTGTTTCCGCCGCCCGACCCGGATCCGCCACCGGCGGATGGGCCGGTGCTCGATGCGGGTTGAAACCCGCTGGGGTCGTTTTCGCGGCCGTCAAAGCTGTTGGCGTTGGAAATCGATCCGGTCGGCAAATCGCTCAGCAGATTGGCCAGCCCCGGACACTGCTGCGAGGTATTGGCAAGAACCGACCCGAAATCTGCCCGTTGTTGCAGATGCGAGAGGAAACTGGGCGTAACCTGCGAACAGCCGCAAAGGGCCGCATAGTCACCATTGTTGGCCGCGACCCGTGCTGTGTTGGCGTTGCAGACCTGGGGCTCGGCCATGGCCGCGCTGGCTGCAGCAACCCCCAAAAACGGGGCGACAACCCAGGCCGCCATTCCTGACTTAGAACTCTTGAACATGGCGCACCTTTCTTAACCTAGCGTCACCTGACATGCGGAATTGCATGGCCTTCCAGATGGAGGCCGCGGGTTAAGCTGTGCTGTATCAATTCTGAAGAAGTGTTCAGGAATACAAAAACAGTCCGCCTGCGCGGGCGAAATATTCGAGGTTATCGCTTGTTGCGCCGGACGTGGACTGGCGGCGCCGGCGCGTCAGGCGTGGCGTTTGACGATGACGGACCCCACCGAATACCCTGCACCGAACGAGCAGATCAGGCCGACATCGCCATCCTGAAGATCGTCTGAATATTTGGAAAAGGCGATGATCGACCCGGCTGACGATGTATTGGCATAGTCCTGAAGAATGTTGGGCTGTTCGCCCGGCTCCGGCTCTCGGCCCAAGACCTTTTTGCCGATGAAATCATTCATCGTCTTGTTGGCCTGGTGCAGCCACAGCCGCTTGAGATCGCCGCTTTCGATCCCTTCGGAATCCATGTGGTCGCTGATGTGTTTGCTGACCATCGGCAGCACTTCCTTGAACACCTTGCGGCCGTTCTGCATGAACTGCATGTCGCGGCGGTCCTTCAATCCGTCGGGCCGGGTGCGCCGCAGAAAACCGTTGTTGTTGCGGATGTTGTTCGAAAACTCGGTTGCGCAGCGGGTCGACAAGATTTCGAAATGCGGGCCCTGTGCATCCTCGATCCGCTCGATCAGCGTGGCGGTGGCCACGTCGCCGAAGATGAAGTGGCAATCCCGGTCGCGCCACTCCAGGTGTCCCGAGCAGATCTCGGGGTTAACCACCAGCGCCGCCCGTACGGACCCCGACCGGATCATGTCGGCCGCGGCCTGAATGCCGAACGTCGCCGAAGAACAGGCCACGTTCATATCGAACCCAAAACCAGTGATGCCCAACGCGTTCTGAATTTCGACCGCAATGGCGGGATAGGCGCGTTCATGGTTCGACGCGGCACAGATCACCAGATCGACATCCGCCGCCGTCCGACCTGCCTGAGCCAGCGCCTTGTTGCAGGCGTCCAGCGCCATCTCGGTCATGATGCCCGGCTCGTCATCGCTGCGCTGGCGCAGCAGGGGATGCATCACGTCCGGGTCCAGCACGCCGGTCTTGTCCATGACGTAGCGGTTCTCGATGCCCGAGGCCTTGACGATGAACTCTTCCGAGGAGTGCTGCATCGGCTCCATCTCGCCCGCGGCGATGGCATCGGCGTTGGCAGCATTCATCTTGTCGGCATAGGCGTTGAAGGCTTTGACCAGCTCGGCATTGGTGATGACGTTTTCGGGCGTGAAAACCCCGGTACCGGTGATTGCGGGCGTGTACATGTCGGGTCCTGAATGTTTCGGATTCGCCCAAAATGCAGTCACAGCGCCCCCAGATCAAGAGATGTTGACCCAAGGGAACGGCATAGGTTTGCGCAAATTCAACTTCACATCTTGAATAGTTCAGAATCCGAAGTATATCACCGCTCGACTCGTGCGGAGAGCATCCATGACCAAAGACATCAGTGAACGGCTGGCCCGACTGACCCCTGAGATCCAGGCGATGATGGGCGTCTATGCGCTGTACTGGAAACTGGAAGAGAGTTTCGGCTGCATCGATACCGATCTCAGCCATCAGGAATGCCACATGTTGATCAAGTTGGATCAGCCCAAGCGGATGGGAGTGTTGGCGGCCGACATGCTGACCGTGCCGTCGACGATTACGGCCACCGCCGATGCGCTTGAGGCGGCCGGTTATCTGACCCGCCAACAGGACCCCGATGATCGCCGTGCGTGGTTGCTGGTGCTGACCGACAAAGGTGCCGAGGCCCGCAACATGCTGGTCACCACCGCCGGTGAGCTGTTTCACCGTGCCTCTGGGTTGGATGACGAGGAAACTGCTCAATTTGCCCGGCTTGCCCGCAAAATCCGGGACAACATTCTGAAAACGGGAATACCCGAGGGATTGACGAAATGAAGCTGCTGACTTCGCTGGGCCTTGCCCTTGCCGTACTGGCCGCACCGCTTGCGGCGCAAGACGACACCAAGCCTGTGAAACTTATAGTGGTGCATGAGACTGCTCCCGGATTTTCACGCCAGTTCTTCGGGCGCGTGGCCGCGCGGCAGACTGTCGATCTGGCGTTTCAGGTCGCCGGACAGATCGTGGAACTGCCCGTCAACGAAGGGTTCCAGGTGCCCAAGGGCAGCCTGATTGCAAAGCTGGACCAAGAGCCGTTCGAACTGGCACTGGAACGTGCGCGTCTTCAGAAGGATCAGGCTGACCGCACCGTGGCCCGCCTGTCGCGCCTGCGGGGGACGACTGCAAGTCAGGTCGCTGTCGATGACGCTGAAACCGCCGCCCAACTGGCTGCAATCGCGGTGCGTGACGCCCAGTACAACCTCGAGCACACGACTCTGACCGCACCGTTCGATGCGCTGGTATCGCGGCGTGAGGTCGAGAACTTCACGACCGTGGCCGCCGGAACGCCGATCGTCCGGATCCACGATCTGTCCGAATTGAGGATCGAGGTCGATGTGCCCGAAATCCTGTTCCAGAGGACCAGCCAGGAAGATGGCATTTCGATCACGGCAAAATTCCCCGCAAGTGACGAGGTCTTCCCGTTGGAAATCCGCGAATTCGACGCCGAGACTTCGAGCGTCGGACAGACGTTCCGGATTCAGTTCGGCCTCACGCCGCCGGAAGACTTGCGGGTGCTGCCCGGATCATCGGTAACCGTCAATGTCCAGGTCGATGACAAACGCACTGGCATCATCGTTCCTCCGACCGCGATTGTCGCCGACGCCGAGGGCAATCTGGGCGTCATGGTCTTTTCGCCGGTCGGTGCAGATGTCGGCACCGTGCGGCGTGTTCCCGTGACCATCGAACCTACCCAGACAGGTGACGTCCGGGTTCTGACCGGATTGTCGGACGGCGACGAAATCGTAGTGGCCGGTGGGTCCGTTCTGACCGATGGGCAGACCGTGCGCCGCTTTGCCGGCTTTGCGAACTGAAGGGGGCGAGGATGAATATCGCACGCGCCTCGATCGACAGGCCGATCTATACGTGGCTGGTGATCCTGATTGCACTGCTGGGTGGTATCTGGGGATTTTCGTCGCTCGGGCGGCTCGAAGATCCGGCCTTTACCATCAAGAACGCCGTAGTGCTGACCACTTATCCCGGTGCGACGGCTGAACAGGTGGCCGAGGAGGTCTCGGAACCTTTGGAATCTGCTATCCAGCAGATGGGCGAGGTCGATGTCATCACTTCGGTCAACCGTCCCGGTCAATCGCTGATCGAAGTCGAGATCAAGTCCACCTACGATGGCAGCGAATTGCCGGATATCTGGACCCGACTGCGCGCCAAGGTCCGGGATGCGGCCCGTGGATTGCCGTCCGGTGTCAGCCAACCCTATGTGAATGACGGGTTCGGTGACGTGTTCGGTCTTTTCTATGCGGTCACCGCGGAAGGGTTCAGCGACGCCGAAAAGCATGAATTGTCGACCTTCTTGCGGCGCGAGTTGCTGACCGTTGAGGGCGTGGCAGACGTTGAAGTGCAGGGCTTGCCGGACGAAGCCATTTTCATCGAGCCGGACCTGGCCATTTCGGTCAACCAGAATGTGCCGTTGCAGTCGATCAACGAAGCGATCGCCAACGCCAATTCGGTCCAGTCGTCAGGGACGCTCCGGTCAGACGACGATCGTACCACGATCCTGACGGCGGACGGATCGGACAGCGTGTCCGAGATCGCCGGGCTGTCGGTTGGCTCTCAGGGGCAAGTGATCAACCTCTTTGACATGGCCGATGTCTACCGGGCCCGCCAGACCGATCCTGATATCATGATCCGATTCAACGGCGTCGAAGCGTTCACCCTGGGTATTGCTGGCCTGTCGACGGAAAACATCGTGGAAGTCGGAAAGCGCGTCGACGCCAAGCTGGCCGAGCTGGATGTGGAAATTCCCGCAGGCGTCGATGTATTGCCGATCTACCAGCAGCACGTCGTGGTCGAGCAGGCTTCGAACGATTTTCTTGTGAACCTAGCCATGTCGGTTGCCATCGTGGTGGCGGTGCTTGGAATATTCATGGGTTGGCGCGCGGCAGTAGTTGTGGGCTCGACCCTTTTGTTGACCGTTGTCGGGACCTTGCTGTTCATGGCGCTGTTTTCCATCGAGATGGAACGCATTTCGCTGGGCGCTCTGATCATTGCGATGGGGATGCTGGTCGATAATGCCATCGTGGTGGCCGAGGGGATGCAGATCTCCATGCTCAAGGGAAAAAACTCGCGCGATGCTGCCGACGAGGCCGCGTCCAAGACACAGATCCCCCTGCTTGGGGCCACGGTCATCGGGATCATGGCCTTTGCCGGGATTGGGCTCAGCCCGGATGCGACGGGCGAATTCCTGTTCTCGTTGTTTGCGGTGATCGCGATATCCTTGCTGCTGAGCTGGGTGCTGGCCATCACAGCAACACCGTTGTTGGGGCATTATTTCTTCAAACAGGGCAAGGACGCGGATGTCGACGCCTATAGCGGCATCCTGTTCCGAACCTACGGGGCGATCCTGCGCTGGGCTTTGCGGTTCCGTTGGCTGGTGGTGGCTGGTTTGGTCGGGGTCACCGTGGTCTGCTATGCCGGCTTCGCGATGGTGAAACAGCAGTTTTTCCCGGACTCCAACACGCCGCTGTTCTTCGTCCATTACAAGCTGCCGCAGGGGACACCGATCGCGCGGACGAGTGCCGATATGCAAGTCTTTGAAGACTGGCTGGCCCAGCGGGATGATGTCGTCTCGGTCACCACCTTCGTGGGGCAGGGCGCGACGCGGTTCATGTTGACCTATTCGGCCGAGAAGCCCAACCCAAGCTATGGGCACATGATCATCCGGACCGAAACGCTCGAGGACATTCCCGTCTTGCGTGCTGATCTGGAGGCCTTTGGTGAAACCCAATTCCCTGAAGGCGAATTCCGGACCAAGCGTCTGGTCTTCGGCCCCGGCGGCGGTACCCCGATCGAGGCGCGGTTCTCGGGCAGCGATCCGGTCGTCCTGCGGCAACTGGCCGACGAGGCGGTGCGGCGCATGTCGGCGGCCTCGCCCAACGCGCTGGACGTGCATCACGACTGGCGTGAAATGGAATTGGCGGTCCAGCCGATCTATGCCACCGAGCGTGCGCAGACGGCCGGTGTAACCCGCGAAGACATCGCCGCCACCCTGCAGTTTTCGACGGACGGCATCACCGGCGGCGTGTTCCGCGAGAGGGACCGCCTGATCCCGATCATCCTGCGTCGACCGGCGGACGGGGAATACTCGATCGTGGATCAAGTGGTGTATTCGGACCAGTCACAGAAGTTCGTGCCGATCGAGCAGATGGTGGACGGGTTCCAGTACAAAGCGCTCAATACGCTGGTGCATCGACGAGATCGCGTTCTGACCGTTACGGTGGGCGCAGACATCCCGGCCGGCCTGACCGCGGCACAGGTTCATTCCGAGGTTCGCGATGCGATCGAGGACATGGAGCTGCCGCTGGGCTACAAGCTGGAATGGGGCGGTGAGTTCGAGGATTCCGGCAAAGCGCAAGCCAGCCTTGGCAAGCAGTTGCCGCTGAGCCTTTTGATCATGGTTCTGATCTCGGTGCTGCTGTTCAACGCGATCCGGCAACCGGTCATCATCTGGCTGCTGGTGCCGATGTCGGTGAACGGCGTGGTGATCGGGCTGTTGGGCACGGGCCTGCCCTTTACCTTCACCGCGCTTCTCGGGCTTCTCAGCCTGTCAGGGATGCTGATCAAGAACGGTATAGTTCTGGTCGAAGAGATCGACCTTGTCCGCGCCACGGGCAAGCCTCTGCGCGAATCGATCATCGAAGCCTCGGTCTCGCGTCTGCGCCCGGTCATGCTGGCGGCGATCACCACGATCCTGGGGATGGCGCCGCTGCTGACCGACGCGTTCTTCGTGTCGATGGCAGTGACGATCATGGGAGGGCTGGCCTTCGCGACGATCCTGACCATGGTCGCTGCGCCGGTGTTCTACATGCTGTTCTTCTCTCGGAAGGAACAGCGCAGGCTGGCGGCGCAGACTGCATGATCTAACGAAAAAAGCCCCGGCGAACGGCCGGGGCTTTTTGCTTGTCCGCTGCGGGCATCAACCCTGTAGCGATTTGACCTCCACATCCCCTTCAGCCTGCGCCTTGATGGCCAGGGCGGCGGCATGGCTGGCCGCAGCCGTGGTGTAGTAGGGGATCTTGTCATAAAGCGCGATCGAGCGGATGGCCTTGCTGTCCTCGACTGCCTGCGCGCCTTCGGTGGTGTTCATGACCAACTGGACCTGACCGTCCTTCAGCATGTCCACCACATCGGGGCGGCCCTCGTACACCTTGTTGACCACGTCACAGGGCACGCCCTTGGACTCCAGCCATGTCTGTGTTCCGCGAGTGGCCACCAGCGAGAATCCCTGCTCGACCAGAACCTGCGCAGCCTCGATCATCGCCGGACCCTTGTCGGCATCCTTGATCGAGATGAAAGCCCGTCCCTTGGACGGCAGCACCATGCCCGCGCCCATCTGCGCCTTGAGGAAGGCGCGGGGGAAGTCGCGGTCCCAGCCCATGACCTCACCGGTCGAGCGCATCTCGGGGCCGAGGATGGTATCGACACCGGGGAAGCGAGCAAAGGGCAGCACCGCCTCTTTCACCGAGAACCAGGGCATGTCCGGGTCGGCCAGGGTCATCTGGTCGGCGATCTTGGTGTCCTGACCTTCCTTGTAGGGCGGGCGTTGCGGGAAGTTCGACAGCGGCTCGCCCGCCATCACCCGCGCGGCGATCGAGGCAATGGCGCTGTCAGTCGCCTTGGCCACGAAGGGCACGGTGCGGCTGGCGCGCGGGTTGACCTCGATCAGGTAGATCTCGTCATCCTTGATCGCGAACTGCACGTTCATCAGGCCGACCACGTTCAGCGCCTTGGCCAGCTTGTAGGTCTGCTCCTTGATCTCGGCGATGATCTCTTTCGACAGCGAATATGGCGGCAGCGAACAGGCCGAGTCGCCCGAGTGCACACCGGCCTCTTCGATATGCTGCATGATGCCGGCCACATGGACATCCTTGCCGTCGCACAGCGCGTCCACGTCCAGTTCGACCGCCCCGGCCAAGTAGCTGTCCAGCAGCACGGGGCTGTCGCCCGAGACCACCACGGCCTCGTTGATGTAGCGCTTCAGCTGATCCATGTCGCGCACGATCTCCATCGCGCGGCCGCCCAGCACGTAGGACGGGCGGATCACCAGCGGGAACCCGATCTCTTCTGCAATCTCAAGCGCTTGCGCGTCGGTCGAAGCGATGCCGTTCTTGGGTTGTTTCAGGCCCAGATCGTTGACCAGTGCCTGGAACCGTTCGCGGTCTTCGGCCAGGTCGATCGCGTCGGGCGTGGTGCCCAGGATCGGAATACCTTCGGCCTCGAGCGCATTGGCCAGCTTCAGCGGGGTCTGACCACCGAACTGAACGATCACACCGTGCAGTGTGCCGTTCTGCTGCTCGGTCCGCAGGATTTCCATGACGTGTTCAAAGGTCAGCGGCTCGAAATACAGCCGGTCCGAGGTGTCGTAGTCGGTCGACACCGTCTCGGGGTTGCAGTTGACCATGATGGTTTCATAGCCCGCGTCGGTCAGCGCGAAACAGGCGTGGCAGCAGCAATAGTCGAACTCGATCCCCTGGCCGATCCGGTTGGGGCCGCCGCCCAGAATGACGACCTTCTTGCGGTCGCTTGGGCGCGCCTCGCATTCTACCTCGCCCATCGTTGGGGCCTCGTAGGTCGAGTACATGTAGGGCGTCTGCGCCTCGAACTCGGCGGCGCAGGTGTCGATCCGCTTGAAAACGGCGGTGACGCCCAGATTGTGGCGGGCGCGGCGCACGTTGGCCTCGTCGCGGCCGGCCAGATTGCCCAGACGCGCGTCGGTAAAGCCCAGCATCTTGAGCCGGCGCAGGCCGTCCTCGGTCATCGGCAGGCCGTCCTTGCGGACGGTGCGTTCCGCTTCGATGATCTCGCGGATACGGGCCAGGAACCACGGGTCGAACTTGGTGACGGCAAAAATTTCGTCGTCGGTCAGACCGTGGCGCATCGCCTGCGCGATGGTGCGCAAACGGTCGGGTGTCTGCTTACTGATGGCCTTGATGACATGTGCCTTGTCGTCGCTGCTTTCGACCGCATCCCATGGGCCGATGCTCAGGCCCGGAATTTCAACTTCGTCAAACCCGGTCAGGCCCGATTCCATCGAAGCCAGCGCCTTTTGCATCGATTCGTGGATGGTACGACCGATGGACATGGCTTCACCCACCGATTTCATCGCGGTGGTCAGGTAAGGCTCGGATCCGGGGAATTTCTCGAAAGCGAATTTCGGGATTTTGGTGACGACATAGTCGATGGTCGGTTCGAAAGACGCAGGCGTGACCTTGGTGATGTCATTGTCCAGCTCGTCCAGCGTGTAGCCCACCGCCAGCTTGGCGGCTATCTTGGCGATCGGGAAGCCTGTCGCCTTGGACGCCAGCGCTGACGAGCGCGACACACGCGGGTTCATCTCGATCACGACCATGCGGCCGTCTGCCGGGTTGATCGCCCATTGCACGTTCGATCCGCCCGTTTCGACGCCGATCTCGCGCAGAACGGCGATCGAGCCGTTGCGCATGATCTGGTATTCCTTGTCGGTCAGCGTCAGCGCAGGGGCCACGGTGATCGAGTCACCGGTATGCACGCCCATCGGATCGACGTTCTCGATCGAGCAGACGATGATCGCGTTGTCGGCAGTGTCGCGCACCACCTCCATTTCATATTCTTTCCAGCCCAGAAGGCTTTCGTCGACGAGGATCTGGTTCACCGGCGAGGCATCCATGCCCGAGCGGCAAAAGTGGATGTAATCCTCACGGTTGTAAGCCACACCGCCGCCGGTGCCGCCCAAGGTAAAGGCCGGGCGGATGATCGCGGGCAAGCCGATGTTTTCCAGCTCGTCCAGGGCCATTTGCACGCCGGCATCCAGGTCGGCAGAACCGTCGGCTTTTTTGGGGGCGGTGACGATGGTGGCCTTGGGGTTTTCAAGGCCCAGGCGGTCCATCGCTTCGCGGAACAGCTTGCGGTCCTCGGCCATTTCGATGGCCTCGCGCTTGGCCCCGATCATCTCGACGCCGAATTTTTCCAGCACGCCCATCTCCTCCAGCGCCAAGGAGGTGTTCAGGCCGGTCTGACCTCCCATCGTGGGCAGCAGGGCGTCAGGGCGTTCCTTTTCGATGATCTTGGCGACGACCTCGGGCGTGATCGGCTCGATATAGGTGGCGTCGGCCAGTTCGGGGTCGGTCATGATCGTTGCGGGGTTCGAGTTCACCAAGATGACCCGATACCCTTCCTCGCGCAGGGCCTTGCAGGCCTGGGCGCCGGAATAGTCGAATTCGCAAGCTTGCCCGATGACAATGGGCCCCGCCCCGATGATCATGATCGACTGGATGTCGGTTCTCTTCGGCATGGCCTGGCCCCTTCGATTTTGCACGAGTCGCGGGCGCCGCCCATGCGCCCAAATTGTCGTGCGTTATAGGGACCCGGGCAAAAGGTGCAAGGGGGATCGGAAACGGAAGCGAAATTGCCGCTTTCCCCCCTTTCCCTTGGCACCGTATTCTCTATATGCCGCTGCACGACAGATGAGGAAGCAATTGCGCATTCGTTTCGATCATGGACCCGCCGGTCCGGGCACCGGTTTCGACCGGCCTGCCCAGGTGATCCGCGCCGACCGGGCGGAGCAGGTGCCCCAGGCATTGGCGGCGCTGGATGACGCGCGCGCGCAGGGCGGCTGGCTGGCCGGATATGCCAGCTACGAGCTTGGCTATGCGCTTGAGCCCAAGCTGGCCGCAAGGCTGCCCGCGACCCGTCGATTGCCGCTATTGTGCTTTGGGGTGTTCGACGGCCCGAGCGTGCAGGACCTGCCGTTCGGTGCGGCCGGGCTGACTGCGTTCCAGCCGCGTTGGAGCGAGGCGCGCTATGCCGAAGCCTTCCGCACCGTGCATGATGCGATCGGGGCCGGCGACATCTATCAGGCCAACCTGACCTTTCCCATCGACCTGGAAACCGAGGGCGACAGCGCCGCGCTCTATGCCGCGCTGACCGCCGGACAGCCGGTCGGCCATGGCGCATTGGTCCAGCAGGACGGGCTGCCCGATCTGCTCAGCCGCTCGCCCGAGCTGTTCTTCCGCACCGATGCCGCCGGGATGATCGAGACCCGGCCGATGAAGGGCACTCAGCCGCGCAGCGCCGATCTGGCCGAGGATGCCTGGCGGCGCGATTTCCTGTCCTCGGACGAAAAGAACCGGGCCGAGAACCTGATGATCGTGGACCTTCTGCGCAATGACATCAGCCGTGTGGCGCTGCCGGGAACCGTTCAGGTGCCCGAGCTGTTCAAGGTCGAGACCTACGCCACCGTGCATCAGATGGTGTCGCTGGTGCAGGCGCGGCTGCAGGTAGGGGCGGGGCTGTCCGACATCCTGAGGGCGCTGTTTCCCTGTGGCTCGATTACCGGGGCGCCCAAGATCCGTGCGATGGAGATCCTGTCGGATCTGGAGCCTTGGCCGCGCGACATCTACTGCGGCACCATCGGCTGGGCCGCCCCGGACGGGCGGTCGGAGTTCAACGTCGCGATCCGGACCTTGATGGTCGAGGGCAATCGGGCCACGTTGAACGTCGGCGGAGGCGTCGTCTGGGACAGCACCGCCGCGTCGGAATATGAGGAAGCGCTATGGAAAGCCCGGTTCGCGCACCAACTGAGCCTGATTTCCGCCTGATCGAAACCTTTGCGTTTCGGCCCGGGCAGGGCTTTGTACGTGTGACCCGTCACCTGCGGCGCATGGCGCGGACTGCGGACTGGCTGGGTGTTCGGTTCGACGTGCGGCGCGTCGGCAAAGTGGTGGACGGTGTGTCCGGAGCGGACTCGCTGCGGTGTCGGCTGACGCTGGACATCACCGGCAAGCCCGAGGTCACTACGGGGCCTCTGGCAGACAACCCGCCGGGCTGGACGGTGGGTCTGGCGACAACAAGGCTGACGTCCTCGGACATCTGGCTGCGCCACAAGACCACCCGCCGCGCGATCTATGATCAGGCACGGGCGGAATTACCCGACGGCGTGGACGAGCTGTTGTTCCTGAACGAACGGGATGAACTGTGCGAGGGCACCATCACCAACCTGTTCGTCGAAACTGAAGACGGGCGCCTTCTGACACCTCCGGTTGCCGCGGGCCTGCTGCCGGGCATCCTGCGTGAGGAGTTGCTCGAAACCGGACGCGCGGCCGAGGCAGTCTTGACCCTGCATGACCTGGCAGCCGCGCACCGGGTCTGGATGGGCAATTCCTTGCGCGGTTTGATCCCGGCCGAGGTGAGGCTGCCATGAGCGACCACAGTTCTGCGCGTGGATTGCAGGTATCGAACCTGCGCCTGAAGGCTGAATTCGTGGCGTTCTATGTCGCGGTCCCCTTGCTGATCGCGGTTCTGTTTCCACCCGACTGGATGTTTCCGGCCCTGTTCTTCTTCACCGCTGTCGGGATCGCCCTGCTGCACCGCACCCCGGGCTTTTCCTGGGCCGAGCTGCGCTATGGCTGGCGCAACTGGCGCTGGGTCGAGGTGATCGGGTTCTCTCTGGCAATGGCGGCAATTTGTTCGGCCCTGGTGATGGCTACGCGCCCCGATGCGGCCTTTTATCTGCTGCTGAACCGGCCCGAATTTCTGGCCGTGATTTGGCTGGGCTATCCGTTGCTGTCGGCACTGCCGCAAGAACTGCTGTTCCGCACACTGTTCTATCGCCGCTATCACGCGATCCTGCCTAACGGCGCGGCCTTGCCGTTGCTGAACGCCGGGCTGTTTGCCTTTGCGCACCTGATGTATTGGAGCTGGATCGTCACCGTGATGACATTCGCGGGCGGGCTGCTGTTTTCATGGGCCTACCGCAAGCGCGGGTCGTTCTTCTATGCGGTGCTGCTGCACGCGGTCGCGGGCAACATCATCTTTGCCGCCGGGCTGGGCGTGTTCTTCTATTCCGGCAACGTGCAGCGCCCGTTCTAGCGGCTCTACTCGGCGGCATCGCGCATGTCCTGATCGGGCTGATACAGATAGTCCCGCGTCAACGGCACCGCGTCGCGGCGATGGCCCAGCTGCAGTTGGAACACGGTCTGGTCGCGCTCTTCGAACACTAGGATGCAGGCGGTCAGATAGAACCGCCACATGCGGATGAACCGGTCATCATACATCGCGCGCACTTGGTCCAGGTTGCTCTCGAACCGGTCGCGCCAGGCGCGCAGGGTCAGAGCATAATGCAGCCGCAGGCTTTCGACATCCAGAAACCACAGACCGGTGCGTGCCACGGGTCTGACGATTTCCTCGAGCGACGGGACATAGCCGCCCGGGAAGATGTACTTGTTCAGCCAGGGCGACTGGCCGGTGGGCGGCCCGTTGCGGCCGATGGAATGGATCAACGCCACGCCGTCGGGCTTCAACAGGGCTGCGACCCGGTCGAAATAGGTGCGCAGCTGTGGCGCGCCCACATGCTCCAGCATCCCGACCGAGACGATCCGGTCGAACTGATCCTGCATCTGCCGGTAGTCCATCAGCCGAATTTCGATGCGGTCGGTCAGCCCGGCCTGCTGCACCCGTGCAGTCGCGGTGCGGTGCTGGTTCTGTGACAGGGTCAGCCCGGTCACCTGCACGCCGTGGTCACGCGCCAGCGTCAGGGCCAGACCGCCCCAGCCGCAGCCGATGTCCAGCACGCGCATGCCGGGCTCCAGGCACAGCTTGCGCGCGATATGCGCCTTTTTGGCGGCTTGCGCCTGTTCCAAAGTCATCCAGGGCTGCTGGAAATAGGCGCAGCTGTACTGCATGTCAGGGTCCAGCATCAGCCGGTAAAAGTTGTCGGACAGGTCATAGTGATGCGCCACGTTGCGCCGCGCCGAGTGGACCGAGTTGCGCTGCAGGATTGATCGCAGCAGATACCCGGCCCAGTCCTGGATCTGCTGCAGCAAGGGCAATGACCCGCTGGCCGCGCATCGAATCGCGATCCGCATGGCACTTTCCAGGCCGCCCTCGTCGACGGTCAGGGTGCCGTTCATGTAGCCCTCGCCAAAAGCCATCTCGGGATTGCGCACCAAGCGCGCCATCAAAGCGGGGTCATGCAGGGTGATATGCGCCTCGGGCTGGGTGGCGTCGCCATAGGTGCGCGCCGTCCCGTCAGGATAGGTGATCCGCAGAGTTCCGCGGGTGATAAAACCCCGCAATACGCGATCCAAAACAGTTTGCCACATCGGCCGAAAACCTCCTTGCTCAAGGGGCCTGGCTCCCGCGTGCCGGGAAAACTATTTGAGTTCACATGTCCGAAACATAGCGATTTTTTTCGAATTTGTCTGCATTCCGGCCCGCATCGCGCCCCGACACTTGACTTCCCGACCCGATCGCGGTGTATCGGCGCGACGAATTCAGCGCCCGAAGGGATATCATCCATGCACGCCTATCGCAGCCACACCTGCGCCGATCTGACCGCCGCCAATGTCGGTGAAACCGTCCGCCTGTCGGGTTGGGTTCATCGGGTGCGAGATCACGGCGGCGTGCTGTTCATCGACTTGCGCGACCACTATGGCGTGACCCAGGTTCTGTGCGACGGCGACAGTGCTGCGTTCAGCGCGTTGGAGAAAGTGCGCTCGGAATGGTGCATCCGCATCGATGGCACGGTCAAGGCGCGCGACCCCGAATTGGTGAACCCCAAGCTGCCCACCGGCGAGATCGAGGTTTATGTCCGCGAACTGGAAGTGCTGGGCGCGGCCGAGGAGCTGCCGCTGATGGTGTTCGGTGATCAGGAATACCCCGAAGAAACCCGCCTGCGCTATCGCTACCTGGACCTGCGTCGCGAGGCGATGCAGCGCAACATGGCACTGCGCTCGGACGTGGTGGCCAGCATGCGCCGCCGCATGTGGGATCAGGGCTTCCGCGAATATCAGACGCCGATCATCACCGCGTCCAGCCCCGAGGGCGCGCGCGACTTCCTGGTGCCCTCGCGCCTGCATCCGGGCAAGTTCTATGCGTTGCCGCAGGCGCCGCAGCAGTTCAAGCAGCTGATCATGGTGTCGGGCTTCGACAAGTATTTCCAGATCGCCCCCTGCTTCCGCGACGAAGACCCGCGCGCCGACCGGTCGCCCACGGATTTCTACCAGCTCGACCTCGAGATGTCCTTCGTCACCCAGCAGGACGTGTTCGACACGATCCAGCCGGTTCTGACGGGTATCTTCGAAGAGTTCGGCGGCGGCCGGAAGGTTGATCAGGAATGGCCGCAGATTTCCTACAAAGACGCGGCGCTGTGGTATGGCACCGACAAGCCCGATCTGCGCAACCCGATCAAGATGCAGGTGGTGTCGGAACACTTCCGCGGGTCCGGTTTCGCAATCTTCGCCAAGCTGCTGGAACAGGAAGGCACCGAGATCCGCGCGATCCCCGCGCCGGGTGGCGGCAGCCGCAAGTTCTGCGACCGCATGAACGCCTTTGCCCAGAAAGAAGGTCTGCCCGGCATGGGCTATATCTTCTGGCGCGATCAGGGTGAGGGGATGGAAGCTGCAGGCCCGCTGGCCAAGAACATCGGCCCCGAACGCACAGAGGCAATTCGCCAGCAGCTGGGCCTGGGTGTTGGTGACGCGGCGTTCTTCTTGGGTGGTAAGCCCAAAGCCTTTGAAAAAGTCGCCGGCAAAGCGCGCGATGTTATCGGCGAGGAGCTGGGCCTTACCGACAAGGACCGGTTCGCCTTTGCCTGGATCGTGGATTTCCCGATCTACGAGAAGGACGAGGAAACCGGCGAGATCGATTTCGAACACAACCCGTTCTCGATGCCGCAAGGCGGCATGGAGGCACTGCAGGGCGACCCGCTTGAGGTCAAAGGCTATCAGTACGACCTGGCCTGCAACGGTTACGAGCTGGTGTCGGGCGCGATCCGGAACCACAAGCCCGAGATCATGCTCAAGGCGTTCGAACTGGCCGGCTACGGCGAGGACGAGGTCAAAAGCCGCTTTGGCGCGCTGTTCAACGCGTTCCACTATGGAGCTCCGCCGCACGGGGGCTGCGCCGCCGGTATCGACCGGATCGTCATGCTGCTTGCGGACGAGGCCAACATCCGCGAGGTCATGATGTTCCCGATGAACCAGCGCGCCGAAGATCTGATGATGCAAGCGCCTTCGGACCCGACTTCGGATCAGCTGATGGAACTGGGCCTGCGGGTCATCCCTCAGGAATGAGCCAAGGACCGTACCCAGAGTGTGAAAAACCTTTGGGTGCGGTCAAAACTACTGCGGTGGCGCGAAGCGAACTTTCCGCCAAGTACTTCAGTGCTTATCGGTGCCCGCGTTTTCCAAGTGGCTAAAACCCCTTGAACTTGAATTCAGTCCACCCAGTTCGGCTGTTTCTCGCGGTTGGCGCGAATGGTCCGTGCGGATCTGCGGGTGTGCCAATACCACCAAGCGCAGAGCATGGCCGTTGTCACGAAATAGGCCAAGGTCATTCAGATCGCCTTTCGTCTTTCAAGACGGCTTTGGACAAGGCCGGCAACCCGCGCGGCCAAGGCTGTTACCGGAGCGCCCTTGGCACGTGAGGATGCGAGGTCATGGGCGGCCTGTTCCAGAACCGTATCCTCGGCATCTCGGGCAACACCGCGCAGGAATTGGGCGGCATAGTCCAGAGTGCGTGAATCCGCTGGCCCGGTCAGAACATCTGCGATATGCGCCATGTCATCCTGATAAGCCAGCGGATCGGGGCAGATCTGTTCGTCTTTGACGGATTGGAGCGTACCCGGGCGGCGGTCTTCGGGAAGGTTTTCCAGGATGGCCCTTTGGAAGCTGATTTGCGAATTCAACGGTTTCGCCAGAAAACCATCGGCTCCGGCTTGCAAGGCAAGCGTTTCGGCGCAGTCGTCGCCGGACATACCAAGGATGACGCTGATACGTGGGGAAACCGCGTTCAGTTCCGCGATCAGGTCTGCGCCAGAGCCGTCCGGCAGGCCCATGTCAACCACGATCACCGACGGGCGATAGATCTGAAGGTGCCTGCGCGCCGACCTCAGGCAATCGGCCCGGCGAATGCGGGCGCCGCTGTGCAGGCACATCAGTCGCATCGCATCACAGGCATAACGACTGTCCTCGACAACCAGAATGGTCTGACCCAGCAAAGGCCGGGTGGCGCTGGGGGCGACGGCGGATGGGGCGAACGGCACCGAATCGTCCATGGCAGAACTCCTTTCAGCAGATGCCCCACGCTAGGAACTCCTGGCTAACACAGGGTTAACGCGCGTTTTGGCGCACTTGCCCTTTGACAGGGCAGCCCCCATAAACGCTGCAACGCAGAACAGAGGAGACTGCCATGATTGGCCGCCTGAACCATGTCGCCATCGCCGTGCCCGACCTCGAGGCCGCATCCGCCCAATACCGCAACGCGCTGGGCGCCAAGGTTGGTGAACCTCAGGATGAACCGGATCATGGCGTTACGGTTGTCTTCATCGAACTGCCCAATACCAAGATCGAGCTGCTGTACCCGCTGGGCGACGACAGCCCGATCAACGGCTTCCTGGAAAAGAACCCGGCGGGTGGCATCCACCATGTCTGTTATGAGGTCGAGGACATCATCGCCGCACGGGATCACCTGAAGGCGACCGGTGCCCGCGTTCTGGGAACCGGAGAACCCAAAATCGGCGCGCACGGCAAGCCCGTGCTGTTTTTGCACCCCAAGGACTTCAACGGGTGCCTTGTGGAGCTGGAGCAAGTCTGAGCCGGGCTGAGGAGGCGCCGAAATGACAATCACTGCTGCGCTGGTATTGTTCGCCGTGATCTGGTTCATGACCTTGTTGGTCGTGCTGCCGGTCCGCATCAAGACGCAAGGCGATCTGGGCGACATCGTGCCGGGGACCCATGCGGGCGCTCCGGAAGTTCACCACATGAAAAAAAAGATCTGGATCACCACCGGTATTTCTATCGTGTTGTGGGCGGTGATCGCAGGGATCATTGTTTCTGGCGTAATCTCAGTTCGTGATTTCGACTGGTTGAACCAGATGGAACCGCGCGAGTAATCAGCGCTCGGCCTGTCGCGACAGCCCATGAAAGATATGCGTGAACGTTGCGGCTCCGATGATCGGAATGAAAAGGTTCACCAGCGGGACCGACAGGGGGATGGCCATCAAGGTTCCGGCGACCCAGATCGTCCCGGCATGGCGTGCCCGCAACGCCCGCGCACCGTCGCGCCCGATCCGGCGCATGGCCGCCAGCGTGAAATACTCCCGACCCAGCAAAAACCCGTTCATCCCCCAAAAGATGAACGGAGCGAGGGGTGTGAACAGCGCGTAAAGGGCCAACGCCAATACGTTGGCAACAATCAACACACCCAAGAATCCCAGCGAGTCCAGCACCGCGTCCCAGATCGGGACGGACGGGACGGGGGGTAGGTTCGGGTAATGCCGGTCTTCAACGGCCTGTGCGACCTCATCCAGAAACATCGATGTGATGGCTGAGGCCACCGGCACCATCAGAAAGACCGGCAGGATCAGAACCAGAAAGATCCCTGAATAGTTCAGAACGTCGTTCAACCACGGGACGTCGCCGACAAATGGCAGCGAGATCTCCTGACCAGCAAGGGCGTTGATGCCCCAAATCGCAACCGCACAGGCAACAACAAGCAGCAGGATCGTCAGGCCGACACCGCGCAGTAGCACCGATCGGAATCGAGCATCGCCGAGCTGTCCCAAGGCCGCGAAGAACGCGTTGAGGATAATCATTCCGTCACCCACTCGGTGACTGCGGCCACGTCCGGGCGGGGCCTTTCGGGCGGCGTGGCCCCTTCGGTTGCGATGTGAATCAGTCCGGCAATGCGTTCATTGTCGGCCAGGCCCAAACCGCGTTCGCAGAATTCGCGGTCGTGCGACTGCCAACCTGAAAGCCAGTTGGCACCCCAACCCGCAGCAAGGGCTGCGTTGAGCAGTGCAAGGCAGACCGCCCCGGCCGAGTAGGTTTGTTCGATTCCAGGGATTTTCGGCGATGGTTTTTGCACTTCGATGACGGCAACAGCGAGATGCCCCATATCGAACTGACTACGGGCCTTGGCAATGTCTTCGGGGCTTTTCCCCAGCGCAACGCCTCGTTCCTCGGTCAGATCGGCCAATCGCGGCATTGCGCCTTTTTCGATGACGATGAACCGCCAAGGTTCCAACTTGCCATGATCGGGGCTGCGAGCGGCTGCGGTCAGCAACGGGATCAATTCGTCGCGGGTCGGCGCCGGGGCCATCAACGTCTTGGCGGGCCGTGACCTGCGCGACTGCAGGAACTCGAACGCAGCCGGGTTTTTCAGCGTCATATGTTAAATTCCTTTACATGGTTCTGTCGTATCTCGGGCAGACACGCGCCGGTTTCAAGGGCAAGATGCAAAACTGTTGCATATTGTGCCACCCGGCACCGTCCAAATGCGGAAGAGAACGTGATGGCAAAACCGAAACTGCGAAACCTGCCGGACCTTGCGCATCTGGCGCGACCCGGGCAATCGATTCCCGTGCGGGTGACTCCCAAAGCTGCGCAGGACCGGATTTCTTTCGGCGGGGCGACAGTGCACATCGCTGTCACCGCCGTGCCCGAGGATGGAAAGGCGAACCTGGCCGTGGTCAAGCTGCTGGCCCGGGCCATGGGTGCCTCACCGTCAGCTTTGACGCTGAAAAAAGGCCATACAGGGCGCGACAAGGTCTTTGTCTACGATCCCTAGGCTGGTGTCTCCCTGATCTGGTAGACCCCTTCGGGCAGATCCAGAGCGGCGGCAAGATCGCGCACCTGTTCGGGCGAAAGGGTGATTTTCTGCATCTGGTCCGTTCGGGGGTCCAACTGCTCGATTGTTACGCACTCGGCGAAACTGTTGATCACCACGTCTTCTTGCAAAGGCTCCGGGCCTTCGTCCACCAGGGTAATGACTGTCGAGTCGAATTCATGCTCAATCGAAAACATGTTCCCAGACTGCCCAGCCTGCGATCGCAATGCAACCCGCTGATTGGGTTTCGGGCTGTGGTCAGGGGGGCCACATCGCGCTAAGCTTTCCTGCCGGCACGAACAGAAAGGATCCGGAATGCACCGCCTCAGGTTTTTGCTGGTCTTGGTTGTGTCCGCATGCACTGCGGGCGGGTTCATTGCAGTTGATGATTGGTCACCGTCCTCGCCCGAACTGCGCGACTCGGCACTGACGTTTCAGCAGGTCAGCAGGTCGGTCGGGGCGGCGGCGCAAAAAGTCTGTCAGCGCGAGACACCAGGGCAGAACTGCGATTTCGGCATTCTGATCGACACGGATCCGTTTGCCGAGCCAAATGCGTTCCAGACGTTGGACAAGGATGGGCGCCCGTTCATTATTTTCACGCAGGAAATGGTCAAGTCGACGCAGAACGCTGACGAGATGGCGTTCGTGATGGGACACGAGGCGGCGCATCACATCCTGGGCCACATCGCCCGGCAGGTAAAAAACGCCAAGGAAGGGGCTCGAATTTTCGGAGAACTGGCTGAGGCGCAAGGCGAGGACGCGGCCGGAATTGAACGTGCTCAGAAGCTGGGTGCCGAGGTCGGAGTTCAGAGCTATACGAAAGAATTCGAGCTTGAAGCGGACCGGATGGGAACTTTGATCACCTATTCGGCTGGGTACAATCCGCTAGTCGGCATGGCCTATTTCGGCCGGATTCCCGATCCGGGTGACCGCTTTCTGGCGTCTCATCCGCCCAATGCCAAGCGCATCGAAGTTGTTCTGGAAACAGCCGCCCAGCTCGGCCTGACCCAATGACCCAGATCCAGCGGATGGGGGTCGTTCTGACGGATCGAGGCTCGAAATACGCGGTGAGCGGTGCTCCCGTCAGGTCGCGGGATGAGGTCGATGCGGTATTGCGCGACCTTAAATCGGACAAGGCATATGCCAAGGCGACCCATAACACGTGGGCCGCGATTTTGCCGACCGGCGCTCTCAAGACAGATGATGGCGAAACCGGTGCGGGGATGGTCATATTGCGCATGTTGGAACGCGCCGGTGTGCAGGATCACGTGGTCATTGTGACCCGATGGTATGGCGGCAAAAAGCTGGGCGGAGATCGTTTCAGGCGGGTCCAGGACGCCACACGGGCCTACCTTGACCACCTGGGGGTCGTCTCTTGACCTGAATCAAGGGCACCGTGGGGTTATGGCGCTAGGGTTCTCTTCAGCGAGACAGCGAAAGGAACTCGGATGTCCAGACGCGAAGAACTGCGCCGCCACGCCGCTTTGGTGGATCGTATGGCCCTGAAACTGGGCGTTGACCTACAGGAGGCCGCAATCGGCGGTTCGGTTTCCATCGACGAAATCACCGACGCGGTGCTGCGCTGTACAGGCTGTACAAACCCCGATCACTGCGACCGCACGTTGGCGCTTCAAAACAGCGACGGACGGCCTCCGGAGTATTGCCGAAACCAGGAGTTGCTGGCCAGGCTTGCACTCTAGCGCGGACGGGCAGAACCATGAACGTCCTTGGCCAGACCATGAAGCATGTACGCCTTGTTCTGCGGATGGGGCAGGCGACCGGCGTTGACCTTGTAGATGCCCATCGCACGGGTCGGCTCAGTCCCGACGAATGGGCGCGCATGGTGGGACGGTGCCGGGGCTGCGAGTGGGCTTGCGACTGTAGCGATTGGCAGACGCACCGAGGTGAAAGGGTTGAGGCTCCGGAGACATGTCCGAACAGGAACCGATTCGCCAAACTTAAGACGCTGCAGAATCAGGAAAAACAATGAAACATGTGCGACTCGGAGACATAGAAAAACACTTCTGGCTGACGCGGTCGGTTGCGCGCTGCATGGAAATCTCGCTGTCCGAAGCTATCGCCGAAGGGCGGCTGACCGCGCAGGGATATAGCGAAATGGTGACCCGTTGTCGAGCCGCTGACTGCAGCGAAAGATGTGCCGTCTGGCTTGCTTGCCAACAAAGCCGGGCAACCGCTGCCCCGGATTTTTGCGCCAATGCCAAAGCTTTGAATGCGCTGACCTGAATGGCCTAAAGCTTGGAATGGCTTCCGTCGCACAGCGGTGGATTGGCGGTTTGCTTGCATCCGCAGAAGAAGACCTTCTTGCTTGATTCTGCTACATATTTTACCGGCTCGATCCCGGTTTCCTTGTGCGAACCGTCGCAGAATGGCTGACGTTTGGAGCGTCCGCAAGCGCACCAGAAGTAGCTTTTGCCTTCAGTCACTTCGATGGGGTAGGGCGATTTCTGGGCGATTTGAGATCCTTTTGGCATATTGGCGCTCCGGCTGTTGAAAGGGACATCCGAGAGCTTAGCCCAACGCAGAGAAATGTGTAGTTCGCGCGTCCCGGTCCGGCGGTGGCACGTCGCGGTGCAAGCGTGGATTCGCCTCTGATCACACGGATGTGACCGTATCTGTTGCCAGAAAGCCGAACTGCCCGTATCCTTAACCTGGCCCCGAAAAGTTGGGCAATATCAGAAAAGTATTAAAGGATTGATGGACATGAAACTGAAATTCGCTGCCGCCGGCGCCTTTGTTTTGATCCTGACTGCTTGCTCGCAGCAGGAAGAGCCCACCCCGGTTTACGTTCAGCCAAGCTATGACAAATATGGCTCGCCCAGCTGTTCGGCAGGCTATGAACTGGCCACCACCGAGGCCGGCCAGACCGTGTGTAACCCGGTCACTCAATAAGCTTTTAGCAGACGGTCCCGATTTGGGGGCCGTCTGCCTTCTTCCGCCGGATGGCGGTTCAGCGCACCAGCTTCCCCCACAGATCGTATTCACCAGCCTCGTCGACCTGAACAAGGACGACGTCGCCGGGTTTCAGGTTTTCATGACCGTCGTCGATGAACAGGTTGCCATCGATCTCAGGCGCGTCTGACTTGGTGCGGCAGGTGGCGGCTTCGGCATCCACCTCATCCACGATCACTTGGATCCTCTGGCCCACTTTCGACGCCAGTTTCGCTTCGGAAATCGCCTGGGCCTTTTGCATGAAACGCTCCCAGCGCTCTTGCTTGATCTCATCCGGGACGTGATCCGGCAAGTCGTTCGAGCGGGCCCCTTCAACGTTTTCGTATTGGAAGCACCCGACGCGGTCCAACTGCGCCTCGTCCATCCAATCCAGCAGGGTCTGGAACTCGGCCTCGGTCTCCCCGGGGTAGCCGACAATGAAGGTCGATCGCAGCGTGATGTCGGGGCATATCGCGCGCCAGGCGGCGATCTCGTCCAGTGTCTTGGCGCCGGCAGCGGGGCGCGCCATTCGTTTCAGAACGTCCGGATGCGCGTGTTGGAACGGGATGTCCAGGTAGGGCAAAAGGTTGCTGCCTGCATCCGCCATCAGCGGGATCAACTCGCGCACATGTGGATAGGGGTAGACGTAGTGCAGTCGTATCCACGCATCCAGTTGGCCCAGTTCGCGGGCCAGATCGGTAATGTGGCTGCGCACCTCCCTGTCTTTCCAGGGATTCACATCGTATTTGCGATCCAGACCAAAGGCCGAGGTGTCCTGGCTGATCACCAGCAATTCGCGCACACCGTTGTCGACCAGTTTTTCAGCCTCGCGCAGAACGGCGTGGGCCGGTCGGCTGGCCAGTTTTCCGCGCATATCGGGGATGATGCAGAATTTGCACTTGTGATCACAGCCCTCGGAAATCTTGAGATAGCTGTAGTGGCGCGGGGTCAGCTTCACGCCCGAAGCCGGCAACAGATCCAAATACGGATTGGGATCAGGCGGAACGGCGGCGTGAACGGCATCCAGCACTTGTTCATACTGATGCGGCCCGGTCACAGCCAGGATACGGGGGTGATGTTCGCGGATGTAGTCAGGTTCCGCGCCCAGGCACCCGGTCACGATGACCTTGCCATTTTCCACCAGCGCCTCGCCGATTGCTTCGAGGCTTTCGGCCTTGGCGCTATCCAGAAATCCGCAGGTGTTCACGATCACGGCATCCGCACCTGAATAGTCGGGCGAGATTCCGTATCCTTCGGCGCGCAGGCGCGTCAGGATGCGCTCGCTGTCGACCAGTGCCTTGGGACATCCCAAGGACACCATTCCGATGGTGGGTTGGCCGCTGCGCGGTGCGTCGGTGATCCGGGCTGCGGGTGCCAGATCGGGGCGTAGGTTTGGCGGGTTGGTGCTCATTGCGCGGCATATAGTGGGGAAATCTTCCCCTTGCAAATCCTTCGCACGCGAGGAACATCGAAGCTGAGGCAAAAAGCCGGCAAGGCAGAGAGCAAATCATGAAGTGGCTGATACGCATTCTATTCATTCTGGTTGCGGTCGCGGGGCTGGTGATCGGGGCGTTGCTTTTGATGCCCGGCGACAAGCTGGGCAAAATCCTCGCCGAACAGGTCAAGGCGCAGACCGGACGTGAACTGACGTTGTCCGGTGATGTCCGCCTGTCCTTTTGGCCGGTTCTGGGAATGGAAACCGGGCCGGTTACGTTTGGGAACGCACCTTGGGCCAGCTCTGAACCGATGCTGAGCGCGCAAAGCCTGGCAGTTGGCGTGGATGCCTCAGCGCTGTTGGCGGGGGATGTGCGTATCCGGCGCGTCGTGTCCGAAGATCCGGTCTTGCGGCTGGAGCTGTCACAAGGGCGGGGCAACTGGGAAATGTCGGCGCCGCAAACCGGAGCGTCAAACACGGGCTCTGGCAATGCAGATGCGCCCGCACCCAACTCTGCGGCACCGACCGAGACCGGAACCGTGACCCTTGACCAACTGGAGCTCAGCAACGCGCGTCTGGTTTATGTGGAAAACGGTGTCCCTCAGATGGACTTTTCCGGGGTCGATCTGAAGGCCAGTTGGCCTGATGTCACTGCGCCGATGAAGATGAGCGCATCAATGCCGGTGCCCGGTGGCGCGGTTGAGGTTGATCTGGAAATCCCTGATTTACCTGCATTCTCCAGTGGCGCGGTGACGCCATTGGTTCTTGGCCTGACAGCGCCGGGCGGAGAGATCAGCTTTGACGGACGCGTCAACCTGGCCGGTGAAATGGACGGCAAAACTCATGTCCAGACCACAAACACCGACGCGATGCTGGCCGCTTTTGGTCAGGGTGGGGTGTCAGTCCCCATGGGACTTGGACGGGTCGCGGATGTGTCCGGCAAGATGACCTACACCAAGGATGGGCGCATTTCCTTGCGGGATATGCGGGCCGTTCTGGATCAGAACAGTTTTGACGGTGCCGCAGATATCGTTATCGCGAGCCCACCGAAGATTACTGCGCGGCTGAGTACTGGTGACCTTGACCTGACGCAGGCAACGGCCGGCAGCGCGCCCAACAGCGGCGGCACGGGCGGAGGAGGCAAACAGGCGCCCGAAGGCTGGTCCCAGGCGCCGATCGACGCGTCACCCCTTTCGTTGGCAAATGGAACGATCCGGTTGAAAGCCAATTCGATCTCTATTCCGGATATGACCTTTGGCCCCAGCGATCTGAGCCTCAGTCTGGATCGATCGCGTGCGGTTCTGAAAATGGAACCGGCAACGCTGTTTTCCGGAAAGCTGACCGGAGAAGTCGTTGCCAACAACAGAAACGGACTGTCGGTCGGGGGCAACCTGACCGCCACCGGTATCGACCTCAAGCAGGCTTTGACCACATTGGGCGGTGTCGAACGTCTGTCGGGTACAGCGTCCGGAACTTTGCAATTCCTGGGAGTGGGGCAAACCGAAGCTCAAATCATGCGCTCACTCAGCGGCAAGGGCAGCCTGGACGTCGGCAAGGGGGTGATCTCCGGGTTTGATCTGGATCGTTTGATGGGGCGCGGCGAAGGCAGTGGAGGAACCACCGTCTTCAACAGCCTGACTGCCACCTACACGATTCAGGACGGTAACCTGACGAACAACGATCTTCTGATGCAGCTTGACAATTTCCGTGCCGATGGCGCGGGCCGCGTCGGGCTGGGTGCGCGCGATATCGACTATGTGTTCACGCCGGTCGCACTGCGGGCGAACGGCGGCAATGGCATTGCCGTGCCCGTGCGGATCAAGGGACCGTGGAGCGATCCGTCGATCAAGCCCGACCTGAGCAAGGTGATCGAAGCTGCGACGGAAGAAAAGCTCAAGGAACTGGAGCAGGACGCGAAGGACAAGGCGCTGAAGAAGGTCGGAGAAGAATTGAATACAACCATCTCCGACAGCGAACAGGTCGAGGATGCACTGAAGCAGAAGCTTGAGGACGAGGCCAAAAAGGGCTTGCTGAAACTGCTCGGACGGGATTGAGAAAGGGGCGTCTCAGCGCCACTTTTTTGCTCAGATCGTCTGGTCGTAGTCGCCCACACCCGGCTCGGTGCGGATCACGGCATCGATATCGGCGAAAATTGCCCGCATCTCATCTTCGCTCTCGCTGCTTTCGCAGACCACCACCAGGTTGGGCGTGTTCGAAGACGCCCGGACCAGGCCCCAACTGCCATTGTCGAGGATGACGCGGGCACCATTGACGGTCACGACTTCCTTGATCGGCCGACCGGCCAATGTTTCACCCGCCTCGGCCTTGGCAACGAGCTTGTCCACCAACCGGGCGAGGATGTCATACTTTTCGGTATCGGCAGCATAGGGCGACATGGTCGGGGTCGACCACGTCTTGGGCAGGGCGCGACGCAGATCGGACATGCTCTGTCCCGGGTTTCGGTCCATCAGTTTGCAGATTTCCACCGCGACCCGCATTCCGCAGTCGTATCCACGCCCGATTGGCTCGGCCAGAAAGTAATGGCCCGACTTTTCGAACCCGGCCAAAGCGCCGATCTCCTTCACGCGCCGTTTCATGTGGCTGTGGCCGGTTTTCCAGTAATCCGCCTTGACGCCATGGGCCTGCAGTTCGGGATCGCTGGCGAACAGGCCGGTCGATTTCACGTCGGCCACGAATGTCGCGCCGGGATGCAGCTTGGCCAAATCACGCGCCATTATGACACCGACCTTGTCGGCAAAGATCTCCTCGCCCTCGTCATCGACCACACCGCAGCGATCGCCGTCCCCGTCAAACCCAAGCGCGAGGTCCGCACCGCTGGCTTTGACGGCGTCAGCCATGTCGTGCAACATCTCCATCGCTTCGGGGTTCGGGTTGTAGTTGGGGAAGGTGTAATCCAACCGGTTGTGGCTGGGCACGACCTCGACCCCGATCCGCTCAAAGATCTCGGGGGCAAAGGCAGATGCGGTGCCGTTCCCCGTCGCGCAGACCACCTTGAGGGGGCGCGACATTTTGAAATCACCGACCAGATCGTCGATATAGGCCTCTTTCACGCCGTCCACGAATTCATAGGACCCGCCGGGGCGTGCCACGCCTTCGCCGTTCAGCACGATGTCGCGCAGCTCGGCCATTTCGTCAGGGCCGTGGGTCAGAGGGCGGTCAAAGCCCATCTTCACCCCGGTCCAGCCATTGGGGTTGTGGCTGGCCGTCACCATGGCGACTGCAGGAACATCCAAGTGGAATTGGGCGAAATACGCCATCGGGCTCAGCGCCGGGCCAATATCCTTGACCTGGATGCCGGCCTGCATGAGGCCCAGAACCAACGCATTCTTGATCGCCAGAGAATAGTCGCGGTAGTCGTTGCCGACCGCGATTACCGGCTCGATCCCACGCTTGTGCATCTGAGTTCCCAAGCCAAGACCAAGAGCCGTCATCCCCGGCAGGTTGATCTCGTCAGGGTATTTCCAGCGGGCATCATATTCACGAAACCCGGTGGGTTTGATCATCGCATCGCGCAGAAAGCTCCAGGTGTTCGGGGTCACCTCGGGGATTGGTTTGGTCATGGAAAATCTCGATCGTTAAATCTGAACTGGGTTGGCCTTGGCCAGGGCATCGAAACGCATCAATGTGTCAATCAGTTGGCCCATTTGGTCCAACGGGATCATATTCGGCCCATCAGACGGCGCCGTGTCCGGATCCTGATGCGTTTCAATGAATACGGCACCGACGCCCAGGGCCACGGCCGCGCGGGCCATTACCGGTGCAAATTCCCGCTGCCCGCCGGACGAGCCGCCTCGGCCA
The DNA here is from genome assembly GCF_056537385.1 of Ruegeria sp. CF2. Taxonomy (NCBI): domain Bacteria; kingdom Pseudomonadati; phylum Pseudomonadota; class Alphaproteobacteria; order Rhodobacterales; family Roseobacteraceae; genus Ruegeria; species Ruegeria sp. CF2. Next base: position 321,606 of record NZ_JBQFRL010000001.1, read on the forward strand.
CCGGGCTGTTGAACGGAATGGGTTGCATCCATGACAACCGGATACCCGGTTTGCGCCATTTGCGGCAGGGATCGCATGTCGGCGACAAGCGTATTGTAGCCAAACGAGGTTCCGCGCTCGGTCAGCAGGATGTTGTGGTTGCCCGTGCTTTCGATCTTTTCGACGATGTTTGGCATTTCCCAGGGGGCCAGGAACTGACCCTTCTTGACGTTGACGGCCTTGCCTGTTTCTCCGGCTGCCAGCAGCATGTCTGTCTGGCGGCACAGGAAGGCCGGGATTTGCAGAATATCCACCGCCTCGGCCGCGATGGCACATTGCGCTTCAGTGTGGACATCCGTCAGGACCGGAATACCCATCGTTTTGCGAATGTCATCCAGCACCTTCAGCCCGGCCTCGATCCCCATGCCGCGTTTCCCGGACAGGGACGTACGGTTGGCTTTGTCATATGAGGCCTTGAACACATACTGTGCCCCCGCGGCTTCACAGGCTTCTTTCATCCTTCCCGCGATCATCTGTGCGTGATCCGCCGTTTCAAGCTGGCAAGGGCCCGCGATGATGGTCAGCGGAAGGTCGTTGCCAACGGTGACGTTGGCTATTTTTACATGTTTCATGAGCTCTACGAGGATACCTGTTCACGAAGGACTGACGTAGTCAGCGAAATCATCAGGTAGATACCAGCAAACAACAGGAAAGCCAAAATCGTATTTTCGAACTTTCGCGGATAGGTGGGCTCCTGACTGGCGACCGGGTTCACGGAAACGGTGAGGTATCGAACCTTGCGGTTGGCCTCGGTCCGGGCGGTTTCCATTTGCTGCATGGCCGATTGCAGCATCATGTCCCGTGCGGCCAGATCGGCCTGTGCCATCTGGATCCGAACGCTCAACCGCGCCAGCGAGTTTTCGCCGGCGGAGGCGTCCAGCATCTCGGCATTGAGCTCCTTTAGCACGGCCTCAAGCCGGTTGATGTCGGCTTGGACGCCGTCGACCTTGGCTTTGTTCGGCCGAAGGTTGTCCAGCAACGCCGCCAGTTCCAATTCCTTGTCTTGAAGCTGTATCTCGATCTCGTTGATGCGGGCGCGCAGCCCGGCAATCACGTTTTCGGGGTCCAGCACGGCACCCTGCAACTGCAGTTCGATCAGCGCTTCCTGGGCTTTGCGCCGTTCTTCCTGAGCGTCCTCGAAGGACTGCAGAGCATCTCGCATTTGATCTTCGCGCTTAAGCTCGGTGAGGCCGTTGATCTTTTCTTCGGCGTAGGAAATCAGAAGATTTGACAGGTCGACGGCGGTGTCCGGGTCGGGTGCTGCAACCTCCATCCGGATGATACCGTCGCTGGGGTCATAGCCGATTGTGACCATGCGCTTGTAAAGTTTAAACGCCTCTTCCAGCGTGGCGTCCTGAGGCAGTCTTTGAATCGGATCTATCCAGTCCTGCTTGAAAATCTCGGCAAAACCAGTGTCCCGTTCCAGACGGTTGAGCGCATCCTTGGATTCAAGGAACTCCTGAGTCGCGACCGAGTCCTGCGTGGTTGCGTATTGCGTCCCGGCCAAAAGCCCGCCGATCTCACCAGCGCCACCATCTGCCTGTAGAATGGAAAACGCGGACTCGCTGGCGTACATCGGAGTGGCTATGCGATAGAAGTAATAGCCGACAATGATCGTGGGCAGCAGAACAAAGGCGAATAGACGGGCAAACAGACCAAACAACTTTCGTCTGCGCCGACGGGCGATATCCTTCTGAATCTGGCCGATTTCGAATTCGCGCCGCTGTGCCGGGCTCCATTCGGGGCCGGGAAGGGTCTGTTGCTTTTCTTTCACCGTTTGCGGCAGCTGGATCGTGACCTTGTCTTTTGGCTGGTCTTCCGCATCCGCGGTATCGGAAGAACCCGCCGCAAAATCCAGAAGGTTGGAGCGCGGAAACGGATCGATCCCCTTTTTTCGTAGCAGACGCACGGCATCGTAGTCCGACGTCGCAGCCAGACCGTGTTTCTGCGCCATGCGTCGGGCTATGCGCAGCTGACGACCGGTCAACCCTTCTTTCTTGATGGCATCCAGTTCAGTTCCGGCCGGGGCTTCCTCGGTCGGTTGGGTTGCTTTTCGGATGCGCGAAATCGCCTCGGCACGCGCCTCGACCGTGCCTTCGGCCTGCGAGGCATGGTTCGGGTCGTATTTTTTAACCTTGGGTTTGGTAGTCATATAGCTGCGTCGCCTCTTCCAAGGAGTCAAACATATGAAGCTGCCCATCCACAAGCACAGCGGCCTGGCGGGCGAATTTTTCGAGGGTTTTGGGATTGTGTGACACAATCACCAAAGTCGTGGTTCGCAAGCGTTCCTGCAGGATTGAACCCGCTTTTTTGTTGAATTCGACATCGGTGGTGGCAGGCATACCTTCGTCGATCAGGTACATGTCGAAATCTAGGGCCAGCATCAACGAAAAGGTGAAACGGGCGCGCATGCCGGCTGAGTACGTCGCCAAGGGTTGGTTGAAATACTCGCCCAAGTCGCACATCCAGCTGCAGTAAGCCTCGACATAGTCGGGGTCCATTCCATAAATCTTGGCGATGTAACGGGCATTCTCGAGCGCGGACATCTTCTTGGAAACGCCGCCGGCAAAGCCCATGGGGAAAGACACCCGGCACTCTCGGCGGATCACGCCTTCGTCGGGCTTTTCGAGCCCGGCCATCATGTTGATAAGCGTGGTTTTTCCGGTGCCGTTCGGGGCCAGAACGCCAAGTGATTTTCCCAGCTCGACCCGGAACGAGACCCTGTCCAGGATCACCTTGCGGCGAGTCCCGGTCCAGAAGGACTTGCTGACATTCTCGAACTCAAGCATTCACGGCCTGCTCATGTTTTTGCTTTGGGTGCGGCCACCGGTGGCTGGCTTACGGCCGGATGTTCTAACGCTCCATGTTGGCCACATTATGTCGAAATATGAAACAAATGTTCAATGCGCGTTCGAAACGCCTAGCCACAATTGTGACGCACAAAGCCGACAACTGGATCGGTTTGAGGGAACGACTATGATCCATCCCAGGATTGCAACAAGCGCCAAAGGGCAGGAGATCAGGTGAAGCCACTTGCGGAAGAAATCAGATCGTGCCGGTTGTGCGCCGACCGCTTCGCTGCGACTGCGACCGCGCATCAGCCGCGCCCGGTGGTGTGGTTCCGCCCCGGTGCGCGCATCCTGATCGCAGGGCAAGCTCCCGGGGCACGGGTCCATGAGAGCGGCCGACCATTCACCGACCCCTCAGGCGACCGGCTGCGGGATTGGCTGGGGTTGGAGGAAGGGCAATTCTACGATCAGGCGCGGGTTTCGATCGTTCCGATGGCGTTTTGTTTTCCGGGGTACGATGCGCGAAAGGCGGACTTGCCGCCGCCGGCGATCTGCAAGAAGACTTGGCATCACAGGGTGATGAGTGAACTTGGCGATGTTCCGTTGACCATCCTTGTCGGTGGCCACGCGCATCATTTCCATCTGGGCGCACAAACTTCGGTGACCGATACGGTGCGCAATTGGCAACAGCATGCGCCGCGGGTATTTGCCTTGCCTCATCCGTCATGGCGCAATACGGCATGGCTGAAGAAAAATCCCTGGTTCGAAACGGACCTGCTGCCGGTGCTGCGTGCCCGGGTCAAAGAGGTGATGGATGACTGACACGACCGCGCTGGACATTGCGCATGCCCAGATGGAGGCCGACCCTCAGAACGATGCCGCGCGGCTGAGGTTTTTCGAACGGCTCGCGGACAATGAACTGTTTCTGTTGCTGACCGAAGAGGCGCGAGACGAAAACATCTCGCCCGAGCTGTTTGACGTGGCTGATGGTCGGTTTGTGCTGGCCTTTGACCGCGAAGACCGACTGGCGCAGTTTGCGGGCCGTCCTGCCCCATATGCCGCTCTGTCCGGGCGGGTTCTGGCGGGGATGCTTGCAGGGCAGGGCATTGGGTTGGGGCTGAACCTCGAGGTGGCGCCGTCGTCGATGCTCATCCCCGCCGAAGCGTTGGGCTGGCTTGCGGAAACCCTCAGCCATGCCCCGCAAGAAGTGCAATCCCGTCTGACGGAGTTCCTTCCGCCCGCGGGGTTGCCCGACATTTTGCTGACGGCGCTGGACACCAAACTGGCCACAGCTTCAGGTCTGGCCTCCGCCGCATATCTCGCCGGAACCCGCGCCGAGGGCGGTGGGCAGGGTCATCTTCTTGGTTTCGTTGACGCGGTACCCGGTGCCCAGACGGCCCTGGCCAAGGCGGTGTCCGAAGCTCTGACATTCTCGGGGATTGAGGCTGGTGCCTTGGATGTCGGGTTTTTCGCGCCCAGCGATCCTGCCGCCGCAGCATTGGCGAAAGTGGGCCTGCGATTTGATATCCCCGATCCTGTGCGCGCCTCCGGGTCCCGACCAGCGCCCGGAAGCGACCCGGACAGCCCCCCGATCTTGAAGTGAAGTCGAGGCTTCGGCGCAGGGATGGTTTGCTCCCCGCGCCAAATGAACAAAGTTATTCGGCTGCTGTTTCCAGCTTGTCCTGCGTACGGGTTTCGAAGTCGCTCGCATCATGCCGTTCGCGCAGTTGGGTGTGCAACTCTCCGAATGCGCGGTTGACCATGCGGCCTCGCTTCACGGCCGGCCGCGCGTCAATCTCTTGCGCCCATCGCATGACGTTCTTGTAGGACGCGACATCAAGGAATTCGGCCGCGTCGTACAAACGACCCAGAACCAGTTGCCCATACCACGGCCAGATCGCCATGTCGGCGATCGAGTAGTCCGAGCCAGCGATAAAAGCTTTGTCCGCAAGTTCGCGGTCCAGAACATCCAGCTGGCGTTTGGTTTCCATCGCAAAGCGGTTGATCGGGTATTCCCATTTCTCTGGCGCATAAGCGTAGAAATGCCCGAACCCACCACCCAGATAAGGCGCGCTGCCCATCTGCCAGAAAAGCCAGTTCATCACTTCGGTGCGCTCGGGACCGGATTCGGGCAGGAATGCACTGAATTTTTCGGCCAGATGTACAAGGATGGAACCGCTTTCGAACACCCGTATCGGTGTTTCACCCGAGCGGTCCATCAGAGCGGGGATTTTCGAGTTCGGGTTGATCGCGACAAAATCCGAGCCGAACTGATCGCCGTCACCAATATTGATCAGCCATGCATCATATTCCGCGCCTGCGTGACCCAAGGCCAAAAGCTCTTCCAGCATGACCGTCACTTTCACCCCGTTTGGCGTTGCAAGCGAATACAACTGCAAGGGATGTTTGCCGACGGGCAATTCCTTGTCATGGGTCGCACCGGCAATGGGGCGGTTGATGTTCGCGAAACGCCCTCCGCTTTCACTATCCCATGTCCAGACTTTCGGTGGGGTGTATGTGGTGGTGTCGCTCATCTTCTGCCTTTCGTCCCAGAGCCGAGCCGCGCCCGGCCCGACAAGAGTTAGTGTTGCAGAACAAGAACGCCAACCCCCGACGTGGCGGCTGTTCTGTAACAATTGCGGCAAGACTGCTCACGTTTGCTCGTCAATGGTCACAGCGGCGTTAACGGGTCTTCGCCGATGAAGGGAATTGCTTATTGTCTCTGCAGACAGCCACTCTGGCACTGCAACCCGTCAAAACACGAGGACATGAAACATGAACAGATTTGCTCTGACCTTCGCTGCTGCAATGGCGTTGGCCGTGCCCGCCTTTGCCGGCCCGCAATACGTCGATGGGACCGGCTTCGCCGTGTCCGGATATGATGTGGTGGCCTACCGTGGGCTTGCACAATCGCCGATTGGACAATCCCAGCCAGAAGGCGTGCGCGGACGGTCGGATATCACTGCGGATTACAATGGGGCGACCTGGGCTTTTGCGACCGAAGAAAACCGCGCGAAGTTCCTTGAAAACCCCGCGTTCTATGCGCCGCAATATGATGGGCATTGCGCCTATGGCGTGTCAAAGGGCGGCAAGGTTCCCGGCAACCCCAACCTTTGGCGGATCGTTGACGACAAGCTGTATCTGAACATCACCGATGTCGTGGTCGGTTTTTGGGAAGAAGACGTCCCGGGCAACATCAACCTGGCTGAGGGGAACTGGCCGGGGCTCGAAGGCAATGACGCCTCGACCAACGTGATCCCGAAATTCACGTCCGAAGGCCCGATCGCGAACTGACGTGACGCGCGTTGCAGGCCCGGCAGACCCGCCGGGCCTTTTTCAATTTTGGGTCTTCAACAAGCCTGCCAGAACTGTTCCCGAGTGGCCTGATTCGCCTCGAACCGGATCCTGACGCTGCGCGCGCCGGGAAACTTGCGTTCTCGAATGGTGTCGGGAACAACGACCTCGCCCGCTCCGCCATTCTTGGCCTGGAAGGACAGTATTTCGGTTTCGACGGTCCGAAAGCCGGCCAGAACGGATGTCGGCAGGGCAACGCGGTTTTCACCTTCGCAAACCGGCGTCGCAACGAAATAGGTCAGGTCGCGGCCATAGCATCCGATCGCCTCTGGTACATGGTCCGAATTGCGCGCCGATTGCGGGCAATCTTCCGTGCTGGTCTCGCCAAAGGATAGGGCGCGACTTGGATCGAGCAGCTTCAGGCAGGCGGAAATATCCTTCTCGTCCAGCTCGATGATACGCTTTCTGAGTTTCGGGCGTCGTGGTTGGGCCGGGCCGGCGCCTTTTCCTGCCAACCCGTTTTTGCGGAGATAGTCATAGGCCGACTTCGCCCGCGCAAACTGATTGCAGTCGCCGCCTGTATGGTCGGGATGTGCATGAAAGGCGATGTCGCGCCACGCATTCCGGATGTCCGATGCGGTGGCGGTCTGATCAAGGCCCAAGACGTGCAGTGCTTCTACGCGAGCCTGAATTTTCTCGACTGGCTCCATACCAAAATCACTCGATAAAACAACTGGCTCCTATTTTCCGGAGCCTTGAGTTTCTGTCAAATTATCCAGTGAATTGGTAGGCTTGGCGGGGACAGTGCGCCGTTGCATGGCGAATTGTTCGCACCTTGCAGCGGGCCGCAGGGGGGCAATCCCCCTTTGGCTTGTGCAAATGCAGGGAACAGTCAGGCGACGTTTTGCAGATCGGCTTTGGGCGTGATCCCAAGGGCAAAACACACATCGCGGGTCAGTTCGGGGCGGTTCAGCGTATAAAAATGCAGCTTGTCCACGCCTTCGTCGATCAGGTCCGAACACAGCTCGGTGCATAGCGCGGTGGCCAACAGGTCGTGCCGGTTGTCACGGATTGCTTTGTCAAAGGCCTGATCGACCCAGTCCGGCACCTGCGCGCCACAGCGTTTGGCAAATTTCTTGGCACCGGCCCAGTTCTCGATTGGCAGGATGCCCGGCACGATCGGCTTGTCGATCCCGGCCTTGGCGCAGGCATCGCGAAAGCGCAAAAAGGTTTCGGCCTCGAAGAAGAATTGCGTCAAAGCCTCGTCTGCGCCGGCGTCCAACTTGGCTTTCAACCAGTCGATGTCAGCCTGTGCATGTGGCGCTTCCGGGTGAATGTCGGGATAGGCACCGACGCGGATGGTGAAACTGCCGGTTTCCGCCAGTGCTGCGGTCAATTCGACCGAGTGGGCGAACCCATCGGGATGCGGGACGAACCGTTCCTGCCACTTGGGTGGGTCGCCGCGCAACGCAACGATGTCGGTGACGCCGGCCGCGGCAAAGCTGTCGGCAATGGCCAAGGTCTCGCTGCGTGAAGCGTCGACACATGTCAGATGGGCCGCGACTTTCAATCCCGAGGATTTGTGCAACGTCGCCACCGCATCGCGGGTCAATTCACGGGTGGTGCCCCCCGCACCATATGTGACCGAGACAAAACGGGGTGCCAGTGGCGCCAGTGTCTGGACCGTATCCCACAGGCGAAACGACGCTTCGAGCGTCTGAGGCGGAAAGAATTCGAAGGAAATCTCGGGCTGGGTCATGGCAGTCTCGCAGGTTGTGTTGCGGCTCTTGTGCCATGGAGTTCTTTGTGAGACAAACTCATATTATTCAAGAACAACATGAACGACACGAAAGATGCATATCGAATTTCGACACCTGCGCACGATCAAAGCCATCCATGAATGTGGTGGGTTGGCCCGTGCGGCGGATCAACTGAACATCACGCAGTCTGCGCTCAGCCATCAGATCAAAGGGCTGGAGGATCAGGCCGGCGTCGAGCTGTTCCTGCGCCGGTCGAAACCGATGAAGCTGTCGGCCGCTGGGCTGCGCCTGTTGCGACTGGCCGAGCAGATCCTGCCGCAGGTCGAAGCGATGCAGGAGGAGTTTTCCTCGCTGCGCGACGGGCGCACGGGGCGGATGCACATCGCGATCGAATGCCACGCCTGTTTTGAATGGCTGTTCCCGGTGCTCGAGGCCTTCCGCAAGTCTTGGCCGGATGTGGATGTCGATATCCGGCCGGGTCTGGCCTTTGACGCGCTGCCCGCGCTGCAGAAGGAAGAGGTCGATCTGGTCGTCTCCTCGGACCCCGAAGATCTGCCGGGCGTCGAGTTCATCGAGCTGTTTGATTACAATCCTGTTTTTGTCGCCGCCTCGACCCATCCGTTGGCAGAAAAACCGTATATTGAGGCCGAGGATTTTCGCGGTCAAACGCTGATCACCTATCCGGTCGAACGCACGAGGCTTGATATCTTCAGCCAGCTTCTCATCCCGGCCCGCGTTGAACCTGCTGCGATCCGGCAAGTCGAGTTGACCGCCGTGATCTTGCTGCTTGTGGCGTCAAACCGTGGAATATCCGTTCTGCCCGACTGGGTGGTGCGCGAGGTCAAGTACAACTCGGACTATGTGACCCGTCCGCTGACCAAGGATGGCATCACGCGTCGGCTGTATGCCGCAGTACGAACCGAGGACATGGAAAAACCTTTTGTGCAGGAATTGGTCAAGCTGGCAAGCCTAGAGGCGCGCAAGCTGCAGCAGCAATAAGGTTTTGGCCACGCGGGAAGCGGCATGCTGCTATGCGCATCATTCCTCTTGGCAAGGGGGCGTTGCGCCAGTATACGCGCGGTTTGACCGGACAGGAGCCTCGGAACTATGGTTGGCAGTGCAAATCTCAACATCATGATCAAGGCCGCGCGAAAAGCGGGCCGATCGCTGGTAAAAGACTTTCGCGAAGTCGAGAACCTGCAGGTGTCGATGAAGGGCGCGGGCGATTTCGTCTCGAAGGCTGACATTGCAGCCGAGAACATTCTGAAAGAAGAACTGCTGGGCGCGCGTCCCACCTACGGTTGGCTGGCTGAAGAAGGCGGCGTGATCGAGGGCGAAGACCCGACCCGGCGTTGGATCGTTGACCCTCTGGACGGGACGACCAATTTCCTGCACGGCCTGCCGCACTGGGCGGTTTCGATCGCACTTGAACACAAGGGCAAGATCGTCGCGGGCGTCATCTACGATCCCGCGAAGGACGAGATGTTCTTTGCCGAAAAGGGCGAGGGTGCCTGGATGAACGACATGCGTATCCGCGTGTCGAGCCGCAGCCGGATGATCGAATCGATCTTCTCGACCGGTTTGCCGTTTGGTGGCCGCTCGGACCTGCCGGCCACGTTGCAGGACCTGGCCCGTCTGATGCCCGCCTGCGCGGGTGTGCGTCGCTGGGGTGCAGCTGCGCTGGATATGGCCTATGTTGCCGCTGGCCGCTACGAAGGCTTCTGGGAGCGTCGCCTGAACGCCTGGGATCTGGCCGCTGGCATCATCATCGTGAAAGAGGCGGGTGGGTTCGTTCAACCGTTGAACCCGGAAGGCAGCATTCTGTCCGACGGGGAAGTCATCTGCGCCAACGAACCGATTTTCGACCAGTTCGCCAAGGTGATCCGCGGCTGATCCGTCAATACGGCGGCCGGAAACGACCAGAACCAATTTCTAAGATCGCGCGGCCGAATTGGCCGGGCGTTTTGTTTCAAAGCCGTACAGTACCCGCCAAGCCTGCCTCAGAGGCCAGCCGCGCAGCCACGGACGCCACGGCCAGGTCCTGCAACCCGACCCCGGTCCCATCGAACAAGGTGATCTGGTCAGCCTTTGTTCGGCCGGGATGATCGCCATTAATGACTGCTCCAATCGGCGTGATGGCGTCAGGATCCAGCGCGCCCGAAGCCACGGCGTGCTGCGCCTCACCGATGGTGACGGACTGGGCAACCTCGTCGGTGAAGACCTGAGCGGAAGCAACCAGTTCGGGGTCGACTTCCATCTTGCCCTTCGTGTCGGTGCCCATGCAGGCCAGATGCGTTCCGGGCTTGATCCAATCGCGCATCAACAGCGGTTCGAACGCCGATGTGATCGTGATGATAACGTCGGCCTGTGCCCCCAGTTCCCGCTGCGAGACGGATTCGAAATACAGTCCGATGTCCTGCGCGACGGCGGCCAGTTTCGGAAGCATTTCGGGATGGGGATTCCATGCCACCACCTTTTCGAATTCGCGTTGCTCGGCGGCGGCGCGCAACTGAAAGGCCGATTGATGGCCCGCGCCGACCATGCCAAGCACCTTGGCGTCCGTACGGGCCAGGTGCGCGATCGACACTGCCGAGGACGCAGCCGTGCGGATAGCCGTAAGATAGTTTCCATCGACCAACGCGGAAGGCTGTCCGGTATCGGGATCGAACAGGATGACGGTGGATTGGTGGTTGGTCAGTCCGCGATTGGTGTTTCCCGGCCAATAGCCACCAGATTTGACACCCAGAACCAAGCCTTCGGCGTCAAAGCCGGATTTGAACCCATATACGGCGCCGGCATGACCCAGCCCTTCGCGGATGACGGGGAAGTTGCGCGCTCCGCCGCGTGCCATCGCTGAGAACACGTCTTGGATTGCCTCAAACGCCAGCTCGCGGTTGACCAATTGCCGGCAGAGGTCTTCGCCAACGATCTGTATCAGATTGGTTTCAGCGTTCATCTCGTCCCTCATGATCAAAACGCTTTACCGCGAGCAGAGACCGGCCACAGGGTCTCGACCCTTCCGCTGCGCACGCCAACATACCAGTCGTGCACGTTGCAGGTCGGATCGCAGTGCCCGGGGACCAGACGCAACTTGTCGTTCACCCGCAACACGCCGTTGGGGTCGCCGATCACACCGTGTTCGTCCGAGCATTTCAGGTATTCGACATCATCGCGGCCAAAAATCACCGGCAAACCGCTGTCTATCGACTGTGCCTTGAGCCCTGCGTCACAGATCGCCTTGTCCGGTTTGGCGTGGCTCATGACGCTGGTCAGAATGAACAAGGCGTTTTCCCATTCGCCCCGATCGATCCTTTGGCCATTCCGGTCCAGAATCCGCCCATAGTCGGCATCCATGAACGCGTAGGACCCGCACTGCAATTCGTTGTAAACGCCCGAATTGCTTTCGAAGTAATAGGATCCCGTCCCACCACCCGAAACCAGTTCGCACTCAATCCCGTCCGCCTTCAGCCCGTCGACGGCGTCCTGCACCATGGCGATTGCTGCATCCAGTTTTTCCTTTCGCGCGTCATAGCTATCGAGATGTTGCATCGCGCCCTGATATGCTTGGAGGCCGGTGAACTTCAGGTGCGGTGCCGCCTCGACTGCGCGGGCAATGGCAATGACGTCAGCCGTACTGGTCACGCCACAGCGCCCCGCGCCGCAGTCGATCTCGACCAGGATCTCCAGCTGCGTTCCATGGGTCTGCGCCGCAGAGGACAGCGCGGGCACATTCTCGATGTCATCCACGCAGACCAGCGTTCGCGCGCCCAGCTTCGGCAGCCGAGCCAAGCGGTCAATTTTGGCCGGATCGCGCACCTGGTTTGACACAAGGATGTCCTTGATCCCGCCACGCGCAAAAACCTCGGCCTCCGAGACCTTTTGACAGCACACGCCAACTGCGCCGCCCAGTTTCTCCTGCAGGCGCGCGACGTCCACAGACTTGTGCATCTTGCCATGCACCCGATGGCGCATACCATGCGCTTTGGCGTAGTCGCCCATTTTGCGGATGTTCCGCTCCAGCGCGTCGAGGTCCAGTATCAGGCAAGGAGTCTGGATTTCGCTTTCATCCATGCCGATTGCTGCTGGGACGTCGAAGCCGACGTCCAATTGATCGATGTTCACGGGTTTGTTCATCCTTCTCCTCCTTGCCCGGCCAACCAGGGCAGCTTGTCCAAATCCACATTGCCGCCGGTCAAGATCACGCCGACGCGTTTGCCTCGAAAAACCTCGGGGTTGTTGAGAATGGTTGCCAACGGAACGGCCGAAGATGGCTCAATCACCAGTCGCAGGTGTTTCCAGGCCAGTTTCATGGCCGCCACGATTTCGTCTTCGGAAGCCGTGAAGATGTCGGCAACGTTCCGCGACACGAAGTGCCAGGTGTTTTCCTTCAGCGGAACCAGAAGGCCATCGGCCACCGTCTTGGGTGCGTCGTCGGCGATGATCCGACCGGCTTTGAAAGATCGGTATGCGTCATCAGCCTGCCGAGGTTCCGCGGCATAGATCGCGACATCAGGGGCCAGATTCGATACCGTCAGGCACGTGCCCGACACCATTCCGCCGCCGCCGATCGGAGCGATAACAGCATCAAGCCCACCTGTTTGTTCCAGCATCTCGGCCGAGCATGTGGCCTGTCCTGCAATGACACGCGGATCGTTGTAGGGGTGCACGAATTCGCCACCCGTTTTGGCCTGCACCTGGGCAAAGGTCGCTTCGCGCGATGATGTCGATGGCTCACATTCGGTGATCGTGCCGCCAAACCTACGGACCGCGTCCTTTTTGGCCTGAGGTGCAGTGCGTGGCATGACGACGTTGCAGGGAATACCGCGTCGACCGGCCGCATATGACAGGGACAGCGCATGATTCCCGCTGGAGTGGGTGCAGACGCCGTTGCCGGCGATCTCGTCGGGCAATCCGAATACCGCATTGCAGGCGCCGCGAACCTTGAAGGCTCCGGCCTCTTGCAGGTTCTCGCACTTGAAAAAGAGCCGTGCGCCGGTTTGTGCGTTCAGATACTCCGACGACAGGACGGGTGTACGCCGGATATGTGGTTTGATCCGTTCCTGCGCTGCGCGCATGTCGTCGATCGTCAGATCTGCAGCCGAAAGCGTGTCCAACATACCGATCTCCTCAAGCCGCAGCGCGCGAGCGGTTGGTGCCGTTTGCACGGAAGTATTCCTGCGCTGCCGCCACGCCGCTGCCCAGTTGTATCGGGTAGTTCAGATCGGCCATCGCCATCTCGATCGTGGCGAGGCCGGACAGAACCATGACGTCCGTCAGGCTGCCCAGGTGACCGATGCGAAACGCCTTGCCGTTCAATTGGCCCAGGCCGATCCCGAAGGACACTCCATAGGTGTCATAGGCATGGTTAGTCAGGACATTGCTGTCGAACCCATCGGGCACATAGGCTGCGCTGACAGTGTCCGAGTAGAGGTCCGGCGATTGAGCGACCAGGCTCAATCCCCACGCGTCGACGGCCCGACGCACGCCTTCAGCCAGACGGAAGTGACGGGCGTAGACGTTGTCCAGGCCTTCGTCAAACAGAATGGACAGGCTTTCCTGCAGTCCGCAGATCAGTTGCAGCGGCGGCGTGTAAGGAAACCCGCCCGAGGCATTGGCGTCCAACATGTCCCGAAAGTCGAAATAGGTGCGGGGCAGCCGCGCACCATCCATCGCTGCCAGCGCTTTGGGGCTGACGCACAGGATTGCCATTCCAGCGGCCAGCATGAACCCCTTTTGCGACCCCGAAACCGCAATATCGACGCCCCAGCCATCGAATTCGAACGGCATCGAGGCCAGCGAACTGACGCAATCGACCATCAGCAGGGCAGGGTGCGCCGAGGCATCCATCGCCGATCGGACCGACAGGATATCCGAGCGCACGCCGGTGGCCGTTTCATTATGCGTCACCAGAACCGCCCGGATGTCGTGGTTCCGGTCGTCGGCGAGGATCGACTGAAACCGATCGGCAGGTGCCCCGCTGCCCCATGGGCAATCGATGACTTGCACGTCCAGCCCATGCCGTTGGCAAAGGTCGATCCAGCGATGGCTGAATACGCCATGGCGGGCCACAAGAACCTTGTCGCCCGGGCTAAGTGTGTTGCTGATCGCAGCTTCCCACCCACCTGTGCCGCTGGATGGAAAGGTCACAATCTGACCCGTGGTCGACCGGAATACCTGCTTGAGGCCCTCGAGTACCGGCGCAAAGGCCTGAACGAAATCCGGCGCGCGGTGGTCAATGGTCTGGACCTGCATCGCGCGCAGGAGGCGATCCGGGATATTCGTCGGGCCGGGAATGAAGACCGGGTTCTGTTTTGACATCATCATGTCCTCCGCTTTGCCCCAAGTCTGTCTCCGCGTCGGCGGTGATGCAATTTTCTTGAAAAATATTTTCATTATTTCGAAAAAATTCGTAACCTGCCATAAAGGCAGGATATTCACTTTCTCATTTCGCTGAGTGTTTGTGATCAGCTGAGAAAGCCAGACGGCCGTTCGGCCAAAATGAGGGAGAATCACAATGTCAGCCCAGAAGCGCCCGCGCGGCCGGCCCAAGTCGTTGTTCAAAGAAAGCTCGGCCGGAACCATGCAGGCGTTGGACCGTGCGCTGGGGGTCTTGACCACGGTCGCACGGCTTGAACGCACCGCGCTCAGCGACCTCGCGCGTGAGATCGACGTGCCTACTGCAACCACGCATCGCATCCTGACGACCTTGCAAAAGCATGGGTTCGTCAGCTTCAGCGAAGAACGTCAGGAATGGATGATCGGAGTCGAAGCCTATCGCACAGGCGCTTCGTTTCTGCGGCACAACAGCGTTGTCGAGATCGGCCGGTCAGTTCTTAGACGCCTGATGCAGGACAGCGGAGAAACTGCGAACCTGGCAGTTCCCGACGGGTCGGAAGTGGTGTTTGTCGGGCAAGTCGAGACATCGAACCCGATCCGGGCGTTCTTTCCGCCGGGCGCGCGCACACCGATGTATGCCTCGGGTACGGGCAAAGCGATCCTGGCGGCCATGACCGAGGCATCCCGGGCCAAGGTGTTGGCGGACACCAAGCTTGTGCCGTATACGCCCAATACTTGCGCCACATTGGATACCTTGCGCGAGGATCTGACCGAAACGCGGCTGCGCGGATGGTCTTATGATCGAGAGGAGCGCCACTCGGGCATGTCCTGCATCGGAGCCGCGATCTTCAACGACAAGCAGGAACCTTGCGCCGGAATCTCTGTCTCGGGGCCGACCGCGCGATTCAATCCGGACCGGGCACCCGAGCTTGCCGCCCACGTCGTTCAGGCTGCGCAAGAGATCACGCGGTTGAGCGGTGGTCAAAGTCCGGATCAGTCAGACCGATCAGACGGGTGATTGACCCCGTCATTCCAAGGAATCGGCCCGTGGGTTCTGGGGTTTCCGCCCTCGATGCAGCCAAGGTTGACGCCACACTCCGCCGGATCCGAGCGTCTTTGGTGATAAACGTATATCCCGCAGGTCTTGCAGAAATAGTGTTTCGCCGTGTGCGTTCCCCACGTGTAGAGGCTCAGGTTCTCGGCGCCTTCAAGAATGCGCAGGCTCTCGGTCGTGGCCGTCACGGCGGCGGCCCCGCGGCGGATGCAGAAGGAACAGTCGCATCGGGCAGCCGTGGACAGGCCACCGGGGAACTCGGCCTCGATCTTCACGGCGCCGCAATGGCAGATGGCAGTCATTCGGGTCAACGGCGAGGTACTCTTGGTATACGGGACTGGCTGAGCTTGTAGCGGTGTTCGGGATGTGGCGGGTGACCATGGGTACGGTTCCAATAAGCTGGTCCGCCTCGTTTCAGCCACATCGGGATGCACAGAACCAAACCGATCACAAAGCCACCAGTATGCGCCCAATAGGCGACACCGCCGGCGTCAGGGTTGCTGGACACGCTGCCAAGGAACTGCATTCCCAGCCAGACGCCCAGCATCACGAAGGCCGGGATGGTGAAGACCCGGAAGTAGATGATCAGAATCAGCAGGATATCGACACGCGCCTTTGGGAACATCAGCAGGTAGCCCCCCATCACGGCCGCAATTGCGCCGGACGCGCCGATGGTGGGAACCAACGACCCGGGAGCCGTGACGATATGGACCAGCCCGGCGCCGATACCCGCGACCATGTAGAACAGCAGGAAGGGCAGGTGGCCCATCTCGTCCTCCATGTTGTCGCCGAAGATCCACAGGAACAGCATGTTGCCGATCAGGTGCATCCAGCCGCCATGCAGGAACATCGACGTCACCAGCGTTTCGAGCGCCACGCCGTCGCTGATGCGGGCAGGGATGATCGCATAGTCGAAATAGAACCGGTTGATCAGCCGGGCGTCGTCCATGAATCCGACATAGCTGAGGAAAATCAGGACATTCGCCGCGATCAGCGCATAGACGACAAAGGGCGTCCGCCCCGAAGGGTTGTGGTCTCGAATTGGAAACATGGGGGGACGCTGGGCTTTTCCCGACCCAGCGTCAAGTCAGCTTATGCCGCTCCGCCCAGTAGTGCGGCGTTTCCTCCGGCAGCCGTGGTGTCGACGCAGACATGGCGCTCGGCCATCACCCGCGACCGGTCGGGTAAGCCGGGAATCAGCGGCAGGATGGGGCCGTCTCGCCGCGCCAGATGGCGCTCGATCTGGCGCGCGGTGTCCGCATCACCCCACCACAGAACCCCCGATATTCCCGGCAGGTTCTCAAGCCGGTGCAGGTCAAGCGCGCCCTCGGTCTGAATCGCGGTGCCGCCAAGCGCGAGAATGGCGTTTGCCTGCGCCTTGGCCGCCTCGGGGCCGGGGCCCAGGCACAGGAACGGCGCGCGGGGAAACTCGGTCAGCCGGTTCGATTCGCCGGTCGGTCCGGGCATCGAACGGGTCGTCGGCGCGGCAGGCTGCCCGATCGGTGCGGGCAGGTCGGCTGGGGCGGACAATTCCGCGGCCACGACCTGTCGGTCCGGGGCGCAGAAACGGGCCAGATAGTTCGGGCCGCCCGCCTTGGGGCCGGAGCCGGACAGGCCTTCGCCGCCGAAAGGCTGCGAGCCGACGATCGCGCCGATCTGGTTGCGGTTCACGTAAATATTACCGGCGTGGATCGCCTCGGTCACGTGCTGCACCCGGTCGTCGATGCGGGTGTGCAGGCCGAAGGTCAGGCCGTAGCCGGTGGCGTTGATGTCGGCGATCACCTGGTCGATCTCGTGTGACTTGAACCGGGCGACATGCAGGACAGGGCCGAAGATCTCGCGTTCCAGCGCATTGATGCCTGAGACCTCGATCAGCGTGGGCGCCACGAAGATCCCCTGGGGCGGCAGCGCCAGTTCCTTCAACACACGACCCTCGGCGCGGGCCTTGGCGACGTGGTCGGCGATGCCCTGTCGGGCCTGTTCGTCGATCACCGGGCCGCAATCGGTCGAGAGCAGCCACGGATCGCCCACCGACAAGGCGTCCATCGCGCCCTTGAGCATGGTCAGCACGTCATCGGCGATGTCGTCCTGCAGATACAGGCAGCGCAGGGCCGAGCACCGCTGCCCCGCCGACTGGAAGGCGCTTTCGATGATCGACTGCACGGCCTGTTCGGGCAGGGCAGTGCTGTCCACGATCATCGCGTTCAGCCCGCCGGTTTCGGCGATCAGCGGTGTTCCGGGCCGCATGTGCTCGGCCATTGCAGCGCGGATCTTCAATGCCGTCGCGGTCGAGCCGGTGAAGGCCACGCCCGAGACGCGCGGGTCCGACGTCAGCGCGGCCCCGACCGATGGCCCGCCCGGCAGCAATTGCAGCGCATCGCGCGGCACGCCGGCTTCGTGCAGCAGCTGCACCGCCCGGTGGGCGATCAGCGGAGTCTGCGGCGCAGACTTGGCCAGAACCGCATTGCCCACGGCGAGCGCTGCCGAGATCTGCCCCGTGAAGATTGCCAGAGGGAAGTTCCACGGGCTGATGCAGGTGAAGCTACCGGCAGGTTCTGCGTCGGGGATGCTGGCGGCGTAGTAGCGCAGGAAATCCACCGCCTCGCGCAGTTCGGCGACCGCGTCGGGCAGTGATTTGCCGGCCTCACGCGCAAGAAGGGCGAAGAGCTCGCCGTAGTTGGCCTCGTAGAGGTCGGCGGCGGCATTCAGGACGCGGCCGCGCTCGACCGCTGAGGCCTGCCACGGAGCAGCTGCGGCCAGCGCCAGTTCCACATCCGCGGCGCTGGCCGGGGCGACCGCGCCGGGCCGGTCCTCGGGCAGGGCGGGGTTGATGACAGGTTCCTCGGCCTCGGGCGCTGCGTCACCGGCCAGCAGGGGCTGCGCGAACCAGTGATGTGCGCGAAAGGCGTCGCGGGCGGCATCGATCCGGTCCAATGTCGGTGTGTGATGCAGGTCGAACCCTAGCGAGTTTGGTCTTTCAGGTTGAAACAGTTCGGGGCCGGTTGGGATGTGGCGTGCAGGTTTCCGCACGGCCTCGAACGGATCAGCGGCCACCACTTCGGGGGCAACGTTTTCGTCCACGATCTGGTTGACGAACGAGCTGTTGGCGCCGTTTTCCAGCAGCCGGCGCACCAGGTAGGCCAGCAGGTCGCGATGCGCGCCAACCGGCGCGTAGATGCGGCAGCGGGTATTGCGTTGGTCCTTGACGATCTGGTGCAGGGTCTCGCCCATGCCGTGCAGGCGCTGGAACTCGAAGGGCTGGCCCTCGGCCATGTGCAGGATCGCGCTGACCGTGTGGGCGTTGTGGGTCGCGAACTGAGGATAGATCCGGTCGGTCATGCCCAAGAGCTTGCGGGCATTGGCGATGTAAGAGATGTCGGTTGCCGCCTTGTTGGTGAAGACCGGGAAGCCGTCGACGCCCTCGACCTGCGCGCGCTTGATCTCGGTATCCCAGTAGGCGCCTTTGACCAGACGCACCATCAGCTTGCGGTCGTACCGCTCGGCCATGTCATAAAGCGTGTCGAGCACCAGCCCGGCACGCGGCCCATAGGCCTGTACCACCACGCCGAACCCGTCCCATCCGGCCAGCGCTGGCTCGGACAGCACCGCCTCAATCACCTGCAGGGACAGCGACAGGCGGTCGGCCTCTTCGGCGTCGACGTTCAGGCCCATTCCGGCCGCTTTGGCCAACAGCGCCAGCGCCCGCAGACGCGGCACCAGCTCGTCCATCACGCGCTGTTCCTGCGCAACCTCATAGCGCGGATGCAGCGCCGAAAGTTTAACCGAGATGCCGGGGTTGGCGCGGATGTCGTCCTGCGTGCAGGCATCGGCAATCGCCGCGATGGCACGGGAATATGAAAGGTGATAGCGCGCGGCGTCCGCCTCGGTGCGGGCGGCTTCGCCCAGCATGTCGTAGGAATAGGTATAGCCCTTGGCCTCCATCCCGGCGGCGCGTTTCATGGCGGACTGGATGGTTTCGCCCAGAACGAACTGACGGCCCATTTCCTTCATCGCGCGGCCCACCGCAGTGCGGATCACCGGCTCGCCCAGCCGCTTGATGGCGCCGCGCAGGGCGCTGACCGGCGAGGCCTTGCCCTCGTCCAGCACCTTG
The DNA here is from genome assembly GCF_056537385.1 of Ruegeria sp. CF2. NCBI lineage: Bacteria > Pseudomonadati > Pseudomonadota > Alphaproteobacteria > Rhodobacterales > Roseobacteraceae > Ruegeria > Ruegeria sp. CF2. The sequence continues at coordinate 340,989 of NZ_JBQFRL010000001.1, forward strand.
CCTGTCAGCATCAGCGCCCAAGTCGAGGCATTGACCAGCGATGACGACGAGTGGCCCAGGTGCTTGCCCCAGTCCGAGGGTGCGATCTTGTCTTCGATCAGCGCGTCGATCGTGTCGGCGTCGGGCACGCGCAACAGCGCCTCGGCTAGGCACATAAGCGCGATGCCTTCATCGGTGGACAGGCCGTATTCGGCCAAGAACACCTCCATCAGCCCCGGCGCGGTGCTGGAGCGGATGTCGCGCACCAGTTGCGCGGCCGCCGCGCAGATGGCGGTGCGGTCCGCTTGGGTCAGGGTGGCCTGATCGGTCAGGGATTGCAGCAACGCGGTCTGGTCCGCGTAGGTCATGGAATCGATGGTGTGGCGCAGGCTGTGGGTCATGTGTCCTCCGGTCTTTCACGCAGTATACTTGCGATTTTGCGGGACAACGGACCGAAAATGAAATATCTGACACCCGATGTCCTGAATATCGGATTAAATGCCATGCGAAACGACTTTCCGGGTTTGGACCGGTTCGACCGCGCGATTCTGTCCATCGTGGCCGAGGACGGGCGGATCTCGGTCGCTGATCTGGCTCGGCGGATCGGGCTGTCGAAATCGCCGACACAGGCGCGGCTGAAACGGCTCGAGTCCGAGGGGGTCATCACCGGCTATCGCGCCATGCTGGATCCAATCCGCCTAGGGTTGGACCATGTGGCCTTTGTCGAGGTGCGCTTGACCGACACGCGGGAAAAGGCGCTGGCTGAGTTCAACGCGGCTGTCCGCAAAGTGCCCGAGATCGAACAAGCGCATATGATCGCGTCGAATTTCGACTATCTGCTGAAGGTGCGGACCGGGTCGATGACGGAATATCGCGCGGTTCTGGCCGAAAAGATTTCGTCGCTGCCGCATGTAGCCAGCACCTCAACCTTCGTGGCGATGGAGGCGGTGAAAGAGACCGGGCTGGCCGATGCCATCGATGGCGCGGGTTGACGAAAGGGCGATCCGCGTCACCATTGAACTATGAGACACCTTATTCTTTCCACAGTTCTGAGCGCGGGCGTTGGGATCCCGGCAATTGCTGAGACCTGCCCGCCTGCGCCCGATCACGCCGCCCGGCTGGGTGAACTTATCGGTCAGATCCAGCAGGCCGAGACCGAGATGGCCGCGCGCGAGATCTCGAACCAGATGTGGGAGCTGTGGGCCGACGCACCTGACGAGGCCGCGCAGACCGTATTGGATCAGGGCATGTCCAGACGTAATGCCTGGGATCTGTTGGGGGCGCTGCAGGATTTCGACCGTTTGATTGCATATTGCCCCGAGTATGCCGAGGGCTACAACCAGCGCGCATTCGTGAATTTCCTGCGTCAGGATTTTGAATCGGCCCTGACCGATCTGGACCGCGCACTGGAACTGTCGCCGAACCATATCGCAGCGATGAGCGGTCGTGCGCTGACCCTCATGGGTCTGCAGAGAATGGAAGAAGCCCGCGTTGCACTGGCAGAGGCGCTGGAACTGAACCCGTGGCTGCCCGAGCGTCACCTTGCAGCCGATGGTGGGCCTTTGGCGATGCCGGGCCAAGATCTCTGAACAGCACTGTCACCCCCGACCCTTCGCCGGGGGTGATCGCTGAGGTAAGACGGTTCAGCCGACCAGTCCGTTGTCCTTGCGTTTGATCGCGATGATCGAGGAACGCGGCGTGCCCCCATCTGGCCAGGATCCACCGGGGTGCTGGATGCCTACGAACATGGTCCGGCGGTCGGCCGACCATGTCAAACCTGTCACCTCGCAGCCGTTCGGGCCGGTCATGAAGCGAACGATTTCACCCGTGATCGGGTCGCCGGCCAGCATCTGGTTGTTGCCGTGGCCTGCAAAATCGCCTTCGTTGTCGTCGTTCCCGTCGGTCTGGATCCAGACCACACCGGTGCTGTCGATCATCATCCCGTCGGGCGAGTTGAACAGGTTGCCTTCGTTTACGTTCTCGGAGCCGGCATACGCATCGGAATGCACTGTCGGATTGCCGGCCATGACGTACAGATCCCACTGAAACGCGGTTTCTGCATGATCCTGGTTGGCTGGCCGCCAGCGAACAATCTGCCCGTATTTGTTGGCTTCCCGAGGGTTGGGGCCATTGACCGAAGTATCATCGCCACCCGCGTTGGGTTTGACTCCGCGGTTCTTGTTGTTGGTCAGGCAGCAATAGGCCTCGGCAAGAACCGGGCTGGTTGCAACCCATTCCGGTCGGTCCATCGTGGTTCCACCGGCCTCAGACGCAGCGATGCGGGCAAAGATCAGAATCTCGGCCTCGTCCATGCCGGTGGTTTCCGGCGTCAGCGGCACCCATTCACCGGACATGTCGTCGTTGAATCTGGCCACATACAGCGTGCCGTCATCCAGCAAACCTTCGGTATCCCCGCCGGGGGTGTAGACGCCGTTCGAGACGAATTTGTACAGGTACTCGCCCCGCTCATCATCGCCCATATAGACGACAACGCGACCATCCTTGGCCAACTCGACCGCGGCGTTTTCATGTTTGAACCGCCCAAGTCCGGTATGCTTGACCGGGGTGCTGTTGGGATCGGTCGGGTCGATTTCGACCACCCAGCCGACGCGATGTGGTTCGTTGGGGTTCTTCGATGTGTCAAACCGCGGATCGAACAATTCGTACCCGTTCCAGCTTTCGGCCTTGATGCCGTATCGCTTGAAGCCATCCGCGACCTTTGGAGTATATGTCGCGCTTTCGTTGCTGGAGCCGAAGTAGCCGTTGAAGTTCTCTTCGCAGGTCAGGTAGGTGCCCCAAGGTGTCTTGCCCGAGCCGCAATTGTTCATCGTGCCCAGCGACGTTGTGCCGGTCGGATCGGCCTCGGTCTTCAGCAGGTCGTGGCCAGCTGCCGGCCCCACGATCTTCATGGGGGTGTTGTGGTGAATTCGGCGATTGAAAGGGCTGTCCTTGACCACGGTCCAGCCATCCGGGGTTTCGGCAATTTCCATCACCGTCACACCCTGCAGGTTCTGCAACTTTCGAACGTCATCCGCGTTTGCGGGCACACCTTCCTGCGCTGCGGGCAGGTTGATTTTGCGATTGGGATACTCGTGATTGATGGCGATCAACTGGTGCCCTTGGAACGAGAAGGTTTCCATACCATCAGTGTTTTCGCCAAAAACCTTGTCCGAGTTTTCGACCGGTCCACCATCGGTGATGTCATACCCGTCAGCCTCGGAGAACAGCGGATCGCCCCAGCGCATGAGGACTTTCCATTCATACCCCTCGGGTACATGCACGGTGCCATCGGTCTGGGCCGCGATCGGAGTGAAGGCAAAACGAGAAGCGGTCTGTGCGTAGGCTGAGGTCGACCCCAGCAGACCGCTGCCCATGGCCGCAGCGCCCGACCCGAAGGCCAACACTCCGCCCAGAAAGCCGCGTCGCGACAGGGCGCTTTCGACGACGCGGTCAAAGTCGTTTTCGTCGGGGCGGGGAAAATGCAGTTCGTCCCAATCGTCGGCGGAAAGGGTGGCTGGATCAACGTCTTTCATTGGATGATTCCTCGCTGTCGGAATGAATTTGTGAAACGGATTTAGGAACTGATTGTTACAGGTACTTAACAACCCCATTAACCGTTTGGGGCGGTACACACGCTAAGCAGGTTTTCGCGAACGGCAAGCACTGCAATCGTATGCTGCGCCAGTGCGCGACCCCAAAACAAGTGCAATTCAGAGCGATGGGCGGTTGGCCGCGCAGTCTGCAATGGTTGACCGCAAGCAGGCAGTCGCAAAAGCGATGCGTAGGTGGATTTCGGTTCTTGACGACGGCCCGGGCATGGACTACTCAGCCCTTCACCAAGCGGGTATAGCTTAATGGTAAAGCCCCTGCCTTCCAAGCAGGCTATGTCGGTTCGATTCCGTCTACCCGCTCCAACCTCTCCGGAATAAGTTGCGTCAAAAAGCCCTTGTCGGGGTGCTATTGCGCGCAGTCTCCTTGACCCGGCGCGCCTGCGCCGCCAAGAAGCCGTATCGCGAGTCCCAGAAGGTAAAAAGGGTCAGGCATGGCAAGAACACGCTCCGCCAACCAAGCAAACGTGCAGGCGCCCGGTGCTCATGAAGATCGACCCGGATCCCGGAAGCTGAGCGTGCTGGCCTCTTTGTGGCCGTTCATGAAGCCTTATCGACTGCTGATGCTTGGGGCGACGCTGGCGCTGGTTCTGACGGCCAGCATGACCCTGACCTTGCCTTTGGCCGTGCGGCGCGTGGTCGACAACTTCCGCATCGAAGACGGTGAGCTGCTCGATTGGTATTTCCTGGCGGCGCTGGGCATCGCAGCGGTTCTGGCGGTGGGAACGGGTATCCGGTACATGCTGGTGACCCGGTTGGGTGAACGTGTGGTGGCTGACATCCGCAAAGCCGTCTTTGACCGCGTCATCGGCATGAGCCCCGCCTTCTACGAACGCATCATGACCGGTGAGGTCCTGAGCCGTATCACCACCGACACAACGCTGATCCAATCCGTTCTGGGGTCGTCGGTGTCGATCGCATTGCGGAATTTCCTGATGTTCATCGGCGGGCTTGTGCTGATGTTGCTGACCTCGGCCAAGCTGACCGGGCTGGTTCTGCTACTGATCCCGGTGGTGGTGGTGCCGATCCTGGTTCTCGGGCGTCGGCTGAGGGTCATCAGCCGCGAAAACCAGGATTGGATCGCCGCCTCGTCGGGCAATGCAGGCGAGGCGCTGGGCGCCGTTCAGACTGTACAGGCGTTCACCCATGAGGACGCCAGCCGCCGCCAGTTCGGTGACATGACCGAGACCTCGTACCATGTGTCCCTGCGCCGTATCCAGACGCGGGCGGTTCTGACGGTGATCGTGATCTTTCTGGTGTTCTCGGGGATCGTCGGCGTTTTGTGGATGGGGGCGAACGATGTGCGCAACGGCGTGATGACCGAGGGCGTGCTGATCCAGTTCGTGATCTATTCGATCATCATGGCCGGGTCCGTGGCCGCGCTTTCCGAAATCTGGAGCGAGTTGCAGCGCGCCGCAGGCGCCACCGAACGGCTGGTCGAGTTGCTGAACGCCGAGGATACCGTCAACGACCCGGCACAGCCCAAGGCGCTGCCGCAGCCGGTCAAGGGGCAGATAACCTTTGACAACGTCACCTTCCGCTACCCGGCCCGGCCCGACGTTCTGGCACTGGACGACCTGTCGCTGACAGTGAACCCGGGCGAGACCGTGGCCTTCGTCGGACCCTCGGGCGCGGGCAAGACGACCGTGATCCAGTTGATCCAGCGGTTCTACGACCCCGAGGCCGGTCAGGTCAGCCTAGACGGGATCGATCTGGGCGACATGCGCCGCTCGGATTTCCGGCAGCACATGGCGCTGGTTCCGCAGGATCCGGTGATCTTTGCGGCCTCGGCGCGCGAAAACATCCGGTTCGGACGGCTGGACGCCTCGGATGCCGAGGTCGAGGCCGCGGCCCGTGCCGCCGCGGCGCATGACTTCATCTCGGCCCTGCCCGAAGGCTATGACAGTTTCGTCGGCGAACGCGGCGTGATGCTGTCGGGCGGTCAGAAACAGCGCATCGCCATCGCGCGGGCGATTTTGCGCGACGCTCCGGTTCTGCTGCTGGACGAGGCGACCTCGGCGCTGGACGCCGAGAGCGAGCGCGCCGTACAGGCCGCTGTCGACCAGATGCGCGCCGGGCGCACCACCCTGATCGTGGCGCACCGTCTGGCCACCGTGAAAAAGGCCGATCGCATCGTGGTGATGGAGAACGGCCGGATCGTGGCGCAGGGCACCCATGACGATCTGGTGGCGCAAGATGGGCTTTATGCGCGTCTGGCGCGTCTCCAGTTCACCGATGGTGTGGCCGCCGAGTGAAGTGACGCGCGGGCATTTCGCGAACCGCCGTAGCGTCATTCTACTTTTTCCCCTTGCCCGAGGGTAAGCCCTCGCTTGCGCAGGGCTGCATTTGCTTACATCTTGGACGCAAGACAGCCTGCAAAAATGCAGGGTAAAAAAGGGGAGGAACCACATGGCCTTTGTGGGCAAGGAAGACAAACTGAGAATGGAGCAGGAAATGCCGTGGGAGGACCGCGATGTCCCCGTCACGTTCCATCAACTGCTCTCGCGGACGGCCACCAAGTTCCCGGATCGCAACGCGATCAGTTTCCAGCTCCTGTCCGGCCCAAAGGACAAGGCCGAAACCCTGACATGGTCGCAACTGCTGGCCAAGACGAACCAGGCGGCCAACCTGTTCCGCTCTTTGGGGGTCAAGGAAAACGACGTGGTGGCCTATGTGCTGCCCAACTGCAACGAGACGCTGGTCACCATGATGGGCGGCGCGGTGGCCGGGATCGTGAATCCGATCAACCCGCTGCTCGAGCCCGAGCAGATCGCGTCGATCCTGCGTGAGACCAAGGCCAAGGTCGTGGTCACGCTGAAGCCATTCCCGAAAACGGACGTCGCGCAAAAGGTCGCCGAGGCCGTGCGCCACGCGCCGGGTGTCAACACCGTGTTGGAGATTGACCTGAACCGGTACCTGACGCCGCCGAAATCGTGGATCGTGCCTTTGGTCCGGCCCAAGATGACCGACAAAGAGCATCTCGCCCACGCCGACTACCTGGATTTCAACAAGGAACTGGCCAAGCAACCCACCACGCTGACCTTCGAGGACAGCAAAGAGGACCGTGTCGCCTGCTATTTCCATACTGGCGGCACCACGGGTATGCCGAAGGTCGCGCAGCACAAATATTCCGGCATGATCTACAATGGTTGGCTGGGCCACACGCTGCTGTTTTCGGAAGAGGACGTGATCATGTGCCCGCTGCCGATGTTCCACGTCTTTGCCTGCCATGTGATCGTGATGGCGGCGGTGTCGTCGGGCGCCCATGTGGTGTTCCCGACCCCCGCCGGGTATCGCGGCGACGGCGTGTTCGACAATTTCTGGAAGCTGATCGAACGCTGGAAGGTTTCGTTCATCATCACCGTGCCCACGGCGATTTCGGCCAAGATGCAGCGTCCGGTGGATGCCGACATCTCGACCGTCAAGACGGCCTTCTCGGGTTCGGCTCCACTGCCGGTCGAGCTGTTCCGCCGGTTCGAGAAAGCGACCGGTGTGACCATCGTCGAAGGCTATGGCCTGACCGAGGCCACCTGCCTGGTGTCCTGCAACCCGGTGGATGGCGAGAAGAAGATCGGCTCGATCGGGATTCCGTTCCCGTACACCGACGTCAAGATCCTGCGCGACAGCCCCGAAGGCCCCAAGGAATGCGCGGTGGACGAAGTGGGCGAGATCTGCGTGTCGAACCCGGGTGTCTTTGCCGGGAACACCTATACCGAGGAAGACAAGAACGTCGATCTCTACTATTTCGACAAGTACCTGCGCACCGGCGACCTGGGACGGTTCGATGCGGACGGGTATCTGTGGATCACGGGCCGCGCCAAGGACCTGATCATTCGCGGCGGTCACAATATCGACCCGGCCGAGATCGAAGAGGCCTTGCTGGGCCATGACGCGGTGGCCTTTGCCGGTGCCATCGGCCAGCCCGACGCCCATGCGGGCGAGGTTCCCTGTGCCTTTGTCGAACTGGTCGAAGGCGCCAGCGTGACCGAGGAAGAACTGCTGGAATACTGCAAGGTGCACGTGCACGAACGCGCGGCGCATCCCAAGCACATGACCATCCTGCCCGAACTGCCGAAGACGGCGGTGGGCAAGGTCTTCAAGCCCGAGCTGCGCAAACAGGCGATCACGCGGGTCTACAACCAGGCGTTGGAAACCGCCGGCGTACCGGCGCGAGTCGTGTCGGTCATCGACGACAAAAAGCGCGGCCTTGTCGCGCAGCTTGACGCGAACGGCGCATCCGAGGACGATGTGAACCAGGTGCTGGGCAACTTCACCCGGCCGTGGGAATGGGCCGACTGATCCGGAGGGGCAATGGATTATGAACGTCTGATCGACGAGGAGACCTGGGCGTTCATCCGGCGCACCGCCGAAAGCTATCCCGAAGACGCGGTGGATCGGTCCATCGAGGACCAGCGCCGCGTCTATGACGACATGTGCCGCGCGTTTCGGCAGCCGCGTCCACCGGGCGTCGAAACGCGGGACAGCTCGGCCGATGGGGTCGGGGTGCGCATCTATTCCTGCGGAGATCCCACCCGAACCGTCGTCTACATGCATGGCGGCGGGTTCGTCGTGGGCGGGCTGGACAGCCACGATGACGTCTGCGCCGAACTGTGCGCCCAAACTGGCTATCGGGTGGTGGCGGTCGACTACCGCCTGTGTCCTGAACATGTTCATCCGGCGCAGTTCCAGGATTGCTGGACCGCGGTGAACTGGGTGGAATCCGAATTCGGCGATCCGCTGGTTCTGGCCGGGGACAGCGCGGGCGGAAACCTGGCCGCAGCCGTCGCCCATCACGCGCGCGGGCGCATCGGGAGCATCCTGGGGCAGGTTCTGATCTATCCCGGTTTGGGCGGCGACCCGAACCAGGGATCGTATATCGAACACGCCCACGCCCCGATGCTGACGCGCGACGAGGTCCTGTTCTATGAAAAGGTCCGCTGCGGCGGCGCCGTCCCGGAACATGACCCAACATTCGCACCCCTGCACGATACCGACTTTTCCGGGCTGCCGCCGACGGTAGTCGTGACCGCCGACTGCGATCCCCTGCGTGATGACGGAGCCGCGTACTGCGCCAAAATCACCGCCGCCGGCGGGCAGGCGCATTGGATCAACGAGGCCGGACTCGTGCATGGATACCTGCGCGCCCGCCATTCGGTGACCCGCGCCGCCGACAGCTTCGAACGGATCTCGATCGCGGTCGAGGCGCTGGGGCAGGGGTTGTGGAACTACGACTGACCGCGCTCAGCGCAGGAACGGCCTGGCCTTCATCGTCTCGGCCACCGGTGCGCCCATGCGGGTCAGGATCGTGGGCGCCAACTGCAGCTGGTCAATGACCGTTTCCGCATCGGGGCCCTCGGCATCGCCGAAGTAGTACAGTGCCGTTTCCTGCTGCAGCGCGCTGCGCCCGCCGTGGTGGCCGCGCTCGTCCTGGCCGTGATCGGCGGTCACGATCACCTCGTATCCCAACTGCCGCCAGCGGGGGATGAAAGGGGCCAGCATCTCGTCCATGACGAAGCAGGCGTGATCCATCTCTTCACAGTCGTGGTAGAACCGGTGCCCCATGCTGTCGAGCGTACAGGTATGAAGAATGCCGTAATCCAGCCCGAACCGCAGGCACAGGTTGGTCAGGGTCGCGAACAGGTCGACATCGGACGGCGTCATCTGGTTGGCCTTGCCATAGCCCGTCATCGAGTGGAACCGGCCGTGGTTGATGGTGGCGCTGTCCGGTTCGTCGTATTCGATGTCGCGCACATAGTCGAAAGGGTGGCGGTTGAAGAACTGCGACCAGAAGCTGTGGGTAACGGCCCCGGTCACGCCACCGGCCTCGCGCACCTGGCTGAAGATGTCCTTGTGGTCCAGCCGGAACACGTTGCCGTTTCCGGTGCAGCCATGCTCCTGCGGTGTCACGCCGGTGTGGATCGAGGCATAGCAGCTGGCCGAAATCGACGGCAGCACCGAACGCAGCTTCCAAACCCGCGCCTCGCCACTGTCGACCCAGCCCTCGAGGTTGCCGAATTGCCGGCGAAAATTGCGCCAGGGAACCCCGTCCAGAATGATGAGCAGAAGCTTGCGGTCCATCGCATGGCCCTCGTGTTGGTTGGCTTGTTTGCCTCACCCTAAGAGATTCGGTCTGCCAAGGCTGCCCGTTCGCGCCCGGAATGAGAAAATCCCGACACTTCGATAGAAACAAAGTGTCGGGATTTCAGAGTGTTTTGTCGGCGTGCATAGCAAGCGGCTCAGTTGCCGGCGCTCTCCATCTTGCGGTGGGCCACGACCTCTTCCAGCCAGCCCAGATGCATCTCGGGTACCGAGCTGAGCAGCAGGTCGGTATAGTCGTCGAACGGCGGGCTCAGCACCTGTGATTTGGGTCCATAGCGCACCACGCGCCCCTGATACATCACGGCGATGCTGTCGCTGATCGCGCGCACCGTCGCCAGGTCATGGGTGATGAACAGATAGGCCACGTCCTCGATCTTCTGCAGGTCCAGCAACAGCTTGAGAATGCCATCCGCCACCAGAGGATCCAGCGCCGAGGTGACCTCGTCACAGATGATCATCTTGGGCTTGGCCGCAAGAGCGCGGGCAATGCACACACGCTGCTTTTGACCGCCGGACAGCTCGGCAGGATACCGGTCGATGAACCCTTCGCCCAGTTCGATCTCGTCCAACAGTTCGATGATGCGCTTGCGCTTCTCGGCGCCGCGCATGTTGAAGTAGAACTCGAGCGGGCGGCCGATGATCGTGCCCACCGTCTGGCGTGGGTTCATCGCAACATCGGCCATCTGGTAGATCATCTGCAACTCCCGCAGGTCCTCGCGCGAGCGTCCGGCCAGATCGGGGCTGAGCTTGCGCCCGGCAAAGGTGATCTCGCCGTCGCGCGGGGGCAGCAGGCCGGTGATCACCCGGGCCAGCGTGGACTTGCCCGACCCCGATTCCCCCACGACCGCCAGCGTCTGGCCCGGATGTACCTCGACATTGACGTTGTGCAGCACGTCGAAATTCAGCCCCTTGTAACGGGCCGTGATGCCATCGACCTGCAGCACGGGTTCGGGCGTGGGCTGTTTTTCCTCGTGTTCGATCGAACGGACCGAGACCAGCGCCCGCGTGTACTCTTCTTGTGGGTTGTTGATGATCTGGTCGGTGGTGCCGTATTCGACCGTGTCGCCCATGCGCAGCACCATGATGTCATCGCTGACCTGCGCCACGACCGCCAGATCGTGGGTGATGTACAGCGCGGCCACGCCGGTGTCGCGGATTGCTTCCTTGATCGCCATCAGGACGTCGATCTGGGTGGTCACGTCGAGCGCGGTCGTGGGTTCGTCGAACACCACCAGATCCGGCTCGGGGCACAGCGCCAGCGCCGTCATGCAACGCTGCAGCTGCCCGCCCGAGACCTGGTGCGGATAGCGGTTGCCGATGTTGTCCGGGTCGGGAAGGCCCAGCTTGGCGAACAGCTCACGCGCACGGGCCTCGGCCTCTTTGCGGCTGAACTTCTTCTGCTCGACCGCGGCTTCGACCACCTGATCCATGATCTTCTTGGCGGGATTGAAGGACGCCGCCGCCGATTGCGACACATAGGTAACCTCGCCGCCGCGCAGTTTGCGGATATCCGACAGCGACGTCTTGAGGATGTCGCGCCCGTTCACCCAGACCTCACCGCCGGTGATCTTAACGCCGCCCCGGCCATAAGCCATCGATGCCAGCCCGATGGTCGATTTGCCCGCACCGGATTCCCCGATCAGCCCCAGCACCTTGCCGCGCTCGAGGTCAAAGCTGACCCCGTGCACGATTTCGATGTCGCGGGGCTTTTCGCCCGGCGGGTAGACGGTTGCGCCGATCTTGAGGTCACGGACCTTGAGAAGGGTATCGCTCATCCCCGGCCTCCTTTCAGCGATGTGGTGCGGTTCAGGATCCAGTCGGCCACCAGGTTGACCGAGATGGCCAGCGTGGCGATGGCCACCGCCGGGTACAGCGCCGCGCCGATGCCATAGACGATGCCGTCCTTGTTTTCTTTCACGATACCGCCCCAATCGGCCAGCGGAGGTTGAACGCCCAGGCCCAGGAACGACAGGGTCGAGACGAACAGCACCATGAAGATGAAGCGCAGGCCCAGTTCGGCCACCAGCGGGGACAGCGCGTTGGGCAGGATCTCGCGGAAGATGATCCAGCCGCGGCCCTCGCCGCGCAGCTTGGCGGCCTCGACATAGTCCATGACCTCGATGTCAACGGCCACGGCCCGGGCCAGACGATAGACGCGGGTGGCGTCCAGCAGGCCCATGACCACGATCAGAACCGGGATGGTGACCGGCACCATGGCCAGAACCACCAGCGCGGTGATCAGCGACGGGATCGACATGATCAGGTCCACGGTCCGCGACATCACCTGATCGGCCCAGCCTCCCAGCACGGCCGCCAGAAAGCCCAGGATCGAACCGGTGACGAAGCTGAGGATGGTGGCGGCGGTGGCGATGAAGATCGTGGTGCGCCCGCCATAGATCATTCGGCTGAGAAGATCGCGGCCGATATTGTCGGTGCCCAGCCAGAATTCCGAACTCGAGGGCTCCCACACGTCGCCGACCACCTCGGCCATGCCGTAGGGCGCCAGGAAGGGCGCAAAGACGGCGATGATGAAATACAGGGCGGTGAAGGCCAGCCCGATCATTGCAGAGATTGGGATGTTCTTCATTTCGGGTGCCTCAGCCTTGGGTTGGCCAGGATCGCGACGATGTCGGCAACCATGTTCAGCCCGATATAGATGGCGGCAAAGATGACGCCGCATGCCAGCACCACCGGCACATCGCGCTTGGTCACATGGTCCACCAGATACTGTCCCATGCCGGGATAGACGAACACCACCTCGACCACGACGACGCCGACGACCAGATAGGCCAGGTTCAGCATCACCACGTTCACGATGGGGGCGATGGCGTTCGGGAAGGCATGGCGCCAGATGACTTTGAAGTTGCTCAGGCCCTTGAGTTCGGCCGTTTCGACATAAGCCGACTGCATTACGTTCAAAATTGCGGCGCGAGTCATGCGCATCATATGCGCCAGAACCACCATGGTCAGCACGATGACGGGCAGCGCGATCGAGTTCAGCTTTTGCCAAAAGGACATGCTGTCATTGATCATCGCCAGCGGCGAGAACATGCCCAGCTTGACCGCGATGAAATAGACAAGGACGTAGCCGATCAGGAATTCCGGGATCGAGATTGTCGTCAGAGTAACGGCTGAGATCAGCTTGTCGGGCCAGCGGTTGCGGTAGCGTACCGCGACGAGGCCAAGAAAAATTGCTAGGGGGACCGAGACGATGGCCGCCCAAAAGGCAAGAAACAACGTATTGCCCAATCGGTTGCTAACCGACTCGGCGATGTCCAGCTTGTTGGTCAGGGACGTGCCCATGTCACCTTGGACAATTCCGCCAAGCCATTCGAAATACCGGGTCAAGGCGGGACGGTTCAGCCCCATCTCCTCACGGAGGTTGGCAAGGGATTCAGGGGTGGCGGACTGCCCCAGGACGGCTTGCGCGGCGTCTCCGGGTAGGGCCTCGGTCAACCCGAAAATCAGGGCCGAAGCGCCAAACAGCAAGAGGAATCCCAGCGCCAGGCGCTGGGAAACCAGTTTGATAATAGGATGCATACCTGTCGATCCGAGTTAGACGAACCACATCTTGCGGGACATGTTGCCGTTCATCATCTCTTGGGTCGGATCAGTCTCCCAGCCATCCAGCTGGTTGCTGATGCCCTCGACAAAGTCGTTGAACATCGGGCAGATCAGGCCGCCCTGGTCACGGACCATCATGCCCATCTGGCTGTAGATGGCCTTGCGCTTTGCCGGATCCAGCTCGGCACGCGCGGCAAACAGCAGGTCGTCGAACTCTTTGACCTTGAACCGGGTGTCGTTCCAGTCGGCGGTGGACAGATAGGCAGTTGCGTACATCTGGTCCTGCACCGGGCGGCCGCCCCAGTAGGACGCGCAGAACGGCTGTACGTTCCAGACTTCGGACCAGTAGCCATCATTCGGCTCGCGCTTGATCTCAAGCGGGATGCCGGCCTGCTGGGCGGTCTGCTGGAACAGGGCTGCGGCATCCACGGCGCCAGGGAAGGCTCCGTCGGCCACACGCAGAATGATGGGCGACCCGTCATGGCCGGACTTCTTGTAATGTTCGGCGGCTTTTTCGACGCTGAACTCACGCTGCGGGATTGTCTCATCGAACAGCGGGTATGCTGCGTTGATCGGCATGTCGTTCCCGACCGAGCCATAGCCGCGCAGTACCTTCTCGACCAGCTCTTCGCGGTTGATCGCGTATTTCAGAGCGGTCCGCAGCTCGTTGCTGTCGAACGGCGCCGTGTCACAATGCATGATGAACACGTAGTGGCCGCGTCCTGCCGTCGAATGTACGGTCAGGTTGGGCGCACGACCCAAGAGGTCGGCAACCTTGGGCTCAACCCGGTTGATCGCGTGGACCTGACCCGACTGCAGCGCGGCCGTCCGGGCCGTGGCATCGTTGATGACCACCACTTCGACGCTGTCAAAGTTGCCGAAATCCGGGTTCCAGTGGTTCTCGAATTTGGAGAACAGGTGGCGCACACCGGGTTCGTCCGCTTCCAGCTTGTACGGACCGGTGCCGATACCGGCGCCCGGGTTGTCCATTCCGCCGTCCGGCTGGATGATCAGGTGATAATCGGCCATCAGGTAAGGCAGATCGGCGTTCGGCTCGTTCAGGGTGACCTGAAAATATTCGCCATCGGCCTTCATCGACTCGATGCCCTTCATGATGCCCAACGCGCCCGACTTCGAATCTTCGTTCGAGTGGCGCTGCATCGTTTTCAGCACGTCCTCGCTGGTCATGGTCTTGCCGTTGTGGAACTCGACCCCCTGACGCAGTTTGAACGTCCAAACCTTGGCATCGGCGCTGCCTTCAACGCTTTCGGCAAGGCGCGGCTCGATCGTGCCGTCGGGGGCGACTTCGACCAGTTGGTCGCCGAACTGCTTGCCGTTCTGGAACGGAACCGAGCTGGCATAGGTGGCCGGGTCCAGCGAGTTCGTGGATTCACCGCCCTGCAGGCCCAGTTTCAGATCGCCACCTTTCTTGGCGCCGGCGGCGCGGGCCGCGTCGGCGAAGACGGTGCTGGCCATGGCAGCCGATACACCCAATGCGGCTGCCTTCCCCATGAATTCACGTCGGGTCAATTTCCCGGCGGTCACCTGGCTGGCCATGTGAGTGAGTTGTTCGTTCATTCGGATATCTCCCAGTTGAGTGTTTTGTGTGCCCGTTTTACGGGCTTTTTATTGACGCATGAGTCAACGTTGGCGCATTTCGTCGCGGCGGGCAAGGTCAAATCTCGGGGACTTGCCACCAGCAAAATCACATCTGATCACGAGGTATGGTGTCCTCCACGGTTTTGGAAAAAATCTTCTCATCGTTTTCAAAGGCATCAAGCGTCGCGCGCAGATGAAAGTTGGATCGGTCCGACCACATCTCGCAATTGGCCTCGGTTCGCAGTTGGATGCCGTCGCGCCGGGTCTCTTGTACCCATTCGCAGCGGCCCCGCGCGCTCAGCGGATCGTCCGGATGGATGGACCACCGTTCAAAAGCGGTTCCGCCGCTGACCAGACCATGATCCGCGTCTTCGACCAGGCCGAAATCATCTTCGATGACCAGATCGATGACGCCGGTCGTCATGTCTGTTTCGACGCGCCGCGCATGGGCCGCCTCTCGCAATTGGGTCACTTGCCACGGAGAGTCCGCATCGGGCGGGGCAAATTGCCATTCATCCCGATCCGACCTGTCGCGCTGGGGGATCGTGAACGAGCCGCCTGTCAGGTGCAGCTCCGCTGTTTCCGGCGAAGGCCAGATCAGCGGCCAATAGGCGCTTGAGACGGCAACGCGCAGGCGGTGGCTCTCGGGAACCCGGTAGGCGACGTGGTCCAGCACAACTTCGATGTCGTAGACCTGTCCGGGTATCAACGTTTTGGGGGACGAATGCCCCTCCGTATGGGTCAGGTTCAATACACCATAGGTGATCCGAGTCGCAGCTCCGTCGGGGTGGATGTGGTTCAGCCGAACGGCAATTTGGGCTTGTGGTTTGTCGACACTCAGCTTCAAGCGCAGGCGCGGGGCACCGACAATGTCCAGATCTGCGGTCAGAGGGGTCGTGTCGAAACAGGAGGACAGAGCGTCATCTGCCCGCTGGTCGCCCGGCATGTCCGGACCCAGCCAGATGGCGCAATATTCGCCGCCATCCATGCCGCAATGATGCGGCGAGCGGATTTTGGTATCCAAGGGCCCGTCCTCTCCCAGCCCGGCATCGGAAAGCGGAAGGGTGACCGTCGGCAGGTGGGGCGTGGCGCCGGCATCCTCGGCGATCCACCGACCCGGGCGCTCGGCATACCAGCGCGCCGGGCGCACGCCATCCATCAGATAGGCGCGATAGGCCGGGTCCTGTTCGACGCCGGTCTCTTTGTCCTTCAGCCATCGGTCCCACCAGCGCAGCGCCTCTTGCAGGAAGCCGATGCGAGGTTCGGGGACGGCAAAATGCGGGTATTTGTGCACCCAGGGACCGACGATCCCCTTGACCGGCGCAGTCAGGTTTTCGACCAGCCAGGGCACCGTGTTCTTGTAGGCATCGCCCCAGCCGCCCACCGCCAGTGTCGCGGCCCGGATCGCTCCGGGGTCTTCGCAGACAGACCCATGCCGCCAATAGGTATCGCGGGTCTGGTGCCGCAGCCAGACCGAGGGCAGGAAGGGTTCTGCCTTCAACCGCTGCAACCACATCTCGCGCCAGTCGTCACGCAACGCGGGGTCGGGCGGGCGGGACGAGTACGACCACATGGTCGCCCCCCAGCCCAGGTTCTCGTTCAACAGGCAGCCGCCCTTGTAGTGGATGTCATCGGCATAACGGTCGGCGGTCGAACACAAGGTGATGATGGCCTTCAAGGGTGCGGGCTGCAGCGCCGCCACCTGCAGCGCGTTGAAGCCGCCCCAACTGATCCCCATCATCCCGACTGCGCCGCTGCACCATGGCTGTTGGGCTAGCCACTCGATCACCTCGACGGCGTCGTCCAGTTCCTGCTGGGTGTATTCATCCTCCATCAGTCCCTGGCTGTCGCCGTTGCCGCGCATGTCGACGCGGATGCAGGCGTAACCCCGTTTGGCAAACCAGGGATGGGTCAGGGCATCGCGCGCCGTCGTGCCGTCGCGCTTGCGATAAGGCAGGTATTCCAAAATGGCGGGCACCGGGCGCTGCGCCGCATCGACAGGACGCCAGATCCGCGCCGACAGGCGGCAGCCGTCCGACAGAATGATGCCCTGATCCGGAACGTCTTCGATCTCGGCCAGTGAGTTCTTCGCCTGAGTCATGTGCCTAGTCTCAGGCGCATCGGCGGATGGTGTGCGAGGAAAAGCGTCAATTCATTCCTTCGTTGCGACAAGCAGATCCATGACATTGGTTCCCGTGGGGCCGGTCACCAGCAGAGCACCGACCCGGTCAAGGAACGTCCCCGCATCGGCCTCGCGCAAGGCTTGGTCCGCCCCATCGGCCCATGTCGCGCCGGTCACGACACCGCCGGCCGCATCAGTCGGCCCGTCGGTGCCGTCGGTTCCACCGACCACGACACACAGCCCCTCGCATCCTTGAATCTCGCGCGCCAACGCCAGTGCCAGCGCCTGGTTGCGCCCGCCTCGGCCCGGGTTTTCGGGCAGGACGACCGTCGGCTCTCCGCCAAAGATCATCGCGCCCGGCGGCATCTGACGCAGCCGCGCGCCGATATCTGCGGCGACGGACAGATAGTCGTCGTGCAGGGCCTCTTCCTCAACCAAAACGTCCAGACCGGCGGCACGTGCCGCGTCGGCTGCGGCGCAGCGCGCATGGGCGTTCGAGGCAATGATTTCGACACTCGCTTCGAATTGCGGGGCGTTGGGCAAGGCGCCGATGCCCGATCCGATGACGCCGATGTCGTCCCCCGGCACGTCCGAAATGGCCAGGACCGTCGCGCGCGCTCCGCCGAAACCGGTCAGCAGACCGCCGCCCTTGATCCGCGAAATCTTGCGCCGGCGGGCGTTCATGGCGGTGATGTCCAGCCCCTCGGACAGCAGCTGCGCGTTCAGCCGCGCCAGATCTTCGAGGGTGGCCCCCGGCACAAGATCCTCGGCCAGCGAAGACGCACCGCCCGAGACCAGCAGCAACAGATGCGTGCCAGGCTCCATGGCCTGAACAGCCGCGCGCAGGGCCTGGCCACCCTTCAGGCTGCGGGCATCGGGCACGGGGTGAGAGGCTTCGATGACCTGCAGATGTGACGGCAGCCCTTCGGCATGGCCGTCTTTCGTGACCACAAGGCCCGGTGTTCTGCCGAAATGATCCTGCGCCGCATTCATCATCGCCGCCGCGGCCTTGCCCACCGCCAGAATCAAATCGGGGCGCGGAACATTAGGCAGTGCCGCCTTGACCGCTCCATAGCCGTCAACGGCGGCAACGCCCGCCTTCCAGATCGCGATCGCCTGATCCTGCATCGTCATCACATGTCCATCCAGATCGTAACCGGGCCGTCATTGACTAGGGACACCGCCATATCCGCTCCGAAAGACCCGGTTTCGGTCGGAACCCCAAGCGCGGCCAGCGCGCGGGCAAAGTGTTCGTACAGGCGTTCACCGGTTGCCGGATCGGCCGCCGCCGCAAATCCGGGCCGGTTCCCGCGCGACGTGTCGGCGGCCAAGGTGAACTGGCTGACCACAAGGGCCAAGCCGCCGATATCCAACACCGACCGGTTCATCTTGCCCGCGTCATCCTTGAAGACCCGCAGCTTGGCAATCTTGGCCGCCAGTTGCTGGGCCTGGGTCTCGTCGTCGCCCTGCATGGCACAGACCAGCACCAGCAGCCCCGGCCCGCACTGGCCGATGACTTGCCCCTCGACCGAGACCGATGCCTCGGACACCCTTTGTATCAATGCGCGCATGTCGATGTTTTTCTCAAAGTTCGCTTACTCGGTCGAAGCCCCACGCCAGGTGACGAATTCGTCCAGCGTGGCGCGCTCGGTCCGAAATTGGTTGGCCGGATGATTGGCATCCGGATAGCCGAAGGAAATCGCGCACAGGATCAGCCGGTCATCGGGGATGTTGAAATAGCGGTGCAAGAACGGCCCATAGGCGGCCACCGCCGCCTGTGGGATCGTGGCGATGCCCAAGGCCTGTGCCGCCAGGGTGAAAGCCGTGACAAACCCGCCGCAATCCATCGCGCCATAGGGGCCGAGTTCCGCCGGGCTGGACAGGATGGCGCAATGCGGGGCACCGAACAGGTTGAAGTTTTCCATCATCTGCCGGGCCGATCCGGCACGGTCATCCTTCTCAACGCCGACTGCCTCGTACAGGGCCCATCCGCAGGCGCGGCGCCGGTCCTGATAGACGCCGGAATAGCCGGTCGGAAAGGGCAGGTCGGGCTGCGCCTGGCCGGTCTCGGCTTCGACCCGCAAAGCGCTCCGGAACGCATCCGTTTCCGCGCCGCTCGTCACGACCACCTGCCAGGGCTGCGCGTTGCACCAGCTGGGCACCCGGGCGGCGCTGGTCAGGATCTGTTCTATGTCACCCCGTGGCACCGGATCGGGCCGGAAGGCGCGGCAGGAATGGCGCGCGGTCAGAAGCGTGTTCAGATCGGCCAGGGTCACGTCGTCCTCTCCTCCGGGGCAGCCGGCGGCAGGATGGGTGAGAAGCCCGGGATGTTCAAGGGGTTCCGCGGCAGAGTTTTCGGCGGCGGAACCCGGCGGTCATTGCTGTCCGGTCGCCACCAGATACCCGATGCCGGCTGCCGCCAGCAGGCCCAGGACCACCGCAATCGTAATTTTGATCGCCGACCAGGGCCGTTCACCCTGCACCTGACCGGAGCGACCGTTGACGACAAAGCGATAGGTCTGGCCGCGATACTTGTACGCGGCCATCCAGACCGGCAGCAGGATGTGCTTGAAGGTCACGTCGCGGATGTCGGTTTCGATTGCGTGGATGCGCTGCCGGTCGCCGCCGATGTCAAAACGGACGTCACGCTCGATCACGCGGGCCATGTGGCCGCGGGCTTCCTGATAACCTTGCTGCAGATCGACCGTATAAGCCTCGGCCCGGAACCCGGCCAGATACTCGGGCTGATAGGGCTCGAGCGCGGGCAGGTCCCAGGGTTGCAGCGCGTCGGTGTAGGATTTGGGCAGAGATTGCGAGGCCAGCACCAGCACGTCGTCGAAGAACCGGGCCACCCGGCCGGATTTCGGTGTCCAGCGCACCTTGGGCACCTGCTGCTGAACCCGCTTGCCGTCACGCATCACCGTCCGGGTTTCGTAATAGACCACGCCCCGTTCGCCGCGATAGGCCGATTTCGTGTCGGCGTCGAACGTCCAGTAGGGCACATAGATGCCCTGCATCCTGCGGCCTTTGCGGGCATAGTCCTTGAGTCCGTTCGGCGCGAACCACAGCCGCCCCAGCCAGTCGCTCATGGCCTTGTGCGCGGCGCGTTCGTCCAGCGCAAAGGGCAGAACGCCGCGCGGCTTGATGTGCCGGTTCACGCCGGTATCGGTCACGACCGGGGTGGCGCAGAACGGGCATTCCGCGGCGTGGGTGTTGGGGTCGAACTCGACCTGGGCCGCGCAGTTGGGGCAGGTCAGAACCCGCGTCTCTTCGATCTCGCTGTCGGGCAGGCGGTCGGCGATGGCGGCGTCAAAGTCCAATTCGCGCAGGCTGGCGCCGCCCCAGGGGCCAGCCCCGATCGGTTCGGAATGGCCGCAATGGTCACAGGTCAGGGTGCCGGATTGCGGATCGAACCGATAGTCCGCGCCGCAATTGTCACATGGAAAACGATGTTCCGCAGAACCGGGTGGCGGGGCAGGGGGCTGTGTCATGGGTGGTCACGTGTCGAGGGGAAAGTGAAGATAGGCTGCGCGCTGCTCCTCAGGCAGGACATGCGGCAGCATCGCGGCCTCGCAGGCCCCGATCACCCTGAAATTCTCGCGCGCCTCGGCCAGCGTCAGGCCGTGATTGGCGGCGGAGGGCTCGCGGGGGTTCTTGTCGTACAGAATGTCCTCGTCCTCCCAAAAGCAGATCGCACAGATCAAGTAGGCCCCGCGCTCGGCCAGGGTGACATAACCGCAGCACGGGCAGATGAATTGAGGCTGCGGCGCTTTGCGCCCGCCTGTCTTCGAGCGTTTCCGCGATGCGGACATGCCGATACCTCACGCGCCGGGCGGCGGAGGCGGCAGGATCGTGAACAACTGCGCGAGCTCCTGCACCTCGCCCGCTTTCTTCCATCCGTCCTGACCGGGTGTCCACACGAATGTTTCGCGCGTAATTTCTCCCTCGCTGGCCATGCGGCCCATCTTGGCCTTCGAGAACGGACCGTTGGTCTGGCCATCCACCGCGATATGCCACACATGCTCGACCGGCGGTGGGGGCGGCGGGGCCACATGCGCGGATGGTTGCGGGGCAGCGGGCGCGGGCGCTCCCCACGGGCCAGACGGCTGACCCGCTGCCATGTT
Source organism: Ruegeria sp. CF2 (assembly GCF_056537385.1). Taxonomy (NCBI): domain Bacteria; kingdom Pseudomonadati; phylum Pseudomonadota; class Alphaproteobacteria; order Rhodobacterales; family Roseobacteraceae; genus Ruegeria; species Ruegeria sp. CF2. The sequence continues at coordinate 362,084 of NZ_JBQFRL010000001.1, forward strand.
CGACATCTGGTTCGCCATCGCCATCCCCATGCCCATACCAAGGCCGGCACCCATGCCGCCGCCTCCGTTCGGATTGCTGGCGGCCGCCGTCATCGCCTCGGCCGCCGAATACTGGGTGAATTTGCCCAGATCCCCCGCCAGCCCCATCGAGGTACGCTTGTCCAGCGCCGCCTCGACCGCCGGCGGCAGTGAGATGTTCTCGATGTAGAATTCCGGCATCTCGAGGCCGTAGCCGTCCAGCACGGGCGAGACCTCGGCCGCGATCAGCTTGCCCAGATCGGCGGTGTTGGCGGCCATGTCCAGAACCGGGATGCCCGAGCCCGCGATCACCCGGCTGAATTCCTGCACGATGATGTTGCGGATCTGAAAGCTGATCTCGTCCATGGTGAATTCACCATCGGTGCCGACGATCTCGACCAGGAAACGGGCCGGGTCCTTGACCCGGATCGTGTAGGTGCCGTAGGCGCGGATCCGGGTCGGGCCGAATTCCGGGTCGCGCAGCATGATCGGGTTCTTGGTGCCCCACTTCAGGTCGTTGAACCGGGTCGTGTTGACGAAATAGATCTCGGACTTGAACGGCGACTGGAACCCGTGATCCCAGTGCTGCAGTGTCGTCATGATCGGCATGTTGTTGGTCTCAAGCATGTAGAGGCCGGGCGTGAACACGTCGGCCAACTGGCCTTCGTGCACGAATACGGCCGCCTGGCCCTCGCGCACGGTCAGCTTGGCGCCATACTTGATCTCGTGGCCTTCGCGCTCGAACCGCCAGACCATCGTGTCGCGGGTGTCGTCCACCCAATGAATGACATCAATGAATTCTCCGGTCAGAAAATCGAAAATTCCCATCTGGGTTCTCCTGTCATCGGGGTCAGAGCGACTGCCCCATCAATTCACGGGCGATGATCCGCACCACCGGCGCGGCCTCTTGCGCGGTCATGCCGGGTTTCAGTCGCGGATCATACAACATCGTCAGCAGCTTTTCGTCATGGCTGGTCAGCAGGGCGAATTCGTCGTCATCGTTGAAGATCGACGGCCGCGCCCGTGGGCTGTCGTTGGGCAGGCCCAGCCCTTGGGCGATTTCCTCATGGATGCAGCTCAGCCGCATCAAGTCAGGGTGCTCGGCCCGCACCAACGCAACCGCACCAGTATAAGTGTTCGGTGCCCCGTTCGACGCCGAGGCGAAGACAAAGCAATAGAACGAGCGCGGTAAATCCTGAAACAGGTTCAACTGAGCCTGTCCGATATTGGGAAACAACTGGCGCAGTCGCGTTTGCACGAATTCCGTATCGTCATCGCCGGCGACGAACACATGGAAGTTCGCGTTTCTGGTTGCGGTCGAGATCGGGTGGCCAGTCAAGGACGACATGCGTTCGGTATAGGCCCGGATCTGTGCCTTGTCGGCCGCACGTTGGTCTGGCGATACTGACGGCCCGAATTCTGCCTGTATCCGGACCGGGCCAGACCAGCGGCTTAGCCTTCCGCTGGTACGTTGGCTGCCGCCGGATACGGCGGCGCCGGGATACTCGCTGTAGAACGCGATGGCTTCGAAATTCCGGGCCAAATCATCCGCATCAAACGGGGTGTCCGGCCCGCCACCGTCTGTACGCATCAGACCTCGGGTCAACAGGTCGCGCTCGACGCGCTGATAATAACGCGCCAGATCCTGGCTTGCCGCCGAAGGTTCGACATAAGCATTGGCCAATTGCGGCTGGGACGGGCGCGCCTGCGGGGCAATCGAGGACTCGAGCGCGTCATCGCAATTGGTCAAGATCAGCAATGCAGCTGCCCCCAACCCGTGCCCTAGAAATCTCCGAAGCCGCACCTGCGATCTCTCCTCAGCCCGGAACGGCGGTTCCGGCCGTGTCGCCCAGCCCGTCTTTCCGGGCCTTGGCCGAAGCCAAGGTGTCCCGCAGTTCGGCTTCCATCTTCTTCAGCTCTTCTTCTGCGGCGGCGCGGCGGGCCTTGCCCTCGTCGGCGATGGCGAGGCTTTCATTGATCGTGCCGATCAGATCCTCGTTGGCCTTCTTGACCGCTTCGATGTCGAACACGCCACGCTCCATTTCCTCGCGGATCATCTTGTTCGACTGGCGCAGGTTCGCGGCGTTCGAGGTCAGCAGCTCGTTCGTCAGATCGTTGGCGTCGCGCACGGCGGCGGCGGCCTCGGCGCTGCGCTGGATGGTGACCGCCTGCGCCAGCTGGGTTTCCCACAGCGGCACGGTGTTCACCAGCGTCGAGTTGATCTTGGTCACCAGCGACTTGTCGTTTTCCTGAACCAGCCGGATCGAGGGCAGCGATTGCATCGTCACCTGTCGCGTCAGCTTCAGGTCATGCACACGCCGTTCCAGATCGTCGCGGGCGGCCCGCAGGTCGCGCAGTTCCTGCGCCTTCATCACCTGCTGATCTTCCGGGGCGGCCTGCACTTCGGCCTCTTTCTCGGGGATGTCATGGCTGTCCAGCTCGGTCAGTTTCTCTTCGCCGGCCGCGATGTACAGCGCCAGTTCATCGTAGAAATCCAGCGTCTTTTCATACAGCAGGTCCAGCGACTTGATATCCTTCAGCAGTGTGTGTTCGTGCGACAGAAGGTTGTCGGTGATCCGGTCGATCTGATCCTGCACCTCTTCGTAGCGCGCGGTGAACTTGGCGAAAGGCGCGGCGCGGCCCAGCAGTTTCTCCCACCAGCTGCGCTCGCGGCGCACGTCCAGTTCAGACACGGAAAAGCCGCGGATCGTGGTGACGATGTCGCGCAGGCTGTCACCGGCGGGGCCGACATCTTTGTTGCGCACGTCGGCCAGCATAGCCTGGCTGATTTCCTGCAGCTCGGCCTGCGCAGCCGATCCAAAAGCAACGATCGAGTTGGTGTCGCCCATGTCGATTTCAGACATGCGCTTGCGGATTTCGGCACCCACCGGTTCGTCGGCTTCTTCCAACGGCACGATCTCGGAACTCGGCTCGGGCAATGAAACAGCTGCAACTTCCTGAACCAGCGTTTCGGCCTCGGCCGCCTTTTTCTTGATTTCGTCAGACATGAGAAGCTTCCCTGTTCTTGGTTTGGCCGGTCAGTCGAGCCGGACGCCTTCGCGCTGCAGTCGTTCACGCAGCACGTCGATTTCGACCGTCAGATCACTGCGGTCATCCAATAGCATCTTTCGGGTGCGGGCCGAGAAATTCTGCTCGAGGTCGTCCAGCAGCGCCGAGTAATCGGACAGAGCCTGCGGGTCGCGGGTGCGCGCATAGACATCGGCAAACTTGATCGTCGCATCGCGGGCGCCCTGCAGATAGACGGTCAGGTATTTGCGGGCACCGGCCAGATCGCGCGGGTCCTCCTCGACCGTGCGGAACAGATCGCGAGCGGTGGTCTGAAACCGCTCGACCCGGGCTTCGATCCTGCGGTCGCCGGCCCGTTTGATGGCATCCGTCATTTGGTTCAGATGGGCTTCGGCATCTTCGACCACGCGGGCGACCCGGTCCTGTTGATAGGTGTCCACACCTTCCATGCCTTTGTTTTTCATCGGGTCGAGCCCGAAGGCGACGGAATGCAGGGCCGTTGCCACGCCGCCGAACAAGACCGGCGCCAGCAGGCTGACCTGGCTGGCGGTCTCGGCATCCAGATAGTCGTTGCGATAAGCGGCCAGACCCACCCCCAGCCCGGTCAACACCGACGAAAATATCTTGCGGGGAAAGGCGGGGCGGCGCGCGGTGCGACGTGCGTTGTAGGCATCCTCGGCTTTCAGCCCTTCGCGCAGCAGAAAGGCTGCAGCGGTCAGAATGCCGGCGGCGACCAATCCAAGTGTCATCCCGATCGCGCCGTCGTTGAGCGACAGAAAGACCAGCGGGATCGCCGGAACGAACATCACATTGGCGCGGGCGCCGACCGGGTTCACCCGGGCACCATCGTATTGCCCGCGCGGGGCGGGCGCGTCGGTGTCGGACTGGCCGTCGGGGCTGAACTTTCCGCCGTATCGCTTGGCCATGGCGTCAGAGCCCCCCAAGCCAACCGGTGCAGACGCCGAACAACAGTACCAGTAGGGCCGCGTAGGCCATTTTTTGCACTCCGGTCCCGGACATGACGTCCTCCAACTGCGGTTGTCCCCTTGAAAACCTAGGGGATCAAGGGGCTTGGCGCTAGGGGGAAGGTTCGATAACCCGCGTCAATTGCGTGATTTCTTGCCGACCGGCCTGCGGGATCTTTGAGGGCGGCTTGGGCGTTTCGCAGCAGCCGGTGGGGTTTCAGGTTCCAGACCCAACTGGTCGCGCAGAACGCGGCGGCGGATTTCCTCGACCTCGCCGGGTTTGAGGTTGCCCAGCTGGAACGGTCCGTAGGACACGCGCAACAGCCGGTTCACGGTAAACCCGATGTCTTCGATCGCGCGGCGGATTTCCCGGTTTTTGCCCTCACGCAGTCCGATCGTCAGCCATGCATTCGCGCCTTGCTGGCGGTCCAGCGTCACGGTCATGGGCTGGAACTTTTCGCCCTCGATCACAAGACCCTGGCGCAGGGGGGCGAAATCCTCGTCCTTGGGGCGGCCGTTGATCCGCACCCGGTATTTGCGCAGCCAGCCAGTCGAAGGCAGTTCGAGCTTGCGCTTGATACCCCCGTCATTGGTCAGCAGCAGCAGGCCCTCGGAATTCAGGTCCAATCGGCCGACGCTCATGACGCGGGGCATGTCCTCGGGCAGGTTGTCGAAGATCGTGGGGCGACCCTTTTCGTCGCGGTTCGTTGTCACAAGGCCGGTTGGCTTGTGATACAGCCAAAGACGCGCGGGCTCGGGCTCGGCCACGGGCTTGCCGTCGACGGTGATCCTGTCGCTGGGCGTGACGTTCAGCGCCGGGCTGTCGATGGTCTTGCCGTTCACGGTTACGCGGCCCGCTTCGATCATGCGTTCGGCCTCGCGGCGCGAGGCGATGCCGGCGCGGGCCAGCACTTTGGCGATCCGGTCGCCGGGAGGAGGGGTGTTACTCATGCCTTGCGCATAGCGCATCGGCGCGGCTTGCGAAAGGTGGGTTTCTGGGGCAGTCAGGGGCATGGTCTTCAGAACGCATATGGACAAGGCGCTGGAACAGGCGCGCGCGGCAGGTGATCGGGGCGAGGTTCCGGTGGGCGCGGTGATCGTGGCGCCCGACGGGCGGATCATCGCGGCTGACGGCAACCGTACGCGCGAGTTGCACGACCCGACCGCGCATGCCGAGATCCTGGCCCTGCGCGCCGCCTGCCGGGCCGTCGGGTCCGAGCGGCTGACGGGGCATGACCTGTATGTCACGCTGGAGCCCTGCGCCATGTGTGCCGCTGCGCTGGCGGCGGCGCGGATCCGGCGGATCTACTACGGGGCCGCCGATCCGAAATCGGGCGGCGTGGCGCATGGGGCGCGGGTGTTCTCGCACCCTCAGGCCCACCACAGGCCGGACGTCTATGACGGAATCGCGGCCGAGGACTGCGCCAGCTTGCTGCGCGAGTTCTTTGCCGCGCAGCGCGACGGCGGCGGGCCCAGGGGCTGAAGCGCGCTCAGGCCGGTTTCACGACCAGTTCGCGGGGTATGTCGGCCAAGGGTTGCCCGCCCTTCGGCGTGACCACGAAGGTTTCGGTGATGGCCAGGCCCCAATCGGGGGTCCACAGGCCCGGCATCAGGTGAAAGGTCATGTTGCCCTGCAGAACGGTGCTGTCGCCCGGGCGCAGGCTCATGGTGCGCTCGCCCCAATCGGGCGGATAGCTCAGGCCCACCGGATAGCCCGTGCGATTGCCTTTGACATAGCCGGCCCGGGCAAAGCTGTCATAGACGCAGGCGGCAACCTCTTCGCAGGTGGCGCCGGGGCGGGCGGCGGCCAGCGTGTCCTCGATCGCGGTGAGGATCGCGGTTTCCGCGCGCCGGATATCGGCAGGCGGGTCGCCCAGAAACAGGCTGCGGCTGGCCGGGCAGTGATAGCGGCGGTGGCAGCCCGAGATTTCGAAATAGGTCGCCTCGCCCGGTGTCAGCGGACGGTCGTTCCAGGTGATGTGCGAGGCCGAGGCCTCCGCCCCCGAGGGCGCGATGGGCGCGATCGCGGGATAGTCGCCCCCAAGCCCCGGAGGCCCGGCGATGCCCGCCGCCTGAACCTCGGCCACAAGCACGTTCTTGGGAACCCCGGCGCGGAAACCGTCGCGCAGCACCGTGTGCATATGCGCGGTCAACTGCCCGGCCTTGCGCATCAAGGCAATCTCGGCCTCGCTCTTGACCGCACGCTGCCAGTTCACCAACCCGGTCGCGTCGACCAGCGCATCGCGGCCGAACGCGGTCTCAAGGATCCGGTGGCTTGCGGCCGAGTAGTAATAATTGTCCATCTCGACACCCAGATGGGTCGTCCAGCCGTGGTCGCGCAGCAGCGATGCCAACGACTCGACCGGGTGATGGTCGGGGTGCTGCACATGTTCTTCGGGCCAGTCGAACAGGTCGGCGGGGTCCAGCCAAGTGGTCTGCGCCGCGCCGGGCTTGTCCTGCGTCCGGCCCCACCACAGAGGCGCGCCGTCGCGCGGGACGACCACCATCTGCGGAACGTAGAAGCTCCAGCCGTCATAGCCCGTCAGCCAGGCCATGTTCGACGGGTCCGCAACCAGCAGGGTCTCGATACCCCGCTGGGCCATCGCGGACCGGGTCTTGGCCAGCCGCGCCGCGTATTCTTCCGCCGAGAAGGCCAGCGCGGGTGTCAAAGCTCGATCTCCTGCAGGACCTCGGGCTCGATGACGGTTACGCCCGGCAGCCCGTCCGCCAAGTCCTTGGCGGATTGTTCCAGGATCGGGAAAGTCCGATAGTGGCAGGGGATCACCGTCTTGAAGTCGAAATACCGCCGGGCGGCATAGGCAGCGGCTTTCATGTCCATCGTGAAATAGCCGCCCGCCGACAGAATGCCGATATCGGGTTTGTAATAATCGCCGATCCACTCCATGTCGGCCATGATCGTGGTGTCGCCCGAGACATAGACCGTATGACCATCGGCCGACAGGATGAACCCCACCTCGGACCCACCGGCGCGCGGGCCGTCGGGCGTAGCAAAGGTCGAGCTGTGCGAGGCCGGCACCATGTCGACCTTGACCCCGTTCAGATCGACCCGGCCGCCCTTGTTGAAGCCGATGGTCTCGATCCCTTCGGCCTCGGCCCAATGCGCCATGACGTCGTATTGGCCCACGACGGGAATGTTCAGGCGTTTGGCCAGCGGCAGAACGTCGGCAACGTGGTCGAAATGTGCGTGGGTCAGCAGGATATGCGTGGCGCCCTGGACGGCGGCCTCGTGCTGATCCTCGGGCAGCATCGGGTTGCCGCTGAGCCAGGGGTCGATCAGCAGGACCTGTCCTGCCGCGTGAATTCGGAAGCTGCCATGCCCCAACCAGATGATTTTCATGAAAGACCCTCCTGAAACCGGTTCAGGGTCAGCCTAGCATCGGCTATGTAAAAATCCATGGACTGGATGCGAGAAATCGACGGCTATTGCGAGCGCCTGTCGCCGGCCTATTGGGCCGAACCCGTAAACGCCGTGACCAACGCGGCCTTTCTGCTGGCGGCATGGGTGATGTGGCGGCGGGTGCACGGGCAGGGTCTGCCCTTGGCCCGCCTGCTGGTCGCCATTCTGGCGGTGATCGGTATTGGCAGCTATCTGTTTCATACCCATGCGCAGGTCTGGGCCGCGCTGGCGGATACGACGCCGATCTTGCTGTTCATCCTGATCTATATCTTCGCGGTGAACCGGGACATCTGGCAGCTATCCACGCCGAAGGCGGCGGGGCTAACGGCCTTGTTCATTCCCTATGCGGCGCTGACCATTCCGGCGTTTCAGCTGGTTCCCGGGTTGGGCGGGTCGGCCGCCTATGCTCCGGTGCCGTTGCTGATCCTGATCTATGCGTATCTTTTGCGCGTGCGCAGGCCGCAAGTGGCCCGGGGTCTGGCGGTCGGGGCTGCGATCCTGATCGCGTCGATCACCTTCCGTGCGCTCGATGCTCCGCTTTGCGCCCGCATCCCGATGGGAACGCATTTCATGTGGCACATCCTGAACGCCACCATGCTGGGCTGGATGATCGAGGTTTATCGCCGGGCCATGACGGATGCGGTCAGTCCGGCAGACGCCGCGCCAGATAAAACCCATAGCTGACATAGTCGGAATAGGTTTCATACAAAGCGATCTCGGCCTGTTCGGCATCGACAATGGCTTTGGCCTGCTCGGAATTGCCGTGCCGGTCGAGGAAGGCAGGGAAGCTGCGTTTCAGGGGGAGGTAGTAGTTCTCCATCCAGCAGTCGGTGCCCAGCGGGAAATAGCCGACAGGTTCATAGTCGGCGGTCTCGATCTGGCGGATCTTCTGTCCGGCGGTCGCAACTTCGGGATAGGCGGCATCCCAATGCCGTGTCAGCGGTTCGGGGCGTCGATCGGTCAGCCAAGTCAGCTCGGACACAGCCAGGACCCCGCCGGGTTTCAGGAACCGACGCCAGGCGTTCAGGCCGTTCTCGAACCCCATGTTGTAGATCGCTCCTTCGGACCAGATCACGTCAAGGCTGGCATCGTCGAAGGGCAGGTCTTCCATCGACGCCTCAAGCGTCTGAACCCGGGCCGCCAGACCCAAGTCCTGTGCACGCCTGTTCAGCTCGGCCAGAAACTCCGGCAGGAAATCCACTGCCGTCACCGATGCGCCCAGATGGCGCACAAGGCAGAAGGCCGCGGCTCCGGTTCCGCAGCCAATGTCGGCAACCTTCAGTCCGGGATCGGCTTGCACGCCCGCCAGCTTCAACGCCATTTCCGTTGCCGCGTCGCTGCCGGGGCCTTGCCGGTCGTTGGGCAGGTGCAGGTCGATCAACAGCTGCATGTCATCAGTCATGACCCGTCAATCCTTGAAGGCGCTGGCCAGGTCTTCGGGCAGGTCGAACTCGTCCAGCACGCGTCGGCGCGCCTCGGCCGACATCTTGCGGGCGGTCTTTTCGACAATGCGCTGGATCTTTTCGTCCGAGTGTTTCGTGGCGAAGGGCGCAAAATACCATTTCAGAAAGACAAAGCAGATCACGTCCTCCAGCGCCTGAACGTCGTCGTCGCGCTTGATGCCCTGTTTGCGCAACATGCGACGGGCGGCGTCGATCTCGGCCTGATCGTAACCGGCCTCGGACATCAGCTTGGCCACGACCTGCGCGTGATGCTCGGCCTGGGCCTTGCGCCAGGCCAGATAGCCCGCGCGCCCTTCAGGATAGGCCGAGCGGGCCAGCTTCCAGCGCTCGACATGCTGGCCGCGTGCGGCGATCTGCAACGGCTCGGAGGCGTCGGGGAACAGCCGGTCCAACTCGGCGCTCATCCGTTCGCCATAAAGCAGCGCGGCGGGGCGACCGTCTTCCTGGGTGGGATCGGCCGAATTGGCCGTATCAATTGCATCCAGAACCTTCTGCTTGCGCTCTGTCATGGCATCTCCTGCTTTGGCAACGGCACCTCGGGACATTCGGTCATGCTGACCTGAAACTCTTGAGTGAATGAACGATAGAGCACCGTGCTTCAACAAAAAAGCGCCGACCCATTCAGGGCCGGCGACGCCACGAGGGCAGGTGCAGGATCGGGGCGGAAAAAGGGGGGAGAACCGGCCCGATCCAACAGGGAAGCGATAGGGTTAGTTGCGGAGCGAAGATTTCTCCTGGCTCACCTGATCCGAGGGGTGCTGATCGGGGAAGGTCAGCGTCGGTGTCAGGTCGCCCATGGGAACCCCCAGCGCGAGCGCCGGCGCGGCAGCGGTTGTCAGAACAACGGACACAGCAATCAACATGCGTTTCATGATTATTCTCCGGACTGAACTGTTTCGTTCAGTACATAAAGTAACTTTTTGCGCCGGCTTCAATCGCCAAAGTGAACTAATCCGTTCACTTTTTTGCATAGCGGGTATTCAAATTTGTTTGGCTTGGCGGCAACCGCGTGGACTTTGGACAAATCGCTGTGGCTCAGTGGTCTTGCGACTGCTGCATCAGACGGGTAAATGCCCCTGTAACGCATATGAGGTTTCCCATGTCGATTGACCAAAGCACCGCCGCCAAGGTGGCCAAACTGGCCCGGATCAAGGTCGAGGATGACGCGTTGCCCGCGCTGGCCTCGGAATTCAACACGATCCTGGGGTTCATCGAACAGCTGAACGAAGTTGACGTCGAAGGGGTCGAGCCGATGGTCTCGGTGACGCCAATGCGGCTGAAGCGGCGCGAGGACGTGGTGACCGACGGGAACATGCAGGACAAGATCCTGTCCAATGCCCCCGACGCGCGCGAGGGCTTTTTCGCGGTTCCCAAGGTGGTGGAGTAAGACATGTCCGATCTGAACAAACTGAGCCTTGCCGAGGCCCGCGATGCCCTGCGCAACGGAGATGTGACCTCGGTCGAGCTGACCGAGGCCTGCCTGAAGGCGATCGACGCAGCCGATGTCCTGAACGCTTTCGTGCACAAGACCCCGGAAATCGCGCTGGAGCGTGCGAAGGCCGCAGACGAACGCATCAAGGCGGGCGACGCGCCTGCCATGTGTGGCCTGCCGATCGGTATCAAGGATCTGTTCTGCACCAAGGGCGTGCCCTCGCAAGCTGCGTCCAAAGTTCTGGACGGGTTCAAGCCCGAATACGAATCCACCGTCTCGCAGCAACTGGCCGATGCGGGCGCGGTGATGCTGGGCAAGCTGAACATGGACGAGTTCGCCATGGGTTCGTCCAACGAAACCTCGGTCTATGGCAATGCGGTGAACCCTTGGCGGCGCGGCAATGATGACGCGCAGCTGACCCCGGGCGGTTCCTCGGGTGGTTCGGCGTCTGCCGTCGCAGCCGATCTATGCCTTGCAGCGACCGGAACCGACACCGGTGGCTCGATCCGTCAGCCCGCCGCCTTTACCGGAATCACCGGCATCAAGCCGACCTATGGCCGTTGCTCGCGCTGGGGCATCGTGGCCTTTGCGTCCTCGCTGGATCAGGCCGGGCCGATGACCAAGAACGTGCGCGACGCGGCCATCATGCTCGAGGCGATGTGTGGGCACGACCCGAAGGACTCGACCAGTGCCGAACTGGCTGTTCCGAATTTTGAGGCCATGCTGACCGGAGACATCAAGGGCAAGAAAATCGGCATTCCAAAGGAATACCGGATGGATGGCATGCCCGCCGAGATCGAAAAGCTGTGGGCGGATGGGGCCGAAATGCTCAAGGCCGCCGGGGCCGAGATCGTCGACATCTCGCTGCCGCACACCAAATACGCGCTTCCGGCCTACTATGTAATCGCGCCAGCCGAGGCGTCGTCGAACCTGGCGCGCTATGACGGCGTGCGCTATGGCCGCCGTGCGCAGCTGGCGCAGGGCGACGGCATCACCGAGATGTATGAAAAGACCCGCGCCGAGGGCTTTGGCCACGAGGTGCAGCGCCGCGTCATGGTCGGCACTTACGTGCTGTCAGCCGGTTTCTATGACGCCTATTACAACCGCGCCCGCAAGGTGCGGACCCTGATCAAGAAAGACTTCGAGGATGTCTTTGCCGCAGGTGTCGATGCGATCCTGACACCGGCGACACCTTCGGCGGCGTTCGGTCTGGGCGAAATGACCGAGGCCGACCCGGTGCAGATGTATCTGAACGACGTGTTCACCGTGACCGTCAACCTCGCGGGTCTTCCGGGTATCTCGGTTCCCGCCGGTCTTGACGGGCAGGGCTTGCCGCTGGGGCTGCAGCTGATCGGTCGTCCGTGGGAAGAAGGTGACCTTCTGAATACCGCCTACGCGCTTGAGAATGCCGCCGGGTTTGTGGCCAAGCCGGGCAAATGGTGGTAACCCTCAGGCAGCGGTAACAACGCGAGGACGGAGCAGTTCCATGCGCAAAATGCTTCTCATTCCGGCCTTCGGGTTCATCGCGGCTTGCGATACCGTGGCGCCAGTCACGGACTCCGGCTTCAACACGCCGCAGTATCAGGCCGAACGCGAGGCGCAGCTGGCCGGGCAGGGCGTCGCGGGGAACCCGCTGCTGCCGCCTCCGGCCATTTCGCAGGAGCAGTTGAATGCCGAAGTCGGTCCCGCCCCCTTCACGACGGGCGACAGCGCCACGGACATTGCCAACCAGACCGCGGCGGCATTGGCGAGCACATCGGCGCAGCCGACTGCACCGGTGGCCGTAAGCTCAAACGGCATTTCGAACGAGCAGGATTTCGCAGCTGTCTCAAGCAGCCGCAGCATCCAGGATGATGCCGCGCTGATTCAGCAGAACCGTCAGACATACGAGGTTGTCGCGCCGACGGCCGTTCCTCAGCGCGGGTCGGACGGACAGCCCAATATTGTCCAATATGCTCTGACCACGACCAATCCGGTTGGCACTCAGCTCTACAGCCGAGCCGGGTTCAATTTGCAGGCCAAGGCGCAACGCAACTGCGCGGGCTACGCATCGCCCGACCAGGCACAGATCGATTTCCTGGCAAATGGAGGCCCCCAGCGCGACCGCAAGGGCCTGGACCCGGATGGCGACGGATTTGCCTGCGGCTGGGACCCCAGCCCGTTCCGCAGTGCCGTCGGCAACTGAGCTCTCGCCGATCTGGCACCCATCCCCCAATTTCGGCCCCCGCCGAGATGGGTTGAAGCCATCTCTGGTGGTGCTTCACTACACCGCGATGAACTGCGCTCAAGCCGCGCTCGAGCGTTTGTGCGACCCGGACACCGAGGTATCGGCTCACTATCTGATCGGCTGCGACGGAACGCTCTGGCAGATGGTCCGTGAGGAAGATCGCGCCTGGCACGCCGGTGCAGGCGCGTGGCGGGGGTTCAGCGACATCAATTCCCGCTCCATCGGGATCGAACTCGACAATCGCGGCGATCATCCTTTCTCCGAACCGCAGATGGCGGTGCTGGAAAACCTGCTTTCACATCTGCAAGAGCGGTTGGGGATCAAGCCCTGGAACGTTATCGCCCATTCGGACATGGCCCCCGAGCGAAAGCTTGATCCCGGTCCCAAGTTTGATTGGGATCGTCTCGCGCAACAAAAAATGGCAGCGGGGCCGGCCGTTCTGAAGGGTATATGCCTTGATGAATTGCCGCCAGACGACCAATACTTTGCATTGGTTGCGATGAGGGCTGGGTATCCCAAATCCCCTACCGCTGATCTGCTGAAAGCGTTCAGAAGCCGGTTTGCCCCATGGCGGCGCGGGCCCCTGTCCAAGAAGGACATGGGCGACATCGAACGACTGGCTGGTTTGATGGAACACCTTGACGGTATTCGGGTGGACGTTTAACCCGGCAACCGCGCGGAGGGCCGGATGGCCGCTGGGGCTCAGGCCCGAGAGGAAAGTCCGGACTCCACAAGGCAACGGTGCCGGGTAACGCCCGGGCGGGGAGACCCGACGGAAAGCGCCACAGAAAACAGACCGCCATAACGGATCGGAGGTTCGCCTCTGGCACATCATGGCAAGGGTGAAACGGTGGAGTAAGAGCCCACCGCGCCGCTGGCAACAGCGGCGGCACGGCAAGCCCCACCGGGAGCAATGCCGAATAGGGTCCCCGCGCGGGCCGGTCGGCGTCAGCCGATACCGCCGCTAGGCTCGCCTTGGCCGAGAGGGACCGGGTTGGCAGCTCGAGCCGCGCAGCAATGCTCGGCCTAGAGGAATGGTCATCGAAGGGGGCAACCCCGGAACAGGATCCGGCTTACAGGCCCTCCGCGCGTATTTTCTTCATCCTCCGGGCGGCGTGTAGGCCGCGACCAGTTTCGCGGCTTTCTCGGTGATGGCAACAAATTCGTCGGCCGACCAGGCCCGAACCGTCTCGACCCGCGAAACCGCCCCCGAAGCCGCAACGGCCATACCAACGGCCACGGCATCCGTTCCGTCCGGAGCTTCGCTGATGACCACCACGTCATTGCTTCCGGTCGTCACGTAGAACGCCAGCAGTTTGCCGCCAACCTTCTCCAGCAGCGCCGCCACCGGCCCGGTGCGGTTTTCCGGTTTCTTAAGCATCCCTTTGACACCGGCGTTGGAATAAGAGGCATAAGTGATGAAGACAGGCATGACGATCTCCTCGTGAACGAAATGTGCAGAGCGCTCCAATTGGCCGGCTCCTTGGCCCGGAAGACAGGCTTGCCGCATCAAACCAATGCGGTGATCAACACCCAGGCTCCCAATCCGATCAAAACGACACCGGCGACCGGCGTCAGCCATCCCGCCCGGGGCAACAGCTTTTCCAGCGCGACGTAGACGGCGATTGCGACGATCCACCAAAGGTTCATGATGCCGCCGACGAACAGCAGTGCCATCAAGGCCCAGCAGCAGCCCAAGCAGTAGGCTCCGTGCAGGGCGCCGCATCGAAACGCACCCCAATGCCCGGGCCGGTTGTGGCGGGTCAGAAAGGCAGCCGGGCTCTGACAATGGCGGAGGCACGCGGATTTCAACCCGCTGAACTGATACATCCCGGCAGCACAGAGAACGATGCCCGCCAGGATTCCGGACCGGATGGTCATCATCGGGCCATCCATCGCTCCGATCTGTTGCAGGCCCCATTGCAGTCCGGTTGCCCCAAGGCTGAACACGGCCCAGGCAAAAAGATACCCCGACAGAAAGGCCAATCCGAAGCTGGCGCTGCGCTGCCTGTCGGGTCCAACCCGTTTCAACGCCACAAACAATAGGGCAGTCGGGGCCGCGCTGGGCGTCATCATTGCGACCATCATCACCCACCACATGGCAAAGACCAATGCGGCGTACCAAAGCGTCCAGACGGCACCGGCCCCCATCGGCATGGGCTGGCCAATTGGACCGGCCATCCGAGTCATCTCGACGGCCGACATCTGCATCCCGACACCGGCGACCGTGTACCAGACCGCACCCGAAACGATCAGAAGGACACTTCCAGCGACGATCAGACGTTCTTTTCGCAGTACTCGCTCGAGGCTGATCGTTCGGGCAGGGCGGGCCTGTTCCGACGCGTCTGCACTATGGCCCGACAACGCCATGACCCGAGATATTGAGATGCGCCAGATGGGCATGTGAGGACTCGAAGGTCAGGTTTATGGCTGAACCGCTTGTCCGGGCCGTTCCCGAGGCGACCTCGGCGTGGCGGTATTCGAATCCATACGGCAATTGGATCGACGCGCGATGCGGTTGGCCCGAGACGATATGTGCGATCGGCTTGACGTCCAAATCGAACACGTTCTTGACCTTCGCGTAACCGGTCCGGTCTTCGCGGCTCCAGTTCACGTCGATTTCAGCAAACAGTGTCTCATGCTTGGTCGGCGCCATGGCGCTGTAGACATACCACATGGTGGCCATTTCATCGGTGTCCTCACCGGACATGATGGCCTGCAGGGCGGCCCGCTGATCGGCATCCGCCCGTTCGTCGATGATCAGTTGCATCTGCCCGTTGCCCTCGTGAATCGGGCCTGGCCAGTGGTAGACACCCGCAGCCCGCAGGCCGGAAAGATCCGTGTCCCCGTAATGGCCGCTTGTGATGTCAAAGACGACCACGGCCTCGCAATTCCCGTGACTGGGCAGGCTGCTGAACTGGCAGGGGCAACCGAAATCACAGTTGCAATTGGCCAGCGTCTCGCCCTGAAGTTTCCATTCTGTCATGATTTCCCCCTAGCAGACGTACAAGAAAACTCTGCTGACAGAGGGTCTTGCCCGGTTTCGCTGCCTCACGCCGCACAACCTTGGACAGCGGCGTTCTGGGATGCTGTGACGCGATCATATCACGAAACCGTGATCTGTCCAAACCGGGCGCTGATCCACTGTGTGTCGGATACTGTGATTTGTGTTGAAACACCGCCGATTCCGGTTGACTCGGGCGCGCGACCGGGTAAAAGCGCACGCTCATAGGAATTCAACCGAAAGGCCCCTGCCTTTCCGGACGCAGGAGATAACCATGGCGAAGCCGACGACAATCAAGATCCGTCTGAACTCGACCGCGGGCACGGGCCACTTCTACGTGACCAAAAAGAACGCTCGCACCATGACCGAGAAAATGACCGTTCGTAAGTACGACCCGGTCGTTCGGAAGCATGTCGAGTACAAGGAAGGCAAGATCAAGTAATCTGCCTTTTTTCGACGCGAAAGCTTAGGGGGTTCTGCTTCGGCAGGACCCTTTTTCGTTGTTTTGACCGTGTCGTGTAGCCCTGACGCCGCCCGATCCGGCCGTTTCGGGCCGTTGCAGAGGCGCATCAGGCCGACAGGTATTCTGATTGGTGTTGGCTTGCTTTTTTGCCCCGCCTGCCAGTACGGTTCAGCAAACCGCCACAAAATGTTGAGCGCCATGAAAAAAATCTTGTTGCCCGCAATCGCCATTCTGACACTTTCGGCCTGTGAAGACCCGTTCAACCGCCAAGGCGTCGGGTTCACCGGCATTGATGGCGAACCAAGAACCGTTTCGGACGTCAAAGGCGCCGTTGCCTTTGTTCCGCCTGCGACGAACGTCCCAGCTGAGTTGGCAGAATTGCCGACCATTCAGGCCAGCACTGACAAGACAGAATTCGACAAGGTCGCGGGCGTTGCCATAGACAATGGCGGACGGTCCGACACCACGGCCGTACAGTTGACCGGCAGCAGCAGCACCATGTTCCTGAGCACGGTGAGCGTGAACGGAACCCTGTTCGGCGTGTTGCGCACCGAAAACAACAGCACCAAGGTGGATAACTCGGTTGGGGCCGCGTTCGGCAGCCAGACCGAGCGCTTTACCGGATGTCTGCCTGCCGGCGACGTATACCGCAAGGGCGGGTCGTCGCGCAGCTCGGGTTTCGCGGTTCCGCTGAACTGCAGCTGATCGGATCCGTTGCGATTACAATGATGTAAGGCCCTTGCCATTTGGCTGGGGCCTTTTTCTTTGGGCTGGCTTTGCTGACGCCGGAACAAAAAAGGGCGGGCCTTTCGGGCCCGCCCTTTGATTTGGTGTTCCGGCAGTCTTACTCGCGATTGCCGAGCAGCTGCAGCAGGAACATGAACATGTTGATGAAGTCCAGGTACAGGTTCAGCGCACCCATGATGGCGGCCTTGCCCAGCCACTCCTGATCGCCCGCATGGGCCATCTGAATGTAGGTGGTCTTGATCTTCTGGGTGTCATAGGCGGTGAGGCCCGCAAAAATCAGAACGCCCAGGATCGACACGGCGAACATGATGGCTGGCGATTGCAGGAACAGGTTGATGACCATGGCCACAATCAGGCCGATCACACCCATCATCAGGAAGGTGCCCATACCGGACAGGTCCTTCTTGGTGACGTAACCGTACAGCGACAGACCGGCGAAGGCGATCGAGGTCACCAGAAAGACCTGGGCGATCGAAATGCCGGTAAAGGCCACGAAGATCCAGCTGAGCGACAGGCCCATCACCGCCGCAAAGGCGTAGAAGAACAATTGGGCGCCAGCTGCGCTGAGGCGGTTGATGGCCGCGCCGAAGGCAAACACCATGATCAGCGGGGCGAACATGACGATCCAGCCCAGAATGTTCGGGCTGAGGGTCACCGGATCGCGGAATACCGACAGCAGCTGCGGGCTGGTGCCGACGGCCCATGCAACCGCAAAGGTGATCAGCATGCCCACGGACATCGTGCCGTAGACCTTGTTCATGTGGGCGCGCAGGCCCTCGTCAATCTCGGCAGCGCGCGCGCCAGTCGCCGTCCGGATCGTATCGAATTGTGCCATAGAGGTCTCCCTTGGATTCAGCTTTCAGCCCCCGGTTGCGGGGCGATTTCCCTGCAAATATCGGAGAGTGTAGCGCATGTTTCAAGGGTTTTGGGGCCAAAACTCAGCAATATGGTCAACAATTTCAGCGCCGCTTTGGAAGGTGGCGCTGAAATCCGTTCCAGGTTGCGCATTCAGGGCCGCTTGCGCCAGGTTTCGGGCGCGTCCCAGAACGGGCGGGATGCTTCTGTCAGGGCCTCTGATCGGGTGATCCCGATGTCTTGCAGGGCGCGGTCATCCAGCCGAGCCAGCTCCCGCCGTTGATGAGCGGCCGCAAGCATACGCTGAAACCAATTGCCCGTTCTGATCGATGTCGAGGCACAGGGTCGGTGTGCTGCAATTTGAGTCATGACTTATGTCCTTTCATCGGTCGGTGATGTAAAGCTGTTTTCGCATCAACTTCCTTGAACTATATGGCGGGTTGTGGCATATTTTAAAAATGAATGTTTTTGAATTGATCCATAAGGATTGTTGATGATGCGGAACCTGGACATCACCACCCTGCGCTCATTCGTGGCGGTCGCGGACCACGGGGGCGTGACGCGCGCCGCCGGTTTCCTGCATCTGACTCAGTCGGCTGTGTCCATGCAGCTGAAGCGTCTGGAAGAGCTGTTGGGCCTGGAATTGCTGGACCGGTCTGGGCGGACCATCGCGTTGACGGCCTCTGGCGAACAGCTGTTGGCTTATGCCCGGCGAATGGTGGCGTTGAATGACGAGGTCATCTCGAAACTGACCGATCAAGCCTTTGAAGGCGAGGTGGTGCTCGGGGTGCCGCACGATATCGTCTACCCGGCTATTCCACGGGTTCTGCAGCGGTTCAATGCCGACTTCCCGCGCGTGCGGGTGCAGTTGGTTTCATCCTATTCAATCCAGTTGAAAGAGATGTTTCGGCGTGGCGAATGCGACGTGATCCTGACGACCGAGGCTGCGAACTCGGATGGCGGGGAAACCATTGCAGAGCTGCCCCTGCGCTGGATCGGCGCTTCAGGAGGCTCGGCTTGGCGGCGCCGGCCGCTTCCTCTGGCGCTGGGTCGGCGCTGCCTCTTCCGGCCTCAGGTCATTGCCGCCTTGGATGCGGCAGGCATTCCATGGGAGCTGTCGGTCGAAACCGAGAACGACCGCACGATCGAGGCAACCGTCAGCGCGGACCTCGCCGTCCACGCCATGCTTGAGGGGACCGAGGCGGCACATCTGGAGAAGATCGATTCAGGTGGGGTTCTGCCCGAATTGCCGGCGCATATGATCAACCTTTACGGAGGCGATCAGGGGCGCGGCGAAGTGGTTGAGGCCCTCGCCGCGCTGGTGCGGCAGAACTTCCACATGCTTGGCGGAACACCGCTGCGCGCCGTGGTGGGCTGATCCGGTCAGATCGTGATGACGACTTTCCCGGTCGACTTTCGTTCCTTGAGCAGAGCCATGCCCTGCGCCACTTCGGACAACGGCAGGGTATGGCTGATATGGGGCCGGATGCGTCCCTCGGCATGCCAGGCGAAGAGGGTCTCAAAGCTGGTGCGAACGACCTCGGGCCGGAACCTCAGATAGCCACCGATGTAGAACCCGATCACGGTCAGGTTCTTCACCAGCAAGTGATTGGCCGGTATCTGCGGGACTTCGCCGCCGGCAAAACCTATCGGCAGCAGGCGGCCTTCGGGATTGGTCGCCCGGAAGGCAGCCTTGAACACGTCGCCACCGATGGCGTCATAGACGACGTCTGCGCCACCCAAGGCCAGCACGCGCTCGCGCAGATCTTCGTCCGCGTCGATCAGGTGATCGGCCCCGGCCGCGCGGGCGACCGCCAGTTTATCGGCGCCCCGGGCCTGTGCGATCACCGTCGCGCCCATAAGCTTGCCAATCTCGACCGCCGTCAGCCCGACCCCGCCGGCGGCACCGGTCACCAAGAGGGTCTCGCCCGTCTGCAGCCGCGCCCGATGGTCCAGCGCCATATGGCTGGTTCCGTAGGCGATCTGGATGGCCGCCGCGTCTTCAAAGCTGCACGACTGGGGGATGACCACGGCACGGTCGGCGTCAAAAACCCCGAATTGCGCCAATCCACCCTGGCCTGAGTATACCGCGACCCGGTCTCCGGGCTTCAGATGGCCGACCCCTGCGCCGATTGCGTCTACGACCCCCGCAACCTCAAGCCCCAAGATGAAAGGGGCCGCTGGCGTATCCTGGTACGTGCCCTTCTGCATCAGAAGATCGGCAAAGTTCAGCCCGCAGGCGCGAATGGCCACGCGGATCTGGCCTTCGGCGGGTGCGGGCACGGGTATCTCGCGCAATTTGGCCTGCCCTCCGGCAGACTGGATCTGGTAGGCCAGCATCTCAAATCTCCATGTTGGCGCAATTGATCGGGGCCTCCCCTGACTTGTCAATCATTCCGGAAGGGAATGGCCGGGGCGTCTTTGTCGCACTGGCCAAATCGTGCACAACCGTAAACCTTCCTTCAGGCGCGCAGATTCAACCATCTTGAAAATTTTCCAAAAAGCGGCAATATTGCTTGTCAGTGCTGTTTCGGGGGGCACGTTCCGTATTAGAGAGTTCTTTACAAGCGTCTCGCTAGTGTGCGGTCATGGTTCAGTTAGCGTTTTCCCGGGCGGTTGTGTGTAACAGAGGAGAATACCAATGACCCATCACGTCGATGTCCATGTGGGCAAGCGCGTACGGCATCGCCGCTGGTTGATTGGCATGACGCAGCAGCAGCTGGCACAGCAGGTCGGTATCAAGTTCCAGCAGATCCAGAAATACGAAACCGGGGCCAACCGCATCAGCGCATCACGCCTGTGGGACATTGCCGAAGCTCTGGACGTTCCGGTCAGCTTTTTCTTTGAAGGTCTGGAGGATGCCCAGAAGGAAGACTCGGGCAAAAAATCGGTTCCTGCTGATCTGATGGGCGACAAGGAAGCGTTGGATCTGGTTCGGTCCTACTACGCGATCCCGGAAAACCAGCGTCGACGCCTGTTTGAGCTTGCGCGCGTTCTCAGCGACGTGGCCTGAGACCGGGGCTTGACTTCGCACAGGGCTGAGCGCACCAGTGGCGTATGACCAAAGCCTCTGCAAGTGACCTTGAAGTTGCCGAGAAAATGGCCGACGCGGCGCGTGCGGCCATTTTGCCGTATTTTCGCCAGTCGAATCTTGAAACCTCAAACAAGCTGCAAGGCGGGTATGACCCGGTGACCGTGGCCGATCGCGCCGCCGAGCAGGCCATGCGATCCGTTCTGGCCGAGCTCCGCCCCGACGACGGCATCTTGGGCGAGGAGTACGGTGCGGTCGAAGGCAAATCGGGGCTTACCTGGGTGTTGGACCCGATCGACGGCACCCGCGGTTTCGTCAGCGGCACACCGACATGGGGCGTTCTGATCGCGCTAGGCGACGATAGCGGGCCGATCATGGGGGTGATTGACCAACCCTATATCGGCGAACGGTTTGTGGGTCATGCAGACGGTGCGTTCATGACCGGTCCTCTGGGCAGAACCAGCTTGGCGACCCGTCGGACGGATGCCTTGCGGGACGCAATCCTGTTCACGACATTCCCCGAAGTTGGCACGACCGCCGAAGGAGACGCCTTTCGCGCCGTGGCTGGACAGGTGCAACTGACGCGCTACGGCATGGACTGCTACGCATACGCGCTGCTGGCGGCCGGGCAGGTCGACCTGGTGATCGAGGCTGGACTGAACGCGTATGACATCCAGGCACCGATAGCGGTGATCGAGGCCGCCGGCGGCGTAGTGACCGACTGGCAGGGCGGGCCGGCCCATCAGGGGGGGCGGGCACTGGCGGCTGCGAACCCTGAAATCCACGCCGCGGCCCTCGAGATTCTGCGCGACTTCTGACGACGGTTGCCGCTGCGGCCGCGATTGATTAGGGTCTATGCGCCGGTTCTTGCGCCCGTTTTCCACCGGCACACGCATTTCTGGCATGAGGCGGGCAGATGCAGGAGTGCGAGATGCCCGAAATCCTTCTTAGAAACGCCGATGCGATCCTGACCATGGACGACAGCCGGCAAGAACTGGCCGGCGCAGATTTGCTGATCCGTGACGGGCAAATTGCCCGCATCGGCCAAGATTTGACCACCGACGGAGAGGTGCATGACCTTGGCGGCTGTGTCGTGACGCCGGGATTGGTCAATACCCACCACCATCTCTACCAGACACTGACCCGAGCTGTTCCGGCGGGCCAGGATGCGCTGCTCTTTGGCTGGCTGCAGACGCTCTATCCGATCTGGGCGCGGTTCGGTCCCGACGAGATGTTCACTTCGGCTCAGATCGGTCTGGCCGAGTTGGCCTTGTCGGGCTGCACGCTCAGTTCCGACCATCTGTACCTGTATCCGAATGGGTCACGCTTGGATGACACGATCGCGGCCGCTGCAGAGGTGGGGCTGCGGTTCCATCCGACCCGCGGGGCGATGAGCATCGGCGAAAGCGACGGCGGTCTGCCGCCCGATACGTTGGTCGAGGCCGAGGCCGACATCCTGAATGACATGATCCGAGTGGTCGACGCGTTCCATGACCCGTCCGAAGGCTCAATGTGCAGGGTTGGACTTGCGCCCTGTTCGCCCTTCTCGGTCAGTCGGGATCTGATGCGCGACGCCGCACTGCTGGCACGGGACAAAGGGGTCATGCTGCACACCCATCTGGCAGAAAACGACGAGGATATCCTGTATTCAGAGTCCCAGTTCGGCTGTCGACCCGGCCAGTATGCCGAGGAACTTGGCTGGACCGGCCCCGATGTCTGGCACGCCCATTGCGTGAAGCTGGACGGGGCAGAGATCGACCTGTTCTCTCGGTCACGCACCGGGGTTGCGCACTGTCCCTGCTCGAATTGCCGTCTGGGCTCGGGGATCGCGCCGGTGCGCGCGATGCGTGACAACGGGGTCAGGGTTGGCTTGGGCGTTGACGGTTCCGCAAGCAACGACAGCGGCAACCTGATGGCCGAGGCGCGGCAGGCGATGCTTCTGCAACGCGTGGCGAACGGTGCCGATGCCATGTCCGCGCGCGAAGCTCTGGAAATCGCGACGCGGGGTGGGGCGGACGTGCTGAACCGGCCGGACTGCGGCCGCCTGATGCCGGGCAAACGCGCGGATATCGCTGTTTGGGACACAAGGGGTGTGGAGTGCGCGGGCAGTTGGGACCCGGCCGCCTTGCTGCTGGCAGGTCCGGTGCACGTCAAACACCTGTTTGTCGAGGGGCGACAGGTCGTCCGGGACGGCAACATTGCCACATTCGACCTGCCGCGCGCGATCGAACGGCAGAACAGGTTGGCCCTCGCATTGCAGGGCTGATCTGCCTTCAGGTCGAAACGCGCCGTCCGCCGATCCACACATCGGCGATGGCGCGGTCATCTCCCATCATTATTGTCGGGAACACCGCCTCCCAAAGGGACTGGGCATTGGCCTCTCGCTGGGCAATCGCGGGGGTCGAGGCGAGGTCGAGCACGATCAGGTCCGCCTCCATTCCGGGGGCGATATTGCCGATGCGGTCGTCCATCCGCAGCGACCGGGCCGAGCCTGCGGTGCCCAGCCACAGCAGTTGCGCCGGGTGCAGCGGATGTCCGCGCAATTGGCCGATTTCATAGGCGGCCGCCATGGTCCGCAACATGGAAAAGCTGGACCCGCCGCCGGTGTCGGTTGCCAGGCCGATACGATGGCCATCCCGCATCAGCCCGTGCAAATCGAACAGACCCGAACCGATGAAAGTGTTCGAGGTGGGGCAATGGATCAGCGACGCATCGACCTCACGCAGGCGGTCTCGCTCGCGCGGTTCCAGATGGATCACGTGACCATAGAGGCCGTTCGCGCCGAGCAGTCCGAATTTTTCATAGGTGTCCAAGTAGTCGCGCGCCTCGGGGAACAGCGACCGAACCCATTCGATTTCGTCCGTCTGCTCGCTGAGATGCGTCTGCATGAGGCAATCTGGGTGTTCTGCCCACAGCGCACCCATCGCCTCAAGTTGTTCGGGGGTCGAGGTCGGGGAAAACCGCGGCGTGATCGCATAGGAAATCCGGTCGACACCTTGCCATTTTCCGATCAGAGCCTTCGACTGGTCATAGGCTGTTTGGGCCGTGTCCCGAAGACCTTCGGGCGCGTTGCGGTCCATGCAGGTCTTCCCGGCCACGACACGCTGACCGCGCTGCTGGGCGGCCGTGAAAAAGGCATCGACGCTTTCGGGATGAATGGTGCAGAAACTGCACATGGTCGTGGTGCCGTGTGCGGCGGTCAGGTCAAGATATCGGTTCGAAATCTCGGCAGCGTAGTCTGCATCACCGAACTTCATCTCTTCTGGAAAAGTGTAGGTGTTCAGCCAATCAATCAGCCGTTTGCCCCAACTCGCGATCATCGCCGTCTGGGGGTAGTGGACATGGGGGTCGATGAAACCAGCCAGGATCAGGTTTTCGCCATGGTGATGAATGGCCGCCTCGGGGTGCGCGGTTTGCAAATCAGCGGTACTTCCCAACTCCCGGATTTTCCCGCCCTCGATCAGAACGGCTTCGTGCAGCCGGACCGCCTGATCCGGTTGCGTTTCGAAGGGGGAGTGTTCGAAACTCAGTACGCGCCCTGTCAGAAGCGTCTTTTGCGCCATCCGCCGTGATCTCCGCCTTGGTGAATCTGGCTTGCAGCATAGGCATGTGAAAGATGCGGGTAAATCGCACCATTGTCATTGTTTTCCGGTAGCAGCTTCTTCTATTTAGGGGCCAATTCCCAGAACAAGGGGCAGCGCATGACGACCGGCACCGAAGACAACAGAACCGACCCCTCCCGCGATGATGACGTCTATGCGCTGGACCGGCGAACGGTGGCCGCAATCCTTTACGCCGTGGATGTCGAGGATCGCGAGAAGCTGATCGAGCTGATGGAGCCGCTGCACGCGGCCGATATTGCCGACCTTCTGGAACAGATCAACCCCTACGACCGGACGCGGCTGATCCGCCTGTATGACCGGGAATTCGACGGGGACATTCTGTCTGAACTGGACGAATCCGTCCGCGAAGAGGTCATTGGAGTTCTGCGGCCCGACGTTCTGGCCGAGGCCGTACGAGAGATGGAAAGCGACGATGTCGTGGACCTTCTGGAGGATCTGGAGGAGCCGCAGCAGGAAGCGGTGCTGGAGGCCCTTGAGGCCTCGGAACGGATCGCGGCCCTGCAGGCGCTGGCCTATCCCGAGAACTCGGCAGGCCGACTGATGCAGCGCGAAGTGGTAATGGCTCCCGATCATTGGACGGTGGGGCAGGCAATCGACTACATGCGATCGCAGGACGATCTGCCCGAGCAGTTTTATCACGTTGTTCTGGTCGATCCGCGGCTGAAGCCGGTGGCGCAAGTCATGTTGGGCAAGTTGATGGCCGCGCGGCGCGATACCAAGTTGCAGGACATCGCCGAGGACGAGTTCCACATCATCCCGGTCGATCAGGATGAAGAAGACGTTGCCTATGCTTTCAACCAATACCACCTGATTTCCGCGCCGGTGGTGGACAGTGACAAACGGCTGGTCGGGGTCATCACGATTGACGACGCGATGGCCGTTCTGGATGAAGAAATCGAGGAAGACATGCTGCGACTGGCAGGTGTCAGTGATGACAGCTCGATTTCAGACAGTGTTGCAGCAACCAGTCGTCGTCGTTTGCCCTGGCTGACGGTCAACCTGTGTACTGCCATTTGTGCCTCGCTGGTGATTTCACAGTTCGAGGCGGCAATCGAGCAGATCGTGGCGCTGGCAATTCTGATGCCCATCGTTGCCTCGATGGGTGGCAACGCCGGAACACAGTCGCTGACCGTTGCCGTACGGGCGTTGGCGACCCGCGACCTGACGGGCTCGAACGTGGCGCGAGTCATCCGCCGAGAATTGCTGGTGGGCATGTTGAATGGGCTGTGTTTCGCCATCGTTCTGGGGACGGTGGGGATGATGTGGTTTGAATCCCCGCTGCTGGGTGTCGTGATCGGTTCCGCCTTGGTCGTGAACATGATCATCGCCGGGTTCGCGGGTACGGTAGTACCAGTGGTGCTGGATCGCCTGGGTGTAGACCCGGCATTGGCCTCGGGAACCTTCGTTACGACGACGACGGATGTGATGGGGTTCTTCATCTTTCTAGGGCTTGCGAGCGTGGTGCTGCTGTGACCGATCTGACCGAAATCAAGGCCGCAGCGCGCAAGGCTGCCTTTGCCCGACGCAAAGCGGCCTTTGACGCGGGGCCGCCGGCCGCCGCGGGCCGCCTGTCCGAGGTGCTGGCCGGATTTCGTGGGGTTCCGCTGACTGGCTACATGCCGATCCGCACCGAAATCGACCCTCTGCCCGCGATGGCCGAGGCCGCAGCCTATGGTCCCGTGGGTGTTCCGGTCATCCAAGGCGCCGGACGGCCTCTGCGGTTTTCGCGCTGGACACCCGAAGGGCCGCTGAAAGATGGTCCATTTGGCGCCAAGGTGCCCGAGACGGACGACTATTTTGACCCTGAAATCCTGATCGTGCCCCTTGTGGCATTCGATCCGCAAGGCGGGCGATTGGGTTATGGGGGCGGGTTTTATGACCGCACGCTTGAAGGGCTGCGCGCCAAACGTCCCACATTGGCCATCGGTTTCGCCTTCGACGCGCAAGAGGCCGAAGCCTTGCCGCTGGAACCGACGGACCAGCCGCTGGACATGATCGTTACCGAGACCAGGGTCCTGACGTTTTAGGCGTCAGTTCTCAAAGTGGCTCCGCAGATAGTCCCAGGCATCAACCTCGGTTCCATCCTCAAGGATGCACACGCCGTATTCCGATCCATCGGTGTTTTTGCGGATCTGATATTCGCCGCCGTTTTCGATGCAGAAGGTCGCGGCCGGATTTGCCATTGTGGTCTTGGTCGTCGCGTGAGCAAAGCTGCCCGATATAGCGAGAGAGACAGTTGCGGTCAGGACTATGCGTTTCATCGAAATCTCCGAGTGAAAAAACCGATTGCGCCAGAATTGCAGGTTTCCACCGGAATTCAACCCGCATGCGGCCCGCGAATTGCATCGTTCCGCCTTGTTATTGCCGTTTGCAGGGCCTAGGACCGCGATATGAGAATCTTGTTCCTGGGTGACGTGATGGGGCGCGCGGGCCGCGCCGCCGTTCAACAGCATCTGCCCCGTCTGCGCGACGAGTGGCGGCTGGATTTCGTGGTGGTCAACGGCGAGAATGCCTCGAACGGCATGGGGTTGACCGGCGATCATGCCAAGCTGCTGCTGGAGTCGGGCGCAGATTGCCTGACGTTGGGCGACCACGCTTTCGACCAGAAAGACATGCTGCAATTCATCGAACGCGAACCCCGGATCGTGCGCCCTGTTAATTTCGCCAAGGGTGCTCCCGGTCGCGGACATCGACTGTTCACCGCGCCGGGCGGACGCAAGGTGTTGGTGGTTCAGGTGCTGGGACAGGTGTTCATGAAGCGGCCGTTCGACGATCCGTTCTCGGCGGTGGAACCGATCCTGAAGTCTCACCCGCGGGGCGGTCAGGCGCAGGCCATCATCGTGGACATGCATTGCGAGGCGACTTCGGAGAAGATGGCCATGGGCCACTACTGCGACGGACGCGCCAGCCTTGTCGTGGGAACCCATACCCATGTTCCGACCGCCGATGCCCAGATCCTGCCTGGCGGCACCGCTTACCTGACCGATGCGGGCATGTGCGGCGACTATGACTCGGTGATCGGTATGGACAAGCAGGAGCCGATGCGTCGCTTCATCACGGGGATGCCCAAGGCACGGTTTACCCCGGCCAATGGCGAAGCGACGCTAAGCGGCGTTTTCGTAGAAACTGATGACCGTGACGGGCAAGCCAAGACAATCAGCATGGTCCGGGTTGGCGGGCGCCTGCAGCAGGCTGCACCGTGAACGCACGTCAGGCTTGCTCTGCGGCCTGCAATACGTGAAACTGACTCTCAGGCGCTTGGGCCGGGACAGGTTTCGGACAGAACACCACGAATGCAACTCCTTCAATTGTCAGATATGGGCAGCGCGATACTTGCGCTGGCGGTTGTTGCGGGCATGTTCGTCATGTTCATGCGCGAGGTCTATCCGACCGAGGTCGTTGCCATAGGCGGCGTCTCGGTGATGCTGGTCACCGGCGTGCTTCCATACCAAAGCGCACTGGCGGTTCTGTCGAACCCGGCGCCCTGGACCATCGCGGCGATGTTCATCATCATGGGCGCCCTGGTCCGGACCGGTGCCCTGCACGCCTTTACAGCGACGGCGCAGAAACAGGCGCAGGTCAACCCGCGCATTGCCATCGGTTTGCTGATGGCATTTGTTGTCCTGGCCTCGGCGGTCGTCTCGAACACGCCCGTCGTCGTCGTGATGATCCCGGTGTTCATACAGATTGCCCGCACGTTGAATATTTCGGCTTCCAAGCTGCTGATCCCGCTCAGCTACGCTGCGATTCTCGGCGGGACGCTGACCCTGATCGGAACCTCGACGAACCTGTTGGTCGATGGTGTGGCCCGGGCACAGGGCCTGCCGGCCTTCACGATTTTCGAGGTCACGCCGTTGGGCATCATTCTTGTCATTTACGGCATGATTTACCTACGCTTCATCGCGCCGCGCCTTCTGCCCGAGCGTGACAGCATGGCAACCATGCTCAGCGATCGGTCGAAGATGAAATTCTTCACCGAAGCAGTCATTCCGCCCGACAGCAACCTGATCGGCCGTGAAGTGACCGGCGTGCAGCTGTTCAAACGTCCGGGCGTGCGGCTCATCGACGTGATCCGCGGCGACGAGTCGTTGCGGCGGAACCTGAAAGGGGTCGAACTGAAGGTTGGTGACCGCGTGGTGTTGCGCACGGAAATGACCGAGCTGCTGAGCCTGCAAAGCAACAAGGAACTCAAACGCGTTGATCAGGTTTCGGCGGTCGAAACACGCACGGTTGAGGTTCTGATCACCCCCGGTTGTCGCATGGTCGGGCGCACATTGGGTGCGTTGCGGCTGCGTCGTCGCTATGGGGTTTATGTCTTGGCCGTGCACCGGCGCAATCAGAATATCGGGGGGCAACTTGACGATCTGGTCGTCCGGGTCGGTGATACGCTGCTGCTCGAAGGCTCGCCGGCCGATATCAGCAAACTGGCTGCCGACATGGACATGGTCGACGTCACCCAGCCGTCGGCCCGCGCCTTCCGGCGCGGTCATGCTCCGATCGCGATTGCTGCGCTGATTGGGATCGTGGTGTTGGCGGCGCTTGGTGTGGCGCCGATTTTCCTGCTCTCGATTCTGGCGGTTGCGGTTGTGCTGCTGACGCGATGCATCGACGCGGACGAGGCGTTTTCCTTTGTCGAAGGCCGTCTGCTGGCGCTGATCTTTGCCATGCTGGCCATCGGGGCTGCATTGGACAGCTCGGGTGCGGTCACCCTGATCGCCAACGCGATTGCTCCGTCCTTTGCCAACCTGCCGCCGTTCCTGATCGTCTGGGCCATCTATCTGCTGACCTCTGTGCTGACGGAACTGGTCTCGAACAACGCCGTGGCGGTTGTCGTCACGCCGATCGCCATCGGTCTGGCGCAGGCTGTGGGGGTGGACCCCCGCCCGCTGGTGGTGGCGGTGATGGTCGCGGCCTCGGCCTCGTTTGCGACGCCGATCGGGTATCAGACCAACATGATGGTCTACGGCCCCGGTGGGTACCGGTTCACGGACTTCATGAAGGTCGGGATTCCGCTGAACCTGACGGTTGGATTGCTGGCTTCGCTGATCATCCCGTTCCTCTGGCCGCTTTGATCTCCGGCACGAATTTGCCGTTTGGAACTGAAAAACCTTGTAAAACGCGCTGATGTCCCGATCTTTTGTGCTGGAAACTGGTGACAAAGGGATCGGACAATGCAAACCGCAAAAAACCTGCTGGCAGGAACCGCGTTGTGGGCAGCCGTGTGGGGCGCCGCCCAGGCGGGGACCGTCGAGGGAACAGCCACATATCGCGAACGTATCGCGGTTCCGCCCGGGGCAACCCTGTTCGTCGAACTGCAGGACGTTTCACTGGCTGACGCGCCAGCCGTCACGCTGGCTGCGCAGCGCTATGCTTTGACGGGCGTGCCTGCCCAGTTCGAGCTGACTTATGACGACGCGTTGGTTCAGGATCGGCACCGCTATGTGGTGCGAGCCTCGGTGCATCAGGACGGCAAGCTGCTGTTCACCACCGATACCGCTTACCCGGTTCTGACCAACGACGCCGGAAACTCGGTCGATCTGGTCATGGTCAAGGTGCAGGAACGGGGTGCGGCGATGCTTGAGAACACGCAATGGACCGCAACCGAGGTGAACGGCGTTGCGCTGGACACCGAGAAACGCCCGCAGATTACCTTTGCCGAGGGCGGAGCCTTTGGGGGAACAGGCGGTTGCAACCGGTTCAGCGGACAGGCCGAGATAACGGGCAAGTCGATGTCCTTCCCCGACAACATGGCCGCCACCTTGATGGCCTGCCCGCCGCCGCTGGACGAGGTCGAGCGGGAATTCCTGGCTGCTCTGCCAAAGGTTGCAAGCTTTGTTCAGCGCGGGGACACGCTGGTTCTGCTTGATGCGGATGGAGAGCCGGTGCTGCAGTTCCGCCGCGACCAATAGCGCGCAAGGGCCGTCAGGCGACGGCCCTCGACCGCCCGGCATTGCGGCCCGAGAAGATGCATCCGCCCAAGAACGTGCCCTCAAGCGCGTTGTAGCCGTGATAGCCTCCGCCGCCGAACCCCGCGACTTCGCCGGCCGCGAACAGGCCGGGCACCACCTGACCATCGGCCCCGATCATCTGACTGTCCAGATTGGTCTGCAAACCGCCCAGCGTCTTGCGGGTCAGCACATGTAGCTTGACCGCAATCAGCGGACCGTTTTTCGGATCGAGGAACTTGTGCGGTTTGGCGGTGCGGATCAGCTTGTCACCGCGATAGTTCCGCGCCGCCAGTATCGCCATCATCTGAGCATCTTTCGAGAACGGATTGTCCACCTGTGAATCGCGGGCTTCGATCTGGGCGCGCAGATGCGCCTCGTCGATCAGGCCGCCGCCCAGATGGTTCATCCCGTTCACCAATTCGGTCAGCGTGTTGGCGACGACGAAATCCTCGCCCTTTTCCTTGAACGCTTCGACCGGCCCGGTGGCCTTCGACCCCGAAAGGACCCGCTGACGGATGACCTCCTTCCAACTGCCCGAGGTGAAATCGGGGTTCTGTTCCGACCCGGACAGCGCGAATTCCTTCTTGATGACCTTCTGGGTCAGAACGAACCAGCTGTATTCATAGCCGGTTTTCAGGATCTCGCGCAGGGTGCCCAGCGTGTCGAACCCGGGCAGGCAGGGGGGCTGCAGCCGGTTGCCGCGCGCATCGAACCACATGGAGCTGGGGCCGGGCAGGATGCGGATACCATGCGCGGGCCAGATCGGGTTCCAGTTGCGCACGCCTTCGGTGTAGTGCCACATTCGGTCGCCGTTGATCACGTGGCCGCCGGCCTTTTCACTGATCGCGATCATCCGACCATCCACATGGAAGGGCACACCCGCCACCATGTCCTTGGGCGGTTCGCCCAAGCGGTCGCGGGGCCAACTCTGGCGCACCATCTCGAAATTGCCGCCGATCCCGCCCGAGGTGACGATGACCGATGGGGCGTAGACCTCGAACTCGCCCACTTCGTCGCGGTTGGTCTTGCCGCCGCGCTGGGCCGCGTCATCGGCCAGAACCTCACCCGAGACGCCCTTGGCCTCGCCGTTCTGCATGATGATGTGGCTGACCTGATGGCGGAACTTCAACTGGATCAGGCCGGCGCTGACATGCTCGCGGACCCGGCGGATGAAATGCTCCAGCACACCCGGGCCGGTGCCCCAGGTGATATGGAACCGCGGGACCGAGTTGCCGTGACCGTCGGCATAGGACCCGCCGCGTTCCGCCCAGCCGACCACGGGAAACCAGCGCAGGCCCATCTGGTGCAGCCAGGGGCGCATCTCGCCGGCGGCAAATTCGACATAGGCCTCGGCCCATTTGCGGGGCCAGGCGTCCTCGTCCCGGTCGAACTGGGCGCTGCCCATCCAGTCGCGCAGGGCCAGGTCGCGGCTGTCGCGGATACCCATACGGCGCTGCTCGGGCGTGTCGACCATGAACAGGCCGCCAAGGCTCCAGAATGCCTGACCGCCCAGGAAATGCTCGGGTTCCTGGTCCAGCACGATCACCTTCTTGCCGCGGTCACCCAGTTCGGCTGCCGCGGCCAGGCCGGCCAGCCCGCCGCCCACGACGATCGCATCAGCAGTGTTTTCGGTCATGCTCTGTCCTTTCAGCGGTTGCGGTACCAGGCGATGAAGGGGATCGCGACGGCGTACATGGTGATCCCGTAGACGGCCGAGGGCAGGGCCAGCGGGCTGAAGCCGCTTTCGGTTCCGGTGATCAGGGCCGCCAGCGTGATGCCCAGGGTCGAGTTCTGGATGCCGGTTTCGATCGAGATGGTCTTGGCCTCATTCCACGACAGTTTCGCCGCCCGCGCCAGCCCCAATCCGATCAGCAGCAGCGCGAGGTTCAGCGAGATCAGCCCGGCGCCCATGATGCCCAGATTGTCGACGAACAGCTGCCAGTTTCCAGCCAGCGCGGCGATCACGATCAACACGAACAGGATGGTGGCCAGTTTGGAAAGGGGGCCGTCGATCCGGTTGGCAAAAGCGGTTGCAAAGTGGCGCAGGCCAACGCCGATGGCGACGGGCAGGGTGGTGATCAAGAACATCGCCAGCGCAAGACCGCTGATCGACACTTCAGGTGCGTCCTCGCCCATGAAGTGGTCAATCGACCAGGCCGCCAGAACCGGCACCGTGACGATCGACAGCAGGCTGATCACCGCCGTCAGGCTGACCGACAGCGCCACATCGGCCTTCGCCAGTTTCGACAGGATGTTGCTGGTGACGCCGCCCGGGCAAAAGCTGAGCAGCATGAACCCGACCGCAATCGCCGGCGGCAGCGCGAACAGCTTGACCGTGACGAAAGCCGCGACCGGCAGCAGAACGACCTGGCAGACCGCGCCGATCGCAAACGGATAACGCCGACTGATCACGCGCCGGAAATCCGCCGCCT
This sequence comes from Ruegeria sp. CF2, assembly GCF_056537385.1. NCBI lineage: Bacteria > Pseudomonadati > Pseudomonadota > Alphaproteobacteria > Rhodobacterales > Roseobacteraceae > Ruegeria > Ruegeria sp. CF2. The sequence continues at coordinate 394,737 of NZ_JBQFRL010000001.1, forward strand.
CAAGCCCGATGCCCAAAGACAGCATGATGATGGCCAGCGAAACCGGCAGGCCCACGTTTATCAGAAGATCCAAAACAACCCCTCCCAAAGTCGTTTCGGTCCAACCTAAGCGCGCGGTCCCCGGTCAGGCAACCGCGCCGTTGGGTCACCCGTAGCGCTGGGCGAAACGGCGCAGGATTTCGCCGGGCTGCGTGACCTCGGCCGCGTGGCAGCGTTCGATCAGCGGCTGGGCGTCCTCGGGACGGAAATAGCCGTGGTCCTTGTAGATGTGGATGCGCTGCTCAAAGTCCTTGGCGTCGGCTTCGGGGTGGAACTGCGTGGCATAGACATTCTGGCCCCAGCGGATCATCTGGAACGGGCAGGGGTCTGACGCGACCAGATGCACGCAGCCCGCGGGCAGGGCCTGCACCGCCTCTTTGTGACCGACGAAGGCATCGAAGTCGGGCTCGAGCCCGGCGGTCAGCGGGTCGCGGGCGCCATCCTCGGTCAGGTGGCAGCGCGACGGGCCGACCGGCTCGCCATAGCGGTCCTTGCTGACCGGCGCGCCCAGATGCGCGGCCAGAATGCCCAGGCCATAGCAGCAGCCCATGAAAGGATGATCGTGCGCCGTGATCTGCGGCATCAGCCCCATGATCGCGCCCTCGATCCGGGCATCCATCTGAGATTTGCTGGCCGGGTCGTCGCTGACGCAGCCCGGCCCGCCGCCCACGATCACGCCAGCATAGTCGGTCACGTCAAGACCTTCGGGCAGGGCCTCGCAATCCAGACGGATGCGGTGGGTACGCTCGGGTGTCAGCCAGGACCGGTTCAGGATCGAGGCATATTCGGCGTCCGAGGCATCGGTCTCGGGGCGCAGCTGCAGGATCAGAAAGCGTTTCATGCGCTGCCCTTAGCGCGCGGTCCGGCAGTCACGCAAGCCCTCACAGCGGCCAGAACACGAGGATCGCCGGGACCGAAACCGCCACGATCAGAATTTCCAGGGGCAGGCCCATACGCCAATAGTCGCCAAAACGATAGCCGCCGGGTCCCAGCACCAGCGTATTGTTTTTGTGCCCGATCGGGGTGAGGAACGCCGCCGAGGCGGCCACCGCCACCGTCATCAGGAACGGGTCGGGTGAAACCTCGAGCGTGCGCGCCATCTGGATGCCCACCGGCGCGGCCACGATGGCGGTTGCTGTGTTGTTCAGCACGTCCGACAGCGTCATGGTCACGACCATCAGAACCGTCAGTATGGCCCAGGCCGGCAGGCCGTCGGTCAGTTGGACCAGCGCATTCGCGATCAGTTCCGTCCCGCCCGAGCTTTCCAGCGCGCTGCCCAGCGGGATCATCGAGCCCAGCAGAACCACGACCGGCCATTCGATCTGATTGTAGATCTCGGTAATCGGGATGATCTTGGTCAGCACATAGGCGATCACCACAAGCCCCAGCGCGATCGGCAGGTAGATCAGGCCGATGCTGGCGGCCAGAACGGCGGCGGCGAACAAGCCGATGGCCAGCCACGCCTTGTCATTTGCGGTCACATTCAGGCCGCGTTGGGCCAGAGGCAGGCATCCCAGCCACTCGGTCACGTCCGCGCCCCGGTCGCGGGGGCACAGCAACAGCAGGATGTCGCCCGGCTGCACCTCGGTCTTGCGGACCTGTTGGGTGATGCGCCGGCCCTGGCGGGAAATGCCCATCAGGATCGTGTTCTGCCGCCAGGCCAGCCCCAGCCCCTGTGCCGTACGGCCATTGATGCGGGCGCTTTCGGGCACGACGACTTCGATCACCTCCAACCCGTCGCCGGCAGCTGTCAGTAGCTCTTGCCGGCGGGCATCCGAGAAATCCAGGTTCAGCGCGGCGCGGAACTCGTCCAGCGCCTCAGGGCTGGCCTCGAGCACTAGCGCGTCGCCTTCCTGAAGGATCGCGTTTGCCGCGCGGCCATAGCGGCGCTTGCCGTCCCGGATCAGGCCGATGATGGCGACGTCGGATTTCTCGGCGACCTCGTCCAGCTCGGCGACGCGCTTGCCGATATGGGGTGACTCGGCCGGGATTGTCAGTTCAGCGATATATTCCGCCAGCGTTTCCGAACTCTCGGTCTGTTCGCCCCGGTTGGGGATCAGCCGCCAGCCGATCAGGGCGACAAAGGCCAGACCCGCGATGGCCGCCAGCCCGCCAACCGGGGCGAAATCGAACATGTGGAACGGCTCACCCAAGGTTTCCTGCCGGATCGACGCGATGATGATGTTGGGCGGTGTGCCGATCAACGTGGCCATGCCGCCCAGAATGGTGGCAAAGCTCAGCGGCATCAGCGTCAGCCCAACTGAACGTCCCGCCTTGCGCGCGGTCTGAATGTCGACAGGCATCAGCAGCGCAAGCGCCGCCACGTTGTTCATGAAGGCCGACAGAACCGCTCCGATCCCGCCCATCAGCGCGATATGCGCGCCCAGGCCCCGCGAGGCATCGACCAGCGTGCGGGTGATCAGGAACACCGCACCCGACCGCACCAACCCGGCCGAGACCACAAGCACCAGCGCCACGATGATCGTGGCCGGATGGCCGAACCCTGCAAAGGCTTTGTCAACCGGCACAACGCCCAGGATCACGCCGACCATCAAGGCGGCAAACGCCACAAGGTCATAGCGGAACCGCCCCCAAAGCAGCAGACCGAATACGGTAATAAAGAGTGCAAAGAGAATGATCTGATCTGTCGTCATTGGGCCACCATAAACGCGCTGACTGCACGAGCAAGCGGGTGTCTTGATCCTTTGCCCCTCAAACGTCTATATGTGCGCCGAATACGCAATCACGATTACGAGGACGCAACATGGCAGGCCACTCAAAATGGGCCAACATCCAGCACCGCAAGGGGCGCCAGGACGCCGCGCGGTCCAAGCTGTTTTCCAAGCTGTCGAAAGAGATCACCGTGGCCGCCAAGATGGGCGACCCCGATCCCGACAAGAACCCGCGCTTGCGTCTGGCGGTCAAAGAGGCCAAGTCGAACTCGGTGCCGAAGGACGTGATCGAACGCGCGATCAAGAAATCCCAGGCGGGCGACGGTGAGGATTACGAAGAAATCCGGTACGAAGGCTACGGTCCCAACGGTGTGGCCGTGATCGTCGAGGCGATGACCGACAACCGCAACCGCACTGCGTCGAACGTGCGTTCGACCTTTTCCAAGAATGGCGGAAACCTGGGCGAGACCGGCTCGGTCGGGTTCATGTTCGACCGGAAGGGCGAAGTGATTTATCCCGCGTCGGCGGGCGATGCCGACACGATCTTCGAGGCGGCCATCGAGGCTGGGGCCGAGGATGTGGAGAGCTCGGAAGACGGTCATATCATCTGGTGTGCGGATACCGACCTGAACGAAGTGTCCAGTGCGCTCGAGGCGACTCTGGGTGAATCTGAATCCACCAAGCTGGTGTGGAAACCCACGACCACCACCGAACTGGGCCTTGAGGACATGCAGCGCCTGATGAAGCTGGTCGAAGCGCTTGAGGACGATGACGACGTTCAGCGCGTGACCACCAATTTCGAGGCCACCGACGAGGTGATGGCGCAACTCTAAGCGCCGCACTCGGTTGTATTGGGAACCCGGCCGAACACGGCCGGGTTGCTTTTTTTTGCCTACGTCGCAGTTGGTCCTTGGCGCATGTGGGTCCTGCGCATACCCTTAGGGTTGAACCGCGCAGAAAGGAGCTGGCAGAGACCTTGCGACAGACAGGTTGGGGCCGGCACGACAGGACATGACAGGCAAATCCACGGAATTGGAGCGGCGGAATGTGCCGGTTCTGGCAAGCCAAAGCGTGCTGTCCCAGGTGGCGTGGACGATGGGCAGCCCTTCGATCGTCTTGCCGTTTCTGGCGGTCTCATTGGAAATGCCCATGTTTCTTGCCGGGGCGCTGGTTTCCGTGCGTCAGGCAGGCAACATGATTTCGGACATGTTCTTTGCTGTCCCTGTGTCCGCGAAGCAGCAGAAGAAACGTTCCATTGCCCTGACCGAGGTCGCGATTGGTGCGTGCCTACTGGCAGCCATCGTGGTTGCGGCGATCGGGGGCTCGCCCACGGTGGCTGCGGCTTTCGTCTTGGCCTTCTTTGCAATCGGCATGATCGAAGAGGTCCAGGCGCTAATGTTCACTGACCTTTGGGGGGATCACCTGCGCTCGAAATCCCGGATCTGGATGAGCTATCTTCAACTGGGGGCAGGGGGGCTTGGGGCCATCGGGCTGACATTGACGCTGCATCATCTGACTTCGGACAACCCGCCATTCTCGCGTCACTCGACCGTGATCGCGGTGTCTGCCGGGTTCTTTGTGCTGTCCGGATTGTCCATTCTTGCCCTTGCGGAACTGTCGCGGTCGCAACCCCAGGCGCAAACCGGTCGCCGAGCTGCGGGGCAGTTCCTGTCGGACGCTCGGGCCATGTTCGAATTCGCCTGGTTCCGGCGGTATCTGACCATGCGGCTGCCGCTGGTCGGGGTTTCTCTGTCGGTGCCGTTCTTTGCGTTGATCGCAGCCGAGGCGCATCATGGATCGGCAAAGGGGCTGACGGCGTTGATCATTTCGTCGGCGACCGGCTATCTGGTCGCCGCGCCCTTGTGGCAGCTCGTGAACATGAAGTCACACCGGGCGGTCATGGTGGCCGGGTCGTTGATGGTGGGGGTGACGGGCGTCGTTCTGGTTGCGGTTCACTATTTGCATCTTGACCACGACGTTCATCTGCACGCGATCGCCCTGTTCGTGGCGACCGTCGCGACAACCGGCATCGGCAGTGCGCGCAAGCTTTATTTCATTGACACCGCGCCCAAGGAACAGCGGGTCAAGGCGTCTGCCGCGATCAAGAGCATTTGCAGGCTCGTGGCGATTGTCGGGTCGGCCGGGTTGGCAGCGGTTGCGCATATGAACGAGGTCGCACTGGCCGTCGCTTTCCTCACCTTGTGCAGTTTTTGGTCCGCAATCGCATGCTATCGTCTGGTCACGCCGCAGCCGAAGGATGCGGAACGCGTCACCTGAGCCATCGATCACAGCATGGTGTTACGGGTTTGCCAGCACTTGCGCCGCAACTTTCCGGACCGCTCGCGTCAACGGTGAAAGCGCCGGTGCAAGGATACGCCCGACCTGCCAGGTCAGTGGCACATCCAGCGGGGTGTTGGGCACAAGCTCGCGCAGACGGCCATCCGCGATCGCGCTTTGGACCAGATGCGCGGGGTTCATCCCCCAACCCAAACCTGCGGCAGCAGCGACTACGAACCCGTGAGACGAGGGCAGAAAGTGGGTCGGCGGAGACAGCCGGCTACCCGTTTGCGCATGGATCCAGGCCTTTTGCAGGGCATCCTTCCTGTTGAAGGTCAGGCAGGGTGCCCGCGACAGGCTCTGAGCATTCACTCCGTCAGGGAACCAACGAGCCATGAACTCGGGGCTTGCCGTCGGCAGGTATCTGAGCGTGCCGAGGGCAATGGAATCGCATCCCGGGACGGTTTGCCCGCCCACCGAGATGGCGGCGCTGACATCCCCGCGCCGCAGCCATTCAGCCGAGTGATCCTGATCGTCGATCACAAGGTCAAACAGCATATCATCAACGGCTGCCATCGCGTCTATGAACCAGGTGGAAAGAACATCCGCCGGAACCGCGATCCTGACTCGGGTGGGGCCTGTGCCCTGTTCCAGCGAAAGCTCGCGATTGAGTTGCGCCTCAAGCAGGCCGATGTCTTCGGCATGGCGGGCAAGCCGCAAGCCAGCCGGGGTTCCGGTGCAGGGCGTGCCGCGGTGAATCAACGATACGCCGACCCGATCCTCCAGCGCCTTGATCCGTTGCGAAATCGCAGATGGCGTTACCGCCAGTTCCGCAGCGGCGGCGTCAAAGCTGCCATGCCGCAGAATAGCGGCCAACGCGGCCAGGTGATGTGGGTCCAAGTGCATTAGAAAGACTAATTATGGCTCATTTTCTTTAATTTGATACATGCGTATCTGTCGCGTAGTCAACGGACCTGAACAGGAGGATCCATGTCTACATCCGTCATCGCCGGCTTTGCGCTTGGCTTCAGTTTGATCCTGGCAATCGGCGCTCAGAATGCGTTTGTTCTCAGGCAGGGGCTCCGGCGCGAGCATGTTTTTGTGTTGTGCCTGACATGCGCCGTGTCGGACGCCATTCTGATCGCCGCAGGTGTCGCGGGCTTCGGCAGCCTGGCAACTGCGGCGCCTTGGTTCGAGCCGATGATGCGATACGGCGGCGCGCTGTTCTTGACGTGGTACGGACTGCGCAGTCTGGCGTCAGCCTGGCGCGGCGGCGCCGCGCTTGAGGTCGGAGAGGCGAAGCGTACAAGTCTGCGCGCGGCCTTGCTGACCGTTCTGGCCTTCACCTGGCTCAATCCGCACGTCTATCTGGACACGGTGGTGCTGATCGGTTCGATTTCGGCGCAGTATGAAGACCGGATGGGTTTCGCCATCGGCGCCATGTCCGCCAGTTTCGTTTTCTTCTTCACTCTGGGATATGGGTCCAGGGTGCTGTCTCCCATTTTCGCTCGGCCCAGGGCATGGCAGGTGCTGGATGTGCTGATCGGTATTGTCATGTTGGCGATCGCCTGGAAGCTGGTCGCAATGTAGAGGCTTGTTCGTCGCCGGGTTTCCGTGTTCAACCGGACCCATGACAACGATCGCCACCCAATCCCGCCCGCTTGCCGGAATGTTCTGGATGTTCAGCGCCGGGCTGTCCTTTGTGGCGATGACAGCCTTGGTCAAGTCTCTGGGTACCTCGATGGATCCGATTGAGGCTGCGTTCCTGCGGTATGCTTTGGGGCTGGTCTTTCTGCTGCCAGCCATGCGGGCGATCCTGACCACGCATCTGACCCGCCGGCATATCGCCTTGTTCGGATTACGTGGGGCCGTACATGCGGTCGGGGTCATGTTGTGGTTCTTTGCGATGACCCGTATCCCGCTGGCGGAAGTGACTGCGATGAACTACCTGACGCCGGTCTATGTGACCTTGGGCGCCGCGCTTTTTCTGGGCGAGACGATGGCCTTTCGCCGTATCGCGGCCGTGCTTGTCGCCATCGTGGGCGCTGTAATCATTCTACGACCCGGGTTCCGCGAGATTTCCGCCGGACATCTGGCGATGCTGGGCACCTCGCTGATGTTGGGGGGGTCGTACCTGCTGGCCAAAGCGATGGTGCAGGACGTGCGGCCTTCGGTCGTTGTGGCGCATCTGTCGATCTGGACGACGTTGTTTCTTATCCCTTTTGCGATCGCCGTCTGGACTCCGCCCAGCCTGCGCGACATCGGCGTGCTGTTCATGATCGCCAGTTTTGCAACGGCGGGGCACTATTTCATGACCTTGGCTTTGCAGGCTGCACCCGTCGCGGTGACCCAGCCGGTCACCTTCCTGCAGCTGATCTGGGCCACGCTTCTGGGTGCGCTTGTGTTTCAAGAGGGCATCGATATCTGGGTCGTCGCTGGGGGGACGCTGATCCTCGCAGCGGTCAGTTTCATAACCTGGCGCGAAGCCGTCCTGAACCGCAGTGGCTTGACCCCTCCAAGCCTTGTCCCCAAGCTGTAACCGCCCCGGAGCCCCCAAGGGCAACGTTATTGATTGACGAGTCAATAAAAAGCCCTTAGCGTTTGTTCTATTGAGACTAGGTTTGGGGGCGGTTATGCCAAAACTCGGAATGGAGCCGATCCGGCGCGATGCGATCGTCAGGGCGACGATTGCCGAGTTGGGGTCCAAGAAGTCCCTGGATGTAACCGTCAGTCAGATCGCCAAACGCGCCGGCATGTCCAGCGCCCTCGCGCACCATTACTTCGGGGGGAAAGACCAGATCTTTCTGGCGGCGATGCGGCGCATCCTTGGCGATTTCGGCGCCGAAGCCCGAACCGAACTGAAGGCCGCGGCCCCGGATCAGCGCGCCCAGGCCATCATCCGCGCCTGTTTCGCGCCGTCCTGCTTTACCCCCGACGTGATCGCCGCGTGGATGACCTTTTACGTTCTGGCCCAGACCAACGATGACGCGCTGCGCCTGTGGCAGATCTATCAAGCGCGGATCCGGTCGAACCTGATCCACGCCTTGCGCCCGCTGATGAAGGACCCGGTCGAAGCGGCCGAGAACATGATCGCTCTGATCGACGGTCTGTACATCCGCGCCGCTTTGTCCGCGCCCGAGGAACCGCAACTGGCGGTTACCCACGCCATGCGCGTCCTGACGACCTTGCTCGAGGCCGAAAAATGACACGACCCAACATTCTGATCCTGATGGTGGATCAGCTCAACGGTACCCTCTTTCCCGACGGTCCCGCCGAGTGGCTGCACGCGCCTAACCTCAAGAAACTGGCGGCGCGGTCGACGCGGTTTGCCAATGCCTACACGGCCTCACCGTTGTGTGCGCCGGGGCGGGCCAGCTTCATGTCGGGCCAGTTGCCCTCGCGCACGGGGGTCTATGACAACGCAGCCGAGTTCCGCAGCGACATCCCCACCTATGCCCACCACCTGCGCCGCGCGGGTTATTACACCTGCCTGTCGGGCAAGATGCATTTCGTAGGTCCCGACCAGTTGCACGGGTTCGAAGACCGCCTGACCACCGACATCTATCCGGCCGATTTCGGCTGGACCCCGGATTACCGCAAACCGGGCGAGCGCATCGACTGGTGGTATCACAACATGGGCTCGGTCACTGGGGCCGGCGTGGCCGAGATCACCAACCAGATGGAGTATGATGACGAGGTCGCCTATCACGCCAAGGCCAAGCTGTATGATCTGGCCCGTGGCAAGGATGACCGCCCGTGGTGCGTAACCGTCAGCTTCACCCACCCGCATGACCCCTATGTTGCGCGGCGCAAATTCTGGGACCTGTACGAGGATTGCGAGCACCTGCTGCCCGAGGTCGGCGATCTGGGCTATGAAAACCAAGATCCACATTCCAAGCGCATCTTCGACGCCAATGACTGGCGCAGTTTCGACATCACCGAAGAAGACATCCGCCGCTCGCGCCGTGCCTATTTCGCCAATATCTCGTACCTGGACGACAAGATCGGCGAGATCCTCGACGTGCTGGAAACCACCCGGCAGGAGGCGATCATTCTCTTCGTCTCGGACCACGGCGACATGCTGGGCGAGCGGGGCCTTTGGTTCAAGATGAACTTCTACGAAGGCTCGGCCCGGGTGCCGCTGATGATCTCGGCGCCGGACCTGCCGACGGGCCGCATCGACACCCCGGTTTCGACCATCGACGTGACCCCGACGCTGGGGGCGCTGGCGGGCGTGGACATGGCCGAGATTGCCCCATGGACGGATGGCGAAAGCCTCGTGCCACTGGCCAATGGCACCGAGCGTACGGCGCCGGTGTTGATGGAATACGCGGCCGAGGCGTCTTATGCGCCCTTGGTGTCGATGCGCTATGGCAAGTGGAAATACAACCGCTGCGCGCTGGACCCCGATCAGCTGTTCGACCTCGAGGCCGACCCGCACGAGTTGGAGAACCTGGCCGACAAGCCCGAGCACGCCGGCACGCTGCAGACCTTGCGTGCCAAGTTCGAGGCCCGTTGGGATCTGGACCGGTTCGACGCCGAGGTGCGCGCCAGCCAGGCGCGGCGCTGGGTCGTGTACGAGGCGCTGCGGCAGGGCGGCTATTACCCGTGGGATTATCAGCCGCTGCAGCAAGCGTCCGAGCGCTACATGCGCAACCACATGAATCTGGACAATCTCGAGGAAAGTCAGCGCTTCCCGCGCGGCGAATGACCTCTTTCGCATTTTGAAGTTACGCCCACCGGTGGCAACGCACGGGACATCCCGCGCCACCGGTCGGGACCAATGGAGACACGACCATGGAAGCAGATTTCGTCATCGTCGGCGCCGGATCCGCCGGATGCGCGATGGCCTATCGCCTGAGCGAGGCAGGGGCCTCGGTATTGGTGATCGAGCATGGCGGCACCGATGCCGGGCCGTTCATCCAGATGCCGGCGGCGCTTAGCTATCCGATGAACATGCCGATCTATGACTGGGGCTATCAGTCCGAGCCCGAACCCCACCTGAACAACCGGCGGCTGGCCTGCCCGCGCGGCAAGGTGATCGGGGGGTCGTCCTCGATCAACGGGATGGTCTATGTGCGCGGCCATGCGCGCGACTTTGACACCTGGGCCGATATGGGTGCGGATGGGTGGTCCTTCGCGGATGTTCTGCCCTATTTCAAACGGATGGAAAGCTGGCACGACGGCGGCCATGGCGGTGACCCGAAATGGCGCGGAACCGACGGCCCGCTGCATGTGTCGCGAGGGCCGCGCAAGAACCCACTGTTCAAGGCCTTCGTCGAGGCCGGGCGGCAGGCGGGCTACGAGCTGACCGACGACTACAACGGCGAGAAACAGGAGGGCTTCGGCCCGATGGAGCAGACCGTCTGGAAAGGGCGGCGCTGGTCGGCGGCCAATGCCTATCTGAAGCCTGCGCTGAAACGGCCGAACTGTGACATCGTCCGGGGCCTCGCCACGCGCGTGGTGATCGAGGATGGCCACGCAACAGGGGTCGAACTGATCCGGGGTGGCCGCACGCAGATCGTGCGCGCCCGGCGCGAGGTGGTGCTGGCGGCCTCGTCGATCAACTCGCCCAAGCTGCTGATGCTGTCGGGGATCGGACCGGCCGCGCACCTGGCCGAGCACGGCATCAATGTTGTCGCCGACCGGCCCGGCGTGGGCGCGAACCTGCAGGATCACCTGGAACTGTATATCCAGCAGGCCTCGCTGCAGCCGATCACGCTGTACAAATACTGGAACCTGTTCGGCAAGGGCCTGATCGGGGCGCAGTGGCTGTTCACCAAGACCGGCCTTGGCGCGTCGAACCAGTTTGAAAGCGCGGCGTTCATCCGGTCGAAGCCGGGGGTCGAGTACCCGGATATCCAGTACCACTTCCTGCCCATCGCCGTGCGTTATGACGGCAAGGCCGCAGCCGAGGGGCACGGCTTCCAGGCGCATGTGGGGCCAATGCGCTCGCCCTCGCGCGGGGCGGTGACGCTGCGCTCGGCCAAGCCCGAGGACGCGCCGGTGATCCGCTTCAACTACATGAGCACCGAGCAGGACTGGGAGGATTTCCGCACCTGCATCCGCCTGACCCGCGAGATTTTCGGCCAGGACGCGTTCAAGCCCTATGCGGGCAAGGAGATCCAGCCCGGTGCGGACGTGCAGACCGACGAAGAACTGAACGCTTTCATCGCCGAACATGCCGAGAGCGCCTATCACCCCTGCGGCACCTGCCGCATGGGGCGGGCGGACGACCCGAACGCGGTCGTCGACCCGCAGGGCCGCGTCATCGGGGTGGATGGGCTGCGCGTAGCGGACAGCTCGGTGTTCCCGCAGATCACCAATGGTAACCTGAACGCGCCGTCGATCATGGTGGGTGAAAAAATGTCGGATCATTTGCTGGGCAAAGACCCGCTGCCCCGGTCCAATGACCGGCCATGGATCCACCCCAAATGGGCCGAGGCGCAGCGTTGAATGCAGTGTCGGTAATGGGGATGCGACCGCGAGGGAAACATTCCCCTTCCAATTGATCCGAGTCAAAGTCAGCTTTGGTATTAGGGTCTAGCTGTAGTGCGAAACCAAACTCAAGGAGCGAGCAGGAATGTCCCATACCCCGCATGAACTGGCCGAGGAATTCCCGGACAAAGTTGAACTGATGAGCCAGCTCAAGCAGACCGATGCCCATTTCGCCCGGCTTGCGGACGAATATCACGAACTCAACCGTATGGTGCATCGGGCGGAAACCAATGTTGAACCGATGGAAGACCTGGCCGAGGGCGAACTGCGCAAAAAGCGGGCCGCGCTCAAGGATCAGATCTGGTCGATCCTGAGCAAAGCGTGAACCAAAAAAGGGCGGGAACTGATCCTGCCCTTTTCCGTTTTTCGGCTCAGGTGACTTCGTAGGGCAGCGTGCCGCGCGTGTGGGCGTCGATCTTCAGTCGGCGCTCCAGCGGTGGTACGGACCGTTGGTGGCACGTCTGGCGTTCGCAGATGCGGCAGGAAATCCCGATCGGTTCGTAGGCGCTGGTGTTGTTGATATCCAGATTGTCGGCATAGACCAGTGCTTCGGCGTGCCGGACCTCACACCCGAGGGCGATGGCGTAACGGCGCACTGGCGCACCGAAGGACCCGCCCGATTTCGACACGTCCCGCGCGATCGAGATATACCGAACCCCGTCGGGTGTTTCCGCCAATTGCAGCAGGAAATGACCAGGCGTTTCAAAGGCCCGGTGCACGTTCCAAAGCGGGCAGGCCCCGCCGAACCGCGCAAATTGCAGCCGGGTGGCCGAATGGCGTTTGGTGATCGTGCCCGCCTGATCGACCCGCACAAAGAAGAACGGGATGCCCTTGGCGCCCGGTCGCTGCAGCGTGGACAAGCGGTGGGCAACCTGCTCGATCGACGCGCCGAACCGGTTGCTCAGCAGTTCAAGATCGTGTCGATCTTCCTGCGCTGCTGACAGAAAGGCGGTGTAGGGCATCAGCGACGCGCCGGCGAAATAGTTTGCGAGGCCGATCTTGGCGATCGAGCGGGCTTCCTCGCTTTGAAACTTGGCAAAGTCCAGCGTGGCCTCGAGCAGCTTGTCCTGACTGATCAGGGCGACCTGAAGCAGCAATTGAAAGACCTGGGTCTGCGGCGCAGCGCGCGAGGACAGGCGCAAAGTCTTTGTAGCGTTGTCATAGCTGCGCAGGGCCGGAATGTCTTCGAACATCACCTGAACCCCGCGTTCCTTCAGGCTGTCCAGTGCTGCCTGCCGAATGCCTCCCGGTCCTTCGGCGCGGGCGGCGAACCGTTCAGCGGCCCGATCGACCGCGTCGATGTAGTTGTCGCAGTAGTGAAAGAAATCGCGCACCTCTTCCCACGGGCTGGCCTGAATACGCGCGTCCTCGCGTCCGAGGGCCTCGTCCAGCGAGGCGAGCCTCTCGTGGGTTTGACGGTAGGCTTTGTGCAGCTCGATGAAGGACCGTGCCAATGCGGGGGCATTGGACGCCGTTAGCCGCAGGTCGGCGAGAGGGGGGATGGCATCCGCAAAGACCGGATCGGCCAGCGCCTCGCGCATGTCCGAGACCAGACGCTCGCTGTCGCCAGTGCTCAGCTCGGTTACATCCATGCCGAATTCCTGCGCCAGCGCCAGAACAACCGTGGTCGAGATCGGCCGGTTGTTGTTCTCCATCTGGTTCAGATAGGGCAGGGAAACACCCAGCTTGGCGGCAAATTCCTTTTGCGTCAGCGTCAGACGCGTCCGCATTTCGCGCAGCTTTGCACCTGCGTAGAGTTTCTGAGTGGCCATCGGGTTTTCTTTGCAGTTATTCCGCCTTCGCAGGCTAACTTTGCAAAGTCCCGGGTGCAAGATGGCTAGATGCCGAGTTGACGTTCCCGCCAGATCACGCTGCTGATCGCGACGATGGCCAGAACCGATGTGGCCAACATCAACCACAACAGCGGCATGGCACCGGTTTCATTGGTCAGCATCGCACCGGCCAGGGCGCTGAGAGCTGCGCCGCCGCCCAGCATGATCGCGCCGCTTAGCCCGGATGCGGTCGCAGCCAGGTGTGGTCGCACGGACAGCGATCCGGCGGTGGCATTCGGGATCGACATGCCGTTGCCCAAGCCGACGAATGTCATGAACCCGAAAAAGCTGAGCGCCGAGCCCCAACCCGCCAGAAACAGAACCGCGGACAGCGCGACGCCGATTGCGTTCAGCCAGCAGCCCCAGCGCACCATCCGGTTCACGCCATAGCGTACCGAGTACCGGCCGCTGATGAAGTTCCCGAAGAAGTAACCGACGGCAGGGGCGCCGAAATAGATTCCGACTTCGGCGGCGGTCAGGCCAAAGATCTCGGTGCCGATGAAAGGCGCGCCACCCAGATAGGCGAAGAACGCGCCAGACGACAACGCGGATGACAGCGAGTACCCCCAGAACCGCGGAGAGGTCAGCAGTTCGGGATACTCCCGAAACTGTTGGATCAGGGTTTTGCCGCTCTTGGCCGAGGTTTCTCCGAAGTCATGATAGGTCAGCGCCAGCGCGAAGGCGGCCAGTCCGAAGGGCAGCCAGAAATTGGCCTTCCAGCCAAAGCTTTCCTCCAGAATGCCCCCGATGGCCGGTCCGATCATCGGCACGACGGCCATGCCCATAGTGACGTAACCGATCATGGATGCGGCCTGATCCTGGTCATACATGTCGCGCACCGCTGCGCGGCTGAGGACGATCCCCACGACTATAACGGCCTGCCCCATGCGGAAGGCCAGAAATGTCTCGACGTTGGGGGCGTAGATGCACCCCAGCGTTGCCATCAGAAATAGCAGCAGACCCCACAGCAACACCGGCCGCCGCCCGGCCTTGTCGGCGATCGGACCGATCAGAATCTGCAGAACGGCGTTGATCAGCAGATACAACGCAATCGACAGCTGCATGACCTTGTAGTCGGCCTCAAAATACACCGCCATGAAAGGCAGGCTGGGAAGGAACAGGTTCATGCTGAGCGCCGACAATCCCGACAGCAGGACAAGCGTTAGCAGCTTGGGCGGAGAGCGGTGCGTAGACGTGGAACTGAACTGCATGGTTCACTCATAATTCCGGTATTCTGGAAAGGCCATGCCGATGCACAAACATTAACTGATTTGCAATTCTCAGAAATGTAATTGCCAAAATTTTGCAAATTTGCCGAAAAGGCCTTTGGGTGATGCGGAGCAATCTATATTGTCGCCACAAATTTGACAGGGGAAAATCGTGATGAAGGACATCCTTGCCGAGCTTGAGAACCGCCGTGAGGACGCGCGCCTGGGTGGCGGGCAAAAACGGATCGATGCGCAGCATGCGCGGGGCAAGCTGACGGCGCGCGAGCGGATCGAGCTGCTGGTCGATGAGGGCAGCTTTGAAGAGTTCGACATGTTCGTGACCCATCGCTGCACCGATTTCGGCATGGAAAAACAGAAACCTGCGGGCGACGGTGTTGTGACCGGCTGGGGCACGATCAACGGCCGCATGGTCTATGTGTTCAGCCAGGACTTTACCGTGTTTGGCGGTTCTCTGTCGGAAACGCATGCGCAGAAGATCTGCAAGATCATGGATATGGCCATGCAGAACGGCGCGCCTGTAATTGGCATCAACGACTCGGGTGGTGCGCGAATCCAGGAAGGCGTTGCCTCGCTGGCGGGCTATGCCGAGGTGTTCCAGCGCAACATCATGGCCTCGGGCGTGGTGCCGCAGATCTCGGTGATCATGGGCCCCTGTGCCGGTGGCGCTGTCTACAGCCCGGCGATGACCGACTTCATCTTCATGGTCAAAGACACTTCCTATATGTTCGTGACCGGCCCCGACGTGGTGAAGACCGTCACCAACGAGGTCGTCACCGCCGAGGAACTGGGCGGGGCGTCGACCCATACCAAGAAGTCCAGTGTGGCTGATGGCGCTTTCGAAAACGATGTCGAGGCGCTGGCCGAGGTGCGGCGGCTGGTGGACTTCCTGCCGCTCAACAACCGGGAAAAGCCGCCCGTGCGCCCGTTCTTTGACGAGCCGGGGCGGATCGAAACTTCTCTGGACACGCTGGTCCCGGAAAACCCCAACACCCCCTACGACATGAAGGAACTGATCACCAAGGTAGCCGATGAGGGTGATTTCTACGAAATCCAGGAAGATTTCGCGAAGAATATCATCACTGGCTTCATTCGGCTTGAGGGGCAGACCGTCGGCGTGGTGGCAAACCAGCCGATGGTTCTGGCGGGGTGTCTGGATATTGACAGCAGCCGCAAGGCCGCACGGTTTGTACGGTTCTGCGACTGTTTTGAGATTCCGATCCTGACCCTGGTGGACGTTCCCGGCTTTTTGCCCGGCACCAGCCAGGAATATGGCGGTGTCATCAAACATGGCGCCAAACTGTTGTTTGCCTATGGCGAAGCGACTGTGCCCAAGGTGACCGTGATCACTCGCAAGGCTTACGGCGGTGCCTATGACGTCATGGCGTCAAAGCACCTGCGCGGTGATTTCAACTATGCCTGGCCGACCGCCGAAATCGCGGTGATGGGCGCGAAGGGTGCAACCGAAATCATCCACCGCGCCGATCTGGGAGACCCGGACAAGATCGCGAAGCACACTCAGGACTATGAGGATCGGTTCGCCAACCCGTTTGTCGCCGCCGAACGCGGCTTCATCGACGAGGTGATCATGCCGCACTCGACGCGCCGCCGTGTGTCGCGGGCCTTTGCCAGCCTGCGCAACAAGCAGCTGAAGAACCCTTGGAAGAAACACGACAACATTCCGCTGTAATCCGCCGGGGCGCTTTGCCCCGGTTCGATCCACGAATGTTCCTGATTGACCGCTGACACAAAACCGTTTCATGATCCCAGCCACCAGATACGGAACAGCGCAGGAGATGATCCTGGCGCCTGCGACCCCGGAAGGAGGAGCCTGCCTGTGGCGGGTCCGGGGTCGCGCTCTTGTTCTGGCATTCATGTGTTTTGGATCGCCCGGTTTCGCGCAGGACGGGAACCTGTTGCCGGTTCCATCCGGCCAGCCGGTGACACTTGAGGACGTTCTGGTCGATACCAACCCGGGCGAACTCTGGCTGCGGTTTCGATTTGTCGCGCCCAAGATTGGCGATGAGGTGGGCGGTATCGGCTATGACGTGGCCGCGACCGACATGGAGCATCTGTGTCAGACACTGGCCATTCCTTATGTCGCGCACCATCAACTCAGCCCGGCGCGGGTCGTGATCTCGCTGTCCGACCGCCCGGTGGAATTCGGCAACTCGTCTCCGGATGCGACGCAGTATTTTGAAGCCTACCGGTTGGAGCAATCCGCATGTATCTGGGAGGGACTCTGAACATGATTTCCCGATCTCATGTCGTCGGAGCATTCCGAGAAACTGATGCGGCTTTGGAGATACGCATGACACATTCATCCCTGCGCGGGTGCCCGTCGCGGACCGGTTTTTTGAACGAGGTGCCGGCATGTTGAAGCACCGTGGTTTCCCCGGACGGCTGCCGGGAACCGATTTCCAGTTCACGATCCGCCGGGCAAACCCCAAGGGCGTGACGCCATTGACCCGTCGTGAACGCTATCGGGACCGAAAAGCCGCGGACAAGCGTGCCGATACGGCATTCCTCGAAGCTTTGTGGGAGCATTTCGGAGATCAGCCGTTTGAACGCGGAAATCTGGACGCTGGCCGCCTCAGCTGGCTGTTTGGGCGCGAGGTCGTGCCTGCCGAGGATCCGTTCGATCCGGCCAGCTATGATGCGTTGCTGAAGATCGACTTTGAGACCGCGCGGCAATCCTTCCCCGATATCTTCGGTGGGGAGGCATAGTTCGGCATGAGCCTTCAGCCAAATATCATGGGTTCATCTGCTTGGAGCGCGATCCGGCGGCGACCGGATATGCGGTCCAGTCGGCGCCCAGTGATGGCGGAAGTCTGTGCCGGAACCCGTTGCAAACCGGGCTCTTTCGGCACGAACCTGCGCGCCGTTTCTGGGAATGGGCAATTTCCAGCCGGAATTTCCGGCGTTGCAATTGATCCGTTGGCGGCCGCATTTTTGCTGTGCAAGGTGAACGGGCCGTGCGGCTCGACTTTGCCTGCGCCGCACATGCACCTACTATTCCGTACCCCTTCCTTCCGCGGGCAGGACCGTGTTTCCAACACAGACCTGCCCGCGCTTTTCTTTGCCCGAACTGCGGAGCCAGGGCGGCAAAAACCTGCGCAAAGCCCTGTTTCACCCCGTTTGATATTGAATAACAAAGCCCGATTCAGGCATTTGCTGTTCAATTCGACAAGAAACCAAAAGGGGCAGTATACATGCGAATCTCACGAGTTTTCCTTGCGCTCGCAACCTGCGGCGGGTTGGCAGCCTGCGGTGATTCAACCGGGGAACAGGCGCTGCTCGGCGGCGGTGTCGGGGCTGTCGGGGCTGCGGTTCTCAGCGCGGACCCGATCCTTGGGGCTGCGGTCGGTGCGGCCGGCAACGTGCTGTATTGCAAGACGCAAAACAACTGTAACTGATACCGGTTTTCCGGGGCGCGCGCCGTCCCGGCCATCATTTGACGGAACGCCGTTGCGGGGCATCAGCCCGGCAGCGGCGTTTTCGTTTGTCCAGAACACAAAGACAGAGGACGTTCCATGTTCAACAAGATCCTGATCGCCAACCGAGGCGAGATTGCCTGTCGGGTCATTAAGACCGCTCGGAAAATGGGAATCGGCACTGTCGCCATCTACTCGGATGCCGACAAGCACGCGTTGCATGTGGAAATGGCCGACGAGGCGGTTCACATCGGCCCCCCGCCGGCGAACCAGTCCTACATCGTGATCGACAAGGTGATGGACGCCATCCGCCAGACGGGCGCGCAGGCGGTGCATCCGGGCTATGGCTTCTTGTCGGAAAACGCGAAATTCGCCGAAGCGCTCGAGGCCGAAGGCGTCGTGTTCGTGGGACCCCCGAAAGGGGCGATCGAGGCCATGGGCGACAAGATCACCTCGAAGAAGATCGCGCAGGAGGCCGATGTCAGCACCGTTCCCGGATACATGGGCCTGATCGAGGATGCGGACGAGGCGGTGAAGATCAGCCAGCAGATCGGCTATCCGGTGATGATCAAGGCCAGCGCTGGCGGCGGCGGCAAGGGTATGCGCATCGCCTGGAACGACGAAGAGGCGCGCGAGGGTTTTCAAAGCTCGAAGAACGAGGCGGCGAATTCCTTCGGCGATGACCGGATCTTCATCGAGAAATTCGTGACGCAACCGCGCCACATCGAGATTCAGGTTCTGTGCGACACGCATGGCAACGGCATCTATCTGGGCGAGCGGGAATGCTCGATCCAGCGCCGCAACCAGAAAGTGGTCGAAGAGGCCCCGTCGCCCTTCCTGGACGAGGCGACCCGCCGCGCGATGGGCGAGCAGGCCGTGGCGCTGGCCAAGGCCGTGGGGTACGCCAGCGCGGGCACGGTGGAATTCATCGTGGATGGCGACAAGAATTTCTACTTCCTGGAAATGAACACCCGCCTGCAGGTGGAACACCCGGTGACCGAGCTGATTACCGGTGTCGATCTGGTCGAACAGATGATCCGCGTCGCTGCAGGCGAGCCGCTGTCGATCACCCAGGATGACGTCAAGCTGACCGGCTGGGCGATCGAGAACCGGCTGTATGCCGAGGATCCTTATCGCAACTTCCTGCCCTCGATCGGGCGGCTGACCCGCTATCGTCCGCCGCAAGAGGTGGCCGCGGGGCCGCTGCTGGAAAACGGCAAATGGCAGGGCGATGCGCCCAGTGGCGAGACAGCCGTGCGCAACGATACCGGCGTCTATGAGGGCGGCGAGATCAGCATGTACTATGACCCGATGATCGCCAAGCTGTGCACCTGGGCGCCGACCCGCGAGCAGGCGATCGAGGCGATGCGCGTGGCGCTGGACAGTTTCGAGGTCGAAGGAATCGGCCACAACCTGCCGTTCCTGTCGGCGGTGATGGATCACCCCAAATTCGTCAGTGGTGACATGACCACCGCCTTCATCGCCGAAGAATACCCCGATGGGTTCAACGGTGTCGAACTGCCCGAAGGCGACCTGCGCCGAATCGCGGCCTCGTGCGCGGCGATGCACCGGGTGGCCGAGATCCGCCGCACTCGCGTTTCGGGCCGGATGGACAACCACGAACGCAAGGTCGGCAAGCGTTGGGTGGTCACGCTGCAGGGGCAGGAATACGCAGTGCAGGTGAATGCGGACCGCGACGGTGCCACGGTCAAGTTCGAGGACGGCGCCGCCCTGCGCGTCAGCTCGGACTGGACGCCCGGTGACCAGCTGGCGGTTCTGGACGTGGACGGCAGCCCGCTTGTGCTGAAGGTCGGCAAGATCTCGGGCGGGTTCCGCATCCGCAACCGGGGGGCGGACCTGAAGGTGCATGTGCGCCGGCCGCGCGCAGCCGAACTGGCCAAGCTGATGCCCGAGAAACTGCCGCCAGACACCTCGAAGATGCTGCTGTGCCCGATGCCGGGTCTGATCGTGAAGATCGATGTCGAGGTCGGGCAAGAGGTGCAGGAAGGTCAGGCGCTGTGCACGGTCGAGGCGATGAAGATGGAGAACATCCTGCGCGCCGAGCGCCGGGGTGTGGTCTCCAAGATCAACGCCGGTCCGGGCGACAGCCTCGCCGTCGATGACGTGATCATGGAGTTCGAATAACGCCCATGTGCGCTTGCCCGGAAAATGTGGGTTTCGCCCGTTTTGCCGCCATCTGCACCGTCGGTGCGGATGGGGCGGGCGTGGCAGACCCCTTGCGCCGGGCGGGTTTGGGTCGTCAGCGCCCCTCGCGCCGCTCGCGGACTTCGCGTTCGCGCAGGGGGGTCTTGTCGATGGACCGGCTGATCTCGCGCACGCTCCACGGCGTGGGCTTGCGCAGCTTCACCACACCGTCCTTGTCGACGAAGACCATCGCGAACCCGCGCGGGCGCAGTTGCGTCCGGATCGGGGATCGCGCCGAAGGGTCGGTGTCGGTCAGCACGATGACATCCCGGTCACGCATCATGTCTTCGCCCTCCAGCAACATGTCGATCTGCTGCTGGAACCGGGGATCGGCCGGCGTATCGGCGAACACCACTATGGGGCGGTGTGTCCACAGAAACTCGTTCAGATCGCTGTCTCCGGCTGGCCGGATATACGCGGTTTCATCCGGGGCCGCACCGTCGGCGGCGACGGCAGCCACAGGCAAAAAAGCTGACAAAACAAGGGCAAGCGTGCGGGTCATGTGGTCTCCTGTTCCTTTGAATATAGACCCAGTTGCCGCGAATGCGACCGGCGAAATGCGTGCGACGATCAAAAATTTGAATGATCGGACCTGCCGTGCGCCGGGTCAGCCCTTCCCTATTCATACCCAGCCCCTCGGCGCGCCATTCGGGCCCGCGACGGGAACAGACAAGAGGATTACGCTATGACCGATACGAAGGATTGGCGCGCCCTGGCCGAAAAAGAGTTGCGTGGGCGCCCTGTCGAAGACCTCACCAAGACGACGCTGGAGGGGATCGAGGTCAAGCCGCTGTATACGCAGGACGACATCGAGAACCTGCCGCATATCGGGTCGCTGCCAGGCTTCGGGCCGTTCACACGCGGTGTGAAGGCAACCATGTATGCGGGCCGCCCGTGGACCATCCGCCAATATGCAGGTTTTTCCACGGCCGAAGAATCGAATGCCTTTTACCGCCGCAACCTCGCGGCCGGTCAGCAGGGCGTTTCGGTCGCCTTCGATTTGGCCACGCACCGCGGCTATGACAGCGACCACCCGCGCGTGGTGGGCGATGTGGGCAAGGCCGGTGTTGCCATCGACAGCGTCGAGGACATGAAGATCCTGTTCGACGGCATTCCGCTGGATCAGGTCTCGGTCTCGATGACGATGAACGGCGCGGTGATCCCGATCCTGGCCAATTTCATCGTCACCGGCGAAGAGCAGGGCCATGACAAGTCGGTCCTGGCGGGCACCATTCAGAACGACATTCTGAAAGAGTTCATGGTCCGCAACACCTATATCTACCCGCCCGAGCCCTCGATGCGGATCATCTCGGACATTATCGAATACACCTCGAACGAGATGCCCAAGTTCAACTCGATCTCGATCTCGGGCTACCACATGCAGGAGGCCGGGGCGAACCTAGTGCAGGAACTGGCCTATACTCTGGCCGACGGGCGCGAATATGTGCGCGCAGCCATCAACGCGGGAATGGACGTGGACAAGTTCGCTGGCCGTCTGTCCTTCTTCTTTGCCATCGGCATGAACTTTTTCATGGAGATCGCCAAGCTGCGCGCCGCGCGTACGCTGTGGCACCGGGTGATGACCGAATTCGGGGCCAAGTCGGACCGCTCGAAGATGCTGCGCACCCATTGCCAGACCTCTGGCGTTTCGCTGCAGGAGCAGGACCCCTACAACAACGTGATCCGCACCGCATATGAGGCGATGAGCGCGGTGTTGGGTGGCACGCAGTCGCTGCATACCAACGCGCTGGACGAAGCGATCGCTTTGCCCACCGATTTCTCGGCCCGTATTGCGCGGAATACACAGTTGGTGTTGCAGGAAGAAACCGGCGTTACCGATGTGGTCGATCCATTGGCCGGCTCCTACTATGTGGAAAGCCTGACCAATGAACTGGTCGAAAAAGCCTGGGCCCTGATGGAAGAGGTCGAGGAAATGGGCGGCATGACCAAGGCGGTTGCCAGCGGCATGCCCAAGCTGCGGATCGAGGAAAGCGCCGCGCGCCGTCAGGCCATGATCGACCGTGGCGAAGAAGTAATCGTCGGCGTCAACAAATACCGCAAGGAAAAGGAAGACCCGATCGAGATCCTTGAGGTCGACAACCAGGCCGTTCGCGAGGCGCAGATCGCCCGGCTGGAACGCATCCGCGCGACCCGGGACGAGGCCGCCTGTCAGGCCGCGCTGGACGAACTGACCCGGCGCGCGAAAGAGGGGGGCAACCTGCTGGAAGCCGCCGTCGAGGCCGCGCGTGCCCGCGCAACCGTAGGAGAGATCAGCATGGCAATGGAAAAAGAATTCGGCCGTCATCGGGCCGAAGTGAAAACGCTGGCTGGTGTCTATGGCGCAGCTTACGAAGGTGACGAGGGCTTTGCCGCCATCCAGAAATCGATTGAGGAATTTGCCGAGGAAGAGGGCCGCCGCCCGCGTCTTCTGGTGGTCAAGATGGGCCAGGATGGTCACGACCGCGGGGCAAAGGTGATCGCCACCGCGTTCGCCGATATCGGTTTCGACGTGGACGTCGGTCCGCTGTTCCAGACCCCGGCCGAGGCCGCTCAGGACGCGATCGACAATGATGTGCATGTGGTTGGCATTTCCAGCCAGGCGGCGGGTCACAAGACGCTGGCGCCGCAACTGGTGGAAGAGCTGAAAAAGGCCGGCGCCGAAGATATCATCGTGATTTGCGGTGGCGTCATCCCCCAGCAGGACTATCAGTTCCTGTATGATCACGGGGTCAAGGCGATCTTCGGGCCGGGGACCAACATCCCTGAGGCGGCACAAGACATTCTGCGCCTGATACGCGAGGCGCGCGCCTGAACTGTGACTTTGGGGGGCTTTCTGCCCCCTTTTTCGCGATGCCTGCGGCCTCGGGCATTCACCCGCTGGGATGTTTGGTGTCAGACGAAGTGCCCAAGTCAGGCTTTTCATGGTATCCGATGGCATGAGGTCGGTTTTGGACGCTGGAGGCGCAATTATGGAGCTTGATCATCTGGCGGTGGCCGCGTCGACTTTGGACGAGGCGGTCGCGCATGTAGAGCAGGCCTTGGGTGTTCCGATGTTGCCCGGTGGCAAACATGGAAAATTCGGCACCTACAACAAGCTTCTTGGGCTGGACGAGGGCCTGTATCTTGAAGCGATCGCGATTGACCCGGACGCTGCCGATCCTGGGCGGCCACGTTGGTTTGATCTTGATCGTTTCTCGGGGCCGCCGAGGCTCAGCAACTGGGTCTGTCAGGTTTCGGATCTGCAGGCCTATGTCGATGGATTCTCAATCGACATTGGCGATATCCATGACCTTGATCGTGGTGCCTTGCGGTGGATGATGGCGGTGCCTGGATCGGGGCGTTTGCCGTTCGACAACCTGTTTCCCGCCTTGATTCAATGGCAAGGTGACCTGCATCCGGCTGGCATGCTGCGGGCCAGTGGCTGCCACCTGCGGCGGCTGGTGGTCTTTCACCCGGACGCGCTGGATTTGGCGCAATTGCTCGGTCCGCTAGACAGGGTAGTTTTCGATTCCGGGCCTGCCGCTTTGCGGGCTGAATTTGAAACGCCGCACGGACCGCGGGTGCTGGAATGATCATTCGCCCGGCTTTGCCCCGGGATGCGGCTGAAATTGCAGAGATCACCAATTCGATCATCCGCGAGACGCTGATCACGTTTACCACAACCGAGCGAAGCCCCGAAGAAATCGCGCGGGATATCGACGAGCGAGGGCTGGCGTTCCAAGTTGCCGAACTTGACGGCCGTGTCGTGGGATTTGCGACTTATGGCCGTTTTCGCTCGGGTCCCGGATATGCGCACAGCCGGGAACACACCATCCTGCTGGCTCCTGAAGGTCGGGGGCGGGGCGCGGGTCGCGCGCTGATCCGAACCTTGGAGGAGGTGGCGCGATCGCAAGGCGTGCATGTTCTGGTCGCTGGAATCTCGGCTGAGAACCCGGGTGCGATTTCCTTTCATGCGGCGGTCGGTTTTGAGACGGTCGGCCGAATGCCGGAAGTTGGTCATAAATGGGGGCGTTGGCTGGATCTTGTGCTGATGCAGAAAATTCTGGCCCCGGAATGAATGGTCGCACCTGACAGTCCGTACTCGGCGCGCTAGTGTGCGCTCATGTCGATCTGGTCCCGCATATCCGAGGCGCTGAGCGCGCTTGCCAAAGGTGAAAGCCTGACGGCCGTTTTTGAGAAGCTACGCACGCCGCCCGAACGTTCGGTGGCCTTCGCGATTGCTGTGATCGCCTTGGGCGCAAAGATGGCCAAGGCGGACGGGCAGGTGACCCGCGACGAGGTGACCGCGTTTCGCGAGGTGTTTCGCATTCCGCCGGAGGAAGAGGCCGGCGCGGCGCGCGTGTTCAACATGGCCCGGACGGATGTGGCCGGGTATCAGGAATACGCACGCAAGATCGCGCGCATGTTCGCCGAAGACAGCACTACCCTGTGCGACCTCATGGAGGGGCTGTTTCACATCGCCATGGCGGACGGGTTCTATCACCCTAACGAAAACGAGTTTCTGGAGGATGTGGCGCGGATTTTCGGCCAGACCGATGCACAGTTCAAAGCCCTGCGTGCGCGCTTCGTTCCAGATGCGCCCAAGGATCCCTACACCGTTCTGGGCGTGACCCCTGACACACCGCTCCCCGAGATCCGAAAAATCTGGCGCAGGCTTGTGCGTGACACACATCCCGATGCGATGATGGCCCGTGGTGTTCCCGAAGAAGCAATTCGCCTTGCCGAGAAAAAGATGATCGACATCAACCGCGCCTGGGATGAAATCAACGGCGCGCGGGTCTGAGACGATGCGTCTGGCGACCTACAATATCGAATGGTTCGCCAATTTGTTCGACCGTAATGATGAACTGGTTGTCGATGACAGCTGGTCGGGCCGGCACAATGTCACCAAGGCACAGCAGATCGAGGCCATTGCGACGGTGCTGACGGCCGTCGACGCCGACGCCATGCTGATCGTCGAGGCGCCGAATACGGGCAAATCGCAAAACACGGTGCGCGCCTTGCAGCATTTCGCCGAGACGTTCGATCTGCGTACATCCAATGCGATCATGGGTTTCGCCAACGATACGCATCAAGAACTGGCCCTCTTGTATGATCCCGAGGCCCTGACCGCCCGGCACGACCCGAAAGGAGTGCAAGATGGCGGCCACGATCCCGACGATCTCCCACGCTTTGACCGCGAGTTTCGGATCGATCTGGACATTGACGCGACCGAGGATCTGGTGCGGTTTTCAAAACCACCCATGGAACTGGCGGTCCGAACCCGGGCCGGGTTCGAGTTCCGGTTGATCGGTGCACATCTGAAGTCCAAGGCACCGCACGGTGCCCAATCGCGCGACGAAGCCTTGCGCATCTCTATCGCCAACCGCCGCAAGCAGTTGGCGCAGGCTGTGTGGCTGTCGCGTCGGGTGCGCGCGCACATAGCCGCTGCTGAACCGGTGATCTTGCTGGGCGATTTGAATGACGGGCCGGGATTGGATGAATTCGAACATCTTTTCGGGCGGTCATCGGTGGAAATCCTTCTGGAAACCGGCCTGTACGATCCGCATCCCGCACAGGCGCTTCGACCTCGGCCGGGCTGGATCCCATCGACCGCGCGCTTTGCCCGCCCGAAGGAAGGCCAATATCTTGAGGCTTTGTTGGACTACATCATGATCAGCGAGGATCTGAGGGTCCGCAATCCGGTCTGGCGCATCTGGCACCCGTTCCGGGACGAACACTGCTGGACGGTGCCAGAGTTGCGCGATGCCTTGGTCACGGCCTCAGATCATTTTCCGGTGACGTTGGACATCGACATCTGACCCTTTCAACAACTGTTCCCGCCCCTTATATTTCAGGTCATGAAACGATTGATGCTGATAGGTGCCACGGCCCTTTTTGCCGCGCCGGCCGCGGCCCAGGACGAAGGCGGTAAGTCCCTGATGGAGCAGGGGGCCGAGCTGTTCTTCGAGGGCCTGCGAAAGGAAATGGAGCCCGCGCTTGAGGATCTTCTGGGGCTTGCCGAGCAATTCGGCCCGGCCATGCAGTCCTTTATCGAGGAGATGGGCCCGGCCCTTGCCGAGATCGGTGGCAAGGTCAAGGATTGGAGCGCCTATGAGGCGCCCGAAATGCTGCAAAATGGCGACATTATCATCCGAAGGAAACCGGACGTTCCCGACCAACCCGATGAGGTTACTCCCGAAGAGGACGACGAAGGCGCAACCGATATCTGATCGTCCGGATCAGCCCTGCATTTTGACGATCGGGCGCGATTTCAGCGCGTTCGCCAGTGACTCGAATCTTGCCTCGGCCACTTCGTTGAACAAGGGGCTGAGCGACTTGGGCAGATAAAACTCCAGTTCGCGCTTCTTGGGGTAGAACCGCAGCTTGCCAGTTGCCGCGTCGTTCTGCATCCAGAGCATTGCGCCGAAACGCATGGCCTTTCCCAGAATCTCGGCCTGCTTCTGGTCGCGCTCGTCCAGCAGTTCGTACAGAGGGGCGAACCGGTTGCCCTCTCGCTTGTTCCGGTAACGATGCTGCAGGGCAAGTCCGATGAAGACACGTTCCGAGTGTTTCAGGCCGCCCAGGTTGGCGCGAGTCACATTGTCGAAGCAGACCTCGGCCCGATAATCGGGGTGGGCGCGCCAGCTGACATCGTGCAACAGGCAGGCCGCCTTGATCAGCCGAACTCGGGCCGGAGGGGCGGACCGGAACAGCGGCATCACGAAATCATAAAGATGCGGCCCGAAACCGGGCAGCCGAGCGTCCTTTTGCTCCGAGAACCGGCAGGCCTCGATCAAAGGGTCGCAATCCCGCAGAATCTGCGGCATCTGCTCATACAGCAGGCCCTCGCGGATACCATAGCTGGAAATTGCGATGTCTTTGGGTTTGAAGGTGCGGATCAGCCGCGACAGCACGTCCATGGCATACGGAATCAGGGCCATCCGCGAGCTTGAGACCCCGGCCTGAGAGCGCAGGTGTTCGTGGTCGCCCTTTTCGATGAACTTGATCGTTTCCCGCACCTGCTTGGTGGTCATGCGGTATTCGTGCAGCACGTTCAGCGGATATCCGCGGCGCAGCATGTCCAACCTTGCAAAGGCTCGCCAGCTTCCGCCGACCAGGAACAGTCGGTCGCGCTGCGGCCCCATCTGGTCACGAAGCGCCTCGAGTGTTTCCTTGATGTGGGCCTTGCGGGCGCGGCGTCCGCCTTTGATATCCCGGAGTTTGAGCGGCCCCAGCGACGAGGACACGCACCGTCCCACCGATCCGCCGCCGATCTCTGCCAGCTCCATGGACGAACCGCCGATGTCGCAGATCAGGCCGTAGGCGCCCGGCCAGCCCAGTAGGACGCCCTGTGCCGACAATCGGGCCTCTTCCTCGCCGTCGATGACCGAGATATGCAGCCCTGTCTCGGCCAGAACCTCCTGACAGAACTCCGGACCGTCTTCCGCCTCGCGCACGGCGGCGGTGGCCACAACGTGCAGTCCGGGCAGGCCAAGATCGCGGGACAGGTGTTCAAAGCGCCGCAGCGCCGCCAGCGCACGTACGCGACCGCGCGGGTTCAGCCTGCCGGTTTCCGACAGCCCGGCGCCAAGCTCGCACATGACTTTTTCGTTGTAGAAATAAGCGGGTGACCGGGCCGCGCCGTCAAAGATAACCATCCGGACCGAGTTCGATCCGACATCGACCACGCCAACGCGCGAGAGATCGCGGATTCCCGGATGGTCGAACAGCGGTCTTCCGAATGGTCCCCAGTCCGGGATCCTTGCAGCGCTCTGTTCCATGATCTCCCCAACGTTGCCTCGCGCAGGATGCGAAATCGGACCCCACGGGTCAATCACCGGAAACCGCCGTGTCGATTTCGTTGTTCAGTACGCGCACGGCCAAGGTCCGTGTGATCTCGCGCTTTTCTGCCAAAGCGACCTGATCCAGTTGCGCCACCACGTCGGCTGCGGTTTCAAACCGGCGATCCATGTGCTTGACGAGGTAGGCGATGACGTCCGGCCCCGGGTTCAGCTGTCGGTCGACGAACAGTTTCGCCAGAACCGCGCACAGCAAGGCATCATCGGGCGGATCAAGCGCCACATGATGGGCACCTTCCACCCGGCTTTGCAGGTCGGCCAGCGGCAGTTCCCAGTATTTGGGGGCAAGGCGCCCGGTCATCAGCAGGGCATGCCCCTCGGCCAGAACCAGATTGTGGAGGTGAAACAGGGTTTTCTGCTGGTCTATATCCCCGGCGATCATCGGGATGTCCTCGACCGCCACGGGACTTTGCGCAAGTGCGGGAACATCTTCGTGTTTCAGATCCGCGGCCTGCACGATACGCCCGCCTGTCTCGGCGGCCCAGACATGCGCAAGATGGGTTTTGCCCGATCCGGCCGGGCCGCTCAGGACCAGCTTGTTGCCCGGCCAAGAATTGGCCGAGATCATTGCGACGGCCAGCGCATTCGCGGGAGATACGAAAAAATCCTCGCGCCCCAGCGCCGTCATCGCCGGAAGATCAAAGCTCAGCTGTTTGGCCATTCACTCGCTTTCCGGATCCAGCTCGTCACGCCCCGTGTACAGGCGGCTTGTCAGATATTGCGAAGTTCCGAAACGTGCAAGCACGCCCAAGGCCGCAGCGACTGGAACGGCGATCAGCATGCCGACAAACCCGAATAGCGCGCCAAAAACGGACAAGGCCAGAAGCAACCAGACCGGGTGCAGCCCGACCGAGTCACCAACCAGTTTGGGCGTCAGGAAATTGCCTTCGACGACTTGGCCGATGGCGAATATCCCTGCCACCAGACCGATCGAGGCCCAGTCACCCCAGAATTGGAATAGCGCCAAGCCAATGGCCAGCGTACCGCCGATCAATGCGCCCAGATAGGGAATGAAGGTGACCAACCCGGCGATGAAACCGACCACCAGGCCGAATTGTAGGCCGACGATCATCAAGGCAACGGCGTAGTAGGTGCCCAGGATAAGGCAAACCGTACCCATGCCGCGCACGAACGAGGCAAGAACAGCGTCAATATCGGCCGCCAGTTTGCGGATCGTCGGCGCATGGTCCCGGGGCAGCAGATCGTTGATCCGGGCGATCATCCGGTCCCAGTCCAGCAAAAGGTAGACGGCCACGACGGGAACAATCACCAGAAGGACCACGATGTTCACCGCTGACCCGACCGAGGCCATGACCGTTTCGAGGATGTCGCCTGTTTTGCCCTTCAGCGTATCGCCCATTGATAGAAGGAACTGGTGGGTGTTCGATTCCCGGTCCAGCAGCGACGGGAATTGCCGCTCGACGAAGGCTCGCAATTCCTGGAACAGGCTGGGCAGTACGTCCACCAGATCGATCAGCTGAGTGATCAGGGCCGGAACCACCATCAGGATCATCAAAGCAAAGGCAAGAATGCTGAAGACGGTAATGATCGCCGTCGCAGCTGCACGGGAAAGCCCCATGTTCTCCAGCCGGTCGGCTACGGGATCCAGGAAATAGGCCACTGCGCCGCCGATCACGAATGGCAGCAGAACGTCGCCCAGAAGCCACAACAGCAATATGAATATCGCAGCGGCGATGCCCCAATATCTGAATTGATCCCGAACCGGCAACGCCATCGCGGCCTCCTGACTGCGTCGTTGCCCCTGTTCTTGGCTGATGAAGGCCCGCGATGCAAGCGGTTCATGGATCAGTATTTTTGTGTCTCAGTCGTGCAGAGTGCCCAGTTCCGGCGTGTCTTCGCCGGCGGTCTCGTCGGACCAGTTGGTACGCCAGATCTCGGCGGACCAGTGACCGCAATGCACGGACGGGCGGTCAAATCCCGGCAGCGGCGGCGGCAGCGGAGAAACCACCACGTCGTGCCGCGGTACCGCGAAATAGGGAAAGGAGTAGCGCTCCTTTCCCGATTGGTTGACCACGCGGTGCGGGGTCGATTTCAGGCGCCCGCCGGACCAGAGCTCGAGCATGTCCCCGATGTTGACGACAAACCCACCGGTTGGGCAGTCGGGAGTGATCCAGCCGCCGCCCCGCGTCTGGACCTCCAGCCCACCCACCGGGTCGGGGGCGATGATGGTCAACGCGTCAGTGTCCTTGTGGGGGTGGATGCCATAGCCGCCCTCTTCCGGGGCCTGCGGCGGGTAGTGCAGCAAAGTCATGTTGGTCAACGGGTCGCGGAACGCATTCCGCAGGCTGCCCGCAGGCAGTTCCAGCCCGGCCTCCAACGCGCCCAGCAAGCTGTCGGCCACCTGATCCAATAGCGCCCAATATTCAAGGATGATGCCCTGCGCATCCGGTACCTCTGCGGGCCAGAGGTTGGGTCCGTACAGCGCGCAATCCCGGCGGATGGGCGCATCCTCGGCCACTTCGTGGTGCAGCTTGTAGCCCTCATACTTGTCCGCATGTCCCGACCCGTCATTGGGCGTGAAGAACCCCATCGGGATATATCCGCGATAGTTCTCGCGGGTGATCGCCTGCTGCCATTTGCTGGCTTCTTCCACGTCGAAGATTGCACGAACGCAAGCCCGGACCCTTTCGACCAGCTCTGGCGGGATGCCGGTACCGGTGATCGAAAGGAAACCTATCCCGGTGCACGCATCCATAACCTGCTGGACGGTTTTTCCGTAGTCAGGGTGGGCCTCCTTCAACAAAGGCGCAATGTCGATCGTCGGGATGCGTTCCATCAGTGGATCCTCACGCCTTGTCTGGCCAATTCGGAATGAACCGGGGTCAGGTTCAATTCGGACAGCTCCTGATTGCTTTTCAATGCGATGGCGGCCGCGATGCCGGCCCCTTGGCCCATCACCGCGCAGCAGGCCATGTTGCGTGTCGCCGCGTGGGCGACGCGGTCGGCCCCGTGAGACCGGCCAGCCACCAGCAGCCCGCGCACCCCCTTGGGCAGCATCGAGCGGTAGGGCACCTGCATGTAGCGCCCGGTGGTGGGCAGGATCAGGATGCCGTAACCGTCGATGAACTCGGGGTAGATGCCGATCGTGTCCTCGAATCGGCCCTGATGGCGCACGTCGTCCTCGGTCATGTTGTAGACCGCGTCGATCTTGCGGGTGTCACGGATTCCGATGGTCATGCCGAAGTTGCGCAGCCGTGCGTTTTCGCATCCGGGCATGAACCGGCGCAGAGCGTCAATCGCCAGCATGGTCTGGCGGCGGCCCTCGACCTCGCCCCTGGTCAGGCTGTCCGGGTCCGTCCCGTCGATCCCGGCCAGGTGGATCAGGTTCATATAGGTCAGCTCGCCCGTGTCATGCATTGCACCCCAGGTGCCCGCGATGGTGTTCAGATGCGCCGGAATGAGGCCTTGGTCGATAGCCTGCTGGAACGGCTTGTAGACGAAGGGCGAAAACATGTCGTCCTCTTTGCCGCTGGTCTCGATGTTCCATTCACCGCCGCCGCCCCAGTCTTTGTAGGTCTGCGGGTCGGCCTTTATGCCCTCCATGAAGGCGCGCTTGTCGACCCCGGCCAGGTGGAACATGACCGAGGCCGCCATCATCTGTTCCGGCTCGGTCTTGCGGGTCGGGGCGCCGGTACGGTGGGCCACGTCGGCATCGCCGGTGGCGTCGATCACGATGCGGGCAAGGATAGCCTCGCGCCCCGCCTTCGACTCGGTGATCACACCAGTGATCCGGTCGCCGTCCATGATCGGGGCCACGAACTGGCGATGCAGCATTGGGCGGACACCGGCCTCTTCCACCAACCGGTCGGCCACCAGCTTGAAACCCTCGCTGTCCAACTCGTAGCTCAGCGATTGGCTTTCCGGGACTGCCGCACCCATTTCTTTGGCGCGTTGCTCGAACTCCCATCCGATGCCGCCAGCCTCGATGGTCTTGTCGTGCCGGTACCAGGCAAAGCCCTCGACACCGACGGCAGTGATATTGCCGCCCATGCAGCCGAAACGGTCCAGCAGAGCGACCTCGGCTCCGGCGCGCGCGGCCGCAAGCGCCGCGGCCAGCCCTGCCGGGCCAGAGCCCACCACCAGTACGTCAGTCTTGTGCACCACGGGGATGTCTCGGGCGGGTTCGCGGATGGTCTGCATTGGGGCCTCGTCTTCAGAAGTCTTCCCACTGTTTCGAGACCTGATTGGCGGGTCAATCAAAATTCCGACTGACCTGAGGTCGCAAATCCGCCATTGCCCGATTGCCCCCGGCGGGGCTTTCGCATAATCACGTGGCCGTGGAATTCTCACCTGCAAGGTAAAAACATGCGCCTCAGCCGTTACTTTCTGCCCGTACTCAAGGAAAACCCATCCGAGGCCCAGATCGTCAGCCACCGGCTGATGCTGCGCGCCGGGATGATCAAGCAGGCTGCCGCCGGGATCTATTCGTGGCTGCCGCTGGGTTTCAAGGTGCTGCGCAAGCTGGAAAACATCGTGCACGAGGAGCAGATCCGCGCCGGGCACATTCCGATCCAGATGCCGATCCTGCAATCCGCCGATCTGTGGCGCGAATCCGGGCGATATGATGATTACGGTCAGGAAATGCTGCGTATGCAGGACCGCCATGGCCGCGATATGCTCTATACCCCCACCGCCGAGGAACTGGTCACCGACATTTTCCGCGGC
Organism: Ruegeria sp. CF2; assembly: GCF_056537385.1. Taxonomy (NCBI): domain Bacteria; kingdom Pseudomonadati; phylum Pseudomonadota; class Alphaproteobacteria; order Rhodobacterales; family Roseobacteraceae; genus Ruegeria; species Ruegeria sp. CF2. The sequence continues at coordinate 427,447 of NZ_JBQFRL010000001.1, forward strand.
CATGTCAGCAGCTACAAAGACCTGCCGCTGACCCTGTACCAGATCCAGTGGAAGTTCCGCGACGAGATCCGCCCCCGTTTCGGCGTGATGCGCGGCCGCGAATTCTACATGAAGGACGGCTACAATTTCGACCTGACGAAAGAGGACGCGCTGCACGCCTACAACCGCCACCTGGTCAGCTATCTGCGCACCTATGAACGTATGGGTCTGCAAGCGATCCCGATGCGCGCGGACAGCGGCCCGATCGGCGGTGACGACACGCATGAATTCCTGGTGTTGGCCGATACCGGCGAATCCGAGGTGTTCTATGACAGCGCGGTTACTGATATCCGTCTGGGCGAGCGCGACATCGACTATGACGACAAGGCCCAGTGCCAGGCGATCATGGAGGAGTTCACCTCGCTCTACGCCCGAACGGATGAGACCCACGACGAGGCCCTGTTCCAACAGGTACCCGAGGAACGCCGCCGCAGCGCACGTGGCATCGAGGTGGGGCAGATCTTCTATTTCGGCACCAAGTATTCCGAGCCGATGGGCGCCACGGTGCAAGGCCCCGACGGCAAGCAGGTTCCGGTGCACATGGGCAGCCACGGCATCGGCGTCAGCCGCCTGATCGGTGCGATTATCGAGGCCAGCCACGACGACAAGGGCATCATCTGGCCCGAGGGCGTGACCCCGTTCCACTGCGGCATCGTCAACCTGAAGCAAGGCGATGACGAGGCCGACGCGGCCTGCGACAAGATCTACAAGGCGCTGACCGCGCTGGGGCTCGAGCCGCTCTATGACGACCGCAACGAGCGGGCAGGGGGCAAGTTTGCCACGATGGACCTGATCGGCCTGCCCTGGCGTATCACCGTCGGCCCGCGCGGGTTGAAGAACGGGGTGGTCGAACTGACCAGCCGCCGCACCGGCGAAAGCGAAGAGCTGAGCCCCGAGGCCGCCGTAACCCGCATTGCCGAGATCTATGAGCGCTCCGTCTGAAACCGGTGACGCGCCGCTGATCTCGGTGATCACGGCAACTTGGAACCTGCTGTCCCAAGGGCGTCAGGACACATTTCGCCGCGTTATCGAATGCATGGCGCGGCAGAATTGCGACCGTTCCGAGCACATCATTCAGGACGGAGCATCGACGGACGGGACGGTCGAATTCATTCAGGATTTGATCGCAGACGCGCCGCGCACGCGGCTGATCAGTGAACCGGACCAAGGCCTGTACGACGCGATGAATCGCGGCGTCAAAGCCGCACGCGGCGAATACGTGCTGTTCCTCAATTCCGACGACTCGTTGGCAGCGGATGATGTTCTGAACCGGGCGGCAGACGTTCTGGTGAGAAGAGGACCGGACTTTGCCTACGGCTCGACAGTCGAGCGCGGCTCAGACGGCCAGATCAAAAAAGACCGCCGTCCCGATCCGAATTCAGTTCTTCAGCGGATGCCTTTTTCACACAACTCTGTCTTCATCCGAAGCGACTTGTTTAATAGGCTCCGCGGGCATGATCTGGGTTTCGCGGTCGCATCGGATTATGATCTGGTGCTTCGTATGTTTGCCGGCGGCGCTAAGGGGATTGATCTAGAAATGCCGATCTCGGAGTATTCATCGCGCGGGGCGTCAGCAGACGATGCGCGCGTTGCGCGAGATTACGCTATGGCGTGGTACACTTTCATAAATGGTTTTGAATCACTGTCGAGGAACTACACAGTCGCGGATTGCCTGAGTTGGTACTATCAGGGAAACATGCCCCTCAGCTTATGCCGGACATTACAAGCAATCGACGAATTCCCCGAAGCCCTCAGGCCGGCTCTTGGACAAAGCCTTAGGAAGGCGCGCCGTCGGGCATGGCAATTCTGGCGAAAAAGCAAGGCGTCGAAATAAAGAGAGTCCTCTGGGTAAGGTGGTGTGAAATTGATCACTAACGCGGAAATCGGTGGCAACGGGCGATTTGGGAATCAGATTTTCCAATACATGTTCCTGTCTTTCCATGCCGCCAAATATGGTCTGGAGTTTGCAAATCCGCCTTGGGACGGAGACGCCATTTTCAAGATTCAGCCGGGCCGCAACAGTCTGCCCGAACAGGATCGGAAGTTGGTTGAGGATATTAAAGACCCGCAGCATTGCCCCATTCGGAATGCGACTGGCCCGTTGGATGGCGTAGATGTGTCTGGATATTTTCAGTATCCAACGAGTTTCTACTCCCCGCAACGGGATCGATTGTGTGGAGAGTTTTCGTTCAAACCTCCCTATTCAGATTTTGTAAAACGACTACAGGGCTGGTTTTCGGAATTGCCAGGAACCGTTGTCGCGGTACATATGCGGCGGGGCGATTACGGGACTGGAATTTTCTTTCGTGCGCCTTCCGAATGGTACACGGCTTGGCTTGCTACTCTGCAGAAAAGGGTCGGCGAACTTACGGTTTATGTTGCCAGTGACGAACTAGATGAAGTGTTGGGAGGTTTTGATGCCTTCAGAACGGTTTCTGCAAAAGATGCCCCACACCCGCTTCCGTCTCCGGAATTTGTTACAGATTTCATGGCTTTGTGCGTTGCTCCGCATGTGGCCATATCCAACTCGTCCATGTCCTTCGCCGCGACCATGTTTAACGCGGTCGCAACATCGTTCTACCGGCCCTCTCTCAAAGAAAGGAGGTTGATAGAGTATGATCCTTGGAACGCAGAAGTATTACTGACTGATGTCATAGCCGAAGATGCGGGTGAAGAGTTCATGAGCGAACGCGCAAAGTCGCGCAGCAAATACAAGATAAGAAAGTTCTTTCGCAGAAATGCGTGGCAACACCAAAGGACAAACCGAACCTGAGGGCAGGACAATGGTCGGATTGCGTTACTCGACTTGTCGGCCTCGTATGTCTAGCTTTCCCGCAGCTTGGGATCAGGGCTGGAGATGATCAAGTCGCCATCCGCGTTATCACCGCGGGCGATCACCATCGGGCGACCCATTCGCCGCACCAGTTCGCGCAGTTCAAATCCCAGAAATTTCAGCCCGCACACCCGGCCACCTGTCGCCTGATCGATCAGGCACAGACGTCCATCCCGAAACGCAAGGCTGTATCCCTTTTCCCGAAGGATGCCAGACAATGCGCCCCAGTCTAAGGCGTTTGTGAAAAGCGGTCTGATGGATGCCCGTAGCAACGCTGCGCTTTCGCTATCAAGCTCAGTTGATTTGTTTTTGATCCCGGCTTTACCAGGACTAAATAGTTCCTTCTGAAAACTCATGAGCGACCCCGCTCTAATACTGGTTAACGTGTCCCCCCCCCGAACCGATAGTGTGACAAAGTTTCACGAAATAAGCAAAACTTGAAACTATATTTCTCCACTTTAGTTGCAAAACGAACTCAGTTGGAGTTCATATTCTTGATTTGTTGATATATTGGAAACAAACTCACGCGTATTGTGAGGAATTTGGTCTTCACGTCTGTTCCTGTGTATTGCACGCCTGACGAGTTTTTTTGATTGGGTGCGTGCTTTATCGCACTCCATTTTGGCGCTTTTGGCTTGAAGCTGTTTCATCAATTGGGGTAGGTGATTTGACCGAAAATGCGTTCGGGACAAGGGTCACCCGATCTTATTTGCCGGAGCAGGAATGGCCAGAACACCCCCTCCCTTTGCCGCCTTCGAATGGAAGATCGCCTGGCGCTATCTGCGCGCCCGGCGCACCGAAGGCGGTGTAAGCGTGATGACGTGGATCTCGTTGATCGGGATCACGCTGGCCGTGTTCGCGCTGATCGCCACGCTGGCGGTCCGGTCAGGGTTCCGGTCCGAATTCGTGGGCACCATTCTTGGGGCCAACGCTCATGTAACAGTCTACTCGGCCGGCGAACTGGACGCGCAAGGGCAGGTTGATCGCACCATAGTTGATTTCGACGCCATGGCCGAGCGCATCGCGCGGGTGCCGGGCGTTCAACGCGCCGCGCCGCTGGTCAAGGGGCAGGTCCTGATCACCAACCGCGACCGCAGCAGCGGGGTCGAGGTGTTCGGTATCCGCCCCGACGACCTCTACAGCCTGCCCGGTATTGCCGAAAGCGACCAGGCCTACGGCGACCTGTCCCGGTTCGAGGAGGGGATCGCCATCGGCTCGGGCGTGGCCCGCGCCATCGGTGCAACGGTGGGGGATCGGGTCAAGCTGACCTCGCCCAACGGGGTCAAGACCGCCTTCGGCACCTCGCCCCGCGTGAATGCCTATGAAGTCGTCTACGTGTTTTCGGCCGGGCGCTATGACATCGACCGCACCCGCGTCTACATGCCGTTTTCCGAGGCGCAGAGCTTTTTCAACCGCGAGGGCGTCGCCGACGAGATCGAAGTGATGGTCGATCGCCCCGAGGACCTGAACCCCATCCTGATCCCTATCCTTGAGGCGGCGGGAGAACGCTCGCAGATCTGGACATGGCAGGATGCCTCAGGCGGTTTTCTGCGCGCGCTCGAGGTCGAGGACAACGTGATGTTCATCATCCTGTCGATCCTCGTGCTGATCGCGGCGATGAACATCGTGTCAGGCCTGATCATGCTGGTCAAAAACAAGGGCCGCGACATCGGCATCCTGCGCACTATCGGGCTGAGCGAGGGTTCGGTGCTGCGGGTGTTCTTCATCTGTGGCGCCTTCACCGGGATCATAGGCACCGCGATGGGCGTCATCCTGGGCTGCCTGTTCGCGCTCTATATCGATCCGATCTTCTCTTTCGTGAACTACGTGATGGGCGGCGGCGTCTGGGATCCGGCGATCCGCGGCATCTATGCCTTGCCGGCCGAGCTGCACCTGTCGGACGTGCTCAAGGCGGTTGGGCTGTCGCTGGGTCTGTCCTTCTTCGTCACCTATTTCCCGGCCCGCCGTGCGGCACGGCTGAACCCGGTCGAGGCGCTGCGATATGAATGATGTCACCTTGCGTCTGACCGGCCTGACCAAGACCTATCTGAAAGGCACGCCCGCCGAGGTGCAGGTGCTGCGCGGCGCCGATCTGGAGCTGCGCGCGGGCGAGGCGGTAGCTCTTGTGGCGCCCTCGGGGGCGGGCAAGTCGACCCTTCTGCATATCGCCGGTCTGCTGGATACACCGGATTCCGGGACGGTCGAAATCGGCGGTCAGGACGCGACCGGCAAGGGCGACCGCACCCGCACCGCGATGCGTCGGCGGGATGTGGGTTTTGTCTATCAGTTTCATCACCTGCTGCCGGAATTCACCGCGCTGGAAAATGTCGTGCTTCCGCAATTGGCCAACGGGGTGTCCGACAGGGCGGCCAAGGCCCGCGCGATGGATCTGCTGGGACGTGTCGGCGTCGCCGAACGTGCCGACCACCGCCCGGCAGCTTTGTCGGGGGGCGAGCAGCAGCGGGTGGCCTTCTGCCGGGCCCTAGCCAATGAACCGCGTGTACTGCTGGCGGACGAGCCAACAGGGAATCTGGACCCGGGTACCTCGGATCAGGTCTTTGCCGCGCTGATGGATCTGGTGCGCGAGTCCGGCCTGTCGGCGTTGATTGCCACGCACAACCTTGACCTGGCGGCGCGGATGGACCGGATGCTGCGGCTGGATGGGGGTGTGCTCAGGCCAGCTGAGTGATCGCGACGCCTACGGCCATCACCGCGATCCCGCCGGCGCGCATCAGGGTCAGCGGTGTGACCTGCGCGCCGAAAAGGCCGAAATGGTCGATGGCCGCGGTGCTGATCAACTGCCCCAACAGCACGAAGAACACCGCGTTGCCGACGCCGAAATGCGGTGCGACGTGGGTAATGGATAGCACGTAGAAGGCAATCAGAACCCCACCCAACAGCAGATGTTTCGGGGTCTGCGCAACCTTTGCCAAAGCTTGTGTTCCGGGGAACAGCAGCATCACCAGCGCCGAAGATCCAAACGCCACGGCAAACAGGATGACCGCAGCGGTGGTGGGCGAGCCGATCAGTTTTCCGAGCGCCGCATTCAGCGCGGCGAGAATCGGAACTCCGATCCCGGCGGCGAGCATGATGGCTGCATAATGTGTCATGGCCCGGACCCCTTAGCCGATTTCGTTGATCTGGATCATTGCGGGTCGTGACGGTTCGGGCAACCCTGCTTTTGGCGTTAGAACGGAGGAACGCAATGAAACTGTTGACGTTTACGGCATTGGCCATGGCGGGTGCGATTGCCGCCACAGGTGCTGCAGCCCAGGATGCCGAAGCTGGGGAGCAGCTTTACCTGCACCACTGCGCCACCTGTCATGGACTGGATGCGACTGGACATGGACCAATGGCCGGCGTGCTGTTGATCCAACCGACCAATCTGAAGACGCTTGGGGACGCGGGCGGAAAATTTCCGACCGCGCGTGTGGTGCAGCGGATAGACGGCCGTGATCCTCTGGTCAGCCATGGCAGTCCGATGCCGGTCTACGGGCCATATTTCGAAGGACAGGACACCGCCATCAAGACAGATGCCGGCCAGCCGATCCTGACAAGCAAGCCGATTGCCGATCTGGTCGCGTATCTAAAGACCTTGCAAGGCATGTGAACCTCAGCGGCAGATGCCTTCCACCTTGGCACCGCTCCAAGGGATAACCACGTCGCTTTCTCGCCGGGCACCCGGCAGTTTTTCCGGGTCGAAATGCTTGGCCAGCATGTCATGCAAACGCTGGGTCCGCGGGGCGTCCGGATCCAATGCGCGGCAGCAGACATATTCCTCGACGATGGCGCCCTGCTGTTCAAACCCGTAGTCCAGAAAATCGGCCGAGTTATCCAGATCGAACAGGTAAGGATCCTTGCGGCCACCATGTTCGGCAGCCGCCCGCAACGGGTGATAGCCGGTGGTTTTCCTGTTCTGCCATTGCCAGACATGGGTTAGTTCATGGGCAAAGATCATGGCGGCCACAAGGTTCATCTGGTCGGGGTACCGCGCCATGTAGTCGTCAAGATACCAGTCCTTGGTGAAGTATACCCGGTTGAACAGCGCGATCGCTGCCGGTTTTCCGGTTACGATCTCGTCCTTGACCGGCGGCAGGATACGCTCGCGGCAAGCCAGCCTCGGTCTGGCTTTTCGTTCGTAGGTGATGGAGGCGACCGGCGCGCCCTCGACCAGCCGAACCCGGTCAAGATCCAGCGTTTCACCTTGAACCTTGCTTGCAAAGGCGCGCTCGTTCTCGGTCAGAGGACGACCGCAGGACAACAGAGCAAGAAAGAGCAGGATCGAAACCAACCGGACCATGACCAAACCCTAGCCCGCTGTGGTTCGGTCGCAAGCGATTCTAGAGGCTCATCGCAAGCACCCGGCTGATTTCGGTCAACGACCTGCCGGATTGATGCATCCAGATGTTGAAGGCGTCCTGCACCGCAGCCATCGCTTTCTTGGAGGTGGCTGGCTTGTCTATGACGCCTTCGGCGATCAAACGGGCGGTTACGTCGCGTGACAGGATAAAGCTGTCTCTTCCGGCAAAGCGCATCGCATACTGGGCTGAAGCCCCGCCCAACCGAGAACCACGTATTGCGAGCATGTCCAAAAGTCCGACATAGTCGGTCGATGGCCAGCCGCCCAACACTTTGCCGGCACCGCCTTCCGTGCGGAGTTCCAGAAGAAACGCTGCGTTGTCGCGCACGGTGGCGATCTTGGTGCCGTTGCGCACGATGCGCGTGTCCTGCAACAGCGCGTCGAATTTCTCATCATCCATGAAGGCGCAGCGCCCGACGTCGAACCCGTCAAAGGCCGCCTCGAAACCGTCCCACTTGGCCTCGATGACCTTCCAATTGAACCCAGCCTGAAAGATGCATTTTGTGATTGTCGAAAGCCACCGATCCTCTGGCAGGGTGGCCAATTCCTCTGCGGATTTGGGCTTGGACAGTTTGTCTTCAAGCGCGTGTTGTCCGCCGTGCCGGTCGGCCGCCAGCCCATAGATCTCATCGAAATGGTGCATCGCAAAGCTCCCTTCGCGCCAAATGTTGCCAATTTGTTCCACTAAATGCAAGGGCGGCGGCCGAGTATGGTCTGCCATTTGGGCAAAACAGTCGGAAAATCAGGAATTTGCCCCATCGCCACAAGAATTACTCGACAAACGACCCCAATTGGGTTTGTGATTGACTCGTCAATCAATGTCCGGTCCGCGAAACCTCGGGCAAGCCGCCCCACGACACGAGGGCGCAAGGGGAATGAAATGCGGTACCAAGGCCGTTTATTGGGAATGACGCGAACTGTTCGCTTTCCTTTTCCGGCCAAATTTGTGCATGTTGCGACATGGTATTGTCGTTAGACAAGTCAGCCGGCGGGCACGTTTCCGCCGGGGTGGGCAAAACAAAGAAACAGGGAGAAAATCCATGAAAAAACTGAATGTAAGCCTTCTGGCGATCATGGTCGCTGGCGCCGCGCACGCGGCTGACATGGGCGCGGTGGACGAGCCGATCAAACTGGCGATCAACGAGTGGACGGGCCAACACGTCACCACTCATGTCGCTGCAGAGATGCTCAAGGCCGCCGGTTACCAGGTCGAATTCGTCACCGCGGGCATGTTGAACCAGTTCCAGGCGCTGGCCGACGGAGACATCGACGCCACGCTCGAGATCTGGTCGTCGAACGTGTCGGACGAATACGCCAAGAAAATCGAAGAGGGCACCGTGGTCGAAATCGGCGACCTTGGCCTCGATGCGAAGGAAGGCATCGCATATCCGGCCCATGTCGCCGACCTTTGCCCGGGCCTGCCCGCGTGGGAAGCGCTGAAGGACTGCGCACAGAATTTTGCGACGGCCGAGACCCTGCCGATGGGACGTCTGGTCGACTATCCGGCTGACTGGGGTACGCCCGGGGCAGACCGCATGGTCGGGCTTGAACTGCCGTTCAAGGCTATTCCTGCCGGGTCCGAGGGCGCGCTGATTGCCGAACTACGCGCTTCGACCGAACGCAAATCGCCTCTGCTGATCACCTTCTGGCAACCGCATTGGGCCATGTCGGCCTATGATGTGAAATTCGTTGAGTTGCCGCCGGGTGAAGACGCTTGCTTCAACGATCCGGCCTGGGGGCCAAACCCCAATGCCGTCAATGACTGCGATTTCTCGCCCTCGCGCATCTTCAAAGCCGGGTGGAGCGGTCTGGCGGACAAGTGGCCTGCCGCGTATGAAATCCTGAACAACTATCAACTGGCGGTCGAAGACCAGCAGCCGATGATGGGGGCGATCGATGTCGACGGCGGCAAGGTCGAAGAGGTTGTCGCGGCCTGGATGGCGGACAACGAAGACAAGTGGCGTCCGGTCGTGGACGCGGCAACGAAGTGAGCCACCTAAGTGACTGACGCGAATACGCCAGCCATTGCCTGCCAGTCTCTCTGGCAGGTTTTTGGCCAAGGCGCAGAAAAAGCCCTGACCGACGCGTTGTCTCGGTCAGGGAACGACGCCGACAAGGCCGCTGCCGATTTGCGCGAACAGGGGTTCATCCCGGCTGTTCAGGATGCAAATTTCGAAGTCCGCGATGGTGAATTGTTCGTCATCATGGGTCTGTCGGGGTCCGGCAAGTCGACCCTGATCCGCTGCATCTCGCAACTGTTGCCCGGAACGGGTGGCGAGATCCGCATCGACGGCGACAATGTGATGGGTGCCCCGAAGAAGCAGCTGACCGAACTGCGCCGCAAGAAACTGGGCATGGTGTTCCAGCATTTCGGACTGTTCCCGCACATGACGGTGGCCGAGAACGTCGCCTATCCGCTACGCGTGCAGGGTGTGGGCCGCAAAGAACGTCTGGCCCGCGCGCAGGAAGTCATTTCGCTGGTGGGGCTTGAGGGCCGCGAGGACAGCTTTCCCCGGCAACTTTCGGGCGGTCAGCGTCAGCGCGTGGGCATCGCACGGTCTTTGGCAGTGAACCCCGACATCTGGTTCTTGGACGAGCCGTTCTCGGCCTTGGACCCGTTGATCCGGCGGCAGCTGCAGGACGAATTCCTGCGCATTCAGGCGACGTTGAAGAAATCCATCGTCTTCATCACGCATGATATTCAAGAAGCGCTAAAGCTGGCGGACCGCATCGCAATCATGCGGGACGGCAAGATTGTGCAGATCGGCACGCCGACGGATATCGTTCTGCGCCCCGTCGACGACTATGTGCGCGAGTTCTCAAAGGACGTGGCAAAGGGTCAGCACGCCAAAGTCGCCTCGGTCATGCAAGCAGGCGAGGCCGAGCGCGGTCCCGATGACCCGGGCCTGACAACAAAGATGACATTGGACGCGGCGCTGGCGCGCTGTATGGCATTGTACGAGCCCGTGCCGGTGCATGACGAAACCGGCGCGATCGTCGGCACCGTGCACCCATCGGATCTGGCCGCGGCCTTGCAGGTGGATGACGCATGACCGTCGTCGCTGATGTTCCAAGGCCCACTTGGATGCACCTGACAGCCGGAGCGCAGGCGGCCCTGATAACGCTGATCGTGGGCGCGCTGTGTCTGGCGCTTGAGCCGCACGCGCCCTGGCTCGTCAAATGGCCTGCGTCATGGGAGGTGCCGGCCACACAGTGGGTGGGAACCTTCCTCGACTGGTTTCTGAACGCGATCAAACCGGCGGCCCGGCTGTTTTCCGACCTGATGGCCCATCCGATGGACTGGGCCAACTTCGTGTTGGGCAATACGCCCTGGCCGATCCTGATCGGGCTGGTGACGGCACTCGGTTGGTATCTGGGCGGACTGCCCATGGCGGCGCTGGGCTTTCTGGGCCTCAGCTTCGTGCTGGCCTCGGGTTATTGGGCCGAGAGCATGAACACCTTGGCTCTGGTGGCCGTTTCGGTCCCGGTTGCGCTGATCGTCGGCGGAGCGATCGGCATTCTGGCCAACGAGGTGCCGCGGGTGAAATCGGCCGTTCAGGCAGTATTGGACATCATGCAGACGGTGCCGACCTTTGCCTATCTGACCCCGCTGTTGCTGCTGTTCGGGTTTGGCCCTGTGGTGGGGCTGATTGCCTCGGCCATCTATGCGGCGCCGCCGATGGCGCGCAACGTGATGCTGGGCTTGGAGCGGGTGGAGCCCGAGATCAAGGAAGCCGCCATCATGTCGGGCGGCACCCGGTTCCAGCAGCTGTTCCAGGTGGAAATCCCGGCGGCGGCGACACAGATCATGGTGGGTGTGAACCAGTGCCTGATGGCGGCCCTGTCGATGGTGATCATCGCCGCGGTCATCGGCGGGTTCAACGACATCGGCTGGGAGGTCCTGCTGACCATGCGCAAGGCGCAGTTCGGTGAATCGCTGCTGGCCGGCATGGTGATCGTGGTCTTTGCCGTGGTGATCGACCGCATGAGCGGCACGCTCGCCACTGAACGCGCACGCCATGACAACCGCGTCGTCTGGGCGGTTCTCGGCTTTGCGGTCCTGTTCACGCTGCTGTTCTGGGCGCGGCTGCCCAATCCGTCCGAACTGACGCTGCTGGATCCGGTCGCGGAGGCGGTGGACAGCGGCCTGACAGCCTTTACCCAGAATAACGGCCCGTGGCTGGATTCGCTCAAGAACAACTCGATGTTCTATGTCCTGCTGCCGCTGCGGATCGGTCTGGATCAGGCGGTTCTGCCCTTTACCTGGGGGTTCCAGTGGACCCCAGCCATGAGCTATGGCCTGTTCGCCGCCGGTGCGGTGATCGCCCTGCTGATGGCATGGCGTGGGCATCTGACCGGTGGTCTGGTCACGCTGATCCTGATCGGCATGCTCGAGACCGGCATCGCGAACCTGCCATGGCCCTTCGTGCTGACCGGCGCGGCGGCGTTGGGCTGGGTTGCGGGCGGTTGGCGTTTGGCGGCGCTGTCGGTGGCGCTGCTGAGCACGATCCTGATATCGGGCCTGTGGGAGAGGGCGCTGCTGTCGCTTTATCTCAGCGGTGCGGCGGTGTTTTTCTGCGCCGTCGTCGGCGGGCTGATCGGCCTCGCCAGCGCGGTCTGGTCGCCGGTCTGGAAGATCGTGCGTCCGATCTGCGACATGCTGCAGACGATCCCCCTGTTCGTGTTCCTGATCCCGGTGCTGATGGTGTTCCAGATCGGCGAGTTCTCGGCCTTTCTGGCGATCTGCGCCTATGCGATCGTGCCGATGATCCGCTACACCCGTCACGGGCTGGTCAACACCCCGGACGAGATGATGGAGGCCGCGATCTCGAGCGGCGCGACCGAGTGGCAGATCATGCGCGACGTGCGTGCGCCCTATGCTGCGCCCACGATCCTGCTGGGGCTGAACCAGACGATCCTCTATGCCTTTGCGATGCTGGTGATCGCGGCGCTGATCGGCACGACCGGTCTGGGCCAGTCGATTTATCTGGCGCTGGGGCAGGCGGATGTGGGGCTGGGCATTTCGGCCGGGGCGGCGATGGCCATCCTGGCGCTGATCGCCGATCGCATGGTTCAGGGATTTGCCGAAGAACGCCGCAAGGCGCTGGGCCTGTAACGTTGGATCGGGGGCGGCGCAGCTGCCCCCGACTCCACTTGATTTTGGACAAGGACCGGGGCCGTTTCCCCCGGTATTCCGGGCGCAAAACAGGCGGAGATGACCATGGCCGGTTGGGGCGCTTTTGTTGCTGCACTTCTGATCTTTCTGCTGAGCCACGCCATTCCGGTGCGTCCGGCCGTGCGCGGGCGGTTGATCGGGTTAATGGGGCGCGGGCCCTATTTCGCAGTCTATTCGGCGCTGTCGCTGGCGGTTCTGGCTTGGTTGATCGTGGCCGCGGCCAACGCGCCCTATGTCGAGGTCATCCCGCCGCTGGCGATCCTGCGCTGGGTGCCGCTGCTGGTGATGCCCGTCGTCTGCTGGCTGGCGGTGGCCGGGCTTGCGGCGACCAACCCGTTTTCCTTCGGCGGGCTGGGACGCCGCCCGTTCAACCCGCAACAACCCGGCATCCTGCGCACCACCCGCCACCCGATCCTGCTGGCGATGATGCTGTGGGCGCTGGCGCATCTGCTGGCCAATGGTAGCCTGGCGCATGTGGTTCTGTTCGGCCTGTTCGCGGGTTTCGCTTGGATGGGCATGGCCCTGATCGACAGGCGCAAGGCGCGCGAGATGGGGGCCGATTGGCCGCGCTTGTCGCGCAACACGGCACGCCTGTCGCTGCGATCGCCAAGCCCCTCGCCGAGGCCTTGGGTCTGGTTGGTGGCTGGGCTGGCCTATGCCGCGCTGTTGCACCTGCACGCGCCGGTGATCGGAGTGTCTCCGCTGCCTTGATGCGGGTGCTGGAAGGGGCGCCCCATGCGTGCTAATTGAAACGACAGGATGAAACCCAGAAAGGTCTGCCGATGCACCTGGCCTACGTCACCACCACCGATCGCGGCGCGACCGACCGCCTGCTGAGCGCGGTAGCCGAACGCCTGCTGGCCAAGAGTGCCCGTCTGGCCGGCGTGGTTCAGACCAACACCGAATGCGCCGACAGCAGCAAATGCGACATGGACCTGCGCGTGCTGCCGGATGGCGAAACCATCCGCATCTCGCAATCGCTGGGCAGCCAGTCGCGCGGATGCCGGTTGGACCCGGCCGCGTTGGAGCAGGCGGTGGGATATGTGACGGCGTCTTTGGCCGACCGTCCGCAACTGCTGATCGTCAACAAGTTCGGCAAGCACGAGGCCGAAGGCCGCGGGTTCCGCCCCGTCATCGGCGAGGCGCTGGCGCTGGATATCCCGGTGCTGGTCGGGGTCAACGGCCTGAACCGTGACAAGTTCGTGGATTTCACCGATGGTGCGGCGCAGTCGCTTGAACCCGATCTGGACGCCATCGAGGCCTGGTTCGACAGCGTCGCCAACCTGCGGCCTGCCGCCGAATAACAGCTTTCCCGACGTAACGTCCTGAAAACCGGGCTTGTTCGGTTTCGCCCTGGCTGCAATCCTCTGCCCCGGATGGGAGGAGGATCAGCCATGTGGCAAAACTGGGCAGGCAACCAGACCAGCCAAATACGGCCCAAGCGGCCGACCACGACCGAAGAGTTGCAGCAGCTGATCGCCTCGGCCGAGACCCTGCGCCCGGTTGGGGCGGGGCATTCCTTCACGCCGCTGGTTCCGGGCGCGCAACACATCATTGACCTGACAGCCTTGGACCTGCCTGCCGTGACACAGATCGAAGGCGGGCGGGCCTGGGTCAACGCCAATGCCCGGCTGCGCGATCTGTCGCCGGCCCTGGCCCGGCATGGCATGGCCTTCCGCAATCTGGGTGATATCAACGTGCAGACTCTGGCCGGCGCGGCGGCCACCGCGACCCATGGCACCGGGCGCACCCTGCCGTGCCTGTCCGCCGAGATCACTGCAGCCCGGCTTATCGGCGCGGATGGGCAGACCCTGACCACCGACGACATTCCGCTGAACATGGTGCAGGTCTCGCTGGGCCTTTTGGGCATCGTGACCGAGGCACAGATCAACGTCGTGCCGAAATACAACCTGCGCCGCCGGGTGCGTCTGTCAGGCCTGCAGGACACACTCGAGCGAATGCACCAGCATTGGGACGAGAACCGGAATTTCGAGTGCTTCTACATCCCCTTCACCGGTAAGACCGTAGAAATCCGGCATGACATAACCGACGCGACCGAGACCCGCGCGCCGCGCGATCTGGACATGATCGCCGTCAAGGTTCTGAAGCTGGCGCGCAATGCGGGCCGGCTCAGCCCCGGCTTGCGGCGCGCCCTGCTGCGTCTGCTGACGCTGGCCCAGTCCGACGAGGACTATGTCGGCGAAAGCTGGCGCGTTTTGTGCAGCGAGCGGCACATCCGGTTCAAGGAAATGGAATACCACCTGCCGCCGGAAAACGCCCGGGACGTGCTGTCCGAACTGATCCGACGGTTGGAGCGTGACCATGCCGACATCTATTTCCCGATCGAGGTGCGGCAGACCGCAGGCGACGACGGCTGCCTGTCACCGTTCCGGGGTGGCCCGCGGGTATCGGTCGCCATCCACACCGATGCGAAGGAAGGCCATCTCCGCTATTTCGAGGCGATGGAGCCGCTGTTCCTGCAGGCCGGCGGTCGCCCCCATTGGGGCAAGTTGCACAGCCTGACCTATTCCGATCTGTCGCGCCTCTATCCCGATTTCGATGCATTCTGCACATTGCGTGAACGGCTGGACCCAAAGGGCAAGTTCCTGACGCCCGCGCTGGCCCGGATGTTTCGCCCATGACTGCAGAGTATCTTGAACATCTCGCTCAAGCGCTGCGCGATCATGGTGTCGATCGGCCGGTTGCCGTCGTCGATCTGGACCGGGTCGATGGGAATTGCGACGTCGCCCGCGCAGGGTTGGGCCACGGCTTGCAGGCCCGGCTGGTGGCCAAATCGCTGCCGTGCCTGCCTCTGCTGGACCATATCCGCGTCCGAATTCCGACAACGGGCCTGATGAGCTTTTCCGAACCCATGCTGTCCGCGCTGCTAGCCGCCGAGCCGGACACCGATCACCTGCTGGGCAAGCCGCTGCCGGTTACGGCCGCCCGGCGGATTCTTGAGACGCATCCTGACGCTGCCCGGCGGGTGCAGTGGCTGATCGACACGCCACAGCGGCTGGACGCGTATCTGTCGCTTGCCGCTGACACGGGCCAAACCCTGCGCCTGTCGCTCGAGATCGACGTGGGCCTGCATCGCGGCGGGTTGACCCCCGATCAGGTCGCAGGCGTCGCGTCGCGGATTGCGGATCATGCCCATGCCACCCTGTCGGGCGTGATGGGGTACGAGGTCCATCTGGCCAAACTGCCTGCGCCGCTCCGACGCCGCGCGCGGCGCGCCAGTGCGAACGCCTATGAGCAGGCGGTCGCTGCGCTGGGGCAGGGGGCGCAGGGGCTGTGCCTGAACACCGGTGGCAGCCTGACCTTTCAGAACCCGGCCACACGAACCCCGGCGACCGAGGTCGCCTTTGGGTCGGTTTTGGTGAAACCTTCGGATTTCGACCATGCATCGACCGGGGCGTTTCTGCCTGCCCTGTTCCTGGCCACACCGATCCTCAAGGTCATGCCGTGCAACCCGGTGCCGGGGATCGACCTGCACGGACTGTACCGGACCAACCTCGCCATTTCCGGTGGGCACTATCTGGCCAACCCCGTCTGGCCCGACGGGTTCGGCTATTCCGGCGTGTTCGGGCGATCAAGCAATCAAGAGGTCTGGGTGGGTCCCAAAACAACCAGGGCGCAGCCCGGCGATATCGCCTTGCTGCGCCCCAGTCAGAGTGAAGCGGTTGTGAACCAGTTCGGCACGGTTCTGGCCCTGCGGCAGGGGCGGGTCGAGGCCGAATGGGCCTGCCTGCCCAACTGACGCGGGTCAGATCGCCAGATATTCCTCGCGCAGCTGAGTGTTCTCCAGCACCTCGTCCGCAGCGCCGTCGAACACGATGCAGCCGGTGTCCAGAATGATTGCGCGGTCGGCCAGTTGCAGCGCGCGCACCGCGTTCTGTTCGACGATGATTGTGGTCATGCCCTGCTGCTTGATGTGGATCAGCGTTTTTTCGATCTCGTCGACGATCACCGGGGCCAGCCCCTCGTAGGGTTCGTCCAGCAGCAGCACCTTGATGTCCCGGGCCAGCGCACGGGCGATCGACAGCATCTGCTGTTCGCCGCCCGAAAGGGTCACGCCCTCCTGCTTGCGCCGTTCGCCCAGACGAGGGAACAGCTCGTAGATCCGTTCCAGCGACCAGCCGATCGGGGGGGCGATCTGGGCCAGTTGCAGGTTCTCCTCGACCGTCAGGCCGGGGATGATCCGCCGATCCTCGGGGACAAGACCCAATCCGGCGGCGGCGGCCTCGTAGCTGGTCATGTTGTGCAGCGGCTTGTGGTCCAGCCAGATTTCGCCGTGGCGCACCTCGGGCTCGCCCACCCGCGCGATCGAGCGCAGGGTCGAAGTCTTGCCCGCCCCGTTCCGCCCCAGCAGAGCCAGGATCTCGCCTTCGTGGACGTTGAAGCTGACGCCTTGGACGATGTAGCTTTCGCCATAATACGAATGCATGTCCCACACCGACAGAAACGCGGGCGCGGTGCTGGCCATGTTGGCGTTTTTCGAAAAGTCAGGTTTCTCGTTCATAGCTTTTCCTCACGCCGCCTCGCCCAGATAGGCCTCTCGGACCTTGGGGTTTCCGCGGATGTTTTCGGGGGTGTCTTCGACCAGCGGCGTGCCCTGCGCCAGAACGGTGATCCGCTCGGCCAGGCTGAACACCACATGCATGTCGTGCTCGATGATCGCGATGGTGATGTCGCGTTCATCCTTGATCTGTTTCAGCAGGTCGATGGTGTTGTTGGTGTCGGCCCGTGCCATGCCGGCCGTAGGCTCGTCCAGCAGCAGCAGGCGCGGCTTCTGGCTGAGACACATGCCGATTTCGAGCCGCCGCTTGTCGCCGCGCGACAGCGAGGCTGAATGCATGTGCCGCTTGTCGGCCATATTCATCTCTTCCAGCATGGCCTCGGCCTGTTCGACTACCTCTTTTTCGTTGGCGATGGTCTCGTAGGCGTGCATGCGGAATGCCCCGTCGCGCATCGCGAAGATCGGGATCAGCATGTTTTCCATCACGGTCAGTTCGCCAAAGATCTCGGGCGTTTGGAACACCCGGCTGATGCCCATCTGGTTGATCTGGTACGGCTCGCGCCCCAGCACAGACTGGTTGTCGAACAAGACCGAACCAGTATCCGGGATCAGCTTGCCCACCAGGCAGTTCAGCAGGGTGGACTTGCCCGCACCGTTGGGGCCGATGATCGCATGGACCGAGTTTTCCTCGACGCTCAGGTTCACGTCCGTCAGGGCCTTGAGGCCGCCGAAGCGCTTGCTGACATCTTTTACTTTCAGAATTGCCATTGACGCGTTTCCTTATTCTGCCGGCTCGGTTTTGCCCTCGCGGGTGTCATCCCCGCCAACGCTTTTGCGGCGGATCCAGTTCAGCAACCGCTGACCGCCCTCGACCAGCCCGCCGGGCAGGTAGATAACCACCAGCATGAACAGGATGCCCAGGGTCAGGTGCCAGCCCTTGCCGATGAACGGGTGGATGATGAACACCACCGCGTCCTCAAGCCCGTCAGGCAGGAACGCGAACCAGCTGTGCAGCACGTTGTCGTTGATCTTCGAGAAGATGTTCTCGAAATATTTGATGAAGCCCGCGCCCAGAACCGGTCCGATCAGGGTGCCGGTGCCGCCCAGGATGGTCATCAGAACGACCTCGCCCGAGGCGGTCCACTGCATCCGTTCAGCGCCGGCCAGCGGGTCCATCGCGGCCATCAGTCCACCGGCCAGGCCGGCATACATGCCCGAGATCACGAAGGCTGCCAGCGTATAGGGTTTGGAGTTCAACCCGGTATAGTTCATCCGCTGCTGGTTCGACTTCACCGCCCGCAGCATCATGCCGAAGGGCGAGCGGAAAATGCGGATCGCCAGGTAGAACACCACCATCATGATCACTGCGCACAGATAGTAGCCCGCGTTGAAGTCAAAGCTCCACGCGCCCACATCCATCGTGTAGGTCGCGCGCATCGGCAGTCCGAACAGATGCGGCAGATCGGGCGCATTGGCCCCCTGCAGGATCTGCGGGTCGTCGGCATAGACCTGCAGGCCGGTTTCCCCGTTGGTCAGGTTGAACTTGGGGTTCGACAGCACCGAATAGGCCAGCGCAAAGCTCATCTGCGCGAAGGCCAGCGTCAGGATCGAGAAGTAGATCCCCGACCGGCGCAGGCTGACATAGCCGATCAGCACCGAGAACAGCCCTGCGACCACGACGCTCAGCGCGATGGCCGGGATGACGTTGTAGCTGAGCAGTTTGAACATCCAGACGGCCGAGTAGGAGCCCACCCCAAGAAAGGCCGCGTGGCCGAAGGACAGGTAACCGGTCAGGCCGAACAGAATGTTGAACCCGATGGCAAAGATGCCGAAGATCACGAACCGCTGCATCAGGTCCGGATAGCCCGCATTGAACTGCGCCATGGCGCTGTCAGTGGGGAAGGGGTTCAGGATAAAGGGGGCCAGCAGCGTCAGGATTGCAACGACGATCAGCAGGCTTGTGTCTTTTTTGTTCAGTCCCAGCATGGGTTATTCCTCCATCACGCCTTTGCGGCCCATCAGACCCCGCGGACGGGTCAGAAGAACGATGATGGCGACAAGGTAGATGATGATCTGGTTGATGCCCGGGATCGTGGTGGTCGCCCAGGTGGTCGAGGCAAAGCTTTCAAGGATGCCCAGAAGGAACCCGGCCAGAACCGCTCCGGGCAGCGAGCCCATGCCGCCGACCACGACGACCACGAAGCTGAGCACAAGGAAATCCATTCCCATGTGATAGTTGGGCGGGTTCAGCGGCCCATACATCACGCCCGCAAGCCCAGCTACCGCGGCTGCGATGCCGAACATGATGGTGAACCGCCGGTCGATGTTGATGCCCAGAAGGCCCACGGTCTCCCGGTCCGCCATTCCGGCGCGCACGACCATGCCGAAGGTGGTGAACTGCAGGAACGAGAACACGCCGCCGATGATCAGGACCGCGAACAGGAAATAGACCAGGCGCCAGATCGGGTAGATGATGGCATTCGGGTCAAAGCCAAGCGCCACGCCCAGATCGACGGACCCGCTCAGTGCCGCAGGCGGCGGGGTCTGGATCGGGTTGGCGCCGAAGAAGTACTTGATGATCTCTTGCAGAACGATGGCCAGGCCGAAGGTCACAAGGATCTGATCTGCATGGGGACGCTTGTAGAAATGCTTGATCAGGCCGCGTTCCATCACGTAGCCGACCATCAGCATGATCGGGATGGCAAACAGGATGGCCAGTGGCACGGACCAGTCGATGATGGTCGCGCCCAGCTCGGGGCCGAACCAGCTTTCGACATAGGGGGTCTTCACCTTCAGCGGGTTGCCCAGAAAGTCGGTCTGGGTCTCGTCGACCACCTCGTAGCTGAGGTTGAAGATCTTCTGAAGCGTGACGGCACAGAAGGCGCCGATCATGAACAGGGCCCCGTGGGCGAAGTTCACCACGCCGAGCGTGCCGAAGATCAGCGTCAGCCCCAGCGCAATCAGCGCATAGGCCGAGCCCTTGTCCAGCCCGTTCAGAATTTGCAGTAGGATTGCGTCCATTGTCCTTACCTTTGACTGGTCCCGGCAGCTCTCCCCGGTCGTCTGACCGGAGAGAGCCGTTTTGAGGACTCAGGGGTTTTCTTGCGAAAAACCGAGTGTCGGGGTTACGCGCCCGGGTTGCACTTGCCCAGTTCGCCGCCGGCGAACATCGGGTGATCCGGATCGTATTCGACCTGCGCCCGCGGAGTGATCTCGACGATCTCCAGCGTGTCATAGGCGTTGGTCGGGTTTTCGTTGCCGCGCACGACCAGCACATCCTTGAAGCACTGGTGGTCGGCACCGCGATACCAGGTCGGGCCGTTGCCCAGACCGTCGAACTCGAAGTCCTCGAGAGCTTCGACCACGCCGCACGGGTTGAAGGTGCCTGCGCGCTCGCACGCATCCGCGTACAGCAGTACCTGGGCATAGCAAGTCTGAGCCGAGTTCGACGGCGGCTTGCCGTACTTCTCGCCGAAGGACTTCACGAAGGCCTTGGTGCCCTCATCCTGCAGCTGCCAGTTCCAGTTCATCGAACCCAGAACGCCTTTGATGTTCTCGCCGGCACCGGCTGCCATCAGTTCCGAGTACAGCGGAACGACGATCTTGAAGTCCTTGCCGTTCACGACCTTGTCCAGCAGGCCGAACTGGATCGCGTTTGTCAGCGAGTTGACCATGTTGCCGCCGTAGTGGTTCAGAACCAGCACGTCCGCGCCCGAGTTCAGAACCGGCGCGATGTAGGACGAGAAGTCGGTCGAGGCCAGCGGGGTCTTGACGGTGTTGACCGTCTCCCAGCCCATCGCCTCGGTCGACGCCACGATCGACTCTTCCTGGGTCCAGCCCCAGTTGTAGTCGGCGGTCAGGTGATAGGCGCGGCGTTCGGTGCCCATCTCCTTGGCCAGCACCGGCGCCAGAGCGGCACCCGACATGTAGGCGTTGAAGAAGTGACGGAAGCCGTTCGCCTTCTTGTCCTTGCCGGTGGTGTCGTTGGCGTGCGTCAGGCCGGCCATGAAGATCACGCCCGCCTCCTGGCAGAGGCCCTGAACCGCAACGGCCACGCCCGAGGACGAGCCGCCGTTGATCATGATCGCGCCGTCTTTTTCGATCATCGACTTGGCCGATGCACGGGCAGCGTCGGACTTGGTCTGCGTGTCGCCGGTGACGAACTCGACCTTCTTGCCAAGGATGCCGTTGCCCTTCAGCGCCTTTGACGTGAAGGTGTTCAGGCAGCCGCCGTCGCCTTCACCATTCAGATGCTCGACCGCCAGCTGCTGCGCCAGCAGTTCGTCATTGCCTTCTTCGGCGTAGGGGCCGGTCTGCGGCACGTTGAAGCCCAGCGTGACTGATCCGCCAGTGGGTTCGTTGGTATAGGCCGCGGCCGACGAGGCCGTGAAGATCGTCGGCAATGCCAGACCGGCGCTTGTGACGGCACCAGACTTCAGCACGCCGCGACGCGTGACAGATTTGTTTGACATGAATTCCTCCCAATTAGCAGGCTACGCCCTCGGGCTCCTCTTCCGTCGGGTAAAACGCAACCTGCGCAGGGCAAGTATGAGGGGCAGAATGAAAATTCCCCAACAAGTCCCTAGAAATGAAATATTATTTTGTAAATTCTTGAACTCTTTGATTTATGAATTTGTAAATTTTTGGATTTGGAAGATGCTAAGCTGCTCATTGGAAAGGATGAGTCCGAAAATCCCGTTTCGATACAAGTGTCGGGTGTCAGTACGCAAACGCCAGTCCCACGCCGTCCGATGTCCGGCCGTTGATGCTCAGGGCATCGCATGATCTCCGGGCACTCAACCTTTGCCTGAATTTCCTTGCAGAATCGAGGGCAAACGCAAGGGACCACCCGGACAAAACCCGGTGTGCACTATCTATCTGCGTTCTGTTTTGCGGAAGAAGATGGTGGGCGACCCTGGAATCGAACCAGGCGTGCGTCTCCGCGAGGGAGTTACAGTCCCCTGCCACACCTTGCGGCCTGTCGCCCACTGTCAGGCGTTGCACCTGACGTGGAGGCGTGATTACTAGCGCTCCAAAGGAGCGTCAACAGGAAAATTCCGCTTTGGCGCAGGAAACATTGTTCCCGGCCCGGAGGCCAGTAAAATGAAGAAACCGAAGTGGGTGATCGAGAAAGAGCAGGCGCGTAAAGCGGCGGCTTCCGAAACCGTTTGGTTGTTCGGATTGCACGCCGTGCGTGATGCGTTGATGAACCCCAAACGGCAGAAACTGCGCCTGATCGTGACCCGCAACGCACAGGACAAGCTGGCGGATGCGATCGCGGAATCGGGCATGCAGGCTGAGCTCGTCGATCCGCGAAAATTCAACGCGCCAATCGACTCGGGCTCGGTGCACCAAGGCGCGGCGCTTGAAGTCAAGCCGCTGGAATGGGGCGGTCTGGCCGAGAATTGCATCGGGCGCGAAAACCCTCGGGTGCTGCTGTTGGACCGCGTGACCGATCCGCACAATGTGGGCGCGATTCTGCGCTCGGCCGAGGTTCTTGGCGCCAGCGCGGTCATCGGCACGCGCCACCACTCGGCGCCGGAAACCGGTGCGCTGGCCAAGACCGCCAGCGGTGCGTTGGAACGCCAGCCCTATCTGCGGGTGCGTAACCTGGCTGATGCGATCGTCGAGTTGCAGAATATGGGGTTCCTGGTTCTGGGCTTGGATGGTGAGGCCGAACAGACCATCGAGGCCGCTCTGGACGGCAAGCGCGATCGGCCGGTTGCGCTGGTTCTGGGCGCCGAGGGGCCGGGGTTGCGGCAAAAGACCAAGGAAACGGTGGATATGCTTGTCAAAATTGACGCAGCGGGCGGTTTCGGATCGCTGAACGTCTCAAATGCCGCGGCGATTGCCCTATATGCTTCTCAGCCGCATTGAGAGGAGAGACCCATTCCCGCCCCATCCAAGATTGCTACGTGCTGCTACTGCGGAACCCGCGCGGCGCTGGTCCTCAAGGGTCGGCAGCGGCACGAACTCAGCTGTTCCAGTTGCGGTGCCCCGCTGCATAATCTGAAGATGATCCCTGTCAAAAAGGCTTCGGATCCACAGCCGAGACACAGCATTCCGATGCAGAAGCCCAAAAAGAAGAGCTACAAGAAAAGGAAAAAAGGCCTTTTCTCGCGCGTTCTGGACGAAGCTTGGGATGTGATCGAGGACGTGTTCGACTGAGCCCTTTCCGACACGTCCCTTCACAACTGCGTCAAATGGGTTTCGCAGCGCGTCAAAAGTTGCATCTTATAGCGTCTGTAAAACACAACCCGTGAAATCTGATGCTACCCCGACGATCCGTACTTGCTGGTCTTACCTTTTCAATCGCTTGTCCGCTGACCTTGCGGGCGCAGACCGCCCCGGTCTTCTATTCCGCAAAAGGTGCGGCCATTACCGGTTATGACGCGGTCAGCTATTTTCGGGATGGCGGCCCGGTTCAAGGGCAACCCGACATTGCGGTGATGTGGAAGGGCGCTACCTGGCGGTTTGCCTCGCAGGAGAACCGAGAGGCGTTTGAACTTAGTCCGCGTGCCTACGCGCCGCGGTTCGGCGGATATTGCGCCTATGCCATGGCCTATGGCGAGCTCACCAGCACGGACCCGATGGCGTGGAAAATCGTAGGCGGCAGGCTGTATCTGACGCATTCCCTCGAGATCGAAAAGATGTGGTTGATGGACACGGCCGGCTTCATCCAGAAGGCCGAGAAAAACTGGCCGGCGATCCTATACGGTTGACAGGCAGATTCTCGCTTATCCGCTCGTGTCATCACAAAAATGCGCGCAGCCCCTTTTTTTTCCTCAACTCATGCCTAAATGTCACAGTGACCGCGGAACGGAACTGCCGCGGGTCATTTCACTGTCCCTCGTTCCAACAACTGGCGCCCAAGGTATCCTTGGGCGCTTTTTTCTTTTCCAAGTCACGGCTAGACTAAAGCCATGACTGAGTATTCCGATGACTTCCTCAGATCCGTCCTGAAACGCACCAAGGTGGTTGCGGTCGTTGGCGTGTCGATGAACCCGGTGCGGCCCAGCTACTATGTTGCGCGCTACTTGTCGCTCAAGGGATACAGGGTGATTCCGGTCAACCCCGGTCATGCCGGAGCCGATCTTTTCGGTGAAACCGTTCGGGCTTCGTTGTCCGAAATCAGCGAACCCGTTGACATGGTAGATATTTTTCGCAGGTCCGAAGCCGTTCCTCCGATCGTGGATGAAGCGCTGGCTGCATTTGCCGACCTGCGCACGATCTGGATGCAGATCGGTGTCGAAAACACCGAGGCCGCCGCGGTGGCGCAGGCACGCGGTGTCGATGTCGTCATGAATCGCTGCCCCAAGATCGAATATCAGCGCCTGTTCGGCGAGCTGCGCATGGGCGGGTTCGCCACCGGCATCATCTCATCAAAACTCTGACCGCTCAGTTGACCGCCACGGCGTTGATTTCCGCAAGCTGCTCTTGCCGCCGTTTCTCCAGCACGATGTCGCGCGGGACCCAGTCATAGCGCGTGTCCTCGCGCAATGGACTCCAAAACAGGACCCCTCCATAGCGCCATGGGTCCAGAACGACACCGTCGTACATCGAATCACCGCGTCGGCTGATTATTGCCGTGCTGTGATCGATTCGGAACGGGTTGTCGGCGTTGGCGATCGCGCGGTGCAGGGTCAGCGTGCGAAAGTTCTCCTGCTTCAAGCGCCGTTCGATGTCTTCGGCCCAGTGCCAGCACAGCCCGCGCGGGCGCAGCCCTTTGTTGACCTTGGCGTTATGGATCAGAGGGGGGTCTGTGATCTGGTATTCCTGCGCCAGCTGCGCGGTATAGGCATAGGTGACGCGGGCCGCGCGCTGGGCCTCTTCCGGGTCGATCTCGGGCCCCAGCGCCTGGATCTGGGCTGCAAGCCGTGCGACGTCGTCGCTGCGGGCGGGCGGCGCGGATGAGCATGCGCCGAGCCCCAGAATGGCCAGCGTCGTCAGTGCCCAGATCGTGGGTTTGAACATGCCTGTGTCCCTTGTCGCCCCTGCGCCCGGCAGGCGCTTCGGTCAATCAGTATAGGGCGCGGACGCTATTGGCGAAAGCCGGGTCTCAGCCCCGGTCGCGTGCGGCCTTTTCGGCGATGCCGCTGGTGCCCTGCCGCCTCGCAAGCTCGGCCAGAACGTCATCCAGCGGCACTTCGCGCGCGGCCAGCATGACCAGCAGGTGATACAGCACGTCGGCGGCCTCGGATGTCAGCCGGGCGCGGTCACCCTTGACGGCTTCGATGATCGCCTCCACGGCCTCTTCGCCGAACTTCTCGGCACATTTTTCCGGGCCCTTGGACAGCAGCTTAGCGGTCCAGCTTGATTCGGGGTCCGCGCCCTTTCGGGCTGCGATCGTGGCGGCCAGATCGTTCAGTATGCTCATGTCAGCCTCATGGGGATACCCGCGGCGGCCATGTGTTCCTTGGCCTCGCGGATCGTGTATTCGCCGAAGTGAAAGATCGAGGCCGCAAGCACCGCGCTGGCTCCGCCTTCCGTCACGCCTTCGACCAAGTGGTCCAGATTGCCCACGCCGCCCGAGGCGATCACCGGCACGTCGACCGCGTCCGAGATGGCGCGGGTGAGGGGAATGTTGAACCCCGCCTTGGTGCCGTCGCGGTCCATCGAGGTCAGCAGAATTTCACCCGCGCCCTTGGCGACGACGGTTTGGGCAAATTCGACGGCGTCAATGCCTGTGGACTTCCGCCCGCCGTGGGTGAAGATCTCCCATTTGCCGGGGCTGACGGTTTTGGCGTCGATGGCGCAGACGATGCACTGGCTGCCGAACTGGTCGGCGGCCTCGGAGATCACATCGGGGTTGGCCACGGCGGCCGAGTTGAAGCTGACCTTGTCGGCCCCCGCCAGCAATAACGCGCGCACGTCTTCCTTGGTCCGCACGCCGCCACCCACTGTCAGCGGTACGAAGCACTGCTCGGCCGTGCGCTGAACCACGTCGAACATTGTGCCGCGGTTTTCATGCGTGGCGTGGATGTCCAGAAAGCAGATCTCGTCAGCGCCGGCGGCGTCATAGGCCTTAGCCGATTCCACCGGATCGCCCGCGTCGCGCAGGCCCACGAAATTCACGCCCTTGACCACGCGGCCATCGGCGACATCCAGACAGGGAATGATGCGGGTTTTCAGCATGGTTTGTCCTTTGTTGCCGCACCTCTACCGGCAAAGCCCCGCCGATGCCAGAGTTGTGATTGTCCTGCGCCCGGAACCTCGTGAAACTGAAGCGGATTTCAGCAGGAGGTGAAAACCATGCGCAACTTGTTTCTTACAACCGCTTTCATTCTGTCCGGTGCGACTTGGGCGATGGCTGACGACATCATCAAGGTCCCGACCGACAAGTCCGTGACCGAGGCCATCGACGCGCTGCAGGCTGCCGTCGAAAATGCAGGCGCGACTGTATTTGCCCGCGTTGACCACGCGGCCGGTGCGCACAAGGTCGACATGACGATACCGCCCAATCAGGTTTTGATCTTCGGAAACCCGGCCCTGGGAACGCCCGCCATGCGGATCGATCCGCGCGCGGGATTGTTCCTTCCGCTCAAGGTGCAGGCCTATGAGGATGCCGACGGCCAAGTCTGGTTGGCCTACGAGGATCCCAAGGAAACCATGGACGAGCTTGATGCGGTGGAAAAATCCCCGGTGATCGACAAGATGCGCGGTGCGTTGAGCAAGCTGACGAGTGCGGCGGCCAACTGATCGGCGTCATACCTGAGAAGCGCGTGCGATCCGTTTCATGCAATTGCGCACGATCAGAATGTGAAGGGGCATGATCACCGTCAGATAGATCCGTCCCAAACGATTGTGAGTCCGCACCCAGGTTGCCATGACTACGCGGTCTTTGTCGCGATGCACGGCGATGCGGAAATCCAGATGGCGGTCATCGATTCCCACGATGACCTCTGTCTCATCCCTGTAGGTTACGGGAAAAATCGCGCCGGTGCCTGCGTCGGGCGAGCCATTGTCGGTGTTCAAGTGCTTGCCGCCCTTCAAGCCGAATGGGGAAACGATTGCGTTCCGGATTCCCATCAGGATCTTCACCCACCCCGGCATGTTCAGACCGATTTTCATCGCGTCAAACGGTGCAAGGTCGCTTTGGACCGAGTACCCATCAACAAAATCACCCGGAGTGAACAGCGACCACAATTCAGACTGCTCGGGCAGAACCTGTTTGCGGACCGCTTGCAATATCCTAACCCTTCAACGCCGCCAGGGCTTCGCGCAGATCCAGCGCGCCGTCATAGAGCGCGCGGCCTGAAATCGCGCCGTTCAGGTTTGCGCCGCAGTCGCGCAAGGCGATCAGGTCGTCCAGCGAGCTGACCCCGCCGCTGGCGATCACCGGGATCGAGACTGCACGGGCCAGATCGGCCGTGGCTTCGACATTGGGGCCTTGCATCGCGCCGTCGCGGTTGATGTCGGTGTAGATGATCGCCGCCACGCCCGCGTCTTCGAAGCTGCGCGCCAGGTCGGTCACCATCACGTCGGTTTCCTCGGCCCAGCCCTTGGTGGCGACACGTCCGTTGCGCGCGTCGATGCCGACGGCGACCTGGCCGGGAAAGGCCTTGGCTGCCTGACGGACCAGATCGGGGTTTTCCACGGCAACCGTGCCCAGAATCACCCGGGCCAGGCCTTTGTCCAGCCAGGTCTCGATAGTGGCCATGTCGCGGATGCCGCCGCCCAACTGGGCCGGTACGTCGCAGGACTTCAGGATCGCCTCGACCGGGGCGGCGTTCACGGGTTCCCCGGCGAAAGCGCCGTTCAGGTCCACCAGATGCAGCCATTCGCAGCCGGCCTCGACAAAGGCGCGGGCCTGGGCGGCAGGGTCTTCGTTGAAGACCGTGGCCCTGTCCATCTCGCCGCGCAGAAGGCGTACGGCCTGGCCGTCTTTCAGGTCGATTGCGGGATAGAGGATCATGTCGGGCGGCCTTTTCGTGACTGGTACTGGCGCGGGATATGGCACAGGCGGGGCAGGGGATGCAACGCGACGCAAAGTCAATCTTGCCCGAACGGGTGCCGGCGGTCAGACTGCCTGCAAAACAGGGAGGATACCATGAACAAACTTGCTCTGGCCGCTGCGGCGGCACTTGTCACCTTGGCCACCGGCGCACGGGCGGATGACCCGGTCGACGGGCTTTGGAAAACCCAGCCGGGCGATACCGGCGGATATCTGCACGTCTCGATCGGGCCTTGCGGCAGCGCCGTTTGCGGCACCATCGACAGCGCCTTCGACAAGGACGGAAACCAGCAGCTGGATTACGAGAATCTTGGCAAGAAGATCATCTGGGACATGGTCGCGGATGGCGGCGGCAGCTATAGCGGCGGCAAGATCTGGGCGCCGGACCGGGACAAGACCTACAATTCCAAGATGTCGCTTGACGGTCAGAACAAGCTGACGGTCAAGGGTTGCGTCGCGGGCGGCCTGATCTGCCGCGGCCAGGCCTGGACCCGCGTGCAGTAACCGGTCAGGGGGCCCAGGTCAGGAAGTTTCCGATCATCCGCAGGCCCACATCCTGGCTTTTTTCAGGGTGAAACTGCATTCCGATCATCGTGTCGCGGCCGATCACGGCCGTGACCGGCCCGCCATAGTCCACATGGGCCAGACGTTGCGCCGGATCGGCGACGCGGAAATGGTAGGAGTGGACAAAATAAACGTGATCGCCTGAGGTAACGCCGTTGAACACCGGGTGCTCGCTCTCGATCACCAGATCGTTCCACCCCATATGCGGAACCTTTAGCGCCCGGTCTTCGGGCTCGATCCGCACCACGTCTCCGGTCACCCAATTCAGGCCCGGCGTGTCGGTATATTCGCGGCCCGTGGTTGCCATCAGCTGCATGCCGACGCAGATGCCCAGGAACGGGCGGCCCTTCTGCTCGACCGCTTCGACCATCGCATCGTGGATGCCCTTGTGCCCGCGCAGCTCGGCCGCGCAGGCGGGAAAGGCGCCGTCGCCGGGCAGCACCAGTCGGTCGGCGCGCGCGACGACGTCGGCATCCGAGGTCACGACGACCTCGCCCGCGTCCAGCTCGCGCGCCATGCGTTGAAACGCCTTTTCCGCCGAGTGCAGGTTGCCGCTTTCGTAGTCGATGATCGCGGTCAGCATCTAGAGCGCGCCCTTGGTGGACGGTATCGCATCCGCTTTGCGCGGGTCGGTCTCGACCGCCTGGCGCAGGGCGCGGGCGACGGCCTTGAAGGCGGCCTCGGCGATGTGGTGGCTGTTGAAACCGTGCAACTGGTCGATATGCAGAGTGATGCCGCCATGGGTGGCCAGCGCTTGGAAGAACTCGCGCACCAACTCGGTGTCGAAACTGCCGATCTTGGGCGTCGGCAGATCCACGTTCCACACCAGAAACGGTCGGCCCGACAAGTCCAGCGCGCAGCGCACCTGCGCATCGTCCATCGGCAGATGGCACTCGCCATACCGACGGATGCCTTTTTTGTCCCCCAGCGCCTGCGTCAGCGCCTGACCCAGCGCGATGCCGGTGTCTTCGACGGTGTGGTGATCGTCGATGTGATAGTCGCCTTTGGCCCGGATCGTCATGTCGATCAGCGAATGGCGCGCCAACTGGTCCAGCATGTGATCGAAGAACCCCACACCGGTCTGGTTGTCATAGGTGCCGGTGCCGTCGAGGTTGACCTCGACCGTAATCGCGGTCTCGGCGGTCTTGCGGCTGATCGAAGCTGTGCGCATTGGCGAAATCCTCTTGCTACAGGGGCGCTTATAGACGGGGACGGGCGGCCTTATCCAGCCCGATCGTTGCAATCGCAGCAAACTGTTGCAGGGGATTGCGCCCGGGCGTGGGGCGTGCCAGCCTGCGCCAAACGGAAGCAACAAGGCCACGAAATGTCCACCTGCGTTTTCATCCAGATCCGCTGCAAGCCCGGCACCACCTACAAGGTGGCCGAAGAGATCGCTCTGCGCGAAATCCACTCGGAACTCTACTCCACCAGCGGTGAATATGATCTGCTGCTCAAGCTTTACATCCCCGAAACCGAGGATGTGGGCCATTTCATTAACGAACACCTTCTGGTCATTCCGAACATCGAGCGGTCGTTGACGACAATGACCTTCAAGGCGTTCTAAGGCTCAGCCAAGTTCGAACGTCGTCACGCCGAACACTCGGTTCAGGTCGATATCCGGCTCGTGGTCGGAATACATGCGCGCGGTTTCAAAGACTTTTTCCAAACCCAAAGCGTCAGCCAGTGCAAAGGCCGCCGCGTTGGGCTGTGGCATGTCGACATAGACCTCAGAGCTGCGGTGATCCGCGGGAACTTCGGCCAGAACCGCAGCCAAAAGCGCCAGCGCGATGTCCGGATCGTCGGCGAACAGTGGCCCTACCTTGTAGCCATTCAGGCAGGGGCGCAAAGTTGCATATCCGGCGATGCGACCTTTCTGGATACAAACACGCGAGACGTGGCCCGGTGCGCTCAGCCACTCCGTCAGAAAGGCATCCCGATGCGCGGGGAACAGGGCACGGTCATAGATGCGAAGGTCTTCGGACAGGCCACCGATGGGTGCAACCTCGATACTGGTCTTGGGTAGGCTGGAGAGGATGCCTGACACTGTGCCGGAGAACCGATAATTGTTGTAGGCGAAGACAAAGCCCGACTTGCGGTAGTTGTCCTGTTGTTCGACCACCCCGTCCAGACCCATGTTTCGCCCTGTACAATGCGCCAGGGCGTGCTGGGCGATTTCCAGACCATGACCGGATCCGCGAAACTCGGGCCGCACGATATAGAAACCCAGAAACGAAAACGCGTCGTCGTAGTTCACGGCTGAAACCGAGGCGATCATCTCGCCATCGAGAAACCCGCCCAGAAATCCGTCGGGGTCGGTCGAGCGGAAACAGACGGCGTCCTCATGACCCGGGTTCCAGCCCTCGCGCCCGGCCCAATCCACTGCGTGGCGCAGTTCTTCGGCGGTCAGCGTGCGAATTTGGTAGTCTGGCATCGGGGCATCCATCTGACTGCTGCATGTCAGAACAGAATGGCGCAGGACCGACCGATCCGCCAGTGCTTGTTGTGGGAAGTTGGATATCTGGAGCGGGCGATGAGATTCGAACTCACGACCCTAACCTTGGCAAGGTTATGCTCTACCCCTGAGCTACGCCCGCAATCAGATATCTTGTGCGACCTTTCGGTCCTCGTTGGAGCGGGCGATGAGATTCGAACTCACGACCCTAACCTTGGCAAGGTTATGCTCTACCCCTGAGCTACGCCCGCGCCGTCGAGTGAGGCGTGAACTATAAATTCTGGCGGAAAGCTGCAAGAGGAAAAACGCACTTGGCCGGAAAAAATTTGCGACGGAACAGGCGTGCTGAGCCGTTGAAACCTACAGCCACGGATATTGACAACGGTGGAGACGGAGGGATGAACAAGGTTGAGAACATAAAACTGACTACGTTGGTCGGAGCTATGCTTCTGAGCCTCTTTGCAGGTCAGTTGAGAGACGAGCAAGCCTATGAAGTTAATGATATTTTCAATCGGCCGCCCGAGGTCAATTCTCTCGAATTGAGTGGGTGACAGTGGCTTCGTTAGAATGCCAAATTTTGCCGTATTCGATAACTAGTATATGCATAATGCGAAATTTCTGCTCAAACTTGTGCCGGTTGGCGCAAGTATTTGGATACGAAAAAGGGGATTGGCATGCATTGGTTTATTTCCATGTCACGGGTTTTGGCGACATCTTTGTTGCTGACCGGGGCAGTTAGCTTCGTTGCGGTGTTGGCTACGCCAGATATCGCCATAGCCAAGAACGGGAATGGCAATGGTGGCGGAAATGGAAACGGTGGTGGAAACGGAAATAGCAACGGTGGCGGCAACGGGAACGGTGGCGGCAACGGAAATGGCAAAAGCGTAGAAAAATCCAGTGCCAGCCTCGGAGGATCTGCGCGCAGCACGAAGGGTGGGTCCGGCCAGGGCAAGGGTTTTCTCGCCGGTCTCGGTCTCGCTAAACCAAAGGCACAACGAAAGAACACCAAAACTACATCTCGGACCAAAGGGCAGAACGGTTTTGCAGCCAAACTCGACGAATTCTTCACTGGAAAAAAGAAAGTCGAGAAACCGATCCGCAAAGCGCGGGTAGCGGCGGCAGTTGTCGAGGAGCCGTATGTCAAACCAATCAAGCACGGCAAAATCGCGTCCGAGCTCAAGGGCTTGAATGCCGCGCACGCCAGCCAGACTGCCCTGAAGAATGCGGCCCCGAACAGCATGCCGGGCAAGCTCTACAGCTATCAGCAGAGTATACTTGGTTTCTCTGGCGCGACAGAGGATCTTGAAATGCGCGAACAGGAATTGTCCGAACTGGAAGGTCTGACCGAAGCGGAGATCGAGGACCAATTTGCGCCAACTGAAGAAGAAGCAGCCGAGGGCATCACCGCACAGGACAAATACGAGGATGCCGTGGCCGAAGCGGAGCAGGCTGTAACCGAAGCCGAAGAAGCCTTGGCAGGGGCGGACGATCCGCAGGATGCACTTGATACTTTGACCGGCGGCCGTGACTTGTCTGGTCCGGCTCTTCATGAACTGCACGATTTGTTGGGCTTGCCAGCGCCGATCGAGGAAGAGGTTTCGATTGACAGCACGCCGGAACAGTTGCCGCAACAGCCCGTCGCGGAGTCCAGCGACGGTTGAACTAGCCCGCTCGGATGAAAAAAGGCGCGCCTGA
The DNA here is from genome assembly GCF_056537385.1 of Ruegeria sp. CF2. Lineage (NCBI taxonomy): Bacteria > Pseudomonadati > Pseudomonadota > Alphaproteobacteria > Rhodobacterales > Roseobacteraceae > Ruegeria > Ruegeria sp. CF2. The sequence continues at coordinate 460,039 of NZ_JBQFRL010000001.1, forward strand.
TGGCGCGCCTTTCTGTGTTTTGACGGTTTGGGTCAATCCAGCTCGACCAACAGGTCCTTGGCGTCGATCTGGCCGCCGGGCTGGACATGCACCGCCTTCACGGTTGCGTCGCGTTCGGCATGGATGCCGGTTTCCATTTTCATGGCTTCGATCGTCAGCAGAAGGTCGCCTTCTTTGACCTCCTGCCCGGCGGTGACCGCCACAGTCGAAACCACGCCCGGCATCGGCGCGCCGACATGGTTGGCGTTTCCGACCTCGGCCTTGGGGCGCTGGGCGGTCGAAGCTTGCACAAGCCGGTTGGGAACGCGGATGACGCGCGGTTGGCCGTTTAGTTCAAAGAACACTTTGACCTCGCCGTTCTCGTCCGTCTCCCCAATGGCCTGGCAGCGGATCTCCAGCGTTTTGCCCGGGTCGATCTCGGCCGAGATCTCCTCTCCCGGCTCCATTCCGTAAAAGAAGGTGCGGGTGGGCAGGGTGCGCACCGGGCCATAGATCCGGTGACGGCCCATGTAGTCCAGGAACACCTTGGGATACATCAGGTATCCGTTCAGGTCCTCGTCATCGACCTCCATGCCTTCCAGTTGTTTCGACAGCTCCGCGCGGGTGGCCTCCAAATCAACCGGAGGCACGTCTTTGCCCGGCCGTTCGGTGTTCGGCTTTTCGCCTTTCAGTACCTTGGTCACGATCGTCTGTGGGAAACCGCCCGGAGGCTGGCCCAGATTGCCGCGCATCATGTCGATGACTGAATCGGGGAAGGCCACGTCGGTCGAGGGATCCTCGACCTGTTCGCGGGTCAGGCCCTGGCTGACCATCATCAGCGCCATGTCACCCACCACTTTCGAGGACGGCGTCACCTTGACGATGTCACCGAACATCTTGTTCACGTCCGCATACATCTGCGCCACCTCGTGCCAGCGTTCCTCCAGCCCCATCGAGCGCGCCTGCGCCTTGAGGTTGGTGAACTGGCCGCCCGGCATCTCGTGCAGATAGACCTCGGAGGCGGGCGCCTGCAGTCCGGATTCGAAGGCCGCGTATTGGCCGCGCACCGCCTCGAAGTAGTCGCTGATCTCGCGGATCGCCTTCACGTCCAACCCGGTGTCGCGGTCGGTGTGGCGCAGGGCCTCGACCACGGTGCCCAGCGTCGCCTGGCTGGTGTTGCCCGAGAAGCTGTCCATCGCGCAATCCACCACGTCCACGCCCGCCTCGCTGGCGGCCAGGATGGTGGCGCTGGCGATACCGGCGGTGTCGTGGGTGTGGAAATGGATCGGCAGGCCGACCTCTTCCTTCAATGCGCGGATCAGCACCCGCGCGGCGGCAGGTTTCAGCAGGCCGGCCATGTCCTTGAGGCCCAGAACATGGGCGCCGGCGTCGCGCAGCTCCTTCGCCATGCCGACATAGTATTTCAGGTCATACTTGGCGCGGTTCGGGTCGAGGATATCGCCGGTATAGCAGACGGTGCCTTCGCAGATCTTGCCGTTCTCGATCACCGCATCCATCGCCACGCGCATGTTCTCGACCCAGTTCAGCGAGTCGAAGACGCGGAACACGTCGATGTTCTGCGCGGCCTGGCGCACGAATTCCTGCACCACGTTGTCGGGATAGTTGGTATAGCCCACCCCATTCGCACCGCGCAGCAGCATCTGGGTCATCAGGTTGGGCATGGCCTCGCGCAGGTCGCGCAGGCGCTGCCAGGGGCATTCCTGCAGGAAACGATAGGCCACGTCGAAAGTCGCCCCGCCCCAGCATTCGACGCTGAACAGCTGCGGCAGGTTCGCCGCATAGCTGGGTGCCACGCGGATCATGTCGATCGAGCGCATCCGGGTGGCCAGCAGCGACTGGTGCCCGTCGCGCATGGTGGTGTCGGTGATCAGCAACTGGCGCTGGGCCTTCATCCAGTCGGCCACGGCCTGCGGGCCTTTCTGTTCCAGCAGATTGCGCGTGCCCATCAGCGGTTCCGCCTTGGGCGCGGGGGGCTTGGGTTCCTTGAGGTCGGCACGCGGCCGCGGGCGATCCTTGGTCTCGGGGTGCCCGTTCACCGTTATGTCGGCGATATAGGTCAGAACCTTGGTGCCCCGGTCGCGGCGCTTCTTGAACTGAAACAGCTCGGGCGTCTCGTCGATGAACTTGGTGGTGTATTCGTTCGACAGGAAGGTCGGGTGCTTCAGCAGGTTTTCGACAAAGGCGATGTTGGTGGAAACACCGCGCACGCGGAACTCTCGTAGGGCGCGGTCCATCCGGGCAATCGCCTTTTCCGGCGTCGGCGCCCAGGCGGTGACCTTGGTCAGCAACGAGTCGTAATACCGCGTGATCACCCCGCCGGCATAGGCCGTGCCGCCATCCAGCCGGATGCCCATGCCTGTGGCCGAACGATAGGCCGTGATGCGCCCATAGTCGGGGATGAAGTTGTTGAGCGGGTCTTCGGTGGTCACGCGCGTCTGCAGCGCGTGGCCGTTCAGGCGGATTTCGTCTTGGCTGGCCTTGCCGGTGGCCTCGGCCAGGGTCTTGCCCTCGGCAATCAGGATCTGCGCCTGCACGATGTCGATGCCGGTGACCTCCTCGGTCACTGTGTGTTCGACCTGGACGCGGGGGTTTACCTCGATGAAGTAGAACTTGCCGGTCTCCATATCCATCAGGAATTCGACCGTGCCGGCGCATTCATAGTTCACATGCGCGCAGATGCGGCGGCCCAGGTCGCAGATCTCGGCGCGTTGCTCTTCGGTCAGATAGGGGGCAGGGGCGCGTTCCACGACCTTCTGGTTGCGACGCTGGACCGAGCAGTCACGTTCATACAGGTGATAGATCTGCCCATGCTTGTCGCCCAGGATCTGCACCTCGACATGGCGGGCGCGGGTGATCATCTTTTCCAGATAGCCCTCGCCATTGCCGAACGCTGCCTCGGCCTCGCGACGGCCTTCCAGAACCTTTTCTTCCAACTCGTCTTCGGAATAGATCGGGCGCATCCCGCGGCCGCCGCCGCCCCAGGACGCTTTGAGCATCAGCGGATAGCCGATCTCGCCCGCTTCCTTGCGGATCGCGTCCATGTCGTCACCCAGCACCTCGGTCGCCGGGATCACCGGCACACCGGCGGCAATCGCCACCTTACGGGCGCTAGCCTTGTCGCCCAAGGCGCGCATAGTTTCGGCCTTGGGGCCAATGAAGGTAATGCCGTTCTGAACGCAGGCATCCACGAAATCGGGGTTTTCCGACAGCAGGCCATAGCCCGGGTGAATCGCGTCTGCGCCGCTTTCCTTGGCGACGCGGATGATCTCGTCGATCGACAGATAGGCCGCGACCGGGCCCAGACCCTCGCCGATGCGATACGCCTCGTCCGCCTTGAACCGGTGCAGGCCCAGCTTGTCCTCCTCGGCATAGACGGCAACAGTGCGTTTGCCCATCTCGTTCGCGGCGCGCATCACGCGAATGGCAATCTCACCCCTGTTGGCGATCAGGATTTTCTTGAAGTCAGTCATGGCAAGTCCCGGTCTTTTGCATTTGGCCGTGTTAATAGACCGAGATTACGCGCAGATATATCTGTAGTTCTGGGTAGAACCGGCATGTTATCGCTCGCAAACGCCGCCTATTGCGGCGTTTTATGGCACATGCTGCATCGCGGCATCAATGTTTGCGTTAACATCAGGCAAATCTTTTAGCGTTGCGGCACCCAATTGTCCCATATTTGCAAGCATATCTTGCCGCAGAATATCGATGACATGGGCCGGGCCGTGCGCGCCCAATGCTGCAACGCCATAGAGGAAAGCCCGCCCCAACATGATCAGATCGGCGCCCAAGACACGCGCCCGCAGAATGTCCAGCCCGCCCGAAATCCCGCTGTCGAAGATCAGCGGCAGGTCGGTCGCGGCGCGGATTGCCGGCAGCATGTCGATGCTGGCCGGCGCGCCATCGAACTGACGGCCGCCGTGATTCGACACCCACAGCGCGTCGATCCCGGCCTGTTTCAACCGCTCGGCATCCTCGGGGCGCAGCACGCCCTTGATGATGAACGGGCCCTGCCAGTGGTCGCGCAGCCACTTGACGTAATCCATGCCCGGAGAGGTCCTGAGCAGGTATCCGATATGCGCCGTGGGCGGCAGATTGGCGGTGCCGTCGATATACTTGTCCAGCGTGCGCATCCGGGGCTTGCCGTGACGCGCCATGCCCCAGGCCCAGGCCGGGCGGGCGGCGATCTGCGCCAGCAGGCGCGGCGTCAGGCGCGGCGGATGGGTCAGGCCCGAGCGGGTTTGCCGTTCCCGGCGCGAGGCCACGGGCACATCGACCGTCAGCACCAGCGTGCCGAACCCAGCGGACCGGGCGCGGCTCAGCAGGTCGGCGCGAATCTCGGGGTTTTTGGGCGGGTACAACTGGAACCAGGCGTCGGCGCCGATATGCGGGGCCATGTCCTCGGGGCTTTGGCTGGCGACGGTGGACAGAACATAAGGAATGCCCGCCTGCGCGGCGGCGCGCGCCATCAGCGCCTCGGCCCCCGGCCAGACCAGTCCGCACATCCCGATCGGAGCCATGCCGAAGGGCAGCGGATGGTCGCGCCCCAGAAAGCGGGTGCGGGTGTCGAACTCCAGCGGGCCTTTCAGGATGGCGGGCAGAAACCCGATGCGGTCCAGCGCCGCCCGGTTGCGTTTCAGCGCGGTCTCGGCCCCGGTGCCGCTGTCGACATAGTCCCAGACAAAGCGCGGCAACCGACGGCGTGCGCGGCGCTTCAGATCCTCGATGCCTGGATAGGTGCTGAGCAGGTCCATGCAGATTGATCCGACCTGCCGCGCGATTCGGCAAGGGTTTCAGTCGGATGCATCCCGCACCTGACGGCTCAACCAGCGCAACGAAAGAAATTCGCAAAACCGTGCGAACAAGCCGTGAACAAACCCTTTCCCTCGGCGCACTTCCGGCTTAGTTTGGGCGGATGAGCAGTTTCGATGAAAATGACGCCTTCGAGGGCGCCTCGCTGTCGGCCCGCGCCATGGCCGCGCTTCGGCCCGAGGCGGACTACTTGAATGAATTGAACCCGGCGCAGCGGGAAGCGGTCGAGCTTTTGGATGGCCCGATCCTGATGCTGGCCGGGGCGGGCACCGGCAAGACCAAGGCCCTGACCACCCGCATTGCGCATCTGCTGAACACCGGGCGGGCCCGCCCGAACGAGATCCTCGCCGTGACCTTCACCAACAAGGCCGCGCGCGAGATGAAGGAACGGGTCGGCCGCCTGCTGGGTCAGCCCGCCGAGGGGATGCCGTGGCTGGGCACCTTCCACTCGATCTGCGTCAAGCTGCTGCGCCGCCATGCGGAACTGGCGGGGCTGAAGTCGAACTTCACCATTCTGGATGCCGACGACCAGCTGCGATTGCTCAAGCAACTGGTGCAGGCCGCCAATATCGACGACAAGCGCTGGCCTGCGCGGATGCTGGCCGGCATCATCGACGACTGGAAGAACCGCGCCCTGACGCCCGACAAGGTGCCCGCCGCCGATGCCGGGGCCTACAACAACAAGGGCGTCGAGCTTTACGCTCAATACCAGACCCGCCTGCGAGAGTTGAACGCGGTGGATTTCGGCGACCTGCTGTTGCACATGGTCACGATCTTCCAGACCCACCCGGACGTGCTGGAGCAATACCAGCGCTGGTTCCGCTACATCCTGGTGGACGAATACCAGGACACCAACATCGCCCAATACCTGTGGCTGCGGCTGTTGGCGGGCGGGCACAAGAATATCTGCTGCGTCGGCGACGACGACCAGTCGATCTATGGCTGGCGCGGGGCCGAGGTGGGCAACATCCTGCGGTTCGAGAAGGACTTTCCCGGCGCCCATGTGGTGCGTCTGGAGCAGAACTACCGCTCGACCCCGCATATTCTGGCCGCTGCCTCGAACGTGATCCGTGGCAATGAAAGCCGTCTGGGAAAGGAGTTGTGGACCGACAAGCCCGGGGGCGAAAAGGTCCGCCTGATCGGCCACTGGGATGGTGAGGAGGAGGCCCGTTGGATCGGCGAAGAGATCGACGCCATGCAGGGCGGCACCCGTGGCGTGCGACCGATGAATCTGGACGAAATCGCCATCCTTGTGCGCGCCAGCCATCAGATGCGCGCCTTCGAGGACCGGTTCCTGACCATCGGCCTGCCCTACAAGGTGATCGGCGGCCCTCGATTCTATGAACGGATGGAGATCCGCGATGCCATGGCCTATTTCCGGCTGGTGGTCTCGCCCGAGGACGATCTGGCCTTCGAGCGGATCGTGAACACCCCCAAGCGCGGCTTGGGCGACAAGGCGCAGCAGACGATCCAGCGCACCGCGCGCGAACATGGCGTGTCGCTGGTTCAGGGCGCGCGGATCGCGGTCGAGCAGGGGCTGATCAAGGGCAAGGGTGGTGCGGCCCTGCGCGACCTGGTCGAGGGGCTGGCCCGCTGGAACGCGATGACCCGCGGTCCGCGCATCGAGATCGAGGATGATGCGGTCATCGACGACGGCACCGCGCCCATCCGATACGGCCCGCCCGAGGTGTCGCATATCGAACTGGCGCAGATCGTGCTGGACGAATCCGGCTATACCGCCCACTGGCAGAACGACAAGACGCCCGAGGCGCCGGGGCGGCTGGAAAACCTCAAGGAACTGGTCAACCAGCTGGACAACTTCGAGAACCTGCAGGGGTTCTTGGAGCATGTCAGCCTGGTGATGGACAACGAACAGGACAGCGGCGGGCCCAAGGTCTCGATCATGACCCTGCACGCGGCCAAAGGGCTGGAGTTCCCGGCCGTGTTCCTGCCGGGCTGGGAGGATGGGCTGTTCCCCTCGCAACGCTCGATGGACGAATCCGGATTGAAAGGGCTCGAGGAAGAACGGCGGCTCGCCTATGTGGGAATCACCCGCGCCGAAGAGGTCTGCACCATTTCCTTCGCCGCCAACCGGCGGGTGTTCGGGCAGTGGCAGAACGCGATGCCTTCGCGTTTCATCGACGAATTGCCCGAGGACCATGTCGAGGTGCTGACGCCTCCGGGCCTCTATGGTGGCGGGCAGATGTCGGCAGGTATCGAGACCCGCGCGGCGCAGGCCAATGTCTACAACTCGCCCGGCTGGAAACGGATGCAGGCGCGGCAGGGGCAATATGGCATGTCGCAGCCGCGCGAATCCCGCAACACCGTGATCGACGCGACCGCCGTGGCCAGCTTCACGCTGGGCGAGCGGGTGTTCCACCAGAAGTTCGGCTATGGCGGCGTGGTCGGGATCGAAGGGGACAAGGTCGAGGTCGAGTTCGACAAGGCCGGAACAAAGAAGGTCGTCGCGCAGTATCTATCCGCAAAAGACGACGTTCCGTTCTGATCCAGCGGAATGTGCCCGCCGGCACATGCTCGATTTGTTGATTGGCGCCCGGTCCTGCCCGTGGTGCCTTTTTCATGCCCGAAAGAAATAAAACGGCGGTTCCCAGGGAGGAGGAGGGAACCGCCGTTCTTGTCAACATCAGAGCAGGGAGGAGGAGAGCCCCGATGTATCCGAACCCGGGTTTTCCCCGGTATCTGAAGCGCGCGGTGACACCAGGGAGGAGGAAGGGTGCCACCGCGCTCTTTTCACATCGGGAAGGGAGGAGGAGAACCCGATGTATGCGTTTCCGGGTCTGGCCCGGTATTCGAAGGGCGCGGTGGCATCAGGGAGGAGGAAGATGCCACCGCGCGCTTTCAACATCAGAGCAGGGAGGAGGAGAGCCCCGATGTATCAGCATCCGGCAGGTTGAGGCCGGTATAGGGTGCGGCAGCATCAGGGAGGAGGAGAGATGCTGCCGCTGAAATACAGGTCCTATGGGAGGAGGAGTGGACCTGATCTCGGTGTTCCGTGGCGCTTAGCGCGCGAATTGTTCTTCGGCGGCCTGCATGGCCAGGCGACGGATCATCGAACGGTGCAGGCCCAGATCGGCCAGCTCGCGGTCCGACAGTTCTGACAGTTCGTTCACCGTCTGGCGGTACACGCGATAACGTGCGATACGGGTCTTCATGGTTTCGATCAGAGAGGCGAAACCAAATGTCGATGCGCTTTTGTGTGCGCTGTTGGTGCTTGCGACTGCCATGTTCGTTACCCAATCATCTGTCGTTGCCGCCGCTATGTTCCGGCGCTTGCTTGAGACTGAAGATAGGCAAATGCTGCGATTGCACAATACCAGACAGGATCAATGCTGCTATGCAGCAAGTGCATAGATTGACTGTCGGAATCCCGACACCCGTAAATATGCCTTTAAAATATGGAAATTTTCGTTAGCGCGAACTGCGGGGCATTGTTCCGGCCTGGCTGCCGCCCATCATTTGATGAAAATTTGCGCGCGTAAACGCGGAATTTGTGCGGTTCAGGACTGCGCGATTTTTGTGCGTCTGGCCCAACTCCCGATTTGGGCGCGGTCATGGGACTTTGTGGGACTGGCGGGAATTGGTGGGAAATTCGGGGCGGTCTCTCTTGGGTTCGGCCTGGTTCGCAGGGTGATTCGGCGCCATTTGGTCGAATAAGCGAGGGGTGTTGGGCGGAATCGGGGTTGTTGAGCAGGAGATGTGGGAAATCGTGGGAAATTTTTCCCGCGCGGAATCTGTCTATATATTGTGTTTGGGTATTACTAGTTGTCTATCTGTGGTCATTTTTCGTATTTGCGTATGAATTTCCACTGCTGTAGTTTTCCGAATCTAACCTTCCTGGAAAAAAATCTCATTGATTTCCATGAATTCCCATGGCATCCCTTATTCATCCGATGAGGACGAGGCACATGGGGCGCCAAACGACCCCGAACCAAAAATAAACAGGTTTCATACAGGCATCTCGCTTTCATCACTCAAGAGATCCGGCGCGCGGGCGAGCAGACATCCCCCCAGGTGGCGCGCGCAGCTGGACATCCCGCACAGCGGGTCAATGCGGCGGGTTGATCAGTGGCAGCAGATCAACCCGCCGTTTTTCATCCGGGGGAAGACGTAGGTGGGGCGCAAGCGAAAGGGACAGTCGTCTTGGCGCGCAGGTTTAGAGGTGAAAGCCACCACAAGGTGGACGCGAAGGGCAGGGTGTCGATCCCGGCCTCGTTTCGCCGTGTGCTCGAGGCCTCGGACCCCAATTGGCAGCCCGGTGACAATCCTGAACTGGTGATCGTTTACGGTGACCACCGCCGCAAATACCTTGAATGCTATACTATGGAGGCGATCGACGAGGTCGACGCCAAGATCGACGCGCTGCCGCGCGGCTCGATGCAGCGCAAGATGTTGCAGCGCCTGTTCCACGGGCAGTCTTTCCCGACCAATGTCGATGAAACAGGTCGCCTGGTGTTGCCGGCCAAGCTGCGCAACAAGATCGGGTTGGAAGGCGAGGCGTTTTTTATCGCCGCGGGCGACACGTTCCAGATCTGGAAGCCCGAGACATACGAGGCCGAGGAACTGGCCGCCACCGAAGACTGGTTGGACGAACTGCCCGAGGATTTCGATCCGATGCAGTTCCTTGACGGCATCGAAGGTGCGTGACGGCATGGCCGGCGCGGATCACACTTCATCTGACAAACCCCATATTCCCGTTCTGCTGCGCCCTTTGCTGGACGCGGTCCAGCCGGTTTCCGGCACCTGGCTGGATGGTACCTTTGGTGCGGGCGGCTATACCCGGGGTTTGCTTGAGGCTGGCGCCGACAAAGTAATCGGCGTCGATCGCGATCCATTGGCCTTTGAAATGGCGGCGGATTGGGCAGCCGAATATGGCGACCGGCTGGTGATGCAGCCGGGTGTTTTCTCGCGCATGGATGAATACGCCAGCGATCTCGACGGCGTGGTGCTGGACCTTGGTGTCTCGTCTATGCAGCTGGACCAGGCCGAGCGTGGCTTTTCCTTCATGAAAGACGGCCCGCTGGACATGCGCATGAGCCAGGAGGGCGAAAGCGCAGCTGATCTGGTCAACACCGCGACCGAGGAGCAATTGGCCGACATCCTGTTCCACTACGGTGAGGAGCGGGCCAGCCGCCGCATCGCGCGCGCCATCGTCAAGGCCCGCACCGAGTCGCCCATCACCACCACCCTGCGTCTGGCCGAGATCGTCGAATCCTGCCTGCCGCGCGCCAAGCCCGGACAATCCCATCCGGCCACTCGGTCGTTCCAGGCGTTGCGCATTGCGGTGAATGCCGAATACGAGGAGCTGTTCCAGGGCCTAATGGCCGCCGAGCGCGCGTTGAAGCCGGGCGGGCAGCTGGCCGTGGTCACCTTCCACTCGGTCGAGGACCGGATGGTCAAACGCTTTTTCCAAGCGCGCGCGGGCAAGACAGGCCGTGCCAACCGCTATGCGCCCGAAATCCAGCAGGATCAGCCGCAATTCACGTTGAAGACCCGCAAGGCCATCGGCCCCGACGCGCAAGAGTTGCAGGACAACCCGCGCGCGCGCTCGGCCAAGTTGCGGGTTGCTGTTCGTACCGATGCTCCGGCGGGGGAAATTGATGCCCGCGCCATCGGCATGCCCATGATCGGGGGAAAGGCAAGATGAAGAGTATTCTGTTTGTATTGACTGCCTTGGGTGTTTTCGGGTTGGCCCTGTGGGCCTATCAGGAAAACTACCGCACCCAGCAAGTATTGAAGGAAACCCAGTCCCTGCAGCACCAGATCGGCGCGGCACAGGCCCGGCTGGCGGTGTTACAGGCCGAATGGGCCTATCTGAACCGCCCCGACCGCCTGCGTGAGCTGGCCGACCTGAATTTCGAGCGTCTGGGCCTGCTGCCGCTGCGCGCCGAGCAATTCGGGCGCGCGGACCAGATCGCCTATGCCGAGGATCCCGACCTGCCCATCGCGGACCCGATCGAACTGCAGGCGATCACCGACACCCAGGCCCTGGGCGAGGTGCAGATCCCATGACCCGCACACCGCTCCGCCCGCTTGCCCGCATCCTCGAGGCCCGCGCCCGCGGGGAAAACCCCAAGGTGATCGAGCGCGAGAACATCCGCCGCCGCCACGAAGAGATGAAGGACCGCGCCCGCGCTCGCGCCGAGGGGCGGTTGCTGGTGCTCAGTGCGTTTTTCTTTGCGGCATTTGCCGTTGTCGGGTTCCGGATGGGCGCCTTGGCTACTTCGGAGGCGCAAGAGCCGCTGGCGAGCGCCCCGGGCGCGTCGATTGCCATGCAGCGGGCGAATATCGTGGACCGCGAAGGCCGAATCCTTGCGACCAACCTTGATACCTACTCCGTTTATGCCCAGCCCCCGCTGATGATCGACCCGATCGCGGCCGCGGAAAAGCTGGTGGCGATCTTCCCGGATCTGGACAAAGAGCGGTTGGTCAAGGACTTCACCGGCAAGCGTAAATTCCTCTGGATCAAAAAACGTATTTCACCGGAACAAAAGCAGGCGGTGCATGACATCGGCGATCCGGGCATCCTGTTCGGCCCGCGCGAAATGCGGCTCTATCCCAACGGCCGGCTGGCCGCGCATATCCTTGGCGGTTCAGGCTTTGGGCGCGAAGGCGTCTCGGCTGCCGAGGTGATCGGTGTGGCCGGGGTGGAAAAACAGTTCGATGACTATCTGCGCGACCCGGCCAACGGAACCAAGCCGCTGCAGCTGTCGCTTGACCTGACCGTTCAGGCGGCGGTGGAACAGGTGCTGGACGGCGGCATGAAGATCATGAACGCCAAGGGCGCCTCGGCGGTGTTGATGAACGCCCATACCGGCGAAGTGATTGCTGCCGCCTCGTTGCCCTCGTTCGACCCGAACGACCGTCCGCGCCCGCCGACCTCGGGGTTCGACCCCTCGGATAGCCCGCTGTTCAACCGCTATGTGCAGGGCGTGTATGAACTTGGCTCGGTCTTCAAGATCTTCACTGCCGCGCAAGCGGTCGATCTGGGGCTGGTGAATGCAGACACGATCATCGACACCTCGGGCCCGATGAAGATCGGGCGTTTCCCGATCGGCGAATTCAACGGCAAGAATTACGGCAAGATCAGCGTGGCCGATGTGATTGTGCACAGCTCGAACCGCGGCACGGGGCGGTTGGCGCTGCAGATCGGCGTCGAGCGCCAGCAACAGTTCCTGGACGCGCTGGGCATGTTCGACCCCACCCCGTTCGAGATCGTCGAGGCCAAGGGCGGGGTGCCGCTCAAGCCCAAGAAGTGGGGCGAATTGAGCACCGTCACCATTTCCTACGGCCACGGCCTGTCGACCAGCCCGATGCATCTGGCGGCGGGCTATGCGGCCATCGCCAATGGCGGGCATTATGTCAGCCCCACGATCTTGCGCCGCAACGGGCCGCAATACGGGCCGCGAGTGATGTCAGAAAACGCGGCCAAACAATCGCTGATGATGCTTCGCAAAGTGGTGACGGACGGAACCGCCAGCTTTGGTGACGTTCCGGGCTATGCCGTGGCCGGTAAAACCGGCACCGCCGACAAGCCCAAGCCGCGCGGCGGCTACTATGATGACAAGGTGATCGCCACCTTCGCTTCGGTCTTTCCGGCCTACGATCCGAAATATGTTCTGATCGTTGCGCTGGACGAACCGTCGATCCTGGCCTACGGCGAAAAGCGCCGCACGGCAGGCTGGACGGCAGTGCCCGTGGCGGCCGAGTTGATCGGCCGCATCGCGCCGCTGTTGGGCTTGCGTCCGCGGCTTGAGCCTGAGGATCGCGCTGCTATAACGCTGACCTCGAATTAGGCAGTCCGACAGAGGTGGGTCATGGGCGCAAGGTCAAAGAAACTCAGCCAGCTGGCCCTGACCGCGCGCGGAGGTGCCGACCCGGAGATTACCGGGCTGGCCGTGGACAGCCGTCAGGTCAAGGACGGGTTTCTGTTCGCGGCGCTGCCGGGGACGCGCGTGCATGGGGGCGAATTCATCCAATATGCCCTGCGTATGGGGGCTGCAGCCATCCTGACCGATGCAGAGGGCGCGCGGATCGCCGCTGATGAACTGGCCGCCTCGGACGCCGCCCTGGTGGTGGTGCAGGACCCGCGCCAGACGCTGGCCTATACCGCTGCATTGTGGTTCGGGGCGCAGCCGCGCACCATGGTGGCGGTCACCGGTACCAACGGCAAGACCTCGATTTCAACATTCGTGCGCCAGATCTGGACCGAGCTGGGCCACATGGCCGTCAATCTCGGCACCACAGGGGTCGAGGGCGCGTGGACGGCACCGCTGGCCCACACGACACCCGAACCCATCACCCTGCATCGCAGTCTGGCCGAGGCCGCCGAGGCCGGCGTGACCCACGCAGCGATGGAGGCCTCGTCGCACGGGCTGGAACAGCGCCGGCTGGACGGCGTGCACCTGACGGCGGCGGGGTTTTCGAATTTCACCCAGGATCACCTGGACTATCACGCGACGTTCGAGGCCTATTTCGCCGCCAAGGCCGGTCTGTTCGACCGGGTTCTGCCGCAGGAGGGAACGGCCGTGATCAACATGGATGATCCGAAAGGCGCCGCGATCCGTGATATCGCGGAGGCGCGCGGTCAGACAGTTCTGACCGTAGGCAGCGGGGATGTCGATCTTTGCCTGTTGAACCAACGGTTTGACGCTACCGGGCAAGATCTGCGCTTTGCCTGGCGCGGCAAGACCTTCCAGACCCGGCTGAACCTGATCGGCGGGTTCCAGGCGGAAAACGTTCTGCTGGCCTGCGGATTGGTCATCGCCAGCGGAGACGAGGCTGAACATGTCTTCGACACCCTGCCGCATCTGACCACGGTGCGGGGGCGGATGCAGTTGGCCGCGACGCGCAGCAACGGGGCGGCGGTGTTCGTCGATTACGCGCACACGCCCGACGCCGTGGCCACTGCGCTGCAGGCGCTGCGCCCACACGTGATGGGCCGGTTGATCGCCATCGTCGGCGCGGGCGGCGACCGGGATGCGACCAAGCGCCCGCTGATGGGCCGGGCCGCGGCCGAGAACGCCGATATCGTCTTTGTCACTGACGACAACCCGCGCTCGGAAGACCCCGCCGCCATCCGCGCTGCGGTGATGGCCGGAGCCCCCGACGCGACCGAGGTTGCCGACCGGGCCGAGGCCATCCTGCGCGGCATCGATGCATTGCAGCCGGGCGATGCGCTGCTGATCGCGGGCAAGGGGCACGAGACCGGGCAGATCGTGGGTGACCAGGTTCTGCCCTTCGATGATGTGGAACAGGCCAGCATCGCCGTGGCTGCACTGGACGGGAGGGTCGCATGAAGCTCTGGACCGCATCCGAGGCCGCCGCCGCGACCGGCGGGCGCGCCACGACCGACTGGCAGGCGGGCGGCGTGTCGATCGACACGCGCACGCTGCAACCGGGCGACCTGTTCGTGGCGTTGAAGGCGGCGCGCGACGGGCATGATTTCGTGGCGCAAGCGCTGGACAAAGGGGCTGCTGCCGCGCTGGTGACGCACATCCCGGATGGCGTGGCTGCCGATGCGCCATTGTTGATCGTCGATGACGTACAAACCGCGCTCGAGGCGTTGGGCCGCGCCGCCCGTGACCGGTGCAAGGCTCTCGTAGTTGGGGTGACGGGCAGTGTCGGCAAGACCTCGACCAAGGAGATGCTGGCGACCATCCTGTCGGATCAGGGCCGCACCCATGCCAGCGTTGCCAGCTACAACAACCATTGGGGCGTGCCGCTGACTCTGGCCCGGATGCCGCGCGACACCGAATATGCGGTGATCGAGATCGGCATGAACCATCCCGGCGAAATTGCACCCTTGGCGCGGCAGGCTCGCCCGCATGTGGCGCTGGTCACTACCGTCGCCGCCGTTCACCTTGAGGCCTTCGAGTCGGTTGCTGGCATTGCCCACGAAAAGGCCGCCATCTTTGATGGGTTGGAGGCCGGCGGCACCGCCATCGTGAACGCTGACCTTGATCATACCGACATCCTGCGCTCCTGCGCCGCCCGGCATGGCGCGGTGATCGTGGATTTCGGCCGCACCGCATCGGATTATCGGCTGACCGGCGTGACCCAGTCGCCTACAGACATCCACGTGACCGCCGAGGCCATGGGCCAGGCCATCGCCTTTGATGTGCAATCGGCGGGCACGCATTTTGCCATGAACGGCCTGGGCGCGCTTGCCGCCTGCGTCGCGCTGGGCATCGATCTGGACGCGGCCATCACCGGCCTGGCCAAATGGGCGCCGGTCACGGGGCGGGGCGTGCGCGAGATGCTGACATTGCCGGATGGCGGGCAGATCGAACTGCTGGATGACAGTTACAACGCCAATCCGACCTCGATGGCGGCGGCGCTGGATGTGTTGGCGGCGGCGCATGGCGCACGGCGCATCGCCTTTCTGGGCGACATGAAAGAGCTGGGGCCAAACGAACGCACGATGCACGCAGCGATGGCAGATGTGCCGGCGATGACCCAGATCGACAAGGTGCATTGCATCGGTCCGTTGATGCGGGCGCTGCACGAGGCGTTACCCGACGGCAAGCGCGGGCTGTGGTTCGAGACCAGCGCCGAAATGGTTCAAGAGCTTCCGCAGCTGGTTCGGGCGGGCGATGCCGTGTTGGCCAAAGGCTCGCTCAGTATGGCGCTGGCACGGATTGTTGACGGTTTGCGGAAAATGGGGCAAGTGGGCGCGCTTGATGCATGACCACCCATGACCGCGGTGTGAGAAAGGTTTTGTAATGCTCTATTGGTTGACCAGCCTGTCGGACGGAGGGGATTTCTTCAACCTCTTCCGCTACATCACGTTCCGCGCAGGCGGCGCCTTTCTGACGGCCCTGATCTTTGGCTTCCTGTTCGGCAAGCCGTTGATCAACGTGCTGCGCCGGAAACAAGGCAAGGGTCAGCCAATTCGGGATGATGGCCCCGAGGGGCACTTTACCAAGGCCGGCACGCCCACTATGGGCGGGCTGCTGATTGTCGGTGCTCTGGTGACGTCCACGCTGATTTGGGCGCGGTGGGACAATCCTTATGTGTGGATGGTTCTGTTTGTCACTCTGGCCTATGCGGCCATCGGATTCGCCGACGACTATGCCAAGGTGTCGAAGCAAAATACTAAGGGCGTTTCAGGAAAAATGCGCCTGGCTTTGGGCATCATAATCGCCGCGTTGGCCGCGCTGTGGGCGACGCTGCACCACCCGGAGATGCTGCAGAACCAGCTGGCCGTGCCGATCTTCAAGGACACGCTGATCAATCTGGGTATCTTCTACATTCCGTTCTCGATCGTGGTGATCGTGGGGGCGGCGAATGCCGTTAACCTGACCGACGGGCTGGACGGGCTGGCCATCATGCCCGCGATGATCGCGGCCTCGACCTTGGGCGTGATCGCCTATGCGGTGGGTCGCGTCGACTTTACCGAATATCTGGACGTGCACTATGTGCCCGGCACGGGTGAGATACTTATCTTCACTGCCGCATTGTTTGGCGGCGGTCTTGGGTTCCTGTGGTACAACGCTCCGCCCGCGGCGGTGTTCATGGGGGATACCGGCTCGCTGGCCCTCGGCGGCGCACTGGGCGCCATCGCCGTTGCCACCAAGCACGAGCTGGTTCTGGCCATCGTCGGCGGCCTGTTCGTGGTTGAGGCGCTGAGCGTGATCATCCAGGTGCTGTATTTCAAACGCACAGGGAGGCGGGTCTTCCTGATGGCGCCGATCCATCACCACTATGAGAAGAAGGGCTGGGCCGAGCCAACCATCGTGATCCGGTTCTGGATCATCTCGCTGATCCTGGCGATGATTGGCCTTGCGACACTGAAAGTACGGTAAGGCTCCCGCCGGGCGCGGTGGGCCTGCGGCCCGCCTGTACCCGTTGGGCCCGGCTCGCGCCGAGGACGCGAGCCTGACGCCGCCCTTGCCAAGGGTCAATTCTTCGGTACAGGGTGGCGGCGCATTGGCAGATGGAAGAAGGTGCGCGGCATGATCCCGGTCAAAGGGTTTTCAGGACATAAGGTTGCGGTTCTGGGGCTGGGGCGGTCGGGCCTGGCCACGGCGCGCGCATTGCGGGCGGGCGGAGCCGAGCCGGTGTGCTGGGATGACAACCCCGCCGCGCGCGAAAAGGCCGAGGCTGAGGGGTTCATGTGTCAGGACCTGCGGCGGGGAGGCGCCTTTGACGCGATCGCCAGTTTGATCGTGTCGCCCGGCATTCCCCATCTTTATCCCGAACCCAACCCGGTTGTTGCCGCGGCGTTGCAGGCCGGCGTTCCGGTCGACAATGACATTGGTCTGTTCTTTCGCTCGTTGGGCGGTGCCGAATGGGACAAGTTCGACGTGCCGCCGCGTGTGGTCGCCGTCACCGGCTCGAACGGGAAATCAACCACGGCGGCGTTGATCCACCACATCCTGACCCAGTCGGGGCGCGAGGCGCAGTTGGCGGGCAATATCGGGCGCGGCGTGCTGGACATTGACCCCGGCGGCGACGGATCGGTGGTGGTGCTGGAGCTTTCCAGCTATCAGACCGAGCTGGCGCGTGCGCTGACGCCCGACGTGGCTGTGTTCACCAATCTTTCACCCGACCATTTGGACAGGCACGGGGGCATGGGCGGCTATTTTGCCGCCAAGCGCCGCCTGTTCTCTGAAGGCGGTCCCGACCGTGCCGTGATCGGCGTGGACGAGATCGAAGGCGCGTTTCTGGCCGGTCAACTGGCCGAAGGGCCGGGCGACGACCGGGTGATCCGCGTCTCGGTGGCGCGCAAATTGGCCGGCCCGGGCTGGCAGGTCTTTGCCCGCAAGGGGTTCCTCTCGGAATACCGCAAGGGGCGCCAGGCCGCTTCGATCGACCTGCGCGGCATCAAGGGCCTGCCCGGAACCCACAACCACCAAAACGCGTGCTCGGCCTATGCCGCCTGCCGCGCGCTGGGCCTGGCGCCCAAGTTGATCGAGGACGCGCTGCACAGCTATCCAGGCTTGCCGCACCGCAGCCAGATCATCGCTGAGGCAAACGGTGTGACATTCGTGAATGACTCCAAGGCCACCAATGTCGACAGCGCGGCCAAGGCGCTGGGCGCGTTCAAAAAAATCCGCTGGATCTGCGGAGGGCTTGAGAAAGAGGGGGGTGTCGCCGCGCTGAACGACGCGACCGACGAGGTTCTGTGCGCCTATGTGATCGGGCGCGAGGCGGCCGGCTTCGCCATGCAGTTGTCGGTTGAGGCCCGCGTTTGCACCACAATGGCCGAGGCAGTCGAACAGGCCGTGCGCGACGCCGCGCCGGGTGAAACCGTGCTGCTGGCGCCCGCGGCGGCCAGTTTCGACCAGTACGACAATTTCGAACAGCGCGGCGACGATTTCGTGGCGCAGGTTCAAAAGCGGCTTTGAACTGTACATTTGCAATGAACCGCCGGTTGGGCCAAATTGAAGTGCTATCAGCTTGACGCACCAGAATTAATGATTTTGTTACCCTAGGAATTCAACACGAGGTTAAGACCATGCTGAACCGCAAGCTTTCAATGATCCTGCCGGCCATCCTGGTGGCAGGGGCCTGCACGAACACAGGCGCGAACTACCAACCCATTGTGGATGGACCCGTCAGCCCGAACTACAACGCAGACCTGGCGCAGTGTCAGGCCGTAGCGCGGCAGCAGGGCACGATCGACAGTAATACCGCTGGGGCGGCGGCCATTGGCGCGGCGGGTGCTGCGGGCACCAAAGCCATCATCGACGACAGCGCAAGCGATCTGGGCCGTGCGGCCGTAGCTGGCGCACTGGTGGGGGCAGGCGCCAGCGCTCTGCAAAACACCCAGAAGCAGGAAGTCATCGTCCGCAACTGCATGCGCGGCCGCGGGTACAACGTCGTAGGCTAAAGGCGACCGGCGATCGCAATTCCGGCGGCGTGGCCCGAGGACCACGCCCACTGGAAATTGTATCCGCCCAGCCATCCGGTGACATCCACCGCTTCACCAATCGCATAAAGGCCGGGGACATCCCTGGCCTCCATCGTTTTGGAAGACAGGCTGTCCGTATCGATGCCGCCCAAGGTGACCTCGGCGGTGCGGTACCCTTCGGTGCCCGAGGGGGTCAGTGCCCAGTCGCTCAGCGCATCGGTCAGTGCCTGCAGCGCCGCATCCGACTGATCGGCCAGGTTGCTACGCATCGGGATCTGGGCGCTCAGATACTCGACCAGGCGGGCGGGCAGGTGGTGCGCGAGTTCGGTTGTCAGGGCCTTGCGGCCCGCGCTTTGCCGCCGTTCGCGCAGAAGGTCGAAAAGGGGCAGCTCGGGGATCAGGTTGACCCGGATCGCCTCGCCCTCGCGCCAGTATGAGGACAGTTGCAGCACAGCCGGACCGCTCAGGCCGCGATGGGTGAACAGCAGCGCCTCGTCGAAACTCGCGCGATCGTTCGACAGTCGCGCGGGGACGGAAACACCGGACAAGTCTTTGAACCGCCCATCGGGGAAGGTGAACGGCACCAGTGCGGCACGGGTCTCGGTGACGTGCAATCCGAACTGCGCGGCGATGTCATAGGCCAGCCCGGTCGCACCCATCTTGGGGATGGATTTTCCGCCGGTGGCCAAAACCACGTTGGCACAGCTCAGGTCATATCGCGCACCCTCGCGCTCGACCACCAGTTCAAAGCCGGCTTCGGTCTTGCGCAGATGGCGCAGCGACGTGTGCAACCACAGCTCTGCGCCCGCGCGGTCCATCTCGGCCAGCAGCATGGCGATGATCTGCTTCGATGAGCCGTCGCAGAACAGCTGCCCCAGCGTCTTTTCATGCCATGCGATGCCGTGACGGCCCACAAGGTCGATGAAATCCCATTGCGTGTACCGCGCCAGGGCCGATTTGCAGAAATGCGGGTTCTGCGACAGGAAGTTCTGTGGTCCGGCGTAGAGGTTGGTGAAGTTGCAGCGCCCTCCGCCCGAGATGCGGATCTTTTCCCCCGGCGCCTTGGCGTGATCAATCACCAGCACACGCCCGCCGCAATGGGCGGCGCACATCATGCCGGCGGCTCCGGCGCCCAGTATGATCGTGTCAAATCGCATCCCTCGCCCTTGGCGCGGATTGACGCCAATGACAAGAGGAAGAGGCTGGCCTGAGGGGCATTTTCCCTGTAAACTCTCAAACAGATCCCGAAAACGGGACGGTAACGAGGCAGATAGTGGCGGTATCTCATGACTGAGATGGTGTATGGCGCGGTCCAGGACCAGCGCGGTGAACCGATCCTTCCGAAATGGTGGCGGACGATTGACCGCTGGACGATGTCCTGCGTGCTGATCCTTTTTGCGATCGGGCTTCTGTTGGGGCTGGCCTCGTCGCCGCCGCTTGCGCAGCGCAACGGTTTCGATCCGTTTCACTATGTCGAGCGTCAGGCCCTTTTCGGTGTGTTGGCGCTGATCGCGATGATGCTGACCTCGATGATGTCACCCACCCTGGTGCGCCGGTTGGCGGTGCTGGGCTTTCTGGCCTCATTTGTTGCGCTGGCCTTTCTGCCGGTCTTCGGAACCGATTTCGGCAAGGGTGCGGTGCGCTGGTATTCGCTGGGCTTCGCCTCGCTGCAACCGTCCGAGTTTCTGAAGCCGGGCTTCATTGTCGTGGCTGCCTGGCTGCTGGCCGCTGCGCAGGAAATCAATGGTCCTCCAGGGCGGTTGTGGTCGTTTGCGCTGTGTATGTCGATCGTTGGCATGTTGGTGATGCAGCCTGATTTCGGTCAGGCCTGTCTGATCCTGTTCGGCTGGGGCGTGATGTATTTCGTGGCGGGTGCGCCGATGTTCCTGCTGCTGGGAATGGCCGGAGCGGTCGTCTTGGGTGGCATGTTCGCCTACGCCAATTCTGAACACTTCGCCCGGCGCATCGATGGTTTCCTGAATCAAGAGGTCGATCCGACGACCCAGTTGGGCTATGCCACCAACGCAATCCGCGAGGGCGGGTTGTTTGGCGTTGGGGTCGGTGAGGGCCAGGTGAAATGGTCGCTGCCCGATGCACATACCGATTTCATCATCGCCGTCGCGGCCGAAGAATACGGCCTGATCCTGGTGCTGATCATCATCGCGCTTTATTCAATCATCGTGGTGCGGTCCCTGCTGCGCTTGATGCGCGAGCGTGACATGTTCACCCGGTTGGCAGGCACGGGACTGGCTTGCATGTTCGGTGTTCAGGCGATGATCAACATGGGCGTCGCGGTGCGCCTGCTGCCGGCCAAGGGCATGACGCTGCCCTTCGTCAGCTACGGCGGCTCGTCGTTGATTGCGGGTGGTATTGCGTTGGGGATGCTGCTGGCGTTCACGCGGTCGCGGCCTCAGGGCGAGCTGGGCGACATTCTGCGCGGACGAGGCTGATGACGTACCCTAATTTGCTGATCGCGGCTGGCGGAA
The DNA here is from genome assembly GCF_056537385.1 of Ruegeria sp. CF2. Taxonomy (NCBI): domain Bacteria; kingdom Pseudomonadati; phylum Pseudomonadota; class Alphaproteobacteria; order Rhodobacterales; family Roseobacteraceae; genus Ruegeria; species Ruegeria sp. CF2. The sequence continues at coordinate 481,210 of NZ_JBQFRL010000001.1, forward strand.
CCGGGGGCCACATGTTCCCCGCCCAGGCGCTGGCCGAGGCGATGCTTAACAAGGATTGGCGCGTGCGCCTGTCCACCGATGCGCGCGGCGCGCGTTATACCGGCGGTTTCCCGCATTCAACCGAGATCGTCGAGGTGTCCTCGGCCACATTCGCCCGCGGCGGGCTGGCGGCCAAGGCGCTGGCCGGTCCCCGGATCGCGGCCGGTGTGGCCGGGATGACGGCCCAGTTGCTGCGCGACAGGCCGGACGTGGTGGTGGGGTTCGGTGGTTATCCGTCGATCCCGGCGCTGAGCGCGGCGGTGATGTTGCGTCTGCCCCGCATGATCCACGAACAGAACGGCGTTTTGGGGCGCGTGAACCAGTTGTTCGCCACGCGGGTTGCGCATGTGGCCTGCGGTGTCTGGCCCACCGACCTGCCCGAGGGCGCCCACGGTATCCACACCGGCAACCCCGTCCGGGCTGCCGTTCTGGAACGTGCGGCCGCGCCCTACATCCCGCCCGGAGATTATCCGATGTCGGTGCTGGTGATGGGCGGCAGCCAGGGCGCCCGTATCCTCAGCGATGTAGTTCCCGGCGCCATAGCTGCACTGCCCGAGAGCCTGCGCCAGTATATCCGCGTCTCTCACCAAGCGCGCGAGGAGGACACCGAACGGGTCAGCGCCTTCTACGCCGACCACGGGATTCTGGCCGAGGTCCAGCCCTTTTTCCACGACGTGCCCCGCCGCATGTCCGAGGCGCAGCTGGTCATCAGCCGCTCGGGTGCGTCCAGCGTGGCCGACATCTCGGTGATCGGGCGACCTTCGATCCTGATCCCCTTCGCCGCCGCCGCAGGCGATCACCAGACCGCCAATGCCCGAGGGCTGGTGCAGGCGGGCGGGGCAATCATGATCCCCGAAAATGCGCTTGACGTTCCCGCCCTGACCGAGCAAATCGCACTGGTTCTGACCAACCCCGAAGCCGCACAGAAAATGGCCCATGCTGCCCTGTCGGTCGGGGCGCCCGACGCGACCCAGCGTCTGGTGGCCCTTGTCGAACAGCTGGCGCAGAAGGAGACCCCATGAATCCAGCAACCAAACTGCCGCAGGATGTCGGACCGATCCATTTCGTGGGCATCGGCGGCATCGGGATGTCGGGCATCGCCGAGGTGCTGCTGAACCTTGGGTACCAAGTGCAGGGATCCGATCTGAAAGCGTCGAAGATCACCGACCGTCTGGCGTCGCTGGGGGCTGAGATTTTCGTGGGTCAGCGGGCTGAGAACCTCGACAACGCGGCCGTCGTGGTCGTGTCGACAGCGATCAAGCCGGGCAACCCTGAACTGGACGGCGCTCGTGCGCTGGGCCTGCCGGTGGTGCGCCGCGCCGACATGCTGGCCGAGCTGATGCGGTTGAAATCCAACATTGCCATCGCCGGTACCCACGGCAAGACCACCACAACCACCATGATGGCCGAGTTGATGGTGGCGGGCGATTTCGACCCGACCGTCATCAACGGCGGCGTGATCCATGCCTATGGCTCGAACGCGCGGATGGGGCAGGGCGAATGGATGGTGGTCGAGGCCGACGAGTCCGACGGCTCGTTCAACCGGCTGCCGGCGACCATTGCCATCGTCACCAATATCGACCCCGAGCACATGGAGCATTGGGGTGATTTCGACCGGCTGCGCGCGGGCTTTCATGATTTCGTCTCGAACATCCCGTTCTACGGTCTGGCGGTGTGCTGCACCGACCATGCCGAGGTTCAGGCGTTGGTGGGCCGCATCACCGACCGCCGCGTGCGCACCTATGGGTTCAACGCTCAGGCCGACGTGCGTGCAGTCAACCTGACCTACAAGGGTGGCATCGCGCATTTCGACATCCACTTGCAATACGAGGATACCGTGGTCGAGGGTTGCACCCTCCCGATGCCGGGCGATCACAACGTCTCAAACGCGCTGTCGGCCGTGGCCGTGGCACGTCATCTGGGCATGAAAACCGCTGAAATCCGCGACGCGCTGGCCAATTTCGGCGGCGTCAACCGCCGCTTTACCAAGGTGGGCGAGGTGAACGGCGTCACCGTCATCGACGACTACGGCCACCACCCGGTGGAAATCGCGGCGGTGCTCAAGGCCGCGCGTCAGGCGACCGAAGGCCGCGTGATCGCGGTGCACCAGCCGCACCGCTATTCGCGCCTGTCCAACTTGTTCGACGATTTCTGCGCCTGTTTCAACGATGCCGATGTCGTGGCCATTGCCGAGGTATTCTCGGCCGGTGAGGACCCGATCGAAGGCGCCAGCCGCGATGATCTGGTGCAGGGCCTGATCCGCCACGGCCACCGCCACGCGCGCGCGTTGCTGGACGAAGGCGACCTGGAGCGTCTGGTCCGCGAACAGGCCCGGCCCGGCGACATGGTCGTCTGTCTGGGCGCCGGCACCATCAGTGCCTGGGCCAATGCGCTGCCGGACCGGCTGAAGGTCAAACAAGCCGTTTGACGTTCGCAGGCATTTGGGTGCACAACTTGCGGATGTGTCGCTGCCCTGGTGCGTGACTCATTTGCGGAGAGAGCCATGGATTATTCCGTCATCTTTGCCGCCCTTTGGGTGATCTGCGCCACTGTCGTGGCGCTGCTGCCGATGCGCCTGCAATTCCCGCCGGGCATCGTGCTGCTGATCTGCGCGCCGGTTCTGATCGCCTGGCTGGGCGTAGCGCATGGCTGGCTGATCGGAGTGCTGGCCTTTGCCGGGTTCGTATCGATGTTCCGCAACCCCATCCGGTTTTACTGGCGCAAATGGTCGGGCCGCGAGGTGGGGCAATGAGCTGGTCGATCGCACTTGCCGCCCTTTGGGGCGTCGCCGCCAATGTGCTGGCCATGATCCCCAGCAAGGACAACCACTGGACCCGCGCCTATGCGCTGATCGCGGTGGGCATTCCGATCCTGGGTTATGTCACCTACGAAAACGGCCCGTGGGTTGGCCTGTTCGTTCTGGCCGCCGGCATGTCGGTGCTGCGCTGGCCGGTGATCTACCTTGGGCGGTGGCTGCGGCGGCGGATTTGACCCTGCGGCTTGGAACGGGCTTGCCACGCCCCGCCGAATCCGCGATCTAGCCTCAATGACCACTTTGCCAACGCCTCAAGGCCGCCTGACGGCGAACCGACCACTGAACGACCTCACTTGGCTGCGTGTCGGCGGCCCGGCGGATTATCTGTTTCAGCCGGCTGACCTTGAGGATTTGAAGGCTTTCCTGCGCCATCTTCCGGCCGAGGTGCCGGTGTTTCCCATGGGCGTCGGCTCGAACCTGATCGTGCGCGACGGCGGCTTGCGGGCCGTTGTGATCCGGCTGGGGCGCGGATTCAACGGCATCGCGGTCGACGGGACCACCGTCACCGCGGGGGCGGCCGCGCTGGATGCGCATGTGGCGCGCAAGGCGGCGGATGCGGGGGTGGACCTCACCTTTCTGCGCACCATCCCTGGTTCCATCGGTGGGGCCGTGCGGATGAACGCCGGGTGCTATGGCAGCTACACGGCGGATGTTCTGAAGTCGGCTACCATCGTCACCCGGCAGGGCGAGGTGGTCGAACTGATGCCCGCCGACCTGAACTTCCGCTATCGCCAGTCCGACCTGCCCGAAGGCGCGGTGCTGATGTCGGCCACGTTCCAGGGCCCGGCGGGTGACCCGGCCGACCTGCACGCCCGGATGGAGGCGCAGCTGAAAAAGCGCGACGAGACCCAGCCCACCAAGGACCGCAGCGCCGGCTCGACCTTCCGCAATCCGGCCGGGTTTTCCTCGACCGGGCGGGCAGACGATGTACACGACCTGAAGGCCTGGAAGGTGATCGACGACGCCGGAATGCGCGGCGCTCGGCGCGGGGGCGCACAGATGAGCCCCAAGCATTCGAATTTCCTGATCAACACCGGAAACGCCACCGCCGCCGACCTCGAAGGGCTGGGCGAAGAGGTGCGAAAAAAGGTTTACGAAACAAGCGGGATCACGCTAGAGTGGGAAATCATGCGGGTCGGTGATCCGCTGACAGATTAAAGCCCCGACCGTCAGACCAAAACAGGCAAATTCAGGCGACGGATCAAAGGCATAACGAAATACGGACCACCAGATAAGGTCCGGGGACATTGAGGCGCACGAACGTGGGTAGGTCGAGCAGGACAAACCCCAAAGTGGCGGTATTGATGGGTGGCCCCTCGGCGGAACGCGAGGTGTCTCTCAGCAGCGGGCGCGAATGCGCAGCCGCCCTTGTGGGAGAAGGGATTAAGGTCGTCGAACTGGACGCCGGTCCTGACCTTTGTGCGCGTTTGCAGGACATCAAGCCAGACGTGGTTTTCAACGCCCTGCATGGCCGCTGGGGCGAGGACGGTTGCGTGCAGGGTCTGCTGGAGTGGCTGCGAATGCCCTACACGCATTCCGGCGTGCTGGCCTCGGCGCTGGCCATGGACAAACAGCGCAGCAAAGAGGTTTTCCGCGCGGCCGGCCTGCCGGTGGCCGACAGCGTGATCGTTCCGAAATCGGACGTGATGGCGGGGCACGTCATGCCTGCGCCATATGTGGTCAAGCCCAACAACGAAGGTTCCAGTGTCGGGATCTACCTTGTGTTCGAAGGGTCGAACGGCCCGCCGCAGCTGTCGGATGACATGCCCGAACAGGTCATGGTCGAACAATACGTGGCCGGGCGCGAGTTGACGGTGACCGTGATGGGCGACCGCGCCCTGACCGTGACCGAGATCCTGACCGACGGCTGGTATGACTACGACGCCAAATACAAGCCCGGCGGATCGCGCCACGTGCTGCCCGCCGACATCCCGCAGCGGATCTTCGATCTATGCATGGATTATGCCCTGCGCGCCCACCAGGTTCTGGGGTGCCGGGGCGTCAGCCGCACCGACTACCGCTGGGACGACGCCAAGGGCGAAGAAGGCCTGTTCCTACTGGAGACCAACACCCAGCCGGGTATGACCCCCACCTCGCTGGTGCCTGAACAAGCCGCGCATCTGGGCATGACCTTCGGCCAGCTCTGCGCCTGGATGGTCGAGGACGCCTCATGCGACCGCTGACCGCCACTCGTGCGCCGGTGATCCACCGCGCCAAGCCTCTGTCCGGCCCTGATGCCGAGTTCCAGTCTGCGGACGCCGACGCCGAACGTGCTGAGCCCAAATTGCGGTTGCGCGGTGGTCGGTTGTTCCGCCGTGGCAGAGGCCGTGCGGACCCGGCACCGTCGCGGTTCAGTTATCGGTTCCAGCGATGGATGCTGACGCCGGGAATCCGGCTGGGGGTCAAGATCGGAGTGCCGCTCTGCGCGGTCGTGGCGACGGTTGGGCTCTACTTCGCAGCCGAAGATCGGCGAGAAGCGGTTCGGGCGCAGGTGGACAACTTGATTACGTCGTTCCAGGAGCGTCCTGAATTCATGGTCAAGCTCATGGCGATCGACGGGGCGGGGGCCGGCCTTGCTGATGACATCCGCGAAGTCGTGCCTTTGGACTTCCCGCTCAGTTCTTGGGACCTGGATGTCGAGCAGATCCGAGACACGATCACCGGCTTGGACCCGGTCAAATCGGCAACCGTGCGGATCCGTCCGGGCGGCATTCTGCAGGTCGATGTTGTCGAACGTCAGCCCGTGATCGTCTGGCGCACTCGTGAAGGCATCCAGCTGTTGGACGAAACGGGCACCCACGTGGCCGAGATCGCGGCTCGGACCGAGCGCTCCGATCTTCCGCTGATTGCCGGTCAAGGCGCAGATCAGCATGTGGCCGAGGCACTGGAACTTCTCGCCACCGCGCGCAGCCTAGGCAGCCGAGTGCGCGGTCTGGTCCGCGTCGGCGAGCGGCGCTGGGACCTGGTTCTGGACCGAGGCCAACGGGTCATGCTGCCGACGGAACGTCCGGTGCGTGCGCTCGAGCGTGTACTGGCGGTGAACGAGGTGCAGGACCTTTTGGAACGGGATGTTGCCGTGGTCGATATGCGCATAGGGGCGCGGCCGACCATTCGGATGACAGAAGCCGCCAGCGCAGACTGGTGGAATACAAAAGTGACTATGGGTAACGGGCAGTAATACGATGATGACGGATCTCTATCAGTCTCAACGCGCAATGCGCCAGATGCGCAGACAGGCCATGCAACGCGGTGTCGTTGCGATCCTGGATGTCGGAAGTTCCAAGATCGCCTGTCTTGTGCTGCGGTTTGATGGGTCGGCGCGGCTCAGCGAGGACAACTCGATCGGGTCCATGGCCGGGCAGACCGGGTTCCGGGTGATCGGTGCGGCGACGACCCGATCGCGCGGGGTGCGCTTTGGAGAGATCACGGCCATGCAGGAAACCGAGCGCGCCATCCGCACCGCGCTGCAGGCCGCTCAGAAGATGGCCGATATCCGGGTAGACCATGTGATCGCCTGTTTCTCGGGGGCAAACCCTCGGTCTTATGGGCTGGATGCGCAGGTGGATCTGGACGGTCAGCTGGTGACCGAGGCCGAGATCGGTCGTGTCCTGAACGCCTGCGATGTCCCGGATTATGGGGCAGGGCGTGAGGTGCTGCATGCACAACCTGTGAACTTCGCTCTGGACAACCGATCTGGCTTGATCGACCCGCGGGGGCAGATGGGTCAGACGCTTGCGGTCGACATGCACATGTTGACGGTCGATGCGGTGGCGATTCAGAACATCGTTCGTTGCGTCAAGCGGTGCGACCTGGAATTGGCCGGCATCGCGAACTCGGCCTATGTGTCGGGGATTTCTGCGCTGGTTGAAGACGAGCAGGAACTTGGAGCGGCCTGTATCGACATGGGCGGTGGGTCCACCGGCGTTTCGCTCTTCATCAAAAAGCACATGATCTATGCCGACAGTGTCCGCATGGGCGGGGATCACGTCACCAGTGACATTTCGATGGGGCTTGGTGTGTCCGCCTCGGTTGCCGAGCGGATCAAGACCTTCAATGGCGGGGTTCACGCCACCGGAGCCGATGACCGCGACATGATCGACATTGGCGGCGACACCGGGGATTGGGAACACGACCGGCGTACCGTCAGCCGTGCCGAGCTGATCGGCATCATGCGTCCGCGCGTCGAGGAAATCCTCGAGGAAGTCCGTGTTCGGCTGGACGCTGCAGGGTTCGAACATATGCCAAGCCAACAGATCGTGCTGACCGGTGGAGCCAGTCAGATCCCAGGTCTGGATGGGCTGGCCAGCCGCATATTGGGTCAGCGTGTGCGTCTGGGTCGACCGCTGCGTGTGCATGGGTTGCCGCAATCTGCGACAGGCCCAGGGTTCTCCTCGGCGGTCGGTCTTGCGCTGTTTGCGGCGCATCCGCAGGACGAATGGTGGGACTTTGAAATCCCGGTTGATACCTACGCAGCACGGCCATTCAAGCGTGCCGTGCGTTGGTTCCGTGACAACTGGTAGGTTCCTGCTCCGGGCTGCGGTGTTTTGCGCAGCCTGGGTTCCGGCTGCGGCTGTCGCGCAGAGCCGTATCTCGCCCGAAGCATTCCTGGAAGCGGTGGTCGGAAAAACCGTCACGTTCCACGAATTGACCAGCGGTATGCTTGTGGGCACTGAGGAGTTCCTCAGCCCAACCCGCTCGGTCTGGCGGCGAGAGGGCGAAGGCTGTGTCTATGGCCAGATCACGACGCCGGACGGCAAGCTGTGCTTCCTCTATGACACCGAGCCCGGCCCGGTATGCTGGTGGCCATTCGAGCATGATGGGCGGTTGCTGGTCAGGATCGCGCGGCTGGGGGATGGCGAAATCCAGGAAGTCAGCGGATTTTCGGACGACGGCCTGGATTGTCCTTCCGTTCCCATCAGCTGAAAATTCTGGTTGCGGTGCAGGGATTTATCCCTCAGAATATCAAGAAGGCCCGTCAGAGGCTCATCGGCAGGACCCGAGCAGTCAGCCGCAGTTTGAACAGGATGTCCAGCATCGCACCCGCCAAATCAGGCTGGGGGTTTTCGCGTGTGTGGTGGTCTGTCCGCCCTGAACCGCTAGATTTGCGCAGTCGGGCGAAATGCCGCGAAAAACCGCCTTATTTCTTCCATATTTTGTGGATTCACGCGATTTTTGGCGTGACGTTTGACGTTTGGAAAGGTAGAATCACAAGCGGATAGGCAAGAAAAACACCGCTTTGCGGGATCATAAATACAGGCGGACAGAGCATGACATTGAATCTTTCGATGCCCGGGCACGACGAACTCAAGCCTCGGATTACGGTATTTGGCGTAGGCGGTGCAGGTGGAAACGCCGTCAACAACATGATTGAAAAACAACTCGACGGCGTTGACTTCGTGGTGGCCAACACGGACGCGCAGGCACTGCAGCAAAGCCGCTCGTCGGCGCGGGTGCAGCTGGGTATCAAGGTGACCGAGGGTCTGGGCGCAGGCGCCCGCGCATCGGTCGGCGCCGCCGCCGCCGAAGAAAGCATCGAACAGATCGTCGATCACTTGGCCGGCGCGCATATGTGCTTCATCACCGCCGGCATGGGCGGGGGCACCGGCACCGGCGCCGCTCCGATCATCGCGCAGGCTGCGCGTGAACTGGGTGTATTGACCGTGGGCGTGGTGACCAAACCGTTCCAGTTCGAAGGCGCCAAGCGCATGCGCCAGGCCGAGGACGGCGTCGAGGCGCTGCAGAAGGTTGTCGATACACTGATCATCATCCCGAACCAGAACCTGTTCCGTCTGGCCAACGAAAAGACCACGTTCACCGAGGCCTTCTCGATGGCCGATGACGTGCTGTACCAGGGCGTCAAGGGCGTGACCGACCTGATGGTGCGTCCGGGCCTGATCAACCTCGACTTCGCCGACGTCCGCGCGGTGATGGACGAGATGGGCAAGGCCATGATGGGTACGGGCGAGGCCGAGGGCGAAGATCGCGCCATCCAGGCTGCGGAAAAGGCCATCGCCAACCCGCTGCTGGACGAAATCAGCCTCAAGGGCGCCAAGGGCGTGTTGATCAACATCACCGGCAGCCATGACCTGACCCTGTTCGAACTGGACGAGGCCGCCAACCGCATCCGCGAGGAAGTGGACCCCGAGGCCAACATCATCGTCGGCTCCACTTTGGACCCCGAGATGGAAGGCAAGATGCGCGTATCGGTCGTGGCAACCGGCATCGACGCCAGCGAAAGCGGCTCCGAGGCGCCGGCTCCGCGCCGGTCCATGTCCGCACCTCTGACCCGCACCGTATCGGCGGAAGAAGAGGCAGCACAGCCGGCTCCGGTTGCGGCGGAAGTTGCTGAACCGGCTCCGCAGCCCGAAGCTCCGCGCGAACCGTCACTGTTTGAAGCGGCCGAAGAGCCTTCGCACACGACTTTGCAATTCGGTCAAGGCGCGGATGAGGCTGTCGAGGACGATGACGACGGGCTGCCTCCCCCGGCCTACCAGCCGCGCAGCACCGAGTTCGATCCGCAACCCGAGCCGGTCGAACGCCCGGCGGAAAGCTATCAGCCGCAACAGGTGCCGCATACCCCTGGAACGCCTTCGCCGGCCGCGCTGGAACGGTTGCAGGCAGCTGTTCAGAACGTACCGACTTCGGCCCAGCGTCTGACCGCGTCGCGCCCGCAGGAACCGGCGCCGCAGCGCCAGCCCACCGCTGAGGAACGGCCGCGGTTCGGGTTCAACCGTTTGATCGACCGGATGACTGGGCACGCCCCGGATACCCCCGCTCAACCGGCCCGGCAGCAGCCTGCGATGCGCCAGACTGACGCTACGGCACCCTCGCATGAAGAGGTTGATCCCGAGCAGGAGCGGATCGAAATTCCGGCTTTCCTGCGCCGTCAGGCCAACTGATCGCGGTAACAATATCCACTCACGGGGTCGCCGAGAGGCGGCCCTTTTTCCTTTTGATGCAAACGTTTAAGTGCCAGTAAGCAGGGTTTTGCCGATCTGTTGCAGAACTGTTTCATTCAGTTGCAAAGAGTGAGTTGAGCCTTGACCCGCCCTTCCTTAACTGAGGGTGCAACACAGCCGGAAAAGGCTGGACACCGCTCACTGAGGTTCAATTTGCAACAGACGCTCAAATCTTCGATCACGTTCAAAGGCGTGGGTCTGCACAGCGGCAAGCCCGCGACGATGGTTCTGAAACCGGCGGCTGCCGGTCACGGGATCTGGTTCAAGCGGACCGATATCGAACTGGGCAATGCGTTGATCCCGGCCATCTACGATGTGGTCGAAAGAACCCAACTGTGTACGCGCCTGGTCAATGACGCTGGCGTTTCGGTGTCGACCGTCGAGCATATCATGGCCGCGCTGGCAGGGTGCGGGATCCACAACGCATTGATCGAGATTGATGGACCCGAAGTTCCCATCATGGACGGTTCTTCGATCGACTTCGTGCGCGGTATCATCGCCAAAGGCGTTCGCCGTCAGGCCAGCCCGGTTCTGGCGTATGAGGTCCTCAAGCCGGTCGTGGCCGAGCGGGAAGGAGCCCGTGCGTCGATCCGGCCGGCAGACGGTTTGATCATCGAGTTCCACATTGATTTCGAAGACACTGCGATCGGCAGCCAGTCGAAGATCCTGGATATGCGCAACGGGTCGTTTGCTCGGGAACTGTCCGACTGCCGGACCTTCTGCCGCCGAACCGATGTCGAGGCGATGCGCGAAAACGGTCTGGCCTTGGGCGGCACACTGGAGAATGCGGTTGTTGTTCAAGGGGCCGAAGTGCTGACACCAGGTGGCTTCCGTTACCAGGATGAAGCCGTGCGCCACAAAATGCTGGACGCGTTGGGAGACCTGTATCTGGCCGGTGGCCCGATCTTTGGTCACTTCGTCGGCGAGAAATCCGGCCATGCCATGACCAACACATTGCTGCGCAAGCTGTTCGAGACACCGGGCGCCGTGCGTCCGGTGCTGTGCACGCCTGAGCAAGCCGCACAACTTCCCGGGCAGGGGTTGGTCTGGGACGAAATCCCCGAAGTTGCCTGATCCGGCACGGCCCGGCGACAAATCGGTCGCGGGGCCGATAAGGCGTTTTGCACCGGAATTTTATGTGCTAGACCAAAGCTCAATCCGGGGTTACCCAAAGAGACAAGACGACTAGGATGGGCGGTATGGTTGGCACCAAAGCGGCAGTCAGGCTTGCGGGCGCGATTCTTCTGGCAGCTACTTTGACGGCCTGCGGCAACGCGGGCGGCCTGTTTGGTAACAAGGGCGCTGACAAGTCCCAGAACCTTGAAGGCTTTACGCCCGAGCAGATCTATACCCGTGGCGAATACGAGCTTGCGCAGAATCGTCCCGCAGATGCGGCCTGGTACTTTTCCGAAGTCGAACGGCTTTATCCCTATTCCGACTGGGCCAAGCGGTCACTGATCATGCAGGCTTTCGCGTTCCACTCGGACAAGGAGTATGAAGAAAGCCGCGCCGCCGCGCAGCGGTATATCGACTTCTACCCAACCGACGAAGACGCAGCTTATGCGCAATACCTTCTGGCGCTCAGCTACTATGACCAGATCGACGAGGTCGGCCGCGACCAGGGCCTGACCTTCCAGGCGCTGCAGGCGCTGCGCACTGTTATCGAGGTTTATCCCGACAGCGAATACGCCACCTCGGCGGTGCTGAAATTCGATCTGGCCTTCGACCATCTGGCAGGCAAGGAAATGGAGATTGGGCGCTACTACCTGCGTCAGGATCACTATACCGCGGCCATCAACCGTTTCCGTGTCGTGGTCGAGGATTTCCAGACCACCAGCCACACAGCCGAGGCGCTGTACCGCTTGGTCGAGGCTTATCTGGCCTTGGGTCTGGTCGACGAGGCTCAATCGGCCGGCGCGATCCTGGGCTACAACTACCAGTCGTCTGAATGGTATGACGCGGCTTACAAGCTGCTGACCTCGCGCGGGCTTGAACTCAAGAGCCGCGGCAACAACTGGCTCAGCACGATCTACCGCCAGACCATCAAGGGCCAGTGGTTGTAATCGCCATGGTCACAGGCTTGGGACGCTGACGACCCGATGCTGCGCGCCCTTGATATCCGCGATATGCTGATCATCGACCGGCTGGAATTGACCTTTCAGCCGGGCTTGAACGCGCTGACCGGCGAGACGGGGGCGGGCAAGTCGATCCTGCTCGACTCGCTGGGCTTCGTGCTGGGCTGGCGCGGTCGGGCCGAACTGGTCCGGCAGGGGGCCGCGCAGGGCGAGGTCGTGGCCGAGTTCGAACTGCCCGAGGGTCATCCCGCCCATGCGATCCTGGCCGAGGCCGGTTTGCCTGGCGGGTCGGAACTGATCCTGCGCCGCGTCAACACTGCCGAGGGGCGCAAGACTGCTTGGGTCAATGACCGCCGCTGCTCGGGCGAGGTGCTGCGGGCGCTGTCGGAAACCTTGGTCGAACTGCACGGACAGCATGATGACCGCGGCCTGCTGAACCCGCGCGGCCATCGCGGCATGCTGGACGCCTATGCCGGGGCCGAGCCGCAATTGGCCGCCGTGCGCGCCGCCTGGACCGAGATGGCGCGGGCCCGCAAGGCCCTGGCCGAGACCGAGGCCGCCGTGGCCGCCGTGCGCAGCGAAGAAGAATTTCTGCGGCATTCCGTGGCCGAACTCGACAAACTTGATCCGCAGCCGGGCGAGGACGCCGAACTCGACGCGCGCCGCCGGATGATGCAGGGGGCCGAGCGCATCCGTGACGACGTGGCCCGCGCCTTTGCCATGCTGGGCGGTGACGGGGCCGAAGGGGCGATGGCGGATGCCTTGCGCTGGCTGGAAGGCGTCGCCGACCGGGCCGAGGGCCAACTGGACGAGCCGATCGCGGCCCTTGGGCGCGCCCTTATCGAACTGGGCGAGGCGCAGGACGGCGTGACCGCCTGCCTCGAGGCGCTGGACTTCAACCCGGCCGAGTTGGAGCAGACCGAGGAACGTCTATTCGCCATCCGAGCGCTGGCCCGCAAACATGACGTGGCCCCCGATGACCTGAGCGGTTACGCCGACACGCTGCGCGCCCGGCTGGGCCAGCTTGAGGCCGGTGACGCCGACCTGGCCGACCGCCGTGTTGCGGTGCAGGCCGCGCAGGCCACCTATAACGCGGCCGCCGAGGCGCTCAGCGCCCTGCGGCGCGAGGCTGCCGGCCGGCTGGACGCGGCGGTAATGGCCGAGCTTGCGCCGCTCAAGATGGAGCGTGCGGTGTTCCAGACCCAGATCACGCCCGCCGACCCCGGACCCGAGGGGCAGGACGCCGTGGCCTTTACCGTGGCCACCAACCCGGGCGCCCCGTCGGGCCCGCTGAACAAAATCGCCTCGGGCGGGGAGCTCAGCCGCTTTCTGCTGGCGCTCAAGGTGTGCCTGTCGGGCGATGACAGCACCCGGACAATGATCTTTGACGAAATCGACCGCGGGGTGGGCGGCGCCACCGCGGACGCCGTGGGCCGCAGGCTTGCTGCGCTGGCGCAGGGCGGGCAGGTGCTGGTGGTAACCCATTCTCCGCAGGTCGCGGCCCGCGCGGCGCATCACTGGCGGGTTCAGAAGCACGTGACCGACGGGCAGACCCTGTCCACTGTCCTGCCGCTGTCCGAACCGGACCGGATCGACGAGATCGCGCGCATGGTCTCGGGCGACGTCATCACGGATGAAGCCCGCGCGGCCGCCCGTTCGTTGTTGCAAGCCTGATGCAGCCGGGCGGCGACACTTGCCTTCAATATCTTGTCAGCCGACTTTTCTAAGCGCCCGGCGTGGCTTAGTAAGGGATACCTGTTTATCCGCAAAGCCCCATGACACAATCAACCCGAACCGTCCTGCGCACTCAGCTCAACCAGGCCCTGGCCGCGCTCAAGGACGCGTGGCGGGTACTGCGGCACCGCGGGCCAAGCCAGATCCAGTTCTGGTTCATCGCGCTGGTGATCGGGATCACGGCAGGTTTCATGGCCTTGGGATTTCGCAAGGGGATCGCGGCCCTGCAAGCGCTGGTCTATCAGACCGACGACATCCTGTTTCTGCACAGCTTTGCCGAGAAACTGCACTGGGCCTGGATTTTGGCGATCCCCACGGTCGGAGGGCTGGTCGTCGGGATCATCCTGCACCGCTTTACCGATGACGGGAGAGTTCGGTCTGTCGCCGATGTGATCGAAGGATCCGCGATCAGCGATGGCCGGGTCGAAACCAAAGCCGGGGTCGCGTCGTTTTTTGCCTCGCTGATCACGCTCAGCACGGGCGGGTCGACGGGCCGGGAAGGACCTGTCGTGCACATGGCCGGCGTGATTTCAACCTGGGTGTGCCAGCGTATCAACGCGGATGGAATAACCGGCCGCGACCTGCTGGGCTGCGCCGTGGCCGCCGCTGTATCGGCCAGCTTCAACGCCCCGATCGCCGGGGCGCTGTTCGCGCTGGAAGTCGTATTACGCCATTTTGCAGTCCACGCATTCGCACCGATCGTGATCGCGTCGGTGGCCGGCACCGTCATCAACCGGCTGGCATATGGCGATGTCACAGAGTTTGTCCTGGATACGCCCGGATCCCTGCAATTTTACGTCGAACTTCCGGCCTTTCTGATCCTTGGGCTGATCTGCGGGCTGGTCTCGCTGTTGCTGATGCGGTCAATCTTTTTTGCCGAAGACTTTGGCAACCACGTGCAGGCGCGACTGTCGCTGCCGCGCTGGCTGCGACCCGCCGTGTCCGGCGCGATGCTGGGCGTGCTGGCAGTGTGGTTCCCGCATATCATCGGCGTCGGATACGAGACGACCATCCGTGCCCTGACCGGAGATCTGGTGCTGACCACGGCCATCCTGTTTGCAGTGATGAAAACTGTGGCAGTGGCCATAACCATGGGTGGACGTATGGGCGGCGGGGTATTTTCTCCGTCGTTGATGATCGGCGCGCTGACTGGCCTTGCCTTTGGCCTGATCGCCACAGGCCTTCTGCCAAGCGTGTCGGGCACGCATACGCTATATGCTTTTGCCGGCATGGGTGCTGTTGCGGCGGCGGTTCTGGGCGCTCCGATCTCGACTACGTTGATTGTGTTCGAACTGACCGGAGACTGGCAGATCGGCCTTGCCGTGATGGTCTCGGTGTCCATGTCTACGGCGTTGGCCTCCCGCCTTGTGGACCGGTCCTTCTTCCTGACCCAGCTCGAGCGCCGCGGGGTGCATTTGGCCGCCGGGCCACAGGCTTATTTGCTGGCGATGCTGCGCGCCGGGGCCGTGATGCGCCCGCTGGGAGATCCGAATACGGCAAGCAGGGAGGAGGTTCAGGAGATGATCGAGCAGGGCCTGTGCGTCCGGGCCAGCGCAACCCTCGAGGCGGCAATGCCGTATTTCGATCGAGACGGAGTCACCTGGCTCCCGGTGGTTGTTCGGGATGACGACGGGGTCGAAAATCCGGTCGGAGCCTTGTACCACGTGGACGCATTGAAGGCGTACAACCGTGCACTGGCCGCAACAGCGGCCGAGGAACACTCATGACGAAGCAGTGGCAGGCCAGCCACTGAGAGTTTCTCTTTGATTTTGACGCCTTGTCAAAAGGTGAGAACATTCTAGCCTGATGGAAGAATTATCCTTGATAGTCACTTTTTTGGAGGTCTGAACATGTCTTTCGAACGGTCTTCTTTGCTGACTGTGGTGGTTGCGGTTTCGATGATTGGTGCTGTCCCCGCGCGGGCGCAGGAGGCTCCGTACGTGACCGGCTTTCTCGGTATCACCGATATGGGCGACTATGATTTTGATTTTTTCCAGACAGTTCCTTCGGTCGTGGTTGGCCAAGGCACCATCACAACCGACAATGGTGTAACCTACGGCCTGGCCGTCGGACTGCGTGTCGCACCAAATCTGCGGGCCGAGATCGAACTTTCATATGCTTCGAATGATACCAAGGAAATCGGTCGCCCGTTTACTCAGTATGACGGAAGCTTTGATGCGACCTTCGGGATGGCAAACCTTTGGTATGACGTCCCGGTACAGGGCAGGTTCAAGCCCTATGTTGGTGGCGGGCTCGGGTTTGCGCGCGTGTCCCACGACGGTCAGTCCGGTGCTGGCGTGACACTGGTCGATGACAGTGACACCGCCATTGCGGGGCAATTGGGGTTTGGCGGACGCTTTCAGGTAGGGGAACGCGGGAACATTGACATCGGGTACCGCTACAAGACGACCGGCGATCTTGATTTCGCCACGACCCAAGTGTTCATCCCGACAGATCTCGCGAATGGCCGCTACTCTTCGCACTCGCTCATTCTCGGATACAGTTACAGTTTCTGACAGACGTGGTTGAGGGCCAGGTTTGTCCAGCCCTCAGATCTGTTCGACCTTCACCGACTCCAGCGGGTAGAAGGCGAGGTAATCCTTGATTTCGGCAACGGCAGGAATTGGATCTTCATAGCTCCACACCGCGTTCTGCGTCACGCTCGACTTGTTAACGATCGAGTAGTGCGTAGCATCGCCTTTGTGCGGGCAGTGGGTCAACTTGTCGGTCTTGTCCAGAAAGGCCATCGCGATGTCTGCGCGTGGAAAGTAGATGACGGGGGCCAGATCGCCTTCCAACAGTTCCAGGGCGTTGGTCGTTTCGCCCAGAATCGCGCCACCGGATCGGACGCACCACTTGCCAGGTGCTTTGCGGATCTTGATGTAGTCTGTCATGTCTGCTCCTTCCCTCGTCGTCGCGGCCTCGTTGTGGTCAGGCCTTCGCCTATGCCCATAATATGTGACAAACGGGTGTCACAAGGGCGCGGTTGCGGCATCCAACCACAGTTGCGCGGCATGTGACAGTCTTGGCCGGACTTTTTCCGCCACGTCCCGGTGATACGCGTTCAACCAATCACGCTCGGCAGTGGTCAGCATGTCGACGACGATCAGGCGTCGATCGATGGGGACATATGTCAGTGTCCGCCAGCACAGCATCGCGCGCTCGGGGTCTGCGCCGGGCAGGGCGGGGGCCTCCTCAACAACCAGCAGGTTCTCAATCCGAATGCCGAAGGCACCTTCGCGGTAGTAACCGGGTTCGTTCGACAGGATCATCCCGGGCTCGAGCGGAACGTGGCTGACCCGCGCCAGGCGCTGTGGCCCTTCGTGAACGCTCAGGTAGGCGCCGACACCGTGGCCGACGCCGTGATTGAAATCCTGGCCCGCGGCCCACAAAGGTGCCCGGGCGATGCACTCGATGTCTCGACCGGCCAGACCAACGGGCCAGCGCAGTTGCGACATCGCGATCATTCCCTTCAGAACCCGGGTAAAGCAGCTCTTTTCCTCGTCTCCTAGCGTGCCGATGGGGATCGTCCGGGTGATGTCCGTGGTGCCATCCAGGTATTGTCCACCGCTGTCCAGAACCAGAATATGACCGTCCTCAAGCCGGCTGTCGGTTTCTTCGGTCACTCTGTAGTGCATGATGGCGCCGTTTGGCCCGGTGCCCGCAATGGTGTCGAACGAGATATCCTGCAACGCATTGTCGCGCCGCCGGTTCTCCTCCAACCGTGTGACCACCTGCATTTCGGTCAGGCTGCCGGGGGGTTGGGCATCCAGCCAGCACAGAGTTTCGATGACGGCGGCGGCGTCACGAAGATGCGCGGCGGCGCTGCCGGCAATTTCGGCTTCGTTCTTGCAGGCCTTGGGACGGGCGCAGGGATCGCCGCCATCCACGGCCCGGTCGCCAAGCACATCGGCAACGGCCTGCGGCAGAGTTCCCATGTCCACTTGCACCGCGCCCTCAAGCGCCGCAACGGCGTTCAGGAACGCGTCGGGTTCGTGGATCGAAACCCGCGGCCCCAGATGGTCGTCCATTCCCTTCAGCTTTTTTGCGGCCATGAACAGGTCCACGTGCCCGTCGGCCTGCAAAATCGCAAACCCATGCGCAACCGGGTTATACGGAATGTCCGATCCGCGGAAGTTCAGCAGCCACATGATCGAATCCGGCAACGTGATGACGGCAGCCGACCTCCCGTTTCGAGCCAGTGCCGAAGCCAGCCGAGAGACCTTGCTTTCGGCGCTTTCGCCTGCAAATTCCAGCGGGTGCACCTTGACCGGGTTCATTGGCGGTGGTGGCTGATCGGACCAGATGCGGTCCACAAGATTGTCTGACGGAACCAACTCTATCCCGCTATTCTGCAGCTCGGCCCGGGTTGCGGTGATCTGTCCGGCGGAATGCAACCAAGGATCGAACGCAACTTTCCCTCCATCGGGCAACTGCTGTTTCAACCACGCCGAAAGGCTTACGTCGGGCCACGGTACCGGCGTGAAATCGGACGCCACCTGCGCCTTGACCTGAGTGCGATACCGACCATCCACAAATACGCCGGCAACATTTCGCAGCGCTGCGCAGAACCCGGCAGAACCAGTGAATCCGGTCAGCCATGCCAGCCGCCCGTCGCGGGCGGCTACATATTCGCCCTGATGCGCGTCGGCACGCGGGACGATGAAGCCATCCAGTCCTTCGCGCTCCAATTCTTTGCGCAACGCCGCCAAACGTGGCGGCCCCTGTTCGGGCCGCGCCGTGACTTCGAAAGACTGGAACATCTGCTTCTCCTTCGGCTCGCTACAGGTCTTGTTCGCCTGCCTTCACCTATCTTTGAAATGCTCCCGCTGGAGGCAAGACCGGCCTCAGCCGGCCTTTTTCATGCCCATCACGCGGGCCCGCGCGCGCGGGTCGCTGTCGAACAGCGCGGCTAATTGCTCGGTCATCGCTCCTGCCAGCTGTTCGACATCGGTGATCGTGACCGCACGATCATAATAGCGGGTGACGTCGTGGCCGATGCCGATGGCCAGCAACTCGACCATCTTGCGCTTTTCGACCATGGCGATGACATCGCGCAGATGCTTCTCAAGGTAGTTGGCTGGGTTCACGCTGAGCGTTGAATCATCGACCGGAGCGCCATCCGAGATCACCATCAGGATCTTGCGCTGTTCACGACGCGCCAGCATCCGGCGGTGGGCCCATTCCAACGCCTCGCCGTCAATGTTTTCCTTCAGCAGGCCTTCTTTCATCATCAGGCCAAGGTTGGGCCGTGCGCGGCGCCAAGGCGCGTCGGCGCCCTTGTAGACGATGTGGCGCAGGTCGTTCAGGCGGCCGGGTTGCTGTGGGCGGCCATCGTTCAGCCACGCCTCACGCGCTTGTCCACCCTTCCATGCCCGCGTCGTGAAGCCCAGGATCTCGACCTTCACGTTGCACCGTTCCAGCGTGCGGGCCAGAACATCGGCGCAGATCGCTGCAATGGAAATCGGCCGTCCACGCATCGAGCCCGAATTGTCCAGCAACAGTGTCACCACGGTGTCGCGGAACTCGGTATCCTTCTCGACCTTGAAGCTGAGCGGTGTCGTGGGGTTGGCCACCACCCGCGCCAGCCGACCGGCATCCAGAATGCCCTCTTCGCGGTCAAACTCCCAGCTGCGGTTCTGCTGTGCTTGAAGGCGGCGCTGCAGCTTGTTGGCCAAGCGGCTGACGGCGCCCTTCAGCGGCTCGAGCTGCTGATCAAGATAGGCCCGCAGCCGTTCCAGTTCGGCGGGTTCGGCAAGGTCCTCGGCCGCAATCTCTTCGTCATGCGTGCTCAGGTAGACCATGTAGTCCGGATCGGCCTCGGATGCGGGCGGAGGGGCAGGCGGCTCCAAAGGCGCTTCGCCCTCGGGCATCTCGGCTTCTTCACCCATCTCGTCCTCGGCCATCTCGTCCATCGAGACCTGCGCCTGAGACTGATCCTGTTGCTCTTCCTGAGTTTGCTCGGGCGTCGCGTCGGCGTCCTGGTCGTCTTGGTCGTCCTGGCCGGTGCTGTCCGGATCGGGCTGTTCTTCGGCGTCTTCCTCGGCCTGATCTTCCTGATCTTCGTCCAGTTCGTCCGGGTCGTCACCCAACTGGTCGCCATAGCCCAGATCCTTGATCATCTGGCGGGCGAATTTGGCGAATTCGGCCTGATCCGAGAGCACCTCGTCGAGATTCTCCAACACCCCGCCGGCCTGTTCCTCGATGAATCCGCGCCACAGGTTCATGACGTTCTCGGCTGCAGCGGGCAGATCACGCCCGGTCGCCAGATGACGGATCAGATAACCCGCCGCCACCGCAAGCGGTGCCTCGGAGGGTTGCTTGCATTGGTCATAGCCGCGCCGCAACGCCTCGTGGCCGATCTTGACGTCAATGTTCGAAGCCGTGCCGGGCATGTCCCGGGCGCCCATCGCTTCGCACCGGGCGGTTTCCATCGCTTCATAGAGGTCGCGCGCCATATCTCCCGGAGGCGCATATCGTGCATGCGTCGCATCGTCATGGTAGCGACGGTTCAGCGCCAGGGCATCTGCGGTGCCCCGCGCCAAAAGAACCTCTTCGCGTGTCATTCGGCGTGACACCTGCGGCAGGCGCATCGAGTCTCCGGACAGGCCCGACGGGTCGACGGAATAGCTTACCGACAACTCGGGATCATCGGCCATGACCTTGGTCGCCTCGGCCAGAGCCTTCTTGAAC
Organism: Ruegeria sp. CF2; assembly: GCF_056537385.1. Classification (NCBI taxonomy): domain Bacteria; kingdom Pseudomonadati; phylum Pseudomonadota; class Alphaproteobacteria; order Rhodobacterales; family Roseobacteraceae; genus Ruegeria; species Ruegeria sp. CF2. The sequence continues at coordinate 501,525 of NZ_JBQFRL010000001.1, forward strand.
GGATCAGCAGGGTTGTCGTTCTTCTGCGCCATATCTATCAGCCCTCACTCACGCCCTTAGGCCCGACGCCCGGTCGAAGTGACCGGACCCCGTCTTTATCTGGTCCCCGATGTCCCCGCCGGGGGCGTTGCGCCCAATCTGGGCGCAATCGATGCCATCAACCCAGGCTCACGCTGGCCGCGCTTTCCGGCAGTTCTTCATCAAAACAACGCTGATAGAACTCGGCAACGGTCTGCCGTTCCAACTCGTCGCATTTGTTCAGGAAAGACAAGCGGAAGGCGTAGCCCACGTCGCGGAAGATCTCGGCGTTCTGCGCCCAGTTGATAACGGTACGCGGGCTCATCACGGTCGACAGATCGCCGTTCATGAACGCCGTCCGGGTCAGGTCGGCAACGGTGACCATCTGGCTGACGGTCTTGCGGCCTTTTTCGGTGTTGTAATGCGGCGCCTTGGACAGAACGATCATCACCTCGGCGTCGTGGCTGAGGTAGTTGAGCGTCGCCACCAGCGACCAGCGGTCCATCTGGGCCTGGTTGATCTGCTGAACGCCATGATACAGGCCGGTGGTGTCACCCAGACCCACGGTGTTGGCGGTCGCGAACAGGCGGAAATAGGGGTTCGGCGTGATGATCTCATTCTGGTCCAGCAAGGTGAGCTTGCCGTCATGCTCCAGAACCCGCTGGATCACGAACATCACGTCGGCGCGGCCGGCATCGTATTCGTCGAACACGATGGCCACAGGGTTGCGCAGCGCCCAGGGCAGGATGCCTTCGTGGAATTCAGTCACCTGTTTGCCATCACGCAGCTTGATCGCATCCTTGCCGATCAGGTCGATCCGGCTGATGTGGCTGTCCAGATTGACGCGCACGGCAGGCCAGTTCAGTCGCGCAGCGACCTGCTCGATATGGGTCGATTTGCCGGTGCCGTGATAGCCTTGGATCATCACCCGGCGGTTGTGGGTGAACCCGGCCAGAATTGCCAGCGTGGTTTCGGGATCAAACTTGTAGGTAGGGTCGATTGCCGGCACGCGGTCGCTGCTTTCGGCGAACCCTTTGACGGACATATTGCTGTCGATCCCGAACACGTCACGGACCGAGATCTCTTCGGTGGGTTTTGCGTTGATATCGGTCGATCCGTCAGCCATTCGCCTTGTCCTTATCCTTTGGCCCGTTTTGCCGGGTTTGAACCCGTGTGTGGTGCAACATATTGCAGATAAGGGCAAGGGAAAGCGGCCCCCTTGGAAAGGTGAGCAGGTTTTTCTTTCAAACTGGCCCTATTGACGCGCGGGCGATCCTTGGTCGCGACGCGTACCAGGTGCAGGTCAAGCCGCGTTTGTCAACAAAGGCACTGCGGCCTGTTCGGACGCACATGCCGATCCATGTGTCGGAAATGCTGTATGCAGGTAAGTATTCAATAATCCAAATGTTGAAAATGACCTTATCAGACATATGAAAAATGGTCTCATGGGGCTTTTTGCAAGTTGCTCAAGCACACAGCAGATTTCTTTGCTAGTCGCGAGCCAGAACTGTCAGGTGGCAATACCAGACGTCGAGATGGCAGTTTCTGGATTCAGCGTCATCCTAAGGACGTGTAGAAACTAGGCAGGCCAACACTTTCGGCGAACGGGAAAGTGACCTCGGGCAAATGCCACAAGAAATCGTCACAACTTGCGGCTCGTCACGTGCAGATATTGAAATGTGTTGTGGAGGTGGTACACTATTTCGGACTTAGTTTAAGTAAAAGGTTGCCATGGCTTTAGTAATTACCGGTCCAACGAGGATTTTCTTTCCTCCGAACACGGACACATTTTCTGTGGACTACAACTCCAGCAAGCCAGCGTCTTGGTTTGTATCTGTAACAGATGACGGACTTCTTTCCCCTTCAGATTACTCGGTTACGATTTCCAGTGCTGGTTTACTAACAGTGGACCTGCAGCCGGGGGTTATTGTTCCCCCAAATACAACTCTGAGTTTGATCGTCAGAGCCTCCAGCGGGCCTGGAAATGGCAACAATGCCTCGATTGGGGTAACCGTTAGGTTGCCCGCTGGAACGGTGCCGTGTTTCGTGAAAGGGACATTGATTGAAACTGAAAGTGGCTGTCGCGCTGTTGAGGAACTCGCTGTTGGTGACAAAGTGCGTGCTTCCAGTGGTGAACTGCTACGCATCGAGTGGATCGGAGAGAAGACCCTGCAGGCAGAAGCTTTGAAGCGAAACCCCCAGTTACGTCCGGTTTGCATTCAGAAAGGTGCATTCGGAAAAGGACTGCCTGACCGAGATTTGTACGTTTCTCCACAACATAGGATTGTCGTGGAGGGTTGGCGCGCAGAGTTGCTGTTCGGAGAGCCAAAAGTTTTCGCCGCGGCAGTTCATCTCGTTAACGATCATACAATTCGCCAAGTAAATACGTATGATCCCGTTACATACTACCATATTGCTTGCTGTCGCCACGCGATACTGTTGTCGAATGGTTTGCCAACTGAAAGTCTGTTTTTAGGTGAAATGGCGGTGATGTCCTTCGATCGGGAGGATGCCGAGGAACTCCGTGTGCTATTTCCCGAACTGCGAAACGCGGCATCCGCTTTTGAGCAAACGCGCGTACGTTGCCTAAAACGCCCCGAAGCTGCTGCGTTACGCGATACGTTCGCGCACTAAAACCGCTATTTGAAGTTTCTGCTGTCCTTGATTTGATCCCAGGCCCAGACGACTTCCTGCAGCTGTTCTTCCTGGCTGCGGTCGCCGCCGTTCATGTCCGGGTGCAGCACCTTGATCAGCTTTTTGTAGGCTTTGCGAACCTCGGCCTTGGTCCAGGTGTCCTTGGCTTCGAGGATTTCGATCGCACGACGCTCAGTAGGCGGCAGACGACGGCCTGTTGCGGCCCGACCGGGGTTCTTGGTCGCGTTTTCGCCCAGAACCTGATGCGGATCTTCGATGCCAAGCCGGGCCCAAGCCCGCGCCTCGGGATCGCCCATCGGCTTGGTTTCGCGCTCCCACACTTTGTCTTTCGACCGTTGGGCGTTCAGTTCGGCCTCGGTGGTGCCGTCGAAGAAATTCCACTTCTGGTTATATTCGCGCACGTGCTGCTGGCAGAACCAGAAAAAGTCGTCCAGCACATCCGGTGCCTTGGGCGCCCGGAACTTGCCGGCTTCCTGGCATCCTTCGTGGTCACAGACCCGGGTCGAGGTCTCGGACGCGCCCGACATGCCCCGACGCCCGCGCGGATTTTTCTTCTTGGCGCTGGACACCGACATGTCGAATCCGAAGGGATCTGATTTCACCATATGCTCATCCTCATGAACGCGTCTTTTCGACTCGGAGGCAGCAGTTTAGTCTAAGTGATCGAAAGTAGAAGAGGGGCGCGGCAAAATATTTGCCGCTGAGCGTAAAAATGACCGTGACCGACGAAATCCGCCAACGACTGCAGGCCGAGTTCAACCCGCGTGAACTGGAGGTCGTGGATGACAGTGAACGCCACCGTGGCCACGCAGGGTTTCAGGAAGGCGGCGAAAGCCACTTCAACGTCCGAATCCGCGCGGCCGCCTTTCAGGGGCAGTCCCGCGTTGCGCGTCACAGGGCCGTTCACAAGGCCCTGGGCGACATCGTTCCGCGCATCCACGCCCTGGCTTTGGACATCGGTGACTGAAGCCTTTCGCCCGACGTTGTCGATTATTGTCGGCTTTTTTCAATAATCTGCTATGTTTCCCGTGATTTGCGCGGAGGAAACTATGGAACAGATGAGCCACGCCGTTCGTACGGTGCTGTCAAAATACGCAACCTTTCAGGGGCGCGCGCCGCGCTCCGAGTTCTGGTGGTGGGTGTTGGCGCTCTTTTTGGTGCTGGTTGTCACACAGTTGATAGACGGTGCGGTGGTGGCGCCTTTGCTGGGCTTCGATGCCTTCGCTTCGGAAGCCGGTCAACCGCTGTCGTGGCTAGTCTCGTTGGGCGTGATCGTGCCGAACATCGCGGTGGGTGTGCGCCGTCTGCATGACACCGGGCGCTCCGGTTGGTGGATCCTGATCGGTTTGATTCCGCTGATCGGCACGCTGATCCTTCTGTATTTCTACATTCAACCCAGTGAGCAGGCCGAAAACGCCTACGGTGCCGCGCCGGCCTGACGCGGCCTTCGCCTAGCTGTCGGGCTTTTCTTTTTCGTCCTCGGCATCCGCTTTGGGGGCATCTTCTGACTTGGCCGGCTTCAGCGTCAGCGGCGGGTCGGCATGGTCCTGCGCGATGCGGGCCGGAGCCTCGACTTGACCGGCCGCAGCCGCATCGTCCGGGCCAGGAACCGGTCGTGCCAGTGGAGTGTCATCCTCTTCTGGCGGGGTCAGGAGTGCGGCGACGTCGTCGTTGGCGACTTCGGTTTCGACCGCACGGCGAAACACCAGAACATTGCGCCAGTTTTCCGCGGTTCCGGTAAGGCCGACCCGCTCCTCGCTGGGCAGCAGCTCGGCGCGCTGGTACTCCCAGCCTTTCGCACCCAACTCGTTCAGCAATTGCTCGATGGTGACGGCAAACCGGCCCTCGGGTGTTTTGACCCCTTTGGCTTTGGTGCCTTTCTTGGGGGCCGGGACGACCTTGTATTCGTAACGCTGCATCAATGGTTCCTGAACTGGTGTTGGCGGGCAATGTATCGTTCCGTCCGGGACGGGGAACAGAAAACTTCGCGCCCCGGCGAATTTCAGCCTCGACTGTTGCTTTCCCCCTGCGTCGCCTTTGAGGCGATCTTCAGGCACAGCTCGGTCGCCACCGCCATGTCCTGGACCGAGATCCACTCCAGCGGCCCGTGGATGCATTGCATCCCGGTAAAGATGTTGGGGCAGGGGGTGCCGAACTCGGTCAGGCGCGACCCGTCCGTGCCGCCGCGGATCGGAACCGAGACCGGCTCGATCCCCATGTCGCGGCAGGCCTCGCGCGCCAGATCCACCGGTGTCATGTCCTTTTCCAGCCAATAGCGCATGTTGCGGTACTGGTGGCTGATCTTGACGCTGATCCTAGCGCGCGGTTCGCTGGCCTGCACCGCGTCGCAGACCTTGCGCACCAACTCGCCCTTGGCTTCCAGCCCGTCCATCTCGAAATCGCGCAAGATCAGCTTGATCTCCATCTCGGACGAGCCGCCGTTCAGATCGGTCACGTGGATGAACCCTTCGCGCCCGTCCGTGACTTCGGGGGTCATGGTGGCCTGCGGCAGCGTCTGCACGATCTTGGCCGCCAGGTGGGTCGCGTTCACCATCTTGTCCTTGGCCAGGCCCGGGTGAATCGAAACGCCTTCGATCCTGATCACCGCCCGGTCGGCCGAGAAGCTCTCGTATTCGATCTCGCCCAGTTGCTGCCCATCCAGCGTATAGGCGAAGTCAGCGCCCAGATCTTTGGGAAGCGCCTCGGTCACACCGCGGCCGATTTCCTCGTCGGGGGTAAAGGCGATGCGGATGGGTCCGTGCGCGACTGTCCGATCGGCCAGCAGTTGCCGGGCCATCGTCATGATGATCGACACGCCCGCCTTGTCGTCAGCGCCCAGCAGCGTGGTGCCCGAGGCGGTGATCAGGTCGTCGCCGACCTTGCTGGCCAGATAGGGGTGCTCGGCCGGGGACAGCACCAGTGACGGATCGTCGGGAAAGGTGATGTCGCCGCCATTGTAGCCCTTGATGACCCGCGGCTTGACCCCGGTCGCGTTGAACTGGGGCGCGGTGTCTACATGTGCCAGAAAGCCGATGGTCGGCCCCGGCGCGGTGCCCGGAATGGTGGCCAGAACGACGCCATAGTCCGTCATGGTCACATCCTGCGCGCCCATTTCGGTCAACTCCTGCCGCAGCAGGTTCAGCATACCGTATTGGACTTCCGTGCTGGGGGTGGTGGGTGAGTTTTCGTCGCTCTGGCTGTCGATGGCCGCATAGCGAACCAGCCGGTCCTCCAGCTCCTGGTCAAATCTGTTCTGCATGGCACCTCACCTCTCTGGCCAAGACAAAGGCCGCAACCGGCCGCCCGAGTCAAGCGCTGCCTCGGGCCCTGAAAGCGTCAACAACTCCGGGCAAAATCCGTACAAACCGGACAAACCCAGTTGCCCGGCCTGTACAAACCGAAAGACCTTATTGGCCCAGCTTCTGCGCAACCAACTGGTTGACCGCCTTGGGGTTGGCCTTGCCGCCGGTGGCCTTCATCACCTGTCCGACGAACCAGCCGGCCAGTTTCGGGTTCACCTTGGCCTTCTCGACCTGGGCCGGGTTGGCAGCAATGATCTCGTCTAGCGCGGCCTCAATGGCACCGGTGTCGGTCACCTGTTTCATGCCACGTTCTTCGACGATCTGCGCCGGGTCGCCGCCTTCGGTATAGACGATCTCGAACAGGTCCTTGGCGATCTTGCCCGAGATGGCGTCCGAGGCGATCAGGTCGATGATCCCACCCAGCTGTGCGGGTGAAACCGGCGAGTCGGTGATGTCGCGGTCGTCTTTCTTCAGGCGGCCAAACAGCTCGTTGATGACCCAGTTCGCGGCCAGCTTGCCGTTGCGGCCCTTGGCGACCTCTTCGAAGTACACGGCCGATTCAACCTCGGCGGTCAGCACCGATGCGTCATAGTCGGTCAGGCCGAAATCGTTGATGAAGCGGGCCTTTTTCTCGTCCGGCAGCTCGGGCAGCTTGGCCGCGATGTCATCGACCCAGGCCTGCTCGATTTCCAGCGGCAGCAGGTCGGGGTCGGGAAAATAGCGATAGTCATGCGCCTCTTCCTTGGACCGCATCGAGCGCGTCTCGCCCTTGTCGGGGTCATACAGACGGGTCTCCTGCTCGACCTTGCCGCCGGCCTCGACGATGGCGATCTGGCGGCGCGCCTCGACCTCGATGGCCTGCTGGATGAACCGCATCGAGTTCATGTTCTTGATCTCGCAACGCGTGCCCAGGTGCGAAAAGTCCTGCGTTTCCATGTATTTCTCATAGTCGCCCGGACGGCAGATCGACACGTTCACGTCGGCCCGCAGGTTGCCGTTCTGCATGTTGCCGTCGCAGGTGCCCAGATAACGCATGATCTGGCGCAGCTTGGCGATATAGGCGGCGGCCTCTTCCGGGCCGCGGATGTCGGGGCGGCTGACAATCTCCATCAGGCAGACCCCGGTGCGGTTCAGGTCGACGAAGGACATGTTCGGATCCATGTCATGGATCGATTTGCCCGCGTCCTGCTCCATGTGGATGCGCTCAATGCGCACCATGCGCGCGGTGCCGTCGCCCAGTTCCACCAGAACTTCGCCTTCGCCCACGATCGGGTGATATAGCTGGCTGATCTGATAGCCCTGCGGCAGGTCGGGATAGAAATAGTTCTTGCGGTCAAAGGCCGATTTCAGGTTGATGTCGGCTTTCAGACCCAGACCGGTGCGCACGGCCTGTTCCACACAGAATTCGTTGATCACCGGCAGCATGCCCGGCATGGCCGCATCCACAAAGGCCACATTCGAGTTCGGTTCGGCTCCGAATTTGGTCGATGCGCCAGAAAACAGCTTGGCATTGGACGAGACCTGCGCATGCACCTCCATCCCGATCACCAGTTCCCAGTCGTGCTTGGCACCGGCGATGGTCTTGGGTTTGGGCAGTTCATAGGTCAAGTCGAGCATGGCGCGCCTCATTTCCGCAGAAGTTCAGGCATGGGTATTATGCCCGGCAAGGCCAAGGGGCAAGGGGCAAAGGGCGCCGAGACGCAATTCTCAGTGGCTGGTCAGTTGCAGACCTGAAGGCGTGAAGGTCACGTCGGTCCCGTTGCGCAATTCCTCGCGGAACAGATCACCGATGGCGCGCAAGGCGTCACGCTGTCCACGTGCCGCGAACCGCTCGGGTGAGTTGACGCGGACCGAGTTGTTGAACCCGTTGGCCGCGTGGGCCCAGATCAGCGGGTGCAGTTCGGTCAAATGATCGCGGATCAGCCATTGGGCGGCCTCCCTGATCTGGGACCGGACCAGATCGGCCTTGTCGTCCAGACCGAACCCATTCTGCACCGTGATCGCGCAATACGAGGCCAGCAGGTTGATCGTTTGCTGGTCCGGCATCCGTTGCACGATGTCGCGTAGACCTTCCAGAAAATACTCAACGTCCAGCCGCGCGCAGGCTTGTTCATCCAATGCAATTGCGTCGAACTGAACCCATGTGTATCCGCCAGCGCCCCACGTGTCGCGCGTGTTCGCGGCATTGCGCAGGGCTTGTACCTCAAGCTCTTCATAGCTGCCGAACCATCGCGGCAGCAAGTGGCTGCCCATCGCGCGCATGTGTCGATGGTTTCGCGGATCCAGCGAAATAAGGCGTTCGTACTGATCCGCCACCCGGGCCCGCTGGGTGCGCTGACCAGCCAGCAGGGCACAGTCGGCGGCGGCGACCACAGGGCTGTCCGGCAGCGCCTTGCGGCACTCGGGCAGGATGGCTGCAGCCCGGTCAAAATGTGCAGCACAGCGTGAACGATGCAGCGGCGGCAGCGCCGCGTCCAGAGCCGTGCCACGCCACGCCCATGCCAGATCGATGTGGGCCAGGGCGACGATGAGAGCAATTATCGGATCATCGGGATGATCTTGTTTCACACCCTCAAGCTCGGAAATACCGCCTAGCAGGTCGTACTCGGCGATCGCACCGCCGTCGGACAGCGCGTGTTCGGCGGCCAGGACAACATCCGATCGCGCGCCAAACGCCAGAAGATCGGCGATGGGCAGCCCGTCCGGGGCTGTTGTCCGTGCTTGGTCCGCGGCCCGGATCTCGGCTGACAGTTCGGCCCAACGATCCTGCCGAGCAAGATGGCGCCCGCGTTCGATCATGTCCCGCCCGATCAGGTCAGCCGCACCCAGTTCCGCAACGGGAATATTGAGACGCCCGACATCTTCCAGACAGCGGGAACCCGCGTCCGAAACCGGAGCCACGTGACTTGATATGGGATTGATACGGGCAAGACCTGCCCAGAACGACCGGAACATCGAAAACACTCGAAACTGTACAAACTTGTTAACTAACGATGAATTCTGAACCGGAATTGTGACCAGTTCAAGGATTCTAACATTAAACTTTCTGCTTCAATGGATCAGACAGGATCAATCGACGCGGATTCCGAGAATCGTTTCAGAAAACCGTGAAATGGTGCCGATCAACCCGGAATCCAGCCTGTTCCAGCGCCTGTTCCAGCTGTTTGTGCGGCGGCAGTGCCTCGTCCGGGAGGCGCAGACGTTTGCCATTGGTCAGGATGATCGACACGCGCACCGAGAAGTCCCAGCGCGTGTCGAAGCGGAAGAAGTCGATCTCGGTCAGGTCGATCTCGCCTTGCCGCGCGCCCGAATGCCAGCTCAGTTTGGCCGGGTCCAGGTTCAGCCCGGCATCGGTGTCGCGCAGCACGTCCCACAACGCGGGCAGGGTGCCCAGCGCCAGCAACCCGATCAGCCACCAGGCCGCGTCGAAAACCAGCACAAGTGCCAGCAACCCCGCATAGACAGCGGCCAGAATGGCGATGCTGCGGGGCGACCGGTTGTGACGGGTAAAGCGGAACCCGGAGCCCTCGGGCGCCGTCATGCCCCGAGGATGCGCGAGATCATCTCGGTCGTGTCGCGCGACAGATTCGGGGTTTCGGCGATGCGGGTCAGTTGGGCGCGGATCAGGTCCTGACGGTCGGCGTCATAGCGTTTCCAGGTCTGGAAGGCCGTGCACATACGCGCGGTGGTCTGCGGGTTGACCGGATCCAGCCGGATCAGCCAGTCGGCCAGCAGGGCGTAGGACTCGCCGCTGGCATGGTGGAACCCGGCGTGGTTCATTGCCAGCCCACCCATCAGCGCACGGAACCGGTTGGGGTTCTTCCAGTTGAAATCGGGATGCTCGGACAGGGCGCGGGCGATCCGCGGCGCATCGTCCGGGGCGGCCAGCGAGGCCTGAAGCCCGAACCATTTGTCCAGAACCAGCCGGTCGTGGTGCCACTGGTCGTAGAATGCCGCCAGTTCCGCCTGACCTTTGCCGGCACGCAGCAGGTAGGACAGGGCGCTGAGCTGCAGGGTCATGTTGTCGGCCTTGGCATAGACCTCGGCCGCCATGGCACCGCCGTCCAGCCGGGTGGTCAGGGCCAGCGCGGCGCTACCCAAGGCGCGCTTGCCCGCCTGCTCGGCGTCGGGCGAATAGGGGCCGTCGACCAGCGCCTCGGAATGCAGCCGGGGCAGCAGGTCCTGCTTGTGCTGGGCGGTGGCCTGGCGCAGGGTCTCGACCGCGCGCCAGATCGCCATCGGGTCGGGCGTTTCGCCCTGTTCGTGCAGCGCGGCGGCCAGTTCCGATTGGGTCGGCAGACCCAGCATCAGCGCACGATAGGCCGGGTCCAGATCGGCGTCGCGCAGAACGGCCAGCAGACCATCCAGATATTCGGAATCGGGGGCCGCTTCCTGGGTGATCATCCGCAGCAAAGTGTCTTGCGCCAGCGTCCGTCCGGCCTGCCACCGGTTGAACGGATCCGTGTCATGGGCCAGCAAAAAGGCCCGTTCGGCGTTCGGGCGGTCGTGCTCAAGGATCACCGGCGCCGAGAACCCCCGCAGGATCGAGGCGACGGGCCGCGCGGCCAGCCCCTCGAAGGTGAAGCTCTGGCGCGCTTCAGTCAGTTCCAGCACCTCGGTCCCGCGCACCTCGTCGCCATTGGGACCCAGCAGGCCCACGGCCACGGGGATCACCTGCGGCAGCTTTTCGGGCTGACCGGGAGTGGGTGGGGTGCTTTGGGACAGGGTCAGGGTATAGGTGCCGCCGGCCCATTCCTCCTCGACCTTCACCCGGGGCGTGCCGGACTGGCTGTACCAGCGCTTGAACTGGGTCAGGTCGCGGCCGGTCGTGTCCTCGAACACTTTCAGCCAGTCCTCGATCGTGCAGGCCTGCCCGTCATGGCGTTCGAAATACAGATCCAGCGCCTTGGAATAGGCCTCGTCCCCGACCAGCGTTTTCAGCATTCCGATCACCTCGGCGCCTTTCTCATAGACGGTCGCGGTGTAGAAGTTGTTGATCTCTTGAAAGCTTTCGGGGCGCACGGGGTGCGACAGCGGCCCGTTGTCCTCGGGGAACTGGCGCGCGCGCAGGTCGATCACGTCATGGATGCGCTTGACCGGGGCCGAGCGCATGTCCGAGGTGAACTGCGCGTCGCGGAACACGGTCAGCCCCTCTTTCAGACACAGCTGGAACCAGTCGCGGCAGGTGATGCGGTTGCCGGTCCAGTTGTGGAAATACTCATGCGCGATGATCGCCTCGATCCGTTCGAAATTTGCATCGGTCGAGGTTTCAGGGCTGGCCAGCACCGCCGACGAGTTGAAGATGTTCAGCCCCTTGTTCTCCATCGCGCCCATGTTGAAATCATCCACGGCGACGATGTTGAACACGTCCAGATCGTATTCGCGGCCATAGACATCCTCGTCCCATTTCATCGACCGCTTCAGGGCCTCCATGCCAAAGGCGCATTTGCCCTCGTCCCCGGGGCGGACCCACAGGTTCAGATCGACATGCCGTCCCGATCTGGTGGTGAAACTGTCGGAATGGGCAACCAACTCTCCGGCGACCAGCGCGAACAGATAGGCGGGTTTGGGCCAGGGGTCGGTCCATTCGGCCCAGCCTTCGCCCTTACCCGTCGGGTTGCCGTTGGACAGCAGCACCGGCAGCTCGCCGTTGATGCGCACGGTGAACGTGGACATCACGTCGGGCCGGTCGGGGTAATAGGTGATCTTGCGGAACCCCTCGGCCTCGCACTGGGTACAGTACATGCCGTTCGACATGTAAAGCCCTTCCAGCGTGGTGTTGTTGCCGGGGTCGATCTCGACCTCCGCCTCCCAGACGAAGGGGGCATTGGGGACGCTGGCGGTCAGGCCTTTGTCGGTGACGTCAGGAGTGATCGGGGTGCCGTCGATGCTGGCGCGGATCAGCTTCAGCTCTTCACCGTGCAAAAAGAACGTGCGGTCGGTGGCCTGCGGATTGGGCCGGAACGCGATGCGCGATGTCACGCGCGTCGCATGCGGGGCCAGGCCGAAGGTCAGGTGAACGCTGTCGACCAGAAAACCGAAGGGCGAATAGTCGGACAGGTAGATCGTGGTGGGGGCGGCGTCGCGCATCTGGGGCCTCGTGTCGGTGTGTTCCCGCGCGACGTTAGGAGGATCGCCGTGGCGCTGCAAGCAGGCGGGTCAGGGCGGCATTACCTTGCACGGTTTGAAGCTGTTTCAGGCGGAATGGAAAGGCGGATTGATGCAGCGGCAAGTTGCCTATCGGAAACAATGCCCCTAATTGAAGACTGCATACAACGGCACACGATGGGCAGGAGATTCGAGTCATGAGCGGCAGAGCTATCCGGAGCGGATTGGACGTAGATCAGGTTCTGATCGATTTCATCGAGGAACGCGCGCTTCCCGGAACGGGCGTTGAGCCCGACGCATTCTGGGCTGGTCTTTCGCGGATGGTGTCCGAGTTTGGCCCAAAAAACCGAGATCTGCTTCAAAAGCGCTCGGATATCCAGGGCAGTGTCGACGCGTGGCACCTTGCGCGCAAGGGGCAACCCATCGACATGGCCGAGTATCAGGCGTTCCTGCGCGAGATCGGCTATCTGCTGGATGAAGGCCCCGATTTCCAGATCGACACGGCGAATGTCGACCCCGAGATCGCCGCGACGCCCGGCCCGCAACTGGTGGTGCCGATCACCAATGCGCGTTTTGCCCTGAACGCGGCCAATGCCCGCTGGGGCAGCCTGTATGACGCGCTGTATGGCACCGATGCGATGGGCGACCTGCCGCAGGGGGGCGGCTATGACGAGGCCCGCGGTGCGCGGGTGATCGCCTGGGCCAAGGCGTTTTTGGACGAGGCCGCGCCGCTGACCCAAGGCAGCTGGGCCGATGTGCCCGGTCTGAAGTTCGAAGGCGGCGCATTGGTGCCGGCGCTGGCTGATCCCGGGAAATTCGTGGGCTTCGGCGGTTCGGCCGAGGCTCCGGACTTCGTGCTGCTGAAGAACAACGGTCTGCACATCCAGATCATGATCGACCCGTCCAGCACCATCGGCGCCTCGGACCCGGCGGGCATTTCCGACGTGCGCCTTGAATCGGCCCTGTCCACCATCATGGACTGCGAAGATTCGGTGGCCTGTGTTGATGCCGAGGATAAGGTCGTGGCCTACGGCAACTGGCTGGGCCTGATGAAGGGCGATCTGACCGAAGAGGTCACGAAAGGCGGCCGGACATTTACCCGCAAACTGTCCGAGGACATCGCCTTTACCCGGCCCGACGGATCGACCAGCAGCCTCAAGGGCCGGTCGCTGATGCTGGTGCGCAATGTGGGCCATCTGATGACCAACCCCGCCGTGCTGGACGCCGACGGTAACGAGATCGGTGAGGGGCTGATGGATGCGCTGTGCACCACGCTGATCGCGATGCACGACCTGCAGCGCGATGGCGGCAACTCGGTCCACGGATCGGTCTATGTGGTCAAGCCCAAGATGCACGGGCCTGAAGAGGTGGCGTTCTCGGTCCAAATCTTCGATATGGTCGAGGATATTCTGGGCCTGCCGCGCAACACCGTGAAACTGGGCATCATGGATGAGGAACGCCGGACGTCGGTAAACCTCAAGGAGTGCATCCGCGCCGCGAAATCGCGCGTGGCCTTCATCAATACCGGGTTCCTCGACCGGACGGGGGACGAAATCCACACATCGATGGAGGCCGGGCCGATGCTGCCCAAGGGCGACATGAAGAATACGCCCTGGATCCAGTCCTACGAGGATCGCAATGTCGATATCGGGCTCGCCTGCGGGCTGAAGGGCCGGGCGCAGATCGGCAAGGGTATGTGGGCCATGCCCGACCTGATGGGCGAGATGCTTGCGGCCAAGATCGGCCACCCCATGGCCGGTGCGACCTGCGCCTGGGTGCCGTCGCCCACCGCAGCGACCCTGCACGCGACCCACTACCACAAGGTGGATGTTCTGGCCCGTCAGGATGAGATAGCCGCTGGAGGCCCGCGCGGCACGCTCGATGATCTGCTGACCATCCCGCTGCTGGGCGGCCGCAACCTCAGCGACGATGAAATCACCCGCGAGATCGAGAACAACGCGCAGGGCATCCTGGGCTATGTCGTGCGCTGGGTCGATCAGGGTGTCGGCTGCTCGAAGGTGCCCGATATCAATGACGTGGGTCTGATGGAGGATCGCGCCACCTGCCGGATTTCGAGCCAGGCGCTGGCCAACTGGCTGCATCACGACGTGATCGGCGCCGATCAGGTGATGGCCGCGATGAAGAAGATGGCCGCCGTGGTCGATCGGCAGAACGCAGGCGACCCGGCCTATCGGCCCATGGCACCGGGTTTCGACGGCATCGCCTTTCAGGCCGCCTGCGATCTGGTGTTCAAGGGGCGGGTACAGCCCTCGGGCTATACCGAGCCGGTCCTGCATGCGCGGCGGCTGGAACTGAAGGCCCGTCAGGGCTAGAACCGGGGCAGACCACCGCAGACAGAGGACAAGATCATGTCGGTTTCACTCAGAAAGGCCCGCACCATCATTCGCAAAACCCTTGAGAAAGGGCGCGAGATGGACCTGAAACCCCTGTCAGTGGTAGTTCTGGACGCCGGTGGCCATGTCATCGCCTTCGAGCGCGAGGACGGCGCGGCCCCCGGCCGCTTCGCGATTGCCCATGGCAAGGCCTATGGATCGGTCATGCTGGGCATGGCAGGCACCGCCCAGATGCAGCGGGCCGAGGCGCAGGCCTATTTCATGGCTGCGGTGAATGGGGTCTATGGCGGGCAGGTCGTTCCGGTTCCGGGCGGCGTGCTGCTGCGCGACCGCAAGGGCGCTGTGATCGGGGCCGTCGGGGTCACCGGCGACACCTCGGACAACGACGCCGCTGCCGCCATGGCCGGGATCGAGGCCGCCGGGCTGACTGGCGAGACCTGATCTGTAAAAGCGCCGTTCCGCCGCGGCCGCCTGTTTCGGGAAATTCGTCCAGCGCTCTGCGGAAATCGGGAACAATATGTGCGTATCTGAACACGTCCTTGCGCCATGGTGCAGGGCGTGTTTTCTTGCACGTTACTGAAGGGGCGGATAATTTCCGACCAGTTCAAGTAAAACAGCAAGGTAGCGCAATGTCCCGACCCGTCGTTGGCATCATCGGCAATTCGTATCTGATGAACGACCAGTACCCCACCCATGCCGGGGGGACGATGAATTCGGACGCGGTCGCGAATGTTGCGAACTGTCTGCCGCTGCTGATCCCGGCCGACCCGCGTTATGTCGACGTGGCCGAACTGCTTGAGGTTTGCGACGGGTTCCTGCTGACCGGTGGCCGCCCCAACGTTCACCCCGAAGAATACGGCGAGCCGGCGACCGATGCGCATGGCGAATTCGACCGGGCGCGCGATGCGATCACCCTGCCACTGGTGCGGGCCTGCGTCGAGCGCGGCCAGCCCTTTCTGGGCATCTGCCGGGGCTTCCAAGAGGTCAACGTGGCCATGGGCGGCACTCTGTACCCGGAAATCCGCGATCTGCCTGGACGGATGAACCACCGCATGCCGCCCGATGGCACGCTCGAAGAGAAATTCGCCCTGCGCCATGTGGTCAAGCTGACCGAGGGCGGGGTGTTCCACCGCCTGTTCGGTGCCAGTGAGGTGATGACCAATACGCTGCATGGGCAGGGCATCAAGACGGTGGGCAAGGGCGTGGTGATCGACGGCCACGCGCCGGATGGCACGCCCGAGGCGATCTATATCCAGGATGCGCCCGGGTTCACCTTGTCGGTGCAATGGCACCCGGAATGGGATGCGGCGAATGACCCGGTCTCGCGGCCCCTGTTTCAGGCTTTTGGCGACGCGGTGCGGGCTTGGTCGGCAGGTGCCATGCCGACGCCGGTGCGGCAATCGGCCTGACAATCAGCTCTCGGATTTCTTCAAAAGACCGGCGCGGCAACCTCCGCGCCGGTCTTTTTCGTTTCACACCAGCAGGTTGAACTGCTTGTTGAGCGGCAGGGTCCTAGCGCGCTGGCCGGTCAGGTCAAACAGCGCGTTGCCCAGCGCCGGCATCGAAGGCGGCGTACCGGGCTCGCCCGCGCCACCCATGAAGCGGTTGGTTTCCAGCACCTGAACCTCAACCTGCGGCGCGGTGTGCATGCGCAGCGCGTCATAGTCGGGGAAGTTCATCTGTTCGACCTCGCCATCGGCGAAGGTGATCTCGCCGTAACAAGCCGCCGACAGGCCATACATCATGCCGCCGAACATCTGAGCTTTGACGTTTTCGGGGTCCAGGGCCAGCCCCATGTCGCAGGCGATCCAGGCCTTGCTGATGCGGATGGTGCCGTCTTCGTCGACCACCTCGATCACCTGCGCGACGGGGGTGCCGAAGCTGTAAGTCAGGGCCACGCCGCGGCCCACACCATCGGGGGTCTTGCCCGTCCAGCCGGACATGTTGCGCACCGCCTCAAGACACCCGGCCGAGGGCGCATGTTCGCCACCCGCCAGTTCCAGCCGGAACTCCAGCGGGTCGCGGTCGGCCGCGTGAGCCATCTCGTCGATGAAGGTTTCGTGGAAGAACCCGTTGTGGCTGTTGCCGACCGAGCGCCAGAAGCCCACCGGGATCTTCAGGTCGGCGATATGGCCGCTCACGCGATAGTTGGGCACCGCGTAGGGCTGATTGAAGAACCCTTCGACCAGCACCTTGTCGGGGCCAGCGCCGGGCATTCCGGTATAGCGCTCGACGGCTTGCTGCGTGCAGGACTGCGCGGCAACTGCACCGTCGATCAGCACTGCTTTGCCATCCTGAACCGCACCGCGCATCCGCGCCATCGCACCGGGACGGTAGTAGTCGTGACGCATATCCTCTTCGCGGCTCCAGGTCGACTGGACCGGAGTGCCGGGCATTGCCATGGCCACTTTGGTGGCTATGTCGCCGAAATCCAGCTCTCCGCGGCGACCAAAACCGCCGCCCAGATAGGTGGTGTGGATTTGGACGGCTTCGGTGTCCAGACCGGCCGTGTTGGCAACGCGGAACTGGATCAGCGTGGGGGCCTGGTTGCCGCACCACAGTTCCAACGCGTCGCCGGTGAACAGCGCGGTGGCATTCATCGGTTCCATCGTGGCGTGGGCCAGGTAGGGGACAGTGTATTCGGCCTCGATCACTGTCGCGCCTTCGGGAACGGTGCTGACATCGCCATCATCGCGCATGGTCGAGTTCGGGGCGGTGTCGAAGGCCTTGGAGATCTCGGCAAAGATGGCGTCGGTTTCGGGCGGATAGGGGGCCTCGCCCCAATCGACGTCGATGGCCTCGACCGCCTGGTTGGCAAGCCAGGTGTTGGTGGCGATCACCGCAACACCGTTGCCCAGATCGACAACCTTTTCGACACCAGGCATTGCCTTGGCGGCGCTGTCGTCGAAGCCGTTCATCTGGCCGCCCAGCTTGGGGTTCATCCGGACGCTGGCGAATTTCATGCCGGGCAGGCGCACGTCGACGCCGAACTGGGCGGTGCCGGTGGCCTTTTCCACCATGTCCAGACGCGGCAGGGTCCGACCCAGATAGCGCCACTCGGACGGGTCGCGCAGCTCTGCCTCAATCGGTTCCATCTTCGCCACGTCTGTAGCCAGTTCGGTATAGGCGATCTTGCTGTCATCAGGCGCGATGACATGGCCCGAAGCGGTCTTCAACTGAGCCCGATCCACCCCCAGTCGGTCGGCGGCGGCCTGTTTCAGCGTCTCGCGGGCCGAGGCACCAGCCGCGCGCATCCGCTCGAACCCGTCCTTCATCGAGGTCGAGCCGCCGGTGACCTGCAGGCTGAGCGCCTTGCCGATCACGCCAAGGGCCTCGCCCAGATTGTGCTGGAAGTTCGAGACGTCATAGCCCTTGTTGGGCAGGCTCTCGCCGATCAGGGCCGAGTTGTAATAAGCCGCCGCCGCAGGTCCGTGCAGAACGGTGACCTGATCCAGATCCACGTCCAGTTCCTCGGCAATCAGGGCGGCCCATGTGGTTTTGACGCCCTGGCCCATCTCGGCGCGGGGCGCAAACAGGGTCACGCCGTTCTGGTCGATCAGGATGAAGGGGTTCAGGGCCGCTTCGCCGTCGCCCGGTTTCAGCGGGTTCTTGGCGGGGCGGTTGACGTAATAGACGCCGAAAGCCACGCCACCGACGATGGCGGCTGATCCGATCAGGAAGGTGCGGCGCAGGATTTTTCCGATGCTGGCCATGGATCAGGCCTCCTTCAGCTTGGCGGCGGCGTCGTGGATCGCGGCGCGGATGCGGGGGTAGGTGCCGCAGCGGCACAGGTTGCCCTGCATCGCCTCGTCGATTTCTTCGTCAGAGGGGGCAGGGTTTTCGGCCAGCAGCGCGGCGGCCTGCATGATCTGCCCCGACTGGCAATAGCCGCATTGCGCGACCTGATGGTCGACCCAGGCCTGCTGGATCGTGGCCAAGTTGTCGGGCGTCCCCAACCCTTCGATCGTGGTGACCTCGCCCCAGACATCGGACAGGGCAACCTGGCACGAGCGGACGGCCTCGCCGTCGATCTGCACCGTGCAGGCTCCGCAGGCGGCCACACCGCAGCCGAACTTGGTTCCGGTCAGGCCCACCTCGTCGCGCAGCACCCACAGAAGGGGGACATCGTCGGGCAGATCGACCTGATGTGGCTTTCCGTTGATCGTCAGCGTGGTCGCCATGGCGTACCTCTTTTGGCTGTGGCTGGTTTCTGACATAATTGATGAGAAATGTCAGTGCGTCAATTGACAATTTCGCGCGAAACTGTCAGAGGTCAATTCATGGCGGAAAAACTGGATGATACACGGGCAAAGGCGATCCTGACTTCGGCGTTTCAGGCCTTTTCCGCCTATGGGTTCCGCAAGACCTCGATGGATGACATAGCGCGTGGCGCGGGCATGTCCCGTCCAGCGGTCTATCTGCATTACAAGAACAAAGATGCCATCGTTCGCAGCCTGACACAGGCGCATTACGCCGAAAAGATCGCGGCGGTGGCACATGCGCTGCAGGGCGACGGAGCGGTGTCCGAGATCCTGGCGCGGGCGATTGACGCGCAGATCGCCGGGATGGCGGCCATACTGGCCTCGCCGCATGGGCTGGAGATGCTGGATACCAGCAAGTCCACCGCTGCCGACATCGTGGCCGAGGGCGAGGCGGCGCTGGCGGATCTCTACGCTGAATGGCTAAAGCGCGAACTGGCGGCCGGTCGCGTGCGCCTGCCGGACGGTCCGGCCGAGACCGCGCGGACCGTCACCGCCGCGCTGAAGGGGATCAAGATGACCGCCTCGAACGCCGAGGAGTTCGAGCAGCGCATTGCCCAGTTGTCCGCGCTGATCGGCGCGGGGCTTGAGGTCAGGTAACCCGCTGCCGGACCTTGAATTCCGGTCTGTCCCACAAACGGTTCTGCATGATGTCAGTCAGGATCTCGACGGCGCGCGACACGTCGCCTTCGTCGATATACAGCGGCGTGAAGCCGAACCGCATGATGTCGGGCGCGCGGAAATCCCCGATCACGCCGCGGGCGATCAAGGCCTGCATCGCCGCGTACCCGTCGGCAAACCGGAACGAGACTTGGCTGCCACGCATCGCGGGGTCGCGGGGGCTGGCCAGTTCCAGATCGGGGCAGGTGGCCTCGACCTGCTGGATGAACTGTTCGGTCAGGGCGATGGACTTGGCGCGCACATTATCCATGTCGGCCATGTCCCAGATATCCATCGCCGCGGCCAGCGCGGTCATCTGGATCACCGGTGGCGTGCCGACGCGCATGCGCTCGATGCCTGCGCCGGGGCGATAGTCCAGATCGAAGGCAAACGGCGCCTCGTGTCCCAGCCAGCCCGACAGGGCCGGGCGCGCGGTGTCCGCCCATTTCGGAGCGACATAGATGAAGGCCGGGGCGCCCGGACCACCGTTGAGGTATTTATAGGTGCACCCGACCGCGAAATCGGCGTTGCAGCCGGCCAGGTCCACCGGGATGGCCCCGGCTGAGTGGGCCAGATCCCACACCGTGATGACGCCGCGCGCATGGGCCAGCTCGGTCAGCGCCTTCATGTCGTGCCTGCGGCCGGTGCGATAGTCGACTTCGGTCAGCATCAGCACGGCGACTTCATCGGTAATGTGCTCGGCCACGGTCTCGGGGTCCACGACCCGAAGCTCGTACTCCTCGCCCAGCGAGCGCAGCAGCCCGTCAGCCATGTAGAGATCGGAAGGGAAGTTGCCATTGTCCGACAGGACCACCTTGCGCCCCGGGTTCAGCTCCAACGCCGAGGCAACCGCCTGAAAGACCTTGATCGACAGCGTGTCGCCGACCACGACCGTACCGGGCGCGGCGCCGATCAGGCGGCCGATCCGATCGCCCAGGTCGGTCGGCATGCCCATCCACCCGGCCTTGTTCCACCCGGTGATCAGCATCTGGCCCCATTCCTCAGTCAGCATCTTCTGGACCTTTGCGGCCGCCGCCTTGGGCAGAGGGCCCAGCGAGTTGCCGTCCAGATACAGCACTCCTTCCGGCAGGTGGAACATGGCTTTGGTGGCGGCGAAATCGGTCATGATAAATCCCGGTGTTTTCTTGTGTCCGACCCGGGGTATCGGATCGGTGCCGGGCTGTCTACGCCCGCCTGTTTGTGGCCCGGGTGCACAATATTCGACCGCAAGGCCAAGATGCTTTGCCATCGGGGTCTGAAAGCGGTAGGACTTGGCCCGGAAGCGACATGTGTCGGTGCATGTCGTCGTTCAAAAGGGATGCTCATGCGCCGTATCGACGTACCGCCACTGTGGCTTTTGGGCTTCGCGGTGTTGGCCTGGTTACAGGGCCGTTATCTGTCGCTCGGCCTGTCGCTGGAAGGCGGGTTGACCGACCTGCTAAGCGGGTTGCTGATTGGTGGGGGTATCCTGCTGGCGGTTCTGGCCATCGTAGAATTCCGCCGTCACCGTACGACGGTCATTCCGCATGAAACACCCACCGCAATGGTGCAGTCGGGCATCTACAAACGCAGCCGCAATCCGATTTATCTGGGCGATGTCCTGATCCTTGCCGGGTTGATCCTGCGCTTCGATGCCGTGTTGTCGCTGGTGTTGGTTCCTGTGTTCGTCTGGGTATTGGAACGGCGGTTCATCCTGCCCGAAGAGGACCGCCTGCGCCGCACCTTCCGTGCGGATTTCGCGCGTTACGAACGCAAAACCCGTCGGTGGATCTGAAATGCGCCGACCCGTGACACAACGTAATGAATGCTGCGCTTGCGAAATAATGTTGCGCAGGATAGATCTTTGCTTAACAAACAATACCGACCACCCGCTCGGTCAGAGTGAAAATTAGGGGGACTTGCCGGTGAAAATAGGCACGCCAAAGGAAATACTGAAAGGCGAGAACCGGGTCGCGATGACTCCGGAGTCAGCCGTGCAGCTGCAGAAATTGGGCTATGAATGCGCCATCGAGAAGGGGGCTGGTGCTGCCGCCGGTTTCTCGGACGAGGCTTACGAGGCCGTCGGGGTCGAAATCGTCAAGACAGCAGCCTCTTTGTGGAAATCGTCGGACATCATCGCCAAGGTGCGCGTGCCCACCGAGACCGAAATGAAACGTCTGACCAAAGGCAAGACGCTGATCTCGTTCTTCAACCCGGCAGGGAACGAAGAAGGGATGGAATTGGCGAAAGCCAAGGGCGCCAATGTCATCGCGATGGAAATGGTGCCCCGCATCAGCCGCGCGCAGAAGATGGACGCTTTGTCTTCGATGGCCAACATCGCCGGGTACCGTGCGGTGATCGAGGCGGGCAACAACTTTGGCCGCTTCTTCACCGGCCAGGTAACGGCCGCGGGCAAGGTGCCGCCGGCCAAGGTTCTGATCGTTGGTGCCGGCGTGGCAGGTCTGGCCGCCATCGGGACGTCGACGTCGCTTGGCGCGATCACCTATGCGTTCGATGTGCGCCCCGAGGTCGCTGAACAGGTCGAGTCGATGGGCGCCGAATTCGTCTATCTGGACTTTGAAGAGGAACAGCAGGATGGGTCGGCCACCGGTGGGTATGCTTCGGTTCAGTCCGAGGAGTTCCGCAATGCGCAGCTGGCCAAGTTCCGCAAGCTTGCGCCCGAGATGGACATCGTCATCACTACGGCCCTGATCCCCAACCGCCCGGCCCCCAAGCTGTGGCTTGAGGATATGGTCAAGGCCATGAAGCCCGGATCGGTCATTGTGGACCTTGCGGCCGAGCGTGGAGGCAATGTCGAAGGCACCGTGCCGGATGAAAAGGTCGTGACCGACAATGGCGTGACAATCATCGGCTATACTGACTTCCCCAGCCGGATGGCGGCTCAGTCCTCGTCGCTGTATGCGACCAACATCCGTCACATGATGACTGACCTGACCCCGGACAAGGACGGTCAGATCAATCACAACATGGAAGATGACGTGATCCGTGGCGCGACCGTCACCTACGAAGGTGAGATCACCTTCCCACCGCCACCGCCCAAGGTGCAGGCCATCGCCGCCAAACCCAAAGCCGAGGTCAAGGAACTGACGCCCGAAGAAAAGCGCGCGCAAGAGATCGCTGCCTTCAAGGCGCAGACCAAGCAACAGGTCACCCTGCTGGGCGTGGGCGGTGCGCTGATGCTGCTGGTCGGGCTGGTGGCTCCTGCAAGCTTCATGCAGCATTTCATCGTCTTCGTGCTGGCCGTTTTCGTGGGCTTCCAGGTGATCTGGAACGTCAGCCACAGTCTGCACACACCGTTGATGGCGATCACCAACGCGATTTCCTCGATCATCATCGTGGGCGCGTTGATGCAAATCGGGTCGGGGTCTTTCCTCGTCATTCTGCTGGCGGCGCTGTCGATCTTCATGGCCGGGATCAACATCTTCGGCGGTTTCCTCGTAACCCGGCGCATGCTCGCCATGTTCCAGAAATCTTAAGGAGGCCGGGCACATGGAATTTGGCTTCACCACTGCCGCCTATGTCGTTGCGGCTGTTCTGTTCATCCTTTCGCTCGGCGGCCTGTCGAACCAGGAAAGCGCCAAGCGCGCGGTCTGGTACGGCATCGTTGGAATGGCGCTGGCGGTTTTTGCCACGCTGGTCGGCCCCGGATCGGGCCTGTGGCTGCTGTCGCTGCTGCTGATCATCGGCGGCGGTCTGATCGGTCAATACGTGGCGCAGCGCGTCCAGATGACCGAGATGCCGCAGCTTGTCGCCGCCATGCATTCGCTGGTGGGTCTGGCGGCGGTTTTCGTCGGGTACAACGCCCATTTCGAGATCAAGAATGTCGCCGAAGTCTTTGCGATCGTTGACGCGGCCAAGGATGCCGACCTGTCGGATCTGGGCGCCTTCGCGAAACTGATCGCCAAGAAAACTCCGGCCGAGCTGGCCATTCTGCATGTCGAGCTGTTCCTGGGCATCTTCATCGGTGCGATCACCTTTACCGGTTCGGTCGTGGCCTATGGAAAGCTGGCCGGCAAGGTGACCTCAGCGGCCACCAAGCTGCCGGGCGGGCATGCGCTGAACGCGTCGGCGGCTGGCCTCTCGCTGATCTGTCTGATTTGGTACACCGCTTCGGGTGGGTTCTTCCCGCTGATCCTTATGACGCTGGCGGCGCTGTTCATCGGTTATCACCTGATCATGGGCATCGGCGGTGCCGACATGCCGGTCGTTGTGTCTATGCTGAACAGCTACTCGGGCTGGGCCGCGGCTGCGATCGGTTTCTCGCTGGGCAACGACCTGCTGATCGTCGTCGGCGCGCTGGTAGGCTCGTCGGGTGCGATCCTGTCCTACATCATGTGCAAGGCGATGAACCGTCACTTTGTCAGCGTGATCCTCGGCGGCTTTGGCGGCACTTCGGGACCCCAGATGGAGGTCGAAGGCGAACAGGTGGCGATCGACGCCGACGGTGTTGCAGCAGCGTTGAACGATGCCGACAGCGTCATCATCATCCCCGGCTACGGAATGGCGGTGGCGCAGGCGCAGCAATCGGTCAGCGAACTGGTCCGTAAGCTGCGCGCGAAGGGCAAGAATGTGCGCTTTGCCATCCACCCCGTCGCGGGCCGTCTTCCGGGCCACATGAACGTGCTGCTGGCCGAGGCCAAGGTGCCCTATGACATCGTGCTGGAAATGGACGAGATCAACGACGATTTCCCGGAAACGGATGTGGCGATCGTCATCGGCTCGAACGACATCGTGAACCCTGCGGCGCAGGAGGACCCGAACAGCCCCATTGCCGGGATGCCGGTTCTGGAATGCTGGAAGGCCAAGCAGGTGATCGTCTCGAAACGCGGGCAGGGCACCGGGTATTCGGGCATCGAAAACCCGCTGTTCTACAAGGAAAACACCCGTATGTTCTATGGCGACGCCAAGCAGTCGCTGGACAAGCTGCTGCCAATGATCGACTGATCTGTGGCTCATATCCTTGGAAAAGGCGCCCGCGAGGGGCGCCTTTTTTCGTTTCAGGGTATGATGCCGTATCAACCCCAATCGGCAGGAGGTGTTCCATGCATAAGGTAAACGGCATCGGCGGCGTGTTCTTCCGCGCCCGCGATCCGAAGGCTCTGTCGCAATGGTACGAGACCCATCTGGGCGTCAATCACTATGACCCGGTTCCGTGGAAGCAGCGCGAAGGCTACACCGTGTTTGCCCCATTCGCCGAAGACACAGACTATTTCGGTGATGCCGCGCAGCAATGGATGATCAACTTCCGCGTCGACGATCTGGCGGCCATGGTCGACCAGCTGCGTGCGGCTGGAATCGAGGTGGAGACCCGTGACGAATGGAACAGCGAGATCGGAAAATTCGCCCGCCTGCACGACCCCGAGGGCAATCCGATCGAGCTCTGGCAGCCAAATCAATGAGATAGCCGGCTTGTATACCGCGGTATCCATGTAAGTATATGAAATAAAAAGATAATTGATGAAATCCTCCGGTGTCGTATAGTGCCCGGAACACAAGGAGCCGCTCATGACGCCAATCGAGGATCATCCGCTGCGCTATGCGCTGGCCAATGAATTGCACGCGCGGCCGTTCCCCGTGGCGCAGGCGCCGTGCACGGTTGTATTCCTTGCGATCAAAAAACCGGTCGCCGCGGTGGCGCGCGACCGAGCCGAAGATATGGCCCACCTGATCGACCTGTTGGACCGCCACGGGGCGCAGCATCCGCAGCCCGATGCCACTCACTATGCCGGCCAGATCGGGCGGCATTGGTTGAAGTGGGAGCACCACACGGAATTCGTGACCTATACGGCCATCACTCAGAATGTCAGCGAGCGCGCGTTCAACCCCGCCGATTTCGAGGTTTTCCCCCCCGACTGGCTGTTGGCCAGTCCGGGCCAGCGCGTGACCTCGATCATGCTGCGGGTGGTGCCGCGCCCGGATGACGGGGCCACGCAAGCCGCGCTGGCGGATTGGTTCGAACCGGAAAGCCTGGCGGTGTCGCGGGTGCTGGACGAATCGGCGATTTGCGCCAGCGATTTTCGCATCGACCCGGCGGGCCACATGCGGTTTGCCCTGTTCGTGTCCGAGGGCACCGGGCGCAGGCGCACCGGCCGGGTCATCCAGCGCCTGTGCGAGATCGAGACCTACAAGGCAATGTCCATGTTGGGCTTTGCCCGGGTTAAGGCCCTGATGCCCCAGATCGGCGAGTTGGACCGGCAACTGACCCAGTTGATGGGCGAGATGACCAAGGATACGACCCATCCCGACGATCTGCTGCCGCAATTGCTGGCCACCTCGACCGAGCTCGAGACGCTGTCGGCGCGTTCGGCCTTTCGCTTTGCCGCGACGGGGGCCTATGAGGCCATCGTGCACCAGCGGATCGAGGCGCTGCGCGAGGATCGCTTCCACGGGCGTCAGACATTCGCCGATTTCATGATGCGCCGCTATGACCCGGCCATGCGCACGGTCAAGGCAACCGAACGGCGGCTGCAGGCACTTTCGGACCGGGCCATTCGCGCCGGCGACCTGCTGCGAACGCGGGTCGATGTCGAGCGCAGCGCGCAGAACCAGGCCTTGTTGGAGAGCATGGACCGCCGGGCGGATCTGGCGCTGCGATTGCAGCACACGGTCGAAGGCCTGTCGGTGGTCGCTATCAGCTATTACGCCGTGTCGCTGGTCAGTTACCTGCTGTACCCGTTGACCAATGCGGGGATCAGCAAGGGGATGCTGACCGCAGGCGTGACGCTGCCGGTAGTGGCGCTTGTCTGGCTGGCCGTGCGCCGCATCCGCCGCAAGCTGGAATAGCGCGGCTTGCCAACCGGCGCGCGGCCTGTATTGCTGCGAGGCAGATATTTCGCAGGCAGGGCAGGTTTCATGATCGGATTGGTTTCAGCCTGGCGGGCCGTGGCCGCCATGTTCATCCTGAACGGCGCCCTGTTCGGGATCTGGGCCTCGCGCATTCCGGCCGTCCGTGACCGTCTGGGGCTGAGCCACGAGGAACTGGGCTATGGCCTGCTGTTCATGGCGGCCGGGGCGGTGTGTTCCTTTCCAGTCACCGGACGCCTGACCGACAGGTTCGGCGCGGTGACCGTGACGCGGGTGATCGCGGTCCTGTACACGGCCTCACTGATCCTTCTTGCGGCCGCCGACAGCTTCGCCATGCTGGCTGCGTTCCTGTTCATCTTCGGGGCCTTCCACGGCTCGATGGATGTGGCCATGAACGCCTGGGCCGCCGAGGTCGAGCAGGCCTATGCCAAACCGGTGATGTCCTCGTTCCACGCGATGTGGAGCCTTGGTGCCGGGTTGGGTGCGCTCAGCGGCTATGGCGCGGTTCAGCTGCAGCTTGACGTGTTGCCGCATTTCCTGCTGGCCGGCGGGGCAACCGTCGCGCTGGCGCTTGCCCTGTCCTGGGTCCGATGGACGTCGCGGCGGGTGCAGTCCGACGGCAACGCGATCTTTGCCTTGCCCAGCGGCGTTCTGGTTTTGGTCGGGCTTACCGCGATGTGCGGCGCGTTGGGCGAGGGAGCGGTGGCCGATTGGAGCGCCATCTTCCTGCGGGATGTCACGGGTGTGGCTGAAAGCGTTGCGGCCTTGGGCTATGCCGTCTTTTCGGTGGCCATGGTCGCGGTGCGTCTGCTGGGGGGCCTCGTGATCGCCCGGTTCGGCCCGGTGCCGGTGGCCCGGGTCAGCGGAGCCTGCGCGGCCGTCGGCGTATTCCTGGTGGTATCGGCCGGCGGCGCGATCGGGGCGCTGGCTGGATTCGCGATGATGGGCGTGGGCTATGCGGTGATCATGCCGCTGGCCTTCAGCCGGGCGGCGAATGATCCGCATGTCCCACCGGGGCAGGCCATCGCCAGTGTCGCCACTTTGGGGTACGGAGGTCTGCTGATCGGTCCGCCGCTTATCGGGCTTCTGGCGGGGATCCTGTCACTGCGGCTGGCCTTTGCCGTCCTGCTGCCGCTGGCGGTGGTGATCGTGGTGTTGGCCGGCGCGCTCAGGCGCGCCGACTGACTTTGGATCAGCGTCCGCGGATACGCGGATCGAGCGCATCGCGCAGGCCGTCGCCCAGGTAGTTCACGCTGAGAACGGTCAGCGAGATCGCCAGGCCGGGCCAGAACACACGCTCGGGGTATTGCTGCAGATAGTCGACGCCATCGAACAGTAGCCGGCCCCAGGTGGGGAAGTCAGGCGGGAAGCCCAGCCCCAGGAAGGACAGCGCGCTTTCCGTGATGATCGCCGTGGCGATGCCCAGCGTGGCCGACACCATGATCGGCGACAGCACGTTGGGCAGGATGTGCCGTGTGATGATCTGCGTGTTGCTGGTGCCGATCGAGCGGGCGGCCAGAACGAACTCGCGTTCCTTGATCGCCAGAACGTCGCCACGCACGATCCGCGCCGTGGGCATCCACGAGGTGATGCCGATGGCGCAGACGATCAGGATGAAGATCCCACGTTCAAGCCCGAACGCAGCGGATAGAGGTTCGCGGAACAGCAGCATCATCACCAGCAGCAGCGGCAGCAGCGGCAGGGCCAGGAACAGGTCGGTCAGGCGCATCAGCGGCCCGTCCAGCCGTTTGAAGAACCCGGCAACCACGCCGATGAACGACCCCAGGAACAGCGCCAGCAGCATCGCGGTGATGCCGACCGATACCGAGGTCTGCCCCCCAGACATCATTCGCGCCATGATGTCCCGGCCCAGCTGATCGGTGCCGAACGGATGGGCCCAGCTGGGCCCCTGGTTGCGGGCACGGATGTCGATCTGGGTCGGGTCGATGGTCCACAGGAACGGGCCAAGGTAGACGGCCGCGACGATGAAGATGAACAGCATCGCGCCGATCATGGCGCCCTTGTGGGTCTTGAACTGGTCCCACACGTCGCGCCACTGGCTGCGGGGCGGGGTGGTCAGTTCTTCCATTACATCGGCAGTCGGCAAGGCCGTCGAGGCCGGCGCCAGGCCCTCATCAGGGACCAGCGTGTCTGATTGATTGTGATCAGTCATAGCGGATCCTCGGGTCCAGAATGCCGTAAAGAACGTCCGCGATCAGGTTGAACAGGACGATCAACACGGCAAAGATGAAGGTCAGCGTCTGCACCATCGGCAAGTCATTGGCCTGAATGGCGCCGATCAGCAGCTGGCCGATGCCGTTCACCTTGAACACCTGCTCGGTGATGATCGCGCCACCAAAGATCGCCGGAATACCCAGAGCGATCACGGTAACCACCGGGATCATCGAGTTGCGCAGGACATGTACCATGACGACGGTGTATTCGCTCAGGCCCTTGGCGCGGGCGGTACGGACGTAATCCTGGTTCAGGTTGTCCAGCATCGAGGCGCGCATGAACCGGCTGAGCTGCGCGGTGATCTGCAGCGCCAGCACCATCACGGGCATGATCATCTGTTTCAGCTGAACGACGAAGCTGTCCCAGTCATTGACCACATGCGTCGTGTCATAGATCGACGGGAACCAGCCCAACTGGACCGAGAAGATCACGATCACGAGCACCCCCGAGAAGAACGGCGGAACCGAGAAGCCGACCATCGACACGAAGGTGCCCATCTGGTCGAACCACGAATACTGGCGATAGGCCGAATAGATACCGATGGGCAGGGCGATCAGGATGGCGACCACATAGGCGGTGCCTACAACCCACAGGGTCTGCGGGATACGCTGAACGACGATGTCCATGACGGGCGAGCGGGTCTGCCACGAAATCACACGCAGGTCACCTTCGGAAAAGGTAGTGCCAAAGATGTGGTCGACCAAAACCTGCGGTTCGATCCAGAAGAACTGCACGATCCATTTCCAGAACCGGACATGCATAGGCTGGCCGAGGCCAAGCGCCTCGCGCATCTTCTCTTTGACTTCAGGCGGAACGGTAAGCGGAACCTGTGCCATCGGGTCGCCGGGGGCGAGCTCGAGCAACAGGAAGATGACGAGACTGATGAACAACAGCGTCGGAACGGCCAGGATCAGTCGTCGAATGGTGAAGTTGAGCATTAAGAGGCGCCTTTATATGCGTCTTCTTGTTGGTGGAACTTGCGAAAGACCGCGCCCCGATACAGATCGGGACGCGGCTGTGCAAGGCTAGCGCTTAGGAACCGGTCTTGCGGTACCAGTCAGCGATGTTCCACAGTTCGCTGTCCCACACGTTCAGGACGACACCGCCCAGAGTGTTTGCGTGGGCCGACAGACGACCACGGTGGACCAGCGGGATCATGCCGCCGTTCTGAACCATGATGTCGTTCAGCTGCTTCGCGATTTCGGCGCGCTGCTCCAGACCGGCGGTCTGCGCCAGTTGGGCATGCAGCTTGTCGAACTCTTCGTTGCAGAAGCGGCTGATGTTTTCACCCTGCCACTGGGTCTCGGGACGCGGTGCCTTGTCGCACAGGCCGTTGCCCAGATAGCTTTGCGGGTCGGTGCCGTTGAAGGTGTTGGCGTACATTTCAACGTCCGCATAGAACTTCTGGAACGTGTCGGGCGAGCCCGGGTCACCACCGAAGAAGACCGAAGCGTTGATGTTGCGCAGTTCGGTTTCAATGCCGATCTGGCTCCACCATTCCTTGATCAGCGCCTGGAAGTCCTGACGGACGGCGTTGGTCGAGGTCTGATAGACGATCTTCAGCGGAACGCCATCCTTCTCGCGGACGCCGTCGCCGTCGGTGTCGACGATGCCGGCATCATCCAGCAGTTTCTTGGCGCCTTCGATATCCTGCGTGTCGCAGGTCATCGAGGTCGAGTTGAACGCAGCCGGAGCCGGGACCCAGTTGCAGGTCACTTTACCCGCCTGGCCATAGCCGATCTCAACCAGCAGCGGGCGGTCGATTGCCATCGACATAGCCTTGTAGACCGCCGGATCCTGCAGGAACGGGTGCGGGTGCTTGGCCGTCGAACGCTCGCCTTCCGGTAGTTCGGGCGACGGGTTGGTCTGGTTCAGCATGATGCGCTCGACCAGCGGGCCAAAGCCTGCCACCGGAGTGCCTTTGCCGCCTTCCTGCATTTGCGCGATCACTTCGGGCGCCAGCTGCAGGTTCCAGGCATAGTCGAACTCGCCGGTTTCCATCACGGCGCGACCGGCCGCGGTCGCATCGCCGCCGCCCTTGAAGGTCACGGTTGCGAAGGCCGGTTTCGCCGGGTCACGATAGTTGTCGTTGGCCTTGAAGGTGATCACGTCGTTTGGCTTGAATTCGGTGACGACAAACGGGCCGGTGCCGATCGGGTTGAAGTTCTGCTCGGTGCATTCCGGAGCTTTCGCGCCCATGCAGTCCGCGAACTGAGCTGCCTGAATGATCGGGCTTTCACCGCCGACGAACGGACCGTAGGGGAACGGGGTCGGCTTGTCGAAAGTGACTTTGACGGTCAGATCATCCACAGCTTCGACGCTGGTGACGCCTTCGAACTTGGTCACCTGCGCACAGCCACCTTCGGGGTCCATGCAGTAGTCGGCGGTGAATTTCACGTCGGCCGAGGTGAACGGCGTGCCATCCGACCAGGTTATCCCCGGAGCGATCTTCCACGTGATCGAGGTGAGGTCCTCGCTCACGCCGCCGTTTTCGACGGTCGGGATTTCGGCTGCCAGATACGGCACCATGTTGCCGTCCTGGTCGTAGCGGGCCAGAGGTTCGATCACCAGCGAGGCCGCTTCGACGTCTTTGGTGCCGCCCGACAGGAACGGGTTCAGGATCGAGGGTGCTTGCCAATAGATGATGCTGACGTTGCCGTCCGATCCGCGCTCGGCCATGGCCATCGGGGCCATCGCCGTGCTTGCAATCGCACCAAGCAAAAGGGTTTTGATTTTCATCATACACTCCTTGTTGGACACATTCGTGTCTCGATTTTCTCCGCAAGGCCTGCGGATTTGGCGTTGCCGTGCCGGGCTCAAGCCACTGAAACAAAAGACAATTGCGCAAATTTCTGCGCACTACGCCCAATTTCTCGGCACGGTTACGCGGGGTATCGAAACAGAGTTTGCAGAAATTGCAAGCCTTGCCGCAGCGAAACTGGCAATGCGTTTGACTTTTCCTGTCAGCCCGCCTTAGCGTTCGGCAAAGAAAACACTCATGCAGCCAAGGGGAGCGCTCGCGTGCTGGATCAGCCTATCGCCCAGATCAGGGAACTTCGGGTCGAATTCCAAACCAAGGATGGGCCCGTCGTCGGGGTCGAGGACGTCTCGTTCGAGGTCCGTCCGGGCGAAACCGTCTGCATCGTGGGCGAATCGGGATCGGGCAAGTCCGTATCTTCGTTGTCATTGATGCGCCTTGTTGAATTCGGCGGGGGTGAAATCGCCGGCGGACAGTTGATTTTCGACCGCAACGACGGGACCGAACTGGATCTGGCCAAGGCCGATCAGGACCTCATGAAGCAGATTCGCGGCAACGAAATCGGGATGATCTTTCAGGAACCGATGACTGCGCTGAACCCTGTTTTCACGGTCGGGCGACAGCTGACCGAAGGGCTGCGGATTCACAAGGATATGTCCAAGTCCCAGGCCGAAGCACGCGCCTTGGAACTGCTGAAACAGGTCCGCATCCCCGAACCCGAGCGGCGGCTCAAGCAGTATCCGCACGAATTGTCGGGCGGGATGCGCCAGCGGGTTGTGATCGCAATGGCCATGGCCTGCGAGCCGCGCCTGCTGATCGCCGATGAACCCACCACGGCTCTGGACGTGACGATCCAGGCCGAGATCCTCGCCTTGATGGACCGGCTGAAGCGTGAAACCGGCACGGCGGTCATGTTCATCACCCATGACATGGCCGTGGTCGCCCAGATGGCCGACAGGGTCGTCGTCATGTACCGCGGCAACAAGGTCGAAGAGGGCACCGTCACCGAGATTTTCGAGAATCCTCAGCATGACTACACCAAGGCTCTGCTGGCCGCGGTGCCCAAGCTGGGTGAGATGCGCGGAAAATCCGCCCCCGAGCCGATGAAGTTGCTGGGTGTCGAAGGACAGAAGATCGCCCCGATTCCCGGAACCGAGGATGTATTGCTGTCAGTCCGGAACCTGACCACGCGGTTCCCGGTAAAAGGCGGGATCCTGCGCCGCACCATTTCGAATGTGCACGCGGTCGAAGACGTCTCGTTCACCCTGAACAAAGGGCAGACGCTGAGCCTCGTCGGGGAGTCGGGTTGTGGAAAATCCTCGGCCGGACGCTCGATCCTGCGGTTGATCGAGCCCATGGCCGGTGAAATCAGTCTTGATGGTGTGGACATCATGAAGCTGGACCAGAAGGGCCTGCGCAAGGCCCGCCTGGACATGCAGATGATTTTTCAGGACCCCTTCGCATCGCTGAACCCGCAGATGCAGTTGGTTGATCAGGTGGCCGAACCGATGCGCAACTATGGCGTGGCGTCGGGGTCGGAACTGCAAGACCGGGTCGCACAGCTGTTCGACAAGGTGCACCTGCCACGCAGCTTCATGCGCCGGTTCCCGCACGAAATGTCGGGTGGGCAGCGGCAGCGAATTGCGATTGCCCGGGCGCTGGCCCTGAACCCGAAACTGATCATTGCGGACGAAGCCGTTTCCGCGCTGGACGTTTCTGTTCAGGCGCAGGTTCTGAACCTGATGATGGAATTGCAGTCCGAACTTGGCCTGAGCTATCTGTTTATCAGCCACGACATGGCCGTGGTTGAGCGGGTCAGCCACCACGTGGGTGTGATGTATCTGGGCCGGATCGTCGAACTGGGCCCAAGGGCGCGTGTTTTCGAGAACCCACAGCACCCCTATACGCAGGCATTGATGAAGGCGGTTCCGATCGCCGATCCCAATCAGCGCAAAACGGAAAAAGATTTGAATTTCAAACCGATCCCGTCTCCAATTCACCCAATCGGCTATGAGCCTGCGCCTTCGGAATACCGCGAGGTCGAGCCGGGCCACTTCATCCTGACGACCGACAGCGGCTACTGACCCATATGCCACAGCGCCTGACTCCGCTTGAGATCATGACCAAGCTGATCTCGTTTCCCACCGTCAGCCGCGACAGCAACCTGCCGCTGGTCGACTGGGTCGAAGACTACCTGAACGGCCACGGCATCCGCGCCCACCGATGGCCGGATCCGGATCAGCCGCACAAGGCGGCCCTGTTTGCCCATGTCGGCCCCCGGGAGGAAGGCGCGGTCGTGCTTTCCGGTCACACGGATGTGGTGCCGGTGGACGGACAACCCTGGGACAGCGACCCGTTTGTCGTGACCGAACGGGACGGCAAGTATTTCGGACGTGGCACCTGTGACATGAAGGGCTTTGACGCCCTCGCCATCTGGGCGCTGGTCGAGGCGCAGTACGCCGACGTCAAGCGCCCGCTGCAATTGGCGCTGAGCTTTGACGAGGAGGTCGGCTGCACCGGTGCGCCGCCCATGATCGTCGCCATGCAGGAGGTTCTGCCCAAGGGCTCGGCCGTGGTGGTGGGCGAGCCGTCGATGATGCAGGCTGTCACCGGCCACAAGGGCGGTTTCGGCTACGATACCCACATGGTTGGATACGAGGTGCACAGTTCGATCATGCATACTGGTGTCAATGCGATCATGTATGCCGCGCCGCTGATCGACTGGGCAAATGCCCAGAACGACATCAACATGGCGGCGGACCCCAGCGACATCGCGGCAGTCTTTGATCCTCCTTGGACAACCTGCCACGTGGGCATGATCAAGGGCGGCACTGCGCACAACATAACGGCCAAGGATTGCCGTTTCATGATGGATTTCCGGGTCGTCCCCGGCGAGCAGGCATCAGCTTGGAAAGAAGCATATCTGGAACAGGTAAGAGTGGCGGAAGAGAAGATGCAGCAAGTGCATCCTGACGCCCATATCGAGGTGAAGGCCAGCTTTGCCGTTCCGGCGTTGGTCCCGGAAACCGATGGCGAAGCCGAGACGCTGGTGCGCGCCCTTACGGGCGACAACGCAACCCATGTCGTCAGCTATGGCACCGAAGCCGGTCAGTTTCAGGAAGCCGGTTACTCGGCCGTGATCTGTGGGCCCGGAGATATCGCCCAGGCGCACCAGCCGAACGAATACATCACGATCGCTCAGTTCAACGCCGGCCATGACTTCATGCAGCGTCTGGTCTACAAACTGGCGGCGTGACCCAAAAAGAGGCACTGGAAACTCAGGATTTCAGTCAGAAGCTCGGAGAGTTGAACATGCCGGTCAAAAACAGACTTGCTGAAATGCACGCCGAGATAACCAAGTGGCGGCGGCACCTGCATGCGCATCCCGAGTTGATGTACGACGTGCATGAAACCGCCGGCTTCGTTGTCGACCGGCTCAAGGCGTTCGGTGTCGATGAAATCACGCCGGGTATAGGCAAAACCGGTGTCGTGGCCGTGATCCGAGGGCGGACGGACACGCAGGGGCGGGTGATCGGGTTGCGGGCCGACATGGATGCCTTGCCGATCAACGAGGCGACCGGACTGGACTATGCCTCGACCGTGCCGGGCAAAATGCACGCCTGCGGGCATGACGGGCACACGTCGATCTTGCTCGGCGCTGCGCAATACCTTGCTGAAACGCGCAATTTCGACGGAACGGTGGTTCTGATCTTTCAACCGGCTGAAGAAGGCGGGGCCGGCGGTCTGGCCATGTGCCGTGATGGGCTTATGGATCGCTGGGGCATTCAGGAAGTCTACGGCTTGCACAACATGCCCGGCCTGCCTGTCGGAGAGTTCGCAATCCGGCCCGGCGCGCTGCTGGCGTCGTCGGACGAGTTCGAGATTGTCGTGACCGGCAAAGGTGGCCATGCCGCCGCGCCGCATGAAGCCATCGACACAACCTTGGTGGCATCGCATATCGTGGTTGCGCTGCAATCGGTTGTATCCCGCACCGTTGATCCAATCCGACGGGTGGTGCTGACGGTGGGGACGTTTGAAACTGACAGCGTCGCCTCGAACGTGATTGCGCACACGGTCCGGCTGCAGGGCACGGTTCGCACACTGGACCCGGAATACCGTGGCATCGCCGAGGAGCGCGTGCGCCGGATCGCCGAAGACACAGCCTCGGCTTTTGGCGCGAAAGCCCGCGTGACCTGGACGCCCGGCTACCCGGTGACGGTGAATTCCGAGGCGGAAACGGCCTTCGCCGCCGAAGCCGCCGAGGCGGTGGCCGGCAAGGTCAATGACGCAACGGATCCGATCATGCCGTCGGAAGACTTCGCCTACATGCTTGAAGAACGGCCCGGAGCCTACATCTTCTTGGGGAACGGCGACACGGCCATGTGCCACCATCCCGAATACAATTTCGACGACCAGGCCATTCCGGCCGGATGCAGCTGGTTCGCCGAGCTTGTCGAACGACGAATGCCCATCGCCTGAAACAGGAAAGACAGTCATGCCGATCAAGAACCGTTTTGCCGAAATGCACCCCGAAATCACCGGTTGGCGGCGCGACATACATCAACACCCCGAAATTCTCTACGATACCCATCGGACCAGCGCATTGGTTGCGGAAAAACTGAAAGAGTTCGGTTGCGACGATGTCGTGACCGGAATTGGCCGGACCGGGGTAGTCGGCGTGATCAAGGGCAGGACCGACACCCAAGGCCGGGTGATTGGTCTGCGGGCCGATATGGATGCGCTGCCAATGCAAGAGCAGACGGGAGCGGAATATGCCTCCAAGACTGCGGGCGCCATGCATGCCTGTGGCCATGACGGTCACACTGCGATGGTTCTGGGCGCCGCCAAATATCTGGCCGAGACCCGAAACTTCGATGGGACCGCGATCGTGATCTTTCAACCGGCCGAAGAAGGCGGCAACGGTGCTGAAGCCATGTGCCAGGACGGGTTGATGGACCGCTTCGGCATCCAGGAAGTCTATGCGATGCACAACGTGCCGGGCCTGCCGACCGGGCAGTTTGCCATTCGCTCCGGGCCTCTGCTGGCGGCGGCGGACGAGTTCGACATCCATCTTGAAGGCCGCGGCGGTCATGCCGCCAAGCCGCAGGAAACCGTGGATACTACGGTCATGCTGTCGCAACTGATCGTGGCCCTGCAGACCATAGTTTCGCGTAACGCCGACCCGATCTTGCAGGCCGTTCTGTCGGTCACTGCGGTCGAGACTTCGTCGAATGCGTTCAACGTGATCCCGCAATCGGCCCGGCTGCGCGGCACTGTCCGCACCCATTCGAACGAGGTGCGCGACCTGATCGAACTGAGACTGAATGAAGTTGTGCAAGGTGTCGCGGCGACCATGGGTGGCACCGCCACGGTGACCTACTCGCGCGGCGTTCCGGTCACGATCAACGCGGAAGAGCAGACCGGATATGCAGAATCCGCGGCAATTGCCGTCGGTGGCAGCTGTGCCGAGGCACCGATGGTGATGGGGGGCGAAGACTTCTCGTTCATGTTGCAGGAACGTCCCGGGGCCTTCATAGTCTTGGGAAATGGCGACAGCGCCGGGCTTCACCACCCCGAATACGATTTCAATGACGAGATCATTCCGATCGGATGCTCGTGGTTTGCAGAGATGGTCGAACGCCGGATGCCGGTGGCCTGAGATTTTTTAAGGAGAGAAGACGAAGATGCCAGTGAAGAACCGCTTTGCCGAATTGCAGGATGAAATCACCGCCTGGCGGCGTGATATTCACGAGAATCCTGAAATTCTGTTCGATACGCATCGCACCAGTGCGCTGGTTGCGGAAAAGCTGAAAGAATTCGGCTGCGACGAGGTGGTCACGGGGATTGGCCGCACCGGAGTTGTCGGGGTGATCAAGGGCAAGGCCGACACCAAGGGGAAGGTGATCGGATTGCGGGCGGATATGGACGCTTTGCCGATCCACGAGGCGACGGGTTTGGACTATGCTTCGAAAACGCCGGGTGCGATGCATGCCTGCGGCCATGACGGCCACACCGCCATGCTGCTGGGGGCGGCCAAATACCTGTCCGAAACGCGCAATTTCGACGGAACCGTCGTTGTGATCTTCCAACCCGCCGAGGAGGGCGGCGGCGGCGGCCGCGAGATGTGCGAAGACAACCTGATGGAGCGTTGGGGCATTCAGGAAGTCTACGGAATGCACAATTGGCCCGGTAAACCTGTGGGCAGCTTCTCGATCCGGCCGGGGGCGTTCTTCGCGGCGACTGATCAGTTCGATATCACGTTCGAAGGTCGTGGCGGCCATGCCGCCAAACCGCATGAAACCGTGGACACCACTGTCATGACTGCGCAGGCCGTTCTGGCGTTGCAGACCATCGCGTCGCGCAATGCCGATCCGATCGATCAGGTCGTTGTTTCGGTCACCTCGTTCGAGACTTCGTCGAAGGCGTTCAACGTGATCCCGCAGAAAGTGCAGATCAAGGGCACCGTGCGCACGATGAGCAAAGAGATGCGCGACCTTGCTGAGCAGCGCATCAACGAAATCTGCTCGGGCGTCGCCGCGACATTCGGCGGTACTGCCGATGTCACTTATATCCGGGGCTATCCGGTCATGATCAACAGCGACGAGCAGACCGAATTCGCCGCCGAGGTCGCCCGCTCGATCTCAGGGGCCTGCGAGGAGGCACCTTTGGTCATGGGCGGCGAAGACTTCGCCTACATGCTGGAAGAGCGTCCCGGTGCCTATATCCTGGTCGGCAATGGTGATACCGCGATGGTTCACCACCCGGAATACAACTTCAACGACGAGGCGATCCCTGCCGGTTGCAGCTGGTGGGCCGAGATTGTCGAACAGCGGATGCCCGCAGCCTGATACCGTGGCGGGGGCGCAGGCTCCCGCTGCCGTTAGCGGTCAGGGTCCTGCGTCCTCCAAACCCAGCTTGTCGCATAGCGTATCCACAACCGAATCCAGCGCCGATTTCTGGGTGTTCACGCAGGTTTGCGCCGCCGCTTGCGCCGCTGCCAGCGCCGATCTGTCCGACAGCCAAAGCTCGACCGCCTTGGCCAACTCGGGTGCCGAAGCGACTTCGACCGCGCCGCCGCTGTCCACCAGCGGGGCAAATGTCTCGGCGAAATTGTAGTAACCCGGCCCGGTGATCACCGCGGCCCCGGCCTGAGCAGGTTCGAACGGGTTGTGGCCGCCGATCTCTTTCAGAGACCCGCCCAGAAACACGATCGGACACAACGCGTACCACGTTCCGGTTTCGCCCAGCGTATCGGCCACATAGACCTGCGTGTCGTGGGTAACCGGCTGCCCGGCGCTGCGCAGGGCATGGCTTTGACCCGCGGCATCGATCAAGGCGCAGACCTCGTCCCGCCGTTCCGGGTGGCGGGGGATCAGCAGCAGCAGGAGATCGGGCCTGCGGTTCAGCAATTCGGCATGGGCGGCCAGAACGGTCTCCTCCTCGCCCGCATGGGTCGAGCTGGCGATCCAGACCGGCCGCGCGCCGATCTGCGCGCGGATCTGCGTCAGCGTGTCCTGATCCACCGGCAGCGGATCGGACATGGCCTTGAGGTTGGTTCCGGGCTGCACCAGATCGGCGGGTGCGCCCATGGCGATCAGGTTTGCGGCCGTGCGGTCGTTTTGCGTCAGGAACAGGCGGAACTGGCCTAGGACAAAGCGGGCGGTGTCGGGGCGCTTCTTCCACCCGGCCACCGATTTCTCGGACAGGCGCGCGTTCAGCAGGGCCAGAGGCGTTCCACGCTGGGCGGTCTCGACGATCAGTCGTGGCCAGATCTCGCTTTCGACGAAGACGCCGGCATCGGGCCGCCAGTGATCCAGAAACCGCGCCACCGGTCCGGCGCTGTCCAGCGGGGGGTATTGGTGGCGGGTGCGCGGTGGTAGACGTTTTTCCACCAGCGCCGCCGAGGTCGGGGTGCCAGAGGTGATCAGGAACTGCGCATCCTCGATCCGTTCACTGATGCGCTTGATCAGGCTCAGAACCGACAGGCTCTCGCCCACGCTTGCCGCATGGAACCAGATCAGCCGACCGTCGGGGCGGGGCTGGCTCGCATGGCCCAGCCGCTCGCGCTGACGGACCTCGGAAACACCCGCCGTCTGCAGCTTGGCGCGAACGGTGCGCCAGGCCAATGGCATGGCGATGGACGTCAACGCGCAGTACATACGGTACAGCGTCGTGGGTTGCCCCGACTGGTCTGCCATGTCAGCCGCCCGTGTGGCTCATGTGACGGCTCATCTGGCCATCGATCTTCTGGCGGGAATAGTCGAAATCATGGCCCTTGGGCTTGAGGGTAATCGCCGCGCGGATCGCCTGTTCCAGTGGCTCTTCACTGTTGGGGTGGTCGCGCAGAGGGGTGCGCAAGTCGGCCATGTCCTCTTGCCCCAGGCACATGTACAACTCGCCCGTGCAGGTCAGGCGTACCCGGTTGCAACTTTCACAGAAATTATGGCTGAGCGGCGTGATGAAGCCGATCTTCTGCCCGGTTTCCTCCAACCGGACATAGCGCGCCGGTCCGCCCGTGCGCTCGGCCAGATCGGTGACAGTATAGTGGTTTTCGTACTCGGCCCGCACGTCTTTCAGCGACCAGTACTGGTCCAGCCGGTCCTCGTTGCCGATGTCACCCATGGGCATGACCTCGATCCAGGTCAGGTCCATGTCGCGCTCGGCGCACCAGCGGGTGATCTTGGGCAGTTCGTCCTCGTTGAACCCTTTCAGGGCCACCGCGTTGATCTTGACGCGCAACCCGGCCTTCTGCGCGGCATCGATCCCGCCCAGGACCTGTTTCAAGCGACCCCAACGGGTGATCTGGGCGAATTTGTCCTCGTCCAGCGTGTCGAGCGAGACATTCACCCGCCGCACCCCGGAGGCATACAGGTCGTCGGCGAACCGGGCGAGTTGCGAGCCATTGGTGGTCAGCGTCAGCTCTTTCAGTGCGCCGCTGTCCAGATGCCGGGTCATCGAGTCGAAGAACCCCATGATCCCACGGCGCACAAGCGGCTCGCCCCCGGTGATCCGCAGCTTTTCCACGCCCAGTCGAATGAAGGTCGAACACATCCGGTCCAGTTCTTCCAGCGTCAGCAGCTCTTTCTTGGGCAGAAAGGTCATGTTTTCAGACATGCAGTAGACACAGCGGAAATCGCAGCGGTCCGTGACGGAGACGCGGAGATAGGTGATTGCGCGGGCAAACGGGTCGATCAACGGAGCAGTCATGCCCAATAGGTAAAGCGCACCGTGCCTTGCGACAAGTCAGAACTGCGCTTGAGGGGTGGAACGCGGGCGCGGGCAGGGGTAGGCTGGCTGCATGCGATACCTGTTTGTCATTATTCCTGCGTTTCTGACCGGCTGTGATGCGGTGCGGCAAAGCCTTGATCGCGCCCCGGATGCGGAACCTGCGCAGACGACAGAAACCGCCGCTGCGCTCGAAGAGGTGGAAGCAACGCCTGTTGCGGCTGTGAACACCGGATGGGCCGGCGCCAAGACAACGATTGCCGGACTGGGCGATCCGAACAAGCCCGGACGCTGGCTTGAAACGCCGTTGGTCGAAACTGAGATCAATGGCCGGGTGGTCGTACCCAAGACGGGCGCGCAGGCCTATATCACACTTGTACCGGCGCCGTCAGGCGGCAGCCGCCTGTCGGTTGAGGCGATGCGTGCGCTATTGGTGCCGTTTGACGAACTGGTTGAACTGGACGTTTATTCCAACTGATCTTTCAGGTACTTGCCGGCCTCTTTGCGGGCAAACGGCTTCATCGCGTCACCGTACGTGGCCAGAAACGCCCGGACCCGATTGGGATCGTGTTTGGACAGGTCGCGCAGCCACCAGGCCACCGCCTTCTGGATGAACCAGTCGCGATCGGGGACATACTTGGCGGCCCAACCCAGGATGCGGTCGCGGCGCTGTAGGTCCTCGGGCTTGGGGTGGTTTTGCTTGGTCCAGGGCAGTGTGGCGACCAGTGCCGCGCGTCGGGTCCACATGTGATCCGAGGTCGTCCAGCCTTCGACCTGATCCAGCCGCGACGGATCGGCCCACAGGCGCTTTTGCATGGCCATGCTGGCATGGTCGGCCACCGCCCAAGCGTCGAAATCGGACAGCCAGCTTTGCAGCAGGTCCCAAACCGCCTGATCGGGGCGGATGCGCGCCTGCGTCAGCAGCTTGGCGGCGGCCAGCCGCGCCTCGTGAATGTTGGTCTGCCACAGCTGATCGGCCAGCGCGACCCGGGCGCCCACGTCCATCTGTTGCCGCCAGCTTTTGGTCAGATCATTCAGCACCGGGTTCGGTACCCCAAGATAGGGGCGGTCGACCTTGTGATAGGCCGCCATCTGGGCGGCCCGGTCCGGGTCGGCATGTGCCTTGATCTGGTCCAGAGGGCTGTCCGGCATGGCGGCTTACTCGACCGTGACGGATTTCGCCAGGTTGCGGGGTTGGTCCACATCGGTGCCCTTGGCGACCGCCGTGTGATAGGCCAGCAGTTGCGCGGGCACCGAATACAGGATCGGCGCGACCGAGCCGTGGGCATGTGGCATGAGGATCGTGCTCCAGACCCCGTCCTTGGCATCTGCGATCCCGTCGTCGTCCGAGACCAAAATGACCTTGCCCTTGCGCGCCATGACCTCTTGCATGTTTGAAACGGTCTTGTCGAACACTGCATCGCGCGGGGCCATCACCACCACGGGCATGTGCTTGTCGATCAGGGCGATGGGGCCGTGCTTCAGCTCGCCCGAGGCATAGCCCTCGGCGTGGATATAGCTGATTTCCTTGAGTTTCAGCGCGCCTTCGAGGGCCAGCGGGTACATCAGGCCGCGTCCCAGGAATAGAACGTCGCGCGCCTCGGACAGGCGCTGGGCGGATTTCCGGATCGCCTCCTCCTGGTCCAGCGCGGCATTCAGTAGTGTCGGCAGGCCGCGCAGCGCGGCGGCGTGATCGGCCAGCGCATCGTCGTCCAGTGTGCCCCGGTCGGCCGCGGCCTTGAGCGCCAGCATCAGCAGAACGCTCAGCTGGCAGGTGAAGGCCTTGGTCGAGGCCACGCCGATCTCGACCCCGGCATGGATGGGCAGTGCCACGTCGCTTTCCCGCGCGATCGAGCTTTCGGGGACATTGACCACCGAAACGATCTTGTCGGCCTTGCCCTCGCAATAGCGCAGCGCGGCCAGGGTGTCGGCGGTCTCGCCCGACTGGCTGACGAAGAGGGCCAGCGTGCGGTCGGTGATCGGCGGTTCACGATAGCGGAACTCGCTGGCGATATCGACCTCGACCGGCATCCGGGCCAGTTGCTCGAACCAGTATTTGGCGGTCAGACAGGCATAGAAGGCCGTGCCGCAGGCCACCATGGTCAGGCGGTCCAGCTTGGAGAAATCAAGATCAGTGTCCGGCAGAACCACCCGGTCGCCGCCGGTGGGCAGGTACGAGCGGATCGCTTCGGCCACCACCACCGGCTGTTCGGCGATTTCCTTGGCCATGAAGTGCTTGTGCCCGCCCTTGTCGGTCCGGGTCTGATCCAGCTGGATCTTGCGGATCTCGCGATTTGCGATCTCACCGGCCTCGTTGCGGATCTCGACCGAAGTGCGGGTGACCACGGCGCGGTCGCCTTCTTCCAGATAGGTGATCCGGTCGGTCAGCGGCGCCAGTGCGATGGCGTCCGAGCCCACGAACATCTCGCCATCCCCGTGCCCGATGGCCAGCGGCGAGCCCTTGCGGGCGGCGACGATCAGGTCATCCTCGCCGTCGAACAGGAAGGCCAGCGCAAAGGCACCTTGCAGCCGGTCGATGGTCTTGAAGGCGGCCTCGACCGGGCTCAGCCCCGATTTCATGTAGAATTCGGTCATCAACGCGACGGTTTCGGTGTCGGTCTCGGTCTGGAAATCGATTCCGTTCTCGGCCAGTTCGGCCCGCAGCTCGCGATAGTTCTCGACGATGCCGTTGTGGACCACGGCAACCGGTCCGGCCTGATGCGGGTGCGCGTTGCTGACCGAGGGTGCGCCATGAGTCGCCCACCGCGTGTGCCCGATGCCCGACTTGCCGGGCAGGGGGTCATGCACCAGAAGGTCACTGAGATTGACCAGCTTGCCCACCGCGCGCCGACGGCCCAGCTTACCGCCGTTTACGGTTGCGATGCCCGCGCTGTCATAGCCGCGGTATTCCAGCCGTTTCAGTGCTTCGACCAGAATGGGCGCCGCTTCGTGCTTGCCCAATACGCCAACAATTCCACACATTTACTCAGGCTCCCTTGTCCCGGCGTGCCTTTTTCGCCTTCAGCATCTCGAACAGCTTGCGGGCATAGCCCGGTTTGTTTTCCTGTTTGGCACGACCCACCGCCAGGGCGTCGGGGTCGATGTCGCGGGTCACGATGGTGCCCGTGGCCGTCATCGCGCCGCTGCCCACGGTGACCGGGGCCACCAGCATGGTGTTCGAACCGACAAAGACATTCTCGCCGATCACCGTGCGGTGCTTCATCACGCCATCATAGTTGCAGGTGATGGTGCCCGCGCCGATATTCGTGCCTGCGCCCACCGACGCATCGCCGACATAGCTGAGGTGATTGACCTTTGCGCCCTCGGCGATTTCGGCATTCTTGATCTCGACGAAATTGCCGATACGGGTGTTCTCGGCCAGTTCCGCCCCCGGGCGCAGCCGGGCATAGGGGCCGACCACGGCGCCTCGGCTGACATGGCAGCCCTCGAGGTGCGAAAACGCCCGGATCGTCGCGCCGCTTTCGACGGTGACGCCGGGGCCGAAGACCACGTTGGGTTCGATCACCGTGTCGCGACCGATCACCGTGTCGGCGGCCAAATAGACCGTCTCTGGGTCCATCACGGTGACGCCCAGATCCAGCAGTTCGGCCCGGGCGCGGGCCTGGAACACGGCATCGGCAGCAGCCAGATCGGCGCGCGAGTTCACGCCCAGCGTCTGCGCCTCGTCGCACGAAACGGCGGTGACCTTCAGGCCGCGGTCGCGCGCGATCTCGACCACGTCGGTCAGGTAGTATTCGCCCGACGCGTTGTCGTTTCCGACCGCGTCGATCAGGTCGAACAGGGTGCCCGCGTCACAGGCCAGAAGACCGGAGTTGCAGAAAGTTATGGCGCGTTCTTCATCTGACGCATCCTTGAACTCGACGATCCGTTCCAGAGCATCTCCGTTCATCACCAAACGGCCATACCGGGCCGGGTCGGCGGCCTCGAAGCCCAGGATCACCAGATCGTTGTCAGCCCGCGCGGCGATCATGCGCTCCAGCGTGTCAGGCTGCAGAAACGGGGTATCGCCGTACAGAACGACCACGTCACCGGTGAACCCGTCCAGGGCCTCGCGCGCCTGGGCAACGGCATGGGCGGTGCCCAGCTGTTGGTCCTGCACGACGATGCGGGCGTCTTCATCCTCGGCCTGCGCGACTTTGGCCACCGCCTCGGCGCCGTGGCCGGTGACGATGGCCGTGCGTTCGGGTGCCAGAACCGACCCGGCGCGCATGGCGTGCACCAGCATCGGAACCTGGGCGATCGGGTGCAGAACCTTTGGGATATCCGAATTCATCCGGGTGCCTTTTCCGGCGGCAA
Source organism: Ruegeria sp. CF2 (assembly GCF_056537385.1). NCBI lineage: Bacteria > Pseudomonadati > Pseudomonadota > Alphaproteobacteria > Rhodobacterales > Roseobacteraceae > Ruegeria > Ruegeria sp. CF2. The sequence continues at coordinate 546,220 of NZ_JBQFRL010000001.1, forward strand.
GGATGACAAGGGCAGTGCTCATGAATGCGTTTTCTCTTTTGTTTTGTCGCGGTCCGTTTTATCCGCTGAGGGCAAAGGCGCAAGCCGTTCGGCCATCAAACAAGATTGCCGTTTGCAACACGACATGGCGGAAAACTGCCGAGCAAGGAGACAGAATGCGCACGGTCATCTTCGATCTGGACGGGACTTTGGCCGATACGTCGGGCGATCTGCTGGCGGCGGCCAACCATTGTTTCCGGCAGATGGGGCATGGCGACGTGCTGGTGCACGGGCAGGATGCGGCGGTGGCTTTGCGCGGCGGGCGGATGATGCTGACCCACGGGCTGAAACGCGTGGGCGCCTATGACGAAGAGACCGTGAACGCCTATTACCCGGTCCTGCTCGAGGCCTATGGGCAGGCGATCGACACCCACACCACCTTCTATCCCGGCGCGCTGCAGGCGGTCGAGGCGCTGAAGGCCGCCGGATACGGTGTCGGCATCTGCACCAACAAGCCCGAGGCGCTGGCCGAGCTGCTGATGACGCGGCTGGGAGCGCGGGCGTTGTTTGGCTCGTTGGTGGGGGCGGACACGCTGCCGGTGCGCAAGCCCGACCCCGCGCCGCTGCGTGAAGCGGCGCGCCGGGCCGGCGGGCTTCCCGACCACTGCATACTGGTGGGCGACTCGGATACCGACCGTAACACGGCCCGGGCCGCAGGGGTGCCTTCGATCCTTGTGACCTTCGGCCCATCCGGCGATGACATGGCCGCGCTGCAGCCCGAGGCGCTGCTGCACCATTTCGACGATCTGCCCGCAATCGTCGCCGAGCTTGTGAGCGCGGCGGTCTGATCCCTTGACCCGCGCTGCGACTGGCCCCACAAACGACGCCATGACCGAGCGATTTTCTGGCAGTTTCACCCAGCAGGAGCCGATCCCCGACGAGGCGATCGAGGCTGCGCTGGCCGTTCTGCGTCACGGGCGGTTGCACCGCTACAACGTGGCCCCGGGAGAGCTGAGCGAAACAGCTCTGTTGGAACAGGAATTTGCCGCGCAGATAGGCGCGAAATACTGTCTGGCCGTGGCATCGGGTGGCTATGCGCTGGCCACGGCCCTGCGTGCCGTGGGGGTCCAGCCGGGGGATGCGGTTCTGACCAACGCCTTCACTCTGGCCCCGGTGCCGGGGGCGATCGCCTCGGTCAATGCGCGCCCGGTATTTGTGGGCGTGACCGAGGGGCTGACCATCGATCTGGACGATCTGGCGGCCAAGCTGGACCGCGCCAAGGTACTGATGCTCAGCCACATGCGCGGGCATCTGTGTGACATGGACCGGTTGATGCAGATGTGCGACGCCGCCGGAGTGACGGTGATCGAGGACTGCGCCCACACGATGGGCGCCGCCTGGCGCGGGCAACTGTCTGGCCGTCAGGGGGCGATCGGCTGCTATTCCTGCCAGACCTACAAACATGTGAACTCGGGCGAGGGTGGTCTGCTGGTTACAGATGACGAGATGCTGGCGGCCAAGGCCACAATGCTTTCGGGCTCGTACATGCTGTATGAACGCCACCTTGCGGCGCCGGGTCCCGAGGTGTTCGAGCGGATCAAGTACACCACGCCGAACGTGTCGGGGCGGATGGACAATCTGCGCGCGGCGATCCTGCGGCCCCAATTGCGCGATCTGGATCGGCAGGTGCGGCGCTGGAACGAACGTTATGCCGAGATCGAGTCGGGCCTGCGCGGCACGCCCGGCCTGACCATCGTCGAGCGGCCCGCCGAGGAGAGCTATGTCGGCTCGTCGATCCAGTTCCTGCTGCTGGATTGGGCGCCTGAGCAAATCGCCGAGGTTTTGCGGCGCTGCGCAGATCGCGGGGTCGAGCTGAAATGGTTCGGCGGGGCCGAGCCGACCGGGTTCACCTCGCGCTATGACAGTTGGCGCTATGCCGAGTCGGAGCGGATGCCCGAGACCGACCGGATTCTGCGCGGGATCATCGACATGCGCGTTCCGCTGACCTTCTCGCTGGACGATTGCCGCCTGATTGCCGGCATCATCCGCGCCGAGGTCGGCGCTGTTTTCCAACAGTAAATCAATCGAGTGCGCCATGCGGCGCATGCTCGAACCCTGCAAAAGCCGCCTTGGGGCGGCTTTTTCATTTGGGTCACGCGATGATTGACCGCGCGGGGAAAGGTCTGTATCAGTTTATTGAACACCTGTTCATTAACGCGAAAGAGGAGAGCGCGGATGTTCACGGCGACAATGCAATTCGATCTGGGTGAAGATGTGAACGCGCTGCGCGAGATGGTGCACCGCTGGGCGCAGGAGCGGGTCAAGCCGATGGCGGCCGAGATCGACAAGACGAACGCGTTTCCTAACGAGCTGTGGAAGGAAATGGGTGAACTCGGTCTGCTGGGCGTAACCGTTCCCGAACAGTATGGAGGCGCCGAAATGACCTATCTGGCGCATACGATCGCGGTTGAAGAAATCGCACGCGCTTCGGCATCGGTGGCGCTGTCCTACGGGGCGCATTCCAACCTCTGCGTCAACCAGATCAAGCTGAACGGCACTGAAGAGCAGAAGCAGAAATACCTGCCGCGCCTGATTTCGGGCGAACACGTAGGTGCCCTGGCAATGTCGGAACCCGGCGCGGGGTCTGATGTTGTGTCGATGAAGCTGCGGGCGGAAAAGCGCAACGACCATTACCGCCTGAACGGCAACAAATACTGGATCACCAACGGGCCGGATGCCGATACGCTGGTCGTCTATGCCAAGACCGACCCCGAGGCCGGGTCCAAGGGCATCACGGCCTTCCTGATCGAGAAAGAGATGAAAGGGTTCTCGACCTCGCCCCATTTCGACAAGCTGGGTATGCGCGGTTCGAACACGGCCGAGCTGATCTTCGAAGATGTCGAGGTGCCTTTCGAGAACGTGCTGGGCGAAGAAGGCAAGGGCGTTGCGGTTCTGATGTCGGGCCTCGACTATGAGCGCGTGGTTCTGGCCGGGATTGGCACCGGCATCATGGCTGCCTGCCTGGACGAGATCATGCCCTATCTGGCCGAGCGCAAGCAGTTCGGCAAACCGATCGGAACCTTCCAGCTGATGCAGGGCAAGATCGCCGACATGTACACCGCGATGAATTCGGCCCGGGCGTATGTCTACGAGGTCGCCAAGGCCTGTGATCGGGGCGACGTGACCCGGCAGGATGCGGCGGCGTGCTGTCTCTATGCGTCCGAGCAGGCGATGGTGCAGGCGCATCAGGCGGTTCAGGCCATGGGCGGGGCCGGGTTCCTGGCGGATGCGCCGGTCAGCCGGATCTTCCGCGATGCCAAGCTGATGGAGATCGGCGCGGGCACCAGCGAGATCCGCCGGATGCTGATCGGCCGCGAATTGATGAACGAAATGCTCTGAAGAAAAACGCCTCGCCGACGAAGTCACGGCGAGGCGTATCCGATCGAAGGATCAGAAGCGATGGACGTAGGACACGCCAACCAGCCACGGATCGATCTCGGCCTTGCCGATGTCGGCTCCGTTGAGGGTGACGTCCGAGTCGATGTCGAACCAGCGGACGTTCAGGCGAACCGCGCCCTTGTCCGTGACCATGTAGTCCAGGCCGGCCTGCAGCGACACGCCGAACGAGTCGTCGACCTTCAGATCGCCCAGCGGCGATTCCTCGTCAAAGAACACGGTGTAGTTCAAACCGGCGCCGACATAGGGTTTCCAGGCGCTGCTGGTTGCAAAGTGGTAGTTCAGCGACAGTGTGGGCGGCAGGTGCTTGACGCTGCCCGCGTCGACACTTCCGCCCAGCGTGATGTCATGGCTGAACGGCGTTGCGGCCAAAAGCTCGATGCCCAGATTGTCACGAATGAAATACTCGGCGGTGAAGATCGGGCGGGTGTCCGAGTCGACGTCGGCGCTGAAGCCGGCGAGGGATCCGTTGTCGGATTTCGGGTCGAGGTAGCCGATACCGACACCAACGGTCCAGTCTCCCTGAGACTGGGCGAATGCGGGGGCCGAAACAGCGGCCAACGCGGTGGAAAGGGTGAGAATGGCGAGTTTGCTGGTCATGTTCTTGCCTTTGGTTTTGTGTGCAAGCCGACCATGCCTGCAGGACGGGGCGGCCACTCTGATCTGCATCAAGTTTCGTTGATGTTCGATATTCAATTTGGCGCGGCAAGTCGCTTAAATTTAAGGGAAAAACGCCATGCGTCCCGCTGAGGTCATACCGGGTTTGCGGTCTGGTGGCAGCTGGGACATTCCGCCCAGGCTGAACATGGCACGTCAGTGCCTGTCGCGGCCTACTGAGCAGGTGGCGATCCTCGATCTGTCTTCCGAGGCTACGACCGAGATCACCTATGGTGAACTGGAACAAATGACCGACCGGCTGGCGCGCGGGTTGCTGGGCAGGGTGCAACCCGGCGACCGGGTCGGCGTGCTGCTCAGCCAGTCGCCGTGGAGCGCGGCGGCGCATCTGGCCATCTGGAAGATTGGGGCAATCTCGGTGCCGTTGTTCAAGCTGTTCAAACGCGATGCCCTGGCCTCGCGCCTCGGCGATGCGGGGGCCGGGTATGTGCTGACCGACGGCGAGGGCGCGGATATGCTGGGTGATCTGGCGCAGCCGCTGATCGTGTCCGAGCTTGGGGCGGACGGGCCTGCCGTGGATTTTGCTGACACCGGTCCCGAGGATCCGGCGGTGCTGATCTATACCTCGGGCACGACGGGCAAGCCCAAGGGCGCGCTGCACGGGCACCGGGTGCTGACCGGACATCTGCCGGGCGTTTCGATCAGCCACAACCACCTGCGCGCGGGTGACTGCCTGTGGACGCCGGCCGACTGGGCCTGGATCGGCGGGTTGTTCGACGTGCTGATGCCGGGGCTGGCGCTGGGCATTCCGGTTGTCGCCGCGCGGCTCGACAAGTTTACCCCGCAGGCCTGCGCGGATGTGATCGCGCGCGGCGGCGTGCGCAACGTGTTCTTTCCGCCCACGGCGCTGCGGATGCTCAAGGCCGCGGATGTGACGATCCCCGGCCTGCGGTCCGTGGCTTCGGGCGGAGAGCCGCTGGGCGCGGAAATGCTGGCGTGGGGACAGCGGGCCTTTGGCCTGACGATCAACGAATTCTATGGCCAGACCGAATGCAATATGGTGGTTTCCTCCTGCGCCGAGGATTTCCCCGCGCGCCCGGGCTGCATCGGCAAACCGGTGCCGGGGCATGAGGTCGCGGTGATAGACGCGGACGGCAACCCGACCGACGCCGAGGGTGATGTGGCCATCCGGCGCGGTTCAGCCTCGATGCTGCTGGAATACTGGAACAACCCGCAGGCCACGGCCGAGAAGTTTCGCGGTGATTGGCTGATCACCGGTGACCGCGGCGTGTGGGAGGACGACTATCTGCGCTTTGTCGGCCGCGAGGATGACGTGATCACCTCGGCCGGATATCGCATCGGCCCGGCCGAGATCGAGGATTGCCTGCTGACCCATCCGGCGGTGGCCACCGTAGGCGTGGTCGGCAAGCCTGATCCGCTGCGGACCGAGATCGTGAAGGCCTATGTGGTGTTGAAACCGGGGTCCGAGGCCTCGGAACAAGAGCTGCAGGATTGGGTCAAGGACCGTCTGGCGCATTATTCCTACCCGCGAGAGGTGGCTTTTGTGCAAGACTTGCCTTTGACCGTAACGGGAAAAGTCATTCGCAAGGAATTGAAACGTCGCGCGTCCGAGGAGATGTGCCATGGCAGATAAATCCAGCGTCCGGACCGGAATTGAGTTCAGCGCGACCGTCATCGCGGTCATCGGGGCCGTGTGGGCCGGAAAGACCTATTTCGAAACGTGGATGCACGACACGATCGACAAAGCGGTCGAAGAAAAGATCGCCGTCATCGAAAAACTGCAATTGGCCGACCTTCTGGTTTTATACGGCTACCCGGATGAGGCCATATCGGAATTGCGCAAGATCGCCGATCGGGTCGCCAGGCTGGACGCTGAAGACAAACGCAGGATCGCGTTCTACGACAACTATCTGGATGCGGTGGCCGATTCCGACGGCACCCTGAAATTCGAACCGGAAATCCGGATGCTGCACAGCGTCTTCAGCAACGAGATGCAGACCGACGGCTGGCACGACGAGAAGCTGGCCTATGTCGCAATGTTCCTGCCCGAGGCACAGGCGGATGACGGGTATTTCGACCGTCAGGTCGTGGGGCGGCTCAAGCTTGCGGTCAGCCAATACGAGGCAGACGACGACTATGAGAGCCTCGGGAGCGCCTATCGTAACCTGTCGCTGGCCTATCTGTGCCGGGGTGAACAGGACCAGGCCGTCGAGGCGATGGAAATGGCGGCCGAGATGCAGCCGTTCGAGTATTATTTCATGGTTCCGATGTGGGACCTTGAGGACTTCCTCGAAGAGCCGGAAATCAAGAAGCTGGACACCGTCTGCTCCAGCAACGTGTCGCAGGGCTATGCGCGCATCATGCAGAGCTTTGGCGTCAGCGAAAACCCCGTTCGCGAATTTCTGAGAGAGTATACCAGATGAAGCTGCGATCTTCCGCTTTGCCCTCGTCCGATGGCTTCAAGCAAAACCGAGCCGCGCACCTCGACGCGCTGGCGCAGATATCTGAGGCCGCCGAGGCCGCGCGTATGGGCGGGGGCGAGAAATCGCGCGATCGCCATGTGTCGCGGGGCAAGATGCTGCCGCGCCGGCGGGTGGCGAACTTGCTGGACCCGGGGTCTCCGTTCCTCGAAATCGGCGCGACGGCGGCGCATGGCATGTATGGTGGCGCGGCCCCCTGTGCCGGCGTGATCGCGGGGATCGGCCGGGTGCAGGGGCAAGAGGTCATGGTGGTCTGCAACGACGCGACCGTGAAGGGCGGTACCTATTATCCGATGACGGTCAAAAAGCACCTGCGCGCGCAGGAGATCGCCGAGGAAAACCATCTGCCCTGCATCTATCTGGTGGACAGCGGCGGCGCGAACCTGCCCAACCAGGATGAGGTCTTTCCCGACCGCGACCATTTCGGCCGCATCTTCTACAACCAGGCACGGATGAGCGCCAAGGGCATCCCGCAGATTGCCGTGGTGATGGGCTCGTGCACCGCGGGCGGCGCCTATGTGCCGGCCATGTCCGATGTGACGATCATCGTCAAGGAACAGGGCACGATCTTTCTGGCCGGCCCGCCGCTGGTCAAGGCGGCGACGGGCGAGGTCGTCAGCGCCGAGGACCTGGGCGGCGGCGACGTGCACACGCGCCTGTCCGGCGTGGCCGACTATCTGGCCGAGGACGACGCGCACGCGCTGGCTCTGGCCCGCCGGGCGATTGGGTCGCTGAACCGACACAGGCCGCAGACGGTGGATTGGGCCAGCCCCGAAGACCCGGCTTATGACCCCGAGGAAATTCTGGGCGTCGTCCCGGCCGATCTACGCACCCCGTATGACATCCGCGAGGTGATCGCGCGCTTGGTCGATGGCTCGCGCTTTGACGAGTTCAAGCCGCGGTTCGGTGAAACGTTGGTGACCGGCTTTGCCCATGTCAAAGGCTGCCCCGTCGGCATCGTCGCCAACAACGGCGTGCTGTTTTCCGAGGCCGCGCAGAAAGGCGCTCATTTCGTCGAACTGTGCAGCCAGCGCAAGATCCCGCTGGTCTTTCTGCAAAACATCACCGGCTTCATGGTGGGCCGCAAGTACGAGAACGAAGGCATCGCGCGCCACGGCGCCAAGATGGTGACCGCCGTGGCCACCACAAACGTGCCCAAGATCACCATGCTGGTGGGCGGCTCTTTCGGGGCCGGGAACTATGGCATGGCAGGCCGCGCCTATCAGCCGCGGTTCCTGTGGACTTGGCCGAACAGCCGCATCTCGGTCATGGGCGGCGAGCAGGCCGCCGGTGTTCTGGCAACGGTCAAGCGCGACGGGATCGAACGGCAGGGCGGCACATGGTCGGCCCAGGAAGAGGCCGAGTTCAAACGCCCGACGCTCGAGATGTTCGAGGAGCAGTCGCACCCGCTTTATGCCTCTGCCCGGCTGTGGGATGACGGCATCATCGACCCGCGCAAAAGCCGCGACGTGCTGGCCCTGTCGCTGAGCGCCGCGTTCAACGTCCCGATTGAGGACACGCGCTTTGGCGTGTTCCGGATGTAGAAGGGGCGGTTTGATGCTGGAGAGCTTGAAAGAAAGATATCCGGGGGCCGAGACCTTTCAGTTCGGCGACAACCGCGCATTGTGCGACGAATTGCTGGCTCTGGTCCGCTCGGGACGCAAGACCGCGACCTGCGGCGCGTTGCGGGACTTTGCGGCGGGTGGCGAGGCAATGCCGCAGGCAGGTCGCCGCGACATCGCCTTGGACTGGGACGGACGGCCCGCGCTGGTCATCGAAACGGTCGAGGTGACGGTCCGGCGCTATTGCGATGTGGACGAGGCATTTGCCCTGGCCGAGGGCGAAAACGACAGCCTGGAAGGCTGGCGCGAGGATCATCGCAGATATTTCGAACGAAACGGCGGCTTCGACCCGAAGATGGAGTTGGTCTGCGAACGGTTTCGCCTTGTGGAAGATCTGGCAGGGAAAGGGTAACGGCCATGTTTGACAAGATCCTGATCGCCAACCGGGGCGAGATTGCCTGCCGGGTCATCAAAACCGCGCACAAGATGGGCGTGGCCTGCGTTGCCGTGTACTCGGATGCGGACGCAGCCGCCAAACATGTGCAGATGGCGGATGAGGCCGTGCATATCGGCGGAGCGGCTCCGGCCGACAGCTATCTGAAAGGCGACGTGATCATTCAGGCCGCACTGGATACCGGCGCGCAGGCGATCCACCCCGGCTATGGGTTTCTGTCCGAGAACCCCGATTTCGTCGATGCGGTGCAGGCGGCGGGCCTGACCTTCATCGGCCCATCGGCGGAGGCGATCCGCAAGATGGGCCTCAAAGATGCGGCCAAGGCGCTGATGGAGCAAGCCGGCGTCCCGGTCGTGCCCGGCTATCACGGCGACAACCAGGACCCCGAGCATCTGGCCGGCGCGGCCGATACCATCGGCTATCCGGTTCTGATCAAGGCGGTGGCCGGCGGTGGCGGCAAGGGGATGCGGCTGGTCGAGAGGCCGGCGGATTTCGCGGCCGCTCTGGACAGTGCCCGGGGCGAGGCCCGAACCGCCTTTGGCAATGATGCCGTTCTGGTCGAGAAATTTGTTGCCAAGCCCCGCCATATCGAGGTTCAGGTCTTTGGCGACGGCACCCATGCCGTGCATCTGTTTGAGCGTGACTGCTCGCTGCAGCGCCGCCACCAGAAGGTGATCGAGGAAGCCCCCGCGCCCGGCATGACCCCTAAGATGCGCGAAGCGATGGGCCAGGCGGGCGTGCGCGCGGCCGAGGCCATCGGCTACAAGGGCGCGGGTACCGTGGAGTTCATCGTCGATGCCTCGGACGGGTTGCGCCCCGACCGGTTCTGGTTCATGGAGATGAACACCCGCCTGCAGGTCGAACACCCGGTGACCGAGGCCATCACCGGTATCGACCTGGTCGAATGGCAGTTGCGGGTTGCGGCCGGGGAAAGCCTGCCCAAGCGGCAGGCAGAGCTTTCGATCAACGGCCATGCCTTCGAAGCCCGGCTCTATGCCGAGGACGTGCCCAAGGGGTTCCTGCCCGCCACGGGCACCCTGACCCATCTGGAGTTTCCGCACGGCTGCCGCGCCGACAGCGGCGTGCGTGCGGGTGACACGATCAGCCCATGGTATGACCCGATGATCGCCAAGGTGATCGTGCACGGCCCGACCCGCGCGGTGGCGCTGGAACAACTGCACCGCACGCTGCGCCGGACGCAGGTGGCGGGAACCGTCACCAACCTGTCTTTCCTGGGCGCACTCACCCGGCACGCCGGGTTTGCGGCGGGTGATGTCGATACCGGGTTGATCGGCCGCGATCTGGACGATCTGGTGCGCGAACCGGCCGTCACCCCGGCAGTGACCGTTGCGGCGGCGATGGCCGCGACCGGGCTGGACAAACCCTCCGAGGACACCGGGTTTACCCTCTGGGCCCGGCTGCACCGGGCGCTTCAGCTGAAGCGCGACGGCGAGGTTCTGGATATGGACGTCCAGGTCGCAGGGCCGGACCGGCAGGACTGGCAGGTCGACGGTACCAGCGTGATCGCCGAACGGGTCAACGGCCGCTGGATCATCGACGGCCAGCCGATGCCTCCGGTTGCGATTGCGGGCCACGATGTCACCGTGTTCGACGCCTATGGCGTCAGCTTCGAGGTGCTGGACCCGCTGGACCGCGATGTCAGCGCCGCCGGTGATACCAACGTGGTCGAGGCGCCGATGCCCGGGCTGGTCAAGGCGGTGTTCGCCGCGCCGGGGCAGGCGGTGAAGGAAGGCGACCGGCTGGCCGTCCTCGAGGCCATGAAGATGGAGCATTCGCTGTTGGCCGCCCGCGACGGTGTCGTGGCCGAGGTTCTGGCCGAGGCCGGATCGCAGGTCGAGGCCGGCGCGGCGCTGGTCCGGCTGGAAGACGACTGAAACCCTGAACTCCCGCCCTGAACGGGGCGGGCCGGGACTGAACAGGAGGGCACCGCCATGGCGGAACGTGTCGAGATTTTCGAAGTGGGGCCGCGCGACGGGCTGCAGAACGAAAAGCGCGAAATCCCGGTTTCCGAGAAGATCGCGCTGGTCGACTGCCTTAGCCGGGCGGGGTTCAACCGGATCGAGGTGGCCAGTTTCGTGTCGCCCAAATGGGTGCCGCAGATGGCCGGCAGCGCCGAGGTTCTGGCCGGGATCACCCGCGCCCCCGGCGTGCGCTACGCTGCGCTGACCCCGAACATGCGCGGCTATGAGGATGCGCTGGCGGCCGGGGCGGATGAAATCGCGGTGTTTGCTTCGGCGTCGGAGGGGTTTTCCAAGGCCAACATCAACGCGACCATCGCCGAATCCATCGAGCGGTTCGTCCCGATCCTCGAGGCGGCGCGCCATATTGATCTGCCGGTGCGCGGCTATGTTTCCTGCGTGACCGACTGCCCTTATGACGGGCCGACGCCGCCCGCCAATGTGGCCGAGGTGGCCGACCTGCTGTTCTCGCACGGCTGTTACGAGATCTCGCTGGGCGACACGATCGGGCAGGGGACGCCCGACAGCATCGCACGGATGCTGCTGGCGGTGCGTGAATATGTGCCCGCGACCCGCCTGGCCGGCCATTTCCACGACACCAACGGACGCGCGATCGACAATATCGATGCTTCGCTTGCGCTGGGCGTCCGGGTGTTCGACGCGGCCGTGGGCGGATTGGGCGGTTGCCCCTATGCGCCGGGGGCGGCCGGGAATGTGGCCACCGAAGCCGTGGCCGCGCATCTCGAGCGGCTGGGCTATGATACCGGACTGGACGCCGCTGTGCTGAACCAAGCGGCGGAAATGGCCCGCGCGATGCGGGCGGGATAAGAGGCTGACATGTTTGAAACCATCTCGATCTCCACCGATTTGCGCGGCGTTGCTACGCTGACGCTGAGCCGGCCGGAAAAACACAACGCGATGTCGGCGCAGATGATCGCCGAGCTGAGCCAGGCCGCCGCGCAATTGGGAGAAACCAACGACGTGCGCGTCGTAGTTTTGACCGGCGCGGGCAAAAGCTTCTGCGCCGGGGGCGACCTGGGATGGATGCAGGCCCAGATGGCCGCCGACCCCGAGACCCGCTTTGTCGAGGCGCGCAAGTTGGCCGAGATGCTGAACGCTCTGAACACCCTGCCCAAGCCGTTGATCGGCGCGCTGCAGGGCAACGCCTTTGGCGGCGGTGTGGGCATGGCCGCGGTCTGCGACGTGGCCATCGGCGTGGACAGTCTGAAGATGTGTCTGACCGAAACCCGGCTGGGGCTGATCCCGGCTACCATCGGGCCCTATGTTATCGCCCGCATGGGTGAGGCCCGCGCGCGGCGCGTGTTCATGTCGGCCCGTCTGTTCGACGCGGCCGAGGCGGTAGAACTTGGCCTGTTGGCACGGGCCGTTCCGGCGGACGAGTTGGATGCCGCGATCGAAGCCGAAGTGCAGCCCTATCTGTCCTGTGCGCAGGGCGCCGTGGCCTCGGCCAAGGCGCTGGTTCGGGACCTCGGGCCGCGCATCGACGACGCGATGATCGACCACACGATCCGGGCGCTGGTCGACCGATGGGAAACCGACGAGGCGCATGAGGGAATCAGCGCTTTCTTCGACAAGCGAAAACCTTCATGGAATAGTAAGGTTTGACCGCCCGCGACCATTTGAAGCCAAGGGCTTGCGCCTAGTGCAGCGCTGGGCGTTGGCAAGCCGAATATTCGGTGCCATGCGCGCTTCTGCTCGGTTGACCCTCTGACCCCGCGCGGATAGAGAATGTCCAGTCAACACGCCAATTGACGGCGCGTCTCGTTCGGGATGCGCAGGAAAGGAGCCACTCGTGGAAGAGCTGTTGCGGGAATATCTCCCGATCCTGGTGTTTCTGGCCGTCGCCGTGGGCCTTGGAATCGTCCTGATTCTGGCCGCCGTCGTTCTGGCTGTCCGCAATCCCGACCCCGAAAAGGTCAGCGCCTATGAATGCGGGTTCAACGCGTTCGACGATGCTCGGATGAAGTTCGATGTCCGATTCTATCTGGTGTCGATCCTGTTCATCATCTTCGACCTCGAGATTGCGTTCCTGTTTCCCTGGGCCGTGGGCTTCAAGGACATCAGCGATGTCGGCTTCTGGTCGATGATGGTGTTCCTGGGCGTTCTGACCATCGGCTTTGCCTATGAATGGAAGAAGGGGGCCCTGGAATGGGAGTGATGACGGGTGCAAACACCGCGGGCGTCGACAAGGAAGTCGCCACTCAGGCCCTGAACGCCGAGCTGCAGGACAAAGGGTTCCTGCTGACCTCGTCCGAGGATATCATCAACTGGGCGCGCACCGGCTCTCTGCACTGGATGACCTTTGGTCTGGCCTGCTGCGCGGTCGAGATGATGCACACCTCGATGCCGCGCTACGACGCCGAACGGTTCGGCATCGCGCCGCGCGCATCCCCGCGCCAGTCGGACGTGATGATCGTGGCCGGTACGCTGACCAACAAGATGGCCCCGGCGCTGCGCAAGGTCTATGACCAGATGCCCGAGCCGCGCTATGTGATCTCTATGGGCTCCTGCGCCAATGGTGGTGGCTACTACCACTATTCCTATTCCGTCGTGCGTGGCTGCGACCGCATCGTTCCAGTGGACATCTATGTGCCCGGCTGCCCGCCGACGGCCGAGGCGCTGCTGTACGGTCTGCTGCAGTTGCAGCGCAAGATCCGTCGCACCGGCACCATCGTCCGCTGAGGAGGGACCGAGATGAGCGAAGCACTCAAGGAACTCGGCACGCATATCGAGCTGAAGCGCACGGACTGTGTTCTGTCATGGACCGTAGCCCATGACGAGCTGACGGTTGATGTTGCGCCCTCGAGCCTGGTGGAATTTGTCGAGTTTCTGAAAACGGATCAGAACTGCAAGTTTTCGACCTTGGTCGACATCACCGGAGTTGATTACCCCGAACGTGCCAAACGGTTCGACGTGGTTTACCACTTTCTTTCGATGTACCAGAACCAGCGCATCCGGATCCGGATTTCGGTGCGCGAGGAAGACATGGTTCCGTCGATCGTCGATGTGCACCCCTCGGCCAACTGGTTCGAGCGTGAAGTGTTCGACATGTTCGGCATCCTGTTCTCGGGCCACCCGGACCTGCGTCGCATCCTGACCGACTATGGGTTCCGCGGCTATCCGCTGCGCAAGGATTTTCCGACCACCGGGTATATCGAAGTCCGCTATGACGAAGCGCAGAAACGGGTCGTATACGAACCGGTCTCGCTGGTTCAGGAGTATCGCCAGTTTGATTTCATGAGCCCGTGGGAAGGTGCGAACTATGTTCTGCCGGGGGATGAAAAACAGGAGACCTGACAATGGGTGGCATCTGGTGGCTGATCCTTTCTGCACTGACCATCATTCCGATGGTGAAGATTTTGCCGTTTTTTGGGATCAACAAATACTGGTGCCTTCTTTGCCTGGTCCCATTCGGCACGATCGCGTTGCTGTGGTGGGTCGGGTTGAAACTGCAGGAACTGGAGCGCCGCTGAGATGGTCATGCTGCTGGGGGAACTGATTGCGTTGGGTGCGCTGGGGGTCCTGCTGGCGGGGGCCGCGGCCAAGGCGCTTGAGGCGGAAAAGGTCCGGGTTCGGGCCGAAGCGAAAAAGAAACGAGGGCGTTGATGGACGGCTCAAGATACGATGACGGCAGCACGGACGCGCTGAGCGGAGAACAGAAGATCCGCAACTTCAACATCAACTTCGGCCCGCAGCACCCTGCGGCGCACGGAGTTTTGCGTCTTGTGCTTGAGCTGGACGGCGAGATCGTCGAGCGTTGCGACCCGCATATCGGCCTGCTGCACCGCGGTACCGAAAAGCTGATGGAAAGCCGGACGTATCTGCAGAACCTGCCGTATTTCGACCGGTTGGACTATGTGGCGCCGATGAACCAGGAACATGCCTGGTGCCTGGCCATCGAAAAGCTGACCGGCGTCGAAGTTCCGCGCCGGGCCTCGTTGATCCGGGTCCTCTATTCCGAGATTGGGCGCGTTTTGAACCATCTGCTCAACGTGACCACGCAGGCGATGGACGTGGGCGCGTTGACCCCGCCGCTGTGGGGCTTTGAAGAGCGTGAAAAGCTGATGGTGTTCTACGAGCGTGCCTGCGGTGCGCGCCTGCACGCCGCCTATTTCCGCCCCGGTGGTGTGCATCAGGACCTGCCGCCCGAGTTGCTGGATGACATCGAGACCTGGAGCCACGAATTCCCCGCCGTTCTGGACGACATTGACGGACTGCTGACCGAGAACCGCATCTTCAAACAGCGCAACTGCGACATCGGCGTGGTGACCGAGGAAGATATCCAGCAATACGGCTTCTCGGGCGTGATGGTGCGCGGATCGGGCCTGGCCTGGGACCTGCGCCGCGCGCAACCCTATGAATGCTATGACGAGTTCGAGTTCCAGATCCCTGTCGGCAAGAACGGGGACTGCTATGACCGTTACCTGGTGCGGATGGAAGAAATGCGCCAGTCGGTGTCGATCATCCGGCAGGCCATCGCCAAGCTGCGCGACTGCCCGGGCGACATTCTGGCCCGCGGCAAGATCACGCCGCCGAAACGCTCGGACATGAAGACCTCGATGGAGAGCCTGATCCATCACTTCAAACTTTACACCGAAGGCTTCCACGTCCCCGCAGGCGAAGTCTACGCCGCCGTCGAAGCGCCCAAGGGCGAGTTCGGCGTCTATCTGGTGGCCGACGGCACCAACAAGCCGTACCGCGCCAAGCTGCGTGCGCCCGGGTTCCTGCACCTGCAAGCCATGGACCACGTCGCCAAGGGCCACCAACTGGCCGACGTCGCCGCCATCATTGGCACCATGGACGTCGTATTTGGAGAGATTGACCGCTAATGCTCCGCCGTCTTCATCCCGAACAACCCGAAAGCTTTGCCTTCACCGCTGCCAACCAGCAATGGGCCGAAGCGCAGATCACCAAATACCCCGAGGGCCGTCAGGCCAGCGCGGTCATCCCGCTGCTGTGGCGCGCGCAAGAGCAGGAGGGCTGGCTGAGCCGTCCGGCGATTGAAACCGTCGCTGACATGCTCGGCATGTCGTACATCCGGGTGCTCGAAGTTGCATCCTTCTACTTCATGTTCCAGCTGCAACCGGTTGGGTCCGTCGCGCATATTCAGGTCTGTGGCACCACGTCCTGCATGATCTGCGGGGCCGAGGATCTGATTGCTGTTTGCCGCGAAAAGATCGCGCCCAAGCCGCACCAACTGTCGGCGGACGGCAAGCTGAGCTGGGAAGAGGTTGAATGCCTGGGTTCCTGCACCAACGCGCCGATGGCACAGATCGGTAAAGACTATTACGAGGACCTGACCGCCGAGAGTTTTGGTCGGATCATTGATGAACTGGCCGCTGGCAAGGTTCCGGTGCCCGGTCCCCAGAATGGTCGCTTTGCGGCCGAGCCTCTGGGCGGGGTGACCAGCCTGAAGGATTATCAAGGTAGCAAGGCAAAGCACAATGCCAGTGTACAACTGGCCACGGAATTGTGCGATACCGTCAAGCGCATCGACGGAACCGAGGTTCCGATACTAACGCCATGGTTGGGCAAGGATGGCAAGGCCGCCGGAGCGAAAGCCGCACCCAAGCCGCCGAAGGTGCCAGAGCAGGGCAAACCAGCCGCCCGTCAGGCCGCGCCCAAGAAATCCGCCAAGGCCGAGCCATCTTCGCCCGAGGGTGCTGCGGCCAAGCCAGAAGCGACTGAGGCTCAGCCCGAAACGCTGAGCGGTGCGCGTGAGGGCAAGCCCGACGACCTCAAGCTGCTGAAAGGTGTGGGGCCGAAGCTCGAGCAGACGCTAAACGAGCTCGGGTTCTACCACTTCGATCAGATCGCGGCCTGGACGCCAGAACATGTGGCCTGGGTTGATGCCCGGCTGAAGTTCAAGGGCCGGATCGAACGCGACGGCTGGATCGAGCAGGCGGCCAAGCTGGCTGCTGGCGAGGAAACCGAATTTGCCAAACGTGCCAAGCAAGACGGCACCTACGAAGACTGAGAGACGGTGCCCGATAAGGGCGCCGGAGTGTGATGGACAAGGACAAGGAACAGGCCATCGCCCGCAAGGGCCGACATATCGGCGTGGTCATCGCGGTGACCATGCTGTTGTGGCTTGCCATGACCCTGTTCATCGGCCCGGCGCTGGAGCTGCCGGGACGCTTTGCGCTGCTGCTTGATTTCGCCGCGATCGCGGCGTTCATCTATGCGGGCGTCAACATATTTCAACTCTGGCGCATGCGTCAGGACAGCTGAAGGTAACACGCGATGCTGAAGGATCAGGACCGGATCTTTACCAACATCTACGGGATGCACGAGCGCACCTTGAAGGGCGCTCAGGCCCGGGGGCATTGGGACGGCACTGCTGGCCTGATGGAGAAGGGTCGCGACTGGATCATCCAGACGATGAAAGACTCAGGGTTGCGCGGGCGCGGCGGTGCGGGCTTCCCGACCGGCCTGAAATGGTCGTTCATGCCGAAGGAAAGCGATGGCCGCCCGTCCTATCTGGTCGTAAACGCCGACGAATCCGAACCGGGCACCTGCAAGGACCGCGAGATCATGCGCCACGATCCGCACACGCTGATCGAAGGCTGCCTGATTGCGTCTTTCGCGATGAATGCGCACACCTGCTACATCTACCTGCGCGGCGAGTACATTCGTGAGCGCGAGGCGCTGCAGGCTGCAATCGACGAGGCCTATGATGCGGGCCTGCTGGGCAAGAACGCCGCTGGATCGGGATGGGATTTCGACCTGTTCCTGCATCACGGGGCAGGCGCCTATATCTGTGGCGAGGAAACCGCGCTGATCGAAAGCCTGGAAGGCAAGAAGGGCATGCCGCGAATGAAGCCGCCGTTCCCGGCCGGGGCGGGTTTGTATGGCTGCCCGACCACGGTGAACAACGTGGAATCCATCGCCGTCGTGCCCACGATCCTGCGCCGCGGCGCCGACTGGTTCGCCGGTTTCGGTCGCCAGAACAACGCGGGCACCAAGTTGTTTGCAGTCTCGGGTCACGTCAATACTCCCTGTGTGGTCGAAGAGGCGATGTCGATCAGCTTTGAAGAATTGATCGAGACCCATTGCGGTGGCATCCGCGGCGGCTGGGACAATCTGTTGGCCGTGATCCCCGGTGGCTCGTCCGTGCCCTGCGTGCGGGGTGAGAACATGCGCGACGCGATCATGGATTTCGACTATCTGCGCAACGACCTGGGCTCGGGGCTTGGCACGGCGGCGGTGATCGTGATGGACAAGTCCACCGACATCATCAAGGCGATCTGGCGCCTGTCGAAATTTTACAAACACGAAAGCTGCGGCCAGTGTACGCCCTGCCGCGAAGGTACGGGCTGGATGATGCGGGTGATGGATCGCCTGGTACGCGGCGAGGCCGAACTGGAAGAGATCGACATGCTGTTCGAGGTGACCAAGCAGGTCGAAGGCCATACGATCTGTGCGCTGGGTGACGCGGCCGCATGGCCGATCCAGGGTCTGATCCGCAACTTCCGCGAAGAAATCGAAGACCGCATCAAGGCTCAGAAATCGGGCCGTATGGGTGCGATGGCGGCGGAGTGACAACGATGGAAGCCTATGCAGAGTATTCCCACGCGATTGCGTCTTTGGTGATTTTCACACTGGTCGTTTTGTTCCTGTCGCCGTTTTCGGCACTGGCGAAACAGGGCAAAGGGCTGGCTCCCGGCGCGACCCCCGACCAGGACTATGCCGACAAGGCCTATCGCCTGAACCGTGCCTATCTGAACGGCACCGAGACTTTGCCCGCGTTTCTGACCGTTACTGTGGCAGCCATTCTGTTGGGCGCTAGCCCGTTCTGGGTGAACTGGCTGGCCGCGATTGCCTTGGTCGCTCGGCTGGTGATGCTTGTCGTACACATTCAGGGCGTTGGCAAACCGCATAGCGGTATTCGTTCAGTCCTGTATGTGGTGGCCTGGGCCTGCATGTTTGTGCTTGGGATACTTGCATTGGTGGCTGCGTTCTGATGGCCGTCACACTTGTTAATATCACCGCGAACCTGCGTCGCCCGGCTGTCGGTGTGCTTGTTCTGCTGACGCTGCTTTCGGCCTGCGGGACGGCGCCAACAAGCGACCGGATCCTGTTTGACGGCAAGTCGTTTCGGGCCAAGGCAAAGCCGGTCGACAAGAAACGGTCGCCTGCGGATTTCACCGTGACGATCAAAGGTGTGTCAGCCTCGCTGGATGGCGCGCGCGAAGCTGGTCGGTACGAGGGCACCCGGTTCTGCATTCAGAATTTCGGTTCCTCCCGCATTGCGTGGAAGGTTGGTCCTGACACCGAACCGCAGAACCTGCGCATCGAAAACGACAGCCTGACATTTGCTGGAGCCTGTCAACGACCATGAGCTGCGCTATTGCATATCCTGCGCTGATCGGGCGGCCGTTATTGCATAACAGCCGTGCCGCGGGACGTCTTGGGGAACCCAAGACGAAAGGATATGTCATGAAATTTGTGAAACTTGCCGCATTTGCCTGTGCGACGGCGTTGCCCGTCTCGGCGGACGCCAAGCCGCCCTTGCGCGAAGTCAAGGAAATCGACAACGAGCTCTACTACATCGCCATCGCAAATGAGATCTCGGAATACTGCCCGTCGATCAGTGGGCGGCGAATGAAGGCAATCGGTGTGATGTGGAGCCTGCGGTCCAAGGCCAACAGCCTGGGTTATTCGGACGGCGAGATCCGGGCCTATGTCGAGTCGGATTCCGAAAAGGCGCGGATGCGGGCCAAGGGCGAGAAGTACCTCTCGCAGAACGGCGTGAGCTACGGAAAAGCTGAAACATTCTGTGCCCTGGGGCGCAAGGAAATCGAACGAAACAGCGCCATTGGCGTGTATTTGAGGGCGAACTAGACCATGTCTGACCTCCGCAAGATCGTAATCGACGACAAGGAAATCGAAGTCGATGGCGCGATGACCTTGATCCAGGCCTGCGAGCAGGCCGGGGTCGAGGTGCCGCGGTTCTGCTATCATGAACGCCTGTCGATTGCCGGCAACTGCCGCATGTGCCTGGTCGAGGTCGTGGGCGGGCCGCCCAAGCCCGCCGCCTCGTGCGCGATGCAGGTGCGCGATCTGCGCCCTGGACCGGAAGGCCAGCCGCCGGTGGTCAAGACCAACTCGCCCATGGTCAAGAAGGCCCGGGAAGGGGTCATGGAATTTCTGCTGATCAACCACCCCTTGGATTGCCCGATCTGCGACCAAGGCGGTGAATGCGATCTGCAGGACCAGGCAATGGCCTACGGTATGTCGGCCAGCCGGTTCAAAGAAGCCAAGCGGGCCGTGGATGATCTGGATCTGGGTCCGCTGGTTGGTACGGCCATGACCCGCTGCATCAGCTGCACCCGCTGTGTGCGTTTCACGACCGAGATCGCGGGTATCGACCAAATGGGCCAGACAGGCCGGGGCGAGGATGCGGAAATTACCTCCTACCTGAACCAAACGCTGGATTCGAACCTGCAAGGCAACATCATTGACCTGTGCCCGGTGGGGGCGCTGACTTCCAAGCCTTATGCCTTTACCGCACGCCCGTGGGAACTGACCAAGACCGAAACCATCGACGTGATGGACGCCTTGGGATCGAACATTCGTGTCGATACCAAGGGCCGCGAAGTGATGCGCATTCTGCCGCGCAACCATGATGGCGTGAATGAAGAGTGGATCTCGGACAAGACGCGTTTTGTCTGGGACGGTTTGCGCCGTCAACGTCTGGACACGCCTTATATCCGCGAAAACGGTCGCCTGCGCGCCGCCAGCTGGCCCGAGGCTTTGGCCACCGCCGCAGCGGCGATGAAGGGCAAGAAGGTTGCAGGTCTGATCGGCGATCTGGTTCCTGTCGAAGCCGCCTTTGCGTTGAAGCAGTTGATTGAGGGGCTGGGTGGCAAGGTCGAATGCCGAACCGACAATGCCCGCCTGCCTATCGGTAACCGTTCGGGCTATGTCGGCAATGTGACGATCGAGGAGATCGACACGGCGAAAGAGATCATTCTGATCGGCACCAACCCGCGCGACGAGGCTCCGGTGCTGAATGCGCGCATCCGCAAGGCGTGGCTGGCGGGCGCCGATGTCAAATTGATCGGCCCGGCCGTTGATCTGACTTATGATTACGAGCACCTCGGCACCAACCGCGATGCGCTGGCCAAGGCCAAGGCCAGCAGCGAAGCCGTTGTGATCGTCGGACAGGGTGCCGTGTCCGAGGCAGACGGTCTGGCCGTTTTGGCCGCCGCGCGCGCGCTGTCGGGTCGGATGCTTGTTCTGCACACTGCAGCGGCCCGCGTTGGTGCGATGGATGTGGGTGCCGCGACGGAGGGTGGCCTTGAGGCTGCAATCGGCGGCGCCGAGGTGATCTTCAACCTGGGCGCGGACGAGGTCGATATCGACGCGGGTCCGTTCGTCATCTATCAGGGCAGCCACGGTGACCGCGGTGCCCACCGCGCCGACGTCATCCTGCCAGGCGCAGCCTATACCGAGGAAAACGGTCTGTTCGTCAACACCGAGGGTCGCCCTCAATTGGCGATGCGCGCCGGATTTGCGCCGGGTGAAGCCAAGGAAAACTGGGCGATCCTGCGGGCGCTTTCGGCGGAGTTGGGCGAGAAACTTCCTTATGACACGTTGGCCCAGCTGCGGCAAAAGCTGATCGAAGCAGTGCCGCATCTGGCCGGGATCGACCAAGTGCCCGAGAACGAAGAACAGGCAATCGAGGCCGGACCTTTGGGGCAGGCCGATTTCCGGACCG
The DNA here is from genome assembly GCF_056537385.1 of Ruegeria sp. CF2. Classification (NCBI taxonomy): domain Bacteria; kingdom Pseudomonadati; phylum Pseudomonadota; class Alphaproteobacteria; order Rhodobacterales; family Roseobacteraceae; genus Ruegeria; species Ruegeria sp. CF2. The sequence continues at coordinate 567,510 of NZ_JBQFRL010000001.1, forward strand.
TGATCAAGGATTTCTATCTGACCAACCCGATTGCAAGAGCCTCGCAGTTGATGGCCGAGCTTTCGGCGCTGGCCAAGGCGCGCGGTGACCAAAAGATTGCCGCGGAATGAGGCTTGCAACGACCATAAACCGCAAAGCGGGCGGAAGCCCGAGCTCGTTTTTCCCAGAGGAGATACGAGGGGCGTGGTCGTGTGTTTTGCCGAATGAAATGAAGGAAAAAGGTGGCGTGCGGGCAGCGGATGCTGTTTACACCAACTCGCCAAACCAATCGCAGGCGACGCGAGTCTCCGACCGGCCGGTCGGGTCGCGTGATGGCAGCGGAAAACGGAATACCCACGGTGTGAGGACCAATGGCTGAATTCTTTGACACCCCAGGCGGAATAGCCCTGATCATATTGGCGCAGGTGCTGGCCGTCGTGGCCTTCGTGATGATCTCGCTGCTGTTTCTGGTCTATGGCGACCGCAAGATCTGGGCCGCGGTCCAGATGCGTCGCGGCCCCAACGTGGTTGGCGTTTACGGCCTGCTGCAATCGGTGGCGGACGCGCTGAAATACGTCGTCAAAGAGGTGGTGATCCCTGCAGGCGCGGACCGGACTGTGTTCATCCTGGCGCCGCTGACGTCCTTCGTGCTGGCCATGATCGCCTGGGCGGTCATTCCGTTCAATGACGGCTGGGTCCTGTCCGACATCAACGTGGCTATCCTCTATGTGTTCGCGGTGTCCTCGCTCGAGGTTTATGGCGTGATCATGGGCGGTTGGGCGTCGAACTCAAAGTACCCGTTCCTGGGCTCGCTGCGCTCGGCCGCGCAGATGATTTCCTACGAGGTTTCGATCGGCCTGATCATCATCGGTGTGATCATCTCGACCGGCTCGATGAATTTTGGTGACATCGTGCGTGCTCAGGACGGCTCGTTCGGGTTCTTCAGCTGGTACTGGCTGCCGCATTTCCCGATGGTGTTCCTGTTCTTCATCTCGGCCCTGGCCGAAACCAACCGCCCGCCCTTCGACCTGCCCGAGGCGGAATCGGAACTGGTCGCCGGTTATCAGGTCGAATACTCGGCCACGCCTTTCCTGCTGTTCATGGCAGGCGAATACATCGCGATCTTCCTGATGTGCGCGCTGACCTCTCTGCTGTTCTTCGGCGGCTGGCTGTCGCCGATCCCGGGCCTGCCCGATGGCGTGCTGTGGATGGTCGCCAAGATGGCGTTCTTCTTCTTCCTCTTCGCGATGGTCAAGGCGATCACGCCCCGCTACCGCTATGACCAGCTGATGCGGCTGGGCTGGAAAGTGTTCCTGCCGTTCAGCCTGGTGTGGGTGGTATTCGTGGCCTTTGCGGCGAAGTTCGACTGGTTCTGGGGTGCATTCGCCCGTTGGAGCGTAGGAGGCTGACAATGGCAAATATCGACTATACCCGCGCGGCCAAATACTTCCTTCTGCAGGATTTCTGGGTCGGCATGAAGCTGGGGCTGAAGTACTTCTTCGCGCCCAAGGCCACCGTGAACTACCCGCACGAAAAGGGCCCGCTGTCGCCACGGTTCCGCGGTGAACACGCCCTGCGCCGTTACCCCAACGGCGAGGAGCGCTGCATCGCCTGCAAATTGTGCGAAGCTGTGTGCCCCGCGCAGGCCATCACAATCGACGCCGAACCGCGCCAGGACGGCAGCCGCCGTACCACGCGATATGACATCGACATGACCAAGTGCATCTACTGCGGCTTCTGCCAAGAGGCCTGCCCGGTCGATGCCATCGTCGAAGGACCTAATTTCGAATTCGCCACGGAAACCCGCGAAGAGCTGTTCTATGACAAGCAGAAGCTGCTGGACAACGGTGAACGCTGGGAAGCCGAGATCGCCCGCAATCTGGAACTGGACGCGCCCTACCGATGAGCGATCCGACGAAAAACCCATTCGAGCAGATGCTCAGACAGGCGCATGACATGGCCAAGGCGTTCAACCCGGCGCTGGAGAGCTATTCGCCCGTCGACGCGATGCGCGGCTTCGAGGCGCTGTGGCCGACCATGCCCAAAGAGGTCATGGAGATGATGTTCGGCAACACCGTCAATCCGGGCGGACTGGATGCCAAGACCCGCCTGTTGCTGACGCTGGCCGGGCTGACCTGTCAGGGCGCACAGGCCGACACGGCCCTGCGCCAGACGGTACGCCATGCCATCGAGGCAGGGGCCAAGAAACAAGAGATCGTGGAAACGATCGGTCAGATGTCGGTCTTTGCCGGCATCCCGGCCATGACCCGGGCGCTGGAACTGGCGCAGGAGGCCATGGGCGAAAACGAGGAAGATGACCAATGAGCGTATTTGCCTTTTACCTCTTTGCCATCAGCGCCATCACCGGCGGGCTGTTCACCGTGATCAGCCGGCAGCCGGTGCATTCGGTGCTGTGGCTGATCCTGGCCTTCCTTTCGTCGGCGGGACTGTTCGTGCTGCTGGGGGCGGAATTCGTCGCCATGCTGCTGATCATCGTCTATGTCGGCGCGGTGGCGGTGCTGTTCCTGTTCGTGGTGATGATGCTGGACGTGGACTTTGCCGAGCTCAAGGCCGAGATGGCGCGCTACATGCCTCTGGCCCTGCTGATCGGTCTGGTCATCCTGATGCAGTTCGTCATGGCCTTTGGCGCCTGGGACAGCTCACAAGGCGCGGCGGCCAACCTGGCCCAGCCGATCCCTGCCGACCGCCACAACACCGAGGCACTGGGTGTCATCCTTTACGATCAATACTTCCTTCTGTTCCAACTGGCGGGCCTGATCCTGCTGGTGGCCATGATCGGCGCCATCGTGCTGACGCTGCGCCACCGCAAAGACATCAAGCGTCAGGACATTGTCGGTCAGATGATGCGTGACCCGGCCAAGGCGATGGAGCTGAAGGATGTGAAACCGGGGCAGGGACTTTGAGACGATGATCGGACTTGAACACTATCTTACCGTCGCGGCAACGCTGTTCGTCATCGGCATCTTCGGTCTCTTCCTGAACCGCAAGAACGTCATCATCCTGCTGATGAGCATCGAACTAATGCTGTTGGCCGTGAACATCAACCTCGTGGCGTTTTCCAGTTTCCTCGGCGATCTGGTCGGGCAGGTGTTTACGCTGTTCGTGCTGACCGTGGCCGCGGCCGAGGCTGCCATCGGGTTGGCCATTCTGGTCTGCTTCTTCCGCAACCGCGGCACCATCGCGGTTGAAGACGTCAACATGATGAAGGGGTAAGGGATCATGGAAACCACAATCCTCTTTGCCCCGCTCGTGGGCGCGCTGATCTGCGGCTTTGGCTGGAAGTTCATCGGCGAAAAGGCCGCGCTGTGGACGGCCACGGGCCTGCTGTTCTTGGCCTGTTTGCTGTCGTGGATCGTGTTCTTCAGCTTTGACGGACAGACCCAGCAGATCGAGATCATGCGCTGGATCGAGAGCGGCTCGCTGTCGACCTCGTGGGCCATCCGTCTGGACCGGCTGACCGCCATAATGTTGATCGTCGTCACCACGGTTTCGGCGCTCGTGCACCTTTATTCGTTCGGCTACATGGATCACGACCCGCAGTGGCGCGAGGGCGAAAGCTACAAACCGCGCTTCTTTGCCTATCTGTCCTTCTTCACCTTCGCCATGCTGATGCTGGTGACGGCCGACAATCTGGTGCAGATGTTCTTCGGCTGGGAAGGCGTGGGGGTCGCGTCGTATCTGCTGATCGGTTTCTACTATCGCAAACCTTCGGCCAATGCGGCGGCGATGAAAGCGTTCATCGTCAACCGTGTGGGCGACTTCGGCTTTGCGCTTGGGATATTCGCGCTGTTCTTCCTGACAGACAGCATCAACTTCTCGGATATCTTTGCCGCTGCACCCCAGCTGGCGGAAACGCAACTGACCTTCCTGTGGGGCGAATGGACCGCGATAGAGGTCATCTGCGTGATGCTGTTCATCGGTGCGATGGGCAAGTCGGCGCAGCTGATCCTGCACACCTGGTTGCCGGACGCGATGGAGGGCCCGACGCCCGTGTCGGCGCTGATCCACGCGGCCACCATGGTGACGGCCGGTGTGTTCCTGGTTTGCCGCATGTCGCCGCTGATGGAGTTCGCGCCTGGAGCAACCGGCTTCGTCACCGTTCTGGGGGCTGCCACCGCTTTCTTTGCCGCGACCGTGGGCTTGGTGCAGACGGACATCAAACGCGTGATCGCCTATTCGACCTGCTCGCAGCTGGGCTACATGTTCGTGGCCGCGGGTGTGGGCATGTATTCGGCGGCGATGTTCCACCTGTTCACGCATGCCTTCTTCAAGGCGCTCTTGTTCCTGGGGGCGGGTTCGGTGATCCACGCCATGCACCACGAACAGGACATGATGAACTATGGCAACCTACGCAAGAAGATCCCCTATACCTTTTGGGCGATGATGATCGGCACGCTGGCCATCACCGGTGTCGGCATCCCGCTGACCACGATCGGCTTTGCCGGTTTCCTGTCAAAGGATGCCATCATCGAAAGCGCCTATGCCGGCGGATCGGCCTTTGGGTTCTGGGCGCTGGTGATCGCGGCCGCGATGACCTCGTTCTACAGCTGGCGTCTGATCTTCCTGACCTTCTATGGCGAGGAGCGGGGCGACAAGCACACGCATGAGCACGCGCATGAAAGCCCGATGGTCATGCTGGTGCCGCTGGGTGTTCTGTCGCTGGGCGCCGTGTTCGCGGGCATGATCTGGTACAACAACTTCTTCGGTCACGCCGATCAGGTGGGCAAGTTCTATGGCATTCCGGTGGCCGAGGCGCATGCCGAGGCCGGTGACCATGCCAAGGCCGATGACCATGGCGACAACGCGCATGCCACCGAATCCCATGGCGAAGAAGCTGCGCACGACGATAAGGCCAAGGGCGGAGATCACCACTATGCCTTTGTCGGCAAACCGGGCGAGGGCGCGCTGTACATCGCGCCGGACAACCATGTTCTGGACGACGCGCATGCGGCGCCGAAATGGGTCAAGGTCTCGCCGTTCATCGCAATGGTTCTGGGCTTTGGGCTGGCTTACCTGTTCTACATCGTGAACCCGGCGCTGCCGGGCCGCCTGGCCGAGAACCAGCGTCCGCTGTACCTGTTCCTCAAGAACAAGTGGTACTTTGACGAAATCTACGACGCGATCCTTGTCAAACCGACCGTGGCCTTGGGCCGGTTCCTGTGGAAGGGCGGTGACGGCAAGACGATCGACGGTTTCCTGAACGGAGTAGCAATGGGCGTCGTTCCCTTCTTCACCCGCCTCGCAGGCAAGGCGCAGACGGGCTACATCTTCACTTACGCCTTCTGGATGGTTCTGGGGATCGCCGCCCTGGTCACTTGGATGTCGATCGGCGGAGGCGCAAACTGATGGACAATATCCTATCCATTGTAACGTTCATTCCGGCCATTTCCGCCGGTCTGATGGCGCTGTTCCTGCACGGGAACGATGTGGCCGCACAGCGCAATGCCAAGTGGATCGCGCTGGTTGCGACCACAGTGACCTTCCTTGTTTCGATCGGGATTTACACCGAGTTCGACCCATCGAACACCGGCTTCCAGATGGTGGAAGAGGGTCAGTGGCTGCTGGGCCTGAAGTACAAGATGGGCGTGGATGGCATCAGCGTTCTGTTCGTGCTGCTGACCACCTTCATCATGCCGCTGACCATCTTGGCCAGCTGGAACGTGACCGACCGGGTCAAGGAATACATGATCGCCTTCCTGCTGCTGGAAACGCTGATGCTGGGCGTATTCATGGCGCTGGATCTGGTGCTGTTCTACCTGTTCTTCGAAGCCGGGCTGATCCCGATGTTCCTGATCATCGGGATCTGGGGCGGCAAGGACCGGATCTATGCCAGCTTCAAGTTCTTCCTCTACACCTTCCTCGGCTCGGTTCTGATGCTGGTGGCGATGGTGGCGATGTATGCGGATGCAGGCACCACGGACATTGCCGCGCTCATGACGCACCAGTTCTCGTCCGAGAGCTTCAGCGTGCTGGGTGTCCACATTGTCGGTGGTATGCAGACGCTGATGTTCCTCGCGTTCTTCGCGTCCTTCGCGGTGAAGATGCCGATGTGGCCCGTGCACACCTGGCTGCCTGACGCGCACGTTCAGGCACCGACGGCGGGCTCGGTCGTGCTGGCGGCAATTCTGCTGAAGATGGGTGGCTATGGCTTCCTGCGCTTCAGCTTGCCCATGTTCCCTGTCGGGTCGGCGGTGATGACCGATCTGGTGCTGTGGCTGTCTGCCATCGCCGTGGTCTACACCTCGTTGGTGGCGCTGGTGCAGGAGGACATGAAAAAGCTGATCGCCTATTCCTCGGTCGCGCATATGGGTTTCGTGACCATGGGCATCTTTGCGGCGAACCAGCAGGGCATCGACGGGGCGATCTTCCAGATGCTTAGCCACGGGTTCATCTCGGCCGCGCTATTCCTTTGCGTCGGCGTGGTCTACGACCGTATGCACACCCGCGACATCGAGGCCTATGGCGGCTTGGTGATCCGCATGCCGGCCTATGCGCTTGTGTTCATGCTGTTCACCATGGCCAATGTGGGTCTGCCGGGCACCAGCGGGTTCATCGGCGAATTCCTGACGCTGATGGGCACCTTCCAGGTCAACACCTGGGTGACCGCAGTGGCGGCCAGCGGCGTGATCTTCTCGGCAGCTTATGCGCTGTGGCTGTATCGCCGTGTGGTCTTTGGCGACCTGATCAAGGAAAGCCTCAAGTCGATCACCGACATGAGCACACGCGAACGCCTGATCTTTGCGCCGCTGATCGTCATGACCATCCTGCTGGGGGTTTATCCGTCGCTGGTGACCGATGTGATCGGCAATTCGACCGCCGCGCTGATTTCGAACTATGACACGGCTCTGGCCGCGGCCGAAGCCGCGACCCAGGTCGCTTCGCACTAAGGGAGCTTTGGAGACATGATCCAGGCTGATCTCACTGTAATTCTGCCGGAAATCATTCTGGCGATCTATGCGATGGCGGCGCTGATCGGAGCTGTCTACACCAGCAAAGATGCACTGGCTCCGGTTCTGGTCTGGACGACGGCCGGACTGATGGCGGCGCTGTCGTTCTGGATCGCGTCGAACGGCTCGGGGACCAATGTGGCCTTCAACGGCATGTTCATCGACGACGGGTTCGCCCGGTTTGCTAAGGTCGCAATTCTGCTATCTGCCGCAGCGGTTCTAGTCATGAGCCAGGAGTACATGGCGCGCCGGAACCTGTTGCGTTTCGAGTATCCGTTGCTGGTGGCTTTGGCAGCGGTCGGCATGATGATGATGGTCAGCGCCGGCGATCTGATGTCGCTCTATATGGGGCTCGAGCTGCAGTCGCTGTCTCTGTATGTCGTGGCGGCCCTGCGCCGTGACAGTGCCAAATCGACCGAGGCGGGATTGAAGTATTTCGTTCTGGGTGCGCTCAGTTCGGGATTGCTGCTGTTCGGCGCATCTCTGGTCTATGGGTTCACCGGCACGACGCTGTTCTCGGGCATCATCAACACGGTCCATCACGGCGATGTCTCGGTTGGGCTTCTGTTTGGCCTTGTTCTGCTGATTTCGGGCCTGGCATTCAAGATTTCGGCGGTTCCATTCCACATGTGGACACCGGACGTTTACGAGGGCTCGCCCACTCCGGTGACGGCTTTCTTTGCAACCGCACCCAAAGTTGCAGCGATGGCCTTGTTCGCGCGCGTTCTGCATGATGCGTTCGGGGGTGCAATCGCAGACTGGCAGCAGGTGATCGTGCTGCTTTCGGTCCTGTCGATGTTGCTGGGGGCTGTGGCTGCCATCGGGCAGCGCGACATCAAGCGGCTGATGGCTTATTCGTCAATCGCACATATGGGGTATGCGCTGATCGGCCTGGCCGCAGGCACCGAATTGGGTGTCAAAGCGATGCTGATGTATCTGGCGATCTATGTGACCATGAATATCGGCACCTTCGCCTTCATCCTGATGATGGAGCGCGACGGAAAGCCGGTGACAGACATCGACGCCCTGCGCCAGTATTCCAAGCGGGACCCGGGCAAGGCGCTGGCCGTGCTGATCCTGATGTTCAGCCTTGCCGGTGTGCCGCCAATGCTGGGGTTTTTCGCCAAGTTCGGCGTCTGGCAGGCCGGTGTGCAAGCTGACCTGATTGGGTTGGTCATCGTATCGGCAATCGCCTCGGTGATCGGTGCCTTCTACTATCTGCGGATCGTCTTCTACATGTATTTCGGCGACGAAAACGAAGATCCGATCGAAACCCGCTCGACCCCGGTATTGTGGGTCGCTCTGATGGGGTCGGCCGCATTGATGTTGATCGGTGTGATCTACCAGTTCGGGATCGAGGGCGCAGCGGCAGCCGCGGCGACGACGCTTGTCAACTGACCGTTTCAACAAAATCTGGAAAGGGGCTCGGCCATCAGGCCGGGCCTTTTTGGCATGAGCACCTGGCCCCAAGGATACGGTCTGCATATCCTGCAGGAAGTTGACAGCACCCTGAATGAGGCCGCGCGGATCGCACCCACTGCAACAGGTCCGGTCTGGATCATGGCGCATCATCAAACCGCCGCGCGTGGCAGGCGCGGCCGGGCGTGGTCCAACCCCCAGGGCAACCTGGCAGCAACCTTGTTGCTGCGGCCCGAGGGCAATCCAGAGCAGGCAGCCCTTCGCAGCTTTGTTGCCGCGCTGGCGCTTTTTGATGCCTGTGTTTCGGTCACCGGTCGCGCACAGGGGTTCGCATTGAAATGGCCGAATGACGTGTTGTTGAACGGCGGGAAACTGGCCGGCATCCTGTTGGAAAGCACGGGGCAGGGGCGCGACGTATCCCACCTTGCGATCGGCATCGGGGTGAACCTCGCAGACGCGCCTGATCCTGAGACAGTTGAGCAGGGAGCTCTGCGGCCCGTTTCGTTGTTGTCGGAAACCGGGGCTCAGGTGTCCGCCGAGGATTTTCTGACTGAACTCGCCGACGCTTACGCGAAGCTCGAAACCCAGTTTGTTACCTACGGGTTTGAACCGATCCGCAAAGCGTGGCTGGCCCGAGCCGCGAAGCTGGGCGAGGTGATTACCGCGCGCACAGGTGCTTCGGAAACCGTCGGGACCTTTGAAACGGTGGACGCGGGCGGCAACCTTGTCCTAAACACCGCCAAGGGCCGCGTCAGCATTCCGGCGGCAGACGTTTATTTCTGAAAGGGGCGCATATGCTTCTGGCCATTGACTGCGGCAACACGAACACCGTTTTCTCGATCTGGGATGGCGAGAAATTCCTGTGCACGCTGCGCACCTCAACCCACCATGCCCGCACGGCCGATGCCTATTTCACCTGGTACTCGACCCTGGTGAAACATTACGGGATCGAGGCTGACATCACCGACGTCATCATTGCCTCGACGGTGCCGCGGGTGGTGTTCAACCTGCGCGTCTTTGCCGACCGGTTCTTTGGATGCCGGCCGTTGGTGGTGGGCAAGCCCGATTGCGAGTTGCCGGTAGCGCCGCGCGTTGATGAAGGGACGATTCCCGGTCCGGACCGTCTGGCGAATGCGGCCGGTGCCTTTGATCGGCACGGCGGGAATGTCGTGGTGGTGGATTTCGGGACCGCCACGAATTTCGATGTGGTCGCCGCTGATGGCGCCTATGTCGGAGGAGTGATCGCCCCCGGCGTGAACCTCAGTCTCGAGGCCTTGCACCAGGGCGCTGCAGCTCTGCCGCATATCGACGTGACGCGTCCCGAGAAAGTCATCGGCACAAACACGGTTGGATGTATCCAGTCAGGTGTGTATTGGGGGTATTCCGGCCTCATCGAAGGTTTGATCGACAGGATCAAGGCGGAATACGGAATGCCCATGAAGGTCATAGGGACGGGCGGTCTTGCACCGCTGTTCGACCAGGCCGATGTGGGCTTTGATGCAATTGAAGACGATCTGACGATGCACGGGCTTACCGTGATCCATCGCTACAACAAGGATACTGGCTCGGCATGAGCAGCGAAAGACTGATCTACTTGCCGCTCGGCGGCGCGGGCGAAATCGGTATGAACGCCTATGTCTACGGCTATGGCAAACCCGGTCAGGAACGTCTGATCCTGGTCGATCTGGGCGTGACCTTTCCCGACATGGATACAACGCCGGGCGTCGATCTGATCTACGCCGACATATCGTGGTTGAAGGAACGTGCGGATCGGCTTGAGGCGATCTTCGTCACCCATGCGCACGAGGATCACGTCGGCGCCGTGGCCCATTGTCATGAGGCCCTTGGCGCGCCGGTCTACGCGCGTGCTTTCACCGCAAATATCGCCCGCCGAAAAATGGAAGATGTCGGACATCCGCCCGAAGCCGTGCGCACCGTGTCCGCCTGGCCCGAGCAGATCAAGGCAGGTCCGTTTACGGTCGGATTCCTGCCCGTTTCGCATTCGATCCCCGAGAGTGCGGCGCTGGTGATCGATACACCGGCCGGCCGTGTCGTGCATACCGGTGATTTCAAACTGGACACCAATCCGGTTGTGGGCGAACCGTTTGATCCCGATCTTTGGGCCGAAGTGGCCAAGCCTGGGGTCAAGGCGTTGGTTTGTGACAGCACCAACGTGTTTTCCTCGCATCCCGGTCGCTCGGAGTCGGAGGTTGGGCCGGCCATCACCCAATTGGTCGAGGACGCGACCGGTATGGTGGTTGCAACGACCTTTGCGTCGAATGTCGCGCGGGTCAAAACGCTGGCCGAGGCCGGGCATCGGGCGGGTCGTTCGGTGGTTCTGTTGGGCCGGGCCATGCGCCGCATGATCGAGGCTGCGACCGAAACCGGTATCCTGTCTGATTTTCCGCGCGTGATCAGCGCTGAGGAAGCCTTGGATCTGCCCCGCCAGAACCTGATGCTGATCGTCACCGGCAGCCAGGGTGAGCGCCGCGCGGCCAGCGCGCAGTTGGCGCGCGGCAAATACCGGGGGATCGAGCTGAAGGATGGCGACCTGTTCCTTTTCTCCTCGAAGACCATTCCGGGGAATGAACGCGGTGTGATCCGCATCATGAACCAACTGAGCGAAAAAGGCGTCGACGTGGTCGATGACAGCGCTGGCCTGTACCACGTTTCCGGCCACGCCAACCGCCCCGATCTTGAGCAGATGCATGCCTTGGTCGATCCTCAGATCGTCATTCCAATGCACGGTGAACACAGGCATCTGCGGGAACACGCCAAGCTGGCCGAGGCCGCAGGTCGTGCCGGAGTCCTGGCGGTCAATGGCACGATGCTGGATCTGTCGGGGAACGCGCCCGAGGTCGTGGATTATGTCGAGACCGGCCGGACCTACCTGGACGGATCCGTCAAGATTGGCGCGCTGGACGGTGTGGTGCGGGACCGCATCCGCATGGCTCTGAACGGGCACGTGACCGTAACGGTCATCCTGGACGAAGACGACGAGCCGCTGGGCGAACCTTGGTGCGATACCATGGGCCTGCCGGAAACCGGCGTGTCGCGTGCCGGATTGATCGAGGTGCTGGAAGAGGACCTGAACCAGTTCCTGATGCGGGCTGAGGTCAAAACGTTGCGGGACGATGACAAGCTGGAAGAAGCCATGCGTCGCATCGTTCGACAAAGTGCGCAGATCGAAATCGGCAAAAAGCCCGAAGTCACAGTTGTAATAAGCCGAATGAAATAAGGCGGCTCAGTCTGTTTCGGGCATCGGGTGGCCATTGAGGCGCTGGAACAGACTGGCTTCTTCGTTGTTCAGAAAGAACGGCACAGAGTCGGGGGGCGTTGTATCTGACACGCGCGCCTCGACTTCCGACAGAACAACCTCGGTGATGAACGGCAAGTCGAACTCCCGCGCCTGTTCCAGCGGAATCCACTGTAGATGTGACAGTTCATCCGAGGCCTGGCTGAAATCGTCCAGATCACCGGCGATGGCATCTGCGTCCAAAAGAAAAAATCGGGCGTCGAACCGGCGTGGACGTCCGGGCGGGGTAACCGCGCGGAACACGAACTGCAGCGCTTCGGCCGACGGAATGTAGCCTCTTTCCGCGAAGCCGGTCCAGGCATGTGGAACCGGACCCGGCCAGGTGTCGCGGACACCGAGGATAAGGCCGGTCTCCTCCCACAACTCGCGAATTGCCGCTGCCGCCAATGGCACATGCAGTCCGGCAGGGGCCTGATCGCTCAGCCTTTGTTGGCAAATCTCGGGTACCGGAGTGGCCAGCGGAACTTGCGCGTCCTCAGCATCCACGGCACCCCCCGGAAACACGAACTTGTTCGGCATGAAGGCCGCCGCGGCACCACGTTGGCCCATCAGAATCGACGGGGTTCGAAAACGGTCGCGCAAAACGATGATCGTCGCGGCGTCGCGAATTGCGGATTTGTCCACGGTCATGAGAAGCTCAGCTGCATTGACGGGTCACTTGCTGTCGTCGAACCCGTGCATCTTCCGGGCCCATTGAAAGCCGACGACCGCTCCTTTGAGCCTGGGAAGAAGGAACAGCGACAGTGCAACGCAAGCTATCGAAAAGCCGATTGCCATGGCCCACGGAGACGGGCGCAGGCCGACGTAAGTGACATGCAGCGCCGGAGCCAAAAGGTGTCCGACCAGCAGAATGGTCAAGTAGGCCGGCCCGTCATCTGCCCTGTGGTGAAACAATTCCTGACCGCAGTCTGCGCAGGTATCATTCACCTTCAGGTAGCTGTGCAACAGCTTGCCTTTGCCGCAATTGGGGCATTTGCACCGGAACCCTTTGACGATGGCGGGCCACGTGGGGCGTTCCTCCTGAGAGAGGGTGTCGATGGTTTGATCTGTCATCTTGATACTCGCGCTCGGATTTCGGGGATATTGCGCTTGTTTCATCCCGCAGAAAAGGGGGGTGCGTCGCTTTGCACCGACCCTCTCGAAAATATTGACCGGAAATGCAGGTTTCAATGCCGGAAAAAAATTTGCGGACAGCGACGGAAACTTTGCCGGGCTGCGTTTGAATGAATGTAAGCAGCGGCACAGGGCCGCGACAACAAAGGAAACGAGCAATGAAGAGCGCAAAATTTATCTCGGCCATCATTCTGTCTGCAGTTGCCGTCACCGGGACGGCTGCGCTGGCCAAAGGACCTCGCGACCGTGAACCGGTCAGCTTTCAGGAGCTGGATGCCAACGGTGACGGCCAGGTGACCAAGGCCGAGATGGAGACCCATCGCCTGCAGAAGTTCACCTCGGCCGATACCGACGGTGACGGAAAGATCAGCGTCGAAGAAATGCAGGCCGAGGCTCAGAAGAAGGCAAACGACCGCGTTTCCGACATGTTCGAGCGTCATGATGCCGACAAAGACGGCTTTCTGACTGCGGACGAGTTGCCGAAACCGCGCCGGGCTGACAAGATGTTTGACCGCCTTGATGCGGATGGAAACGGTTCGCTGTCCGAGCAGGAGTTCGCCAATGCACGGGATGGTATGGGTCGGCACCACAAGAAGGGTGACCGCCCGGACCCAGACAACAACTGACGCAGGATGAAGGACGTGCCGTCCTCTGCGCATACTGTCCGCGGCGACACGGTCGCCGCGGATGCCTGCAGCGACGACGTGTTGCTGAAACGGTTTGCCGAAGGCGACGCTCAGGCAGCACGCCTGCTGACCGATCGGTTGGGGCCGCGGTGTTATTCGGTTGCTCTGCGTATGTTGAACAACAGGGCAGAGGCCGAAGATGTAACCCAGGAAGCGATGCTTCGGCTTTGGAAGGTGGCGGCGGACTGGGTTCCGGGGCAGGCCAAGATCTCGACCTGGTTGTACCGCGTGGTCTTGAACCTGTGTGTCGATCTGCGGCGGAAGAAAACGGCAGGCACATTGGACGATGTCCCAGAGCCTGAGGACGACCAGCCCAGTGTCGTGGACCGAATGCAGCAAAACGCCCGCGTGGATGCGTTGCAAGCGGCCTTGGCACAATTGCCCGAACGGCAGCGCGAAGCTGTCATTCTCAGGCATATCGAGGAGTTGTCCAATCCGGAAATCGCGGGAATCATGAGGATTTCCGTAGAAGCGGTAGAAAGTCTTGTTGCCCGCGGAAAGCGGTCTTTGACGGCCATACTGTCAGGCCGTCAGGAAGAGTTGGGGTATGACCATGTCTGACCAAGATACAGAACTGGATCTCTTGTTTGCCGAGGCACGGCAGGCACATGTTGATCTGCCCGACGATTTGGCGGTTCGTATCCTGACGGATGCCGAGGCCATCCGGCTTGCGGCGACAAAAACAGCGAAACCCAAGTCACAAGGGTTTCTGGGCAATCTCGTTGCCGGTCTCGGGGGCTGGCAGGCGCTCAGTGGGCTTGCGGCGGCCAGCGTGGTTGGCGCATGGGTCGGTTTTGCCGCGCCGTCCTTTCTGCCGGACCCGGCGAATTACATAATGACCCAGGATGCATCCTACATGGTCGCCAATCTCGGTCTCGAGGCCGCGTTTCTGGAGGAAGCGGAATGAATGAAGACGTCAAACCCCCACGACGCTGGGTGCCTGTGCTGCTGGTCGTATCCCTTGGTCTGAACCTGCTGGTCGCTGGAGTGATCATCGGGACTGCGCTGCGGTTTCATGGTGTGCGGGACGATGTTCCTCCCGGATTTGGACCTGCCCTGTACCGCGCTCTTCCTGATCCGGAACGCAAGGCGTTGAGAGGCGATCTGGCCGACAAGCATCGGCGCGGGGCCGAGAAAAGGTCTCGTGATTTCAAGGCGCTTGGCAAGGCGCTGCGGGCCATTCCGTTCGACCGCGATGAAGTCCAGAACCTGCTGGAAGAACAAGCCCGGGCGAATGACGAAATCCAGGCGGCTCTGCAAGAGCAGTGGCTGGCTCGGGTTTCGGCCATGTCCGACGAAGAACGAAAAGCTTATGCCGACCGCTTGGAAGACGTGTTGAAGCGGCGCCCGGATCCCAAGAAACGCAAGGACTGACCCGCTTAGGCCGCGTTCTGTTTCATCCACACCTGGTTCCGGCCTGCCTGTTTTGCCGCATAAAGCGCGTTGTCCGCGCATTTAATCAGGCTTTCGGCCGACAGTGAGCCGTCTGGAAGTGGGGAGAAGGGTGGCTCGCATACCTTCAGCCCGATGCTGACCGTCACCGGAAGCCGGGCAGGAATGTCCGGCAGGACGATCGGTACGCTGCTGACGCCGCTGCAGATATCGGCCGCCTTCCTGAGCGCCTTTTCGCGGGTCGCGTTTGGCAGTCCGAACAGGAATTCCTCTCCTCCGATGCGGGCGAGGAAGCCGTCAGGTCCGAAAGCGCGCTTCATCCGTTTTCCGGCCTCGACCAAAACCCTGTCACCGGCACTGTGGCCGTAACGGTCATTGATGGATTTGAAGTGGTCCAGGTCGGCCAGCATGATCGCAAAACCCCGCTGTTTGTGCACCGAACTGTGCAGCAATTGGTCCATCGCGGTCTGTGCGAAACGACGGTTGTTCAGGCCCGTCAGCGTGTCGATCCACGATTCCTCAAGCCCACGGCGCAACGAGTCGCGCATTTGCTCGTCATGCGCCTTGCGTGCAATCAACGCCTCGACCCGAAGCGATACTTCGTCAGGGCAGAACCCTCCGAGGCAAATCGCATCGGCGCCGCGATCCAGGGCCTCGGCGGCAAGAGTGGCGTTGTCATCGGGAATGATTCCGATCAGAGCAGTCCGCCGAGTGCCGGTGCGGGATTTGAGGTCGGCCAACATGTTCAGGCCGGATGGATCGCTGTTCAATTCGACAACAATCGCGTCAGGTATGGTGCCGGACAAGACTCCGCTGAGGTTGGGCAGGGTATGGCTGCACACCGAATGCTGCGTTCGTCCGTTCAGGGCCTTGTGCCACAGCGTGCGAGTACGTGCGGTGTGGGCCAAGACGGCGATCTGACCATGCCGCGCGGGCGTGATCATTGCTGCGGGGGCTTCGGCAAATCCCACGGATTGAGGGTTGCCACTGTTCTTCAGATCCTGAGTTTCCGCACGGGCGCGCAGCAGGCTTCGCACACGCGCCAGCAACAGCGTATCTTTGAACGGATAGGCCAGAACGTCATCCAGCCCCTCGGACAGGTTCCGCAGCCGGGCGGTCCGATCGTTCTGAGGCGCAATCGCGACCACAGGGACATCCTGCAGGGCCGGAACGGACAGCATCAGTCTTTTGACGTCGCCCGCGTCTCCGTCGGGTAGTGTCTGGGCCGTCAGCACCAGATCCGGCCGGGTCCGCCGCAGCAACGCCCCAAGACCAGCCAGCTTCTCGCCCTGCACGACATGATACCACGCCGCCATCAGCTGCACCTTCAGCATGATGCGATTGGTCGAGACCCCGTCGAGGACAAGGATGGTTCCCTGCACGGACATTGTTTTCACCGTAGATTGCATGCCTTGTCAAAGTGTTTATGAGTCTGGTTAACAAACCCTTTCCAAATCTTCGAACCGGGGCCTGATCATGCCGATCTCTGCCGAATTCGCCGAAACTCTGGCCTTGAAAGCGCTTGGGTGGCTTGTTGGGAACGATGAATTGTTGCCTGTTTTCCTTGGTTCGACCGGCGCGTCGACGGATGACCTGAGGGACCGCGCCACAGAGCCCGAGTTTCTTGCTTCGGTGCTGGAATTTCTGATGCTTGACGATTCGTGGGTGTTGGCCTTTTGTGACGCAAACGCTGTCCCTTACGATCAACCGGCTCAGGCCCGAAGCGTCCTGTCAGGCGGCGCGGATGTTCATTGGACCTGAACGGGTCCGCGCAGGAGCAAGAATGCATGTCGATTGATGCGCTGGTTTTTGACAAGGACGGAACCCTGTTTGATTTCGCCGCCACCTGGGGGGCGTTCGGCAAGGCGGTGCTGCTGCGTCTGAGCGAGGGCGACAATGCGCGTGCGACCGTGCTTGGAAAGAGCATTGGCTTTGACGTTGCGACAGAGACCTATTCCGAGGACAGTATCGTGATCGCTGGCACCGTCGACGAGGTCGCCGACGCGTTGTTCCCGGACCTTGACGGCTGGTCCCGCGAGGATCTGATTCAGACCTTGAATGCGGCCTCTGCCCATGCGCCTCAGGTCGAGGCCGTTGCGCTTGCACCGTTTCTGCAATCCTTGAAAGACGCCGGCAAGAAGCTGGGTGTTGCGACCAATGACGGCGAGATGCCGGCGAAACGGCACCTGGCCTCGGTCGGAATCGAGACCTATTTCGATTTCATTGCGGGGTATGACAGTGGCCACGGGTTCAAGCCCGGGCCCGGACAGCTGTTGGCCTTTGCCCAACATGTTGGCGTCGCACAGGACCGGATCGCCATGGTCGGCGACAGTCTGCACGATCTGGAGGCCGGTCGCGCCGCCGGCATGACCACGATCGGTGTTCTGACCGGATTGGCCAGGGTTGAGGATCTTGCACCGATGGCAGATGTCGTTCTTCCCGATATCAGCCACATCCCAGGCTGGCTGAACCTTCGTTAAAGCGCCTTGCCTGAAAATCGGCGGTTCATGAGTTGAAACCGACCTTGGCTGTCGCAGACAGAGCGGCCAGAGGCCGGACTTCGGGTCTTGTTTGAGAGTAACAAACGCCGGAGGAACAGATGGCCGACACGAATACTCGCAAGCGCAGGGGTGGTGGACGCGCAGGCGCTGCAGCGCGCCGAGGTGCGGCAGTCATCGACCAGATGCCATGGAATCCGCCGATCAACATCGACCGGCCAACCGAACCGTTGGGCCCCGAGGGCGTCGAAGCCATCCATGACGGTGCCATGCGTATTCTTGAGGAAATCGGCATCGAGTTCTACAATCAAGAAGCCTTGGAGATCCTGCGTGACGCCGGATGCATCGTCAACGGCGACAACGTGCGCATGGGCCGAGACTTCGTTATGGAAATGGTCGCCAAGGCGCCGTCGACCTTTACCATCACGCCGCGCAACCCGAACCACACGATCGAGATCGGCGGCAAGACGATGTTGTTCGGAAATGTCTCGTCACCGCCGAACTACTGGGACATGGAGATCGGCAAGAAGGTACCCGGCAACCGGGAAATGTGCCGGAACCTGTTGAAGCTGACGCAGTATTTCAACTGCATCCACTTTGCCGGAGGCTACCCGGTCGAGCCGGTTGACCTGCACGCCAGCGTCCGGCACCTGGATGTCCTGTATGACAAACTCACGCTCACGGACAAGGCGATGCATGCCTATTCGTTGGGCAAAGAGCGCGTAGAGGATGTCATGGAAATGGTGCGCATCGCAGGCGGTCTCGGCCACGAGGAATTCGAGGCGTCGCCGCGCATGTACACCAACATCAACTCGACCTCGCCTCTGAAACACGACCACCCGATGATCGACGGGTGCCTGCGGCTGGCCCGGCGGGGGCAGGCCATTGTCGTCACGCCGTTCACTTTGGCTGGGGCCATGGCCCCGGTGACGATGGCCGGGGCCGTTGCGCAGTCGTTGGCCGAGGCGCTGTGTGCGATTGCCTTGTTCCAGTACGTACGACCCGGCATCCCATGTGTCATCGGGACATTCACCTCGAATGTCGACATGAAGTCCGGTGCGCCCGCGTTTGGCACGCCTGAATACATCCGGTCGACCCAGATGACCGGCCAGATGGCGCGGTTCTATGGGCTGCCCTTGCGCTCGTCCGGTGTTTGCGCGGCCAATGTACCGGACGGCCAGGCCGTCTGGGAGACGTCGAATTCACTCTGGGCGGCGGTACAGTCGGGGACCAACATGGTCTATCACGCCGCCGGATGGCTGGAGGGCGGCCTGATCGCGAGCCCGGAGAAGTTCATCATGGATTGCGAGATATTGCAGCAAATCCAAAGGTATATGCAGCCTGAGATCTGCGCCACAGGCCCAGACGAAATCGCACTGGAAGCCATCCGCGCGGTCGGGAACGATGGGCACTTCTTTGGCATCCAACACACCCAGGATCGCTATACCACCGCGTTCTATCAACCCTTCCTGAGCGATTGGAAAAACTACGAGGGCTGGGAAGTTGCGGGCGGGATCTGGACAGCCGAACGGGCGCATCTGATGTTCAAGGAGATCATCAACAGCTTTGAGGCTCCGCCCATGGATGAGGCGATCCGAGAGGAACTGGCTGACTTCGTCGCACGTCGCAAAGCCGAAGGGGGCGCGCCGACCGATTTCTGATAGCGCACCACCGGGCAGGCAGCCGGAATGGCAAGATGTCTCAGCCTGAGATTTTCGTGAATTTTCCGCATCTTTAACTGCCGCATTTGGCCTTTGTTAAGATCTTTGAGGTGGGATCGGGCATGAAACCTTTTTGAGGGCATTCATGCACGGATTGATCAACAGGGCCGTTCAATCGTTTGTATGCGCGACCTATGGGCGTGAGCGCTGGCTTCGGGCGACCGAGGCCGCTGAACTTGGGTTCGCCGAGTTCGAAGCGATGCTCGTCTACGACCGGGAAAAGTCATATCGCCTGCTGGACGTGGTCTGCGATCAATTGAACCGTTCGCGGGACGAGTTCCTGGAGGATCTCGGAACCTATCTGGTCTCACACCCAAACATGGAAGGATTGCGACGCCTTCTGCGCTTTGGTGGCGTTACCTATGTCGAGTTTCTGCAGTCTTTGGATGATCTGGCCGACCGGGTCAAACTGGCGGTCTCTGACCTTGAATTGCCTGCCCTGGAACTGCGGGAGTGCTCGCCCACCGAATTCGAATTGCGCTGCCATCCCGGGCTGGATGGGTATGCCAATGTCATGATCGGGATTTTGCGAGCAATGGCGGACGACTATGGCGCGCTCGTGATTCTGACGCATGCCGGGCAGAGGGGCGGGGTGGACGTCATCTCGATGGTTTTGGTCGAAAGCGCCTTTGCCGAGGGTCGTCACTTTGATCTGGGGGCGCGGAACTGATGATGGATCTGGATCAACTGGGCAGGATGTTGGAGACGTTGTGCCCGATGTTCACCTTGGTGGATCAGGATGGGCGTATCCTTCAGGTCGGGCCGACACTGCAAAAACTGCGCCCGGACCAGCCGATGGTCGGCAGCGGTTTTCTGGAAATTTTTGAACTGGTAAGGCCCAGAACCGTAACGACTCTGCCGGCGTTGATGGCGACGGCCGGTACCAAGCTTCATCTCAAGCTTCACGATGAACCGCGCACAGCATTGAAGGGTTTGGTGGCACCGCTGCCTGACGATGCAGGCGCGGTTATCAACCTGTCCTTCGGGATCTCGATCCTGGACGCTGTACGGGATTATGCCCTGACAAGTGCGGATTTTTCGGGAACCGACCTCGCGATTGAATTGCTCTACCTGGTCGAGGCCAAGTCTGCGGCGATGGAGGCTTCGAGATCGTTGAACCTGCGGCTTCAAGGGGCAATGCTTGCGGCCGAGGAACAGGCCTATACGGATACTCTGACCGGCCTCAAGAACCGGCGCGCGATGGACCACATTCTCGAGCATTTGGTTTCAACGAAATCCACTTTTGCGTTGATGCATCTGGACCTGGATTTCTTCAAAGCCGTGAACGACGAATTGGGGCATGCCGCGGGCGACTATGTGCTGTCCCAGGCCGCCCGGATCATGCTGGAAGAAACCCGCAGCGACGACACGGTCGCCCGGATCGGCGGCGATGAATTTGTTCTGATATTCAAAAGCCTGTCGAGCAGGGCTCAGCTTGAACGGATCGCCAATCGCCTGATTGGCCGCCTTCAGAAACCGATGGTTTTCGAGGGCGAGACCTGCGCGATTTCGGCGAGCATCGGGACCGCACTTACGTCACAGTTTCTGTCCCCGAAACCGGCTGAGATTCTGCACGCGGCGGATTTGGCCCTTTACGAGGCCAAGCGAAACGGTCGGTCGTGCCATCGCTTCTATTCCGAAGACGCGCGGGCAGCGGAGTAGACCGGTGCGTCGATAGGCTGGTTGCTTTACTACTCAGCGAAAGCCCCGTCCAATGTCCGCGCGATGTGCGACTGGATTTCGTCCAACTCGCCGACCACAGGCAGCACCGGGCCACGAAATGCGGCCTTGCCCAGCTCGGCGGGAATATCATCCAACACGTGGCCCCCGGTGCAGGCAAAGAACGGCAGGCAGATCGCATGATCCCCGGTCATTTTCGCAGCGTCACTGATCGATGGTGGTTCTTCGACAAATCCGCAGTGGATTGATTTCAGAGATATCAACCCGGCCAAACGGTCAGCGAATTCGTGGGTGACAGCTGCCGGGTTGCGGCTGCGGCCTGAGCCGTGTGCGGCAATCAGCAGATCCGTCGACGTGGTGCTCCAACCTTGCTCGTCGATCAAGGGTTGCAGGGCGCGCGCCACCAGGTTGGGTAGCTGTGGGTCAACGCCCAGCGGGTCTAGTTGCCGTACTGCACGCCCTTCAAGGCGTTTGGGAAGCGCAGAAGTCACGAACCACCCTTTCGCCATGAACAATGGATAAATCGCGCTGCCGTCCGGAATGTCATCAAGGACCTTTTCCAACGCGCCCGGCGCGGCGAGGGTCGCCGATCTGACTGTGACTCTATCCGTCAGTTTATCAATCCGAGCGGCCAGTCTGGCCAGGGATGCCTCGGCCGGGTCTGGGTCGGAGGGTTGGCCATGCGCTACGATGACGGCAGTCGGCATGCTGGAGCTTCCTTGTTCTGTTTCGGGATAGGTGTGGCGCCCTCCCGCAAAGTCAATTCGTCTTTATCCGAGCAACGTCAACCACATCCATACCGTAAGAATGGACACGCCTGTGCCAATCAACACCGAAGAGGCGGCAACTCGTTTGGCCCGGCCATACATGTTGGCGAAGATGTAGGCGTTGAAACCGGGCGCCATCGCCGCGTTCAGAACGCCCGAGCGGAAAAGATCTTGCGGCAGGGCGGTCGCTGTACCGAACAACCAGACCAGGCTTGGATGCAGAACAAGTGAAACGCAGCAAACATAGCCGATTGTCCGCAGGTCGCCTTCGGGCTTGTATTTGACCAGAACTCCACCCAGGGCGAACAGGGCGCCGGGCAATGCGGCGCGGGTCACCAGACTCAAGGCCTCGTCTGCCACTGCCGGAATGCCGACGCCCGTGAGATTGACGATGAAGCCCAGAGCGATGCCCAGGATCAGCGCGTTCTTGAACATTGCCGAAAGCACCGATCGAGCCATGCGCATACCGCCATTGCCTCGGTTGCGGATGACCTCCATCACGGTAATGCCGACGCAGTAGCAGAACGGCGAGTGGAACGCGATGATCGCATAGTTTCCGGTCAGGTTGTCGGGCCCATAGGCGCGTTCGGTGATCGGCAGGCCCAGCAGGACCGAGTTCGAGAACAGGCAGCAGAACCCGATTGCGACGCAGTCTTCCCATTCGCGCTTGAATATCAGGCGAGCGCCGAAAACCCCCGCAAGGAAACACAGAGCTGCGGCGGTATAGAAACTGCCCAGAAGGCGCGGGTCAAAGCTGGCGCTCAGATCCAGATGGGCGATGGCCAGAAACAGCAGGCAGGGGATTGCGAACCCCTGCGTGAACTTCATCAACCCGTCAATATGAACTTCTTTGAAGTAGCCCGTCAGCGTCGAGACATAACCAGCCCCAATCACAAGAAAGACCGGAAGGATGACGTCGATCAGGCTTTGCAACATGTCACGACCTCAATCCAGGCTGTTCGGTCAGAGCTGGGGGAAGCGCGTGCAATCCGATGTCCTAAAATGGCTGCCGGATCACCATGCCGTCATAGGCAGGCTCGACATGGTCCGGGGTCTCGGCATCGACGGCTGCATAGTCCAGATCGATGTGCATATTGGTCAGAACTGCCCGAGCCGGCTTTAGCTGTTCGATCCAGCCAAGGGTCTTTTCCAGGTGGGCATGGGTCGGATGCGGGTTCCGGCGCAGCGCGTCGATCACGAGGCAGTCCAATCCTTGAAGCTCGGGCCAGGCATCATCGTAGATTTCCGCAACATCAGGCAGATAGGCCAGGTTATTCATACGAAAACCAAGCGCATCGATCGATCCGTGGTTCACCTTGAACGGGCGAAACGGGATTGACCCTCCTGGACCGTCTATCGCGAACGGGCCGTCAATTGTCTTCAGGTCGAGGATCGGTGGATAGGGCGAGCCTTCGGGTTGAATGAACGCGTAGCCGAACCGCCCCAGCAATGCGTTTTGCGTGTCGCCATCCGCCCAAACGGGCACCCGCGCGCGCATGTTGAAAACGATCATGCGCAGGTCGTCGATGCCGTGCACATGATCGGCATGTGAGTGTGTGTAGACAACGGCGTCGAGGCGTCCGGTTCCGGTGTCCAGCAGTTGGCTGCGCATGTCCGGGGTCGTGTCGATCAGAACCGAGGTCGTGCCGTCCGGCCCGTCCCGTTCAACCAGCATCGAGCATCGGCGGCGGATATTGCGCGGATTTTGCGGGTCACAGTCTCCCCAATGCCCACCCAACCGGGGGACACCGCCAGAGGAGCCACAGCCCAGGATCGTGAACCGCAGCATGCTCATGCGGCAACCGGGTAGGCGGCCGCCTTCGCAAACAGTCGATCAAAATTCGCTTGGGTCTGCGCGGCGAAATCCGGGTAGTCCAGGCCGAACAGTTCGGCGCCGACCCGGGCCGTGAAAGTGGTATAGCCGGGCTCGTTCCGCTTGCCCCGGTGCGGTGGCGGGGCCAGGTATGGTGCGTCGGTCTCTACCAGAATTCGATCGACGGGCGCCGCCGCAAAGATATCCCTCAGCTTTTGGCTTTTTGGAAAGGCCGCGATGCCGGATATGGAGAGGTAGAACCCCAAATCCAACGCCGCCCGCGCCAGTTCGGCCGAGGACGAGAAGCAATGCATCACACAGGAGTAAGGTGCGTTCCGAAACTCGTCCTGCAGAATCGTCGCCATGTCCTCGTCGGCTGCACGGGCGTGAATGATCAGCGGCAGGCCTGTACTTTGGGCGGCCTGAATGTGAACCCGCAACGAGCGTTTTTGGATTTCGGCGCTGTCGGCGGTGTAGTGATAGTCCAGCCCGGTTTCGCCGATGCCGACAAATTTCGGATGTCGGGACAATGCGACAAGTTCGTCGACGCTCGCCAGTGGCTCTTCGGACGCGCTCATGGGGTGGGTGCCCGCAGCGTAGAAAACCGGGGCATGTGTTTCGGCGATCGCGCGCACGATCGGCTCATTGCGCAGTCGAGTGCAGATCGTCACCATGCGTGTCACGCCCGCTTCGGCTGCACGAGCGATGATTGCGTCCAGTTGGCCTTCGAAATCCGGGAAATCCAGATGGCAATGGCTGTCAGTGATTGCGGGAGGTTGGGGCGTGTCGCTCATCTGCTCGGACCGGCGGTTTCCTGAATCTTGAACACCGTATCTAGGACGACGGCGACAGGGTCAAGGTTCACCGCCTGCCCGTGCCGCGCACGGGCCGTGATGATGGATGCGGCCTCGGCCCAGCCCAAGGCTTGTGGGCGCGAGGATGACAGGCGCAACAGCACTTCGGCTTCGTTTGGCGCAGCTTCGGGCTGCGGAGGCGCGCCGGTCGCACCTGTCAGAGCAAGGCGAGAAAGGGCGATGTCAATCAGATTCAAAAGCAGGTCATAGCGCTCGGCTGCTCCGCGCTGCGCGGCCGCTTCGGCCAAAGCCAGCGCGCGCTGGCGGTCGAGGCGGGGCAGGGTGCCAAGTATCTGGATCAGCTCGGCATAGATCTCCATTCCGCCCAGATTGATCAGCCGTACCGCGTCGCCTACGGAACCGGCGGCCAAAGCCGCGAGGTGGTCGGATTGCGGTGGCAAGTCGGCGCCGGTCTGTGCCAGCGCCGATTTCATGTCCTCGGGCGACAGCGGTGCCAGGCGCAGGGTGCGGCACCGCGAGCGGATCGTCGGCAACAGCCGTGACGGCTGATGCGAAACCAGCAGCAGTGTCGTGCGGGCAGGAGGCTCTTCGAGCATTTTCAACAACGCGTTTGCGGCGCTGACATTCATTTCGTCCGCCGCATCCACGATAACCACGCGGCGCCCTCCGTCCGCGGAACTGAGGCCGAAGAAGCGCCCCAATTTTCGGATGTCATCGACAACGATCTCGTTGCGCAGGCGGCCCTGATCATTCAGGGATCTGGTGATCGCGGCCAGACCGGGTTCGGCCCCGGCCAGCATCCTTGCTGCAACCGGGTGGTCCGGAGCGATGTCGAGTGTCGTCGGAGCCTCGGGCGCGCCGAACAGCCCGTCATCCTGTAGCGGCGGCGTGGCCAACAGAAACCGCGCGATGCGCCATGCCAGGGTAGCTTTACCCACACCACGAGGGCCGGTGAGAAGCCACGCGTGATGCAGCCGGTCAGACGCAAATGCGGTCAGGAAGGCTTGCTCGGCCGCATCCTGTCCAAACAGCCTGGGTGTCTCGCGCGGGTGAAACGCGCCGGGCGCCTGGTCCGGTGTGGGTGTGTCGTCGCTCATTCGTGAATTACCGCAGAACCTTCAGGACGGTTTCTCTCACATCCACGGCCACGCTGTCCACGTCGCGATTGCCATCGATCACACGGAACCGGTCCTTGAACTCGTCCGCCAGCGCAAGGAAACCCGAGCGCATACGTTTCTGAAGGGCCGGGCCAAAATCCTCGAACCGCTCTTCGGTGCCTTGCCGGCCTTTGGCGCGGGATAGCCCGATTTCCGGATCCATATCGATCAGCAAGGTCAGATCTGGCTCGCGGCCGATCATCAGGCCGTGGAGTTGGTCCACCAACGCGCGCAGATCTCCGCGCGACAGGCCCTGATACACTCGGGTGCTGTCGGCGAACCTGTCGCAAATCACGATCTTACCCGCATTCAAGGCCGGCTCGATCGTGCGCTCCAAATGATCGCGTCGTGCGGCCGTGAACAGAAGAATTTCGGTTTCCGCCGACCACCTGTCGGGGTCGCCTTCGAGGACCAACCGGCGAATTTCCTCGGCCCCGGGCGAACCGCCCGGCTCACGCGTCAGAACAACGTCATGTCCGGCCGCCTCGAGGCTTTCTGCCAGCCTGCGGGCCTGGGTGGACTTGCCCGAACCGTCGATCCCCTCGAATGTCAGGAACAGACCGCGCGGACTCACATCGACTCCAGTGGAGTGTTGATCATGTCTTTCAGGACGATGCCGCCCACGGTCATCAGCCGCACCAGGAACCCGCCCATCGCCACATCCTCGGCCGCGACCAGGGGGCGCCGGATTTCCGGCAGACCTTCGGGCTGGATCACAAGTTCGGCCAGTTGTTGGCCCTTGGCGATCGGAGCGTTGATCGGGCCTTGATACACGACTTCGGCCTGCACGTTCTGATCGCCCAGAACGGGGAACAGAAGGGTGAGGTCACCGTCGGGCACAAGCCCAACCGTCTTTTGCGCGCCCATCCACACTTTGGCCTGTGCTATCGGCGTCTCGGCGTTGGCAACTGTCCTCTCGATAAAATTTCGAAACGACCAGTTAACCACGGCCTCAGCCTCCTCTGCCCGGCGAGAGATGCTGTCGAGCCCGGAAAGAACGAAGACCACCCGGCGATCGCCTTGCTTGGCCGATCCGACAAGGCCATAGCCCGCCTCTTGCGTGTGGCCGGTCTTCAGGCCATCGGCACCGATATCCAGTTTCAGCAGCGGGTTGCGGTTGTTCACGTTCGACGGGGCGCGGCCGTCAAATTCGAAGGTTTCCTCGGCAAACAGCGGATAATATTCGGGAAAATCGGTGATCAGCCTGTCGGCCAGCACAGCGAGATCATGAACCGACATCATGTGACCTGCGGCAGGCCAGCCGTTCGAGTTGGTGAAGTTCGAGTGGTTCATGCCCATCTGCCTGGCGCGTTGGGTCATGTAGCGCGCAAAGCCGGCCTCGGTACCGTCCGGGCTGAGCGCTTCGGCGATCACGACACAGGCGTCATTGCCGGACAGGACGATGATGCCTCGCAGCAGGTCCTCGACCCGGACCCGGTCCTGCGTGTTCAGGAACATGGTCGAGCCGCCATAGCTCATCGCATGTTCCGAGACCGGAAGCGTTTCATCCAGCGTCAATCGACCGTCGCGCAGGGCTTCGAATGCCACGTAGAGCGTCATCAGCTTGGACATCGATGCCGGTGGGAGCGGTTCATCGGCATTCTTCGACAACAGCACAGTGCCTGTCGTTTGATCGATCACGTAGGCCGCGCGCGCGGACGTGTCGAAGGCGTGAACCGGCAGGGCCAGCAGGGCAAGGCCCGCGGCCAGAACAGCCGATTTGAATGAGGTCAGCATTGGACCCTCCTGTTCAGTTCTTCACGATAAAGGCATCGGTAAAGCCCAGGTCTTTCATATCTCCGAGGATCGCTTTGCGTTCGGCGCGGGTTGTGGCAGGGCCGACCAGTACGCGCCAGACCGACTTGCCCGCCGACTCCAGTTCCAGAACTTCGGCCGCCAATCCGTTCGTGCGGACTTTTTCGGCCGCGGCTTTTGCGTTCGCTTCAACTCCGAACGTTCCGATCTGAACATAGGGTTTGGTCAGGTTCGACGATGCGGCTGTGGCACTGGCCGCCGCAGCCGGCGTCGGCTCGGATGCGTCAATAGCGGCCGCGGCACCTGCGATCGGGTCCAATGGCGTCTCGGTAATTTCATTGGGATCTTTCTTCTGCCACCACTTGCGTTTTTTCTGGGCGGGTGGCGGTGCGACGACAGGATCCGTCAATGCAGCGGTCGCGGACGCATCTGCCGCTTCCTCAATTGCGGGCGCAGCTTCTTCGGCAGCGGCGCTTGCGGCCGCTCCGGCCGCGGCAGCACCGGCGACCACGGCACCGGTGTTTTCAGGTGTCTTTTTCTGCCACCATTTCCGCTTGGCCGGCTTTTCTTCGGCACTTTCGTCGGGCCCGGCCGTTGTGGCTTCTTGGGCTGCGGTTGCTTCGGCGGCGTCTGCGGTTTCTTCGGTCGGGGCTGCTTCGGGTTCCGGCGCAGGCTCCGGCTCGATCGTTTCGCGGCGGAGTGCAACCACCTGCAGACGGGCAGGAGCGCCGGCAAGCATTCCCAGTTTTTCAGCCGCTGCCGAGGACACCTGAAGGGCCGGCCCGGGCAGGTTTCGTTCCCGGCGGAACAAGGCGCCCGTTACGGTCTTGTTGTTGCTTGTGTTCTTGATGGCGACCCGCTCGGGCTGAGACGCGCTGGGGTGTGCCACCCAGATGCCACCCAACGAAGGACGCCCATCCCAGAGCCCGGCCTCGGTCACTTCGAAGACCTCCGGCGCTTCAACATCGCGCTGAGAGCCGCTGGCGACTTCGGGGAACAGTTCCGTGGTGTCGCTTTGGGTCTGCCCATCGTCACTGGCTGCCTCCGAGGAAGACTTGCCTGCGTTCAAAGCTTCGTCGCATCCCGTCAGCGCAGTCATTGCAACAACCAGCACCGCCAACGGCCGCGGTCCAAAGCGTGTCTCTGTCGCTCGCTTCATATTGTGTTATCCCTTGCCTGTAGGGCCTTTGCGTGGCTGGCCCCAACCGCGGTTCGACCGGTTCTTTTGCCAGCCTCCTGCAGTCATTGCGCAAATCATAACCTGCGGGTTGTTTCAAGGAAAGACCGCGGGTCCGGCTTCGGCAAGAAATCCCTCTTTTGGACTTGCCACCAACCGATGTTCGTCCTAGACCGCTGCCTGCGCCGGGGAGGTGGCAGAGTGGTCGAATGCGGCGGTCTTGAAAACCGTTGGGCGTGAGAGCGTCCCCAGGGTTCGAATCCCTGTCTCCCCGCCACTCATACCTGTCTCACTTCAGTTGTATTTTCTGATCCGGAATTGTTACGCAATTCCCGCGCGTTGGCGCATGCGCTTTCAATCAGAGACGAAGCAAACCGTACATTCAGAGGACAATTCAGGCGCGAGTCTCAGTGTCGCATTTTAGCGGGGTCGCTTTGGGCTGGATTTCCCTGATAACCTGCAACTTACAGGGAATATTCGCAAACCGGGACTGACTTCCGTCATTTCTTCTATCAGAACTGTATGTTTCTCAGAGGTTTATGTTGCAAATTCCCTAAAAGGTGGAACAGGGAATTTCCTCGTGCGAACAGGGAATTGTTCCGCCGGATCAGGGAGGGCGAAGTCTGTATCAGGGACGCAGGAGCTGGAGATGTCAGAAGCCGAACAGGCGTTCCTGTTCGGACCATTCAAGTGGGTGGGTCACGCTGACCAGACGCTTGAGTGTGAGTTCGGGCGGCTGGCTCCCGTCGAGAATCGCCGGTTGAATCTTTGGTGAGAGAAAGGCGAGCTGAGCACGGGTGCGGATGAAGGCGTCAGGGACGCTTTCGCGGCGGGCAATCTCCATCAGTTGAACTCCGGCCTTCAGATCACGGGCCCAGCCATGGGCGCGGATCAGCATGGACCGGAGGTGGGGATCAGGTTGGGGTGCCATGTCTCCGGCGATGACCTTGGCCTCGACGCCGCGGCGGCACAGATCGAAAGATGCGGTGACGTGGGTGAGATCCGGGTGCAGATGATCGGCCGCGATGCCAAGTGCGCTTGCCAGAGTTTTGGGGTTAAATTCGAGGTCGATCTGTCCTCGTGCAAGTTTGCCTTTGGCCAGAAGAGCAGCGCCGATCTGACAGCCATGGCCTAGAAGCCGGGTTACTAAATCCGCAACTGAAGTCTGAACTGCCTCGGCTGACCCGGCCTCCGGCTGCGCCAGTACTTGGTGCGCCGCGGCGGCGTCTTGCAAATGTCTGACGATGACATCAATGACCGCGTTTTCCAGCGCTGGGCCGGGCAGTCGCCAGCCAGAGATATCCTTGCCGCCTGAGATCAGTCGATTGGAGATATAGTAGCGCAACCGTCGGCCTTTGCGCGTGGTGTGGGTCGGCGTCAACCGATCACCAGTTTCGTCATACAGCAGACCGGTGAGCCAGGCCCCGGGGTCAGTGGAGTGTTGGCGCGCATCGGAGTCGCCGCGTGCCCGCGAGCGGTTGGAGGCCTGTCGCATTTTTTCCTGCACCCGGTCCCAGATGTCCTGATCGATGATCGCCGGATGTTGTCCGTCCCAGATCTTATCCTTGTGGCGGATTTTTCCGAGATAGACCGGATTGCGCAGCAGGTAATAGATTTGACCCCGTGACAGCGGACAATCCCCCTTCACACTGCCATCTGTCCGAACAACCCGTTTTGACCGCAGGTCTTCTGCCGTTGCCCGTTCTTCTACTTTGCGCAGGCAACCAAGCTCGTCATAAAGCCCAAAGAGATGCCGGACCGTTCTGGCCTCCTCTTCATTCACCACCAGCGTTCTTGCCTTCGGATCGGGGTGGCGATCATAGCCCAGAGGCAGGTTGCCACCCATCCAAAGCCCCTTCTTCTTCGACGCTGCAATCTTGTCGCGAATACGTTCGGCGGTGACTTCCCGTTCAAACTGAGCAAAGGACAACAGCACATTCAGCGTTAACCGGCCCATGGAAGATGAGGTATTGAAGGCCTGCGTGACGGACACAAAAGAACAGTTTGCCTGTTCCAGCCGGTCGACCAGCTTAGAGAAGTCGGCAAGCGACCGGGTCAGCCGGTCAATCTTGTAGACCACCACCATGTCAATACGCCCGGCATCGATCTCTTCAAGAAGGCGCTGAAGGGCGGGTCGCTCTAGGGTGCCGCCCGACAGGCCACCGTCATCGTAGCGCCCGGACAACAGGGTCCAGCCTTCATGTCGCTGGCTTGCGACATAGGCCGCGCAGGCCTCATATTGCGCATCCAGCGAATTGAAGTCCTGATCCAGACCATCTTCTGAGGACTTGCGCGTGTAGATGGCGCATCGGATTTTACGGCGCGGGCTCATTTGGCCGCCTTGCCGGTGAGCCCAAAGAAACGCGGCCCTGACCAATGCGCGCCGGTAATCTCTCGGGCGATGGCCGAGAGTGAGCGATAGGACCGACCGTTCCAAGTGAAGCCGTCTTCTGTAACGTCGACTACATGGGTCACACTATTCCACTCGCGTAGCAGGCGCCCGCCGGGTTTTAGGGCAGGGCATGTAGGCTGGGGTTTCTTCCCAGAGCCCTTTTCCAGCGTGGCTTTGACCTGGCGGGGTAGCCTGCCATGACGGCGGGACTGCATCTCAAAGGCGATAAAGCGGCGCAGAAAGGGTTGGCTGAGCATGGCGGGGGCGGGTTGATCAAACAGTTGCTGCCAAAGCGTGACCAGATCCGATCGACCCATGGCGGCGAGATCGGCGACATCGCTCGTCTTGGTCATGACGCTTCTCCAGTTCCCGCCGCCAGATGATATGTGGATGGTCCATTTGGTTTGTCGGATGTCCGCCGTTCAATTGTGACGCCTTTTTTCCGCAGACCGCTTAGAGCTGCTCGGACCGAATGAGGCTGCCATCCCGTTGCTTTGCAGAGCGCCTCAAGGCTGGCGCCGCTCGGGCGGCGCAACAAGTGTTGCACTTTGTCAATTTTGGTTTGCTTCCGCTTGGACATGTATTGTCTCCTCTGATTTGGGGCTGGCTAGATGCCGAACCCCGGTACCGAGGAGCGCCCGAATGGCTCGGGCGTGGGTTCAGTGATGCGTGGTTGACGGCAACAGTCCAGCTCTTTCTGAAGCGATTACTTGAGGCGTGTGTTTTGAAGGGCGTTGCTGGCGTACCCCCGATTATTCGTCAACAATCTTAATTGGTTACTTTTAGTTTGGGGGGTTGCGTCTCGTATTGATGGCACCTACATTCGACCTAATCGCCCGGACTATCAGGGCGGGAAACTGCTCCCGCAGGCAGCACTCATTGGAAACACAGGTTTCCGCAGAGAGCATTCAAAGGAGCAACGTCTCGGATCGATTGGTCCGGGGAGTTGCGATTTGTGCTCTCTCCGATTTTCCAGCGCGATCCCTCCATCTCGACGTCCGCGCGGCGTCACGCAAAAGGAGGCGGTTATGCCTGCCAAAAACACACACAGCGACGTTCGGGCGTCCAATACGCCTACCTGGATGGCCGAAAAAGTTATCCAATCCCAGATCGGCCAGATCAAGCCCTACGCCAACAACAACCGCGTGCACGCGGCCAAGAATGTCGACAAACTGAAAGCATCGGTGGCCCAGTTTGGCTTTGTCACTCCGATCCTGTTGGATGGTTCGGGCACAATCATCGCGGGTCATGGCCGCTATGAGGCCGCTAAGGCCCTGGGGTTGAATTCCGTACCGACTGTTGTCGCGGATCATTTGTCAGAAGCGGAAGTGCGCGCTCTGCGCATTGCGGACAATAAGCTGGCGGAATTGTCGGACTGGAATGAAGCGGCGTTGCAGATCGAATTTGCCGAGCTGATGGACCTCAGCCTTGATGGCGAGTTGAACTTTGATCTGGACATCACAGGGTTCGAAACACCGGAGATCGACATCATTATCGACAGCGTCGGTGAGGTGACGGTATCTGTAGCGGAAACTGTTGAGACGCCGGACCCTGCGGCACCCGTAGTCACGGAGCCGGGCGACCTCTGGGTTCTCGGAGATCATCGCATTTTCTGCGGGGACGCCCTTCAAGCCCAGAGCTACGACACCTTGCTGGAAGGCGAGACCCCGCAGATAGTCTTCACCGATCCGCCTTACAACGTGCCTGTCAATGGGCATGTGCGGTCCGGCAATAGCGCCGAATACCGCGAGTTTGCCATGGCGTCGGGAGAAATGACGGATAGCGAGTTCCGCGGCTTTCTTTCAGGCGCGATCACGCAGTTGTTTGACTGCCTGCCGAACGGAGGCATCGCGATGATCTGCATGGACTGGCGTCATATCGAAGAACTGATTACGGCGGGCAAAGCAGCTGGATTGGACCTCATCAATCTCTGCGTCTGGAACAAGACGAACGGAGGCATGGGCAGCCTTTATCGCTCAAAGCATGAGCTGATTTGCATTTTCAAGAAGCCTGGTGCGCCGCACATCAACAACGTCGAGCTGGGCAAACACGGGCGCAACCGGACCAACGTCTGGGATTACGCCGGTGTGAACAGCTTTGGGGCAGGGCGCGAGGCGGATCTCGCGGATCATCCCACGGTGAAGCCGACAGCTCTGGTTGCAGATGCCATCATGGATGTGAGCCACCGCGGCGATGTCGTGCTGGACGCCTTTGGCGGGTCCGGCGCGACTCTGCTGGCAGCTGAGAAAACCGGGCGCCAAGCGCGGCTTATTGAGCTCGACCCGACTTATGTCGATGTGGCCATCCGCCGTTGGCAGGAGATGACCGGTGAGAGCGCCGTGCACGCGGTAACAGGCCAGACGTTCGATGCGCGTTTTGCGGCCAACGATACCACTTCAGAACAGGAGGTGGGTCATGTCTGACGATACAAAAGAGTATGAGGTCGGCTACGGCAAACCGCCCAAAGCGACCCAATTCAAAAAAGGCCGATCCGGCAATCCGAAAGGGCGGCCGAAAGGTGCCAAGGGGGTGAATGCCAGCTTGAAACGTGAATTGGAAACCAAGATTACGGTTCGTGAAGGCAGCCACGAAATCCGGATTTCCAAGGCTGAGGCAATTGCCAAGCGGTTCACGGCAGGCGCGTTGAAGGGCGACACGAAATTGTTGATGGCGCTGCTTAAGCTGGACACAGATCTGTTCAACGCAAGTGAATTGGACGCGCAAGAAAGCGTCCGTACGGTTGAGCCCGACGCTGTCGACTACGACATCCTCCGGGATTTCTTTTCCAGCCAACTGGACGGTGACGGTGATCTGGAAAACGAGGAGGCGGAAGATGACGACTCCTGATCCAAAAATCGTCGTGCAAGCCGCTCGCGAGGTTTGCCGGGACAATTTATTTCCCTTCGTCTGGCGTGTGTTTGGCACGCTGCACCAGGGAACTGACCGCAGCTTTGATCCGGCCTGGCATGTGCGGGCCATGTGCCATGAGTTGGACAATGTCCGTCGAGGCGAAAACAAGCGACTGATCATCAACATCCCGCCACGTTGCCTGAAATCGGTCACCGTGGCCGTTGCATATGTCGCTTATCTTCTCGGTCAAAACCCCAGCGCCAAGATCATCGTTGCCAGCTATGGGTTGGATCTGGCGCGCAAACATTCCGAAGATTGTCGTCGGATCATGTCTGCGCGCTGGTACCGGGAAATGTTCCCTGAAACGGTCTTGGCTAATAAGGGCAACACCTCAGAAGAAATCCGCACCACAAAGGGAGGCGGCCGTAAGGCTGTCTCCATTGGAAGTTCTGTCACCGGTCATGGCGCCGATTACATCATCATCGATGACCTGCTGAAAGCCGGAGATGCCGGCTCCGAAGCCGAGCTGGTCAAGGCGCAGGAGTTCATTGAGGGGACCTTGTTGTTGCGCTTCGACAATCCGGCCGAAGGGCGTGTGGTTATGGTTGCGCAACGGTTGCACGAGATGGATCCGCCGGGTTATCTGCTCGAACGCGGGACCTACCGGCATCTGAATCTGCCTGCCATCGCAGAAGGCCATGAGGTGGTTCCTCTTGGGCGTGGAAGGGTCATGCGCCGCAAACCGGGTGATCTCCTGTGCCCGTCCCGTTTGGATCAGCAAACGCTGGATACCAAGCGTCGCGAAATGGGCGCGGCCGTGTTCAATTGCCAGTATCAGCAGAACCCCATTGCTCCCGACGGGTCGCCCTTGCGCTGGGAGTGGTTTGGCACCTACGAGACCATCGAAGATCGCCGCTGGTTCCAACTGGTGGTTCAGAGCTGGGATACGGGCATGTCGGCAGACCCCCGGTCTGATTTCTCTGTCTGTACAACCTGGGGGTTCCGCGAAAATGCGTGGCATCTTATCGACGTCTGGCGCGGGCAGGTAGACTACCCAGACCTGAAAGCCAAGGCACTGCAACTTGTCGGCCGTTGGGATCCCGATCGTGTCCTGATCGAAGATGCGGCCTCCGGCAAACCTCTTTTGGACGAATTGTTTCGTGATGACCGTCGGCGCTACGAACGCATTAAACCCGACAAGGACAAGGAAACCCGGTTCCAGTCCGCTTGCGGTCCTGTCGAAGAGGGCAAGGTTTATCTGCCTGCAGATGCACCCTGGCTGCCGGTATTCAAACGGGAGCTTCAGTCCTTTCCACGCGGACGCAACGACGATCAGGTCGACAGCTTTGCCCACTTTCTGAACTGGTCCAAGGGACCGGGCTTCTACCGGGCATTGGGCCGCGACCACCGGATCAACATCGAACGTCGGGAGCGTAATCGAGAGAGGGTCAGGCGACGGTAGGATCTCGGAGTTGAGCTTGAAAACTCGTTGAATAGTACTGGGAGGGCCGAAGTCGGACCAATCCTGAGAGCGGCCCCAATGACCGCTCGCAACCACAAACCGGTCTAATCGCTAATGCCGTCGGATGACGGCTTTGAGCCCAGATTACCCATTGGCAAGTTCCGCAGAAACTGTCGCGATGGGCGGCAAGCGGGAGTTCGCTGCGGATAGCATGGAGGTCTCCTTTCCCATCGATTGCTCCCCGCGAAGGGCTCGCCGGTTCATGCATCTCTTCGGCATTACCATTGGCGACCGAGGTTCCAAGAGATTGCGGTAGTCGAGAAGTCGCAGCGGGGTCAGGCTAATCTGCAGGCGCTCCGGCAATTTGGGCCTCTTGTGCCTCCTTATTGCGCCAATCTTTCGGGGATATGCCGAAGTTCCGCGTGAAGGCTCGGGTGAGTGCCGATGTTTCGGACAAGCCGACCAATTGGGCGATCTCCTTGATCGAATGATCAGATGTGGTGAGCAGTTCGGAGGCCTTTTCCATCCGCAGCCGGTTGATCACCTTGGACGCCGTTGTTCCGTAGGAGGACAAGCGCTTGTTCAGCACCTTGGTGGTGATGCTGCACATCCGGGCGGCCTCGCTCACCGTCAGCGCCGGATCGGACAGCCTTGATCGCACGAGAATTTCGAAGCCTTCGAGGTAGTCCAGGGGCACATCGACCTGAACCGGTTCTTCGATATCATTGTCGTGGTTCACGAGGAGTTCGGGGTTGATTGGAAGCGACAGCCAGGCCGCCGGAAAGCGGATGGAGAATCCCCTGTTGTTGCACTTGATGCCCCGCACGCCATGAAACTGCTCCGGCAGCAGGGTCGGGTCGCAGAGGCGCAGAACAACCTGGGTTGGATCCCATCGGAAATCGAGAACACGGTGCAGCAGGGAGATCCAGATCCCGACGAGAAAGGCGTCCGAATGGCCCGGCGACACCTCGGGTTCGAAATTGCGACTGGTGGTGAAGTAGGCGTGTTCCTCCTCGATCAGGAGCCGGAAGGACACCGCGTTGCTTTCCTTCGAGACGATCTGGGTGAACCGGGTGAAGAAATCGCCAAGGGTCACCGACTGGCCGAGGAGCGCCCCACGCGGCAGGAACTTCAACAGGTCTGTCTGTTGTCCCGCCAAGGCGCAGATATCCGGCCGGGTGATGTCGGCGATGGAGGCCAGCGCCGCATAGACCGTGTCATGCGGGATGAACTCGGCCGGGTTCAGGACCTGTTCCTCGCTCAATCCATGCAGCCCGAGCGCAAAGGCCGGATCCGCATCGAGCCGCCGCATCATCGCTACGACGGGGCCGAGGACCGTAGCACGTACGAGGGACAAACCGTCCTTTTGTTCTCCTTGCGGCATCCACATCACCCTTTCGCTCTCCGACACGCTACGGGCGCGGGCGCCTGACGGCCAAGCAGAAATTGGCTGAAATTGACCGGATCGGGTCAGAAAAATGCACCACGGGATCAGCGGGTCAAAAGAATCTCGGGGCACATGTGCATAGTGGGAGGATCGGTCCGCAGGAAGACCGACCCCTGGGAGGACACCGAATGACAACACTCAACCTGAAGGCGTTGCTGCCGGCCATGTCAATGGCAATTGCGCTCACGACGCCTGCCATTGCGCAGGATATCCCCAACATTCCCTCGGAGGTCACGCTGTTCAAGAACGTGATGGTCTTCGACGGGGTGAATGACGGCTTGAAAGATGTCGACGTGCTCGTCGTCAAGAACAAGATTCACAAGATTGCAGAGGACATTCCCGAATCCGGCACGTGGGAAGTCGAAGTTCGAACGGGCGGAAGCAAGCGCCTGCCCGATCCTGTTGGCGGTATCGACGGCTATTCTTTCACCATCCAGACCGAACGCGGTATCGAGACCAAAGAGGTCGAGGTCAATGTGATCGACGGCGGCGGACGCACCTTGATGCCGGGACTGATCGACAGCCATGTGCATGTGAATATGTACAAGGATGGCACGATCCCGGGCCTTCAGGACACGACATGGGAGGAGATCGGCGCACGTTCTGCGGCCTTTGCGCAGGAAATGCTGGCGATGGGCTTCACAACCGTGCGCGACATGTGCGGTGCACATGGTGGACTTCGTGCGGTAATCGACGAGGGTTCGCTTCCGGGCCCGCGGATATACTCGTCCGGCGCCTGCCTCAGCCAGACCGGTGGTCATGGCGACTGGGGGATCGCCGGGCAACGCAAGAACGAAAGCAATCTTGAACGGCTGGAGATCACGCGGCTTGTCGACGGCCCTGCCGAAGTGCTCCACGGCGCGCGGCGGAACTTTGCGCTTGGGGCCAACTACCTCAAGATCATGGTCAGTGGTGGTGTGACCTCCATCAAGGACCCGATCTACCAGTCCGCCTTTACAGACGAAGAAATCGCCGCTGCCGTCGAGGTGGCCGGGGACATGGATTCCTATGTCGCCATGCATGTCTTCATGGATAGCGACCTGTCGCGCGCGCTCGATCTCGGGGTCAAAGTGGTGGATCACGGCCTGACCATAACGGAACCGACGATGCAGAAGCTGGTAGAGAAGGAAGCGTTCTTCTCGCCCAACCTGACCGCGTTGGCGCCCGAGGCGCTTGAGCATCCGATGCACCAGGACCCGACCTTCCCGCCGACGGCGAAGTTCCTCTGGTTGCGGAAAAACAGCGAGCAGTTGTTTGATCTGGTGCGGAAGTACAAGCCGAAGATGGTGTTCGATTCCGACTACGTGCTGCTGACCGGTGTGCCGTACCGGCAGTCGATGGACTTCACCAAGGCTTTCATGGCGCGTGAGTTCGGCAACCTCTGGGCCTTGCAGATGATGACCTCGAATGGCGGCGAACTGGCCGCACTGACGGGACGCGGAAACCCCTATCCCGAAGGCAAGCTCGGCGTGATCGAGGAAGGTGCCTATGCCGATATCCTCATCGTTGACGGAAACCCGCTCGAAGACATCACTGCCATCGGCGCTGTCGATACATGGTTCGATGCCGAGCCACGCGGGCAGGACGTGCCGAGCATTCGCGTCATCATGAAGGACGGCAAGTTCTACAAGAACACGTTGAACTGAACTTTCGGCGCGGCGCTGGCCCCGCCGTCAACATTGCGGAAGGGCAAACTTATGAAGCATCTTTTCAAGTCCACATTACTGGCGGGCGTGGTGTCGCTCGCTGCCGGCATGTCCTCTGCGCAGGACGAAGCGCTGCCGCAGACCCTGTTCACCAATGTCCATGTTTTTGACGGCGTGAACGAGGCGCGGATCGAAAACGCCAGCGTTCTGGTCGAAGGCAACCTGATCAAGGAAATTTCGACGGACGGGATCGAAGCGCCCAACGCAACCATGATTGACGGCGGCGGGCGCACGCTCATGCCGGGGATGCATGACCAGCACGTGCATTTGCTGGTGTTCAACCCGCTCAGTGACGGGTTGCGCCAGAACATCACGCCCTTCCATCTTGGTGGCGTTGCAACGATCCGGTCCGAGCGCATCCTGATGAACGGGTTCACGACGGTTCGTGACCTCGGCGGACCGGCAAAGTCCATCGCGCGGATCATCGATACCGGTATGTTCCCCGGCCCGAGGATCTATTCCTCGGAGGCCTTCATCACGCAGACATCGGGCCATGCCGATTTCCGCAAGCTGAACGACCGGCATCCAACCCTGTCGGGGCAAGGCCCATCGCATTGGGTCGACACGGACATGAGCTTCATCGCGGATGGCCCGGAGCAGATCCGCATGGCGGTGCGCGAGAACCTGCGGCGCGGGGCAACCCAGATCAAGGTCATGGTCAGCGGTGGGGTCACGTCCGAGTTCGACCCGCTGCATTCGCTTCAGTACCAGGCGGACGAGATCCAGATGGCGGTCAAGACCGCCGAGCAATGGGGCACCTACGTCACCTGCCACGTGTTCACCGAGCAGGCGATCCGCAACTGTATCGACAACGGTGCAAAGACCGTTGAGCACATCCCGTTCCTGACCAAGGAGGCCGCCGAGATCATGGTCGAAAAGCAGATCATGTTCGCGACGGCGGTAGCCCCGGTCTACTCGGTGACGACCGAACAGGCGGAAGCCTTCTACACGCCAGCCTCGTTCGCCAAATGGAAGAGTGTCCGTGACGCCGCCGCCAACATGATCGAGGTGATCCAGACGACACCGGGCATGATCGACCTCTACACTCTGGGCACCGATCTCATCAACAACTGGGACCAGACGCTTGAGCAGGACAAGAAGATGAACGACGAGTTCAAATACCTGCACGAGGCCAAGTTCAAACCCTTCGACATTCTGCGCATGGCCACATCGAACGGCGCCCGCATGAACCGGCTTACGGGCTTGAACAATCCGTATCAAGACGGCCCGCTCGGCGTGGTCGAGGAAGGCGCTTACGCGGATCTCCTGCTGGTCGATGGCAACCCGCTCGAAGACATCCTTCTTCTGGCCGATCCTGATCCCAACCTGAAGGTCATCATGAAGGACGGCGTGATCTACAAGAACACGCTGGACTGAGGAGAGCGCGGGGCGGTCTCCCTCGTCCGCCCCGCGTTTTTTTGCCCGACGCAATCATCCCGGAAGGACTGACCGTGAAACACCTCACTCTTGCCACTCTCATGGCCCTCTGCAGTTCGATGGCGGTTGCTCAGGAGTGCGACGTCGCGCTTCTCAACGGCCGCGTCATGGACCCGGAAACCAATCTTGATGCCGTGCGCAATGTCTGCGTGACCGGCGACAGGATCACCGCGATCACCGAAGATGCCTTGACGGGCAAGCGCGAGATCGACGTTTCCGGGCATGTAGTCGCGCCGGGATTCATCAACACCCATTCGCATTCCTTTGGCGGCTTCGATCAGAAGATGATGGCCCATGATGGCACGACGACGATCCTCGATACCGAGAGCGGCGTGGCGGATGCCGACCTGTTCTACGACAAGTACGAGGGCAATTCCTTTCTCAACTTCGGTTCCGGGATGGGGCACGAGGAGATCCGGCGTGTCGTGATGGATGGGGTTTCAGTCGAGCTGGCATCCGATCCGACCTACATCCTCAAGTCACGCGGTGCAGCCGAGGAAGAAGACGGACATGCCAGCTGGGCGCTGGATATTCCGACTGCGGATCAGCTCGTCGAAGTCATGACCATGTATGAAAAGGGTCTTCGCGCCGGGGCGATCACCGTCAACACGACGGTGGGATACATGGGATACAACACCTATCCGAAGGAGATTTTCGCGCTTCAGAAAATGGCGAAGAAGTATGACCGCTTCTTTGGCGCCCATACCCGTTTCGGTCCGACCGAGAGCCTGCCGCTCTACTATTCCCTGGGCGCAAACGAGGTGATCGCAAACGCCGTTGCGCTCGACGGGGCCCTGATCCTTTCCCACATCCAGAACCAGGGGTGGGAAGAAATCTACGAGCTTGCGCGCCGCCTGCAAATGCGCGGAATGACCATCTTCGCGGAATACTACCCGGCCATCACCGGCAATCCGAACATCGCGACACCGCAACTGCTGCCGGACAAGATCGAGGCGAACAATATCGTTCCGACCCGCGATATCTTCGATACCAGCACCGGCGAACTCTACGAGTCCGACGAGGAGTTCTTCCGGCAGCAGAAGGAGGATCCGAGCAAGCCGATTTTCATCACAGTCCGCCCCGAAGCAGACCTGGAGCGCTGGATCCACATGAAGGATATTGCGATCGCCAACGACATCGTCGGCTTCACCGTCGATGGCGAACCGCTGCCGATCGAGGCCGATTTCACGGAGTACGGGGGGCACCCGCGCAATGCCGGCACCTATGGCATCGTGTTCCGCGAGGCCCGTGAACAGGGCATCGCGCTGATGGAGATGGTGAACAACGCCTCCTACATTCCCGCGAAGTACTTTTCCAAGGTGGGCCTGAAGGCGATGCAGGAACGCGGCCGGATGCAGGAAGGCATGATCGCGGATATCACGATCTTCGACCCCGACACGATCACCGAAACATCATCGATGAAGAAGGGCATGAACGGCTCCTTCACCAAGGGAATCCCCTACGTTCTGGTGAGCGGGCAGGTCATTATCGACGACGGTGTCGCTAATATCGACCTGCGGCCCGGGCAGCCGATCCGTTACCCGGTCATCGAAGGGGGCGAGATCGATCTGGACCTCGGGGACAAGGAATTCACCTGGCACGCCGACATCGAAACGCCAGAGGATGAGCATTCCGAGTTCCCGCTCCGCCCTGCCGAGCTGGAACACTCCATTCCCGGAGCTCCGGGGCATTGAATGCACAAGAACGGTCAGGGCAGCCATGCTGTACTGACCACAACATCGAAGCAATTCCGGGTGGCAAGATGAACAGGATCCTTCTTT
Source organism: Ruegeria sp. CF2 (assembly GCF_056537385.1). NCBI lineage: Bacteria > Pseudomonadati > Pseudomonadota > Alphaproteobacteria > Rhodobacterales > Roseobacteraceae > Ruegeria > Ruegeria sp. CF2. The sequence continues at coordinate 608,841 of NZ_JBQFRL010000001.1, forward strand.
CGACAGCCCTTTGCGTCTCTGCGACAGTTGCAGCGGCGCAGGACACAAAAGACATGCGCACCTTCCTGTTTATCGGCGCATCCAACAGCGCCGCCTGGGAGATGCAGATCGCCAATCCCGGGGACCGCGCGGCCTCGGTGAAGGGTGGGATCGAGGCGCTCGGCGGCGAGCTTTTGAGCTACTATTGGGGGCTTGGGAACGGGAAGAACTACATCACCGTCGCCCTGCCGGACGACCCCACCTTCATCCAGGCCTTCTATGTCAGCCGTCTCGGTGACGGGTTGCTGGAGGATTACCAGATGATCGAGTTGATGAGCAGCGCCGACATGGCCGAAGCCCTCGCCCGTGTGCCGGAGATCAAGGCGCAGGACGATCTCAAGTAACCGGACTGCACACTCGGGACGATCCAGAAGGGAACATCAAATGAACTTCAGCCCTGTGTGTCGGCGGAGTCGTATTATGCAAATAGTTGCCATTGGCCTGCTGTCCGCCTTCTTTCTCTTCGCCAGTTCGATCAAGATCCTTGGCTGGCAGAAGCTCATCTTCGAAACGCAACCGGCGATGTTCGTCAAATACGGGCTGAACCGTCAGATCATGGCGCTTGTCGGTGGTGTCGAGCTTTTCGGGGCGGTGGCGATCTGGTTTCAAGGCAGCTTGCTCGGGCCGCTCGGGGCCGCTGCCCTTCTGGGCACGTCGCTTGGCGCAATCGGTTGTCATCTGATCTGGGACACTTGGAAAGACGGTGTGCCTGCCATGATCACGGCTACGCTTTCGGCCTTCGTCCTCTGGACGGGCCGGGATGTCGTACTGGCGATACTTGCATGAGCGGGCCGAAGAAGAATCAAGAGCAACAAGAGAGACCTCATATGGGACAGGCAAGGCTTCTCGGTACGGTCATCGTCGCTGGCTTCTGGTTATCAACCGGAGCCTTGGCGCAGGAAAGCCGGCCAACGTCCGCCCTGGAGGCCGCCGCAGCGGTCTCGCTCGGTGGCCCGGCATCCACGCAGGCCCAACTGGAACAAGACCGAGTGCGGCGGTTGCAGGACTCTCGCTGGCCGGGGCTGGATGCGGCATTGGACCCCTTGGAGGCATCGCGGCAACGCTTTGCCGAACGCACCGGCCTGAACCTCTCCTTCGACTACCAGGCCTATTACCAGTCCGCGACCGAGAGCCTGACCGATATCGACGAGGCCGCCTTGGGCCAGGCGCGCATTCTGGGCCAGTGGACGCTGCTCAATCGCGGCGGCGAAAATCCCGGGCAATTGGTCTTCACATTGGAGAACCGCCATCTGCTCGGCACGGACATCGCGCCAAGCGGGCTTGCCGGGGAAATCGGCTATGCGGGCGTCACCGCAACGACATTCAGTGACACCGACACGACCCTCTCCGTCGCCTACTGGTCCCAGACGCTCGCTGGCGGGAAGGCCGGTTTCGTGGCCGGCCGGATCGATCCGGGAGACTACTCGGACATCCTCGGCTACGTGAACCCACGCACGACTTTCTCCAATTTCTCGATCCTGTTCAGCCCGGTCCTGCCGATCCCCGATCCCGGCTTCGGCATTGCGGGGGGCGGTTTCCTGACCGACCAGATCTATGCCCTCGGTGTCCTGTCGGATGCAAACGGCTCGCTGACCGATGTCGAGTGGTTTCCCGGTGGCCCCGAGTTCTACAAATACGCCGAGATCGGATGGACGCCCGAACGCTCGAAGCGCTTTCTAACCAACGTTCACCTCGGGGTATTTCACGTCGATGAACGCACCGAGGCAGGCGTGCCGGAGAGCTACGGGGCGATCCTGTCTGCCAACCACACGATCAACGAGGAATTCATGATCTACGGACGCCTCGGCTGGTCGGAGGGTGAGGCGCCGATCGCCCGACGCGCAGCCAACGCTGGACTTCTATGGCGGCCGGGCCTCTATGACGACCTCTTTGGGTTTGGCGCGACCGTTGCGGACCCGGTAGATGAAACGCTCGACACCCAGACCACAATGGAGGCCTTCTATCGGTTGGACCTGTCGGACAATGTCGCCCTGACGGCGGACGTCCAGCACATGATCAACCCGGGCTTCAACGATCAGGACACGACCGTTTTCGGCTTGAGGCTGCGGATCAATCTTTGACCTGAGTAGCGGCGGATAGAATGCCGTCTGGTTGGGAGTGTCGTGCCTGCGCCGGAACGGCCCATGCAGCCATCGCGGCCAAGGAGGCGACCCCTTGGATGATTGGCATTGCGTCAGGCGAAAGTCATGACGGCAGAACAACCGTCGAATTTGGCTTGTTGCTCTGCAATGTCAGCCATTCCAATGAAGCTGTCGGATGCTCTCAAGCGGGGGCATGGCGGTTCGCTTAGATCTTTCCACAGAAGGCGGCCACGGAGGTCGCCACCGTCAGAAAGGTTGGAACCGATGACAAACACCCTCAAGAACACCGTATTCGCCGCCCTTGCCGCCTCACTCGCCCTCGCTGCCCCGATGGCCGCCAATGCCGGTGACATCGGTGAGAAAGCCCTCAAGGGCGCTGTGGCCGGCGCCGTGCTGACCGAAATCACCGGCGGCGACGCCAAGGACGGCCTGGCCCTCGGCGCAGCCGCCGGTGCGCTCGGTGGCAAGATCGCCGAAGACCGGGATCGTCAAGATCGCAAGGACGATCGCAAGAAGTGTGGCAACAAGCACAAGCGCTGATCCCGCAACGAGACAACCGGAACGGTTTACCCCTTCCAACCGACGCTGGAGAGATCCGGCATCTGCTTCAAACCCGTCAGGCCTCATGCCTGCCGGGTTTGTTGCGTCAGGGTGGTTCAGGAAGACGGAGAAACGTGAAAGTGCGGGCCTATGATCCGAGCAGTCCGGCCTCTACTCAGATCGTTCGCCCTATGCCAGGGGCGCTTCTGTTGCTGGCTGCTCCCTGAAGTCGCTGGGGGGCTGTCCGTACCATCTTCGGAATGCCGTGCTGAAGGTACTGGCGTCGCTATATCCGAGAAGATAGGCGATCTCGGTGAGCGGAAGCGTGCTGTTGAGCAGATAGTCCCGGGCCAGAGCCTTTCGCAGATTGGCGACGACCGCTGCGAAGCTCGTGCCCTCGTCGGTCAGTCGGCGGGCCAGCGTTCGGGCGCTCATCCCAAGTTCCGCCGCAATTGCGTCCTGCTGGGCCGTGCCGGCTGCAAGACGCGCCGTGATCTGCCTCTCAACAACCCGGGCCACACTGTTGGGTGTCTGCGGCATCCGAGCCAGCGTGTTCTCGCAAATGACCGAAAGCGTCCGCTGCAAGTTGTCGTCGGCCGTCAACAGCGGCACATCCATATCAGCCGCCTTGAAGGCAATGCTGTTCTCCGCGGCACCAAACAGGACATTGCAGCCAAAGAACCTGTCGAGGGCCTCGGTGCCGGTCAGCCGCTGATGCGCGAACCGAACATGCGTCGGACGGATTTGCCGATTGGAGTAGTCCCGCAGGGCGAAGACCGTGCCAACGGCTCCAAACTCGGCATATTGCCCGGTCGGAATGCTTGCTGGCACATCGTAGTGCCAGGTCAGCCGGGTGGTTTCCGGGCCTTCTTCCATGGCCGTCTTGCTCGCGTCACCGATCACGCGCTGAAAACGGGTGATGTTTCGAAGGTAACCGCCAACGGTAGGTGCCGAAACGCCGACATAGGCGAGCAACCCGGCCTTCCTGACCAGGTCCGGCGACTGTGCCAGGCGGTATCCGACAAGGTCGTCCCTGGTCAAAGCGCTCGCCTTTTCAAACAACCAGGCAGTCTTGTCGAAGGACCAGCGAGCATCCGGGTCTTCGAGTTGAGATCTGGTTATCCCGAACTCCTTTCGGATATCCCGCTCGGAAAGGCCTGTTTTCTTCAACTCACCGACAATGATCTGTCCCCAGATTGCGCTGTGTTTTGGAATCTCGGATTTCATTTCTGGTCCGTAGTCTCGGTGTCTGACGTGTTGCGCCACGTTAAGGCCCGTCTGACCTTCTTGCCAGTTGCCAAAGCCAACGTTCGAACAACGCAACGCCCGTTTCGTTCAATACCCGCAGTGCCTTTCACACACTCGCCACCAAGGTAGGCGCGACGTCGGTCGCGAGTAACTCGAGATCCGTGCGGTGTGACACACCGAGTAGCGGCGCACATCGTCCGGGTTGGGCAGCTTGCTTGTTCGCTGTGGCTTTCGAAGCCGCCATTCTCGGCGCGCTACTTAAAAGTCCGCTCTGGGCCGGAGGCGTCAGGAGGCTCCACCAAGGTGGTCACGCGGCCCGCCTCAGCGCCGCATGGCTGCTTTGAACCCAAAGCGGTGTTCTTGCTGCGAAGGATTACCTTCAGTTTAACACCCTAAAAAATCTATACCTTACGTCACCCCCTTCATCAGGTTTGCCAGATGGTTTTACAGGCGAGCCTGAGGTAGCCTTCAATAACTTCTTCGCCATCTTGAGGGTTAAGATATGATCTCCAAACGCGCATTTTTATCCGGTCTCGCATCGACCACTGCGCTGGCGCTGGTCCCGGCGCGAGTTCGTGCTCAAGCCCCAGATGCCACACTCTTCACGAACGTGCGTGTCTATGACGGGATGTCCGATGAATTGACCGAACTCACGAACGTTCTTGTCGAAGGGGAAATGATCAAGGATGTCTCGCCCGCAGCTGATGCCGCGCCAGAAGTGCCGCGCATCGATGGAGCTGGACGGACCTTGATGCCGGGGCTCCTCGACATGCATGTGCACCTCCAGTGGAACCAGGACCCTGCTGGCTTCCTGACAGCACGTCCAGATTACATTGCTGCATTGGCATTGAGCGAAAGTGAAGCCACCCTGATGCGTGGCTTTACCAGTGTCCGTGATACTGGTGGCGGCATTCTCGGTTTGGCGCGCGCCATAGACGAGGGCCTCCACCCCGGTCCGCGCATTCAGGCGTCAAACGCTGCGATTTCAATGACCGCCGGTCATGGCGATCTTCGGCCGCGATCCGTGCGTCCGAGAGCCTTCGGCGGGCCGCCGTTCACAGAAGCGGAGCGGCTTGGGATCACACTTTTCGCAGACGGGGTTCCTGAAGTTCTGGCGGCTGCACGCGAGCAGTTCCGGCAGGGTGCGCACTTCATCAAAGTCTTTTCAGGCGGCGCCGTTACTGGCCTCTACGACCCATTGGATATCAACGAGTATTCGCCGGCAGAACTCGAAGCGGCAGTAGAGGAGGCCAAACGTTGGAACACTTACGCGACCTCGCACGCATACATGGACACATCGGTTCGGGCCGCCATTGAGGCAGGTTACCAATGTATTGAACACTGCAACCTCATGACGCCTGAGTCGATGGAGTTGGCCGTGGAAAAAGGGGTCTGGCTTTCAACCCAGGTTGGCTTTTTTGCAGCAGACATTCCGGCAGGGTTCACGCCCGCCCAGGCAGAACGCCAAAAGATGGCGTTTGATGGTCTCGACGCCATGCTTCGATTAGCGCGAGAGTCCGGCGCTAAGATTGCACTCGGAACAGACTTTGTCGGATCGAGGCAAACGAAAGCAACGCAGTTGGAGGAATTGCAGCTCAGGACGCCATGGTTCAGCAACGCCGAGATTTTGCGGCAGGCAACAGGTCTGAATGGTCAGCTTTGGGACTTGACCGGCCCGCGTAATCCCTACCAGGCTGGTCCAGTCGGTGTCATCCAACCCGGAGCCTACGCAGATATTCTGCTCGTGGACGGAGACCCGATTGCCGACCTTACGGTCATGGCCTCTGCGGACAATTTTGATGTGATTATGAAGAACGGCAAAGCGCACAAGAACAATCTGGCCTGAGACATTTCCCGAGGGTCAAGATAGACACTTGAACCGCCCCGGGTTTTCCGGAGGCTGATTACTCCGTTTCAGGCGACTTTATCGAACTCGTTACGCTGTTCATAGAACTTCTCCTCGGCTTCTGCTGGCGGGATGTTTCCGATGGTCTGCAGCAGGCGGCGGTTGTTGAACCAGTCGACCCATTTCAGGGTTTCCCATTCGACGGCATCGGCGGTCAGAGGTGGTTCGGTTCGTTTGAACAGTTTCGAGCCCGGCAGTCTCAAAGCCTCTGTTGTTAGCCAATGCATCAGGGCTTGTATCGTGCGTATCCAAAGTCCATATATACGTGGCTTACGTTTTTCTTTTTCGACCTGCTGTCTCCTCAATTCGGCGTTCAGTCCCTCGATTCAGACCGACCACGCCGAGTCGCTGCAATGATGCGGGCGACAAGCATTAGGAGACTTCCACCATGGCAAATGGCACAGTAAAATGGTTCAACTCAACCAAAGGTTTTGGCTTTATCGAGCCTGAAGATGGGAAGCGCGACGTGTTCGTGCATATTTCCGCACTTGAGCGTTCCGGCATTAGCGAATTGAAGGACGGCCAGAAGGTTACCTTCGACGTCGAAGCTGGCCGTGACGGACGCGAAAGCGCTTCCAACCTGGCACTCGCATAGCCTGCTACGGGCATCCTTCTGGGGTGCCCGTTTGTTCAGAGGGTTCCCAAGAGCCGTTGGAGAAAAAGTCAGTTGCAAAAGCAGGAATTGACCCGGGCGCTCGTTCAATACCGCGTACCCGATAACAAGCGTAGTGTTTTTGAACTGACAATTACTGTTATCCCTTTTTTCGCACTATGGGGCGCAGCGTGGTTTGCGCTTTCCCTTGGTGTCTGGGTCGCTATTCCACTGGCAATCCTTAACGCTGCATTTCTGGTGCGTCTCTTCATCATCATGCATGATTGTGGTCACGGATCATTTTTTAAAAACCGTACCGTTTGCAATTGGACAGGCCGGGTCTTGGGTGTTCTCGCCCTCACACCTTATGACGTCTGGCGGCAAAGCCACGCGATTCACCACGCCTCAACCGGCAACCTCGATCGGCGCGGGATGGGCGATATCCCTACGTTGACTGTAGAGGAATACCTGAAGCGCAAGCGGGCCGGTCGTGCCGCTTACAGGTTAATCCGGAACCCCTTCTTCCTGTTCTGTATCGTGCCTGTCTACACGTTCTTTCTGCAAAATCGCTTACCCTTTGGTTTCATGCGGTCAGGCTGGCTGTATTGGGCAAGCGCAATGGGAACAAACGCCGTGATTGCGGTGGTCCTGGCCCTGATTTTTTGGACCGGAGGCCTGGATGTGCTGGTTTATGTATTCCTGCCAACCATGATCGTCGCCGCCTCGATTGGTATTTGGCTTTTCTATATTCAACACCAGTTTGAACACACGACATGGGAACGGGAAGAAGAGTGGAACCTTCAGGACGCCGCATTCCATGGAAGTTCTCATTATGCCTTACCAGGCATCCTGCTTTGGTTCTCTGCAAATATTGGCGTTCACCATGTTCACCACCTTGCCAGCCGCATACCGTTTTATCGGCTAAACGAAGTTTTGCGGGACCATTCCGAGTTGGAAAATTGCCAACGTATTACTCTATATGAGAGCCTTCACTGTGCACGATTGCATCTTTGGGACGAAAAAAGCCAGCGCTTGCTGACATTTTCCGAGGCTTTGTCGAACGCCAATAACTACTCAGTGTAGTCTGGCGCGCACCAGATATGCCTCCACAGTGTCACCGCCTAGGGCGCGAATGGCCTCCAGTCGGTGAAGGCCTTCGATCAGCACGAACCTCTTGTTGTCCGCGCGTATCTGGATCGGGGTCCTCTGGCCGTTCTTCAGGATATCTTCGGCCAGCGTCAGAACTTTTTGTTGATCAAGCGTTTTTGCCCGTTTCACAGGTACATAAATCAGGTCGAGCGGATATGGTCGTTTCTCCAACATAAGCTACGTGACCAACCTTTCGTGCATGTGTTCCGATTTAGAGCTCACTTCAAAAGCGGGGGCTGGAACGTGCGTCATAGAACCGAACGAACAGCGTCGCGCAGTTCCTGATGCATAATCCAAGTTGCGGGCTCGTCGTCACTTTCGATGTGAGAAAATGCCAGAACCTGTGCGGCTCCATCATTCTGTGCCGATCCGGCTTCGGGAAGATCCAGCTCCAGATATTCCGCAATCAATAGCCCGATTTTCTTGAAGACCTTGATAGAGGCTTCGCGCGATTTGTAGCCGGCCGCCTGAGACAAGTTACCAATGGTCAGACCGTCCTTGCCCGCGATTGTAAGTGCTTTCAGCAACCTGACCTGCGCAGGGGTGAGCCTGATCTGGCGCAATGCCTCGGCATATTCTCTTTCACTGGGAACGAGGGTTCCGGAGTTTCCCTCCAAACGGCGTTGACCGCTACGCTTCCTGTCTCGTTCTGCGAGAATTTCTTTCAAGGCTTCTATAGCCAATGCTGGTGTTTCTCCAACTGCATCGGCAATCATTGTCTGCGTTTTGGCCGGCGGTTTGGGAAATGCCCGTGCAACACTATCGCCGCTCAGAACGCCGGCCTTGATCAAGTACTTTCCAAACTCTTCCTCAATCACTCCTGATACGTCAGCGTTCCGCGACTTACGAACACTGCGGTCCTGAAATGCTCGTTGTTCCAGACCTCGAGCTGACATCTTTGAACCGGAAAGGGTAATTTGAGGGGTATTTTTGCGCATCAGAGAAACACCACTACAACTATCGCTGCGACAAACACCGCCGATGCAATAGATATCTTTATCCCATTGGACCGGCGACGCGCCTTTTCAGCCTTGATGCTCTTGCCCAGGTTTTCATCAATCGAGTCATTGTTCACGGCTTTGTCCTTCCTGATTTCTCATGCGGCATAGGTTTCCACCAACGCATTGTTATGGCACATTTTCCGTGCACGTATCGTTCTGTCTTGTGAATGGACGATTACATTCCCAACCGTCACCTCTTCGGTTCAAATGAGCGTTGGAAGGAACTTGAATCTTATCGCACCTGTTCCGGTTTGCGCGAAAACCACGTTCGCATTTCCATCCAAAAAAAGTCTCAGGGGCGAGATATGCATCCTGTGGAATTGCCACTGGTTCACAGCTGCTCTCCGCCGCCCTGTAACCTCTGAGGCACACCCATCCATCCGAGCTTCTTTTGTCGCTCAGACGACCGTTTTTTGGGACATCTATTGCAACACAATCCTGGTTTTCTTTACGAAATCCCCAGTTGCAGTGTATTTCCTGCACGCCAAACCGAGTTTCGACGTACCCATTTTGGGGCGAAATCACTTCTTCACACTCTTCTCCGGCACGCTGGAACAGCCGATTGCACGTCCACTGATCTCCGGTTGATGCCAGGTAGGCATTTTCAGGAACTCTTATTTTCTCACAGAGTTCTCCGACATTCTTAAAACCGTGATTGCATTCCCACCCGCTGCCATAGGAGCTACCCGTTAAATATGCGTTTTGGGGTACGTTTGTTCTTTGGCACGATCCATTCTTGTTTTCGAAACCTTCGTCACAAACCGATCCATCGGCATTGCCTCCGACTTGGGCAGGAAGCTGCGTTCCTGAGAGCAACACCAAGAGTGTCGGGATTAGACAAAGAATGCAGCGCGTAAACACGATTAACGACTGATTGAAACTGAGCCTGAGACCTGATCTATCGGGCATCAAGCACGCAATTTATGAGCCTTGTGCTGTTCATACGGCGCCTTCTTTCATGGGTCACGCAATGACTGGTGCATGTCAGGTGACAATTGCGAATGCTTGCGAGGAACGAGCTCATCGCGAAGACCCCAGCGAAACCCGTTCCTATGCTGGGGCACATGCTACAGTTAGTCTGAAGGCCATTGGATCATCGAAGCCGGCAGCATCGCGGCGTCGAGTAATTTTTACCAATGCACGTTTGTGGTCCTTAGCCAGAATAGAGTCAAGGAAGTTTCCCTCGTCGCAACGCTAGTACTGCCAAGGCAGGTGGTTTTGAAACAAGCACGTGACCAAGTAGCCTGGTGAACCGCCGAAAGAAGTTACTTGGCATTAATCTGTTGTTGTAGGGTTTTGGGGTCGGACCAGCAGCGAATGGCAGCTTGAGTCCGCGTCTCTCTTGTCGAGCCTGAGTGCGGCGAAAGAGCGGTACGTGATCAAGGTTCCCTCGTGGCTATGAATGACTGGCCTGACGTCATCAGCAGCAACGCATCGACATTCGTGCCGCTCCTGTGAACTGATGCTGCGCAAGCACTCGCGGCGCGAGCAAATGGTTGATCTGCTACGCTTCTCGGGAATTGCAAAGTCTAATTGCGAATGTCCGTTTTGGGCTGTCTGCGGTCCTTTGGAAAAAAATGCGGATGGCAGCGTTGTCCGCAATTCAGTCATTGAGCGTAGGTGAGCGAACGTCTGCCTTGAGCCCGAAGCGGACATTCGTAAAAAGATTTTGCAATTTCCGAGACTGGGTGTAGGTGCGTTTAAACTTCTACATGTATAAGATTGATTTTATAAATTAATATGCTGAAACTTCGCCCAAAGTTTGCATGCTACAGAGAACCCATCGAACAAACAGGCTCTCAGGCTTCTATACGGTGCCCAATTGCAGTTTACTCCCAATCACCAGCAGACGAGCGCCACGTTTTAGCGTCCGCGTCCCAAACACTGGCCGTAACGCAAGGCGTTGGGTTTATTCCGTCGCAATCGGATCCATGAATACCTGCCACAACAACGCGTTGGCGCCCAAAATCAACGACTGTCCAGCCTTGATTGAGCAAGGATTGCACCTCTTCACCAACCCAAAAATGCGACATGCATCCGCCAGTTCCGCAATAAAGAGATGCGGCGCTTGAACACGCGAAACCAGACTCATTCAGAACCCAGTCGCGTCGTAGATCTCCGTCGAGATCGACCCTCTCAACCGCACCCCAGTCTAAGTCAAACTGACCGTCGTTGAACTCCGCGCAGGCCTGTGCCGCCAGATCAACCTTCGCCTGCAAACCGGGCGGAAGTTGCGATACATCAGCCGCGACAGCTGGTGAGTTCCATACTAGACCAGAGACCAGCACAAACCTGGAAACTAAACCTTTCAATTGACGCACTATTTGGGAAGCTGTTTGGAAGGTGGCATCAATTGCACTGATCATATCTGTAGTCCCCGTATTCCAGCCAGTTTACCGAGCCTTCGCTAAAAATCAGAAACTCGGACCTGTCTTCCCCAAGCAGGGCGACGACAAATCCGGCGGGCGGCTCATAGTTTCCGAAGTAACTGTAGGCCGTCATGGCTCTGATCGACTCGCCGTTGACCGTTACTCGCGCGTCCCACTCCCCCTCTGGATTGTCCAGAATTACATATTCGATTTGGCGTTTTTTCGCTCCGCCACCACAATAGACGATGCCTTCGGGTGCTTCGTAGGAGGTCCCTTGGCTAGCATCTGAGTCGCAGGCGGAACGAAGGGACCGAATTGCTGCGCTGGAACCCTTCAAGTCAAAGATTCCGTAGCTGACATCTTGATCAATCATCGACAGATTAACCGATGCATTGGCCGCAAGCTGGTCCAGTACAAAACCATAGTCCTCTTGACTATTGAAACTGACCTCGACGGGATAGTTGTCGACGATCTGCACGGCAGCGTTTTCTGCGCCAACCTGAAATGCCCCAACCTCGGTAGTGCCGTTCTTCAAAAAACGAATGGAAAGCCCTTGCTTCTCCACAATGTCCTGGCTGTCCTCATATCCAGCTGGAGCGAAGCGGATACGGTTACACTGAAGTTCCAGGGTCATGTTTCCGGTTTGATTAAATGCATTGGGATTAGGCCCGGAGTTGAACGACCACTCCGCTGATGCTGTGGTCGCTCCTGCCATCAGTAGCATTCCAATGGAAATGGTTTTGAAGCTCATTTTTTCTCTCCATTGAGTTACGGTTCGCACTGTCATTCAGCAGAAATTCCGGCCCGTTGCCCGGACAACCAGGTCAGGAAACAGGCTCGCCGTATTCGTTTGCGCCTTCTTCCGAAGGGCGCGTCAACCACCAGATCATCAGAATGGACAGAACCAATTGAAGAATTGAGACAACAACAATACCGGTCACGCCCAGGACGGCCGCAGGTCCTCGCAATGCATCGGGGTTGTCCGTCCCTTGCTCCAATACCGAAAAGAACGCCACCCCACCCAGCATAACAAAGAGCGTTGTAATGCTGAGCGCCATCGGCAGCAGCAAATACCAGCCAGGTCGTCCTGTATCATGCAGCCTTCGCCAACCGGCGGCCAGCATAGGTATGAGAACAGCCAGTTGGAAAACAGAGGACAGGACCCGAGATCCCTGGCCTGTTTCGGGGTTGGTCCCGAATATGATCGTATCCAGCACAGCTAAAGCGGCACTCACGAGAACCACAAACAAGAAGAACCACCAGTATTCTGAGCGTATAGCCCGACCGGAGAACTGGAAGTATTTCGAGAAACACGTCTTAACGGCTTCACCAAATCCCATCTTTCAATCCCTTCATTGTTTTTGTGCGGCCTCAAATCGCTTCGCCGCTCAGGGGAACACACTCTTAGCTCCCAGTTACCTTTTTTGTTTGAACGCAGAGGCCTATCGTACGAGAGCGTAGAGAAATTTACGCGCGGAAAAAATATTGATTTATTAAAAATTAGATTCAAACATGCGAATTCGACACAACTATATTTTACCTCCGTTGTTGTCGGCCCCGGCAATCAACTCAATATCGTTCCCCCGACCAATCCGTTGGCGACAAATCTTTGAGATAGGTAAGCACCGGATCGAGCTGTGCTCAATTGGCTGAGTAGAAGCGGACGCTTCAAAAAGGAGCATCCAACTTCACTAGATTCGATGGACCCTGATGGAGAAGAAAATGACCAAAAAGACAGTGATGATTGCAGGCACAACTTTGTTTGCATTGCTTGCGGCATGTGACGAAACGAGTACGTCTAGCGCGTCCGCCGAACTCACACCCGCTCAGCAGGCGTGTTTGCGAGATGTAGCCAAAACAACGAACAATTCGCAAGTCGTTGTGCTCTCATCCGCGTTTAGCGAAGCTGGAACACAAGTCACTGTCGGTGTTGGTGAGGACCGTGCTCCTTGGAATTGCATTGCTTACAGTGATGGCGCGACAGCTGGTATCGAGTTCCTGGGCGACGAAGGCGCACTGTAATCTGGTCGCTGTGTATCTCGAAAGCACCAGTCGTGATCAAATTTGAGTACCGGTAAGCTCAGACATTCAAACCTCGTAATAGGATTGGGTTTTAACATGCTCAATCATGCTAAGGTTGTAGAAAATGCCCGTAACCAACTCGGTTGTAATTGCGATCATTTGCACTTTTTTGGCTATTGTATCAGTCCCAAAATACAGCATGGCCCAAACTTGGGACATCGCATCCCAGCACTCTGTCAGTGGCGTAACGGTGTATGATACCGATGAGCTGTTAACGTTTGCCGGTCAGTTGGCCTTTGACCGGTCGGGGCGCATCACAGCGGCGGATGTCGCATCAACGATTACGCAGATCTACCGAGAAGACGGTTACTTCTTGGCTGAGGCCTGGCCTGGACCCGATGGGCAGAGCATAGTTGTGGATGAAGGACGCATTCAAACCATCGAAATTGAAGGGGTAGATACGCGCACGTTCCAAACCTTGGAAAAGATCTTTCGCCCACTCACCACCGCATACCCGATAACTCTCAAACAATTTGAGCGGGCAGTTATGCTCGCCGAGGACATACCCGACTTGGACGTGTCGACCGAACTTGATTACCCGGATCAGGCTGGTGCTCGGCTGAGAGTATTGGGAGAGCCACTGCGAAAACAAGCCGGTAGTGCGACACTCGACAACCCTCCGCGTGAGCTGGGAGAAGCGCTCAGCTTCTATGTCGTGCAAGAGTTTTATTCGACGCTGACTGTCGGGGATTTGCTGCGATTTGAGGGGTCTGGCAACTACAATTGGGACAAAGACGACGAACACTCTTTGTGGGGCGCTGTTACCTATCGCACGCCGCTAAACAGCGATGGTCTATACGGTGAGGTTTTCTACGGAAACATAAATGCAAAACGTGACCTCTCGGGGGAGTTTGCAAGAACAGATGTTGATGGCGAGAACTTCACCGTCGCGTTGGGCTACCCCGTGATCCGCGATGTGGCCCGTTATGGATATCTTCTGCTGGATTATCGCCTTTCCGAGGCGGACTCAGTCAGTGGCGGCGTGCCATTATCCAGTGACGCAGGTGTCGTCGGCCTAACGTATCTCTATGGGCAAAACTATCCAAAAGGGCAAACTCTGGAGGCTGGGTTAACTTTATCGTTTGGCAACAATAATACGACGGACGCGAATTTTGACGACGGCGACTCCTCGTTCTGGCATCTACGGGGCGGCATTGGATACGAAAGCCCGCTAACGGGCTTGTCGCCCAACACAGCTTGGCGCACTGAGATCTGGGGCCAGTTCACAACCGACCGGCTGCCCTCGGTAGAGGAGTACTTCCTTGGTGATCGTTATGCTTTGCGCGGATATCGTTTTGACGAGGTAGATGGTGATTCCGGGATCTCCGCGATTTTCGAAGTGTCTCATTCCTACTTCCCTAGGTCCCAGAGCATACATCGCTTAACACCCTTTGCTTTTTTCGACGTGGGGTACATCTCGAACAATGACCCTGCGAGTTTTGAAGTTGAAAGTGCTACACTGGCATCGACAGGTCTGGGTTTGGACATTGAGTTTAAGCAAAACCTATTCTTGTCCGGATATGTCGGTGTTCCTTTGAGGGACGGTCCTTTGACCGACTCTGGCGATCCTGGCGCGTATCTTGCTCTGACAACAAGTTGGTGAGGATGTTATGAAACGGAACCGCATTGCTTTACTTTCCGCAGCTTGTTTGATTGCTGGACTGGCCGCTACGCAGGTCTTTGCCCGCGGAAATCACTACGGGTGGTGTCGAGGTGTAGGGAACCCACACCAGTCCGGCCAAGGATGCGGGCAGACCGGTGGGCAAGGGCCAGGCAATCAAATTACCGGCCCAACGCAGCCGGTGGCAAATCAGTTGCCACCTCGAGGAACGCCGCAAACGCCGACGTCCGTTACAGTGCCGGTCCTTGCACCGGGCGCGGTCCCGAACGCAATTCCCGGGCGGGTTCCTATCGCGACGCCAATAGCGGTTCCCGGTCAGGTTCCAACGCCGATCGTAGCGCCGACACTAGCTCCGCCATTGGTGCCAAACCCGACACCAAACCGGGTTCCGACAGCCGTTCCCAATCAGGTTCCGCCGTTGGCTACCGGACCGACTGCTGTGCCGCCGCAAGTTCCGACTGCGACTCCCAATCAAGTTCCGATAGCTGTCCCTGGCCAGGTTCCGCCTCAACCCAATGTGCCGCCCTTGGTGCCGACAGCAACACCTAACCAAATACCAGTCGCTGTCCCTGGCCAGGTTCCGCCTCAACCCAATGTGCCGCCCCTGGTGCCGACAGCAACACCTAACCAAATACCAGTCGCTGTTCCTGGTCAGGTTCCGCCTCAACCCAGCGGTCAAACTGCTGTGCCACCGCTCGTTCCAACCGCGACTCCCAACCAGGTTCCCATAGCGGTTCCTGGTCAAGTTCCACAGTTGACACCAAAACCTACGGCAACTCACGTGGCCGTCCCAGGACATCCGAAACCACAAGGCGTCGTGACAGTTATGCGCCCAAAGCCAAGGCCGACGACCGGTACTGTCCGGCCAACTGGCACAACACAGGTGACCCACCATTTGACCCACCAAAGCAATTCAAAGAAGCACGATCATGTCGCAGCAACACCTGGACGGCATGACCCGCACGAATTACCCAGGTTCCGCAACGCAGCGGCCAAGGAAAACTGGGAATGCGTTGCCAGCGGATTTGGACAGCGCCGTTACGATGCAGGGCGTGGTGTATTGCTGAACAGCGGAGCGTTGCGGCACCTCGGAAACGTGGACGCTATGGCACGAGATGTCCCTGCACGGCATCCAAAACACTCTGGATGCATTATTTCGGTTAAACGAAAGCAGCGCTGAAGCTCACTTGGTGGGTTTTGCTCGGACAATGAGATTAATCGACCAAAAGTTCCTCAATTGTCATCTGGGTCTTGTCAGAAGAACTTGTCTTGAGGCAGGCAGGACGGTTGCGTAGCTTTTGCCCATGACCAAACCTGCCTCTTTCAAGTACTTCAAAACCAGTCCCGAGGTCATCCGCCTTGCGGTGATGCTGTACATCCGTTTCCCGCTCTCGCTTCGAAATGTCGAAGATCTGTTGCACGAGCGAGGCATCGACGTGAGCCACGAAACCGTCCGATATTGGTGGAACAGGTTTGGTCCAATGTTTGCAGCTGAGATCCGACGGAAGCGTGTGCAGCAGCTGCGCGCATTCTCGAAATGGAAGTGGCACGTGGACGAGGTTTTCGTAAAGGTGAATGGCAAGCGACATTATCTGTGGCGTGCAGTAGATCACGAAGGTGAAGTGCTGGAAGCAGTTGTCACCAAGCGCCGAAACAAGGCTGCAGCACTAAAATTCCTCAGGAAATTGATGAAACGGCACGGTTGCGCCAAGGAGGTCGTCACAGATCGCTTCGCTTCCTACAAGGCTGCGCTCAGAGAAATAGGCGCGTTCGAAAAACAACAGACGGGCAGGTGGCTCAACAACCGCGCCGAGAATTCACACCTGCCGTTTCGACGACGCGAACGCACGATGCAGCGTTTCAGGCGCATGCGAAGTCTACAGAAATTCGCCTCCGTCCATTCCTCCGTCTACAATCACTTCAACCAGGAAAGATCGCTAACCATGGGGTTTCTTGTTACATACCGAAGCGGGCCTAACGAGTTCCATGCAACTTGTTGGCCGCCTCTCAGAACAATTATCTTTGACATGAATTATGATTCATGTTTCATTTTCGACGGAGGAAAACGGGAGGAGCCTTTATGTTGCGCATGCTCGCACTAACCGCTGTCGGCGCGTTGATTTCGTCTACGGCGATTGCGGAAATAAGAGTTGCCCATGTCTACGGCAAAACTGGACCTTTTGAGGCCTATGCAGCCCAGTCCCACAATGGTCTGAAGCTGGGGTTGGAATACGCCACGGATGGCACGATGGAGATCAATGGGGAGAAGATCGTCATCATCGAGAAAGACACACAGTTGAAGCCGGACATTGGCCGTGCGCAACTGGAAGAGGCTTACGGCGACGATGACGCCCATATCGCGGTTGGCCCGGTCAGTTCTGGTGTTGCTTTGGCGATGCTGCCCGTTGCCGAGGAATACGAGCGTGTATTGATCGTAGAGCCCGCGGTGGCGGACTCGATCACTGGTGAAAACTGGAACCCATATATCTTCCGTACTGGCCGCAACTCCTCTCAGGATGCGATTGCGAACGCTGTTGCTCTGGGCGGTGAGAACGTCACGGTTGCAACTCTGGCGCAGGACTACGCGTTTGGTCGCGACGGCGTGGCGGCTTTCAAGGAAGCTTTGGAAGGAACAGGTGCGACACTGGCACATGAGGAATATGTGCCGACCGACACAACGGATTTCACCGCAGCCGCAGAACGCATTTTCAATGCGATGGCTGATATCGAAGGCGAAAAGAAGTTGTTCATCATCTGGGCCGGTGGCGGCAATCCGATGAGCAAGATCAACGCGATGGAGCCTGGCCGGTTTGGGGTCGAGATCGCCACAGGCGGAAACATCCTAGCGGCTCTTAAGGCGTACAAAGAGCTGCCTGGAATGGAAGGCGCCACCTACTACTACTATGAGATCCCCAAGAACCCGGTGAACGACTGGCTTGTGAAAACGCATTTTGAGCGTTTCGACAGCCCGCCGGATTTCTTTACAGCCGGCGGCATGGCGGCAGGAATCGCCATTGTTGAAGCGATCAAAAAGGCTGGAGGCGCTGAAGACACCGAAGCGTTGATTGCTGCGATGAAGGGGCTCACTTGGGAAACTCCCAAAGGCACGATGATGTTCCGCCCAGAAGATCATCAGGCAATGCAGACCATGTACCATTTCCGCACCGAAATTCAGGACGGCAAGGACTATGGTGTGCCGGTGCTGGTCCGTGAGATCGGCATGGACGAGATGGAAATTCCCGTTCGCAATCAATAAGCTGCGGCCTCAGTTTGTCGCATGAAGCCGGGGCGGTTTGTCTTTTGCCGCCCCGGGGACATTAGGACTTCATCCAATGACCCAGATACTTTTGGAAACTGACGCACTCACTGTGCGGTTTGGTGGGCATGTGGCCGTCGATACGGTGACCTGCCGATTTCCAGCCGGAGAGCTGACGGCAATTGTCGGACCCAACGGCGCAGGGAAGACGACCTACTTTAACCTGATCTCAGGTCAGATTGCGGCGACCGCGGGAACAGTGACCTTGAATGGTCAGGACATCACCCGCCTCGGTGTCGCCGAACGCTGCCGTCGAGGCCTGGGACGTGCGTTTCAGTTGACCAACCTGTTCCCCGACCTTTCCGTTCTTGAAAACCTTCGACTGGTGATCCAGTCGCGTAAACACAAAGGCTTTGGGCTATTCTCGATGGCAGACAGCCACACCGAACTGACTGCGGAAGCCAGCGGCATTCTGGAGCGGGTTCGCCTCGATACGCAGAAAAACCAACTGGTGTCCGAACTGTCGCATGGCGATCAGAGAAAGCTGGAGGTGGCCATGCTTATTGGCCTCGACCCGCTGGTATACATGTTCGACGAACCAACAGCAGGCATGAGCGTGGATGAGGCTCCGGTGATCCTGGACCTGATTGCAGAGATCAAGGCCGATACCAGCAGAACAGTGCTGCTTGTCGAACACAAGCTCGACGTGATCCGAACTCTGGCTGACCGCATTATCGTTTTGCACAATGGCGCGTTGGCCGCTGACGGTCCACCAGCCGAAGTCATGGCCTCGGCCGTAGTGCAAGAGGCTTACATGGGTAAGGAAATGGATCATGTCTGACCCAATCCTGACGCTGAAAGGTGTCTATACCGACATCGCGCAATACCACATTCTGCAAGGTGTCGACTTTGAGGTGCCCCGTGGCGAGGTGACAATGCTTCTCGGCCGCAACGGCGTAGGCAAGACCACGACGCTGAAGACTATCATGGGGCAATGGACCGCAAAGTCGGGCGAGATACTCTATGACGGCCAAGACCTGAAGCGCCTGCCGGTCTCTGCCCGCGCCCGCGCCGGCATTGGCTTCGTGCCCGAGGACATGGGTATCTTCAGCGATCTAACGGTCGAAGAAAACATGGTTTTGGGTGCGAGCTCCGGTCCGCTTGACCTGAAACGGAAGGAGTGGCTGTTGGGCGCGTTTCCGGCACTGGGCACCTTCTGGAACAGCGAAGCGGGAAACCTGTCGGGGGGCCAAAAACAGATGCTCTCCATTGCCCGTGCTATGGCCGAAGACCGCGAACTGTATCTGATCGATGAGCCCACCAAGGGACTGGCGCCAGCCATCATTGCGACCATGGCCAACGCTCTGCGCGAACTAAAGGCACAGGGCCGCTCGATCCTTCTGGTGGAACAGAATTTTTCAGTCGCCAAAGCCCTCGGGGACAGCGCGGTTGTCATGGATGACGGGCGCGTAATCTGGACCGGGGCCATGGCGGAACTTGCAAGCAATAAAGACCTTCAGGAAAACCTGATGGGTCTAAGCATGGAGGCGCACTGAATGACCGCCGCTCCTGATCACAGGCCAACCTTCGCGGACGTGTCGCTGGGTGAGCGTCTGGACAAGGCGATGCCGTTTCTATTGATCCCGATCCTCGTGGTGCTTGGGTTCTTTGCGATCGGCGCTCCATCATCCTGGCTGACTTTGACCGTGTCGGGCCTCGCCATGGGGATGATGATTTTCATCATGGCATCCGGGCTTACGCTGGTGTTTGGCCTGATGGATGTCATCAACTTTGGCCACGGTGCATTTGTGTCCGTCGGGGCCTTCGTCGGGATCTCGGTCCTGATCGCGCTTGGCGACTGGACCGGAGCGACCTCACTGCTGCTCAACATGTCGGCAGTTTTTCTTGCGGTTGTGGCTGCCATGACTGTGACTGGTGCGTTGGGCTGGGTGTTCGAACGGGTGATCGTCAAACCCGTCTACGGCGCACACCTAAAGCAGATCCTTGTTACCGTTGGCGGCCTGATCGTGATCGAACAGTTGATCCATGTGATCTGGGGCCCGGATGAGATCTTTATCAACCGCCCCGAAATGCTGAAAGGCGCGATCACCTTTGCAGGCGCCGCGATGGAAAAATATCGCCTTCTCGCCGTGGGGATCGGAGCTGTTCTGTTCATTGCCATGCGCATGATCCTGCGCCGTACCAAGATCGGATTGATCGTTCGGGCAGGCGTCGAAAACGGCCCGATGGTCGAAGCGTTGGGATACCGACTGCGCGTGGTTTTCGTCGGCGTTTTCATCGCCGGATCAGCGCTTGCTGGCTTGGGCGGTGTGATGTGGGGCCTTTATCAAGAGGTTATCACTGCCGGCATGGGCGAACGCATGATGGTCCTTGTTTTCATCGTGGCAATTATCGGTGGTCTTGGCTCGGTCGAGGGCGCTTTCATTGGCGCGCTCCTGGTCGGGCTTTTGCAGAACTACGTGGCATTCCTCGAACCCAAACTGGCGCTTGTGTCCAACATCGCGCTGATGACTGCAATCTTGATGTGGCGGCCACAAGGCATGCTGCCTGTAGTGAAGGCCAAGTGAAATGATTGTACGTCTGATATCTGGCGACACGCCCCGTTCTCCCATTCTGACGGCGCTGCTGCTACTGATCCTGATATGCTTGGCCGGTGCGCCGTTCATTTTTGAAGGCGTGCGCGCCTTGGACACCGCTGCTCGGATCTGCATCTTTATCGTACTGGTGGCAGGCTATGACCTGCTTCTTGGCTACACCGGGATCGTGAGTTTTGCCCATACAATGTTTTTTGGCATGGGCGCGTATGGCGTCGCGCTTGCGTCCACACATATGGGGCGCGGGTTTGATGCCCTTCTGGTCGGCTCGGTTCTGGGCGCGTTGGCAGCAATCGTTCTGGCGCTGCTGATTGGCCTGTTCAGCCTCCGAGTACGTGCGATATTCTTTGCGATGATTACGCTTGCCGTTGCATCTGCCGTCGCAGTTCTTGTGTCGCAGTTTTCTGACATCACCGGTGGTGAAGACGGGCTGACCTATAAAATCCCGCGCGTTCTGACCTCTGCCAACAGGATGGGCGAGGTGATGGGGGTCAAGTTCACGGGGAAAATCCTGAACTACTACCTGATCTTCTTCAGCTCGCTGGTGCTGTTCCTGCTTCTTCTGCGTATCGTGAATTCTCCTTTTGGTCGCGTCCTGCAAGCCATACGCGAGAACGATTTTCGAGCCGAGGCAATCGGCTACCGGGTCGTATGGTATCGCACCGCAGCAACCTGCTTGTCGGCGGCCACCGCTGCGCTTGCCGGAAGCTTGTTTGCAATTTGGCTACGGTATGTTGGACCCGACACAACGCTAAGCTTTGAGATTATGCTCGACATTCTGCTGATGGTCGTCATTGGCGGCATGGGCACGATGTATGGAGCGGTGCTGGGTGCGGTGCTTTTCGTACTGGCGCAGACCTATCTGCAAAACCTCATGGGCGCGGCATCTCATGCCACCGAAGGCTTGCCACTGATCCCCGAGCTTGTTGATCCCGATCGTTGGCTGATGTGGCTAGGCATCCTGTTTATTCTCAGCGTCTATTTCTTCCCAACCGGCATCGTCGGTCGCCTGCGCGGGCAGCGTACCGCATGAGCGTTCCGCTAGTTTTTTTACACGGCTGGGCCATGAATGGTGCGGTTTTTGATGGGGTCAAAACACAGCTCGGGCCGGGTTTCGACTGTTATGCACCAGATTTGCCCGGACATGGTTCCCGGGAAATGGATGAGCCCAGCCTTGCAGGCTGTGTCGAGGTTGCGAGCGAAATCATCAATCAGTTGGATCATCCTGTTTTGGTCGGCTGGTCCATGGGGGCCGCCGTTGCATGGCAGTATCTCGTGCAGGAAGGCACCCAGAGCCTGAGCGGGCTGGTTACCATCGACATGAGCCCGCGATTGCTGCCTGACGATCAATGGGCGTTTGGACTAGGCGGCCAAAATACTGACGCTGTTCTATCCACGTCCTCGAAGATCGAATTTCAATGGCGCAGCATGGTCAACAACATTCTGCACAACATGTACGCGCCCAACGGTGTCCAGGAGGCGAATAAGGACGCGATGAGGGCGCTTCTTTTGAAGCAAGACCCAACAGCGCTGCGCCCGATTTGGGACGATTTAATTGCAATGGATGCACGGCAGAGCATCGCCGCGATCGATATTCCGTACTTGGTTTGCGCGGGGGCGCATAGCAGGCTTTATGATCCGGAAGTGGCCTATTGGATCGAACGGCATTCACCTATGGCCGAGGTGCGGGTTTTCCAGAACTCCGGGCATTCTCCGCATCTCGAAGAGCCTGACGCCTTTTGCGATGCCATCCGGCGGTTTGTCAGGACATTGGAAAGCACAAAGACTGAGCGCAGGAGGACACTGACGGAATGACGAAATCCTCTGCTTCCCAACCAAAAACCAAACGCGGGGTTGAGCGCCGCGCAAAGCTCCTTGCAGCTGCTGAGCAGGTGATCGGTGAAAAGGGTTTTGCAGCCGCTTCAATCGCCGACATTACACGTACGGCGGAAACGGCACTTGGCACGTTCTACATCTACTTTTCCAGCAAGGAAGCACTGTTTCGTGAGCTGGTCGAGGACATGGGCCGCGCCACAAGAACGCAAACGACCGAACAGATCGTCGGCGCGCCAAACCGATTGGAAGCAGAGCGTGCCGGGCTCGAGGCCTATTTGCGCGTGGTTCGTGACCGACCGTTGCAATACCGCATTGTCGAAGAGGCACGGTTCGTTGATCCCGAAGCCTACCGCACCTACTACACAGAGTTTGGCAAGGCTTACGCCGATCAACTGGAGCACGCCGTACTCAAGGGCGAGATTTCTCAAGGGGACGCGGAGGTCAGAGCCTGGGCCCTGATGGGGATTGCGAAGGCTTTGGGCGAGCGCTACGTGCTTTGGGACGACAACGTCGACATCGACCGCGTTGTCGCCGAGGCACATAAGTTGATCTGCAACGGCTTGGCCCCATGAGCAAGTTGGTCGCCTGGCACATAGAAGACCTGCCAAACTCCGAGCCCTGCTGTCTGATCCGTTTGCAAGCGCCTCGCTCAAATGCTCTGGAGCCCGGCATTCTCGACGAACTGCACCTTGCTTTCGATGCGCTGGAGCAATCCGATGTGAAAAAAGCACTGATCTCAGGCGGGCGCAATTTTTCGACCGGTGGTGATGTAGGTCGGTTTGCCGAGGCAACGCGGGTTGGGCAGGTCGAAAGCTATACTGCAAAGGTCGTACCCGTACTGCAGGCGCTGGTATTGCGCATGGTCGAGATGCCCGTAGTCTTAGCTTCGGCCGTGCGCGGTGCGGCAACTGGTGGGTCAGCCGGAATGGTGTTTGCCTCTGATCTGGTGGTTGCATCGCCAGACGCGTTTGTTCAGCCCTATTACGGGGTGGTGGGTTTTGCCCCGGATGGCGGATGGACCGCCCTTTTGCCGGACTTGATTGGCGGCGCAAACGCAAGGGGCTGGATAATGGCCAACCATCGGCAGGGTTCACAGCAGCTGAGAAGCCTTGGGCTTGTTCAGGCTGTTGATCAAGATCCCGAAACGCGCACCGCGAAGCTGCTTGCCCAGATCGAAACCGGCACGGCGCTGGCAACAAAGTCCCTGTTCTGGGACGACAAGCGCCGGGCGGTCGTCAAAACACGGCTCGAGGCCGAGACCGAGTCCTTCAGGGCCATGATTGGACGACCGGAAACTCTGACCAAGATGCAAGAATTCCTTCAGCCAAGGGATGAAAGAAATGTTTGACCAGATCCCTGACATGGCCGCGAAAAGGGCGGAGCTTTCGCCCAATGCACTTGCGTTTCATGACACTTTGTCGTCGCGCAATTGGAGCTTTGGCCAGATAAATGATGCCGCCAATGCAGTTGCGGCCGGTCTCTCTGGCCTTGGCCTTTCCGAGGGCGACCGAGTGGCCATCCTGTGCCAGAACTCTGCCGAGTTTTTCATCACCCTTTTTGCCTGCCAAAAAACAGGCATCATTCTCTGCCCCCTAAATTGGCGTCAGCCCGCGCCGGAGCTTGTCGAAACTCTGGAGCAAGTTGGTGTCTCGGTTTTGCTCACAGACGCCGAGTTCCAAAAGGTTGCAGCCGAAACGGCAAGAGGGGTCGGGGCACCGCTCCTGACGATAGAAAACGATCTTGCAGGATGGATCGAGCAAGGTGGCCCCAAGTTGGCGGCTTCGATCCCCTCTGATCGACCTTGGTATCTGCTCTTCACGTCTGGAACGACGGGCTTGCCCAAGTCCGTCATCCAAACCGCAGGAATGGCATGGGCAAACACCATTAACATCGGGCAAGCCATCGATATCGCATCGACTGACCGCTCCGCGTGTTTCTTGCCGTTGTTCCACACGGCGGGGATCAACCTATACACACTGCCCATTTTTCTATCCGGCGGTTCATCGACAATCTTTCCAAAGTTCGATGTGGACGAGATACGCGACCTAATCGCGTCCGGTCAGATCAACCAGTTCTTCGCCGTACCCGCAGTATATCAGGCATTGTCGCTTGCCCCCTGGATTGACGAACTTGATTGGCACAACATCCGTTGCGGTTGCGGCGGTGCCCCCCTCTCGGAACCGTTGATCCGATTTTTTGCGGGTCGCGGTGTGAAAGTCCTGAATGGCATGGGCATGACTGAAACTGGCCCAACTGTTTTTCTGATGGATCCCGCCCATGCCGAGCAAAAGATCGGTTCGGTCGGTAAACCGCAAAGTCTGACGCGAGTACGATTGAGCGGAGTACCCGATGGCAGGGAAGGAGTTGGCGAATTGCTCATCAAAGGCCCCGGTGTGACGCCGGGCTATTTTGCCAATCCAGAAGCTACGGCAAATACCTTCACCGAAGACAAGTGGCTCAAAACCGGAGACATCGCGCGTCGCGACACAGACGGGTACTACTACATCGTCGACCGCATCAAGGACATGTACATCTCAGGCGGCGAAAACGTCTATCCGGCTGAAGTTGAGAAGGTTTTGTATTCCCATCCCGCCGTTCTCGAGGCAGCTGTGATCGGTGTGCCCGACGATAGATGGGGAGAGGTTGGCGCCGCGTTCATTCTATTGCGACCGAAACAAACGCTTGATGCCGAAAACCTGCGTTCTTGGTGCCGCGAACGTTTGGCCGGCTACAAAATTCCCGCATATGTGAGAGTTGTCCCGGATTTCCCACGCACCGCGGCCGGCAAAATTCGCAAGCCCGCTCTGATCGAGGCTTTTGGTCATGATTGACCTCCAACAACGCTGGACCGCGACGCAAGATGACTTTGATGCCTTTGCGCGCGTGTCCGGTGACGACAACGCGATCCATGTGGACCCGGATTTCTGCGCCGACACGACATTCGGTCGGACGGTGTCTCACGGCATGCTGCTCTACGCCAAGCTCTGGGGCATGCTGAAGAAAAACGACCCATCCCTCAACACGTCTTCACAGAGTCTCATGTTTCCAAATCCGGCATTTGCCGGAGAGCCGCTGGATTTGTCCATCAAACAGGAGACGCAAGGACGCTTGATAATGCGTGCCGTTCGGGTTGCCGACGGCGCAGAATGTTTGATCGGGAAGGCAGAAATCCGATGTTGAAAGTTGGACAATCCGCTCACATCGCTCGGCGGTACACCGAAGAAGACATACGCGCCTTCACTTCGCTGAGTGGGGGCAAATCTGAAGGCGTCCCCGAGCCGCTGCTCGCCGCTCTGTTTTCTTACCTACTTGGTGTCGAGCTACCAGGTTCAGGCACCAACTACCTAAAACAAGATCTAAAGTTTAATGCTGCAGCACCACTGGACACAGTCCTGACAGCGCAAGTCTCGATTACGAAACTGCGCCCCGAAAAACATCTGGTGGATCTCTGGGCGAGCTGTACGACCCCCGACGGCACCGTGATTTGCGAGGGCCGCAGCCTGGTAAAAGCCAAAGATGTATGTGGAGCCTTTCGTGAACAGACATAGGTCTGCAACGATCCTAAAAAGAAAGAGCAGTCCTTCCCTGGCATTCACTTAACAATAGGATTGCCTATAGAACGGACGCTCCCGGCAAGCGCAGCGAATAACCGCTTGTAAGCCCAAAGCGGTGTTCTTGCTGCGAAGGATTACCTTCAGTTTAACACCCTAAAAAATCTATACCTTACGTCACCCCCTTCATCAGGTTTGCCAGATGGTTTTACAGGCGAGCCTGAGGTAGCCTTCAATAACTTCTTCGCCATCTTGAGGGTTAAGATATGATCTCCAAACGCGCATTTTTATCCGGTCTCGCATCGACCACTGCGCTGGCGCTGGTCCCGGCGCGAGTTCGTGCTCAAGCCCCAGATGCCACACTCTTCACGAACGTGCGTGTCTATGACGGGATGTCCGATGAATTGACCGAACTCACGAACGTTCTTGTCGAAGGGGAAATGATCAAGGATGTCTCGCCCGCAGCTGATGCCGCGCCAGAAGTGCCGCGCATCGATGGAGCTGGACGGACCTTGATGCCGGGGCTCCTCGACATGCATGTGCACCTCCAGTGGAACCAGGACCCTGCTGGCTTCCTGACAGCACGTCCAGATTACATTGCTGCATTGGCATTGAGCGAAAGTGAAGCCACCCTGATGCGTGGCTTTACCAGTGTCCGTGATACTGGTGGCGGCATTCTCGGTTTGGCGCGCGCCATAGACGAGGGCCTCCACCCCGGTCCGCGCATTCAGGCGTCAAACGCTGCGATTTCAATGACCGCCGGTCATGGCGATCTTCGGCCGCGATCCGTGCGTCCGAGAGCCTTCGGCGGGCCGCCGTTCACAGAAGCGGAGCGGCTTGGGATCACACTTTTCGCAGACGGGGTTCCTGAAGTTCTGGCGGCTGCACGCGAGCAGTTCCGGCAGGGTGCGCACTTCATCAAAGTCTTTTCAGGCGGCGCCGTTACTGGCCTCTACGACCCATTGGATATCAACGAGTATTCGCCGGCAGAACTCGAAGCGGCAGTAGAGGAGGCCAAACGTTGGAACACTTACGCGACCTCGCACGCATACATGGACACATCGGTTCGGGCCGCCATTGAGGCAGGTTACCAATGTATTGAACACTGCAACCTCATGACGCCTGAGTCGATGGAGTTGGCCGTGGAAAAAGGGGTCTGGCTTTCAACCCAGGTTGGCTTTTTTGCAGCAGACATTCCGGCAGGGTTCACGCCCGCCCAGGCAGAACGCCAAAAGATGGCGTTTGATGGTCTCGACGCCATGCTTCGATTAGCGCGAGAGTCCGGCGCTAAGATTGCACTCGGAACAGACTTTGTCGGATCGAGGCAAACGAAAGCAACGCAGTTGGAGGAATTGCAGCTCAGGACGCCATGGTTCAGCAACGCCGAGATTTTGCGGCAGGCAACAGGTCTGAATGGTCAGCTTTGGGACTTGACCGGCCCGCGTAATCCCTACCAGGCTGGTCCAGTCGGTGTCATCCAACCCGGAGCCTACGCAGATATTCTGCTCGTGGACGGAGACCCGATTGCCGACCTTACGGTCATGGCCTCTGCGGACAATTTTGATGTGATTATGAAGAACGGCAAAGCGCACAAGAACAATCTGGCCTGAGACATTTCCCGAGGGTCAAGATAGACACTGGTGTTGCATGCGAATGACCGAAGAGTCCGCAATGCAGTCATTGAGCGTAGGTGAGCGAATGTCTGCCTTGAGCCCATTTTGACCAACGCTGCGTAATGTTCGAATGGCAGGAATTCGAATGAAGCGGACATGGTGCAATTACTGAGCATTCGGTCTCAATGCCGTTGATAGAAACTCAAGCGGTCGCAATGCGAAATCACACTCCTAACTTGGTGGAATCCAATTGGCTTGTCTCATGGCGTCACCGAGGTCTTGCCCATATTTCGGATTTGCAAAAAGTTTCTTAAACAGTGCATCCACGCGACTGTCCGGCCACTCGCGTGACAGTTGTTCTGATAGAGACTGAGCTTGAGCCTTATTCCCCAACATCTGATGTGACGCCATTAGGTAAGCAACGGAGACAGGTCCGACAGGGCCGCCTTTCTCCGTTACTTGTTCAAAGGCTGACACAGCACCTTCATAGTCCTTCAGATGGAATTTTGCTGACCCCATCGCATTCTGAAACACATAAGCCCGTTCTAGCTCAATTTTTGAGAGTGCGTCCTCGCTAATTACTATGACTTGTTCGAATGAACCAGAATAAAGCAGGACTAGCGACACGAACTCCAACACATGTACGTCGTGTGGTGCCAAACGTTGCGCTCTTTGTGCAAATTCTATTGCCTCAGGCCAGTTTCCCTTGGCAAAGTTGACCCAGGCCATTGCGGATTGGCTCCAACCCGTTTCCGGAGCCAACTCGATGGCCCGTTTGGCTTGAGCATCGGCATAGTTCAACATGTCCTGAGCCAAGTCGGTATCGGATGTAAGTACAGCAATTGTCGCAGCGACCTGAGCAGTACCTGCATAGCCGCCGAAATAGCTGTCGTCGTTTTCAATTGCCCCCTTGAATATGGTCAGGGCCGCTTCAAGACGCGCAGGTTCCAAAGCCGGAAAGATCAGGTCTCGACCAGTATTGGCTAGATTTACAGCCTGTAGACGCATTGGGGATGCGCCAAAAATTGCGCTGCGCTCGTCACGGCTCAGGCCATCTACGGATAAATCAGTCGGAAGATCCTGCTTTGTCGAGCTCAACCAAAAAGCAACAGCAACATAGCCTAAAATGATAATCCCGATAATCCCAACACCTGGCCGAGCCCATGCGCGCGCACTGGTTTCCAGCTCTGAGAATTCGGGCTGTGCCGGTTCGAAGCCGCTTCTCAAAATCCGAGGTGCGTAACCACCCTTTGGCAGTTCAAACACCGTTTTCTCGTCCTGCCCGTCGGCAGCGTAATATTCAGCAAGCTTTCGGCGCAGGCGACCAGCATCGACCCGAACCACGTTTTCACGGCGCGACATCTCTGACAGGGTCCCACCATAAACATCCATTGCGATGGTCTTGGCACGAATATCATCGGCCCGACCATTTAGCGACTCTTCAACCACATACACCAGAAAGTCCTGCAAGCGCTGCGAGCCCGTGAAAGTCGAAGACCTGATAAGCCGCTGAAGTGCCGCCCGAACATCTTTTGCAGCAGGTGACCCGCTCTCATTCAGTGGAGAAGATGTGTCTTTGGTTAAACCCATATTTTCAGTAAGTTACGCATCTGATTACACCGTATTATGCCCCGATACACCTATTGTTAAAAGTGAATTCGTCCAACACTCCCCTAAACCAGTTGATCCATTGAACGAGCTCCGAAATGAAAGGCATCGCCCTTGATATCCTGTTTCCCAACCATCGGACCGCGATTGCGGACCTAAGGCGGGCGGACACCGTTTTCGATGAAATCTGCCGAGACTATCAGCTTCTCAGTGACGAGTACCTCTCCGTGAACACTGAGCCGAGAAGTCGGTCGTACCCGATTGCCCGCGACATCCGCGAGTCTTTGGATGGTCTTCGGGATGAAATTGCTGAATCGCTGCGGCGTGCAGGGAAGATATAATTCAAATAGGGGAAGGGAAACCGATGAGATCAATATTGAAACATGCCACAGCCATGGTGCTGATTTCTGGCGCGGGTTTTGCCCAAGAAGCGCCTATCATACACGACGGCGAGTTCGAGTTTCTCCGCGCGCAGTTTGGCGAGCAATGGGATGCTCAGGATGCGGAGATAGAAGTTAAGCTTGCCGAGATCCGTGGCGCGAATGGAGGACAACCACCCAACATTCTCTACATTCTGATTGACGATGTGAGTTTCGGTCAAATGGGCAACCGGACGATGAACTATGTCACCGGTTTCGATACGCCCAACATCAATGACTTTGCCACAGAAGGCATGTCTTTGATGCGAATGTACACGGAGCCATCCTGCACACCGACTCGAACGGCGATGTTGACCGGTCGACATCCGGTGCGCGCGGGCGTGGAAGAGGTCAAGGTCGCCCTGGTCGGCGAAGGTCTTGCGTCCGAGGAAGTCACCATCGCCGAAATCCTCAAGGAAGTAGGGTACAACACCGCGCACGTCGGGAAATGGCACCAAGGCGATATTGAACAGGCCTATCCGCACAATCAGGGCTTCGACTGGGCGGCTTTTCCCTTGCATCAGCAGGTTCAGCTGAGCTTGATGACACGTGATGCGATGGTCGCCAACAATATGCTTGGTTACCATTGGTCAGGGCAGTCCAACCAATTTCAATTGGACGAGCGGTTCAAACCCTATGGCCTTGTGACCGGCGTAGAAGGTGAAGCGGGTGGTCTGGCTCGCGAAGTCGAAATGGAGCCCGGCGAAGAATGGACCCAGGCGAAATACGAGGAAATGAACTTGCGCTATCAGCTTCAAGCATTGGAGCAGCTGGAGCGGCTGGCTTCGCAGGACGCGCCATTCTTTATGCAATACTGGCCACTCTATCCGCTGAACTTTGCTTATCCTGAGCAGGCCGTATCTCGCAACGGCGGCTTTCATGCGGACAAATTGCAGGTTCTAGACGGTTGGATCGGCGAGGTTTTGGCCAAGCTGGATGAAACCGGCAAGGCGGATAACACCGTCGTCATGATCATGGCTGACAATGGCTTGATGTATCATTATGAGGGGACTTCCGGCCTAAACCAACTGATCTATCGCGGTGGAAAGACACAGCACCTTGAAGGCGGTGTGAGAACTGATGCGTTCATCCGGTGGCCCGGTGCAATCGAAGCGGGCAGTGCGGCAGGTGACATCGTTCATGTCTCGGATTTGTTTTCTACATTTGCCCGGATCGCAGGCGCGACAGACCACATTCCACGCGACCGGGTGATTGATGGCATCGATCAGACGGCATTGTTGCTCGAGGGAGAAGGCAATTCGCGCCGCGATTACGTCTATGTGTACGAAGGGCCAGTATTGCGTTCGGTGGTGAAGCAAGAGTTCAAGATGCATCTGCCAGCCCCCGGTCAGCCAGGCGCGGCGGCCCCTGTCTTCAATGTCTATCGCGATCCCCGTGAAGAACATCCGCTTGTCGGGTATTCACTGTGGTCCGGGGCGTCTTTCCAAGACATGGTAAAGCGCCATCAGAAAACCATCGTGAAGCACCCTCACAAACAGCTCGGCAAGGGTGTCCCTTATGAAGGAATTGAAAACCTCAGGCCCGAAAGCGAATTGGCCCGAGAAGTCTTTTCAAGCTGGCAATGACGAACTTGAGACGGCGGTGCCGATACACCGCCGTCTGACTGGTCGCATGAATTTTTCCAAGGTGTACTATGACCCGCATCACCTTTCATCTGGCAGTCTTATCCTTGGCGATGCTCGTAGTGGCTTCTACCACCAAAGCTGAGGAAAACGCGTCAAATCCACTGGCGGCGGTTAACAACACGGACATTCGCTATCAGTATTTCGATCTGGAAGGGGGGGGCAGACCGTCAGGACATGTTCATCGATGGTGCATACATGCTGCGCCCCGATCTGAAGCTAAAATACGAACTACATTACAATTCAACGAATGTGACGGGACAGAGGTTCAATGGGTTCGAGAAGACCAGCTTCAAGCTGATCTACTTCCCTTCCCAAAACCCCTTGAATGACACATGGGCTGTAAAATCCGCGCTTGGTTTGGAATGGATACTTGATTTTGGCGACCCCGATGAAGGCATAGGCATCGGGTCTGATCAAATTGCTCCGTTCGGAGGCTTCGCTTTTGCAAACACAAAAAGTGGGCTGACACTGATCCCGCTGGTCCAGCATTTCGCATCTTACAATGGACCGATCGATGTCAACCAAACCGCGATGCGCCTAATTGCACTTCAGCCATTTGGTGAGGGGTATTGGATCAAAGCGGATATCAAAGCGCCCTATGATTGGGAGAATGACGCCTGGCCCGCGACCGCAGAATTCCAGATCGGAAAGAACCTCAGCCCCGGAGTAGCCCTCTATGCAGATGTGCTGATCGGGATTGGTGCTGATCGACCCTATGACCAAGCCGCCGGGATCGGTCTTAGATTCAATTATTAAGTCGCAATTTCCTTATGGCAGCAGTTACTCCCTGTACCGCATCACAAAACGCCATGGTACTTGAGGCAAGCCTAATGACTCTGCCAGCGGTCGTATCTGCTCAATCTCTACCAACATCTGGTCAAGACGAAACCGGTGGGCGTCATGGAGCGTCTTTCTATTTTTATTATCCCTCTATCCTGCGCGACTCGCAAATATCCAAGGGATGTGAAGTGTCAATCTTTCGAGTTCTGTGAAACGTCGGAAAGCGATGTCAGCTTTGAGTAGCTTGCTGTCCTTGGTGGACGGATGAGACGCGGCCGCTTTGTCCGCAAAGTAGACGTTCTAGCAAGTTACAACAAACGAACGCATTGATACCAAAGCGGACACTGCGGGTATCAGTTTCCAATAGAAAATTCGTTTCTAAAAATCAACGTTGCGCTTATGCGGGTAAGCCCGCCAAACGCAGAGACTCGCAGTCTTTTTCCAATCGTTCTAAGCCAGAGAAAAGCTGAGTTTCTGCCCAGTCCGATATGGAAAACTGAGGACGGTATTTCATCACATTCCGCGCCTCATCGCGAGCGGCCTCAACGTTATCCGTTTCCATATGTACGATAACGAGGTCGAGGTGCCCAAAACCTTCAACCCTTTGACTATACTCGGTGAATGCCTCCTTGGCTTCCTCGTATTGACCGTCGAGCCGAAGGGCCAAACCCAAAACACCAGCATACCAGCCCGGATAATGAGGGTTGAGAGTAATGGCTTGCCGCGCCACGCGGATAGCTTCTTTCGCCTGTCCATCGAACGCTAGTGTAATCGACAACCTTGCAGCGACGTCCGCGTGATTTGGATTTAGCTGAAGCGCTTCGTTGAACTTCTCGATAGCCGGTTTCAGCTTGCCATCGATTGCATCCGCGAAACCCGCAATTGCATGAGCCTCTGGGTTGTAACTGTCTATTTTCAGAGCGCGTCGAGCGCAGTCGCGCGCCTCTGCCAGCGCCGCATTTCGGTCTGCTACAAAGCCATGCCTTGCTTCCACAGTACAAATGAACCCCAAAGTGCAATATGGAGCAGAGTAACCAGGATCCAGAGAAATTGCCTGCTGAGCAAACCGGCGAGCGTCAGCCTGTGCTTCCTTTGTTATTCTGCGAGAAGCCTCCACAGCTTGCAGTTGAGCAGTCCAGGCATCCAGACTTTTGGTCCCCGAACCCCTGAAACGGGCCATCTCGCCTGCCAGCAATTCGACTTGAAGTTCAGTCGCAATTCTCAGAGCAATTTCATCCTGAACCTCGAATACGTCTTCTATCAGGCGATCAAACCGGTCTGCCCAAATATGCATGCCGGACTTCGCATCTATTAGCTGCGCGGTAATTCGCACACGACTACCGCTTTGGCGGATACTTCCCTCGAGAACAAGATCGACTCCTTGTTCCAGTCCGACCTGTTTCACATCCACGGAACGCCCCTTGTAGACGAAAGTGGAATTCCGCGCGACGACCAGTAAGTTCGGGAGTTTTGACAGGGTGGTAATTATCTCTTCGGTAATGCCATCGGAAAAAAATTCCTGATCGGGGTCGGAAGAAAGATTGTCAAAAGGTAGGACGCCGATCAGCAATGACTTCGTATGACTCGCGGGCGTCACTCGCGGTGGAGCTGAGCCAGGTGGCGACCATTGGAATACTTCGACTGGTGACGGGGCATTTTTGAAATGCCGTTCGCCAGCGCGCTGAAATCGCTCGGCGAGCCTCTCATCAAGGCTGCGATGGACGACATCGGAAATCAACACAGCCGCTTCGTCGGAAGCCTCTTGTAGCCGCGCAGCTATGTTGATCCCATCGCCGAAGATGTCATCTTCGTCGAATACGACATCTCCAAGATGCACGCCCACTCGCAGTTTAAGTGAAGACTGGGCTGACACTTGGCTTTGAAGATCGAGGGCGCATCGCACAGCGCCCGAGACCGAACTAAACTCGACGATCCATCCATCGCCCATCCTCTTTATGGTATTGCCGCGATGATCACTGACCAATGGATCGAATATCTTTCGACGCAGGACACGGAGTTCACTGAGAGTTCTGTTCTCATCCGCCTTTATCTGGCCCGAGTAGTTTACTACATCGGCCGAGAGTACTGCGGAAAGTCTGCGGTCTCCGTTCATGTCTCTTCGTAACGCATAATAGGTTTCATGGAAAAGACATCTTGTTTTGGAACCTTCTCACGAACTTCGACCGGCCGCATTGCCGCCGTCGGTCGATCCTGCAGCTTCGGTCACTGAGGGCTCCGTGCTGCGGTTAGGGGACATTCAGTGAATTTTTGCGGCGCGGGCGAAGTCGACATTCACTTTTGCAAAAAGATTACGACGGCGAGTGCGCCAATATCCGGTATCAAAAGTTTGCAGAAACAGGCTATCCCGAGCGCTCCCGCCTAAAGATGGGCGTGAACAACCGAAAGCGCGTGATTGAGAGTGTTCACTGCGAACTCTCTTTGGCTGTCCGGATCATTTAGAGGCAAACGTGCATCTTCCTGTTGTGGCTTGTCGCCCACAGGAAACTTTTCGCCTTCCAATACCGTTCCCCAAACCTGAATATCCTTGATTGCCATGGGATCCACCGTCAATGGGTTGTCATTCAAAATAGTGAAGTTCGCACGCTTGCCAGGTTCGATACTGCCAAGGTCCCGCTCAAGACGATGAGAATAGGCGGCGTTGATTGTCACTCCACGCAAGGCCTCTTCGACCGGGACCGTCTGATCCTGTCCTGCTACCCGACCGGAACTCGTCACGCGGTTCACCGCACACCACATTAGGAACAATGGATCACCGGGCGCCATCGGCATATCGGAATGCAATGACCAGGATACGCCCGCTCGATCCAGATCACCAAGACGGACCATCTGATTGGCGCGTTCAGGACCAAGACCAGTTTTACTGTATTGATCCGCAAGTGCCGTCACGTAGTAGGGATTTGCTGAAACAATCGCGCCCAGACGTTTGATACGAAGGACCTGATCGGGCGCACTCACAGCAAAGTGCACGATCACCGTTCTATGATCGAAACGCGGGTTTC
Source organism: Ruegeria sp. CF2 (assembly GCF_056537385.1). Classification (NCBI taxonomy): domain Bacteria; kingdom Pseudomonadati; phylum Pseudomonadota; class Alphaproteobacteria; order Rhodobacterales; family Roseobacteraceae; genus Ruegeria; species Ruegeria sp. CF2. The sequence goes on from NZ_JBQFRL010000001.1 coordinate 643,834, forward strand.
TGCGCAAGTTCCGCTCTAAGGCGTTCAATACACGGTCCAACCCGGCGTCACCGTTGACGTGAATATGAACTTGGTAGCCCGCGTCCCAATAGGTTTGAAACGCGCGCTCAAAGGCCGGCAGGTCCATCATCCACTCGCCATGGTAATCGCCAAGCGGATCGTCCCTCAGTTGAATGGCAAGGGAATATATCGCACCGTCCGCAAAAAGCTTGACGCTGCCTTTGGACATACTGGTCTTGCCTCCATACCAGTCCACAAGTGCTTCTGTCTGTTCGATCACATCTTCAGCATTGTCATATTTAGCGATTAGGCTTTTTCCATCTGGAATGAAGCTCCACCGGAACGGCATTGAGGGTGCGGAGAATACAGCGTTCACCGCATCCTGAACCGGGCGTGCGAGAATGCCGCCGGGCTCGTTGCCGTAGGTCACGCCTTTCGCATGCATGTAATCGCGCATGGTCTCCAAACCAGCGCGAAACTTTTCAGGGGTCGCCACGTATGGCGCAATCAAAGGCAGAACTGCAAACAAACCCTGTTCCCAGAAGTGCCCATGCTCAAAGCTGGATTGCATCTTTTCTGTTTCGGACCAGGCGTCCATGACCTCTTCGGTAACGCCTGCGGCCTCCATTGCAGCTGAATTCAGGATGAATTCGTGGCAAGAGCGGGCCCACACAAAGATAGGTCGTTCGCTGCTGATCTGGTCAAGGTCCGACCGTGTCAGCGGACCATAAAATGCAGCGTGGTATCCCCATGTCATGACAGGGGTGTCCGGGTCTTGCTGACCATCAACAGCTTCGGACAACCGTGCAAGAAAGTCATCCTTGTCCACAACGGCGCGCGATAAACCCTGTGGCAAGTCCCAGTCCTCTATCGAAAGAATAACGGACGAAAGGCTCAAGCCGCCCAAAACTGGGTGATCATGCTGGGCGATAAAGCCGGGAACGATGATGTGGTCGGCGAATGTGTCATCAACGGTGAAGGGCTGTTCACCAATCGCCTCTTGAACTTGCTCTCTAGTGCCGGTCGCCAAAATCCGACTGTTTACAACAGCAACGGCTTCGGCGCTTGGAAGGTCGGGATCAAGTGTGACGATCTCGCGCGCCGTAAAAATCGTGACTTCATCAAGATCGAGTATCGCTCCGCCAAGATCGGTCAGCGTGCCTTCTTGCCCGAACAATGTACTCGGAGCAACGAGGATCGTCGTGCTCGTCAAGAAGGACCTAATAAATGCCCGTCTGGAGGTGTTTCCCATGGTGGATGCCTCTCCCTAATGCACTTAATTAACACAAAATACGCAGATGTTTTCATTGCGGTTAACCAAAAGACGCCCTTAAGCCGCACCAGAACACACGCTATTCAGAGTTTTGCTGACTTGGAGTCCTTCGAACCGCAGTTCTTGATGGAGGCCAATCGAAGCATTCAGCCTCTGTCTTCCCCAAGCTGTCTTTGGGTTTGATCCGGTTACTCGCTCCATTGCGACCAATGTCTGTTTTGTCCGCAGAGCAGTCATTCGTCCAAACTCTACGAGCACTGCTCGGAGCCATAATCTGACACTCGCCATCGAGTATGCTAAGCTGGATCGTGTGAGGCACACATACATTCAGAAACCGCATCTTTTGGAGGACGGATGTATGATCATGCGCATTTTTCAGGTGACAACGCGGCCGGGAAAAGAAGAGGAGTTTGGCCGCTTTTTTCGCGACACTGCGATCCCGTTGATGAAAAGCACCCCTGGAATCGTGTACCTTTTTCCGGGTGCGCCGAGAGAGGATGCGCCACGAGAGTTCAGTTTCGTTATGGTTTGGGAGAGCCTGGAGGCACTGAAGTCGTTTGTGGGCGAAGACTATCAAAGCCCGCACATCGATCCAATAGAAGCAGAACTCGTCGAGTCTCGATCCATCAAGCACTATGACTTGGTCGACGGCTAATCGCGAACGGGAGGATCAGGATGTCGAAGGGTAGGGGGGAATCGCTGCCAGAACGCGTCCTTGATCTGAACGAACCGAAGGCTGAGGACTTGGCGGCCTTGGAACTCCGGTTGCGGGAGGCGCTGGATCGGCAAAGGGCGACTGCCAAAATCCTGGAGGTCGTCAACAGCTCTATCAAAGACCCTCAGCCTGTCTTCAACTCGATTGTTGAAGCGGGTCAAACGCTTTTCCCAAAGTCGACAATCAGCATTGGATTACAGGACGGCGACAAACTGATATTGGGAGCAATTTCTGGTCCCGAACCGGCTGGCGTCGAGGCTTGGCGGCGGCGATTTCCGGCGCCACTTCATCCAGAGACAATCCATGGACATGTCATTTTGAACGGCGAGGCGATTGATTTGCCGGACGTCGCCGCATCGAAAGACAGGTTTCGCATTGGGGCTGGAAACTTCCTCGCCTCAGGGTTTCAGGCAGTCACCATGGTGCCGATTTCACAAGGAGGACAAACCGTTGGAGCTCTAGCCGTGTTGAGGCATTCAACCGGAAAACTTCAAAAAGAGCAGTTCGATATTCTCACAACATTTGCGGCACAAGCGAACATCGCCTTGGACAACTTACACTTGCTGAGCCAGATGCGTGAGGCGAATGACACTTTGACACACGTGTCCAAACAGCTTGCCAAATACATGCCACCCCAACTCTACGAGTCAATCATTGCCGGCGACCAACAAGCGGCCATCGAAAGCCGCCGCCGAAAGCTCACGATCTTCTTCTCAGACATCGTCGACTTCTCCGAAATCACAGATCATCTCGAAGCCGAGGAGCTGACTACTTTGTTGAATGAGTATCTGTCAGCAATGTCCGAAATCGCCCTGAAGCACGGCGCATATTTCGACAAGTTTATCGGTGATGCCATGATGCTGTACTTTGGCGAACCCGAAAGCCTCGGGGTAGAAGAAGATGCCGCTGCATGTGTGCGAATGGCAATAGATATGCAACGCCAGCTTGGCCACTTGCAAACGGAATGGCAGCGCAAAGGATTGATCGATCGACCATTTCGCGCTCGCATGGGCATAAACACTGGTTACTGCACTATTGGAAACTTCGGTTCGGAAGACCGGATGGACTACACTGCTATCGGACGCGAAGTGAACCTTGCTGCGAGACTTGAGGCCGAGTGTGATCCAGGAGGTCTCTTACTCGCTGCCGAAACCTATTCTTTGGTAAAAGACTGGCTTCCGGTCGAGGAACGAGAGCCTGTTCGAGTGAAGGGATTTCAGAACCCCATTCGGACGTATGCTGCGACCGCTATTTATGAAAATGCCGACCGCGATAGCCGCATTATTCACGAGGAAGATGAAGGCTTTTCTCTTACAGTTGATCGGGCTCGCATAAGCAAAGGGGCAATTCTCCGACTAAAGTCCCTTGTTTCAGATCTGGACGACTAGTCAAATTTTCGGTCACGGCAGCTCAGTCCAAAACCTGTGACCTCACATATTAAAAATGGCTGCACGACAATCGAAAGGCCAGTTTCCCGCCACGCTGCGACGCCAGGACGGGCTTCATTGAGAAATCGCGTGTGCAAAAGACCGCTTTCACGCGTGCAAGTGGGAACCAATGGCCAAGCCAACCACACTTCACAAGATGTTGAGTAGCAGGCTTGGCAGTCCAGAGAAATGAGTTGCACTAATCGCACCGTGTACTGTGCTAAAAAAGGGCGAACTCGTATCACTTACAGCATCGGAGCATTCGTCATGCGCTTTTCTCTCACCATCGCAACGCTCGTTGTCTTGGCCACTCAGTCTTTTGCGCAAGACTCCGTTCTTATCGGGGACGCCCCGCTTCCTGCCGACATTGCAATTGATGTAACGCCAGATTCTCCTTTTCGTGGAATTTGGACGGGGAGATGGGACTCTCGGAGAAGTCATATCCTCGTCGTCGAAAGCCGAGATGAGGATGGGTTGTTCAATGTTGTTTACTCGGTCGGACGTGGCCAGCATGGCCGCGGAAACTGGTTCCGGAGCAAAGCACGTTTAGACGGAAGCACGTTGGTGTTCACCGACAATGACTTCGGGGCGCGCTATTCAATTTCGGGTACGGGGCGACTGCGGGGCATCTATCCAACCGAGGACCGCGTCGCAATACTCGAGCGACAAACCCTCTCAGAAGTCCTCGCGACGGCGACCCGCCAGTGGTTTGAGGTTGGAACGCGAGACTTCCTTGCGACGGAACTCCGAGAAGACGGCGCAACGGTCGAGCTTGCTGTGGCTATCTACCGACCTCCTGGTGATGGGCCTTTCCCGTTGGCTCTCGTTCATCACGGCTCAACCGGCTCTGGAACCGATCCGCAGGCTTTTGATCGGTTCTTTTCCAACGACTGGCTTGCAGACGTTTTGAACTCACACGGTTGGATCGCTGCGTTCCCACAGCGCCGCGGTCGGGGTGGGTCCGACGGATTGTATGACGAAGGCTTTGCTGAAGATCGGAGCGAAGGCTATTCGACGGAGGCCCGGCTATCTTTGGCAGGGGCGGAACGTGCGCTGATGGATGCGAAAGCAGCGCTGCATGCGTTGCAGGAACGACCGGATGTAAAAGATGGATCGGTTCTACTGATTGGTTTCTCGCGCGGGGGCATTGTTGCCCTTATGCAGGCCGGCGACGATCCGGGAAACACCGCTGGTGTGATCAACTTCGTTGGGGGATGGATGGCAGAGGGCTCCGGTGATCCTCAAATAAATCCGACGCTCTTTCGACGTATAGGATCATTCGATGGGCCGGTGCTTTCCATCTATGGGGAAGATGACATGTTCTACAGCATCGAGCATTCCCTATCCAACCTCACCGCAATGGAAGCGATGGGTGCCAAAAATGAAACTCATATCGTGGCCGTTCCTGGCTACAACAAAGGTCATTGGGTATTGTGGTGGCCGATACTCTGGGAAGAGATCGTCAGCGACTACATCCGGCGTCTCCAGGATCAACGTTAAAACAATGAATTGGACTGCGACCCTGTTAAGTCCGCGTTTTTACCGGATGCTTCGGTGAATTTCCGTTTCTGTCTGGAAGCAAGTTTTACCGATATGATTGGAATTGCAGCTTCTGTCCGCCGAGAAGCCGGACACCGAGTCTTGCGGGAACACCGCTACGAGCCCGAAGCAGACCGTTGTCATTCTAGTGCCCGCACCTCAAAACGCACCTCAACGCATGTTTGCAAAAGGCTCATGCAATTGAGCTTTACGTGACAATTCCGTAGGAAAAGACCTCTAAGTCTTCATCAAAACCCCGCAATGAATGCCGCCCCAATTTATGCGGCTCTTCAGATACCAATCTGACAAAGTCGCCAGTTGCCAAAAGCCGCGCCCCCAGTTTTCGTGTCAAGCCTTCTAACCTGCTAACTATCGCAACTGATGTGCCAGTTACCGTAAAATCCAAGCGTTTTTCAGTGCCAACATTCCCGTATACAGCCGCGCCAGTGTGCAAACCAATCCCAAACTCAGCACGGTCTGATGGATCAAGCTCTTTGTGCCTTTGGAACGCTTCTCGCGCCGCCGACAGGGCAGCTTCGCACATGTCTTCGGGTAGTCTTCGTTGGCCATCAAAAGGAAAGATCGCAAGCAACCCATCGCCAACGAATTTCAGAACCTCTCCGCCGTGGTCGTGTACCGCCCCGCCGACGCAGTCGAAGAATTGGTTGACGGTCGCGACATATTTTTCCGGTGACAGGCGCTGGCTCAAAGCCGTAGACCCGTGTATGTCACTGAACAATAGAGCGCAGTCAATTTTGCTGACATCTCCCCGGGCTATTTGACCGTTCAATACAGAACGACCGGACACCTTGCCTAGGTAAACCTCCATCAACTCAGCTGCAAGGAACTGCTCTGACAATACACGCGCTGTACCAAGCAAAGGTAGAGACAGTCGCGACAGACCATCCACCTCACGGTCTGTGAAACCAGAACGACGCTTTGTAGCAAAAGAGACTGACGCCCCCAAAGCCCACTCGACCTTGCCGTCAAATACAACGGTACGATTGCCGAATGGTGCACTGAATACGACGTAGTCGGTGACACCTGCCTCAGCGAGTTTTTGGAATAGCGGAAATCTGTCACGGATCGCTTCGTCAGTCAGATCTGCTCGCATGAAAGGAAACTTGATCGAGCCGTTCGTAAGGTCGTCCGCCAAGTTCCAGACTTCTTTGTTGAAATGCTGTTTCGCAATCTCATTGGCCAATTTCGAGTTCTCTCCGAAGGGTGCTTTGTCGAAGAGATCAGTCGTTACCGAGCTTCGTGGAAGAACAGTCCATTCAATTCGATGGTTTGCAGCATCCCATGTTGCGTCGAGCAATCCAATTACAGGGTGCATCATCAGGCGGCCCAAGGAAACACGCGAAACCGGCACGCCACCATCGATCAGCCTGTGACTTAGCTGCTCGACTAGCCCGCCAAGGTCGGCATCAAAAAAGGCCAGCTTCTGCAACCAATCTGCAATGCGGTCGAAAACATCCGCCATAACCTACACCTCTGCCACCATCTTGTTACAGCCGGAGGCTCATGTCATTGGGTTTGTCTTCGAACTCTCATTTCTCTTGCAATGGGTTTGCAAATTCTCACACGCGTACGCTCACGATTTTCAGACGAACGTCAGGTTCGAGCCCTCCTCAGACCTTGATCGCGTGCTCAGCATAGACAACGATTGGCTTGGTCTCTCGGCTGCATTCGACGACAAAGCAAAAGCATGTTTAAGGTTGTCAGCCCGCTTCGCACAATGGAGAATCAAATGCGTCGATCGAACCTGATGCTGCAAATAACTATGGGGGTAATGGGCGGTGCTGCATCTTCCCAACCGCTCTTTGAGGATTCCAGGGCCTTCAATCCTTCCAGCGAAACGGCAATGGCGATTACCGGGCCAGTAATCTTGTCTACCAAGCGGATAGTCTTCGAGACCGGCGCTTCTCTTGATCTCGAGGTTCATGACGCCAAGAGTTCAGGTAATTGGGGCGCGTCTGGTGACGTGCCTTTTGCTCAGGTATTCCGGGTATCAGGTGGCGTCGGACCGTTGCGTCAGGGAAACACGCTTTGTGGAGACCAGCCAATCACATTTATGGCGGCCTGGAACGAAGAAAGTTCTGGGTTCGACTATCTCGGCATCGCGATGTTTACGGGTGCGGCAGCGCCTACAAGCGTTGATGACCAGACTATTTGTGCGACCTATTTCTACTCGATGGATGTTTCGGGCTAATTCAGAAGTTGTCCGAGGCTAGCCACTTCGTCCGCAAAGTAGTCACTCAGTGAAGACGCAGCGAACAGAGGATGTGAGCCCCAAGTGACCGATGCTGCGCGATCGACCGACGGCGGCTGTGCACAGAAAGTTGACTTTGCAAAGTTTCGCGCTCGTCCTTTCGAGGATGAATATCAACTGGCAAATTTCTGCCGGGGATCCGGCTGGGCTCTTTTCATTACCCATTAGATCGCCTTAAAACTATCCGACCCCTCAAACCGTCAATGTAATGTCTTGAAGAACAGCGACAGCAAAGCGAATACGAAACGGCCGTGCCTGCACGGTACTGCTCGCGCTGCGTTTGCGATGGGGCTTTTTGCTCTTGTTTCTGCCTGCGCTCAGGCCCCAAGCGGCGCGGATCTCGATCCAGAACGTCAGGCCATGGCGTTGCGCGAGGTCTCTCAAAAACAAGCTCGAGGGCAAAGGGTATGGTGCGTACCCTACGCACGTAACCTCAGCGGTATCGAAATTCGCGGAAACGCCAAGGACTGGTGGGGCAAGGCGCGCAATACTTTTGAGCGAGGCAATGAACCGGTTGTTGGTGCGGTCATGTCATTTCGAGCAACCCGAGGGATGCCGCTTGGTCACGTGGCTGTCGTATCCGATGTCGTCACTGACAGAGAAGTCATCGTGAACCACGCCAACTGGCACCGCAACAAGGTATCATTGAAGATGGGCGTCAAGGATGTATCCAAAAACAATGATTGGACATTGGTCCGAGTTGAAAGTCATCCGGGCCGGTATGGCAGCTTCTACCCGGTGAACGGGTTCATTTATCCCAATGTTGGGGAATAACTTAATTCAATTGTGAACCGCACACTGTGCGTATCCGACGGATGGGTCACAAGCGGCTCAGTAGTTCACGCGGGCCAGTGACGGAAAAAGTCCGCAAATCGGATAATTGTGGCGGTAGAGCGAGTGACCGCATCGAGCCCTCCGTGGAAGTGAAGAATTTACGCAGCGAGCGCTCGCAGCAAGATTACCCACCGCATCGCCGAAAATCACCCGCTGCATGACAGAGGAAAATGCGGACGTTCAGGCAGAACGCAGCGAGATTGCGATCCGGTATGACCGGGTCACGGACCAAAACAACCGTTCTCGAATTACTATGCAGCCAGTAAGTCGGATGCAAAATTGCAAAAGCTCGCGGCCGTTCACTCCGCCCTCTAAAATCACTTCAACCTTTAGCAATCTCTTACCAATCGAGACACCTTGAAGCTGACATGCAACGCTACCCTCGGCGAATGGCGCGAGCTTGGTGCAGCAAAAAGGCAGCTATTTGGGGCTGGCCGAGAATGCTTTGAGTTTGTTTGATGACGCTCTCTCGAAGTTTTTGAACACCGAAGCGACGACAGATTTTTTGCCGTCGCTTCGCCATTCCGCGAACTCAGTTCAGGACTTTAGGTAGGTGTCAAACCAATCAATGGTGCGGTCCCAGGCCAAGTTTGCCATTTCCTCGTCATACCGAGGCGTACTGTCGTTATGAAAGCCGTGGTTGGCATTCTCGTAGATGTAGGCCTCGTAAACCTTATTGTTGGATTGCAGCGCAGCTTCGAACTCCGGCCAACCTGCGTTGATGCGTTCATCAAGCTCTCCCATCTGAATCAGTAGCGGTGCCTGAATTCTAGCCACATCCTCGGAGGCCGGTTGGCGGCCGTAGAATGGCACGCCGGCTGCCAATTCGGGGTAGGCCACGGCAATTGCGCTGACCACACCACCGCCATAGCAGAAACCTACAGCGCCAACTTTCCCAGTACAGTCTTCCCGGTTCAACAGGTATTCGAAGCCATTGAAGAAGTCATTCATCAGCTCGACCCGGTCGACTGTCTTCTGCAACTCGCGCCCATCTGCGTCGTTGCCGGGGTATCCGCCAACCGACGTTAGGCCGTCAGGAGCCAGTGCCATAAAGCCTGCTTTCGCCAAGCGTCGCGCCACATCTTCGATGTAGGGATTCAGACCGCGGTTTTCGTGTATCACGAGCACCCCGGGCAGGGGTTCTTCCACACCAGCGGGACGAACAAGGTAGCCTCGGACACCACCCGTTCCGTTCGGAGAAGGGTAGGTTATGTAGTCTGCGTGGATATCGGGATCGTTGAACGACACCTGCTGTGCCAGCGCATAGTTCGGACTGAGCATGTTCAATAACGCGGCAGCCGTTAAGCCGCCAACCGCGAATTTTCCGGCGCGGTCCAGAAATTGGCGTTTGGTGATCTTTCCGTGCGCATAATAGTCGTACAGATCCAGCAGTTCCTGATCGAAGTCTTTTGCCGTCATGCGAGTCATGGTCAATCTCCTGATGAGGTGGCGATTCAATCCGAGGGATACTATCAGTTCCCAGGGTTATGGTTTGTTCGAAGTTCTAGGCAGGTCGGCTAAGATATTGCCGTAGCGGGTTCCTTCTTCGTGTGCTGATCGCGCAGAACGTTCTTTTGGACTTTTCCCATGGTGTTTCGTGGCAACTCTTGGACGAGTTCGTAGCGACGCGGATGTTTGAAGCGCGACAGCCTTTCCCTGATGATTGATGCAATCTGATCCGTGTCGAGTTCTACGCCTGGCTCAGCAACCAGAGCGGCAATGATCTCTTCCCCGAAGTCGTTGTCAGGGACGCCAAAGACTGCCGACTCCAGTACGCCATCGATGTCGTTTAAAACGTCTTCGATTTCCTTGGGGTAGACGTTGTAACCGCCAGTAATGATGAGGTCTTTTGAACGACCTACAATCGACAGGTAGCCATCCTCGCTGTATTTGCCCAGATCCCCGGTGATAAAGAACCCATTCTCGCGAAGTTCTGCAGCGGTTTTTTCGGGCATCTGCCAATAGCCTTGGAAAACATTAGGGCCGCGTATCTCGATCATTCCAACCGCCCCTCTGGGCAGTTGCTCACCGGTTTCAGGATCAGTGACGATCACCTCGATGCCGGGCAATGCCATGCCAACAGTTCCTGCGCGACGTTCGCCAGTATAAGGGTTCGAGGTGTTCATGTTTGTCTCGGTCATACCGTAGCGCTCCAGGATGCGGTGGCCTGTGCGCGCTTCGAACGCCTGATGGGTTTCGGCCAGCAATGGGGCAGAGCCCGACACGAACAACCGCATGTTCGCCGCCGTCTCTTTGGTGAAACCGTCATCTGCCAGCAATCGAGTGTAGAAAGTTGGGACGCCCATTAGAAGGGTTGAATGCGGTAATTCCTCCAAGACCATTCCAACGTCGAATTTTTCCATCAGCCGAACCTCGGACCCGGCGACTAGTGACGTGTTCATCGCCACGAAAAGCCCGTGCGTGTGAAAGATCGGCAACGCGTGAACCAAGCGATCGTTGTTTGTGATACCCCACAAATCCGCGAGAGCTTGCGCATTGGTCAAAAGGTTCTGGTGGCTCAACATTGCGCCCTTAGAGCGACCCGTGGTTCCCGACGTATAAAGCAAAGCCGCAAGGTCGTCCGGGGCGCGATCAACGGTTTCAAACTCGCGGGGCTGCGCGTCAGCTTGGCGGCTTAAGCTTGATATTTCACCGCCAAGGGTAAGCAGCCTTGCGCCATACCGATCCGCCAATGTTTTGATCTCAGCTTCGTCGTTGTCGTCGCAGACGATCACCGCAGGCTGGGCGTCAGATGCGAAGTAGTCCAATTCTGCCATTGTGTAAGCAGTGTTTAGCGGCAAATAGACAGCACCTGCCTGAACTGAAGCAGCATAGAGTGCAACCGTATCGGCCAACTTTGGGGCCTGCACAACGATGCGGTCGCCAGGAGAAACTCCACTTTTCCGCAAAACATGCGCGATCTGCGCAGCGCGTTTCAGAAACGCGTCATATGACACTACTTTTCCGTCATCGAGTAGCAGGAACGGAGCCTCGTTTCCCGCGTGGTGGGCAAACAAGCTGTCATAAAGTGTGTTAGTCACGCTGGATTTTCCTCTGGTCTGGGCGCAAGTACTGCGGTTGAAGCCGCGCGCACGGAACGCGAGGTTTCGATTGTGGCGTGCGTCACAAATTCTTCGTGGTGACGTTCAGTCTTTTTCAAGTCGTAGAGGTAATTGACCATTGCGCCGCCGGATTGGGATCGTCCGTTCTGTGACGGATCGGCCCCGGCATGCAGTTCGTGAAGCTCGGCTCCATTGCCCAGATGAAAGCGGGCCACTGGGTCCAGCGGCATCCCATCTTCGCGCTTGGCGTGTAACAGGTATCGGGCGGCCATCGCCCGCACGTCCTGCGGAGGGGCTGTTCCCGCAATTACGGCTTCGGCAGCATGGCCATGCTCGGAATGTCCTGTTTCGCCAGCTAACCACCGGTTCATACCGGGTATCGGAGACAAGGTCACAAATGTGTCGAGGCCCGGAAGCTCTCGCGAAAGTTCGGTCACAACCTGTTTGATCAGCAGGTTTCCAAAGCTGATTCCCGTTAGCCCCCTTTGGCAGTTTGAAATTGAGTAGAATGCGGCGATTTTGGCCTGTTCTGGTTCGATCGGTTCTCGAACTTCGGACAAAAGCACATCAATCGCGTTCGGAATTTCAGTCGTCAAAGCAACTTCGACAAAAATCAGCGGTTCATCCGGCATTGAGGGATGAAAAAATGCAAAACAGCGACGGTCGGGCGGGAAAAGCCGGCGCCGCAAGTCGTCCAGATCATGAATCTGATGGACGGCCTCATACGCGACGATCTTGTCCAGAACGCGGGCTGGTGTATCCCAACTGATTTGTTTGAGGACCAGAAAACCCCGGTTGAACCAGCTTCGCAGTAAATGCACGAAATCTACATCTGTGCGCTTGAGTTCGGGGTTGGATTTGAGAAAACGCAACAGGTCAACGCGCATTGCCACAAGCTCTTGCGTCGCGCCGGAGGGTTGATTCAGACGGCGCAGCAATTCTTGCCGTTTGGGTTCGGCCGCCTCGCTAAGCCTTTTATAAAGATCGACACTTCTACACTCGGCATAACGACGCGCCGTCTCAGACAGTTGATCCGCGTCTAACTCAAGCTGGTCATTCAAATAAACGAAGAAGTCCAGTTTTTCCGGGTCGTCCAAGGTCTGGTATCGATCCAGTATCGTTGATGCGAGTGCGAAACCTGATACTTCACCTTCCGCAGACAAGAGTGCTTCACATAGCTCCGAGATGGATCGCTTGTCATCCTTGCCCCGCTTTTTGCCGGGGCGGTCGAACAACTGATCAAGCAAATCGCCCAGAAACCAGTTCCGCTGCATTTCACGACTCCATCTGACTGCTCAGATACTCACCTGTTCGACGGTAATGATCGATCAAATGCCGCGTTGCGCTATCTGCATCGCGATCCAGTGCTGCGTCCAGTATTTCCTGATGCTCTGCGTTGATATCGCGCTTTTTGTAACTCGACCCGCCAGCCGCCAGATATCGATAGCGGATGTTCAGGTCGTAGAGCTGCGAGCAATACCGCAAGAGTAAAGGAAGCCTCGCATTATCCAACAAGGCCATGTGAAACGCCTTGTGTGCGTCTTCAAAGTCGTGTGCCCCTTTTGGGCTCGCCTTTTTCATATGGTGGTGCCGCAAAACAAGCCTGTCTTCCCAGGCTGAGTCTGCATTGGCGATGGACTTGCGCAACGCGGATTCTTCAAGACTGCATCGCAACATAAGGATTTCCTCGAAGTTGCATTTGCTTACTGGTGCAGCCCTGAATCCGCGCTGGTCAATTCGTTCCACCAACATATCCGATGTCAAAAGGCTTAGAGCTTCACGAACCGGGCTTGCGCCGGTCTCAAGGAGCCCACGGAGCTGTTCAATCTTGAGCTTTTGGCCTGGCGGCAGCTCGCCAGTCAGGATCATTTCGCGCAGCTTTCGATACGCACCATGAGTGGCGGATGTCTCTTTAACCTCGGTATCAAGCATGGCTTCCATGTCTGGCATTCCCTTCTACGTGGTGCAGTCTGCTGGGAGCTCTTAGCTGAGCGTGCTCGTTCCAGTCGATAGCCCGATTGAGATGTTCAGCGAGCCCTCGTTTATCAGCCATCGCCGAAGTACAAAGCTGCGTGCACCGCTTTTGTGCATCGGGTCATCTTCTGCCAGCTTTCGGGCGGCTTCGAGACTGTCGGCCCTATAGATGATGAGGCCAATCCCTTGCATATGCTCGCCGGTTTCATCCGACATGGGGCCTGCAAAAGCCAACTGCCCCGAATGTTCAAGCTGCGCCTGATACGCCAGGTGATCTGGCAGTGAAGCTTTTACATCTTCGGGCGCTTTGGCTGGCGTGCTCAGCGCGACGTAAAGCTCCAACGCAAGCGCACCGCGGCTTTTCGCATCTGATTTGTAGTCTGCCCAAGCAACCATTCGCGGCCTCCAAAAATATCGATATTATTTGACATATTGCAAAATAGTCGGCAAAAATCAAGCAAGCTAACATGGAAGGTGACAATGAAATACCTGGTGGGAGAGACTTCGGAAGGCACAGCGGTTTTTGCCGTGAACGGTGAAAACGCAGTGAATCTAACGGCTTTGGACCCTGCCGTCGGTTCCGATTTGATGGGTTTGATTGGCCAGCCAGGTTTGGCCGACTCGCTGGCTGAAAAAATCATCTCGGCGGAAGCTGTGCCGTTATCCTCAGTCACACCGGCGTTGCCCGTGGCGTCACCCGGCACAATCATTTGCATGGGTTTGAACTATACGGATCACATCAAAGAGGGCGGCTACGACATCCCCGAATATCCAACGCTGTTCATGCGCGGTAAGAATTCGATCATGGCGGCGGGCCAACCCATGGTGCGGCCTGCGTGTTCGGAAAAACTCGACTACGAAGCCGAGCTTATGCTGATCGTTGGAAAACGCGGCCGCCATATCTCGGAGCAGGACGCGCTGGATTATGTCTTTGGCTACACTGTATTCAACGATGGTTCGCTGCGGGACTATCAGCGCAAAACCGTTCAGTGGACGCCCGGCAAAAACTTTGATGACACGGGCGCGATCGGTCCTTTCACCGTGACGCCGGATGAGCTGCCCGAAGGAGCATCAGGTCTGAAGATCGAAAGCCGTGTGGGCGATGAAATCCTGCAAAGTTCGAACACGGCCAATATGATCTGGGGTGTCCGGCAGGTAATTGCGACGATCTCGGAATATACTACTCTGGAGCCGGGGGATCTGATTGCTCTGGGCACGCCACCTGGTGTGGGACACGCCAAAAAGCCCAATCCCCGTTGGTTGAAGCCCGGCGAAACCGTCGAGGTCGAGATTGAAGGCATTGGAGTTTGCGCCAGCCCAGTGATTGACGAAAAAGACGCCAAGTCAAAGGTCGCCGCAGCATGACCGCACCAACCGGGGCAGAGCTGGAAGCACTTCGCGCCAAGGCGCAGCAAGATCATCGTGATCTGCGCCAGCGCATTCCGCGATTGTCCGAAGATGCAATTGCCTTGATCCTTCGCGAGTCCAGGTCTCACTATGCCTGGACCGACCAGCCGGTTTCTGACGATCTGCTCGAAGAGATTTACGACATCACGATCAACGGCGCGACCAGCATGAATACGCTGCCCGCCCGCTTCGTTTTCGTGAAAAGTGCCGAAGGAAAAGAGCGGCTTGCCAAATCGTTGAAGCCGAAGAACGTGCCAAAAATGATGGATGCGCCGGTCACGGCGATCATTGCCTATGACATGGACTTCTGGAGGGAATTGCCTTTTCTTTTCCCGCACGAAGACCGACGGCCATTGTTTGAGAACAATCCCGAATATGTGGCCGATACAGCTTTTCGCAACGGAACGCTTCAGGGCGCTTACTTCATGATCGCCGCCCGAGCTGTCGGGTTGGATGTCGGCGCGATGTCCGGCTTTTCGAACAAGATCGTCGACGAGGAGTTCTTTGCAGGAACAACGCTCAAGTCGAACTTTTTGTGCAATCTGGGCTACGCAGATGAAACGGGACTGTTTCACAAGCTGCCTCGCTTCCCATTCGAAAAGGTTTGCTCTTATGCATGAGGAGGTGACCCAGTGGCCATGAAAGTGAAACCTGTCGTCACGTACCGCACGACAGCTCAATGCCCGACGCACGCGCGGACCGAGATTCCCATTCGTGATTTAGATGTTGTCGTAGACGAACCGGTCGAACGGGGCGGAACAAATCTTGGCCCGTCTCCGACCGAAACCGCAATGGCAGCGCTGATCGCCTGCACCAACGTCATCGGGCACAAGAATGCGCACCGTTTGGGAGTTGATCTTGGCACAGTGACGATAGACGCGAAATGCAGGTTGGATCGCCGTGGTGTCCTAATGGAAGAAGAGATCGATGTTCCGTTTCCGGAAATTGAACTCACCGTGAATTGTGAAACGCCCGCCAGTCAGGAGGAGCTGACACGCGTGGGTGAGGAAACGGCCAAATACTGTGCCATCGCAAAGCTGTTCGAAGCGGCAGGCACTGACCTGACCGTCAACTGGGTCAAAACAAGCAGCTAAAAGTCAACAGACCCGACTTTCTGGGAGGAGAGAAATGAAAAACTGGACCAAACGCAGCCTTGTTGCGGCTGCTGTGGCAAGCGTCATGGCGATGCCTGGTATGGCGGAAGAGACCATTTCAGCCGTTGTGATTGATGGGTACCCAGATCGGGCCCTTTGGGTGAAGGAATTCACCAATTTCTTCATTCCAGAAGTGGACAAGCGGCTGGCTGAGTCCGGTAACTACAAGATGAGCTGGCAAGAGAACTATGGCGGTTCGATCGTCAAGCCGAAGGGTGTTTTGGAAGGTGTCCAGCTTGGCCTTGGAGATATTGGGATCGTCACAACGATCTTCCATTCTTCAAAACTTCCTAGTCAGGGTATCTCGGGTTCGACCCCCTTCGTTGCATCCGACGCCCGTGCTGTGGCCAAAGCCGTGGATGAAATCGCGCGTGAGTTCCCGGCGATGCAAAATGAGTTTGCCGCGCAGAACCAGGTTTACCTGGCAACAGGTGTGGTGCTCGATACCTATCAGGTTTTCTGTACAGAGCCGGTTTCGGCTGTTTCAGATCTGGAAGGCCGCAAAGTGGCCGGAGCTGGACTGAATCTCAGATATCTTGAAGGCATCAAAGACGCGGCAGGGGTACGTGGTGGCCTGACCGATTTCTACAATATGCTTCAAACTGGCCTGGTCGATTGTGCGATGCTTTGGCCCGAGGCTGCCAAAACATTCAAGATCGCCGAAGTCGCTCCTTACATGCTCAAAGCTGACTTGGGTGCGGTGAATTCCAAGACGATAACTGTGAACTCTGACTATTGGGCAAAGTTGCCCGACGAAGTCAAAGACGTTCTTAAGGCCGTTGCCATCGACTACCGTGATCATGTGGCCGGTATTGCTATGGACCGCGCCGCGGCCTCAAGGGATGCCTATACCGAAGCCGGCGGAATGATTGTCGAAGTTTCGGACGAAGAACGAGCGGCTTGGGCCAACGCCATGCCAAATGTTGCACAGGAATGGGCAGCCACCCTGAATGAAAACGGAGAACAAGGCGACGCGATTTTGGCCGCTTACCTCGGCAAGCTGCAGGACGCGGGTTTCACCGGAGTTCGTGACTGGACGGCCAAATAACTGGCTGGCGATCCACGAAAGGGGCCTTTCATGCTGAAGACCGCAGTTGCTGGCTTGTCGCGGGTCGCCAATTCGCTTGCAATCGCCGCCAACGCATTGGGTACGCTTGTCGTCTTGGCGTTGGTGGTCATTCTGAATGTTGACGTCATTGCGCGGGGCCTGTTTTCGGCCCCACTGCGCGGAACCTATGAGATGGTGCAATTCTCGGTCGTGATGATCGTGTTCCTGCAGCTGGCCGATGTGGTCAGAGTGGATCGATTGACGCGCTCGGACGGGTTTTTGAACCTGCTACACCATCGTCGCCCCGGTCTGACAGCCAACCTGAGGCGCATCATCAACGCGATTTCCGCAATCTTCATGGCCCTGATCGCTTATGTAACCTTCCCGGAATTTCTTCACATGTGGGAGACACAAGACTACTTCGGAGTACCGGGTCTTTTCACATTGCCTTGGTGGCCGGTCAAACTGGTCATCGCGTGCGGTACTGCGCTTGCCTGCGTGATCTTCCTGCTCAAGGTCGTCACGGCGCAGGACCGCCCGCAACTTGTCCGCACCCCAGAGCATGACGAGGCCGCGGAATGACCCCGATCGAGATTGGCCTGATCTCGGTCATCGCCATCGTCTTTCTGATTTACGCGGGCGTTTACATTCCTATCGCTCTGGGCGTGGTCTCGTTCGTGTCGATCTGGCTGATGCGGGACAACTTCACGCTTGCGCTCAACCTGTTGAAAGTGGCGGTTGGCGATAGCGCGATGGAGTATAGTTTTGCGACCATCCCGCTGTTTACCTTTATGGGGCTCATCGTTTCAAAAGCTGGACTAGGCAGGGATATTTACGAGGTCATGACCATGCGATTTCGCAAGGTCAAAGGCGGTATCGGAATGGCGACCGTCGGAGCAAATGCAGTGTTTGCGGCCGTTACCGGGTCGTCCATTGCGTCCGCATCAGTGTTCACCAAAGTCTCGGTCCCGCAAATGATGGCGCAGGCTTATAACCCGCGCTTTGCGGTTGGGGTTGTAGCCGGGTCTTCGGTCCTGGGGATGATCATCCCGCCGTCGGCAATGCTGATCATCTATTCCTTCGTGGCCGAACAATCCGTTGGGGACATGTTCCTGGCGGGGGTAATTCCGGGGATTATGCTGGCAATCGCTTATGTCGGCGCGATTTGGATCATGGGGCGCTTCACCCCAGCTTTCGTCGGTGGTCGTGTTGTTGAAGACACCGAGTGGATGTCAGAACGCGAGATCGCCTCCAAGACACTGCCGACACTGTTCATCATTGCCATCGTGCTTGGTGGTATCTACACGGGTTGGTTGACGGCAGTAGAAGCAGGGGCCGCCGGGGCTTTCGTTGCGCTAATCATAGCGGTTGCCCGCAAGTCGATGTCTCCCCGCGCATTCTGGGACGCATTGCTGGAAACCGGTCACATCACGGCGGCGATCCTGTTCCTGATCACAGCCGCTTCAATCTACAGCCGCATGCTGGGACTGGCCGGGCTGCCCAATCAACTGCAGGATCTGCTCGCGGGGAATTCCGCATCCTTTTGGTCGATCATGCTGCTCTATGTTCTGTTGATGCTGTTTCTGGGAACACTGCTCGACACGGCGTCGATCATTCTAATCGTTGTTCCGTTGTTTCTACCTATGGCCGAGGCGCTGGATATGTCGCTGATCTGGTTCGGCATTATCACCGTGGTCGGAGCCGAAATCGGGCTTTTGACACCGCCTTTGGGCATATCCTGCTTCGTTATCAAATCTACGATCAACGATGACCGCATATCACTCAAAGACGTGTTCATGGGCGCACTTCCCTTTGCGTTCGTGATGCTGATCGTTCTGTTCATTCTGATCGAGTTCCCAATCCTCAGCCTTGCCCTGATTTAAGGAGGCCAAGATGCGCTCTGTCACCAAAGACAATATCACTGACGTCTTCATGGGGTACCTGTCCAAAGACTCCGATCCACGGATGCGCGAAATCATGGGCTCCCTGGTTAAACACCTGCATGATTTCGCTCGGGAAACCAACCTGACTCATGACGAATGGCGGGCCGGGATTGCGTTTCTGGAAGGCTGCGCCGCGGTGGAAACCGAGGATAGGCATGAATTTGTGCTCGCCTCGGACGTGTTGGGCCTTTCGTCATTGGTTGACATGCTGCATTCCAGCCCTGACGCGACCAGTTCGTCTGTGTTGGGGCCGTTTCACGTCTCTGGCGCACCCCCGCTGCCGATCGGTGGCGATATGAAACGTCACTACGGCGGGCCGGTCCTTCTTGCTGAAGGCGTGATCCGGGATACCGAAGGCAACGCGATTGCCGGTGCAGAGCTGGATATCTGGCAAACGGCGCCAAACGGCCTTTATGCAAGCCAGGACGAAGAGCAAGACACCTTTTCATTCCATGGTCTGATGACGGTCGGCTCAGATGGCCGTTACGCTTTCACCACAGTCAAACCAGTTGAATATACGGTGCCATCTGATGGGCCAGTCGGAGACATTCTGCGAGCCTGTGGTCGCCATCCCTGGCGACCGTCGCACCTGCATTACATCGTCAAGGCTCCCGGTTATCGCACTTTGGTGACCGAGATATTTCCCGACGATGATCCCTATCTGGATGAAGACACGGTGTTTGGCGTGCGCGACGATCTGGTGATGACATATGTTGAACGTCCAGCTTCTGAATTTCCTGATGGCATGGAGCTTTCTGGTAAGATCAATGAACCTTTCTTGCATGTGAATTTCGACGTGACGCTTGCCAAGGACTGATTGATAGATTGGAGGCTTGAGGTGCTGAAACGTATCTTCATTTTGGGCGCTGCCCTGTTTTGCAGTGCTGCCATCGCACAAGAGCGGCCCATCTTCGACGCGCATATTCATTACAGCCACGACGCCGTCGAATTGGTGCCACCAGAACAGGTGGCTAAAATCCTTCGGGATGCGGGCGTGCGGAAAGCGCTAGTTTCCAGCTCAGACGACAATGGCACTCAGCTGTTGTTGGCCGCGGCACCGGACATCGTCGTTCCAGCGTTGCGCCCGTACCGTCGTCGCGGTGAAATCAACACCTGGATGCACGATGAAACTGTAATTGATTATCTGGAAGAAAACCTGGCCAAAAACGACTACGAAGCTATCGGCGAGTTTCACGCTTACGGCGACGATATCAAAACGCCGGTCATCCAGCGTATGATTGCACTGGCCAAAGAGCGGAACCTCATTTTACACCACCACGGTGATCGCAAGGCAGTTGACTTGATCTTCGAGACTTGGCCAGAGGCGCGGGTTTTGTGGGCGCATTCTGGCTTTGACGACCCGGCCAGTGTGTCTGATGCTTTGGACACTTATCCCAGGCTTTGGGCGGACTTGGCTTTTCGGTCGGATATGGTTTCACGCGGCCGTTTAGATCCGGATTGGAAGGCCGCGTTCGAGGCGCATTCCGAACGGTTCATGGTTGGGACGGACACATTTGCGCCTGAACGTTGGTACTATGTTGGCCCGCACGCAGATTTTTCGCGTGAATGGCTGGATCTGCTGCCGGATCGGATCGCAGACAACATCGCCTATGCCAACGCTGAACGTTTGCTGGCATCAGAATGATCCGCTGGGTTGCCTGGCTTCTTGCTTCACCGGGCGCAGCAATTGCTTGTGACGCTGTGGGGCAACGCATGGGGTCGGAAGCCCCTGATGCGCCTGCGGTTTATTTGGGTGTCAGCGAAATTCCGTTGGCCCAACCGTTTTCCGTTCTGATTTCAGTCTGCAGTGAAGCAACGGCACATGAGGTGCGTGTTGATGCAATCATGCCCGCTCATCGGCACGGTTTGAATTACGTTCCCGAAGTTTCGGCATTGGGCGATGGAATGTTCCGGGTCGATGACTTGCTGTTTCACATGCCGGGACTCTGGGAGCTGCAGGCTGACGTTCACATCGGAGGGCGATCGCTGTCCTACACGTCAGAGATTACGCTCAAATGAAGTTCTGGGCTTTAACCGCGCTTTTGACGCTTCCGGTTGCGGTACACTCAGAAATTCTATTGTCCGAAGAGGAAATACAGCAAACGCTTTCCTTCGGGCCGTGGCCGCCAACATACCAGTCAGACCCCAGCAACCGCGTTTCAGGTGACACAAGAGCTATTTCGCTCGGCGCGGCTTTGTTCAACGATCCGGTGCTGTCGGTAGACGGCGCTTTTTCGTGCGCGAGTTGTCACGACCCCGAACAGGCATTTGCAACATCCGAGGCACGGGCGCTCGGCCGTGTCAGGTTGGATCGGAACACCCCATCCCTGAGAAACCTTGCGGGTCTGCGCTGGTACGGTTGGGGAGGCAAGAGCGATAGTCTCTGGGCGGCAAGTCTGCATCCGATCATCGAAGAACAAGAGATGGCTCATAGCAGCGAAAGTCTAAAGGCGGCAATCTCCGAGAGTTCTTATGCTGCTGATTTTGAGTCCATTTTTGGCAATATCCGAGATCAAGACCCGGATTTGGTGCTGGTCAACACTGCCAAGTCTTTGTCAGCCTATTTGGAGACGCTTAGAACCGAGCGGACACAATTTGACAGTTTCCGCGATGCGCTGGAACGCGGAGATCTGTTGGCGGCTGCGAACTATCCCGAAGCTGCTCAGAGAGGTCTAAAGCTCTTTCTGGGGCGCGGGAAATGTGCCCTTTGCCACAATGGCCCGGCATTTTCCAACAATGAATTTCACGACGCCGGTGTGCCTTACTTCCTAAGCGAAACCGAAGTCGATGAAGGACGGTTCGGCGGGTTGAACTTCCTATTTTCAAGCGTCTACACACTGGACGGGGAATGGAACGACGATCCCGCCAAGCAAGGTGCGTGGGCGGTTCGCAGTGTGCATAGGCGTCATTCTGATTTTGGGACTTTTCGTACGCCAAGTTTGCGGGGTGTGGTTGAAACTCCGCCCTATATGCACGACGGCAGTTTGATCGACTTGGACGCGGTGGTCCGGCACTACAGCGAGCTTGATACCGAAAGGCTGCATGCCGACGGTGAGGCCATACTCTCAGAACTGAGCTGGTCCGAGCAGGAGATCGCTGATCTCATTATGTTTTTGGAGACTTTGTCCGGCGTTACATGGCCCTGAGATACTCCAATTCGGCCAAAGCGCCGCCTGAGTTATGTGGCACGCCGAATTTGGCTGACCTCATCTCCAGGTCAGAGGATGTGGTCATTGGCCCATCCCGGTCACCTTCAGGCTAATCCGCCCCGCTGGTTCAAGCGAGGAGAGTCAACCTTGTTCCGGATCGGTTCGTGGTTGCCGAGGTAAACTGAGACTGGTTCGAATGCGCCTGACAGCGCCGCCACTCACTCCCGCCTTTCTCCGCTGATTTTTTCGCCACGGGTTTCTGTGGGTGGTACCTTGGGCTGTGCCGCTCTACCTTGATCAGAGAAGGCGCGATATGGAGACTGCGGCCGTTTATCCGAAGCGTGCAGTGTTTACCTAAATCCTCCGCCGTCCATTCATCACTCTGCAGCAATTTCAAGCAGGAGCGTCATCTTTACACACGAGTGAATTTCAAGCGTATCCGCAAGGCCGCTCTCGCCGAGCGGCCTCAACGTTGCATGGCCAAAAAAGGGCAGCGCCATGGACAATGTGGAGTCCGGTGCTCATCCGCCTACACCTCCATGCACCCTGTTCAATTGAACTTATTAAGTATGAACTCTGCTTCCATCATGTTGACTGAAAGATAGGATCGTCCATCTGGACAATGGCCAGACAGGAAACCTTTCGCGATCACTACTCAGACAACACTGCTCCATTCAGGTCAAAGTGCTTTGGGAACATTGCGCGCAGAAACCGGAAAACAATTCTCATTGCTTCGTCGCGGTCAAATGAATCCGGGTGGAGTAGGTAATCAGTCCACATGCCTTCGAGCATTGCGAGTGTGCCGTGCGTGGCGTCCCTGGCAACTTGATTAGGGTGGTCCGTGCCAGATTCTTTTGCAATTCGAGCGAAAGCGTTGAAAACCAAGTTCCGAAGCTTGGCGTCGCGGGTATCTGAAAACGCAGCGATTGCTGCTCTGTTTCGGGCTTCGCCTCGAAATGCGTACCAAATAGAGACGTTTTTCTTGTTGAGGATGGTTTCACTCAAGTCACCCCGAACAATCATCTCAATATGTTCCTGCCCGGTTTGTCCGGTCGTTTCCAACAACTCATAAATGCCATTGTAGTATTGTTCGGATGAATAGCGGGCGGCTTCGTCGACCAAGTTGTCTTTCCCACCAAAATGAAGATGAATCATGCCGCGGGACAGATTGGCGCGTTGGATGATTTCGCTGACTGAGGTCTCGGAAATCCCTTTCTCTGCCACCGAGTCGAGTACGGCCTCGATCAGAGAAAGGCGATTTCGTTCGCGTATTTCTTGTCGTCTTCCGGTCATATGATTAGGCGGCTCTATTTGTTTTCAGTCTCTTGCGGTGGCGTCTAGTGGCCGATGCGAAATTGGCCAGCCTCTATGTCGAAATAATCAGTTGACACAACTAGTGCAAAAATCCCAGATTTAAATGGACGATTGTCCATTTTGTGATCGACTGTTGTCACAGCATCGAAAACGACATTCAGCAGGGAAGCATGGCAGGAGCACTACGAAGTGAGACGGGCAAGGGCCTGGCACTTAGCGCGCCTGCGACGCTCTACGTGGGGCTGCTTGTAGCCGTACCGCTCTGTATTCTTGTCGCCTACAGTTTTTGGACCCAGACATATGTTCAGATTGACCGGACAGTGACTTGGGCGAACTACCAAGAGGCGTTTACTGACCCCTTGGTTCGACACCTAATGATCCGTTCGGTTGCAATTGCGGGTGCGGTGACCTTGGCAACGGTTTGTCTGGCCTATCCGATTGCCTACTTCATTGCTTTTCGTACGCAAAAAAAGACCCTCTGGCTGTTGTTGATCACTATTCCTTTTTGGAGCAGCTACCTTCTGCGCGTGTTCAGTTGGAAACTCATTCTTGGTTTCAACGGGGTGTTGAACTCGGCACTGATTTCATTGGGTTTGATACAAGAACCACTGACATTCCTGCTCTACAATGAGTTTGCTGTGGTCCTTACGCTCGCCCACGCCTGGGCACCGTTTGCCATCCTGCCGATCTATGTATCGCTGCAAAAGATTGACCGCAGCCTTTTGGAGGCCGCAACAGACCTTGGCTGCAGTAAGTTGGAGCGCTTTGTACGTGTGACACTGCCCCTGACGGTGCCGGGGATCATCGCGGCCTGCCTGATCATTTTCATCCCAACCGTCGGCGATTACGTCACTCCGGCCTTGGTCGGTGGATCTCAGGGAAAAATGGTCGCGAACTTGATCCAGGTGCAGTTTGGCGCCGCCAATAATTGGCCGTTGGGTGCAACTCTGTCTCTTCTCGCCATGCTTTCGGTCGGCTGCGTTGCGATCCTGTTCGTGGTGGTCGTCACCGCATTGGGTCGGAGGATCAGATGACCAGGGTATTTCGCATCTCATGGTTGCTGGTTTACGCGATCGCCTACCTGGTGTTTCTCTATCTGCCGGTTTTGCTGTTGCCGCTGTTTTCGTTCAATGACGGAACCATCGTGGCGTTCCCGCTCAAAGGTTTCACGTTGAAATGGTACGCGCAGTTGGGTCAGCAAGACACGCTGTTGCAAGCCATGGTGAATTCGCTGATCGTCGGCAGCGTGACTGCCCTGATGGCAACTTCGCTGGGTCTCTTTGCAGCTCGCGCCTATGTCCGTTATCGCTTCACGGGGCGTGAGTTGTCCGAGGGATTGGTCATGCTTCCACTGGTCATTCCCGGCATCATCGTTGCCAGTTCAATGCTGGTTCTGTTTATCAGCATCGGGCTGAAACCATCGCTGACCACCGTGATCCTTGGGCATGTGTTTGTGGCGCTGCCCTTTTCCGTGTCGATTATGAAGTCTGCGTTTGACGATTTCGACCAGTCTTTGGAGGAGGCCGCGTTCGATCTTGGTGAAAGCGTTGTTGGAACGTTTCGACGTGTTACCCTGCCAATCGTCGCGCCGGGTATCATTGCCAGCCTATTGGTCACCTTCACAGTGTCGTTTGACGAGTTCGTCTTGGCCTTTTTCCTATCCGGAAACAGCCCAACACTGCCGGTCTATATCTGGAGCCAGATCCGCTTCCCGGCAAAACTGCCCAACACGTTGGCGCTTGGGTCGCTGCTTTTGCTGTCGTCCGTTCTGCTGCTGTTGATTGCTGAATATTTCCGCCGCCGATCCATCCAGTCCTCAGATTGAAGCCAAAGGAAACAAGTAAGATGAGCGAACAGAACATCATCGAAATTCGGGGCGTAGAAAAACGCTTTGGTTCCTTTGTGGCTGTGTCTGATCTGAACCTGATCTTGAAAGAAGGTGAGTTCTTTTCGTTGCTTGGCCCTTCAGGCTGCGGCAAGACAACGGCTTTGCGCATAATCGCGGGTTTTCAGGATCACGAAGAAGGCGAGATCCGGATCGATGGCCGAACGATGGGAGAGGTGCCTGCCAACAAGCGCCCTACAAATATGGTGTTCCAAAGCTATGCGATCTTTCCGCACCTGAACGTCGGCGACAATGTTAGCTTCGGATTACGCAAGACCAGGCTTTCGCGGAAGGAAATCAAAGAGCGCGTTGCCGAGGCGCTTGAGATGGTCGAGCTTGGCGGCCTGCAGGACCGAAAAGCCAACGAATTGTCAGGAGGTCAGCGGCAACGTGTGGCACTCGCCCGGGCACTCGTTTTGCGGCCCAAGGTATTGCTATTGGATGAACCGTTGTCTGCGTTGGACAAAAACCTGCGCGAAACGATGCAGTTGGAAATGCGACGCCTTCAACAGAAGCTTGGAATTACTTTCGTCATGGTCACGCATGACCAGTACGAGGCGATGACCATGTCCGACCGCATCGGCGTCATGTTCGCCGGGCAGCTCAAGCAGGTGGATAAGCCAGAGGTCCTTTATTCCCAACCCTGCAACCGGGAAGTGGCTTCTTTCATCGGTGGAATGAACTTTCTGGATGCCGAAGTGAATTCGGAGAATTCTGAAACGCTCGAAGTCAACGTCAAGGGCTTTGGAAAGATGGAAATCGGGGTGAACCCCAACGTCCAGGTGCATGACAAGGAACTCCTTGTCGGGGTTCGGCCTGAGCAACTGGAAATCAGCTCGCAAAAGCCGGATGGCTACGATGCTCTTGTTCAGGGCGAGGTTTCGGACGTCGCCTTTTATGGCGAGAGTGTCCACTACTATGTGCGCGTCGATGGTCTGAAAGACAGCATTGCCGTCGCAGTACCAAACTACTTTCACACGGTCGACCACACGCGCGGCGATACCGTCTGGCTTGGCGTTCAAAGCGCCTCGGTGATTGACTTGGGTAAACGTGAATCTTTGGGAGGAGAACAATGATTAAAACAGCATCACTTACGGCAGCAGTAGTTGCCACCTTTACCGCGGGCCAAGCTCTGGCGAACGCCGCTGACCTGACCGTTTTTGACTGGTCCGGATATGAGGATCAGGGTTTCTACGGCGATTATGTCGAAAAGTACGGTGGGGCGCCCAGCTACACCTATTTTGGCAGCGTGGAAGAAGCGTTCACCAAGCTTCAATCCGGGTTTGAAGCCGATTTGGCTCACCCTTGCACAGATGCTCTGAGGAAATGGGTGGCGGCAGATTTGATCAAGCCAATCGACACCAGCAAGCTGGAGAATTGGGACAAGTTGATGCCCAAGATCAAAGAGGTCGATGGCATCACGATCGATGGGCAGACCTACATGGTGCCGTTTGAGTGGGGCAACACTGGCCTGATCTATCGCACCGATATGATTTCGGCAGATGATGTTTCGCTGCAATTGCTTGCAGATCCCGCCTATCAGGGCAAAGTCGCCATTCCGGACGCCGCTTCCAGTGCTTTTGCAATGGCAGCCTTGGCGACTGGAGCGTCCAGCTATACCGATATGAGTAACGAGGAATTCCAAAAAGCGGCGGACTATCTGCGCGCGGTTCATCCGAACGTGCGCTTTTATTGGTCTGATGCCGGCCAACTGGATCAGGCAATTGCCAGCGGTGAGGTCACGCTGGGTTGGGGATGGAACCAATCGGAACTGAACCTGATCTGGAACGAAACCCCAGCAGTCATGATGCGTGATGTGGACAAAGGCATCGCGACCTGGGTTTGCGGTTATGTACATCTGAAATCTGCGAACCAGTCGGATGAGCAGGTCTATGACATGCTGAACGCGCTCAGCTCCGCGGCAAGTGGGAAGTACATCATTGAAAGCTGGGGGTACGCCCACGCCAATGAAGACGCTTTTGCACAGGCAGACCCGGAGTTGATCGAAACTTACGGGTTCTCGGATGTGGACAGTTT
Source organism: Ruegeria sp. CF2 (assembly GCF_056537385.1). Lineage (NCBI taxonomy): Bacteria > Pseudomonadati > Pseudomonadota > Alphaproteobacteria > Rhodobacterales > Roseobacteraceae > Ruegeria > Ruegeria sp. CF2. The sequence goes on from NZ_JBQFRL010000001.1 coordinate 670,867, forward strand.
CTTTGAAGGCAGCCTGTTTTTCGACGCCGTTAACCCCGAGTTGGAGGCCAAGATGTTGAAGGAATTCGAGCGCATCAAAGCGGGCTTCTAAAGGCGCCCTTACAACACAGCCGGGAATGGTGGGGACGTAGTAACCCTTCCATTCCCACGAGACTATTTCCGATTTTCTTGGAGGAAGCGCGGCAATGTCAGGCGCTGACGGATATTCTGTACTCTTTGAACCGGTTCAAATTGGGCCAGTGACAGCCCGAAACCGGTTCTATCAAGTGCCCCACTGCAACGGCATGGGGCACTTGCGACCGCAGGCCGAGGCCGCCATGCGGGCGATGAAGGCCGAGGGTGGTTGGGCCGTCGTCTCCAATCAGGAGACGGAAATTCACCCGACTTCTGACCTGTCCCCGTTTGCCGAAAACCGACTTTGGGATGAGCGGGATATCCCGGCGCTCCGCCTGATGACCGAGGCGGTGCATGGAAAGGGGTCTTTGGCGGCTATTGAATTGGCGCATAACGGTCACCATGCGCAAAATCATCTGAGCCGGGCCCCTTTGCTGGCGCCTTCAGAACTTGCCTTGCAAACTGCTTATCCCAAGCAAGCCAGGGCGATGGATAAGGCGGACATTCGCGAATTTCGCAAGTGGCATCGCGCAGCGGCTCGCCGCTCGCGCGAAGCCGGGTTCGACATCGTGTATGTATATGCCGGGCATCACATGACCTTGCCTCATCATTTCCTGCTGCCACAGTTCAATGATCGAACGGATGAATATGGAGGTTCATTGGAGAACCGGGTGCGGCTAACCCGCGAGCTTCTCGAAGAAACCAAGGAAGAGGTTGGAGATGATTGCGCCATTGCCCTGCGATTTGCGGTTGACGAAATGCTCGGGGCAGACGGCATGCAAGCGCAGGAAGAAGGCCGTGCTGTAGTCGAATTGCTGGCCGAGCTTCCAGACCTTTGGGATGTTAACGTGGCAGATTGGAGCAACGACTCTGCGACGACCCGGTTCGAGCCCCGCGACGGCTTTCAAACCTCATATATCGAATTCGTGAAACAGGTGACTTCCAAACCTGTTGTTGGCGTCGGGCGTCTTACCTCGCCGGATTTGATGGCGTCACTGGTCAGGAAAGGCATCCTTGATTTTATCGGCGCGGCGCGGCCATCCATCGCTGATCCGTTTCTGCCCAACAAAATCAAGGAAGGTCGCATCGAAGAAATCCGTGAGTGCATCGGGTGCAATATCTGTGTTTCATCCGACTCTCTCGGTGTCCCCATACGCTGCACACAAAACCCGACCATGGGCGAAGAGTGGCGGCGGAAATGGCATCCAGAGTTCATTGAGCGTCGGGGGAAAGAGAAAACCGCGCTCGTTGTGGGCAGCGGACCAGCCGGACTTGAATGCGCCATGCAATTGGCGCGGCGGGGATACGAGGTAACTCTGGCGGAAGCCAAGCAAGAGCTTGGCGGCCGTGTCTTGCAGGAGTCTGGTCTGACCGGGCTATCCGCTTGGAAACGCGTCACAGATCACAGAATTTATGATCTTAGGCAAAGAGGGAACGTTCAACTGTTCACCGACAGCCTGTTGTCAGCAACCGAGGTTGTCGAGCTGGGTATTCCGAACGTCTTTGTTGCAACTGGCGCAAAATGGCGCCGAGACGGGCGCGGGAAATCTGGATTTCACGGCGTATCAATAAGCGCCGGCGCTCAGGTATTTACGCCGGATGACATCATGTCAGGGACACTGCCGGGGAGCGGTCCGGTTTTGGTCTACGATGATGAACAGGCATATCTCGGTGGTGTATTGGCGGATCATCTGGCTCGGGCTGGACATGAGGTCGTCTTTGTAACCCCGGCTTCAATGGTTTCGCCGTTTACTGAACTAACGCTGGAACAAACTCGAGTACAACGCAGCCTTCTGGAGGGCGGCGTTCAACTGGTCCTGTCTCATATATTGGACAACGTGGCGCCGGGGCAGGCGACCGTGCGATGTGCGTACACGGGGCGAGAACAGACCAAAGAATGTGGTTCAGTTGTGTTGGTGACGCAGCGCGCGCGCGAAACCAACCTCTACGATGAACTGCGCAGCTTGGCCAACAACCCGCTGACTACGTTGGAATTGATCGGGGATGCAGCTAACCCCGGCTTGATCGCGGACGCAGTATATTCGGGACACATGGCTGCTCGGAGTTTCGAACGCGAGGCGGGCGAAATTGACCGCGAATTCTTCCGTCGGGAACTCGTTTCCCTTGAACTTGTATGAGGTGCGCCATGCCAAAAGATGATTTGCAAGTTATGCGCGACTTGATGGGCTCGCAACGTGAAGGGTTCGCCTTGCCTCGTCACTTCTACACCTCTCAAGCCGTATACGAGAACGATATCAGTGCGTTCTGGAACCGAAACTGGATCTGGGTCGGCCATGTTAGCCAGGTCCCTGAACCGGGTGATTATTTCCTGTTCGACTATGGTCCCGAGTCCATTATTATCGTTCGGGATCGGGAAGGCGAAGTGCGCGGGCATCTGAACGTATGCCGCCATCGTGGATCGCGGGTTTGCATCGAACGGAAAGGCAAAGCCCGCAACTTCATATGTCCGTATCACGCGTGGACTTTCGACTTGAACGGCAAACTGCGGAACGGTCGATCAATGGGATCGGATTTTGATCCGGGCCAGTATGGGTTGTTCCCGGTTCAGGTGAAGATATACCAAGGCCTTATATTCGTCTGTGCAGCCGCGAATGCACCACCTCTGGATGCCGCGTTGGAGCGACTCGCCCCACTTTCAAAGCCGTTTGACTTTGAAAATCTGAAGGTCGCACGTGAAGCCTCGTATCCGGTTCCCGCGAACTGGAAACTGGCCTTGGAAAACTATCTGGAATGCTATCACTGCGCCCCGTCTCATCAGGACTATTCGCGCAGTCACTCGTTGAAAGATCCTGCTCAAGTTCTTGAGTTCAGCGGCGCTCTTCGCGAGCGGATGGACGAAGTCGGAGTTCCCTTGGAGGAATTGGACCTGACCGGAGAAAACGCGCTCGCGCCGGGTGCAGATGTCTATTGGCGGCGCTACCCGCTGTTTCCCGGGTATTTGACGGGCAGCAAGGATGGTACGCCTTTGGCTCCCCCTCTGGGAGAGCTAAAGGGTCACGACGGCGGTGCCACCGATCTGGGGATCGGGACTTTGAACTACTTCCTCGTTTATGCAGATCACATGGTTGGCTACCGGTTCGTTCCGCGCGCCGTGCAGGAAACGGATATTCAGATCGTCTGGTATGTGCGCGGCGATGCTCGAGAGGGTCGTGACTACGATAAGGACGCGTTGACATGGCTCTGGCATGTCACGTCGCTCGATGATGAGCGGATCATCCGTCACAATCAGGAAGGCGTGAACTCCCACCATTTCGTGCCGGGACCGCTGTCCGAGATGGAGTGGAGCATTCCTGGCTTCTATCGCAACTACTTCAGCATGATCTGACAGGCTCAGAATTCGGAGAAACACCATGACAGAGTTAACGAAGCGCAGATCAAGACGGCGCGGGGGCGGGCGTGAGGCGCGCGCGGCCGTGCGAACCAGCAACGTCGCTTCGCAGGCAATCTGGCCGGGCATTCCCGGAGGAAGATACAAGCCCCTTTCAGACGCTGACATGGCCCGCATTCATGAAGCCGCCCTAAGTATTCTGGAGCGTACGGGCGTCGGTGATCCAACACAGGAAGTTCTTGATCTCGTGCTGCCCAAAGGGGCGACGGTGAACGAGCACGGCAGGCTGTGTTTTCCTCGCGCCTTGATGGAAGACCTGTTGGCCAAGGCCGCCAGCGAATTCTATGTCCATGCGCGCGGATCTCGGGCCGGTAAGGACGACATGCACTGCACCAAGGACAAGGTGTATTACGCAAATTCGGGCACGGCGGTGACCACGTTTGACGCGGAAACGCGCAGTTACCGACCATCGACGCTCAAGGATATCTACGATTTCACCCGTCTTGTAGACCGGCTCGACAACATTCACATGACCGGTGATACGGTTCTGGCTACGGATGTCCCGCAGGACTACGAGCATGACATGAGCATGCTATACGCCATTCTGGCGGGAAGCGAGAAACCGTCCTGCCTGACATTCCGCACGCGCGAACACATACAAGACGCCATTCATATGTTCGATCTGGCATCGGGCGGGGAGGGAAAGTTCCTTGAAAAGCCCTCGGTGATTTTTGGAGGCTGTCCCATCGTCTCACCGCTTCGGTTCGGGCGGGAAAACCTGGAAATCCTGATTGATACTGCGAAAATGGGCCTTGTCTGCGACCTTGCCGTTCCGCCACAAGCCGGAGCCACGTCACCTGCGCCATTGGCCGGCACGCTCGCGCAGGCGGTGGCCGAGACCCTTTCCTGCGTGGCCATTGCCAACCTGATCAACCCTGGTACGCCCGTCGTCTTTGCGGCTTGGCCGTTCATTACCGATCTGCGCACTGGATCGTTTACTGGCGGAAGTGGCGAGCAGGCTTTGATTTCAGCCGCGGCTATTCAGATGGGCAACTTCTACAACCTACCAACCAGCGTCGGATGTGGAATGACGGATTCCAAGATCCCCGATGCGCAATATGGTCTGGAAAAGGCGCTGACGTTTGCTTTGGCGGCGCATGCCGGTGCCAACCGGCTCTGCGAGTTTGGTGGAATGCTCGGCAGCCTGATGGGCTGCAGCTTTGAATCGATGGTCATCGACAACGAGGCGGCGGGTATGATCTCTCGAACACTGCGCGGGATCGAGGTGAGTGACAGTACGCTTTCGGTCGACGTCATCCATGAATGCGCAATAGATCCCGGTCATTTCCTTGGTAATGCGCAGACCTTGCAATACATGGAGACCGAGTATGTCTATCCAACCTTGATGGATCGGGAGCTTACCGACACTTGGGAGAAGGCAGGCCGTCAGGATATGTTCGAGCGGAGTAGGTCGGTTGTGAACGATATCCTCTCCAATCACTACCCGAACTACTTTGGCAGCAAGGCTGATGAAGAGGTTCGATCCAGGTTTCCGATCAAGTTGCCGCCTGAAGTAATGCGGGCTGAGTGAGCTTAGTAGGTCGCAGTAGGGGCCTGCCACTTGCAAGGTTGCGAGGCCACTCCGAAGCCATTCCTAAGTTCTCAACGCATTCTGGCGCGTCAGGTCCTCGGTCGCCAGCCGGATGCCCGTTTCAAGGATGTCGAACATCTGGTTCAACTCGTCTTCCGAAATGATCAACGGCGGAGAAAACACACACATATTGATGATTGGCCGCAGGATCAGTCCGTTCTCCTGACAATGATGATCGATCAATGCGCCAACTGATTTATCAAGATCCAGCAAGTTATCGGCTTTGGCGTCCGCAACACACTCAACGCATCCAACCAGCCCCACACCGCGGGCATCACCGACGAGCGGCAATTCAGCTAGGGCCTGAAGGCGTTCTGCGAACAGCGGCGTGATCGCGCGGACATGCTCAAGAACGCCGTCACGCTCCATGATTTCGATCGTCTTCAAACCGGCCGCCGCGCTTACTGGGTGGCCCGAATAGGTGAAGCCATTAGAAAAGGTAGCGTCCTGGGCGTGTTCGCCGCTTATTTCTGCTATCAGCCGATCAGAAATGATGCAGGCCCCCATCGGCACATACCCTGAAGTCATTCCCTTAGCGCAGGTGATGATATCCGGCTGAATACCGAAGACGGCTTCGGACGCAAACCAATGCCCAAGCCGTCCGAACCCAGTCACAACCTCGTCCGAGATATACAGGACATCGTACTTTCGGCAGATTTCCAGACAGCGCAGATGATATCCCGGTGGAGGTACGATGACACCTCCAGAGCACAAGATCGGTTCAGCGATGAAAGCTGCGACCTTGTCTGCTCCGGTCTGCAGGATCATGTTTTCCAGATCCGCTATTTTTTCGTCCAGAAAGTCGTCGACTGTCTGCTCGGGGCGACGCGTATAAGGATTCACATTCGGCAGGAAGCGCGTCAGGTGACTTGCCTGGTCCAGCCAACCTTTGTCTCGCTCTTTTCCGGACACTGAGGCCGCCAGGTAGGTCGATCCGTGATAGGCTTTCTGCCGCGATATCACGATCTTCTTTTCAGGCTTGCCCAGAAGGTTGTTGCGAAACTGCACAAACCGAAGAGCGGAATCCACGGCGGTTGAGCCACCTGTCGTGAAGAACACATGGTTCAGGTCGCCCGGCGTCCTCTTGGCGATCTCATGCGCCAACCGGGCGGGGGCTGAGTTGGCATTGTTGAAGGGCGAAAAATACGCCATCTCTTTCGCCTGCTGGGCCATGGCATCGGCAATTTCAGTGTTTCCATAGCCCAATTGCATACACCACATGCCAGCAGGGCCGTCTATTAGGCGCTTTCCGTCCTCAGTGAAGACGTGAACGCCCAGGCCGCTTTCTGCAAAGGTGCGTTCGTTTTGGCCCAAACATGACATTCCCTCCCACGGGTGCAGGAAATGTTCGTTATCCCACTCGCGAATGGACCGAAAGTCAGAGTTGGAAAGGGTCATGCAGCGTCTCGATGAAATGGAAATCACAAAATGAACAAACATTTATTCAATGTCAATTCTTGAACTCTCGCTCTGCTAAATGCGAGAAGACAAAGGGCGACCACCCAGCGGAGGACAAACAAGATTACTCTCGAGCCCGATATCCCAACCAATGCCCGTGATCTGGGTAAGCTGCAGAACCGAAAGCAGTTGATCCAAGCGGCTGCAGAGGCCATCTACAAGTACGGAATTCGCGGCACGACCTCGGCAAGAATCCAAGAGTTGTCAGGACTGTCGCAAGGGATGGTAAACCTACACTTTGGCTCCAAAGAAAAGCTTCTGCTTGCGGTGGCTGAGGAATTGTCAGTCCGCTACGCGGAGCAGTGGAAGGTCATCGCAGCCAATCCCGAGTTGGACCCGGCAGACAAGTTAATCTCTTTCATTAAGGCAGACTTCGATCCCTTGGTCCTAAATGCACGGGACGTCGCAATTTGGTTTTCCTTCCGGGCCGAAGCGCTCTCGAACCCGAAGGTATATCCTTTCATCGACTCGCGAGACAAAGGTTTCAGGGCGGCGATACTGGAGCTGTTGGAGCAAATAAAGGTTGAAGGCCAGTACGATGACGTAGACGTCAATCTTGCAACAGACGCATTGGTTGCTTTGCTGGAAGGGCTCTGGACCGACTACCACTTGCACTCAGAGATCTTCAAACCTTCGGAGGCTTTGAGGATCTGCCTGTTTGTACTGCAATCGATGTTTCCAAAACACTTTAGCAACCAAAAGATCTAAGGATGAAGGTGGCTTTTGAAAATAGGAACCTACCGAGGTCAATCCCTAATCCGTCCGTGTCTCGTGAATGAATCGCCGCAAGTCATTATTCATTGGTTGGGCCCATAAGACGCACATGAGCAATGCAAAACACCAAATAGCAGCGCGCCGATGATCAGCGAACTAGCCGAAGCTTCCAACCCGCGGCCGCGCGCGATCAGCAAGATTCCAATAACAAAGTCAGTAAAAATCCCGAGATGATAGTATGAGCTGCGCCGGCATCTTCAATCCCACCGGTTATGACCGTTTTCACAACAACGACATCAGCGTCGGCATATGTAGCAAGAAGTCTCATGGTTGGGGGCAGGACCGCCAAACTGGCACCAACCTCATTGGCTGCTCCTAACGGTGTCGGACGTTCGTCAGAACTGCCGCTATGACCGGGTCACGGACAAAGTTCTAGGATTCTTCAAACAGATCGGTCATCCGTAGGATTGCACTACACGGCCGTCGAGAGTGGGAAGGAGTACTTTTCTTCTCTTCCGAAAGTGTAGTGACTCAATTCAAGGCCTCCCTACATGCTGAGAAGGCCGTTACGGCTCACCGGTGTCCAGAAACCCTCCGGTGGAGCCTTTCTGTGTGTCTGACGGTATCGTTTCCAAGGCTACGTTGCTGGATGCTCGGGTGCGTCACCCAAAGCCAGTAGTAAAAGGATGGCCAAAAGCGGTGATCCAACCAGACCGATCAGGAACCAGATCAAACCGGATCGGTTACGCCGCCCCGCCATCGTGATCGGCAGGATATAAAGCCAGATCACGCCAAGCAGCAAGGCTAGCATAAATATCAGTTGGATAACTGGTGCGTCCATTAAATTTCGCCTTTCGTATCTTGACGCCATGTATAGCACGGCTGATCAAGTTTGACAGACGGTGGCCCGAATGCGCTCTTGGGAAAAATTAAGTCGCGACATTGGTCCCGGGCGTCCTGGCACTCTCCCGGTGGCCTCCTTGGCTATTAATCGTTATAATCCCAAGGGTTGGGGCGTTCCGGATAGCAAAGTAGATAAGTCGGGAATGCCGACAAACTTTCTGTGCGTTGGGGGAACTCTCTAAGTCTAGCCAAAATCTGCAGGTTGGCCAAAAATCAGTGGTTTTCTGCCAAGACGTTTAACTGTTGGTCACGTGACTAAAGAAAAGACCGCTTTCCGATCTGAACTGCCAATCTCGCTCAAAGCTTCACCCGCAGCACTGCTGGGCTGGGTGATAGCTAGAATAGTGGTCAGTGCGACGACGGACTCCTTGACTTTCACACTCTACTCAAAATCCTTGCAGTCGATGAGGGAGAGAGTTTGTGCAAGCTGAGGGATTTGTCAAAGGGCGGCCGATTGACCTGGCAGTATTGGACTACGGGCTGTTCAAGGTTCATTCCACTGGTCGCATCATTGGGATCTGCGGCTTTCTGATCCGGACGGATCTGGGAGAAGCCATACTCATCGACACCGGGTTTCCCGAAAAATATGCGACCGATACCGAAGCCGCGGTCAAAGAAGATCTTTTGTACGAGTTTGGCGAAGTCCTGAAATGTGAACCGGAAAATCTGCCACGCGCGCAACTGGCAAAGCTCGGTCTCATTCCATCAGACATTACGTTGCAGATTTGTACCCACACTCATATCGACCATATCGGGGCATTGGGCGACTTTCCCGGCACTCCGATACTGATCTCTTCCGTCGAGCGGGCACTGCCTCGTCCATTGTATTGGGGCGGTGTGCAGCCTTTGGAGTGGCCCGATCGGGATTACCTCTTGGTTGATGGCGACGTAGAGATTGGACCAGGTATCCTGGTATTGGCGGCACCCGGTCATGCACCTGGCCAGATCGCCCTGATGGTCGATCTTCCCTCGGGTCCGGTTTTGCTCACCAGTGACGCGATATCCCGACCGTCAGAAATCGATGAGAAATTTGCAGGGTCATGGGACGAAGAAGCCGCGATTGCCAGCGCAGACAGGTTGATGCGTCTAGCATCCGAGCGAAACGCCTTTGTGATCTATGGGCATTGTCCAAATCAATGGCCAGTTCTGAAGAAAGCACCAGAGGTCTACCGTTGACCCCAACCGGTGGTCCACCTTTCCCGAAATCGATTGATCTTCCTGAAAACTACCTGACGTCCCGCCCTTGATTCAGAATGATTACATTTCCACTGGAAACGTCACCGGCCGATGAAATGAGAAAACTGACCCAAGAGGCGACTTGCTCGGGCTGCATCGCATGACCATGCGGCATGGCGCCAACGGCTTTCTCCAAGACTTCCTCAGACAAGACATTGAACAAGGGCGTCTCGGTCATGGCTGGCGCCAGCGAGTTCACACAGATTTTTTCCTTTGCGTATCGACGGGCTAGGTCTTTCGTAAGGGTATCCATCGCCGCCTTTGATGCCCGGTAGTGCGGAGGGTCAAATACATCGAAATTGTAAGCTCCGTTTGATGAGATATTCACAATCTTTTTGACGCCCTCGCGTTCCAACATCAATCGGACAGCCTGCTGGCAACAATGGAACGCAGAGTTGAAATTGATTGCCATCTGCCTTTCCAGTTCCTCGGGCGGTATATGCGGGAAGTCGGACATGAAGCAGGTGCCAGCGTTGTTTACCAAAGCATCGAGGCCGCCATAAGCTGACTTTATGCCATCAAACGTCTGCGCGATTGCAACTGGATCCGTCAAGTCAACGCAGAATTGTGTGAAATTTGAACCTAACTCTGCCGCCAGTTCATCCAAGCCCTCCTCGTTGAGGTCCAGTCCAAGGACGTGGAACTCACATGTCCGCAATTGGCGGCAGATAGCCTGTCCCATCCCTCCCGCGGCACCAGTCACAACGGCTGTTTTCATAGTAACTCCTCGAACCCTGGCGAAACAGTGGATATCTTGAACTACAGAAGGAAACCCGCAACGCAGGTTTCTGCAAGTATGGATAGTCAATCTCTAAAAAAATTCGGTGAGCGTCTGGTTTGGGCTCGGAGTTAGACCTTGCGATGTCATTCCACCGCGCTTTGGCGCCGGATGTGCTTTTCGACGTTGCAACTGAAGCAAACGGCAGCATGGTCCGCAATGCAGACGTTCAAGCAAGTTGCAGCGAATGACCGCTTTGAGCCCATACCTACCCGGTGTGCTCCCCGCAGCGAATGTCAGCTTGTCCGGGCTGCTCCATGCTCGTGCGCGGCGTCCTCGCGCCGCTCCTCAAGTGCCTGTCGGACAATTTGGTACGAAGATGACAAGAATAGGCTCGCCATGATCGCAGCGACAATGAGGTCAGGCCAGCCCGTTGCGGTGCCCCAGACACCCAAAGCGGCAATCATCACGGCCACATTGCCGATGGCGTCGTTCCGCGAGCATAGCCAAACCGACCGCACGTTGGCGTCTCCATCCTTGTAGCTGACAAGCAAGAGTACGCTCGCAAGGTTTGTTGCGAGAGCCAGCGCACCGATGATCCCCATGATTTCGGCCTCTGGAACACCCACGTAGAACACCCGATAGACGGTCGAACCAAACACCCACGCGCCCATCAGGAAGAGGCTGATCCCCTTCGCCAAGGCTGCGTTCGTTCGAGCGCGAACAGAAGCACCGATCACGGCGAGGGAAATACCATAGGTGAGCGCGTCCCCAAGGAAGTCTAACGCGTCTGCTTGAAGTGCCTGAGACTTTGCATAGTGTCCGGCGGTCATCTCGACCACGAACATTGTCGCATTCAGCGCGATGACGATCCATAACCGGCGTTTGTATTCGTTCGACATCCCGTCAAACTTCACGTCGCTACCGCAGCATCCTGCCATTTTTGAAACCTCTTCAGAATCGCCTCGGTTCTAATGTAGTCTCTCTAGTGACTAGAGGTTCAAGAGGGTTTTCGCATGTTCTCAATTGGAGAGCTTTCGAAGCGGACGAAGGTCAAAGTGCCTACCATCCGCTACTATGAAGAAATGGGTCTCCTGGCTCCACCGGAACGTACAGCAGGCAACCAGAGGCGTTACACAAACGATGGTCTGGAACGCCTGAGCTTCATCCGTCATGCGCGTGATCTTGGCTTCTCCATCGACGCGATCTCATCTCTGATCGAGTTGCAAAACCATCCAGACCGATCATGCGAAGCCGCCACCGAGATCGCCGAAGGTCAGTTGTCCGAAGTGCGAGCCAAGATCAAACGACTCAAAGCGCTTGAGAACGAACTGAAGCGTATTGCTCAAGGATGTGATGGTCGCGGCGTGGCAGAGGACTGTTATGTCTTGGCCTCGCTCGCAGACCATGACCTATGTGGCCGGGATCACTGACCCTCGAAAGCTGACATCTATTCGGTAACTCCGAACGGCAGCTTTGTCCGCACAGCAGACGTACGTCGCAAGTCTTTTCAATGTCTACCGTGCGGACCTAATATTTCGGTGGTGTGATCTGCTCAAACGACCGCTTTGTGCGCATTGCAAATGAGCGAAAGCACCTCGGGAGGGTTGGAAATCTGGCGGCGGGTCCAAAACAGCGTGGCAATCGCTTTAAGAAGCGGACAATTATCCAGTGTGTGAGCAACGCAGTTCCCGTCAACGCTATCTGGATTTACTTACCGGACTATGAAGCTTGATTATTGCAGTTTGTGTTCGTCTCGTCTGAGTAATAGACACTTGATGCGGTGTTCTTTGGGAGAGTGGCTGTCCTCCTGAAGACCCCTGTCGCTTGTGTTTAGCAAATCAATACCAGGTTGAACGATTGACATGCATTCGCAGTTGGTATGCTATCCGCAACCATAACGTTAACAGAAATTTGCGACACGGTATCGTGAATTCAATGCGGTTAAACGGCTGCAACATGGGAGAAAATAATGAAAAATCCAATACTCGTACTGACGCTTTTGATGACGACGACGTCTTTGGCCAGTGCCGAAACTCTGCGTTGGGCGCGCTCGGGGGATGCGCTGACGCTTGACCCGCATTCGCAGAACGAAGGGCCGACGCATACCGTGCGCCACCAGATGTATGAACCTCTGATCATTCGCGATACGAGCGGTGCTTTCGAGCCTGCGCTGGCGACCGATTGGGCCCCCAGCGAGAGTGATCCGAATGTCTGGGTGTTCAATCTGCGTCAGGGCGTGAAATTCCACGACGGCGCCGATTTCACTGCAGAAGACGTGGTGTTCAGCATCAACCGTGCGAAGCAGCCGAACTCGGACATGAAAGAACTGATCAATTCGATTGTCGAGGTGCGCGCTGTCGACGACCACACGATCGAGATCGAGACGGACGGTCCGAACCCCATTCTGCCTGCGAACCTCACCGACCTGTTCATCATGGACAAAGGCTGGACCGAGGCGAATAACGCGGTCAACGTTCAGGATTTTGAAGGCGGTGAGATCACCTTTGCGACCGTCAATGTGAATGGAACCGGCCCCTACAAACTGGTCAGCCGCGAACCGGACGTTAAAACGGTGATGGAGCGGAACGAGGATTATTGGGGGCGCGATCAGTTCCCGATGGCGATCAGCGAAATCATCTATACACCGATCCAGAATGATGCGACCCGCGTTGCGGCGATGTTGTCGGGCGAGGTGAACTTCCTTCAGGATATGCCGGTGCAGGACCTGGACCGGGTGAATGCCGTCGACGGTTTGGTCGTCAAACAAGCGCCGCAAAACCGGGTGATCTTCTTTGGCATGAACCAGGGCGCGGATGACATCGAGGCGGATAACGTCGATGGCAAGAACCCACTTGCCGACGTCCGCGTTCGTCGGGCCATGTCCAAAGCGATCAATCGAGATGCCATCCAACAGGTGGTCATGCGCGGTCAGTCGCAACCCGCCGGGATGATCGCCCCGCCGTTCGTGAACGGCTGGACTGCCGAGATGGACAGTGAAAGCAGCACGGATGTTGAAGGCGCAAAGGCGCTTTTGGCCGAAGCGGGTTATCCGGACGGTTTCTCGATCCGGCTGGATTGTCCCAACGACCGGTACATCAATGACGAAGGTATCTGTCAGGCCGCTGTCGGGATGCTGGGTCAAATTGGCATCACTGTGAATCTGGATGCCAAACCGAAAGCACAACATTTCCCGCTGATCACGGACGGAAAGACCGATTTCTACATGCTGGGCTGGGGCGTTCCGACGTATGACTCGGAATACATCTTCAACTTCCTGGTCCATGGCCGTGAAAGCGACATCGGGACGTGGAACGGCACCGGGTATGACAATGATGAGTTGGATGCCAAGATCAAGTCACTGGCCTCGAACACGGATCTCGTCGCGCGAGATCAGGCTATCGCCGAGATTTGGCGGGTGGTGCAGGATGAACAGCTGTATATTCCGATCCACCATCAAGTGCTGAACTGGGGTATGGCTGAAAACCTGGACATCAACGTTGATCCCGAAGATCAGCCTATGGTCAAGCATTTTGGCCTGAAGTAAGAAACGTGGCCGGGCCTCGGGATGCGAGGCCCGCCACCAAAGAGTGGGAGCTATCATGAAACGTCTGACCACTGCCGCGCTATTCTGCGCGCTTGCCTTGCCCGTCGCAGGCGAAGAGTTCACGTTTGCCGTTACAACGGACCCGCAAACAATGGATCCTCATGCTGTCAACTCTGCCCCGGTTCTAGGTTTCTTGAACAACGTCTACGAAGGGCTTGTGCGCCGGGGCAAGGACATGACCATTGAACCGGCGCTGGCCACGAGTTGGGAAACCATCGGGGACGGAGCTGGATGGCGGTTCAAACTGCGCGAGGGCGTAACGTTTCATGATGGTTCTGAATTCAATGCGGATGACGTGATCTTCTCGTACCAGCGGGCGTCTGACGAAAACTCGGACACACGCAGCTGGTTCGCGCCCGTCAGCGAGGTGGTGAAGGTTGACGACTACACCGTCGATGTCATGACCACCGCGCCGAACCCGATTTTCCCGGACAGCATTGCCAACTGGATGATCATGGATAGCGGCTGGGCCGAGGCAAACGACGCAGCACTGCCTGACAAAGAATCGGGCAACTATGCGACCCTGAACGCCAATGGCACCGGTGCTTTCCGAGTTACCGCTCGAGAGCCGGGCCTGCGCACTGTTCTGGAGCCGTTCGACGGCTGGTGGGACACAGCAGAACACAACCTGACCCGCGCTGAATTGGTGCCAATCCAAAACCCGGCAACCGCTCTGGCGGCTTTGTTGTCCGGAGATGTCGACTTCATCAACCCGGTCCCAATTCAGGATGTGGCTCGGTTGCAAGGCAATCCGGATGTGAAGGTCATTCAGGGCGTCGAGGCGCGCGTGATCATGCTGGGGTTTGATCAGCAGGAAGGCGCGAGCGAAGCCGGGCAGGGTGGCTCGGACCTTTTCCGAGATGTGCGCGTCCGCGAGGCGGTTGCAAAGGCAGTCAACGTTCCAGCCATCCTGCAAACCATCATGCGCGGCAATGCTGAGGTGGCGAGCCAGTTGGTCAGTCCTGCGATGCGTGGCTATTCGGCTGCGAATGCGGACCCCTATGTCTACGATCCCGAGGGTGCCAAAGCTTTGCTGGCTGAGGCTGGCGCTGAGGGGGCCGAGATCAGCTTTAAGTGCCCCAACAATCGTTACCTGAACGACGAAGCTGTTTGTCAGGCGATCACCGCCATGCTGTCTCAGGCCGGGCTGAACGTGACGCTCGATGCGATGCCGGTTCAGAACTACTGGCCTGAACTGCGGGCCGACAACTTTGATATGTATCTGTTGGGTTGGTCACCCGGTACGTTCGATGCCGAGCATCCCGTGCGTTTCCTCGCTTCGACCCCGAATGAGGAAAAGAAGCTGGGATCATGGAACTTTGGCGGCTATTCGAACGCTCGCGTGGATGAATTGCTGCCGCTGATCCAGTCCGAGATTGACGAACCCAAACGTCAGGCAATGCTGGACGAGGTGGCAGGTATCCTGCACGACGAGGTGGCCTATGTACCGCTTTACGTTCAACCGCTGGTCTGGGGCGCGCGCAGCAATATCGAGCTGACACAACGGCCCGACAACTTCTTCCTTCTGCGCTGGGTAACGGTCAACTAAATGCTGTCATACATTATCAGGCGTGTGGCTCAGTCGGCGCTGGTTCTGTTCGTCGTGGGCCTGGTCGCCTTTTCCATGTTCCGCTTTGTCGGAGATCCGATCGACAACATGCTGGGGCAAGAGCGGACCATGGAAGATGTGGAACGTCTGCGGTCGCAGTTAGGGCTCGATCAGCCGTTTCCGGTGCAATATGTGAAGTTTCTGCAGGAAGCGGTACAGGGCAATTTCGGCGTCAGCTTCCGTCAAGGGCGTCCGGTCGCGGAAATCCTGGCCGAACGCGCTCCGGCAACGTTGGAACTGGCGCTGGTCTCAGCCGTATTTGCCATAGTCTTGGGCATCGCGCTGGGTGTGTTCACCGCAATCCGGCGAGACGGGTTTGCAGCGAATTTCATCATGTCAGCTTCTCTGATCGGGGTGTCCCTGCCGACGTTCCTGATCGGAATCTTGTTGATTTACATCTTCTCGGTCGAACTTGGCTGGCTGCCTAGTTTTGGACGCGGAGAAGTCGTAGATCTGGGCTGGTGGAACACCGGGTTGCTGACAAGCAGTGGACTCAAGGCGCTGATCCTGCCCGCGATTACGCTGGGTCTATACCAGATGACCCTCATCATGCGGCTGGTGCGCTCCGAGATGCTGGAAGTACTCCGGCAAGACTATATCCGCTTTGCCCGCGCCCGTGGGCTGAGTGACCGGACCATCAATTTCCGCCATGCGCTGAAGAATACTATGGTCCCGGTCATCACGATTATCGGCCTGCAACTGGGGGCCATCATCGCCTTTGCCATTATCACCGAGACGGTGTTCCAGTGGCCGGGCCTGGGCCTTCTGTTCATCAATGCAATCCAATTCGTGGATATCCCTGTCATGGCAGCATACCTGATGATGATCTCGGTCATCTTTGTCACCATCAACCTTGCGGTCGATATCCTTTACGCCTTCATCGACCCGCGCCTGAGGGTCAGCGCATGAACCGTGTGAAACGCATTCTGGACAGCGACCAGTTCTACGCCTTCCGCCGCTCGCCTGTGGCCATGGTGTCGGCGACGGTGGCATTGATCCTGATCCTGGCCACGATCCTCGCACCACTGATTGCGCCGACAAACCCGTTTGATCCGGCCAGCCTGAACCTGATGAATGGCTTCACTCCGCCGATGGAGCCCAATGCCTTTACAGGCGAAACCTTCCTGATGGGCACAGACGATCAGGGGCGCGATGTGTTCTCGACCATCCTCTACGGAATGCGGATCTCGCTATTCGTTGGGGTGGCGGCCGTTCTGTTCGCGATGGTTCTGGGGATCATTCTGGGCCTGCTATCGGGCTATTTTGGCGGTTGGACCGAAACCATCATCATGCGCACGGCGGATGTGCAGCTGACTTTCCCCTCGATCCTTCTGGCCATGCTGATCTTCGGTATCGCCAAAGGCATTACCCCGGTGGAGTATCGCGATCAGATGGCGATCTGGGTGCTGATTCTGGCCATTGGCCTGTCCGATTGGGTGCAGTTTGCTCGGGTGGTCCGGGGTGCAACGCTGGTTGAGAAGAACAAAGATTACGTCGCCGCCGCTCGCATCATCGGGCAAAGCCCGCTGACCATCATGCTGCGCCATATCCTGCCCAATGTACTGTCACCGGTGCTGGTGATCGCGACGATCTCATTGGCGCTGGCGATCATTGCCGAGGCCACGCTCAGTTTCCTTGGCGTTGGCGCGCCACCGACACAGCCTTCGCTGGGGACGCTGATCCGCATCGGGCAGGGTTTCCTGTTCTCGGGTGAGTGGTGGATCCTGTTCTTCCCGGCTTGCACCTTGCTGGCACTTGCGCTGAGTGTGAACCTGCTGGGCGACTGGCTGCGCGACGTTCTGAACCCGAGGCTGAAATGACCGATCCCGTTCTTTCGATCCGTAACCTGACAGTGGAAATCCCGACACGCCACGGTATCTTCAAGCCGGTCGAGCATGTGACCTACGACCTGCATCCTGGCGAGATCCGGGGCGTTGTCGGCGAAAGCGGTGCCGGCAAGTCCATGACCGGCAACGCCGTGATCGGCCTTTTGGATCCCCCGGCCCATGTCTCCGAAGGGGAGGTCTGGCTGAACGGTCGCCGGATTGACGAACTGGACGCCGAGGACAAACGCCGAATCCGGGGCAAAGAGATCGGGATGATCTTTCAGGACCCGCTAACCTCGCTGAACCCGTTGTTCACAGTGGGTGAGCAATTGGTCGAGACTATCCAGCTTCACCTCGGCCTGTCCGCTTCGGAGGCCAAAAAGCGCGCTATTGCGCTGCTGGATCGCGTGTCCATCCCGGACCCGGCGGACCGTTTCAACCAGTATCCGCACCAGTTCTCCGGAGGGATGCGTCAGCGGGTGGTAATCGCGCTTGCACTCTGTACCGAGCCCAGCGTTCTGATCGCGGACGAACCCACAACGGCCTTGGATGTGTCTGTCCAAGCGCAGGTGCTTGATCTGATCAAGGAACTGGCGAAAGAGCGTCAGGTCGGCGTGATCCTCGTTACCCACGACATGGGCGTTATCGCCGACACCACGGACTCGGTGACTGTGATGTATTCCGGTCATGTGGTTGAAAGCGGAACGACCGATCAAATCCTCGGCGCACCGAAACATGAGTATACCAAATCTTTGATTGCCGCCGTGCCGCGCCCGCACACCAAAGTAGAGCGTTTCCCAGTGGTCAATTATGGCGAGCGGGAAAGAACCTTCAAGATCGACGATCTGGCGGCCCATTGGGAAAAGACCGATCTGTCGAAATCCGGCAAACTGCTGGAAATCGAAAGCATTACTAAAACGTTCCTGCAAAAAGGCGGGCTACTGCCCTCGCAACGCAAGTACTTCACTGCCGTCGATCAAGTGAGTTTCGACATTCGCGACGGTGAGGTTTTCGGCCTTGTCGGCGAAAGTGGCTCTGGCAAGTCCACAGTCGCCCGGATGATTGGAACACTCTATCCCGTAGACGGTGGTCGGGTGATCTTTGATGGCGAAGACGTCACAGTGATGGAGGCAGAGGCCCTGCAAGCCTACCGCCGCCAGATCCAAATGATCTTTCAAGATCCGTTCTCCAGCCTTAACCCCCGCATGAGGGTCGGGGACCTCGTGGCCGAGCCCATCCATCATCACAAAATCCTGCCCAAGCCTGCTATTGAACCGCGCGTGCGCGAACTTCTTGACTGGGTTGGCCTGGCCAAGGACGCGTGGCGCAAGTATCCACACGAGTTCTCCGGTGGACAGCGTCAGCGCATTTGTATTGCTCGCGCCCTCGCAACTCAGCCCCGTTTTCTGATCTGCGATGAGCCGACCAGCGCCCTAGACGTATCCATTCAGGCGCAAATCCTGAACATTCTCAAAGACCTGCAGGAGCATCTGGGCCTGACCATGCTCTTTATCAGCCATGATCTTCCGGTCGTACGTCAGATGTGTGACCGGGTGGGCGTTATGCGGCATGGGAAGCTGCTTGAGGTTCAGGAGACGGACTCGTTGTTCGAAGCTCCAGAACATCCGTATACACGGGAACTTTTGGACTTGATGCCACGGCTGAAGCAATTGGCGTAACCTTAACGGTTTGGTCTTTCATAGGCTGTTTCAGAAGAAGTTGTTTGAGAGGTACATGCGCAAGCGATCAACGGTAGTTTGAACTCAAACACTGACTTGAATTGGCTCCATCGCAAAGCGTCTGGTACTTGTTGTCGACCCGATTTCGGACCCGGATGAAGCTAAATGAAATGCAATCTCGATCAATGAGGTCTGCGTCGAGGTCGCAGCCGACGGCAGCAATGCGGTTTGCGACTTCAGAATATCCCTTGAAAGACAGCTTTCCACGCCTCACCACACATCTCGACACGGCCGTACGCGAGACTTGTTAGGGACTGGGTGTCGGCCATTGGTCTCAAACCGAGCGACTACGGCGCACGCTCCCTGTGCCGGACCAAAGCACCCGAGAACTGACATCAGAAACAAGTCGGCGGCTGAATCCCGACCAATGCACTGTCCAATAGCGCGCATGAGCGCTGAGTTCCGGACCCTGCAGAGCGGAAAATATCCGCTCTGCAGTTCCTGAGTGGAATTTGCCAGCGGCTAGGAGGGGTTTGTCTGCTTGCCGCCGAACGCAAACGGCACTCCGTCTGGATCACATAGTATGGGGATTTGAGCTTGAACGGTTTCGCTCACATTCAAGGAGGCCGGACGTGCGCCTCTGGTTTCAGCAACACGGATGGGGTCGGGGACTGAAGTAACTTTGAGGCAAGGGACCCAAGATGCGTTTGAGGGAGTTGACCAAGTCGCGGCATGCTGGATTGCAACAAGACGGCCCCGAGGCCCGAGGATTGTGGCGCAATCCTGGTCCCGATCGGGAGACACCTGCCATCCGAAGAGTTCGATGTAGAACGCCTGCGGAAAGTCCTCACCGTTGCTGATATACACTTCAGGGCCAAACTGCCGTCTCGGCACGAGGAAACTGTGCCGAGACAGCGAAATCCCCACCAAAGCGCCGAGCGGATCGCGAACGAGTGCGTTGCGCCCGACGCCCGGCACCTCGAATGGCTCCCGAACTATTTTGCCTCCGAGCGTGTCGACGCGCTTGGCCGCCAGGTCCACGTCGGGGACCTCGATGTAGGCGACCCAGCCCTTCGCTTGCTCCGGAGGCGTCTCGATCAATCCCGCGCCCGCTTCGTCACCGGAGAGGGCGAGGACGAAATCCTGCTCGCCGCCACCCCATGCAAAATCCGATGCCCGCTCGACTTCAAAAGACCAGTTGGCGACGTGCTGGTAGAATGCCATTGAACGCGCCCTGTCCGGTGTGAATAGGTCATGCCATACGATTTGACCGGCTTTCGACTGTGTCATTGCCTTACTTCCTGACATCTTTGAGTTTTTTGACTCCGCGGACCATCTTCCCGAACGCCTTGTCGCGCGACCTGCGTTCCGCAAGACTCGCCGAGTTAAACGCATCTTCGGCCATGAGCTTGCGCCATCTGCGAAGCCGATCGCCATCAAGAACACCCTCATCGATAGCCTTCAAAACAGCGCATTCCGGCTCAGAATCGTGCTGACAGTTCTTGAATCGACACTGTGCGGCCAACTCCTGAATGTCGGCGAAAAGATCATTGATGCCTTCCGCTGCGTCGGTGAGCTGCAGTTCCCGCATGCCTGGAGTGTCCAGGACCAGACAGCCATTGGGCATCGCATGAAGCTCGCGCCGCGTTGTCGTATGCCGCCCCTTTGCGTCGTCCTCACGAATGGTTTGGGTTTCAATGGACTGACTCTTGAGCAGCGCATTGGCCAACGTTGATTTACCAACACCAGATGAGCCGAGAAACGCCACCGTCTTGCCGGGGTTGCACCAGGGAAGCAGTTTTGTCCGGGGCGCGTCTCCGCGGGCGTCAAGGGCGACCACGTCGATCATGTCCGATACCGCGCGGGCAGCGTCGATATAGTTCTGCGGGTCTGTCACGAGGTCGGTCTTTGTGACGACGATGACGGGTGTCATCCGTGCCTCAAAAGCCAGAGCTGCATAGCGTTCCAGCCGGGCCACCTTGAAGTCCAGATTGCAAGACGTGACGATAAAGGCCGTATCAATATTCGCCGCGATCAGTTGTTCCTGCCGGTCGGTTCCGGGCGCACGCCGCTTGATGAGGCTTGTGCGCTCAAGAACCCGACTGGATCGCGGACGTGTGGAGTCCAGCATCAGCCAGTCTCCGACAGTTGCGTCGGCTCCAGGCGGAAGTACCGTATCGATGCCGTCACCGACGACATGCAGCCCATTGCGATGCACTTCGACAACGCGAACGGGAGGTGTCGCCGACAAGTCTTCAACGCTGATCTGTTGGGCGAAAAACGGTTGCCATCCCAATGCCTGAAGAGGGCTGAGATTGGCGTGCGATCCGGCGTCGCTTGCGCGAAGCGGAAGGAAGTCGGAGTAATCCCTTGTCATAGGGTGTTCACTTTCATGTCTCTGGCCCAGGTCAGATTTGGGCGCTGATGGTAGGAAAGAGTGCGCACATCAAAACACTCCGTCGGCAACAAAGCGACGGCGGTGCTTCAGATCTTGAATATGCTCCGGGAGGCGCGCTGCCTCCCTTCCTTACCGGGACATAAAATCTCCATTTCCGATGAAGTGCACATAGGATGACGGCTGGCACAACACAACAGTTGACCGGTGAATTGGCGCACTTCGTCAGTTCTTTGTAGCGACCATTCAACACGAAGAAGACTGTGTGAACTTTACCCGCGTAGCAGCCTTTTGTGCTGGAAACAGCAGTTGACGACACCGGGTCAAAAATTCCCCAAGGTCCTCCTTGGGCCGTTACCACACATCCCAACAATCTGAATATTAGGCGGCTTCGTGCGCAATGCGCCTGTCGAATTGGACTATAAGCGACTGCTCCGAGCCCTGAACTGAAACTCGGTATCGAGTATGCTAAGCTGGATCGTGCGAGGCACACATACATTCAGAAACCGCACCTTTGGGAGGACGGATGTATGATCATGCGCATTTTTCAGGTGACAACGCGGCCGGGAAAAGAAGAGGAATTTGGCCGCTTTTTTCGCGACACTGCGATCCCGTTGATGAAAAGGACCCCTGCAATCGTGCACCTTTTTCCGGGCGCGCTGTGAGGGTGGTCTTGACCCCTGAAACTGGTCCGAACCGAGTGCGAAATTTTGGGTATATTTCTGGCAACGAGGGAGTGTAGCGATACCGAAGAAACGATTCAGCGACGAACAGATTGCCTTTCGATTGTGGACAAGGCGCTTCGTCAGCCGAAAAAAATTTCAGCCGTAGCCGGCTGACTGGCTTCGAACCGCAATTCCTCTGGAACGACACTACTTCAGGAAACCTCCTGACCTTTCTCGGAACATACTTGCATTCTTGCCTCTTGGCGTAGTCACCTATGGGTGACGAGCGGAGGAAGTCGATGAAGCCTTGGACAATCATGTTTTGTGCGTTCTGCACATTCGCTCTTGTCGCTTGTGCCCCAAAAGTTCGTACATATGAGAAAACCAATTCGGTTTCATTCTCGGCAAGGACAAACAGCACACTTGGGCAGACGGCGACCCGGCTTGGGGACCCCAAAGACGGCCGGTCCGGTGTCAAATTGATCAGCGACGGTGAACAAGCCTTGGTGTCACGGCTTCTACTCGCTGCAGCGGCTGAACAATCGATCGACGCTCAATACTACCTTTTGCATAACGACCCGACAGGTCAACTCTTTGCAGCCAGCCTTTTGCAGGCGGCGGATCGAGGCGTACGTGTTCGCCTGCTTTTGGATGACATGGACACATCCGGATACGACGCGATGACAGCCGCTTTGGACTACCACGAGAATATTGAAATCCGTCTGTTCAATCCTTTCTGGCGCGACCAAAGCCTGATCATTGCCGGGCTCACGGATTTCAAGCGGATCAATCGCAGAATGCACAATAAGTCGATGACCGCAGACAATGTGTTCACAATTGTCGGTGGCCGGAATATCGGCGCCGAGTACTTCCTGGCACGGGAGGAGATGAACTATGCGGATCTGGATGTTCTGGCAGCCGGTCCCGTCGTAAATGAAGTTTCGCAAAGCTTTGACGAGTACTGGAACAGTGAGTTCGCGGTTCCGGCCCGCGTGGTCGTCGGGCAACCTGAAGAATTTTCGCTTGGCCAAGCGCGAAGCAGATTGAATGAGCTCGTGGAGGCGGCAAAGCAGACCCAGTACGGCGAAGCTCTCAGAAAATCTGCAAGGGAGAGTTTTGCAGACGGCACGCTTTCCTTGGATTGGGTGCCCGCAAAACTCTACGCTGATCCGCCTTCCAAAGCCGCAGGGCTCGATAACTCAGATCCAATTCTTGCGTCGCAACTGCTGCCGTATTTCGAAGGTGCTGACAGGGAGGTCAATATCGTTTCGGCCTACTTCGTGCCACGCAACAACGGCGTGAAGTGGATGACCGAACTGGAAAACCGAGGTGTCGACGTCAAAGTCGTAACCAACTCGCTTGCTTCGAACGACGTAGCACCAGTCTATGCGCACTATGCCAAGAAACGCCGGGCGTTGCTGCGTGGTGGGGTCGAGCTTTATGAATTGCGGCCTGACGCTTATCAGGTCCAACGTCGTGGAATAAACTGGGCTCAATCTCGGTCAGGTCTTCATTCCAAAGCGTTCGCTGTCGATGACAGATATCTGTTTGTCGGTTCGTTCAATTGGGACCCGCGTTCAGTCAACATCAACATGGAAATGGGCATTCTCATCGACTCTCCGGCGCTGACCGCACAAACCATGGGTGCTTTGGACGATGCGCTTCCAGCATATACATATCATGTGACGCTGGAGAGTGCTGGCCAACTCAAATGGAGAACCCGGGGCGAGAACGGAGAAATCCTCGAATATGACTCTGAACCAACGGGTTCGGCTTGGGATCATATCGTGGCTGGGTTTTTTAGTATTTTGCCAATCGGCTCTCAGCTTTAGTAGCGTGGGAGAAGATCCGTTCTTCTACTGTGCTGTTGACGTTCTATCAATTGCATCGCGCTTGTGGCAGTCTTCTTCGCATTTGAAGAAAAGTGGATAAGCAGGAGGGGCACATGGAAGTTCGAACCACATCCGGGCGCGGCCGTCTATACAACAGCGTCCTGGACACGGTCGGCAACACGCCGTGCATTCGCATCAACAAAATCGCTCCGGCCAACGTGACGGTCTACGTCAAGTTTGAAGCCTTCAATCCCGCGGGCTCGGTCAAGGACCGCCTTGCGCTGAACATCATCGAAGCTGGCGAAAGGGAAGGTCGGCTGAAACCCGGGCAAACGGTCGTCGAGGCTACCTCGGGAAATACCGGGATAGGTCTTGCGATGGTATGTGCCGCAAAGGGTTATCCGCTTGTGGTCACTATGGCTGACAGCTTCTCGGTGGAACGCCGCCGGTTGATGCGGTTTCTTGGGGCCAAGGTTGTGCTCACGCCTCGCGCGCTCAAGGGTTTCGGGATGTACTCCAAGGCCAAGGAGTTGGCCGAGGCAAATGGCTGGTTTCTCGCCAGCCAATTCGAGACAAGCGCCAACGCCGACATCCACGAGGCCACGACAGCGAGGGAAATACTCAGCGATTTCGAAGGAGAGCGGCTTGATTACTGGATCACCGGTTATGGAACAGGCGGCACCGTTTCGGGCGTGTCGCGCGTGCTCAAGCGCGATCGCCCTGACACCAAGATCATCCTGACCGAGCCTGCAAACGCTGCGATTGTCGGGTCTGGCTACGTGAACACCCGCAACGAGGCCCACCAACCGACTGAGAGCCATCCGGCCTTTGAACCGCATCCCATTCAGGGTTGGACGCCCGACTTCATCCCGTACGTGCTTCAGGAAGCTCTGGACAATGCTTATTATGATGAACTGCTTCCCGTCGCCGGAGCGGACGGTATCGCCTGGTCCAGGCGTCTGGCCGCAGAGGAGGGGATTTTCACTGGAATTTCAGGGGGATCCACATTTGCCATCGCAATGGAAGTGGCTAAAAGCGCCCCGGACGGATCGGTGATGCTGGTGATGCTGCCCGACACAGGCGAACGGTATCTTTCGACACCGCTCTTTGACGGGGTTGCCGAAGATATGACGGATGAGGAACGAGCGATTTCCATGTCGACACCAACGGCGCAAATGCCGACTGAGTGAGTCCGGTCTCGTTGCTCGTCGATGCAGGTATTGCACCGTTCGATCTGCGGCGTTGATACCGTCTGAAATTCTGCCAACAGCGTGGTTGCGGCACTGCTTGGTTGGACGATCTAACGCTCCGGTTGGGTCGCGTTGCAGGCGTTGAACGGACTTTTTTGAATGCCGCGTGTCCTTATTCAAGCTGCGCCTGGTCGGACAAGTGTCGCAATGAAGTGCCGATCGAGAGTGCCAGAACGTTATCCAACGATTTCATGGTCTTAGCCGTGAGTGAACACCGGCCGTCAACTGAGCAGTGCCCACGCGCCCTTCCGCAGGGCGGAGTGGGGGATCCAGCACCTCCGCGATCTCAGGCTGGCGTGGCATCACCTTTTGGGGCGCTTGATGGGCGGCACGATCTCTCAGGAAATCGCCTGCCGCAACCGCCCATCGGATCGCTGCAACTTGGCTCTGGATCGTGCAGCCCGACAAGGGTTTGAGCACTGCGCCGCCGTTGCCGCGCAAAGCGATCTGGCTGCAATAAACGCCGGCCTGGACGCGATGTACTCTTGGTCCGGAGAGCAGAACCTCAGCCAAATTCGGCAGGAAACACTTGTGCTTTGGGGCGATCGGGATCGGACTTATCCGTGGAGCCAGACGCATATGCTTTGGCAAGAAATCCCCAAGACCTCGCTTGCGGTCGTGCCGGGTTGCGCCCATGCGGTTCATGCCGAGAAGCCTGAACTATTCCAGCGTCTGGTCTCCGACTTTCTTGAGTGATGGGCACTGCAGGCGGCAGGGCGCTCTGCAGGAAACAGCCGAGTTCGGGCTGTTGAAGGTTCATTGGCGTTTATTCAAGAGCCAAGCGGGTTTATCTTCGTGCCAGTCGCAGCGCACGGGTTTCCCGCGCAGGGCCAGAAAGACCTATGTGAACCGCTCGTGGCTTGATTTGACGGCGACACGGGGCCCACACTCAAGTCTCACGAAACGCTTTCGCAAAGTAGTCGCTGAACGGTTTGATCAGGTAGGCAATCGGTGTTCTGTCCTGCGTCCGTATGAAAGTTTCGACCGGCATTCCAGGAACCAGAGGTGTTTCCGCGGGCAGTTTTTTCTGCTCGCCGGCGTTCAGTGCGATCTCGGCCGTATAGTAGGTCTGGTTTGTCGAAGCTTCCTCGAACGCATCCGCAGAAACCAGGGTGACCCGTCCTGTCAATTCGGGCGTCTTGCGCTGATCCATGGCCGAAAAGCGCAAAACGACATCTTGTCCGACGAACATCTGGTCGACGTGAATGGGGTCGACGCGGGCACTTATGATCAGCGGACGATCCTGCGGAACGAGGTACAATACCGGTTCAGCCGGTTTCACAACCGCGCCAAGGCTGAAGATGTTCAATCCGTGTACGACCCCAGAGACCGGCGCCGTGATTTCAAGATTGGCGATACGCTCTGCGATATTCGTCGTTTCCTCGCGTAATTCCAGTTCCCGATACCGCAGGTCCCTGAGGCGGGTAATGGCATCTTCGCGGCGTTTGCTTTGCAACTTGAGGATTTGAATCTCGATTTCGGTCTTTCGCCCTTCGGATTCCGCGATACGGGCTGTCAGGTCACCCATCGTGCCGCTCAGGCGTGCTTCTTCCCGCTGCAATGACAGGACGCGGGATGCGGGGGCCAATCCGCGTTCGAACAAGGACTCCTGATCCGTCAGTTCCTTTCGTATCAGGTCCAGCTGGGTGGCAAGCGCCAGTTTTTGAGCATCAATCCCGACAATCTGGCTGTCGATCTGACCAACTCTTTTGAGTTGCTGATCGATCTCCTGCGCGATGGATTGCTTGCGCGCCACAAACAATCGTTCCTGCCCATAGACCAAGTCCGCGATGTCGATGTCCAAAGATGCGGCTTGCTGAAGTACGGGATCAAAGCGGATTTCTTCGGTTCCGTCTCTTTCCGCCTCAAGCCGGCCGCGGCGGGCCATGAGTTCGTAAAGCTCTTTTTCGGCGATCGCCAATTTGGTGGCAAGGTCATTGGATGCCAGCTTGATCAGGACGTCACCGGCCTCGACCAAGGACCCTTCGTCAACAAGTATCTCGGCGACCACGCCGCCATCGGGGTGTTCCACAACCTGTTGATTTTGATCGACTTCAATTCGACCGCTGGCAACGATTGCCCCGGCAATATTGGTCGTGAAGGACCAATATCCAAAGCCCCCAAGCAACAGCATCAGGCCCACGAGACCCACGACCACTGGTCCGCGCGCTGACCAGGAAACAGACGAGTTTGCGTCGGACCGTTCCGGTTTCATTTCAGGCCTCCCTGTCTGGCGGTTCTTGCGATTTTCTCGTGGTTGATAACGAGTTTCCGAAGAACGTCTTTCTTGGCGCCGAAGTCCCGGACGGTGCCGTTTTCAAGCATTATCAGCTTGTCGCATTCCTGGATTGCGGCCGGCCGGTGGGCCACGATCAACACGGATTTTCCGTTTGCCTTGAACTCTTCAATTGCGCGATTGACCGCGGCACTGCCTTCGACGTCGAGGTTTGAATTAGGTTCGTCCAGCACGAGCAGAACGGGGTCTCCGTACATGGCGCGGGCAAGGCCGATACGTTGCATCTGACCGCCGGACAGCTGCCCTCCGTTCGCCGACACGTAGGTGTCATAGCCATCAGCGAGCCGCAGTATCATCTCATGCGCATCTGCCTTCTTTGCGGCGGCCACGACGGCTGTATCGTCCGGCTCGGGCGCCATTCGGGCAATGTTTTCGGCAATCGTGCCGTCGAACAGCTGAAACCGTTGCGGAAGATAGCCGATGAGGCCGCCAAGTTCGGTTGAGCCGTATTGATCCAGCGCGGCGCCATCCAGCCGGATCGTGCCGCTGTGCGGACGCCATACGCCAGTCAAGGATCTGGCGAGTGTGGACTTCCCCGCGCCGGATGATCCAATCAAACCAACCGCTTCACCGGGGTTCACGTTGAACGAAACGGATTTCAGAGCGGCTTGCCGTGAGTTCGGCGGAAAGACGGTCAGGTTTTGAACCACCAACTTGGCTTTGGGTTTCGGCAGTCGCGTATTCACACGCTCGGGCGGTACGGTGCCGAGCAGTTCTGCCAGATTGTCCCAGCCTCTTTTAGCGGTCTGAACCAACTGCCATTGCGCCACAAGCTGCTCCATCGGTGCCAGCGCCCGGCCCAGCAGGATTGAGCTGGCAATCATTGCGCCTGCAGTCAGTTCCCCCTGAAGCACAAGAAATGCACCAACGCCAAGGATGGCCGACTGCAAAAACAACCGGAAAGTCTTTGTTACGTTGGCAAAGCTGCCGCTTACGTCAGCCGAGCGGATCTGCTCCTTCAGCGCCCGGTCGCGCAATTTCTTCCACCGCGTGTAGGTCGCATCGCGCATACCCATCGCCTCAACGATTTCGGCTTCGTTCCGCAACTGGTTGGACATCGCTTCGGACGAGGCGACAGCGTGGCTGGCATTCGACATGGGCCGTGCCGAAAAAAATCGGTTCAAGCCCGTCAGTGCCAAGATGACCAAGCCACCCAGCGCAGCGACAGCACCAAGCCAAGGGTGGAATATCCAGATGCCCAAGAGGAAGACGGGAGTCCAAAACACGTCGAAAAAGGCCATTGGAACCGGAGAAGACAAAAGCCGCTGAACAGCCTCAAGATCGCGCAGGCCGGTTTCCGTTTGATCGTCTGGAGCGACTGAGGCCTTGCGCTGCACCGCCTCGAATACCCGACGGTCAAGGCGTGCCTGGAAACGCGCCGCGACGCGTCCGAAAATCCTTCCCCGAGCATATTCAAGCAGGCCCAGAATGCCGTACAGGAACGCAACAAGCATCGAGAGAGCGACCAGCGTTTCCACCGATCGGCTGCCCAAAACCCGGTCGTATACTTGCAGCATGTACAATGGCCCGGTCAGCATCAGAAGGTTGGTGAAGCAACTGAGAACACCGACAAAAACGTACAGCCGCCAGCTTTCCCGACGCACTTCGCGAAGTTCCTGACGCCCCGTTTCAACTACGAATTTGGGTTTTCCCATTGGCCGTCACCTTTGCTCTCAACTGTTGATCGATACGCTGATCTGACCCGGTTGGATTTGTTTTTGGTTTCGGCCTTAGCGGGCCCAGGAACGATCTACGCGCCACCGCCGGGGACATATCGTGATTCAGAAATATTTGATCCGAACGACCTGTGCGCTCCGTACCAGCGGTAAGCCAATCGTTGGCTTGAAAAACTCAGGTGGAGGAAATTATGACGACAATTGCAGGAATTGCCGCAGGAAATCCAAGCTTTAGCATTCTTGTCGCAGCAATAGGTTTTATCGATGACCAGAAGGGGACTGACTACCTCGGTGTCCTCAGTGGAACAGCCGGTGACCCTTCTGCGACCTACACGGTTTTTGCCCCGACAAACGCGGCATTCGGGCAGCTCGCAGCTGATCTGGGTTTTGCGGGCGACGTTACTGACACCGCAGCCGTAACCGCATTTCTGACCTCTCTGAACGAAGATCCGGTCGAAACCGCAACGCTGCTTGAGACGATCGTCACCTATCATGTTGCAGCTGGCGCCCAAGGGTCGTCCGAGATTGCGTCGGCGGGTTCGGTGACCTCACTTCAGGGCGGCGTGATCGACGCGTCCGAACTGCCGACACTTGGCGATCTGGAGCCGGACCTCATCAATCCGTCGCTGGTGCAGACAGACATCCTGGCGGACAATGGCGTGGTCCACGTGATTGATCGCGTTCTGCTGCCGATCGATCTGCCAGGCAATGACGCCCCGACGATTACGGAAACCGTTCTGGCGGTAAGCGGCGCATCCGGCTTTGACGAAAACGGAGGTGATTTCGACATTCTCCGAGAAGCTCTGATCGCGGCTGATCTGGCGGGCGCCCTTAATGACCCGAATGCCGACCTTACCGCCTTCGCGCCGACCGATGACGCGTTTATCGCGCTCTCGAACTCACTGGGATACGAAGGCAGCGATGAGGGCGGAGCGTTTGCATACCTTGTTGACGCACTGCGTTTGCTCAACGGCGGAAACGATCCCATCGAGCTGTTGACGACGGTGCTGACATACCATGTCTCGGGTGAAAGCCTGCAGGCCAGCCAGGTTCTGGCGTCTGAGGAAATCGAAACGCTCCAGGGCGGAACGATTGGTGTGGATGCCGAGACCCTTACCCTAGTCGATGCCGATCCGGACGTTCAGGATCCAAGCCTCATCGAGACCGACATTCAGGCGTCTAACGGTGTGATCCATGTGTTGAACGGCGTTCTGCTGCCCGCCGATCTACTGCAATCTGACGGTTCAGGGGCAGTCGATTTCGTCATCGGAGACGACGGTCGCGAAGTTATCCGCACAGGTCGGGACAATGACCTGATCGATGCCAAAGGCGGCAACGATATCGTTTTCGCAGGAAGTGGTGACGATCTGGTTCTCGCCGGTGACGGTCGGGACAAAGTTTTCGGCGGTAAGGGTGACGACACCCTGAACGGCGAGGGTGGAAACGACATCATCTTCGGCGGCCGCGGAAACGACGAGATCGCGGGCGGCGCCGGAAACGACAAACTCATCGGCGGCTCGGGCTCTGACAGCTTCGTCTTCGAACAAGGCGGCGGTCATGACACTGTGTTCGGCTTTCGCGCAGGTCGCGACAAGATCGACCTCAGCGCCTATGGCTTCACAGGTTACGAGGAAGTCGAGGATGCGATCAGCGGCCGTTTCTTCAAGACCAAGATCGATTTGGGAGACACGGAAATCTCGTTGTTCGGCGTCCGCGCAAGCAGCCTAGACGAAGGTGATTTCATTCTCTGATAGGCAAGCCCGCCTGGACCGACCAAAACTGTTTGGGCGGGCTTTTCTTGTTGAAACGGCTTCACAATATTTTTCGGGAACAGTGTTTTGGCGTGTGTGTGGCGACAGCCCGGGCAAACGACGTTACTCGCCTTAAGTTATTATTTTTAAATACTTTAACTATTTGGGTCCGCGTGCATCCTGCAAGGCACAGGCACCCAATCAAGGTCGAAAACTTGTGATTACGGCGGTGCCGGGCGAGGTCGGGCCACGCATCGCGCGAAGCTCACCGCTGGCATCCTCAAGGCGGACCTCTCGGGCCACCATCGGCTGTATGTCAACGTTACCCCGCTCGATCAGTCCAAGCAGACGCGGGTACTTCCAGGACGGCATGCCCCGGGTGCCATAAACCGAGAGCTGTTTGGAATATATCGCGCGCATGTTCATGCGCATCCAACCTTCACCCGACGGCATCCCAATCTGTACATGACGGCCCAAGATCGCGAGGCACTCCAGCGAAGCGTTCGTCGTTGTTTCGATGCCCAGAGCTTCGATGGAAACCTGCGCTCCTCCACCGGTGATATCCAGGATCGCGGTCGCCGCATCCTCTTTGGATGCATTGACCGTCGCGTCCGCGCCGTGGAGTTTTGCGTGCTCGAGTTTCTCATCGACCACATCCACCACGACAACCCGGCATCCCAGCATTTTCGCAAGCAAGAGAACGGACAGACCAATTCCACCGGTTCCATGGACGGCAACCCATTCGCCCGCAGCAACATCTGCTCGGTCCGTCAAAGCATGCCATGCGGTGGTGACGCGGCAGCCCAGGCCGGCGGCGAGGGCAGGGGAGAGTGTGTCTGGCAAGTGAACCAAGTTATGGTCAAAGGGCACCGCAACATATTCCGCATAGGCGCCCGGTGCGCCAAATCCGGGAACGATCTGGTTGGCGCAGGTATTCGACACTCCGGTTTGACAGGCATGGCAACTGCCGCACCCTAGGATGAATGGGGCGATGAGGCGATCACCCACTTTGTGTTTCGCATTGGACCCGGCCTCGACCACGGTGCCACAGTATTCGTGCCCTAGGATGGAGCCGTTTTGAACTTTCGGGTGGGCACCGGACCAGCCGTGGTAGTCCGAGCGGCACACGCCGCAGGCGGCGACCTCCAAGACCACTCCGTTGTCGGGGCAGGTTGGGTCCGGGACCGTTTCAATCGAAAGGTCCTCGTTGAACTCTCTGACGACTGCAGCTCGCACTTCGCGCTCCCAAAATGGTTTCTTCGACCGTGAAATCCCGTCCCGTCAGAACTAGACGGGTCGGTCGCCTTTCACGGTTACACGCCGCCCCTTTCGTTCCGCGGGCCAATAGTCCCAGATGGCACGATGCATACAGCAACGATTGTCCCAAAACGCCATATCGTTGAGCGACCACCGGAACCTGATTTGATAGTTGATCTGTTCGGCATGCTCGAAAAGCATGTTGAGGATCGCCTCACTTTCCTTGTCCGACAAGCCGATAATCTTCGTTGTGAACGTTCGGTTGACGAACAGCGATTTTCGTCCTGTCTCGGGGTGAGTTCTGACGATCGGATGAATTGCTTCGGGGCAATCAATATCGGCGTCCTTTTGGCCCCGGTCGCTGTACCGGCCCTTGTATATGTGCTCGGAGCTGTGGAGGGCGGACAGGCCGCCGAGCATGCTTTTGATCGGTTCGGACAGATCATCGTAAGCCGCATACATATCGCTGAACATGGTGTCCCCGCCGCAAGGAGGGGCAATGTGGATCTGAAGCATTGTTCCCAATGGCGGCGTCTCATCACATGACACGTCCGAGTGCCAGAACTCACCGTTGGCTACCTTTGAATTTTTGGTGGCATGGATCTCGAATATCTCCGGATACCCTTCCATCGTTGGGGCTGCGGGGTGTGCGTGGAGCGGCCCGAAGCGTTTCCCAAACTCGATGTGCTGCGCAGGCGGTATCTCTTTCTGCTCTTTGAAGAACAGAACCTGATAGGTGTGAAAGGCATCGCGGATTTCGGCGAACTGTTCGTCGGGCACAGGCTGGCTCAAATCGACCCCATAGATCTCGGCCCCGAGGTTCGGGGCGAAAGGCTTGGCAACGATGGACGTGTAGGTGTTGGACTTTGGGGCAACCATGGGGACCTCGGGGCGCTGTTTCATTGAGCATGTTTCGCGCAGGGTACAGATCAAAAAATGTGAACAAAAACGAAAATGATTTGATCCATCGGTGAAAATCTCTCACCTATTGTGGACCCGGACAAAGGTGGCGAGGTCTTTGAGATGAGCATTCGAGCGTTGCGAACTCTGATCGCAATACATCGGCATGGAAGCTTTCGAGCCGCATCGGAGGCCGAGCATCTGACGCCGTCGGCGGTAAGCCATCAGATGCGGAACCTTGAAGTCATGTGGGGGCTCGACTTGTTTGACCGGTCGGCGAAGACACCCAAACTGACCAGTGCGGGGCTCATGCTTGTCGAAGAAGCGGCGGCGGTCGTCGCCGCCTATGACGGCCTGACCGACAAGGTGAGATCAGACAAGGAACTTGCCGGCGAGATCATCTTGGGTGCAGTTCCAACGACTTTGACGGGTTTGGTGCCTGCTGCGTTATCAAGGCTGAAGTCAGAACATCCTGACGTGCGTGTCAGACTTGTTCCGGGCTTGACCAATCAACTGCTGTTGCAGCTGGACCGCAAGCAGGTTCACGCAGCAATCATCTCACGCCCGGATATCCTGCCGAAGTCGCTGGAGTTCTCGGAAATCGTGACCGAGAAACTGGTCCTGCTCGTCTCGGAAAATACTCCGGACCTTTCTCCCGAAGAACTGCTCGGCGCGTTGCCGTTTATTCGGTTCACTCGCGACGCGGTTGTGGGGAGGCAGATCGAGACCTGGTTGCAAAGGATGGGCATAGAAGTCAAAGACGCCATGGAGCTTGAAGGCCTCGAGGCAATATCAAGCATGGTCGCCGCTGAACTCGGAGTCTCGATCATACCTGACAATCGTCTGGCGTCTTATGACCATTTGCGGCTCAGAAAAATTCCTCTGGAGCAGTTCGGACCCCGACGCATCGTCGGTCTTGCGAGTGTGGCAATGTCACCCCGTGCCAGAATGGTAGACGCAGTCCGGGGCGCGCTGCTGGATGCGGTGGGCACCTAGTCGGTTCTCAGGCGGAGCCGTAGCCCCTGATTGCTTTCGAGGATTGCTTTGGTGGCTGCACGTCATTGAAGCCAGAAGCCGGTAGAGTGGCGGCGATGATTTTTGCTGCACCCAAAACAAGTTTCGTCATCGACGGCCGGGCTGCTGTTCGCTCGAAAACTGTGCATTTCTTGGTAGGCCGCCAACTGGAAAAGCCCGTACAACTTGCAAAGTTTGAATTGATCGTCACACTTCTCGTATGAGCGAGTATTTTGATGAGATGTTCAACGGCGACGGATCTCTCAGAGGTCCGTACGAAGAGATCGGACGTTGGTTCAATGCGGAAGATGTCTCACGGCTGAGGGCCAAACAGCGCGAAGCCGAAGAAGTATTCAGGCTGACGGGGATTACTTTCAACGTCTACGGCAAGACCGAGGCCGAAGAACGTTTGATCCCATTTGATATCGTTCCGCGCGTGATTTCAGGGCGCGAATGGCAGCGTCTGGAACGCGGCATCGAACAGCGGGTTCGGGCGATCAATGCGTTTCTTCACGACATCTATCACCGACAGGAAATCGTGCGTGCCGGTCGCGTGCCGGCAGAGATGATTGCCAGCAACGAAGCCTTCCTGCCGCAGATGCTGGGTGTCTCACCGCCAGGGCAGGTCTACACCCATGTGGTTGGCGTCGATCTGGTGCGTACCGGGCCAGACGAGTTCTTTGTATTGGAAGACAACGCCCGTACGCCGTCCGGGGTCAGCTACATGCTCGAGAACCGGGAAACCATGCTGAAGATGTTCCCCGAGCTTTTCAGCGCCACGAATGTGCGCAATGTATCCGATTATCCCCGCAATCTGAGACGCTCGCTTGCGTCCAGTGCGCCGGCCTGCGCGGACGGCGAGCCGACCGTCGCGGTATTGACTCCGGGGATCTACAATTCAGCCTATTTTGAACATGCGTTTCTGGCCGATCAGATGGCCGTGGAACTGGTCGAGGGCCACGACCTGCGGGTTGTCGATGGGCGCGTCTGCATGCGCACCACGCGTGGTTACAAACCAATCGACGTTCTTTACCGCCGGGTTGACGACGATTTCCTGGACCCGCTGAATTTCAACCCGGACAGCGCGCTGGGCGTACCCGGCATTCTGGACGTCTATCGGGCCGGGGGCATCACGATCGCCAACGCGCCGGGCACGGGCATTGCCGATGACAAGGCAATCTATTCCTACATGCCTGAAATCGTTGAGTTCTACACGGGCGAGAAGCCTCTGCTCAAAAACGTTCCTACGTGGCGCTGCAGCGACCCGGAGTCGCTGTCCTACGTATTGGACAACCTGTCGGATCTTGTCGTCAAAGAGGTGCACGGCTCGGGCGGCTATGGAATGCTGATCGGCCCGACCGCCAGCAAGAAAGAGATTGCGGCCTTCCGTGACAAGCTCAAGTCGCGGCCGTCGAACTATATCGCGCAGCCCACGTTGTCTCTCTCGACGGTGCCGATCTTCGCCCGTTCGGGACTTGCCCCCCGGCATGTCGATCTGCGGCCGTTTGTTCTGGTGTCCCCGGATGGGATCGAGATCACTCCCGGCGGCCTGACGCGCGTTGCGCTGAAAAAAGGGTCCCTGGTCGTGAATTCAAGCCAAGGCGGCGGGACCAAAGACACCTGGGTTCTGGAGGACTGACCATGCTGGGAAAAACTGCTGGCGGGTTGTTCTGGATGTCCCGGTATCTTGAGAGGGCGGAAAACACGGCCAGACTGCTTGAAACAGGCCAGAGGATGGCGCTGACCCGGACCAAGAACTCCGATGCGGAATGGGGCTCGGTTCTGAAAACCGCCGGCGTTTTCGGCGGTTACAGCGCCAAATATGATGAGATTTCAAAAGACAATGCCGTGGATTGGATGTTGCGAGATGCCGACAATCCATCCTCGATCAAGTCGGTCATCAAGCAGGCGCGAGACAACGCGCGCCTTGTTCGAACCGCATTGACCCATGATGTCTGGAGCGCGGTGAACGCCACGTGGATGCAGATTGATCAAGCCATGAAGCGCCGCGTGAACGAGAGAGACCTGCCGGGGACGCTGGAGCTTATTCGTCAACAGGCGGCTCTGGTTCGTGGTGCGACGCTAGGGACCATGCTGCGCAACGATATTTTCGACTTCACCCGGATCGGCACCTTTGTCGAGCGGGCCGACAATACCGGGCGCATCCTGGACGTGAAGTACTATGTCCTTCTACCCACGGCCTTTTCGGTCGGTTCGTCACTGGACAACATCCAATGGGAGAGCATCCTGCGGTCCGTGGGTGCGGGTGGTGGCTATCGCATGACCCACGGCCAGAATACCCGGCCGTCGGAAATCGCTCAGTTTCTGATCCTCGATCAGCGGATGCCACGCAGCCTGCATTTCTGCTGCAGGAAAATCCAAGAGAACCTTTCTTATCTCAGCAAAGACTATGGCTTTGCGGGGCCGTCGGTTACGGCGGCCAATGCGCTGTCCGAGAAGTACCTCGACCGGCAGATTTCCGATATCTTTGACCTTGGGCTACACGAGTACATTCAGGATTTTTTGAAGGATCTCGGAGACTTGAGCCGCCAGATTGAAGTTGACTACCGGTTCTATGAGTGACCAATGAAACTGCATATTCGCCACGAGACACGATACGATTTCGACGCGCCGGTTCCCTTTGGCCTGCAGCAGCTGAGAAAAACTCCCAAATCCTTCCGCAATCAGAATATCCTCTCTTGGAGCACCGAAGTGACCGGGGGGCGCAAGGAGCTGAGCTTTGAGGACTACCATCGCAACACGGTGGAACTGATCAGTTTCGAAGCGAATACCCAAAGCATCTCATTAATCTCCGAAGGTGTTGTCGAGGTTGAAGACACGCATGGTGTGTTGGGACGTCACGAGGGCTCGACGCCGTTGTGGCTTTTTCAGCGGAGCACGCCTTTGACAACGCCGGGCAAGGGTGTTGCAGACGTGATTGCCGCTTTGCCGGATGGTGAGCCGCTTGAGCGGATGCATGCCCTGTCCGAAAGCGTTCGGGCTCAGGTCTCCTACGAAGTGGGAGGCTCGCACCCGGACTGGAGGGCAGAAGACGCTCTCAAGGCCGGGCGCGGCGTGTGCCAGGACCATGCGCATGTGTTCATCACCTGTGCGCGGAAGATCGGTGTGCCGGCCCGCTACGTCTCGGGTTACCTGATGATGAACGAAACCGAATTGCAGGATGCCACTCACGCGTGGGCCGAGGTTCATTTGGACGGGCTTGGCTGGGTTGGATTCGACGTGTCCAACGGGATTTCACCCGATGATCGATACGTGCGTGTCGCAACCGGTCTGGACTATGCCCAGGCGGCCCCGGTAATAGGAAACAGAATTGGGGCAGCGGGCGAGCAGTTGACGGTTCAATTGCAGGTCGCACAGCAGTAACGGAGAACCTGATGACCTATGCTGTGGGCATGCGGCTGAACCGCGGACTGGTTTTCATGTCGGACACGCGCACGAATGCAGGTGTCGACAACGTGTCCACTTTCAACAAGATGTTCAATTGGACCGTTGAAGGCGACCGTTCGATCACCTTGTTGACGGCCGGCAACTTGGCGACCACCCAAGCCACCATAAGCCTGCTGGAAGAACGCACAAAAGCCCCGGAAGACCGGTCGCCGTCGATCCTTGAGGTGCCGACGATGTTTCAGGTCGCCCAATTGGTTGCAGCAACGCTGAACGACGTCATCGAGGGGCATTCCCGAGCGGGCCAACAGGCAGACAGCGCCTTTCACGCAACCCTGATCCTGGGGGGGCAGATCAAAGGCGGCCCGTCGCGCCTGTTTCTGATCTATCCCGAAGGCAATTTCATCGAGGCCGGTGAGGATACCCCGTTCTTTCAGATCGGTGAGACGAAATACGGCCGCCCCATACTGGTACGTGCGTTTGATCCGGACATGAGCTTTTCCGAAACGGTAAAGCTGTTGCTGGTCAGTTTCGATTCAACGATCAAGGCCAATTTGTCCGTCGGTGCACCGCTTGATCTGCTGCTTTATGAGGAAGACAGCCTTACGGCCGGCACGCGTTCAAGGTTCGAGCCTGACGATCAGTACTTTCGGACCATATCCGAAGGGTGGGGCGATGCGCTGAAGGTCGCCCTGTCAAAGCTTCCGGCATACGAAGCCTGAGGAGCGAAATCTTGTGCTCCCGCAGGGCGCAGGTTTCAGGCTGCCAAACCCTCAGCAGCCATTTGACTCAGGGTCACTCAGATAGGCGATCATCTGGTCCAAGTCGCGGCGAATCCCGTGCAGGTCTTTGATCTTTTGATCCACATCGGCCAACTTGCTTTTTAGGTTCGCGATCACCTCGGGCCGCGGGATAGTGATTTCCGGGTCTTCCGGAAGGAAGCGCTTGATTTCCGACAGAGAAAAGCCAAGCGACTTGCTCATTGCGATGGTTTTGATACGGGAAATCATTGCGTCGGGATAGTCGCGATAACCGTTCTCTAGGCGCTCGGGCGGTGGGATCAGGCCGTGTTTTTCGTAGAACCGAATGCTTGACGCTGACACGCCCGTGGCTTCTGCCAATTTTCCGATCTTCATGCCCTTGACCTTCAACCATTATCGAAGGTTTATATCACCTGGGATCGAGAAGAAAAGGATCCCAAGATGACTGTTTCACCGCTGTTCGAACCGCTCACATTGCCAAATGGCGCGGTTCTCAGAAACCGTCTGGCAAAAGCTGCAATGGAAGAAAGTCTGGCGGCTTTCGGGCAGGTGCCAGACGAGAAAATTCACCGGCTTTTCCGCCGCTGGGCCGCGGGCGGCGCGGGCCTGTTGATCACTGGAAATGTAATGGTCTCGGCTGATGCGCTGTCCGGCCCCGCCAGCGTGGTTCTGGAAGACGGAACTGATCTTGCGCCTTTCCTGGAATGGGCCGAGGCAGGGCAGATGCGCGGCGGAGCAATCTGGATGCAGATCAATCATCCCGGTCGTCAGGTCCTGGCGAGCCTGGGAGAAGAAACGGTGTCGGCGTCCGACGTTCCGGTCGAGATCCCCGGTATGTCCAAAAATTTCAACCCGCCGCGGGCCCTGACCGAGGCCGAAATTCAAGACCTGATTGCCCGTTTTGCTCGAACAGCCGCGTTGGCCGAAGAAGCAGGATTTGACGGCGTTCAGATACATGCCGCCCACGGCTATCTTATCAGCCAGTTTCTATCGCCCTTGACCAATCGCCGTACCGACCATTGGGGCGGCTCTTTGGAGAATAGGGCGCGCTTCCTTTTTGAGGTCGTTCGCGCGATCCGGGCCAGCGTGTCCAGGAGTTTTACCGTTTCGGTGAAGCTGAACTCGGCTGATTTTCAGGAAGGTGGATTTGGGCAGGATGATGCCAAATGGGTGGTCAACCAACTTGGCGATATGGCTATTGATCTGGTCGAATTGTCCGGCGGTTCCTATGAGAGTCCGGCCATGCAGGGCAGGCAGGAGGATGGCTCCAGCACGGCCCGGCGCGAAGCCTATTTTGTAGACTTCGCGCGGGAGATCGCTGCTGACGCGAAAATGCCGATCATGGTGACCGGCGGCATTCGCTCTCGGGCTGTTGCCGAGGATGCATTGGCCAACAACCGGGGCGGGATTGGCGTCTCGGTTCTGGGAGTGGCTCGCGCGATGGCGTTTGAACCTGATCTTGTCGAAAACTGGCGGAATGGCAAATCAGAGTCGGTCAATATCCCGGAAGTGTCTTGGAAAAACAAAAGGCTGGCGGGGTTCGCCTCGATGGTGCTGGCGTATTTCCAGCTTGAACGACTGGCAAATGGCAAGCCACCGAAAGTACCTCACTCGGCATTTCTCGCGCTGATGCGAAATCAGATGCGGGCGAAGCGATGGACGAAACGATACCGTTCCTGGCGCGATGCCCGGGCATGATGTGGTCAGGGACGCCTAAAGCAGGGAGCCAACGGCGTTTGTGCGGGTAATCACCGTGTGGCGGCACCTTTGACGCTCGGTTTCCGGCGCCGACCGCAGGTGTTTCTTCCGTTGCCGCCAGAGTTGGAAATGGGCGCAACCTTACACAGGTTGCGCCCGAATTTTTGCGTGCTCGCCCTTTCTATCCAAGCAACCCTGGCAGGGTCAGCGAGATTGCGGGCACAAAGGTGATCAGCATCAGAGCGACCAGAATTGCCAGGTAAAAGGGCCATATCGTCCGAACCGCCTTTTCCATCGGCAGTTTGCCAACGGCGCAGCCGACAAACAGGCAGGAGCCAACCGGAGGGGTGCACAGTCCCAAGCCCAGATTCACCAGCAAGATCATTCCGAACTGCAGGGGATCAATGCCAAGGCTGTTGGCAACCGGCAGGAAGATCGGCGTGCAGATCAGGATCAGGGCAGCCATGTCCATGATCATGCCCAGAAGCAACAAGACCGCATTGATCATCAGCAGGATAAGGATCGGGTTTTCCGTCAGGCCTGTCAGCAGATCCACCGTTTTGTCCGGCACT
Organism: Ruegeria sp. CF2; assembly: GCF_056537385.1. NCBI lineage: Bacteria > Pseudomonadati > Pseudomonadota > Alphaproteobacteria > Rhodobacterales > Roseobacteraceae > Ruegeria > Ruegeria sp. CF2. The sequence goes on from NZ_JBQFRL010000001.1 coordinate 711,203, forward strand.
CTGTAGAAGGTCAGCATGTAGGCAAAGGCGCCCGCGCAGGCGATCAGGATCATGACCATGGCCGTCGTACGTACGGCCGACGCAACCGCGATGCAGAACTTGTCCCAGGTGATACTCCGGTAGACTACGAGCGTGACGACAAAGGCATAAATTGCGCCGAACGCTCCGGATTCGGTGACCGTGAAAATGCCCGACAGGACACCTCCGACGATGATCACGGCAGTCAGCAGCCCGGGGATCGCGCTGAGAAAGCTGATGACCAGAGCCTTCCAGCCCGGAAAGGTTTCGGCCTGATATCCACGGCGCACCGCAACAAGATACGCGGCGACGGCAAGGCAGAGGCACATCAACACTCCTGGAACTACACCCGCGAGGAAAAGCTTCGAGATCGAAATGCCGCCGCCCGCCGCAATGGCGAAGATGATCATGTTGTGGCTGGGAGGGATGATGATCCCTGCGATCGACGACGTGACCGTCACATTGACCGCATAATCCGCGTCGTAGCCTTTCTCTTTCATCACCGGAACAAGGATGGAGCCCAAGGCAGAGATATCGGCAATGGCCGATCCGGAAATTCCACCAAACAACATCGAAGAAAACACATTCACGATGCCCAAGCCCCCGCGAACTGCGCCGACCGCGGCTGACGCGAACCGCACCAGACGCATGGCGATCCCGCCGTGGAACATCAGTTCGCCGGCGAAGATGAAGAACGGGATTGCCATCAACGAGAAAACGTTGATGCCCGAGATGATCCGCTGGAACCCGATCATCAGCGGCAAACCTTCGAACCAGAAGGCCGAGATGGCGGCAATGCCCAAGGCGAAGGCCACGGGTGTTCCGATCAATACACACAGGGCGAATACGCCAAGCAAAAGTAGAATTCCCATGATCCGCCTCTATTCGATGCTGTCTTTTCGCTCGTCAAAACCGACGCAGAGGCGGATCAGGTGACCAACGGAAAACACAAGGATAAGGCCCCCGCCAATGGTCAGGGGCAATGACCGCAAGCCTTCTGGAACCTGGATCAAGGGGATGAGCGACCCCCATTTGAACATCGTAAGCCGCGCCCCGAACACCAGCATCAGAGCACCGAATCCGGCCATGATCACATCCGTGCAAACGACCAGAGCCGCCCTGACTCGCCGCGGAACGGCCGAGCGCACGAGGGACACGGACAAATGCGTGTTGTCGTGCACACCGACCGCCGCGCCGATGAACGCGATCGTCATGACCAGCAGCAGGGCGACCTGCTCGACCCACGTTGGCGTTGCGTTCAGGACGTAGCGGCCAAAGACGAGCCAGCCGAATATGACGGTGACCACGACCAGCGCGACACCGGTCACGATCCGGCATGCATCGGCGATGCGGTCGAGGATCCGGACCATAGTGCGCACTGAAGACGGGGGCGGAGATGTATTGCTCATAAGCCTGAAACTCTTGATCGGATGTCCGGCCCCGCATTGGCAGGGCCGGACTGTATCAGATCCGATACGGTTCGATCACTCGGTCGCCTGGATGGTTTCAACCAACGGGCGGAGGTCAGGGTTGGTTGCGAAATAGGCCTCGTAGACCGGGGCCATCGCGGCCTGGAACGGCGCTTTGTCGGGCACTTCGTTGACTACCACACCCGCAGCCTCAACCGCCGCGCGGCTGGCCGCTTCACGTTCGGCCCACAATTGCCGCTGCAACTCGGCGGACTCTTGCGCCGCCTCTCTGACTGCGGCCTGCAGTTCGGGCGACAAGGCGTTGAATTTGTCGGTGTTGACGCAAACGCATTCAGGAATGATCAGGTGCTGGGACAGCGAGTAATAGCCGGCAACCTCGAAATGGCCGGTCGACTCGTAGGACGGCCAGTTGTTCTCGGCGCCATCGACGACCCCGGTCTTCAGGGCCTGATAGACCTCGGCGAAGGCCATGGGCGAGGGGTTGCCGCCAAGTTCGGCAATCATGCCGGTGAACAGATCGTTGTTCATGACCCGAACTTTCATGCCCTGGACATCGGCCGGGGTATTGATCGGCTTGGTGCCATTGTAGAAGGATCGGGCGCCGGCGTCATACCAGGCAAGCGGGGTCAATCCCTTGGCTGCCATACCGGCCGCGATCGCGGCACCGCCCTCGCTGTCCAGAACGCGAAACATGTGAGGGACGTCCTTGAAGATGAAGGGCAATGAAACGACATTTGCCTCGGCGACAATCGGTCCGATTGGACCCAGGTTGAAATTTCCGACCTCCAGAGCGCCAGCGCGGACCTGTTCGACCGCATCGGGCTGGCTGCCCAATGTGCCGCCGTGGAACATTTGCAGGTTGATTTCACCGCCGGTCTTTTCGGTGACCAGTTCGGCGAATTTGTCCATCGCGACAGTATTCGGGTAGCCGTCTGCGTGGATGTTCCACCCGCGCCAATCCTCGGCCAAAGATGCGCTGCCGGTCGCGACGACCATGGCTGCGGCGCCGATCAGTGTTTTTGTAAGTTTGATGTTCATGCTTTCCTCCCTAGAAGCAGACAGATGTTTTTGGTGATCGGTCGGAGCCGGCTATGAAAAGAGCAGGCCTCCGTTGATGTCGATGTTCGCGCCCGTAATGAATGCGGCGGCGTCCGAGGCCAGAAACGCGACGAGGTTTGCCACATCCTCGGACGTGCCTTCGCGTTTCAGCGGTGTGGCGCTGGCCACGTTGGTTCGGACTTCGGTCTTGGTGAAGACATTGTGGAAGTCTGTGTCGATCATGCCCGGGCAAACCGAATTGATCCGGATCTCGGGCCCCAGTTCCTTGGCCAGCCCACGTGTCATCGTCATGACCGCCCCCTTCGAGGCCGCATAGGCGACCGCGCCCGGACCACCGCCGTCACGACCCGCCTGACTGGCGAACCCGACGATCGCGCCGCCTTTTTTCATGTGCGGCAACACCGACTGAACGGCGCGGGCAAAAGAAGTGGTGTTCAGGTCCATAACGTAACGCCAGTGGTCCATGTCCATCTCTGACAGGGTCTTTCGGGCCACCAACCCTCCGGTCACGTGGACAAGAATGTCGATCCGGGGCCCGAAGGCGGCAATCGTTTCTGAGACCAGCCTGTCCACATCTGCGCCTGACGTCATGTCGCCCTGTACGGCAATCGCCTGACCGCCGGCAGCCGTAATCTCCTGGACCGCCGTCTCTGCACCCGTAGATGAGCTGTGATAGTTGATTGCGACCGACGCTCCTGCCTCGGCCAGTTTCAGAACGCAGGCACGGCCGATGTCCCGCCCCCCGCCGGTCACGATCGCAACCTTCCCTGCAAGGTCCCGGTTCAGGCCAATCTGTTCAGCGTTCAATTCGGTCATTCTCTTGTCCCTTTGGATCCCCGGTCAGCCTGCCGGCGCGCCCGTTCCGATCTTTGAGTTCGAACGGGCAAGAAGCAGTGTTGTGTATTTTAGTCGACTAGGATACTAGTATTGTCAACAACTTTGTTTGAGGATCACAAAGGGCATCGCACGGCGCGTGCCAAATCAATTGGCTGGAGATACACTGACGAGTATCGAGGGAGGGGCCTCGAGCCACGGAAAACCACCCGAGTTGGCCACGCGCAGAAAAAGGCAGGAAATGCATAGTATTACGGACAAGATCGAGCGGCGCACAACCACCGATATCGTTTATGAGAGCCTGTACGAGGCGATCGTGTCGCTTGAAATTCTGCCGGGGACGAAGCTGTCCGAAGCAGACATCGCAAAGAAATTTGAGGTGTCCAGGCAGCCCGTCCGCGATGCTTTCAACAGGCTCGAGGCGCAGGACTTGCTGCTGATCCGGCCTCAGAAAGCCACGCGGGTCCGCAGCTTTTCAATGGAACGGATCGGTCATGCACGCTTTGTTCGCCTGGCCGTCGAGTTGGAGGTGGTGCGCGCTGCGTGCCAGGTTTGGAAGCCCCAATACTCGAAGCTGCTGGAGGACAACCTCAAGCGGCAGAAAGACGTGGTTTCAAGGAACGAGGCCGAAGAGTTTCATCAACTCGACTATGACTTTCATCGGTTGATATGCGAGCTGAGCGGCAACCCGCTGGCCTTTGACACGATTCAGGAATGCAAAAGAAAGATCGACCGCCTGTGCGTTCTGAGCCTTGGGCGCGAGAGCGAGGCCGAGACTCTGGTTCGGGATCATGTGGCGCTGGCCAAGGCGCTTGCAGACCGCGACGAGACGAAAGCGAGCGAAACCATTCGCCGTCATCTGGGCCGTATCGACAAGACCATCGAAGAGGTTCACGCGAAACATGCCGAGTATTTCGAGTGAAATGAACGCCGCCACCTGACCGAGGACACTGCATCATGACCAATAGCTATCCGATTGTGTCGCCCGCCCCGGGCGTCGCGCGCCAGGTTTTGGCAGATCACGAAGACCTCATGATGGTGTCGTTCCGCTTTGAAGAGGGTGCCGAAGGCGCGTTGCACGACCACCCGCATGTGCAGTCGACATTTGTGCGGTCAGGGCGGTTCAATTTCGTCATCGGAGACCAGGAGCGAGAGCTGGGACCCGGTGACAGCCTGATCATTCCATCCGGGGTTAGCCATGGTTGTGTTTGCCTAGCGGCCGGAGAGTTGATCGACTGTTTCACGCCCAGGCGGGACGACTTTCTGTAAGGCGCATTTCGCGAGCGACCTTGCCTCGGGCTGCGATTATCTTGAAGCCTTGCGGCTGGTTAATCTGTCTTTTGGCGAGACGGGCGAGGCAGGGGGCATCTCATTGCGCCGGAAACCGGATCAACCGACAGCGGCCCCGCAACTTGGGTTAGGAATTGCGGTCCTCACGTGCTGATCCAATGCCAAGGATCAGGTCAGCGCATCGTTCGCCCAGCATCATGGCGGGTGCGTTTGTGTTGCCTGCGTTGATGTCCGGCACGGCGGACATGTCGCACACCCGCAAGCCCTCGATTCCGCGCACGCGCATTCTGGGGTCCAGCACGGCCATACCATCACCGTCCCGGCCCATTCTGGCAGTGCCCGCCGGGTGATAGTTGGTTTTCACGAACCGTTTGCAATGTGCTCGCAGCGTCTGGTCGTCGTCCGCTGTCGGAATCACGATTTCGCGGATCCTTTGCGCAAGCGGGCCCGAGGTGAATGCCTGGCGAAAGAAGCGCTGCCCTCGGATCATCTCCTGCATATCGTCTTCATGCTTCAGAAGATTCGGCGAAACCACTGGCATGGCGTCGGGGTTTGCCGAGCGAAGCCGAACCTCTCCGCGTGATTTCGGTTTGACCACGACAGTCGTGACGGTCAGGCCAAAGTCATCCTGCACCTCGTCCAGCGCGTCGCGATCCAGATAGACGATGGGAACGCAAAAGGCCTGAATGGTCGGCTCTCCATCGGGGTTCGACGGATTGACGAAAGCGCCGGCTTCTACCCCGGCCGAAGTCACCGGGCCGCTGCCGAACAGCTTGAACTGGATGCCGTTGCGCAGCATCCGCCAGCCCTCACCTTGCTTGAAATATCCGTAAGGGCCGTTGGCAAAGGCGGTGATCGGAACTTCGGGGTGGTCGATCAGGTTCTGGCCAACCCCGGGCAATGAGCAGACCACGGGAATATCGTGTTCGGCAAGATGTGCATCCGGTCCGATACCCGACAGCATTAGAATTTTCGGCGTGACGAGGGCGCCAGCCGCAAGCACAACCTCACCATCACATCGGACGGTGTGGGACCCGCGTTTGTCTCGATACTGCACGCCGACGGCCCGATCGTTTTCGATGATGACTTTGCTGACTTTTGCGCCCAACCGGATGGTCAAATTCGGGTTCGCCTCAAGTGGAGCGAGGAAAGCGTAAGCTGACGAGCTGCGCTTTCCGGCGCGATTGGTGAACTGATAGAACCCGACGCCGCGCTGCGTTGCGCCGTTGAAGTCCGTGTTGAATGGTTCGCCAAGGGCCTGCACCGACTGAACGAACCAACGGGACATGTCGTCGATATGCCCCGGATCCGAGACCTGCACCGGACCGTCGCTGCCATGCAGGTCGTTGTGCAGCCTGTTGTTGCCTTCCATCCTGCGGAAATAAGGCAGCACATCATCCCATCCCCAGCCGACCCCGTCGTTGGTCTGTCTCAGCAGGTCGTTCCATGCGTCATAGTCGGAAGGCCGACCGCGCATATAGACCTGCGCATTCACCGACGACCCGCCGCCCAGCACGTTGGCCTGCGGAATGTCATGCACGCGGCCGTCCAGGTGGTCCTGCGGTTCGGTCTGGTGGTAGGTCATGAACTTGGACCCGTTGATCATCTTGAAGATACCCGGCGGCATGTCCAGCAGCGGATGGCGATGCGAATGCCCCGCCTCCAGCACCAGAACCCTGCACTTGCCTTTGTTGACCAGCCGCGCTGCTGCCGCGGCGCCGGCCGAGCCGCCGCCGATGACGATGTGATCGAAGGTTTCCGTCATGATTTCGCCTTCAGGTCCGGCGTTTGGGCTCGCTGATCGAGTCGCGCTCGACCAGTTCGCATTCCAGCTTCACGAGTGGATGCCGCTGACCGTCCGTCGGTCCATGGAACAGCTGTTCGACGACCCAGCGTCCCATCGCCCGGGTGGGAAGGATCATCGACGTCAGGGGCGGCGACAGGTGCCGCGCGGTTTCGTCATCGTCAAATCCGATGACTGAAATGTCCTCGGGGATGGACAGGCCAAGTTCCTTGAGAGCCTCATAGCAGCCGATGGCCATGCGGTCATTCTGGCAGAAAATGGCGGTTGGCGGAGAGGGCAGGTCCATCAATTCGCGCGTGGCGGCGTAGCCTGCGCTGGGCAGCCAGTTGCCCTCGATGACCAAATCCTCGTCAAATGGAATGTCGGCGGAAGCCAGGGCGTTTCTGTACCCGGTCGTACGCCCGGCGGCGCATTCCATGAACGGCTCGCCGGTGATGGTGGCAATTCGTTTGTGCCCGGCCTTGATCAGGGCGTTGGTCGCCGTATGTCCGGCAGCGACTTCGCCGGGGATCACCGCAGGAAAAGAGAGGTCGTCGCAGAAGCAGTTCAACAGCAGAACCGGGGTGGCCGTCTGCCTGAGGATATCCGGCACGACCACCCGCCGCGTAAAAACGGTCGCGTAGATGATGCCTGCAACCTGTTGGTCGAGGAAATACCTCAGCGTTCTGGGCTCGACCTCGGGGTCGTTTTGTGTTTCGGCCAGCAACACAAGGTTTCCGGTGTCCCGAACGGCCTGTTTCACCCCGTTGAACGCGTTCACCATCTCGGGGCTCGACGCCAGATCATCCACGACGAAAGCTATGGTTCCGTCCAGCGCCGCGGGCCGGCGCGCGCTGTCCTGGGGTTTCCTGAGTTGAGAGGGCATGGCGTATCCAAGCGTGTTGGCGGCATCCAGGACCCGTTGCTTGGTATCCTCGGAGATCTTGACGGAATCATTCTTGTTGAGAACCAGCGATACTGTCGTCTGCGAACACCCGGCGACGCGCGCAATGTCGTGCATCGTCACGCGCTGCCGGCCCGCGACTCGTCCTACACCCCTGTGCTGCCCGGCTTTGTTCGCTTGATCGTTCATCGCTCAACCTTTTTGTTCGCATCCTTTTTATCGACTATGCGGAGGGTGCGCAACTAATATTAGTAAGTGATAATTAATATTAGTGTTGACGAAATAATATTATTAGTGTTTTGATCGGCGGTGCGGTCGCCATTGTGGTCTGGCCGAGCAAGTGCGGGAGGCGAAATTGCGGTCTGTAGTGGGGGAGTTGGGTCAAGTCGTTCGCCATTCGATGTTCATCGATGGCCGCTTTGCCGACTTTGACGCGGACGCGGTCGATGTCGAAAACCCTGCAAATGAAGAGATCGTAGCACAGGTTCCAGATGGTGGTGCCATGCATGCCGATGCGGCGGTCGAGGCGGCCCGCAGGGCTTTTGGCGCGTGGTCTGCGCGCCCGGCGATCGAGCGGGCGCAAATGGTCCGAAAGCTCGCCGAGGCCATCCGGGTCGACGCCGCGCGTCTGGCTGCTTTGATCACAGCCGAGCAGGGCAAGCCGATCTCGCAGGCCCGAGGTGAAGTGGATGCCGCCGCTACCTTTCTTTGCCATGCAGCTGAAGAGGCCCGGCGGATTTCGGGTGACATAGTGGCCTCGGACAACAGGTCCGAAGAAATCCAGATTCGGCGCCATCCCTATGGGGTTGTCGTTGCGCTGACGGCCTGGAACTATCCCTTGGCATTGGCGGCCAGGAAAATCGGGCCAGCGCTGGTCGCGGGCAACACCGTTGTTTTGTTGGGACATGAAATCACGCCGCTTTCCGGTCTTGCGGTTGCCGAGCTTGCGGACAAGGTAGGGTTTCCGCCCGGTGTTCTGAGTGTTCTGACGGGGAGAGGGCCGGTGGTTGGGCAGCGGTTGGTCGAACACCCCGATACGTCGCTGATCACGATGACCGGCAGCACGCGCGCCGGGAAAGAGATTTTTCGCACAGCGGCCGACCGGATCAAGGTTGTCCGGCTCGAGCTTGGGGGCAAGGCTCCGTTCATCGTGATGGAGGATGCGGATGTTGACGCCGCCGTTTCGGCCGCCATTGCCGCCCGGTTTGCCAATTGCGGCCAGATCTGCACCTGCAACGAGCGTATGTATCTGCATCGCGGCATTGCAGACCAATTCTTGGAAAAATTCGTGTCAGAAGCCCGCGCGTTGTCGATCGGGGATCCGATGGAGGACTGCGACCTGGGGCCCAAAGTCAGCAAGGTCGAAGTGACCAAGGTCGCCGAAATCATCCAACGCAGCATCGCAGAGGGTGCCACGGTGCATCTCCAAGGTGGGCCTTTGACGGACGGCGCGCACGGCAAAGGGCACTGGATGTCCCCGACCGTTCTTGAGGTCTCCGACAACGGCAATGCCGCGATGCAGGAGGAGGTCTTTGGCCCCGTGGCGACAGCCATGCGAGTCGATGATTTTGATCAGGCGATAGCCTTTGCGAATGACACGTCATTCGGGCTGTCCGCCTATCTCTTTACGGCATCGCACCGCCGACTGATGGAGGCCCCGAGCCGTTTGAAGTTCGGCGAACTGTACCTGAACCGTTCGAATGGCGAGGCCGTGCAGGGGTTTCACACTGGTTGGGGGCTGTCCGGGGTTGGGGGCGAAGACGGCGCCTATGGCTTCGATGGCTATCTGAGGAAACAGACGACTTACATGAATTGGGCATGACCTGAAAACTCGCGGTCAAAACGGAGGCGACCGCACCAATGGAGGAGGAATAACCATGAAACGCAGAACTCTTTTGATCTCGACGGTTGTCGCAGGTGCGCTGTTGGGCACCACGGCGATGGCACAGGATCTGCCGCCGCTTGAGCAGAAGGATCGCTACAAGGTCGGCTTTGCGCAGATGGAGTCGAACAATCCCTGGCGCATTGCCGAGACGAAATCGTTCCATGACACGGCCGAGGCCTGCGGCTGGGATCTTATCGCGACGGATGCGGCCGGATCTGCGGCCAAGCAGGTTGCGGATGTGGACAGCATGATCGCCCAAGGCATCGACGTCCTGTTCCTGCCCCCGCGGGAAGAAAAGCCGCTGATCCCGGCCGTTATGAAGGCCCGTGCCGCCGGCATTCCGACCTTTCTGGTGGACCGCTCGGTTGATCCAGCCGTCGCCAAGCCGGGCGAACATTTCGTGGCATTTCTTGGATCGGACTTCATTGATCAGGGCAACCGGGCCGCGCAATGGCTGATGGAGAATTTCGAGGGCGACAAAGGCATCATCGTCCAGTTGGAAGGCACGACAGGGTCCTCGCCTGCAAATGACCGCAAAAAGGGTTTCGACGACGCGATCGCAGCGGATGACCGTTTTGAGATCGTGGCTTCTCAGACCGGGGACTTTGCGCGCGACCTGGGTCGTCAGGTGATGGAAACCCTGCTGCAGGCGCATCCTGACGTGAACGTGGTCTACGCCCACAATGACGAGATGGCGATCGGCGCGATCCAGGCTCTGGAACTGGCCGGCCGCAAACCCGGCGAGGACGTGACTATCGTTTCGATCGACGGGACACGCGATGCGCTTCAAGCCATCATCGACGGCAAGATGGGCGTCACCGTCGAAAGCTCACCCTTCTTCGGCCCACTGGCCTGTGAAGTCATGAAGAAATACGCGGCTGGCGAGGCGATCCCGGAATGGGTGAAAGTCGAAGATCGCATCTTTACCAAGGACAACGCGGCCGATCACATCGACGAAGCCTATTGATTCTCCCTAGTGGGTGGTGCTGGCCTGTGGTCGGCGCCGCCTGCAAGCAATCGGAGGAAGAGATCTCATGAATGCGCTCGTCTCGATGTCGGGAATTGAAAAGTCCTTTGCCGGCGTACCGGCACTCAGCCAGGCCAGCCTGGAGATCGCACCGGGCGAGGTTCATGCGCTGATCGGTCAGAACGGTGCCGGCAAATCGACGATGATCAAGGTCCTGACCGGAGTTTACGACCGGGATGCCGGCGACGTGCATCTGGCGGGTGTGCCGAGCCGCATCTCCACTCCGCGCGAAGCGCAGGAATCCGGAATTGCCACGATCTATCAAGAGCTCAACCTGGTGCCGCTGCGGTCAGTGACCGAGAACATCATCATGGGGTACGAGCCCAAACGTCTTGGCTTTCTGGTCGACTGGCGCGAAGGCAACAGGCGCGCACGCGAGGTTCTTGCGCGCTTTGGCATAGATATCGACGTGACCGAGCCGCTGGGAAATTTCTCGACAGCGATCCAGCAGTTGGTTGCGATTGCGCGGGCTGTGTCATTGGACGCAAAGCTGGTCATCATGGACGAACCCACCTCGTCATTGGATGCCAGCGAGGTCGAGGTTCTGTTCGGTGTGGTGCGCGAGTTAAAGAAACAGGGTGTTTCCGTTCTTTATGTCTCGCATTTTCTCGATGAGCTGTTCCAGATCTGCGACCGGGTCACAACGATGCGAGACGGGCGTACCGTCAGCACGCGCAACGTGCAGGACACGACCAAACTGGAAATGATCGCGGACATGCTGGGCCGCAACAAGGACGAGATCGCGGCAGACGGGCTCACGGACTTCGCCGGCGCTAAGGCCAAGAAAGGCGATATCGTTTTGCGGGCTGTCTCTGTCTCGACAGGCCCGCGACTGACGCATTTCGACCTCACGCTCCACCGCGGGGAGATCGTTGGGCTGGGCGGGCTTCTGGGCTCTGGCCGGACAGAGGCTGCGCGCGCGTTGTTCGGTGTGGACGGGGCCCGCAGCGGCGCAATCGAGCTGCACGGTGCGGTCGGGCAACCGTCCGGACCGGGTGACGCGATCGCAAACGGGGTCGGCTTTCTGACCGAAGATCGCAAGGCCGAAGGGATCATTCCTGACATGTCCGTGCGCGAGAACATGACGCTGGCCCTGCTGCCGAAGCTGGCCAGCCGTGGTCAGATCGACTTTGCCCGCGAGCGCGAGATCGTTCAGGCCTTCATCGACGATCTGGGCATCAAGGCGGCGCATATGGACCAACCCATTCGCGAGTTGTCCGGCGGCAACCAGCAGAAGGTTCTGCTTGCCCGTTGGCTGGCGACACAGCCCGACATCCTGATACTCGACGAGCCGACCCGAGGCGTGGATGTCGGCGCCAAGCGCGAGATCCAATCTTTCATTCGGTCTTATGTCGAAAAGGGGTTCGGTGTTGTCCTCATCAGTTCGGAATTCGAAGAACTGGTGGAAGGCGCTGACCGCATCGTGGTCATGCACGAGGGGCGCTCGGTCAAGGAACTGACCAACCCCGGGATTACCGAGAATATACTGGTGCGCGCGCTTGCGCATCATGAAGAAGGAACTGGTTCATGGACCGCGCAATGAAGTTGCCGCAACGGGTCGCATCGATGCCCTTTCGCTTTCATGGCGGCATCGCCGCGTTGGTCGCCCTGCTGGTGTTCAACGCGTTTTTCACCCCCAATTTCCTGCAGTTGCAGACCCTGTTCGTGAATATCAGCCAGGTTGCCACGATCGCCATCGTGGCCATGGGCATGACGCTGGTCATCGCCACAGGTGGGATCGATCTGTCGGTTGGCGCGGTCATGGCTTTGGCCGGGGCGCTGGCCCCGCTGATCTTTCTGTCGGATCTGGGCGCCGCCAATCCGATGCTTGGCGTCACTTTGGCCATTGTCCTGCCGCTGTTCGTCGCGGGTTTATGCGGGGTATTCAACGGCGTGATGGTCGCCGTGTTGAACGTGCAGCCCATTGTCGCGACGCTCATTCTTTTCATCTCGGGTCGCGGAATTGCTCAGGTTTTGACGAACGGGAACCTGCAGACATTTTCCAACCCTTCGTTCAGTTATCTTGGAACCGGCAAGGTGCTTGGCTTGCCTTTCCAGGGTTGGTTGGCGCTGGCTATTGCCTGTGTGCTATTTTGGGTGATCACCAGAACCACTTGGGGCCGCTACCTGCTGGCGATCGGCGGCAATGAACGTGCGGCCTATCTGGCGGGTGGTCCCGTCCGGCGGGTCAAGATCGGGGCTTATGTCATCTGCGCGGTGCTTGCAGGCCTGGCCGGTCTGATCGTGGTTGCGATCAACTCGGCCTCGGACGCCGCGCGCAACGGCAATCTGATGGAGCTTGATGCCATCGCGGCGGCCGTCGTTGGCGGGGCTCTTTTGCAAGGCGGGCGGGGGCCGATCTTTGGCGCCATTCTGGGTGCCGTGATCATCCAGCTGGTCAAATATACGTTGTTGGCCAACGGGGTAGAGGACGAAGTTGCACTGATAGCCAAAGCGGTCATCATTATCCTGGCCGTCTGGGTCCAGCAGTTCCGGAGGGCTTGATCGATGTTGGATGAAACGGCTTTTGACCTGCGAAAGTACCTTCGGCGCAATTCGGCCTCGGTGACGGTGTGGATCGCACTGCTGGCTTTGATCCTGTTTGGGTTGATGCGCTACGACAACTTTGGCAGCGCCTACAATTTCTCGTCTTTCCTGAACTACAACGCGATGTTCATCGCGATTGCGCTGGGCATGTGCTTCGTGATCATGACCGGCGGGATTGATCTGTCGGTTGGATCCGTGGCGGCCTTTACGTCGGTCGTTGCGGCTTATCTCAGCCCATACGGGATTCAGGTTGCGCTGCCGGGGGCCGTGCTTGCCGGCGTGGGCTTCGGGGCGATCAACGCCTTTTGCATCATCATCCTTCGCATCCCGCCCTTCATCGCCACGCTGGCCACCATGCTGGCCGCAAAAGGCGGCGCATTGGTGATTTCGGGCGCCCAGACAATTTCGGTTGATTGGGGGTCGAACTTCACCAAGCTTGGCATGGGGCAGGCGTTCGGCTTGTTTCCATGGGCAATCGTCATCGTGGCCGCACTGACGCTGGTACTGTGGCTGGTGCTGGAAAGAACAACCATCGGGCGGACCGTCTTGGCGATCGGTGGCAGCGAGGATGCCTCGAACCTCATGGGCCTGAAGGTGAATCGCGCCAAGGCTTTCGTCTACCTGCTTTCGGGTGGCTGTGCAGGGCTGGCTGGCGTCTTTCTGGCCTCGGGTTTTGGAGCAGGACAACCCCTTGAGGGTATTGGCTGGGAATTGTCGGCCATCGCGTCCGTCGTTGTGGGCGGCACCTTGTTGACAGGTGGGATGGGGTCGATCCCTGCGACTGTGGCCGGAGCGCTTTTGCTTGGTCTGGTGTTCAATGTTCTGAACTTTGAAAACGGTCAGGGGACCATCAGTTTCAGTGCCTATTGGCAGATGGTCATACGTGGAGGCTTTCTTTTTGCGGTCATCCTTTTACAGTCTCGGGTTATTGCCAGGCAGCAGAAGGTCTTGGGTTCGTGAATCGCATAGAAAGTGTTTCAGCGCGGCTGTTCAACGTCCCGCTCGCCGAAGTCCTGGTCGATGCCAAACATGGGGATCACACGTTCTTTCAATTGATCACCGTCACCATTCAAACGTCGGATGGGGTCGAGGGAGTCGGGTACACGTATACGGGCGGCAAGGGCGGTCATGCCATCTTGGCGATGATCCAGCATGACCTTGCGCCGTTCCTCGTTGGACAAGACGCCGAACAGATCGAAAGCCTGTACGATGCCATGCAATGGCATGTGCACTACGTTGCGCGGGGCGGGATCGCCTCGTTCGCCATCTCGGCCGTGGATATTGCCCTTTGGGACATTCGTGGCAGAGCGCAGAATGCGCCGCTGTGGCAAATGTCTGGTGGAGCGTCCAAACGGTGCAAGGCCTACGCCGGCGGGATCGACCTGAATTTCTCGCTGGAGAAACTGCTGCGCCAGACCGAAGGCTACCTTGCGCGCGGGTTCAACGCGGTCAAGATCAAGGTTGGGCAACCGGATCTGGCCGACGATCTGGCGCGAGCTCGGGCGGTGCGCGAGATGCTGGGGCCGGACCGGTTCTTCATGGTCGACGCGAATTACTCCATGAGCGTCGAGCAGGCCATCGTAGCAGCCCGAGGGTTCGCCGACTGCGATATCCTGTGGTTCGAGGAACCGACAATTCCAGACGATTACAAAGGCTATGGCCGAATTGCCGAAGCCACGGGCGTTCCCCTTGCCATGGGTGAAAACCTGCACACGATTCACGAATTCGAGTACGCCTTCGAAGACGCAAAGCTGAGTTTCATCCAGCCCGATGCCTCAAACTGTGGCGGGATTACCGGCTGGTTGCGCGTGGCCGCGCTGAGCGCCCAGCACGGCATTCCGGTTTGTAGCCATGGTATGCAGGAGCTGCACGTCAGCCTTGTTTCTGCGCAACCCAATGCGGGGTGGCTGGAAGTACACTCATTCCCGATAGACCAGTACACGACCCGTCCGCTTGTCGTGGAAGACTGCCTGGCCGTGGCCCCGGATACGCCGGGGACCGGAGTGGAATTCGACTGGGACAAACTGAATGCGGAACACAGGGAGATGCATACATGACGACCCAGACGATCTCTGCGGCGTACTACAGGGGCAACAAGAGCTTTGCCGTGGAACAGTCCCAGGCGACAGCTCCGGGCCCCGGCGAGGCCGCCATTCGCGTAGCCTATTGCGGGATTTGCGGGACGGATATGCACGTCTACCACGGCAACATGGATGCCCGTGTCGGTCTGAACCGGGTAATCGGGCACGAGATGTCCGGTGTCGTCGAAGCGGTGGGCGCGGGCGTCGATACGGTAAAACCCGGCCAGAAGGTCGTGGTCCGACCGCTTGATCACTGCGGCGAATGCCCGGCCTGCAAACGGGGGCATCAGCATATCTGCCAGAACCTTAAGTTTCTCGGCCTCGATACCGATGGTGCCATGCAAGAGATCTGGACCGTTCCGGCCCACACCTTGCACGTTCTACCGGATGACTTGCGCATGGATCACGCGGCGCTGATCGAGCCGGTCGCCGTTGCTTGCCACGATGTGCGGCTGTCTGGACTGCAGCCTGGCGAGGACGTCGTCGTCATCGGCGGTGGCCCGATCGGCATCCTGGTTGCCATGGTTGCGCGGGACGCGGGCGGAAACGTCGTGATTTCCGAAGTGAATCCGAACCGTCTGGCGATCGCAGAAAAACTTGGCTTTGATACGATCAACCCAACCGAGACCGATCTGGTGTCCACAATCAACGCGCGCACGGGCGACAAAGGGGCGGATGTGGTTTTCGAGGTATCGGGAACGCAGCCCGGTGTTGATGCGATGACCGCCGTTGCCGCGACGCGGGCCCGGATCGTGATGGTCGCGATTCATGCTCAAAAGCCCCAGATCGACCTGTTCCAATTCTTCTGGCGAGAGCTGCAACTGATCGGTGCTCGGGTCTATGAGCCGGAGGACTACGAGAAGGCGATCGCAGTTGTCGCCTCGGGCGGAGTGGACGCGGATGTCGTGATCACTGACGTCAGCCCTCTGGCAGACATTCAGGCCGCGTTCGAAGCACTGGATCGCAGCCCAACCGCAATGAAAAGCCTGATCGAAGTAGGACCGCGTTCATGAGTGTTTTGCAAAGTTTCGACCTGACGGGAAAAACGGCCCTTGTGACCGGGTGCAAACGCGGCATCGGGCGCGGTATGGCCGAGGCATTGGCATCGGCCGGAGCTGATATCATCGGAGTGTCGGCCTCGCTTGAACTGTCCGGGTCAGAGGTCGAAAAAGCCGTCACGGCGATGGGGCGCAGTTTCCGGGCTTACCAATGCGACTTCTCGGACCGCTCCGCGCTGCACGGGTTCATTGATCAGTTGAGAGCCGACGGACAAACTCCTGATATCCTTGTCAACAATGCCGGTACGATCAAACGCAAACCTGCTGCCGAACATCCGGATGACTGGTGGGACGAAGTGATTGAGGTCAACCTGTCCTCGCAGTTTGTTCTGTCCCGCGAGATCGGCAAGGACATGCTGGCGCGCGGCTCGGGCAAGATCATCTTCACCGCATCGCTGCTGACGTTTCAGGGCGGCATCACCGTTCCCGGATATGCGGCCTCGAAAGGTGGGATTGGACAGCTGACCAAGGCCTTGGCCAATGAGTGGGCCGGGCAGGGTGTGAACGTGAATGCAATCGCCCCCGGCTATATCGCGACCGACAATACCCAAGCCTTGCAGGACGATCCGGTTCGGTCGAAGTCGATCCTGGAACGAACACCCCAGGGCCGTTGGGGTACGCCAGGTGATTTTGCCGGACCTGTGGTCTTCCTGGCTTCTGCAGCGTCGGACTACGTCAACGGTGAAATCCTTGTTGTCGATGGGGGTTGGATGGGGCGATAGCGCCGTTAACTCTCCATGTGACCCAAGGACTCAAGTCCCGATGTAGTGCACCTTCAATCGCCGTTTCTTGGGTGCCTCGCGATGTTCAAACAGGTACAGGCTTTGTACGCGGCCCAGCGGAAGCTGTCCCTGTTCTACCGGTATGGACACCTGCGTTTGCGTCAACAGCGCCCGCAGGTGCGATGGCGCGTTGTCGTCTTCGCTCGGGCGGTGGTGATACTTGCCTGGTGACTTGGGGACCAGTTCTTCGAAGAACGTCTCGATATCCTTGACCACCTCGGGATCGGCGTTGGCCTGTACCAACAGCGCGGCACCTGTGTGGACGCACCAAACGGTCAGCAGGCCCGAGACAAACTCATGTTCGGAAACCGCACGCTGAACAATCCCGTTGATGTCGGTCAGGGATTTGCCGGGCGTTTCAATGGACAACTCAAAAAACTCTTGCTTCATCCATCAGATCCTTTCCTTGATCTTGCGGGAATGCGCCCAGCTTTCCGCACCCCATTCGGCATTCAACTTACAGGCTTAAGTATCTGATTTGTAAAACTCTAGAGCTTTCATTCATGCAAACAGGTTTTTGAACCGGTCTATGCACAGACGAAACCCATCTTCGAAATTTCCGTTTCCGGGATGATAAACGCTTTCGAAGGAAATCACGCCATCATAGCCGTCGGATCTGAGCGCGTCCGCGATGGGTTGGAACAGAGGCGCAAGCTGACCTTCCCCCATGCGGCGCACTTCCAGCGTTGCCCGCGGTGTATCTACCTTTACGTCCTTGATGTGAATGTGCCCCAGATAGCCGCCGCGCAGTTCTTCGTAACCGTCCGGGTATGCCAGTTCATGGCACCAGCAGTTGTTTCCGGGGTCCCAAAGAACTTTCAACGCATCCTTTGCATCCAACTCGTCGATCAGTTTGCGGGCGGTATAGTTCGAATTGACCAGCGTGCCGTTTCCGGTTTCCACGACAAGCGTCACGCCCTCAGCCCTGGCCAGTTCAACCGCCGGCGCGATCAGCGGTGGCATCGAGTCCCATACCCCATGCGCGACGTTCCACTTCTCGGCGCCGTTTTTTCCCCAGAGTATCTGCTCTTTTCGTTGGGTCATGATCCGAACCAGCGGAGACCCCACGACATGCGCCATGTCGATCACGCGTTTCAAGGCGTCCATGTGTCGGGTGTGCAGCTCGTCACCGGGCCTGTTGGCAGCTGTCATCCCCGCGAAGATATGGCGCGACAGACAGGACACAGGCTTGCCCCGGTCGCGCAAGAGCGCGTCGATCTCGGCAATTTCCTGCGGGAAATGGTCCCCGACCTCGGTGTCGCCTACGAACTGAAGTTCTGCATAGTCCAGACCGAATTCGTCCATAACGTCCACGGCATGCCGCAGATCGCGGGAAATGCCGTCGCAAATTACACCTAATTTCATGTCCGGCCCCCTCAGCGATGCAATTCTGCGCCAACGATCTCTTCGATGACGCGGGTACACACCCAGTTATCGCCGTTCGGGTATTTGGTTTTTCCGGCGTGAAAGATCTGCATAGCGGACGAGGCGGTATGCATTGGAACGCCCAACGCACCGGCCAGCGCCAGAGAGATCGTCAGGTCCTTGTGCATCGTTGCGATATGGCTGCCGGTGGCTTCGAACTTGCGATCAATGATGTTTTCAAGGGCGGTGTTCACGACACCGCACCCAGCACTGGAGGATGAGAACACGTCAAGCAATGCTTGACCGCTGACACCTGCTTTGGCCGCGAGGGCCGCAGCCTCGAATGTGGCGGAAAAGATCGATCCGATAAGGGATTGCAGGCAGGCTTTCACGGTTTGCCCGTCACCGGCGTTTTCTCCGACCCGGTGTATGGTTGCCGACACTGCCTGCATGACTTCGGCATTTTGGTCCAGCACATCCGCAGCACCGGCAGCCATCATCGTCAATGTGCCGTTCTGCGCGCCGGGAAACCCACCCGAGACCGGGGTGTCGATCAGGTGGATGCCCGAGCCCTCCATGTCTAGCCCGATAGCGCGGGCTTCGGCCGGAGTAATGGTCGCCGACAGGATGACCGTTCCGCCTTCGGCCATGTTCGCAACCAGTCCGTCTTCACCCAGAATGACATCGCGGGCCTGATCTCCGTTCATCACCATGACGAACACGCTGGCGGCATGACTGCCGACCTGTCCCACGCTGTCCTTGGCCAGGCCGCCCATGTCGGAAAATGCGGTCATGCGCGTCTCGCTCAGGTCGAAACCGGAGGTTTCAAAGCCATTCTTGATCAGGTTCTTGGCAAGGCCGCTGCCCATGTCGCCAAGACCGATTACGCCTGCAGTTTTCATTTGGAGTTCTCCCGTTTTTTCGCCATTTCCGTATGGCAGACGTTTCGAAAAATGATGCCCAATCGCATCGGTTTTCGCGGGAGTTTCACGCGTCTTAAACAGACGTCGGGCGAGTCCGGAAGACACCCCGCTGCCCGTTTACGTGCCGTAAGTAAACGAAGAACGCGGCGTTCAGGCAAGCAAAGAAGTGTTCCGGCGGGAATAAACCGCCTGACCGGACGCGTTATGAGAACGCCGCCATAATGCCGCGCAGTTCCGCCAGCCCGCGCATGCGTCCGATCAGTGGATAGCCGGGAGTGCTGTGTCCGCCCAGATCGCTCAGCAGCTCTTGTCCGTGGTCGGGCCGCATTGGAATTTTCCAGTCGTCCCGCCCTTGAGATATGCGGCGGCGCTGTTCGTTCATCAACTCGCGAATGGTGCCGACCATGTCGGTGTCGCCCTCCAGATGCGGAGCCTCATAGAAATCCGGCTTCTGGCTGTCTGACCCCGCGATGCGCCGGGTGTTTCGCAAGTGAACAAAGTGAATCCGGCCGCCATGCCTGCGCACGAACTCCGGCCCATCGAATTCAGGGGAAACACCCAGCGATCCGGTACACAGGGTTGCGCCGTTCGCGGGCATATCAACCGCATCCAGTACGGCGCCGTAGTCCTCGGTACTGGACATGACCCGCGGCAGACCGAGCAGCGAGAAGGGCGGATCATCGGGATGACAGCACAAGCGCAAACCCAATTCTTGGGCGACCGGGGCGACTTCAGACAGGAAGTCGATGAGGTTTGCGCGCAGCCGGTCACGGTCTATCTCGGCATATGTCTGCAGCAAGCCGCGCACGTCCTCTACGCTCCACTGATCGTTGGCGCCGGGCAGCCCCGCGGTGACATTGTGCTGCAACTGGGCCTTGGAGACATCCGACATGCGCATGAAGCGATCCTTGGCCGCTTGGCGGACGTCGCCGGAATAGTCTTCGGACGCGCCCGGACGTTCGAGAATATGTATGTCAAAAACTGCGAAATCGGTCAGGTCGAACAGCATGGCCGTTCCGCCATGCGGCTGTGGGGCACGAAGGGCGGTGCGCGTCCAATCCAGGATCGGCATGAAGTTGTAGCAAACAACTTTGACGCCACGGACGGACAGGGCCCTGAGGCTGGACTTGTACGCCTGCAGATGCTCGGCCATGTCTGCCGACTGCGTCTTGATCGCCTCCGATACGGGCAGGCTTTCGACAACGTCCCAACTGTACCCGGCCGCGGCCAGAACGGCCTGCCGGTCGGCGATGCTCTGTTCATCCCAAGGCTGTCCGGGCGGGATGTGATGCAGCGCGGTGACGATTCCCTGAACCCCGACCTGATGGAGATCGGCCAGGGCGATCGGATCCTCGGGTCCGAACCAACGCCAGCATTGTTTCATGGCAGCCATCCTTCATACAGCGGGTGATCGGGCCTGATGGGAAGGGCAACGCGCTGCCCGGTGCGCGCCGCGTGATAAATCGCCGTAACAAGGCCGATGGACGCAGCGCCATCCTTCAGCGTAACGGCCGAATTTGCCTCGGACCGCAGCGCTTTGCCGACTTCGGCAAAAAACCCTTCGAACCCCGTTGGCTCGGCAGCGGCGGCTGCAAGAGCCGCGTCGATAGCGGCTTGATCCGCCGGGTCCCGCGCGACGAATGACCAGGGCGTTTGACCCGGGGCATAGGGTTCGGTGCCAGAAGTGGCGGTCAGTTTTTCAAAGACGAACCGCAGGCGGGTTTCGTCCGTGGCAGCGCCCAGGGTGATATTGCTTGTGCACAAGGCTCCGGAAGCCATGCCAAAGCAGATTGCGGCACAGTCTTCGGTCTCGATCGGGTTGACCCGCGTTGTGGTCATTGCAGACACCCAGGCGATATCGCCCGCGATATGTGTCAGCAGATCATGGTTGTGGATGGCATGGCCCAGAACCGCGCCGCCGCGTTCACCGGCCCATGTTCCCCGCCACGGCACCGCGTAATAGTCCGCCCCTCGGGACCAATGGGTTTCAAGCGCGGCAGTTTGGACCGCTCCGGTCAGGCCTGCGCGCTGCAGGTGGCGCAATTGGGCCAGTGATGGGCCCCACCGGTATTGAAAAACCGGAAACACATGCTTGCCAGCGTTGCGTGCGGCTGCCGTGATCCGATCCACATCCCGCATCGAGGTCGCAAGAGGCTTTTCGCAGACAACGTGTTTTCCTGCGGCCAGTGCCGCAAGCGTGGTTGGTACATGCAGATGCGGCGGCAGGCAGATGTCGATGACATCAATCGCCGGATCATCCAGAGCATCCTGAATGTTGGTCAATGCTCGAAAACCCGAGTTCTGCCGTATCTGTTCGATCCGGTCCGTGTTCTGGTCGACCACGGCGGCTACGCGAAAGGTGCCGTCAAGTTGTTCCAAAGCGTCCAGATGTTGCGCACCGATACCTGCGCCGAGGATCGCAACGTTGATCATCCGCGTTCCGCCATTTCCTGCGCGCGCAGTGCCAGTTCCATGACTGTAAAGCAGTGGGTCTGCGTCATTGCGGTTTCAGTCCGGTTGCGAATGTCATCGGCCAGGCGCGCAAAGTAGGGGAGGCCGGCGTCGGATGCGTCGATCTTTTGGCAGGTTTCTCCGTTGACGAGGATCAGATGATCTGTCCCCGTGGCTCCACCCACGTCGACGTATTTCCGCAACTCGACATAGCCTTCGGTGCCCAGGATCGTCAGACGACCATCCCCCCAGTTTGGCAAGGCATCCGGCGTAAACCAGTCAACCCGGATGTACCCGGTTCCATTCTCGCTGCGCAGATTGATCTCGCCGAAATCCTGCAATCCGGGATCGCTCGGGTTTGCGTAGTTCGCCACATAAGCGTTTGTGATTTCAGCGGTTTCCGAACCTGTGTAATGCAGAAATTGGTCAATCTGATGCGAGGCGATGTCGGTCAGAATACCGCCGTAGCGGTCGCGCTGAAAAAACCACTCCGGCCGGGTTGCCCGGTTCAATCGGTGCGGGCCAAGTCCGACCGTCTGGATCACGCGCCCGATGGCACCGGCCGCGACCAGCTCAGTGGCCCGGGTGCTGACGGGCGTTTCGAACCGCTCCGAGAAGTTCACCGACCAGATCCGACCGGTGTCTGCGACCGCTCTTTTGATCTGGTCGAGTTGTTCCAACGTCGTGCAGCCCGGCTTGTCGCTCATGACATCCATGCCGTTCTGTATCGCGCGGACCGCCAACGCCGCCCTATCTGCCGGTATAGCTGAAATCAGCGCCAGATCCGCCCCGCAGGTCAGGGCGTCTTCCAGTTGGGCCAGCCGCGGAATATCGGGAAACCTTTTTACGTATCCCGCCAGCGTCTCCGGATCGCCCTGTGTCCAATAGCCAATGCAGTCCACGCCGATTTTGCGCATGTTTTCCGTCATGCCATAGATATGGCGGTGGTCGAGACCAAGGGCGACGCAGGTCAGGCTCATGAGATGACTCGTGTTTTCTGGCCGGTTCGATTGGCGATCTGCATCGCGTCGATGACGGCGTGGGTCAAAAGGGCACTGCGTCCGGTGGCCATAGGTTTTGTTCCACTGGAAACGGCCTTGGCGAAGTCCTCGATGACCGCCTGGTGCCAGGCATGTGTGAACGCCATGGGATCGGCCCCTCCGCCTGTGGCGGCGGTTTCGCCGACCGTGGATTTCCGGCCGTCGAAAGTGGTCACGGTCAGGACACCGGACTCCAGATGCGCTTTGGCTAGGGTGCCCTGGATCGTGATGGACTCAGCAGCCCCGGGATATTCGGCGGTAGTTGCCATCAACGTTCCCACCGCGCCGTTGTCCATTTCAAAGACTGCACCCGCCCAATCCTCGGCCTCGAGATCGTGTAGAGGAGTTCTTCTCATCACGGCCTGAATGTTCGAGATCGGCCCCAGCAGCCACATCGCAAGGTCAAGCGTGTGGATCGCCTGCGAGATCATGACGCCGCCTCCGTCACGTGCGTAAGTGCCGCGACCCGGCTCGTCATAGTAGCTCTGACCACGCCACCAGGGGACACGGATCTCCACTGTGGCGATCGCGCCCAGCTCACCCTGTTCAATGACTGATTTCAGCGCCTGCGAAGCGGCGCGGGCGCGGTGCTGAAAGACGATGCCCAGCGGCACGCCCGACACCTCGCACTGCTCGACAATGGCTTTCGCGGCGCCCAGCGTTCTTTCGATAGGCTTTTCCATCAGGATCGGTTTCGACGCGGTCGAAAGAATCCGTACCAACTCTGTGCGCTGATCGGGTGGGGTTGCGATGATCGCAAAGTCGACCTTTGGGTCGTTTGCGATTTCCTCGACCGAGACGAATGCGCGGGTTTCGTTTCGCCGCGCGAACGCAGCTGCCTTGTCGGGATTGCGCCCGAGGACTCCGGCAAGACTGAGGCCTTGATCCGATGCCCGAATGGCGGCGACATGCGTGCCCGAAACCATCCCCAAACCAATCAGCGCAATATTCATTCAATCCCCCGGATCACCCGGTCAGTCTGCGGGTTCGAACGGGAAAGATGCAACCATTAAAAACTGTGTTAACAATTGACGGTAGCAGTATCGGAGGCAGAATTGACTGGCAATTTGAATGGGATGGCAGAAGACCTGTACCTGGGCATCAAGGACCTGCCGATCGTATCTCCGCATGGTCACTGCGATCCGGGGTGGTTTGCATCCGATGCGCCGTTTCCCAACCCGGCAGAGCTGCTGGTGGTTCCCGACCATTACGTGTTCCGTATGCTCTATTCGCAGGGCGTTCCCTTGTCGGAACTCGGCGTTGGGGAAGAGGGGCGAAAGAAGGATCCTCGCGCCGTTTTCCGTACCTTTGCCGAGCACTGGCATCTGTTTCTGGGAACGCCTTCCCGGATCTGGATGAACTACGTGCTGCATGAAACGCTGGGCGTGTCCGAGGAGTTGTCGTCGCGCACCGCAGATCTGATCTACGACAAGATCGCGGAAAAGTTGGCGCAAGCCGATTTTCGCCCGAGGGCTTTGTTCGACAGGTTCGGGATCGAGGTTCTGGCCACTACGGATTCGGCTCTCGACACTCTCACACAGCATCAGGAGATCCGTGCAAGCGGTTGGGGCGGGCGGGTTGTTCCGACGTTCCGCCCGGACGGGGTTTTGGATGGGGCGGACCCGGAGTTCGTGCAGAACCTGAACAAGTTGGCCGAGCTGACAGGCTGCGATCTGGACAGCTATGATGGCTATCTCAACGCACTGCGGATGCGGCGAGCTTATTTCATCCAACTGGGCTGTACCGCCACCGACCACGGTATCGAACGTGTACAGACCGAGTGGCTGGAGGACCCGGATGCGCTGTACCAGCGGTTGAGACGGCGGGAAGGGACCGAACAGGACGCCCGCCGTTTCTATGGGCATATGCTGATCGAAATGGCGCAGATGTCTGTCGATGATGGTCTGACCATGCAGATACATGCAGGCAGCAAACGCAACACGAACGACGCGGTAATGCGGAACTTCGGACGTGACAAGGGGGCCGACATTCCAATCGCGATGGATTGGGTCACGGGCCTTGAGGCGCTGTTGAACCGGGTCGGAAACTCGCCCGAACTGCGCATCATACTCTTTACATTGGACGAAGGCACCTACGCCCGTGAACTGGCCCCTATGGCGGGACATTGGCCGTGCCTTCGGATCGGGCCGCCTTGGTGGTTCCATGACAGTCCGGCCGGGATTGCGCGGTATTTTGATCAGGTCGTTGAAACGGCCGGATACTACAATCTGGCCGGATTCAATGACGACACGCGGGCTTTCCTGTCCATTCCTGCACGACACGACCTTTGGCGGCGGGGCGTGGCGATTCATTTGGCCGAGCAGGTTGCGCGTGGTTACTTCGGTCGGGACAGTGCCGAGCATCTTGCTCGGTTGCTGGCGGTCGATCTGGCGAAACAGGTTTATGGATTGCAAAGCTAGATGGGGACAATTCTTCACTTCGGCCTCGGCAACTTTGCCCGGGCGCATTTGCTGGACTACACCGATCAAGCGGGCGGATGGGACGTTGTCGGCGTCAGCCTGCGTTCATCCTCGGTTCGGGATGGATTGGCCCGACAGGGTTTCGAGTACGATCTGTGCGTACAGGGGCAGGGCGTCCGGCGCATCAAAGCTCTGCGCGACGTTCTGGTCGCGCCCGGGGATCGCGCAGCGATTTTTGATGCGATTGCGGATGCCGAGATCATCTCGGCGACCGTGACCGAGAAGGGCTATCACCTGGATGCTGCGGGTAAGCTGAACCTTCTGGACCCGGCGATTGCCGCCGATCTGGCAGGGCAGGGGCCCGCGACTCTGATCGGGTTTCTTGCCTTTGGTCTGGCGGAACGGCGCAAGCCAGTGACGGTGCTGAGCTGCGACAATCGTATGGAGAACGGAAAAACGCTCGAAACGGCCGTTTTCGATTTCGCGAAAGCAGCCGGTCTGGACGTCAATTGGGACGCCGTTCGCTTTCCCAACGCGATGGTCGACCGGATCACCCCGGCCACCACGGACGCAGTTCGCGCAATCAGCGGCGATCCCATGGCCGTTCCGACCGAGGCGTTCTCTGAGTGGGTGATCGAAGACAATTTTGCCGGACCGCATCCGGATTGGCCGGGCGTGCAACTGGTCGATGACGTGGCCCCGCACGAGATGCGAAAGCTGCGCATGTTGAATGGGGCCCATTCTCTGTTGGCGTATGCCGGGTTGGAGCGGGGCCTGACCTACGTCCACGAGGCGGTTCGAGACCCGGTTCTGCGCCCGCTGGTTTCCGAGTTGATGAAAGATGCGGGCGCAACGCTGCCGGCTGCGGTGCAAGCACAGGTTCCGGACTATGCCGAGGCTCTGTTGCGCCGCTTTGAAAACCCCGAGTTGGCGCATCGTCTGGACCAAATCGCGATGGATGGAAGCCAGAAGCTGCCCTATCGGTTTGTTCCTACACTTCGTGAGACCGGCTCTCAGGCGGTGATCGCGGGGATGCGGGCCTGGGTCTCATATTGCATGTCCGAGACCGCCAAAGGTCGGGCGCTGAACGATCCTTGCGCGTCGGAAATCGCTTTGGCTGCCAAGCAGCCAGATCCGCTAGTGCCGCTTTTGCGTCTTGTCGGAGCCGAGGATCTCGCGCCGCTTATCCGGGAATGATCGCGCCGCGGAACTGAACGACGGTGGATGCCAGATTGTGTCCAGCCATCAGGGCCTCGGCCTGTGTTTTTCCCGTCAGCAACGCCGCGAGGTACCCACCGTTGAAACTGTCGCCCGCCGCGGTCGTATCCAGCACGTTTTTGGCAGGCTCATAGGTTTGGTCAATGCTCTGACCAATGGACAGGGGGCCATTCTCTCCGCGCTTCAACGCGCCGATTCCGTGATGACCCGCAAAGCGCGCCGCCACCTGTTCGGCGCTTTCCCCGAACAGTGCCATCTCGTCGTCGATGGATGGCAGGGCGATGTCCGCACGCCGCCAAAGCCGTTGGTTGATCTGCCGGGCGTGTTCAACGCTATCCCAAAGACGTGGACGAAAGTTGCTGTCATAGACCAACCGGACTGAAGCGCCTTCGAGCCAGTCCAGAAGCGCAAGCCTTACCGAATGCGGAAGAATGGCCACGGAAATCCCCGACAAGTACAGCACGTCATAGCCGTTCAACGAGCTGAAATCGTGATTGGCAAAAAGCTGGCGGGCGGCCGCTTCACTGCGCCAATAGGTAAAGCTGCGTTCCCCATCCGCAGAGGTCGTGATCGCGTACAGGCCCGGAGAGGCGTTCGGAATGATGCGGATGCCGGATGTCCCGATGCCATGACTGGCGATGAAGTCCGCGATGCGCCCCGAGAACGGGTCGTCGCCCAAACATGTCACATACTCCACCTGCAGGTCAGGCGCTGCGCGGTGCATGTAGATGGCCGTGTTCAGCGTATCGCCCGCGACACCCACCTTTGCGCCGGTTTCCAGCATGGACAATTCAATCATTGCTTCGCCGATGCAGGCAATTCGCGTCATTTCTTTTCTCTTTTCCAGATGATGAGACCGGCAACCATGATCAGAGCAGCCCCTGCCAACGTGAATGTGTCCGGTACCGTGTCAAAGAACAGATAACCCCAGATCGCAACATAGATCAGGAACGAATAGGTAAATGGCATCAGCTGGTTCGCCGTTCCGAACCGATGCGCGTTCGTCAGCAGTTGATGCCCGCACCACCCAAAGACGCCAAGACTGATCAGGACGATCAGGCTCCAGGTGTTTTCCGGTTGGATCCAAAACCAGATGGCGAACGGCAGCAGGACCACCGTCCCAGTAAGCCCGAGGTAGAATTGCATGGTGTCCACGGCAACAACCCCCGACAGCCTGCGCGTCATGATCGAGTACAAGGCCAACGCGGTGGCATTGTAGACGATCAGCAGCATGGTCGGATGAAATGCCGAACCAAACGGCCGCACGACAACCAACACCCCTAGAAAACCGAGGATGATGGCCGCCCAACGCCATGGGCCCACGCTTTCTTTCAACACAAAGACGGACAGAAAACACACAATGACCGGGCTGGAAAACATGATTGCCGACACGACAGTCAGGGGCAAAAACCGCAGGGCATAAAAATTGAAAACGGTTGCTGAGATCAGCAGTAAGGCCCGGCTAATGACCTGCCATGGATGGTCGGTCTTGAACCGGCTGGCCTCAATCCCGCCCTTGGCGATCACGCCCACTGAGATCACGAAGTGCCCTGCATAACGCATGAAAGCCAACTGAAATGCCGACACGCCGGCCAACGCCAACCATTTGGCCCCAAGGTCCACCAGCGAAAAGAACAGCCACGCCGTCAGCATCAGCACGATGCCAAGGCGCGGCAGGTCCGCGTTGGGGTTGGCGGTGACGGCCATAGATCAGGTGTTGAAACGTTTGACGTAGTAGTCAACCATCTGGCTGACCATGTCATCCGCCTGACCGTGGTCGCGCGCGTCGTTCAGCGCGGAAAGCGCGCCCTGCGACATCACGCTGGTAACACCGGCCTCGCGCGCCATTCGATCATAATACCCAAGGTCTTTTGCCGCGTTCTTGATGGCGAAGGCCAGCTGGTTTGGATCATTCTCGACACCGTAGGCTTTGACGAAATCCATCATGCCGGAATGCAGCGGCCCTGCGGCCATAACGTCATACAGCTGCTTGCGGTCAACGCCGGTGATGTCAGCCATGGCAAAGGCTTCAGCCATCGCGTTCGCGACCGTCATTCCGAAGAAGTTGTTGATCAGCTTGATCGTATGTCCCGATCCGACAGGGCCCAGGTAAAAGACGTTTTCGCCCAAATCCTTGAGTGTCGGCTCGGCCTTGTCGAAGGCAGCCTTGTCGCCGGACGTCATGATGTTGAGCTTGCCTTCCAGCGCATGCGACGGCGTCCGGCCAAGTGGCGCGTCAAGGTAGCTTCCGCCGGCTGCGGCAACCTCCTCGGCCAGGGCGCGTGTACTGCCCGGAAGCGAGGTGCCAAAGTCGATGACGATCGCCCCGGGCTTCAGTCCCGCGATCACTCCATCAGCACCGCGCATACGGCCTTCGACCTGCTCGGACGTTCCCATGCACAGCATCACGATGTCGCTGGCCTGAGCCAGTTCCCGCGCGTTTTGCGCCTCGCGGGCGCCCCGGTCAATCGCGGCGTCCAGATGTGTGCGGTCGCGGTTTCCCAACACCGTGACCGAGTATCCCTGGTCCAACAGCCGGCTCACCATGGCTCCGCCCATGAGTCCCAGGCCGATAAACCCGATTGATGGTTTGCTCATTGGTTTCCCTTTCCGTGAATATGTCTGGTTTTCATTCTTGTGTCTGTCGCGGGCGGATTTGCAGTCTGATTGCTCATATTGCCCGGGGAATAGTCATTGGTTTTTTGACTGTGCCGATATTTTGCCCTGCCGCGCCTCAGTCAGGCCGGCGCCCGCGCTCGGGCCGTTCGCGCCTTCAGCTCCTGTTCGATGCGTGATGTGACTTCGAGCGTCCGGGCTGCATCCTCGACGTCGATCAAAGGTGGGGCGCCATCGATCACGTCAAGGAAGTGATCCAGTTGCGCCTCCAGCGGTGTGCGTGTCTGGCCCGGCCTTGGAAGTTGGTCTTTTTGGGCCGCAGTGCCCCAATCCTGTCCGCGCCACAGGGTCATGGATGGAAAACTGAAGGCGCCTCTGGTTCCCGTGATCCACATCATGTCCTGGCGGGTCGTGCCAATGTTCGGATTTTCGCCGGTTCCGGCTTCAAACCCCCAAGGGCTGGGCGCGGTGTCGGCAAAGCTGATGGTACCCGTCGCGCCGTTTTCGAATGCGATCGCGACAGCGCCGCTTTCGATCCGATCCGATCCGCGGATCGACGCGCCGGGCAGGGCGACAACCTCCGAGATTTCTCCGATCACAAAGCGCAGGACATCGATATCATGCACGAGATTGATCATCACCGGGCTGCCGTCGGAAGTCCGCCAGTTCTGTTCAAAATAGCTGTCGGGTTTACGCATGGCCCACAGCAACGAGACGTTGATGACTCGTCCGATCGTACCTTGCGCGATCACCTCCTTCAGGTACTGCAAGTTTGTGTGGTACCGCCTATGATGGCCAACCAGGCTGCGGACATTGGCCTCGCTCACGGCCGTCTTAAGGCGCAGGGCATCATCGACCGATGCGGCAACCGGCTTTTCGATCAGCATATTCCAACCGCGGGATGCGGCCAGAATGCCATGTTCGGCATGCAGGCGGGTCGGCGTCGCGATGATGACACCATCCACTGTGTCCTGCACCTCGTCCATACTGGCAAAACGCGGCGCGTCGATCTGGATCGAGCCATCCGGATCGGCCAACCCGACCAACGTGCAGCCGGGATGCTCAATGACGGCGCGGACGTGGCGGATACCGATCAATCCGCCGCCGGCTACGAGGATCCGTTTCACATCACCGCTCCGATTTGCCAGGGAACGAATTCGTAGTCACCCAAGCCCTGCGCCTCCGACTTGGTTCGCGCGCCCGAGGCGACTTGGAGCAGCCGTCGGTATATCTCCTGTCCTTTTTCTTCGACGCTGACGCCTTTGGTCAGGATGTCGCCCGCGTCCACGTCCATGTCTTCGGGCATGCGCGCCGCCAATTCGGAATTGGTGGCGATTTTCAGCGTCGGTGCCGGTTTGGACCCAAAGGCCGACCCGCGCCCCGTGGTGAAACACACAAGGTTGCACCCGGCCGCGATCTGCCCGGTCACCGAGGCCGGGTCGTATCCGGGGCTGTCCATGAAGGTGAAGCCTTTGGTGGTGATGGGTTCGGCGTATTTGAATACACCGGTCAGAGGGGTGGTTCCGCCCTTCGCCGCTGCCCCCAGCGATTTCTCGAGGATGGTCGTCAGACCCCCTTGCTTGTTGCCGGGGCTGGGGTTGTTGTCCATCGAGCCGTGATTGCGGGCGGTATAGTCCTGCCACCAATCGATCAGTCCGATCAGTTTTTCCCCAGTTGCGCGGTCAAGGGCACGGCGGGTCAAAAGATGTTCGGCTCCGTAGATTTCGGGCGTCTCCGCGAGGACACCCGTGCCATCTTGAGCGACCAACAGGTCGCAGGCATGTCCGAGCGCCGGGTTCGCCGTCACACCGGACCAAGCGTCCGATCCACCACATTGCAGCGCAACCATCAGTTCAGACGCCGGGGCTTCTCTGCGCTTTGCCTCATTGGCAATGGGCAGCATCTGGTTGATCTTGCTGATGCCCATTTCCACGGTCCGACGCAACCCGGCAACGTTTTGGATGTTCATCGTC
This sequence comes from Ruegeria sp. CF2, assembly GCF_056537385.1. Classification (NCBI taxonomy): domain Bacteria; kingdom Pseudomonadati; phylum Pseudomonadota; class Alphaproteobacteria; order Rhodobacterales; family Roseobacteraceae; genus Ruegeria; species Ruegeria sp. CF2. Next base: position 741,907 of record NZ_JBQFRL010000001.1, read on the forward strand.
TGGAAGGTTGGGCTCTGCTTCAACCCATATGCGTCCAGCAGCCAGTCGATCTGGTTCATTTCGCAGCCCAGACCGACCATCAGAACGGCAGCGTGGTTGGGATGTTTTGCAAACCCCCACATGACCCGTTGAAGAGCTTCGAAACCGTCGCCGGAATCTGCCATTCCGCAGCCCGTTCCGTGGACAAAGGCCACCACGCCGTCGACATTCGGATACGCGGCAAGCTTGTCCGACGTGAAGTGGTTAGCGATCATGCGGGCCGCCGTAGCAGAACAGTTCACGGTGGTCAGAACCGCAATGTAATTGCGCGTGCCGACCCGACCGCTGTCCCGATGGTAGCCCATGAACGTATCGACCGAGGTGGCGGGTCTCATAGGCCTGTGATCCGTCGCAAACTCATAGTCCACGCTGGTGTTTCGGAACTCGACATTGTGGGTGTGTACATGATCGCCGGGTTCGATCGGTTGGGTCGCGTAACCAATGATCTGGGCGTATTTTCTGACCGGATCGCCGGGTGCAAGGGTCGCCGTGGCGATCTTGTGGCCCGATGGGATGCGCGCATTGGTCGTGACGCCTTCAACCACACTGCCGGCCTCCAGCAGCCGAGTTGCAACCACCACACTATCCGTTCGATCTAAACGTACAAAAGTCATAATCAGCTTTCCTGGCGGCTGCAGCTAGGCGCAGAACGGCGAGTCCGATGTCCACCGGTGAATATCTATATGCGGCTGTCCGGACAGCCTTGCTCGCGCCGCCTCCCAATTGGATTTGCAGACACGCCAATCCCGCAGCTCGGTTTCGGGGCGCGATCTGGATCTTGCGATGAAGCTGGGGAAATGGTCTCGACCGGTGGGTTGGCCTGCCGCACTGAAGCGGATGTCGAACGACCAGCGGAACCGGTCCGTTTCGTTGACCAGCGACGCATGTGGCGTCAGCGGGTGAAACAGGATGACCCCGCCCGCCTTGACGGGCAAGGGCACGGCTCGGTCTTCGTCAATAAACCCGTCGGCAATGCCTGTCTGCGTGCGCGCGCAATGCGGCAGGATGGATTGGTCCTGTGCCTTTGGCAGCACTTGCAGGCAGCCGTTCTCGATCGTTGCATCGTTGACGGCAATCCAAACCGTGACCATGTCGGTCTGGTCCGCATCCTCCAACGCAACTGCCCGGTCTTGATGCCAGTCCGTTGCGGTTATGTGCGCCCGCACCTCGTCCTTGGACAGCTTGAGGGCAGGGGGCTTCAGCCGAACGTGCTGGATCGGATTGCTGACCAACTCTGGCCCGATCAACTGCTCGACGATGTCAAGCATGGGCTGGGCCGTCAGCAAGTCGAACACTGCGGGTCCAATATGGAACGGTGTGTCAGCCATGATCCGGTCGCCGGGCAATGAGATGTCCAGCGGCTGGAAATAGTCGCAACCGGCCTGATAGGCGGACAGAAGTTTGTCCCAGAAAGTCATTCGTGAAGGTTCGTCCTTGACCAGCCCTTTTTCGTACCAACCCTCATAGAGCCGGTGCAGGACATCCGAGTATTCGGCTTGCACCCGATCAAGGACGTCACCGGGAATTACATCCTCGACCACGAGGTATCCGTCCGTCTGGAACTTGCCAATCTGATCTTGTGTCAGCATGGGTTCGACCTCACAACAACAGCGCGATGATGCCCGGCCAGATCAGAAGAACGGAAAGTGCCAGCAGCTGGATCCCGATGAATGGCAGGAAGCCGCGGAAGATATCCGTCAGGCTGATATGCGGCGGGGCCACCGATTTCAGGTAGAACGCAGCCGGGCCGAACGGGGGCGACAGGAAGCTGACCTGCATGTTCATACAGAACACGACGCCAAACCAGATCGCGACATGGCTGGGCTGCAACTGACCGATGAGTCCGATTTCCTCGATGGGAAGGCGCAGGACGATCGGCAGAAATACCGGGATGATCAAAAGCACAATGCCGACCCAATCCATGAATGCGCCCATGAACAGCAGGATCAGCATCATCACCAGAATGACCAGCATGGTCGGCAGGTCCTGCCCGACGATCAGATCGGCCACGTATTGGGGTCCGCCAGCAATGGTGTAGGCACCCGCCAGCGCGGCGGCCCCGATCGTAACCCAGATGATGGTGCCTGTGGATTTGAGCGTCCGCATCAAGCTGTCCCAAACCAGTTCGAACGATCCTTCGCCGCGTAGGATGGCGATGATCAGAACGGCGAAGGCGCCCATGCCTGCAGCCTCGGTGATGCCTGTGATCCCGCCATAGATCGAGCCGAGTACGACGCCGATGACGACCAGCGGCGCGACGAGGCCTTTGCCCATTTCCCAGCCGATTTTTGCACGCTGTTTCCCAAAGACAAAGAAGATCAGCAGAAGGGCGACGATGGTGATGCCGGCAAACCAAGGCAGGTAGTCAGCGGTACCCAGCCGTGCGGGCTCGCCCTGGCTGGCAGCGTTCGAGCCGGAAAGCTCGAAAAACGCGGCCCGGATAAACAGAACGGTGGAAAACCCGGCGACGACGATGCTCATGAAGGCGGCAAACAGTTTGCGTTTTTCGGCCGGTTCGGGGTCGTTCGGATCCGGTTCCGGCAGCGGAGCGTGATGAGGATTCAACTGCGTGCGGATGATGATGTACAGGATGATCATCGAGGCCAGCATGAAGCCCGGAATAAAAGACGCGGTGAACAGCGATTTGATCGAGGTTTCGGTGATCAGCCCATAGATGATCAGAACGATCGAGGGCGGGATCATGGTCCCCAGCGACCCCGAGGCGCAGATCACACCGATCGCGAGGTTCTGATCGTAGCCGAGGCGCAGCATCTGGGGCAGAGCGATCAGGCCCAGCAGGACAACCTCACCACCGATGATGCCGGACATGGCCGCCATGATCACCGCCATGATCGAGGTTACGATCGCGATGCCGCCACGTGTTCTGGACAGCCAGACGTTCAGCGACGAATACATGTCGCGCGCGATCCCAGACCGCTCCAGCAGCGATGCCATGAAGATGAACAATGGCACGGATATGAGCACGTAGTCCGTTAAGAGCCCATATATCTTCTGCGCCAGAATATAGAGTGGCCCAGTCCCCGGGCGTCCGGTTAGAATCCCGTCGCCGAATGAAAACGGGTTCAAAAGAAGTGTCGGCTCGAACTTCAGAACAAGAACCAGAACCGCAAGCGAGGCCGAGGCCAGACCCAAGGGCATCCCGATCGCCAGAAGCACGATCAGGGCGACCATCAGGATGAGTGAGATCGTTCCAATATCCATCAGTCTTGTCCCACCGCTCGTTTGATCATTTCAATTTCGTCTTCGTCCGGTTCATCCGTGTGGATTTCCGGTTCTTTGTTCCAATCCGCGATCAGGTTCAGAACGGCCTGCATGGCGACCAGGGTGATCACGATCAGGACCATGGGCTGCAGTGTCGCCGGGATCGGCGGGTTGAAGGCCGAGCCGTAAAGCTCCCATTTGTAGAGTTTGTTGACGAAGACCTGCTGATAGCTGCCGTAGACCAGAAAGAAGGCGAACATCACGATCAGGATGGTCGAGATCGTGTCGAACACGCGCTGCAACCAGCGAGGAACCGCATCATACAGCAGAAAGATCCGGATATGGCTGCGTTGCTGCATGGCATAGTAGCCGGACATCAGGAACACGAAGCTGGCGAACCACAGCGTCATCTCGTTGGCCCATTCGGTCGGCTTCTCGAGGATGTAGCGCATGAAGACTTCGTACAGCATCACCACCGTCATGATGGCGATCATCATCATCGTGACCCGGCCGATGAACAGGGCGAAGCGGTCCATCGCAGTCGTACCCTCGTATTCCATCGCGGCCGGCTGGACGGTCTTGGTTCCGATCACCGCAAGGATCGGCAGCAGGATCAGCGCACCGATATCGACAATGTCGACAAATCCGCCGAAAACCCCGGTCATTTCGGGCGTCACGTCGCTGCGCAGATATATTTCCGTTACCTGGCTTTTCAGAGATTCGGACGTGTAGGGCAGCCAGTCCAACAGGAAGGCCGGCAAATGCCAGACGAGCCAACTGGCCGTCGCGACGAAGGCGAGCGGGATGAGCCACTCCAGTATTCCGCCTGAGTTTTTTTGCATCACGTAGCCCTCGTCCTTATCCGTCGATCCGGTAGTGATCGATAAACTCCAGGTCCGGCTCGACGCCCAATCCGGGGCCGGTCGGGATCGTCACGCGGCCGTTGTTGGCCTTGACCTGTTTCTGTATCTCCAGCGGAACGGTCAGCAGATCGTCGCGGAACTTGTTGTCCGTGGTGTCGAATTCCAACATCGGTTCCCACGGGTGCAGACCGCCCGGCATTGCCGGCATTGCCGCGAGCAGATGCAGGTTGGTGGCCACAGCAACCGCACTTCCCCAGACGTGATTGACGACCGGGGTGAAGTGCGCGTGGCACAGCGCAAGTACCCGCAGATACTCTGAGATTCCGCCCAACGCGCATACTTCGGGCTGAGCGATATCGACACCGCGGTTTTCGAGAAGCGCGCGCCATGCCCAGCGATTGAACACAGCCTCGCCGCCGGAGATATTGACCTTCAGCCCTGCGCGCAGTTCGCGATAGCCGTCAAGATCCTCAGGGGCCACCGGCTCTTCGAACCAATAGGCGTCAAGCTCTTCCAAGGCACGGCCCACATGAAACGCGTCCGAGGTCGTGTAGGCATGATTTGCGTCGACCATGAAGGGGAAGTCTTCGCCAACCCCGCGACGCACCGCCTCGCACAGCTGTACGTCCGGTTTGGGTCCGAACCCGGTCTTCATCTTGGTGGCGACAAACCCCATGTCCTTGATCGTTGCGGCTTCGTCCTTGAACCGGGCGGCAAGGTCGGCGATCGGCTCATCCCGCAGCATCATCCCGTAGCCGTAGCAGGGAACGCTTGTACGATGCGCGCCGCCGATGAGTTTGTGCAGCGGCAAACCGGCCACCTTGCCGACGATGTCCCAAAGGGCGATGTCCACGCCGGACAGCGCCTGTATCGGCATTCCGCCTTGCCCATGATCTCGCAGAAGGTTGTACACCTTGTGCCAGATCACGTCCTTGTCCAAAGGGTCCAGCCCCAGAACCATCGGCTGAATGACCTGTTCAACGATGGATTTGTTGGCACTTGCTACGTTGCCGGGGCCAAAACACTCTCCCCAGCCGGTCACGCCATCGTCGGTTTGAACCTCGACCAGATGGGTTGTGCGCTTGTCATAATACTGCTGCGAATACCCTAGGACTTCGGGCATCTCGTACTGCAGTACATGGCTGGTGATCTTGGTGATTTTCATGAAATGCAGGGTCCCGGGCACATTCGGAGAGGCCGTCAGCACGGCCTTTCCGATTGTCGTTGAGTGGCCGAAGCCCGATTATTGCATTGCGCCCAGATCGCGCAGGAAGTTGATGTGGCTTTCCAACAGCGCCTTGGCCTCTGGGGTCGTAGCGAACTCGGTCCACCCGACCTGAACGGCTGCGCGGTAGGCGGCCAGATCTTCCGGCGTCCACTCATACAGCTGAACGCCTTTGGCCTTCAGGTCCTTGGCGGTCTGAGCGTTCTGCACTTCGTTGATCGTCGCATTGTGCAGCGCCAGACTGTCCATCGCGACTTCCATGATCTTTTTGTGATGTGCAGGCATCGCGTCCCAAACGTCCTTGCGGCAGGCCAGGTGGTCTGCGGGCATCGAGTGGAAGCCGGGATAGTTCGTGTGACCGGCGATTTCGTACAGACCCAGACCCACGTTGTTGGTCAGGTTCGCAGCATCCGCGCCGTCGATGATGCCGGTTTCCAGAGCCGTGAAGATTTCGTTGAAGTCCATCACGATCGGCGATGCGCCCAACTCGGCAAAGACCTTGGTGGCCAGGCCCGGGGGCGAACGGAATTTCCAGTCTTTGAAGTCATCGACCTTGGCAATCGGCTTGGTAGAGGCCAGCGATTCCGGTCCCGGGATCCACCAGCCGATGAATTCCATGTCGTAGCCGTTGTACAGGTCATTGACGGCATCTCTGCCGCCACCGTGCAGCAGCCATGCCATTTGCTGATAGGGGTTCTGGTAACCGCCCAGCAGATCGCCCGCGAACTGGAAGGCCGGGTTTTTGCCGGTCTGATAGCCGCCGCCGGTCATGTCGCAGTCGAGGATGCCTGTCGCCGCGGCATCGAAGGTTTCGACCGATTTGACCACCGAGGACGAGTAGAACATCTCGACTTCGATCTCGCCGTTCGACATTTCCTGGATGTCTTCGACGTATTTTGCCGCCATCTGCCCGGACAGCGTCTCGGGCGAGAAATGGGTTTGAATTCTCAGCTTGGTCGTTTCAGCCACCGCGAAACCGGCCGCCATCGTCGTTGCTACGGCCGCAACAGCCGCTGTCTTGACTATTTTCATATTGTCCTCCCAGACGTTGAGCAGTGCGCCGGGTAGGAGATCTTGCCGCCTCCCTTGTCGACACGCTGCTAGACGTTAAGCGGTCGAATCGAATGCAACAAGTAAAATATGAAATTTTCAAGAATTTCGAGATTCTTGCAATAAATCGAAAATATGATTAGGACACTAAGTGGCCAGACCTGAAAGGTGCAAACCGGAATGAATGAAGAAGTAGATATTTATCAGCACCTTAAAATGCGTCTGATCTCGAACGGATTCGAGCATGGTGCCAAGGTTCGGGCCGAAGAGTTGCGCAAGGACTATGGGTGCTCGGCCAGCACGGTTCGCGAAGTTCTTTTTCGTTTGTCATCGGTGGGTTTGGTGGACTTTCAGGAGCAGAAGGGCTTTCGCGTCCCGAAGCGTTCGCCGAAAAAACTGATCGAGCTGACCCACATCCGCGTTTTGCTGGAGGGAGAAGGCACCGCAATGTCGATCCGCAACGGCGGGGTGGATTGGGAAGCCAGGCTGACCGCGGCGCATCACAAGCTGAGCCATATCGAAAAGCGCATTCATGCCACCGACGACCCCAGCGAGCTGATCGAGATCTGGTTTGCCTCGGAAAAGGAATTCCATCAAACGCTGATCTCGGCCTGCGGATCGGAAACGTTGAAGCAGATGCACGGCCGAATTTACGCGCAATTCCGGCAGCAGCTGATGGTGGCGGACCGGCGGTTCGAGTTCATCTCAGAGAACATCCGGCATCACGCCGACATCCTCGAGGCCGCATTGTCCGGCGATGAGCAACTGACCAAGCAGAAGATTCATGACCACCTCAAGCGCCATCTGACAGGCAAGACGATGGGCGATTAAACGCGGAAGTCATCCTCAAGATAAGCGCGGATGATGTCTTCAAAGCTCGACTCTGCGCGGAAGCCCAGCTCAAGCGCGCGGTCGGTTTGAAAGTCGCGTGGCCAGCCTTTGACAATGCGCTCTATGTCCGGGTCGGGAACATGCTTTATCAGGTTGACCGCGTCTTGACCGGCGACAGTGCGGAGAGCTTCGATCTGTTCGGCGACCGTACAACTGATGCCTGGCATGTTCAGGGCGCGCCGGTCGTTCAGCAGCGTCGCATCAAGATCGGCCGCGTGGGTCAGGAATCTTGCCGCTGCCCGAGGGCTGGCGTGCCAGTGGCGAACGGTGTCGTCGACCGGCAGAACCGCCTCGAGCCCGTTCAGGGGCTCTCGTATGATACCCGAAAAGAAGGAGGACGCGGCGGCATTTGCCTTGCCGGGCCGCACGCAGAGCGTCGGCAGCCGCAGGGAGATGCCGTCGATGTATCCTTTTCGACTGAAGTCGGAAATCATCAACTCGGACGCAGCCTTCTGCGCCCCGTAGCTGGTCAGAGGGGCGCACAGGAATTCATCGTCGATCCTTGCGGGGAAAGGGGCGCCAAAGACGGCTATGGACGAAGCGAAGACCAGCCGCGGGCGGTAGGTGCCGCTGGTGGCGTCATGCTCGTCTTTCAATGCGTTCAACAGTGCCCAGGTCGTCATCAGGTTGACGTCCCAACCGAGGTCAAAGTCAGCTTCTGCCTGACCTGAGACAATCGCGGCCAGATGAAAGATCACGTCAGGGCGCTGAGCGGCCAGAAGCTTGGCCGAGTTCGGGGCCGCGATGTCGCCAACGGTAATTTCGCCGGGTGCACCCTCGACCGGAAATGAAAGGTCGAACAATGATACACGGGCGTCCGGGCTAAAGGTCTGCTCGGCCGAAATGTGATGCGCCAGTTTCTGACCCAGCATTCCACCGCCGCCGATGATGAGGATATGCGTCACTACATGCCATTCCGTTTTCTGAGCTCGAGGTAGAGCGCAGAGTGATCCAGCTCGGCCCCATCCATTTCGTTTATCAGGTATTCGAACCGGTCGCGTACGGCTTGCGTATTGGGCAGTTCCAGGCCGAGACCGCGTGCCTCATCCAAGGTGTTGTCCAGATCCTTCAGCTGAAACTTCGAGAGCCCGCCGGGAACGAAATCCCGGTTGGACATGCGTTCTCCGTGCTGTTGCAGGATCACGCTGTCGGCAAACCCACCGCGCAGCGCGGCGCGCAAAGCAGCCGGGTCTGCGCCACCTTGTTCGGCCAGCAGGGTTGCCTCGGCAACGGCGGAAATCGTGACGGCAACGATCGTCTGATTGGCCAGTTTGCACAATTGACCGGCGCCGCTGGGGCCGACATGCACAGGCCGCCCCATGGCGGAGAGGATTGGCAGTACCTCCAGCATGACCTTCTCGTCGCCGCCCACCATGATCGCCAGCGAGCCCGCCTCGGCCCCCTTGGTGCCACCGGAGACCGGGGCATCCAGATGCCGCAGGCCGAGGGTTTCGAGTTGGGCCGACTGCGCGCGGGCATGTTCAGGCTTGGCGCTGGACATGTCGATCCAGACGGCACCAGGTTTCAGCTGGTCGTAAAAGGAAGGGTCTTCCAGCAGCGCGCCGGTTGCGTATCCGTCGGCCAGCATGGTCACGATCACATCGGCTTGGGCAACCGCGTGGGCCGGGGTGTCCGCAACCGTGGCACCTTGGTCCGCCAATGGTCGTGCCTTTTCGGCGCTGCGGTTCCAAACGGTCACGGGAAAGCCTGCCGCAAGCAGGTTTCGTGCCATCGGCGCCCCCATTAGGCCGGTGCCCAAAAGGGTCACTTTGCGCTGTTCGCTCATACTTGCTTATCCTCCTTCGGGCCGCACCACGCATGGTTATAGCCAAACCAAAATCTCTGTCATACGCTAACGGCATCAAGTTCCTGCGCCAAAGCCTGTTGCGTTTCCACGCAGAATTTTTTGGTGCTGCCCGGTCGCACTCGGGCCCGGGGTCGTGGTGTTTGATCGCAAGTAGTGAAAGGTAAATTTTACATATGTCAGAAAGACTTGTGGGGAAGCGCGTCCTTGTGACGGCTGCCGGACAGGGTATCGGGCGTGCCAGCGCAATCGCAATGGCGCGCGAAGGGGCGCAGGTGTTTGCGACGGATATCAACCTCGAAAACCTTTCTTCGATTCGGTCCGAGAATCTCGAAAATATCGAAATTTTCGAGATGAACGTCACCGATGACGCCAGCGTCTCTCAGGGGGTTGAGCGGGCAAATCCGGACGTGTTGTTCAACTGTGCGGGCTTCGTGCATCACGGGACCATCCTGGACGCCACTGATGAGGAGTGGGATTTTGCGATGGACCTCAACGTGCGGTCCATGATGCGCACAACGAAGGCTGTGCTGCCGGGGATGGTCGAACGGGGCGGCGGCTCGATCATCAACATGTCTTCCGCTCTGGGGTCGATCATCGGCGCGCCCAACCGCTTTGTCTATGGTGTGACCAAAGCAGCGGTCGTGGGGCTGACGAAATCGGTTGCGGTTGATTTCATCACGAAGGGCATTCGCTGCAACTGCATCTGCCCCGGAACGGTCGACAGCCCCAGTTGGCGCGATCGGGTCGAGGCCTTGGCCCAAGAGCTGGGCAGCAGGGAAGAGGCCATGGCGCAGTTCGTGGCCCGCCAGCCCATGGGCCGCGTCGCCAAGGCGGAAGAAATAGCGGCACTGGTCGTCTACCTGGCAAGCGATGAGAGTGCTTTCACCACAGGACATACACACATAATCGATGGGGGGTGGTCAGGCCAATGACGAAGATAACAAAGGACGATCTGCGGTCGCGGAAATGGTTCATGAACTCGGACAACCTCGAGATGACCGCGCTGTATCTGGAACGGTATCTCAATTACGGCCTGACCCGCGCCGAGCTTCAATCCGGCAAGCCAATCATCGGCATTGCGCAAACGGGTAGCGATCTCAGCCCGTGCAACCGCCACCACCTGGAATTGTCCAAACGTGTGCGCGACGGGATCATCGCGGCTGGTGGCACGTGCATCGAAATTCCGGTGCACCCGATTCAGGAAACGGGTAAGCGGCCCACTGCCTCGCTGGATCGCAATCTGGCCTATCTTTCGCTGGTCGAGAGCTTGTTTGGTTACCCGATCGACGGCGTGGTGCTAAACATCGGTTGCGACAAGACCACGCCGGCGCTGTTGATGGCGGCCGCCACCGTCAATATCCCCGCAATCGCTCTGTCGGTCGGCCCGATGCTGAACGGCTGGTGGAAGGGTGAACGCGCGGGGTCGGGAACCGTGATCTGGAAGGCTCGGGAAGACCTTGCTGCCGGTGAGATCGACACTGATGAGTTCATGGAAATCGCGGCGGCTTCGGCGCCTTCGGTTGGCTATTGCAACACGATGGGAACGGCGACCACGATGAATTCCCTGGCCGAAGCCTTGGGAATGCAACTGCCCGGGTCCGCCGCGATACCAGCCCCGTACCGGGAACGCGGACAGATCAGCTATGAAACCGGAAAGCGCATCGTCGAGATGGTGTGGGAGGATCTGCGCCCAAGCGATGTCATGACGCGGGCGGCATTTGAAAATGCGATCGTCATCAACTCGGCGATCGGTGGATCGACGAACGCGCCGATCCATTTGAATGCGATCGCCCGGCATCTTGGCGTTCCTCTCAACAACGATGACTGGCAAAGCCTGGGTCACGACGTGCCGCTGCTGGTCAACATGCAGCCGGCCGGGAAATACCTAGGAGAGGACTACCAGCGCGCCGGCGGTGTCCCTGCCGTGGTCGGTGAGTTGATTGATGCCGGATTGCTGCCCAACCCCGATGCACTGACGGTCAACGGCCAGTCGATGGGCGAGAACTGCGGGACACGCCGGTCGCTGAACGACGACGTGATCAAGCCGGTTAGGAATCCGGTCAAGCATCAGGCCGGGTTCATCAACCTTTCGGGCAACCTGTTCGAAAGCGCGATCATGAAGACATCGGTGATCTCGTCCGCTTTCCGCGATGCCTACCTGTCGAACCCGGATGACCCCAATGCCTTCGAGGGCCGAGCGGTCGTGTTTGACGGGCCTGAAGACTTTCATCACCGCATCGATGATCCGGCAGAAAACATCGACGCAGACTGTATCCTGATCATGCGCGGCGCAGGGCCCAAAGGTTACCCGGGCGCGGCCGAGGTAGTGAACATGCGGCCGCCCTCATACCTGTTGAAAAAGGGGATCGAAGCGCTGCCCTGCATCGGTGATGGGCGCCAGTCCGGCACTTCCGGAAGCCCGTCGATCCTGAACGCCTCGCCCGAGGCGGCCGAAGGCGGCGGGCTGGCGCTGGTGCGAAACGGCGACCGGCTGCGCATCGATCTGGGCAAAGGGACGGCGGATATGCTTGTTCCGCTGGAGGAGCTGCATGAACGTGCCCGCGAACTGGAAGCCGCAGGTGGCTACTCGGTCCCGCCCGACCAGTCACCCTGGCAGGAGATCTTCCGCGAGAAGGTCGATCGTCTGGATCGCGGCATGACGCTGAAGGGCGCCGACAAATTCAGGGACATCGCGCGGCAATTCCTGCCGCGGGACAATCACTAAAAGGAACCGAAATGAAACTTGTTCGCTACGGAGCCGCAGGGTCGGAAAAGCCTGCGTTGGTCGACTCAGCGGGTCAATTGCGGGATTTGTCCGCCCATGTCACCGATATCACCGGTGAAACGCTGGGCGACGCAGTGCTGGACAGGCTGCGCGCAATTGATCCCGAAAGCTTGCCGATTGTTGAAGGGGATCCGCGGATCGGAGCTTGCGTCGGCAAGATCGGCAAGTTTCTGTGCATCGGACTGAACTACTCGGACCATGCTGCCGAAACGGGCGCGGATATTCCCAAGCATCCGATCCTGTTCTTCAAGGCAAACTCCGCCATCGTGGGGCCTTATGATGACGTTGTGATGCCGCGCGGGTCCACCCATACCGATTGGGAATGCGAGTTGGGTGTGGTGATCGGGAAAACGGCGAAATACGTCTCCAAGGCTGATGCTTTGGACTATGTCGCCGGTTATTGCATCGTCAATGACGTGTCCGAGCGGCATTTCCAGACGCAGCTGACCGGACAATGGACCAAGGGCAAGTCCTGCGACACGTTCGGTCCGACCGGTCCGTGGCTGGTCACCCGCGATGAGATTCCCGATCCTCAGGCGCTGGGCATGTCCCTGGATGTGAACGGTCAGCGGATGCAGACCGGAAACACGGCCACCATGATCTTTTCCGTTGCCGAGATCATCGAGCATCTGAGCCAGTTGTTCACCCTTCATCCCGGTGACGTGATTTCGACCGGCACACCGCCCGGGGTCGGCATGGGGATCAAGCCCGATCCGGTCTATTTGAAGAAGGGCGACGTGATGGAACTGAGGATCGACGGGCTGGGCTCGCAGCGGCAGAAGGTCAGTCAGGATGACTGAGCTGTTGCAGATCGGCGGGATTACCGACCGGATGAAAGATCGGCTGTCCGCCGCGTTTGATATTCGCCAGCTGGACGATTTTGATGCCGCGCGCATCACACATGTGGTCACGAACGGACATGACGGCGTGCCGCCCGACCTGATGGCCCAACTGACAAACCTGAAGATGATCAGCGTCTATGGGGTGGGATATGATGCAGTCGATGCAACGGCTGCTGCAGCCCGCGGAGTTGTCGTAACGCACACCCCGAATGTGCTGAACAACGAGGTCGCAACCACCGCCGTTATGCTGATGCTGGCCTGCTACCGAGAGCTTGTGCGCGACCATGAATATGTCCGATCGGGCCGGTGGGAACCAGAAGGCAATGCTCCTTTGACCCGATCAGCCGACAATCAAAAGGTTGGAATTCTGGGGCTTGGCCGTATCGGCCAAGCGATTGCAGATAAACTGGCGCCGTGGTCGCCCGAAATCTCCTATCACACCCGCAGTTCCAAGGATGTGCCATACCGGTATTTCGACAATCTGGTCGACATGGCCGAACACGTGGATGTGCTGATTTGCATAACACCCGGCGGGCCGTCGACCAACAAGCTGGTCAACGCCGAGGTGATGCGGGCGTTGGGGGGCGGGGGCACGCTGATCAATGTCAGCCGAGGGTCCGTTGTTGACGAGGCGGCTTTGATTGAAGCGCTGCAAAGCGGTGCGCTTGGCTGGGCAGGGCTGGATGTTTTCGAGGATGAACCTCGCGTTCCACAGGCGTTGCGTGAATTGCCAAACGTGGTTCTGTTGCCACATGCGGGCAGTGCTACTGTCGAAACGCGTGCCGCCATGGGTGATCTGACGGTGGACAATCTGTTGCAACATCTCGAGGACGGATCGGTTCTGACCGCCGTGCCGGAATGCAAAGATCTGTGAATTGACCGCTTGGGCGCTCAGAACCCGTTGACCCGCTCGATCAGCCAATAGAGCGATATGCACCCGATGGCATAGCCTGTCACCGGGGTGGCCAAGTGGGTCACCCAACCGGCGTTCCGTGGCGCGATAAGGCGCCACATCGCAATCAGAAGCGCGAGCACTGCGATAAAGGCAAGCTGACCGGCCTCGACGCCGATGTTGAAAGCCAGCAGCGCCGCAGGGATCTCTTGCGAAGGCAGGCCGATTTCAGCCAGAGCACCGGCAAAGCCAAGCCCATGCAGCAGGCCGAAACTGAAGCAGACGATCCACGGGTATTGCTCGGATAACCGCAGCTCGCCCTCTTTGTGCCTCAGGATTTCCAGAGCAAGGAATACGATGGACAAGGCAATAACGGCTTCGACGGGGCCGGCGGGCACGTTGAGAAACCCAAGCGTCGCCATCGCCAGCGTCAGCGAATGCGCGACTGTGAACGCGGTTATCGCACCGACCAACCGCCATGGGTTCCGCACCAGAACAAAAAGCGCAAAAACGAACAACAGGTGGTCCCAGCCGCCCAAAATGTGTTCGAACCCAAGCAGAAAGTAGCTGCTGAAAACCGACCAGATCGTAGGCTCCGCCGGAACCATCAATTCGGCCTCATCAGGCGTAAATCTGAGCGTCACGGGTTCAGTGTTCAGCGGTCGAACGCGCAGCAAGACATCGTTCTGCTGGCGCTCCAACCCGTCTATGGCCACAACATGGCCCGCGATTTCGGCATCACATTCTGCAATCCAAGAAGACACCCAAGCCTGGTTTTCCGCTGTTGGCTCCGGGCCATTTTCCGGCGCGCAATGGTTGGGCAGAACCGCATCGATCTCCATGGGTTGTCCGTTCACGTCGGGAATACGCCAAAGGATTCTCCAGGTGCCCGGCGCCAGTTCGTTCAGGTCCAGATAGCCGGGGTCAAGCGCGTGTGCTCGGCCGAATTGCGGAACCATGCCCAGCCAGAAACTCAGCAGAACAAAGAAGACCGTCTTCACGAGCCGCCCTCTGCGGATTCGGGTGTCTCGACACGGTACTGGGCGGCGAGGCTTTCGTATTGAGCCTGCGCCAGATCCTGAGCCGTCGCCCTGCGCCAATCGTTCAGAACAGAATCGTAGATCTCTTCCAGTGGCGGAAGATAACTGGGCTTTGCTTCGGTCACACGGACAAGATGCTGTCCGTATCCCGAGTTGATCGGACCGACCCAGATCATCGGCTCGCTCCCGTCAAGCTGTGACGCAAACCCGCGACCAAAGGTTGTGTCGATTGCACCCTCGGCTGTCAGTGGCATCGACCGCGCCAGCAAGGACGAAACGCCAAGGCTGGACCAATCCGCGCCACCGTTCAGCGCCTGCAGAGTATCGTCGACGACGTCCGGGTCTGGGGCATCACCCAGATAGATCTGATCAAACGCGATCAGGGTAGGCATCGTGAAGCGGTCTGCGTTCTGGGCCAGATGCTCTTCTAGAACAGCCTCCTCGGGGGCGACCGAGGATGCAATTGCGGTGGTCAGAAACTCCATTTTTCGGGCAAGGCGGGCCCGGATCACCTGATCACCACGGTCCAAGCCCAGCTTTCGGGCCTCGCGCACAAGGATTTCTTCGCGGGTCCAGGAATCGATCAGGGCCTGCAGCTCGGCATCGGTGGGTTGCCGTTTCCAGCTGGCCTCGAACCGTGTTTTCAGAAGCGCGATGTCGTCGCTGTCAATTGTGATCGTTTCGGCTTCTACCGGGGGCTCGGTCTCGTCGGATACAAGATAGAACCAGCCGAAAATGGCCAGCCCGATCAGAATGAAATGGAACAGCGGTTCTTTGTAAAAGCGCATGAAAGATCTGACCTGCTGGCAATTCGATACCCGATCGTTGATCCCAACGGCCCGTCATGTCAAATCGCCGATTTCAACTTGGGTGAAGATGTTGCAGCAACGACCCCGGCCCAAGGGCGCGATCCCGCGCCCCCGGTTTCGGTCTTGGTTCATTCGCCGGCAGGCGTGTACCAGATCGGTGACGAATACGCACGTTCCTGATGGATCAACTGGGCCTCGGCCGGCAGATCGATTCCAAAACGAAGCTTGTCGTACAGCACCCAGCGCGGGGTCGGGATTTCCAGAACCCGCACGTAGTAGAATGCCCGCGCGTTGGGATCGAAGTCGGGATCCGTCCAAACGGTCACCAATTCCGATGCGCCGATCGAGTTGCTCCAGCTGGCGGTATCCAGATCGACGGTATTGCCGACTTCGGGAAGGTTGCCATTGGCATCCAGCGCACGATCGTCGGACCAGGCTACGTTGTAGACCTTTTCCTGAAGCGCGCCGTCTGCATCCAACCAGCCCTTGACGACCTGAACTCGATCAAGGTTTGCGCCGACGGGGTCACGCAGTGCGCCGATCAGGAAAGTCGGTGCGCCTTCGCCCTCGGGCGGACGCAGGTCACCGCCCATCGGCACCCCTTTGGTGTATCCCACATCGGCCACCAGACGCGTCAGCAGGTCGGACTCATCGAAATCCCATCCGCCGAAGAAACGAAGCCCGATGCGAGGCCCGGTCGTGGCGTATGTCTCGCGTCGCTTGAACGCGTCGAAAATGGCCGAGCGCGTATTCTCGGACGCCCAGACTGCGGTATAGCCCGATGCGACCAGCGTATGCCCCTCAAAGGCGCCCAGATCGCTTTCGACAAACGGGTGCAGAACGCGTGTGGCCGACGGCTCGGCGCTCACGGATTTGCCGAAATAGTTGTCTTCCTCGGCCGTTGCCAGCGACGTATGGCTGTCCGTCGCGCCGCCCATCCCGAACTTGTAGGGGTTCACGCCAAATTTCTCTTCAAGCATCAGCCCGCGCTTCAGCGCCTCGCGCGCGTATTCGCCGGCCAGCATGTCATCGGTTTTCAGCTCGGAGATATCGAGGTTCCCGACATCCCAGTTTTCATAGTCGGCAAATGGGTCGTCGGGGCTGAGATAGGGATGGGCTTCGCCGTCCCCCTTGATCTGGGTGACCTCGTAATGGGGTTCCCACTTGGCGCGGTTCTGTACGTATTCCTCATCCACCTTGCCGCCGTGATAGGTGTCTTCGGTAGGGAACATCCAGCCGTTCGACAGATTGCCGTTATGCGCGAAGGCAACGGCACGGCCTCCGGTCTTGGCCTGGTACTCCTCGAGCCACGCATAAAGTGCCTTCGGATCCGTATTCCCATAGGGCGGCTGCGTGACCGGCGGCACCATCTGCAGCGCACGGATCGGGCCATCGCGCAGCATGACGTTTCGATGCAGGTTGAATCCCTTAGGCACCGAGGTCCATTCGAAACCGATGAACGCTGTGAAATTGCCCGGGTCGTTGTGCCGTTCTGCGGCCATCACGATATGTTCCCAGGTAAACGCAAAGGCGTCCGCTCCGGGGCTGTATGATTCAAGCAGGTCTTCCGGCAGGGTCATCTGCGAGAAATTGGAAATGATGTCGAAAGCCGCTTTGGCAGCTTCGTCCCCGCCCGCAGAGTATCCTTCGTACCATTCCAGACCCTTGGGATGTGCCAAGACCCCCGGCTTTCCGGCCTGCAGGTCCGGGGCAAACCCCATCAGGTCGGTGTGATCCGTGAGAACCATCCAATCCAGTGGGCGCGCAAGCCGAACCGGTTGTCCGGTCGACGAGATGACCTGTTGGCCTTTCGCAAATCGCCAGGCGTCATCCGGCAGCAGCGTGTTCCCGAACGTTCCGGCGTCCAGTGACAACCCGGTGTGCAGGTGCGTGTCCCCCCAAAGAGGGCGCTCTGGGAATGTCCGGTTGGCATAGGGCGAGAACGGACGCTCGGCAAAGGTTCCCTCTGCAGCTTCCTTGGTCGGCACAGCGTCGGCGAGAACGCCTGCCGGGCCGAGTGTCAGCAGCATTGAACAGACGTAGAGTCGCAGCATGAGAACCTCCCAATTCAACAGCTTCGAATTCAAAGAAACGGATTTATGTCATAACATTCTGATATGACGATAGCATGCGAGTGGGGCCGACTGTCAATTCTGCCGGGTTCAGGAAGCCAGAAAAGCCTTGTAATCACGGAAAGGCGGGAGCCATCGCCGCGGGTCTGTTATAGTGCGATCCGAAGAATGCTGTGACTAAGGTGCGTCCGAGATTATGCGCGGTTTGGCCAGGCGGCTTTCCAGAAGATCTCCCGTCTCTTCGGCGATCGGGTAGGCGACAAAGGCCAGCGCCGCGTTGATTTGCTTCAATAGGCGCAGTGTCTCCTGGTGAATATTGGTTGTCTCGATGCTGGCCGGACCCCGACTTTGAAGGCGCTTCAGGTGGCGCTCCTGCAGGTATTGCTCTTCGATCCGGATGCGATCCTTTTCGGCGACCAATTGGCGGGCCGCCTCAGCGTCGCCGGTGGTTAGAATGCTCAGAGCCAACTGGCCGTTCGTTGTGATCTGATCGTGGAATTGTTCAATGTCGGTCAGACCTTCCTTGGAAAAGGTGATGCCCTCGTCAGCCATTTTTTTCGCCAGGGCCACAAGGTTGACCGCGATCCGGTCGGCGGCCTCTTCAAGGTTGTTGGCCATCGACACCAGCTCGAGTGTCTTTTTCTCCTGCTGAGGTGTCAGATCGCCTTCCCGCAGACGCGAGACGTAGATTTTGATGTCAAAATGCATGCGGTCGACATCGTTTTCCCGCAATTCGACGGTGCGGGCTAGTTCGGGGTCCCAGTTCCGGAACAGATGAATGGTTGGCACTAGCATCGCCTGAACCGTTTCAGCCATGCGCAGCAGTTCGCGCTGTGCGCAGGCCAGCGCCAGAGGCACGTGGTCCAGTGCGCTGGGGTCCAATGCGGTCACGTTGTCGGCGGTGATGCTGGAATGGCGGGGAACGAACGCGTCGGCCAACCGGATCAGCAGGTTGGTGAACGGCAGCGCAACGACCAGAAGGGCGACATTCATCGCAATGTGCAGCATCACCACCTGTTGACCGGGCGCTGTGCCGAACACGGATATGTTCAGCACCCCGGTCAGCAGCAGGGCCAGCGCCACCAAAGTGACGCAGGCCCGAGCCACCAGGTTGGCAAGGACGACCAACTTGGCCGGGCGCTCCTGCGACCAGAGCAGGGCGAATGAGATCACGGCGCCACCGAGATTGGCACCGATGACCAGTGCGGCGGCCACCGTGCCGCCAACCAGTGCTGACGCCGCGAATGTGGCAAAGGTCAGCACCGCGGCAAGGCTGGAATGCATGAGCCACGCCAGAATTGCGCCGACCACATAGGCGCTGATCAAGTCACTTTGAAAATATGCGGCAATGCTTTGAACGATTGGGCTGGCCCCGATTGGCACTGTGGCTTCGCGGATCATTCCAAGCGACAACAGCACCAGGGCAAAACCGATGGTGATGCGCCCAATTTGTTTCGTCCGCCGTCGACCGGCTTTCAAAAACACCACGACGCCGACCAGCAACGCGAATGGCATCACCGCCTGGACGGGCAAGGTCAGCACCTTTGCCATCAGGGCGGATCCCACCTCTGCCCCCAGCAGCAGCGCAAGGGCCGAGGGTGGGGCCAGCATGCCCGATACCGCGAATCCGGCTCCGATCAATGCAACTGCAGTCGAGCTTTGCATAAGCATCGCTGCCATACCGCCACCCAATGCAGCGGAGATTCGGTTTTCAGACAGGATTTTCAGGCCGCGTTTCAACTCGGGCAGGAACGCTCGTTCCACTCCGGTCCGGATCAACCGGACAGACCACAAAAGCAGGGCGACGCCGGCCGCCAGATGGGTGGCCAGCACGATCATGCGTTCAATACCTTGTTTGCGCTGCGCCGTTGCATGGCCAACATTTTGCCTTCCACAATGGGGTGAGTCCGACGATTTTCATCACCAGTTTGAGGGCAATGCAACAAAATATTTGCAAAAATGAGGTAAACGCCACAGAAATTGAATGTCGTCTAGCCGGGGCAATAGGATGTCAAAGGCCAAAACACGTCAGAAACACAGCAAGAAAGGGCGGGATCGGCTGAAAAAGTCCGATCGTCGCCAACGTATCCTGCTTGAGCTCAAGCTGCGCCCGCACGTGCGCATCAGTGATCTGGCCCGCAGTTTCGACGTATCCACCGAGACCGTCCGCAGGGATTTTGACGCGCTGGCCGAAGACGGCCTGATTGCGCGTGCGCACGGTGGCGCGTCGGCGCCGGTGCAAGGGCATTATCTCAGCCTGGACGAGCGCAATGCGGCCCGGGTTGCCGAACGCGAGCGGATCGGAAACGCCGCCGCTGGCCTTGTGCGTGAAGGTGAGACGGTCATGATCGACTCGGGCTCGACAACCGCTCAACTGGCGCGCTCATTGGCATATCGCGACATACGGTGCACTGTCATCACGAATTCTATTCCGGTGGCCGTGACACTGGGCGGCAGCGCGGCCGAGGTGATTGTTTGCCCCGGTGCTTATCTTGCCGCCGAGGCTGCCGTCGTTGGTTACGAAACGCTGGAGTTTCTGGGCCGGTTCAACGTCGATCGCTGCATGATCGGCGCGTCGGGATTGTCCGATGATGGCCCCAGCGAGCCGATCGGTGATATCGCCGCTGTCAAACGCGCGATGCTGGGCCGTTCTGCGGAACGTCATCTTCTGCTGGATGCCCAGAAGTTCAATCAGAAGCAGTTGCACAAAGTGTGCGAACTGTCGGATTTGGACACGTTGATCGTCGACACGGTCCCGCCAAGCCAGTTGGCTGTGGCGCTGAGCGTGGCAGATGTCGAACTGTTGATCGCCGATCCTGCGCCCGAGCAGGCTTTGGCCTGAACCGTTGAGGTCCAGCCCGGGCCGGAACCGGCAGCGCAGAGGGCCAGGGGGCGAAATTGCGGTCTAAAACCTTGGCGCTGCCTTATCCCTAAGAAGCGTAGTCCGGCCGGGATCATCCCGACCGGATTGCGTGGGTATCAGGCCTCTTGCAGTAACCGTTCGCTTATGTCCCACAGCTTTTCGGCTGATGCGTCATCGCAGGCATGTGCGTTGACCCCAAAATATCGGGCCGTCGGGCTGTTGGGGTCGGTCGGGGCAGCAATGTCGGCGTCCTCGCAATACACTCCTGGTTTGCCAACCAGCTTTGGCGAAGTCGCCGCCCAAACCGTTGTTGACGCGCCCTGTTCGGGCGTCTTGAAACCCTCCTTGGCCAATGCGGACGGCTCGCCATCCTCGTTCAGCCAACCCAGTGCGATCATCTCTTCTTTCGGCAGGTGCCGTTGCAGAGGGGTGAATATCCCACCGGGATGTACCGAAAACGCCAACCCGCCGGTCGCTGCCAAACGGCGGGACAGAGCGTTGGCAAACAACGCATTTGCGGTTTTTGCTTGGCCATAGGCCTGCCATTTGTCGTAGTCCGTCTTTTCGAACTGGATATCATCCCAATGCACGTCGCAAATCTTGTGTGCGGTCGAGGAAAGAGCAACGACCCGCGCGCCCGGCGTTTGCTCCAAAAGCGGCAGCAGCAATTTGGTCAGGGCAAAGTGGCCCATATGGCAGATACCGAATTGGGATTCCCAACCGGGTCCAACACGGGCCTCGGGGCACGCCATGATCCCGGCGTTGTTGATCAGCAGATCCAGGTTTTGCAGGTCGCTGGATACCGTTTCGGCAAACCGTCGGACCGAACCAAGATCCGCCAGGTCCATCGGTGCGGTTTTGACATTGCCATCCACGCTCGCCAGGCTCTCTTGCGCTTTGGCTTCCGAGCGTACCGGAACGATCACCGCGGCCCCCTTGTCGGCAAGGGCGCGGACGGTTTCGAGGCCAATACCGCTGTAGCCACCGGTTACGATTGCGGTCTTTCCGGTCAGGTCGATATCGGCCAGCACTTCGGCCGCCGTGCTTTTTGCGTGAAATCCAGAATTTGTAGGAACTTGGTCGGGAACTGCCATCAGGTATCCTTGCGAATTCGGGGGCAACATCGCCCGGTTGCATCATGGATGAACCTAACCTGTCCGCCTCGGGTGGGACACAGAGCTTCCTCCTCAAATCTTGCTCGATTCTCCGAAACCCAAGAGCAAAGCGTGCAGCTCAGGTCACGTGATCCCGGGTCAGTTCTCGGGGCGGAACGCCAAATTTCTTGGCGAACTCACGGCTAAATTGGGCCGGGCTTTCATACCCAACTGCATGTGCAACACTCGATACAGGCGTTCCCGTCTGCTGAAGCAGTTGGAAGGCCTCGGTCAGGCGCAGGTCTTTCTGGAACTGCAGCGGACTGTTGGCCGTCACCCGTTTGAAGGCGTCATAGAATACCGACGCGCTCATGCCCGAGATCGCGGCCAAGTCCGAGGCTTTGATCGTCGAGCGGTACTCTTTGCGGATATGCGCGATTGCCTTGGCGACCTGGTTGGCCTTGCTGTCCGTGCGGATGATACGGCGCAGCGCGCGCCCTTTGTCGCTGCGCAGAACCCGGAAATATACCTCGCGGACGGCGGCGGCCCCCAGCGTTTGATCTGCGATCGGATCTCGGCGCAGACGGAAAAGACGTGTAAATGAATCAATAACTTCCGCGTCGGCCTGACCGCTTTCCAAGGCCGGACCCGCATCGTCCAGCGAGGTGCCGCCCATGTCGGTGTAGACGCCCCGCAATACGCGCATGTCGATGCCGATATACAGGGCGATGTAGGGGTGTTCGGGCGAGGCATCCACAAGGCCCGAGACCATTGGCAGGGCGCTTCCCACGACAATGACGTCCCCTGCGTCATAACGGACATGCTCGGTTCCGTACTGCACCGACTTGCTGCCCTGAAGCACCAGCCCGATCATGGGCTCAACGACCGAGCATGACGGGCGTTTGGATTGGCGCGTCTGGGCCAATACCATGTCCCGCACACCACAGGGCCAAAAGCCGTCATCCAGCTGGGCCTCGGTAATCAGCGCCTTGGCGTCGTCAAGGAGTCTCTGCAGTTCCAATGGGGTCTCTCCGGCCAGTCTGCCAAGACTACAACCTGCATTTTTCCGCACAAGAGTTTTGGTCTGACATTCGGAGGATCAGGCAAGTCCGCCGGAGAAACAGCTGACTGAATTTCCAGAGGCGTGCGGTCGAACACCGTTTCTTATTCTTTGATTGGGGCCAACTGATCTGACCGGTCTAAGCACAAAGGTAACAGTGGTCGCAGCCTGATTGGTTCTAAGAGAACCCAGGCGAATTGTCCGAAGGGGCAGACCAGCTGCTATTCCGCCGCCGAAATCTCCCACGGTGGGCGATAGATGCAATCAGCCAGTGTTGCCCGGTTCAGGTCGTCAAAAAACGCTTGCTCGGCTTGCTTCAGCCGATCCTTCAAAAGGCAGCTTGGAGTCAGAGTGCACGCACTGCCATCGGCCGAGAAACACTCAACGATTGGTTGCCCAGTCTCCAGAGTGCGCACTACGTCGCCCAAGCGGATGTCCGACGCCGGGCGAGACAGGACGGCCCCGCCGCCACCGCCCCGCCGCGTTTTGAGGTATCCGGCATTGGCAAGCGCTGAAATGACCTTGGCGAGATGGGCGCGTGACACCTTGAATTCATCCGCAAGTTCGCCGGTTGAAAACGGGCGGTCCGGGCTGCCAGCCAGCCGCATCAGAATGCGGAGACCATAGTCAGTGAATGAGGTGAGGCGCATGGTCGCGTTTTCCAATCGGTATTTTCTATGCGTATTAGCAAAACAGAATGCGCAAATCAAATTCCGATTCGAGATGCTCGGGTCGTGAACCTGAAAGCACGGACCATGACGAACTTCGATATGCACGAAGCTGATCTTGAGACAGGCGCCCTGATCGATCACATCCTCACACGGTATCACGAAACACACCGGACCGACCTTGAACAGCTTCAACATCTTGCTGAACGTGTGGCATCGGTTCACCGAGACGATCCCCAAGCCCCCCGAGGGTTGGTTCGCGCGCTGGCCGAACTGGCAGCCGAAATGGAAACGCACATGGCAAAAGAGGAGATCGTCCTGTTTCCCGCCATGCGCATGGGCGGCATGGAAGGGATCGAAAACCCGATCCGGGTTATGCGCGCCGATCACGATGGCCACGCCGAGAGTATCGCACTGATCCGGCATATCACCCGTGACCTGACACCGCCCGCACATGCCTGCGGGTCTTGGCGACGGCTATACGACGGGCTGCGGAACCTTCTGACGGATCTTGACCGGCATATGATGCTTGAAAACCAGGTCCTGTTTCCACGGTTCGAACGGTAGAGGGGATCAATCATGCTTCTTGCAGGTGTCGACGCAAGTGAGGCAGGCGGAACGGATCATTTGCTGGCGACAGTGGCCGCGCGATTGCAGGAAGAAGGTCTGCGCTTGCTCGGAGCGTTGCGTGTGAACCTTTCGGATACTGGCACCCAGTTTTGTGAGACAACGCTTGGACTGCTGCCGCATGGCCCCAATATCCGGATCACGCAGGATCTGGGTTCGGGCTCAGGCGCGTGTCGCATGGACGCCGGTGCGATCGAAGACGTGGTCGGCATCGCGACCGCTCGGTTGCGAGATGACGGTTGCGATATTGTTCTGCTGAACAAGTTCGGACTCAGCGAGGCCGAGGGTCGCGGATTTCGCACCCTCATTGCCGAGGCCTTGGCGCGGGATGTTCCGGTCCTGATCGGCGTGAGCAAAACCCATCGCGCCGCCTTCGATCAGTTTGCCGGAGGAACCGCTAGACTCCTGTCGCCCGTCGAGGACGTTGTGGTCGAATGGTGCCGATGCTCCATCGCGCGAGGCCGAAACACGGCGGCACCGGGTTGAACCCGCACAAATACAACAGCCAAACGGATGAGGCAGTACATGCAGCATATGGTGAGCCCAACACAGACATCGAACAGGCCAAGACCGCCGGGACAGGTAGTTGTCTCGCGTTTGGCTTGCTTGGCGGTTCAGCCCATTCTCGCGCGGGTGGTCCGTAGGGTCGCGCAGGAACATCCTGCGCTGTTCGCCCGACTGGGCCCGTATCAAAGCGCCGATTTCCTGATCGACCCGATCGAGCTGCCGTTCGCGCTGCATCTGCGTCCGAATCCTCAAAACCTGAGCTTTCGCGCCGTGCCACGGTCGATGCTGCCTGACGCCACAGCCATTATCCGAGGGCAGTTCCTGCTGCTGTTGGAACTGGTCGATGCGGAACAGGACGGCGACGCGGCCTTTTTCTCGCGCGATTTGGAGATCACAGGAGATACCGAGGCCGTCGTCCGTTTGCGCAATGCATTGGACGACATGGACGGATCCATCGCTCAGGAGGCTGCGGACATGTTCGGCCCGCCTGGCCGCGCGATCCTGTCCCGGTTGCGCCGAAATTACCAAGAAGTAGAAGGAGCGACCGCTTCATGAGCCTCGCCGAATTGATATGCCCCGCCGGAACTCCCGCTGCCCTGCGCACGGCAGTCGATGCCGGGGCCGACGCCGTCTATTGCGGCTTTCAGGACGCCACCAACGCCCGAAATTTTCCGGGGCTGAATTTCACGCCGCAGGAATTGGAGGAGGCGGTCGCCTATGCCCATGCCAAGGGCGCCAAAGTCCTTCTGGCACTCAACACCTATCCCCCGGCAGGCAAGGTCGACCTTTGGCGGCACGCTGCCGACACCGGTGCGCGGATCGGCGTTGATGCCTTTATCGTGGCTGATATGGGCGTGGCCGACTACATCGCCCGAACCCATCCACAGGTACGCTTGCACCTGTCGGTACAGGCTGCGGCGTCGTCACCCGAGGCGATCCGTTACTACTGCGAGAATTTCGGTGTCAAACGCGTGGTCCTGCCCCGTATTCTGACCATTCCCGAGATCCGGCAGATCCGAAAAGAAATCCCCTGTGAGATCGAAACCTTCATCTTCGGAAATCACGGTCTGATGGTCGAAGGGCGCTGCAGCCTGACGAACTATCTGACCGGGCAGTCCACGAACCTCGATGGCGTCTGTTCGCCGGCGTCCGACGTGGAGTACGTGCGCGATGCCGATGGTTCGATGTCATCGAAGTTGGCTGGTTTTACCATCGACCGGTTCGGGCCAGATGAGAAGGCTGGTTATCCGACGATTTGCAAAGGCCGCTATCAGGTCGCACATCGTCCGGACGGGTACTATGCGTTCGAGGAACCGATCAGCCTGAACCTGGCCCGCCTTCTGCCTGAGTTGATCGATGCCGGGGTGCATGCGTTCAAGATCGAAGGGCGGCAAAGGTCCAAGAGTTATGTCCGGTCCGTGGTGTCGGCATTTCGGAACGCCGTCGATGATATCCGGGCAGGTCGCGATGCGGATATCGCGAACCTCGTCGCGCTGACCGAGGGTCAGAAACAGACGCAAGGCGCTTTTGCCACAAAGAAATGGCGGTGAAATAATGACGAAACTTACATTAGGTCCGATCGCATATCACTGGTCGGCTGACCAACGCCGGGATTTCTATGCGCGTGTCGCCGACGAAGCTTCGGTGGATGAGGTCTATCTGGGCGAGGTTATCTGTTCAAAACGCGCCCCCTTTCAAGAGGCTGACCTGCCGTCCATCATCGAAAGGCTCGAACGGGCGGGCAAGAAGGTGATTTTGTCCTCCTTGGCTGAAGTGATGCTGAAACGAGAGCGCAATGCCACCGAAGATCTGGCAGAAATGGATGCGCCTGAGATCGAAATCAACAACGCCGCAGGACTGTATGCACGCGGTACGCGGCCGCATCGCATCGGCCCATTCATGAATGCCTATAACGAGGCCACAATCCGCTGGATGGCGTCCAAGGGGGCGACGCATGTCTGCCTGCCCACCGAGTTGCCAGCGCCCTCGATCGCCGTCGCGGCGCGAATGGCGCGCGACATGGGCCTTGGGGTTGAAGTGCAGGTCTTTGGGCGGGCGTCGCTGGCCGTTTCGGCGCGGTGCTATCACGCGCGCTCGCACGGGCGGACAAAGGACAATTGCCAATTCGTCTGCGAAGAAGACCCCGACGGGATGCCACTGCGTACAAGGGATGAGCAGCCGATCCTGCGCATCAACGGGATCCAGACCCAATCCGAAGGGTATCTGATCCTGCTGCAGGAACTGCCCCAACTGGTTGCCGATGGTGTGAGCCATCTGCGATTGATGCCGCAGGCCGTGGACATGGTCGCCGTCGCTGAGGTTTACCGGGCGCTGTTGGATCAAAGCATGTCGACCGAGGCGGCCGAAGCCCGGTTGCGGCAGGTTTGTGCAGATACGCCGTTCAGCAATGGGTTCTATCACGGTCAAGCCGGCTATCGCAGGATAGCCCAGGCGTCCCTTGCATGATCGGAAACCATGCTGTCCTCGCCTCATCGGATAATGTTTCCTGCGGCGGGGGCGGCTGCCCTTCTGGGGGTGAGCGGCCTGTTTCTGGGGCAGGATTTCATCACCCATTGGTCGCCGTTGCCGGGGCTGTACGCCTGGCATGCGCATGAAATGCTGTTCGGCTTCGTCGGTGCGGCATTCGCGGGCTATTCGCTTACGGCGATGCGCAGCTGGCCTGGGAGCTATATTGTCACGCCGACCGGCAGTTTGTTGCTGTTCGCGCTTTGGGCGATGTCCCGATTGGCCGCCATCGGCGCGCTTGGAAGCGAACCCATGTTCATCGTCCCAACGGGCACGGCGTTCTTGCTCTTTCTCGCCGGTCGTCTCGCTTGGGCTGCACTGCGCGCGCGCGCGGTTGCCGGAGGGCTTCAGGCGCTTTTCGCCCTTTTGTTGTTCATCTGCCAGATTGCCTTTCTAACTGGGTCTGCGCCGTCCTTCTCCTCAGTTTTGCTTGTGGCACTTTTGGTGTCGGTTGTCGGTGGGCGCATGATCGCTGCTTTCACATGGAATTGGACGCACCAAAGCCCAACCGCCGCGCAAAAGTTTCGGTGCGCGAGGGCAATGGGGGACGCTTCGGCGGCAGCTCTGGCTTTGACTGCGGTGCTTTTCGGACTTGTTTCCGTCGCCGATGGTCCGCTTATCGCCGTCCTTCTTGTGATCTGCGCGGGGTGCGAGGGTGGGCGTCTGTGGCTCTGGCATTCAGCGGCAGTTCTTCAGGATGGATTGCTGGCGATGCTTCATATGGCCTTTGCGTGGTTGCCCGCTGGTCTGTCCCTGTTGGCGGCTTCGCTGTACTTCCCCGACTTGCTGGCGGCGCATGATGCGTTGCACGTTCTGACCGTCGGAGCGGTCAGCTGCGCGATCTATGCCGTAGCTGCCCGTGCGGTCGCGCGACGTCGCGACGGACTGCGCCCCAGCGCGATCGATGGTATCGGATTTGCCTTTTTGTGCCTTGCCGCGGTTTTGCGGACGTCCTCTGCAGACGTGCCCGCGGCCCTGGCTTGGGGAGCATGTTGGGCCGTGTTCCTCTGCCGGCACGTCCAAGCGTTGGGCCGCCCGCTCGAGCGACCCGTTTTCAGCGGTCGGGCCAGCAACAGGATGGATCCGAGCGTCGCCGATCAGTTGCCCTGATTGCGTGCTTCGAGCCGTTCAAGGTTCACGACGGTCGACAGCATCAGCCGGTCATGGCTCCAATCCTGAGTCTGGCGGATCGTGGCGGCACCCAAGGCCAGCAGAACAGCGAACAGCAGGGCCGAACCCATGAAGATTGCCGGCAACGGTGCCGAGAACGAGGGCGCATCGGCCAGCGCGATCACACGCTGTTTCAGAACCCGTTTGGCCTTGCCACCCGAGACCAGCGCCACGTTCAAAACCAGTGGCCGGCCTTGTGCGACGGTGCGGGCGCAATAGTCCAGCAGGCAGTCGGTATAGTCGCGCGCGTCGATCCCACGCCGGGTGACGACGGACTGGTCGCAGGCCAGTTCGCGCAATCGGCTGAACTGGTATTTCAAAACCCAGTAGGCAGGGTTCCAGAACAGCAGCGGTCGCACGGCCTCAAACGCAATCTCCCATTCGACATCCCGGGCGCGAACGTGCTGCAATTCATGCGCCAGGGCAAATCGAAGTTCACGGGGGGTGTCCAACAGATGGCTGGGCAGAACAACGTGGCGACGACGCGCCCCGCGCACGGCAAATGGAACCGTGATCCGATCGGACAAGCGAATGTCCACGTTGGCCGAACGCCGCCACAGGAAGCTTGAAACCACCGTGTCGCGGATTGCCAGCGCATCCCGGACGGTGCGGACCAGCATCCGGAGGGCGGCCAAGGCCAGCAGCACGAGCACGGCCGTCACAAGGGCGCTTTGTCCGGACAGAACCGTGTCGACCCAACGTTCGCGCGTGTTTAGCAGAGCTTCGAATTGTGTAGCCGGCATCGCGATTTCACCGCGCAAATAGGCCGCTACTGCAATATCTCCGATGGAAACGGCCTGACCCGGCCAGAAAAAACCGGCGGCTGCCGTGACCCCAAGGGCCAGAACAGGGCTGAGCATGACGCAGACGCAAAGAACCTTCAGCACGCGCAGCTGTGTCATGTAGTCGTGCCGCAGGCGCGTTCGGGCTACGGCCATGCGGGCGCCCAACCAGATGAGTGCCGAAAGAACCAGCACCACGTTCAGGTCGAGAAATACATCGAGAACCGGTTTAACCGCTGTCATTTTGCAGTCTCCTCTCTACCAGTGCTCGAATTTCCTCCAGATCAGCTTCGGTCAGGCCGGCGTCATCGACAAGACGTGCCACCAGCGAGGCCGGGGTGTCATCGAACAACGTGCGGGACAGGTTCTGCAGCGACCGCGCCTGATAGGTGTCCTTTTCAAGCAGCGGGCGGTAGATCAGGGTTTTGCCGTCCTTGCGGCTTTGGACAAATCCCTTTTCATCCAGGATACGCAGGATCGTCGCGCCCGAGGTGTAGGCCAGGTTCCGCTCGGGCGGCAGCCGGTCCAGCACGTCGCGTACCGAGCCTTCGCCAAGTGCCCAGAGCTCGTTCATGAACTCCAGTTCAACCTCGGTCAGCAGATTTCCTGTCTTTCTCTTTCGCATCGGTCTCGGTGTCACCATTTTGCCTGTTATGCTTGCCAGACAAGCATCCTTTCGCGGTTACGCAAAGCCTAAACTTTCCAGAAAACGAAAATGCCCCAGCCGATCGACAGGAAAAGCGGGGTCCAGACCGGTTGGCCGACCAGCCCCAGCCAGGCCAGAAAGATGTAGGCTGAGCCCAGCAGGGTGATGAACAGCCGGTCGCCCAACGTGGTGGTCAGGCCCAGAACGCCCCGGCGTTCGATCCCGTCACGGAACTTGACCACCTCGAGCACGCCGATCAGGGCGATGGCCGAGAAGATGCCCACGAAAACCGCCAGCGTTGCCGGGGTCCAGGCCATCCAGAAGTCGGGCCACAGCGGGTCGGTCCAGGAAAAGCCCTTGGGTTCTTCCTGACCGACATTGCCCCAGCCGGCCTTGGCTTGCGCCAGCGCCGATGACGGGGCGAGCAGGGAGAGGGAGAGAAGGAGTTTGCGCATGTCGAACCTCATACACGTCCCATCGCGAAGCCGCGCGCGATGTAGTTGCGGACAAACCAGATGACGATGGCGCCGGGGATGATGGTCAGGGTGCCGGCGGCGGCCAGCAGGCCCAGCTCGTAGCCGGCGCTGGACGCGGTGCGGGTCATCACGGCGGCGATGGGTTTGGCCTCGACCGCTGTCAGGGTCTTGGCCAGCAGCATTTCCACCCACGAGAACATGAAGCAGAAGAACGCCGCCACGCCCACGCCCGCCTTGATGTTGGGCAGGAAGATCGTGACGAAGAACCGCGGGAAGGAATAGCCGTCGACATAGGCGGTTTCATCCAGCTCTTTCGGGATGCCGCGCATGAAACCTTCCAGGATCCACACCGCCAGCGGCACGTTGAACAGCGTGTGCGCAAGTGCCACCGCCAGGTAGGTGTCGAACAGATGGATCGACGAATACAGCTGGAAGAAGGGCAGGGCGAACACCGCAGCCGGGGCCATGCGGTTGGTCAGCAGCCAGAAGAACAGCTGCTTGTCGCCCAGGAACCGATAGCGCGAGAACGCGTAGGCCGCAGGCAAGGCTACGCAGACCGAAAGCACCGTGTTGATCGTCACATAGGTGATCGAGTTGATATAGCCCCAATACCACGTCGGATCTGTGAAGATGGTGATGTAATTCTCCAGCGTAAAGGTCTGGGGAAACAGGGAAAAGCCTGAAAGGATCTCGTTCGTGGTCTTGAAGGACATCGCCACCAGCCAATAGATCGGCAGCATCAGGAACGCGATATACAGGATCGGGATGAGGGACCGCTTCTTCATTGCGCGTCATCCTTTGTCATGAGGGTGTAGAAGACCCAAGAAACCAGCAGCGTGATGGCGAAATAGATCAGGCTCATCGCGGCCGCGGGGCCAAGGTCGAACTGTCCCAGCGCGATCTTCACCAGGTCGATCGACAGCAGGGTGGTCGAGTTGCCGGGGCCGCCCCCGGTCAGAACGAAGGGTTCGGTGTAGATGTTGAAACTGTCCATGAACCGCAGCAGAACTGCGATGGTCAGAACCGTCTTCATCTTGGGCAGCTGGATATAGCGGAACACCGACCAGGGGCTTGCCCCGTCGATCTTGGCCGCCTGGTAATAGGCGTCGGGGATCGAAACCAGACCGGCATAACACAGCAGCACCACCAACGAGGTCCAGTGCCAGACATCCATCACAACGATGGTGATCCAAGCCGACAGCGGCTGTTGGGTCATGTCATAGTTGATGCCCAGCACGTCGTTCAGGAAATACCCCAGCAGGCCGATCTTGGGCAGGGTGAAGATGTTCCACATCGAGCCGACCACGTTCCACGGGATCAGCATCGGCAGGGCCATCAGGACCAGGCAGACCGGCACCCAAAAGCCCTTGCGCGGCATCGACAGGGCCACGATGATGCCCAGCGGCACCTCGATCATCAGGATCAGCGCGGTGAATAGGAACTGCCGCCCCAGCGCCGCCTGGAACCGGTCGGACCGCAGGATCTGTTCGAACCAACCCAGCCCTTCCCAGAAGAACTGGTTGTTGCCAAAGGTTTCCTGCACCGAATAGTTGACCACCGTCATCATCGGCACCAGCGCGTTGAATGCCACCAGCGCTAGCACCGGCAGGACAAAGAACCACGCTTTCTGGTTTTCCGTTCTCATCGGGCGCGCTCCTCGGTTGCGATCCAGCCGTCGCGATAGACGCGCGTCTGTTCAGGTTTGAATTGCAGAAAGACTTGGGATCCGGGCTCGGGGGCCGCGTGTTCGGTCACTGCCTTCAACGCGGTGTTGCCGACCATGGCACTGACCACAAAATGCCTGCCGATATCGGCCACTTTAGTGACATGGGCCGGAATGCCCTCGGGGCCAAAGCCCACATATTCGGGCCGGATGCCCAGATCGGTGCGGCCACCACTGCCCGCGACCGGACCTTCCAGCGCCACCTCGTACCCTTCGAACAGGGCGCGATCGCCGCGGGCCTCGCAGGGCAGTACGTTCATGCCGGGCGAGCCGATGAAATGGCCCACGAACGTGTGCTGCGGGCGCTCGAACAGCTCGACCGGAGTTCCGATCTGGACCACTTCGCCTTCCTGCATCACCACCACCTCGTCGGCGAAGGTCAGCGCTTCGGTCTGGTCGTGGGTGACATAGATCATCGTCGCCTTGACGCGCTGGTGCAGCTCTTTCAGCTTGGACCGCAGCTTCCATTTCAGATGCGGGTCGATCACGGTCAACGGCTCGTCGAACATCACCGCGTTCACGTCGTCGCGGACCAGACCGCGGCCCATCGAGATCTTCTGCTTGTTGTCCGGGCTGAGGCCGCTGGCGCGGGTGTTCAGCATGTCGGTGACATCCAGCATCTCGGCGATCTCGTCGACGCGGCGCTTGATCGTCGCCGGATCGACGCCGCGGTTCTTGAGCGGAAAGGCCAGGTTCTCGCCCACGGTCATCGTGTCGTAGATCACAGGAAACTG
This sequence comes from Ruegeria sp. CF2, assembly GCF_056537385.1. Lineage (NCBI taxonomy): Bacteria > Pseudomonadati > Pseudomonadota > Alphaproteobacteria > Rhodobacterales > Roseobacteraceae > Ruegeria > Ruegeria sp. CF2. Next base: position 774,320 of record NZ_JBQFRL010000001.1, read on the forward strand.
GAACACCTGCGCGATGTTGCGCTGATCAGGGGGCAGGGCGGTTACGTCGCGGTCGTCGAACAGGATCTGCCCCTCGGACGGGGTCAGCAGGCCCGAGATGATGTTCAGCAGCGTGGACTTGCCGCAGCCCGACGGCCCCAGCAGAGCATAGGCCCCGCCATCACGCCAGGTTACGTCGATTTCCTTCAGCGCATAGTCCTGTGGGCCTTGCGGCGATGGCATGTAGCTGTGTTTGAGGTTTGCAAGCTTGATCTGTGCCATGTCAGGCCACCCTTTTGCCGTCTTGGCCGAAATACCGGCAATGGGCCGGGTTCATGTAGAATGTGTGGTCCTCGCCCACCTGATAGGGGTGGACCCCTGCGGCCAGAGACACCCAGGCTTCCTCGCCATGTTGGAAATGCGCGCTGGAGTCGGACCCGGAGAGCTCGGTCACGATCACGCGGCCGGTCAGTTCAACGTCGGCGTCAGAAGCCTTGAGCGGAGTAACACGGTGCGGACGCACGGCGACCATGTATTCGCCATCGGCAATTCCGGACACAGTCCATCCACCTCCGCCAGCCAGGCGCGCTTGGGCACCGGCGACCGTGACGCGGGCCACGTTGATGGGCGGGTCGGAAAACACCCGCGCGGCGGCGAGGTTTTCGGGATTGCGATAGATGTCCGCCGTCGGGCCGAACTGGGTCACGCGGCCGTCTTCCATCAAGGCGGTGTAGCCGCCCAGCAGCAGCGCCTCTTCGGGTTCGGACGTGGCATAGACCACCACGGCGCCGCGCCCGGCGAACAGCTCGGGCAACTGCTCGCGCAATTCCTCGCGCAGCTTGTAGTCCAGGTTGGCTAGTGGCTCGTCCAGGAACACGGCGCGGCTGTCCTTGGCGATGGCGCGGGCCAGTGCGGTGCGTTGCTGTTGGCCGCCTGACAGTTCATGCGGACGACGGTGCAGCATCGGGCGCAGTTGCAGCAGGTCGGCGGCCTCTTCCACGCGGCCTTCGATCTCGGATCGCGCCATTCCGGCCACGCGCAGCGGCGAGGCGATATTGTCGAATACAGTCATATGCGGGTAGTTCACGAAGAACTGGTGCACGAGGCTGATCTTGCGTTTCTGAGTGTTCAGCCGGGTCACGTCCTGCCCGTCCATCAGGACCTTGCCCGAGGCAATCGGATCCAGGCCGGCCATCATCTTGATCAGAGAGGTCTTGCCCGACCCGGTCGCGCCCAGCAGCACGTTGAAATGGCCGGTCTGCAGCGTCAGGGACGTGGGTTTGATATGGGTAACGGTGCCGACCCGCTTGGTTGCGTTTTGTAGTTCGATCATGTCCGTGGGTTCCGATCCCGCAGCGCGTGGCAACGCTGTTTGGTCTTGGTTGGTAAGGGGCGCCGGTACCGGCGCCCCCCGGGGAGTAGTGGCTTACTGGGACTGCCAGCGTGCCACCAGTTCGTCGTAGTTGACGGTCTGGCCTTGCGGCTTCTCGTTCTCCAGCTTGGCTTTCGGCGCGCCCGGCTTCTCCAGCCAGAAGGCCGGATCCTGCGGTTCGTTCAGGCGCGGACCACAGCCGCCGTAGACGCCGGCGCTTTCATCCGCGGCCTGCATGCGGGCCATGGTGATGTCCATCTCTTCAGCCAGACGGTCCATCGCCTCTTGCGGGGTGAAGGCGCCCGAGTTAACGTCACCGATCTGCTGCCACCAGATTTGGGCCAGCTTCGGATAGTCGGGAACGTTGATGCCGGTCGGCGACCACGCCACGCGGTCGGGCGAGCGGTAGAACTCGACCAGGCCACCCAGCTTGGATGCGCGTTCGGTGAACGACTCGTGGTTGACCGAGCTGTCGCGGATGAAGGTCAGACCCACATGGGACTTCTTCACATCGACAGTCTTGGACGTCACGAACTGAGCGTAAAGCCACGCGGCCTGTGCCCGATCCGACGGGGTGGACTTCAGGAAAGTCCACGATCCCACGTCCTGATAGCCAACCTTCTGGCCTTCTTCCCAATAGGGGCCATGCGGGCTGGGCGCCATCCGCCACAGCGGGTTGCCCTCATCATCGACGGTATTGTTGCCTTCGGACTTGGGCTTGACCATGTCGGCGGTAAAGGCCGTGTACCAGAAGATCTGTTGGGCCACGTTGCCTTGCGACAGGGCGGGCAGCGACTGGTAAAAGTCGTAGGACGCCGCACCCGGAGGCGCATAGGCCCGCAACCACTCGTCCCATTTGCGGATCGCGTAAACGGCCGCCGGGCCGTTTGCGGCACCGCCCCGCGACACCGAGGCGCCGACCGGGTTACAGGTGCCCGCTTCCATGCGGATGCCCCATTCGTCGACGGGTACACCGTTCGGCTCGCCCTTGTCGCCGGCACCGGCCATCGACAGCCAGGCGTCGGTCATCCGCCAGCCAAGGTCAGGCGCGCGCTTGCCGTAGTCCATGTGGCCATAGATCGCGACACCGTCCACTTCCTTCACGTCATTTGTGAAGAACTCGGCGATATCCTCGTAGGCAGACCAGTTGACCGGAACGCCCAGATCATAGCCGTATTTTTCCTTGAATGCGGCCTTGTTGGCTTCGTCATCGAACCAGTCCTTGCGGAACCAGTACAGGTTGGCGAATTGCTGGTCGGGTAGCTGGTACAGCTTGCCGTCGGGACCGGTGGTAAACTGGATACCCATGAAGTCATCCAGGTCCAGCGTCGGCGAGGTTGTCGCCGCCCAATCACCCGCCATCATGTCCGACAGGGGATAGGCCAGTTGCAGGCGCGAGTGCGTGCCGATCAAGTCACTGTCGTTGACATAGCCGTCATACAGGTTCCGTCCGGTCTGCATCTGCGTCTGAACGGCCTGAACGACCTCACCTTCACCCAGGATCTGGTGGTTGACCTTGATGCCGGTGATTTCCTCGAACGCCTTCGTCAGAACTTCGGATTCATAAGAGTGGGTCGGGATACCTTCGGACAGAACGTTGATCTCCATCCCGGCATACGGTTCGGCAGCCTTGATGAACCACTGCATTTCCGCCATCTGCTCGTCTTTCGACAAGGTGGATGGTTGGAATTCGTCGTCGACCCAGCGCTGTGCTGCGGCTTCGTCGGCCCAAACAGGACCGTGCCCCGCAATGACGGCAGCCGCCGCCACTGCGGACAAAAGATGTTTCCGCATCTTTCTCCTCCCAAAATTTATGGTTCTCCGGCGCGAACCGGATGACGAACAGCATCAGCGATTTTTCGCGAGTCTGTCAAACTAAAAAATTAGTAAATGGCGAAATTGGCCTGTTCGACCCAGCGAATTCAACGACTATAGCCTTGAAAATATATGGTTTTTAACCCACTCGACGTGGCGTCATCGGCTAGGTGAAAAGAGCATGCCGATGACCCTTCACTATGGGTTTTTCAGCGTCACCGCTTGGTCGAGCTGCAAATTTCGATGCATAAAGGCGCCGCAGTGGTAGCGCGCGATTTGCGTTTCTCGGGGGTGAAAATGGCAGCCCGTAGGGGAATCGAACCCCTCTTTCCAGGTTGAAAACCTGGCGTCCTAACCGATAGACGAACGGGCCACGTCAGCATTGCCCAAGCACAAGTGGCAGCCCGTAGGGGAATCGAACCCCTCTTTCCAGGTTGAAAACCTGGCGTCCTAACCGATAGACGAACGGGCCACGCTGGCTTGTGGAGGGCCTTTTACGGATTACGCCCCCCACCCGCAAGACGAAAAACGCACCGCCAGGAAACTTTTTTGCGGGTCAAAAAAGGCAGTGGCGTCAGCGGTCAATTTGCTTCGGCCGCGTCTTCTAGGCGCAACTGCACGCTTTGCCTGCCACCCCATGTATTGACCTCGAGCCGACCGGCAAAATGGAACCGCGCGCCACCGTGATTTGACAGCCTTTCGCCCAACGGTCCGTCAAAGGCACCAAATGCAATCGCGTCCAGCCCACCGCCCATTCCGTCGGAGAGCGACAGCTTCAAATGGGTTTCTCCGACCCGCTTGGCAAAGCGAACCTGCAGGTCGGGCATTGCAAATCGAGGGGCAGGGGCCCCGGCGCCAAATGGGCCGGCCTGCTCGATCTTTTCGATCAGATCAACCGAGGCCGCCCCTGGCATCAGCGCGCCATCCAGCTTGAGGTCGGCCGGACCGGCTTGGCCCGCCCCCTGTTTTGCCAGCAACTCCGAGAGCCGCTCCATCGCCGGTTCCCACTGGTCGCGCATCACGGTCAGACCTGCGGCCATCTTGTGACCGCCGCCCTTGACCAACAAACCCTCGGCGGCCAGCCGGTGGATTGATGCGCCAAGATCGACACCCGAGACCGAACGGCCCGAGCCTTTGCCTTCGTCACCGTCGAAACCAATCACGACGGCGGGACGGTTCGACGCTTCTTTAAGGCGAGCCGCCACGATCCCTACGACGCCGGGATGCCAGCCGTCACCTGCGGCCCACACCAGCGGCGCATCCAGTCCACGTTCTTCGGCCTGCGCCAGCGCCGCGGCTCGGACCGCGTTCTCGATGTCGCGCCGTTCGGTGTTCAGGTCATCAAGGCGCCGGGACAAGGCCTCGGCCTCGGTCACCGAGTCGGTGCTGAGCAGCCGCGCGCCGAGGTCTGCCTGCCCCACCCGACCGCCGGCATTGATGCGCGGCCCAAGCAGAAAACCCAAGTGGTAACTGTTGGGCGCCGAATCCATGCGTGCCACTTCGGACAGCGCAACCAAGCCGGGGCGTTGCCGCTGCCCCATCACTTTCAAGCCCTGCTGAACTAGCGCCCTGTTGACCCCGATCAGGGGTGCGACGTCCGCCACGGTCGCCAGCGCGACCAAATCCAGCATCGCCATCAGGTCCGGACCTTGGGCGTTGGCCTCGCGCAGTTGGCGCCCGGCCTCGACCAACATCAGAAAGACAACGGTTGCAGCACACAGATGGGCCAGGTCGCCGCTTTCATCCTGGCGGTTGGGATTCACCACGGCCACGCAATCCGGCAGCGTTTCGGCGCCCAGGTGGTGATCGAGAACGATCACATCGGCCCCCTTGGCTGCGGCAATTGCTTCGTGGCTGAGCGTGCCGCAGTCCACGCAGATGATCAGATCATGCGTTTCAGCAAGCTGGCTCATGGCGGGGGCGTTGGGGCCATAGCCCTCGTCGATACGATCAGGCACATACAAGGTCGCCTGACGCCCCATCTGCCTGAGCCAAACCAGCAACAGGGCTGCCGAGCTTCCACCGTCGACGTCATAATCGGCGAAAACGGCGATGCGCTGGTTGTCCCGCACCGCTTTCAGGAACCGCGTTGCGGCGATCTCCATGTCGCGCAGGCTGCGAGGATCGGGAAGAAGGTCGCGCAGTTTTGGAGACAGAAAGCTCTCGGCCTCCATCGGCGGGACACCTCGCCGTGCCAGCACCTGGCACAGGGGGCGGGGCAGGTCGGTCTGCTGGGCCAGCATCTCGGCGGCCCGGTCCAATTCAGGCGATGGACCAATCCACCGGCGGCCCGTCAAAGACTGTTCAACACCCAGAAAGCTCAATCCACTTCTCCTGAAAAGGGCCGAATCCTGTCGGACCCGGCCCTTGAACGGTTGTGTCTGCGGGGCCCCTCAGCCTTCGACATGCGGCCAAATGGGGGTGCGGTAGGACATGCGCCGCACCGATCCGGTTTTCGAGCGCATCAGCAGGGTCGTCGTCTCGACCCAACCCGGTTCTCGCTTGATCCGCGGCAGCAGCGACCCGCCGGTGACACCGGTCGCCGCAAAGATCACATCTGCGGTGACCATCTCGTCGCGGGCATAGACTCGATCCAGATCGGTAATACCGGCTTTGGCCGCCCGACCGCGTTCGTCATCATTTCGGAACATCAGACGTCCAAAGATCTGGCCACCCATGCATTTCAGCGCGGCGGCCGCCAGAACGCCTTCGGGCGCGCCACCCTGGCCCATGTACATGTCGATGCCGGTCGTCTCGGACTCGGCACAGTGCATGACGCCTGCAACGTCACCGTCGGTGATCAGGCGGATCGCAGCGCCGGTTTCGCGCACCTCGGCGATCATCGCCTCATGGCGCGGACGTTCCAGTATGCAAACGGTAATGTCCTCGGGGGTGCATCCTTTGGCCTTGGCCAGCGCCTCGACCCTTTCCCGTGGGGACATGTCCAGTGTCACCACGTTCTCGGGGAAGCCCGGGCCGATCGCCAGCTTGTCCATGTAGACGTCCGGTGCGTGCAGCATCGAACCGCGCGGACCCATCGCGATGACGGTCAAGGCGTTGGGCATATCCTTTGCGGTCAGCGTCGTACCTTCGAGCGGGTCCAGAGCGATGTCTACGCCGGGGCCGTTGCCGGTGCCGACCTCTTCGCCGATATACAGCATCGGCGCTTCGTCGCGTTCGCCTTCACCGATGACTACCACGCCAGCGATATCCAGCAGGTTCAGCTGTTCACGCATCGCGTTGACCGCTGCCTGGTCGGCGGCTTTCTCGTCTCCGCGTCCGACCAGTGAGGCCGAGGCCAGAGCGGCCTGCTCAGCCACGCGCGCAAGTCCAAGGGACAGAAGGCGGTCGTTGAAATCGATTTTGGCAGCGCTCATGCGATGTAATCCTTTGGTAAAGCGAAGACGTCCTGACTGGCATAGCCTGCCCGTGGCGCAGGCCGCAAGGGTTCAAACCTGCTCGATACGCAGAGCTACCGGTTCGCCCGCAACCACATCCGTGGTGCGCAAGTCCTCCAACGCAACGTCCAGCGTGGCGCGTGTGGTCTTGTGCGTAACGATCAGTACCGGCGCCGTATCCTCGGCATGTGCGTATTGGCGCATCCGGTCGATCGACACGCCGGCATTGCCCAGAATGGCGGCCACCTTGGCCAGCGCACCTGGTTTGTCCAGCAATGCAAGGCGCAGATAATATGGGGCGGGCAGGCCGGTGATTGCGGGTTTGGAGTCGACCAGCGACGTGGCGGGTTGACCAAAGGTGGAAATCCGCAGGCCCCGCGCCAGGTCGCAAACATCCCCCATCACCGCACTGGCCGTCGGGCCTTCGCCCGCGCCGGGTCCCCGCAAAACGATCTGTTCGACGGCGTCGCCCTCAATGACCACCATGTTGGTGCCGCCCTCCAGCTGTCCCAAAGGCGAGTCACTGGGTACCAGGCATGGCTGCATCCGCTGTTCAAGCCCGCGCGGCGTGCGCTGCGCAACGCCAAGCAGCTTGATGCGGTAGCCCATATCGTCGGCCTGATGGATGTCGTCCAGGCTGATATGCTGAATACCCTCGATCTCGATCCCGTCGAAATTCGGCTTTGTTCCAAACGCGATCGAGGCCAACAGCGCCAACTTGTGCGCCGCGTCGATGCCGCCAACGTCAAGGTTGGGATCCGCTTCGAGATACCCCAACTGAGCGCATTCCTCGAACAGGGCGTTGTAGCCCAGACCCTGCGACTGCATTCGGGTCAGGATATAGTTGCAGGTGCCATTCATCACGCCCATGACGCGCTTTATGTCATTTCCGGCCAGCCCTTCGGTCAGGGATTTTATGACCGGAATTCCTCCGGCCACGGCGGCCTCGAACCGGATCACGCGGCCCGCGGCCTCGGCCTGTTCCGCCAATGCCTGGCCGTGAATGGCCAGCAGCGCCTTGTTTGCGGTGACCACATCCTTGCCGGTAGCCAATGCCGCCTCGACCGAGGCTTTTGCCGGGCCATTTTCACCACCCATCAGCTCGACGAACACATCGATGTCGTCGCGCTTGGCCAAGGCCACCGGGTCGGTTTCCCACGCGAAGCCGGACAGGTTCACCCCGCGATCTTTGGCGGCATCGCGCGCCGAAACCGCAACGATCTCGATCGGTCGACCAGTGCGCGCTTGCAGCAATTCGGCATGACGGCGCACGATCTTGACGACGCCCACACCCACGGTTCCCAAGCCAGCAATTCCAAGCCGCAGCGCCTGTGTCATTCCGTGGGTTCCTTTCCGCTCGAAGTCTGCCTGTTGGACGCAAGGTCCTTTGTCGGCTGCCATAGCTGGTTCAACGCGGCGGTGCAATCCGTCAGGGACAGAGTTGTTGCGCGGCGGGCCAGCGTACGGGGCTTACTGGGTCTCGGCGTTCTGGAGTGCCTGTGCCTTTTGCGACAGCCGCTCGGCCCGTTGTTCCAATTCTTCTTCCACGGCGGCGGCCTCGTTCACCGGGTCGACGGGCGGCACGTTGACCTGGGTCAACGGGATCAGCTTGGGGTAGGGCGCGGCCTTCACCGAGGCTGCTTCGCTTCCCTCCAACTCGGGAATATCTGCGCACGCGGCCAAGAGGAGCAGCGGCAGGATAACGGAAACAGCTTTCATTTCGCGACCCGAACAGTGAGGAACCTGAACGTGATGCACTTTTTGCATGAACGGTTCAAGCGGGGTTCTATATGAACGTACGTTCATATACGATGGATCCATGGCACGTACTCAAGGCTCTCATTCCGATATCACCGGGCCCCGCATTCGCGAGGCTGCCCTGGGATTGTTTGCACGGCATGGCTATGCCGCTGTTTCCATGCGTCAAATCGCGGGGGAGGTCGGAGTGCAGGCCGGCGCGCTCTACAATTACACTCCGGACAAGCAAAGCCTTCTGTTCCGCCTGATGCAGGACCACATGCAAGAGCTGCTGGCGGCCTATGAAGCGTTGGATTCACAGGCGGATGCATTGGGCGCCCTGCGGCAATTCGTGGGTTTCCACATCCGGTTTCACATGCAGCGACCGGACGAAGTGTTCATCGCCTACATGGAACTGCGAAATCTGACGCCTGAAAACTTCGCCGAAATCGAAAAGCTGCGCCGACGGTATGAGGATGCGTTACAGAGCATCCTGCTGGCCGGCCAGAAGGACGGTCTATTCTCTGTTCAGGATGCGAAGATCGCGACGCTAGCGGTGATTGCCATGCTGAATGGTGTCATGACGTGGTACAGGGCCGGTGGACGGCTTTCGCTGGACGAGGTCGAGCAGATTTATTGGGATATGGTGCGCAAGGCGGTCGCGGCCTGATTGGCCGCGCCACGTTACCGGTTGTCTGGAGTCAGTGCGCCGGCTTGATGAAAGTACCGTTGCGCAACTCCCGAAACGCCTGCTCGAGTTCGGCGCGCGTGTTCATCACGATCGGGCCATGCCAGGCTACAGGTTCATTGATCGGCGCACCCGAGATCAACAGGAATCGCACACCTTCAGGTCCGGCCTGAACTGTTATTTCGTCTCCGGTACCAAACCGCACCAGCGTCCGGTTGCCCGACATGTCGCGGATGTTCAGCTCTTGCCCGGCAACTTCCTTCTCAAGCAGAACGCCGGTCGGTTGCGAGGCGTCGGCGAAAGCGGCCCGCCCATCGAAAACATAGGCAAAAGCACGGCGATAAGTATCTATCTTGAAAGTCTTTTTCACCCCTGCAGGAATCGATACGTCTAGGTATTGCGGGTCCGCGGCGATACCATCCACGGGCCCGGTCTTGCCCCAGAACTTGCCGACGATGACCCGCACCGTGGTGCCATCATCATCGATCACTTCGGGAATGTCCTTGCCCTGAACGTCCTGGTACCGAGGCGCCGTCATCTTTTGAGCTGAGGGCAAGTTGCCCCACAGTTGAAACCCATGCATCTGCCCGGATGCGTTTCCCTTGGGCATTTCCTGATGCAGAATTCCGGACCCTGCCGTCATCCACTGGACGTCTCCGGCACCCAGTTTGCCGCTGTTGCCCAGCGAGTCGCTGTGATCGACGGTTCCTGACAATACGTAGGTGATGGTTTCAATGCCGCGGTGGGGGTGCCAGGGAAAGCCGGCCTGGTAGTCCTGCGGGTGCTCGTTGCGGAAGTCATCAAACAACAGGAAGGGATCCAGTTCGGACGGATCCTGAAATCCAAAAGCGCGGTGAAGCTTTACACCAGCGCCTTCCATCGTCGGAACGGCCTTGCGGGTCTCGAGTGTTGGTCTGAGCGACATTTGGATCTCCTGTCTCTGGACCCGTTATCTAATTTTCGCTGAAGTACGGTCAATTCGCGAGAAAGCACTGCTTCTGTGCAAAATTGCGCCGGGTGAGTCTTGGCCTGTTGCTTGTCGCTGAAAGCGGGTATGGGGGGCGGGCAAAGGCGGAGTTGGAAATGCAAGAAGACGTACTGGCAACGATTCAGGCTTCATCGGCACGGCGGTGGATGGGGGTGGGAATGCTCGTCACCGTGGGCGCGTTCGTGACATATGTCGCCCTGGCCGCACCGCCCGCGCCGGAATGGCAGCTGTTCCTGTTCGTGGTCGGAGGTGGCGCGCTTTGGCTTGCGCATCGCGTCTGGCATGCGACAGCGGACCGGATCGAGCTGACGCGCACGGAACTGAGGACAGGCAGCGGCAAGCTGATTGCCGAGGTTGGTGAAATCGAAGGGGTGGATCGGGGTGTGTTCGCCTTCAAACCGTCAAACGGCTTTCTGCTGACGACCCGTAGCAAACGGGGCAGGTCTTGGGCCCCGGGCCTTTGGTGGCGCGTCGGGCGACGTATTGGCGTCGGCGGCATGACGTCCGCCGCCGAGACCAAGTTCCTGTCAGAAATGCTTTCCGCGATGCTGGCCGAGGCCGAATAGCTCTCAGCACCCGCCCGGTGCGTCGATCTTGTCGTAGACGCGCGGGTGGGTGAATACGAAATTGTCCATGGCAAATTCGTTTTCGCCGTATCCGATGCGGAAGGGACGGCGATAGAAGTCCTTCACTTCGACCAGGATCATCTTGCCGTTGTCCGGCATGATGGGCAGCTTGTCACGGATTTCGCTTATGGTGCCATCGGTCCACGCCTCAAAGCTTTCGCCGCGAATACAGGACCACTGCACATAGTGCCGGTCATCCGGCAGGTCGAAGCGAAGGAAAGAGATGCGCATCGACACGTCGGAGCGGTCCGACATCATCTGCTGCAGCAGGTCGTACAGCGTATCCATGTAGGTCGCGTTGATGTCATTGCGTTCGCGGGAAATGACGTCGGCGATCGCATAAGACGCCTTGAGATTTCGCGAGCTCTGCTTGTACCCGTCGAAGAACGTATAGGACGCACACATGCCCCAGAAGAGCAGGGGATAAATCATCACGGCCTCGACACTGATCACGCCGGATTCCTTGCGGGAAAACCGTTTCAGATACCGGACAGCCAGCGGGAAGATTGAGCGATCAGGTCGGTTCATAGACAAACACCGTTGTTGCGTGCAATTCGTACCTACCGTTGGGCTTTTTCCGCGCGATGGTCCCCAAAACAGTTCCCCACCACAGTGGCTTGACCTCGACGCAGGCGCGGACAATCATCAGTTCGTCTGACGTGCCAGGCTCGAAGATCTGGCTGTTGCGGATCGTTGCCGGAGTATCGATGCAGTAGGGGTTGGGATCCAAAGTGTTCCCCACAAACGGGTCGACGCGGGTCAATTCTAGGATCAGGTTCTCCTCACACTTCGGGATATAGCCTGCCTTGTCGCAGACGATGTCCTTCAACAGAGTGTGGGTCCAGCCGTCCTGAACGTTGGTGGAATACTTGTCTAGGTTGTTTAGGCGAACGTCGCGGATCGTTTCGTCCAGACCACGCTCGAGATTGGCGTGGTTGAAGGCCCCGATCCCGACTTCGACGGCCGAATAGGTCGTCATGATGAAGATGGGGAACCAGAAGACGAACTCGATCGTCGCCATCCCATCTTCTTTCCGCCGGAACGTGCGGAATTTATGAAGCAAACGCTTGATCATTGGGTCAGCCTCAGATTGCGGATGGTCGATCCGATCGATGCAAATACGTCAACGATTTCGTCACCGGTCGCCTCGTAATAGGCGCCATCATCGCTTTTGCAGTCTTTCAAAAGGGCTTTACCCTGGCTGGGCGCCTCGAAGGCAATAGTGAAGACTACGATGCCATTGGCGCGAGCGGCGGCACACATTGCGCGCGCGCGCGGGTCCTTGGTGCCCGACCCGATCGAAGTGACCGCGTTGTTGTACCAGGTGTTGCCTTTCGTGCTCCCCAGCGCTTCGCGGAACAGGTCGCGGATCGCGCGACGGGTCGTGCGTTCCCAGACCTGAGCCCAGGTCAGGTTGACCGATGTCGCGGGGTCGCCATTGTTGTCCAGAACAGTGCGGGTCTCGCTTCTGCTGTAGTCAAAGTTGTAGCAGACGCCGCCGGACCGGTAGGTGCACCGATATACAGTATACTCGTCGTTGCCATAGGGATCGTCCTGCCAGATCTCGCGACCCCAGTACCAACCCTTGCTGCTGTCCCACTCGGTATAGTCGACATCGTGCCAGAAGTACTTCTCGGTCTCGTAGTCATAGGTCGAATAGGTGGACTTTTTGGCATTCCACCACAGAATAGACGTACCCTCACGGTAGGGGTCGTTTACCATGTACTGAGTGGTGTTCGCGCCGTCCGTCATCAGCACCAGAACCTTCATCGAGTCGTTGCTGGAGTAGCTGTTGGGACGGGTGGCGAACTCTGCAGGCACTTCGTCACCCGCTAGGCGTGCGATCACCGGCTGAATGCTTTCGTCAAGCAAGGCAAGGCCCCATTTCAGACCGACGTCGATCGAAGTGTTGCCGCCGGCCGTAAAGCTTTCGATGTGATCTTTGAGAACCTGCGGGTCCTTCTGCAGGACCGAGACCTCACGGTTGGCGAGTTCGTCACAGACTTCGCTGTAGACGTAGCCGTTGCTGGGGCGCCGGTCATAGGTGCTCCACGGCGTGAAGTGCAGTGTGCGTTGGCGGATCGTATCGGGGTCCAGCGCGGTGGTGTTGAACTCGCTGCTGGTGAAGTTGATGCAGTTTGCCCGGTCATTGGTGCCGGTCGTGCTGAATTCGTCCATCAGATAGTCGGGCAGCGACACCTGAGTTGCATAGGGGATGATCGAGATCGACAGTTTCCCGTCCTCGGTCTTGTCCGCCATCTCTTGCACGAAGTTCTTGGCCGCCACTTTCAAGTTGGCCAGACGATTGTAGCTGTTCATCGAGCCAGAGACGTCGAGGACCAAAGAAATCTCAACATCATCAATGGCTTCTTCGGCGACGCTGGTTGCCGCGCTCGCGATCGAGTCAACATCCCACCACTGCATGAAGTGCATGCCGACATCCATCTGGGCGCTCGCTTCGACCTTGCGGTAGCCTTCGATCGTAACGGCAGTCGCGCCGCATACGTTCGGCGTCACGATGGGTTCACCAACGAGGTACTGATCCAGGCCTTCTTTCTTAAGATAGTCGACGACCACGTCCTTGGGGCAGAGGTCCTGGTCGAGGTCCGCCGCCGCCAGAACGGCGCGATCCAGCGCGTATTGCAGGCGCGCACGTTCGCGATCGTACCGCATAACGTCCACGGCGAAGCCCGCCGCGGTGAAGATGATCATCATCAGGAAGAGGGCGAAGATGGTCATCGTCCCGCTTTCCGAGGTCACGAAAGACTCGACGGCGCCCCGGCAGCGGTCTGCCTGGCGCGGTTTCCCCGACCGTGTCGATGTCCATTCAAAATTGCGCATAACGAAATCCTTTTGCCGGCCAAAAGCAGCGAAGCCAGTTCTTCGGAACTTTAATAATTTAGATGTGGATCGTGGCGAGAATTGGGCGTGATCGTCACTATGGTGCTCTTTTTGAATGAAAATCGGCGGCAGTCTGGCCGGGAAGGGCATCTTTGTTTCGTTGCTCGGGACAATTTCTGGAAATCGTAAACGTCCGCGACTCGGCTCGGTTGGTCGAAACGCGCTGTTCATAAATTGATGAAAAAAAGTGCAAATCGCGATTGCAGCTGCTTGCCAAGGGTGCGACAAAACGTCATGACGCTCGACGTCAACCGGCATGGAGGATTTTATGACGGCCATCAAGGAACCCAGCTTTCGGGAGAGTGTAGATCTGATGTTCAACAGGGCGGCTGCCCTGATGGATCTTCCGCCCGGGCTTGAGGAAAAGATCCGGGTCTGCAATGCGACCTACACCGTTCGGTTTGGCGTGCGTCTGCGGGGGCAGATCCATACTTTCACCGGCTATCGCTCGGTTCATTCCGAGCATATGGAGCCGGTAAAAGGCGGTATCCGCTATGCGATGGCCGTGAACCAGGACGAGGTCGAGGCGCTTGCTGCGCTGATGACCTACAAGTGCGCCTTGGTCGAGGCTCCGTTTGGCGGGTCAAAGGGCGGCTTGCGCATCGACCCGCGCAAATACGAAGAGCATGAGCTGGAGCAGATCACACGCCGTTTCGCCTATGAGCTGGCCAAGCGCGACCTGATCAACCCGTCGCAGAACGTCCCGGCCCCCGATATGGGGACCGGCGAGCGCGAGATGGCTTGGATGGCTGACCAGTATGCGCGGATGAACACCACAGACATCAACGCGCGGGCCTGTGTGACCGGCAAGCCGTTGAATGCCGGCGGCATCTCGGGCCGGGTAGAGGCGACGGGGCGTGGCATCCAATACGCGCTGCGCGAGTTCTTCCGCCATCCCGAGGACGTCAAGAAAGCTGGTATGTCAGGCTCGCTGGACGGAAAGCGGGTCATCGTTCAAGGCCTCGGCAACGTGGGCTATCACGCGGCCAAGTTCCTGAGTGAGGAAGACGGCTCTCTGGTTGTGGGCATCATCGAACGTGACGGTGCGATCTATAACCCCGAGGGGATCGACGTCGAAGCGGTTCACCAGTGGATCGTCAAACATGGCGGCGTGAACGGCTACCCGGATGCGACGCACACCGCCGAGGGCACTGCTGTGCTGGAAGAGGAATGTGACATTCTGATCCCGGCCGCGCTGGAGGGCGTGATCAACCTGTCCAATGCCGAGCGCATCAAGGCGCCGTTGATCATCGAGGCCGCGAACGGTCCAGTGACCGCAGGGGCGGACGAAGTGCTGCGCAAGAAGGGCACCGTGATCATTCCAGACATGTATGCGAACGCTGGCGGTGTGACGGTATCGTATTTCGAGTGGGTCAAGAACCTCAGCCACATCCGTTTTGGCCGGATGCAGCGCCGTCAGGAAGAGGCGCGGCACGAGTTGATCGTGAAAGAGCTGGAGCGGTTGGACCGCTATCTTGGCGATGCATGGTCGATGTCTCCGGACTTCAAGGCCAAGTACCTCAAAGGCGCGGATGAGCTTGAGTTGGTGCGCTCGGGCCTGGATGACACGATGCGCATCGCCTACCAGGCCATGAGCGAGGTCTGGCACGATCGCGACGACGTCGATGACCTCCGCACCGCGGCATACATCGTGTCCATCGACCGTGTCGCCAAGAGCTATCGGGCCAAGGGCCTCTGACGTCTCGGAAACCGGGCAATCGGGCTTTGACAAAAAGTCCGGTTGCCGCACATCCTGCGCTGGAGTTCAGGCAGCGAAACCAGCGAGGATCTCATGCAAATTACCCGTTCTGTAGCTTGGGCCGCGGCGATTGGGTCCGCGACCCTGGCGCTTGCGACTGCTGCCATTGCCCAACCCCGGCAGGGATGGACGCCGACTGTGGAAGGGTTGGCTGTCTATCAGGGCAGCGCCGATCTTGAGGACGGCGGTGATTTCAGCGCATCGCGTGCATTTCTGCGGGCAGGCGGCATTTACAGCTATGGTGACGGGTCCTTTGTGGGTTTGCTGGCGAGTTTCGGTCAGTTTTCCTACGATTTCGGGTTGCCCGGAAACCAGCCGTGGGACGACATCCGCGACATTCGCCTGAGCGTTCCATTGCGTTTCACTCTGGACAACGGGGCTGCGGTGATCGTCTCGCCCCAATTGAGATGGGACTATGAGACCGGCGCCAGTGCCTCGGACGGCTTCACCTATGGTGCTTTCGCCGGCATTTCATGGGCGGTGAACCCCAATCTGCGCATCGGCCCGGCATTTGGCGTGTTCTCCGAGGTTGGAACCAATGATCTCGAAGTCTTTCCCGCGCTTCTGGTCGACTGGACCTTTGCCGAGCGCTGGCGTCTGAGCACCGGGCGCGCGTTGGGGGCCACTCAAGGCCCCGGGGTCACGCTGGAATACAAGGCTTCGGAAAGTGTCAGCGTGGGGCTTGCCGTTCGGTCCGAGAGGGTCCGCTTTCAGTTGAACGATAACGGGTTGGCACCGGGCGGCGTAGGCGAGGACAGCAGCATCCCGGTTGTTCTGTCGGTTGAATACGCGCCAAACCCCGGAGTTTCGCTGTCGGCATTTGCGGGCGCCGAGTTTGACGGCGAGTTGCGCCTGGACAACGCAGCAGGGCAAGAGGTCAGCCGGCAGGGCTATGATACCGCTCCGATCGTGGGCGTTGCCTTCCGTCTGCGGTTCTGAAGGCGAATTCGTTTGCGACCGGTTTGGTCGCGCGTTGACAAGTTCTTGTCGAAAACGGATGCGGAGCCCCGAGCCCGGATTGCTACTCCTGTTGGAAGTTGGTTTGATGCCAGCAAACCCGCAGGGAGATCTGAATGCGCTTTTCCGGCTTTCGCGTCCTGAAGGAAGGACTGACGGGCAACAAGGGTTGGACGGCGCATTGGCGTGATCCCGAGCCCAAAGCCGAGTACGACATCGTCATCATCGGCGGTGGGGGGCATGGTCTCAGCACCGCGTACTATCTGGCGAAAGAACACGGCCTGACAAATGTCGCCGTGCTGGAAAAGGGTTATATCGGCGGCGGCAATGTGGGGCGCAACACGACGATCGTGCGCGCCAACTATTTTCTGCAAGGAAATTCCGAGTTCTATTCACATTCCCTCAAGCTGTGGGAGGGGTTGGAAGAGGACCTGAACTACAACGTGATGCATTCGCAGCGGGGCATCATCAACCTGTTCCATTCGGACGGGCAGCGGGACGCGGCCGCGCGCCGGGGCAACATGATGATCAGCCAGGGCGACGATGCCATCCTGCTGGACCGCGATGCACTGCGCGAGATGCTGCCCTATCTGAACTATGACGATCTGCGCTTTCCCATCTATGGCGGTCTGTACCATCCGCGTGGCGGCACGGCCCGGCATGATGCCGTGGCCTGGGGCTATGCCCGCGGGGCGGACCAGCGCGGGGTGGATCTGATCCAGAATTGCGAGGTCACCGGCATCGACATCGAAAACGGCGCCGTGCGCGGGGTGCAGACGACGCGCGGGGCGATCCGGGCCAGGAAGGTAGGGATCGTGGTTGCGGGTCGTTCGGGGCTAGTTGCCGGCATGGGCGGGATGCGCTTGCCGATCGAAAGCCACGTGCTGCAGGCCTTCGTGACCGAAGGGCTGAAGCCTTGCATCGACCACGTCGTGACCTTCGGCATGGGGCATTTCTACATCAGCCAATCCGACAAGGGCGGGCTGGTGTTCGGCGGCGACCTGGATTTCTATGCCTCCTACGCTGCGCGGGGCAATCTGCCGACGGTCGAAAGCGTGATGGAGGCCGGAGTGGCCCTGATGCCTATGATCGGCAAGGCCCGGGTGCTGCGGTCCTGGGGCGGGATCATGGACATGTCGCCGGACGGGTCGCCGATCATCGACCGCACCCATATCGACGGGCTGTATCTGAACTGCGGCTGGAACTACGGCGGGTTCAAGGCGGTTCCGGGCTCGGGCAACGTGTTCGCCCACCTGATGGCCACCGACCGGTACCACGAGAACGCGACGGGGTTCCGGCTGGATCGCTTCCGCACCGGGCGCGGGATCATCGATGAAGAGGGCAAGGGCTCTCAGCACAATCTGCATTAGGGGCGGCCGGGATGTTTCTTTCGAAAATTTGTGAAAGCCAGGAGGCGCGGCCATGAGGATCACCTGCCCGTATTGCGGTGAGCGCGACCGCCGCGAGTTCTACTATCGCGGGGCCGCCGTCGATCTGGACCGGCCCGCCCCGGATGCCGGGCCTGACGTTTGGGACGATTTCGTCTATCTGCGCGACAACCCGGCCGGCGAGACGCGGGACCTGTGGTATCACGAGGGCGGCTGCGGCGCATGGATCGTCGTGACACGCAACACGCTGACCCACGAAATAGCGGCGACCGAGCCTGCCTCCGGGGGCAAACGATGAGGGTCGCGGGCAGGGGGCTGATCGACCGCGGCTCACCGGTCGAGTTTTCCTTCGACGGAATCCGGTATTCGGGTTTTCAGGGTGACACGCTGGCCTCGGCGCTGCTGGCCAATGGCGTGCGCCTGATGGGGCGGTCGTTCAAATATCATCGCCCGCGCGGCGTCCTGACCGCCGGCAGCGAAGAGCCGAACGCTTTGGTCACCATCGGCCGAGGCGCCGTGCAGGACCCCAATGTGCGGGCCACGGTGCAAGAGATCTATCCGGGCCTCGAGGCGCGCAGCCAGAACCGCTGGCCCAGTCTGAGCTTCGACGTGATGGCGGTGAACGATCTGGCCGCGCCCTTCCTGGGGGCGGGTTTCTACTACAAGACTTTCATGTGGCCCCGCAGCTTCTGGGAGAAGCTGTACGAACCGATGATCCGCCGCGCCGCGGGGTTGGGCGCGCTGTCCGGGCAGGCCAACGCCGACAGGTATGAAAGCGCCTATGCCTTCTGCGACCTGCTGGTGATCGGGGCTGGTCCGGCGGGTTTGATGGCCGCCTTGACGGCCGGCCGGGCCGGGGCGGATGTCATTCTGGCCGATGAAAGCAACCAGATGGGCGGGCGGCTGCTGGCCGAGACGCTCGAGGTGGATGGCAAGCCGGGTCACGTTTGGGTAGACGAGGTTCTGGCTGAACTGCGGGCGATGGAGAATGTGCGGCTGATGACCCGCACGACCGTGGCGGGTGCCTACGATCAGGGCACCTTTGCCGCGCTCGAGCGGGTCTTGCACCATACGAGCGACCGCCCCGCCGGTGCGCCGCTGGAAACCTATTGGAGGATCGCCGCCCGCCGCTCGGTTCTGGCAGCCGGGGCGCTGGAGCGTCCGGTGGCGTTTCGCGACAATGATCGGCCCGGCATCATGACCGCCGGGGCCGTTCGGGCCTATCTGAACCGCTGGGGCGTCGCCGCCGGCCGGAGCGTCACGATTTTCGGCAACACCGATGAAATCCACCGGACGGCCCGCGACCTGCTGGCCGCCGGTGTCCACGTTGCCGCCGTGATCGACAGCCGCCATGACGGGCCGGTGGCAACCGACTATCCGGTGTTGCATGGGGCGCAGGTCCGCGGCACTTCGGGGCGAAAGGGCTTGGAGTCGATCACCGTGCGCCGCGCCAGCGGAGAAGAGCGCATTCAGACCGACTGCCTGGCGATGACCGGCGGATGGAACCCCTCGGTCCACCTGACCTGCCACATGAACGGGCGCCCGACCTGGCGGCGTGACATTGCCGCCTTCGTGCCCACGCCGGGCGCCGTGCCCGGGATGCGCCCGGCCGGGGCCTGCAACGGCGCGTTCTCGACCGCGGCTTGTCTGAGCGAGGGCATTTCGGCTGCGACCGAGGCGCTGGGTGATCTGGGCCTTAAGGCGCCCAAACTCGAGCCGCCGCAGGCCGAGGATCAGCTCTATGAAATCGCGCAGCTGTGGGCGGTGCCGGGCAAGGGGCGCGCGTGGCTGGATTTCCAGAACGACGTGACCGTCAAGGATGTCAAACAGGCCGCGACCGAGAATTTCCGCTCGGTCGAGCACATGAAGCGTTATACCACGCAGGGCATGGCCACCGATCAGGGCAAGAACTCGAATGTCGCGGCGCTGGCCATTCTTGCGGATGCCACCGGGCGGGCGATCCCCGAGACCGGAACCACCACCTTCCGCCCGCCTTACGCGCCGGTCGCCATCGCCGCGCTGGGCGCGGGGGCCGAGGGGGCGGGTTTCAAGCCGCAGCGCTTCACCACCTCGCACAAGGCGTCAGTGGCGCGCGGGGCACCGATGGTCGAGGCCGGGCTGTGGTATCGGCCCAGCTATTTCCCGCAGCCGGGCGAAACCACGTGGCGCCAGTCCTGCGACCGCGAGGTGCAGATGGTGCGCACGGCGGTCGGCGTGTGCGATGTCTCGACCCTGGGCAAGATCGACATTCAGGGGCGCGACGCCGCGCGATTTCTGGATTTCGTCTATACCAACACTTTTTCGACACTGAAGGTCGGGCGCGTGCGCTATGGGCTGATGCTGCGCGAGGACGGGTTCGTCATGGATGACGGCACCACCGCGCGTCTGGGTGACAGTCATTTCCTGATGACCACCACGACCGCCGCCGCCGGTGATGTGATGAAACATCTAGAATTCGTGCGCCAAGGGCTGCGGCCCGATTGGGACGTGTCGCTGGTTTCAGTGACGGAACAATGGGCGCAATTCGCCGTGGCCGGCCCCAAATCGCGCGAGGTGCTGAACGGCGTTCTGGACACTCCGCTGGATGATGCTGCGTGGCCGTTCATGGCCTGCGGGCCGGTGTCGGTTCTGGGGGTGCCGGGGCGTCTGTTCCGGATCTCGTTCTCGGGCGAACACGCCTATGAGATCGCCGTGCCTGCGCGGTATGGGGCCAGCCTGTTCGACATCCTGACCCGACGGGCCGAGGCGCTGGGTGGCGGTCTCTATGGGATGGAGGCGCTGAACGTCCTGCGGATCGAGAAGGGGTTCATCACCCATGCAGAAATCCACGGGCGGACCACGGCATATGATATCGGGATGGGCCGGATGGTGTCGCAGAAAAAGGACTGTATCGGCAAGACCATGTCCGAACGCCCGGGGCTTGAGGAGCCGGGGCGCGAGCGGTTGGTCGGGCTCAAACCCATCGGGGAAAGCCGCCAGTTGCTGGCCGGCGCCCATCTGTACAAGGAAGAAGACGCGCCGGTGCGCACCAACGATCAGGGCTATGTGACCTCGGTCTGCTATTCGCCGACGCTGGGCAGCATGCTGGGGTTGGTGTTCCTGGCCGACGGTCCCGACCGTCATGGCGAGATCGTCAAGATGGTCGATCACCTGCGCGGCGTGACCACGCTATGCGAGGTGATGGACCCGGTGTTCTTTGATCCAGAGGGAGAGCGTGTGCGTGGATAAGCTGATTGCCCAGACCCCGTGCGACGGGCTGCTGCCGCTGACCATCGGAACGGTCTCGGTCACCGAGGTCGACCCGGGCGCGATACATGCGGTTTCGGCCTTTCAAGGGCAGGCCAAATCACTGTCCGAGGCGATGAAGGCGGCGCATGGCATGGCCCTGCCGGCCCCGAACCGCGCCACCGGGAAGTCGGGCGCGCGTGCGGTCTGGTTCGGCCCGGGTCAGACCATGTTGATCGGCCCCACGCCGGACCCGTCGCTGTCCGCCCACGCCGTGGTCGTCGACCAGTCTGATGCCTGGGCCGTGGTGCAGCTTGAGGGCGACGGGGCCGAGGATGTTCTGGCCCGTCTGGTGCCCATCGATCTGCGCCCGCAACAATTCAAGCGCGGACATACGGCGCGCACGCTGCTGTTTCACATGACGGCGTCAATCACTCGGGTTGGCGAGAAAGCCTTTCAGATCATGGTGTTCCGGTCGATGGCCACATCGTTGGTGCATGATCTGCAGAGGGCAATGGAAGGTGTGGCAGCACGCGGTTAGACTGTTGCAAAGAACTGATTCCAAGGGGACCTTATGCTGCGCATCGCACTTGCCGCCACACTGCTTGCCACACCGCTGGCTGCCGCTGAAACCAAGGAGCAAAGCTGCCGCTATCAAGCAGACGTTGTGGCGGCGGTACAAAAAGCCCGTCTTGATCGCGTGAAAGAACGGGACGTTCCGGAAGCGGTGGCCGAGGCCGGCCCAACCTGGCCCGAGAACTACAACGCTGCGATCCCGTTGATCACACCGTGGGTCTATGAGCAGAAGATGCGCGACATCCGCAAAAAAGACCTTGGCGCCGCCTGGATGGAGCTGTGCTTGCAGCAGTAATCCACAGGGCCGCGAATTGGCTGTGGACAAACGCCTGCCGCGCCCTTGGCGGGCGGCCCGGTTTCTGCCATGTATGAAGCATGTCATTGCCCCCTGGATTTCTGGATGAGCTACGCACCCGTCTGAGCCTGTCTCAGGTCGTCGGGCGCAAGGTCATGTGGGACAACCGCAAGTCCAATCCGGGCAAGGGCGACATGTGGGCACCATGCCCGTTCCATCACGAAAAAACCGCCTCGTTCCATGTGGATGACCAAAAGGGGTTCTATTACTGCTTCGGGTGCCATGCCAAGGGCGACGCGATCAGCTTTGTGAAGGAAACCGAGAACGTCTCGTTCATCGAGGCGGTCGAGATCCTGGCGCGCGAGGCCGGATTGCCGATGCCCGCGCGCGACCCCAAGGCGCAGGAAAAGCAGGACCATCGGGCGCAATTGGCCGATGTCATGGAGCAGGCGGTGCAATTCTTCCGCCTGCAACTCAAGACCGGGGCAGGGGCCGAGGCGCGCGCCTATCTGGACCGTCGCGGTCTGGACGCTCAGGCGTTGGACCGCTGGGAAATCGGGTTTGCGCCCGATGGCTGGCAGGCATTGTGGGACCATCTGCGCGGCAAGAATGTGGCCGAGGACCTGATCCTGGGCGCCGGTCTGGCCAAGCCGTCGAACAAGGGCAAAAAGCCCTATGACACCTTCCGCAACCGCATCATGTTCCCGATCCGCGATCCGCGCGGCCGGTGCATCGCGTTCGGCGGGCGGGCGATGGACCCCAATGACAACGCCAAATATCTGAACTCGCCCGAGACCGCGCTGTTCGACAAGGGGCGAAGCCTATACAACCACGGACCGGCCCGTCAGGCGGCGGGCAAGGGGCAACCGCTGATCGTGGCCGAGGGCTATATGGATGTGATCGCCCTGTCCGAGGCAGGCTTCGGCGCCGCCGTCGCGCCGCTGGGCACCGCGATCACAGAACACCAGCTGCACATGCTGTGGCGCATCTCCGACGAGCCGGTCATCGCGCTGGACGGCGACACGGCCGGCCTGCGCGCGGCGATGCGGGCCATCGACCTGGCGCTGCCGTTGCTGGTGGCCGGCAAGTCTCTGCGGTTCGCCCTGATGCCCGAGGGCAAGGATCCCGACGATCTGCTGCGCGCCGAAGGCCCGGAGGCGGTTCAGGCGGTGCTGGACGCGGCCATTCCGATGGTGCGGCTTTTGTGGCGGCGCGAGACCGAGGGCAAGGTGTTCGACAGCCCCGAGCGCAAGGCGGCCCTCGACAAGGCGCTGCGCGAAAAGATCCAACTGATCCGCGATCCTTCGATCCGGTCGCATTACGGGCAGGAAATCAAGGACCTCCGCTGGCAGCTTTTCCGCCCGCAGCGGCAAGGGGCAGGGGCTCGAAACTGGCAGCCGAAAGGCAAATGGCAACCGCCAAAACCGTCGGCAACTCCGGATGCGCGGGCCTCGTTCCTTGCGTCCTCGGAGAATGCGGATATCCAACTGCGTGAAGCGGCAATCCTGGCGATTGCAATCCTGAACCCTGAGGTGGTCGTGCAATTCGAGCACCAACTGGAAGAGATGGAATGCCTGAACCCCGATCACGCGGCCCTGCGCGATGCGATCCTGCGGCACGCGATCGACGATCCCGACAACCTCAAAGAGCACATTGTTCAGTCTTTGGGGCCGGCCCCTCTTGAAAACCTGCTGGCCCTTCGCCATGTCGCTGTAATCCCCTGTGTGCACAAACCGGGCGACGTCGAAAAGGCACAGATGACTCTGGCCGAGGAACTCGCAAAAATCAAAGCGCTCCGGGGGCTGGATGCCGAGATTGCTGAAGCCGAAGAGGAGTTGTCCGAACTGGCGGACGAAGCGTTGACGTTCCGGTTGGCCCAGGCCGCCGAAGAGCGCAACCGCGCAAGCCGCAGCCAGAACGAGGACAGGGCCATTTTCGACATTGCGGACAACGGGGCGCGAATCAATCGTGACGAGAAAGACGCGTTTCAGGCGATCATGTCCGGTATCAAGTTCGAGCGGAAACGCCGCTGAAGTGGTGTTTTCATAAAGCACTGGAAAAGAAAAACGGGTAAACGGGTGGCCGAATCACTTCTACGCGCTAATGATTCGGTCTCATCGAATCACCCATCCCTGCAGGAGCACTGAATGGCCGCCAAGGATACCAACGAGGAACGGAAGTCCGACGACCAGGAACAGGAAATCTCGCTGGACATGAGCCAGGCCCAGGTCAAGAAGATGATCGCCGAGGCTCGCGAGAAAGGCTACATCACTTACGATCAGCTCAACCAGGTCCTGCCGCCGGATCAGGTCAGTTCGGAACAGATCGAGGACGTGATGTCGATGCTGTCCGAGATGGGCATCAACATCATCGAAGACGAAGAGGCCGAAGAGGAAGAGCAGAAGGGCTCGACCGATCTGGTCACCACCGACAGCAACCGCGAGGTTGCGCTGGCCGGTGCGCAAACCGAAAAGCTGGACCGGACCGATGACCCGGTGCGCATGTATCTGCGCGAGATGGGGTCGGTAGAACTGCTGAGCCGCGAGGGCGAAATCGCCATCGCGAAACGGATCGAAGCCGGTCGCAACACCATGATCCTCGGGCTTTGCGAAAGCCCGCTGACCTTCCAGGCGATCTCGATCTGGCATGACGAACTGTTGTCCGAGGACATCCTGCTGCGCGATGTCATCGATCTGGAAGCGACGTTCGGCAATCAGATGGACGAGGATGGCGACGTAGAAGAGCCGGTGGTGGATACTTCGGCTGTCACGGCCGCCAAGCCCGCCAAGGACACGGGTCCCGAACTGGATGCCGACGGCAACCCGATTGCCAACGACGATGACGATGATGAAGACGATCAGGCGAACATGTCTTTGGCCGCGATGGAAGCGGCACTGAAAGATCAGGTTCTGACTCAGCTTGAGCGGATCTCGACGGATTTCGCAAAGCTCTCGGAGATGCAGGACAGCCGGATCTCGGCAACTCTGAACGAGGATGGGTCGTTCAGCGACAAGGATGAGCAGACCTATCAAAAGCTGCGCGCCGAGATCGTTGAACTGGTGAATGGCCTGCATCTGCACAACAACCGGATCGAAGCCCTGATCGATCAGTTGTACGGCATCAACAAAAGGGTGATGTCGCTGGACAGCGCCATGGTGAAGCTGGCCGACCAGGCCCGCATCAACCGCCGTGAGTTCATTGACGAGTATCGCGGTCGTGAACTTGATCCCAACTGGCTGTCCGACATGGCCCAAAAGCCGGGTCGCGGCTGGCAGATGTTCATCGAACGCTCGTCCGACAAGGTCGAAGAACTGCGCAACGACATGGCGCAGATCGGTCAGTATGTCGGTCTGGACATCAGCGAATTCCGCCGCATCGTGCAGCAGGTCCAGAAAGGCGAGAAAGAGGCGCGTCAGGCCAAGAAGGAAATGGTCGAGGCCAACCTGCGCCTGGTGATCTCGATCGCCAAGAAATACACCAACCGTGGCCTGCAATTCCTTGATCTCATTCAGGAAGGCAACATCGGCCTGATGAAGGCGGTGGACAAGTTCGAATACCGCCGTGGCTACAAGTTCTCGACCTATGCGACCTGGTGGATCCGTCAGGCGATCACGCGCTCGATCGCGGATCAGGCGCGCACCATCCGTATTCCGGTGCACATGATCGAGACGATCAACAAGCTGGTGCGGACCGGCCGCCAGATGCTGCACGAGATCGGCCGCGAGCCGACGCCGGAAGAACTGGCCGAAAAGCTGCAGATGCCGCTGGAAAAGGTCCGTAAGGTGATGAAGATCGCCAAGGAGCCGATTTCTCTGGAAACTCCGATCGGGGACGAGGAAGACAGCCAACTGGGCGATTTCATCGAGGACAAGAATGCCGTGCTGCCGCTGGACAGCGCCATTCAGGAAAACCTCAAGGAAACCACCACGCGTGTACTGGCCTCGCTCACCCCGCGCGAGGAGCGTGTTCTGCGGATGCGTTTCGGCATCGGCATGAACACCGACCACACGCTGGAAGAGGTTGGTCAGCAGTTCAGCGTGACGCGCGAACGTATCCGGCAGATCGAAGCCAAGGCCCTGCGCAAGCTGAAACATCCCAGCCGAAGCCGAAAGCTGCGGTCCTTCCTGGATCAGTGATCAAAAAGGCGCCTCGACCGAGGCGCCTTTTTTCATTTGAGCTGCGGTTTGGTTCACGACGGCCAAACGTGAATTCAGTTTGGCGGGAATTCGCAAGTGGTCAGAGCTTTCGCGGACCATATCGCTTGTGTCCACTCATGGGACAGGTCGGGGCGAGGCGGCAACGCTGATGACCCCCGGCCGCTTGTCAGGCAAGCATTCTGCGCCGGGACTTATCCTTGTACGCGCTGGGAGATTGCCCGGTCCAGCGTTTGAAGGCAGTCGAAAACGCCGCCTGGTCTGCGTAGCCAAGGCTGTATGAGATCTCAGATAGGCTCATGTCGTTCTTCAGAAACGTTCTGGCGAGGTCACAGCGCAGGTCGTCGACAATTTCGCGAAAGCTGGTGCCTTCCTCGGTCAGGCGCCGACCGAATGTCCGCGGGCTCATGCCCAGATCCTTGGCGACCTGTTCGGCGCGGGCGATGGCTCCCGGAAGCGATTGGGTGATCCGCCCTTCGACCCGCGACCGCAATGTCTGTTTTTCGTCACTGTTTTCACGCAGAAGACGGTCACCATATTCCATCAGGTGCTGTCGCAAGCTGGGGTCGTAGGTCGGGACAGGCACGTCGAGCGTTGATTGCGGCAAAATGATCTCGAGCTTTTCCGCGCCAAACACCACCGGGAATTTGCCGAGTTTGGAATAGTCTTCCTCTCGCGCGCCGACCTTGTGCTGAAACCGTAGTTCGATCGGTTGGATCGGGATCCCCGTCAGAGCACGCAGGCGGGCAATGCAGGCAAACATGAGGAACTCGGTTCGCCGGTGGTACCGCGAAAAGCTTGGGTCCTTCCACCTGGCCTCGATGGTTGCCGAATTTCCAGACTCATGCAGCCTCACGGCGATGGCCGGATCAATCAGCCGGTGGAAGTGGTTGGCGTTCTCCAGTACCTGCCGGAGATCCCGGGAATACTTGCTGATATAAGCGGTCAGGCTAGAAGTTGCGCTGAACTGCAAGCCCGTTCGCGCGCCGAACAGGATGTCGTTGAGTTCATCGCAAGCGTGGCGGGCAAACAAGGCCTCGCTATGGGCACTGTACAACTTTGCAGGCGGCGCGAGGTCTTGCGCACTCAGCCCGCTTTTGGCGAGGACTCGAACGACCGTATCAGTATTCCCTGCCTGATCCTGCAACGCGGACGCCAGCAGCTGAATTCTGGCGATATCGACTTGCATGCCACGCTCCGGAACCCACTGAATTGGCCGGATTATGTAGCGAATTTTGTCATTTGCATAGTTTTTGTGAGGTGACCGTTTCCACACAGGGTCAGACACGGCGCACTTACGTGCACCGGAAATGGCTTCAGATCACAAAGACGTGGCCGGGCAAAGAAAGACTCGATGGTACGGCCGTCATAGATCAGCCGCGTGCCGGGTCAGTCCCGTGGGGATCGGGCAGAGCCGAAGGATTTGGTTACACCAACCGATCTGTGGCTCCCCGGCACACATTGAATGCATGTCCCAGTTCCCCGGACGCAAGGCACCACTCGCGTGCGCACTGTTCCTGAAATCATCGTGAACGACGCTGTTCTGGGCTTGGTGAAAAACTAGGCTATGATGCGTGTCGAAATCAGGGAAGATATTTGCAATGAAACATATTCTGACATGCGCCGCGTTGGCGGCAATGGTTGCAGCCGCTCCGGTCGAGACTGACGCCGCCCCGAACGGGTACCGGACCGAGCCGATGAACAGCACCGATTTTGAGGTCATCCCCCGCGCCCGGCAGGACGTTGATGGGTATTGGTGCGCGGCGGCGGATTTTGCTCGGCGCAAACTGGGGGCCGGCTGGCAGCAGCGGATTTACGTTTTGCGCGGCTATGGGCCCAGTGTGACAACCGGGCGTCGGACCGCCGTGCAGTTTTCGATCAAACCGCCGACAGGCGGCGTGCCACAGCAACCCAGCGTAGTGGTTTCTGGATTTCAACCGGGCTACAGCATGTCGGTCCAAGGTGCGAATGCCCGGTGCAACGTGCGCCCATTCTTCAACTGACGCAAACAGGGCCACCCGGTTGATGCAGGCCGAATTCACCATCGAAACCCGAGGGCAGGGGCTGTACGAGTTCACCTCCGACATCCGTGACTGGCTGTCCTCAAGTGGGGCCGACGGATTGCTGACGCTGTTCGTCCGCCACACATCCTGTTCACTCTTGATACAGGAAAACGCGGATCCCGAGGTTCAGACGGACCTGCAGGCATTTTTCTCGCAGCTGGTTCCGCCCACAGATCATCCGTCGATGTCTTATCTGAAACATACGTATGAAGGGCCCGATGACATGCCGGCCCATATCAAGGCGGCTATGATGCCGGTCTCGCTTTCGATCCCGGTCCGACGTGGGCAACCTGCCTTGGGAACATGGCAGGGTATCTACCTGTTCGAACACCGGACCGCGCGCCATGTTCGCCGAGTTGCGGCGCATTTTGGGTGACCCTGCATATAGCGGTTGAAATTTCCGACTACCCAAACTCTAGCGGCTGCCCTATAGTTGTGGATAAGTCGGCCACAGCGCTGACAAAAAGAGGCGGAACAAGGGACGAGGAGACGGCGGATGCGCTGCCCGTTTTGCGGAAATATCGATACTCAGGTCAAGGACTCACGTCCGGCAGAAGATCACGTGGCCATCCGCAGGCGTCGGTTCTGCCCCGCATGCGGGGGCCGTTTCACCACCTATGAGCGGGTCCAGTTGCGCGACCTCGTGGTTATCAAGACAAATGGCAAACGCGAGGATTTCGATCGGGACAAACTGGAACGGTCAATCCGAATTTCGATGCAGAAGCGCCCGATTGATCCGGACCGCATCGACCAGATGATATCCGGCATCGTGCGGCGCTTGGAAAGCATGGGTGAGACCGACATTCCGTCCAACAAGATCGGCGAGATCGTCATGGAAGCTCTGGCGCGGATCGACACCGTCGCCTATGTTCGCTTTGCGAGCGTATACAAGAATTTCCAGGCGGCCGATGATTTCGAGGAGTTCGTCCACGAACTGCGCCCGCCGCAGCCATCGACTGACGAGTGACCGAAACAGACAAGCGATACATGGCGCTGGCCCTGTCCTTGGGGCGGCGCGGACAAGGATCTTGCTGGCCCAACCCCGCGGTTGGATGCGTTCTGGTGAAAAACGGCAGGATCGTCGGGCGCGGTTGGACGCAGCCCGGCGGTCGCCCTCATGCGGAAACCGAAGCTCTGGCCCAGGCCTGCGAACAGGCGCGTGGCGCGACCGCTTATGTCTCGCTGGAGCCATGTTCGCATCACGGCAAAACGCCACCTTGTGCCCAGGCTTTGATTGACGCCGGAGTGGCCCGTGTGGTTTCGGCGATCGAGGACAGCGATCCGCGCGTCGCGGGGCAGGGGTTTGCCATGTTGCGCGATGCCGGGATTGAGGTCACGACCGGGGTTCTGAGCGATCAGGCGGCAATGGATCACGCGGGCTTTTTCATGAAGACCGAGCAAGGCCGACCCTTCGTGACGCTGAAACTTGCCAGCAGCTTTGATGGACGGATCGCAACCGAGACCGGGCAGAGCAAGTGGATCACCGGCCCCGAGGCCCGCCGGGCGGTGCATGCCATGCGTGCGCGGCACGATGCGGTGATGGTCGGCGCGGGCACCGCGCGGGCCGACGATCCTTCGCTGACGGTTCGTGATCTGGGTATCGACCGGCAGCCCGTGCGTGTCGTGGTTTCACGTCACCTCGAATTGCCTTTGCTCAGCCAGTTGGCCCGAACTGCCTCGGATATTCCCGTTTGGCTATGCCATGGCCCGTCGCCCGATCCCGAGCGTGCCGCGGCGTGGCAGGGACTGGGCGCGCGGCTGATATCCTGCGCGTTGCAGGATCACCGGATCGACGCTGCAGACATACTCCACCAATTGGGGCAGGCCGGTCTGACCCGGGTGTTCTGCGAGGGGGGCTCAGCATTGGCCGCGTCCCTACTGGCAAATGATCTGGTCGACGAGTTGGTCGGTTTCAGCGCGGGCTTGGCCATCGGGGCCGAAGGCTTGCCCGCCATTGGCGCCATGGGGCTTGAGGAACTGGGCGACGCGCCTCGCTTTGCGCTGGTCGAAACCCGGGACTTGGGTGGCGATGTTCTGCATGTCTGGCGCAGGCCGGTCCGCTAGCGGCGAGCCCTAGCGCCACAGGTTCGCATGTGTTGCAAAAGCCCCCTGAAGCTTGGCCAGCAGCCGGATTTCCGGCCCAGCAGGTGAAATCGGGCCCTGCGCCAAACGGTCTGCGACAACCTCCGCCGGGCAGGCATCGCGAGTGATTGGATCAAAATACCGTGGATAGTCGATGAGCGTGGCGTAGGCCAGGCCCAGCACCGTCGGTCGCGCGCCTCGTCGTGCCGGGACCGATCCAAGGTCCGTCGTCAGACCCCAGCCGGCGTAGAACGGGGCCCCAAGCGTAGTGACCTGTATCCCGCGCAGCAGAGCTTCGAACCCGAGCAGTGAGGTCATAGTCCAGACCTCCTGAACCTCCGGCAGAACCAGTGCCGGGTCGACCTCGTAGAGGACGACATCGGCCAAACCCTCGGCGTCTGTTCGACCGTCCCGAAGCCCGGCCTCAACATCCGGATGCGGTTTGTAGATCAGAACTGCGTCGGGATTGGCCGCGCGAGCGGTGCTCAGCAGCTCGAGATTTGTGCGGACCGTGCTGGTGCCCAACCGGATCGAGGCGTCATCCTCTACCTGGCCAGGTACAAGAATCCGGTGCCCGTCCGGCAAGGGCGGGCAACTGCCGCCCGTATTGTATTTGCTTAGCCCCGCCGCGGTGAGTTGCGTCACCAGGCGGCGTATCCGTATCTCCTGATCGGGTCGCAACTCTTCGCGAGCGGTGATCAGTTCCTCCAGACGGCTGGGTCGGGTGGGGTCGTAGTAAATTCCAAGGTCGTCGGTCACCAGTGAAAGCGGCGGCACAAGGTTGGCCCCCAACCCGCGCGAGCGCAGAAAACCGTCTTCGACGCGGACCACATCTTCGGCTTCCAGATCACGATTGGCCCAGACCATATGCGGCCTGTCGGACGCCGAAGGCGGTTCTGGCACGAAACGGACTTTTTTCCACTTCCCGAAGGTTTGCTGAATATGCCTGCGTTTCCACAGGCGCATTCCAGACGCTGTCCAGCCGTGCCTGTCCTGTCGCCAGGCGCGGCTCTGGGCCTCAAGCGTATCCAGCACCGTTTCAAGTTCACACAGCTGGTCGCGATAGGGATCGTACCACGTCGGGTACAGTATCATGGCGGCAGCGAATAGTTGAGCGCGGGTCAGATTGCGCTGCCGGCGCGGCAGAGGCATCTCGTCCTGCGTCAGACCCCACCCGGCATAGAAGGGTTGCCCAAAAACCCTAGGTTTGTGACCGGCCAGAATGGCCTCAAACCCCAGTTGCGAAGACAGGGTATAGACGCCAATCGCGCCTTCCAGCAACGACCAGGGGCTGATCTGATCCGCCAACAGGGAAACACGATCAGTTTCATCATCCTCCGAGAAGAAACCGCGCCGATGGCCCTGCAGCGTTTCCGGGTGGGTCTTGATGATCACACGCGCGCCGGGGTTTTCTTCTTGGGCCATGATCAGCATTTCGAGAAACCGCGCGGGGTCGCCCCGGCTTGCCGTAACCGCCGCATCGCCCTGTATCTGATCGACAACGAGCACATAGCCCGGATCCGGGGGTGCGATATCCGGGTCGCAGGCCGAATACTTGCTCAGATGCGATTCCTTCAGCCGTGCGATCGCGCCGCGCGCCCGATCCAGCAGGGCGGTGTCATCCAGCGGGTGCGTGGCCAGCAGAGTTTCGAGGTCCGACGGCTGTGACGGATCGAAATGCATCGCACGTCGTTCCAGAAGCAGGCCCAGTGGCGGCTCGTGATCGCGCCCCGGCAGCAGGGATCGCAGGAATGCATCTTCGACCCGCAACAGCGGGATATTCCGGTCTTTCGCTACTCGGGTTCCGCGGTGCGCGGTCGGGCTTTCGCCCCAGATGCCCACCATGTCGCCCGAACGCGGAAGCCCAACGCGAATGTCGAATCCTGCCAGCGACAGGATGCGTCTGACCCTGCGTTGGGTCAGAAACCCGCCATTGTAGACATACAGGCGCGTTCGATCCTCGGCGTCCGCAGTGTCGGCGCCGGGTTTCATGCCTCAGTTTCCGGTCAGCGTGGCGACGTTTGCAACGGGTGTCAGACCGCCGGCAATCAGCGAAATCGACTTGGTCCACTGTGCATAGGGGGCTTCGGTCACGTAAATCGTGTCGTCGTCGCGGATCACGAAATCACGTGCTACAAACAGACCGTTGGGCGCCGTGAGGTTCAGCAGGTAGATCACGCGTTGTTCGCCCTGAAGGTTCGGCTGGCCCAGCACTTTGCGTGCGATATCTTCACGTTCGTCCCTCAGAACGAAGATCCCTGTGGGATCTGAGGACAGCGATTGCAAGCCGCCGACCTGCGCCAGTGCTTCCAGCGCGGACAGATCCTGACTGTCGAAGGCGACCCGGGATTGCCCACCCGTGGCCCCCAGCGCGATATACGACCGGGTGTCCTGTTCGACCAGGATGCGATCACCGCCGCGCAGTGCGATGTCGGTTTCAGGATTGCGGAACAGATCGTCATACCACACGGTGCCACGCTGATTGCCGCGGATCACCGTGACCAGCGCAATATCCGGGGCGACCGCCACGCCGCCGGCCCTGGCAAGCATCGTCGAAAGCGTGCGGGTCGGGCGCTCGATCGGGTAGATGCCAGAGGCGCCGATCGTACCGGTTACCGAGACCGTCGCACCGTCACCCGCCACGCGGCGGATCTGAACCTGCGGATCAGGCGTTTGCTCGCGCAGCTTTTCCGCAATCAGCGAGCGTAGCTGCTCGGGCGTGTTGCCCGAGGCGCGCAAGCGGCCGGCATAGGGCACGAAAATAAAGCCTTCGCTGTCGACCTGAACCTCATCGAGATTGGTCGATGGGCCGGTTTCACCAGCCAGCAGACCGTCGTCGACGTTTTCCCAGATGGTCAGGCCAAGCACGTCGCCGGGACGAATGGTGTCGGATGTTACGCTTTGTGCTGACCGGAAGGCAGGGGGAAAGCCAAACTGTGGAACCGCAGAGGTGACGTGGGCCACCCGGTCATCAACTTCGACCACGTGGGCGTTGCCGCCATTGACTGTCGAGCCCGCCAGAATTTCGGTTTTGTTCGGCCCTGCCTTGGGCAGTTGGCACGCTGTCAGTAGACCAATGGCTGCAACGAGGGAAAACCCTCGTATCCATCGAGTAGGGAAACGCTGCACTGCCGAAATACCTCGAGTTTCGTATGTAGTCTTTTGGTTTGAGGTCAAACTAGCGGTTTCATACTTCAAGTTCCAGCCAGCGAAGCACCGCGTCACTCAACGATTTTCAACTGTGGCGTGATGGTCGCGATTCCGGTCAGCGCGGCCTGATAAGGGTCGCGAGCCTGCAACATCATGTCAGCAACCCGCCGCAGCAACTGGCGCCGTCCGCCGCGCGAGTAATAGCCGCCCGGCACTTGGCTGGTTTCCAACAGGAATTGGCGGTATGCCCGATAGGCTTCCGTGTCCGGTTTTTGCGGGTGCCTGAAGAATTCGTCAATCGGTTGATGCGAGACCAGTTCAGGCTTGTCGTAGACCGACTTGCCGAAGACACGCAGAGGGATGCCGCGCCACAGAGCCTGCTGTCCGGCGGTGGAGTTGATGGTCAGGGCCGAGCTCGCGTGATCCAGAAGTCGCGCCAGCTTTCCCCCGGGCACGTATTGCACGCGATCCGAAATGCCCAGTTCGCGCGCAAGTGCTTGGACGCGTCTTCTTAGCGGCTCGCGCTGGTTCTCAAGGGGATGTTCCTTGATGACAAGGCGGTGGTGGGACGGAGCGCCCTTGGCGAACCCCTCCATCACCGGGGTGATAAAATCGGCCATGCATGAAAAGTCTGAATGCGCCTGGACCGAACTGTCGTGCCCCAGTTGCAGCAGCACCAGATGATAGGGGAACCCGCCGCGCCTTACGCGCCAGGTGGCGAGAACGCGCTGCAGTCGATGGATCGGCATGAGCGCCAAACGTTTGAAATACAGTTTGAATTCCTTTGAGACAGGCACTTCTCGGTGCGGGCGGAAATTACGGTACCCACGGTTCGCACACAGAACGAACCAGTGGTACAGTGCGCCGTAGAAAATGTGTTGCCGCATATCCCCCCAATGTGACGGGGGTGGGGGCGTTTTGGCGCCCGAGCTTTGCAACGCTTGCTGCATCTGGGCGATTTCCAGATCCATCAGGCGAGAATGTCCGTTTGACCCATTGCGTTCATAGGTGACCCACCAAGGTCGAAGGTACCCTTCCTCGAACACATGAACACGGATGCCGTGGCTTCGCGCCGTACGGATCGCGTCGGCGTGTACCGAGCGAACATCGCCATAAAGCACGATGTCGGTTACACCGCGCGACAGGATGATGTTCGTCAGGCTTTCCGGCCAGTTTTCTAGCCCGCCGCGATAGGGGATATAGCTGGCGCGATCGAACCAAAAGGCCTGGTCCCCGGCGTTGAACCCGACACGCCATACCTGCGCGCCAGCCGCGCGCAACATGCGCCCCAGGCCGCTGAAGAACGGCCCATGCGGCCCCTGCAGAAACAGGAATACGCGACTGTCGGAGTTGTCCTTCGGTTGCCTCATGCCAGATGCTCGAATTCTTGTTGCCCGTGTTTTGTTGAGCAAACTATGCCTTTTTGCGGCCAGCCGGGCAAGGCAGGGCTTGCTCCGCCCGCCACTTGGCCTTACCTCGGCGTGGATTGCATGGCACAGCTTAGGCGCAGAGGGTTAACGGAATGTTTACTGGGATCGTCACCGATATCGGCACAATCATCGAGTTGGAGCAGCAGGGCGATCTGCGTGCGCGCATTCGGACAGGCTATGATACATCCGGCATAGATATTGGTGCGTCGATCGCCAGCGACGGGGTTTGCCTGACCGTCATCGCGCTGGGTGATGACTGGTACGATGTTCAGATCAGCGCCGAGACCGTTTCCAAAACCAATCTGGACGGCTGGAAGGTGGGCTCAAGGGTCAACCTTGAACGGGCCTTGAAGGTGGGTGACGAATTGGGTGGCCATATCGTATCGGGACACGTGGATGGCGTCGCAGAGATCGTCGCGATGGCCGAAGAAGGTGACAGCACCCGCGTGACCCTGCGCGCGCCCAACGATTTGGCGCGCTTCATCGCGCCCAAGGGCTCGGTTGCTCTGAACGGCACTTCGCTTACGGTCAACGATGTCGACGGGTGCGATTTCGGGATCAACTTCATTCCCCATACCAAAGAGGTGACGACCTGGGGTGCAGCGAAGGTCGGAGATCGGGTCAATCTGGAAATCGACACGCTGGCCCGGTACGTGGCCCGTCTGGCCGAGGTTTCGTGATCGCCAGCGAAGAAATTGCGTCGCGTTAGGTACGGCCCACTTCGTTTGCGGACTGGCCTTTGCGCGCGCGCTGGTCTATCCCGCGATGCAACACCTGCTCTGTGAAAGGCTGCCCCATGAGCTTTGAAACACCCGGACCGGTCGAGGCCCAGCTGCGCGACGCGATCAGCCCGATCGAAGAGATCATCGAAGAGGCGCGCCAGGGCCGGATGTACATTCTGGTCGATCACGAGGACCGCGAAAACGAAGGCGACCTGGTGATCCCGGGGGAATTCGCCGATGCCGAGGCGATCAATTTCATGGCCACCCATGGCCGCGGGCTGATCTGCCTGCCGATGACGGCCGAGCGGATCGACCGGCTGGGCCTGCCGATGATGGCCGTGAACAACTCGTCGCGGCACGAAACCGCCTTTACCGTCTCGATCGAGGCACGCGAAGGCGTCAGCACCGGGATCTCGGCCGCCGACCGGGCGCTGACCATCGCCACCGCGATCAACGAACAGAACACCATGGCGCATCTGGCCACGCCCGGCCATGTCTTTCCGCTGCGCGCCAAGCGGGGCGGGGTGCTTGTACGCGCCGGCCACACCGAGGCCGCCGTGGACATCTCGCGTCTGGCCGGGCTGAACCCTTCGGGCGTGATCTGCGAGATCATGAAGCCCGACGGCACCATGGCCCGGCTGCCCGATCTGGTCGAATTCGCCAAGGAGCATGGGCTGAAGATCGGCACAATCAGCGACCTGATCTCGTACCGTGCGCGCCACGACAATCTGGTGGTCGAGACCGCGCGCCGGATGGTCACGTCGGAATATGGCGGTGAGTGGGAGATGCGGATCTTCACCGATCAGACCCACGGGATTGAGCATTTGGTGATGATCAAGGGCGACATCAGCACGCCCGAGCCGGTGCTGACCCGCACCCATGCGCTGCACGAGGCTTCGGACATTCTGGGTCTTGGTCCGAAGTCGCCGCAGGAACTGCCGCGCGCGATGGAAAAGATCGCCGCCGAGGGGCGCGGCGTGGTCTGCCTGTTCCGCAACCCGCGCAACTCGTTGTACGCGGCCGAGGACGAAGGCCCGCGCACCATCAAGCAAACCGGTCTGGGCGCGCAGATCCTGTCCAAGATGGGCATCAAGGAACTGGTGCTGCTGACCGACTCGCCGCAGACGAAATACCTGGGTCTGGACGCCTTTGGCCTGTCCATCGTCGGGACCCGCTCGATTCTTAAGGATGACTGAGCATGGCTGAGCAAGACAAACACGGCGTTCTGCCGACCCCGAAATTCGACGACCCGGTCAAGCTGCTGATCGTCGTGGCCCCGTTCTATCGCGCCATCGCCGACGACCTTGTTCGCGGCGCCAAGGCCGAGATCGAGGCCGCTGGCGGCCGCTGCGAGGTGGTCGAGGTGCCCGGTGCGCTCGAGATTCCGACCGCGATTGCCATGGCCGACCGCCAGTGCAACTTTGACGGCTATGTGGCGCTGGGCTGCGTGATCCGGGGCGAGACCACGCATTATGAAACCGTCTGCAACGACTCCAGCCGCGCGATCCAGTTGATGGGCCTGCAGGGGCTGTGCATCGGCAACGGAATCCTGACGGTTGAAAATGACGCGCAGGCCGAAGTGCGCGCGAATCCGGAAAAGATGAACAAAGGTGGCGGCGCGGCGGCTGCGGCCTTGCATCTGATCGCACTCAGACGTAAGTGGGGCGCTTCAAAAAAGGGTGTCGGATTCAAGCCGCCGTCCGAGTCCATCCTCGTGGCGGGCGACAGCAACGGATCAACGACAGCATGACCCAGACAGATACGCCGAAACCGGCAAACCGGAAACGTCTGATGAAATCCGCCGCGCGGCTGTATGCCGTGCAGGCGTTGTTCCAGATGGAGCAGTCGGGCCAGACGACCGAGCAGGTGGTCAACGAGTTTCTGGATCACCGGTTCGGCGCGGTCTACGAGGGCGACGAGATGCTGGAAGGCGACAGCTCGGTCTTCCGCAAGCTGGTGGATGACGCGGTGAACTATCAGGCGCCGATCGACCAGATGACCGACCGTGCGCTGGTGGCCAAGTGGCCGATCTCGCGCATCGACCCGACCCTGCGGGCGCTGTTCCGCGCGGCCGGCGCCGAGCTGAGCCAGAGCGACACGCCGCCCAAGGTGGTCATCACCGAATTCGTCGACGTGGCGCGTGCCTTCTTCCCCGAAGGAAAAGAGCCGAAATTCGTCAACGCGGTACTGGATCACATGGCCCGCGAGGCCAAGCCCGAGGCGTTCTGACGCGCCACGGGCGATTTTACCCGGCATAAAATTGCGCTAGACTCCTGTCGTGTGAAGGAGGTGCGTCATGCCGAAACTGATCCGTCTTTACATCACCCAGGTCGCGCTCGGCTTTGTGATCTCGGCTGTGTTTGTCGCGGTGCTGCTGCTTTTGAACGTGGCCAACCTGCGTCACCTCATCACCGGGTCCGACATCGGTTTCGTCGCGCTGATCATGATCTGGTTCATGAACGGGATCGTCTTTGCGGGTGTTCAGTTCGCCTATGCGATCATGAGCATGGCCGAAAAGCCCAAAGGCCCGCGCGGCGGTACCTCGGTCGCGGTCAAGTTGGAGCACGTGCGCGTTGAAGCGCGCCGGTCGTGATGGGCCAGAGCCGCTTTGCGCTTGTTTTGACCAATTTGTCGACAGGCACAGCCCTTTGCGCGTGAACACTTTCGCATCTATAGAGCCGGAACTGTCGCAATCGAGTGCTTAATTGTTCCCGTAAGAAGACTAAGGAAACCTCTCAACGGCGGGACTTCTCGAGCGTCGGATTCGAGGACAATCCTCTGATCGGAAGGCGGCGGGACCACCAGGCAACCGTGCGGTTTTGATTCCCGAGGACCTGTATGTACAGGTGGGCGCCAGGTAAACGGGCCAGGACCCGAACAGAGCCAGCTCCCTCGGAATTGCTTAAGGCCACCGGAATGCTACCAGTCACGAGAAGGGCAGAACCCGCCAAGGGCGTAAGTAGGGCGCAACACTGAGTTTCACAAGGGGCTTGCACAACAGTTTTTGGTCTGGGTCGTGAGGAAGCTGAATGTGGGGGCAAATCCTGGGCATGGGGGCCGGGTAAAATCCGGGATGATGATCAACACCTGCCAACTTGACAATTTGTTCACTAATTGTTCACACTCTGCGCATGACAGTTGAACTTCAGCCCGGACAAAGATTGGCTAGGGGTGTCTCTAGACACCTTGTGACGCACGGCTTTGTTTCGATTGAGGAATTCGTCCCGACCCGCGGGTTGCGCGTTGACGTCATGGGGTTGGGGCCCAAGGGCGAGCTTTGGGTGATCGAGTGCAAGTCCAGCCGGGCGGACTATATGTCCGATTCGAAGTGGCAGGGTTATCTGGATTGGTGCGACCGCTTCTTCTGGGCGGTGGACACGGACTTTCCCACCGAGCTGCTGCCCGCTGAAACCGGACTTATCATTGCGGATGCTTATGACGCCGAGATCGTACGCATGTCCCCCGAGACCAAGTTGGCCGGGGCAAGACGCAAAAAGATGATCCAGAAATTTGCCATGGACGCCGCGCGGCGGTTGCACGGCCTGCGTGATCCGCGGCTTTGATTTCAGCCTTTGACGGCGCGTGCGGCTTGTGCTGCGGCGCGGATCTCGTCGGCGATTTCCTCGGCTTCTTCCGGGTCGAAATCCATGGGGATTTCCAGCTCGCCCGCCTCGATGAACAGGCGTACCATTCCATGGTCGGTCGGACCGATCTGAAGGTTCGCTTCGATGTCACGTTCGGTATTGATGCCCATTCTCGCCTCCGGGGACTGAGCGTTTCTGCTAGCCTGCAACGCAATGGGAATCAAGCGGAGTGTGTGGCCGATGCTGCAAGGGGACAATGCTGAGATCCGGCCGTTTCGCGAAGATGACCGCGATTGGCTGGTCGAGCGCCACGGAACACTTTACGCGCGGGATGAAGGATTTGACGAGAGCTTCGCTCCGCTGGTGGCCCGTATTCTGGACGAATTTGTCGCCGGGCATGATCCCCAACGCGAGAGGGGATGGATCGTTGAAAGTGACGGAAAGCGCCTTGGTAGTATTTTCTGTGTCGCGCAGGATGAAACTACCGCCAAACTGCGCCTTTTTTTGCTGGAACCCGACGCGCGGGGCAGGGGACTTGGGGCGCGGCTTTTGATGACATGCATGGATTTTGCACGATCCGCGGGCTATGCGTCGATGGTGTTGTGGACCCACGAAAGCCACAGGGCTGCCTGCAAGCTGTACCAAGCGTATGGATGGCGCCTGACCAACAGCAAACCGGTTCATTCCTTCGGCGTCGATCTCATCGAACAAAGCTGGTCAATTCGACTTTAAGGCTCTTGCAATCCCCGAACGCGTTCGTTAAATCGCCCCTCACGAGTGCCGCCTTAGCTCAGTTGGTTAGAGCGCTGGATTGTGGATCCAGAGGTCCCCTGTTCAAGCCAGGGAGGCGGTACCATCTCCCCTCGACAAGACTGCTCGTCCGCCGCTTTTGACGTGCGCTGTTTTTCCGTTAGTAGGGTTGGGATTAACGAGGCCGGTCGCAAGAGATTTGCGGTGCAACTGGCGGAATTAGTTTGGTTTTTACTGGTCCCTTTTACGCCGTAACCCAAAATTCTGGGATTATTTGAGAGGGCAATCGACTCCAGATGGGACCTGTTGTCTGCTTCCGTGGTGCTTAGGGCGCTTGCGTCCGAAGGTCGGTTACACGTGTAGCGGTGCACCAGTGGGCCCAGACATTCCCCCGTACGGAATTCGACCCTCGCAGCATTGGTGCGCTTTGTGTAAGAAGAAGGTCAAAGGCAGTTCGGGAACAGGCGTAAATGTCTCAGACCATTACCGTATTCACGACGATGAAAAACGAAGGCCCCTACATGCTGGAGTGGGTCGCATTTCATCGGACTTTGGGCGTCGATCACTTTGTGATCTTCACCAATGACTGCGAGGACGGTACCGACAGAATTGCACAACGGCTTGAGCAGATGGGTTTGGCCTCCCACGTCCCAAATGCTGTGCCTGAGGGTGGAAACCCCCAGCACCAGATGCTCCGGCGGGCACGGCGACATCCCAAGGTCAAAGAAGCCGATTGGCTGATGTGCCTTGATGTCGATGAGTTTTGGAACATTCGATGCGGCGACAACAGCTTCGCGGCCTTGATTGATGCCGTTGAACAGAAGGCAGGACAATCGGTGGACGCCATTTCGTTCGCATGGCGGTTGTTTGGGACGTCGGGCAATATCAGTTTTGACGACACGCCCGTGACACGGTCATTTTGCATGGCGGATCAGGAGTTTCCCTATCATTCGGGTCGCGCATATGGTCTGAAAACGCTGTTTCGGAACAATGGCAAGTTCACTCGGTTCGGACCGCACAGACCCAAGGGCATTGAAGAGGGCAAAGAGGCCGAGGTCGCATGGTCGGACGCGGGCGGAAATCTGTTTCCGGCCGAGAATGTCGGTTGGCGCGCTTGGCGGAATTTCGACCATTCCTTCGGACGGCTCCATCATTATTCCGTTCGATCTCTGGATGGCTTTCTTATCAAGCGGGACCGGGGGCGGACCAACCACGTAAAGGTGGATCAGGGGCAATCCTACTGGTCGGACATGAATGCTAACAAGGTTCAGGACACCTCGATCCAGCCGATCGCCCAGCGTGCAGCACCGTTGCTCGACGAGCTCAAATCGGACCCCGAACTGCGCGAATTGCACGAACAGGCCTGCGTCTGGCACCGCGCCAAGATAGCCGAGATCAAGTTGCGCCCCGATTGGGTGGAGTTCCGGTCTTGGCTGGCCGACAATCTGGTGTGACGGCCATGGCGGACGATCTGACCAAAGCGCAGCTGCAACCTGATCACCCGGATCGGAAGACCGGCTATGAACGCATTCTGACCGATCCGCCTCCGCCTTGGTTTGTCGAGATTTATCCCGGCGGGGACGGGACGGGGTTTCTGCAAAAGCTCGACCGCCATTCGGTTCTATTCCACCAGCGTGACCCGGCGCGGCTGGTCATCAGTTTTGACAATATTGCAAATGCCAATGACCTGTCCTTTGCCCGCGAGCCGTGGGGCTGGAAGTTTTTCCGGGACGAGGGGTGGTCCCATCTGGGCGTGATCGCCCGCACAAAGGCATGGTATCGCGACCCCGAAATCATCGGTTATTTCGAGGACAAGGCGCGCGAGGGTTTTTTTGACAAGTTCGATCAGGTCGTGTTTGCCGGGGCGTCCATGGGAGGGTTCGCCGCGTTGACCTTCTCAGCACTGGTTCCGGGTGCGATCGTCATTGCTTTCAATCCTCAGACCACATTGGACGAGCGGCGGGTCCCTTGGGAAACTCGCTATCGATTCGGTCGTGTCCAGGACTGGGATCTGCCGCTGAGTGACGCTGTCGAAACCGTTCAGGCCGCCGCCCGGGCCTATGTGTTTTACGACCCGTTCTTTGACTTGGACAGGCAACAGGTCACACGGCTGCAGGGCGGCAATGTCGTTCTTCTCAAAACCTGGTTCGCCAACCACTTCGCCGCACCCATGCTGCGGAAACTCAATCTTTTGAAGCCGGTGATG
Source organism: Ruegeria sp. CF2 (assembly GCF_056537385.1). Classification (NCBI taxonomy): domain Bacteria; kingdom Pseudomonadati; phylum Pseudomonadota; class Alphaproteobacteria; order Rhodobacterales; family Roseobacteraceae; genus Ruegeria; species Ruegeria sp. CF2. The sequence goes on from NZ_JBQFRL010000001.1 coordinate 816,165, forward strand.
CAGCAGGCGATGCGTGGGACCCTGGAGCCGTCCGAGTACTACAAGATGATGCGTGCCCGACGGAGACTGCCGATCTACATGCGCGGTATTGAAGCCGTGGGCGAAGAACGTCACCCAAAGCTGGTAATGGCCGCCCGCCAGCGGTTCCGGGCCATGCGCCGGGCTATGGCGGCAGGGGACGCGTCATGACGCCCAAACGGGGCGTGTTCATCGGCCAGCGCAAAGACCGCATGGGTGCCCGACTGCTGATGATGCTGACCTGCATACGCCTGGCCGAGGATTTCGGCGCGGATTATCGGGTCAACTGGTTTCCACCGGGGGCCGATGCCCCAGAACTGGACAACCCGGAAGAGCTGTTCGATCCCGAATGGATCAAATCTCACTTTCTGGATCAGAAAACCCACGATAGGCTGTCGAAGAATGCGCTGCCGGTCTGGAGCTTTTTGGGCGACGCGACGCCCGATCGGCTGATGGCGCATCTGGCCGCTGGCCGCTCGGTCTTGGTCGAAGAGGGATTCGAGGTTCTTGCCTTTCCTTGGGAGGATATTGAAGCGATCCGCCCGCGCTACCGCGAGTTCATTCACCGTATCGGGTTCACTCCGCAAATCCGGCACATCATGGAGCTTGCCGATGCAAGGCTCTCGGGGCAGGGCGTTTCTGCCTACCATATCCGGCGCGGTGACATCCTGAACGCGCTGCCCTGGAAGCACACCACCTGGCCGGCAAAGGTCGAGCCGGAAGAACTTTACGATATGCATCTTTCCAAGAGGCTGGACCGGCCCGCGATCATGTTCTCGGACCAGCCCGAGCTGATTGCGCGGTTTCAAAAGCGTTATCCGAACCTGATGCAGATGTCCGACATTGCGGACCTGTCTGGAATGACCCGAGCACAGCGCGACTTTCTCGAGCTTTTTGCCATGTCCCGGGCCGAACAGGTGATCGCTCCGTTCATCTCGGCCTTTTCCATGGCGGCTGCACGAATATCGGGGCAGCAAAGACTGGTATTCCGCGATGTCCTGACTGAGGCCGAATTGGACGAGGCGAACGAAACCGTCATCCGGCGCGTCGCGCAAGGACCCGAGACTTTTCTGAACCCGTCCGAGGCCGCCCATGTCTATGCCAAGGCCGCGCAATACCTGTGCGCCCAGGATCGGTGCCAAGAGGCTTATGATCTGGGCCAGCCGATCCTCGATGCCGGGGCGGACAACGCTTTTCTGCCCCTGTTGCAGGCGTTGAACGCGTTTTACCTGGGCAAGTGGAAGGAAAGCGAGCAGCTGGCCCGGGACGGGTTGGAAAACCCGCATCTTTGGCCCGAAGATCACGCGGTTCTGACTGCATTGCGGGGGGCCATCCTTGGCGCCAGAAAGAAACGCTGGGCTGCCGGGCGTCACTTTGCAAAAGCGTTTTGGGCCAAGCCCTTGCGACCCGATGTTGTGGTTTTGGGTTCGCGCATGCTGTACCGCGATCAACTGCCCGTTCGACTGTTTCCGCCCGTGGATTGGTCCCTGCAGCGCAGGCTGCGCCAACGTCGGTTTCCGCCGTTCAACAACCTGTACCTTGTCCAGCACAAGGTGATCGTGAGGGCGCCCTGCAATTTCGACATGATCCTGCTTGATTGGTCCGATCTTTCCCTGGACCAGCGCGCCAGGCGGCTGCAGGACAGCGGTCCGCGCCTGCAAGCTTTGTGGGCCGGGCTGACTGCGATCGACGACGTGCCGGAACAGGACCTCGCTGTGGAAAGCCTGTCATCGTTGCTGCAATGGCGCATGGGTGAGGTTGCCGTCGAGACGGCAATTGATGCCGCCCGGGACGTGGTTCTGCGGTGCCCTGACAACCCCTTGTACCACAAACGTCTTGCCGAGCTTTATGCGGATGCAGGTGACCGACGTCAGGCGCGATTGACTATGGCCGAGGCGCTGGCTTGTGACCCTGACAGCGCGTTTCTGGTTTTCGCGATGGGGCAACTCTTGGCGCGCATCGGCGCCGAAGAGCAGGCCGAGGCGCAGATCCTGCACGCGGCCGAGCTGGACGACATCACCGCCGCCATTCAAGGGGCCGCGGGTCAGGTTTGCCTGAAGCGCGGCGAAAAACAGCGGGCGCAGGTGTTTCTGCAACGGGCCAAGGCGTTGTGTCCAACCTACAAACGTTTTTCCAACCAGCTCAAAAGGGCAGAGGGGTAACATGCGGGCCTTTCACGATATCCAGCACCATTCAGGGTCATCTGTGTGCAAACACGCCCAAGGTTTCGGCTTGGTCATCGCCTGCAATGGAATTATTCTGGCGGGCAAACACTGGTCTTGCGTGCCCGCGTCCGGCCTGCATGGCACCAAAAACTGAGGCAAAAATGGTCGATCAGCCCCCCCGCTTTGTCAGCGTTACCCCGATGAAGAACGAAGGCCCGTTCGTTCTGGAATGGGTCGCGCACAATCAGGCTATTGGCATCGACCAGATGGTCGTGATGACGAATGACTGCACGGACGGGACGGATGCGCTGCTCGAGCGGCTCGACCAGCGCGGGGTTCTGATCCATGTCGACAATAACTCGAATAGACGGCGTACCAGCCCACAGCGGCGGGCCTATCGGAAGTTTTTGGAAATGGAAGTGGCCGGCCCGAAGGATTGGGTTATACCCATCGATGCCGACGAGCAGATTTTTGTCAAAACAGGTGGCAACACATTGCGGGATTTGACGGGTGCGATTCCGCAAGCGCGCATGATATCAATGACATGGCGGATATTTGGAAATAGCGGCATTATTAAGTACGAGGATGCCTTCGTTTCGGAACAATTCCGCATGGCGGCTGCCGAGGGCTCACACAAACCGCCGCAGGCTTGGGGGATGAAGACTATGTTCCAGCTAGAACTCTGGGGCGTGCTGGGTGTTCATAGACCGAAGCTACCAAGGGTGGAAACCTTTGCAGAATGCCATTGGTACAATGGGTCAGGGCAATTGATGCCTGATCGGTATTTCAACGGCAGTTGGCGGTCGGCCCGCGATTCAGTTGGCTATGATTTGGTACAGCTAAACCACTACGCGCTGAAATCGTGCGAGAGCTATCTGGTCAAGAAAATGCGCGGCCGTTCAAACCATATTGGTGATGAAATGGGGCTAGATTATTGGAACACCATGAACCTCAATCACGTCGAAGAAAAGGGTATTGATGCTATTCTGGAGCGGAAAAAGCAGTGTTTCTCGGAGTTGCTATCCGACCCAACCACAGCAGAGTTGCACCATAATTGCTGCAGTCTGCATAGGCGGATCATAAAACAAATTCGGAAGACTCCGGATATCGAACAGCTTTGGGCTCAGATGACTATTAAATAACGACTAGTGTTCTTTGCGCAATGCAGTGAAATAGGGAAAGAAACATGAGCAGTATTTCGCCACGAAGTACACCGGCGTTGCTCTGGATCGGCAATCGATTGAGCTTCTTAGACCTCCTTTGCCTAAAGTCTTTCGCCGACATAGGGCAGCCTATAACCCTTTACACGTATGGTGATGTTGGAAACCTACCCGACTATGTCATCCATGCGGATGCTCGCGAAGTGTTTGATCCTCCGGAAGTACTGCGCCAGAAAGTGGGAAGGCGACATCTTGTTGGCAGCCCAGCAATTCATGCAGACATATTCCGAATCCGTCTGCTGGGCATGACCGATCAATTTTTGGGTCGATACTAACGCGTATGCAGTTAGGCCCTTGAAACCTAACGAGAGGTATCTGTTTTCGAGAGTTGGCGGGTACGTGCCAAATGGTGTATTGTCGCTTCCAAAGTCCAGCCCTGCATTGAGAAAGTTTTCAGACTTCATTTCGCAACCGGGCTCGATACCCTCTTGGTGGGGCGAAGAAGAAGAACTTAGTATTGTAAGATCGGGTGCGCCTTTGGACTTTTGGTTCATGAAATGGGGTACATTGGGGCCCATCGCTCTTGGCTACTTTTTGTCGGAAACTGGGGAGGTTCGAAAATCGTCAAGTGCAGACGTACTTTACCCGATTCGAGCTCGCCACAAACATCGGTTTTTTGAGCCCGGATGGATCGATCTTCCATCGCACATTCAATCAATCCACCTGTACGCATCAGGACTGAGGCAGATTCTGAAAGATGATTATTGTGGCGTGCCGCCAAAAAACTCTCTGTTGGCCGAGATGTGAATCAAACACCAGATTGATCCGCTGGCCTCGGCTCTAGAGTAACGACTGCGTCATTCGATTGGAAAGTCTTGGCGGAGGCTACCCGTAGTCTTGTCGAAGATCAGGATGCGGTTGTCATCGGTCACCACGGCGAACCAATTGTTTCCGATGGTCACGGCTTGGGCCTTTGCACCGTCCGGCAGTTCGATCTGATCGGGCAGGGTGGGGGTCCGGTCGGATAGACGGATGACAATCAAGGCGAATGTCACTAGAACCCCGCCAATCATCACCGCGGTCAGCAGCATGACCATGCGGCGCAGAAGGCGCAACTGAGGCGTTTCCTGCGGTTCTTGGGGATCTGAAGGGACAGTCATGGGCACCCGGCAAATAGACTTCGTTATCGCGGACGCTCCGCCGCCCCGCCTTGATAAGGCGCTTTCGCGGGATGTTCCAGCAGATGAAAACCTGTCGCGTACCCGGCTGGCCCGGCTGATCGAAGAGGGCGCGGTTCTGGTCAACGGCAAGGTCGTGATCGACGCCAAAGCCAAAGTGCCGGAAGGCGCCGTTGTGTCCATAACCGTCTCCGAAGCGGACGAGAGTCACATCGGGGCCGAGGACATTCCGCTGGACATCGTGCATGAAGACGCTGACCTGATCGTGATCAACAAGCCCGCGGGCATGGTCGTCCACCCGGCACCGGGGTCGCCTAACGGCACTTTGGTGAACGCCCTGCTGCACCACTGTGGCGAGGAATTGTCGGGGGTAGGCGGGGTCAAGCGGCCGGGCATCGTGCACCGGATCGACAAGGATACCAGCGGGCTGCTGGTGGTTGCCAAATCGGACGCCGCCCACCAGGGGCTGGCGGCCCAGTTCGAGGCGCACAGCGTCGAGCGCTACTATCGAGCGGTCTGCTATGGCGTTCCGGATGCCAATGACCCGCGGCTGCGCGGTGTCAAAGGCGTGAGTTTTGAGCCCGGCAACGTGATGCGCATCACAACGCAACTGGCCCGGCACAAACATGATCGGCAGAAACAGGCGGTGCTTTTTCATGGCGGGCGCCATGCCGTGACGCGTGCGCGCGTCGTTGACGTGTTCGGACAACCCGGCGCGGTATCATTGATCGAGTGCTGGCTGGAAACCGGACGCACCCACCAGATTCGGGTGCACATGGCACATGCAGGCCACGGCTTGGTGGGCGACCCGGTCTATGGCGGCAAGCGTAGACTGTCGGCCCGGTCGTTTGATGCAGACGCTGCGGAGGCGGTGCGTGCGTTCCCGCGCCAAGCCCTGCACGCGGCCGTCCTGGGCTTTGTTCATCCCGTTTCCGGCGAGGAAATGCGTTTTGAGGCAGCATTGCCGCGAGATATCGAGGCACTCATCTCAGTTCTGAAACAACCTGCAAAGTCTCGTGACTAAGACTTTCTTAGCTTTCCTTTATCGTTCCTTAATCCCAGACTGTTAACACCTGCTCTTGAATGGTCCTGAACGTGGCCCCATATCCATGTTAAGGGCGTAAACATTTGTCCAAGGGACGTGATACATGGCAAATTACAAAAATCTCCCCGTGCCTACGCCAGAAGGTGGGCTGAACCGGTATCTGCAGGAAATCCGCAAATTCCCCCTGCTGGAGCCGGAAGAGGAGTACATGCTGGCCAAACGTTGGGTCGAAGAGCAGGACACCGAAGCGGCGCACAAGATGGTGACATCGCATCTGCGACTGGCCGCCAAGATCGCCATGGGCTATCGCGGCTATGGTTTGCCGCAGGCCGAGGTGATTTCCGAGGCCAATGTGGGCCTGATGCAAGCCGTCAAGCGGTTCGATCCGGAAAAAGGCTTCCGTCTGGCGACCTATGCGATGTGGTGGATCCGCGCCTCGATCCAGGAATACATCCTGAGATCCTGGTCGCTGGTGAAACTGGGCACCACCTCGGCGCAGAAAAAGCTGTTCTTCAACCTGCGCAAGGCGAAAGCACGGATTGGCGCGTTGGAGGAGGGCGACCTGCACCCGGACAATGTCAAGCAGATCGCCAATGACTTGGGTGTGACCGAAGAAGAGGTCATCAGCATGAACCGCCGCATGTCGGGTGGGGATGCGTCGCTGAATGCCACGGTCGGGTCCGAGGGCGAAGGCACCATGCAGTGGCAGGACTGGCTGGAAGACGAAGATGCCGACCAGGCCGGCGACTATGAAGCCCGCGAAGAGCTTGAGGTGCGCCGCGAGTTGCTGACCGAGGCACTGGACGTTCTGAATGACCGCGAAAAGGATATCCTGACCCAGCGCCGGTTGATGGATCAGCCCGTGACGCTCGAGGAACTGAGTACCCAGTACAATGTCAGCCGCGAACGCATCCGTCAGATCGAGGTGCGCGCCTTTGAAAAGCTGCAGAAAAAGATGCGTGAGTTGGCGCGTGAAAAGGGCATGCTGGCCACCGCCTGATCACGGCAATCCGATGAACAAGCGGCCCGGGGAACCCGGGCCGTTTTTTCTCGCCACGTCCTACTGCAGCTGTTGGCGGAATACCCGTACCATGTTTTCGCCCATGACCTTGCGGATCTGAGCTTCGGTCAGGCCCTCGTCCAACAAGGCCGAGGTCATCGCCGCCAGTTCCGATGTGTCGAATGCGGTCTCGACCGAGCCGTCATAGTCGGACCCCAGTGCCACATGGTCTTCCCCGACCGCCTCGATGGCTGCCTTGATCATTTTGGCAATTCCCGCCGGGGCGATGTCGCCGCAAGTGACGTCGGCCCAATATCCCATCCCGATGACACCGCCGGTCGCGGCGATTTCCTTCATCAGGTCATCGGGATAGTTGCGCTTGACCGGGCAGAACCCGTGAAGACCGCCATGGCTGACGATCAGCGGCTCGTCGGTCATAGCCAGCACGTCGCGCGCCACTTGCGGGCTGGAATGGGCCAGGTCGATCACCACCGGGCGCTTGGCCAATTCGGCCACCACCTGCCGCCCGAATTCGGTCAGGCCCGTGTTCCCGGTGCCGTGCAGCGAGCCGCCCAGTTCGTTGTCAAAGAAATGCTGAAGCCCGAACACCCTGTGGCCCGCCTCGAATATCGGGTCGAGATTGGCCAGATCGCCCTCCAGCGGATGGGCGCCTTCGATCCCCAGAATGCCACCCACGACCTGTTCGCCGCGCGCGCGGGCGTCGAGCACCGCATCCAGATCCGCGCGGGTCTTGATGACCTTGAGATGTCCGCTTGAGGCGGCCTCGAACCGGTGCAGTTTCTCAGCCTGATAAATCGCGCGTTCTTTCAAGCTGTCCCAGGTGCGCAGCGGCCATAGCTGACCGATGGCCAGCAGGGTGATGTTGTCGAACGCCTCGGCCGAGTTTGCCTCGTAATTCTGCCCGGCCGGTGATTTGGTCACGGCGGTGAACACCTGCAGGGCCACGTTGCCTTCGATCAGCCGGGGAATATCCACCTGGCCGCGGGTTCCGCGCTCGGTCAGGTCGCGGCTCCACAACAGCGGATCGGCGTGCAGGTCGCCCACGATCAGGGTTTCGTGCAGGGCAGCGGCAGTGTCGGACACCGGATATGGGTCGTGGTCGATCACGTTGTTGCGCGCGTTTTCGACATATGGCGGCACTACCACGAAAAATATCACGGCCCCGATGACGACCACAGCCGCCGTGAGGCCTGCCAGCCATTTCAGAAATCTTCTCACGTTAGTCCCTCCCGTTTGTCATGCGCAGATTACGGGTGTCCCGCGCACAGAAAAGCCTGACTTGGCGTCGCTTGGCTGATACAGAAGGCGCAACAGATGTTGGCGCAAACACTTCAGCGCGGAACATGGTCAAATACGGAGGAAACCATGCACAATCCGGTTCAATGGGGCATTCTGGGGGCGGCGAAATTCGCACGCCAGTTCATGGGTCCAGCGATCCATGCGGCCTCGGGCGCGCGTTTGTCTGCTTTGGCGACTTCGGATCCGGCGAAAGCCGGTCCATTCCAGGACTTCTGCCCGGACCTTACGGTCTTTGACGACTATGACGCGCTACTGGCTTCGCCCGAAATCGAGGCGGTCTATATCCCTCTGCCGAACCACCTGCATGTGGAATGGAGTCTGAAAGCGCTGGACGCTGGCAAGCACGTTCTGTGTGAAAAGCCGATGACCATGCGCGCCGAGGAGTTCGACGCTCTGATCCACAAGCGCGACCAGACCGGGCTGCTGGCGGCCGAGGCCTATATGATCGTGCACCACCCGCAGTGGCAGCATTTGCGCGACCTGATCGCCGACGGCGCCATCGGTGATCTGGTGCACGTCACGGGCGCATTCAGCTTCGACAACAGAGCCGACACCGGCAATATCCGCAACCGCGCCGAAACCGGCGGGGGCGGGCTGCGCGACATCGGCGTCTATGTCATCGGGTCGGCCCGTTTTGCGACGGGGCAGGAACCGGACGCCGTGCAATCGGCCATCCGCTGGGAGGATGGCATCGACGCGTTCACGGAAATACGTGCGCAATTTCCGGGCTTTACCTATTCAGCTTACGTCTCGATCCGCATGCATCCGCATCAGGAAATGGTCTTTCACGGCGAACGCGGCCTGATCCGCCTGACCGCGCCGTTCAACGCGCGAGTGTTTGGCGAGGCCCGGGTCGAGCTGCATCGCCCGGGGCTTGAGGTTCTGGTGCGGCGTTTCCCGGCCGACGATCACTACAAGCTGCAGGTCGAGGCGTTTTGCCGGTCCGTTCGCGCGGGCGACGAATACCCGTGTCCGCTCGAATTCTCGCGCGGGACGCAGGCGATGATCGACCGGGTGTTCGACGGCGCAACACCGCTCTGACTTGCGTGATCAGCCGCCCCGCGCCTAAACTGGTGAGCACCTGAACAGGAGGGGGCCATGGCCGGAGGCTGGGCGCGCGACGGCGCTGTAAGTGAACAGATCGAGGCTTCGATTTCAGACGAGCTGGCACGGATGCAGGCGAAAAAGCGTCCGGTCGGTGAAAGCCTGACCCATTGTGCAGAGTGCGAAGAACCGATCCCCGAGAAGCGCCGACTGGCGATCCCCGGGGTCAAGCTGTGTCTGGATTGCCAGCAAGAGCGTGATGGTGCTTTCAAGGCCCGCGGCGGTATCAATCGGCGCGGCTCCAAGGACAGCCAGCTCAAGTGAAGGGGCCCGGCAAAGACGGCGGTTCCTTTTCTCAGAGTGGTCTGTTTCTTGGGTTCCTCGCCGCATTTCTTTGGGGCACGCACAGCGTCATCGTGCGTTACTTGACTGGAGATCTAGGTGGCATGCAAATTGCCACAAGCAGGCTGTTCATAGCTGCTTTGGCCATCTATGGCATGTTGCGTGCGATGAATGCGCCGGTTTCCGTCCAGTTCCGGGATTGGAACTTCCGTCTTGCCGTGTTGGCGACCGTCATCAACTATATTCTGTTCCATATTGGGCTTGAACACACCGGTGCAGGCAGCGCGATGGTGTTGGAAAATACCGCGCCGTTCTTTGTTCTGGTTTTCTTGTATTTCTTCGCCGACACCCCTGTTGGAAGAACCGATGTTCTGGCGACCCTTCTGGCCATCTTCGGGGTCTTTCTCACGGTTTTCCGCGATTTCGAAGGCGGCGGGGACCCGGTTCTGGGGGATATGATGGAAATTGGGGCCGGGGTCAGCTGGGCCGTGTTCCTGATCGCCAGCAGCCGGGCCATGCGAGCGTCGAAATCGACGGCCGAGCGTCTGAATTTCCTGTTTGGTGTGTTCCTGTGCTCGGCCGTAATTCTGCTTCCGCTGTCCGTTTTTGCGCTGCGGATGCCATCCGGCAGCGATCTGGTGTTTTTGGTTTTGCTGGGCGTTTTCCCGACTGCGCTGGCCTATTACCTTTGGTACGAGGCCGCCGCGCGAGTGTCGACGTTGACCGCGACCCTTTTGTTCGCCACCTCGGTGGTGTTCACCTTCGTCAATTCGGCAATTTTTCTGGGGGCACCGATCACCCCAATGGCTGCGATTGGGGCTGGATTGATCGTATTCGCGGTGTTCCTCACGACCAGAAAAAACTAGGCGACAGCCGGAACAGGGTTATCGGCGGCGCCACCAGCGCCGCAGCAGGTTGACGTCCATGGCGGCAACCATGATGCCCAAGGGGATCATCCAAAACCCCAGAACCGGAAGGAAGCCGAAGACGCCTGCGACGATCAACAAAAGACCCACGAAAAACCGCAGCCCCCGCGGGACATTGCGGCGGATCCGGGCGAGAACAGGGCGCAGGCGGTCCTTGATGGCCCGCCAGCGCCCCTTGTCGGTTGGGTCTGTCACCCCTCCAGGGCCTCCAGTTCGTTTATCATTCCCGAGATCATCGACAGGCCCTTGTCCCAGAATTTCGGGTCGCTGGCATCCAACCCGAACGGGGCCAGCAGCTCTTTGTGGTGCTTGGAGCCGCCCGCGCGGAGCATCTCGAAATACTTGTCTTCGAACCCGTCCGCGCCGCTTTCATAAACCGAGTACAGCGCGTTCACCAACCCGTCGCCGAATGCATAGGCGTAGACATAGAAGGGCGAATGAACAAAGTGTGGGATATAGGCCCAGAAGGTCTCGTACCCGTCCATGAATTCAAACGCCGGGCCAAGGCTTTCGGCCTGAACGCTCATCCACAGGGCGTTGATGTCGTCCGGCGTTAGTTCCCCCTCGCGGCGGGCGGCGTGCAGCTTGCATTCAAAGTCGTAGAAGGCGATCTGGCGGATCACCGTGTTGATCATGTCCTCGACCTTGCCGGCCAGCAGAACCTTGCGCTGCTCGGGCGTTTCGGCCTGATCCAGCATCTTGCGGAAGGTCAGCATCTCGCCGAAGACGCTGGCGGTTTCAGCCAGCGTCAGGGGGGTCGAGGACAGCATCTCGCCCTGACCGGCGGCCAGCACCTGATGCACGCCGTGGCCCAACTCGTGCGCCAACGTCATCACGTCGCGCGGTTTGCCCAGGTAGTTCAGCATCACGTAAGGGTGCACATCGGTCACGGTGGGGTGCGCGAAGGCGCCCGGAGCCTTGCCCGGTTTCACTGCCGCGTCGATCCAGCCTTTCGAAAAGAACGGCGCCGCGATCTCGGCCATGCGGGGATCGAAGGCGGCATAGGCCTCCATCACCGTCTTCTCGGCGTCCTCCCACGACACGGTGCGGGTGTCTTCCATCGGCAGCGGCGCGTTGCGGTCCCAGACCTGCATCACATCCAGACCCAACCATTTGCGCTTGAGCTCGTAGTACCGGTGGCTGAGCTTGGGGTAGGCGGCCACCACCGCCTCGCGCAGGGCTTCGACCACCTCGGGTTCGACATCGTTCGCTAGGTGCCGCGCGGTCTGCGGGGTCGGCATCTTGCGCCAGCGGTCGATGATTTCCTTTTCCTTGGCCTGCGTGTTGTGGACGCGGGCAAAGGTTTTGACGTTGTCTTGGAACACGCGGGCCAGTTCGCGGGCCGCAGCCTCGCGTTTGGACCGGTCCTGTTCGGTCAGCAGGTTCAGGGTACCTTCGATGTTCAGCTCTTCGCCGTTCACGGTAAAGGTCAGCCCTGCAATGGTTTCGTCGAACAGACGTTCCCACGCGTCGCCGACCACCCCCAGATCATGCAGGAATTTCTCCAGCTCGTCCGACAGTTGATAGGGCTTCATCGCGCGGATGCGGCGGAAGACAGGCTCGTACCGGGCCAGGCCCGCGTTGGCCTTGAAATGAGCGGCCAACACGTCATCGTCGATGCGGTTGATCTCGAGCGTGAAGAACACCAGCGGTGTGGTGAACAACGTGACCTTTTCCTGCATGTCCGACAGGAACTTGGCGCGCTCGGCATCGGTGGTCAGCTGGTAATAGCGCAGCCCGGCAAAGGACATGATGCGCCCGGCGATGGCGTTGATCTTTTCGTTGCGCTGGACACAGGTCAGCAGGCCCTGCGCATCCAGATCGGCCAGCTTGCCTTCGTAATCGGCGGCGAAACCCGCGCATTCCTGTTCCAGCCACTCAAGATCGCGGGTCAGTTCCGGCGCGTCCTGCCCCTTGTACAGATCGTCCAGGTTCCATTCCGGCAGGTTGCCAAGGTTGTCGGCGCCGCCACCGGCATTTGCGTCTCGGACGGGGAAGGGAAGCTCGTGCATGGAACACCTCTATTGTCTGCGTCGGATCACATCTAGGCGCAGGGCGCGCGGATCACAAGCAGCCGAGGTGTCAGCGCGTCATCGCAAGTTCGGGTGTCTGACCGTTGGCGGCGGCCGAGAAATGCGCGGCCATCTCCTCGAATACGGGGCCGCGGACCTCGGGCGGTTCCATCATCACCTCGTGTTCGCCGTCAGGGATCTCGACCAACCGGCCGCTGGGCCAATTCGCCATCCGCGCCCGGATCGCCTTGCGGTCCACGATCTGCTCGTGGCTGCCAAGATAGGTCAGACAGGGAATGTCGGGGGCGGTCTGCGCCATCAGCCAGGCGCACTCGTCAAGCGCCTCGCGCAGCCAGATGGTGGACGGCGCGCCCAAGGCCAGTTCAGGATGCGCTTTCAACTGATCCTGCATCATCCGGTACATCCCAAGATCGCGGGTCAGCGCGTTGCCCTCGAAAGGTTGGATCAGAACATAGCTTTCCAGTGACGTGGTCGGGGGCGTCTTTTCGCCCAGCCCGATCCGCGGCCCCCAATAGGCGGTCAGACGGCTGAGCGGTTTCATGAGTGGGGTGAAGAAAATGCCCCACATCGGGCCGGTGAAGGCACAAGAGGCAAACAGGCCGGTTTCCAGAACCGCGCGCATCCCGATTGCGCCGCCCATCGAATGGCCGATCACGTGCCAAGGTTTCGGCAGGCCAAGCTGCTCGGCCAGTTTCAGCGTTTCGCGCACGTCCTGCTGATAATCGGTAAACTTGTCCACATGGCCAACGCGCGGATCTTCCAGCAACCTGTCGGCCAGACCCTGTCCGCGCCAATCCACGGCCAGTACAGCAAAGCCGCGTTGTACGAACTCACCCGCTGCATTGCCATATTTTTCAATATATTCCGTGCGGCCGGGAAAGATCATCACCGTCCCGGTCGCCTCACCCTCGGGGCGCCAGTGGCCCACGCGAATGCGTGTGCCGTCGCTTGTGGTCAACCAATGCGCGGCGCCGCCGGCGGGACCGCCGGCCACATCTTCAAAGAAACGGGCCGGCGACAAATCCATTAGGCCAGCACCGAGGCAAGCTTCATGGCAACACCCATGTCGCCGTCGACGCTCAGCTTGCCGGCCATGAACGCACCCGTGGGGTTCAGCTCACCGCTGAGGATCTGCTCGAACGTTTCCGCGTCGGCGCTCAGGGTGACTTCGGCGTCCTCGTCGCTGACCCGCGCACCGTTTTCATCCAACACGATCGAGCCGAGGTCGGCGATGGCGAATTTCGCCGACGAATCGAAATCGCCGCCCGACAGTTTTTCGTTCAGCGCGGCTGCCGCTTTTTCAAGAGTGTCGCTCATGGTCTTCCTCATTTGTTAGTGCGCCGTGAATGGACATCCGCGGTCGCAACGCTACACTGAACATTGTTATGAGCATTGCAATCAACAATCTCAAAGGTACCGTTGCGGCATTTGCCCTCCTAGTCATGTATTCCACCACTGGGATTGCGCAACAGGCCGATTTGCGTGACGAAGCCGAGCTGCTGCGGCAGCTTTCCGAAGCGTCGCCCGAGCAGGCAGCCGGTCTGGATCGGCAACTGCAGTCGCTGTGGTCGCAATCAGGGTCTGCCTCGGCTGACCTGCTGCTTGAACGCGGACGCGAAGCACTGGACGAGGGCAATGTCGAAGCCGCGTTGGACCATCTGACGGCACTGACGGACCATGCGCCCGATTTCGCAGAAGGTTGGCACGTGCGCGCCTCGGTGTTTTTTGGGCTGGAGCGGTTCGGCATGGCGGCCGCCGATCTTGAGCACGCGCTTGCGTTGAACCCGAACAATTACGAAGCCATCTACGGGCTTGGCCTGATCTTTGAGGTGCTGGGTCAGCCCGAACAGGCCTATGACGCCTATTCCCGCGCGCTGGCTATACATCCTCATCACGAAGAAGTAACCAATGCCGTGAATCGGCTGAAACCGCAGATTGCGGGCAAGGCGCTTTAAGGTCCGGGCAGGGGGCAAAGGTGAACGGGGCATCCCGAATCGTGGCCGTACTTGGCCCGACCAATACAGGCAAAACCCACTATGCCATCGAACGCATGCTGGGGCACCGGACCGGTGTCATCGGCCTGCCGCTGCGGCTGCTTGCGCGCGAGGTCTATGACAAGATCGTCGCCATCCGCGGCCCCTCGGTGGTGGCTCTTGTGACGGGCGAGGAACGCATCGTTCCGCCGCGCACGCAATACTGGGTCTGCACGGTCGAGGCGATGCCCGAGGGAATGGGCACCGATTTCGTGGCCATCGACGAAATCCAGCTGTGCGCCGACCCCGAGCGCGGTCATGTCTTTACCGACCGGCTGCTGCGGATGCGCGGCACGCACGAGACACTTTTTCTGGGTGCCGACACGATGCGCGGCCCGATCGCGGCGCTGGTGCCGCAGGCGCAGTTCGTCCGGCGCGAGCGGATGTCGCAACTGGTCTACACCGGGTCCAAGAAGATCAGCCGTATGCCGCCGCGCAGCGCGATCGTCGGGTTCTCGGTTGAGAACGTCTATGCCATTGCCGAGCTTCTGCGGCGGCAAAAGGGTGGGGCGGCCGTGGTCATGGGCGCGCTCAGCCCGCGCACGCGGAATGCGCAGGTCGAGCTGTACCAGAATGGCGAAGTCGACTATCTGGTCGCCACCGATGCCATCGGTATGGGTCTGAACCTCGATGTGAACCATGTGGCGTTTTCGTCCCTGTCCAAATTCGATGGCAGGCGTATGCGGCCGCTGGCTCCGAACGAACTGGCCCAGATCGCCGGGCGCGCCGGGCGCGGCATGTCGGATGGCACCTTTGGCGTGACGGGCGAGGCATCGCCACTGGACGAAGGCGTGGCGCAGGCCATCATGGACAGCCGATTCACGCCGATGAAAAAGCTGAACTGGCGGAATGCCGCCTTGCGGTTCGGCTCGGTCGATGCGCTGATCGACTCGCTCGAGGCCAGCCCGGACAACGAGCATTTGGTCAAAGCCCGGCCCGCAGACGACCTGAACGCGCTCAAGTCGCTGGCCCAGGTGCCCGAGGTTGCGGCCCGTGCCAGCGATGGTCCGTCGATCCGCCTGTTGTGGGATGTTTGCCGAATCCCCGATTTTCGGGGCATCAGCCATGCGGAGCATGCCAACCTGCTCGAATCGATCTTCGGACATCTGCACGAACGCGGCACGATTCCCGAGGATTATCTGGCGCGCCAGATCCGCCGGATCGACAGAACCGACGGCGATATTGATGCACTGTCCAAAAGGTTGGCATATATTCGCACGTGGACATATGTTGCGCAACGAAACGGCTGGGTGCGCGACGAATCCCATTGGCGCGCGGAAACCCGCGCTGTAGAAGACAGGGTGTCAGACGCTTTGCATGAACGTCTGACGCAAAGATTTGTGGACCGGCGTACATCTGTTCTGCTGCGCCGGCTCAAACAGAAGGAGGCCCTTTTGGCCGAAGTGAATGACAAGGGTGAAGTGACCGTCGAAGGCGAATTCGTCGGTCGTTTGGAAGGGTTCCGGTTCATCCCGGACAAAAGCGCTCAGGGAACCGAGGCGAAAGCGCTCAAATCGGCCTCACTGCAAGCACTCGCGCCGCAATTCCATCTGCGTGCCGATCGCTTCTACAATGCGCCCGATACCGAAATTGATTTTACCGATCAGGGTGGCCTGATGTGGGGCGAATATGCCGTCGGCAAACTGGTTGCCGGGGCCGAACCGCTCAAACCGATGGTCGAAGTGTTCGTGGACGAGGCCGCGGGGCCGGAGGTTGAGCAGAAGGTGCAGCGCCGCCTGCAACACTTCATCGACCGCAAGATCGCGGCGCTGTTCGAACCCTTGCTGAACCTGTCGCGCGACGAAGAACTGACCGGGCTGGCCAAGGGATTTGCCTTCCGCATGGTCGAGGCGTTGGGCATCCTGCCGCGCGCTGGTGTCGCACAAGAGGTCAAGGACCTTGACCAGGACGCCCGCGGCGCGCTGCGCAAGCACGGCATCCGTTTCGGCCAGTTCACCATCTTCATGCCGCTTTTGCTGAAACCTGCCCCGACGCGCCTGCGTCTGGTGTTGTGGGCCCTGGCAAATGGACTTCAGGAGTTTCCTGAAGCGCCGCCGCCGGGCTTGGTGACGGTGCCCGTCGCCAAGGGCGCGCCCGAGGGCTATGACACCATGTGCGGCTACCGCAATGCGGGCGAGCGTTCGATCCGTATCGACATGTTGGAGCGTCTGGCCGACATGTTGCGCGCCGAAGACAGCCGGGGCGGTTTCGAAGCCAAGGCGGACATGTTGTCGATCACCGGCATGACGCTGGAACAGTTCGCCGACCTGATGCAGGGGCTGGGCTACAAGGCCGAGCGCGGTGAACGGACCAAGATCAAGCCGGCTCAGCCGACCGAGCAACCACCGGCGGCAACTGCCGAAGCTCCGGCCGAGACCGCCGAAGCAGAGGCGCAGTCGGATGTGGCCGTCGCCACCGAGGCGCCAGCCGAGGCTACCGACAGCACCGAGGCAGAAGCCGAGGCCACGGCCGCAGACCCGGCATCGGACGAACCCGAAGTCGAGGTGTTCTACACCTTTACCTGGGGCCGTCAGGCCAATCGGGGGCCGCGTGGTGACCAACGGCAGGGTCGGGGCAAACCGGGCGGGAAGCCTCGGGATGGTCGCGGCAAGCCGCAGGGCAAGAAGGGCGGCAAGCCGCAAGGGGCCAAAACCTTCTCGTCCCGGCCGCCCAAAAAGGAAAAGGCGATTGATCCCGACAACCCGTTTGCCGCTGCGCTGATGGGTCTGAAGGACGGCAACTGATCGCTGATGGCCGACGCACCGGCCAAGCTGCGGATCGACAAGTGGCTGTGGCATGCGCGGTTTTTCAAGACCCGCAGCCTGGCCGCCAAACAGGTCAGCGGCGGGCATGTGCGCATCAACGGTGACCGGGCCCAGAAGCCGGCGCAAACCGTCGGGCCCGGTGACGTTCTGACATTCGTTCAGGGGCGCGTTATTCGCGTGGTTCAGGTCGAAATCCTGGGCGCGCGACGCGGCCCGGCGACCGAGGCGCGGACGCTGTACACGGATTTGACTGAAGAGAAGGATAATCCGCCACAAAATCCGGGTTTCGAAGGAAAAGGTCGTCCGACCAAGAAGGATCGGCGCGCGCTTGATCTTTCTCGCACCCCCAAGGGCTGATCTTCTCTTGAAGATGGGGGCAGACTGAATTAGCTAGTCGCCCAAACCTCTGACGGGAATTGGACCATGACCTACGTTGTCACCGAGAACTGTATCGCCTGCAAATACACCGACTGCGTCGAGGTATGCCCGGTGGATTGCTTCTATGAAGGTGAAAATACCCTGGTCATCCATCCGGATGAATGCATCGATTGCGGCGTGTGCGAGCCGGAATGCCCGGCGGACGCCATTCGCCCCGATACCGAGCCGGGAATGGAGCAGTGGGTCGAATTCAACCGCAAATATGCCGAACAATGGCCGGTTATCGTAACCAAGAAAGACCCGCTTCCGGGCGCCGAGGAGCGCGACGGGGAAGAGGGCAAGATGGAGAAATACTTCTCCGAGGCACCGGGCGAGGGCGGCTGAGCGATTCGGGTCGCAAAACCCGAAAGACTGCCGTAAGTTTTTGCCTTAATGCGCTGAAAAAATTCACAAATTCCGAACCGAAGGCCCCGTCCGCTTTCAGGTGTCTTAATTTTGTGATATACTCTTATGGCAAATGATGATCGAGATGGGGACGACTCCGTAAGTATGCTCACTTTGGAGTTCTGAGTTTTTGACATGTAATCAGCCTGACAGGGGTCGCGGGTGACCCCGGTTAGGTTTTTTGTCGCTTTTTTCCCGCTCTGCAACCAAGGAAACACGTGCATGACAAAGTCGAAGAAGCTTGAGTTCCGTCCGAACGACTATGTTGTCTACCCTGCACATGGGGTCGGGCAAATCATATCGATTGAAGAACAGGAAGTCGCTGGATACTCGCTCGAGCTGTTCGTCATCTCATTCGAGAAAGACAAGATGACCCTGCGGGTGCCGACCAACAAGATCACTGAATCCGGCCTGCGTTCGCTCAGCTCGCCCGATGTGATCAGCCAGGCGATGAAGACGCTGAAGGGCAAAGCCAAGGTAAAACGTGCCATGTGGTCGCGCCGGGCGCAGGAATACGAACAGAAGATCAATTCGGGTGACCTGATCTCGATCGCCGAGGTGGTGCGTGACCTGCACCGCACCGACGACCAGCGCGAGCAGAGCTATTCCGAGCGTCAGCTCTATGAAGCTGCGCTGGAGCGTCTGACGCGCGAAGTTGCGGCCGTATCCGGTTCGGACGAAATCGCAGCGGCCAAGCAGGTGGACGAAGTCCTGACCTCGCGCGCGGCCTGATCGGGCTTTAAAGCAACACCAAAGGGCCGCTCTGGTTTCAGAGCGGCCTTTTTCATGCCCGATCGCTTGGTTCGCGCCGCCTTTCCCGCTAATTTCCCAGTCATTGGAACCGTGTACGGGTCAGTCATGAAGCAGACGGTCAAGGCACTCTATATCGGCAGAGGGGCGGTTTCGGTCTGGTTCCGGTACTGTCTGATCCTGTTCGACCTTGCCTCGATCGTGTTTTTCGTGGCGACGGCGAACATTCCGCACGGCCCAGGATTGATTGCAGTCAGCTGGGCGGTGGGGCTGATCATTCTGCTGGATTTCTCGGCTCGGATGTGGATCGCGAAAGACCGCAAGAAGCTGCTGTTCAAAATCTACACGCTTGCGGATCTGGTCGTGATCGCCTCGCTGATCCTGGACCCTTTCCTGACCGGCAGCCTTGCGTTCCTGCGGATTCTACGCGCGCTACGGCTGATCCATTCCTATCACCTGTTGCATGATCTGCGCCGCGACAGTGAGTTTTTCCGAACCCACGAGGATGCGGTCATCGCGGCCGTGAACCTGCTGGTGTTCATTTTCGCAACATCCACCGCCGTACTGGTTTTCTATATCCCCGAGGACAGCCAGACCCCGTATATCGATGCGCTGTACTTCACGATGGCGACACTGACCACGACGGGATTCGGCGACATCACACTGAACTCTCCGGGCGGCAAGCTGTTTTCCGTGTTCATAATGGTGGTCGGTGTGGCGCTGTTCGTGCGGCTGGCTCAGGCCATTTTCATGCCACAGAAAGTACGCCACAAATGTCCCAATTGCGGCCTGTTTCGGCACGACCCGGATGCTGTACACTGCAAGCACTGCGGTGAGACACTGCGGATCAAAACCGGCGGTGTCGGCTAGAGCAGGGCGGAAACGGCCAACAGGAAAGCAACCTCGGACAGCTGTTGCGATGCCCCCAGGATATCACCGGTCTGACCGCCAATCTTGGTTTTGGCTATGATTGCCAGACCCACGGTTGCAGCTGCCGCACAGGCGACGGGCAGAAGGGCGGTCCAGCCCAGAAGGGTCAGAGAGAAAACGAAAGCCAGCCCGAGACCGGTTGCAACCGACAAAGGCGGAGGTGCACCGACGCTATGGCTCAGCCCGCTGCCGCGGGCGTTCGGCAGGCCCGCCATCAATGCTGGCATCACCGCACGGGAAAACACAGCCGCCGCCAATATTCCGGCCGGACTTCCTGCCGCCAATAGTGTTGCGACCGCCAAGATCCTGAGCAGTTGAATGACCAACAAGGCCAACACCCCGTAGGTGCCGATATGACTGTCCTTCATGATCTCGAGTCTGCGTTCGGGTGTATATCCGCCCCACAGCCCGTCCGCGGTGTCGGCCAGCCCGTCCTCGTGCATGGCTCCGGTCGCAGCGATCAGAACGGCGACAGCAAGGACAGCGCTGACTGTCCCGGAAAGGCCCACGGCCATCGCAGCCCAGCCTACGGCACAGCCCAAGCCGCCAACGACCAGCCCGGCCGCAGGATAGGCCCAAGCGGCGTTGGACTGTCGCTCGAAGAGCGATTTGCGCAGCACGGGCAATGGCAGCCGCGTCAAAAGAACCAGAACCAGCGGCACGTCCCATGGCGAAAAGGTTCGAGTGTCGTTTTTGTGCACTTGCGCGCCTTTCGAGGGGTTGTTGCTTTGCCTGCTTCGGTTAAACACGCAGGACCACTCCGATGCAACGAGGCTTTGAATGCTGCCTGAACTCAATGATCTGAATACCTTCCGCGACGCCCTGCGCAATGCTCCGGGGCCGGATGAGGCTGCAAGGCAAGGGGCTGCCGACCGCAACGGACAGCTGACCAAGCCGCCGGGTGCGTTGGGCCGGCTCGAGGATCTGTCGATCTGGTATGCCGGTTGGCGTGGGGATGCCCGGCCACAGATCGAGGCACCTCAGGTGATTGTATTTGCCGGCAATCACGGCGTGACGGCGCAGGGGGTCTCGGCCTTTCCGCCCGAGGTTACGGTTCAGATGGTCATGAACTTCGAGCACGGAGGCGCGGCCATCAACCAATTGGCCAAAGCGGCCGGGGCCAAGATGACGGTACACGCGCTGGACCTGGATCGGCCGACGGCCGACTTCACAATGGCCCCGGCAATGTCCGAGGACGAGCTTCTGACCGCTTTGCAGACCGGCTGGAACGCCATTGATCCCACCGCAGACCTTCTGGTCGTGGGCGAAATGGGCATTGGCAACACCACCCCTGCCGCGGCCATCGCCTGCGCGTTGTTCGGCGGAGATGCCGCTGATTGGACTGGGCGTGGAACCGGTGTGGACGATGCGGGCCTTGCCAACAAGACGCGCGTCGTTGCCGAAGGTGTTGCGCTGCACGGATCATCTGACGACGGGCTTGAGATCCTGCGGTGTTTGGGAGGGCGCGAGATCGCGGCCATGGCAGGGGCCATTGCAGCCGCCCGAATTCTGCGCATCCCGGTCATTCTGGATGGGTTCATCTGCACCTCGGCTGCGGCTTGCCTCGATCGTCTGGCGCCGGGAGCGCTGGACCATGCCGTTGCTGGCCACCAGAGTGCGGAAGGTGCGCACGCGGCCATGCTGACCAAGCTGGACAAAGCGCCCTTGCTGAGCCTCGGGCTGCGGCTGGGCGAAGGGTCTGGGGCCGCGCTGGCCATCAATATCCTGAAAAGCGCCGTTGCTTGCCATTCGGGTATGGCCACCTTTGCCGAAGCCGGTGTGTCGGACGGTTAAGCTCGGCTGACCCGGGATATCCCCGGGTCAGGCTGACTTCTTTTCGTTCTTTTCGGCCAGTTCCAGCAGGGCGGTCTCGAGGTCCTTCTCCAACTCGCGCGCGCGTTCGATGTACTTTTTGTTCTCGGCCGTCGGCATGCCGGGAACCCAGAGTTCAGCCAATTCGCGAATTGCCTGCCGATCGTGGTGATAGAAGGTCTGCTGTGCTTGCGCGGCCTCGTATTCGCTCAGACCAATGTTCTCCAGCACATAACGCCCGGCCCGCAGAGAGCTGTCGAACAGCTCACGCACGATGTCATCAGCGCCGGCCTGATACAGCTCGTACACATGGGTCCGGTCATGCGCGCGGGCGACGATGTGAAGGTCGGGGCGCTGCCGGCGGGCGTAGCCGACCAATCGGGTCACTTCCTTGCGGTTGTCCATCGCGGCCACCAAAACGGAAGCCTTTTCAAGGCCCGCAGCCCGCAGCAATTCGGGACGCGTCGGATCCCCCAAGAAGCCTTTGACGCCGAACCGACGCATCAGCTGGATCGTTTCGATATTGTGGTCCAGCACCACCGTCTTGAACCCGCTGGCGCGCACGAGCCGGTTGACGATCTGTCCGAACCGCCCAATTCCCGCAATGATGACGGGACCTTTTTCGTCTATTTCCTCGGGTTCAACCTCGGGTGAGTTGTCGCGGATGTGGCGCGAAAGGTAGTCATAGATGATGAACAGAAGCGGTGTGATCAGCATGGTCAGGGCAATGATCATCAACAGCTTCTGCGACAGGGCCGGGGGAATGACATTCTGCTTGGTCGAAAAGGCCAGCAGCACGAAGCCGAACTCACCCGCCTGAGCCAAACCCAGCGTGAACAGCCAATGGTCGCGGCCGCGCAACTTGAATGCACGACCAACGGCATACAGGATCAGGCCCTTGACCAGGATTACCAGCAGGGCCAGCCCGATCAGGTCGAACGGGTCGTTGAAAAAGTACCCGACGTCGATCCCGGCCCCGACCGTGATGAAGAACAGGCCCAGCAGCAATCCCTTGAACGGCTCAAGGTCGCTTTCCATCTCGTGCCGGAACTCGGAACTGGCAAGAACGACGCCAGCAAGGAAGGCGCCCAACGCCGGTGACAGGCCCACCAGCGTCATCAGGAACGAGATCCCGACCACGATCATCAGGGCCAATGCCGTGTACATCTCGCGCAGGCGGGTGGTGTGGATGAACCGGAACAAGGGACGGGTCAGGTAGACGCCGACCACGATCACGAATGCGATCGCGCCCAATGTCACCAGCGTCACCGCCCATCCGGGCAGGCCATCGACCAATGACAACGTATGGTGCGCGTCGCCGTGCCCGTCGCCGCCGCGCGTGATTGATCCGTCATCCTCGATGAAGATGCTGGCCGGCATGGCCAGCAGTGGTAGAAACGCCAGGATCGGAATCACGGCGATATCCTGAGTCAGAAGGACCGAGAACGTGGATCGCCCGCCGTTTGTGCGCATCAAGCCCTTTTCCGACAGCGTCTGCAGCACGATGGCGGTTGATGACAGGGACAGTGTCAGCCCCACGGCCAAGGCAACTGACCATGGTTGACCCGTGTAGAAGGTAACTGCTGCAATCACGACCGTAGAGAGCGAGATCTGCAGTCCACCAAGCCCCAACAACCGGTGCCTCATATCCCATAGTGCGCGGGGTTCCAGCTCGAGCCCGATCAGGAACAGCATCATGACGACGCCAAATTCCGCGACATGTTGCAAGTCCTTGGTTTCCGCGCCCACGAGCCCAAGGATCGGACCGATGGCGATACCGGCGGCGAGATATCCGAGGACAGACCCCAGCCCAAGCCGCGCCGACAGGGGGACGGCGATCACGGCGGCTGCCAGATAGATCGAAGCCTGGTACAGGAACTCGTTCATCTTCTTCCTTTCCTTGCCGTCAGGTCGGCAGCGGAGCGTCGCGTTTCAGCTGGTCCATCACGATCTGGCTTTGCACCCGTGCTACCGCAGGATGGGGCAGTATCACCTCGTGAAGCAAGGTGTTGAGCGCGGAAAGATCCTCGCAAAAGACATGGAGCAGATAGTCTGCCTCGCCAGTCATCGTCCAGGCGCTGGTGATTTCCGGGCGGGTTTCCACCATGCGCGCAAAACTGGATGATTGTTCGGGGCCGTGGGTGCCGAGGTGAACTTGAACGAAGCCCTGGACCTGCAGGCCAAGTTTGCGCGGGTCAAGCCGCGCCGCGTAGCCAGTGATATAGCCCTCGGCCTCCAGCCGCTGACGGCGGCGCCCGGCCTGGCTGGGGGACAGGTTCAGCATTTCGCCCAACTGATGCGCGGTCAGGTGCGCGTCTTTTTGCAGCGCGGCCAGAAGGCGAGTATCGGTTGCGTCCAGCATGTGCGGAGATTCTCACAATTTTCGGGTTCTGGTGCGGAGATTTCGCAGGCTTCTATAGTTTACATGAAAAGAATGCGCAAAAACAGCGCTGAAAAAGGCGTATTCTTGAATCAGCAAAGAATTTCCTGTTTCAAGAGGACAAGCCATGGGCCCTTTCCCGCACAACGCCCCGAAATCGGTGATCAGCGCCGAGAACCCCGCCGGTACCGATGGGTTTGAATTTGTCGAATTCGCGCATCCCGAACCGCAAGAGCTGCGTGACCTGTTCGCCAAGATGGGTTTTGAAAAGGTTGCGCACCACAAGAGCAAACCGCTGATCGAGCTGTGGCAGCAGGGCGATGTGACCTACATCCTGAACGCGGACCCCGACAGCTTTGCTGCGAAATTCGTGGAAGAGCATGGCCCCTGTGCCCCGTCGATGGGCTGGCGTGTCGTGGATGCGCAAAAGGCCTATGACCATGCGGTGTCGAAGGGGGCCGAACCCTATGATGCGGCCGACAAGACCATGGACGTGCCCGCGATCAAGGGCATCGGTGGGTCGCTGATCTATTTCATCGACCAGTATTACGAAACCTCGCCCTACAATCAGGAATTCGAGTGGCTGAAGCAGTCCAAACCGCGCGGCGTCGGTTTCTATTACCTCGATCACCTGACGCACAATGTCTTCAAGGGCAACATGGACAAGTGGTTCAAGTTCTACGGCGATCTGTTCAACTTCCGCGAAATCCGCTTCTTCGACATCCAGGGCAAATATACCGGCTTGCTCAGCCGTGCATTGACCTCGCCCTGCGGCCGTATCCGGATTCCGATCAACGAAGACCGCGGCGAGACCGGTCAGATCGTATCCTACTTGAAGAAGTACAAGGGTGAGGGCATCCAGCACATCGCCGTCGGCAGCGAGAACATCTATGACTCGACCGATGCAATCGCCGAACGAGGGCTGAAGTTCATGCCCGGTCCCAACGATGCCTATTATGATATGTCCTTCGACCGCGTGAAGGGCCATGACGAGCCGGTGGATCGCATGAAGAAGCACGGCATCCTGATCGATGGTGAAGGCGTGGTGGACGGCGGCGAGACCAAGATCCTGCTGCAGATCTTCTCGAAAACCGTGATTGGTCCGATCTTCTTCGAGTTCATCCAGCGCAAGGGTGATGACGGCTTTGGCGAGGGCAATTTCAAGGCTCTGTTCGAATCGATCGAGCGCGAACAGATTGAATCCGGAGAGATTTCTGCCGCCTGAAGAAGACCCAGCATTTGGAACCCGGCCCGCCGGGTTCCATTTTTTCGAAACGCGGCGCGCCTTACCCGCGGGGCATCTTCAACGTGACGTTGCGGCCGCCTTTCTGATAACGAAGCTCGCTGTCGCCAATCGCGACGACTTTGCCGCCGTCAATCCGATCTCCCACTTTCAGCTTCTTGTACCGACCGCTTGGTAGCCGGACCAAGGCACGCCGATTGGCCGGCGTACCGTAAACGCCGATCAGGTTCAGACGCCGCAGGTTCAGTGCATTGTCAATCGTGGCCTGGCGCGCCACCGAGGCCCGGCTGGGTATCTTTGGTGCGACGGTTGTGGGTTTGAACGACTCCGCTTCATCGTCATCCGCCTTTGCTACCGCTGCGGTCGACCCCAGAGTGGCCGAGCCGGTTGTTGCTTTTCGGGCTGCCAGAGCGGCCACGGTCGACGGACGAACGCGGGGGCGGGGGACGCGCACCACGGCCAATGCGGTTGGCGTGCGGTCCACCGCCGCACGCTCTTGGATCGACGCCGGCCTGGATTTCGGGCGAATGACCGCCAGCTCGTCCACCGTCCGGCCGCCCAACTGCCCACGCTCAAAGTTCTCAACCAGCGTTTCCGGGCGCAGGCGCGGACGCAGGCCGGCCAGCCTTGTGTTGTCGTCTGTGGCGGTCGGGTCGGTTTCGAACCTGACCGGCACCTCGGGCGGAACCGACGACGGGCGGCCGAGGAACACAAGGATTCCGTCAGGGTTCAACGTCCCCTCGGGTGTCGGAGTGACAAGGCCACGGTCATCAAGGTCAAAACGACTGCCCGCGACATTGGGCAGACCGACCGTCGCCACCGGCTCGTCGGTATCAAAGCTCTCTTCGGCAGGAAGCGCCACGGCATCCTGCGACAGCTCCGCCTGATCAACGGACGACAGGTATACGTCCTCGGGCACCTCGGGGTCTGGCACCGGCAGCGGATCGGGCGCGGTGATCGTCAGGCCAGAGGCTTCTTCGAAATCCTCGACACTTTCCGGATCGCGTTCGACCTGCTCGACGGGCGAGGGCGCAACATTCAATGCTTCCAGAATTGCCTGATCCGTCGGCGTCAATTCGGGGGGCGTGGGTGTCTCCGGCTCGACCAGGGGCGTGCTGGCTTCAAACGTCAGGTCTTCGTCGGCCATTGCCTCGGGGTCGGGCGTGTCCTCGGGCTCAGGAGCGACTTCTGCAAGTCCTTCAGCTTCGGTCTTGGTCAGCGGTGGGGCAGCGATAGAAACTGGCGCAGGTGCCGTTTCGACGACCGGCGCAGTCGCCACAGGGCTGCCAGTTTCGTCTGACCCCGACCAGATCAATGCGACAACGGTCAACGCGACGGCGCCCGCCGCAGCGGCACCAATGTAGCGAACCGGTATGCCGGAGTTTGATGCCGCAGGATTCTGTGAGGCGGTTTCAGTCGCTTCTATCGGCGATACGAATACGTCCGGCTGAGCCGGGTCAGCAATCGGATGCGCCTGAGGCGAGGGGGCCGGATCGGGTTCCGATGCCTGCGAAGCTTGAGGCGCGGGATCTGCGTCTTCGGCCGGCGCGACAGTATCAATCTCCTCGGCCGGTGGCTCGGGCGGTTGTGTGACGGATGTCGCGCGCTCAGCAAACTCGAACTCTCCGGTACCGGTCCAAGGCGCATCGGGGGCCAGTGTTGCAGCGAACCGAACAGGCACGAACCCGTAGCGACTGGCAAAGGCTCGGGCCTCTTCTACTGTCTCTTTCGCCACCGCAGCGACCAGAAGATCCGACCCATCCGCACGGAGGTCATACATCAACTCGGCAATCTCACAGCCCGTGGCCTGAGCCAATTCCGCCTCGACCACTTGCGTCACGTCGGAGTCGTCTGTGCTGGTGACCGTGAGGTAGCGCACGTGGTCCGAGGGAATCACGACCGTACAGCTGAGATCATTGGCCAGCGCGAAACCTCGACCGCGAAGCTCGTTCAACTGTTCGGAAAAATCCGGCGCGTCCAGTGATACGGTGCCGATGCCAAACCATTCGTCATCCGAATAGTGCAGCAGAGTGATCCCGTTATCCGAAAGAGACAGCGCAAAAGCGGGTTTCATTATTCAATGGTGCCGTAATTGTCTGAACCAAAGCAAACGCCCTTGCGTCCGCGCACCGAGATTAAAGCAGGAACCCGCCGAGGGAAAGGAAAAGGCAAAATCTCCCCTTGTCCGGCGAAGGCTTGCCAACCCATCTTTGATCTCAGAAAACAGGAGAGATCACATTGAAGACATTTGCTTTTTTGGCGGCGGTATTGGCGGCGACAGTTGCCGTGGCCGCCCATGCGGAAGAACGTCGCATCCAGGTTTACGGAACCGGAACAGCCGAGGCCGCGCCGGATATGGCAACCATCACGGTGGGGGTGACAAATCAAGACGCGCAGGCTTCGGCAGCAATGCAGGCGACCTCGGACGCGGTTGCCAACGTCCTGAGCCGCCTGAGTGAGATGGGGATCGAATCGCGCGACCTGCAGACCCGCGATCTGTCCCTCTCCCCGGTCTGGTCCGGGCGGGGCAACGCGGATGGCGAAGCACCGAGGATCACTGGCTTCGTTGCGTCGAACCGTGTGTTCGTGCGGGTCAGAAATCTGGATGATCTGGGGCAAATCATGGATGCGGTCATTCAGGATGGCGCGAATGATTTTGGTGGTTTGACCTTCACGGTTCAGGATCCCAAGCCGCTTGAAGCGAAGGCGCGCGCCCAAGCCGTCGCCGATGCGAGAGCCAAGGCCGAACAATTGGCTCAGGCCGCCGGTGTCACCTTGGGTTCAGTCGTGTCGATCAACGAGCAGGGCGGGGGCATTCGCCCAATGCCCCAGATGCGCGAGATGGCCATGGCCGATTCGGGCGGGGTGCCGGTCGCCGGTGGCGAGGTTTCGGTCTCGGTCACCGTGTCGATGGAGTTTGATATTTCCGAGTGATGTCAGCTTTAGCTGCGGGCCATCAGCGGTTTACGTTGTTGGCCTGCGGCATCGAAATTCTCGGGTGACAGCCAGGTTTCGAACGCCTGCCGGATGCGTGGCCAGTCCGTGTCGACGATCGAAAACCACGCCGTGTCGCGGTTGCGCCCCTTGTAATGGGTGGCTTGCCGAAATTCGCCTTCGAAGACAAAACCCAACCGTTCGGCGGCCCGGCGCGACGGGGCATTCAGCGCATCGCATTTCCATTCGTAGCGGCGATAGCCCAACTCATCGAACACGCGGCGCATCATCAGGAACATCGTCTCGGTCGCGACCGGCGTGCGCTGCATCAACGGCGAAAAGTGGATGTGTCCCACCTCGATCACGCCGGCATTGCCGTCGATACGCAGGTAGGACGCCATCCCGACGGGCTGTCCGTCTTGGTCCAGAACCGTGTGGAACAGCGGATCGTCCCCCGTGCAGGTCTGGGCCAGCCAGGCGGCGAACCCCGCTTGCGAGTCGAACGGGCCGTAGGGCAGGTAGGTCCAGTTGCGCCCGTCGGTATCGGCAACAAACGCCCGGAACAGGCCGGGCGCATGCGCATTCACATCCAAGGGCACCACGCGGCAAAACCGCCCGTGCATGGGCGCGCGGGGCGGGGCCGGGCGCGGGAACTCCCCCGCAACCGGCAGGCCCACGGGCTGGCCCAATGCGTTGATCCTGTGCCCCGGCATTTCTGACTAGGCGCAGGCCTTGGACAGCGCCTGATCGAGATCGGCGATCAGATCGTCGGCATCCTCGATCCCGATCGACACCCGCACCACGTTCGGCCCGGCGCCGGCGGCCTCTTGCTGCTCGGGGGTCAGTTGCCGGTGCGTGGTCGAGGCCGAATGGATGATCAGCGACCGCGCATCGCCCAAATTGGCGACGTGGCTGAAGATCTCGAGCGCGTTCACCAGCTTGACGCAGGCGTCATAACCGCCCTTGACCGCAAAGGTGAACAAGGCCCCGGCGCCTTTGCGGTAATGCTTCTTGACCCGGTCGTGATAGGGCGACGAGGGCAGGCCCGCATAGGTCACATAGTCCACGCGGTCGTCCTGTTCGAGCCAGGCGGCGATCTTCTCGGCGTTTTCGACATGGCGCTGCATACGCAGGCTGAGCGTCTCGATCCCCATCAGCGTGTAATGCGCCGCCTGCGGGTTCATCGTCATGCCCAGATCGCGCAGGCCCACGGCGATACCGTGGAAGGTGAAGGCCAGCGGGCCGAAGGTTTCGTGGAACTTGAGGCCGTGATAGGCAGGCTCCGGCGCGCTGAGCGAGGGAAACTTGTCATTGGCGGACCAGTCGAACTTGCCCGAATCCACGATGCAGCCGCCGGTCACCGTGCCATTGCCGGTCAGGTACTTGGTGGTCGAATGCACGACCAGCGTGGCGCCATGCTCGATCGGGCGGCACAGATAGGGGGTGGCCGAGGTGTTGTCGACGATTAGCGGAATACCGGCGGCATCGGCCACATCGGCCAGTGCGCGGATATCGGTGACATAGCCGCCCGGATTGGCGATGGATTCGCAGAACACCGCGCGGGTATCGTCGTCGATGGCGGCCTTCACCGCATCCAGATCATCGGTATCGACGAACTTGGCTGTCCAGCCAAAGCGCTTGATGGTCTGGCTGAACTGCGTGACCGTCCCGCCATACAGCCGGGTCGAGGCGACCACGTTGCAGCCCGGCCCCATCAGCGGGAACAGCGCCATGATCTGCGCCGCGTGCCCCGAAGAGCAGCATACCGCGCCAACGCCACCTTCCAGCGTCGCCACCCGTTCCTGAAGGACTGCAACGGTGGGGTTGGTCAGGCGCGAATAGATATAGCCGACCTCTTGCAGGTTGAACAAAGCGGCCGCGTGATCGGCATCGCGGAACACATAAGCCGTGGTCTGATAGATCGGGGTCTGGCGCGCGCCGGTCGCCGGATCAGGGCGGGCGCCCGCGTGAATTTGCAGCGTATCAAAGCCATAGGTGGGGCCGTCGGACATCCGTCACTCTCCTGTTGGGTATATGCGTTGCAGAATCTCTAGGCGATTGCCGGGCCCGGCACAATGTCCGCGTCAGCGCAGCCACAGCCCCTTGTTCTTTATGACCTTGCGGATGGCCTGCTCGCGCTGGGGCAGGTTGTCCCGGTCGAACATGGCGCGGATCTTGGCGCCCTTACCCTGATAGACCAGCCGTTTCAGCGGGTCATAGTTCTTGAGCACCTTCTTGACCTTGTTGGGCGCGGCGACGGTTTCCAGCACCTCGACCACCCGGTCGCTGTCGCGCGCATAGAGCAGCGGGAACAGGCGATAGTGGCAGCTGACCGAGCCATCCAGCAGGCCCGAGGGCAGAACATCGCGCCCGCCGCCAAGCGCGTGGATGACCAGCGGCAGCGCCGCCTGGTCCAGCCACGGGTCCAGGTTCTGGCCGGTCAGGGCGGGGATCTCTTCATCCCGGATGGTGCGGGCATAGTCCAGAAACCGTGCGCCGAATTGGCGGGGGCATTTGTAGAAGAAATAGCCCGCATTGAAATACAGGTACCGCCTCCAGTATTCTGCCGGTTGGGTCGGGTCGATCGAGCTTTGGAAATCCAGCCCGAACCGATCATAGAGCGCCCGCCAGATGCCATCGAACCCCGGCCCGTACAGGGTTGGCTTGGGCCAGGTGCCCTCGACCTTCTGCGACGCGCCGGGCCGGTCGAAATCGAACGGCACCGCGGCCAGGTCGCCGGTGATCAGCGTGTCGGTGTCGAAGAACACGAAGGGCTCACCCACGGGCAGGGCGGCCAGCGCTTCGATCTTGTTGCCATAGGGATAGCTTTCGCCGAACACCTCGGACGAAAAGGGCAGGATCTCAGCATCGAGCTGTTTCAGCGCCTTCAGAACATCCTCGTTGCGGATGCTCGGGTCCTGGCTCCAGCGCGGGCCGGGTTGTGGAACGCCCACGAACAGGCGGCCCGAAAATCCGGGCGCGGAATGGCGCAGCGAGGCGGCGAACAGAACGGATTCGTATTGTAGGCGGTTGTTCTGCCCGATGATCAGGATGTTGAATTTCTGCCGGTCTGCCTGCATCTGCGCCTTCCGTTCGGGGCGCTTGCCCGCCCCTTGCCGTTGGTTTCGACCTACAGCATCGCTGAACCTGCGTCAAAACCGTTGACGCCGCGTGTTTGAAATCGGGCCCGGCACGCCCATGTTGATGGAGAGGACCAGACAGGAGCGCGACATGCGGATCAATGCGGATTTCACCCAGCGGGTGGCGGTGCACTTCGACCAGACCGAATGGGTGGCCTCGCCTGCCGCAGGGGTCGAGCGCAAGATGCTGGATCGGATTGGGGACGAGGTGGCGCGCGCCACCACCATCGTGCGCTTTGCCCCCGGCAGCGCCTTTGCCGCCCACACCCATGACGGGGGCGAGGAATACCTGGTTCTGGACGGCGTTTTTCAGGACGAGACCGGAGATTTCCCGGTGGGCAGCTATGTTCGAAACCCGCCGACCTCGTCGCATACGCCCTCTGCCAGCCAAGGCGCGACGATCCTGGTCAAACTGCACCAGTTCGACCCGAACGACCGCACCACCGTGCGCCGCTCGATCAACGGTGCGGACCAAGTGCCGCTGTTCAAGGACGACTATGAAATGGTCGAAATGCGCAGTTGCCCGCCCGGTCAGGTCGTACCGATTGACGCACCCGGCGGGGCCGAGGTCTTTGTGATCGATGGCGGTTTCACCGAACAAGGCGAGGATTTCGCCCGATGGGACTGGCTGCGTCTGCCGCCCGGAACGCGCACCGAATTGCGAGCAGGACCGGATGGCGCCCGTGTCTGGATGAAATCAGGGCACCTGTCCGGTATGGTCTGAGGCCGGTTCCGCCTGAAAAACGGGCAAATGCCACCAAAAAACCGAGTCATTCGGCCCGGTTTTCGCTTTTTTGACCAATTGGCAAATTTTACCAATTGATAAAATTTTTGTTTGTGGCAAGCTGGTCTCAATAACAAACATATCTACAGGGAGTAGAGTGATGGCACAGGGCCAGATGGCACCCGGCATCGTCGCCGGGCGGCTTTCCAGCGATGAGCTGACCTCGAATTTCACCGATCTGCATCCGCCTCTGGCGCCGCACGAGGCCGCCGTGGCCGCCGATCGGTGTTATTTCTGCTATGACGCGCCGTGCGTGACGGCCTGTCCGACCGACATCGATATCCCGCTGTTCATCCGGCAGATTCAGGCCGGACAACCGGAGTCGGCGGCGAAGACGATCCTCGATCAGAATATCCTGGGCGGCATGTGCGCCCGTGTGTGTCCGACCGAAACGCTGTGCGAGGAAGCCTGCGTGCGCGAAACGGCCGAGGGCAAGCCGGTCGAGATCGGGCGCTTGCAGCGGTACGCGACCGACACGCTGATGCAGGCCGGTGTGCATCCGTTCACACGCGCGGCCCCCACCGGCAAGACCGTGGCAGTGATCGGGGCAGGGCCGGCGGGGCTGGCCTGTGCGCATCGTCTGGCGATGCTGGGCCATGACGTGGTGATCCACGAGGCGAAACCCAAACCCGGCGGGCTGAACGAGTACGGGATCGCCGCATACAAGGCGACCAATGACTTTGCCCAGGCCGAGGTGGACTGGCTGCTGAAGATCGGCGGCATCGCGATTGAAACCGGATCGGTTCTGGGCGACACGATCTCGTTGGACGGATTGTTGGAGGCCTACGACGCGGTCTTCCTGTCAATCGGCCTTGCAGGCGTCAACGCCTTGCGCGCGCAAGGGTCGGACAAGGACGGCGTCAGGAATGCTGTCGACTTCATCGCAGATGTTCGGCAAGCATCCGATTTGGCAAAACTGCCGGTAGGCCGAAATGTGGTGATTATCGGCGGTGGAATGACGGCCGTGGATGCCGCGGTGAAATCCAAGCTGCTGGGGGCCGAACATGTGACCATCGCCTATCGCCGCGGCCGCGACGCAATGGGCGCCAGCCGCTACGAACAGGATCTGGCCGCATCCCACGGCGTCCGAATTTTGTGCAACGTTCAGCCGGTGGCAATTCACGGAAACGGAGCGGCGGCCGAGATCGAATTGGAGTATACTGCCACCGTAAATGGCACGTTGACCGGCACGGGCGAAACCATTCGCCTGCCTGCGGATCAGGTTCTGAAGGCGATCGGTCAGACCTTGGATGGTGCGCCGGAAGGTTTGGAACTCGACGGCAACAAGATCGCCGTTGACGCAACCGGGCGCACCTCGGTTCCCGGGGTCTGGGCCGGCGGAGACTGTGCCGCAGGTGGCGAGGATCTGACCGTGACCGCCGTGGCCGAGGGCCGCGATGCCGCGATGGACATTCACGCCAGCCTGAGTGCCTGAGCAGGGCGTCGGCGCGTGAATATGTGTGACAGAACGAAGATGCATCTTCGCATCAGGGAGGCCGGATAAATGGCTGATTTGAAAACGAACTTTTTGGGTATCGAAAGCCCCAACCCCTATTGGCTGGCCTCGGCGCCGCCGACCGACAAGGAATACAACGTTCGCCGCGCCTTCGAGGCCGGATGGGGTGGCGTCGTGTGGAAAACGTTGGGGTCCGAAGGGCCGCCGGTGGTCAACGTGAACGGCCCCCGGTACGGGGCGATCTACGGGGCCGACCGGCGTCTGCTGGGCCTCAACAACATCGAACTGATCACCGACCGGCCGCTCGAGGTGAACCTCGAGGAGATGGCCCGCGTCAAAGCGGATTACCCGGATCGCGCCCTGATCGCCTCGATCATGGTGCCGTGCGAAGAGGAGGCGTGGAAAGCCATCCTGCCGCGCGTGGCTGAAACCGGCGCCGACGGGATCGAGCTGAACTTCGGCTGCCCGCACGGGATGAGCGAGCGCGGCATGGGCTCGGCCGTGGGGCAGGTGCCCGAATACATCGAAATGGTCACCCGCTGGTGCAAGAAATACTATGACCGCCCGGTGATCGTGAAGCTGACGCCCAACATCACCGACATTCGCAAGCCGGCGGCTGCGGCCAAGAACGGCGGGGCCGACGCGGTGTCGCTGATCAACACGATCAACTCGATCACCAGTGTCAATCTGGACACGTTCAGCCCCGAACCTTCGATCGACGGCAAGGGCAGCCACGGCGGCTATTGCGGCCCGGCGGTCAAGCCGATCGCCCTGTCGATGGTCTCCGAGATCGCCCGCGCCGAGGCGACCCAAGGCCTGCCGATCTCGGGCATCGGCGGGGTGACCACGTGGCGCGACGCGGCCGAGTTCATGGCGCTGGGCTGCGGCACGGTGCAGGTGTGCACCGCGGCGATGACCTATGGGTTCAAGATCATCGACGAACTGACGGCGGGTCTGTCGCAGTGGATGGACGAGAAGGGATACTCCAACGTCTCGGAAATCGTCGGGCGGGCCGTCCCGAACGTGACCGACTGGCAGTATCTGAACCTGAACTACGTCGCCAAGGCCAAGATCGATCAGGATCAGTGCATCAAGTGCGGCCGTTGCTATGCGGCCTGCGAGGACACCAGCCACCAAGCCATTTCCATGTCGTCCGACCGCGTGTTCGAGGTGATCGACGAGGAATGCGTGGCCTGCAACCTGTGCGTGGATGTCTGCCCGGTCGAGGGCTGCATCTCGATGGTGCCAATGGCGGCGGGTGAGGTCGATCCGCGCACCGGCAAGGTGGTTCAGCCGGACTATGCCAACTGGACGACCCACCCGAACAACCCGATGGCCAAGGCCGCCGAGTGACCGGCGTCAGATCACCAAAAGGGGCCGCGCTGCGGCCCTTTTTTCATGGGGTCAGCAGTTTTCGGTACAGGGTATCGATGAAGGGCGCAGCCCCTTCGAACGGGTCTTCGTCGCCCAGGATCGCGCGCACCTGAACATCGAAATCCGCATAGTGCTGGGTCAGCGCCCAGATCGAAAAGATCAGGTGATGTGGGTGCAGGCGGGCGATTTTGCCCTGGTCCATCCAGTGCGTCAGAACGGCCGCCTTCTGATCGACCAGCGCCTTCAGATCGTTCGACAGGGCGTCATGGATGCGGGGCGCGCCCTGCACCAACTCATTCGCGAACAGGCGGCTTTCGCGCGGCAACTCGCGGCTCATCTGCAGCTTGCGCTTGATGTACGAGAGGATCTCCTCCATCGGCTCGCCGTTTTCATCAAGGTCGTGCAGCGGCGCCAGCCAGGTGTCCAGCAGGCCGGACAGAAGCGCGGTGTGGATCGCCTCTTTGGACGGGAAATAATACAGAAGGTTCGGCTTGCTCAGCCCGGCCTCGGCCGCGATCTGATCGACGGTCGCCCCGCGAAAGCCGTGGGCCGAGAACACGTTCAGCGCGGCCTCGAGAATCGCGGCGCGGTTCTTTTTCTGAATTCGGGTCGGGGCGCGGTCTTTGGGCATGTATGCAGGGCGTCTCTTTTTCGAACAAGCAGGTGTTGAATATGCCGATTTTTGCATCGGCGCGATGCAATTTCTTGACTGATATCGAACCCGTGATAGCGTGAGTTTGACCAGATGGTCAAATCAAGACACCAAAAGCGAGCCAAATCGCAAGCAACAGGGAAGACGAACATGGCAGCTCCGGCGCAGAATCTCAGGATCAATGGCGACAGGTTGTGGGATAGCCTGATGGAGATGGCCAAGATCGGTCCGGGCGTTGCCGGCGGCAACAACCGCCAGACCCTGACCGACGAAGATGCCGAAGGCCGCGCGCTATTCCAGAAATGGTGCGAAGAGGCCGGCTGCACAATGGGTCTTGACCAGATGGGCAACATGTTCGCCATGCGCCCGGGTGCCGATCCCGATGCGCTGCCGGTCTATGTCGGCTCGCACCTGGATACGCAGCCGACGGGCGGCAAGTACGACGGGGTGCTGGGGGTTCTGGGCGCGCTCGAGATCATCCGCACCCTGAACGATCTGAGCATCAAGACCAAACACCCGATCGTGGCCACCAACTGGACCAACGAAGAGGGCACGCGCTTCGCCCCCGCCATGCTGGCCTCGGGCGTGTTCGCGGGGATGCACACCCAAGACTGGGCCTATGACCGCGAGGATGCCGAGGGCAAGAAATTTGGCGACGAGTTGCAGCGCATCGGTTGGCGCGGCGATGAAGAGGTCGGAGGCCGCAAGATGCATGCCTTCTTTGAGCTGCATATCGAACAGGGCCCGATCCTCGAGGCTGAGGGCAAGGATATCGGCGTCGTCACGCATGGCCAGGGCCTGAGCTGGACCCAAGTGACCGTGACCGGCAAGGACGCGCATACCGGATCAACCCCGATGCCGATGCGCAAGAATGCCGGGCTGGCGATGGCGCGCATTCTTGAAAAGGTGGACGAGATCGCCTGGTCGCACGCGCCCCATGCCGTGGGGGCTGCCGGGCATATCGACGTCTATCCGAACTCGCGCAACGTGATCCCGGGCAAGGTGGTGTTCACGGTCGATTTCCGCTCGCCCGAGTTGGACGTCATCAAGGACATGGAGAACCGGCTGCGCGTCGCAGCCGAGGACATCGTGGATGAGATGGGCCTGCAGGTCGCGTTCGAGAAGGTCGGCGGGTTCGACCCGGTGAAATTCGACGAGACCTGCGTCGCCGCCGTGCGCAATGCAGCCGAGCGGCTGGGCTATTCGCATACCAACATCATTTCGGGCGCGGGGCACGATGCCTGCTGGATCAACCGCGTGGCGCCGACCGCGATGGTGATGTGCCCCTGCGTGGATGGCCTGAGCCACAACGAGGCCGAGGAAATCAGCAAGGAATGGGCAACCGCCGGGGCGGATGTCCTGTTCCACGCGGTCGTCGAAACCGCCGAGATCGTGGAGTAGCCGGGGCCGCGCGCCCCCAATCCGCTGGAAAACCAATAGAGGCGCAACAGACGCGCCCGCAGGGAGTTGAACATGAGCACAGTCATCAAGAACGGAACCGTCGTTACCGCGGATCTGACCTACAAGGCCGACGTCAAGATCGAGGGTGGCGTGATCACCGAAATCGGGCCGGATCTGAAGGGGGATGAGCAACTGGATGCGACCGGCTGTTACGTCATGCCCGGCGGGATCGATCCGCACACGCATCTGGAAATGCCGTTCATGGGAACCTATTCCAGCGATGATTTCGAAAGCGGCACCCGCGCGGCGCTGGCCGGCGGCACGACCATGGTGGTGGACTTCGCGCTGCCGAACCCGGGCGAAAGCCTGCTGGATGCGCTCAAACGCTGGGACAACAAGTCGACCCGCGCCAATTGCGACTATTCCTTCCACATGGCCGTGACCTGGTGGGGCGAGCAGGTGTTCGATGACATGAAGACCGTCATCGAACAGCGCGGCATCAACACGTTCAAGCATTTCATGGCCTACAAAGGCGCCCTGATGGTGAATGACGACGAGCTCTTCGCCTCGTTCAAGCGGCTGGCCGAGCTGGGCGGGATCGCGATGGTCCATGCCGAAAACGGCGACGTGGTGGCCGAGTTGCAGGCCAAGCTGCTTGCCGAAGGCAATACCGGCCCCGAGGCCCATGCCTATTCGCGCCCGCCGCAGGTCGAGGGCGAGGCCACCAACCGCGCCATCATGATCGCCGACATGGCCGGTGTGCCGCTCTATGTCGTGCACACCTCGTGCGAAGAGGCGCATGAAGCCATCCGCCGGGCCCGGATGCAGGGCAAGCGCGTCTGGGGCGAGCCGCTGATCCAGCACCTGACGCTGGACGACAGCGAATATGCGCATCCCGATTGGGACCACGCCGCGCGTCGGGTGATGAGCCCGCCGTTCCGCAACAAACAGCACCAGGACAGCCTTTGGGCGGGGTTGCAGTCGGGCTCGCTGAGCGTGGTCGCCACTGATCACTGCGCCTTCACGACCGAGCAGAAGCGGTTTGGTGTGGGTGATTTCA
Organism: Ruegeria sp. CF2; assembly: GCF_056537385.1. Lineage (NCBI taxonomy): Bacteria > Pseudomonadati > Pseudomonadota > Alphaproteobacteria > Rhodobacterales > Roseobacteraceae > Ruegeria > Ruegeria sp. CF2. The sequence goes on from NZ_JBQFRL010000001.1 coordinate 853,932, forward strand.
CCAAGATCCCCAACGGAACGGGCGGCCTGGAGGATCGGATGCCGATGCTGTGGACCCACGGCGTGGCGACCGGGCGGCTGACGCCGAACGAATTCGTGGCCGTGACGTCAACAAACATCGCCAAGATATTGAATTGCTATCCGAAAAAGGGTGCAGTTCTGGTGGGCGCAGATGCCGATCTGGTGGTGTGGGACCCGGACAAGACCAAGACCATAAGCGCGGCGACGCAGCAGTCGGCGATCGACTACAACGTGTTCGAGGGGCACGAGGTCAAAGGCCTGCCGCGCTTTACTCTGACCCGGGGACAGGTCGCGGTGCATGATGGCGAGATCCGAACGCAGGAAGGCCACGGTAAATTCGTCGCGCGCGAGGCCAACACCACGGTGAACAAGGCGCTGAGCACCTGGAAAGAGCTGACCGCCCCGCGCCCGGTAGAGCGGTCAGGCATACCGGCGACGGGGGTGTGATGCGCGAAGGTTACCGAACGGGCGAAAAAGCCAAAACTTCAAGGCAGTAGGATGACATCGGAAAGCAATACCCAGCCCGTGATCGAGGCAAAGAATCTCGACCTGACCTTCCAGACCAATGACGGACCAGTGCACGCCCTCAAGGACGTGAACCTGGCGATCGACAAGGGCGAATTCGTCAGTTTCATCGGCCCTTCGGGCTGCGGCAAGACAACCTTTCTGCGCTGTGTCGCTGCGCTGGAGACACCTACGGGCGGCACGCTGACCGTCAACGGCATGACCCCGGACGAGGCTCGCCGAAACCGGGCCTATGGCTATGTGTTTCAGGCGGCGGGCCTGTACCCGTGGCGGACCATCGCCAAGAACATCAAACTGCCGCTCGAGATCATGGGATATTCGGCGCAGGAGCAGGAAGAACGTGTGAATAACGTTCTGGAACTTGTTGATCTTGCAGGTTTTGGTGGAAAATTCCCCTGGCAGCTTTCGGGTGGGATGCAGCAACGGGCCAGCATCGCCCGGGCACTGGCCTTCGACGCCGATATTCTGTTGATGGATGAGCCTTTCGGCGCACTGGACGAGATCGTGCGCGATCACCTCAACGAACAGCTTCTGGCGCTGTGGGCGCGCACCGGCAAGACGATTGGGTTTGTCACCCACTCGATCCCCGAGGCGGTGTATCTGAGCACCAAGATCGTGGTGATGAGCCCGCGCCCCGGGCGGATTACCGATGTTATCGACAGCCCGCTGCCTAGGGAACGGCCGCTGGACATCCGCGACACGCCCGAATTCATAGAGGTCGCGCATCGCGTGCGCGAAGGGCTGCGCGCCGGGCACGGGGACGATGTGTGATGGGCAGGGATGACATCAGACGCGCGACCGAGGCGGATGTGCCGGCCTGCGCGGCGGTGGTCTCGGCCTGGGTCCGCCAGACCGAGTGGATGACGGATGAATTGCCCCAGCAGGAATTGGTGTCGCTGATCGTGCAGGCCTTCCCGGACCGCGAGATGTGGGTCGTGGGCGAACCCGTCGATTGCTACATGTCGGTAGATCCCGCGGCGCAGAAGGTCGGGGCGCTGTATTGCCTGCGGACCAGGCAGGGCATCGGCAAGCGCCTGCTGGACCGGGCAAAACAGGGGCGCAGCTTTCTGTGGCTGACGGCCCATCAACCGAATGTCGCCGCGCAACGGTTCTATCGCCGAGAGGGTTTTGTCGAAACCGGGACCGAGGCCGCAACGCCGCCCGAGACCGTCCCCGTGGTGCGGATGGAGTGGCACGCATGAAGCAGCTTGTTGCCGTTCTGACCGTTCTGTTGGCCATCGTCGTCATCTGGTACGCGGCCTGCATTCCGATGAACATCAAGGGCGTTCTGACCGAACAGGAACGGGCCGGGGCCGAAGTGGTTCCGCCCTCGGCCAAAGACCGCCGCGACATGGGGGAAATCGGCCTGGCGCTGCGCAACAGCTTTGCCATTCCGGCGACCTGGGCGCAGGACCGGCCGCGTCTGCCCGCGCCGCATCAGGTGGGCATCGAGCTGTTGGAGACCACGGTTCAGAAGAAGATCACCTCGAAACGGTCGCTGGTCTATCACGGCTGGGTGACGCTCAGCGCGACGATTCTTGGCTTTGCCATCGGCACGGGGCTGGGCATCCTGCTGGCGGTGGGGATCGTGCACAGCCGGGTGATGGACCTGTCGGTCATGCCCTGGGCCATCGTCAGCCAGACCATTCCCATCATCGCGTTGGCGCCGATGATCATCGTGGTGCTGTATTCGATCGGCATTCAGGGGATCATCCCCAAGGCGGTGATCTCGGCCTATCTGAGCTTCTTCCCGGTGGTCGTGGGCATGGTCAAGGGCCTGCGCAGTCCTGACGCGATGCAGTTGGACCTGCTGCGCACCTATAATGCAAGCAACGGGCAGGCGTTCTGGAAACTGCGCCTGCCGGCCTCGATGCCCTATCTGTTCGCCTCTCTCAAGATCGGGATCGCCGCGTCGCTGGTGGGGGCCATCGTCGGCGAACTGCCGACCGGCGCCGTGGCGGGGCTGGGCGCGCGTCTGCTGGCCGGCAGCTACTACGGCCAGACGGTGCAGATCTGGTCGGCGCTGTTTGCCGCGGCCATTCTTGCGGCCTGCCTGGTGGGCCTGCTGGGCCTGATCGAGCGGGCGGTGTTGAAACGCATGGGGATGGCGCAATGATGATGGTCGGTCTTGCAATCCTTTTGTGGCTGGCCGGTTGGTGGCTAAACACCCGCCTTGCCAGCGGAACCTATGCCGACGCGGGGGCGGTGCGCATTCTTGCGCCGCTGATCTTCGGCCTGACCGTCATCGGGGTGTGGGAATTGCTGGTGCGCGGGCTCGAGGTGCCTCTGGTCATCCTGCCCGCGCCTTCGGTGATCTGGGACCGGTTCTGGGACAGCCTGCCGATCCTGTGGGCCGATTTCGTGCAGACCATCATCAAAGGCGCGCTCAGCGGCTATGTCATCGGGTGCGGCGCCGCCTTCCTGATGGCAATCGCCGTGGACCGGTGGGACTTCCTGCGCCTGGGCCTGCTGCCGGTGGGCAATTTCGTGGCCGCGTTGCCGATCGTGGGCACCGCGCCGATCCTAGTGATGTGGTTCGGGTTCGACTGGCACTCGAAGGCTGCCGTTGTGGTGGTGATGGTCTTCTTCCCGATGCTGGTCAACACGGTGGCCGGCCTGCGCGAGGCCACTGCAATGCAGCGTGACCTTATGGAGACCTATGCCGCAACCTATTGGCAAAGCTTTCTGAAGCTGCGGCTGCCTGCGGCCATGCCGTTCATTTTCAATGGGTTGAAAATTTCCACCACGCTGGCCCTGATCGGCGCTATCGTGGCAGAGTTCTTCGGCTCGCCCACTTTGGGCATGGGGTTCCGGATTTCGACCAGTGTCGGGCAATTGTCGCTGGACATGGTCTGGGCGGAAATCGTGGTCGCGGCACTGGCCGGGACCGCCTTCTACGGTCTGGTCGCCATGATCGAGAAACTGGTGACCTTCTGGCACCCGTCACAACGCAGTTAGGCGGAACAACAATTCAACAGACCCCGAAAACGGGGCAGCACTAGCAACTAGGAGAAGATGAAGATGAACAAGCTACTAACCGGGGCCATAGCCGCCCTAGGATTCGCCGCAAGTTCGGCCTTGGCCGCGGACGAGGTGACGCTGCAGTTGAAATGGGTCACGCAGGCCCAGTTCGCGGGCTACTACGTCGCCAAGGATAAAGGATTCTACGAAGAAGAGGGGCTGGACGTCACCATCCTGCCCGGCGGCCCCGACATCGCGCCCACGCAGGTGATCGCGGGCGGTGGCGCTGACGTCACCGTGGAATGGATGCCCGCCGCGTTGGCCGCGCGCGAAAAGGGCCTGCCGCTGGTCAACATTGCACAGCCCTTCAAAAGCTCGGGCATGATGCTGACCTGCTGGAAGGACGCGGGCATTTCCTCACCTGAAGATCTGAAGAACCGCACGCTTGGCGTCTGGTTCTTCGGCAATGAGTTCCCGTTCATGAGCTGGATGAGCCAGTTGGGCATCGACACCGGCGGCAAGAGCGAGAATGGAGTCGAGGTTCTGAAGCAGGGCTTCAACGTCGACCCGCTGCTGCAGCGCCAGGCCGACTGCATCAGCACCATGACCTACAATGAATACTGGCAGGTGATTGACGCCGGCGTCAGCCCCGACGAGTTGGTGACCTTCAAGTATGAAGATCAGGGCGTGGCCACGCTGGAAGATGGCCTTTACGTGCTTGAAGAAAACCTCAGCGACCCGGCCTTCGTCGACAAGATGGAACGCTTCGTGCGCGCTTCGATGAAAGGCTGGAAATACGCCGAGGAGAACCCGGACGAAGCCGCTGAAATCGTGTTGGAAAACGATGCGACCGGTGCCCAGACCGAGGAACACCAGAAGCGCATGATGGGCGAAATCGCCAAGCTGACCGCAGGTTCGAACGGCACGCTGGACCCGGCTGATTTTGAGCGCACGGTGAACACGCTGCTGGCCGGCGGCTCGGACCCGGTGATCACCAAAAAGCCGGAAGGCGCGTGGACCAGCCAGATCACGGATGCAGCCCTGAACTGATTGGTTGTAACATGACAACAATTCAGCGCGGCCCCTGTGGGCCGCGTTTGTTTTTGCGGATGTCGGAATTTAACTGTCTTCAGAAGCAGTTTCCTCTATTATTCCTGTAAGATTTTGCGATCCCTACGAAATTCGGTGGATGCGGGAATAAAATGCAGGATTTTGCATCACAATTCAGCCAAGCGGGCCACCTGATCCTGACAGGGGATCCGGACCTTTGGGCGATCGTGATGCTGTCGCTGCAAGTTTCGGTGCTGGCTGTGTTGATTTCAGCCGTGATCGGGATGCCGGTTGGCGCGGCCTTGGCGGTGGCCCGCTTTCCCGGACGGCGCGCGTTGATCATTCTGATGAACGCTCTGATGGGCTTTCCCCCGGTTGTCGTCGGCCTGCTGGTCTACCTGATGCTGTCCCGTTCGGGTCCGCTGGGCGTGCTGGAGCTTTTGTATACGCCGACCGCCATGATCATAGCCCAAACTGTGCTGGTGACCCCGATCGTCGCGGCGCTGACTCGGCAGGTGATCGAGATGCTGGCCGAGGAATATTCGGAACAGTTGCGCTCGTTGGGAGTGTCGCGGCTGGCATCGGTACCGGTGCTTTTGTGGGACGCGCGTCTGGCGTTGGTGACTGCCTTGCTGGCCGGGTTCGGACGAGCCATCGCCGAAGTCGGCGCGGTGATCATCGTCGGCGGCAACATCAACCACGTGACGCGGGTCATGACGACGACGATTGCGTTGGAGACCTCGAAGGGAAATCTGGCCTTGGCGCTGGCCTTGGGGACGATCCTGATCGGAATTGCCGTGGCCGTGAATGCGGCAGTCAGCGCCCTGACGCTTCGGGCCGAGCAGGAGGGGTTGCGCCATGCGTGATCTGATGCCGGACATGCCCAATTGTCTGCAGGCCGATGGTCTGCGAGTGGAACGCAATGGCAAGCTGTTGCTGGATGTCCCGCAGCTGATGATGGATGGTCCCGGGCCGACTTTGATCCTTGGGCCGAACGGTGCTGGCAAAAGCCTGCTGCTGCGTTGCCTGCATGGTTTGATCAAGGCCGATGCGGGGCAGGTTCTGCAGGATGGCGGAGTTCTGAATGCGGCCCACAAGGCCCGGCAGGCGATGGTGTTCCAGCAACCGGTTCTGCTGCGCCGTTCGGTGTCTGCCAATCTGGACTTTGTTTTGAAACGGCTGGGGCTCGGCAGGGCTGCTCGGAAAAACCGGATCCAGGAGCTTCTGGCCGAAGGAGGGCTTGAGACCAAGGCCCGGCAGTCGGCGCGCTCGCTGTCGGGTGGCGAGGCACAGCGTCTGGCCATCCTTCGCGCGCTTGCGCTTGGCCCCGAGACCCTGTTCTTGGACGAGCCCACCAGCGCCCTCGATCCCGCGGCGACCCAAATGATCGAGGCGATGATCCTGCGCGCCTCGGCCCGGGGGGTGCGGATCGTGATGGTCACCCACGACGTTGGGCAAGCCCGTCGGTTGGCGGCGGATATCGTGATGATGCAGGGCGGACGCGTGGTCGAGCATGGCGCCGCCAAACAGGTGCTGGAAGCGCCACAATGCCAGGCATCGCGCCAGTATCTGGCGGGCTGGCTGGTCACATAACAACAACCGGAGGCAATCCATGTTTCGCGCAGCAATCAAAAGCGCAATGATCCTGTTCGGGCTGTTCGCAGGTCCGGCAGCGGCCGAAGAACCATTCATTGTCGTGCAGTCCACGACATCGACGCAGAATTCCGGCCTTCTGGACTTTATCCTTCCGGGGTTCGAGGCGGAGAGCGGGATCGATGTCCGTGTTGTGGCCGTGGGGACGGGGCAGGCGATCCGAAACGCGATCAACGGCGACGGTGACGTTCTGCTGGTGCATGCCAAGCCAGCGGAAGAGCAATTCGTAGCAGACGGCTGGGGTGTCGAGCGGCGGGACGTGATGTACAACGATTTTGTCTTGGTAGGCCCGAAATCGGACCCGGCCAAGATCAAAGGTGGCGACGACGCAGTGGCCGCGTTGGCAGCGATCGCGCAGGCCAAAGCTCCGTTCGCGTCGCGCGCGGATGACAGCGGGACCCACAAGGCGGAGAAGGCTCTTTGGAGTCTGTCCGGAACCGACCCGACCTTGTCTTCGGGCGAGTGGTACCGCGAGACCGGATCGGGCATGGGTGCAACGCTCAACCTGGCTGCGGGCATGGATGCCTATGCCTTGACCGACAGGGCCACATGGCTGTCGTTCGGCAACAAGGGAAACCTTGAGGTTCTGGTCGAAAGCGATCCACGGCTGTTCAATCAATACGGAGTGATCCTCGTGAACCCCGAAAAGCATCCGCGGGTCCGGGCGGCCGCGGGAAAAAGGTTCATCGACTGGCTCACTGGCCCCGACGGTCAGGAAGCGATCGCAGCGTACAAATTGAACGGTGAGCAGCTCTTTTTTCCGAACGCGCGGCAATAGGGCCAGTCAGTCACTTGCGCCGTTGTGATGGATCTGTCCCAAGCCGGACAGATCGTATCCGCCCAATTCATCTGCGCGACGCCTGAATTTGTCCGTTCCCAAAAAAGTCAGCAGTTTCTGCATCGGCGGATCGAAACAGGACCGCCGCCAGATGGCGAGGTCGAGACGTTCGGAATGGGTCGGAATGAAGCCCAACCCGTAGAGGCGCGCCAAGGCTCCGATGCCGAATCCTGCCTCGGCCTTCCGGTCATGCAGAGCGATTGCCAGTTCCTCTTCGGTGCGGGCGCAAGTCGGCAGGGCGTCAAGATCGGCGCGGCTCAGACCGCAGCTTCGCAACTGGGCATCGAACAAGTGCTGACTGGCGGCACTGTCCTGGCGCAGCACGACACGGCGGCCTTTCAGATCACCAAAATCGGAAATTCCCTGAACCTCGGGGGCCAGCAACAGGCCGCGCTGGCGGCTTGCGACCTGGTACAGAACCACCGGCGCCTCTCCCAGCGCATCGCGGACGGAATCGACGTTGAACCCGCCCGGTTCATGGATGTGCAGTACCGCGGCTTGTGCGTCACGTCGCGCAAGGCGGTTCAGCCCATCGAATGAGCCGTCGTAATAGGTGGCCAACCCCGAGCCGCTTTCGCGGAGGGCCCAATCCAAAAGAGGGTCATGGCTACCAGCCACGATGTCGGGCAGGGGCGGTTTGACCGTGTTCGGCCCGGTACGCGACGCATTGAGCCAGGACAGTACTTCAGCCCGGGGAAAGAGAAGTTTGCCCATCGCTTTCACGCAGGGTACTTCGCCCGAAGACGCCAGATCATAGGCCTTGCGTTCGCCAATGCGCAGCAGGTCCGCCAACTCTCGTGTGGTCAGGAATTCGGACATTCAGTCTAGTCGCACTGAGGAGCCGGTCTGTGTCTCGGCCGCTGAGTGTCCGAGTTGCTTCAATACCATCGGTGCGGCGGCAGTAATGACGACCATTGCGGCGGCAGCTGCAAGAAAGGCTTTCATCTTATCCTCCGGCTTAGTCTGCGGGCGCTGTCGCGCTGCGCAGAAATTCAATCAGGTCGGTGCGGTCCTGCGCCTGCGCGATCCGCTGCATCGGCATCTTCGATCCTGGAATGTAGTGGTCCGGTCCCTGATCGAAAAGAGCGTTTATCGTCTGTTCGTTCCAAATGATATCAGACCCTTGCAGCGTTTCCGAGTAGATGTAGCCAGGCAGTGTCCCGGCCTGACGCCCGAATACGCCATGCAGGGTCGGTCCGGCCCGGCGCTGATCGTCCGGCGTCAGGCTGTGGCAGATCGAGCATTTCCGGGCGAACTGCCGTTCTCCGTTTTGCATTTCTTCGGGGTCCTTCAGGAAACTCGGCTCTTGGCTGGCCATCCGTTCCTGTGACCCCAGCGCGGCCACCGGCCAGCTGTACATGGCCTGATCCAGCCCGCCTGCGTGCAGGTTCTCTCCATCGGGGGAAAAGGCCAGTGCCCAGACCGGGCCGCGTAGCGTTGCCCGGAAATCCTGCGCAATCCGCCAGTTCTGCGTGTCGATGACCATGATGTAGCCCTCACCATCGCCCACCGCCAGCAGTGACCGATCCGGGCTGAGGGCGAGCGCAAGGATCGGGCGGCGGTCCAACGTGAAATCACGCTCGGCCCCGGTGGTCAGGTCCAGAATGCGGGTTACGCCATCGACCGCGCCATATGCGATCCAACCGTCTTGCGCGTTCAGGACCAGTTCGTTGATGCCGAAACCATGCTCGACCAGTCGCGCGGTTTCGGCCCCGGTCGTCACGTCCCAGACCCGCAAGCTGCCGTCGACCCCGGCGGAGTACAGCGACCGTCCGTCCGGCGCGAAGGCCACCGCGTTGACGCCGCTGCCCGTCGGGCCCAGCAGCTTGGCCGCACCGCCTTGGGTTGGCCACAGGCCGATGGTCCCATCCCAACTGGCAGTCGCCACAAGGGTCTTTGAGGCAGCAAGGCCGACGACCTTGCCCTTGTGCTGACCAACGACCTGTCCACCGGGCCAACGGCGCAGGGTAAAGTCGTCGCCGGCCGAATAGATCGCGGTGCCGTTGAAAACCACCGCGTTCACGGCAGCCTCGTGACCTTCCAGCCAGTCCGGCTGCTGCCCGGACCAAAGGCCCACGGAATTGTCGAAACTGGCGGTGGCAATGCGCCCGTCCGGGGCTGCGGCGATGTCCATGATCGGCCCGCCATGGCCCTTGAGCGTGTAGAAATCCGCCGCCAACGGCAGCGGCAGCAGGGCCAGCGCCAAAGCCAGCCCGCGCATCTATTCGGCAGGCGAGGCCGCGCCGTCGCTGGCCTCCTGTGCCTTTACCTCTTCCAGCCACAGCGAATGGTGCTCGCGCGCCCATTGCTCTTCGACCTCGCCGGTGCCCATGGCGTCAAACGCGCCCTCCATGCCGACCGAGCCGAGGTAGATATGGGCCAGAATGATGGCGATGAAGGCATAGGCGACCATGACGTGCCAGATCTGGGCATATTGCATCTCTTCCTGCGGAGACATCTGCGTGGGCAGGTCCAAGCCCATCAGTTGGGGCAACCCGGTCGCGTTGGCGATCGAAAACGTCTTGGCGAACATCGGAAGCTCGAATGGGAACAGCAGCGACAGACCCGACAGGCTGATCGAGACGCCAAGCAGAATGCACAGCCAGAAAATGATCTTTTGACCGGCGTTGAATTTCTTGGCCGGGGGGTGGCTGCCTTTGGTGAACAATCCGCCGCCCGCCGCCAACCATTTCAGGTCGGTCCGGTTGGGGATGTTGTGGGCGATCCAGTTCACGGTGATGATGACCAATCCCAGCATGAAGGCCCAGGCCAGATTGTTGTGCAACCACTTGCAGCCTTGCGCGATGGTGGCGAACCCTTCCTTGCCGAACAGTGGGATCAGGAAATCCCGGCCATAGAGCGTCAGCAGACCGGTCAATCCAAGTATCAGGAACGAGCCGGCAAACAGCCAGTGCCCGAACCTTTCAAATCCTGAAAACCGGGTGACCGTGCGGCCTGTTTTCTCGCCGTCGATGCGGATGCGGCCGCGGATCAGGAAAAACAGAAGCAGAACGACCAGCATCCCGCCCAGAATGTAGGTTCCGTATTCACGCAGCGGACCGGTGCGGAAAGTCCACCACCACATGCCGCCATCCTGGATCAACACGCCGGCAGCCGGCCCTTTGGTCGACACGGTGACATCCGCCGAGCCATAACGGATGGCGCGATAAACATCACTGTCCGAGGCGACGCCGCGCGTGCCCAACTGACCCAGCAGCCCTTCGGCATTGCCTTGCCCGGTATTCTCGGAGCGATAGCTGTTGTCGACCTTCTCGCCGCGTTGCCGGGCCAGAATATCCTCGAGCGTCGTGGCGCCACCGGTCTGCGCGCGCGGGGCAGCGGTTGGTTCGTCTGTGCCGGTCGTGTCCTGTGCAAGCGCGCCGTGCGCGATCCCAAGTGTCAACGTCAAAGCCAGAAAAATGCGCAGCATCGGAACCTCGGTATCAATCCAAAATCGGGTGACCCACCTGCGCGGGTCACCCGTGTTGTCAGGCTGAGGTCTCAGCCGTCCTTCTGGTCGTAGGCCGTGCCCCAACCCCAGGCGCCCGAGCCGAACCCGCGAGCCACGACGCGTTCGCGGTAGATGGCCGAGACCACGTCACCGTCACCGGCGAGCAGGGCTTTGGTCGAACACATCTCGGCGCAGATGGGCAGTTTGCCCTCGGCGATCCGGTTGCGGCCGTATTTGGCGAACTCTGCGGTCGAGTGCGTTTCCTCGGGACCGCCGGCGCAGAAGGTACATTTGTCCATCTTGCCGCGCGATCCGAAGTTGCCGGCCTGCGGGTATTGCGGCGCGCCGAACGGGCACGCATAGAAGCAATAGCCGCAGCCGATGCACAGGTCCTTGGAGTGCAGGACGACGCCTTCTTCGTTCTGATAGAAGCAGTCGACCGGGCACACCGCCATGCAAGGCGCATCCGAACAATGCATGCAGGCAACCGAGATCGAGCGTTCACCCGGTTTGCCGTCATTGATCGTCACCACCCGGCGGCGGTTGATGCCCCACGGGACCTCGTGTTCGTTCTTGCACGCGGTCACGCAGGCGTTGCACTCGATGCAGCGTTCAGCGTCGCAGAGAAACTTTGCTCTAGCCATTGTCGTCCTCCTTACGCTGCCCAGATCTTGCAGAGAGTCGCTTTGGTCTCCTGCATCTGGGTCACTGTATCATAGCCATAGGTCTGGGCGGTGTTGGTGCTTTCACCCAGCACGTACGGGTCGGCGCCTTTCGGGTATTTCTCCCTAAGGTCCGCGCCCTGGAAATGGCCGCCAAAGTGGAACGGCATGAAGGCCACGCCGGCACCGACCCTTTCGGTCAGCATCGCCATCACCTTGACCTTGCCGCCCTCGGGACCTTCGACCCAGACCTGCGATCCGTCGCGAATGCCAAGGTTGTTGGCGTCACGCGGATTGATCTCGACGAACATGTCCTGCTGCAGCTCGGCCAGCCACGGGTTCGACCGTGTCTCGTCGCCGCCACCTTCATATTCGACCAGACGACCTGACGTTAGGATTATCGGGTAATCCTTTGAAAAGTCGTTCTTCTGGATCGAAGCATACAAGGTCGGAAGGCGATAGGCCTGGCGGTCCTCGTAGGTGGGATAGTCAGCCACCAGATCGCGCCGCGGCGTGTACAGCGGCTCGCGGTGCAGCGGGATCGGATCCGGGAAGGTCCAGACCACGGTGCGGGCCTTGGCGTTGCCGAAGGGCGCACAGCCATGCTTGATGGCCACCCGCTGGATGCCGCCCGACAGGTCGGTCTTCCAGTTGGTCTTGGGCCCGGCCACTGCTTCGATGGCCGCGCGTTCCTCGGCCGTCAGGTCGCCATCCCAGCCCAGATCCATCAGCATCTGCATCGTGAACTCGGGGTATCCGTCCTGGATTTCCGAGCCGACGCTGTAGACCCCTTCGGCCAGCAGGTTCTGACCGTCACGCTCGACGCCGAAACGTGCGCGGAAGGTCAGGCCGCCCTCGGCCACCGGTTTGGACATGTCATAGAGGTTTGGCGTTCCCGGATGCCCCATCTCGGCGGTGCCCCAGCAGGGCCACGGCAAACCGTAGTATTCGCCATCATTCGGACCGCCCACCGCCTGCAGCGTGGTTCTGTCGAACGTGTGCTGGTTGGCCATATGGCTTTTGATCCGCTCTGGCGACTGACCGGTATAGCCGATTGTCCACAGCCCCGCGTTGAACTCGCGCGTGATGCTTTCGACATTCGGGGTTTCGGGGTCCTCCATCTCGATATTGCGGAAGAACCGGTCCGCCCAGCCGAACTTGTTGGCGAACTTGGCCATGATGACCTCGTCCGGCAGGCTTTCGAACAGCGGATCGACCACCTTGTCGCGCCACTGCAGCGAACGGTTCGAGGCCGTGACCGAGCCACGGGTTTCGAACTGTGTGCAGGCCGGCAGCAGATAGACGCCATCGGTCCGGTCATGCAGGACCGCGGAAACGGTGGGATACGGGTCGATCACGACCAGCATGTCCAACTTTTCCATCGCCGTCTTCATTTCGACCATCCGGGTCTGCGAGTTGGGCGCGTGGCCCCACAGAACCATGGCGCGGACGTTGTTGGGCTGATCCATGTTCTCGGGATCTTCCAGAACACCGTCGATCCAGCGCGAAACCGGGATGCCCCGTTCGTTCTGCAGCGACTTGTCCTTGCCGTCCTTGTCCTTGACCATTGCGAACTGGCCAGCCAGCCACTCCGGCTCCTCGCCCCAGACGCGGGCCCAATGACCCCATGCGCCTGCGGACAGGCCGTAATAGCCGGGCAGGGTGTGGGACAGAACGCCCAGATCGGTGGCGCCCTGCACGTTGTCATGGCCGCGGAAGATGTTGGTGCCGCCGCCCGAGGTGCCCATGTTGCCCAACGCCAGCTGCAGCACGCAGTAGGCGCGCGTGTTGTTGTTGCCGTTGGTGTGCTGGGTGCCGCCCATGCACCAGATCACGGTGCCGGGACGGTTGTTGGCCAACGTCCGCGCCACGCGCTTGAGCTGCGATCCCGGCACGCCGGTGACGCGCTCGGTCTCTTCGGGGGTCCAGTTGGCGACCTCCTCGCGGATCTGGTCCATGCCCCAGACACGGGTGCGGATGAACTCTTTGTCTTCCCAGCTGTTGTCGAAGATGTGCCACAGGATACCCCAGATCAGCGCCACGTCGGTGCCGGGGCGGAAGCGGACATATTCGTCGGCATGGGCCGCGGTGCGCGTAAAGCGCGGATCGCAGACGATCAGCGGGGCGTTGTTCTGCTCTTTCGCGCGCAGGACGTGCAGCAGCGAGACGGGGTGCGCCTCGGCCGGGTTGCCGCCGATGATGAAGATCGCCTTGGAATTGTGGATGTCATTGTAGCTGTTGGTCATGGCGCCGTAGCCCCATGTATTCGCAACACCCGCAACGGTGGTCGAGTGGCAGATCCGCGCCTGGTGGTCCACGTTGTTGGTGCCCCAGTAGGCCGCGAACTTGCGGAACAGATAGGCCTGTTCGTTGTTGTGCTTGGCCGAACCCAGCCAATAGACGCTGTCAGGTCCGCTTTCCTCGCGGATGCTCATCATGCCGTCGCCGATCTCGTCGATCGCCTGTTCCCAGCTGATGCGCTTCCACTCGCCACCCTCTTTCTTCATCGGGTATTTCAGGCGGCGTTCGCCGTGGGCGTGTTCACGGACAGCGGCCCCCTTGGCACAGTGAGCGCCCAGGTTGAACGGGCTGTCCCAACCGGGTTCCTGCCCGATCCAGACGCCGTTCTGCACTTCGGCAACCACGGTACAGCCGACCGAGCAATGCGTGCAGACGGATTTGATGTTCTCCACAGCCGTGTTGGCTGCGGTCTGGGCGCTGGCGGGCGACACGGTTCCACCCGTGGCGCTGATCGCGGCCAGGCCGCCGATCGTCAGGCCCGAGCCACGCAGGAACGCGCGGCGATCGACGCTCTTTTCGCCGATTTGGGACAGGATACTTGTCCGCTGGGGGCGTCTCGCAACCCCGTTGGTCTTTTTCCTAAGCATTTCCTTCCTCCCTTGCTGGCCATGTTGACCATGGCTGGCTTGGTGTTTCGAAATCGACGTCAGGGCCAATCGCAACCGTCAGCCGAGTGTGACCACGTCCGGACCTGCGCCGGGCGTCGCCGGGGCGGCCTAGAAGCGCGCGCTGTCGAAATAGGCGCGGGTATGCGCCGTGTCCTGAATGCGGGTCTCGTCCGAGGGTTGCTCGGCCGCTTCGGCTTCGGTTCCCAGGCTGGCCGCTGCAACGGCTGCCGGGGCCGCGGTGCCCGCCAGTTTCAGGAAGTCGCGGCGGCTGGCGCCGGTCTCCTTGGTCTTGCTCATGGGATCCTCCTTTCCCATTTGCGGTTCAGCGCCCGCCGGGGCGCCAGCGAATGACGGCCGCCTAGTGCGTCGTCATGCGGAAGGCCTCGCGTTCGATCTCCATGAAGACCCGGCCGGCTGTGCCGACCGAGGCATAGAGAACCGAATGTTCGGCTGCTTCCAGGTCCGAGAAGAAGTGCTCGGCCCAGGGGCCGATGTGCTTGTTCCAGAACGTCTTTTGATCTCCCAACGTGGCCGGGCCGCCGAAACGGCCGACGATCATGCCGCCCATCATCTCCATCAGCGAGGCGATGTTGTCTTCGGGTTCGAACACGTTTGACGCCCGGGTGATGCCCCGCGCGGCCATGTCGTTGCGCAGCTGCGCCAGCGGTTTCTCGTTCAGGAAACCGGTCAGGTAGAAGCTGGCATAAGGCAGCAGTTCTCCGCGCCCCAGCCCGATGAACAATGCGTTGAACTCGCGCTCGGCCGCTTCGGGCTTGGTCACCTTGGCCACGCGGGCCATGGCCTGAATGGCCTGGCCCAGATCGGTCTCGTCCCCCGACAACGCCGCGATCTGGCTCAGCAGGGTCTGGTCGGGCGGTGTGGCCAGAAGCAGGCCCAGAAAGTTGTAGAAATCCGCGCGCAGACGGTCCTCGGGGGAAATCTCGAACGTCTGCGGGTCGCGAATGTTCATCGTGTCATCCTTCGAATTCAAATTTCATGCGCCGCGGGGCCGGGGGGCGTTCGTCCTCATCCGGTTGGATGGCGTCTGCCACTTCGACAGGGGGCGCCGGCTCGGCTTCAGGCTCGGGCGTTTCGGTTTCCGGCTCGGCTTCGGCCTCGACCGGGTGTTCCTCGGCTTCCTTCTGCTCGGCCAACGCCTCGATATGGCGCAACATGCCTTTGCCCACCTGATAGGCCGTCTGCAGGTTTTCGACCACGCAGGCGGCGTCGGTGTAATCCTCGCCGTAATCGACCAGCCCATCCACATTCGCCAGCACCGGGTTCAACCGCCACAAGCGCCGCAAGGCGCGGCGGCGCAGACGGTCCGGCACGGCCTTGGCCATGAAGCCCGAAACGTCGTCGCCCGCCTGCAGCAGGTCCGGGTCGGGCAGGTCAAGCTCGGCCAAAATCTCGGCGTCGGTCTTTTCTTCCAGTTCGGCCTGCTGTGCGGCGATCTCCTGCGCGGTCAGGGCCTCTTGTTCGGCATGTGCTTCGGCCTGCACGGCGGCCTTGCGGCGAGACCAGAAATCCTGTCGGGCGCTCATTGCAGGGCCCTCCGGGGGGCGCGGTAGACATCCGAGGTCTGCCGGATGCGCGCATCGCCCTTGCCGTCTTCCACAAGATCCACCCGTTTCTTGTCGCGGCGGCGTTTGACGAACACCTCATCGCGGTGATGGGCCAGAGTGAAATCGCGCACCCAAGCAATCAGGCCTTCGGTCATCGGGATCTTTTCCACGATCTCTTCGCCGGTATCGGCATAGTCCTGCCCTTCATAAGGTGAAGCGGTGATCAGAAACGCGTTCAGCGGGCGGTCACCTTCGGCATCGTCACGCAGGACAAGATACAGCGATGGCTGGCTGTCCGAGAGATTGGCCATATAGGCCTCGGTTTCATCGGACCAGAGTTTCAAGGGCAGGGTGGCGGCGTGGTATTCGACCGCATCGCCCTCGCGCCGCAGTTCGACCCAGTCAGCCGGTGGGGCGCCGGGCAGCACCGCGACCGCGCGCCAATTCCACCGGGCCCAGCGCGTGACCCCCGGTGTCTTGCGCACGACGACGCCAACCGGCATTTCGATCTGTTTTGCGGCCTCGGCCACTTTGATCCTCCCCGGAAAAGCTCTCCCCTGCTTTCCCTCAGGTTCACTATGGTACACAAATGGGCCACGTGCCAAGTCCGCAGCGGCCTGAAATGGTCGTGATCTGGAAAAAAATCGTCGCAAATGGGTCGCGGCGACGATCAGCCGACTTTGGCGGGCGAGGCAGAGTTTCTGACCAGAACCGGCCGCCACACGTTGCATGGGCGGCGTTTGGGTCTAAGGTTAGGGGCAAGGAAGAGATGCGGGGGGAACATGGTCACCAAATTGGTCTTGTGCGATTGCGCCGGAAGTCAGGCCCAGGACGGGCAGGGGATATCGGACGCCTGCGGTGCTGAATGCAGCAGGGTCCACACGGCGCTGTGCACCTCCGAACTGACCGCTGCGGCCAAGCTGATGCAGTCGGATGACCAGATCGTCATCGCCTGCGGTCAAGAAGCCCAAGTGTTTCAAGAACTGGCCGAGGAACTGGGCGTGGATCACCCCGGCTTTGTCGATCTGCGCGACCGGGCCGGCTGGTCCGAGCAAGGGCGGTCGGCGATGCCCAAGATGGCGGCGCTGGCGGCCGAGGCTCTGTTGCAACAGCCGATCACGCCCAGCGTGGATGTCATCAGCGAAGGCACCGCCTGCATCATCGGGCCGGGTGAGGTTGCGTTTGACCTTGCACAGCGACTGTCGGACACGATGGCGGTGACGGTGGTCGTCACCGATGAGGCGCAGCCTGACAGCCGGGCCTATGACGTGGTGCGCGCGCGGGTCCGGTCGGTCTCGGGGGCGCTGGGCGGGTTCAACCTGCGGTTGGATGCGTTGCAGCAGATTGATCCGGCAGGGCGCGGTGCGTTTGCCTGGACCCCGCCGCGCGACGGTGCGGCGTCGGCCTGCGATGTGCTGATCGACCTGGCGGGGGGTACGCCCTTCGTGACGGCCCCCGACAAGCGCGAAGGTTACCTGCGCGCCGATCCGCGCGATGCGGTGGCGGTTGCCCGGTTGGCCTTTGACGCGGCGCAGCTGGTCGGGACCTTCGAAAAGCCGCTGTATGTCCGGCTCGAAGAGACCCTGTGCGCCCATTCGCGGGCCGACCAGGTGGGCTGTTCCAACTGTCTGGATATCTGCCCCACCGGGGCCATAACCCCGGCCGGAGACCACGTGGCCATAGACCCGATGGTCTGCGCGGGCTGCGGTGAATGCGCGGCCCTGTGCCCTTCGACCGCGATCAGCTACGAGGATCCGCCGGTGGCGGCCCTGCTGGCGCGGATGCAGACCCTGGCGGCGACCTTTCGTCAGGCCGGAGGGCGTGCCCCGCGCCTGTTGGTGCATGACGCCCACGGGGCCGAGATGATCCGGCTGACCGCGCGGTTCGGGCGCGGGCTGCCTGCCGATGTGATTCCGCTGGAACTGGGTGTGGTGTCCGGCTTTGGACATGCCGAGATGCTGGCTGCCTTGGCTCATGGCTTTGCGCGGGTGGACATCCTGCTGGCCCCGACGACCGAGCGGGATGCGTTGCAGCGCGAACTGCCGCTGGCGCTGGCCATCGCCGGAGCGGACGTCGTTGGAGTGATCGACGACTCCGATCCCGATGTGCTGGCCGATCTGCTCTACACGCAGGACGTGCCGCAGCCACTGGCCCAGCCAGTTCTGCCGCTGGGCAACCGGCGCCAGATTACGCGGCTGGCGGCGCAGGCGCTGCGCCCTGATGCGTCCGAGTCGCTGCCTCTGCCGGAACACGCGCCCTATGGCGCGGTGGCGGTGGACACCGAGGCCTGCACCCTGTGCCTGAGCTGCGTGTCGCTGTGCCCGTCAGGCGCATTGATCGACAACCCCGACATGCCACAGCTGAACTTTCAGCAGGATGCCTGCCTGCAATGCGGGCTGTGCAAGACCATCTGTCCCGAAAGCGCGATCACCCTAGTGCCAGAACTGGACCTGAGCGACCGCGCGTTGTCGCCGCGTGTCCTGAACGAAGAAGAGCCCTTTGCCTGCATCGAATGCGGTGCTCTGTTCGGGGTGAAATCTACGGTCGAGCGGATCATGGAAAAGCTGGCCGGCAGCCACCCAATGTTCGCCTCGTCCGAGCAGGCGAAGATGATCCAGATGTGTGACGATTGCCGTGTCCAGGCGCAGTTCCACAGCGAGAATAATCCGTTTACCTCCAAGCCCAAGCCCAAGGTCGTTACCACCGATGACTACTTCAGCAAGCGCAAGGATCACTGAAGCTTGAGCGGCGCCCCCAGATCGGCCGCGCGGATGACCGAGACATACGCGAGGATCGCATCAAGCTCGTCTTGCGTCAGCATCAGCGGGTGAATGGGCGGGGGGCGTTCGGGGTCGAAAGGCGCAGTGATCCCTTCGATCTGGGTAAAGGACGGATGTGGGTTCAAGGCGAAGAACGCCTGGAACCGGTTCGACCAGTCCGGCATCGCGCGCAGCACCGCAAAGGACGGCGTGGAGCCCAACCCGTTCATCCTGTTCTGCGGGCCAATCACATGGCAGCGCCCGCAATGGGTCAGCGACAGCTTTTCACCCAGCAAGGCGTCGCCTTCGATGGTATCCGACTCGGGCGCAGCGACCGTTTGGAAACTGGCCGAGAACGGGCCGCCCTCGGTCGGTGCAAAGCTTTCGACGGTGCGCTTGCCCACATCGGACATCAGCCAATCCTGAAAACGGGCCTGCCGCGTCTCGTCCTGAATGCGCAGGTGATAGATGTCGCCGCCGCGCTGAAACACCGGCTGCCCCGGCGGTCCGACCGCAAGAACCATCGCGCCCGCATCATCCGCGACAACGCGGATTCCGGTCTTGAGCGAGAAGCGCGGAAGAATATGTTTCAAAAGACCCGAGCGTGCGACATCTTCCGGCGCGGCCAGACCAATCTCCTCCTGCGACCAAGAGGGGCTGGCGAAGAGCGTCAGGCTCAGGCACAAAAGAACAAAGCGCATGGCCCAGCCTAACGGTGACAGGGCGAATGCGTCAAATGAACGAACAAGACGGAGACAACGGCGATGAGCGGCGATTACAACATGTCGATGCGCAAATTCCTCAAACAGGTTGGCGTGACCAGCCAGCAGGCCATCGAAGACGCGCTGCGCAAGGCGGGCGATCCGGCAGGCAAAAGCTTTGAGGCCAAGATGGTCCTGACGATTGACGGCCTAGACGTCGAACATGTCGTGACCGGCCAGATCAAGGACGGCGACGCATGAGCATCCGCGACGCTGTTCTGGCGAACCTGAAGAAGATCACCGACCCGGTTTCGGGGCAGGACATCGTCAGCGCGGGCGTGGTCCGCGCGCTGAATGTCGAGGGCGATACCGTGCGCTTCGTTCTCGAAATCGACCCTAAGAATGCCGACAAGATGGAACCGGTGCGCGCCACCGCCGAAAAGGCGGCGCAGATGGTCGACGGGGTTTCCAAGGTCTCGGCCATGCTGACCGCGCATTCCGACAAGGCGCCGCCGGATTTGAAACCCAAGCCCAAACCCTCGCAGACCGGGCCGCAGGCGGTGCCGGGGGTGGACCGGATCATCGCCGTGGCCTCGGGCAAGGGCGGGGTCGGAAAGTCGACCGTTTCGGCCAACCTGGCCTGTGCGCTGGCGGCCGAAGGGCGGCGCGTTGGATTGCTGGATGCCGATGTCTACGGCCCTTCGCAGCCACGCATGCTGGGCGTGTCCGGGCGGCCCGCCAGCCCCGATGGCAAAACCATCCTGCCACTGCGCAATCACGGCGTCACCATGATGTCGATGGGGTTGATGACCAATGAAGGTCAGGCGGTGGTCTGGCGTGGCCCGATGCTGATGGGCGCGCTGCAGCAGATGATGAGCCAGGTGCAATGGGGCGCGTTGGACGTGCTGATCGTCGATCTGCCGCCCGGCACCGGTGACGTGCAGCTGACGCTGAGCCAGAAGTTCAAGGTGGACGGGGCGATCGTCGTCTCGACCCCGCAGGACGTGGCCCTGATCGACGCGCGCAAGGGCATCGACATGTTCCGCCAGTTGAAGACGCCGATCGTCGGCATGATCGAGAACATGTCCACGCATATCTGCTCGAACTGCGGGCACGAGGAACATGTGTTCGGTCATGGAGGCGTCGCCGCCGAAGCCGCCGAACTGGGTGTGCCGTTGCTGGGGGAAATCCCTCTGCATCTGGATATCCGCGTGGCCGCCGATGGCGGGGCACCGATCGTGGTTAGCAAACCCGACAGCCCGCAGGCCGAGGCCTTCCGCAAGATCGCCCGCGATCTGATCGCCGCGGGCAAGGCATGACGCAGCCGGTCTTTCCCCCATTGCTGTCCGGGCACCCGGTGCAGGGTGGGGAAGACCCGTTCGACCATGCGCAGGCCATGGCGGCGCTGGGCTGCGATGCGGGCAGCGTCGTCTACAACATCCAGGCGGATCGCCTGCGCGCGGCCATCGTATTTGCGCCCGAGGTGCCCTTGCAGGACGCCATGGCCATGCTGCCGCTGTGCGCCGTCGGGTTCCAGAACGCGCTGGGCGCGCTGGCTCCGCCCGAGGTGGCGGTTCATCTGGGATGGGACGGGCCGATTTTTGTCAACGGGGCCCGCTGTGGCCGGTTTCGTGTGGCCGCGTCGACCTCGGATCCGGAAACCTATCCCGACTGGCTGGTCGTCGGCTGGGAACTGGCCTTGCTGCAAACCGGGGACGAGCCCGGCAAGTCGCCCGATGTGACGGCCCTGTATGACGAAGGCTGCGCGGAAGTGTCCCCGGTGCAGCTGGTCGAAAGCTGGTCGCGTCACATGCTGACCTGGCTGAACCGCTGGTCCGAGGATGGCAACGCGCCGTTGCACGGGGAATGGATGGGCTTGCTGCAGGGCGTCGGAGAGCCCTATGGTGATCGCGGCGTGTTTCTCGGGGCCGATGAGCGGTTCGGCATGCTGTTGCGGAACGGTGCGGATACGCAGCTTGTTCCCTTGACCCGTCTGTTGGAGGACGCCCATTGAACCTGGCCCGCGCCATTCATTTCGACGCAAGCGACCTGAACGTCTTTCACTCACCCGCCCGAACGGGCGAGTGGTGCATCTCGGGCGGGTTCGAGTTTTCGAACTGGGGCGAGGCAGACCTGGCCGGCAAGGCGCGTCAAGCCTTTGCCAACGGGTGGCTGGGGCTTGAAACCTTCGGGCGCGTGACCTTCGTGGCGGTGACGCAGATCGAACCGGCCGAGATGGAGCGGCTGGCCACCAACCTGGCCGAGCATTTCGTGCGCCTTTACGGCGCGCCCTCGGTCGAGGCGGCGCTGGACGTGGCCCGGGCCGAGCTGGCCCATATGTCCGAGATGTGTGACGATCATGCCCCCAACACCCTGCTGACCGTTGCCCGCAGCCTGACCGAGTCCGGCGTTCACGAGGCGTTTCGCGTGATCACGCCGCAAGAGGCCGAGTTGGAGGCCTTTGCCGTGCACGGGTCATTGGACGAGTAATTACAAAAGGTCGGCAAAACCGCCGAACTGTCCGCGCTTGAAGATCAAGCCTTTGCCGGTGCGGTACATGACCTGTTCGACCTCTCCCACGAGAATCAGATGATCCCCGGCCTCGTGGCGGGCAGACATTGTGCAGTCAAATCGGGCCAGACACTGGCTCAGCTGCGGCCGACCTTTGTGATCCGGGGACCAGTCTGCATGCGAGAAATCGAGGCCATTGCGGGCAAAACGAAGGGCTAGATCCTGCTGATCCTCGGCCACGACATGGATCGAGTAATGTTGCGCTGCTTGAAAGGCCCCGTAACGGTTCGACTCTTTTGCCAGACACCACAGGACCAATGGTGGATCCAGCGACACTGATGCAAACGAGTTGACGGTGATGGCCGAGGGACCGTCCGGGGTGCTGGTCGTGACGACCGTCACACCAGTGCCAAAGCACCCGAGAGCCTCGCGGAAGGCCATGCTTTGATCGGGTCCGGGTTTGAATGTTCTTTCGGTCATCGCGCGCTCGTTTGGTGGCCGGGCACGGGGTGCCATGCCGCAGCAGAATTGTCCACGAAAAGCTGTATCGCGATCAATAGGCTGATTCAGTTCAGGTCTTCCAGCAGCCGACCGTGCTTGCGGGTTTCTGCGATCACGTCGCCGAATGTCTGCATACCGCGTGCAGCCAGCATCGGCAGCATCCGCACCAATGCTTCAGCCGTCGCAACCGCATCCCCCAAAGCCGTGTGGCGGAGCGTCTCGGGGATTTCCACGCCCAGTCTTTCGCACAAAGCGTCGAGCGTATGGGTTTCGCTGGCTCCGAAAAGGACCGCTGACAGCAGAACCGTGTCCAGGATGGGGTGATCCCAAGTCACTTCCATGCGCTTGGCATGACGGCGCAGAAACGCCATGTCGAAAGGTGCGTTATGGGCCACGATCACGGCATCACGGGCGAAGTGGTGGAACATGCGCCCGGCTTGCGCGATGTCGGGTGCGTCCTGCACCATACGGTCACTGACCTTGTGAACCTTGGTCGAAGCGGGTGGGATCGGAATGCCCGGATTGACCAGCGTGTCCAGCCGCTCGCCCTCGACGATGCGCCCCTTGACGACACGGACGGCGCCGATCTGCACGATCTCGTCCTTGTGCGGCAGCAAACCGGTGGTTTCGGTGTCGAAGACCACAAAGCACAGTTGCGATAGCGGGCGGTTTTCGAACGCCTCGTCGCCTGGGGTGTCCAGAAGATCGAAATCATAGACCAGAGGGCGCGCGGCCTCTGGCGGAATGCGGGCGACGCTGTCCTCGAAGATCAGCATGTAGCCCGGCGCGTCGCCCAGCGGTTTCATGCGCGCGGTATAGGTCTGCCGCCCGTCCACGCTGGCTAGAGTGCAGTACACATCCATGCCGGTTTTCGACAGCTTTTCGTAAGCGTCCAGCAAGGGTTTGCGTTCGAGATAGTCGAACAGCGAGGCGTTCAGGCGGGGATGGGCAATCTGCGCCAGAACCTCGGCGGCCTGCGCGTCGTACAGAACGATCTGGTGGTTTGGCCCCGCCAGCAGCATCGCGACCGGGATCTCGGACAGAAGCGCGGTCAGACGTTCTTTCTCTGACGCCAGATGCGCGGTTTCGGCGGCAACGGCTTCGGCGGTGGACAGGGCGGTGGTGGCCAGTCGTTCGGCAAGGCTGGCGGCGGCGGGGGCCAGATCACCCAGATAGCGTGCCGCCTGCAGGTCAAGATCGGTATCCACCCCCGCATGTGCACGTGCGCGCAACTGCGCCGACAAGCGTTCGATCGGTTTGGCCACGTTGTCGTCGAACAGCAGCCAGACACCGGCGACCAGCCCCAGCAAGCCAAACGAGATCAGCAGGCCGCTGAACACGAAGGCGCTGGTTATGTCCGCGGGGTCGGCCCGGCGCAGGCCAAGCCAAAGGGCGATCAGGGTGATGGCGATGCCTCCCGCGGCAAGCAAGCAAAAGAACAGAAAAATTCTCAGGCGCAGGCTCAGGCGGGTCAGCATGGTCAGGCCTCACAAGTGGCTGAGACCACCGGATCATCCGCGCCAACCGGCACCCAATCGGCACCGACCAGACGCCCGTCATCCGAGAACTCGGCCCCATCCGCCAGACTTGCACGGCTGTGCTCGGCGCAGTTCACAGCGATCGGCATCTTGGATACCGGCGCCCAGCGGCCAAAGAAGTACAGGTCGATCAGGCGCTGATCCGGCACCTGCGCATTGGTCCGCAACGAGGCCGTATCGACGGCCGCGAACCGGTCGACATACGGCACCGCATAGGTCCAGGGGCGATAGAGCGCGCGGCTTTCGACCTCCTGCACGACGGTCAGGCCCTCGGGCAGGGCATCCCGGGTGCGGTCGTACCAGGAATACTCGCTGATGATCGTGACCGCGATCATGCCCAAACCGGCCGCAACCGGAGCCGACCATTTCGGCAGGCGGCCACCGGTCAGCCGGTTCAGCCCCATCACGAGGCCCGCGATGGCAAAACCAGCAAAGATCGTGCCGATCAGCTCAAGAAACATCTTCCTCCTCCGTTCTTATTGGCCGGAGCCTTACCCCAGCATTCCCTTGCCGTGCCCGACCGCGGATTGCATCGTCTTTACCACGACAAACGCGTCCCGAAGATGACTTCGCTCAAAGTCCGACAATTCAGACGGCGCAAGATAGTTGTCTGGCTTGTCGCCATTCCTGATCTGTTTGACCTGATGGTTCAACCGGGTTTCCGCGATCAGGTCGTAGGCATCCATCAGGTCGCGCGCGCCCGACGGGCTGAGCACCCCTGCGGCCTCGGCGGCCGTGAGGCGCGCGCGGGTGTTCACCTCGGTCAATTCACCCTGCAGGCTGTAGACGCGGCCCAGATCGACCACGGGAACCACGCCGTTGTGCTTGAGGTCCAGCGTGTTGCGATGCTCGCCCGAGCGGATCGTGGCGATCCCGCGCAGCAGGCCCAGCGGCGGCGTGTGCTTCAGCGAATTCGAGATCAAGTGCGCCACGAAGATCGAGTTCGCCCGGGCCGCGCGCAGGGTTTCGGCCTGCAGGTCTGAAAACAGCTCGAACCGGCCACCGATGGGGCGCAGGTCGAACATGACCGAGGCCAGCATCTGCGCCTCGGGGTTGGGCTTGGCGATCCAGCCATTGAAATAGTCGCGCCAGACCCGGACCGGCTGCCGCCAGCGCGAGTTGGTCGCCATCATGTCGCCGGGGCAATAGAAATACCCGCAAGCGTTCAGCCCGTCGGACACGAATTTGGCCAGCGCCTCGAAATAGGGCAGGTCGGCATCGGTGACGCTGTCATCCAGCATCAGGCAATTGTCCTGATCGGACACGCCCGTCTGCTCTTGCCGGCCTTGCGAGCCGCAGGCCAGCCAAAGATAGGGGACGGGCGCCGGGCCCAGTTTCTGCTCGGCCAGCGCCAGCAGCCGGCGCGTCGCGGCGTCGGCGATGTCGGTGATCAGGCGGGTGACGATCTCGTGCCGGTTGCCCGCCGCCACCAGTTGCACCAGCAGGTTCGGGATCTCGGCCGTGACCGCGGCCATCTCGGTCGCCGACCCGGCCTGCGCGATGCGGCCGACCAGCTCGGCCGAGCTGACGGCCTGGAACCGGGTCAGGTCGGTCTGGGTGACCATTCCGACCAGACGCCCGCCCTCGGTGATGGGGATATGACCGATACCGCGTTCCAGCATCGCGTGCAGCACGTCCGAGCCGATGTCGCCGGGCGACAGGGTCAGCGGGTCCGGGGTCATGATCTGTGACACCGGGGTCGTCGGGGGCAGGGCGCCCGCCACGACCTTGCCCGACAGGTCCCGAACCGTGGCAATGCCGCGCAACGCGCCGCGCTCAGTGATGCAGACCGATGAAATGCCCCGGTCGCGCATCAGGCGCGCGGCTTCCTGAACGGTCGTGTCCGGGGTGCATGTGGCCGGCTTGCGCGCCATCAGGGTCTCGACACGGGTGGTGGCCAGTGATTGCTGTTCAGGCCGTGCAGGGCGGGCCCGATTGAAGAATTTGGCGACGACGACGTGACGCTGGAGCAGGTCTGAAAACAGATCGGTGGGGATGATCAGCAGAACCGACGGCGCGTCAGCCGTTGCCGTGGTCACCGCGCGCCCGTCGCGCATCAGACCACGCTCGCCGAACGAGTTGCGCAGGCCCAGATGGGATACGACCGCGCCGTTTTCGTCGGTGATCTCGACCTGGCCTTCGTAGATGATGAACAGTCCGGGCAACTGCGCGCCGCGGTGATAGATGACGGTGCCCTTTGGGATTGCGCGCGCTTCGATCCGGGCGGCGATGTCGGCCAGTTCCTCGACCGGCAGCGCGTCATAGGGGTGCACGGATTTCAGGAACCGGGTGATCTGTTCAGGTGAAAGCGCCATGGGGCCGCCTGTCCGCTTGAATGAAAAGCCCCGCCCGGGGTTTAGCCGGGCGGGAAAAGTTGGTCGAGGGAAACGGCCCGTGATGCATCATCGCGGACCGCATCCGGCTCAGTGATCCTGAGCCGCGCCCGCACCACGGGGAATGCGCACGCTTTCGACCAGATCCTTGATCTCCTGCGGGGTTTCCTTGGTCATGCCGGCCACCACATAGGCGACGCCGAAGTTTACCATGGCGCCGATCGCACCGAACGAGGTCGATTTGATCGGACCCAGCAGCGGGTCTGCATCGGTGAACGAGTTGGTGCCAGGAATGAACAGCCAGCCCTTGTGCAGGAAGATGTAGACCAGGGTGACGGTCAGACCAGCCAGCATGCCCGCGACCGCGCCGGTGTTGTTGATGCGGGTCGAGAAGATCCCCATCATCAGCGCCGGGAAGATCGAGGCCGCCGCCAGACCGAAGGCCAACGCCACGGTTTGCGCCGCAAAGCCCGGAGGGTTGAGGCCCAGATAGGTGGCAACCACGATGGCCACGGCCATTGCGATCCGCGCCGCCAGAAGTTCGCCCTTTTCCGAGATGCTCGGGTTGATCGAGCCCTTGATCAGGTCGTGCGACACTGCCGACGAGATTGCCAGCAGCAGGCCCGCAGCGGTCGACAGCGCAGCCGCAAGACCGCCGGCCGCGACCAGACCGATCACCCAACCCGGCAGGTTGGCGATTTCGGGGTTGGCCAGAACCAGGATATCGCGGTTGAACTTGGTCAACTCGTTGCCGACCCAGCCTTTTTCTTCGGCAAGCGCCTGCATGTCGGCGTTCTGATCGTTGTAGTACTGGATCTTGCCGTCGCCGTTCTTGTCTTCCCAGTCCAGCAGGCCGGTTTTCTGCCAGGTGGCCATCCAGTCATAGCGCGCGTCGTTGTCGATCTGCTCCAGCGATACAGCGCCGCCTTCGATGCCGCCGTTGGGCCACATCATGTCGGTGATGTTCAGACGGGCCATGGCGCCAACCGCAGGGGCGGTCAGGTACAGCAATGCGATGAACACCAGCGCCCAACCGGCCGACCAACGGGCGTCCGACACTTTGGGAACGGTGAAGAAGCGCATGATGACGTGGGGCAGACCGGCGGTACCGATCATCAGCGACAGGGTGAACAGAACCATGTTCAGCGTGTTCGCGTGATGGGCGGTGTATTCGGCAAAGCCCAACTCGGCCACGATGGCATCCAGCTTGGTCAGCAGCGGCTCACCGCCGGCGGTGTCGCCGAACAGGCCCAGGGCCGGGATCGGGTTGCCGGTCAGCTGCAGCGAGATGAAGATCGCCGGAATGGTGTAGGCGGTGATCAGCACGCAGTACTGAGCGACTTGGGTATAGGTCACACCCTTCATGCCGCCGAACACCGCATAGGCGAACACGACGCCCGCGCCGATCAGCAGACCGGTGGTGTTCGACACCTCCAGGAACCGTCCAAAAGCCACGCCCACGCCGGTCATCTGGCCGATCACATAGGTGACCGAGGCCACGATCAGACAGATCACCGCCACTACGCGCGCGGTCTGGCTGTAGAAGCGATCGCCGATGAACTCGGACACGGTGAACTTGCCGAACTTGCGCAGATAGGGCGCAAGCAGCAGCGCCAGCAGCACATAGCCGCCGGTCCAGCCCATCAGGAACGAGCTGTTGTCATAGCCGGTAAAGGCAATCAGGCCCGCCATCGAGATGAACGAGGCCGCCGACATCCAGTCGGCCGCCGTGGCCATACCGTTGGTGACCGGGTGAACGCCGCGACCGGCGGCGTAGAATTCCGACGTGGACCCCGCGCGGGCCCAGATCGCGATGCCGATGTAGAGCGCAAAGGACGCGCCCACAAACAGCAGGTTGATGGTAAACTGATCCATTGTCCCCTGGCTCCCTTATTCTTCGTCCACGCCGTATTCGGCATCCAGTTTGTTCATGCGCCAGGCGTAGAAGAAGATCAGCGCCAGAAAGACCAGGATCGAACCTTGCTGCGCGAACCAGAAGCCCAGATCGGTGCCGCCGACGGCGACGCTCGACAGCAGCGGGCGCAGCAGAATGCCGAACCCGAACGACACCAGCGCCCAGATGACCAGGCTGATGTAGATGAGACGCAGGTTTGCCTGCCAATAGCCCTTGCCGGCTTCGGCAGTCTGCGCGGAGTTTGTTGAATGATCCGCCATTGCGGTTTCCTCCTTGCTTCCTCCTGGGTGGTCCGTTGCCCTTGTCCTCCGAAACGCCGGGCCACCCTTCGATTGGGCCTGACCGCCGGGGGCGGCGGCAGGCAAAGCTCCTCTGGTCCGCCAGGGCGGTGCCAGTGAAGAAACGTAATTCGGGGGCTTGCCTTTCCCCTCTAGCGCATCGCCTCCCCCACGATGCCTTCCAGACCGCGGGCGATCTCGTCGATCTGACCCATGGCATTCAGCCGCTTCAACACGCCCTGACGTTGGTAATAGTCGATCAGGGGCGCGGTCTGTTCGTGATAGGCCGCCAGCCGCGAGGCGACGGTTTCCGCGTTGTCATCGGCACGCCGGCTGAAGGCAGTGCCTCCGCACCTGTCGCAGACGCCTTCGACCTTGGGCTGCTTGAACTGGTCGTGATAGCCCTCGCCGCAATTGGCGCAGGTATAGCGGCCGGCGATCCGGGCCACCATCTCGGCGTCTTCCACGTCGAGGCTGATGGCCGCGTTCACCTTCTGACAGTTTTCCGACAGCAGCTTGTCCAGCGCCTCGGCCTGAACCGTGGTGCGCGGAAAGCCGTCAAGGATGACGCCGCGCGCGCAGTCGGGCTCGGCCAGGCGGTCGCGCAGGATCGCGATGACGATGTCGTCACTGACCAGGCCACCGGCCTCCATCACCGCCTTGGCGGCCTTGCCGGCCTCGGTTCCGGCGGCCACGGCGGCGCGCAGCAGGTCGCCGGTGCTCAGTTGCACCAGACCGAATTTTTCCTCGAGCATGCGCGCCTGCGTGCCCTTCCCGGCGCCCGGAGGGCCGAGAAGGATCAGGACAGCGGGCTTTGTGATTGTTTCAGCCTGCATCACGCCCTCACTTGTTGGCCCGGTTGGCGATCAGATCTTCGACGACGGACGGGTCGGCCAGGGTCGAGGTATCGCCCAGCGAGCCGAAGTCGTTCTCGGCGATCTTGCGCAGAATGCGGCGCATGATCTTGCCCGAACGGGTCTTGGGCAGGCCCGGAGCCCACTGGATCACGTCGGGGCTGGCGATCGGTCCGATTTCTGTCCGGACCCATGTGCGCAGCTCTTTCAGCAATTCATCCGAGGGCTCTCGGTCATTCATCAGGGTGACGTAGCAATAGATGCCTTGGCCCTTGATTTCATGGGGATAACCAACGACGGCCGCTTCGGCGACGGCGGCGTGAGCCACCAGTGCGCTTTCGACTTCGGCGGTACCCATGCGGTGGCCAGACACGTTGATGACGTCATCGACGCGGCCGGTGATCCAGTAATCGCCATCTTCGTCGCGGCGGCAGCCGTCACCGGTGAAGTAATACCCCTTGTAGTCCGAGAAATAGGTCTTCTCGAACCGCTCATGATCGCCCCAGACGGTACGCATCTGGCCGGGCCAGCTGTCCTTGATGCACAGCACGCCTTCGACTCCGTTCCCGGTAATCTCGACGCCCGACTGCGGATCCAGCACGACGGGTTGAACGCCAAAGAAGGGTTTCATCGCCGAACCGGGCTTGGTCGCATGCGCGCCGGGCAGGGGGGTCATCATGTGGCCGCCGGTCTCGGTCTGCCACCAGGTGTCGACGATCGGGCATTTCCCCTTGCCGACCACCTCATTGTACCAGTTCCAGGCCTCGGGGTTGATGGGCTCGCCCACCGTTCCAAGGATGCGCAGGCTGGACAGGTCGCATTTCTCGACGAACTCGTTGCCCTGACCCATCAGCGCGCGGATCGCGGTGGGGGCGGTGTAGAACTGGTTGACCTTGTGCTTCTCGCAAACCTGCCAGAACCGCGAGGCGTCGGGATAGGTCGGCACGCCTTCGAACATCAGTGTGGTCGCGCCATTGGCCAGCGGGCCATAGACGATATAGCTGTGGCCGGTGACCCAGCCCACGTCCGCCGTACACCAGTAGATGTCGCCGTCATGATAGTCGAAGGTGATTTCGTGGGTCATCGCGGCATAAACCAGGTAGCCGCCGGTGGTGTGCACCACGCCTTTCGGCTGTCCGGTCGAGCCCGAGGTGTAAAGGATGAACAGCGGATCTTCGGCGTTCATCTCGGCCGGCGCACAATAATCGTCGGCCTCCAGCGCCATTTCGTTGTAGTCGTAGTCGCGCCCGTCGATCCAGGTGGTCTGGCCACCAGTACGCTTGACCACCAGACACTTTACCGTGTCCTTGCAGTGCAGCAGGGCGGCGTCGGCGTTCGATTTCAGCGGAGTCTTGCGGCCGCCGCGCGGGGCCTCGTCGGCGGTGATTATGACCTTGGCGTCGCAACCGTTGACCCGAGCGGCCAGCGCGTCGGGCGAGAAGCCGGCAAACACGATCGAGTGGATCGCGCCGATGCGGGCACAGGCGAGCATGGCATACGCGGCCTCGGGGATCATCGGCAGATAGATGACGACCCGGTCGCCTTTGCGCACGCCCATCGATTCCAGAATGTTCGCCATGCGGCAGGTGCGGCGGTGCAGCTCGGCATAGGTGATGTGCTGGGCTTCGTCGTTCGGATCATCCGGTTCCCAGATGATCGCGGTCTGATCGCCGCGGGTCTTCAGGTGACGGTCCAGGCAGTTGGCCGAGACGTTCAGCGTGCCGTCGGCATACCAGTTGATCTTGACCGAGCCGAAATCGTAGTTGACGTCCTTGACCTGGGTGTAGGGCTTGATCCAGTCGATCCGCTTGCCATGCTCACCCCAGAATTTCACGGGGTCGTTGACAGATGCCTCGTACATCTGGGTGTATTTTTCGGCATCGACATGAGCGCGAGCAACGGTTTCTGCGGATGGCGGAAATACCTTGGCTTCTGCCTGGGCAGCGGTGGTCATTCTGAGGCTCCTCCCTCTGACTGGACTTCGGGTGGACCGAGTTTGCCCAATTGATTGGCATTGTCGATCCGTTTCCTCCCCGGTCGGGATAATACGCCTTCGAGAAAAGAAAGAAATAAATTGCCGTAATCCTTGGATTTGTTTGTAAACAACTTTCCGTTTATCGGGGTATTTTGTAAATTCGACCGAGTTGAGTTTGCGATAACACGATAAAAAACAATTATTTACAGATCTAATGATTGTTAACGGTCTAGAGTGACACCTTTTCTCCTGTGGGTCGACCGTGTCGGCGGGGCTTTCTGAGCCGTGCAGAAATCAGCGCTTTCACGGGTGCAACATCCGGGCGGCGGGGCTTGGCACATGTCGATGTTGGCGCTAGCTTGACTCGCAAGCGCCCCGGGAGGGGGTGCACCAATGGGAGAGATCATTATGAAGAAGATGTTGAGCGGAGCGGCCATCGCCGCCCTTGGCGTTGCTTTTGTCACCGAGGCGGCTGCGACCGAGTGGAATGCCTCGGTCTGGGGCAAGCGCCGCGCCTTCACCGAACATGTTGAGAAACTGGCCGAACTGGTCAGCGAGAAAACCGATGGCGCGTTCACCATCAACGTCAGCTATGGCGGCCTTTCCAAGCCCAAGGAAAACCTGGACGGCATCGAAATCGGCGCTTTTGAGATGGCCCAGTTCTGCGCTGGTTACCATCGCGACAAGAACCGCGCGATCACCGTCCTGGAACTGCCGTTCCTGGGTGTGAATACACTGGATGAGGAAGTGGCAGTCAGCCACGCGGTCTATGATCACCCTGCGGTCAAGGAAGAGATGGCTCAGTGGAATGCTCGTATCCTCATGACCTCGCCGATGCCGCAATACAATCTGGTCGGGACAGGCGAGCCGCGCGACGAACTGGCCGAGTTTGAAGGTATGCGCGTTCGTGCGACCGGGGGCCTTGGTCAGGCGTTCGAGGCCGTTGGTGCCGTTCCGACATCGGTTCCGGCGACCGAAGCCTATAATGCGATGCAGTCCGGTGTCGTGGACACAGTCGCATTTGCTCAGCACGCACACCTGTCGTTCGGCACCATCAATGAGGCCGACTGGTGGACCGCGAACCTGAACCCCGGCACGGTGAACTGCCCGGTGGTCGTGAACATCGACGCCTATGAAGCACTGCCGCCCGAGCACCGTGAGGCGCTGGACAGCTCGATCGACGAGGCGATTGACCACTACCTGACCAACTACGGTGAGCTGCTGAAAAAGTGGGATGGCGTGCTCGAAGAAAAGGGCGTTCAGAAAGTCATGATCGATGACTCGGTTCTGGACGAGTTCCGTGCCAAGGCGGCCGACCCGATCCGCGACCAGTGGATTGCCGACATGTCCGCCCAAGGCCTGCCGGCGCAGGATCTTTATGACCTGGTGCAGGCAACGCTGAAGCAGCAGCGCGGCGGTAACTGATAAAAAACAGCCGGGGGCTGAAACGCCCCCGGAATCATCTGGAACAGGGGACAACCGGATGGCAGGACACGCCACGGTATTGGAGGACGGCAGCCTCCTGAGCCGTCTCGACCGGCAATTGCTGCGACTTGAACGATTTCTGGCCCTTCTCAGTGGCATCGCCGTCTTCGGTTTGATGGTGTTGGCTGTTGTGTCCGTCAGCGGACGCAACGCGATCAACGCCCCATTACCGGGCTATGTCGACTGGATCGAGCAGGCCATGCCTCTGATCGCGTTTCTTGGCATTTCCTACGTGCAGCGAGACGGCGGGCACATCCGCATGGACATCGTGATTGCACGGCTGCACGGGCGCGCAATGTGGTTGTTCGAGCTGATTTCGGTCGTGTTGATCCTGGTCCTGATGTTGGCGTTGGTCTGGGGCAGCTGGTCCCATTTCGATCGATCGTTTGATTTCGGCGCACCGATGTGGAGCCGTGACAGCTCGATCGACATCGGTATTCCGATCTGGCCCGCCAAGCTGTTGGCGCCAGTTGCCTTCTCCGTCTTGTGTCTGCGGTTGTGTCTCCAGATCTGGGGGTATGGTCGTGCGTTCCTGTTGGGGCTGGAAACTCCGGTTGCGGTGCCGCTGATCCAGGACGCCGCCGCGCAGGCCGCGGCCGAAGCCGAGCAGTTTGAGAGGCAGGACTGACAAATGGACACGATTGAAATCGGCCTGTGGGTCACGGGCGGCCTGCTGGTTCTTGTCGTCGCGGGCATGCGCGTTGCGTTTGCCGCAGGCCTCGCAGGGCTGGTAGGGCTGGTCTGGATATTCTGGGCCAAGTTCGGATACGACCCGGATCAGTTTGGCAAGGCTTTGACCGTTGCCGTCAAGACGGCGGGGCAGGTGCCGCATTCCAAAGTGGCCTCGCACACGCTCAGCCTGATCCCAACTTTCATCCTGATCGGATACCTGGCCTATTACGCGGGATTGACCCGGGCGTTGTTCGAAGCGGCCAAGCGCTGGGTCGCCTGGGTGCCGGGTGGTTTGGCAGTGTCCACGGTTTTCGCGACGGCCGGCTTTGCAGCCGTGTCAGGCGCGTCGGTGGCTACGTCGGCCGTCTTTGCCCGCATTGCCATCCCCGAGATGCTGGACGTCGGCTACAACAAAAGGTTTGCCGCAGGAGTCGTGGCCGCAGGCGGTACTTTGGCGTCGCTGATCCCACCTTCCGCGATCCTCGTGATCTATGCGATCATCGTCGAGCAGGACGTGGGCAAGCTGCTGCTCGCCGGGTTCATCCCAGGTGCGTTTTCGGCGGTGATCTACGGACTGCTGATCATCGGTATAGCGGTTTTCTTCAAAAACGTGGGTCCTCCGGTGCGGGGCTTTACATGGAAACAACGCTTTGCCGCGTTGCCCGGTGCGCTGCCGATCTTCGCGGTAATCCTGATCATCATCTGTTTTGTCTACAACCCATTCGGTGACAAGGCGTGGGGAACGCCGACCGAAGGCGGCGCAATCGGTGCATTCATCGTGTTCTGCTTTGCTCTGTTTCACGGCATGCGCTGGACCGAGCTGAAGTCGGCGCTGTTGGAAACCGCCAAACTGACGGCGATGATCTTCTCGATCATCTGGGGTGTCTTGATCTACGTGCGCTTTCTGGGTTTCGCCGACCTGCCTGGGGCGTTCTCGGATTGGATCACTTCCCTCCATATGTCACCCATGCTGATCCTGATCTGTATCCTGTTGGCCTATGCCGTGCTTGGCATGTTCATGGATGCAATCGGGATGCTGCTGCTGACTCTGCCGGTGGTCTATCCTGCCGTCATGGCCCTGAACGGGGGCGAGGCGGTAAGCGCGGCCGACAGCACATTCGGCATGTCCGGACCCATGTGTGCGATCTGGTTTGGTATTCTGGTGGTCAAGATGGCCGAGTTCTGTCTGATCACGCCGCCAATCGGCCTGAACTGCTTCGTGGTCGCTGGCGTGCGCCCGGACTTGAGCGTTCAGGATGTGTTCAAGGGCGTGGCCCCGTTCTTCGTCGCTGATGCGGTGACAATTGCGCTGCTGGTCGCGTTCCCGGCGATCGTTCTGTATCTGCCATCGCTTGCCGGCTGAGGTTTTGGGCAATCCGGGCACGGACAGTGATGCATGGTTCTGCCGCGCGCATGGAAAATTCGGGCGGCACGAAGTCTCGGTGCCGCAGTGGACCCAATACCTCAGTCCCACAATGGCTGAACGGGAGCAGCGCCCCCATCCGGCCTAACCGCAAAACGGGGCGATACGGCTCACTTGGCCCGCATGAGCATGCCAAACAGGTCGCGCGGATCGTCCGGGTCGGCCAGCATGTCCAGGGGCTCGAAGAACTCGGTTCCCTCGATCGCGTGCTTGACGTAGCGCAGAGCCGAGAAGTCCTCGATCGCGAAACCGACGCTGTCGAACAGAGTGATCTGCCGGTCGTCACGGCGACCTTCGGCCCGGCCGGTGATGACCTGCCACATCTCGGTGACCGGGTGGTCAGGGTCCAGAGCCTGGATTTCACCTTCGATCCGGGTCTGCTCGGGGTATTCCACGAAAATGTCAGACCGCAGAAGTATGTCGCGATGCAATTCGGTCTTGCCGGGGCAGTCGCCTCCGATCGCGTTGATATGCACGCCCGGACCGACCATGTTGTCAGTCAGGATGGTGGCATATTTCTTGTCGGCGGTGCAGGTGGTGATGATCTGCGCGCCCTCGATCGCCTCTTCAGCCGAGCGGCACGAAACCACGTTCAACCCGGTCCCCTGCAAGTTGGCCGCGCATTTCGCGGTGGCGGCGGGATCGATGTCAAAAAGGCGAACGGTATCGATCCCGCACATGGCCTTGAAGGCCAGGCACTGGAATTCGGACTGCGCGCCATTGCCGATCATCGCCATCGTGGACGCATTCTTGGGGGCCAGGTACTTGCCGACAAGCGCCGAAGTGGCCGCGGTGCGCAGCGCCGTCAACATCGTCATCTCGGTCAACAGGGTCGGATACCCGGTGTACACGTCCGCAAGCAGGCCGAACGCGGTGACGGTCTGCAAGCCCTCGGACGTGTTCTTGGGGTGGCCGTTCACATATTTGAACCCATAGGCCTCGCCATCCGAGGTCGGCATCAGTTCGATCACGCCATGCGGGGAATGGGCCGGGATGCGCGGGGTCTTGTCGAAGCTCTCCCAGCGTTTGAAGTCGTCCTCGATCTGGGCGGCGATCTCGGTGATCATTCTTTCGACACCGATGTGGTGGATCAGCCGCATCATGTTGTCGACGGATACGAAGGGAACAAGCGCCTTGTCGGAAGGTTGCATGGGGTCTCTCCTAGCGGCGTGACAGGTGGATGCCTGCGATCATGCAGCGCACCGACCCGCCGGCGGTTTCGATGGTGGGGACGGACAACGGCAGGGGCGTCGCGCTGTCCTGGATGATGTCGATCTGATCCGGCCGCAGCGCGGCCAAAGCCCGGCTGGACAACGCCAGAACCAGCCCGTCGCGGCCCGTCAGTTCGATGGCGTTGCCGGCAAATTCAGCGATCTGTGCGTGGGTCAGGTCGATCACCGTGCGGCCGGACTCCTCGAGCCGCGCCTTCACGGTCGCGCGCCGCTCGGGGTCGGTGATCATGTCCAGACAGATCAGGGCGTAATGCGTGCCGATCCCCATCAGCACATTGGTGTGATAGACATCGCGGCCTTGCGCGTCGCGGGCCTCGAAGGCGATGGGCTCGTAGTTGAAATGGGTGCAGAACCGTTCCAGCAGCACCGGGTCGGCGCGGTTGGATTTGACGGTATAGGCAATGCGCCCGACGTGATCGAGCACCATCGCACCGGTGCCCTCCAGCGCGAGGTTGTCCTGCTCGAACCCGGAATAGTCGATCACGTCCTGTACGCGATAGTCGCGTTTCAGCATCTTGATCACATCCATCCGCCGTTCGCGCCGGCGCGAGGGGACGAACATCGGATAGATCGCCACGTGTCCGCCCGGATGGGTCGAGAACCAGTTGTTCGGAAACACGCTGTCGGGCGTGTCGTTGTCACCGAAATCGTCGAACACATGCACGGTCACGCCGGCGTTGCGCAGTTGCTCGACCGCGCGGTCATGCTCGTCGCGGGCTGCGGCCGAGGTCGCCTCGGCCGAGCGGTTGGCCAGCGTCTGGAACGCATTGTCGTCACGGGTCTCGGGGTTCGAGGCAAAGGCGTGTGGCCGGATCATGACCACCGCCGAAGGGGCCTGAAGGGAATGCATCAGAAGCTCCGGGTAATGCGGTCGAAGATGCGGCGCCCAAGCAGCGAGGCGGCCAGATCGACCATCAGTTTCGCGGTACGGCCGCGCTCATCCAGGAAAGGATTCAGCTCGACCAGGTCCAGCGAGCAGACCAGCCCGCTTTCGTGCAGCAGTTCCATGGCCAGATGCGCTTCGCGTTCGGTCGCGCCGCCGGGAACGGTGGTGCCGACGGCCGGCGCGATGGCGGGGTCAAGGAAATCCACGTCCAGAGAGACATGCAGAATACCGTTCGCGGCACGGACGCGTTCCAGAAAGGCCATCAGCGGGGCCTTGATGCCGTGTTCGTCGATGCTGCGCATGTCGGCCAGCATGGCGCGGTCTTTCTCCAGCGCCGCGCGCTCGGCCGGATCGACCGAGCGCAGGCCGATCATGCCGACGCGGTCAGTGGGTATCGGAGCATCCAAAGCGGGGAAAGCGTCGAACCCGGGCTGACCGGTGAAATAGGCGACCGGCGTGCCATGCAGGTTGCCGCTGCCGGTGCTGTTGGGCGTGTGGAAATCGCTGTGCGCGTCCAGCCAAAGCACGAATAGTGGGCGCCCGATCTGCTGCGCATGGGCGGCCATGCCAGAGACCGTGCCCATCGACAGGGCGTGGTCCCCGCCCATGAAGATCGGCAGACCTTGTTGGGCCGCCTGTTGCGCGACCCGGATCAAAGCCCGCGTCCAACCTACGCATTCGGGTAGGGCAAAGAGGTGATCATGTTGCGGCATGTCGACTGTGTCCGGGCGGGTGTCGCCAAAGTCTGTGACCGTGTGCCCGAGGTCTGACAGCGCCTCGGCGATTCCGGCCACCCGGTACGCGTCGGGTCCCATCCGGCAACCCTGTCGCCGCTTGCCGACGTCCATGCCGGCACCAACGAGAATGACTGATTTGGTATCCATACGTTCATTTAGCGGTGCAATGCGGGTTGCGTGAAGGAGGCAAAATGCTCAAAATGAAATCTGAGAATCCAAAATGGAAACACGGAATGGACGATCTGGACAGCCGCTTGCTCAGCGCCCTTCACCGAGATGCTCGCGCGTCCCTGTCAGAGCTTGCAGAAGTGCTGGGTGTAACGCGGACGACCGTGCGCAGCCGGCTGCAGCGGCTCAAGCAATCGGGTGAGATTGTGGGCTTTACTGTCCTGACCCGTCGGGACGTCGCGCAAAGCCCGGTGCGCGGGCTGATGATGCTGGAAATCGAAGGGCGCGGGACCGAGCGCATCATGGCCCGGATCGCGGCGATGCGGCAGGTGCGGGCGGTGCATTCCACCAATGGCGGATGGGACCTGATCGCCGAGATCGGGACCGAGACGCTGGCCGAACTGGACGAGGTTCTGTTCCAGATCCGCCGCATCGAAGGCGTGACCCGCTCCGAGACCAATCTGCTTCTGTCCACCCGAAAAGGCCGCTTTTGAACCGCCCGCCATTCACCAGCGCGGCATAGCTTTGAATACCAAACGATTTGTGCAAGAGTT
The DNA here is from genome assembly GCF_056537385.1 of Ruegeria sp. CF2. NCBI lineage: Bacteria > Pseudomonadati > Pseudomonadota > Alphaproteobacteria > Rhodobacterales > Roseobacteraceae > Ruegeria > Ruegeria sp. CF2. Next base: position 892,088 of record NZ_JBQFRL010000001.1, read on the forward strand.
TTCCCGCAGGCTTGATCAAGCCCATGGGCAGGGAAATCAATATGAGCACAGCAGACCCAGGCGAAAACTCGCGGGCGGAAATCCTGATTGCCCGGGTGACCGGTCTGTTGGAGCAGCCGATCGTCAGGTTGGCGATACCTGTTGTGATAACGCTGATCGCGTTGACGGTGCTGCACGACCTGTCGAGCCATGTGAAATGGTCGGACGTTCAATCTGACATTGCCGGAACACCCTGGCGGGTGATGTTCCTTGCCGTGTTCTGGACGGCTTTCAGTTTTCTGTCTCTGTCCTTCTATGACGTCTTCGCCGTGCAGAGCGTGGCGGGGGGAACGGTCCCCCTTCGCATCGCGGCCATGGCTGGTGCCAGCGGCTATGCGGTGTCGAATTGCCTTGGTTTTTCGTACATCACGGGCACGGCGATCCGCTATCGGATCTATGCGTCGCTGGGGTTGGATCTGGGACGGGTCGCGGGCGTGATCGCCACATCATGGGTGGCCTTCTGGATGGGTCTCATCCTGATCCTCGGCGGAATGATGACGCTTCATCCGGACGGGATCGCCCAAGCGCTGCCGATCAGTGGAACGCTTGAAACGGTCATCGGGGTTGCCCTGCTGGTCGGTCTACTGGTGCTGTTTGTATGGCTGGCCAAAGGCGGGCGTCGGCTTTCCTTTGGCGGGGTGGGATTTGACCTGCCCGGAGGCAAGTTGGCCAGCCTTTTGACGCTGGCGGCAATCGGGGATCTGTTCGGCGCGTCGATGGCTCTTTATGTTCTGATGCCCGACGATCTGGGCGTCGGTTATCCCTATTTCTTCACCATCTATATCTGCGCAATCGCAGTTGGGATTCTCAGCCACGCCCCGGGCGGAATCGGTGTGTTCGAGGCCACGTTGATCGCCGGGCTGGGGGCCTCGGGCCGGTCGGACGTGATTGCCGCCTTGCTGCTCTACCGGGTTGTCTACACGTTTTTGCCATTTGCCATCGCAAGCCTGTCGATCGCCGTCGCTTCGGCGCTGGCACATCGGCATCACATCAGCGGCGCGGCCACTTGGTTTTATCGGGCCGTCCGGCCAATCGTGCCGATGGTGGCTGCCGGTATCGCGGCAGTGGCCGGTGTGGTTCTTCTGGTGTCCGGCACCTTGCCTGCCAGCTCGACGAAGCTGGGGATCCTGCGCGAGTTTCTGCCCTTGTCCTTCGTCGAGGCATCGCATCTGGCCGGAAGCGCCATTGGCGTTCTGCTCCTGCTTGTGGCGCGGGGGCTGTACCGCAAGCTGTACCGGGCATGGATCGTTGCCATGATCCTGATGCTGGCCGGGTTCTTTGCGTCACTGGCCAAGGGGCTGGATACGCATGAGGCCATCGGAATGCTTGCAGCCATCGGTTTGTTGGCGCTGTTTCGGGGGGCTTTCTACCGGGTCAGCGGCGCCTCTATCTTCCGACTGAACATTCCCTGGCTGGTCAGTCTGATCGCGTTGCTGGCGGTGATCTTCTGGATCGGGTTGTTTGCCTATTCCCATGTCGAATACGAGAATGCGTTGTGGTGGGAGTTTGCATGGAATGGCGATGCCTCGCGGTTCCTACGCTCCAGCATGGTGGTGGCGGTCATCGTCGGGGTGGTGGCCGTGAACTCGTTGTTCGGACGCACGATCCCCGCACGTCAGCGCACCGAGATCCCTGCGGCGGTCGAACGTCTGGCGCTGGCCAGCGAAGACACAGAGGCGCAGATCAGCCTGACCGGCGACAAGCAGTTCCTGATCGCGCCAGATGAAAGCGCCTTTCTGGCCTATGCCGATTCCGGCAACGCATTGATCAGCAAGGGCGAGCCTGTCGGCGATGAGGCCGCCGGCCAGCAACTGATTTGGCAGTTGCGCGAAATGGCCGATGCCGAAGGCAAGCTCTGCGCTTTTTACAGCGTGTCCACCAAGTATCTGCCTACGTTTCTGGACCTCGGGCTGTCGATCCTCAAGATCGGTGAAGTCGCCCGCGTTCCGCTGAAGGACTTCACGCTGGACGGAAAATCCCGCAAGCGGTTCCGTCAGGCCCGGAACCGGGCCGAGCGTGAAGGGTATGTCTTCGAGATCATTCCCAAAGAACAGCTTGCACCGGTCCTGCCCGAGCTGCGCCAGATCTCGGATCACTGGCTGGAAGGCAAGGCGGGCGCGGAAAAGGGTTTTGCCCTGGGCGGGTTCGACGAGCAGTATTTGTCCTATTTCGATCATGCGGTTCTGAAGAACGGCGAGACTGGCAGCATCGTGGCTTTTGCCAACCTGTTTCAGGGCGGCAACAAGTCGGAATTGTCGCTGGATCTGATGCGGTACGAGCCCGACTGCCCCAGCTTTGTCATGGATGCTCTGTTCGCCGAGATGATGAACTGGGGCGCCGGCCAAGGGTTCCATTGGTTCTCATTGGGGGCCGCGCCGTTTTCCGGGATCGAGAACCGGCAACTCGCCTCGCTCTGGAACCGGATCGGCGGCTTCGTCTACGAGCACGGCGAGCAGTTCTATCACTTCGAGGGGCTGCGCGCCTTCAAGCAAAAGTTCGACCCGGAGTGGAGCCCCAACTATCTTGCCAGCCCAGGCGGTCTGGCCGCGCCGCGCATCCTGTACGAGGTGAACATCCTGATCTCTGGCGGCCTGACGGGCCTAACGAAATAGCGCCTAGTTCAGACTTGCGCGTGTTGGGTCCTGCTGCAGCAGGTCCCCCCAATCGGTGCGATAGGACATCTCGGCCAGTACGGTTTCCGGCAGAAACTCCTGATTCTGACGGATCTGCCAGCCCCCGCCCAGACCCTTGTAGACCGCGACCAGATTCGACGACACCTGCTGGCGCGCCTCGATCAGGTTGGCTTGCGAGCGCAGTAGCGCGGTCTGCGTGTTCAGCACGCGGGAATAGTCTGCGATGCCGTCGCGATACTGGCTGACGGCAATGTCGGCGGCCTTGCGCGCTGCGTCGACGCTGCGTTGGTAGAACGTCACCTGCTTGCGCGCCTGGGCATAGGCAACCATGGCGCTTTCGACCTCGGAATAGGCGGTCAGCACGGTGTTCTGATAGTTGGCGATCAGCGCCTGATAGGCGGCGTCCTGCGCGCGCACGTTGTTCTTGATCCGCCCATAGTTCAGAACGTTCCAGACCACGCCGGCGCTGGCCAGACCTGTGGTGCTGTTCGAGCTGAACAGGTCGCGCCCGCCCGACGCCTGCAGGCCGATCGAGCCCGACAGGATGAACTGCGGATACAGGTCCGCCATGGCAATGCCCACTTGCGCCGATTGCGTGGCTGCGGCCAGTTCGGCCGCGCGAACGTCGGGGCGGCGGCGCAGCAGTTCGGCCGGAACGCCGACTGCGACGTCCGATCTTGCTGACGGAATCCGCCCGGACGTTCCCAGCAGACCGGTCATGCGTGACGGTGTCGTGCCCAGCAGAACCGCCAGCGCGTTCTTTGCCTGCTGCAGATCGCTTTCCAGCGTCGGCACCAGCGCCTTGGTGTTGTTCAACAGGGCGGTGGATTCCTGCACATCCAATTCCGTCGTCACACCATTGTTGAACCGCAACTGGGTCAGATCATTGGCTTCCTGCTGCAGCTTGATGTTCTCGCGTGCGACGGCCAGCGACTCCTGCAGCGCGCGGATGTTGATGTACAGCGCGGCCACATCGCCCGTCAGCGTCACCAGCGCATCGTCATAGTTGGCGACCTGTAGCGCCAGGTTCGATCGCGCCGCCTGCACGCCGCGCCGCTGCGCGCCCCAGACGTCCAGTTCCCACTGGGCGTCAAACCCCACCTGTGAGGTCGAAAACTCGGTATCCAGCGGAATGATCCGGTTGATATCGGCAATGGGACCGAGGTTGTCGCTGATCCGGCGCCGCTCCAACGCGCCGCCCACGGCCTGCGATTGCGGATAGAGCTCGCCGAAGGCGATGCCCAGTTGCGCGCGGGCCTGCAACACGCGCGCGCCTGCGACTTGAAGGGTCAGGTTCTGGGCGTAGGCCTCGGCCACCAGCTTGTTCAGGGTCGGATCATTGAAGCTCTGCCACCATTTGACCACGGGGGCGCTGCGTGATGTCAGCCCGCTGGCTTGGCTGGCGCTGGGGCTGTTGGCCTCCATCCACTGTTTCACGACCGGCGAGTTGGGGCGCACGAAATCCGGCCCGACCGGGGTGCATGCAAACAGCAACGCGGCGCTCAGCGCGGTGCCAACTAACATGCGGCGGCGGTTTCGTGGCCTGCGCGGATGGTCCGGGTTCATGTGTGTCATGCTCAGATATCCAACGGTCGGATGAAGTTGGCGAAGGAATAGAGGCGGATGTTGATGCGGCGCAGAAACTCGAAGCTTGTGCCTTGCCCGGTATAGATGGCCACGGCCGCGTGCCCGCCAGCGGGGAAAGTATGCCCTTCGGGGACGTCGACTGAAATCTGCACCGCGATGCGCCCGGGAATTTTAGGCAGCTCGAACCCCGGCAGGCGGCCAGAGGGCAGGTATTGCCCTTGCCGTGTGGCCCACCAGATGGCCTCGACCTTTCCGGTCAAAATTTCACCCGGATAAAGATCCAGCGCGACTTCGACGGGCTGACCGGGTTCGACGAATTTCAGGTTCTGCTGGCGGTATGTGGCCAGGATATAGGGCGAATCCTCGGTCACGAAGCTGGCGATGGCCCCAAGTCGGATATCACCGACCACAAGGCCGGGACGGGCCTGTTGCGAGACGATCATGCCGTTTTCAGGGGCGTAGATCGTTGTATTGTCGAGGAAATACTGTGCTTCGGCCAGCTGCGCCTTGGCCTGAAGGATACCGGTGTTCACTCCGTCGATCTGTGATTCCTGCGCAAGTTGCGCCTTTCTTAGATTGGCCTCAGCCTGTTTGACCGCAGCCTGATCTTCGGTCACTTGTTCGTTCCAGCGATCCAGTTCGTCCTGACGCGCACCCCCGGCAGGCACCAGGTTTTCATAGCGCGCCTTCTGCGTCATCGCATAAGCCAGCTGGGCATTGGCACGCTCCACCGCCTCGGTCGAGGCGATCACGTCCTGTTCAAGGATTTTGGCGTTCTGCTCGGCAGCCACCAGTTGGGCCTGCGCGTTCTCGACGGCCAGCTTGAACACCGTGTCATCAAACCGGTACAGCGGATCGCCCTTGGTGATGGGCGTGTTGGGTTCGACCAAGACCTCGGTCAGGATGGTCGGTTGGGTCAGTTTCGGGACGATCTGGATGGTGGACCGCACCACGTGGCTGTCGATCGAGAAGGGTTGGAAGAACCGGAGCGCGACGAGGAAGATCAACAGCAGATGGGCGCCGACCCAGAACGACACGATCCCCCAGACAATGTTGAACTTGAGCCATTGTGCTTTGAAGAAAATGAACCAGACAAAAATGATGTAGAAAAGCGTGATGCCGAGGGCGACGAACATAGTGGTGGATTTCCTTCGGCGTCAGGTTTTCTGTGGGTCGTCTGCAGCAGGGGCCCGGTACTCGTCCTTGACCTGCCCGCCAAGGCGCTCGATCTCCTTGCGGATCGCTTCGCGCTCGCCCTCGGGCAAGCGGCGGATGTCCACGGTCATGCCATCATGGTAGGCCCAGATAAAGGCGTGCACCCAAGGGATGATCGCCAGAAACCCCATCCATCCCATCAGTTTGACCGCCTCGGCATGGGGGTGGTTCCGTTTGATTGCGATCCGGCCGGGCAGGCCCATGATGAACAGAAACAAGGCCATGACCGCCGCCAGCAGCAGGATCAGCGCGACGAATGTCAGGTAGTCATAATAGCCCAGCGGCTGCCCCAGTAGTCCCATCGTCGCGCCTCCTGTCTGGACGGTTGCCCCATCCTCAGTTGTTGGTGTCCAGTTCGTCAATCAATTTGTAGCTGGTCGGCGGGTCGGCGCAGATGCCCGGACCGCATTCCAACAGCGTCGAACCGGCGTTCAGCACCGCAAGACCCAGCATGATGAAGAACGCCACCTTTGCCAATGTGCTGCCGCCAAAACGTGGTTCCGCGCGCGTGTCCGAAACATACTGCTTCTCGAACATCAGCATGATCGCGGTGCCCAACAGGATCAGGAAAAAGCAGATGGCAGCCCAGGTATAGTAGTGCAGGCCCAACACCGGAGAGCCATAGTGCCCGGTTCCCGGCACTATGTGCAGAAGGATCTGCCGCACCGACACGCTGCCGCCGTAGAGGGCCGCAATCAGCATGATCGCATAGTGTTGGGGCCGCGGGCCATAAAGCAGGTTCAGGCCCAGACCAACACCAACCGCAACGAAGCCAACTCGCTGCAACAGGCAGAGCGGGCAGGGCAGTTCGTACAGCCGGAGCTGGTAGACATAGGCCAGCAGCAGAACAAGGCTGACGGCCAGCATTCCTAGGGCATTCAGAGTACGGGACAGTTCAGGTGTCATGATCGTCCCTTTCTACAACTGAATTGTCAGTTGGCTGGTGGCGTGAAACTTGAGCCAATAGACGCTCAACGCCAGCGTGAGAAAGAAAACCACGTTCCCGGCCTTTGTCCGTCCAAAGTAATTCAGCGCCATAACGGCTGTAAGTAACGCAAATAAAAGCGCGATCATGGCTCGGTCCTCCCCTCCCGTGCAACGATTGCAATGGTGGTGATACTGTCAGGCCCGCTGCCATCTGGCAAGTTTTGGGATCGTCCGTTCGCCTTAAGTGCGAGCGAACCCTAGCCGCACACCACCAATTGGGTCTGCCATTCGCGGCAGCGCGCCGCCAATTCGGATGTGACGGGTGCGTCTGTGTAGAACGTGTCGATTTCGGACAATGACGTGATGCGGGCCGGGGCCGACCGCTGGAACTTCGAGTGATCGGCAACAAGGCTGGTATGCCGCGCCTGCGCGATGATTGTCTGGCTGACGTTCACTTCCTGAAAATCGAAATCCAGCAGATCGCCTTCGCTATCCAACGCAGAACAGCCTATGACCGCGTAGTCGAACTTGAACTGACGAATGGTCGAGACAGTCAGGTTTCCGATCAGGCCCCCATCTGATCGGCGCAGAACACCACCAGCGACCACGATCTCGCATTCAGGGTTTTCGACCAGAATGTTGGCCACGTTCATATTGTTGGTCACGACCATCAGGTTCTTGTGGGTCAGAAGTTGCCGCGCCACGGCCTCGGTCGAGGTGCCGATATTCATGAACACCGATGCTCCGTCCGGTATGTCGGCGGCACACCGTTTGGCAATGCGTTTCTTGGCTTCGTCGTTCAATCCGCGGCGGTCTTCGTAACCGATATTCGAAACGCCCGACCTCAGAACCGCGCCGCCGTGAACGCGGTCCAGCATCCCGGCATCGGACAGTTCCGACAGGTCCCGACGAATGGTCTGGACGGTGACATTGAACCGCTCGGCCAGATCCTCGACCGCGACACGCCCGTTTTGCTTGGCAAGGCTCAGGATGTCGGATTGGCGAAAGGACAGGGACATATTCGGCTCCGCGGGTGTGGCTCCATTCGTTTTTGTTCTTTTTGGGCATCGAGCGCAAGCCTGATGTTTTCTTGACTGGGGGCCGAAGAAGAAAGAAGTGAACGACGATCAAGTTGTACCAGATGCGACAAAGCGAACAAAAACGAAAATCTGAATTGACTAAACGAGTGCCGGTCGCGTTAATGCGCGCGACCCTTTTGCGAATGGAATCATCAGACCATGGAACAGTCGGACACCCAGATCACCGATCTTTTCATCATCGGTGGCGGCATCAATGGCTGCGGCATCGCGCGCGACGCCGCAGGGCGCGGGTTGAGCGTCACGCTCGCCGAGATGAACGATCTGGCCTCGGCCACCTCGTCAGCCTCGACCAAGCTGTTTCACGGAGGGCTGCGCTATCTGGAGTATTTCGAGTTCCGTCTGGTCCGCGAGGCCCTGATCGAACGTGAAACGCTTTTGCGTGCCATGCCGCATATCAGTTGGCCGATGCGGTTCGTTCTGCCGTATCACCCGGACATGCGGTTTGACTCTGAAACGCCCACGTCGCGCTTGTTGGGGACGGTCATGCCGTGGATGAAGGGGCGGCGGCCTGCCTGGCTGATCCGTTTGGGGCTGTTCATGTATGACAACCTGGGCGGCCGGAAGATCCTGCCGGGAACCAGTTCATTGAACCTGCGCACGGCGCCCGAGGGTGCGCCGCTGCAGGACAAGTTCGAAACCGCGTATGAGTATTCCGATTGCTGGGTCGAGGATTCAAGGCTGGTGATCTTGAACGCACGCGATGCAGAGGCGCGCGGCGCGCGGATCTTGGTGGGCACCAAGGTTCTGTCGGCCGAACGCAGCGAAGATGTTTGGCAGATCACCGTGCAGGACTGCGAAAGCGGTGAAACCCGTGAACTGCGCGCGCGGATGCTGATCAATGCGGGCGGGCCGTGGGTTGGAGACATCATTCGGACCAAGATCCGTTCGAACTCACGCGAGGGCGTGCGGCTGGTGCGGGGCAGCCATATCGTGACGCCGCGTCTCTACGACCATGACAAATGTTACTTCTTCCAAGGTGAGGACGGGCGCATCATCTTCGCCATTCCCTATGAGCAGGACTTTACTCTGATCGGGACCACTGATCAGGACCACCCCGATCCGTCCGAGCCGCCCGTCTGCACCGAGGCCGAGCAGGACTATCTGTGCGCCTTCGCGTCCAAATACTTCAAGAAGCCGGTCTCGCGTGACGACATTGTCTGGACCTATTCCGGCGTGCGCCCGCTGTATGATGATGGCGCCCAAAGCGCCACGGCAGCGACGCGGGACTACACATTGAAAGTGGACGCCGAGGGCGGCGCGCCGGTCCTCAACGTGTTTGGCGGCAAGATCACAACCTATCGCCGCCTTGCCGAAAGCGCGATGGAGAAGGTGGCCGAGCACTTCCCAGACCTCTCTGGCCCTTGGACTGCGGGAGTTGCTCTGCCGGGTGGGGATTTCCCGGTCGACGGGGTAGAGGCACTGGTTGCCGGATTGAAGGCTGACTACGGATTCCTCACCGACAAATGGGCGCACCGTCTGGTACATGCGTACGGCACCGAAGCACGCATTATCCTCGGGAACGCAGTCCAGGCCGATGATCTGGGCGTCGATTTTGGCGCGACCCTGACCGAGCGTGAGCTCGAATGGCTGATCGACAAGGAATATGCCCGTACAGCGCAGGATGTGATCTGGCGTCGAAACAAACTGGGACTGCGCCTGAAACCCGAGCAGGTTGAGCAGATCGAGGCCTGGATGCAGAAGCGTCGTCAGCAACAACGGAAAACCGCTTAATTACCCACCAAAGAAAAACGCCCCGCGGATGTCGCGGGGCGTTTCTTTTTTCTCGGTCAGGCCGCCTTTTCGGAGGGGTCGGGATCCTTGTTCGTGCCCTTGATCCACTCTCGCATGCTCTGCATCACCGCATAGAGGACCGGCACCAGGATCACCCCGAACAGGGTCGCGGCGAGCATCCCGCCAAATACGGCCACACCAATCGCCTTCTGGCTGGCGGCCCCAGCGCCGCTGGCTGCCAGCAGGGGCACAACGCCCAGCAGGAACGACAGCGCGGTCATCATGACGGCCCGGAAACGCTGATGCGCAGCCTCGGCGGCGGCGTCCTTGACGGACAGGCCCTTGGCCCTCTGCTCCATCGCGAATTCCACGATCAAGATGCCGTTCTTTGACGCAAGCCCCACCAGCATGATCATACCGATCTGCGTGTACAGGTTGATGTCACTGCCCACGATCGCCACAGCCGCAACCGCTCCGAACAAGGCCACGATCACCGACAGCAGGATCGAGACCGGCATCGTCCAACTTTCGTATTGCCCGACCAGGAACAAATACCCGAACAAAATAGCCAGCCCCAGGATCACCACGACCAGCCCGCCGGATGCCAGCTGTTGCTGGGCGGTTCCAGTCCATTCAAAGGCATATCCCGGGGGCAGGGCGGTCTCCGACTCTTCTGTCATCACGGTGATTGCGTCACCGGTCGACAGACCTTCTGCCGGAACCGCCGTCACCGTCGCGGAACGGAACAGGTTGTGGCGTTTCAACAGAACCGGGCCAAGCACGTTTTCGACGTCGATGAGCGTTCCCAGCGGGACCATCTCACCGGTGTTCGAGCGGACGTACAGGTTTGAGATGTCCTCGACATTGTCACGATACGACCCTTCGGCTTGGATCATCACGCGATAGACGCGGCCGAACAGATTGAAGTCGTTCACATAGTACGAGCCAAGCTGAGCCTGCATGGTCTGGAAGATTTCGGCGACCGATACGTTCAGAGTTTTTGCCTTTTCCCGATCCAGATCCACGAACAGCTGCGGGACGTTGGCCCGGAAAGTCGTGTAGGCTTGGCCGATTTCAGGCCGCTGGTTGGCCGCGTAGACAAAGGATCCCACGGCCGAGGCCAGATCCTGCGGCGAGCCGCCTCCGGTTTGCTGAACCTCCATTTCGACGCCCGCCGACATGCCAAGACCTTGGATCGGCGGCGGGTTGAATGCGACGATCGAGGCGGCGGATTCGCCGTTTGCGATGGCCAGTACTTTCTGCAGGATGGCGTCCGCCGTCAGATCCTCGTCTTGCCGTTCATCCCAGTTGTCGAGGTTGACGAACACAGCCGCGCCGTTGGTGATGGTTCCGTTCAGTAGTGAGAAACCGTTGATCAGAACGGTATTCGCCACGCCCGGAATCTCGCGGATCTGGTCATCGACACGTTTGGATACCGCCTCGGTTCTCTCCAGTGTGGCCGCGTCGGGCAATTGGATGTCCACGAACAGATAGCCGTTGTCTTCAAGCGGCAGGAACCCGCTGGAGGTGTTCGACATGATCGTTACGCCGCCAAAGGCAAACCCCGCGATGATCCCAAGCGAGACCACGGGGATGATCAGCAGCTTGCGCACGATGGACACATAGCCTGCGCGCATCGTCCCGATGAAATTCTCGAACACCGCCAGCAGACCTTTGGGCGGACCCGAGCGCGCCTGAAGGACCAAACCGCACAGCGCCGGCGACAAGGTCAGCGCATTGATGGACGAGATGACGACGGCGGTCGAGATTGTTACCGCGAACTGTGAGTACAGCCGCCCCGAGATACCGGGCATGAAGGTCACGGGCACGAACACGGCCAGAAGAACCAGAGTTGTCGCGATGACCGGTCCAGTAATCTGCCCCATGGCTTTGCGGGTCGCTTCGGCCGGCGGCAGGCCTTCCTCGGCGATGATCCGCTCCACGTTTTCGACGACCACAATAGCGTCGTCTACCACGATCCCGATGGCCAGCACGAGTGCGAAAAGCGAGATTGTGTTGAGCGACATCCCGAACAGCAGCAGGAACGCGAATGTCCCGATCAATGAGACCGGAATCGCCACCGCCGGAATGATGGTCGCCCGCCAACTGCCCAAGAAGATGAACACGACCGAAATCACCAGGATGAAGGTCAGAACCAGCGTCGATACCACGTCGTTGAGGGATTGTTCGACGAAATCGGTGGTGTTGAACGGAACGTCGTATTCGACATCCGTCGGAAAGGCGCGCGACAGGCGCTCCAGTTCTGTCTGAACCCGATCGGACACCGCCAGCGCATTGGCGCCCGGCGCTTGATAGATGCCGATGACGGTGGCAGGTACGGCTTGATATAAACCGGAGGCGGCATAGTACTGAGCGCCCAGTTCGACCCGCGCGATGTCGCGGACCCGTACGATAGAGCCGGCGTCGCCGGTGCGGATCACGATATCGCCGAATTCCTTGGCAGACGTGAGGCGTCCCTTGGTCTTGATCGTGTATTGGAACGTCTGGCCTTCGGGCACCGGCGGGGCACCGATCGAGCCAGCGGAAACCTCGATGTTCTGTTCGCGAATGGCCGAGATCACGTCACCCGGCGTGATGGAAAGGGCGGCCATCTTGTCGGGGTCCATCCAGATCCGCATCGCGTATTCCAGGTTGGTCAGAACGTCGGCCTTGCCCACGCCCTGCACCCGCGCCAGCGCATCCTTGAGGTTGATCGACGCGTAGTTCGACAGAAACACGCTGTCATAGGTGCCGTTGGGCGAGGTCAGCGTGACCAGCAACAGCATGTTCGTCGACGCTTTCTGCGTCACCACCCCCGACGAGGTAACTTCGGTCGGGAGCGAGGACATGGCCTGTGCCACACGGTTCTGCACGTTGACCGACGCGATGTCGGGGTCGGTGCCCACCTCGAAGGTGATGTTCAGCGAATACGAGCCGTTGTCCGAGGATGTGGACGTCATGTAGATCATGTCATCCACGCCGTTGACTTGCGCTTCGATCGGCGCGGCAACCGTGTTTTCAACGGTTTCGGCGTTGGCGCCGGTGTAGGTCGTCGTGACGCTGACCACCGGCGGCGTAATGTCTGGGAATTGGGCAACCGGCAGGACCATGTAGCCAATCGCACCCATGATTGTCAGCACAAGCGAGATCACAAGTGCCAGCTTGGGCCGGCTGATGAACAGGGCGGAAAACATCAATTATTCTCCCGGCTGTTCAGAGGCGACAACGGCGTCAACGGCAACACCCGGGCGCACCCTTTGCAGCCCTTCCACGATGACGCTTTCGCCATCACGCAGACCTTCCTTGACGATCACGGCAGAGCCGACCGTTTCGCCGGTCGTGATGTAGCGCTGTTCGACCATCTGCTTGTCGTTGACCACCAGGACGAACTCTCCGCGTTGATCCCGCTGCAGGGCAGCTTGAGGGATCAGCACTTCAAGCGTGGGTTCAAGCGCTTCGATGTGAACGTTCAGAAAGGCGCCATCCACGATCAGACGTTTGTCGTTTGCAAACTCGGCGCGCAAGGTGATCGCGCCGGTCAACGGATCGATCCGGTTGTCCACGAACACGATCTTGCCGGTTTCCTCCAGCTCAGTACCATTGGGCAGCGTAAGCCGGACAATCGGGCTCTTGTTGCTTTCAGCGAGGGTGGAGGCCGTCTCACCAACCGTCTGAAGAACGGAGGTGAACTGCTTTTCATTCAACGAGAAATTCACGTAGATCGGCGCTTCGCTGATCAGGTTGACCAGCGGTTCGGTGTTGGGGCCGACCACGTCGCCGACGCTGGTGCTGATCCGACCGATCCGACCGGAAAACGGGGCGTGTATCTGTGTGTAGTCCAGATCAAGCTGCGCCTGTTGAATGGCTGCGTTGGCCGCTTTGACTTCGGCTTCGGCCACCAGCTCGTTCGCGCGGGCAATGTCGCGCTCGGATTCCGGCGTTGCGTCGCGCCTGTACAGTTCTTCCTTGCGGGCCAGGTCGACCTTGGCCAGTTCCAGATTGGCTTCGGCCCGATCAAGATCCGCTTTTCGGGCGTCCAGCGTGGCCTGGTACAGGTCGGGCTCAATGGTAAACAGCAGATCACCCTCGTTGACCAACGAGCCTTCTTCGACATTCCGGCTTTCCAGGAAGCCGCTGACTCGTGCGATGATGTCCACGTTGTCCGTGGCTTCGGCCCGCCCGATAAAAACAGCCTCCTCGGTGATTTCCTGTGTGTATGCGGCCGCAATCGAAACCTTGGGCGGCGGTGCATCCGACTGATCCTGGGCAAATGCGACCGGTGTAAACGCAAGGCATGCCAGCAGTGTCGCGCAAAGGCCGAGACGCGAGAGCGTTCGATTGCTGGTCGTGTGGGTAAGCGTCTTTTCAACGGTCATTGCGAGTGCCTCATTCAAACCGGGATTTGGGTCGAGCCGGACCGTTCCTGAAGCCCGAGTCGACTAAACTCCAAGTCAGGATGGAGGCATTGTTGAAAATTCTCAAGTATTTGAATTTTAAACGCTCGAACCCTGTCCGAGGATGTCTCGGCCGTCGAACCAATTTCGTCCGACGATTTCATCGGATCGGTCGGGTCAGTTGGCTGAAAAAAAGGGGGCCGCCGGCCCCCTTGCTGTATTCAGCTCCGCACTCCGGCAAAGCGTGTTTGCCAATCTTCGCGCTGTTCGTCGGTGATCTTGGCGAACAGAACGTCCGGCACCGTGAACGCGTGTCCGGCGGGCAGGGCGCTCAGCGCGGCCTCCACGTCCTCGGGCCAGCTGGTATCGAGCGTGTTCATCGCGCTCAGCATTCTGGCCGAAGTTTCAGGGATGAACGGCGCGCTGAGTACTGCATAAAGCCGGATCAGGTTCAGGCCCAGCCGCACCTGCGCGGCGGCTTGTTCCGGGTCTTCCTTGAAGGTGGACCAAGGCGCGGCGGCCTGCAGGTATTCGTTGCCCGCAACCCAGATCGCACGCAGTTCCTGCGCCGATTTGCGGACCTCCATCGCCTCCATGTGCGCCTCGTAGGCGCGAATGCGCTTGGTCAGTTCCTCGATCAGCGCCTGTTCGCGTTCACCGTATTCGCCACCGGACGGAACCTCTTCACCGAATTTCGAGCGGCAGAACTTGGTGATCCGGCTGACGAAATTGCCCAACACGTCCGCCAGGTCCTTGTTGACCGATTGCTGGAAGTTCTCCCAGGTGAATTCGCTGTCGCTGCTTTCGGGCGCATGGCTCAGCAGCCACCAGCGCCAGTAGTCGGCGGGCAGGATGTCCAGCGCCTGGTCCATGAAGACGCCGCGGCCCTGGCTGGTCGAGAACTGTCCGCCGTCATAGTTCAGATAGTTGAACGACTTCAGGTGATCGACCAGCTTCCACGGCTCACCCGAGCCGAGGATGGTGGCCGGGAAGGACAGGGTGTGGAACGGCACGTTGTCCTTGCCCATGAACTGCACGTAACGCACGTCGTCGGCGCCCTTGTCGGTGCGCCACCAGCGTTCCCATTCCGCATCCGACTTGCCGTGGGCGTCGGCCCATTCCTTGGCGCAGGCGATGTATTCGATCGGCGCGTCGAACCAGACGTAGAAGACCTTGCCCTCCATGCCGGGCCAGTCCTCGTCGCCCTTCTTGACCGGGATGCCCCAGTCCAGGTCACGGGTGATGCCGCGGTCCTGCAGGCCGTCGCCGTCATGCAGCCATTTCTTGGCGATCGAGGTGGTCAGCACCGGCCAGTCAGTCTTGCCGTCGATCCAGGCGTCCAGCTGATCCTTCATCGCCGACTGGCGCAGATACAGGTGCTTGGTCTCGCGCACCTCAAGGTCGGTCGAGCCGGAAATCGCGCTGCGCGGGTCGATCAGGTCGGTCGGATCCAGCTGCTTGGTGCAGTTTTCGCACTGGTCGCCGCGCGCCTTTTCGTAGCCGCAGTTGGGGCAGGTGCCCTCGATATAGCGGTCGGGTAGGAAACGGCCGTCGGCGTTGGAATAGACCTGCTTTTCGGTCACTTCGCGGATCAGCCCGGCCTCGGCCAGCTTGCCGGCGAAATGCTGGGTCAGCTTGTGGTTCTGCGGGCTGGACGACCGGCCGAAGTGATCGAAGCTGAGGCCAAAGCGTTTGGCGATGTCGGCCTGCACCTCGTGCATCTCGGCGCAGTATTCGGCCACCGGCTTACCCGCCTTGGCGGCGGCCAGTTCGGCCGGGGTGCCGTGTTCGTCGGTGGCACACAAGAACATGACCTCGTTTCCGCGGCCGCGCTGGTAGCGCGCGAACAGATCCGCCGGCAGCTGCGAGCCGATCAGGTTGCCAAGGTGCTTGATCCCGTTGATGTAGGGAATTGCCGAGGTAATGAGAATCCGAGCCATGTTTGGTTTCCGCCTAACTGTCTGCGCGCGCTCTATCAAACCGGATCGGGAAATCCCAGCCCCAGAATGCTATCGCCCTTCGCGCGAGCGTTTCAGCAGGCGGCCGATGGTGAAGGACGTGCGCGGCGCGTAGACGTAGTTGGTGCGTTCCTCGGGCGTCGGGCGCGAGCGCATCCGGGCCAGTCCAAACACGATCAGAACCGCGTGGCCCAATGCCACGAAGGCAAACAGCGCGCCGGGGCCGAATTGCTCGATCAGCGTCGAGGAAACATAGGGCGAGGCGATAGCCCCCAGCGCATACCAGAACATCAGCGCCGCCGAAAGTTCCACCCGCTGCTCGGTGGTAGCGAAGTCGTTGGCATGCGCGGATGAGATCGAGAAGATCGGAAAGGTCGTTATTCCGAACAACCCGGCAGCCAGCATGACGCCGACGGTGCCCGTGCCGCTGGCGGCCATGGTGATACTGCAACTGACAACGGCGGCAATCGACATCCAGATCAGCACCCAGCGCCGGTCGTACTTGTCGGCCAGCCACCCGACCGGATACTGCGCCAGCGCGCCGCCCAGTACAAAGGCGGCCAGAAAGAATGCGATCTGATCGACGCCCAGCCCAACCTCTTGTCCGTAGACGGGACCAACCATCCGGAACGAAGCAGAGCTGATGGCCGAGACGATCACTCCAGCCACCGCCAAGGGCGAGCAATGCCAGGCCAGCTTGGGCCGCAAACGCGGTGCGTCCGGAGTTTCGGGCTGGCTGGCGCGCGTCAGGGTCAGCGGCAGCAACGAGGCACAGCACAGGATGGCCAGCAGGTTGTAAGAGACATATGAGGCAGGCGGCAGAACGGCGATGATCAACTGCGCGCTGAGAGAGGCTCCCATATCGGCCAACCGATATGTGCCCATGGCGCGGCCGCGGGTTTCGTTGGTGACTTTGGCGTTCAGCCAGGCCTCGATGACGGTATAACAACCCGCCACGCAGGTGCCCGAGGCAATGCGCAGCGCGGCCCAGGCATAGGGGTTTTCGGTCAGCGTGTGGCCAATCAGACCCATCGCGCCCAGAGCCGTGCAGACCGCAAAGGCGCGCGAGTGCCCGATGGATCCCATCAGCCTTGGCGCCCACCAGCATCCCGCAAAAAAACCCAAGAAGTGAGCCGAGCCCAAAAGGCCGATCTGTTCAGTTGAAAACCCCAGCGTCAGGCCGGATATAGCGTCCAGCGGACCCACGCCGCCCGTGGAAAGCTGCAATAGAATGACCGAAAGAAAAAGGGCGGCGAATGAGATGATGGTACGCATGGGTCCAGTAGATGTCCGAATGGCGTATGACGATGCGCGCGGCTATTCGACTTTGTGGTGTCGTTTTCCGCCAGTTTCAGGGTTTTCTGCGAATTTCGGTTCGTATGTTCAATCCCACAGTTTCGTCGACCAGGTCCGCATAGCCGGTGGCGCCGAAATCGTTCCGGTTCAACGCGCCGGTCAAATGGATGAACAGCCGGTTCAGATCGTCCTTTGCGGAACCCGGCGGGCGATAGAGCGCGGCATCAAGAGTGATCGGGCGGGTCACGTCGCGCACCGTCAAATCGCCGGTGACGGTTGCCCCGTCGGAAATGCGTCCGCCAGGGCCAAGGCTGACGGCCGTCGAGACGAAGTGGATTGATGGAAACTGCGCAGCGTCCAACACGGATCGGCTTAGCATCGGGCCGCGTGCAAACGGCAGTTTCGTGCGTGCCTCGGCGACATTCAGGACGACGTCGACCATGCTGTTGCGCAGGTTTTTCGTGTCCACCAGAACGTCAGCGGTCTGGATCGGCATGGTGCCGGTCTGGGCCGAGCCAGCCAGACCGAATGTGAATTCGATCAATGTACCTTGTGTTTCAAGTATATACGGAACCGGGGCGGCCACGGCGTGCCGCACCAAGGGCAGCGATGCCAGCCCCGCCAGTACCAGAGTTCGGCGGGTCAGGCGGCTCATGCCGGAACCCGCCCCTGGCGCGGCCGCGAGCGCATCAACAGTGTTGCAATAATGGCGATGTTCAGCCCGTTCCACAGGATGCCGTTCACGAAGGCCAGTTCATACTGCCCGGTCACGTCATAGATCCAGCCGGACATCCAACCACCCAGCGCCATGCCCATGATCGTCATCATCATGACGAAACCGACGCGCGCGCCGGCTTCTTGCGGGGGCATGTATTCTCGGACGACCAGCGCATAGCTGGGCACGATGCCGCCCTGCGCCAGTCCGAACAACAGGCTGATGACATAGAGCGACACCATTCCGTCATAAGGCAGGAACAGGAACAGGGCGATGCATTGCAGGATCGACCCGATCAGCAACGTGTGAACGCCGCCCAGCTTGTCTGCGACCAGCCCCGAGATGATCCGGCTGACGACACCGCCCATCAGCATGAGCGACAGCATCTCGGCCCCGACCGCCGGGCCATAGCCCAACCCTACGCAGTAGGAGACGATGTGGACCTGCGGCATCGACATGGCGACGCAGCAGCCGATTCCGGCGAGGCCCAGCACATATTGCAGGGTCCGCGGCGACAGGCCGACGCTGCGCGCGTTGATCTGCGCGGCGGCTGCGGCGGTGCCATGCGCCTCGGCCGGGACCTGCCGGCGCAGCAGCAGCGACAGCGGGATGACCACGATCAGGGTGATGACCGCCAATGTCAGATAGACCTGCTGCCACCCGTCGCGGGCAAGGATACCGGACAGGAGCGTGGGCCAGATCGCTCCGGACAGATAGTTTCCGCTGGCCACCAGCGCCACGGCGATCCCTCGTCGGCGCAGGAACCAGTGCGAGATGTCGGCGATCAGCGGGCCGAACCCGACGGCGGTGCCCAGGCCCAGCAGCAGATGCGCCACCGACAGCATCGTGATCGTCGGCGCCCATGTCGCCAGCAGATAGCTGAGCGCGCTGAGGCCTGCGGCACCGATCAGCGCTTTGGTCACGCCCAGCCGGTCCACCACCTGACCCAGCCACATGTTGCCAAGCGCAAATCCGATCATGGCCAGCGTATAGGGCATCGAGGCCTCGGCCCGGCTGGCGCCGAACTGGGTCTCGATCGCGGGCATCACCACGATCACCGCCCACATGCCCACATTTGCCACCGCCGCGATGGCCAGCGTGACCAGAAGGCGAAGCCAGGAATAGCGGCTGTCGTGGATCGGGTGAGTCATTTCGGCACGCTAGGGGGCGGGATGCGGTTTGACCAGTCACAACTTGCGTGATCCATGCCCGGTCGGTCAGGCGCAGGTTTCCTCGGCGCCGATCCGTTGCAGGTGCAGCCCGGTGCGCGGCGCGGTCTGGGTGGCGTGCCAGCTGACCGGGGGCAGGGCGCGGGCGCGGCGGCGGGTCAGGGTCCAGCGGCGGGTCTGGCCCGTGTGCGCCGGGGCCATGTGCCAGCGCGTCTCGATGCCCTGCGCGCCGCCGTCGCCCGGGGTCAGCAGCAGCCCCAGCGGGGCCTGACCCATCGTGCCCCCCTGTTCGGCGGCCAGATGCATCCGGCGCACCGGCGTCAGGCCCGGTGCCCCCGGCAGGTCGCCGATCACCAGCGGAACCGCCCCGCTGCGCAGCGCCTCTTCGATGCACCACAGCAGGTCCTCGGCCCGGGTGGGGCGGACGAACAGGAACCGGGCAGGATCGGCAAAGGGCATCATGCCGTCGGGGTTCAGCTGATCGGCCTCCCACGCGGGCGAGATCCACAGAACCGGCCCCTGCGCCTGACCGGCCAGCCACATGGCAAAGCTGCGCCGCGCGGGGCCGCAGGCCTCGTGCACGCGGGCCAGTTGCAGCGAAATCTCATCATGCAGGGTCAGCCCCGGCGCCGCGCGCGCCGGTTTGCGGCCAAGAAGATGCGTGGACATGGCCGAATGCTAGCATGTTCGCACTTTGTTCTCAATGCCGAAAGCCGCCGTTCAGCGCGACAGGATCATCCGGCCGTCAGAAAACTGGATGTTGGAAAAACGGTGCAGGTAATCCATGCCCAGCAGGGACTGGTCAAGATCTCCTCCGTTGATCCATGCCGGAACATTTCGGTCTGTGATGGGCCCCAACGCCAGACTGTCGAGGCGCACAGGCGCAGTCTGGACCACCCCATTTGCGGTCGAGGCACGCCCGTGAAAGGTCAGCTGATCGGTATCGAACCCGACGCGCTCCGCATCCTGCGGGCTCAGCACGATCTGACTGGCTCCGGTATCAACCAGGAAAGTCACCGGTTTGCCATTCACCAGCATCGGCAAGTAATAATGTCCGTCGAACGAGCGGGGCACTTCGATCACATCTCCGGTCACGGACATCTGCGGAGATACGCCAACGGTCGAGCGGATATCGCCCCAAAGGCCGACAACGGCAATGATCCCGATGAAGATGAAGACCCAGGCCATGGCCATCTGCAGGGTCTTGCCCAACGACTGCCGATTGTGAGTGAAGAACCACATCAGCAGTGCGGCTCCCAGCAGAACCAGATAGGCCAACCGTCCAAAATCGTTACCATCCATGCGGGCACCCGAAACCTTCTTTCATAAGGTCAATATGGGGCTTCAGGACGCGAACCCAAAGGCCTTGAGCCCGTCAAGAATGAACTGAACCGACAGCGCGGCCAGCAACATGCCCAGAAGGCGGGTCAGCACGGTCAGGCCGGTCTTGCCCAGAATGCGCGCGATCAGGCCGCTGGACAGGAAGAACAGCAATACAACCGCCATCACGGCAAGCATCACGCCGACAGCGGCAGCGATGCCCTGAATGCCGGGGTGCTCACCGGCCAGAAGGATGATCGTTGCGATCGATCCGGGACCGGCCACCAGAGGAATGGCCAGCGGAAAGACCGAGGGGTCAGGGTGCTCTTCCTCTTCCGCACGGTCCTCGCGCCGCTTGTTGCGCCGCTCGAACAGCATGTCGAGCGCGGTCAGAAACAGCAATGCGCCGCCAGCGACCTTGAAGGCCTCCATCGAGATGCCGACAAAGCCGAGAACCGCCTCTCCGAAAGCAGCGAAGGCGATAAGGATGCCCGAAGCGGTCAGGCACGTGCGATAGGCGACGCGGCGACGGGTGGCCGGGTCCATTCCTTGTGTCAGCGCGACGAAGATCGGTGCGGTGCCAAAGGGATCGATCACAACGAACAGGGTTGTGAACGCGGTTATGAAGAATGCCATTTCGATCATGCGGCGGCCTCTGCGCTTTCCAGCCGCTCGGCGGCGGCGACCCACAGCGCCTCGGCGCGGGACATGGCCTCGACCACCTCGGCGAATTTTCGGTTCCAGGTTTCCAGATCAGCGATCCGGTCATCTTCGTACAAGGCCGGGTCGGACAATTTGGCCGAGAGCTTTTCGTGCATGTCCGTCAATTTCTCCAGCCGTTCCTCGCATTTCCTCAGGTCAGCTCGCAGCGCCAGTATGGTGTCGCGAGAGGCACGTTTGGGTTTGGCGGCCGGTTTTTCCCGCGCCGGCGGCTTGTCGCGGGCCAGCAGCATCTGGCGATAGGCTTCCAGGTCGCCGTCAAAGGGTTTGACCGTGCCGTCCGAGACCAACCACAGCCGATCGGCCACCAGCCCCAGCAGGTGCATGTCGTGGCTGACCAGAACCACCGCGCCGGAATAGGCGGTCAGCGCCTCGACCAGGGCCTCGCGGCTTTCGATGTCCAGATGGTTGGTCGGCTCGTCGAGGATCAGCATGTGCGGCGCTTCGATCGTGGCGATCAGTAGCGACAGGCGCGCTTTCTGGCCGCCTGAAAGCCGGCCCACCTCGGTTTCGGCTTGATCCGCGCCCAGCCCGAACCCGGCCAGACGCGCGCGCAGCTGGGCCGGGGTCTCGGTCGGGCGCAGGCGCCGCAGGTGATCAAGCGGTGTCTCGTCCACATGCAACTCATCCACCTGATGCTGGGCGAAATACCCGATGCGCAGCTTGCCGCTGCGGGTCATCTTGCCGGCCATCAGGGGCAACCGGTCCGACAGCAGCTTGGACAGGGTCGATTTTCCCTGACCGTTCTTCCCCAACAGCGCGATCCGGTCGTCCTGATCGATGCGCAGGTTCAGACGGCGCAGCACCTCGGTGTCGCCATAGCCGGTGACGCCGCCCTCAATCTGAATGATCGGGGGCGACAGTTCCTCGGGCTCGGGGAACGAGAAGGCGCGCAAGGCGGCCTCCTGCGGGGTCGAGATCAACTGGATCCGTTCGATCATCTTCAGCCGCGATTGTGCCTGAACGGCCTTGGACGCCTTGTAGCGGAACCGGTCAACGAAGCTTTGCAGATGGGCGATGCGGGCCTTGGCCTTGGCGTTTTCGGCCTCGGCCTGGGCCAGACGTTCGGCGCGACGTTCGGCGAACTTGTCATAAGGGACCGCGTAATAGGTCAGCTGGCGGTCTTCCAGATGCAGGATCGAGCCGACCGCCCGGTTCAGCAGGCCCCGGTCGTGGCTGATGACGATGACCGTATGCGGATATTTCGCCAGATAGCTTTCCAGCCACAGCGCGCCTTCAAGGTCCAGATAGTTGGTCGGTTCGTCCAGCAGCAGCAGGTCGGGCTGTGAGAAAAGAACCGCCGCCAGAGCGACCCGCATCCGCCAGCCACCCGAGAAATCGGAACAGGGCCGCTGCTGATCTGCATCGTCAAAGCCCAACCCCTTGAGGATCGTGGCCGCGCGGGCCTCGGCCGACCAGGCGTCGATATCGGCCAGCCGGGTCTGAATCTCGGCAATCCGGTCGGGGTCGGTGGCCTGCTGCGCCTCGGCCATCAGGGCGCTGCGCTCGGTATCGGCGGCGAGGACCGTGTCGATCAGCGACACATTGGACGAGGGTACCTCTTGTGACACGCCGCCGATCCGCGCGCGGCGGGGCAGGGTGATGCTGCCCGATTCCAGCGCCAACTCGCCCCGGATCAGGCGGAACAGAGTGGTCTTGCCGGTGCCGTTGCGGCCGACCAGACCCACCTTGTGGCCTTCGGGAATGGTCGCGCTGGCGCCCTCGAACAGAGGGCGGCCTTCGACCGAATAGGTGATGTTTTCGATCCGTAGCATGGGCCGCTCTTAGCAGAGCGATACTGGCACCGCCAGACGCAAGCCATGTGCAAACCACATGCGCTGTGCTAGCGCTTTTGCAGATGAACGAAATTCGGATGTTGAGATGCGGGCGGCACAAACTCCACCCTCTTTGGTGCCCCTTGTTCTGGCGACCGGTCTGTCCGTGCTGTCGTTGAACATGTTCCTTCCGTCGCTTGCGAACATGGCGGTCGATTTTCGGGCGGATTATGCGCTGGTGAACCTGTCAATCGCGGCCTATCTGGCCGTGTCCGCCGTGCTGCAACTGATCCTTGGGCCAATGTCCGACCGGTTCGGGCGCAGGCCGGTTCTTTTGACCTGCATGGCGGTCTTTGTAACGGCGTCACTTGGCTGTGTTCTGGCGGAGTCGATCTGGACCTTTCTGGGGTTCCGTCTGATGCAGGCCGCCGTGGTTGGGGGCTCGGTGCTGTCTGCCGCGTCGATCCGCGACCAGTTTCCGCCCAACGAGGCCGCGAGCAAGCTGGGATATGTCGCCATGGCAATGGCTTTGGCGCCGATGCTGGGCCCGATGCTGGGCGGCACTTTGGACATGCTGTTCGGGTGGCGGGCCGGGTTCGTCTTTTACACGGTTGCAGGGGCGGCGCTGCTGACGCTGCTCTGGGCGGATATGGGCGAGACCAACCACAACCGGTCCGCCACTTTCGCCGCACAGATACGCGAATACCCGCACCTGTTCCGTGCCCGGCGGTTCTGGGGCTATGCGTTGTGCGCGGCATTCTCGATCGGGGGGTTCTACAGTTTCATCACCGGAGCGCCCCTGGTGGCCGCCGCCTGGTTCGATCTGAGCCCCGCGACACTGGGCCTGGGGATCGGGATCATCACCGGCGGTTTCATGGTCGGCAATTTCGTGACCGGTCGGATCGCCGCGCGGACTCGGCTGACGACGATGATTCTGGCCGGACGCATCATCGCCTCGGTTGGGCCGTTCTGCGGGCTGTTGCTGTTTCTAGGGGGGATGGGGTCGGTCTGGGTGTTTTTTGGATCAGCCATCTTTGTTGGTTTTGGAAACGGTTTGACGAACGCCAACGCGTCTGCGGGCGTCATGTCGGTTCGACCGCAACTGGCCGGCAGCGCGGCGGGCCTGTCGGGCGCTTTGATCGTCGCGCTCGGTGCGGTCATCACTTCAATCACCGGAGCCGCGGTCAGCCCTGAAAACGGCCCGTATCTGGTTCTGTCGATGATGGCAGGCAGCAGCTTTCTGGGCCTTTTGGCCGTTCTGTATGTCCGTTGGGTGGATGCACGGGACCCGCTTCCCGACGCAATCTGACGCCCAAAGGCGCGATCGCGCCATCATTCCACTTTTCACGGGCGAAATACCGTGTTAGGCGGCGCGCGATGAATTTCGCGCGGCCCAGCCCGCGCCGTCAGACCAAGGAGAGGCCCGATATGGCACTGGAACGCACTTTTTCGATCATCAAGCCCGATGCAACCCGCCGCAACCTGACCGGCAAGATCAACGCCAAGTTCGAGGAAGCCGGCCTGCGCATCGTCGCGCAGAAGCGCATCCACATGACCAAGGAACAAGCCGGCAAGTTCTACGAAGTTCATGCCGAGCGTCCGTTCTATGACGAACTGTGCGAGTTCATGTCGTCGGCACCGGTTGTCGTTCAGGTTCTGGAGGGCGAAAACGCCATCGCCAAGAACCGCGAAGTCATGGGTGCAACCAACCCCGCCGATGCGGCACCGGGCACCATCCGCGCCGAGTTCGCCGAGTCCGTCGGTGAGAACTCGGTTCACGGCTCGGACGCGCCGGAAACCGCAGCGGTTGAGATCGCATATTTCTTCTCGGGCATCGAACTGGTCGGCTAAGCCGCACCACGATACCTGTCGAGATTGCCGCGTCCGATTTCGGGCGCGGTTTTTTGTTGATCAGACGGATTTCAGATCGTCGGGGCCGACACGTATACCGATGGCATCCAGATCCGCGATGATGCGGGACGCCGGAGCCCGGTTCGTTGATGATTTCAAAGCATCGAACCTTGCGCGCAAGGCTTTCTTTTCTTCGCCTTTGCAATCGTTCCAGGGGCGGCCTTGCAAGCCCATGACCAACACGTAATAGCCGATGAAATGGGGCCGGGTTCCGGCCTGTATCAGCCGGGCATAAGCTGCATCGGCACCAAGCTCGCGCAACTCTTCGGCCGAGTGGATGCCCGCACGGGCACAGGCCTCTTCGAAAGCAGGTCCAAGGTTGCGGATGGAAGACACAGGTTTGGGCATGTTTCTTTCTTAGCTTTGCCGGGGCGTGCTGTCACTGCCCGCGGGAACGTTGTGCGACGATTTCCGTTGCGCTAGGCATTGAGCGACGGGTCCGTGCAGGAGGGGGAAGGAATTGACAAGCGACATCAGCAATCTGGACCTGATGAACCCGCCTGAGGGCTTCATCGACAATCCCTTCCCGTTTTATGATGCGCTGCTGTCTTCGACGCCGGTTCTGGCGCAGCCCGATGGCTCGGTTCTATTGTCGCGGCACGCTGATCTGGACCGGATCTATCGGGACACGACCCTGTACTCGTCCGACAAAAAGGCCGTGTTCGGACCAAAGTTCGGTCCGGGATCACCATTGTTCGAGCATCACACCACCTCGCTTGTGTTCTCGGATCCGCCATTGCACACGCGGGTTCGCAAAATCATGACTTCGGCCCTGACCCCGCGCGCCATCGCCCGGATGGAGCCCGGTTTGATCCAGACCGTCGATCGTTTGCTAGATCGTCTGGAAGACAAGCGGCAAGTGGATCTGATCGAAGACTATGCCGCCACCATCCCGATCCAGATCATCGGAAACCTTCTGGACGTACCGGTGGACGAGCGCGAACCGCTGCGCGACTGGTCACTCGCCATTCTTGGGGCGCTCGAACCGGCATTAACTACCAAGCAACTCGAAGACGGCCACGCGGCCGTTCGGGACTTCAAGGAGTATCTGGCCGATCTGGTGGCCCGGCGCAGGGCCACGCCCGGCGACCCCGAAACCGACGTCCTGACGCGGTTGATCCGCGGTGAAGGGGCCGACGAAAAGTTGAGTGAAATCGAGTTGCTTCAGAATTGCATCTTCATTCTGAATGCGGGTCATGAGACCACGACGAACCTGATCGGAAACGGGTTGGCCTTGCTGCATGACCACCCGGAGCAGCGTCAGCGGCTTATGGATGATCCAAGCCTGATCAATACGGCGGTCGAAGAGGTTTTGCGGTTCCGTTCACCCAACCAGTTCGGCAACCGGGAAACGACGGCTGACATCGTGATTGACGGGTGTCCGATTGCCAAGGGCACCAACCTTCATCTGTGTATCGGCGCTGCAAACAGGGATCCGGCCGTGTTCCCAGACCCGGGTTTGTTCGACATTTCGCGCAAACCGAACCGTCACCTTGCCTTTGCCGGTGGGCCGCACGTTTGCGCAGGTCTTACACTTGCGCGCCTTGAAGGGCGGGTCGCCCTGTCGCGGTTCGTGACACGGTTCCCAGATTTCCAACTGTCCGATGAACGTGTCAGAGGTGGGCGTATGCGGTTCCGCGGATATGCTTCCTTGCCCGCGTCCCTTTGATCGACAAAAGGGGTGGGGCGTTAACCTAGGGTTTTTGCGCCAGCTTCAGAACTGCCTTCAGCCCGGGATCCGCATTCTGGGCACTGAAGCCCCCGCCATGCATGCGGGTGATGGCCGCCACCAAAGCCAGTCCGAGGCCTGAGTTTCGGTCCGACCGCGCGGGATCGAGCGTGACGAAGGGCAGTTGAAGCTGCGACAGCATCTCGGCCGGCACGCCCGGGCCGCGGTCGCGGACACTCAGCAGGGCAAACGGGCCGTCTTCGCGCAGTTCGATGGAAATTGCAGTTCCTTCAGGAGCATAGCGCATGGCGTTTTCCAGAAGGTTCGACAGGGCCTGCGACAGCAAAGGGCGGTGCCCCATGATCGGAGCTGCCCGACCCGTGACCTCGAGGCGCACATCCTTGTCGGCCGCGACCGGTTCGTACAACTCCACGGCATCGTTGACCAAGCGCTCAAGGTCCACAGGTTCAAACTGCTCCCGCCCCAGCCCGGCCTCGGCGCGTGAGATCTCGGTCAGCTGCCCGAGAACCCGCAACACGTGATCGATTTCGGCCGTTGCCCGGGCGATGTCGACCTCACGATCCAGGTCGCTTTTGCCTGGCTCGGCCAAGGCGACCACCCGCTGCTTCAACCGGGACAGAGGTGACCGCAGATCATGCGCGATCGAATTTGACGTGGTGCGCAAGTTGCTAACCAACTCTTCGATCCGGTCCAGCATGTTGTTCAATGTGCCTGCCATCTGGTCGAACTCGTCGCCGGTGCCACGCTGTGGCATTCGTTGGGACAGGTCGCCGGACACGATGGTTTCTGCGGTGTCGGCGATATCCTTCAGCCGCGAAAACACCAGACGGGTCAAAAGCCAACCGGTCAGAATGCTCAGCGCAAGGGCCGCGCCCAGGGCCAGCGCCACCGAATGAAACAGCACCCGGTCGAACTGCTGACGGGCGAGGGCGTCGCGGCCCACCAACAGCCGTTCGCCGCCGGGCAGCAAGATCGATGCGGCGGAGATCGGGACCAGCTGATCCGTCTCGGTTCTGCGCAGTTCCAGATCCACCCACCCACTGCCAGCGGCGATGCCTTCGGGCCATCGCTTGAGGTTGCCGGCCAAGGTTTTTCCCGAGCGGTCAGCCAACAGATAAAGCGCATCACGCTCGGACGCGGTCGGAAGCCGGCGTTCGATGGCCACCATCAGGCCGACTAGCCCCAGGCGTTCGTACTCGTCCGCCAGCCCGGTCAGTTCGGCGGACACGACAGATCGGGTTTCGCCTTCGATCGTGCGGTTGGCGGTGATATAGACCAGCAACAATACGGCCGCGGTCAGCAGAGTACTGAGCACCATGCTCGCCAGCACCAACCGTGTCCTGGAGTCCTTGAACGACAAGGGCGACTTAACCATCAGAAACCATGTAACCGGCCCCGCGCACGGTTTCGATCAGTGGTGGTTCACCACCTTCATCCAATTGCCGACGCAGTTTGGAAATGTGAACGTCGACGACGTTTGTGTTCGGGTCGAAATGATAGTCCCAGACACCTTCGAGAAGCATCGTCCTCGACACCACCCGGTTTTTCCGCCGAAGGAAGAATTCCAGAATCTGGAACTCTCTGGGCGTCAGGGTGATCTCGCGACCGTTGCGCGTGACCTTTCGGGTCAGCAGATCCATTTCAAGGTCGCGGCACTTGAGAGTCGGGGTTTCCTCGGATTCCTGAGGTCGGCGCAACAGAGCTTCGATCCGGGCATGAAGTTCCTGAAATGAGAAGGGCTTGACCAGATAGTCGTCGGCGCCCGCATGCAGCCCTTTCACCCGCTCGTCCACGGCGCTCATGGCTGTCAGCATCAGAACCGGTGTCTTGACCCCGGCGGCGCGCATCGACTTGATCAGGGCCAGCCCGTCCAGCCCGGGCAGCATCCTGTCCAGAACGACCGCGTCAAATCCGCCGTCGGTCGCGTGGTACAAACCTTCGCGGCCGTCTTCGGCACATTCGACGACATAACCTTCCTCGCCAAATCCCTTGGCGATGAAGTCCCGCGTGTCTTCATCATCCTCAACGATCAACAGACGTCTGCTCATGGTCGGATTTCCTTTCACTCAGGATATAATCACGTATGGACAGGTAAAAAAACTGCCGGGTGCGAAATCCGCACCCGGCAATCCCGACAGCACGTGGACAAATCGTGTCCGTCAGGAGATGCGCGCACCGGATATCCCCATCATGCGGTGCGCGCGGGACGCAGGTCAGGCGATCTCGACGGCGACGAAGATCTGATTGCCGCCGCGGTTGATCAGCATCAGCGCCGGATCGGTCTTCTGATCTTCGAGCGCGGATTTGAGCGCCTCGGGTGTTTCCACATCCTGGTTGCCCAGCTTCACGATCACGTCGCCCTGCCGCAGACCGGCCTTAGCCGCCGGGCTGTCCGGCTTGAGCGAAGTCACGACCACACCGTGCACGTTCTCGGGAACTCCGATCTGCGCACGAGTCGCTTCGGACAGCGGTGCTACGGTGACACCCAGCGTCTTGCCCGCCACGGCGTCATCGGTCGTTTCCGCGTTTGCCGCCATTTGGGCCGAATGCTGCCCGATCGTGACGTTCAGGGTCTCTTCCTTGCCATTGCGCAGGACGGTGACCTTGCTGTCGGTTCCGACGGCTGTGGTGCCAACAAGCACCGGCAGTTCACTGCTCGAGTCGACCTGTTCGCCATTGAAGGCGATGATCACGTCGCCCTGTTGCAGCACGCCTTGAGCGGGGCTGTCCGGCAGAACCTCGGACACCAGTGCGCCGACAGTGCCATCGACACCCATCGCTGCTGCCAGCTCGGGGCTGATGTTCTGGATCGAGACACCCAGCCAGCCACGGCTGACCTGGCCATCGTCACGCAGGTCCGCAGCGATGTGTTCGACGATGTTCGAAGTCACGGCAAAGCCCAGTCCGACCGAACCGCCACTGGGCGAATAGATGGCCGAGTTCACCCCGACGACTTCGCCGTCCATGTTGAACAGGGGACCGCCCGAGTTGCCTTTGTTGATGGCCGCATCGGTCTGAATGAATTCAGCGTAGGGGCCTTCCGAGATATTGCGTCCCTTGGCGGACACGATGCCGGTCGTGACGGTCGAACTCAGGCCGAACGGGTTGCCGATGGCGACCACGTCTTCACCCACGCGGATGTCGTCGCTATCCCCCAGCGGGACCGGCTGAAGCGCCTCATCCGCGTCGATCTTGAGCAGCGCGATATCGGTCAGGGGATCGGTCCCCACAACTTCAGCCTCGTACGAGCGATCGTCGTTCAGGCGCACGGTGATCTTGCTGGCTTTGTCGACGACGTGGTGGTTGGTGATGATATAACCATCTTCATCCAGTACGAACCCGGACCCGAGGCCCTGACTGGGGCCACGGCGCGGGGCGTCAAAGCCTTCGGGAATCCCGAAACGTTTGAAGAACTCACCAAAAGGCTGGCCTTCGAAGTCAAACTCCTGGCCGCTCGCTGGCGACGGGGCCGCGTCAATCGAGGCAATGACGGTTACCACGGACGGTGAAACGGTCTCGACCAGATCCGCCAGGGCTTCGTCGGCCTGCGACGGAATGGCGGTCGCGGCCAGCAACGCCGCGCTCAGCGCGGTGGCGCCAAACAGCCCTGAGGTGCGAGGAAGAATAAGGGGGGATTTGCGGATGCTCATGTTGACTAGGTCTCCTTGGTTCGGCGCTTGTTGATGTGCGCTTTGCAGGGAACATGAGCCGCCAGTCTTTGCGTTTTCTGACTGATCAATTAATAAATCTTAATTTTGCCACATTGCAGGCGTCTGGTAGCGCTCGCAATCCCGGGAATCGGCCGTGGGAGTTGCCGGTCGAATCGGTGGATTGTTGCCGAAATGAGGGTCAAATTCGCAAAAGCATTGAATTGAATCAAATTTGTTAACAGTCCGGCGGCGGTTTTTGACCGAATTTTTGGGGACACTCACAGGTTGCGCCACCGCCCTTTCAGAAGGTGGTATTTTTCTAATAGGTCTTTGCAAAAATGTCATTTTGATCGTTTAGCGCTAAAAAATTCTTGTCGTAGGTCAGCAATGGTAAAGCGCACGAACAACCTTGGGTAGATTTTCGTGACGCGCGTTGTTGCGGAAATACCATCACGAATCCGGCAAAATTAACCGATTCAACCAATTTTACGTTGTTTGCACTGAACTTATCGGTGACGATGAACGTGCCCAAGTGAAAGGGGGGCCTGACAGCATCAAGGGGGTGCTTGAAGGCAGATCTCAGTCACCGGAAGCGCTGAGCGGCATGTTAACGAGGGGGTCTTGTTTCGGTTCGGCAGCACATTGGTCCGATGTCTTGACGACATCCGGGCCGCGTTTTCGGGATTGGTGAAAGTGGTAGTCCTGTTTTGGGCAACCGGCCCGGTCGTTCTCGACCGGGCCGCGTTACGTTTGGGATCTTTGCTTTTTGCGCCATTCGGCCCACGCTTGGGGCGTATCCAGATCCAGAATAGCGTTCTGACCCGGCAAAGGCTGCAGGTGCACCTGGTCCAGATGCGCGCGTACGATGGCTTGTGCGCCGCCATCTCCGCTCAAATGCGCCAGATCAGCAAGGAGACTTCGGTCGAAGATCACAGGATGGCCTGGTACGC
Source organism: Ruegeria sp. CF2 (assembly GCF_056537385.1). NCBI lineage: Bacteria > Pseudomonadati > Pseudomonadota > Alphaproteobacteria > Rhodobacterales > Roseobacteraceae > Ruegeria > Ruegeria sp. CF2. The sequence goes on from NZ_JBQFRL010000001.1 coordinate 922,868, forward strand.
CGTTCGACGACGCTCCGCGCCAGATCAGCTTGTCAGGATGTTCGGTGACCGACCGGAGGACCGCGCGCAGATCGTCTGATGTCAGCTCTGGCAGATCGGCCAGCAGGATCATCGCTGCCCGGACTGATACCGGCAGCTGCGCGACCGCTCTGCGCAAACTGGCATTCATGCCTTCATCCGCATCGGGAACGGAAACAACCTCCAAGTCCATCCCGCTCAGGGCGGTGTATCGCGGGTGAGGCGCCGGCGGCAGGGCGACGATGACCGGCCCGACAGCTCGTGCGTTTTCGGCCGAGCGCCGGATCAGTGGTTGACCGTCGACAATTTGCATCAGTTTGTCCACTCCGCCCATACGGCGAGAGCTACCGGCGGCCAGCAAGATGACAGGGATATCCTCCATGCCGGCCACCTTGCCGCCAACCGGAACGGCTGTCACCCCCGCATACGCGCACCGTCAGGGTCAAATAGTGGACTGGTCAGTACGCGCGCCTTGCGCATCTGGCCCAGGATTTCAATGTCGACCGCCAAGCCGTCGGCCGCCAGTCCCGTTGGCAGGAAGCCCATGGCAACTGATTTCTGTGCGAAATGCGAGTACCCGCCGGATGTACAAAACCCAACCACTGCGCCGTCATGCCAGATGGGTTCGTAGGCGTTCACATCTGCGTCCTCGGCTTCGACCTCAAAAGCCACAAGCTTGCGGGCTGTTCCTTCATCCCGCTCGGCCTCGGCGACAGCGCGCCCGATGAAATCGACGTTCTTGGAGAACGAGATGAAGCGGTCCAGCCCGGTTTCAGCGGCTGTGTAGTCGGGTGAGAACTCGCGCATCCACGAGCCGAAGAACTTGTCGAGCCGCAGGTTCATCATCGCGCGCATGCCGAAGGGGGTGATGCCGTGCGGTTGCCCGGCCTGCCACAGCGTCCACCACAGCTGGCGTTGCGCCATCGGATCGCAGTAGATCTCGAACCCCAGATCGCCGGTATAGCTGACCCGCTGCACGATGCAGTCGGTCATGCCGACGACCATCCGGCGCACGTCCATGAAGCGCATGTCACTGAAATCGGCGCGGGTGCAAGCGGCCAGAACCTCGCGGGCTTTGGGGCCGGCAACCTGGAAGCCGTTGCGTTTGTCGCTGATATTCTCGACGGTTACGCCGTCTTGCTGATGTTGCTGGAACCAGCGCATGTGGAAGTTCTGCGCGCCGTAAGAGGCGGTGAGCTGGAATTCTTCCTCGCCCAGGCAGGACACGGTGAAATCCCCGATCAGCTTGCCCTTGGGCGACAGCATCGGGGTCAGCGACAGGCGACCCGGGGCGGGGATGCGCCCGGCCATGATCCAATCCAGCCAGTCGCGGGCGCGGGGGCCTTTCACGAGGTATTTGCCGAAATTGTGCACCTCGTTGATGCCCACGCCCTTGCGCACGGCGCGCACTTCGCGGCCCGTTGCCCCGAAGGCGTCCGAGCGGCGGAAGGACGGGGTTTCATAGCCCGGCTCGCCCTCTTGCGCGAAATAGTTCGGCACTTCCAGACCATATTGCTGGCCCCAGACGGCGCCCAGATCGCTGAAGATGTCATACATCGGCGTGGTGCGGTTGGGACGGGCGGCGGGCAGTTCCTCGTTGGGGTAGGCGACCGAGAAACGTTTTTGATAGTTCTCGATTACCTTGGGGCGGGTGTAGCCCGGGGTGATCCAGTCGCCGAACCGGGCCACGTCCATGGCGAAGACGTCGCGCTCGGGCTCGCCCTCGATCATCCATTGCGCCAGCGTCAGGCCGACGCCGCCGCCCTGGCTGAACCCGGCCATCACGCCGCAGGCCGACCAGTAGTTGCGCACACCCGGCACCGGCCCGACCAGCGGGTTGCCGTCGGGGGCAAAGGTGAAGGGGCCGTGGATCACCGATTTCACCCCGGCCTCGGCCAGCACCGGGAAGCGGCGATAGGCGAACTCGATCGAGTCGGTGATCTTGTCGAAATCGTCGGGCAGCAGTTCGTGCCCGAACTCCCAGGGCGTTCCGTCCACGGCCCAGGGCTTGCAGGGCTGTTCGTAGAACCCGATGCACAGGCCGCGCCCTTCTTGCCGCAGATAGCTTTCACCGGCCGGGTCCATCACGTGCGGATGCTCGCCGCCCGCGTCGATGATCGCCTCGATTTCGGGGATGGTGTCGGTGACAAGGTATTGATGCTCCATCGGGTGCAGAGGGAAGTAGATGCCCGCCATCGCGCCCACTTCGCGCGCCCAGAGGCCGCCGGCGTTGACGATATGCTCGGCGTGGATGGTGCCCTTGTCGGTGACCACGTCCCAAGTGCCGTCGGGGCGCTGGTTGGTCTCGCGCACCATGCAGTGGGTCTCGATCGTGGCCCCGCCCATCCGTGCGGCCTTGGCATAGGCGTGGGTCGTGCCCGAGGGATCAAGGTGCCCGTCCAGCGGATCATAGAGCGCGCCGATGATGCCGTCGGTGTTGGTGATGGGGGCGATCTTCTTGATCTCGTCGGGGCCCACGATTCCGGTTTCCAGCCCCATGAAGCGATGCTTGGCGCGTTCGGCCAGCAGCATGTCGAACCGGTCCTGGTTGCCGGCCAGCGTGATGCCGCCCACATGGTGCAGCCCACAGGACATGCCGGTGATCTCTTCCAGTTCCTTGTACAGCCTGATGGTATAGCCCTGCAGCGCGGCCATGTTGGTGTCGCCGTTCAGCGTGTGGAACCCGCCCGCCGCGTGCCAGGTCGATCCGCTGGTCAGCTCCGACCGTTCCAGCAGCATCACATCCGACCAGCCCAGCTTGGTCAGGTGATACAGCACCGAACACCCGACAACTCCACCGCCGATCACGGCAACCTGACACGTGGTTTTCATCCGCACCTCCTTGCGTCTGGCCCGAAGGTGCAGGGGTGCCGCGCCGGTATCTGTCACGAAAACGACCGAGTTTGTCGTTTCCGCCGGCCGTCCGTCAGAGCGGCCGCACCTTCAACCAGGTAATCCGGTTGCCCTCGCGTTCGACGACCTCGAACCGGAATCCGTGGAACGAGAACACCTGACCGACGGTCGGAATCATCTGCGCTTCGTGGATGACCAGCCCGGCAATGGTGTTGGCTTCGTCATCGGGCAGGGACCAGTCCATCGCACGGTTCAGGTCGCGGATAGTCATCGAGCCTTCGACCAGATACTGACCGTCTTCGGTTCGCGTAACCGTCACATCTTCGTCCACGTCGAATTCGTCGGCAATCTCGCCGACGATTTCTTCGAGGATGTCCTCGAGCGTGATCAACCCGCGCAGCGAGCCGTATTCATCTACCACCAGCGCAAAATGGCTGTGCATGCGCAGGAATTCCCGCATCTGATCGTCCAGCGTGGTGGTCTCCGGTACGAAATAGGGGTCATTTGCTACCTTGAGGATGTCAAATGACTTCAGTCTTTCCGCCCCGCCATCGCTACCGCCTGCCTTTGCGTACATGGCACGGAACAGATCCTTGGCGTGCACGACGCCCACGATGTTTTCGGGCTGGCCACGGAACACCGGCAGGCGCGTGTGACGGCTTTCGAGGCATTGTTTCAGGATCGATTCAGGGTCTGCGTCCGCGTCGATCATCTCGATATTCGAGCGGTGCAGCATGATTTCCTCTACCGTGCGGTCGCCGAGGTCAAGCGCGCCCAGGATGCGGTCGCGGTCCTCTTTTTCGACGACCCCCTCGGAATGGCCCAGTTGCAGAGCACCGGCGATCTCCTCGCGTACGGCAAGGATGTTGCTGTCGGGGTCGATCTGAACCCCGAACAGGCGCAGTACACCGCGCACCAGCAGGCGAACGGCAGCCACCACCGGCGAAAACACCGTAACGACGACACCGATCACCGGGGCGACCGCTGCTGCGGCTTTTTCGGCATTGGTAATCGCGTAGGTCTTGGGCAGCACCTCAGCAAAGACCAGAACAAGCAGGGTCATGACCAAGGTGGCCAGTGCCACGCCGCTTTCTCCGAAAAGTCGGGTGAACAAAGCCGTGGCCAGCGAGGCTGCAAGGATGTTGACGAGGTTGTTGCCCAGCAGAACCGAGCCGATCAGACGTTCGTTGTCGTCAGTGATCTCCAGCGCCTTTTGCGCGCCGCGCGATCCTTTGTCGGCTTGCGCCCGCAGTTTACCCCGCGAAGACGCCGTCAGCGCTGTTTCAGACCCCGAGAAGAAGCCGGAGAGTACCAGCAGAAGCAGAATTGAGGCCGTAGTCAGCCAGAAGGCGCCATCGAGAAGAGAAGGGTCAGAGTCCATCGGTCCGTTTCAGGTATTGTTGATGCAATGGTTATGGGGGCGCAGATGCGCGCGATCAAGGGTTTGGCCCTAGTCTCGACCGTCATCCTTGGCAAGCGGGTGATGCTGCAACACCAGTTCCGACAGGCGCTCGTCCAGGACATGCGTATAGATTTCTGTCGTCGCGACGTCGGCGTGACCAAGCAGGGTCTGGATCGAACGCAAATCGGCCCCATTGGCCAAAAGATGCGTCGCAAAGGCATGGCGCAGCGTGTGTGGCGTGACTTTGTCAGGAGATACACCACCTTGCACGGCCAGTTCCTTTATCAGTGCAAAGAACCGGTGTCGGGTCAGGTGCCCTGATTTTCCGCGCGAAGGAAACAGGAACCGGGACCGCTGGCCTCCGTTGGCGGCGGCTGCATCTTCGGCTTCGTCCCGGATCGTCAGCCATGCCGCCAAAGCATCGCGCGCAGGCGGTGACAAGGGCACCATGCGCTCCTTTCCACCTTTGCCGAGAACCAGCAGCATGCGTGGGTCGCCCCGGGCGGATGAAACCGGCAGGGAAACAAGTTCGGTCACACGCATCCCGGTCGCATACAGAATTTCCATCAGGCAGGTGTTGCGCACCTTGTCTGCCGTACTGCGCCCTGTTTGCCTGGCGGCCTCAAGCAGGCGGTCGACTTCTGCCACGTCCAGCGTCTTGGGTAGCCTTTTCTGGCGTCCCGGGCCTTTGATCTGGATGGCCGGATTGGTCGAACGCCAGCCTTCTTCAAACGCGAAACGGTACAATTGCTTGATGGCAGAGAGGCGGCGGGCGCGGGTCGCGCGCGAAAGGCCTTGTGCGTCACAGTCAATCAGGTAGGCCTCGATCATATCCTGGTCGGCGGCTTCGAACTCGGCATTTCGCCGACCGAGCCACGCGGCAAAGTCCTTCAAGTCTCGCCCATAGGCCAGCAAAGTGTTGGTTGCCGCCCCAAGTTCTGCGGCCTGCGCCTCGAGAAACGCGGAAATCCACAAGTCTTGTGTCGCCGGAGCGGACACTGTCAGGCCCCCTTCAGAACAAGCAACTGCAAGGCGGCACGGCGCGCCGTGTCTTCCAGGCCGACATGCCGGAACACCGCGATGGCCGCAGTCAGGTCAACCAGATTGCCGCGCGCGCCATGCGCGAACATCTGCATGGCCTCAAGAATTGCCTCACCCAGACGGTTTGCTTCCAACATCGCGCGGATATCGGACGGGATCGGTGCCGACCATGCAAACCCTTCGGCAATGGCGTCAGCCATCGGTGAGGGCGAGTTCGAACGCTCGGGTTGGCCCGATGCCAAAGCAGCCAGAAAGGCATTGGCCTCGGGTCCGTCGGGGGCAGATCGTGCGGCATCCTCGTACAACTCGGACAACAGCAGGATGCGCCAGCGCAGATTCTCGGTGGTCGGGTCGGGCAACTTGATCGGCATCAGGCGCTCGGCGAACAGTTCGGCAAAGGGCACTTCGAGCCCGACCGAACCCATTTCTGCCCAAACTTTCGGCAGGGTCTTGGATATTGCCTCGGGGCTTCCGGTCTCCAGCGCCGTTTCGAAACGCTGAACAGCCGAGACGCGATCCCAGACCGCGCCCGAAGCCGCAGGCGCGCGCTCGGTATAGAGGCCCAGCAGATGGTTCGGCGTAAGCGCGCCGATGCGGGTCAGACGCTCGGCCGCTTCGATCTGGGCCTTCCAACCGGCAACATCGCGCAGGTCGGCATTGGCAAAGGATCGCGGCAACGAGGCGGTCGGAAGTCGCTCGCCGATCGCTTCGAACAGGCGAAACGTCAGCGGGTCAGGGTCTTCGGGCTGCGGCAAATAGGCGGCGCCTTCGAACATCTCTGGGCTTAGGAAGCGATCCAGCAGATCGAGTTGCTCGGGCGGCAGTAATTCGAGCGCATGCGCCGCTTCGAGTGTCAGTGCGGCCGAAGCCCAGTCACCTCTGCGAGCCTTGCAGAAGACCTGCGCGGAATAATCCCGCGACAAATGCGGTTGCGCGATCAGCGCAGTGCAGCTGCGGTCTTCGTCGCCGGTCAATAGAGTTGCGTCAAACCATCGTTTGAACCGCTCAGGCGTATCGGTGGGGCCGGCTAGCTGCACCAAGGATTGCGTCGGATCGGCGGCACCCAGCTGCATCAGACGATCCAGCCGCGCCAGCAGAAGTTGGTCTGGCTCATTGGAATTCGCCGGGGCGCGGGCCTCGGTCAGCAAAAGTGTGAACAACAGCCGCTGCATGGCAGGGTTCGATTTGACCGGCACGCGCGCGATGAGTTCGGCCAGCCGGGCCGGATCGCTGGGCAGCCACAGATCAACCGGCAGACCGGTCGCTGACCCATCCACCAATCCCAACGGCGGCGACAGCGCCTCGAGCGGAGACACCTGGATGTCGGGCTGCAGGCCCGTATCGGTAACCGGCGGCTCGAGCAATACGGTCCCCGGCAACAGGTCAGGGGCCGCCTCCAGCCAGTCGATCGCGGATAGCGGCTGTTCGGTTTGTGCGGCGGCTTGGCCGGTCAGTGCAAGCGCCAGCACGACGGCCCTAGTTGACATCCAGAATTACCGGTTCGCTGATTTCGCTTTGCGGGGCCGAGAAGTCGGCGCCGAAGAATGGGCCAAGATACGCATAGGCCACCAAGCCGATGAAAAGCAGGCAAATTAGGTACAACAGGAATTTGATCAGACGGCCCATGGCTCAACGCTGCCTCAATTTTCGATTTTGGCCAAGTTATAACTGGCATTTTTCCCAAGATCACGTCATTCACAGGGAAATGAGCGAAATTAAGCATAACGTGGCGCCGGCCGGACAACGGCAGGTCTTTGACCTGCACAAAACGGTGGTTCTGGTCGGCATGATGGGCGCTGGCAAGACGGCCGTGGGGCGCGCTCTGGCCGCGCGCCTTGGTGTTCCATTCCTCGACAGTGACAGCGAGATCGAATCGGCTGCCAACATGACCATCCCCGAGATCTTTGAACGGGACGGCGAGCCGTTCTTTCGCACCAAAGAAAGCCAGGTCATCGGCCGTCTGCTGGACGAGAAAAAGGGTATCCTGTCGACCGGCGGTGGCGCTTTTCTGAGCGAAGAAAACCGGACGATGATCTCGGACCGTGGGGTTTCCGTATGGCTGTGCGCGGATCTGGATGTGTTGTGGAACCGGGTGCGCCACAAAGACACGCGACCCTTGCTGCGTACGCCTGATCCGTATGCAACGCTGCGTGACCTGTACGAGGCCCGCGTGCCGTTGTACGCACAGGCTGATCTGGTGGTGAATTCGGACGGCGACACCGCGATCGAGGATATGGTTGACCGGGTTCTGGAAAAGCTGATGACGCGCCCGGATGTATTGGAAGTCAAATAGATGCATCAGACAGTTAACGTTGATCTGGCCGAGCGGTCCTATGACGTGGAAATCGGGCCGGACCTGTTGGCTCAGGCCGGTGCGCGGATCAAACCCATGCTGCACCGTCCGCGTGTAGCGGTTCTGACCGATGAAACCGTGGCCGGTTTGCATTTGGATGCTTTGCGCAGCGGCCTGGCGTCCGCCGGGGTGGAAATGACCGCATTGGCTCTGCCCGCAGGTGAGGCGACCAAAAGCTGGCCGCATTTCGAGCGCGCCGTCGAATGGCTGCTGGCCGAAAAGATCGAACGGCGCGATATCGTCGTAGCCTTCGGCGGTGGAGTAATCGGAGATCTGGGGGGCTTTGCCGCCGCAGTGCTGCGTCGCGGTGTGCGCTTTGTGCAGATCCCAACCTCGCTTCTGGCGCAGGTCGACAGTTCCGTAGGGGGCAAAACCGGTATCAATGCTCCGCAAGGCAAAAACCTGATCGGTGCGTTTCATCAACCTTCGTTGGTTCTGGCTGATACCTCAGTGCTTGGCACGCTGACGGCGCGTGATTTTCTGGCTGGATACGGTGAAGTCGTAAAATATGGCCTTCTGGGGGATGCCAATTTCTTCGAATGGTTGGAGCGCAACGGCCCCGCGCTGTCGGCCGGGGACATGGCGACCCGGGTTCAGGCGGTCACCCGTTCGGTTCAGATGAAGGCCGACATCGTGGCCCGCGACGAGACTGAACAAGGCGACCGGGCGCTGTTGAACCTCGGGCATACGTTCTGCCACGCGCTTGAGGCGGCGACGGGCTATTCCGACCGGCTGCTGCATGGCGAGGGTGTTGGCATTGGCTGTGCCCTGGCGTTCGAACTGTCGGCCCGCATGGGTCTGTGTTCCCAGGAAGACCCAAGCCGCGTCCGCGCTCACCTGAAGGCGATGGGCATGAAGACCGATCTGTCTGATATTCCGGGTGATCTGCCGAGCGCCGAAGATCTGGTCGAGCTTATGGCTCAGGACAAGAAGGTCGTTGACGGCCAGCTGCGTTTCATCCTGGCGCGTGGGATCGGGCAGGCCTTCGTCACGTCGGACGTGCCACGCGATGCCGTTCTGTCCGTTCTGCAGGATGCATTGGCAACGTGCTGATAAGCGGAGTCAGCGGCCCCGTATCACCATCAATTCGCCAATGTTTTCGCGGGTGATGTATCCGACCATCTGACCGGTCTTGGTGCAGACCGCCACGGCCGGTGCGCCACCATGGAGACCATCCAGAACGGCTTCGAGCCCACTGGTCAGGGCCACCCGGGGGATTTGCTCTTCCATGACCGAGGTCGCGGGTTCCGACCGGGGGTGATCGCCAGCTAGCGCGGCAAACAGCCGATTGCGGGTCACAAAGCCCAACAGCTGCCCGTCTGCGCCCAAAACCGGAAACTCGTGCTGCGTTGTCTGGATCACGGCCTGGGCTGCCGTTGCCAACGTGTCTTGGGGGGTAAGTGCGTGGAACTCGGTAATCATCGCGTCGCGAGCCAGCACGCGGCGCGCCACCGAGCGCATTGCTACATCCTGACTTTCGGCATTTGCCGCGATGAAGACGAAAACCGCGATCAGAACCAGGATCGGGTTACCGGTGCTGAGCCCCAGAAACCCGAACCCGACGGCCACGGCCTGGCCCGCAAAGGCCGCGGCCCGTGTGGCCTTGACCCTGTCCATCTTCAGGCAGAGCAGGGCGCGGAACACGCGGCCGCCGTCCATCGGAAACGCGGGGATCAGGTTGAACACCGCGAGGAACAGATTGACGTAGGCCAGCCGGCTCAGCAGGTCGACGCGGGTCGAGTCGATTTGCGCCAGCGTTTCAACCTGCATTCCCGCGCCCAGAAGGACCAGGATGCCCCAGATGACGACGTTGACCGCGGGACCAGCCAATGCAACGGCAACTTCTTGCATCGGCTTTTCCGGCATCCTCTCGAGGCGGGCCAAGCCGCCGATGGGCAGCAGAGTGATGTCAGGAGTTCGAATGCCATACCTGCGGGCCATCAGCGCATGACCGAACTCATGAGCAACCACACAGGCAAACAACGCCAGAACAAAAATGATGTTGTCGATGGCTGCCGGCCACCCTCCGTCAGAGTAGGCGGCAAAGCCGACCCAAGCCAGCAGCAGGAAGAAGGTGACATGGACCCTCAGTTCCGATCCAAGCAATCGGCCGACGGCGAAGGACCATGTCATGACGTGCCTCGCTGGAGATTAGAACGGGATTTCGTCGTCGTCGATGCCGCCTGATGCCGGTGCCGGTGCGCTAGACTGTGCGGCGTAGGGCTCGGAGTATCCGCCGCTGTCCTGTCCGCCTCCGTAACCGCTGCTTTGGCCGCCACCGTATCCGCCGCCCTCGTTGCGACTGTCCAACAGGGTCAGTTCACCACGGTAAGGGCGCAGAACGACTTCGGTGGAATAGCGATCCTGACCGGACTGATCCTGCCACTTGCGCGTTTCCAGTTGGCCTTCGATGTAGACCTTTGACCCTTTGCGCAAATACTGCTCGGCGATGCGGACGAGCGGTTCGGAAAAAATAGCGACTGTGTGCCACTCGGTCCGTTCGCGGCGTTCACCGGTATTGCGGTCTTTCCAGTTCTCTGAGGTCGCGATCCGGAGGTTGCAGACCTTGCCACCGTTCTGAAACGACCGCACTTCGGGATCGCGCCCGAGATTGCCGACCAGAATGACTTTGTTGACTGAACCTGCCATGGATTTCCCCGTTTTTTGACTAGCTTGATGGCGCCCGAATCTGACGCTGAGTTCACCTGAAACCCTATACGTCCTGCGCCCGGGTTGGAACACGGTTGATGCCCGGAATGCCACCCGGAAAATCAGTGTTTCCTTAACCAAGCTTTCATTTCTGCCTGAAATACCTATAATCCGATTGATTGCTGAACGAGCGGGATTGCTTGAATGCGTTGTCTGTTAAGTGGTTTTTCAATTGCATGCCTCGTTCTGGCGTCGACGCCGCTGAGCGCGGATGTCCTGTCGACCAAGAATCGCAAAGATATCTTTTTGAAGCAGGCCAAGATTTTGGACACGCGGGCCGCCAGCCAGTATCGCGACTCTGAACGGCTGAAACCGAAGACGCCGGACGGCAGTTTCAAGAAGCGCTATTCCGGCAAGTACCGTGGTGAATACCTTGCCATGGCGCGCCAGGCAGCGCGCAAGCACAATGTCCCGGAAGAACTGTTCCTGCGTCTGGTTCAACAGGAAAGCGGTTGGAACCCTCACGCCAAGTCGCACAAGGGCGCTTTGGGCCTCGCGCAGCTGATGCCCCAAACTGCCAGGCTGCTGAACGTGAACCCGCATGACCCGAAGCAAAACCTTGAAGGCGGTGCGCGCTATCTCTCGTGGCAATACCGCAAATTCAAGTCTTGGCGCCTCGCGCTGGCAGCTTACAACGCCGGCCCGCAAGCGGTGGAAAAGCATGGTGGCGTGCCGCCCTATGCCGAGACGCAGAATTACGTCAAAGTCATCTGGGGCGGTTGATACTCAAGTCGCAAGAAAAAAACCGGCCCAGGGCCGGTTTTTCTTTGGGCGATCACTCAGCCGCTATTTTGATAACCGGCTCCATCTTCGCCAGTGTTTCGGTGGACAGATGACACTTGACCTGGTGCCCGTCAGCCAGCGTCTGGACCGGCGGAACCTCTTTTTCGCACAATCCGCCCGCAACCTCGGACTTCCACCGGCACCGGGTTTGGAACGGACATCCGGGCGGCGGGTTCATCGCCGAAGGAATGTCGCCCTCAAGGACGATGTGTTTCTTTTCGACCGAGGTATCAGCGATTGGAACCGCGCTCAGCAGCGCCTCGGTATAGGGGTGATAGGGCGGCGAGAATACTTGATCGGTCGTGCCCAGTTCGACCACGTGGCCCAGATACATCACCATGACGCGGTCGCTGAGGTAGCGCACGATCGACAGGTCGTGGCTGATGAACAGCAGTGTCGTCTTGTGTTCGCGCTGGATCTCCATCAACAGATCGGTCACGGCTGCCTGCACCGACACATCCAATGCCGAGACCGGCTCGTCCGCGACGACGATCCGGGCGTCCCCGGCAAAGGCACGGGCTATCCCGACGCGCTGTTTCTGGCCGCCTGACAGTTGGCGCGGCATACGGTCGGCAAACGCGCGCGGAAGCTTCACCAAGTCCAGCAACTCGAGCATCCGTTGCTTGCGTTCGGCCTCCGAGTTTCCGACGCCGAAGATTTCCAGCGCGCGGATGATCTGACGTCCGACTGTCATCGACGGGTTCAGCGTATCGAACGGATTTTGAAAGACCATCTGAACTTCGCCGACGGTCTTGGCATCCCGTTCTTCGATCGGCAAATGCTCGATATTGCGGTTGTCCAGCAGGATCTGCCCGTCGGTCGCCGTCTCCAATCCCATGAGAACCTTGGCAAACGTGGATTTGCCGCAGCCGGACTCGCCAACGATTGCCAATGTTTCCGATTCATGTGCGTCGAAGCTGAGGGTTTCGTTGGCCTTGACCACTTTCTTTTCGCCCCCACCGAACAGAGCGTTTGCGGCCACCTCGTAATATTTCTTGAGGTTGTCCATCTTCAGAACGGTCTTGCCGATCGGCGCTTTTTCTTTTTGCTCGGCAACCGTGATGGGTGCGTTCCAGTCGATTTCCTGGAACTTCAAGCAGCGCGTATGGTGGCGGTCATTGCCGGGGACCGGGAACATCTGAATGTCCTGCGCGTCACAACGCCCTTCCTCGAAATAGTCGCATCGCGGGCCGAAATTGCAGCCGGGTGGGCGTTCGTGCGGCAACGGGAAGTTGCCGGGGATTGCAACCAGCGGGCGCGAATTCTTGTCCGCGCCGGGCAGGGGGATCGAGCGGAACAGCGCTTGGGTATAGGGGTGCTGCATCTCGTCAAAGACATCGTGGATCGAGCCACGTTCGACCGCCTCGCCGGAATACATCACGCACAAGCGGTCACAGGTCTCTAGAACCAGGCCCAGATTGTGCGAAATGAACAGCATCGAGGTGCCGTATTTCTTGCCCAGATCCTTGACCAGTTCCACCACGGCGGCCTCGACGGTCACGTCCAGCGCGGTTGTCGGTTCGTCCAGGATCAGAAGCGACGGCTTGGACATCAGGGCCATCGCGATCACGATGCGCTGTTGCTGGCCACCGGAGAGCTGATGCGGAAAGCTGTTCAGCATCCGCTCGGGGTCCGGCAGGCGCACATCGGTCACCACTTCCAGAGCACGAGCATAGGCCTCCTCTTTGCTGACCCCTTCGTGGATCATCGGCACTTCCATCAGCTGTTTGCCGATCTTCATCGCCGGGTTCAAAGAAGCCATCGGCTCTTGATAGATCATCGCGATCTCATTGCCGCGAATGTCCCGAAGTTCTTCCTTGCTCATCTCGCTAAGGTCGCGGCCCTTGAATTTGATCGAGCCGCCAACGATCCGACCATTTTTGCCAAGATCCTGCATGACACCTAGGGCGACCGTCGACTTGCCGCAGCCGGATTCACCGACCAACCCGACAGCCTCGCCGGGCTGCACACTGACCGAAAAATCCATAACGGCCGGTATTTCCCGCAAGCGGGTAAAGAACGAAATCGAGAGCTTGTCGATTTCGAGGATCGGCCCGTCATAATCCGCCAGTTTGTTCATCTTGCTTGCTCCTCGCCAGCACTCGGGGGATCCCCTTCATCCGGCTAAAAATATCCTGGTGGGGGCCGGGGGCAGTCCCCCGGCCGCTTTCACATCAGTCCTTCAGGCTTTCTTCTCGCAGGCCATCCGCCAGCAGGTTCAATCCCAGAACCAGTGACAACAGCGCCAGTGCCGGCGGCAGTGCAGGGTGCAGGTAGATCGACAGCAGCTTGCGTCCTTCGTTGATCGTGGACCCCCAATCCGGGCTTTCCGGCGGCAGGCCCAGTCCAAAGAACCCCAAGGTCCCCAAGAGGATGGTCGTGTAGCCGATGCGCAGGCAGAAATCGACGATCAGCGGCCCGCGGGCGTTGGGCAGGATTTCCCAAAGCATGATATACCAGGGACCTTCGCCGCGCGTCTGCGCCGCGGCCACGTAGTCGCGCGTTTTGATGTCCATGGCCAAGCCGCGCACGATGCGGAACACCGTGGGCGAGTTGACGAAGACAACCGATACGAACACGACCAGGATGCCGCCCGGAATGTCGAACAGATCCAGATAGGTCGGCAGACCCCAGATGCTGTAATCGTCCGTGCGGATGACGTATCCCCCGGTCGAGATCAGCGACAGGTACAGCCAGATCGCGATACCCAAGACGCCGGTCAGTAGCGGCGTGCGGAATTTCGGCCGAGTGTAGTAGCGCGAATTCAAAAGGACGCCGATGAAAAGGATCGGGAACACGAACAGGACTGCGGCCATATAGTTCGGCACGCCGGTCGCGACGATTTCCGGTGTGACCAGCAGGTAGAACAGCAGGATTACCGGGAACGCCAGGATCAGATTGGCGAGGAACGACAGAAACGTGTCCAGCCGTCCGCCATAGTATCCGGCGGGCAAGCCCAGCGTGATCCCGACCATGAAGGCAAACATTGTGGCCAGCGGAGCAATCTGCACGACGATCCACGCACCCTTGACCATGCGACTGAATACGTCGCGGGCAAGGTTGTCGCCGCCCAGCAGATACCAGGCGAACTCACCGTCCTCGGCATTGGGCAGGGGGGTGCCGGGCACCTTGTTCTTCATGCCGGAAACCTGGACCAATGGATCGTGTGTCACGATCAGGTCCAAAGCCCCGAAGATGCCGGTGAAAACCCAGAACATGACCAGTCCAAAACCGATCATGCCGATCGGGCTGTCGAACAGCTTGCCGTACAGGCCAAGGCGCCGTTTGAAGGCAACCGACATCGCGAAAAGAATGATCAGCGACAGCCAGACCGGCAGAAATTGCTGCGAGATCGCGCCGATAATCCCGGCCCCGGTGCCCAGGAATATTCCCAGCAGCAGGTAGGCGACCACCGTCGCGATGCTGGCCAGGAAAGAATACCACAGCGCGGATTGCGTCAGGTTCCTGAGGCCGCCGCCCGAACTGACGGTGCCATCCGCATTTACGCTGACTTGCGTCTCGGGCAGCAGAATGCTTGCCAGGATCCAGGCAACGACGGATACGACCAGCGCAGCCAGGGCGATCATCATGATCGGGTTCAGAAAGGCGATAGAGCCAGTCCAGCTCAGAGGTTCCATGGTCTATCCTCCCTTATGAAATGCGGATGCGCGGGTTGAGGTAGACATAGCCGATATCCGAGATCAGCTGAGTCACGAGCACAACAAAGACCGACACGACCGAGATCGCCAGCAGAAGCTGGATGTCGTTGTTCCCCGCAGCCTGCACCAGTGCCCAACCGAAACCCTTGTAGTTGAACAGGGTCTCGACGATCACGACGCCGTTCAGCAACCAGGGAAACTGCAGCATGATAACGGTGAAGGGCGCGATCAGCGCGTTGCGCAGGGCGTGCTTCAGAACGATATTCCCGAAGGACACACCTTTCAGGCGCGCAGTCCGGATGTATTGCGCGGTCATCACTTCGGTCATCGAGGCTCGGGTCATCCGTGCAATGTAGCCCATGCCGTAAAGGGCAATGGTCAGGACCGGCAGGAAGAAATTCTCGAAGGTCGGGTTCTCCATGGCCTGTGTGGCGGTGCCCTTGAACCATTTCAGACCCACGGTTGACGAGGTGAAGATGGCGATGAAGATCACGCCCGACACGTATTCCGGCGTGGCTGTCGTGATGATCGAAAACGTGGACAGGGACCGGTCCAGGGCAGACCCCTCGCGCATGCCGGCTAGCACACCAACCAATAGGGCGGTCGGGATCATTAGCACCAGCACCCAGAACATCAGGTAGCCGGTGTTGCCCAGACGCTTGCTGACGATCGTTCCGACTTCGTCCTTGAAGACGGTTGAATAGCCCCAGTCGCCCTGAAGAACGCCGCAGTAGCGCGGTGTCGTTTCCGGAGTAGAGCCGGGACGGGTGCAACTTCCTACGAACTGACCATCCGGTAGCGTGTTGGTGAAACCGGGCACCACCCCAAGCCATTGGCCGTACTTGACCAGCGTGGGCTGCATGTATCCGCGGTTCTCAAGCCAGGTGACGACCTGTTCATCGGACATACGCTGGTTGCCCTGCGTCTTGGCCAGTTTTTCCAGGTTTGGATAGAGGTTGGTCAGGAAGAAGACAACGAAGGTCAGGCAGAGTGCCGTCAACAGCATCACGCCCAATCGTCGAAGGATGAAGAGTCCCATGTTGGCCCCTGTTGTTCGGGTTCTCCGCAGATCAGTGGACCATTTTCTGGCCTCGGACGTCCGACCCCGCGTCGGTGTGTCTGCGGCTGGAAAGGGGCGCCCGCATTCGGGCGCCCCTTGAAAGGTTCAGGTCGGGATCAGGCCGCCCAACCCCATTTGTAGTGATGGTGTTCGAACGACACATGCATGTCGGTTCCGACCAGACCGTCCTTCATGTGACGGTACAGCGACCGCCAATAGGGCTGGATGGTGACGCCTTCTTCCTGGATCATTGCTTCGCCCTTGGCCACGATTTCGCGGCGCTTGTCGGCATCGGCAATGGCCAGAGCTTCGGTCAGAAGGGCGTCAAACTCGGCATTGGACCAGCCGAATTCGTTCCAGGCCTCGCCGGTGCGGTAGGCCAGTGCCCAGATCTGAACGCCCAGCGGACGGTGGTTCCAGTTGGTCGAGCTGTAGGGATATTTTGCCCAGTCGTTCCAGAACGTGTTGCCCGGCAGAACCGTCCGCTTGACCTTGATGCCCGCGTCGCGCAGCTGGGCTGCCACGGCATCGGTGGTGTTGCGGCGCCAGTCGTCGTCGATCGAGATCAGCTCGTGCTCGAAATCGGCCATGCCGGCCTCTTCCATCAGCTTGCGCGCGCCTTCCGGGTCAACTTTCTGCGGCGGCAGTTCGTAGTAATCCGGGTGGATCGGACCAACGTGGTGGTTTTCCGCAGGAGAGCCGCGACCACCATAGCCAAGCTCGAGGCAGACCGAGTTGTCCACCGCCATCTGCAGTGCCTGACGCACACGTTTGTCGGCATAGACCTTCTTGCCGTCCACTTCCGCAAGCTGGTTCGGGCGGATCACGATGGTGTTCATCGTGACAACCTCGGACTTCACGTAGCCCAGGCTGTCCATCACGTCGATGAATTCACCAACCGATTCATACAGCATGTCGACTTCGTCCGATTCCAGAGCCGCCAGCCATGCCGACGGATCGGTGCCGTAGTCGATGTACTCAATGCGATCCAGGGCCGGACGACCGAATACGGCTTCGCCCCACCAGGTGTGGTTTTCGTTGCGCACAAGCGCGGCTTTCACACCCACTTCCAGCTCTTCGATCAGGTAGGGGCCCGTGCCGACATTGTTTGTCAGGTCCGTTTCGCTGAACGAGCTGTGGATGATCGCGGCCGGATAGTCTGCCATGCCCGGGATCAACGAGATGTCCGAGTTCGGCAGGTTCAGCTTGACGGTGTGCGAGTCCACAACTTCGATCGCGCCTTCGATTGCCTGGCCGGTATCTGCGTCGACCAGCGTGGCAAAACGGCCCGCCATCGAGTTCGTTTCCGAGCTCTTGTCGCACCAGCGCGCGATGTTGCGTGCCACGTCTTCGGCGGTGAAATCGTCGCCGTTGTTCCACTTGACGCCCTGACGGACCTTCAGCGTGTAGACGGTCGCATCGTCGTTGACTTCCCAGCCCTCCAGCAGCATGCCGCGGAATGTGCCGTCCGAGTTGTACTCGACCAGGTATTCCAGCGTGCCACGGGTGACGTTGGCGATCTGCGACCAGTCATAGGTGCGCGGATCCTTCAGCGCGCGAACTTCCTGCTGAACGCGCAGGGTGCCACCTTCTTTCTTGGCGTCTTCGCCCGCGGCCTTGGCGGGTGCGGTCAGGCCGACCATGCCGTATGCGGCCGCGGCAGTGACACCAAGGCTGGTCGTGCGCGTCAGAAACTCGCGGCGGCTCAGCTTGCCGTCCCGATATTCCTGGGCGTGCATTTCGGCAGCCCAGTGCATCGGTGCTCCGGTCAATGTCTTGGTTTTCATGGATGTCTCCCTGTGAGATTATTATGGGTATTTGTTGGTCCCCGTCGAAGCCAGACAGCGCCGAGCAAGGTCATTTTGGATGTGGTTTTTCGAATTCTGTGCATCCCCATGGGTTCATTCGGCACCAGATTCCAATTTAGGTCAATGTTCGAAATCGTCATCAAGTGCACAAAAACGACATTTGCAGAGAAACCTTAGCCGTGGCCGCCCGGGCTGGTATCGGCAAGTCTGATTCTGGAACTTGTGATTCCCTTTTCCGGCGGGTTTCGGTCGAAAACCCCTTATGTGGCTGAAAATAAAAGATTTCGGACGAGGTTTTGGTGCGATGTCAGTGATCCACTCAGCCTTGGCTCGGATCGACGTTGTGCCATTGCTTCATCCGGGCACGGCACCACGTGCGCTGGCGTTTGGCGTACTGGCGTGTCGCAATCGTTGCTCTTTCGCGGGCGTCCGCCAAGGTCATTCGCCCCTCGATATGGGCCATCAACTCAGGTACTCCGATGGCCTTGCACGAGGGCAGGTTCGGGTCGTACCTGTTGCGCATCGCCGCAACTTCGTCCAGGGCACCCGCCTGCAACATCTGGTCAAAGCGCGAATTGATGCGCGTGATCAGCCAGTCTCGCTCAGGAGTCACCACGATCGGAAACGCTTGATCCAGGGGAAGCAGCGGTGGCGGCGTGTCGTCCTGCCAATCCGCCAGGGTCCGGCCCGTGGCTTGCTCGACCTCCCAGGCCCGTTGCACACGGGCGCGGTTGCGCGTGTCGATCCGGTCCCGTGTCCTTGGATCAATCCCGGCCAGAAGCTCGGGCAGGGGAATTGCGTCCGCAGTCTTGCGCAACTCGGGCGGCGTTGCCGGGATGTCTGCCATACCTTCCGTCAGCGTCGAAAAGTAGAGACCTGTTCCGCCCACGATGATCGGACGCAGCGGCCCTGACAAATAAGTCCGCACCTCGCGCAGCCAGTGGCCGGCCGAATAGTCTTGATCAAAAGCGACATGGCCATAGAGAGCATGTGGAGCCCGAGCCTCTTCGTCGATCGAGGGTCGGGCGGAAATGATGCGCCAGCAGTTATAAACCTGGCTGGCATCCGCATTGACGATGATCCCGCCCGAGTGTTCGGCAATCTCCAGTGCAAGGGCTGATTTGCCCGATGCGGTCGGCCCCATGATGAGGACCGGCAGATCGTCGGGGATGGGCGGCAGACTGTTCAGCAAATTGCGCGCTGTGTTTTCAGCCATGAGTGTTTGCCCTGTTCCTTGACCATCCGCATTGAACCCGCGGTGGTTTTGCTTCATTTTGCGCCGGAAAACAAACCCGTGCCAGCCCGGAGCGCAAGATGAGCCTTTCTTCCACCAACACAACCGCCGAAACCCCTAAAACGACATACAAACGCGTCATGTTGAAAATCTCGGGCGAGGCGCTGATGGGGGATCAGGGATTCGGGCTGCATCCGCCGACGGTCCAGCGCATCGCGCAGGAAGTGAAGTCGGTGCATGATCTCGGGGTCGAGATCTGCATGGTCATCGGCGGAGGGAATATCTTTCGTGGCCTGTCCGGTTCGGCCCAGGGGATGGAACGGACCACGGCCGACTACATGGGCATGTTGGCAACCGTGATGAACGCGCTGGCCATGCAATCCGCGCTTGAAGGCCTAGGCGTCTTCACCCGGGTGATCTCGGCCATCCGCATGGACGAGGTGTGCGAGCCCTATATTCGCCGCCGCGCTGTGCGCCACTTGGAAAAGAAACGGGTGTGCATCTTTGCGGCTGGAACCGGCAACCCGTATTTCACCACCGATACCGCAGCGACGTTGCGTGCCAACGAAATGACCTGCGAGGCCATCTTCATGGGCAAGAACGGGGTCGACGGCGTCTACGACAAGGACCCCAAGGCACATTCGGACGCTGTCCGCTATGACTCGGTGACCTATGACGACGTTCTCGCCAAGCGTTTGAAGGTCATGGATGCTTCGGCTATCGCTCTGGCGCGCGACAACAATCTGCCGCTGATCGTATTCGGACTGGACGAGCCCGGCGGGTTCCGCGGAATTCTGGCAGGTGAGGGGACCTATACCAAGGTTCAAGGCTAGCCAAAGGCCCGACCCAACAGCCCACATTAATTTGCCTGACGCCCGACTCGGTTCGGACGTTAGGTAACCCAACGCCTTCCGGTCTGCTGAAAATGCTCGGTGTGACCGGTTTGCGTGTCGCTTTTGCCCGCCGGAAAGTCTCTGGCGGCTGACCGAAAAAGCGATCTTTCCCCGATCAAAAGCGCATTAAAATGAGAGGAGAGAGAATGTCCGACAATTCAGATGCCGACTACGAGGTCGGCCAGGACAATATCCAGATCATGGGGCTGGATATTCATAATCCGGTTTTTGCCGTGTCTGGCCTGACCATCATCGCCTTCGTCTTCTTTTCGCTGGTTTTCCGCGAGCAGGCTGCCGATTTCTTCGGCTGGTTGCGCCCCGCGCTGACCAACCAGTTCGACTGGGTATTCATGCTTTCGGCCAACATCTTCGTCGTGTTTTCGTTGCTGCTGATCGTGACGCCGCTGGGCAAGATCAGGTTGGGCGGCGACGATGCGAAACCGGACTACAGCTATGCTGGTTGGTTCTCGATGCTGTTCGCCGCTGGCATGGGGATCGGGCTTGTTTTCTGGGGCGTGGCCGAGCCGATCTCGCACTATGGCGCATCACTTGGTGGTGTCGCCGTGGGAGAGGACGGCCTGCGCACCGACTGGGCTCCGTTGGGCGCCGGGCTGGAGGATCCCGACGCATCGCGGAAGCTGGCGATGGCAGCCACGATCTTTCATTGGGGCATGCACCCCTGGGCGATCTATGCGGTCGTTGCACTGGCCTTGGCATTCTTCAGCTTCAATCGCGGGCTGCCCCTGACGATGCGTTCGGTCTTTTATCCGCTGTTCGGCGAGGCCACTTGGGGCCCGCTGGGGCATGTCATCGATGTACTTGCGGTCTTTGCGACCATCTTCGGCCTGGCGACCTCGCTCGGCCTGGGGGCGACACAGGCGCTGGCCGGTTTGAACTATCTGTTTGATGTCCCGGTGACAGACGGGATGAAAGTGCTGCTGATCGGCTTGATCACGGTTTTCGCCCTGATTTCGGTGATCGCCGGACTGGACAAGGGGGTCAAACGCCTGTCCGAGGCCAACATGGTGCTGGCGGCGCTGCTTTTGTTGCTGGTCCTGATCGTGGGGCCGACCATGGTGATCCTGACCGGTTTCTTCGACAGCATGATCGAATATGTCGTTGCGCTGCCGGGCCTGTCCAATTGGATCGGTCGCGAAGACACGAACTTCATGCAGGGCTGGACCACCTTCTACTGGGCTTGGTGGATCTCCTGGTCACCGTTCGTCGGCATGTTCATCGCACGTATCTCGCGCGGGCGCACCATCCGCGAGTTCGTGACCTGTGTCATCCTGATCCCGACGCTTGTCGGCGCCCTTTGGATGAGCGTTTTCGGCGGAGCTGCTCTGGATCAGGTCATGTCCGGCAATGGGCAGGCTCTGACCGATGCGGCGCTGGAGCTGAAGATGTTCAAGATGTTCGAGGCCTTCCCGATGGCTGGACTGCTGTCGTTCGTCGGTATCGTTCTGGTGGTTGTGTTCTTCGTCACAAGCTCGGATTCGGGTTCGCTGGTGATCGACACCATCACGGCGGGCGGCAAGACCGACGCTCCGACGGCTCAGCGCGTATTTTGGTGCGTGCTGGAAGGGGCCATCGCGGTCGTACTGCTGCTGGGCGGTGGGCTCGGCGCATTGCAGGCCGCGGCCATTGCCACCGGCTTTCCCTTTGCGATCGTGTTGGTTTTGATGTGCGTGTCCATCTTCATCGGTCTGATGAACGAACGCCGACGCAACTGAGCGTACTGCCACTGACAGAGGGCCCCGGTTACATCACCGGGGCCTTTCATTTATTTCGGACTGCCTTCGAAGAAGCCGACCGAATTGCCATCGGGATCGACCGCATAGAAGAACCGACCGGCCGGGATTTGGATCGGATCCGAGACAACCTGACCCCCGGCAACCTTGACCCTGGCCATGATCTCTTCAGCCGTGCCCTTTGCGGCCAGATGAAGGGTCGGGCCGGTACCATCTTTTGCTGGCTTTCCCGGATACAGATGCAAGGCAACGCCCGTTGCCGGGTCAGCGGGGCGGAACATGGCCATGGGGTTCGGGCCGGATGTGTCGACCGCAAGTTCTGCCCCTGTGGCGTGGGCATAGAATTCTACCGCCTTGTCCAAGTCGGAAACAGGCAGTTCGCCCCACACCAGAAAATCCTTTGGAAGATAACTCATCTGAAACCTCTCTTGTCTTGAGTGCCGTGAGTTTGGCATGTGCTGATGACAGAAGCTGGCATCAGACGCCCGGCTTGACCGCGCGGGGTTGGCCGGGCTAACTGACGGCGTTTGGTCCCGTCATCCTCGTGCGGGCGGCCGAACTGCCGCGGCGATACCCGTGGCTGGCTGGAAGACCTGCCATGTATCGGAGTTGTCCGGTGTCATGCGCGGGCGGAACTTCGGAACATTGGGCATGACAACAGAAGGATTGTGCGATGGGCACTCTGGATATTGACTTCGTTCGGGCGCAGTTTCCGGCTTTTTCCGAACCCAGCCTGAAAGGGCAGGCATTTTTTGAGAACGCGGGCGGCTCCTATACCTGCAAACCCGTTCTGGATCGGCTGACCCGCTACTATACCCAGCGCAAGGTACAGCCATATGCGCCCTACGAGGCCAGCCGTCTGGCGGGCGAAGAGATGGATGAGGCACGTGTCCGGATGGCGGCTCTGCTGGGCGTGGACACCGACGAACTCAGCTTTGGCCCTTCGACCACGCAGAACACCTACGTACTGGCGCAGGCCTTTCGGCAGTGGATGAAACCGGGTGAAGCGATCGTGGTAACCAACCAGGACCATGAAGCCAACTCGGGGCCCTGGCGGCGCCTTGCCGAGGACGGCATCGAGGTTCGCGAATGGGAAATCGACCCGGAAACCGGTTCGTTGAATCCGTCCGATCTGGAAAATCTGCTGGACGACAAGGTGCGGCTGGTTTGCTTTCCCCACTGTTCCAACGTTATCGCCGAGATCAACCCGGTCACCGAAATCACGGCGATCGCGCATGCGGCCGGGGCATTTGTCTGCGTGGATGGTGTGTCCTACGCACCGCACGGCTTCCCGAACGTGGGGGACCTTGGGCCGGATATCTACCTGTTCTCGTCCTACAAGACCTACGGACCGCATCAGGGCTGCATGGTGATCCGGCGCACGCTGGGCGAGCTGCTGCCCAATCAGGGGCATTTCTTCAACGGAGACGTGCTGTACAAGCGGTTCACACCGGCCGGCCCGGACCACGCTCA
This sequence comes from Ruegeria sp. CF2, assembly GCF_056537385.1. Taxonomy (NCBI): domain Bacteria; kingdom Pseudomonadati; phylum Pseudomonadota; class Alphaproteobacteria; order Rhodobacterales; family Roseobacteraceae; genus Ruegeria; species Ruegeria sp. CF2. Next base: position 945,905 of record NZ_JBQFRL010000001.1, read on the forward strand.
GATTGCCGCCAGCGCCGGCATGGCCGACTATGTCGAACAACTCTGCGACCACCACGGCGGCCCATCTTCGGGGGCTTCCGCGCGTGGTGCTTTTGTCCACGACCTGATGCGTGCGCACGAAGTTGAGCTTCTGCAGCCGGTTCTGGACGCGCTCAAGGATCGCAACGCGGTGCGCCTGATCGGCCCGTCCGATGCCGAACGCCGGGCTCCGACCGTGGCCTTGGCCGTCAACCGCGACGCGGAAAGCGTGGCGGCTGATCTGTCCAAACACGGCATCATGGCCGGCGGTGGTGATTTTTATGCGGTTCGCCCGCTGACCGCCATGGGTGTCGATCTGGAGCAAGGTGTTCTACGGGTAAGTTTCACCCACTACACCTCGCGAAACGAGATCGACCAATTGCTCGAAGCATTTGACCGGGTTTTGTGATCCGGTAACAGTTCCGCCCCGTAGACATATGAAAACGGGGCGGAAATGGACAAAGAGCAGTCACCAATCATTTTGTGGTTCCGGCGTGATCTGCGCCTGAGTGACCATCCGGCTTTGGCTGCGGCCGCGCAGACAGGGCGACCTGTGATTCCTGTTTTCCTGCGCGATCAGCTGGTCGATGACTTGGGCGCGGCTCCGAAATGGCGGCTGGGCCTCGGCCTTGCCGCATTGTCTGACGGCCTCGAGCGCAAGGGCAGCAAGCTGATCCTGCGAAGCGGCCCGGCGCTGGCCGCGCTTGAAGACCTGATACGGGAAACGGGGGCAACTGATGTTTATTGGTCGCGGGCCTATGATCCCGAATCCATCGGGCGTGACACTCAGATAAAGGCTGCGTTGTCCGCGCAGGGCGTAACCGCCAAGTCTTTTGCCGAGCATCTTTTGTTCGAGCCATGGACGGTCGCCACACAGGCGGGTCAGCCCTTTCGTGTTTTTACGCCCATGTGGCGGGCTGTGCGAGGGAGAGAGGTCGACGCTCCCAAGCCTGCACCGTCGTGGATCGCGGCACCCCGATCATGGCCGCAGTCGGACGTGCTTGAGGCCTGGAACCTTGGCGCGGATATGCGTCGTGGCGCGGCGGTCGTTCGGGCTCATGTCGAACCGGGCGAGGCCGCCGCATTTGCGCAGCTGGACGAATTCACCGAACGGCTCGACGCGTATCCAGCAAAACGCGACGATCTGGGCGATGACGGCACATCGGGACTGTCCGAGTACCTTTCGTTGGGCGAGATCAGCCCGGCAACCATCTGGCACCGGGTCCAGAGCGCAGGGTTTTCCGGTTCATCCGGGGCCGAGGGCTTCTTGCGCCAACTTGTCTGGCGCGAGTTCGCATATCACCTGATGTACCACACGCCGCATCTACTGAGCGCGAATTGGAAGCCGGAATGGGATGCGTTTCCGTGGAACACCGACACGGACACCCCCGAAGTTCGAGCCTGGACAATGGCGCGAACGGGGATACCGGTGATAGATGCGGGCCTGCGGCAGATGTATGTCACCGGCCGGATGCACAACCGCGTCCGAATGATCGTCGCCAGCTACCTGACCAAGCACCTGATGACGCACTGGAAGATCGGCATGGATTGGTTTGCGGACTGTCTGGTCGATTGGGATCCGGCAGCGAATGCCATGGGGTGGCAGTGGGTTGCCGGGTCGGGGCCGGATGCCTCGCCGTTCTTTCGTATCTTCAACCCGCAGACCCAAGCCGAGAAGTTTGACCCCACGGGCGCCTATGTCCGCCGGTGGCTGGCCGAAGGACAAAAGAACCCACCCGAGACGGCGCTTGCCTATTTCGATGCGGTGCCGGTGTCATGGGGACTGTCTCCGACGGATGCCTATCCTGATCCGGTCGTTGATCTGAAGGTTGGGCGACAGCGGGCGCTTGCCGCCTACGAAGGCCGAAAACACCAGTAAGGAATTGAAAACTTGCCAGAAACGGAATCCCGTCCTAGCCTGCTCCGACCACCGCACAGGGGAGAGCGGATGATCCTGACGTCGACAGAGGGGCAGAAAAGCCTGCCCAGATATTTTTCGCAGGTCTTCAAGATGCTGCAGCGAATGGAGTCCGGACGGCTGGACATCGCGCTGCCGGACGGGCGCATTTTTCGCAACGAAGGCGCCAAGCCCGGACCTGTCGCCCGCGTTGATATTCACGACCCGGATGTATTCGCGCGGCTGATCCGTGAAGGCGAGCTCGGATTTTCCGACGCCTACCTTGAGGGTGGGTGGAGCACACCTGACCTGCGCGCCTTCATGGATCTTGTCCATCTGGGCACCGAGACGGTGTATGATGATTTCACTGGCAAGTTTTTGGTTCAGGCCTATGAGCGCCTGCGGTTCTGGCTGCACCGGAACAACCGAAAGCAAGCCAAAAAGAACATTTCGTACCACTACGATCTGGGCAATGATTTCTACAGCCTTTGGCTGGACGAGACGATGACCTACTCCAGCGCGCTGTTCGAAACCGGTCAGGAAAGTCTGGAAAAGGCTCAGACGGCCAAATATGCCAGCCTGGTGGACGAGATGGGAGCAAAGCCGGGCGACCACATCCTTGAAATTGGCTGCGGTTGGGGTGGCTTTGCTGAATACGCCGCTAAAGAAAGAGACCTGAGGGTCACAGGCCTGACCATCAGTCAAGAACAGTTGAAGTATGCGACGCAACGCATAGAAAAAGCTGGGCTTTCCGACAAGGTGACCTTCAAGCTACAGGACTATCGCGACGAGCGTGGGCAGTATGACGGCATTGCGTCGATCGAGATGTTCGAGGCCGTTGGGCAAAAGTACTGGCCGGTCTATTTTCAAACGGTCCGCGACCGGCTGAAGCCCGGCGCACGGGCCACGCTTCAGATCATAACAGTGGCCGACCGCCGCTGGGACGTCTACAAGAACGGCGTTGATTTTATTCAGAAATATATCTTTCCGGGCGGCATGTTACCGGCTCCGACGGTGCTGAGGCAGGAAATCCAGCAGGCCGGTTTGGATGTGGTCAAGTCGAAGGAGTTTGGCCCAAGCTATGACCTGACCTTGCGGCGCTGGTACGACACGTTCAACGACAAATGGGACCAGGTGGCTGCGATGGGCTTTGATGAGCGTTTCCGCCGCATGTGGAATTATTATTTGACCGCCTGCGGCGCAGCCTTTGACACGGGCAATTGCGATGTGACACAGATCACCGTAGCAAAACCCAACTAACACACGGAAATATCGGAATGCCGACAGCCTCACGTCTTGTTGCCGCGCTCAGTCTTATGGTGGTGGCTTTCCTTGTGTCTGGCATGATCATCGACAACGGCGAAGAGGGAAAGGACTACGGCTACTTTACCTATGTGAACCTGGTCCTTGGATTTTTGTGTGGTTGGGTCATCATGGGCAAACGGGCGGGCCGCGGCTGGACTGCAGCCGTGAACAATGGCCTGACCGGAGTGGTTTCTCTGGTGTTTTGGGGCCTGTTCGTCCAGGGCACGTACGAGATGTTCCGGCTTGCGATGCGTCACCGCTATGACGGGCCATTCGAGGCATTGCTGGCCATCTTCCAGATCGGAGTGGATTTCGGCAAGCAACTGATCTCGCCCGAGATCATCGCGACCTTGGCGATTGGTGCGCTGCTGTCCGGCCTGTTTACCGAAGGCGCCTCGCGGCGCTGGAACTGACGCCCTAGTCACGAGCCTACGATGACCAATCTGTTTTTCTACGGCACATTGCGGTATTTGCCGCTTCTTGAACTTGTTTTAGGTCGCTCGGGACAGGATCTTGCGGCCGAGCCGGCGATGCTGCCGGACCATGCGGTTCACGCGGTGCAGGACCAGGCCTTTCCGATGATCCTTGAGGCGCCCGGCGCAGCGGCACGGGGTATCTTGGTGCAGAACCTAACTGCGCAAGACATCGAACGGTTGGCCTTCTACGAAGGTGGGTTCGACTATGACCTGCACGTCAAAGAGGTCGTCCTTGAGAGCGGACCGAGCGTTTCCGCCCAAGTCTTCTTTCCCGCCCCGGGGCTATGGACGCCAGCCGATCCCTGGTCGTTGGAACAGTGGGTGTCCGAGTGGGGCGCGATGACCCTCTTGGCTGCGGATGAGGTCATGGGGTATTTCGGCAAGGTCGATGCCTCTCGGATCGCGCGCAGCTTTCCTGCCATTCGTACCCGGGCGTGGGCCAAGCTTGAAGCGCAGCAACGAAAAACCGGGGATGGACGAAGCGCCCGCGTTGATGTGATCGTTCACCGCCACACGCGCGCATACATCGACTATTTCGGGATGGAAGAGATCGAACTGCAGCACCGCCGATACGATGGGTCGATGGGGCTGGTTCTGAATCGGAACGGTTTGATGCAGGGCGCTGCGGTCGTGGTGCTGCCGTATGATCCCCTGCGCGATACGGTCCTTTTGGTTGAGCAGTTCCGAACCCCGGTATTCTTGATCGACGACCCCGAGCCGTGGATGTGGGAGCCGGTCGCCGGCATGATCGATCCCGGAGAAACCCCTGAACAGGCGGCCCACCGGGAAGCCATGGAGGAGGCGCAGGTGTCGTTCTCGCTGCTCGAATATGCAGGCGGCGCCTATTCTTCGAGCGGATCGTCCACCGAATTCATCCACCTGTATGTTGGGATTGGAGACCTGACCGCCTCGATCAACAATGGTGGCTTAGCAACCGAGGGGGAGGACATTCGCAGCAGGATTCTGCCATATGCCGAATTCATGGATTTGGTTGACCGGCATGTCTTCAAGGACCTTCCTCTATTGTCCTTGGCGCATTGGTTGGCGCGCAACCGCGATCGGCTGCGGGGATGACTATCCCGCCTTGTGGTCGGCGCAGGGCACCTGTACATCTGCGAAAACGCCAATTTACAAGAGGGTGCCATGCGCATTGCACGAGACCTTGCTGACGCCGTAGGAAAAACTCCGTTGATCCGGCTGCGCCGTGTCAGCGAAGAAACCGGGTGCGAAATCCTTGGGAAGGCCGAGTTCATGAACCCCGGTCAGTCGGTCAAGGATCGCGCGGCGCTGTTCATCATTCGCGACGCCATTGCACGCGGCGATCTCAAGCCCGGCGGGACGATTGTCGAGGGGACGGCGGGCAACACGGGCATCGGTCTGGCGCTGGTCGGCGCGTCGATGGGGTTCAAAACCGTGATCGTCATCCCGGAAACCCAATCCGAAGAGAAGAAGGACATGCTGCGCCTTGCCGGGGCTCAACTGGTTCAAGTTCCCGCTGCACCTTACCGGAATCCCAACAATTTTGTGCATTACTCGCGGCGGCTGGCCGAGCAGCTGACCAAGACCGAACCCAATGGTGCGATTTGGGCAAACCAGTTCGACAACGTCGCGAACCGTCAGGCACATGTCGAGACCACTGGGCCGGAAATCTGGGAGCAGACTGACGGCAAGGTCGATGGATTCATCTGCGCGGTCGGATCGGGCGGAACGCTGGCCGGTGTGGCCGAGGCTTTGCAGCCCAAGGGCGTCAAGATCGGTATCGCCGATCCGATGGGTGCTGGTCTCTATTCCTATTACACGACGGGTGAAATCGCGATGGAGGGTGGCTCGATCGCCGAGGGGATCGGCCAGGTCCGCATCACCAAAAACCTTGAAGGTTTCAAGCCCGACCACGCCTACCAGATTACGGACAACGAAGCGTTGCCCTATATCTTCGATCTTCTGCGCGAAGAGGGATTGGTCATGGGTGGATCCACCGCAATCAACATTGCCGGCGCCGTGAGACTGGCCAAGGAAATGGGTCCGGGTCACACCATCGTCACCGTGTTGTGCGACTATGGCACGCGCTACCAGTCGAAACTGTTCAACCCCGACTTCCTGCGTGAAAAAGAGCTGCCGGTTCCAGAGTGGATGACCGAGGCTCCGCGCAGCATACCGGGTGTTTTTGAGGACGTATGATGCTGCGGCAGTTTCTGGTTTTACTGGCATTTGCGTTTGTGGTCGCCATTGGGGTCGCAGGCGGAGCCTCGGCGCAGCTGACCGACCGCCAGAGCGAGTACTACCAGGGATGGCTCAGCACCGCCGAGCGTGCCGAGAAGGTGATCGAAGCCAATCGGGCATCGAATGCCTCGATGGAGAAATTGCGCACTGAAATAAGTGGTTATCGGGACGACTTCAATCGCGCCCGAAGTGCGAACACGGATCGCATTCAAACGCTGGAAAGCCAGCTCAAGGCATTGGGGCCCAAACCCGATGACGGATCTTCGGAACCCGAAGACATCGCCAGCTTGCGAGAGAACCTCGAGCAGCAACTCAACAGCCTGAAGGTGCCGCGGATCATCTCGGAAGAGGCCTACAGCCGTGCCAACGGCCTGATCAGCGAAATTGACAAGATCATCCGTGAACGGCAGCGGAAAGAGTTTCTTGAGCGCGGGCCATCGCCGCTCAACCCGGCGCATTGGGCGCCTGCCTGGGTGGACGTAACCGAAGCTGGCCGTGCATTGATGAACGAGACCAAGGCCAACATGCGTTCGGCCGTTGTCCGTGAAAAGCTGAAAGAGAGCGGACTTGCCATCGGTATTCTGCTCGCGGTGGCCGCGATCCTGCTGCTGTTCGGGCGATCATGGTCTGAGAAAGCCGGAGACTATCTGCGGCGGTTCGGAGGCTCCGGGCGTGGCGTATGGACATTCGTCGTGTCGCTGTTCCGGATCATCCTGCCGTGGTTCGGGGTTGCCATTATCGTGCAGGCCGTGGTCATGACCGGAGTGCCGGGGTTGCGCGGCACATTGCTGATCCAGGAAATTCCGTATTGGGCCGCGATCATCCTGTTTTACGACTGGATCGGCCGTCAGGTCTATTTGATGGGCGAAGAACGGGGTTTCAAAGTCCTGTCGGCAAATACGATCAAGGAACTGCGGGTTTATCTGGATCTGCTGGCACTGATGCTGATCCTGCATGAACTGGGCCAATTGTTCGAACGGATCGAAAACACCTCTGAGGCTACTCGCGCCGTTGTCAGCTTTCCGGTCATACTCGTGACAGCCCTGTTGCTGCTGCGGATCCGCCAAATCCGCCGCCCCGAAGGATCTGAGGACGAGACTGAGCAGAGCCAGTCAGCACGGGCGGCCGGGTTCAGCCAGCTGGTCGAACTGCTCCGTCGGGCGCTGTTTTTCCTGGGAATCGCAAGCGTTGTCCTGGCTGCCATTGGCTATACCAATGCCGCCGAAGCGATCGTGTTCCCATCGGTCAAAACGCTGGTCCTGATAACGGCCATCGTCATCTTCCAGCGGTTCATCAGCTCGATCTATGGCTGGCTGACGGGGCAGGGCGACGCGGCCAGCGACTCGTTGTTCTCGGTGCTGGTCGGGTTCGTTCTGGCCATTCTGTCGTTACCCATTCTGGCGCTGTACTGGGGGGCGCGCGACTCGGACCTGCGCGAGGCGTGGTCCCGGCTTCTGATGGGTTTTGACATCGGCGGCGTGACGGTCTCGCCCAGCAACTTCCTGACTTTCGTGGCCGTGTTTGCGATCGGTTACATGCTGACCCGACTGCTGCAGAGCGGTTTGCGTAACTCGTTGCTTCCAAAAACCAGCATCGATCCGGGTGGGCAGAACGCGATCGTCGCAGGAACGGGCTATGTGGGAATTTTCCTTGCGGCGCTGGCCGCGATCATTGTCGCGGGCTTTGATCTGTCGTCACTGGCGATCGTCGCGGGTGCGTTGTCTGTGGGTATCGGTTTCGGATTGCAGACAATCGTGTCGAACTTTGTATCGGGCATCATCCTGTTGGTCGAACGGCCGGTCGCCAAAGGGGACTGGATCGATGTCAACGGGATGATGGGTTATGTACGCGACATCTCAGTACGCTCGACGCGGGTGGAAACCTTTGACCGGACCGATGTGATCGTTCCGAACTCGGACCTGATCAGCGGTGTGGTGACCAACTATACCCGCGGCAATACCATCGGACGGGTCATCGTCCCCGTTGGCGTCGCCTATGGGACCGACACCCGAAAGGTCGAGAAGATCCTAAGCGAAATCGCGAATGCACATCCGATGGTTTTGGCCAACCCGGCACCCAACGTCGTGTTCCAGGGGTTTGGCGCGGACTCGCTGGATTTCGAAATCAGAGCGATCCTGCGCGACGTGAATTGGGTGCTGTCCGTAAAGTCGGACATGAACCACGAAATCAACCGGCGCTTCACCGAAGAAGGGATCGAGATTCCATTCGCACAGCGCGATCTCTGGCTGCGGAACCCCGAGGTTCTGGTGCAACCGGCCAACACGGCAGCGAAGCCCCAACAGTCGGATCAACAGGAACCTGTGAAGACCGACGACGCAAGTTCGGCGCCGATGGGCCTGAACGAGGCGGACATGGACGGAGACAACGGCGAAGAGCTGTAGTCAGAGGACTACAGCACCATCTCGCCGGCTGGCCGAGACCGAAGCGACCCCGCTCAATCGTTTGGGGTAGGGGAGCTTCGGGCAACTTGCGTATCCCTTGGATTTCCGCGCAATCGGCCCTTGCAAATCCCTGTTCGTTGGTCCAAATATCGCCGGCACGGAGAGGTGGCCGAGTGGTCGAAGGCGCACGCCTGGAAAGTGTGTAGGCGGGAAACCGTCTCCAGGGTTCGAATCCCTGTCTCTCCGCCATTCACCTTGAATACCCACAGTTTTTGCGTACCGCGCGGGATCGGCCGTTCTTTGACCCGGGCATGTTGGGCGAACATGTGTTGTGCGCTGGGATCCGTACTGCCGGGCGGTGAGGGGTGGTACCGGGACTGTTACGTATCGGGGAACTGCACGGCCAGTTCTGTGCTTTTGGGAACGGCTTGGCAGGTCAGAACTTCACCGCGTGCGATGTCGTTCTGATCGAGGGCCATGTGCGCCCGCATTTGTACCTGACCCTCTGTCTGAATTGCGCGGCATGCGCCGCAGACGCCTGACTGGCAGCTGAAGGGCGGCGCCAGTCCCGCTGCAATGGCGGCCTCCAGGATTGTTTGCCCGGCCTCGATAGGCACCTCGCGGGTTTCCCCATCCAGCGTCACCCTCGCTGTGGCCGCCATGCCGGATTGGTTCGTGTCATGAACTGGGTCGGCGCCGAAGCTTTCCATGTGGATGCGAGCATCGGGCACATCCAGCGCGTTCAGCGCTGCCCGAACGTCTGAGTTCATGCTGCCAGGGCCGCATATCCAATACTGGACGTCCTGTGCGAAGGGGGGTGACTCTTCGATTGCAGCCTTGATCGCATCCGAGTCAACGCGTCCGGTTCGCCAGGGGCTGAACCAGCTCAACAGCGATCGGGCAGACAAGACATGGCGCAAGGTGAACCGGTATGGGTTGGCCTCGACGAGGGCGTCCAGCGTTTTCCGAAACAGAATCTCGTTCTCGGACCGGTTACCGTAGATCAGATGGGCGACGGAATGTGGCTCGTGATCAAGCACGGCTCGGATCATCGCATAAAGCGGAGTCAACCCGCTGCCCGCGCCAAAAAAGTAGTGGGTGCGTCGTGCAGTTGCGTTGGGTTCCAGCGTGAAGCGGCCAAAGGGTGGCATCGCCTCGACCGTATCTCCGGCGCGCAGGGTGTTGCCGATATAGTTCGACACCAATCCCCTGGAAACGCGTTTCACGGTGATCCGCAGCGCCTCGTTTGGCGGGTTTGAGATGGTGTAGCAGCGTCGCTGCTCTTTCCCGCTCAGGCCGAAGCGCAGTGTCAGATGTTGGCCGGGGGACCAGCGAAACAGCTCGGTCAGGGCTGGTGGTACGTCCAGCACGACGGTGGTTGCTTCGCCACCGATTTCAGGCCGGATTTCAGCCACGGACAAGGGGAAGAATTCACGGGTCACGAGTGGTCCTTTCCTGAGCAAAAGACGGCCATCTTCAGTCAGCGATAATCCATGGTGGTGTGCAGTGCGCGGATCACCCATTTTCGGCCTTTGCGCGTGAGCGAAAAGCGGTCGGTTTGCGCCATCGTACCTGCGTGACCCTGCCAGTCGTACTTGACTGTGGAGACCGCTGTTGCCGTAGCGCTGCCCGGCTCTTCCGTGATCACGATCCGTGGGGGTGAGCGGTCTGTTTCCACATATCCCTGCAGCTCTGGGACAGATTCAAAGCCGGTGTCGCCGGTTCGCTGGGCCCAATCGGCCACCGAATAGCTAAAGTGATCATCCGGCTGGCCCTGACCATATTTTACGGTGATCGTGTGGATCGCTTCGGGATCCCAGTCGCTCCACGCGATCTGGGAGTCGGGGGCGGAGAGCTGACGTTCGGCAACCGCCTTCGGGTCGCTGCCGGGCGCGGCGAGTGCCAGTCCGCCTGCCAGGGCGATCCCAACCAAGCTGGCAAGAATGCGGAGTATCACGGGATGACCTTTGTGTTCTGGGCAATTGGGCGCGGGATGATTGGTGCCGGCCCAGGGATGGCGTTTGGGGAGAGTGTTTTGGGCCTGGTCATGTCTCGGCCTCAGCTTTGGTCATGAAGTCCAGAACAATTTGCTGATGCTGCAAAACCGGGCCTTCTCCGACAGAGGCGGGGCCGACTTCAAACAACGGGCTTGCCAAGGATTTCTGTTGCTGTTCGCAGGCATAGACATCTTCGGTCGTGAAGTCGCCCGAGGTCATCGGGTCATCTTTGGCCAACGCATCGTCGCCTTTGTATTTCGGGCCACCGAAGTCACGCCAGAACGCATAAGATGACCATTGCTGCCGCGAGTACTCCCACGCCGACGCGCTGGCCATTCTGGTGCGGTTCTCCACGCGTGTTTGGTCGGGCGCGAGTGGCGTGATGATGAAGATGTTCCAGCTGTCTTCACTGCCTGCCAGGCCAATGCCCGGAAACAGCATCGGCACCCAGGCGCCAACATGCGGTTTCGGGATTACCCGCGGAGTGGGCAGGTTTTTCTCGAGCGCGCGGGCATAGTCTGACGCGGGCGGCTCCCAAAAATGATAGTGCGGACCTTTCCAGCCATATTCGGCGCGACCGTGGTCATACATGTGAAGCGTGTTCGAATGCAGGTGGCTCAGGTGATAGACGTCGATGTAGTTCTCAACCACGATCTTCCAGTTGGCGCGGATCTCATAGCTTTGGCGGGCTTCGCTGTATTCGACCAATTCTTCGGGCTTGTGCGGGCCCAGCAACGGATCCACAGGCCCGAACCACTCCGCAAGGCTCGGCGCCTGCGGGTTAGGGTGCACAAAGATCATTCCGCGCCATAGATCGACGCTTGCGGGTTTCAACCCGAGGCAAGATTTGTCGATGCCGTCAGGATATTCGCGGTCTTCATCCGGGACCGAGATCAGGTTGCCTGCCAGATCGTAGGTCCAATCGTGATAGGGGCAGGTCAGTGCCTTCTGTGTTTTGCCCACTGCACGGATCAATTGGGTTCCGCGGTGACGGCAGATGTTGTGGAACGCCCGCAGCCGACGGTCGCGCCCCATTACCACGAAGATGTTGTTCAAACCCGCCTGGACCGAGATGTAGTGTCCGGGCTCGGGTACATCCTCTGCAAACCCGGCATATCGCCAGGTGCGAGAGAAGATCAGTTCTTGCTCGCGGTCGTACCAGTCCTGGGCTGTATAGGCAGAGGCGGGAAGCCGGTGATACATTGGTGTCATGAAAACCTCTCAGACCAGCCAGGCCGGATAGACGGCCGGTGCGATGTCGGCGGTAACCATCAGGCCGCCGAAGACCATCCAAAGAACAGTAACGGTCCAGAACAAGAGTGGATCGGTTTCGCGGTTGACGGTATCGATCAGGAAAGCTTGGCTGCTACGGATCGACGGTATGGCCCACCAGATGAATACCAGCCCCCAGGGCCACTGGAGCCCCAACCATGTGGCCACCAAAAGAACGGGTAGGGCTGCGTAGTTGATCAGTCTGGGGAGATTGATTATGCGTCACCCTCCAAGCTTGCAAGCAACGCCAGCGCCGCCGCTTTCAGATCGTCGCGCCACTGAACTGGCGGTGAAATCGGGACAAGCGCGTCGATGTTTTGAGCGCAAGCAGTTACTCCATGGGCGACTGCCCGAATGCGTTCGGGAGGTGCCGATGGATACGCGCGGGCCAGAATGCCTTCGATGACGGCCAGAAAGTCGGCGTAGCTTTGCGTCAGTTTGGGGCCCAGGTCAGGAATGCGTTCGGCGGCCGTTGCCAAAGCCTGCCAAGCCAGCATCAGACGGGGATCATGGCCGTGCCCGTCGTCAAACAGGGCATCAATCAACTCAGATGGCTCACCCTGCGACCCGAATTGAACCGAGACCGCCTCTGTCACTTCGGCAAAAGCGTTGATCACGTGGTCTGCCAATGCCGCCGTCATGTCATCCCGGTTTCCCAAGTAGTGGCGCAACAAGGGCCGCTTGACACCAGCCTCTGCCGCGATGCGTTCTTGTGTTGCGCCTTCCAATCCGAAACGGGCCACACAGGTCAGATAGGCATCGAGTATTTCAGCGGATCGTTGGTCTTTGAGCGTAGGCCGGGGCATTGGGGTTCCTTTATTGTCAGTTTTGACAAATAACTACGGCGCGTAAGTTGTCAATAATGAAAATTAACAGAGCAGGGTTGAGGACAGGCCAAAACCAGCCTGTCCCTGTTCAGGATTGGGCATGATGGGATGGTCGTCCGTGTCGGGTCTCGTCAGATCATACGACCGTTTTGCGCACCAGCACAAAAGCTGGCGACAATAGCCGATATCCGGCCGATTGGACCGCAAAGCGTGTTGTCAGAGCAGCAGGTGTTCGAACCGGCTACTTGCTGTGGCCTGTCATGTCGTACAGGGCTGAAATTTGTTCGGCGCTTAGCTGGTGAGGGTTCAGTCCTCGGGTCAACAGGGCGAGTTTTGCGGTTTCCTCCAGTTCCTCCATTGCGAAACTGGCCGCCCAGATGTCTTTGCCGGCAACCACAGGGCCATGATTGGCCAGCAGCACCGCGCTGCGCTGTCCGGCCAGTCCCCGGACCGCATTTCCCATTTCAGGGTCGCCGGGCAGGAAGAATGGCAGCAATTTCACCCGACCGACCCGCATGATTGAATACGGGGTCAATGGCGGCAGAACGTCCTCGGGGTCAACTTCGGGAAGCATGGACCAGGCCACCGAATGCGTCGAGTGGAGGTGGACCACAGCCCCGGTCTGCTGCCTTGTGTCGTAGAAGGCCGAGTGCAGAGGAACTTCCTTGGTCGGCAAGTCGCCATCAATGTGCTGAAACCGGGCATCCAGATGGCTGATCCGTGCCGGGTCGAGAAACCCCATCGAACTGCCGGTCGGCGTAACCAGGATCGTTCCGTCGGACAGCCGGGCCGAGATGTTGCCCGACGCACCGCAGGTCAGTCCCCGGTCGAACATCGACCTTGCAAGCAGACAGATTTCTTCCCGTAGCTTCGCCGCCTCGCTCATTGTTGTTGCTCCATTCTGTTCAAGGCGTCCGCAAAGAAATCGGGGCCGCCGAAATTGCCCGATTTCAGCGCCAGTGCAACGGACGGGGTGCCGGGCAGGAGTACCATGGGAACGCCGGCGGCCAAGCGGGGGCCGATCTGCAACTGTTGTGCGCGCAGGCCCTGGACAACCGCGCCCGAAGTCTCACCCCCTGCAATGACCATCCGGCGGAAGCCCGCGGTCCGCAGGCTGCGGGAGAGATCGGAGAACAGGTTTTCGATGGCTGCAGATGCCTTTTTCTTGCCGAAGCAGTCCTGTGCTTGCCTCACGACTTGTGGATCGGCCGAAGAGTAGATCAGCGGCGGTTGTTTCTGCTCGAGCGCCCAGTTGACCAATTCTTCCACCGAGATCGAGCCGCTGACCGCCTCCCGCGCGGTGACCTCGCGGTGTGGGGCGATGTCCCGGTAGCGCGAGACTTGCTCTCGGGTGGCGCGACTGCAGGATCCTGACAGCACAATGCCGGGTCCGGACACGCTGTCCCACTGTGGGTGTCGCGGTTTGAAGCCAAAATTTTCTGGCAACCCAAGCGCGATCCCGGACCCGCCGCAAAGGAGCAGGGTATCGCGGCCAGCCTTGCCGATTTCCAGCAGGTCTGCGTCGCGGATCGCGTCGACAATCGTATGACCTTTGGCAGGCAGGGCAGACCGAATGGCTGCAGCCCCCTGCATGACCACCAAGGCGGCCACATGATGAATCGGACGGGCGGACTGAGCGGCCAGCAGACGCCGGAGATCAGGGTCGGTCATCGGAGTCAGTGGATGGTTCTGCATGCCGCTTTCACTCAGCAACTTGTCCTGCACGAACAGGTGCCCTTGGTAGACGCTGCGCCCATTTTCAGGAAAAGCCGGGCAGACGATTGTGGTCGGAGCGTTCAGCCTTTCCGACAGCGCATCCAGAACCGGACCAATATTGCCCTTTGCGGTGCTGTCGAAGGTCGAACAGACCTTGAAGACGATTTGCTGCGCACCCTGGGACAGCAGCCAGTCACAGGCCGCCAGACTGTCGCGCACCGCCTCGTCAACCGGGGCCGTGCGTGACTTGAGCGCAACCACGGCCGCATCAAGATCCTGGTCCGCGTGGCCCTTTGGGATGCCAACAAACTGGCTGACGCGCATGCCGCCCTCAGCGAGGGTCAGGCCAATGTCGGATGCGCCGGTGAAATCATCGGCAATGACTCCGATCTTCATAGTTTGATCTCTCTGATTGGCCCCGTGTCCAAACGGTTGATGTGATCGGCTGGCCCCGGGGGAAAAACGGACCGGACCAGCGGATCGTGGCCTGGGATGATCAGGCCAGGGGCAGACGCGAGGCTTTGCAGCTTGTCAAAGCCGTCCAGCATGTCCTGCAGGTCGACCACAATGGGAAATGGTTTTCGGGCCATGAAGTTCTCGTAGTAATGCGATGCGTCCGACGCCAAAACCATCCAGCCGCTGGCAGTTCGGACCCGTACGCATTGCAGCCCGCGGGAGTGGCCGCCGATGCAGTGGACCGTGACACCGTCGGCCAACTCGGCGTCGCCGTCGTGGAAAACCACTTTGCCGGAATAAAGCCGCTTGACCGCCTCGCAGATATGACCGGCCGAAAATGGCGCGCGCAGAGTGCCGTGGCACATGCAGGGACCCGTGGCAAAGGCCATCTCGGCCGACTGCATATGCAACGTGGCGTTTGGAAACAGGTGCAGACCCCCTGCGTGGTCATAGTGCAGGTGCGTCACGATCACTTGCTGAATGGCCTCTGGCGCGATCCCGAAAGGCCGCATGGCTTCACGAGGATCCATGGCAATAGGCCGTCCGCGGCTCAGCCCTTCGTCGGTGTCATATCCGGTATCCACCAGAATGACCTGCGAGCCGCGCCTGAGCAGCCACAGGTAGTAGTCCATGGCATGAGGGGCCGCGTGATCGTCATCCATTATGAAGCTGTCGGCGCGGATGCGGGCATTTCTGTCCGCATATTTTATGGCATAGACTTCCCAGTCGTTCATCGCATGACCTCGGAGAATGTGTTGACCTGCTTTCGGACCACCATATCCGAAACCGCCAGATCGAATTCCTTGAAATGCGGACTGTCCAAGTGGATCCTGAACGCGTCAGCGTTCGAGTAGATCTCATACAGAAAAACGATGGCCGGATCGTCCCCTGCGCAGACATCGAATTGCAGGCACCCGGGCTCGTCGTTCAACGACGTGCGTGCGTTGTCCAGCATCAGAGGCAGGAAACGCTCGCGTGCCCAGGGCTTCAACTCGAAGGTTACGGTGACGGCATACATCAGGCGGGGGCTCCTTTCAGACGGGCGAACAGGCGTTTGACCGGAGGCAATTGGCTGAGGATCAGCGCCAGGTTCAACACCAGCAGAATTGCTGCTCCGGGTCGAGAAACAAATACCGACAGATCACCATCCGACAGGAACAGTGACCGGCGGAATGTCTCGTCGAACAACCCGCCAAGGATGACGCCAATGACCAGCGGCGCAATCGGATACTTCATCAGGTTCATGAAATACGCCACGAAGCCGACCCCCAGCATAAGGTAAAGGTCATTGATGCCGCCCCCCACACTGAACGACCCAATCGTGGTCAGAACCATCACGACGGGCAAGAAAACGGTTTGCGGGATTTTGAGAATCTTGATGAAGACCCGCGCGGTGAAAAGGCCCATCAGGAACATCGTCAACGATGCCAGCACCAGGATGGCCACGACCCGCAGGATGATTTCAGGGTCGATCGTGGGGCCGGGGATGACGTTGTTGATTTTGAACGCCCCCAGCAGCGCGGCCGCGGGTGGTGAGCCGGGGATGCCCAGCACCAACAGGGGGATCAGTGCGCCGCCGATGCAGGCGTTGTTGGCGGTCTCCGAACACAAAAGCCCGTCCAGTGAACCTTTGCCGAAGTTCTTCCCATCCTTCGAAACGGTTTTGCCGACACCGTAGCTGACCCATCCGGCAACATCCTCGCCGACGCCCGGCAGGGCACCAACGCCGGTGCCGATCACGCCGGACCTGCCGATGGTGGGCAGGTGACGGCGGACCGTCGAGAGATTTGGCAGGATCGAGCCTTTCAGAGCCATGACCTTGCCGGCTTCGACATGGCGCAGGCCTTCGATGATCTGAGGGATCGCGAAGGCCCCCATGAGAACGGGCACCACCTGGAACCCGCTCAGCATGTAGGACCAGCCGAAGGTGTAGCGGGGCTCGGACAGCAAGGGATCAAGCCCGACCATGGCCATGGCAAGCCCGATCAAACCGGATATCCACCCTTTGAGCACCAGGTCCTCGCTCATGAGCGTGCCAGACAGAAGGATACCGAACAGGGCCAGTAGCGCCTTTTCCGGGCTTGCGATGTTCTTTGAAACAAGCAGCAGCGCCCAGACGAAGATCAGGAGCGTGAGTGTGCCGATGATGGTCCCGATGAAGCTGGCCGTCGTCGTCAATCCAAGCGCCTCACCTCCGCGTCCGGCCTTGGCAAGCGGGTGACCGTCCATTGCGGTGGCGGCGCTGGCGGCGGTGCCTGGGATGTTCAGCAGGATCGAGGGGTAGGACCCACCGTAAATCGCCCCCACATAAGCGCCCAGCAGCGCGATCAAAGAGTAATCCAGCGGGATCTTGTTGCCGAAGAAACCGGTCAGAATGGTCACGGCAAGGGTCGCGGTCAGGCCGGGCAGGGCACCGAATGTGATGCCCAGAAAGACCGAAAAAACCAGATAGAGATAGGTCAGCGGATCGACGACCAGCGCAGCGAAGGCATGGCCGAAACCCGCCAGCTGAGACAAGACGAACTCCATGGTCTTAGCCTTTCCAGATCGGGCGGAGCGTCACGTAATAGTGGTACTCGATTTGTTGAAACAGCAGGCCACCGCGCGCCGGAACATTCTGGCGAAACCCGAAGGCCATTGCGCAAACAAGGGTAAACGGGGCGAGGACGGCAATGTAGGGAACGACCCGCAAAAGCCGCTCGGACCGGGCCTTGACCAAAACCGGGATCGTCAAGGCGACCCAAATGCCCAACGTGACCCAGTCGTCCGCATGTGCGTTCCAGTCGGCTTGAGCAGGGTAGAGCAACCAGGACGTGAACCCAGCCAGGCAAACGGCGCCGCAGGCGATCATCGCGCGCCGCGGGTGCCCCCCGTAATATCCAAATATGAGAGCGGTAATCAGAAGGCCGGAACACAGGATGAAATCGACTCGCGGGACCAGCCCGCCCACATAAGCCAGAAGGATCAGGCCAATCGTGGAAAAGCGAAATGCTTCGTCAGGGTTCCAGCCGATGCCAGCCGCACCAAGGGCGTGCCGCGCCCCGCCGGACCGGACCGAGATCACGAACAGCACCGTCGAGAGGCACAACAGGCCCACAAAGATGAACAACGGAACAATGGCTGCTGAGTCGTACCATTGGGTACCGCTGACCCCCGCCTTGTTTTCACCCCACAAGGGGATGTCCATGGTCTTCCACAGAAAGAACACCGATGTCGCCCCCAAAACCAGCGACGCCCAGAAATCCCGTGCGCGCAGGACCAGAATGTCCTCAGCCTTTTCCAACTTTGCCCTCCCGTGCAAAAAAGGGGCGCGGAACCGCGCCCCCAAGATCGTTTGTCGCTCAGGGCTTCTCGATGCCCAGAGAGGCCGGATCGACGGTCGTCGCACCCAAATCTTGCAGGGTGTATGCAAAGGTGGATTCCAACGTCGAGAACAGCTTCTGCGCCTCCGGTCCGTACTGTCCGCCGATGTCATAATTGTTTGCCGCGGCCCAATCGGCCACGGCCTGCGAGGCCATGGCTTTCTGGAATGCTTCGGCCAGTTTAGCCTTTACATCGTCGCTTGCCGAATTGTGGACCGCAAAGCCGATTGCCTGTTTCAGCGGCAAATACTGGTCGAGCCCGTCATAGATGCCAAAGGCCGAAGGAACGGTCATTCCCGCGATTTCCGCATTTTCAGGTGTCAGCATCGCCAGAGGGCGCAACTGTCCGCCTTCGATCAGCGGGGCCTGTTCCGCCAGCGAGGTCACGACCAGCGCAACTTCACCGGCGATGGCGGCCTCTTGCCCCGGAGCTGAGCCGTTGTAGGGGACGAATTTGAACTCGGCGCCCGAGCCCTTTTCGATGGCCAGCAGGTTCAGGTGGTGGATGGATCCCGCACCCGAGGCTGCCGCGGGGATGGTTCCGGGCGCGGCCTTCGCCGCGTCCACCAGCTCTTCAAGGCTGTTGTAGGGGCTGTCAGCGGGAACCGAGATCAAATCCGGAGAGCCGCCAACGATGAACGGATACCAGTAGTCGAACTTTTTGTCCCAGCCGCCCTGGACGGCGGCGGTCACGTTCGATTCGGAAAGTCCGACCATCGTATAGCCGTCATCAGGCTGGTTCATGACGTAGACCATTCCGTTTGAACCCGCCACGCCTCCGGTCTGGTTGATCACGTTGATCGACACCGGCAGGTGTTTCTCCATCTCGGCCATGATCATCCGGTTGATGGTGTCGGTACCGCCTCCGGCGCCCCAGACGACGGCGGTGGTAATGTCCCGGTACGGATATTCCTGTGCGCTGGCGAGCCCTGCGGCACCTGCCGTCAGTAGGGCGGCCGCAGCCAACCTTGCGATTTTCGACTTCATCTTTTCCTCCCAGATGCAGTGATGTGTTTATTGTTGCATTAAATTGCGTATACGTTACACAATGCGTTGTCAACGACCGGAATTGATTTAAGGTCGAACGCAAGAACACAGGAAAAGGACGCAGGGCGCAGATGGCCGAGAAACTAGAGATTGCAGTGTTCCACGGGGACGGGATCGGCCCGGAAATCATGGCTCCGACGCTAAGCATCCTTGCGCAGCTGTCTGAGCAGACCGAGGACTATACACTTGAGTTTCGGGAGGTTCCGGCCGGGGCAGCCCACTATGCGCAAACCGGAGAATCATTTCCGAAAGCGTCAATGGATGCGGCGCGGCAGGCGGATGCCATTCTACTGTCCGCGATGGGTTTGCCGGACGTTCGGTACCCGGATGGGACCGAGATTTCACCTCAGATCGACCTCCGCAAGGCGCTGGGGCTGTTTGCCGGTGTGCGCCCTGTGCGGGTGAGAGCTGGGCAAGCAACACCGTTGGCCCTGCCGCCTGGCAAGGAAATTGACTTTGTTTTGATCCGCGAAAGCACTGAGGGGTTGTTTAACACCCAGGGGTGCGGAGAAGTGACCGAGGATGAGGCGCGCGAGACGCTGCTGATCACCCGGGAGGTCTGCGAAAAGCTGTTTCGGTTTACCTTCCAGTTGGCGCATGACCGAAAGGCATCCGGGCAGGGTCGGGGTCGGGTCACCTGTGTGGACAAGGCCAACGTCTTCCGTGCCTTTGCATTCTTCCGGGATCTGTTCGATGCCGAGGCTGAGCGTCACCCGGATTTGGTAGCGGATCATGCCTATGTGGATGCAACGGCCTTGTGGATGGTTCAGAAGCCTTGGGAATTTGATGTTCTGGTCACGGAAAACATGTTTGGCGACATCCTGTCTGACCTTGGGGCCGGTCTGATGGGAGGGCTGGGGCTGGCGCCCTCGGCTGACATTGGTCTGGATCATGCGGTGTTCCAGCCCTGTCACGGTTCCGCCCCCGACATTGCCGGGGAAGGCATCGCCAATCCGTTTGCCATGTTCCAGTCGGCGGCGATGATGCTGGAATGGCTTGGGCTGCGGCATCAGAACCCCGCGTTGTCGCGAGATGGGCGACGGCTGCACACGGCAGTCGACAGCGTCGTGTCCGAGGGCCGAATTCTGACCCGTGATCTGGGCGGAGAAGCCGATACGCTGGCCGCGGCGCGAGCGGTGGCGGACAGGGTGTTTTTGGCGTGAGCAGCCAGCAGTTCATTCGGGTCGCCTGTGTCGGCGCCGGCTATTTCAGCCAGTTCCACTATGGCAGCTGGCGCCGCATACCGCAGGTTCAACTGGTCGCCGCATGTGATCGCGATCTCGAGAAGGCGGCCGCCACTGGATTGACTGCCTATGATGATCTGCCGTCGATGCTGGCCCAGGAAATGCCCCAGCTGTTGGACATAATCCTGCCGCCTGACGGTCATGCCGACGCAATTCGTGCCGCGCTGGACGCAGGTGTGAGTTGGATCCTGTGCCAAAAACCGTTTTGTCGATCTCTGGCAGAAGCGGAGGATGTACTGCAGGACGCTCGGGATGCCGGAGCCACCGTCGTTGTCCACGAGAATTTTCGTTTCCAGCCGTGGTATCGGCTGATGAAGGACGCCCTGACACGCGGGGATATCGGGATGCCGTTGCAGGCTACGTTCCGACTGCGCCCGGGCGACGGGCAGGGGCCTCGCGCCTATCTTGATCGGCAACCCTATTTTCAGGAAATGCCGCGTTTTCTGATCCACGAAACGGCGGTGCATTGGGTCGATACGTTCCGGTTCTTGTTCGGCAATCCGATCTCGGTTTATGCCGATCTGCGGCGGATCAACCCGGTCATTGCCGGAGAGGACGCAGGCTATGTCATCTTTGAGTTCGAAAACGGCTTGAGGGCCGTATTCGATGGCAACCGGAACCTGGATCATGCCTCGGACAATCTGCGCCGCACCATGGGGGAGGCCCTGATCGAAGGCACCGGCGGAACGCTGACGATGGATGGCTTTGGCGCCGTTGGGCTGCGTGAATTCGGCAGCCAGAGCAGCGTGCAGTTGCTTGCACCCGATAAATGGGAGGGTTTTGGTGGCGATTGCGTGCACGCGTTGCAGCAGCATGTCATATCCGGTCTTCTAAATGGTACGCATTTGGAAAATACTGGCCCGGACTATCTGGACGTTATCCGCATTGAACAGGCGATCTACAGATCTGATGCGGAGGGCAGGAAAATCGTTTTGGAGGCCGAATGAAAAACGAGACCGGCAAGGCTCTCTCGAATACCCAGCGCGCGGTGCGGGACTTGCGGCGGATGATCCTGACCGGAGAGTTGGCCGCCGGCACCGACCATCTGGAAACCGAACTGGCCGAGCAGTTGGGGATGTCGCGCACGCCGGTTCGCGAAGCAGCGCTTATGCTGGAAAGCAAGGGCCTGCTGGAAATGCGGCCGCGCAAAGGGGTGCGGATCCTGCCAGTATCTCCGGATGACATGCGCGAGATCTATGACATTCTGACCGAGTTGGAGAGCCTTGCAGCCGAACGCGCGGCCGAGGCCGGATTTTCCGAACAGGACCTTCAGCCGTTGGCGGACTCGATTGCCCAAATGGATCGCGCAATCGGTGAGGAAGACCTGGAGGCCTGGGCCAAGGCCGACGACCTTTTCCACCGCGAGCTTGTCCGGTTGGGTGGCAACCGCCGAGTGGAAAGCATCGTGTCCATGATGAGCGACCAGGTCCGCAGGGCGCGGGCCTCGACCCTGTTCATACGCCCGTTGCCGGTCAAATCGAACGAGGATCACCGTGCGGTCTATACCGCAATCCGTGACGGCAAACCTGATGTCGCGCGCGACCGGCATCGCCAGCACCGGCTGCATGCCAAATCCGTCATCATCGACATCTTGGAAAAGCATCGGCTGAACAAGCTGTAGCCAGTCAGTTCGCTCAGCCCGCTGGCCGTAGATCTGCCGGCGGTGCAATCTGGACTTCCAGTCCCAACTGAGGATATGGCCAATAAAGCGGCGCGCGATGCGAAAGGACTTCCGGTGCAGATAACCCAGCAGATGGCAGGCGACAGCGTCTATTACATCAATCTGGACCGTGTGCCCGAGCGCCGAGCGTTCATGGAAGCGCAGTTTCTAAAGGCGGGCCTTGTGGGTGCACATAGGATCAGCGCCACGGATGCCAGTCAGCCAGGCGCGTTGGAGCAAAACGGATATGTCGCGGGAACGGGAACGCGCTGGGGTTTGACGACCAGCGAAATCGCCTGTTTCGAAAGCCATAGATCGGTTTGGCAACGGATCGCCGATCGGAACCTTCCAGCCGCTGTCGTCTTTGAGGATGATGTGGAAATGTCCTTTGACGCTGGCCGGGTCATCACCGAAGTGCTGAACCACGCGGAAGCCTATGATTGCGTCAAATTGGATTACTCGCCCCGGTCACTGCGCTTTGGGCCGGAGACCGGGATCGGAAATGTCCGCGTGCGCCCAATGCTGGAAATGGCGCCAAGTGCGGCGGCCTATGTTCTGTCACAGGCGGGCTGCCGCAAATTGTTGGCCTGGTCGCAGAGATATTCTGACCATCTCGATGACTTTCTGTCCTTGCCGCGCAGGGATTGGAACATGTTTCAGTGCTTTCCGGCCGTTGGTGTCCAGATGATCTGGTCGGGACGGCAGGAGCAGATCGACGAACCGGTCAAAAGCAGCGAACGAACCCAAAACGCAGCCACAAACAGCGGATTGGACAAGGGCCCCACGTGGTATCGGCTGCGGCGCGAGCTTCAGTCGGCCGGCCGAAAACTGAAATGGAAGCTGGGCGGTCAGGCGCGGCTTGTCCAGCGCGGCGGCATGGTGGACTTCATTCCCTGTGCCGACGATCTGATCGTGCGCCCTTGGTCCTGAAGTCTTTGTGCCAGTGGTGAAAAACCGAGCGGTTCCAATCATCCGCGCCGATCGCAAATTGCATAAACGTTAACAAAACTCTCGATTTGATATAATCTCGCAGTGTTATTGCGCGATTTTTTGGGGTTTTGGTGTGGGTCAAACGATTTACGAGAAATACGGCGGGTTCAAAACCATCAGCCGGATCGTGATGACATTTTACGAAATGGCATTGGAATCGGATGAGATCGGAGGCTACTTCGAAGATATCGACATGCCACGGTTGATCGATCACCAAACCAAGTTCGTTTCGTCTCTGGTGGGGGGTCCCGCGTCTTTCAGCGATGATCGGATCGAGGCCGTGCATCGCCACCTCAACATCAGCCACGATGATTTCGACGAGATGGCTACGCTGTTCGGTGAAGCGCTTTCAATTCATGGAATGACCGAAGATGACGTGCAGGTCGCGCTGGCTGCGATCGAAGGCAAAAGGCCGATCATCGTTGCCCGGGATGCGGCATGAGCATCCTGGCCATCAACGAGCATCTGCTGCGTGCCATCGGGGTCGGTGTAGCGGTATTGCGGGCCTCGGACCTGACCTTCGTGTTCCACAATGGTCCATTTGCCGAATGGTTCGGCAAACCCGAGCCCGGCCAGACACTTTTGGATATATTGCCGGATCTCGACCAGCGCGAACTGGATGACGTCAAGCAATCGGGCCTGCGATACTCGGTCGAGCTGCAGATGAAGCCGAAACGCCGCACGCTGATCTTCGCGGTGACGATTTCCTTGGCCAACGGGATGGATGAGCAGGTTCTGGTTGTCGAATGTCAGAACATAACGAAAATTCGTGAGCTGGAAAGCATGATCGACAGCTATTCGACCATGGTCGAGCGCAACACCCGCGAGTTGGAAAGAGAAAAGGAACGGGTCGAACGGCTTTTGCTGAACCTGATGCCGCGTGCGGTCTATGAAGAGTTCAAAACCTTCGGCGTAGTGACGCCTCAGCTGTATGATCAGGTTTCCGTGGTCATGCTGGATTTCGTCGGCTTTACGGATTTTGCGGCAAAAACAGACCCTACGGTCACCCTCAGTGAGTTGAATGACATCTTCACCGCCTTCGACCGGATCGTCGAACAGTTCGGGTGTGAACGGATCAAGACGATCGGGGACGCTTATCTTGCGGTGTCAGGCATGCCCGACGCCACGCCTGACCACGCCACGGCGGTTGCACATTGTGCGGTCCGATTTCTGCGGTATCTGGAACGGCGCAACGAAAGTCATCCGCACAAATGGCAGGCCAGGATCGGGCTTGGCATGGGGCCCGCCGTTGGGTCCGTGGTAGGGATCCAGAAATACGTCTATGACGTTTTCGGACCGGCCGTGAATATCGCATCGCGGTTGCAGGTCTTTGCAAACCCCATGAACATCGTTGCCCCGGAAGAGATGAAATACGCCCTGATCGATGAATTTCAGGTCTCGGACCTGGGTCCGGTCGACATCAAGGGGATGGGCATGATGGATCTGATCAATGTCACCTCACGGCTGAACGCACCGCATGCCAGCCGGATGTTTTGACGATCATTCGTCGGGCGGCACCAGCCCCAACCCTCTGAGGTAAATGCCTATCCCGGATTCCAGCAGGTCTTCGGGCGGGAAGGGCGAACTGGCCCCCGCATTGCGGGCATAAAGCTCGACGACACCATGGCTCATCGCCCAGATATGCGCGCTGAACATAGACGCCGGTGGTCGCTTTTCAGGCGGGATGTGTTCTGAAAGATCGGCCGCAGCCATTTCCAGCACCTCCTTTGCCCGGTTGGCGGCCAGCGCCAGCTCGGGCGTCCGGTTGACCGAGATTCCGCTTTCGAACATCGAGATGTAGTGGCCGGGGTGCTTGCGCGCAAACGCCAGATATGCGCGCCCAGTCGCTTCGAAAGCAGCCAGCGCCGAGGGCTGCCCCTTGTCATAGGCATACTGCATGAGGTCTGCGAACATCTCGAACCCCTGACGGGCCGCCTCGGCGATCAGATCCTCGCGACCCTGATAGTGCCGGTAAACCGCGGCTGGGGTGACACCGGCCCGTTTTGCGGCCTCAGACAGGGTAAAGCCGGTCGGACCTTTTTCTTCGATAAGCGAGAGGGCGGCGTCGATCAGCGCCTGTTTCAGATTTCCATGGTGATAGCCGCGTTTGGTCATTCCGCCGGCACCTGCCTGTGTTTGCGTGCTCTTTTACCAACCAGACATAATGCACGCGGCGCAGCAGGTCCAATCCCTGGGGCATGATCGGAGGGGCCACTGCTTGACCAAAGGCGCACTAGACTACGCATCCCAGATTTCCGGTCCGCCACAAATCATCGGGTCGGGCTCTCCAACGGCTTCGGCGTCCTTTTCGTCATAGTCCAAGGTCGACAATACCGCCCGGATTGCCGCAAGCCGGGCGCGCTTCTTGTCGTCCGAACGGATGATCGTCCAAGGGCACAGATCGGAATGGGAGCGTGTCAGAGTTTCGGAAATCGACTGCGTGTATTCATCCCATTTGCCCAGACCGGCGATGTCGATAGGGCTCAGTTTCCATTGTTTCAGCGGATCATTCTCGCGCGCGAGAAACCGGCTGAGCTGTTCCGCGCGCCCGACGTTGAGCCAGAATTTGAACAGGTGAATGCCGTCATGCACAAGCCCGTTCTCCAGTGGCATGACCTGCCTGAAGAAGCGTTCCCGCTGGTCTGCGGTGCAAAATCCAAAGACGTTTTCGACGACCCCCCGGTTGTACCAGCTGCGATCGAAGAAAACGATCTCGCCGGCTGATGGCAGGTGCTGGATGTACCGCTGGAAATACCATTGGCTGCGCTCGGCGTCGGAGGGCTTGCTGAGGGCGACATTGCGGGCGCCACGCGGGTTCAGGTTTTCCCGGAACCGCTTGATCGTACCGCCTTTGCCCGCTGCATCCCGACCCTCGAACACGATCGCGATGCGTTGCCCGGTTTCCTTGACGCATGCCTGCATCTTGACCAGTTCGATCTGCAGGGCCTCCATCTGCTTGTCATAGTCCTTGCGCTTCATCCTCTCCTGATATGGGTAGCTGGGGTTCAGGATGTCGCCTTTTTCAGCGTCCTCGATGGCCTTTCGCACGCTCTCGGGAGCGTCGTTCCGAAAGTAGCTGTTGATTGCTCGGTCCGCTGCACGGGTCATGAGTTGCCTCGCCATAAAATCCAGTTTCTACTATGGATTACGGGCGGGGTTAACGCAAACCCGCTCGTTCCGCGGCACGTTCGACCGCAGCAGCAACTTCCGGAGCGTCCACCACCTGCGGCATGTGCCCCATGCCTTCAAGTTCAATCAGCTCAGCGCCGGGGATTTGTTCGATCAGCCGTTCGGAATGCCAGCCCAGACCAACTGTCGTATCTGCCGTACCATGCACGATTTCGGTGGGCACCGATATCTCAGGGTAGCGCGGTTGCAGTTTGGCAACTTCGTCCAGGAGGTTGGCCCGTTGTTTTGCGTTGGCATGCATCGACGACCGGCGGAGCGTCAGGGCCGGGCCAAAATGCTCGGCATAGCCTTCGGGTGCGGTCTGGGGGGCAAAGACCGTATCCAGGGCCTTGTTGACGTACCAGTCCGGAACGTAGGCGGTGATCAACGGCAGGACGAGAGCATTTCCCCAGGCGGTCGAGGCAATGCGGTTGAAGGAATCGAGCGGAGTTTCCCATGGCACCGCGGCCGGGGCGATCAGGACCAGAGCCGAGATGTTGTCAGGGCGCGTCACAGCCCAGGCCAGTGATACCGACCCGCCATAGCTTTGGCCGGCGACGATGGGTTTGTCGGCCCCCAGCATCGCGGCAGCTTTCTGCAGGATTTCCGCCTGCTCAACGATGGTTTCGCCATCCGCCGAGAAGCTCTGAGAATAGCCCAGCCCCGGCCGGTCGAATACAATGACCCGAAAGGATTTTGCCAGCAACGGCGCCAGAGCAAACGTCATGTCCCGGGTATTGCCGCTGGACCCGTGGATCAGGACGACATCTGGGCCTTCGCCCATCACGACGGCATGTACAGTAACGCCGTCGACATCCAATACCTGACCCTCTGGCGGAAACGCGGCCTCGGCCCGTGCCTCATGGCGTGCGGCAAGCCAAGCCGTCAAAGCCGCAAAAAGGGCCGCAAACAGGCCCAAGTATATCAACGACTTAATGACCAATTTTCGTCATGTCGAAAGGAGTGGTCTGGTAGATCTCGTTGATCCAGTTCCCATACAACAGATGCGCATGGCTGCGCCACCGGTTCTGAGGCGTGCGAGACGGGTCATCGTCGGGATAATAGTTGATAGGCACATTGATCGGAGTGCCGTTGGCCACGTCCCGGTCGTATTCCTGTTTCAGCGTGTCACTGTCGTATTCGAAGTGATTGAAGATATACAGCGCCCGGTTCTGCCGATCTTCAACAAGACACGGACCGACCTCGTCGCTGCCCAGAAGGGTCACAAGCCCTTCGGCAGCGTCGATTTCATCCTGACGGACTTCGGTCCAGCGACTGACCGGGATCACGCAGTCATCCGAGAAGCCTCGCAGGAAAGGCGAGGCCGGTGACAGGTTCCGATGCCGGAAACACCCAAACGCCTTGGCGTCCAACATATATTTTTTGACGCCATGAAAGTGATAGATCATCGCCATACCACCCCAGCACACGCCGAAGGTCGAATGCACATTGGTTCGGGTCCATTCGAAAACCTCGGTCAGTTCGTCCCAATAGGTGACGTCCTGAAACTCCAGATGCTCGATGGGGGCGCCGGTGATGATCAGGCCGTCAAATTTCTGGTCCTTCACGTCCTGAAAGGGGCGGTAGAACTCCTCCATGTGTTCGGCCGCGGTGTTTTTGGTCTGATGCTCGGTCATGCGGATCAGGGACAACTCGATCTGCAGAGGCGTCGCGCCGATCAATCGGGCAAACTGGTTTTCGGTCTGGATTTTCTTCGGCATCAGGTTCAGCAACCCGATCTTCAGGGGCCGGATGTCCTGCCGTGCGGCCTGATCCTCGGCCATGACCATGACGCCCTCTTTCGTCAGAACGTCAAAGGCCGGGAGGTCGGACGGAATCTTGATAGGCATGAGGCGGGTTTTTCCAGTTTCTTCTGAAGCGTTCTAGTTAGGACGCCGCGGCGCGGGTCTCAAGTGTGCTCTCGATCAACTCATCGAAATCACGCGCATCCCGCACCTTTCCGATTGCGTCGGCGGTAACAGTGACCCCCCAATTCTCAGCCATAGATTGGTATCTGGGCTGTCGGTGGGCAAGAGCGCGGGCATAGGTCCAGCGGATGAAGTCGTCGGGATTCACCTCTGCCTCGGCGCAGCCGTGCTGATCAAGGTATTCCTGCCAGGCGCGCGTCAGGAAATCGGCCTGATACGACATCGGTTTGGGGGCCTTGTCGAACCGCCGGATCAGTTCGGCGGTATGATCGTCGTCGCCCTTGATCCAGACCATCAGGGTCTGGCGCGACAGTTCCGACAGGACGTGGTCGGAAGGATTGTCAGGGTCCACCCATTCGCAGATTGACCCGCCGGTGTCACAGATGAAATGCGGGTATCCGTACAGACGTTGAGCGCGGTCAATGAAATATTCGGTGTCCAGCAGAGCGTGGATTTCGGCCTGCCGGAACTGCTCTTGTCTACGCCGATATTCCGGCATCGCCAGCCCACCCAGGGCCGGGTTTCCGGGCTTGCCCAGATAGGCGGCGACCGGCGTCAGGTTTTCGAACGAAATGTTGGATCCGATATAGATCGAGTCAGAGAGCAGCAGGTCCCGCAGAAAGGGAACTTTCATGGCCTCAGCCTTGGCGTTGTCGGTGATGTATTCACCCATGTAACGCGTGCCAATTCGATAATCGATCGAGTAGTGGAACCAGTCGCCCGAGTCGCGAAGGATGTTCGACACGTATGTCTTGCCCAAGCCGGACATGCCGAAAAACAGCACCTTTTTGCGCGCCGTGTCGCGCCAGTCCTTCGCCGAGCTGTAGATCATGTGCAACCGTCCCTTGTTTTGTCCTAGCTAAATCGGCCCGGCGATGGCGTCAATCTCGGCCGCGGGATCGGCTTAGGATCAATAGCCCCAATGCAAGGATTGCAAAGCCGATGAAGGCATTCGGGGCAAGGGTTTCGTGCCGGACATAGGCGCCGAGCAGAATGGCGACCGGAGGGATGATCAGGGTGACCAGCAGCAGGTTGCCGCTGCCGGCGGCGGCCAGAACCCTGTAGTACAGCAAGTAGGCACCAGCCGTAGCGACGAGAGCGTAATAGGCTACGGCGATCCACGTTGTCGTTGGCAGGTCGAACGATGGCGCACCGTCGACGACCAGCATTACCGGCAGCATGACGATGGTTGACCCGCTCAGCATTCCCGCCGCCGCAACCTGCGGCGCCAGGCCTGACAAGCGCAAACGGGCCCAGACAGCCGCCAGCGCATAGGATATGGTCCCCGCCAGAATGGCCAGCTGAGCAGCGCTTTGCAGGCTGAACCCAAGGAAATTGTGCAATCCGATTGCGGTGGAAACTCCGCCAAAGCCAAGCGCAACACCCACGGCTCGACGTTTGGTCAGTCGCTCGTCGGGAAAGAACGCAGCAGCAACCAGAACACCGAAGATTGCCGTGGCAGCGTTCAAGATCGAGGTCAGACCGGTGTCGACATACAATTGGCCCCAGGCCATCAGCGAGAAGGGCAATACGTTGTTCAGCAGACCCATGACCAGAAAAGCACCCCAAATACGCGGGTCCCTCGGTATTGTTTCTCGGCGGAGGAGAACGACGGCCCAAAGTGCAAGCGCGGCCCAGAAAACGCGATGAAAGACGGCCGTCATCACAGGTATCGTGTCCAGTGCGACGCGGATCGCCAGGAAGGACGCGCCCCAGATCAGTCCAAGAAGAATGAGCTCGAACCAAGCAAGGGCGGAGAGGGATTTTTGTTGCGTCATGGCTATTTCTTGCATGTTTCTGTTTGCCTCACGCGGAATACTTGCATTCGGCAATTCGGTAAGCGACCCGGATCATGCGAAAAACCCCGCCACAAGGGCGGGGTTTTCCAATTCTGTATGAGCGTATCCCTTAGTTCAGGGCGTAGGTCACCTGAATACCAACGCTCCACGCGCTGTTTCCGGAGAAGTTCGCCCGCGCCCCGGGGCCCGCACCGTCAGCGGTTGCGTCGCCCAGATCGGTATAGCGAACGCCGCCCGAAATCTTGGCGCGTTCCATCGAGTAGGTGCCGCCAAGGCCGATGCTCCAGAACCCGTCGGTCGGACCCAGGTTGGAAACGGGCTCATTGGTTGCCGATTCATAGCCAAGGGTCACTGCGCCCGAGAACTGTTCGGAGAACTGGTAGCCAAGACCCAGCGAATAGGTCCAGGTCGGATCGTCATAGTCCACCAGCGCGCTGGTCGGCGGATAGTTCGGGGGATCGTAAACCGTTTGCGGCCAGTCAACCCAGCGGATCGATCCGAACAGCAGTGTCTTGGGCGCAACGCCGGTCTGGAAGTCCAGATTCACCGATTGCGGAGAAACAACCTCGCTGGAAGTGTCGAACGTCGCAACAAAACCTCCAGGGGCCGGGGGGGGAGGGTTTAGCGACTCGGTTTGCGACAAGTCATGCGAGATCTTCGAGTTGTAGGTCAGCGCCACGCGCGCTGCGATCTCGGGCTTTTCCCAAGCCACACCTACGACGTAACCCAGCGCGGTATCCTTGTCGGCATTCACCTCGTAACCAGCCGCCGCCGGCACGGCAACGTCAGCGCTGAGCCGCTGAATACGCAGACCACCGATGGCGCTGAAGCCGCCGTCGAACTTGTAGCGCAACAAGGCAGTAATTGCCTCTGTGTCGGCTTTCGCGCGCAGAACGTCAGTGCGACCGCCCGGGATCGGGTTCTGCGAGAGCGGGTAGTTCGAACCGTAGGCGATATCGGCACCGAACGGTTCGTCATAGATCAGCGCAAAGTCGAGTTGGTCGGTGAAGGCGTGCTTGTACGCGAGATGAGGCGAGAAGAAGTCGTTTGCGACGTTGCCCGAGTCAACGCCCAGCATCGTGCCGCTTACGCTTGGGTTGGTGTAGCCCAGGCGAAACTGTACGACGGAACCTTCCTCAAAGATAATGTTGATGCCTTGCCCACTACGGTCGATACCGCCGGCATGAGCGGCGGTCGCCCCTGCACAGAGCACGCACGCCTGTAACAGCGCTTTCTTCATGTATTCCTCCCATTTCACTATCCGGCGCCACAGTATTGTCTTGTGAGTGTCAGTGGCGGTGATTTCTGTGACCATTATTCACGGGGAGTTTAAAAAAACGTCAACCACTGACCATACGTTAGTTTCTGCCAGTGACCGAACGTCAGTTTTTGTGTGTGGTTTTTGCCAGAGTGCCCGATCCCGCGCGGCCTTCGGACCAGACATTCAGGAAAATGCCCGAGAAAATCACGACGGCGCCCAGCATGGTCCACTGATCCAAGGGTTCGTGATAGAGCAGCATCCCAACGATGGCGATGGTCGGCAGGCGCGCGAAATCAAAGGGAATAACGACCGTGGCCGGAGCAATGGCAAGCGCATTAGTAATGCAGAAATGGGCCAGCAGGCCGGCCAGCCCGACCAGCAACAACAGGGGCGCGCTTTGAGCGGTTGGCAGGACGATCTGCCCGTCCGCTCCGGCAACAGCAAGACCCATTGCGGCCTGCATCGTAGTCAGCCAGAAAACGATGCATCCGATGCTGGCGAACCCTGTTAGTTTCTTCGTCGAAATCGTTGTAAGCGCGAAGAAAACAGCCGAGGAGGCCGCTGCAAGAACACCGGGCGTGAGCGGTGTGGCTCCGGGTCGGGCGACGATCAATATGCCTGCGAAACCTATGATTGCCGACATGACCCGCGTGGGTGTCAGGCGTTCGCCCAGCAGAAGCGGAGACAGGAGTACGACCCATATCGGTTGCGTAAATTCCAACGCAAAAACCTGCGCCAGCGGGATGACGCTGACAGCGTAGAACCACAGGTTTTGGCCCGCAAAATGCAACGAGTTTCGAACCGCGTGCAGACCCAGACGTTGTGTCGATACCTGGTGCCATTTGCCGGTTGCCGTCAAAACGGCCGAAACGACGATGACGCCGACAATGCTGCGGTACATCATGATTTCAAACGTGTCGTGCGTCAGGCTAAGCTCGCGCCCGGCAACGGCCATTGACGAGAACGAAGCGATCGCCCCGGTCATCCACAGCGCGGTTTTGGCAATAATCGATTTGCTATCGCGCATGTTTCGATCCTTGGGCTGAGCGTGCGTTTGGCCACCGAACCAAAACCGACGCCGGTTCACAACAACAAAAAAGCCGGGTCAGCGCCCGGCTTTTGGTGTCATTCCCATTCGATCGTGCCCGGAGGCTTGGAGGTGATGTCATAGGTGCAACGGTTGATGCCCTTGACCTCGTTGATGATCCGGGTGGCGGTTTCGCCCAGGAATTCGTGGGTGAACGGGTAGTAATCGGCCGTCATTCCATCAACCGAGGTCACCGCCCGCAAGGCGCAGGCATAGTCATAGGTGCGCCCGTCGCCCATCACGCCGACTGTGCGCACCGGAAGGATCGCGACGAAGGCCTGCCAGATCTCGTCGTACAGGCCGTGCTTGCGGATCTGGTCGATATATATCGCGTCGGCCTCGCGCAGGATCTCCAGCTTTTCGCGGGTGATCTCGCCCGGGCAGCGGATCGCCAGGCCCGGTCCGGGGAAGGGGTGGCGGCCGATGAAGCTGGGCGGCAGGCCCAGTTCACGGCCCAGCGCGCGCACCTCGTCCTTGAACAGTTCGCGCAGCGGCTCGACCAGTTTCAGGCCCATCTTCTCGGGCAGGCCGCCGACGTTGTGATGCGATTTGATCGTGACTGACGGGCCGCCGGAAAACGACACTGATTCAATGACATCGGGGTAGAGCGTGCCTTGGGCCAGGAACTCGGCACCCTCGATCGTGTCGGCGTGTTTCTGGAACACGTCGATGAACAGCTTGCCGATGATCTTGCGCTTGGTCTCGGGGTCCGAAACGCCGTCGAGCTCTCCCAGGAACAACTCGCTTTCATCCGCGTGGATCAGTTGGATGTTGTAGTTGTCGCGGAACATCGAGACGACTTCCTGCGCCTCGTTCTTGCGCAGCAGGCCGTGATCGACGAAGACGCAGGTCAGCTGGTCGCCGATCGCCTCGTGGATCAGGATCGCGGCGACCGAGCTGTCGACACCGCCCGACAGGCCGCAGATCACCCTCTTGTCGCCGACCTGTTCGCGGATCTTGCGGATCATCTCGTCGCGATAGGCGCCCATGGTCCAGTCGCCCTTGAACCCGGCCAGTTTCACGAAATTCTCGTACAGTTTTGCGCCCTTGGGGGTGTGGTGCACCTCGGGGTGGAACTGAACGGCATAGAAATGACGGCTGGTATCGGCGGTGATCGCGAAAGGCGCGTTGGGCGAGGTGCCGAACACCTCGAACCCCGGTGCGATTTGGCTCACATGATCACCGTGGCTCATCCAGACCTGTTCGTCGCCATCGGTGAACCAGCCCTCGAGCAGGTCGAGCTTGCCGCGCGGCGTCACGAAAGCCCGCCCGAACTCGGCGGTGCCGTGGCCGCTTTCGACCTTGCCGCCCAGCTGGTGCATCATGACCTGCTGGCCGTAGCAGATGCCCAGGATCGGAACGCCATACTCGAATATCTCTTGCGGGACGCGCGGTGATCCCTCGCGGGTCACGCTGTCCGGCCCGCCGGAAAAGATGATGGCGCGCGGGGCCATGTCCCGCACGAAATCCATCGTGACGTTCTGGTAGGGGTGGATTTCGCAATAGACGTTCAACTCGCGCAGGCGGCGGGCGATCAGCTGCGTTACCTGGCTGCCGAAGTCGATGATCAGAAGGCGGTCATGGGATGTCTCGGTCATACCCGGCCTTTAGGTCGGAAGCCTTGCATGTGCAAGCGCCTTGACGTCATTTGGCGGGAAAGAGTGACGCGGAGCGCATTGAATGACCGGAATTTCGCTCAGAAGGGCTGTGGCAACCGATGCGGAGCCCATCCGCCGATGTATCGAAGCGGCCTATGCCGCAGCGCGCCAGTCCATTCCCGACCTGCCGGATGTGACCGAGGGGGTCGAGGAGGACATTCGCGACCGGAACGTCGTTGTGGCCGTGGATGAAACATCCCTGCAGGGTGTCGTGGTTTTTGGTTTCGAAAGAGAAACCGCGATGATCTTCAATCTGGCCGTTTCACCGGATGCGCAAGGGCGGGGCATTGCTCGTCGGCTGCTCGATTTCGTCGCGACAGAGGCTCGCGAAAACGGAGTTCGGAACATGCGCCTGACAACCCACCGCCTGATGACGGGCACCCGCGCGATGTACCGCCATCTTGGGTGGCAGGAGACCGAGCACGAGGGGAACAAGGTTTATTTCAGCAAGCCAAACTGACGCCCCGTAAGGCCTGTTGCTGGTGCTGGACAGCGCGGAATATGTCGCTTTTCCCCCTATTGCGCCGGAATCCACATCTGGTGAAGTCGCGGCATCTTGTAACAAGCAATCCAATCTAAACTTTCACACGGGATCATCTCATGACAGAGGCAAGCACCCGACGCAGAGCGCGTGGTGGCGGAGGCGCCGCCCGCCGGGCCGAGCGTACCGCGGTTCGGATCGAAACGGCGAAGTATATCGAACGCAACATTCCGAACTTCGAGATCCTCAATGACGAAGCGTTGGAGATCATCGAGGCCAATGCGGAAACCGTGCTGGAGGAAGTCGGCGTCAATTTCGTCGACAACCCCGCGGCGCTGGAACGCTGGCGCGATGCCGGGGCCGACATCGATGGTGAGCGCGTTCGCATTCCGCGAGGTCTGGCCCGCGAACTGATCAAGACCGCGCCCAAGGAGTTCACGCAGCACGCGCGCAACCCCGAAAAATCGGTGGTAATCGGCGGGCGCAACCTTGTGCTGGCGCCGGTCTACGGACCGCCTTTCGTGCGGGACGCGCAGGGTGGTCGCCGCTATGCCACGATGGACGATTTCAACAAATTCGTGAAACTGGCCTACATGTCCAAGTGGCTGCACCACTCGGGTGGCACGGTTTGCGAACCCACAGACGTTCCGGTGAACAAACGTCATCTGGACATGCTGATGGCGCATA
The DNA here is from genome assembly GCF_056537385.1 of Ruegeria sp. CF2. NCBI lineage: Bacteria > Pseudomonadati > Pseudomonadota > Alphaproteobacteria > Rhodobacterales > Roseobacteraceae > Ruegeria > Ruegeria sp. CF2. The sequence goes on from NZ_JBQFRL010000001.1 coordinate 980,863, forward strand.
TGACGCTGTCTGACAAACCCTTCATGGGTTCGGTGACCGATCCCAGCCGGGCGCAGGATTCGGTCGAGATGTGCGAGATCCTGTTCGGCAAGGAGTTCGTTCAGGAAAACACCGTTATGACCTCGCTCACCAACATCAACTCGCCGATGACCTTCGACGACGTGATGATGGGGTCGCTGGAAGTCTATGCGCGCAACAACCAGGCCTGCATCATCTCGCCCTTCATCGTGGGCGGTGCGATGGCTCCGGTTTCGGTTGCTGGTACTCTGACGCAGGTGCTGGCCGAGGTGCTGGCCGGCATCGCCTACAGCCAGATCATCCGCCCGGGTGCACCGGCCATTTTCGGCGCATTCGTGTCGTCGATCGACATGAACTCTGGTGCACCGACCTTTGGCACGCCCGAAGCCGCGCACATCACCTATGGCGCCGGTCAGTTGGCGCGCCGTTTGGGTGTTCCATACCGCTCGGCCGGGTCGTTCTGCGGATCCAAGCTTCCGGACGCGCAGGCGGCTTACGAGACTGCGAACTCGCTGAACATGGGTCTGCTGTCAGGCGTCAACTTCATGCTGCACGCCTGTGGCTGGCTCGAAGGCGGTCTGGTTGCGGATTTTGAAAAATTCGTCATGGACGCCGATCAATTGGGAGCGCTTCATGCGTTGGCCAAAGGGGTGGCCTATGATGAAAACGCGCAGGCCATGGACGCGATTCGTGAGGTGGGGCCGGGTGGCCACTATCTTGGTTGTGCGCACACCCAGGCCAATTTCCAAAGCGCCTTCTGGAAAACCGACCTGCTGGACTACAAGCCCTTTGAAACATGGGAAGAAGAGGGTGCACGGGACACACGCATGCTGGCCTCGGCCCGGGTCGAGCACCTGCTGGCCAACTACCAGCAACCGCAACTCGACCCGGAAAAACTGGCGGCGCTAACCGCCTATGTCGAGGAAAAGAAAGCGTCCATGCCCGACGCCTTCACTTGACGACATGCAGTTCCGGGGCGCGGCTGGCTTGATGCAGTCGCGCCTCACCAATCAGAGCGATCAGTAGGTCCAGGTGGCGCACCAGCGAATACGCGGCGTTGCCCGAGCGTCGTTGGTCGTCGACGCTCCGCTCCATCTCCAACAGTCGCATCAAGGCCGCTCCGGTTCCCGGTAGCGCGCCATAGCCAAACAGGCGCTGCAAGTGGCGGTCACGGTCGTATTCCTGTGCTCCGACCTTGGCTGCCCGAGACAGCAGTCGCGGGCGGCGGAGGGCGGTGATCATAGTCGTCAGGTCCTGCATTTCGGCGTTCCTCTGTTCAATTTTGCCTGCAGCAATTTTGCACAACCTAAGCGGGTGTTGCCGTGATCGGGCTCGCGCCGAACGATGGTTTCACGACTGTTTATCTTTTTGAATCAATTCTGGTCAGAGCCGTTGGAGGTTAACGAACGAGTAACGAAAGCAACTCTAGGTAGATTTGGTTAACACTTTATCCGACGGCGGACAGTGGCAGTTTGATTGTCGACGAGGGCGAATAACGATGGAAAACAGCACCGCATTCACCGTTCCAGCTTGGGTTCCCGAAGGGGCACAGCGATACCTGGCTCATACCGAGGCGGGACGGTCGATCCGGGATCTGGCGCGGTCGGCAGGGTGTCACGCGTCAACCATTCTGCGACAGATTCGAAGGATCGAAATGCGCCGCGACGATCCCTTGGTGGATGCAGCACTGCAGTCACTTGCCGAAACACACTTTCCCGGTGCAGGGAATGAAGTCGCCTCTGGTCCCTTGTTTAGCGTCGGCGATGATCCTCATCGCATTCCCAATGCCGAAGACGAGGCGTTCGAGCGCGAGGCCTTGCGGGTGCTGCGGCGCCTTTGCGAAACGGGTGCGGTTCTGGCCGTGGCCGAGGACATGGAAAAGGCGGTCGTTGTCCGCGACAGCGGCGAGGGCGGTACAACTCGGACCGCCGTTGTTGATTGCAAGACCGCTCAGGCTCTGGCTCTGAAGGACTGGATCGTTTGTGACAATGCGGGGCGTGTGTCGCGTTACCGGATCACGCAAATGGGCCGAACCGCATTAAGCCAGTTGATTGCCGATGCCGAAAACCGCGCGCGGACACAGACAGAATATGGCATGGCCGAGGCACCGGCGAAGTTCAAAACGCGCAGTCAAGCCGACGAGAAGCGTCCACGGCGCATCCGTTATTGCGCAGCGGAGAGCCCGCTGATTGCATTGTCGCGCCGACGCGACCGGGATGGAAAGCCGTTTCTGGACGAAAGCCTCGTGCGCGCCGGAGAGCGACTGCGCGAGGATTTCGAGCTGGCCCAGATCGGACCGCGGGTCACGCAGAACTGGGACCGGTTCCTTACCGCTGGCGGTCGTGCGGGTTTCGAAGGCGATGCACTGGTTGGGCGCGGGTCGTCCGAGGCGCGTGATCGCGTGGCTCGGGCCTTGTCGGATCTGGGTCCGGGTTTGAGCGACGTTGCGCTGCGGTGTTGTTGCTATCTGGAAGGCCTGGAACTGGCCGAGAAACGGATGGGCTGGTCAGCACGTTCCGGGAAGATCGTGCTGCGCATTGCGTTGCAGCGCCTCAAGCGCCATTACGAGAAGCAAGCAGAGTGTGACAGATTGATCGGCTGATATACCTTTGTTTCGATTGGCCGGAGTTGCGGAAAACGCAGCAGGTGATAATCAGGGGTTATGAATTTTACCCTCAGACAGCTGCAATACTTTCGCGCCGTGGCCGAGCAGCGCAACTTTGGCCGGGCCGCTCAGGTGTGTCATGTGTCTCAACCGGCACTATCGGTGCAGATCCGGGCTTTGGAAGACATCATGGACGGGCCGCTGTTTGAAAGGCGCGCCCGTGATGTTCTGCTGACACCATTGGGGCGCGATGCGCTTGAGCACGCACGGCGCATTTTGGGCGCGGCCGAGCGGTTGGATCGGTTCGCGCGTGACAACTCCACCGGGCATCGCAGTCTGTCGGTCGGTTTGATCCCGACCGTCGCACCGTATCTGCTGCCGGGTGTCTTGGCTGGTCTGCGGTCGGCGGATGTGTCCCTGCGCGTACAGGTACGCGAGGCACGCACCGAGCGGTTGCTGTCGATGCTGAAAGCGGGCGAGATCGACGCCGCCGTGCTGGCCCTGCCGGTGGGCGCGCGCGGCCTGGACGAGGTACCTCTGTTTGAGGATCGTTTTCTGCTGGCTGGCAGCGAGACGCGCCTGAACAGCCTGACCGTCAGCCCCGACGCTCTGCGCCCGATCGACCTGAACGCGGCCCAACTGATGCTGCTGGAAGACGGGCACTGCCTGACGGATCAGGCACTTGAGGTGTGCGGGCAGGACCGGACCAGCGCCCATATCAACATGGGCGCGTCGTCTTTGGCCACGCTGTCGCGGTTGGTGGCGGAGGGGTTCGGCCTGACCTTGATTCCGGAATTGGCGGCGCGTTCCGAGGCCGATGCCGTGCCGGGGCTGAAACTGCTGCGGTTCGGCGCCCCGGAGCCCGCGCGGCAGATCGGCCTTGTGCGGCGCGACTCGTCGGATGGGGCTGTGTGGTTCGATCAACTCGCCCAGGTGATCCGGCAGGTCGGTGAAAGCATCGTGTCGGAAACCCGGAACTGAAAAGGGCCCGCGCGCGGCGAGCCCTTCGAGTGGAGGCGGGTTGACGGCTCAGGCCATTTCGGGCTGTTGCGCTTCTTCCAAGTGCTTCATCAGGTTTTCGGGCGACGAAACGCCATAGGGGTCCTCGGGGCAGTTGTCCATCAAGCCGGGCTCTTCGAACCACGCCTCGACCACACCGTCCTTGATGATGGCGGCATAACGCCACGAGCGCATGCCAAAGCCCAGATTGGCCTTATCGACCAGCATGCCCATCTTGCGGGTGAACTCGCCCGACCCGTCAGGAATGACCTTGACGTTCTTCAGCCCCTGATCCTGCGCCCATTTGTTCATGACAAAGCTGTCATTGACCGACATGCAGTAGATCTCGTCGATGCCCTTGGCCTTGAACGCCTCGTAGTTGTTCTCGAACCCCGGCAGCTGGTAGGTCGAGCAGGTGGGCGTGAACGCACCGGGCAGCGAGAACAAGATGACCCGCTTGCCTGCGAAGTAGTCTGCCGTGGTCTTGTCTTCCCAGCGGAACGGGTTGGGCCCTTCGATCGAGTCGTCGCGCACGCGGGTGTGGAATGTCACGTCGGGCAACTTGGCACCGGTTTTCATGGGGCATCTCCTGTGATTCACATTTGTTCGGCCCGTGGGTTAAAACGATTCCAAACCGGCTTCAACACGGGATGTGCTGCGTTTGCGAATATCCTCTTGTCTCCGGAAATCATGTCGAAATTTGCGTTGACCTCCCAAGAAATCGCGCTTCTATTCTGCATCTGCAAAACGCTGACGCATGGCTGCTATGCACGGCTGGCGTAATACATCCGACCGGTTTATGTTATGCACCAACCAAATTGACCCAAAGTCAGGAAACCGGCCCCGTGCGCGATCTGAAAATCCCTGAACAACGTCACCCGGAAAAGGCGCATAAGCCCGACAATGCGCAGCCGAAAAAGCCCAACTGGATTCGGGTGAAAGCGCCCGGCGGCAAGGGCTATGCCGACACGCGCCGGATCATGCGCGACAACAACCTGGTCACCGTCTGCGAAGAGGCCGGCTGCCCGAATGTGGGCGAATGCTGGAGCCAGGGCCACGCGACCATGATGATCATGGGCGAGATCTGCACCCGCGGCTGCACCTTCTGCAACATCGCCACCGGTCGCCCCGATGCGCTGGACGCGTTCGAACCGGGCCGGGTGGCCCATGCGGTGGAAAAGCTGGGCCTGAACCACGTCGTGATCACCTCGGTCGACCGCGACGACCTTGCCGATGGCGGGGCCGAGCATTTCGCTCAGACCATCCGCGCAGTGCGTCACCGGTCGCCCAAGACCACGATCGAGATTCTGACCCCGGATTTCCTGAAATGCGATCCGTCGGTTCTGGAAACCGTGGTCGCGGCCAAGCCGGACGTGTTCAACCACAACCTTGAAACCGTGCCGGGCCTGTACCCCGAAGTGCGCCCGGGCGCGCGCTATTTCCATTCGCTGCGTCTGTTGCAGAGGGTCAAGGAACTGGACCCGTCGATCTTCACCAAGTCGGGCATCATGGTTGGTCTGGGCGAGGACGAACAGCAGGTGCGCCAGGTCATGGACGACATGCGCGCCGCCGATATCGATTTCCTGACCATCGGCCAGTATCTGCAGCCCACGCCGAAACACCACCGCGTGGACCGCTTTGTCACGCCCGAAGAGTTCGCGGCCTATGAAAAAGCCGCCTATGGCAAGGGGTTCCTGATGGTCTCGGCCACGCCGCTGACCCGGTCGTCGTACCATGCGGGCGATGATTTCGCGCGTCTGCGGGCGGCACGACAGAAAAAGCTGGGGCAGGCGTGACGCCCGAACGGCTCGCGCAACTGACTGCGTTGCGCCACGCTTTGCACCAGCGGCCCGAGGTCTCGGGTGAAGAGGCTGAAACAGCGGCATTCATAGCCGAGCAATTGCGCGGTGTGACCGGCCGGGTTCTGACCGGGATCGGTGGGTACGGGGTCGCGGCCGTGTTCGACACGGGCCAGCCGGGGCCCACCGTGGGCATTCGCTGCGAACTGGACGCGCTGCCGATTTTGGAGATGCCGGGCAAACCCTGGTACTCGCAGGTTCCGGGCAAGGGTCATCTGTGCGGACATGACGGCCATATGACGATGGTGTTGGGCGTGGCGCAGGAATTGGCGCAAACGCCCGTGTCACGCGGTCGGGTCGTGCTGATCTTCCAGCCCGCCGAAGAGACTGGGCAGGGCGCACGCGACTTTCGGAACGATCCGCAATACGCTGAAATGCAGCCGGATTTCCTGTTCTCCCTGCATAACCTGCCGGGGCTGGACCTGGGAGCGGTCGAGCTGTGCTCTGGCCCGGCCAATTGCGCCTCGCGCGGGATGCGGGTGCGGCTGACGGGCAAGACCTCGCACGCGGCGGCTCCGCAGGACGGCCTGTCGCCGGCCTCGGCCATGGCGCAGTTGATGCCGGCCCTGACCGCCTTGGGGCCGGGCGGAGAGCTGACCGAGGATTACGCACTGACCACCGTCACCCACGCCCAACTGGGGGCCCCGACATTCGGGGTGGCGCCCGGCGAGGCCGAGATATGGGTCACGCTGCGCACCGTCTCGGACGCGCGTATGGGACAACTGGTCGATCAGGCCGAGGCGCTGGTCCGCAATGCCGCCGCCGACGAGGTTCTGGGTGTCGAGATCACCTATGACGACGTTTTCGACGCCTGCGTCAATGACCCGGAGGCCGTGCAGATCCTGGCTCATGCCTGCGCGCAGGCCGGGGTGCAACCGCGCCTGACCACCGTGCCGCAACGGTTCTCGGAGGATTTCGGGCAATTCGCCAAGGGGTCGAAAACCGCCATGTTCTGGCTGGGGGCCGGGGTTGACCATCCGCAACTTCACAACCCCGACTATGACTTCCCCGATGCGCTGATCCCTGTCGGCGCGGGTATATTTCTGGCGGCAATCCGTCAGGTTCTGGACGCGCCGGTCACGGCCTGAGCTTGCGCGGCTGGCTGGTTGCCCATTCGGGCCACCAGCCCATGTATTCAACGCCGGCAATCACCAGGCACAGCACGATCAGGCCCAGCACCAGCTTGACCCGCTGGTCCGAGGGCGGATTGCGCGCCGATCGGGACATTCGCAGAAGGTGGCGCAGGATCATGGGGCCTCGAATCCGCGGCGGGATCAGTCTTCGGTAAAGCGGACCTTGCCGATGAAGGGCAGGTTGCGGTTGCGTTGGGCATAGTCGATGCCATAGCCCACGACGAATTCGTCCGGGATTTCAAAGCCGATCCAATCGGCGCGGAAATCAACCTCGCGGCGGCTGGGTTTGTCCAGCAAGGCAATCGACTTGAGCCGTTTCGGCTGGCGGCTGCGCAGCAGGTTGGTGACGTGGTTCAGCGTGTGCCCCGTGTCGACGATATCTTCGACCACCAGTACGTCGCGCCCTTCAATTGCGCCGCGCAAGTCCTTGAGAATGCGAACTTCCCGGCTGCTTTCCATTGAATCGCCATACGAGGACGCCTCGAGGAAATCGACCTCGATCGGAAGGTCCAGTTCGCGCACCAGATCGGCAATGAAGACGAAGCTGCCGCGCAGCAGGCCTACGACCACCAGCTTGTCGGTATCGCCGAATTCGCGGGTGATTTCGCGGCACAATTCCTCGATCCGCGCCGCGATGGCCTTGGCCGAGATCATCTCATCTATCACATATGCGCGCTGGCTCATGGCTGCCCCCTTGATCTTTGGCGCGCAACATACGACATGACGCGCCATTGTCACGTTTCAAATGCCCAGGTTGCCATGCCCACTCATTCGGAAACCCGCCACCTCCCATACAGCGCGCAGCAGATGTATGATCTGGTTGCGGAAGTGGCGAAATACCCCGAGTTTCTGCCTTGGTGCGCGGCCGCGCGGATCCGGCGGACCTATGCGGCGGGCGAGGCGCAGGTGATGGAGGCCGATCTGGTGATCTCGTTCAAGGTGTTCCGCGAACGGTTCGGCAGCCGGGTGACGCTGTACCCCGAGCAGAAGAAGATCGACACCGAATACCTGGACGGCCCGTTCAAATACATGAAATCGGACTGGCATTTCGAGGACGCCCCCGAGGGCGGCTGCAACGTGTCCTTCCACGTGGATTTCGAGTTCAAGAACGCCGTGTTGCAGGGCATCATCGGCGTGGTCTTTAACGAGGCGATGCACCGGATCGTGCGCGCTTTCGAGCAGCGCGCGGCCAGCCTCTACGGCTGAGGGTTTACCCGGCGCGGGCGCACGTTAGACTGCGCCGCATGACTGATTTCACACGCACTCTTTCCGAATTGGCCGCAGGGCCGGTCAAGACAACGGCGCAGGCACGGATCGTGACGTCTCTGTCCGCGCTGGATTGGCTGGCGGTCGGGCGCGCAGGGGGCAACGAACCGGTCTCTCACATCCTGCGAGGGATGGTGCTGGACGAAGCCGGGGCCGGACAGGCCACCCTGTTCGGCGGCGGGGCCGCGCCGATGCGTGCGGCGGCATTGGTCAACGGCACGGTGTCGCATGCGCTGGATTATGACGACACGCATTTCGCCCATATCGGCCACCCCTCGGTGGCGGTGTTTCCGGCCGCGCTGGCCGTGGCCGAGTGGCAGGACCAGCCCATCGTCGATTTGCTTGAGGCGGCCTTGGTGGGGATGGAACTGTCCATCCGTGTCGGCCTGTGGCTGGGGCGGGGGCATTATCAGGTCGGGTTTCACCAGACTGCGACGGCGGGCGCGTTCGGAGCGGCCGTGGCGGCCGCCCGCCTGCTGGGATGCGATCCGGCGGCCATGCGCCGGGTTCTGGGGCTGACCGCGACCCGGGCGGCGGGCCTCAAGGCGCAGTTTGGCACCATGGGCAAGCCCTATAATGCGGGGCAGGCGGCTTCGGTCGGGGTCGAGGCCGCGCTGCTGGTGCAGCGGGGGTTCGTTCCCAATCCCGATGCCCTGACCGGGCCGTTCGGGTTTGGCGCGACGCATCACGGTGCCGATGACACAGCCACAGCGCTGTCGGGGCTTGGGGATGAGTGGCGGTTCGAAAGCGTCAGCCACAAGTTCCACGCTTGCTGCCACGGGCTGCACGCCGCGCTTGAGGCTGCGCGCGATCTGGACATCGCCGAACCCGAGGTGGCCGAGATCAAGATCCGCACCCATCCGCGTTGGATGAGCGTCTGCAATCAGACCGCTCCGACCACCGGGCTGGGCGCCAAGTTTTCCTATCGGACGGTGATCGCCATGCAGGCGCTGGGATACGAAACGGCCCTGCCTGAAAGCTACACGGACAAGGTCTGCGCCGATCCGCGCCTGCAATCGCTGCGCGACCGGATCACGGTCGAAGCGGACGAAACGCTGTCCGAGACCGAGGCCCGCGTGGCGCTGCTGCGGCGGGACGGAGTACGGCGCGAGGCGACCCACGATTTGGCCGCACCGATAGCCTTGTCCGACCGCGAGGATCGCGTGCGCGGCAAGGCCGCCAAGCTGATCGGAGCGGACGAGGCCGATGCGATCTGGTCGATGCTGCGCACCGGCGGGCGCGCAGCGGATCTGGCAAAACGACTGGTTGATTAGACCACGCGCCAGTGAAGCGGGAAGCCGGGGTCGAACACGGTGACCGGGCCGTCCTGCGTTTCGATCTTGTCGGGGTAGCTGACCGGTTCGCCCTTCTGCAGGGTGATGGTCTGATCGTTGACGGGCAGCCGATAGAACCTGGGCCCGTTGACCGAGGTGAACCCTTCCAGCTTGTCCAGCGCACCCGCGCGGTCAAATACCTCGGCCACCAGTGACATGGTGTTGGTCGCAGTGAAACATCCCGCGCAGCCGCAGGCCATTTCCTTGTTGGCATCCGTATGCGGGGCGCTGTCAGTCCCCAGAAAGAACCGTTCGTCGCCCGAAGTCGCGGCATCGACCAGCGCCTTGCGGTGCTCTTCGCGTTTGGCGACGGGCAGGCAGTAGTAGTGCGGCTTGATCCCGCCAACCAGGATGTGGTTACGGTTGATGATCAGGTGATGCGCAGTGATCGTGGCGCCCAGGTCGGTTTCGTTCGCGCGCACATACTCCACGCCGTCACGGGTGGTGATATGCTCCATCACCACGCGCAGGCCGGGTGTACCCTTACGGATCGGGTCCAGAACGCGGTCGATGAACACCGCCTCGCGGTCGAAGATGTCGATCTCGGCATCGGTGACCTCGCCGTGCACGCAGAGCGGCAGGCCGATCTCGGCCATCCGTTCCAGCACGGGGCGCACCTTGTCGAAATCCCGCACGCCCGAGGCCGAGTTGGTCGTGGCCCCTGCCGGGTACAGCTTGACCGCCTTGACCAGACCGCTTGCATGGGCCGCGGCCATGTCGTTGGGGTCGGTATCCTCGGTCAGGTACAGGGTCATCAACGGCTCAAAGCTCATGCCTTCGGGCAGGGCGGCCAGGATACGGTCGCGGTAGGACGCGGCCTGAGCGCCGGTGACCACCGGGGGCACCAGATTGGGCATGATGATGGCTCGCGCGAAATGGCGGGCGGTTTCGGGCAGGACGGCCTGCAGCATGGCGCCATCGCGCAGATGCAGGTGCCAGTCATCGGGGCGGCGGAGAGTCAGAGTATCGGTCATGGCGCCGGGCTAGCACAGGCAGGCCGCACGGGAAAGTGACAACAAACCTTGCCAGGCGACCAGATTGCCGCAAGTCCCGGAAAGATCACGGTCTTGACGCGCAGCGGCAGCCATGACCTGTTGTGCCAAGGGAGATTGAGAAACATGAGCCAGCCAGATTCCATCGATGCCGTTCAGAAGATGCTGGGCGAACAGGGCTATGTCTGTGGGCGCGCGCTGGCCACCGTGGTGTTCCTGTCGCTGAGACTGGGCCGGCCGCTGTTTCTGGAAGGTGAAGCGGGCGTCGGAAAGACCGAGATCGCCAAGGCCCTGGCCGCTGGACTGGGTCGCCGCCTGATCCGGCTGCAATGCTATGAGGGGCTCGATGCGTCCTCGGCCGTCTATGAATGGAACTTTCCCGCGCAGATGGTGGCCATCCGCACCGCCGAGGCGGTCGGCGGGTCCGACCGGAAGGGTCTGCAGGAGGAACTGTTCAGTGGCGACTATCTGATCCGCCGCCCATTGCTCGAGGCGATGGAGCCCGACCCGGCTGGCCCGCCGGTGCTGCTGATCGACGAGTTGGACCGCACCGACGAACCGTTCGAGGCCTTCCTGCTGGAGGCGCTGAGCGATTTCCAGGTGACAATCCCCGAGATCGGCACGATCAAGGCGCCCGAACCGCCCATCGTCATCGTCACGTCGAACCGCACGCGCGAGGTACATGACGCGCTCAAGCGCCGCTGCCTGTACCACTGGGTCGACTACCCCGATTTCGACCGCGAGCTGGAGATCCTGCACGCCCGCGCGCCCGAGGCCGCCGAGGCGCTGAGCCGTGAAGTGGTGGCCTTTGTCCAGCATCTGCGCACCGAGGACCTGTTCAAGAAACCCGGCGTGGCCGAAACCATCGACTGGGCAAAGTGCCTGCTGGCGCTGGACGTGATCAACCTCAGCCCCGAGGTGATCGGCGACACGCTGGGCGCGATCCTGAAATACCAGGACGACATCCAGAAACTACAGGGCTCCGAGGCCAAGCGCATTCTGGATCAGGCCAAAGCCACGCTCGAACCGGTCTGATGTCGTCGCGGCGCCAAAACACTCCGGGGGCCTAGGGATGGCCGAACAGCTTCCGCTGGAAATTCCGACCGATCCGAAACTGGCGCAGAACATCATTCATTTCGCGCGCGCCTTGCGCAAGGCCGGGCTGCCGATCGGCCCCGGCCGCGTGGTCGACGCCATCCGAGCGGTGCAGGCGGCGGGCTTTACCCGCAAGCAGGATTTCTATTGGACCCTGCACGCCTGTTTCGTGAACCGGCCAGAGCATCGCACCGTGTTTTCCCAGATCTTCCGCCTGTACTGGCGCGACCCGCGGTATCTTGAGCACATGATGTCGATGATGCTGCCGGCCATTCGCGGAGTTCAGGAGGAACGCATGGCCGAAGCGGGCGAAAAACGCGCGGCCGAGGCCCTGCTGGATGGTGTCGAACGGGACGAGCCCAAGGGCGTCGAGCAAGATGGCGAAAGCGAAATCGAGATTGACGCCACGCAGACCGCTTCGTCCGAGGAACAGCTGCGGTCGCTGGATTTCGAACAGATGAGCACCGCGGAAACCGCGCAGGCCAAGCGCATTCTGGCGCGGTTGCAACTGCCTGTGGACCCGATCGCCTCGCGCCGGGGTCAGGCCAGCCATCTGGGCCAGCGGATCGACCGGGCGCGCACCTTGCGCGCGGCCATGCGTCAGGGCGGCGAGATGCACCAGATCGCACTGGTCAAACCGAAACCGCGCTGGCCCAACTTGATCGCGCTGTGTGACATCTCGGGGTCGATGAGCCAGTACAGCCGGATCATCCTGCACTTTCTGCACACGGTCTCGAACGCCAAGGGGGCCGGCTGGGCCAAGGTGCATGCGTTCACCTTCGGCACGCGGCTGACGAACATCACGCGGCACCTGCATCAGCGCGACGTCGATGCCGCGCTGGCCGCCGCCGGGGCCGAGGCGCAGGATTGGGAGGGCGGCACGCGCATCGGCGAATGCCTGCACCAGTTCAACCGCGACTGGTCGCGCCGGGTGATGGGGCAGGGGGCCGTGGTGCTACTGATCACCGACGGGCTGGAACGGGGTGACCCCGATCTGCTGGAAAAAGAGATCGAACGCCTGCACTTGTCAGCCCGGCGGCTGATCTGGCTGAACCCGCTGCTGCGCTGGGACGGGTTCGCGCCGAAGGCGAAGGGCGTCGCCACCATGCTGCCGCATGTGGACAGCTTCCGCGCCGGTCATTCGATTGCATCGCTTGCGGATCTGGCCGCCGTGATTTCACGACCCGACGACCAGGGAGAGAAAGCGCGGTTGTTGGCCGCGCTTTCAGGCTGACGTTACTGCAGTTGCTTTTCGTTGCACTCGCGCGCCATTTCCATGGCCTTGTAGGTGCCGGTCAGATCGACGGTGAAGCCAAAGGATTTCTCGGGGAACACCGCCATGACCTTTTGCTTGGCCAGGTCGTCGGCGAATTGCGGGTCGTCCGACAGGACATAGCCGCCCGAATACCCCTTGGTGATGTTGCCCTTCATTCCGGTTGCCTCGCCGACATACAGGTTGTCGCCCAGCAGGATGGCGACGGCCTCCTTGTCTCCGCGCTTGATGTCGGTTTCCGCCTTGGTAAAGACACCGACATATCCAACGCTGCGGTCTTCGGTCAGACCCATCTGCACCACGTTCTCGGCATCATCGACCGCTTCGATCAGGCATGACTTTTTGTCCTTGTCGACAAAGACCTTCCAGCCCTCGACCTCTCCGTAGCGTTCGAAAGTGTCGGCCCAGGCGCTGCCTGCAATCAATGCCGCTGCGCCGATGGTTAGTGTAAATATCTGTTTCAAGACATTGTCTCCTTTACGAAATCTCTTGCGTCAATTCGGCCGCAAGTCGGGCCTGACCGCAGGCTAGTCGGCGTCCGAAAAACAATCAAATGTTTGATTGTCTGGCGCGGACTTCGGCCGAAACCTGCCTTCTGCGTCACATGAAGAACCAAGTTGGCAGGGTCGGTGTCCGAGATAATCCACCTGAGAACGCGCTCCTTGCTTTTCATCGCGTCAAACCTGCTTATGTTGATGCGAACCACCGCGGGAGGGTCCGATGGACAGATTTGACAACAGTCCGGAAACGGCATCGGCGTGGTTTCGCGAGGGTCGCGGCGCGGTTCTGGCGACGGTCGTCGAAACCTGGGGCAGCGCACCCCGGAGGGTGGGGGCCCAGTTGGTCATCAGCGGCGACGGCCGGATCGAAGGCTCGGTCTCGGGTGGCTGTGTCGAAGGCGCGGTGATCGTCGAGGCGCTTGAAGCCATCGAAGAAGGCGAAGCGCGCCTGCTGGAATTCGGGGTCAGCGACGAGGATGCCTTTGCCGTCGGGCTGGCCTGCGGCGGCACGATCCGGGTTCTGGTCGAGCCGGTGGGCTCGGTCCTGCCCGAACTGATGCTGGCCGAACTGGTGGCGGCGCGGGCGCGGCGCGAGCCCGTGGCCTATGAGGTCAATGTCGAAACCGGCCACCGCGCGCTGCGGCGCAACGCCTATGCGGACCGGTTGCGCATGGATCGATCAGGGTTCGAGGAAGACGGCCAGACCTTCGTAGCCGTGCACAACCCGCCCCTGCGACTGATCGTGGTGGGCGCGGTCCATATCGCGCAGGCGCTGGTGCCGATGGCGCGGATCGCGGGCTATGACCCGATCATCATCGACCCGCGCGAGGCGTTTGCGTCGCAATCCCGCTTTCCCGGTGAAAAGCTGCTGACCGACTGGCCGGACGAGGCCGTGGCCAGCATTGGACTGGATGCGCGTACGGCGGTGGTGCTACTGACCCACGACCCCAAGCTGGATGATCCGGCCCTGCAGGCCGCGCTGAATTCGGACGTGTTCTACATCGGCGCGCTGGGGTCGTCGCGCACCCATGCCAAACGGGTGCAGCGGATGACCGAGGCGGGCTTCTCGGCATCGCTGTTGCAGCGCATCCACGGGCCGATCGGTCTGGATATCGGCGCAGCCGGACCGGCCGAGATTGCAGTTGCGATCATCGCGCAGATGACGGCGGTGCTACGGGGCAAAGCATGAAGTTCGGCCCTGTACCGGTTGCGGACGCAAAGGGCGCGATCCTTGCGCATTCGGTCATGGCTGGCACGAAAAAGCTGCGCAAGGGAATGATGCTGGACGACACGCATGTCGCCCTTTTGGCCGAGGCGGGCGTGTCCGAGGTGGTCGTCGCGCGGCTGGAACCCGGCGACTGTCACGAGGACGAGGCCGCGCGCCAATTGGCTGCGGCACTGACCCCGGATCCGAAGGGGGCCAACTTGCGCGTGACCGAGCCGTTTACAGGCCGCGTCAACCTAATTGCGGATCAAGCTGGGGTTGCCGCTCTGGACGTTGAGGCTCTGCTGGCGTTCAATCAGGTCAACCCGATGATCACTGTGGCCACCGTTCCTCAGCATCAGCAGATGGGTGCGGGTGGCATGGTCGCCACGATCAAGGTCATTTCCTACGCGGTGCCGCTGGCGGACGTTCAGCGCGCGGCCGAGCTGGCAAAAGGGGCCATTCGCCTGGCAGCGCCGAAGTTTGGCAGCGCCGGGTTGGTGGTTACCGACATTCCCGGCGGGCCGCCGAACGACAAGGGCATCGCCGCGATGCGCGGCCGGGTCGAGGCCCTGGGTCTGAGCCTGGAGGACGTGCAGATCGTTCCGCACGCGGTCGACGCTCTGGCGCAGGCATTGTCCCGGATGAACACCGATATCGTGATGATCCTTACCGGCTCGGCCACATCCGATGTCGAGGACGTGGCGCCTCAGGCTGTTCGGCGCGCGGGCGGGCAGGTGGACCGTTTCGGTATGCCGGTTGATCCGGGCAACCTGTTGTTTCTCGGGGTTTTGGGCAAGCGGCCGGTCATCGGTTTGCCGGGATGCGCACGTTCGCCCGCGTTGAATGGGGCTGACTGGGTGCTGTCTCGGGTCGCCTGCGGCATCCCGACCACCGGAGCCGATATCGCGGCGATGGGCGTCGGTGGTCTGCTCAAGGAAATCCCGACCCGTCCGCAACCTCGGGCTAAACGCAAAGTGACGTAACGGCAGTTTCGCCCCGTTGGCGACCTGCAATACATGTTGGCAGTTGGCTCCCAAGGGGCGGGTTGGAAACGGCCAAGTTTTTTGTTCTCAAACGACTTTTCCCGTGTTTAACTCGGGCCAAGGATAAATACGAAAATGGGAGGAACTTATGACACAGGTCTCAATGACCGTGAACGGAAAGACCGTGAGCGGTGATGTCGAAGGCCGGACGCTGCTGTCCAGCTTTCTGCGTGATCACCTGTCCCTGACCGGTACCCATGTGGGCTGTGACACGGCCCAATGCGGCGCCTGCGTGGTTCATGTGAACGGCGAGGCGGTGAAGTCCTGCAACATGCTGGCGCTCGAGGCGGATGGAGCAGAGGTTGGCACCATCGAAGGGCAGGCCAACCCGGACGGATCGCTGAACGTGATCCAGCAGGCGTTTCAGGATCATCACGGCCTGCAATGCGGTTTCTGCACGCCCGGCATGGTGATGTCGGCAGCGGCCCTGCTGAAGGAAAACCCGCGCCCGACCGAGGCCGAAATCCGCAAATACCTGGAAGGCAACCTGTGCCGCTGCACCGGGTACCACAACATCGTCAAGGCGATCATGGCCGCGTCCGGCCAGGACGTCAGCCACATCGCCGCCGAGTGATGCCGCTGCGGGCGTGACTGAGAACGCCCGTGGGATGACTGGGATGCACGCAAGCATCCGTTTATGGGAGGAGAACAAGCTATGCCCAAAGACAGTGGCATCGGAGCCAGTTCCAAGCGCCGCGAGGACGTGCGCTTTTTGACCGGAGCGGGCAATTACACCGACGACATCAACGTACGTGGTCAGGCCTATGTGTATTTTCTGCGATCCGACATCGCGCATGGCCGGATCAAAAGCATCGACACGTCCGCCGCCGAGTCCATGCCCGGCGTGGTCCGGGTGTTCACCGGCAAGGATTTCGAAGGCGTGGGCGGCATGCCCTGCGGCTGGGAGGTGACCGACAAGCACGGCGCACCCATGCAGGAACCGCCGCACCCGATCCTGGCGCAAGGCAAGGTACGCCATGTGGGCGACCCGATCGCGGCCGTCGTGGCCGACAGTCTTGAGCAGGCCCGCGACGCGGCCGAAGCGATCGACGTGGATATCGAGGAACTGCCTGCCGTTCTGGACATGAAAGCCGCCGCCGAAGAGGGCGCGCCGCTGGTCCATGACGATCTGCAAAACAACATCTGCTATGACTGGCAGTTGGGCGAGGCCGACGATGCCAAGGTGAACGAGGTTTTCGCCAATGCGGCGCATGTCACCACCTTGGAACTGGTGAACAACCGCCTGGTCGCCAACCCGATGGAGCCGCGCGTGGCCGTGGCGGAATACAGCCGGGGCACGGATGAATACACGCTCTATACCACCTCGCAGAACCCGCATGTGATCCGGCTGCTGATGTGCGCCTTCGTGCTGGGCCTGCCCGAGCACAAGGTCCGCGTCGTGGCGCCGGACGTAGGTGGCGGTTTTGGCACCAAGATCTTCCACTACGCGGAAGAGGCGTTCTGTACCTTCGCCGCCAAGGCCTGCAACCGTCCGGTCAAGTGGACGGCCAGCCGCTCCGAGGCGTTCATGTCGGATGCACAGGGCCGTGACCATGTCAGCAAGATCGAACTGGCGCTGGATGCCGACAACAATTTCGTCGGGCTGCGGACAAACACTTTTGCCAATCTGGGCGCGTATCTGTCGACGTTTTCCAGCTCGGTGCCGACCTGGCTGCACGGGACGCTGATGGCAGGCAACTACAAGACGCCGGTCATTCAGGTGAACGTGCGGGCGATGTTCACCAACACCGTGCCGGTGGATGCCTATCGCGGCGCAGGCCGCCCCGAGGCGACCTATCAGCTGGAGCGCGTGATCGACAAAGCCGCGCGCGAGCTGGGGGTCGACCCGGTGGCGCTGCGCCGGCAGAACTTCATCACGCAGTTCCCCTATGACACGCCTGTGGCGCTGACCTACGACACCGGCGACTACAACGGCACCATGGACAAGCTGGAGCAGGCCGCCGATTTCGCGGGATTCCCGGCACGTCGCGCCGAAAGCGAGGCGCGGGGCAAGCTGCGCGGCCTGGGCGTGAACTGCTATATCGAGGCCTGCGGCATCGCGCCTTCGAACATCGTAGGCATGCTGGGGGCGCGTGCGGGTCTCTATGACGCGGCAACCGTTCGGGTGAACGCCACCGGCTCGATCAGCGTCATGGTCGGGGCGCACAGCCACGGGCAGGGGCACGAGACCGCCTTTCCGCAGGTCGTGGCCGACATGATCGGCATCGACGAGTCGATGGTCGAGATCGTGCACGGCGATACCTCGAAGATCCCGTTTGGCATGGGCACCTATGGGTCGCGCTCTCTCGCGGTCTGTGGATCGGCCATGGTCAAGGCGACCGAGAAGGTGATCGACAAGGCCAAGAAGATCGCGGCGCACCTGCTGGAGGCGTCCGAGGCCGATATCGAGCTGAAGGATGGCCAGTTCACCGTGGCCGGCACCGACAAGTCGGTGGCCTGGGGGGATGTGACCCTGACGGCCTATGTGCCGCACAACTTCCCGCTGGAGGTCGAGCCGGGGCTGGAGGAGACCGCGTTCTATGATCCGGCCAACTTTACCTTCCCGGCCGGCGCCTATGCCTGCGAGGTCGAGGTTGACCCCGAGACCGGGCAGGTGACCATCGAACGGTTCACCGCGGCGGATGATTTCGGCAACATCATCAACCCGATGATCGTTGACGGCCAGGTGCATGGCGGCATCGGGCAGGGCATCGGTCAGGCCTTGCTTGAGAACTGCGTCTATGACGAGAATGGCCAGCTGCTGAGCGCGTCCTTCATGGACTATGCCATGCCGCGGGCCGATGACGTGCCGTTCTATACCGTGGATCATTCGAGCCAGACGCCATGCACGCACAACCCGCTGGGTGTGAAGGGCTGCGGCGAGGCCGGGGCGATTGGATCGCCGCCTGCGGTGGTCAATGCCGTGATCGATGCGCTGAACTCGGGTGGCAAGGCGGTGGACCACATCGACATGCCGGTCAGCCCGTCGCGTGTTTGGGCGGCGATGAACAGCTGAGTGGAGAGGTTGGACCGCGAGGGGTCAGCCCCTCGCGATCCCTGGTCAATCAAATGCCAGATGAAGGGCGGTTCTGCGCCTTTCGGAAAGGAAAAGCGAAATGTACAATTTCGAGTTCAAGAACCCCTCAACCATTGCTGATGCGGTTGCCGCGTTGGCGGGAGAGGATGCACAGGCGTTGGGGGGCGGTCAGACCCTGATCCCGACGATGAAGCAAAGACTGGCCTCACCCGCGACGCTGGTGAGCCTGGGTGCCATTCCCGAGTTGAAGGGCGTCTGCATCGAAGATGATGGGTCGATTTCGATTGGAGCGGCGACCACGCATGCCACGGTAGCGGCAGAAGTTGCGGGCAAGTATCCCGCGCTGGCTGATCTGGCGGGGCATATCGGTGATCCTGCCGTTCGCAATAGGGGCACGATAGGTGGGTCCTTGGCCAATAACGATCCGGCGGCCTGCTACCCTGCTGCTGCATTGGGGTCCGGCGCGACCATTCGTACGAATGCGCGCGAAATCGCTGCGGATGACTTCTTTCAGGGCATGTTCACGACAGCGCTGGACGAGGGCGAGCTGATCACGACGGTGCGGTTCCCGGTACCGCAGGCAGCAAGCTACCAGAAGTTTCTGCAGCCTGCCTCGCGCTTTGCGCTGGTGGGGGTTTTCCTTGCCCGCTTTGCGGACGGGGTGCGCGTTGCCGTGACCGGAGCCAGCGAAGACGGCGTGTTCCGTTGGAGCGAAGCCGAACAGGCGTTGAGCAAGGAATTCCGGCCCGATGCCCTTATGGATCTTCGGGTCAACCCGATGAACATGATCGGAGATCTGCACGGCAGCAAAGACTACCGCGCCCACCTGGTGGGTGTCATGACCCGGCGGGCGGTTCAGGCCTGCATGTGACGCGGTCGCAGTGACTGCTTTGGGCCCCGGACGTGTTCCGGGGCCTATTTCTTTTTTGCCACGCGCGGAAGCCTTTTGGGCTGCCAGTAGGCTCCGGCATCCTCGCGCGCTTTCTGATAGTCCTGAACCCGGTGATAAGCCGCGTCGCCCTTGACTGCGAAAAGGTGGCTTAGAAGAACCTCGAGAACGGCCATCGCTCCGGAGAAGCTGGAGAACTGATGCTGTGATCGGGTGCTGACGGTCAAGGTCACGTCCGCCTCGACCCCCGGAGCAATGACATCGCTGTCGGCCAGCAGAACAACACGCATACCCTTTTCCCTGGCAAACCGGATGGCACGTATCGTGTCGGCCGAATAGGGATGAACGGTGATCGCGAACAGGCAGTCGGTTTCGCCCGCGCTCAGAAGGTCGTCGATGGCCGATCCCATATGCCTTGGGATCAACTGCATTCCCGGGTGGGCCATACGTCCGGCGTAGTGGAAGTAATAGGCCAAGGCATAGCTTGCGCGGGTTGCAGTGACCAAGCACTGGGGAGCATCGGACATCAGGGTGACTGCGGATCTGACCTTGCCCGGATCCAGCTGGCGCAACGAACGTGACACCACGTTCATTTCGTTTCGCGCATAGCTGGCCTGTGCCGACGCAAAGGCATCGCCGGCATTCAACTGGGTCAGCCAATCCCGGCTGAGGCGGTCTTCGCTGTCTGTCACAAGATCCCTGCGGAAAGGGCGGCGAAAGGCTTCGAAGCCATCAAAACCAAGATGCTGCGCCAGCCGAACGATCACGTTTGTACTGACGCCGATCTTTTCGGCCGACACGCGGATGGAGTCGATTCCGAAATCGCCCGGATGGTCGATGATGTATTTTGTTGCGGCCTGCAATTGGGCCGGCAAATGGTCGATCTCTCGGCGCAGCCGATCCATCAGGTAGTGAGTTGAGGGTGTCATGATGGGAGAAAAACAAATGTTATGATTATTACAAGAGAAAAACATCCTCACACGAGCTAAGCACGCAAGAAACCGATAGGATGATTCAATGTCTGACACACAGGCTTCGTCGCTTCCGTATGTTTTGGTCGCACCGAACGGTGCGCGGCGCGGTCATGCGGATCACCCCGCCGTGCCGGTTTCGACCTGTGAGATTGTGGAGACGGCCATTGCCTGCCACGCGGCCGGGGCAAACGGGTTGCACCTGCATGTCAGGGATGGGCAGGGCGCGCATTCTCTGGATGCAGGGCGCTATCGGGAGGCTATGGCCGAGCTTGCCCGAACCGTGCCCACGATGGATGTTCAGATCACGACCGAGGCCGCCGGTATCTACGACGTTTCTGCACAGTTGGAGTGCCTGCAGCAGGTGGCCCCGAAATGGGCCTCGATCTCGGTTCGGGAAATTGCGCGCGCGCCCGATCTGGCCCCGCGGGTCTATGCGCTGTGTGCGGAACAGGGAACTCGGGTGCAGCATATCCTCTACGATTCGACGGATGCGGATCTGCTGGAGCGATGGCAGTCGGATGGGATCGTCCGGCGCGAGCAGGAAGACCGCTTGCTGGTGCTGGGACGCTATGCCGCCGGGCAGGAATCCCAACCGGCGGACCTCGAGGCCTTTCCCGCTGCTCGTACGCCTTGGATGGTTTGTGCGTTCGGGCGTCTGGAACACGCCTGTCTGGCCGCTGCGGCCGCTCGTGGCGGCGATGTCAGGGTCGGTTTTGAGAACAGCCTGACGAACTCGGATGGAACCCGATGGACGGACAACGCGGCCTCGGTTGCGGTTTTGATCGCTTTGCTGAAAGGGAAATGATATGAGCCATGTTTTTCCGCGCCACACCAAGGCGGAATTGCCGGTCGCTGTCGGCGGTGACGGGTGTTATTTGATCGACGCACAGGGCAAACAGTATCTCGACTGTGGGGATGCGGCCGTGTCGTGCCTGGGACATTCAAACCCGGCAGTGATCCACGCGGTACAGGAGCAGGTTCAGAAGATCGCTTTTGCCCATACTGGTTTCATGACCTCGGAACCGGCCGAAGCCCTGGCAGATCTGCTGATCCAGCACGCGCCCGGATCGTTGGACCGGGTCTATTTCGTGTCCGGCGGGTCCGAGGCGACCGAGGCCGCGATCAAGCTGGCGCGCCAGTACTTCCTTGAAATCGGGCAGCCCGATCGGTCTCGGGTCATCGCACGGCGGCAGAGCTATCATGGCAATACGCTGGGCGCGCTTTCAGCGGGCGGAAATGCATGGCGACGGGCTCAATTCGCGCCAATGCTGATCGAGATGAGCCATATCGCGCCCTGCTACGAATACGCCGAAAAGCCCGAAGGCGAGAGCAGCTATGACTATGGCCAACGCGTGGCGAATGAGCTTGAGGTGGAGATCCTGCGGCTGGGCCCCGAGACCGTGATGGCGTTTATGGCGGAACCGGTGGTCGGGGCCACGTTGGGCGCCGTCCCCGCGGTCGAGGGGTATTACAAGCGGATCCGCGAAATCTGTGATCAATACGGCGTGTTGTTGATCCTCGACGAGGTCATGTGCGGCATGGGCCGGACCGGCCATCTGTTTGCCTGCGACCACGATGGGGTGGCGCCGGATATTCTTTGCATCGCCAAGGGCTTGGGGGCTGGATATCAACCCATCGGTGCCACGCTGTGCACCGATCGGATTTATGACGCCATCCGAAATGGCTCGGGTTTCTTCCAGCACGGCCATACCTATGTCGGACACCCGGTGGCCACGGCGGCAGCCCTGGCTGTTGTGACAGAACTTACCTCGCGCGATTTGCCGGCCCGTGCCCGCGACATGGGTGACAAACTGCAAGCCAAACTCGAGGCGGCCTTTGGCCAGCATCCCAATGTCGGGGACATCCGTGGTCGCGGCCTGTTCCGAGGCATCGAACTGGTGGCTGACAGAGATACGCGCGAACCGTTTGACCCGGCCCGGGGAGTGGCGGCCAAGATCAAGAAAGCCGCCGTCGAAGCGGGTTTGATCTGCTATCCGATGTCCGGAACACGCGACGGCAGGAGAGGCGACCATGTGCTTCTGGCCCCGCCATTCATCATCGAAGAGCCTCAGTTGGACGAACTGGTGGACAAGTTGTCGGTTGCGATTTCCAAAGCAATCTGACACGCCGCCTTGACTTTGACCCACAAAAAAAGCTCCCTCGAACAAGGGAGCTTTGGTCACTCGGATCCATGTGCCGTCACTTCTGGGGAAGCGGTCCGATCATCATGATCATCTGGCGGCCTTCCATCTTCGGCATGTTTTCGATCTTGCCGATTTCCTTGACGTCTTCCGCCACGCGCTCAAGCAGTTCACGTCCCAGGTTCTGGTGCGCCATTTCCCGGCCGCGGAAGCGCAGGGTCACTTTGACCTTGTCGCCATTCTCGAGAAACTTGAAAACGTTCCGCATCTTGACGTCATAGTCATGCGTATCGGTGTTGGGCCGGAACTTGACCTCTTTCACCTCGATGATCTTCTGTTTCTTGCGGGCTTCGCTTTCGCGTTTCTGCTGCTCGTACTTGAACTTGCCAAAGTCCATGATCTTGCAGACCGGCGGATTCGCGTTGGGCGAGATCTCGACCAGATCAAGACCGGCATCGGCTGCCATCTGCATGGCCTTGGCGGGATGAACCACCCCGACATTCTCACCTTCGGCGCCGATCAGGCGAATTTCGGGGGCACGGATCTTTTCATTGACGCGCGGGCCGGTATCACGTTGTGGCGGCGCGTTGTGAGGTCTGCGGGCTATGGGTTCATTCCTTTGATAATTGCCGATTTCCGAGCCGGGAACTTAAACTGAGACGAAGGTTCTTTCAAGCGCCATATAGGTGCTATGACACGAAATTCGCACGTGTCGACGCGGTGCTCGGGCCGGCGGAACGGGCGTTCGCCGGCCCGGATCTCGGCTCAGCCGACAAAGGCTTTTTCGATCACGAATTCCTTGGGGTCCGAGTTCGCGCCTTCGCGCAAGCCGAACTCTGCGAGAATGGCCTTGATGTCGTGGTTGAAGGCCAGGCTGCCGCAGACCATCGCTCGATCGGTCTCGGGCTTGATGCCGCCTTCGATGCCCAGGTCCTTGAAGACGGTTCCGTCCTTCAGCAGGTCGGTGATCCGGCCCATCTTGGGGCTCTGTTCGCGGGTGGTGGTCGGGTAATAGCGGATCTTGTCGGCGAAACCTTCGCCGATCAGTTCGGCCAGCAACTCGTCCTTGCGGATGTTCTCGATCAGCTGGCGGCCATATTCCAGTTCCGCCACTTCGCGGCAGGTGTGGGTGATGATGACCTCGTCGTAGTCCTCATAGGTCTGAGGCTCGCGCAGCAGCGAGGCAAAGGGGGCAAACCCGGTTCCGGTGGCAAAGAACCACAGGCGCTTGCCCGGCAGCAGTGCATCATGCACCAGCGTACCCACAGGTTTGGGCCGCAGAATGATCTGATCGCCGGGCTGGATGTGCTGCAGTTTCGAGGTCAGCGGGCCGTCCTGCACCTTGATCGAATAGAATTCCAGTTCCTCGTCCCACGACGGCGACGCGATCGAATAGGCGCGCAGCAACGGTTTCCCGTTGTCGCCCAAAAGGCCGATCATCACGAACTCGCCCGAGCGGAAGCGCAGCGATTGCGGACGCGTGACCTTGAACGAAAACAGGCGGTCGGTCCAGTGTTTCACTTCCAGAACGGTCTGGGCGTCCGGCAGGACGGGGGCCTTCACGGCGGTTGCTTCGGTCACGGGCTTCATCTCTGTCATCGTTTCACTACCGGTCTGGTAAACCGGCATCTCCGTTTAAGCTTTGATCCAGGTCAGGAAAAGGGGGCAGATTGCCCCGATCGTCGCGTCAGCCGCGCAGGCGGGCCTGATAATCGTGGTCCTGCCAGTTGGCGCGGGCCAGCCATTGGTCCTCGGGCTGGCGGGCGGCAAGGTCTGCGTCAATCTCGACTTCATCGAAGCCGCTGCGCCGGGCCATCGCGTATTGGTCGGCCAACACATGTCCTTTGGCGCGCAGACGGCCTTCATAGCCCTTCAGGCGCAGCGTGCGGGCAATGGTAAAGCCGCGGCCATCGGCAAAGGACGGAAAGTCGACGCGCACCATGCGCGTGTTTCCAAGCCGTTCGAACAATTCGTCGGGGTCCGTATCCGAGGTGACGTCCAATGCGATCACATCGTTTGCGGCATCGTCGAGTGTGACAAAGCCGTCGGTCCAGTCATCAGGGGCAAAGCCCCGGTCATTCACGATCACGTTCATGTTTTCTCTCCGCTGCGTACCATTTTGCCGTCGACGAAATGGATGCCGCATTCTTCCTTGTTCTGATCGCGCCAGCGTCCGGCGCGGGGATCTTCGCCATCCTTCACCGGCGAGGTGCAGGGCGCACAGCCGATCGAGGGATAGCCCTTTGCCACCAACGGATGCCGGGGCAGGCGGTTTTCTTCCATGTAGGCGCGCACGTCCTGAGGCGCCCAATGCGCCAGAGGGTTCACCTTGATCCGGCCGGTGCCGTCCTCGACCTCGAAGAACTCGAGCGTGGCGCGGGTACCGGATTGGAACCGCTTTCGCCCTGTAATCCAGCCTTCATAGCCCGCCAAGGCCCGCTGCAAGGGGAAGGTCTTGCGCAGGTTGCAGCAGGCATCCATGTCGCGCAGCCGCAGTGCGCCATAGGGGTCTTCGCGCTGAATATCCTCGTCATCCGCGCGGATGATCTGGACGTTCTTCAAACCCAGACGCTCGCTGACTTCGTGCTGGTACTCCAGCGTCTCGGTAAACAGCATCATCGTGTCGATGAACAGGACAGGCGTGGCCTTGTCGACCACGGCAGCCATGTGCAGCAACACCACCGACTCGGCGCCGAAGCTTGAGACAAGCGCTAGGTTGCCTGCTTCCTCAAGCGCACCATGCATGACGTCATGTGCGCTGTGGTGGCGGAACCGGGCGTTCAGCGCCTCGACCTTTTCGGTCAGTTCGCGTCGTTCCCGGCCCAGTTCCGTCTGGATCAGGTCAAGCGGCATTGGCCCGCGCCTCGGGGTAGAGGGCCGCCTTGAACGGGGCCATTCCAACACGGCGGTAGGTTTCCAAAAAGGTCTCCTCGGCGCTTGCGCGCTGTTCCAGATAAGTTTCCACGATCCGTTCGACCGCGGGCACGATCTCGTCATAGGCAAAGCCCGGACCGGTGCGGTCGCCGATGGCGGCCGTTTCGGTGGCGTCTCCGCCCAGCGTGATCTGGTAGTTCTCGACGCCCGCGCGATCCAAGCCCAGGATGCCGATGTGACCCACGTGGTGATGTCCGCAGGCGTTGATGCAGCCCGAGATCTTGATCTTGAGGTGGCCGATGTCGTGCTCCAGCTTCAGCTCGTCGAACCGGGTCGCGATCTGCTGCGCCACCGGGATCGAGCGGGCCGTTGCCAGTGCGCAATAGTCCATGCCGGGGCAGGCGATGATGTCGCTGATCAGGCCGATATTCGCGGTGGCCAGGCCGTGCTCTTTCAGCTTGGCATGGATCGCGGGCAGGTCCGATTTGTGGACATGCGGCAGGATCACGTTCTGCTCGTGGCTGATGCGCAGCTCGTCATAGGCGTATTGCTCGGCCAGATCGGCCATCACGCGCATCTGCTCGGCGGTTGCGTCACCCGGCGTCTGGCCGTGTTTCTTGATCGAAATCGTGACGATCGCGTGATCCGCCTGCTTGTGCGGCGCGATGTTGGTGTCGATCCACGAGCGGAACACCGGGTCGTTCGAATAGGCGCTCTCGAATCCCGCGACCGAGCCTTCGCGGAAGGTGGGCGGGGCGAAATGCGCCTTGATTTGATCCAGCAGCGCCATGTCGGCGCCCTTGAACTGCGGGCGGACCTGCAGGAAGCGCTCGTTCACCTTGGCGCGGATCGCGTCGATACCGTGTTCATGCACGGTGATCTTGATGCGGGCCTTGTACTTGTTGTCCCGGCGGCCGATCTGGTTCCAGACCGAAACGGTGGCCTCCAGATAGGCCAGCAGGTCGTCGAAGGCCACGAAATCAGACAGCTCCTTGCCGATCATCGGCGTGCGGCCCAGACCGCCGCCGACCAGAACGCGGGCGCCCAGAACGCCGTCGCGCTCGACCAGTTGCAGGCCGATGTCATGGGCCTTGATCACGGCGCGGTCATGCTCGGACCCGGTGATGGCGATCTTGAACTTGCGCGGCATGAACTGAAATTCCGGGTGGTCGGTGGACCACTGGCGCAGCAGTTCGGCATAGGGGCGCGGATCGGCGATCTCATCCGCTGCGGCGCCGGCGAAATGGTCCGCGGTCACATTGCGGATGGTGTTGCCGCTGGTCTGGATCGCGTGCAGGCCGACCTCGGCCAGCGCGTCCAGCATGTCAGGCACGTCGCGCAGTTTCGGCCAGTTGTACTGGATGTTCTGGCGCGTGGTGAAGTGGCCGTAACCTTTGTCCCACTTCTCGGCCAGCAGGGCCAGTTGGCGCATCTGGGCGCTGTTGAGCGTGCCATAGGGGATGGCCACCCGCAGCATGTAGGCGTGCAGTTGCAGATACAGGCCGTTCATCAGGCGCAGGGGCTTGAACTCGTCCTCGGTCAGCGAGCCGTCGATGCGGCGTTCGACCTGGGCGCGGAACTGTGCGTTGCGCTCGGCCAGGAATGCTTTGTCAAACTCGGAGTAGCGGTACATCTTTGGCTGTCCTTTGTTGCAGCCCCGGATCCGGGGCCTTTTTACGGGGAGAGAGGGGCCTGAGGTCAGACCCGGGGCTGCGGGGAAGATTCCTGTTTGCCGTGGGCATAGTTGGACGGACCAGTCCGGCGGAAGTCTTCCCGAAAATGGGTGGGTTCAGGACCGTTTTCGCCTGCAACGACATCGGCAAGATAGGCACCTACGATCTTGTCGACTTGCTTCTGGGCATCCAGAAGACGCAGCTGAGCGTGCGCTTCGTCGGTGATCAGTTCGGCCTCGCGCAGATCGCGCGACCAACGGTCATCGGCGGTCAGATAGATTACGTCGCCTTCCAGCAGGTCATTTGCGGTAACGACTTTAGGGGTGAAAGCGCGGGCCATCAGGCAAGCTCCTTGTTGAATTCGGTGACGGCTTTGGCCGCGTCGCGCGGGGCCAGGCCATAGAATGTGAGTGCAGGACCGCCGAGGCCGGCAGCGGCGAGGTCTGCAGGCAGTTGATCCAGCGTCGTGGCGACAACGCGCTGATCAGGTCGCGAGGCATTTTCGACCAGCGTGACCGGCGTGGCGCGATCGGCGCCGTGCATGATCAGGCGTCCTTGGATGAAACGGGCGGATTTCTTCCCCATGTAGATGGCTGCAACCGACCCCGGACGGGCCAGCGCAGCCCAGTCGTGATCGGCAAAGCCCTGCATGTCGTGCCCGGTCAGAAACCGGACCGAGGAGTTTCGGCCGCGTCGGGTCAGGCTTTGGCCAATTCCGGCCACCGCCGCCGAGGCAGCGGTAATGCCAGGAACGATCGTCCACGGGATACCGGCGGCGTCCAGCGCATCGATCTCTTCGTCCAGCCGGCCGAAGAGGGTCGCGTCACCGGATTTGAGGCGAACGACCCGCTGTCCCTTGAGTGCGTAGTCAACCAGCAATGCGTTGATGTCACCCTGCTTCCAGGACGGACCAAAGCCGGCCTTGCCCACGTCGACCAGCCGGGCGTTCTGGCCGGCCAGTCGCAGAACTTCTGGGCTGATCAGGCGATCATGCAAAACAACCTCGGCCCGCTGGAATGCGGACAGGGCCTTGAGAGTCAGCAATTCAGGATCACCGGGTCCTGCGCCGACGAAGTCGACCTGTCCCGTTTGTCCTCTTGTCTGCGTGGCCTTCATTGGGGAGCCCTGGTTGTTGTTTGACTTGGCCCTCAATATAGGAAATATTCCCGCCCAGATGCCATATTGCCGATCAAATAAGGACACGCGTTCTGAAATTCGCGGCAGGCGGAACATGGGTTTTCATTCGGAAGGAAAATTGGAATGTCGGTTCGAATAGACGACACGGATCGGAAAATTCTGGCCGAGCTGCAGCGAGACGCCAGTCAATCGCTGGACGAAATCGCGGCCAAAGTGGGCAGTTCAAAGACACCCGTTTGGAATCGGATCCGCAAGATGAAAGGGGCCGGAATCATCGGTCAGCAGACCGTTCTGCTGGACGCAGAGGCGCTGGGTTTCGAGGCGACGTTCTTTGTTCTGATCCGAACCTCCGAGCATGAGGCGGACTGGCAACGCAAGTTCCTGCAGGCCCTGCGTAATCGTCCCGAAGTTCAAGAGGCGCACCGCCTGGCTGGCGACATCGACTACATTCTGAAGGTTCGGGTCAGGAACGCACGGGCCTACGATGCGTTTTATCAGGCGCTGATCTCGGAAGTGCGCGTGCACAACGTCACCGCGCTGTTGTCGATGGAAGAAATCAAGTCGACCACCATGCTGCCCCTGAACGCCCTGGCAGACACCTGATCGGCGCTCAGGTTTGGACCATTAGTCGTGTCAGCCCGTGGAAGTGGTACGTGTTGGCATATTCCGGGGATTCGGCCAGTCGCAGACCCGGGCAACGGTCAAAAAGAACCGGCAGAGCGATCCGCATTTCCAGCCGGGCCAGCGGAGCGCCGACGCAGAAATGCAAACCACCGCCAAAGCTCGCGTTGGCCTGAATGCTGCGGGTGGGGTCGAATTTGTCCGGGTCGGTCCAGACGTCGGGGTCACGGTTGGCGGCCCCAAGCATCAACGCCACCTGATCGCCGCGGGCAAACTGATTGCCAAAAACCTCGACGTCCTCATAGGCATAGCGCGTGAACATATGTAGCGGCGGGTCGAAGCGCAGGATCTCCTCGACCGTCATTTCGATTGTGTCCGGGCTCAGGGCATCAGGGCTGGTTCCGGACTCCAAAAGCGTTTTGACGCCGTTGCCCAGCGAATGAACGGTTGCCTCATGGCCGGCGTTCAACAAAAGGATGCAGGTTGCGATCAACTCGTCGCGTGACAGTTTCTCGCCGTCTTCCTCTGCCGTGATCAAACGGGTGATCAGGTCGTCTTTCGGTTCGGATCGACGGTGAGAGACGTAGTCGTTCAGGAAAGCCGAGAACTCGGCGGAGGCCTGTGCTGCCTGATCTTCGGTCTCACGGGTGCGGCTGGCCTGATACATGGCGACCATGGCGTGGGACCATTGCAATAACTGCGGTGCCATGCTCTCGGGTACACCCAGCAACCGGCAGATCGTGATCACTGGAACCTGCGTGCAATAGGCATCCAGAAGGTCGAATGGAGCATCGGGGAATGCGTCGATCAGATCGTGACACAGCCTTTCGATGTCCGGTTCAAGCGCTCCGATAGCCCGCGAGGTAAAGGCGCGCAGAACCAGAGCGCGAAGGCGGGTATGGCGCGGAGGTTCGGCTTCGAGCAGCGAAAGCGCTTCGACCTTCAGCCACGGCGCAAGGTGATCGGGGCCTTTTGTGGCCATCTCTGGCGGTACTTCGCGTCCGAAACGCCGATCGCGCAAAAGCGCCTGGACCGCCGCGTGAGACATCGCCGCGGGCATGTCGTAGTCCTGCCAGTATACCAGATCACCCTGATCGCGCGCTGCCCGGTAGAAAGGGTAGGGGTTCTGAACAAATTCGGGCTCGGTCGGAGATTGGTGAACGGTCTTCATGCGGCGCAGACTTGCCATGCGGCGCTGTGAATGCAAGACCCTGTTTCATGCAAAGGGTTTGGGTCACGATTGGTTTCCTGTTCGCGGTCGCGCTGTTGTCGGCAGCCGTCTGG
This sequence comes from Ruegeria sp. CF2, assembly GCF_056537385.1. Taxonomy (NCBI): domain Bacteria; kingdom Pseudomonadati; phylum Pseudomonadota; class Alphaproteobacteria; order Rhodobacterales; family Roseobacteraceae; genus Ruegeria; species Ruegeria sp. CF2. The sequence goes on from NZ_JBQFRL010000001.1 coordinate 1,010,817, forward strand.
TCTTATGGGTACCGGCAGGCGCTCTCTCAGCTAAGCGAGAAAGCCGAAGCCGATCTGGAGTTGGCGTCGGATCGTCTGAGCACTCAGTTGCAGGTCTATCAGGAACTTGCGGTACTGATGGCCGAGCATCCGGCACTGCGGGCGTTGGACACCAGCGACCGGCGGCGGGCGGCGCAGGCACTTCTGCTGGAGGTCGCGGACAAGACTTCGGCGGTGGATGTTCTTTATGCAGACGAGACCGGGCGCGTTCTGGCCGCTGCGCGGGACGTGGTGAATGGCAACATGGCCGATCAGCCCGCGTTTCAACGCGCGCTGCACGGCGCTCTTGGCAGCTCGCACGGGGTTTTGCGCGACACGGGAAACCGGATCTATTCCTATGCGGCGCCTGCGTTTTCCGAGGATGGTCAGGTAACCGGAGCCCTGATGGTCATCGCGGATGTCGAAGACGTTGAAAGCACGTGGCGCGGCAGTACAGAGGCGGTGTTCTTCGTGGATCGTTCTGGCTCGGTCTTCATTTCCAACCGGTCCGAACTGCTGTTTTGGCAACGTCCGCTGGGGCAGATCGGCTTGCAGCCGGCTGATGGCAAGCCGGGCGCGTTTTCGTCTACACGCATGGGCCCGCACGAACTATGGTCGATCGGCTGGAGCCCGTACCTGCCGGATCGCGCCCTGCACCTGACCCGCGATCTGCCGGTGATCGGAATGACCGGCGAAGTCTTGATGGATGTGACGCCGGCAAGACGTCTGGCCGGATTGCAGGCTGCCGCGGTCGCAGCGATCTGCCTTGCCTTTGGCGCGTTGCTGTTTCTGGCGACCGAACGGAGGCGTACTCTGGCCGAAGCCAATGCGGTGCTGGAGAGCCGGGTGGCCCAGCGGACCCGCGCTTTGACGGCCGCAAACGTGGCGCTGCGCCGCGAGGTGGCCGAGCGGCAAGAGGCCGAGGCGGCGTTGAAACGCGCGCAAGACGATTTGGTTCAGGCCGGCAAGCTGAGCGCTCTGGGGAAAATGTCGGCGGGCATCAGCCACGAATTGAATCAGCCGCTGATGGCGATCCGGCAATACGCCGACAATGGCACGGCCTTTCTGGCGCAGGTCAAGCCCGAAAAGGCCCGCGAAAACCTGGGGCGAATCTCGGACATGGCTGCCCGTATGGCACGCATTATCAAGAACTTGCGAGCCTTTGCCCGCAATGAGAGTGAGCCGATGGGCAAGGTCGATCTGGTTCAGGTGCTCAACACCGCCGTCGAACTGACCGACGGCCGGTTGCGCTCGGACGGGGTCAAGTTGATCTGGCAACCGCCCAATGCACCTGTCTTTGCCTGGGGCGGTGAGGTGCGGCTGGTGCAGGTCTTCGTCAATCTGATCACCAATGCCGCCGACGCAATGACCGGTCGCGAAACCCGAAGCCTGACGATCTCGCTGACCCGTGGCGAGCGGTTGATGGTCGCGGTGCGCGATACCGGCCCGGGCATTCAGGATCCCGATCGCGTTTTTGAGCCGTTCTACACGACCAAAAGCGTTGGTTCATCCGAGGGAATGGGCCTTGGCCTTTCGATCTCATACGGTTTGGTCCAGAGTTTCGGAGGCGAGATACGCGGCGCGAACATGCCCGATGGAGCAGAATTCACCGTCGAGTTGGAACCTTTTGAAAAGGAAGCCGCGGCATGATCCGAACGGTTCTATTGGTCGATGACGACGCCGCCGTGCGTGAGGCACTGGCCCAGACTCTGGAGCTTGCGGACTATTCCGTAATTGCAGCTGGATCGTTTGTGGCTGCCAAGGACCATATCCGGGACGATTTTCCCGGTGTGATTGTCTCGGATATTCGGATGCCGGGACGGGATGGGTTTCATCTTCTGTCCTATGCCCGCGAGGTCGACTCGGAGTTGCCGGTCGTTCTGCTGACCGGCGAGGGTGACATACCGATGGCGGTGCAGGCTATGGGGCAGGGCGCGTTCGACTTTCTTGAGAAGCCCTGCGCCGCCGCCGATCTGCTTGCGGTTCTGAGCCGCGCATTTGCTGCGCGCAGTCAGGTATTGGACCACCGGGCAGCCAAGCGCGAACTGGAGAAGGGTGATCCTGCGGCCCGCTTGTTGTTCGGTTTGTCACCGCAGGCTGATGCATTGCGGAACAGGGTGCGTAGCGTTGCCCCAACTCAGGCCGAAGTTCTGGTCACCGGACCGCCTGGCAGCGGCATTTCCAAAGTCGCCGAAGTCATCCATTTGATGTCACCCCGCGCGCAGGGGCCGTTCGTCAAGCGCCCGGCGTCAGGTCTGGGGGCGGATGCCCTGCAGGCGATATGCAAGGATGCGGCAGCCGGATCGTTGTTTCTGGATGAAGTCTCGGCCATGCCCGAGGCGACGCAATATGCGGCCCTGGAGATGATCGAAAACGGGCCCGGCGTCCGCATCATCGGCGGAACAACCGCGGATCTGGCCGAGATGGCGGCCGAGGGTCGGTTCAACGCCGATTTGTTCTATCGGTTGGACGTGATGCGGGTGCGAGTACCGTCTTTGGCCGAACGCCCCGAGGACATCCCGGTAATCTTTCGCCACTACGTCGCCCAAGCGGCCGAGCAGGCCGGGATCGCGGCACCGGATGTCTCTTCCGAACACTTGGCGTCATTGATGGCGCGGGACTGGCCCGGCAACGCGCGGTCACTGATGTCAGCTGCGATGCGTTTTGTTCTGGGGATGCCCGAGGATGTTGCCGCCGCCGCCGATCTTGGGCTGAACGAACAGATGGCGCGCGTTGAGCGCTCGTTGCTGATTGCGGCCTTGGGTCGTCACAACGGAAGGGCGTCGGATGCGGCCAAGTCCCTGAAACTGCCGCGTAAGACGTTCTACGACAAATTGGCCCGCTACGGCATACGCCCTGAAGACTACCGCCGCTGACGCGGAACGATTCGCCCGATGATTCGATGTATGTGCGGATTTTCGCACAGTGGCGCATTTGGGTGTGCGGTTTCCCGCACAAATGTCTGCGATAACAAAATACTCATTGCGGATGTTCTATTTAAAATACTGAAAAATAATTAGAAAAACTGTCCTCTGCCAGCCGTTCTCGAATTGTTGAACGGTGACCGTCGATTCGTTTCACTCTTGCGCATCCGGCATCCCCATGGATGTCAAAGGAAGTTTCTTTGGAAGTCTGGGAGGAAAAGACAGATGAAATTCCTGGCAACAGCCGCCACCGCGCTTGCGCTTTCCGTTACCGCAACAGCAGGCTTCGCTGCCTGCGACGATGGCGAGATCGTCGTCAAGTTCGCGCATGTGACGAACACCGACAAACATCCCAAGGGCATCGCCGCATCGCTGCTCGAGCAGCGCGTGAATGACGAGATGAACGGCGTCATGTGCATGGAAGTCTATCCGAACTCGACCTTGTACAACGACGACAAGGTGCTCGAGGCGATGCTGCAGGGCGACGTGCAACTGGCTGCCCCGTCGCTGTCGAAGTTCGAGAAATTCACCAAGCAGTTCCGCCTGTTCGACCTGCCCTTCATGTTCAAGAACATCGACGCGGTTGATGCGTTCCAGGCCTCGGCGGATGGCCAGGCAATGAAAGACAGCATGCAGCGCCGCGGCCTGCAGGGTCTAGCGTTCTGGCACAACGGCATGAAGCAGATGTCGGCCAACAAGCCGCTGATCGATCCTTCGGACGCCAATGGCCTGAAATTCCGCGTTCAGTCTTCGGACGTACTGGTTGCGCAGATGGAAGCCATCGGCGGCAGCCCGCAGAAAATGGCCTTCTCGGAAGTCTATGGTGCTCTGCAGCAGGGCGTTGTGGACGGTCAGGAGAACACTTGGTCGAACATCTACGGCAAGAAGTTCTTCGAAGTGCAGGATGGCACCACCGAAACCAACCACGGCATCATCGACTATCTGGTCGTGACTTCGGTCGACTGGCTGGACAGCCTGGATCCGGAAGTGCGCGAGCAGTTCCTGACGATCCTGGCCGAGGTGACCGAAGTGCGCAACAAAGAGGCGTTTGCGGTCAACGAAAAGGCCAAGCAGGCCATCATCGACGCAGGCGGAACGATCCGCGAGCTGACACCCGAGCAGCGTCAGGCCTGGGTTGATGCGATGAAGCCGGTTTGGGACAAATTCTCTGGTGACGTCGGTCAAGACAAGATCGACGCCGCTCAGGCGATCAACGCCGGGTTCTGATCCGACTCGCAGGTGTGCTCCGACGGTCGCAAGCCCGCCGGAGCACATACCAGGCGGGCCTGACCGCGCCCGCCACTTCGATAAATCAACAAAAATGGGGACAGAAAGATGTCTGGTGCGAAAACCGGCCCCGGTGGGCTGGTCGACCGAATCGAAGAAACCCTGATCGCGTTGCTTCTTGGCCTGATGACGGCCGTGACCTTTGCCAACGTGATCGCGCGTTTCGTCTTCAACTCCAACATCCTTTGGGCGCTAGAGCTGACCGTATTCACCTTCGGATGGCTGGTATTGCTGGGGGCGTCCTACGCCGTCAAAAAGCACGCGCATCTGGGTGTGGATGCCATCCTGAACATGCTGCCACCGGCACCGCGCAGGGTATTGGCACTGATCGCGGTGGGGTGCTGCCTCGTATTCTCTCTGCTGCTGCTGAAGGGGTCCTACGACTACTGGGCGGTCTTTGCCGACCTGCCTCCGACCTCTGGACGCTGGTTCCCCACGGGCTTTGATTTCGACGCTCGTAGTCAGAGCTTCTACGAGGTGGACGACATCCCCATGGTCGCGCCGCTTCGGTTCCTCGAAGATCTCATCAACTATGGCGAGTACTACGAGAAGCTGCCCAAGGTCGTGCCGTATTTCGTTCTGCCGCTGTCGATGCTGCTGCTGGTGATCCGCTTTGCCCAGGCAGGGCTGCAGATCCTGCGCGGTGAGGCCGACCGTATTGTCGCAAGCCACGAGGTTGAGGACGAGATCGAAGAAGTCCGGGCCCTTCAGGGAGAACACGACTGATGGATGTAGTACTACTTTTTGCCATGGTCGTGGGCCTGTTGCTGATCGGCGTCCCGATCGCGGTCGCCCTAGGGCTGAGCTCGACCCTGTTTCTTCTGATCTACTCGGACAGCTCGCTGGCTTCGGTTGCCGGGACCCTGTTCGAGGCGTTCGAGGGCCACTTTACCCTGCTGGCCATCCCGTTCTTCATCCTTGCATCGTCCTTCATGACGACCGGAGGGGTGGCACGGCGGATCATTCGGTTCTCGATCGCCTGCGTTGGTCACCTGCCTGGCGGTCTGGCAATCGCGGGCGTGTTCGCATGTATGCTGTTCGCCGCGCTGTCAGGATCGTCCCCGGCCACCGTTGTTGCGATCGGTTCGATCGTGATCGCCGGTATGCGGCAGGTCGGCTATTCCAAGGAATTCGCAGCGGGCGTCATCTGTAACGCCGGTACGCTGGGTATCCTGATCCCGCCGTCGATCGTCATGGTTGTCTACGCGGCCGCGGTCGAAGTCTCGGTCGGCAGGATGTTCTTGGCCGGTGTCATTCCAGGGCTCATGGCCGGGTTCATGCTGATGGTCACAATCTATGTTATGGCCAAGGTCAAGAACCTGCCGAAAGGTGATTGGAAAGGCTGGGGCGAGATATTTGCGTCGGCACGCGAGGCCGGTTGGGGTCTGTTCCTGATCGTCATCATCCTGGGCGGCATCTATGGCGGTATCTTCACACCGACCGAAGCGGCGGCGGTCGCGGCTGTATACGCCTTCTTCATCGCCAGCTTCGTCTACAAGGACATGGGGCCACTCAGCACCCAGGACGGTGAGCAAAACCTCTCGCTTGTGAAAAAGCCGCTGGCGCTGATCACGGCCTTTTTCCACCCCGACACCAAGCACACGCTGTTTGAGGCTGGCAAGCTGACGGTCACCCTGCTTTTCGTCATCGCCAACGCGCTGATCCTCAAGCATGTTCTGACCGATGAGCAGGTGCCGCAACACATTGCCGGCGCAATGCTGTCGGCGGGTCTGGGGCCGATCACCTTCCTGATCGTGGTCAACGTGATCCTTCTGATCGGCGGTCAGTTCATGGAGCCCTCGGGCCTGCTGGTCATCGTGGCGCCGCTGGTGTTTCCGATTGCCATCGAACTGGGCATCGACCCGATCCATCTGGGCATCATCATGGTGGTGAACATGGAAATCGGGATGATCACGCCTCCGGTCGGTCTGAACCTATTCGTTACGTCGGGCGTCGCGGGAATGCCGATGATGGCCGTCGTGCGCGCAGCACTGCCGTTCCTGGCCGTTCTGTTCGTCTTCCTGATCATGATCACGTATATCCCGTGGCTGTCGACGGTGTTGCCGAACACCTTCATGGGCCCCGAGATCATTACGAACTAGACGATCGCGTTCGATCCGAACCGGGCAACCGGTTCGGATCACTTTTGCGCGGCCGGCCAGCATCTGACGGGCCGCCACGCTGAATGGCCGGGCTTGAACTCACCACCGGTTCTTCCCACATAGTGACCGAGGACGACCTCCCCGCCATGGGTGATCATTCGGGACGACCCGAAGTTGATTGAGGTGTCCCCGATGTCCTGGATCTTTCTTCTTTTTGCCGGTTTGCTGGAAATCGTCTGGGCAGTTGCCATGAAGCAGTCTGCTGGATTCACGCGGCTCTGGCCGACCGTTGTGATGGGGGGCGCGATGGTCGGTTCGTTCGGTTTGCTGGCCCTGGCCATGCGCTCCTTGCCACTGGGAACCGCCTACGTGCTGTGGACGGGTATTGGCGCGGTCGGTGCGTTCTTGGTTGGTGTGATGTTTCTGGGCGAGGCACTGACCCCGCTGCGTATCATCGCGGCGACGTTGATCGTGTCCGGCATGGTCGCAATGAAGCTTGCGTGACCGGCCCGTTGTTGACGCAGGCACCCGCGGTAGGCAGGCTGGAACCATCTTGACCACCGCAACCAACGAGTGCCGAAACATGCTGACCGATGATGACAAGCGCCTGATGCGCGTTGCCTACCAAGAAGCCAAAGCCGGTTTCGATGAGGGCGGTTGCCCGATCGGATCTGTACTGGCTCGGAACGGCACGATTATCTCGCAGGGCCGAAACCAAAGGGTTCAGCAGGGGGATCCGATCGCCCATGGCGAGATGGATGCGCTGCGCAAGGCAGGCCGGCAGAAGACGTACCGAGATACCGTTCTGTATACCACCCTGTCTCCGTGCATGATGTGCGCCGGAACGATCGTTCAGTTCGGCATCCCACGCGTGGTCATCGGTGACACGGAAAACTTCGGCGGCAACGAAGACTTCCTGCGCGATCATGGGGTCGAGGTTGTTTTGGCCGAAGACCCGGACTGCATTGCCCTGATGTGCAGGTTCGTGACCGAACAGCCTGAGCTTTGGGCCGAGGACATCGCGGACTGAGTGTGCGTGGACCGGTCAGGCCTGTCCCAGCGCTGAAATGATGCCCGAGAAATCGCGTGCCTTCAGGCTTGCACCGCCGACCAGCGCGCCGTCCACGTTTGACACTCCGAAAATCTCCGCCGCGTTGTCAGGCTTGACCGAACCGCCATAGAGCAAACGAACCGACCGGCCGACGCCTTCGCCAAATCGCCGTTCAAGTCTGGCGCGAATGAAATCGTGGACTTCTCCGATTTCTTCCAAAGTGGGAACCTTGCCGGTGCCGATTGCCCAGATCGGTTCGTATGCCACGACGAGGTTCTCTCCGGTGGCAAGGTCCGGGATCGAACCGGACAACTGCCCGCCAATGATGTCGAGCGTATTGGCCGCTTCGCGCTGTTCAAGGCTTTCGCCGACGCAGATGATTGCGGTCAGGCCCGCGTTCATGGCCGCCCGGGCCTTGGCGCGGATATCGTCGTCTTTCTCGGCGTGGTCTTCGCGCCGTTCCGAATGCCCGACGATTACGCTGGTCGCGCCGGCGTCTTTCAGCATCTCGGCGCTCAGATCACCCGTATAGGCGCCCGAAACTTCGGCGTGGCAATCCTGTCCGCCGATGGCGACGCCCGAGCCTTGCACGGCTTGTGCGGCCCGGTGGATCAAAGTTGCCGGAGGGCAGATCAGAATATCGACTGTCGGAGAAGGGTGCGTCGCAGTCAGCGTGTCCAACTCGGAAAGAGCAGCCCCGGTTCCGTTCATTTTCCAGTTTCCGGCTGCCAGTCTGCGTCGCATAGCGGGGTCTCCGTGATCTTTCGTGCGTTTCTATCCAGTTAGCACCCGGATCTAGGTCTGACAATTGCGCTTGGGTGGCCGCGCGCTGGCGAGTCGCGCGACGGATCGATCTGGGTGGACTCAACCAGACGGCGCCGGCGGCAGTTCACCTGCCCACAAACGTTGCAGGCTTTAGGTGACTCAGCGCTGTTCGGCCAGGTTTTCGTCGAACTTGATCGACTCGCCGCAGCCACAGGCATCGACGACATTGGGATTCTTGAACTTGAACCCGGATTCCAGCAGCGAAACCTCGTAGTCGATCTCGGTTCCGAACAGAAACATCTGAGCCATCGGAGCGATCATGACCCGCGCCCCATCCTGTTCGACCACTTCGTCATGCGGATCCGGCTGATCGACATACTCCATGGTATATTCCATACCGGCGCAGCCACCTTTCTTGACGCCAATCCGCAGACCGGCATGGCCGCCCGACGTCATCAGGCGGAGGATCTGCTCTGCAGCTTTGGGCGTCATCGTCACGGCCTGTTTGCCGGGAATGCCGAACATCGTCGTCTCCATTTTCGCGCGTTATACCTAATCTAAGGCCCCGAGGGCCCGGGCTCAAGAGAGCGCAGAGCCACAAGTTTGCTCATCGCCGGTTTTGACCGTACCGTACGGGCAGAGGGCAGGGTTTGCCGATGAGATCGAATTGACAGCAGAACAAGGTGGGTTTCGATGATGTTGCGGATTTCAAATAAGATTGGCTTTTGCCGGCAGGTTGCGTTTCTGGCTCTTCTGGTGGCCGGTAGTGCCGTTCATGCAGCGGGCGATCAAAAGCGGCACCCGGTGAATTGCTCGACCGCCGAAGGCGACCTGCGTGCAATTGCGGCGGAAAAGAAACACGCCGAGGATCAGCAGGCGGAAAGTGTGGTCGCGATCACGCCGGCCGGGGCGTTGCTTGGATTGATCTCTGGCACAGAGCAGAAGCGGTTGCAGATGCTGTCGGGTGACTATGTCAAGAAACTGGACGACCGCGCCGCCGAGATCAAAGCACAGTGCAACGTGAACTGAGTGTACCTCAGAGAGTAAAATAGGGCCGCTTTCGGGCAAGAACGGCCCAGTATTGCAGAGCCTCGGCGGGGGGCGGTAGACGCTCAAACGTGGTCGCCATTGACTGCTGGAGCGATATTTGAGTTGCCGAGTTCCTGTGACGGGTCCGACTGCGAAGCCCGCGTTGTACTTGTTGCGCAGCAACGTAACGGTTCGACGACCGATCCGTGACAACTGGGTTTCAGTTTTGTGACAATTCCCACGCGCTCAGCGCGACAGGCCCTTACATGAAGCCAAGTTCCAGCCTGGCTTCGTCGGACATCATCTCCATGCCCCAGGGTGGTTCCCAGGTCAGTTCGACATCCACCTCCTTGACCCCGGCAACGGGCTCGATGGCCTCGACGATCCAGCCGGGCATGTCACCGGCCACCGGGCAACCCGGAGCGGTCAGGGTCATGATGATCTTGACGGCGTTGTCGCTGCTGATGTCGATCGTGTAGATCAGTCCAAGGTCATAGATATTGACCGGAATTTCAGGGTCATAGACAGTCCTGCAGGCCTCGACCACGGATTCGTACAGAGGGTGCTCAACGGTCGAAGGCGCAATCAGGGGCGTGCCTTCAAGCTGTTCGCTGGGGTGGGTCATGAATGCCTCGGGTTGTTACCTGAGCAATTATATAGGGAAAGCTGAAGGCAGCGTCCAGAGGGGGTAGGGCACCCCGCTACAGGGCGCCGCACCGGTCAGTCGTTGATGTCGTGGTCAAACGTCCTGACTTGCCCATGTGGCAGCGCGAACATGCGCCGCAGAACGAGCCATGCGATCAACGACAAGGTGGCGAAGATCAAAAGCAGGACAGGCAGGTTCGGCGCTAAGCCGGGGATGACCAGAAGGATGCCGGTGATAGCCGCGCCGATAGCGAAGCCAAGGAAGATGAAACCTGGCAGGGCCACTTCCAGAATGCCCAGCGCCAGTGCGGCTGCCAGCCATACCCACCACGTCAGCCAGATCGGATCTGCCATCATTTGCCTCCCTTGAGCATTTTGAAGGCGTCGCCAAACGCTTCGAGCGCATTTGCGGGCACGACGATCGTCTGGCTGCCTCCGCTTTTGCCCATCGCATTCAATGCCTCAACTTGCTTCAGCGCAACCTGATACTGGGCGGCTTCGATCCCGTTGTCCTGGATGGCCTTTGCGACGACGCCGGTTGCATAGGCTTCCGCGTCCGCCTGAACGCGACGCGCCTTGGCGGCTTGTTCCGCCGCATACAGCTCGGCGTCGGCCTGCAGTTCGACCGCGCGTTTCTGGCCCTCGGCTTCGGTCACCTGCGCGCGACGGGCGCGTTCGGCATTCAACTGCTGCAGCATGGCGTCGCGGGTCGCCTGATCCAGGTTCACGTCCAGAATTTCGGCGCGGGTTACCTCGATCCCCCAGTCATCAACTGCGGTTTCGACACTTTCTTGAATGCGTTCAATCAGTTGCGCGCGATTTGACTGAACTTCGTCCAGGTCCATTTTGCCGATTTCGGCCCGCACGATACCAGCGACGGTCGTTGCGATGGCGCCGTCGACGTCGCGAATGCGGTAGACGGTCTTTTCAGGCTCGAGGATACGGTAGAAGACCGAAGTATCGATCTGCACCAACACGTTGTCCTTGGTGATGGCGTCCTGCGTCGCATTGGGCAGCTGACGTTCCAGAATGGATATCTTGTGGCGCGCAACGTCCAGAAAAGGAACGATAAAGTTGATCCCGGGGCCCAGCACAGAGTGGAGGCGTCCGAACCGTTCGACCACGTATTTCTCGGATTGTGGAACGATCTTGATACCCTTGAGGATGATGACGACGACCAAAGCCGCCCCAAGCAGGTAGATGATGTTCGATGATAGCAGTCCGATGATCTGGTCTTCGGTCATTTCTGTCCTCATTTTTTGTGTACGATGGTATACATTTGGGGATTGAAGGGCTGAATTTCAACTCAGCTATGAAATGAACCGAACAGGATATCCATGCAAGGTAATTGGGACAAAGCACGGATATTTCGGGCTGTGGCCGCTTTGCATCCGCCGTTGATTGCGCTATCGGGGCGAAATGAAACTGATTATCGACACAGACCCCGGCATCGACGATGCCATGGCGATCGCCTACGCCGCCGCCGCCCCGGAAATTGACCTGATCGGCCTGACTACGGTTTTTGGCAATACGCATGTCCAGCAGTCCAGCCGGAACGCGCGGTTTCTGGTTCACAAGCTTGGGTTGGACATACCTGTTGCGCAGGGCGCAGCGTTTCCATGGGAAGCTGATGCGCACACGCCCTCTCGGCACGTGCATGGGGATGAGGGTTTTGGCGATGTAACCGATGTGCCCGAGATCGGCGCGAACCACGACCTGAGCGCAGACGAGTTTCTGGTCGAGATGGCCCGGCGTCACAAGAGGGACCTGACGGTGTGTGCGGTTGGGCCGCTGACCAACATTGCCGATGCGATGCGTCTGGATCCGGATTTCGCTCAGAACATCGGCCAATTGGTCATCATGGGCGGAGCAGTCTTCTGTCCTGGCAACATCACCGAACACGCCGAGGCGAATATCTATCATGATGTCAAAGCTGCGGACGAGGTGTTTGCCCAGCCCGCTCCGACGGTTCTGGTGGGTCTGGATGTGACCCTGAGAACGCTCTATCGCGCGGCTGATTTCGAGGAACTGGCACGACGTGCGCCTCAAATCGGTGGATTTCTGAACGATATCTCTCAGTTCTATCTGAATTTCTACCGCGATGTTGCCGGGTTGGACGGCTGCGGTCTTCATGACTCGACGGCCGTCATCGCCTGTTCGCACCGTGCGATGTTCGAAACTCAAAAAACAGGTTTGAAGGTAGTAACCGAGGGGCCCAAGGTTGGGGCAACCCGGCCGGACTCGTCTCGCCCACCATTGCAGGTGTGCTGTGACGTCGTTGGTCAGCAGGTGGTGGACCTGTTCACGCAAAGGGTTGCCAGCTTGCCCTGACGGGTTGCATTGCGCGCGCCGATCGGGCAAAGCCTGCCCGGTTCAGCGACCCGAGGCGATGACATGACCCAGCGTTTCTCATTCGAATTGAAGGCCACCGACGGCAAAGCCCGCACCGGCGTGATCCACACGCCGCGGGGCGAGGTGCGCACGCCGGCCTTCATGCCCGTGGGCACGGCCGCGACGGTCAAGGCGATGATGCCCGAAAGCGTGCGGGCCACCGGCGCCGACATCCTGTTGGGCAACACCTATCACCTGATGCTGCGGCCCACGGCCGAACGGATCGACCGCTTGGGCGGCTTGCACAAGTTCATGAACTGGGAGCGCCCGATCCTGACCGACTCGGGCGGGTTTCAGGTGATGTCCCTGGCGGGCCTGCGCAAGCTGACCGAGAAGGGCGTGACCTTCAAATCGCATATCGACGGTTCCAAACACGAGCTGACACCCGAGCGGTCGATGGAGATCCAGCGCCTGTTGGGGTCGGACATCGTGATGTGTTTCGACGAATGCCCCGCATTGCCTGCCGACCGCGACCGGATCGCCGAGTCGATGCGCCTGTCGATGCGATGGGCCGAACGGTCGCGCGAGGCGTTCGGCGACCGGCCCGGCCATGCGCTGTTCGGGATCATGCAGGGCGGGTTGGAGCGCGACCTGCGCGAGGAAAGCGCCGAGGCGCTGAAGGCCATCGGGTTCGAGGGATATGCCGTTGGTGGCCTCGCGGTGGGCGAGGGGCAGGAGGCCATGTTCGACTGTCTGGACTATGCGCCTGATTTCCTGCCGACCGATAAGCCGCGCTATCTGATGGGCGTGGGCAAGCCCGACGACATCGTGGGCGCCGTGGCGCGCGGGATCGACATGATGGATTGCGTGCTGCCGTCGCGCTCGGGACGGACGGGGCAGGTGTTCACCCGCCGCGGGGTCGTGAACATCAAGAACGCCCGCCACGCCGACGATCCGCGTCCGCTGGACGAACAGTGCACTTGCCCGGCCTGCTCGAATTACTCGCGCGCCTACCTGCACCATGTATTCCGGGCCAACGAAATGATTTCGGGCATGCTGCTGACCTGGCACAATCTGCATTATTTCCAAGAGATCATGCAGGGTATGCGGGACGCCATCGCCGCCGGTGCATTCGAGGTCTGGCAGGCCGAGTTCCATGCGCAGCGGGCGCTGGGTGATATCGAGCCGCTCTAACGGGCGTGTTGGGCGACCCAAGTCAAAATCAGTGGATATGTTGCCGCGATGCCTTGCAGTCGGGGAAACCTCGGGCCATTCTGATTTGTACAGGTAAGGCGACGAGGTTGAAATGGGGCGGTCCGCGCCCCACCTTTATCGTCCGAGAAAGGAGATGGCCGACGGCTGCCTGAAACAGGGGTCAGTGCCATCTTGCCAATGATAAGGATAGAGCATGCAAGAGCCTCTTAATTCCTCATACCCCGTTCTGCCGCTGCGCGACATTGTCGTGTTTCCGCACATGATCGTCCCGCTGTTCGTGGGGCGTGAAAAGTCGGTGCGCGCGCTGGAAGAGGTGATGCAGGATGACAAGCAAATTCTGCTGTCCAGTCAAGTTGACCCTTCCGTCGACGACCCGACCAAGGACGGTATCTACCGCAGCGGCGTTCTGGCAAATGTCCTGCAGCTGCTCAAGCTGCCCGATGGCACGGTCAAAGTGCTGGTCGAAGGGCAGGCACGCGTCAAGATTTCGGAGTTCATTGAGAATGAAGAATTCTTTGAGGCCCGCGCCGAATACCTGACCGAAATTCCCGGCGACGTTACGACGACGCAGGCGCTTTTGCGCACTGTCGCCGATGAGTTCGAGCGGTACGCCAAGGTTCGCAAGAACATCCCGGAAGAAGCCCTGACCGCTGTCAGTGAGACAACCGATCCGGCGAAACTGGCCGATTTGGTTTCGGGTCACCTTGGCATCGAGGTCGAACAGAAGCAGGACCTGCTGGAAACGCTCAGCATCAGCGAGCGTCTGGAAAAGGTCTATGGCCTGATGCAGGGCGAAATGTCGGTTCTTCAGGTCGAGAAGAAGATCAAGACCCGCGTCAAGTCGCAGATGGAGAAGACCCAGCGCGAATACTATCTGAATGAGCAGATGAAGGCCATTCAGAAGGAGCTGGGCGATGGCGAGGACGGCGCGAACGAGATCGCCGAGCTGGAAGCCAAGATCGCCGAGACCAAGCTTTCGAAAGAAGCCCGCGAAAAGGCCGAAGGCGAGCTGAAAAAGCTCAAGAACATGTCGCCGATGTCGGCCGAAGCGACCGTGGTGCGCAACTATCTGGATTGGATCCTGTCGCTGCCTTGGGGCACCAAGTCTCGGGTCAAGAAAGACCTTGGCCGGGCGCAGCAGATCCTCGATGCCGATCACTATGGCCTCGAAAAGGTCAAGGAGCGGATCGTCGAGTATCTGGCGGTTCAGCAGCGCTCGAAGAAGTTGAAAGGCCCGATCATGTGCCTTGTCGGCCCTCCGGGCGTGGGCAAGACCTCGCTTGGGAAGTCGGTCGCCAAGGCCACGGGGCGCGAGTTCATCCGCATCTCGTTGGGTGGGGTGCGCGATGAATCCGAGATCCGCGGACACCGCCGGACCTATATCGGTTCGATGCCCGGCAAGATCATCCAAGCGCTGAAAAAGGCGAAAACCACGAACCCGCTGATCTTGCTCGATGAAATAGACAAGATGGGGCAGGATTTCCGTGGTGATCCGGCTTCGGCCATGCTTGAGGTGCTGGACCCGGAACAGAACAGCACGTTCATGGACCACTATCTTGAGGTCGAATACGACCTGTCGAACGTGATGTTCCTGACCACGTCGAACAGCTACAACATGCCTGGGCCGCTTCTGGACCGGATGGAGATCATCCCTCTGGCCGGCTACACCGAAGACGAAAAGCGCGAAATCGCAAAGCAGCACCTGATCTCGAAGCAGGTGAAGAACCACGGGCTGAAAGCCAAAGAGTTTGAGCTGACCGACGAGGCGCTGACCGCGATCATCCGCACCTATACCCGCGAGGCCGGTGTGCGGAATCTTGAGCGCGAGATTGCCAAGGTGGCGCGCAAATCGTTGACCCGGATCATCAAGAACGAGACCGACCGGGTTGTCGTGACGGCTGAGAACCTGCACGAGTTCCTGGGTGTACCCAAGTTCCGTTACGGTTTGGCTGAACAGGATGATCAGGTCGGCGTTGTGACCGGTCTGGCCTGGACCTCGGTCGGTGGCGACCTGCTGCATATCGAGGCGTTGAAGCTGCCAGGCAAGGGTCGGATGAAGACCACAGGCAAGCTGGGCGATGTGATGAAGGAATCCATCGACGCGGCTTCGTCCTATGTGCGGTCGATTTCGCCTCAGATCGGGGTCAAACCGCCGCAGTTCGACAAGATCGACATCCATGTGCACGTGCCTGACGGCGCGACTCCCAAGGATGGACCCAGCGCCGGCCTGGCGATGGTGACTTCGATCGTGTCGGTTCTGACCGGTATCCCGGTCCGCAAGGACATCGCCATGACGGGCGAAGTTTCGCTGCGTGGCAACGCCATGCCGATCGGCGGGTTGAAGGAGAAACTGCTCGCAGCTTTGCGGGGTGGCATCAAGA
This sequence comes from Ruegeria sp. CF2, assembly GCF_056537385.1. Classification (NCBI taxonomy): domain Bacteria; kingdom Pseudomonadati; phylum Pseudomonadota; class Alphaproteobacteria; order Rhodobacterales; family Roseobacteraceae; genus Ruegeria; species Ruegeria sp. CF2. Next base: position 1,026,565 of record NZ_JBQFRL010000001.1, read on the forward strand.
CGGTGCTTATTCCGGAAGAGAACGAGAAGGATCTGGCCGACATCCCCGACAACGTGAAGGAAGGGCTGGAGATCATCCCGGTCAAGCACGTGTCCGAAGTTCTGGAGCGCGCACTGGTGCGCAAACCTGAGCCGATCGAATGGGACGAGGCCGCCGAAGAAGCCGCGGCCGCAGCGGCCAAGGCTTCGGATAACAGTGGACCTTCAGCCACGGCGCACTGATCTGAAAACAACGAGAAGGGCGGGGAATAATCCCCGCTCTTTCTGATTCAAAGCCCGATTACAGGTTTTGATGGGTCCAGAACTTCTTCCTCGTCTATGTAGCGCTGGAATTTCTCAGGGGGCAGGGCGGACCGGACTGCGATCCAAAAAATGGTCGATGACAGCAGGGTGCACAACAAGATGTCCCACCCGAACGGGATCAGGTGCAGCGCACCGTCTCCGAATTGACCAAGAAACGAGATCAACCCCAGTCCAGCCAGATAGGGCGCGAGCCACAAGGCCTGTTTGAGATCCATCTGTTCCAGGCGTCCCCGAAACCGCGCCAAAAGCAGGAGCAGTCCGATCAGAAGGGTGATGCCCAGGCGCCAGACAGTATCCCAGCCGCTCCAGTATACGATCAGAGTTGCAATCGCAAAGGCCAGCATTCCGACAAAACCAACCGCTGGAACGCGGATCGAACGGGGCCTGTCTGGCAATAGGCTGCGCAGGCATACAACGGCGATGGGGCCGACGGCAAAGGACAGGACGATCGCTGCCCCGTTCAGGGCGATCACCGTCTCAAAAGGAATGGTCAAAAGGAAAAGGGTGCCAATCACGAAGTTGAGCACCAGCGCCCAGATGGGCACGCCAAAGGCCGACAGATGCTGGATGCGCGCGGGCAGAAACCCGTTCTGCGACAGGGCCATCGCGATCCGCGCATTCGAACCGGTGGCCACGAGGGCGTTTCCGAACGGCCCGATCACCGAGCCGACGTTGAGGATGCTGATGAACCATAATATCCCGACGGACATTATGACTCCGTCCAAAGGGCCTTCTCCGGCAAAACTCAGTTTGGCCCAGCCTTGCGCCAGCATCTGAGGGTCGAGCGAGCCGATGAAAGCAATCTGCAGGCCCAGATAGATTGCCGCACACATGATGATCGACAATACAAGCGCCGCCGGAATGTCGAATTTCGGGTTTCGCACCTCGCCTGCCATGTCGACCACATGCCTGAACCCGATGAACGAGAAGATTACCCCACCGGTCGAAACGGCGGCCATTATTCCCTTGAGCCCATACGGTGCGAACCCGTCGGGCTGCGTGAAGTTCTCGGCATTGAAACGTGAGAGGATCAGCACCACGGATAGCAGGATCGGAATAGCCACCTTTGCGCTTGTTATCATTGTGTTGACCCGCGCAAAGAACTTGACACCCAGCATGTTGATCAGGACGAAGAACACCATGAATACCAAGGCCACAGCCTGTCCGGGCGTGGTCAGGTCACCAGATGGCGCATGCAGCCAGCGTGCATAGGGTGCGAGGTAGGACAGCATTGCCTCGACCTCGATCGGAGCGGTCGTGTTGTACCCGATCCAGGCAGTCCAACCCATCGTCATGGCGACGATATTGCCGTGTGAAAACTGCGGGACCCGGGCGATCCCTCCGGGGATCGGCAACATGGCCGAGATTTCGGCGAATGTGATGGCCAGAATGAACATTGCCACAGCCCCGATTATCCAGGACAAAACGGCCGCGGGGCCAGCGTGCTGAACGGCCAGAAGCGGCCCGAACAGCCAGCCTGAGCCAATGATTCCTCCGACAGATATGAATGTCAGACCCACCAGGCCGATGTCGCGCTTTAGTTCGGCCATGCATGTCCCTGATTGCCATGCCGGTGCTGCACCGGCCCGAACTCAAGGATAGACGCCGAGTCTCATCCGTATCAAGCGTTGAAAAAGAGAGGGAATGGTGGGTGATAAGAGATTTGAACTCCTGACATCTTCGATGTGAACGAAGCGCTCTACCACTGAGCTAATCACCCGTAGGGCGGCGTATTACAGTGCTTTCTATCCGGCTGCAAGAGGGGAGGCATGCGGTTTTTTTCCATATCCGGACAAGACCGTTTGGGTCCTGTGACTGGGCTTTTTCCCTGTCCGATAGTTTTGAGCGTCTAACAAGTGGCGCAGCCCAAATGCGGTTAATGCAGCGAGCCAGCTGCGCCAGATTGAAACCGAAACAAATGAAGCCTTGGTATGAACCAGACACTGATCGCTGAATTCGTCCCGGAACTAGGAAACGACTGCAACGTGGACGGCTATGAAAGCCAAGCGATTTGTGTCGAGGGGGATTTTGCAGGGCAATTGTTAGCAGTAGAATCTGCCGTCTGACTATTCGTTGGCAAGTTCGCCGTTTTGTTGCGGCTCGGCGATGGCAACCAAGGGTTAGGGTGTCTCCGCGCCGGCGCTATCCCAAAGGAGCATGCCAAACGGGCTCGGGAACAAATTTTCCGGTTCGTGCAAAAAACTTGAAAACGCCGCTTGACGATGCCCGGGCGTAGCCATAATACACCCCAACGTTCAGCAATGAACGGGCAGCGGGCGGTTGTAGCTCAGTTGGTTAGAGTACCGGCCTGTCACGCCGGGGGTCGCGGGTTCGAGCCCCGTCAACCGCGCCATCGCTGCCAGCCTTTGATCCAGGCAAACGGATCGACATAGACCCTAATGCGCGGTTGTAGCTCAGTTGGTTAGAGTACCGGCCTGTCACGCCGGGGGTCGCGGGTTCGAGCCCCGTCAACCGCGCCACTTCTCCTCAAAAGTCGTTGCGTTCCCTGTGGACACAGTTTTGCTTTTCTGGACAATCGGTCCCGGCAGGTAGCACGCAGTCGGGGTTTTCGATGGTCAGCTTGAACCGCGTCGTCATGGTTCGTCAAAGCAAGAAATGGATAGGGAGTCTGGGGCCCGAGGCGCTGGATTGCGCCGAAATTTCGGGAAAATGGGGAACGCAGTTCGGGTTTCGCAGCCATACCCAGATCTGGCATCGTCAGCACGATATCTGCAAAGGCCCGCTGATGGATGAGCGTGGGGAGGTTCGACAATTCGATCTGATCTTGGCCAACCAGGTCTGGGAACATCTTGACCGGCCCTATGAAGCCACTCTGAACGTGCTCGAAATGCTGCGGCCGGGAGGGTGGTTTTGGTTGGCCGTGCCGTTCTTCATCCCATTCCATGCCGCACCGCACGACTGTTCGCGCTGGTCGGCGCGGGGATTGCGCAACCTGCTGACCGAATGTGGCTTTGATCCGGAAAGTATTCAGGCTGCGCAATGGGGCAACCGTCAGGCGGGTTTGCGGAACCTCGAACCGGTCTGGCCGCCTGTCTATGACCCTGAAACCGACAGCCTGGAAAACGACCCGGATTTTCCGATCTGTGCCTGGGCCATGGCGCGAAAGCCCGAAGACGGGTGACCCAAGCGGAGAAAATCTGCTCGTTCCCACTTTGTTCTAACTTTTCGGTTGGAGACTCAGCGTCGCTCGCCTATCTCTAGGACACTTGTGTGTTGGGGGCCTGGATGGCTGAGCTGAAGAATATCGAGGTGCGCGGTGCGCGCGAGCACAACCTGAAAAACATCGACGTGGACATTCCGCGCGATCAGCTGGTTGTCGTCACGGGGCTGTCCGGTTCAGGCAAGTCGTCCTTGGCGTTCGACACGATCTATGCCGAGGGCCAGCGCCGTTATGTCGAAAGCCTGTCGGCCTATGCGCGCCAGTTTCTGGACATGATGGAAAAGCCCGATGTGGATCACATCAGCGGCCTGTCCCCGGCGATCTCGATCGAGCAGAAGACCACGTCGAAGAACCCGCGTTCGACCGTGGGAACGGTTACCGAGATCTATGATTATCTGCGCCTGCTGTTCGCGCGCGCAGGCACGCCCTACAGCCCCGCCACCGGTTTGCCGATCGAAGCCCAGCAGGTTCAGGACATGGTCGATCGGATCATGGCGATGGAGGAGGGCACCCGAGGCTATCTGCTGGCGCCCATCGTTCGCGACCGCAAGGGTGAGTACAAGAAAGAGTTTCTGGAACTGCGCAAGCAGGGGTTCCAGCGCGTCAAGGTCGATGGCCAGTTCTACGAACTGGACGAGCCGCCGACGCTGGACAAGAAGTTCCGCCATGACATCGACGTGGTCGTTGACCGGATCGTCGTGCGCGAGGGGATGGAGACCCGCCTGGCCGACAGCCTGCGCACCGCGCTGGACCTGGCCGATGGCATCGCGATACTGGAGACCGCCCCGCGCGAGGGCGAGCCCGAGCGCATCACGTTCTCAGAGAATTTTGCCTGTCCGGTCAGTGGGTTCACCATCCCCGAGATCGAACCGCGCCTGTTTTCGTTCAACGCGCCCTTCGGGGCCTGCCCGGATTGCGACGGGCTGGGGGTCGAGCTGTTTTTCGACGAACGGCTTGTGGTGCCCGATCAGACGCTGAAACTGTATGACGGCGCGCTTGCCCCGTGGCGCAAGGGCAAGTCGCCCTATTTCCTGCAAACGATCGAGGCGATCGCGCGCCACTACGAGTTCGACAAGAACACGCCGTGGAAGGACCTTCCGGCGCATGTGCAGCAGGTGTTTCTGCATGGCTCGGGCGATGATGAAATCCAGTTCCGCTATGACGAAGGCGGACGGGTCTATCAGGTGACCCGCAGCTTTGAAGGCGTTATCCCGAACATGGAGCGCCGCTATCGCGAAACCGACAGCGCGTGGATCCGCGAGGAATTCGAACGGTATCAGAACAACCGTCCCTGCCACACTTGCGAGGGCTATCGCCTGCGCCCCGAGGCGTTGGCCGTCAAGATTGCAGGGCTGCATGTCGGTCAGGTGGTCGAAATGTCGATCAAAGAGGCTCTGGCCTGGGTCGAGGACGCGCCGAACCATCTGAGCGCCCAGAAAAACGAGATTGCCCGCGCGATTCTGAAAGAGATCCGTGAGCGGTTGGGGTTTCTGAATAACGTTGGTTTGGAATACCTTACGCTGTCTCGTTCAAGTGGTACCCTGTCAGGCGGCGAAAGCCAGCGCATCCGGCTGGCCAGCCAGATCGGCTCGGGCCTAACCGGCGTGCTTTACGTGCTGGACGAACCCTCGATCGGGTTGCATCAGCGCGACAATGACCGCCTTTTGGGCACGCTGAAGAACCTGCGCGATCAGGGCAACACCGTGATCGTCGTCGAGCATGACGAGGAAGCCATCCGCGAAGCCGACTATGTGTTCGACATCGGCCCCGGTGCCGGCGTGCATGGCGGGCAGGTGGTCAGCCACGGCACGCCCGAGCAGATCGCTGCCGATGCGGCCTCGATTACAGGGCAGTATCTGTCGGGGGTTCGGGAAATTCCGGTGCCCGCCGAGCGGCGCAAGGGGAGCAAGAAAAAGGTAACGGTTGTAAAGGCTTCGGGCAACAACCTCAAAGACGTGACGGCCGAGTTTCCGCTGGGCAAGTTCGTCTGCGTGACCGGGGTGTCGGGCGGCGGCAAGTCGACCCTGACGATCGAGACGCTGTTCAAGACCGCCTCGATGCGTCTGAATGGTGCGCGTCAGACGCCTGCGCCCTGCGAAACGATCAAGGGGCTGGAACATCTGGACAAGGTGATCGACATCGACCAGCGGCCCATCGGGCGCACGCCACGGTCGAACCCGGCCACATATACCGGCGCCTTCACCCCGATCCGCGACTGGTTCGCCGGTCTGCCCGAGGCGAAGGCGCGGGGCTACAAGCCCGGGCGGTTCAGTTTCAACGTCAAGGGCGGGCGCTGCGAGGCCTGTCAGGGCGACGGAGTCATCAAGATCGAGATGCATTTCCTGCCCGACGTCTATGTCACCTGCGAGACCTGCAAGGGCGCGCGTTACAACCGCGAGACGCTCGAGATCAAGTTCAAGGGCAAGTCCATCGCCGACGTGCTGGATATGACGGTCGAAGACGCGCAGGAGTTCTTCAAGGCCGTACCCTCGATCCGCGACAAGATGGATGCGCTGGCACGCGTGGGGCTGGGCTACATCAAGGTCGGCCAGCAGGCCACGACCCTGTCGGGCGGCGAGGCGCAGCGAGTCAAGCTTTCGAAAGAGCTGGCAAAACGTTCGACGGGCCGGACCCTGTACATTCTGGACGAGCCCACAACCGGCCTGCATTTCGAAGATGTGCGCAAGCTGTTGGAAGTGCTGCATGAACTGGTCGATCAGGGCAATACTGTCGTCGTGATCGAACACAATCTGGACGTGGTGAAAACCGCCGACTGGATCATCGACATCGGCCCGGAGGGTGGCGATGGCGGCGGCGAGATCGTTGCTGTCGGCACCCCGGAAGAGGTCGCCAAATGCGAGCGCAGCCACACCGGGCGATACCTCAAACCGATGCTGAACCCCGAACGCGTGGCGGCCGAATAGGCTGGCTGCGCGTCAGTACAGAATATCCGCCACTGCGCCGATCAGGTTCAGCACTTTGCGCGTATCGGGGTCGATGCTGTAGACGTAGTCGCCCGCGCGAACGTAGTTGCCGCCGCGTTTCAGACCATAGCGGTACGGATCGTCGATCCAGACATAGTCGCGATCAATCCGGTCACCGACCTTGTACCAGTTCTTGACCTGCCCGGGCGGGACGCAAGGCACGGCCTTCTTGGCCAATCCGGGCGGGCAATTGGCAACGGATTTTGCGCCCTTCTGCGGGGCAGTGCGCTCGACCGAGATCGTGTTCTTGGTCTTTCCCTTGCCTTTGCCGTTGTCAGCCAGCGTCGCGACCGGAATCAGTGACAGGCCGGCAAGCAGTGCAATATGCAAAAGTGTCTTCATGGGCGGTTCCCCTCGGTTCGTTGCGCCGTCATGCCGCGTTTCCCGATATTTTGGAATGACCGCCCGAAGTGCAAGCCCTGGGCGGCGAAATGCCGCCCAAGCTCAGCCGCGGCTGCGCTTTTCGAACCGGGGCAGCATGGCCGAGAAATCCATTCCCTTGCCGTCTTCGGATTCGACGAACTGTTCGTACAGCGCAGTGGCGATCTGGCCCATCGGCGTGTCGGCGTCGGCGCTTTCGGCGGCCTGCTGGCTGAGCCGCAGGTCCTTGAGCATCAGCTCGGCGGCGAAACCGGGCTTGTAGCCGTTGTCGGCAGGTGACTGCGGCCCGACACCGGGGGCGGGGCAATAGGCGTTCATGCTCCAGCTGTAGCCCGACGAGGTGCTGACCACGTCGAACATCTTCTGCCTGTCCAGGCCCAGCTTGTCGGCCAGGGCAAAAGCCTCGCAGGTGGCGATCATGGTGACGCCCAGGATCATGTTGTTGCAGATCTTGGCGGCCTGACCGGCGCCCGCCGCGCCGCAATGCACCGCCTTCTGGCCCATGGTGTCGAACAGCGGGGCCGCCTTGGCAAAGGCCGCGTCCGAGCCGCCGGCCATGAAGGTCAGCGTGCCGGCGGCCGCGCCACCAATTCCGCCCGAAACCGGCGCGTCCACGGCCAGAAGCCCGGCCTGTTCGGCCTGATCCGCCACGGCGCGGGCGCTGTCCACATCGACGGTCGAGCAGTCGATGAACACCGCGCCTTTCTCCATGTGCGGAATGATCTGATCGGCCACCGCACGCAGGATGTCGCCATTGGGCAGCATGGTGATGACCGCCTCGGCCCCGCGGACCGCATCAATGGCCGTTTCGGCCTTGGTCACGCCCTCGACCGACACGCCTGCGGTGTCGAACCCGGTCACGTCGTGACCGGCCTTGGCCAGATTGGCCGCCATCGGCGCGCCCATGTTGCCCAGGCCAATGAATCCGATCTTCATGTTTCACTCCTCCTCGAATGTCAGCGTGTCCGCGCCCAGCGGCATCAGCATCCGTGATACCGCCGTGGCCGGCACGTTCATGTCCGCAAACTGCCATCTCGGGTTGCGGTCCTTGTCGATGATCTGCGCCCGGATACCTTCGAGGAAATCGCCGTGCTCCATCGACCGGAAGGTAAAGCGGTATTCCAACTCCAGCGCCTTTCGCATGGTCAGGGCGGGGCCGCGCAGGCGGTGCAGCATCTCGATCGCGCAGGCCATGGACAGCGGCGAATTGCGGCCCATCGCCTCGAGCGCGCCGCGGGTGAACTCGGTGTCGCCATTGCGCAGGTCGGTCAGTACGTCGCCCAGGGTTTCACCGCCGAAGAAACGGTCGATGTCGTCCTGCGGCAAAGTCCGGTCAGGGGCAGGGGCGGCATGTTCGGCCAGCAGGTCGGCCTGGCCTGAGGCCTCGAGCATCTCGATCATGTCGGGCCATTGGTCCTGCGGTATGAAGTGGTCGGCGAACCCGGCATAGATCGCGTCGCCCGGACCCATGCGCGTGCCGGTGACGCCCAGATATTCGCCCAACCGCCCCGGCGCCAGCGCCAGCAGCAGCGACCCACCCACATCCGGCACCAGCCCGATCGAGCATTCGGGCATCGCGATCTTCGAGCTTTCGCCGACGATCCGGTGTGTGCCGTGACAGCCGATGCCCACGCCGCCACCCATCGTAAAGCCCTGCAGGAAGCTGACCACCGGCTTGGGATATTCAAAGATCATCGCGTTAAGGCGGTATTCATCGCGCCAGAACTTCTGCCCATGGGCATAGTCGCCCTTGGTGCCCGTTGCATACAACTCGGCGATGTCTCCGCCCGCGCAAAAGGCCTTGTCGCCCTCGGCGTCCAGGATGACCAGGTCGACCTCGTCATCCTCGCGCCAATTGCGCAGGGCGGTGTCGATGGCCATGCACATCTCGTAGCTCAGCGCATTCAGGGCTTTGGGCCGGGTCAGGGTGATCCGGCCGGCGCGGCCCGTGGTGCGGATGTCGATATCGGACATGGAAACCTCAGCGATGGGCGAGCAGTTGGCGGGCGACAATCACGCGCATGATCTCGTTCGTGCCTTCCAGAATTTGATGCACCCGCAGATCGCGCACAAGCTTTTCGATGCCGTAATCGGCTAGATAGCCGTAGCCGCCGTGCAGCTGCAGGCACTGATCGACCACTTTCGATCCGGTCTCGGTCACGAATTTCTTGGCCATCGCGCAGAATTTGGTGGCGTCGGGCGTGCCCTGATCCAGCTTCCATGCGGCCTGACGCAGGAAGGTGCGGGCGGCCTGCAGCTCGATCTCCATGTCGGCCAACCGGAATTGCAGGGCCTGAAACTGGTCAATGTTCTGGCCGAAGGCCTTGCGCTCGGACATGTACTGCAGCGTCATGTCCAGCCCCGCCTGCGCCGCACCCAGCGAGCATGAGGCGATGTTCAGACGCCCGCCATCCAAGCCCATCATCGCGTATTTGAACCCGTCGCCCTCGGTCCCGACAAGGTTTTCGGTCGGGATCTTGCAGTCGTCGAACTGGACCTGCGCGGTGGGCTGGCTTTTCCAGCCCATCTTCTGTTCCAGCGCCCCAAAGCTGAGGCCCGGTGTGCCGTCCTCGACATAGACGGTCGAGATCCCCTTGGGCCCGTCGCCGCCTGTGCGCACCATGCAGACATAGGCATCAGAATAGCCGCCGCCCGAGATGAAGGCCTTGGTGCCGTTCAGCGTATAGCCGTCGTTGGTGCGCTCGGCCCGTGTCTTGAGCGCCGCCGCGTCCGAGCCCGAGCCCGGTTCGGTCAGGCAATAGCTGAGCACCGTGTTCAGGCTGAGAACGTCGGGCATGATGCGCGATTTCAATTCATCGCTTGCAAAGCTGTCCAGCATCTTGGCGCACATGTTGTGGATCGACAGAAAGGCCGCGACCGAGGGGCAGGCCATCGACAGCGCCTCGAACACCAGCGTGGCGTCCAGACGGGTCAGGCCCGAGCCGCCGCTTTCTTCGGACACATACAGCCCGCCAAAGCCCAGTTCGCCGACTTTGGGCCACAGATCCTTGGGTATGGTGCCCTCGGCCTCCCACTGGCGGGCGAAAGGTGCGATCTGTTCTTGCCCGAACGCGTAGGCCATATCGAAAATGGCCGTCTGTTCTTCGGTCAGCGCGAAATCCATGGCCGGTCTCCCCCTTGTGGCGACGTGAATTGAACGACTGTTTATTTATTGCGCAATCCTTACAGAAATTTTTCACGCTGAGCAAACCCCGTGATGCACGTGCGCCGGATTTGGGTGATTGCCAAAAGGCGGTTATGCTGAGCCATTCGTTTTATTGATTGATCGGAGTTGTGGATGTCGAATTACAAGATGGCCGTGGTTGCGATACACGGAATGGGCAGCCAGTCGGTCGGGCCGAACCAGCCGTCCTCGGTGCCGACGTTTTCGAGCGACTTGCACGACCGGGTGGGGCGGCAGTTGGGGCAGGACATGAGCAAGGTTGCCTGGCACGAGGTGATCTGGGCGCAGATCCTGCAGGGGCGGCAGATGGCCTATCTGAACAGCATAAGCCCCTATACTGGCTATGACCGCACGCGCCGTTTCGTAGTGTGCAACCTGTCCGACGCGGCATCCTATCGCCCGACCCCCGACGGCAGCGACAAGACCTATGCCGCGATCCATGAACGAGTTGCGCAAGTGATACGCATCGTCCGGTTTCAGATCGGCGAGCGTGCCCCCATCCTGATCGTCGCCCATTCCCTGGGTGGGCATATCATGTCGAACTACATCTATGACCTTCAGCGCCATCTGCGCCACGGTGGATTGCCGCAGCACGGTGTTCCGGTGGAAGACATGCAGACAGTGGCCGGGCTGGTCACGTTTGGCTGCAACATCCCGATCTTTCTGTTCGCCTATCCCGAACAGGACATCACGCCGATCCAACGCCCCAACCAGGAATTGCCATTGACCCTGCAATTCCATAACTGGTGGCAGAACTATTATGACAAGCACGACGTTCTTGGCTTCCCCCTTGGACCGATCGCGCCCAGCTATGGGCAGCTTGTCGGAACGGGGGAGATCACCGACCAGGCAATCCGGGTCGGGAATATCTTCACCGGATGGAATCCGTTTTCGCACAATGGGTATTGGAAAGCCCGCAGCCTGTACGAGCCCGTGGCCGACCGGATCAGACAGATCCTCAATGCGGTGTGAGAGTCAGAGATCAGCGTGGAATTCGTCAATCAGGTGCCGGACCACCGCCTGGCCCGGATCGTCGCCATTGGCCAGCGCTTCGGCGTGAACGCGACGCTGTCGCGTGGCTGAGGTGCCGCTCTCGGCGATCTGACGCAAACGGGCCAACTCGGCCATGGTGCCCAATGCTTCGGCATCTTCGGCCAACATGCCCATCAACTCGCCCATCAGGTCGGGCATCGGCTTGATCGAGCGGTCTCCGAAGTCGATAAGCCCTTCACCCACACCGTAGCGCTGCGCTCGCCAACGGTTTTCGCCGATCAGGAACCGATCATATTGCCGCCAGCGCAGGTTGCGGTCTTTCAGACGGCAGAGCATTCGGGTCAATGCCTGTACCATGGCCGCCAGCGACAGCGCGTGTTCCATGCGAGGCTGCACATCCATGATCCGCGTCTCGAGAGTCGGATAGCTGTGCGACGGTCGGAGGTCCCACCAGATTTTCGAGGTATCCTCGATTACACCCAATTCGACCAGGACACCGGTGGTGCGCTCGTATTCGGACCAACTGCCAAAAATGGGGGGCAGGCCGGTGCGGGGCAGGTTGTCGAACACCGTCAGGCGATACGAGGACAGCCCGGTATCCTGTCCGTTCCAGAATGGTGATGAGGTTGAAAGCGCCAGGAGGTGGGGCAGAAAATAACATAGTTGCGGCAGGATATCGGCGCGCTGCGCGGGATCGTCCACGCCGACATGCACATGCATCCCGCAGATCAGCATGCGCCGGGCGACACCCCCCAGCGCGTGTTGCAGGTTGTCATACCGCTCTTTTCGCGTGTGGTGCTGGTCTTTCCAATCCGCAAAAGGGTGGCAGGATACAGCGATAGGCGACAGGTTGTGCTCGGCGGCGCGCTTGGCGACACAGGACCGCAGCCGACTGAGGTCCTCACGCGCGGACTTGACCGTCGTATGCGGGCGGGTTCCAACCTCGATCTGGCATTGCAGGAATTCCGGGCTGACCTGGCCTTCAAAATCCGCCTGGCAGGCCTGCATCAATGCCTCGGGCGCCTGCGCCAGTTGCAAACTGTCGCGATCGACCAGCAGGTATTCCTCTTCGATGCCGATCGTGAAATCCTGCTGCATGCGCGGGCCTCCCGTTCCCTATTGGGATCAGTGAATACGGAATCCGCTCTTTTGCCAAGGCTTTGGCGCCATCGACCTTGCGCTGACCCGTGTGCCGACGGTAAGCACCGCAGAAGCCAGACAGATAATCGGAGCCGTATGTCGTGAAACCCAGGAAATTCCCGAAGCTCAATGCATTCTTGGACAGGTTCGGCACACGGTTGATCGACAAGGCCCCCGAGAGGGATGAGCGGGCACGGCTTGAAGCATTCGAGCGGGCAGGCGGCCTGACTCGACCGGCCTATGCCCTGTCACCCGGGATGGAAGGGTTCGATATTGCCGAACTGGTCTCCGAGTATGCGGTCCATGCCGAAGCACTGGCTGCTTTGAAGGATCCTGAGCGGAACCAGACCGGCTACCGGATCGGCAACGGGTACTACGACAGTCCGGACGCCGACGCCCTGTACTTGATGATCCGGCGGTTCAAGCCGAAACGTGTCGTTGAGGTCGGATGTGGAAACTCCACCCGTGTTACCCGGCAAGCCGTTCTTGATGGCGGCTTGGAAACCCGTATCACGGCGGTTGACCCGTATCCGCGCGCAGACATCGCGCATGTGGTTGATCAATTCGAACAGAAACGACTGGAAGAGGTCGACGCATCCGTGTTCGATCAGCTCGAGGCGGGTGACGTTCTTTTCATCGACTCGAGCCATGTCGTGCGCATGAGCAATGACGTAGCGCATCTATTCTGCCGCATCATTCCGAACCTGAAATCAGGCGTCGTGATCCATGTCCACGATGTTTTTTTGCCCTATGAATATCCCAAGCGGTTTTTCTATGACTGCCCGGGTTGGGGCGAGCAGTACATGCTGCACGCGTTGCTGCAATCTGGTTCGTTTTCAATGCTTTGGCCCGGCTACTACCTTCAGCAGGCGCGTCCCGATGCCGTCGAAGCCTTGCCCTTTCTGACAGAAGGCCGAGCGCAGAGTATCTGGGTTCAGAAGCGGTAAAGCAGATTTTTTCGTGATCCGCTTTTCGAAAGCGCGCGTACCCCTTTCCATATCACGCTGGAGAGGAGACTAAACATGTTCCGTCGTACATTCATGGGTGCCGCAGCCGCCGTCGCACTCGCACTGCCGATGAAAGCCCAAGCTGCAGACATCGTGGACACCGCCGTTTCGGCAGGGTCGTTCAACACGCTGGTCGCCGCTGTGCAGGCCGCCGGTCTGGTGGACACGCTGAAGGGCAAAGGCCCTTACACGGTGTTCGCGCCCACCGATGAAGCGTTCGCCGCTCTGCCCGAGGGCACCGTCGAGACGCTGCTGATGCCCGAAAACAAGGATCAGTTGGTCGCCATCCTGACCTATCACGTTGTGCCGGCCAAAGTGATGTCGGGTGACATCGCGGGTAAGCGGGCCAAGGTTCTGACCGTTCAGGGCGAACGTCTGAGCGTCAATGCCAAGAACGGCGTCAAGGTCGACGGAGCGAATGTCGTTCAGGCCGACATCGAAGCCAGCAACGGTGTCATCCACGTTGTCGACACGGTTCTGATCCCCGAGTAATCAAGCCACTCGCCACAAAATCGAAGCCCCGGTCGATCAGCCGGGGCTTTGTCGTTTCACAGCAGTCTGACTTTTGTTCCGATCTGGACCAGAGGATACAGTTCCTCGACATGCTGGTTGTACAACCCGATGCACCCGGATGAACTTTGGCGTCCGATCTTGCGGGTGTCATGTGTGCCATGCACCAGGTAAGCCGGCCAGGAAAGGTACATGGCGCGAGTGCCAAGTGGGTTGCCCGGATCTCCACCTTCCATGCGGACCGGCAGGTTGGGATCGCGCTCGCGCATCGATGCGGTCGGCGTCCAGCTGGGATTTTCCGCTTTGCGCACGACTTCGGTGTAGCCGCGTTTGGTCAGCTCTTCGCTCATGGGAACCGAGCTGGGGTACAGTTTGTAGGTACCGTCAGGACCCCAGTAATGCACCGCGCGGCTGGTTATGTCAGCCAGCAAGCAGCCCACGCCCAGTTCATCGAAGTGATCCTGCCAGTCCTGCTTGGAAAAGGACGATACGTTGCGGCGAACGGGAAGCTGAGTACTGATCGCCTCTTCGGTTTGAGGGAAGGCGTCCTGGCTCTGCGCCCGCAACAAAGTCGGCGACGCCAATACGGATGCTACCCCCAAAAGGGCAGAGCGGCGGGAAATTCTGGTTGTCACGATGGCCTCCTGGCGACTGACTGCTCGAATTTTCGGCCAATTTATGCCGGGCATAGAGGTGAAGCCAGAGGTCGGTGCTGAAATTCTCGTGAACGCGTGCCGGATTGCGCAGTTTTTTGCCAAGCAGAAGGTGCACAAGGTAACGGTTGGCGAATTGGGTTTGCCTGCGGACAAAAAGGCCGCCCCAATTTAGGGCGGCCTTTGTTCTTAAATCAGTCTGTTAGTCCATCGCTTTGAAGTTGAACTCGCCACCTTCTTTGATGCCCGACGGCCAGCGCGACGTCACTGTTTTGGTGCGAGTGTAGAACTTGAAGCTGTCGGGGCCGTGCTGGTTCAGGTCTCCGAACATGGATTTCTTCCAGCCGCCGAAGGTGTGATAGGCCAGCGGCACCGGGATCGGGACGTTGATGCCAACCATGCCGATATTGACCCGGCTGGCGAAATCACGGGCGGTGTCGCCGTCGCGGGTGAAGATCGCGGTGCCGTTGCCGTATTCATGGTCCATCGCCAGCTTCAGCGCCTCTTCGTACGATCCGGCGCGGACGGTGGACAGAACGGGGCCGAAGATCTCCTGTTTGTAGATGTCCATGTCAGGGGTGACATGGTCGAACAGGTGGGGGCCGACAAAGAAACCGTCTTCATAGCCCTGCAGCTTGAAGTCGCGGTTGTCGACGACCAGTTTCGCGCCCTGTTCCACGCCCGAATTGATCAGGCCCAGGATGCGTTCCTTGGCGGCGGCGGTCACGACGGGCCCCATATCGACGTCGTCGCCCGCGGTATAGGGGCCGACCTTCAGCTTTTCGATGCGCGGCACCAACTTCTCGATCAGCGCGTCAGCGGTTTCCTCGCCCACCGGAACGGCCACCGAAACGGCCATGCAGCGTTCGCCGGCAGCGCCGAAACCGGCGCCCACCAGCGCGTCGGCGGCCTGATCCAGGTCGGCGTCGGGCATGACGATCATGTGGTTCTTGGCCCCGCCAAAACACTGGGCGCGTTTGCCGTTCGCCGTGGCGCGCGAATAGATGTACTGCGCGATGGGGGTCGAGCCGACGAAGGACACACCCTGAATGATCTCGCTGTCCAGCAGGGTGTCCACGGCTTCTTTGTCGCCGTTGACGACTTGGAACACACCTTTGGGCAGACCGGCCTCGACGAACAGTTCGGCCAGCATCAGCGGTACCGATGGGTCACGTTCCGAGGGCTTCAGCACCACCGCGTTGCCGCAGGCCAGTGCAGGGCCGACATGCCACAAGGGCATCATGGCCGGGAAGTTGAACGGCATGATGGCGGCGACAACGCCCAGCGGCTGGCGCATGGAATACATGTCGATGCCGGGGCCGGCGCTGTCGGTGAATTCACCCTTCAGCATCTGCGGGGCGCCGATGCAGTATTCGATTACCTCAAGCCCGCGCTGCAGGTCGCCTTTGGCGTCGGGCAGGGTCTTGCCGTGCTCGCGGCTCAGCGCTTCGGCCAGCTTTTCCATGTCGCGATGCATCAGGTGGACCATCTGCATCATCACGCGGGCGCGCTTTTGCGGGTTGGTCGCGCCCCATGCGGGCTGGGCTGCAGCGGCGTGTTCGATTGCTGCCGTCGTCTCGGCAGCGCTGGCCATCGGGCATTTGTACTGAACCTCGCCCGTGGCGGGGTTGTAGACGTCGTCAAATCGACCGGATGTGCCGGGCGTGTATTCGCCGTTGATGAAATGGGTCAGGTCTTGCATCGCAAACTCCTCCGCTGAATTTGCGCGCAGCATAGGCTTGCATAAATCTCATGAACAGAGGCAATATCCCAAAAGAGTTTTGCAAAAATGCAGGGGTGGGGATGGATCCGAACTGGGATGACATGCGCGTATTCCTGGCGGTTGCGCGCGAGGAAAGCCTGTCTTCGGCCGGGCGGTTATTAAAGATCGACCCGGCGACAGTGGGGCGGCGGGTTTCCCGGTTGGAAGCAGCACTGAAAGCGCCGCTTTTCACGAAGTCACCGCAGGGCTACGTACTGACCTCGGCCGGAGAGCGACTGTTCGAGCACGCTCAAGGCGCTGAGGAGGCGATGCGCGCAGCGGCTGGCGCGATGGAAGGCGCGACCAAGTCGCTGAGTGGTCAAATCCGGATCGGTGCTCCGGACGGAAGCGCCAACTATCTGCTGCCACAAGTCTGCGCCAAAATCAGCGACTCGAATCCCGACCTGGACATACAGATCCTGGCCTTGCCGCGGATCATCAACCTGTCGCGCCGCGAGGCGGATATGGCCATCACCGTCAGCGCCCCGACGGCCGGCAAGCTGCTGGTGCAAAAGATCAGCGACTACAAGCTGCATATGGTGGCAACAGCCGGCTACCTTTCGCGGCATGGACCCATTCGCTCGGTCAGTGAGCTGAAGGGTCACCGCATGATCGGTTATATCCCGGACATGATCTTCGACCGCGAGCTCGATTATCTCAACGATCTGGGTATTGATCGTGTCCCACTTGCATCGAACTCGGTCTCGGTGCAGTTGCGGCAAGCCTCGCTGGGTACCGGGGTATGTATCGCGCATGACTTCACGTTGCCGTTCCATCCTCAGCTGAAAAAAATTCTGACGGATCAAGTCAGTCTGACGCGCAGCTTTCACCTGGTTCGCCATCAGGGTGATCAACGCAACGAACGGTTGAACCGATTTGCAGAAGCGCTCAGCCGGGGAATTCGCGACGAAGTTGCGCGGCTGGAAGCCGAAGCCCAAGCTTGACAGGTTGATCTAATCGGGCAACGCTTTGGAAAACGGGAAAATTATTTCGGAGGTATTGCCCATGCTTGTACAGGCCATTCTGAAGTCCAAGTCGACGGACGGGGTTGTGACGGTGGCGCCTTCGATGACCGTGTCCGACGCGGCAAAGATTCTGGCCGATAAGCGCATTGGTACGGTGATCGTATCGGAGGACGATGGCGAAACCGCAGCCGGCATCCTCTCGGAACGCGATATCGTGCGGGAATTGGCCGCCAGTGGCAGCGGGTGCCTGACACAGCCGGTCAGCGCCTACATGACCAAGAAACTGGTGACCGCCACCCAACAGGACAAGGTACAGGACGTTCTCGCTCGCATGACCGAAGGTCGGTTCCGCCACATGCCGATTGTCGAAGATGGCAAACTGATTGGGATCGTCACTCTGGGCGACGTCGTAAAAGCGCAATTGTCCGAACTGGCCATGGAAAAAGATGCCCTGCAGGGCATGATCATGGGGCACTAGCCCCATCTGACGACATTGCGGCCTCTTGCAGCTGCGGAAAACTTGTGTTTGCTTGCGCAGAAATTTTATTGCTCAGGAGGGCGCGATGCGGGTTGGATTATATCCGGGAACCTTTGACCCCATCACCATGGGTCATATAGATATCATCCGCCGGGCAGCCATGCTCGTCGACAAGCTGGTGATTGGCGTCGCGATCAACCGCGACAAGGGTCCGTTGTTCTCGCTCGAAGAGCGGGTGGCCATGATTGAGGCGGAATGCGCCTACCTGACCGAACAGACCGGCACTGAAATTGTTGCGCATCCATTCGAAAACCTGCTGATAGACTGCGCCCGGGACGTAGGGGCGCAGATCATCGTACGCGGCCTGCGTGCTGTTGCCGATTTCGAATATGAATTTCAGATGGTTGGGATGAACCGGGCGCTCGACGATTCGATCGAGACCGTGTTCCTGATGGCCGAAGCCCGGCACCAGGCGATTGCCTCGAAACTGGTCAAGGAAATCGCCCGGCTGGGTGGGGACGTGTCGAAATTCGTCACGCCCCAAGTCAATATCGCGCTGAAAGAGCGGTTAGGCTAGAGCGCCCATCGCGGCAGCGGTGTCCAGCATCCGGTTCGAGAACCCCCACTCGTTGTCGTACCAGGCCAGAACGCGAACCAGCGTGCCGTCGGTCACTTTGGTTTCGGCCAGCGACACGGTCGAGCTGTGGGAATCGTGGTTGAAGTCGATCGAGATCAACGGGCGGGTTTCCGCAGCCAGAACCGTCGGGATCTTGGCCGCGGCCTCGGTGAACAGGGCGTTGACCTCGTCTTCGGTGGTGGGGCGCGAAACCTCGACCACCAGATCGACGACCGAGACGTTCGGGGTGGGAACCCGGATCGCCTGACCGGTCAGTTTGCCCTGCAGTTGCGGCAGAACCAGCCCCACGGCCGAGGCCGCACCGGTGGTGGTCGGGATCATCGATAGGGCCGCCGCGCGCGACAGGTACGGGTCTTTGCCGGCGGTGTCATGCACCGGCTGGCTGGCGGTATAGGCGTGCACCGTGGTCATATTGCCGTGCACGATACCCAGGCCCGCATCCAGCGCGGCAGCGACCGGCGACAGGCAGTTGGTGGTGCAGGATGCGTTGGAAACCACGGTGTCGGCGGCGGTCAGCTCGTGGTCGTTCACGCCGAACACCACGGTTTTTACCTCGCCATCCCCACGTGCTGGCGCCGAAATCAGAACCTTCTTCGCGCCGTTCTTGAAATGGCGAGACGCAGCTTCGCGCGTGCGGAACACGCCGGTGCATTCCAGAACCACGTCGACGTCCGACCAATCAAGCGCCTCTGGGTCGCGCTCGCTGGTCAGCCGGATCGGGCCTGCGCCTACGTCCAGCCCGGCCTCGCTCAGGGTGACCGGTTTGGCGTAGCGGCCATGCACGCTGTCGAACTCGAACAGATGCGCATTCATTTCCGGCTTGGCGAGGTCGTTGATCGCGACGATCTGCACATCCGTACGACCGCTTTCCATCAGGCCGCGCAGGACACCGCGCCCGATCCGTCCAAATCCGTTGATAGCAAGTTTGAGTGTCATGTCGCGCTCCGTCTAAATGGCCGCTAAGCCGCGATTGAAATCAGTTAGCGCTAACAAAGGCAGTCAGGCGAAAATGTCAAGCAAAACCTCTGTCAGCGCCAGAACGCGACCCAGTCGAGAAAGTCGTAAAACTTCTTGCCGAGGAACAGGAGATGCTCGGTTCCAAACAGCGCGAAGTCCAGCATCAGACCGCCAAGAATAAAGACTCCCAGCCAGATCGCGATTTGGTTTGTCATTGCTGCTCCGAACAAAAAAGCCCGCTCAGATAACCTGAGCGGGCGACGCGGTTCAAGCGGTCTTGATGAGATCAGTTAAGGCGCCCCATGGCGACGGCGACATCGGCCATGCGTACCGAGAAGCCCCATTCGTTGTCGTACCAGGCCAGCACGCGGACCATTCGGCCGTCCACGACGCGGGTCTGGTCCGGCGCGAAGATCGAGCTTTCTTCGGTGTGGTTGAAATCGGTCGACACCAGGGGGGCGGGTTCATAGCCCAGAACGCGCTGCATCGGCCCCTTGGCGGCCTCGGCGACGATGGCGTTGACTTCGTCGACGGTCACCTCGCGCGCGGCGCGGAAGGTCAGGTCGACGGCCGACACGTTCGGCGTGGGCACGCGAATGGCCGAGCCGTCCAGACGCCCTTTGAGGTTCGGCAGAACCTCGCCCAGCGCCTTGGCGGCACCGGTGCTGGTGGGGATCATCGACATGGCGGCGGCGCGGGCGCGGTACAGGTCGCTGTGGCGGCGGTCCAGCGTGGGCTGGTCGCCGGTATAGGCATGGATCGTGGTCATGATGCCGTTTTCGATGCCGATGCCTTCGTCCAGCACCTTGGCAAGCGGGGCAAGGCAATTCGTGGTGCAGGACCCGTTCGAGACCATGTTGTCATTCGCGGTCAGTGTATTGTGGTTCACTCCGAACACGATCGTCTTGTCCACGTTCTTGCCCGGCGCCGACAGCAGAACCTTTTGCGCGCCACGTTCAAGGTGTGTTTTGGCTTTCAGCCCGTCGTTGAACTTGCCGGTGCATTCCAGAACGACGTCACAGCCTTCCCAGTCCAGCTCGTTCATGTCGTAGGTCGAGAACATCTGCATCGGCCCGCGGCCCAGGTCCATCGTATTGCCGCTGATCGAGACATCGCGCGGAAAGCGGCCGTGGATGCTGTCGTATTTCAGCAGGTGCGCCGAGGTTTCAAGCGGTCCGGTGGCGTTGACCTTGATCACTTCGATGTCGTTGCGGCCTGACGCGGCGATGTGCGACAGGGTACAGCGGCCGATGCGGCCAAAACCATTGATGCCGACCTTGATGGTCATGTGACGTCTCCAAATCCGCTTGTGTTCCGGGCGATATAGCGATGATCGGTCCATCTAAAAAGATAGAAAATATCATATTTGCAATGTGTTAGCGCAAACTTGGCGTGGTTGCGCTAACGCTTGCGCTAGCTGTCGGATCGGTTAGGGTCCAAAGTGCGACGGATGAACGGAAAGGATGCGGCATGAGCGGTTTGCTGGCCCTGTTGGACGATGTGGCGGGAATCGCCAAAGTGGCGGCGGCCTCGGTCGACGATGTTGCGGCGGCGGCCGGCAAGGCGGGGGCCAAGACCGCGGGCGTGATCATCGATGACGCGGCCGTTACGCCGAAATACGTCCAAGGGTTCGCCCCTGCGCGCGAGTTGCCGATCATCTGGCGCATCGCGCGCGGGTCGATGTTCAACAAGGTCATTCTGCTGTTGCCGGTTGCGTTGTTGCTGGCGAACTTTGCGCCGTGGCTAATAACGCCCTTGCTGATGATCGGCGGGTCATACCTGTGTTTCGAGGGCGCCGAGAAGATTTTTCACGTGCTGTTCCCGCATGGCAGCCACGTGATCGAAGAGGACATGAACGTCCGTGATCCGGGTCATCTGGAGGAGCAGAAGATCAAGGGCGCGATCAAGACCGATTTCATCCTGTCGGCCGAAATCATGACCATCGCGCTTTCTGCCATCGAGGCGCCGAATGTCTGGATGCAGGCCGCAACGCTGGCCGTGGTGGGGATCGGTGTCACGGTGGCCGTCTATGGCTCGGTCGCATTGATCGTAAAAATGGACGATGTCGGTCTTTATCTGGCAAAGAACGCGCCGACACCGATTGGCCGCGGGCTGGGTCGCGGGCTGGTCAAGGCGATGCCAAAGGTCATGAAGACCCTGTCAGTCGTGGGCACGGCGGCGATGCTGTGGGTTGGCGGCTCGATCATGATCCATGGGCTAGAGGTGCTGGGCTTTGGCTGGCTCGGCCACCACATCCACGATTGGGCTTATGCGGCCGGTCATGCCGTGTCCGATCAATGGGCCCGCGCGGTGGAGTGGATCAGCAAGGCTGCCATGGACGGCGTGTTCGGGCTGGCCTGGGGGTTCGTTCTGATCCCGTTGGCGACCAAGGTCATCGCGCCGCTGTGGCCCAAAAAGGCAGAGCAGACAGCGGACCATTGAGGCACAAAAGAAAAGGGCGGCACGATGGCCGCCCTTTGATTGCTTGGATCGGCTGGATCAGCCCAGCAATTCCTTGACCTTGGCAACCGTTGCCTCGGCGGTGATGCCGAAATGCTTGTACAGTTCGCCTGCCGGAGCGGACGCGCCAAAGCCCGACATGCCGATGAAACCGGCCTTGGCCTCGCGGCCACGCTCGCCCAGCAGCCAGCGGTCCCAGCCGCCGGCACGGACGGCGGCCTCGATGCCGACGCGGACGGGGCCGGCGGGCAGGACCTTCTTGCGATAGGCTTCGTCCTGCTCGGCGAACAACTCCATGCAGGGCATCGAAACGACGCGGGTGCCGATCCCTTCGGCCTCGAGCATCGCCTTGGCTTCCATGGCCAGCGATACCTCGGACCCGGTCGCGATCAGGATCGCCTGACGCTTGCCCTCGGCCTCGGCCAGAACATAGGCGCCCTGGGCGGTCAGGTTCTTGGCCTTGTGCTGGGTGCGCACGGTCGGCACGCCCTGACGGGTCAGCGACAGGACCGAGGGGCTGTCCTTGAAGGTCAGCGCCAGTTCCCAGGCCTCGGCGGTCTCGACGGTGTCGGCGGGGCGGAACACATAGGTGTTCGGCGTCGCGCGCGAGATCGCCAGATGCTCGACCGGTTGGTGCGTCGGGCCGTCTTCGCCCAAACCGATCGAGTCATGGGTCATCACGAAAACGCTGGGGATCTTCATCAGCGCGGCCAGACGCATCGACGGGCGCGCATAGTCGGTGAAGGCCATGAAGGTGCCGCCATAGGGGCGGATGCCGCCATGCAGCGCCATGCCGTTCATCGCCGCGGCCATGCCGTGTTCACGGATGCCGTAGTGAATATAGCGGCCCTTGCGGTTCTCCGGCAAAAACACGCCCATATCGGCTGATTTGGTGTTGTTCGACCCGGTTAGGTCCGCCGATCCGCCAACCGTCTCGGCCATGATCGGGTTCACGACGTTCAGCACCTTTTCCGACGAGGCGCGGGTGGCCAACTTGGGTTGATCTTCCGAGACCTGCTTTTTGAAGGCACGGATGGCGCCAGCCAGCTTTTTCGGCGCCTCGAAAGCATAAGCGCGGTTGAACTCGGCCTGCTTGCGCTCGGACAGTTGGGCAAAACGTTCTTCCCACGCCTTCCGTTCCATTGCGCCACGCGCGCCGATTGCTTCCCACGCGGATTTCACCTCGGTCGGAATTTCGAACGGTCCGTGCGGCCAGCCATATGCATCCTTGGCGGCCTGCAGCTGTTCGGCATCGGTCAATGCGCCGTGACCTTTCGAGGTATCCTGCGCGGCATGACCCAGCGCGATATGGCTTTCGCAAGCGATCATGGTCGGTTTCTTCGACGCTTTTGCCTGCACAATCGCCGCATCGATGGCCTTGGGGTCGTGGCCGTCAATCTCGATCACATGCCAGCCCGAGGCCGCGAACCGGCGCACCTGGTCGGTGCGGTCGGCTATGTCCACGGTGCCGTCGATGGTGATGTTGTTGTTGTCCCAGAACACGATCAGCTTGCTGAGCTCATGCCGACCGGCCAGGGTGATGGCCTCCTGGCTGACACCTTCCATCAGGCAGCCGTCACCGGCAATCACATAGGTGTAGTGGTCGACAACCTTTTTGCCGTAATGGGCCCGCTGGATTTCTTCGGCCATCGCAAAACCGACGGCATTGGCAATTCCTTGCCCAAGAGGGCCGGTGGTGGTTTCGACACCGTCAATCAGGAAGTTTTCCGGGTGGCCGGCGGTTTTCGCGCCCAGTTGGCGGAAGTTCTTGATCTCGTCCAGAGTAACTGCGCTGTAGCCCGTCAGGTAGAGCAGGGCATAGATCAGCATCGAGCCATGGCCAGCCGACAGGATGAACCGATCGCGGTCAGGCCAGCTTGGGGCCGAGGCGTCGAATTTCAGGTGTTTTTCAAACAACACGGTCGCGACGTCGGCCATGCCCATCGGCATTCCGGAATGGCCGGAATTGGCGGCGGCGACAGCATCAAGGGTCAGGGTGCGAATGGCCGCAGCCTTCGCCCAGTGTTCAGGGTTGGCATTGCGCAGCGCAGTCAGGTCCACGGGTGTTGTTCCTTTGGATTACGGCAGATTGCGGGCTGAATACCATCCACCCCCCAAAGTGCAAGCGGAACCCGGCGCGGCGCATTGCCATCGCTTCAAGAGTGTTGCTCAAGCCTTTGAAAGCAAAGAGTGGGTATTTTGGCGAACATTCCGTTAGACTAAGTACCGGTACGAGCCGTATTGATTCGGCCATCGGAAAAACAGAACGAACCTTGGTAAAGAGGTGACAGGGGCAATGAGCCAGATCGAAGACTTACAGCGACGCGTCATGGCCGCGATGGATCGGATTGGCACCGGGATCGAGGCGTTGCAATCGGCGGGTCCGGTCTCGGGCAGCGAAGATGGACAATTGCGCGCCGCTCTGGACGAGGAAAAGCTGGCCAATGCGCAATTGGAAGAGCGCCTGAAGTCTCTGAAAGAGCGGCATGATCAGGAAATCGACGCTTTGCGCGCCCAGTTGGGCGAGTCCAATGCCAAACTGGCCACAGTTGAGGCCGCGCGAGCCGAACTGGCCGAAGCCAAGGCCGCGCTGGAAAATCAGGACGAAGCTGCAGCGCTGAAGGCCGAGATCTCCGAATTGCGGCGGCAGCTGGAGGATTCAGAGCGTATCCCCGAATTGAATGCCGAACTGGAAATGCTGCGGGCCGAACGCGCCAGCCACGGTGCCGCCATGTCGCGGCTTGATGACGACCTGCAGCGCTTGCGAAAGGCAAATGACCAATTGCGCGAAGCGGTCGACGAGTTGCGAAAGGCTGCCGAGGACGGCGTTCCCGATGCCGAGCTTCTGAACAAGGCAACCGTGGCCGAGCTGGAGGCCACCCGGGCCGCCCGCGCCACCGACGCGGCCGAAGCTCATGCGGTTCTGGCGCGGCTTGAGCCATTGCTGACCCACGCCAACCTGGCCGAAGGAGAGGTAGAGTAATGCCCGAGGTTACCATTCATATTGGCGGGCGCGGATTTGAGGTTTCCTGCCAGGACGGCGAGGAACCGTTTCTGCACGCAGCCGCGAAGATGCTGGACGATGAGGCCCAGGTGATGGCCGACCAGATTGGCCGTATGCCCGAGTCGCGGATGCTATTGATGGCAGGGCTGATGCTTGCCGACAAAGCAGCGGCCACCGAGGATCGCATCAAAACACTCGAGGCGAAGCTGGCCGAAGTTGAAGGCGAATTGGAGCGTATGCGCAGTGCGCCCGCGCCAGAACCAGAACGGATCGAAGTGGCTGTTGTCCCGCCCTCGGTTACCGACACACTTGCAGAGATGGCGGCACGCGCCGAGGCGCTGGCCTCGGTGATCGAAGAGAAGAACGCGAGATGACACATTTGCGGAGTTTGTGCCTGGCGGCGTTGGTCGGGGCGGTCTCGGGCCCGGCATTTGCACAGATTGACATCCTATCGGTGACCTTCACCTGCGAAAATGGCGTTGAGCTGCCCGTGACATACTTCAACCCCTCCGACGGCGAAGGGGCTGCGGCGATGATCGTCGATGGTCAGTTGATTGCGTTGCGCCAGGTCCAGAGCGGCTCGGGTATCCGTTACGAGTCGGTGAACGGGCAGGGGACGTATACCCTGAGGTCGAAAGGCTGGAACGCGATGGTCAGTTTCGCGGCGGCCGGAGCCACCGACGAAACCGATATTTTGAAAGACTGTGTCAGCCGCTGAGCGGCTGATCAGGCGTTTGCCTCGCGGATTTTGTCGGCGGCTTCCTTGTTGTAGGCGACACCGTTTTCATCGAACAGCGTGTCCAACTCTCCTGACAGGGTCATTTCCGTGATGATATCACAACCACCCACAAATTCGCCTTTGACGTAGAGTTGAGGTACAGTCGGCCAGTCCGAATAGTCCTTGATGCCTTGACGGATTTCCTCGTCCGCCAGAACGTTCACGTCGGTGTATTCGACACCCATATAGTTCAGAACACCGGCCACCCGAGATGAAAATCCGCACTGCGGCATTTCTTTGGTGCCTTTCATGTACAGCACCACATCGTTGCTTTTGACGGTCTCGTCGATCTGGGTCTTAACGTCGGTCATTTCGCGTTTCCTTGTTTGCGTTCGTCCGTCTGTCGGGCGGTCATTTCGATCGGCGGCTGCGCCACCAGTTTCTTGGTTCATTACGCTGGTTCATCGCATGAACCGCGTCGATTACATTGACTTTTGTCACACCGTCGGCTTCCCACGGTCTGCGTTTCAAAGCGTTTGGGTCGGGGCGCATATCCGACAATCATCTTGTTCTGTTCCGTTTCAGATAGGCTTCGAGCAGAGCCTCGGCAACTACCAGCCCGCCGACACATATTCCGAACCAGACAGCCCAACCGATCATATCACGCGACCGAATTGTCGGATGCCATCGGAATGCACAAGGCAGCGCGTGCCATCACCAGAGTGAGCATGGCACTGGCCGCCGCCAGCCTCATCACTCAGGTACTTTCGTGGTCAACGCCAGCGCGTGCAACTCGCCATCCGGGCCGTCCATCTTGCCCTTCAGTGCAGCATAGACCGCGCGCTGCTGCTGGACCCTGTTCTTCCCGCGAAAGCTTTCGTCCACGACCATGGCGGACATGTGTACGCCATCGGTGCCGCCGACCTGGATTTCCGCATTCGGAAAGGCTTCGCGCAGCAGATGTTCGATTTCGTGGGCGCTCATTGGCATTTAGGATACTCCTGAAGGTCTTTTCAAAGATGTAGAGCGATGCCGAAGCCCGCGCAAGGGTGTGCAGCGCCCTTGGAAAAGTCAGATCCCGCGCTGATCGAACAGCGCAGGAGCCGATTATGGTTCAGCGTCGTCGCGCTCAGGCGACGGCTTCGGCAAAACTGCTGCGATACATCGCTGAGAGTTCACTCAGAGGAGCTTCGGACGCTCCGATCCGCACGGTTTCTCCGGTAAAGCGACCGACCGAAACCAGCGGCACGCCCGCCTGGCCCGCCGCAATCATCAGCGCTTCGGCCTGATCGAAATTGCAGGCCACCAGGTAACGGCCCTGATCCTCACCGAAAAGGAACTCGGTCGGGGCGTCATCAAGATGCACACCCACGCCCGCGGCTTCGGCCAGTTCGAAGGCTGCCAGTGCAATGCCGCCATCGCTCAGGTCAGTACAGGCCTTGATCATCTCGCGATTGGCCCGGATGAAGTCGCCGTTGCGCTTTTCAGCATCCAGATCCACATGCGGGGCGTCGCCGTCTTCGCGGTTGAAGACCTCGGCCAGCAGGGCGGATTGGCCCAGATGCCCCTTGGTTTCACCGATCACCAGCGCCACATGCCCTTCCCGAACCTCGGTGCCGATGATGTCGTCGGCGTGATCCAAAAGGCCGACCGCACCGATGGTCGGTGTGGGCAGGATCGCCTGACCGTCGGTTTCGTTGTAGAGCGACACGTTGCCCGAAACGATCGGCATGTCCAGCGCGGCCACAGCGGCTCCGATGCCTTGGATGGCACCGACGAACTGGCCCATGATCTCGGGCTTTTCGGGGTTGCCGAAATTCAGGTTGTCAGTGGTGGCCAGCGGTTTGGCACCAACGGCGGTCAGGTTGCGATAGGCTTCGGCCACGGCCTGCTTGCCGCCTTCCTCGGGGTTGGCGCGCACGTATCGCGGGGTCACGTCCGAAGTGAAGGCCAGCACCTTGTCGGTGCCATGCACGCGCACCATGCCTGCACCAACGCCAGGCGTACGCGCCGTGTCAGCCATCACCATCGTGTCGTATTGCTCATAGACCCAATGCTTGCTGGCATAGTTGGGCGACGAGATCAGCGCACGCAGCCCGTCGATCGGGTCGATCTGCGGCACCTCGCCCAGATCTTCGGCCGCCGGGGTGGGGACCCAAGGGCGGTCGTATTCCGGTGCCGTTGAGGCCAGCTTCGACAGCGGCAGGTCGGCTTTGATTTCGCCGTTGTGCATGATCAGGAATCGGTCTTCGGCGATGGTCTCACCGACGATGGCGAAATCCAGATCCCATTTCTCGAACACGGCGCGGGCTTCGGCCTCAAGCTCGGGCTTCAGCACCATCAGCATGCGTTCTTGAGACTCGGACAGCATCATCTCGTAGGCGGTCATGTTCTCTTCGCGCTGGGGCACGTTTTCCAGGTCCAGCCGGACACCCAACCCGCCCTTGTCGCCCATCTCAACGGCCGAGCAGGTCAGGCCCGCCGCGCCCATGTCCTGAATCGAAATCACGGCGCCGGTCTGCATCAGTTCCAGCGTCGCCTCCATCAGGCGTTTTTCGGTGAAGGGGTCACCGACCTGCACGGTGGGGCGCTTTTCCTCGATCGTGTCGTCGAATTCGGCCGAGGCCATCGTGGCACCGCCCACGCCGTCGCGACCGGTTTTGGCGCCCAGATAGACAACGGGCATGCCAACGCCCGACGCGGCCGAGTAGAAGATCTTGTCGGCATCGGCCAGCCCGGCGGCAAAGGCGTTCACGAGGCAGTTGCCGTTGTACGCCGGGTGGAACCGAACTTCACCGCCCACGGTCGGTACGCCGAAGCAGTTTCCGTAGCCTCCGATGCCTTCGACCACGCCATTGACCAGCTGGCGGGTCTTGGGGTGGTTGGGTTCGCCGAAGGACAGCGCGTTCATTGCCGCGATGGGCCGCGCGCCCATGGTGAACACGTCGCGCAGGATGCCGCCCACGCCGGTTGCCGCCCCTTGATAGGGTTCGATGTACGACGGGTGGTTGTGGCTTTCCATTTTGAAGACCACGGCCTGCCCGTCGCCGATATCGACCACACCGGCGTTTTCACCGGGTCCGCAGATCACCTGAGGGCCCGAGGTGGGCAGGGTGCGCAACCATTTCTTCGAGGATTTGTAAGAACAGTGCTCGTTCCACATGGCCGAGAAAATCCCCAGCTCGGTAAAGGTCGGCTCGCGCCCGATAATCTCGAGGATCATGTCGTATTCTTCGGGTTTCAACCCGTGTGCGGCAATCAGATCCGGTGTGATGGCGGGCTCTTGCATCGTGTGTCCTGTTTCCAAGGTGGCCGGGATTGCGGGCCTTTTAGGGCAACCGGGCGATTTGGGAAAGGGTCAAGAGCGCGCAGCGAACAGGAACCCGCTATTTGCTGGCAGAATGCAGCGGTCTGCGACCGGGAAATGCAGGTTGCACCACCGGAATGACGGGGACAGCAGCGCATGCGCCACTGTCCCACCGCCGTTATTGAGGCGGCTCTTCCTTCTTGTTCACTGCGTCGGCCGCGGCCGCGCCGATCGCCGCTTTCTGCTGTTCGGTCAGGTTTTCGGCCTCTTCCAAACCGGGGATGGCGACGCGCACCTCACGGCGGGCAAAGTCGATCCCGTTCTCCTTGAAGGCGGCCTTGACCCGGTTGAAGATCTCCTTGCGCAGGGTGAACTGCTTGCCGGGCTTGGCCATGAACTTGCCGCGGATGATCATGCCGACATCGTCAAAGTCGAACACGCCCTGCGATTTGAAGGGCTGCAGGAAGCCATCCTTGTGGAGCGGGTCCTCCATCATCTCGGCGCCGATCTTCTTGAAGATCTTCTTGACCTTGTTCGGATCAGTGTCGAAGGGCACGGTGAATTTCAGCTTCATGATGACCCAGTCGCGGCTGTAGTTGGTCAGCTTCTGAATCTCACCGTAAGGGATGGTATGCACCGGACCGCGATGGTGGCGCAGCTGCATGGAGCGGATCGAAATCTTCTCTACCGTGCCGGTGGTGCCACCCACATCGACATATTCACCCACGCGGAAAGCATCGTCGATCAGGAAGAAGATGCCGCCCACGATGTCCGAGACCAGTTTCTGCGCACCAAAGCCGATGGCCAGACCCAGGATACCGGCACCAGCCAGAAGCGGCGTGATGTCCAAGCCCAGAGCGCCCAGCGCCAGCAAGGCGAAGATCACCGCGATGGCCACCTGAGCAGTCACGCGCAGCAAAGGCAGAACCGTGGCCAGGCGCGAGCCGCCGGCACCGCCGCCTTCGCCGGCTTCCTCATCGGGGCTCTGCTCCGAAGCTGTTTGCTCTTTGGCAAGCCGGCGGTTGATCCAGAGCGAGACCACCTCGTTCAGGATGTAGCCGATTGCGATGATGATGAAGAACTGAACCAGTTTGCTGCCGGTTTCCGAGTCCCCGCCCGCAATATCCTGCAGGTCCAAATTCCAGGCATCCGCAATCATCAGAATGACCAGAATGCCGGCCAGAACGCGTCCGATGCGGATGTAGCTGCGTTTGGTCGATTTGTAGGCACGTTCCGCGATCGGACCATCGCCCATCATCGGCGGCAGCAGGTGCCGGGTCAGCCCTCGGATCAGCGTGTCGAGCGCCGGTGCGATCAGCAGCCAGAACATCGTGACGAAATGCGCGCCTTCGGCCAGAAGGGCAAACACGGCCGGATTACGCTGAGCGGCGAGGAACTCGACCAAAAGCCAGGTACCCGCCGACACGGCGATCGCAAAATACGGATAGTAGCGGGCGACTTCTTCGTCGAAATGCGTACGATCCGGATCGGAACCACGCATCATGTCGGTCAGACCGTTGCGGGCCGTCCAAGCAATGACACCGACATAGATGTGGATGGCGGTGTTCAGCCAGAAACCAAGGCGCGATTCACCCGGCATCACGCCATTCATCGCATTGAAATCCAGGATGAACAGGGTGAACCCGATCAGCAGGAACAGGCCGATCAGGTTCCGATGCAGGTATTTTGCCCATTTGTCATTCACGTTGACCAGGCGCAAGTTGCTCTGCTTCGGGGCCAGAATGAAACGGGAAATCGCGGCTCCCAGGCGGGGGAACCAGATCAGGAAGAATACGAACGGTGCCGCCTGGGCAATTTGCTGTTCGTCCAGCAATCGACGCCCGACGAAAACCAGCGTGTAATAAAAGACAAGCAGGCCCAGAAACTCGACGCAGAAGCGCTTGAACAAAAAGACAACCGCGCCTTTTAGGTTGGTCGAAGCATCCCCATCGACGACTTTGATCCAACGGCGTGTCCAAAGGCCAACCGCGGTTTCTGCGGCATACCCGATTGCAAGCGCCAGGAAGGTGAACCCGAACAGGGTTGCCAGACCGCTTGCGCCAAACTTGTTTCCGAAATTGCTGAAGGCTTCGACCTGAGCCGAAACCAGTAGCGGAACCTTGCGGATCACATCCAGCCAAGACGCAGCCATGTCGCCCGCCGAGGATGAGATCGTTTGCAGCAGCCCCTTACGGGAAGTCTGCGTTTCAGTCTGTTTCGCCGCGACCGCATCAAGCCGTTCCAGCAAAATGGCCCGGACTTGATCGTCAGACATTCTCGCCACCAGATCGTCGACCTGTTCGGGGGTCAGATCTTCGGGGATGGTCACATGGCTGGTGGTGGGTTCGCTGGTGCTCTGGGCCATGCTTGGCCGGGCCAGGAACGTGACGGATACCAACGCCATCAAAAACAGGCGGAGTAGGCTGGTCATAAACTTTGTCCTCGAACACGAAATATTATGGTTTTTCGCGATCATAGGCCCGTTGGCAAAATAATTCCAAACGATTTGGCACCGCGCGCCCGGGTGCAGGCCAAAAAAAAGGCCGAGCACTAAGCTCGGCCGTAGTCCAACAGGGAGGTATGAAGATGATGAGCGTTTCAGCATCACCGCCTTCGAGTGCTCATTTAGGGATCACTCTTTGAACGATCAAGGTTTTTTGGGCGCATTGAGGGCATGTCCGCTATGCCGCGAGTGCATAGCTACAGTTTTCCCAGATGTTTCAGCTGCTTGCGATGAGCAATGATTTCATCCTGAACGAAATCTCGGAACGCTGCGACCCGTTTTGAGTGCCTCAGTTCTTCGGGATAGGCCAAATATACCGGCACATTCGCCGTCTCGATGTCGGACAGGATCGGGACCAGGTCAGGGAAATCCTCGGTCACGTAGTCGGGCAGGACGCCAATTCCGAGGTCATTCAGGACACCCTGCAGAACACCAAAGTAGTTGTTCACTGTCAGCAGTGAGCTGGGTTCGTAGGTCATAAGGTGACTGACCATCGAAGCGCCAACGCCAACCTGGGGTGCGGCAGGGGTCTGACAGATCAGGCGGTGTTTCGAAATATCCTCCAGCGTCTGGGGCGCACCGCCGTGCGAATCCAGGTAGGTCTTGGTCGCATACAACATCATTCGAACGGTCATCAGACGCTTGCGGAC
Organism: Ruegeria sp. CF2; assembly: GCF_056537385.1. Taxonomy (NCBI): domain Bacteria; kingdom Pseudomonadati; phylum Pseudomonadota; class Alphaproteobacteria; order Rhodobacterales; family Roseobacteraceae; genus Ruegeria; species Ruegeria sp. CF2. The sequence continues at coordinate 1,058,341 of NZ_JBQFRL010000001.1, forward strand.
AAGATCGGCCTGACTGGGCTCCTTCATCCGGATCGCGACATCCGCTTCGCGCATCGGAAGATCCAGCACACGTTCTTCGAGCATCAGGTCAATATTCAGGTCCGGATACTGCTCATACAGCTTGGGCAGACGCGGCGCCAGCCACAGGGTCCCGAAGCCAAAAGTCGTGGTGACCCGCAGGACTCCAAAGACCTCATCCTCGCTGTCGCGGATTCGCGCCGCGGCAGCGTCCAGACGCTTGGACATGGCCGTTGTTGCATCGAACAGAAGCTCGCCCTGTTCCGTTAGAATCAGACCGCGGGCGTGGCGGTGGAACAGCGTGGCGCCCAGCGATTCCTCAAGCGCGCGAACCTGCCGGCTGACGGCGGATTGGGACAGATTCAGCTTGTCTCCGGCATGCGTCAGGCTGCCGGCGTCAGCTACCGCGTGAAATATTCTGAGCTTGTCCCAATTCATCGTCGCAACTTTCGTTATCCTTTGGCAGCCCTATATGAAAGAGGTAACAAATTCCATATTCAAACGGGGAAATCGTTACAGAACAGGGGGAATTTTGTATACAGGTCAGAAATTATGACCTAAAATGACGTCAAATGCAGCACACTATTCCGACGTGGGGAGGCGTCTGATGAGTCAGCCAAAGATTTCGCTCAATGACCGTTTCGATCTGACCAAAAGCCCGGTGCTTTTGAATGGCACGCAGGCGCTTGTTCGTCTGATGATGATGCAGAAGGCGCGCGATACCGCCGCGGGTCTCAACACTGCCGGTCTGGTCACCGGATACCGGGGGTCTCCGCTGGGTGCGGTCGATCTTCAAATGTCGCGCGCCGAAAAGCAATTGGCCGAGTGCGATGTGACCTTTCAATACGGTCTGAACGAGGACCTGGCCGCCACAGCCCTGTGGGGCAGCCAGCAGGCCGGTCTGCGCGGCGACGGCAAATATGATGGCGTGTTCGGCCTGTGGTACGGCAAGGGGCCGGGTGTGGACCGGTCCGGCGATGTGATGCGTCACGCCAATATGGCCGGAACCGCCAAGCATGGTGGCGTTCTGATGGCGATGGGCGACGACCACACGGGCGAAAGCTCGACCGTGCTGCACCAGTCGGAATGGTCGATGGTTGATATGTACATGCCCGTCGTCAGTCCGGCCGGAGTGCAGGAAATCCTCGACTATGGGATCTACGGCTTTGCGCTCAGCCGGTTTGCTGGGGTCTGGGTCGGCCTCAAGACGATGAAGGACACGATCGAGGTGACCTCGGTCGTGGATGGCCGGCCTGACCGGATGCAACTGGTGACGCCGGAATTCGACATGCCCGAAGGTGGGCTGAACATCCGGCTGGGCGACACGCCGCACCTGCAGGAGGCGCGGATCATCGACTACAAGCGGTTCGCGGCCGAAGTGTTTTCACACGCCAACCGGATGGACCGGCGGGTCTGGGGCAAGCCGGGCGCCAAGATCGGCATTGCCGCGGCGGGCAAGAACTGGCTGGACCTGGTCCACGCCATGTCGCTACTGAACATCGACGAGGCCGAGGCCGAACGGCTCGGGATCACCACCTACAAGATCGGCCAGACCTTCCCGTTGGACATGAAGGGGTTCCATGATTGGGCCGAGGGGCTGGACCTGATCATCATCGTCGAAGAAAAGCGCAAGCTGATCGAAGTGCAGGTCAAAGAGGCGATCTTTGACGACCGTCGCGGACGTCGCGTGTACGGCTGGTACAAGGGCGGGGCAGGCACGCTGCACCGCGAAGAGCTGTTCCCGACCCGTGGCGCGCTTGATCCGATCATGATCGCCGAAAAGCTGGGCGAGATCTTCATCGAGGAAGGTCGCGAAACCGACGGTATTCGCGCAGGGCTGGCCAGCCTGCAAGAGGCGCGCCGCAACGACAACGCACAGGAGATCGCGACGCGGCTGCCGTATTTCTGCTCGGGCTGTCCGCACAATAGCTCTACCAAAGTGCCGGAGGGCAGCCGGGCCTATGCCGGGATCGGCTGTCACTACATGGTGCAGTGGATGGATCGCGAGACAACCGGCTTTACCCAGATGGGCGGCGAAGGCGCCAACTGGATCGGTGAGGCGCCGTTCTCGACCACGAAACACGTGTTCCAGAACCTGGGCGACGGCACCTACAACCACTCGGGCGTGCAGGCGATCCGGGCGGCGCTGGCGGCCGGAACCAACATCACCTTCAAGATCCTGTTCAACGACGCGGTCGCCATGACCGGAGGGCAGGAGAACGAGGGCCATCTGACCGCCGAGCGCATCGTGCGCGAGGTCAAATCCATGGGCGTCCAGCATGTGGCCGTCGTCTATGACGAGAAGGAAGACGTGAACTTCAAGGCGCTGCCGGGCGACGTGGAAACCCACGAACGGGCCGAGCTGATGGCGGTTCAGAACAAGTACCGCGAGATCGAAGGCGTGTCGGTCATCGTCTACGTCCAGACCTGCGCCGCCGAGAAGCGCCGTCGCCACAAGCGCGGCACCTTCCCGGACCCGGACAAGCGGGTGTTCATCAACTCGGACATCTGCGAGGGCTGCGGCGATTGCGGGGTGCAGTCGAACTGTGTCTCGATCGTGCCCAAGGAAACCGAGCTGGGCCGCAAGCGGGCGATCGACCAGTCCAGTTGCAACAAGGATTTCTCCTGCCTCAACGGGTTCTGCCCGTCCTTCGTCACGCTGGAAGGCGCCAGGATCCGCAAGGAAGCCACCACCGAGATCGACATCCCGCATCTGCCGCAGCCGGTTCTGCCGCACATCGAGGGCACGCATAACGTGGTCATCACGGGCGTCGGCGGCACCGGTGTCGTGACGATCGGGGCGGTTCTGGCGCAGGCCGCGCAGATCGACGGCAAGGGCGCGGGCATGATGGAAATGGCCGGGCTGGCGCAGAAGGGGGGCGCGGTGCATATCCACTGTCGCCTGGCCAACAAGCCAGAAGACATCAGCGCCATTCGCGTGGCTACGGGCGAGGCGCATGCGCTGATCGGCGGCGACCTCGTGGTGTCGGCCGGGGCCAAGACGCTGGGCCTGACGCGCACTGGTCAGACCGGCGCGGTGGTCAACAGCCACGAGATCATCACCGGCGATTTCACCCGCAACACCGAATTCCACATTCCGGTCGACCGGCTGGAATTGGCGCTGGAAGCGCGACTGAAGGACGGTCTTGCCCTGTTCGACGCGACCGAGTTGGCACGCGCGGTGATGGGCGATTCGATCTATTCCAACATGATGGTGTTCGGGGCGGCCTGGCAGCGGGGGCTGCTACCGGTCAGCCACGAGGCGATCATGACCGCAATCGAGCTGAACGGCGCCGCGGTCGAGCGCAACAAGCGCGCCTTCGAGGTCGGCCGCTGGGCGGTTCTTCATCCCGAGGAAGTGGCGCGCATCGTGACCCCCACGGTGACCGAGTTGCCCAAGACGCCCGAGCAGGCCATCGCATTCCGTGCCGATCATCTGGTGGCCTATCAGGGCAAACGGTTGTCCAGGCGCTATCTCAAGCTGCTCGAGTCGATCGAAGACCCGAATGTCCGGGATGCCGTCGCGCGTGGGTATCACAAGCTGTTGTCCTACAAAGACGAATACGAAGTGGCCCGCCTGCTGCTGGACAGCCGCGACAAGGCCGCCGCCGAATTCGACGGCGACATCAAGATGACCTTCCACCTAGCTCCGCCGATCCTGGGGGGCAAAGGGCCGGACGGGCGTCCGCGCAAACGGCAATTCGGCGAATGGCTGCTGGGGCCGATGAAGGTTCTGGCCAAGCTGAAGGGGCTACGTGGCACGCCGCTGGACATCTTCGGCTATACCGCCGAGCGCCGAATGGAACGGGCCTTGATCCGTCAGTATGAGGCGGACATGAAAGAGGTTCTGCCCAAGCTGGATGACAACACCCGCGATGGGATTGTCGCGCTGGCGCGGTTGCCGCTGGACATCCGCGGTTTCGGTCCGGTATTGGCCGCCAACGAAGCCAAGGCCGCCAAGCGGCGCGAGGAACTTCTGGCCGTAATCCGGCAGGGAGGGACCGAGACGCGGGCCGCGGCCGAGTAACGTCATATCGGTGTCATGGAGGCGCGGTAAGGTTCCTGTCCGCGCCGTCCGATGACGGCCACGCCGGAGACCCGTGATGAAATCACGTCGCCAAGTCGCTCGGGACATTTCCTACGCCCATTCTGCAGAAACGCGGGGTGGGCGCATGGTTATCAAGCTGATGGAGAACACGACCGGTCGGCTGCGCCTGATCCGGCGCGCGGATGGTTACGAGCGCGAGGTCGCCAATGGCCGCGATTTCTGGTCGGTCATGGTCGAACGTTACGGGCTGAGCCTGAACGTGGTGGGCGGGGCGCTGTCGAACATCCCCAAGGACGGCCCGCTGATCCTGATCGCCAACCACCCCTACGGGATTCTGGATGGATTGATGATGGGTCATGTGCTGTCCCAGACCCGCGGAGATTTCCGGATTCTGGCCAATCATGTGTTCCACAAGGCCGAGGATCTGAACCGTATCATCCTGCCGATCTCTTTCGATCAGACCAAAGAGGCGATGCGGTTGAACCTGCAGACCCGAAAAACCGCCCTGGATTATCTGGGGCAGGGTGGGGCAATCGGGATTTTTCCCGGCGGCACGGTCAGCACGGCGGCCCGACCGTTCGCGCACCCGATGGACCCGGGCTGGCGAGGATTCACCGCTCGGATGGTAGCCAAGTCAAACGCCACCGTGGTGCCTTTGTTCTTTGATGGTCACACCTCGCGCCTGTTTCAGATCGCCAGCCATCTGCATGTGACGCTGCGCATGGGTTTGCTGATCAAAGAGTTCAAAAAGCGCGTCGATACCCCGGTTGATGTGGTCGTGGGGCAGCCCATCGGCCGCGACGTTCTGGACCCATTGGCCGGCGATACGCGCAAGATGATGGATTTCTTGCGCAAAGCCACGTATGAGCTGTCTCCGAAGCCGCTGAAGTCGTATGACTATGGCTATGAATTCGAGGAACGGCATCGCGCCTGAAGGGGCAAATGGCAGTAGGCATCTTTGATTCCGGATTGGGCGGGCTGACCGTCCTGAACGCCGCGCAGACACGTCTGCCGGAGGTGGATTTCCTGTATTACGCGGACAGCGCGCACGCGCCTTATGGCGTGCGCGACGCCGAGGATATCTACAACCTGACCCGAAACGCGGTGCAGGACTTGTGGTCGCGCGGCTGCGATCTGGTGATTCTGGCCTGCAACACAGCCAGCGCCGCGGCGCTGCGCCGGATGCAGGAAGAGGGCGTGCCCCAGGGCAAGCGCGTTCTGGGTGTGTTCGTCCCGCTGATCGAGGCGCTGACCGAGCGCCAGTGGGGCGACAACAGCCCCCCGCGCGAAGTGGCGGTCAAGCATGTGGCTCTGTTTGCCACGCCGGCAACCGTGGCAAGCCGCGCGTTTCAGCGTGAACTGGCGTTCCGCGCCATCGGCGTCGATGTTGAGGCGCAGGCCTGCGGTGGCGTGGTCGATGCCATCGAGGACGGTGACATGATCCTGGCCGAAGCCCTTGTGCGGAGCCATGTGGACGCGTTGAAGCGCAAGATGCCGCAACCGCAGGCTGCGATCTTGGGCTGCACCCATTACCCCTTGATGGCCGAAGCCTTTCAGGCGGCGTTGGGACCGGACGTGCAAGTGTTCAGCCAGGGCGACCTGGTGGCCGAAAGCCTTGCGGATTATCTCCAGCGGCATCCGGATATGCCGGGTGGGGGTGAGGCGGGTTACCTGACCACAGGCAATCCGCAGAAGGTCAGTGACCGGGCAACGCAATTTCTCCGACGACAGATCACCTTCAAGGCCGCCTGACTTAGGTCAAGGACCGGCCCCTGTCATGAATTTATTCGGTACCTGTCATGTCGGCGGGTGCCAGACGTGTCACATAAATCTACGAGGTCTAACATGACCCACAAAATCGCAATCCTGGGCGCTTCGGGCTATACCGGTGCCGAACTGGTGCGGCTGATCGCCGAGCACCCGAACATGGAAATCACCGCCCTGGCGGCCGAGCGCAAGGCCGGGCAGACCATGGCAGAAGTGTTTCCGCATCTGCGCCATCTGGATTTGCCGCGTCTGTGCAAGATTGAGCAGATTGACTTTGGCCAGATCGACCTGTGCTTTTGCGCGCTGCCGCACAAGACCAGCCAGGAGGTCATCCGGGATTTGCCCTCCGACCTCAAAATCGTTGATTTGTCGGCGGATTTCCGGCTGGCCGACCCCGATGAATACGAGAAATGGTACGGCAATCCGCATGCCGCACTCACGCATCAGGATGAGGCTGTCTACGGACTGACCGAGTTCTACCGTGAGGACATCCGCGCTGCGCGACTGGTGGCTGGCACCGGGTGCAATGCTGCCACGGGGCAGTATGTGCTGCGGCCGTTGATCGCGGCCGGTGTTATCGACCTGGATGACATCATTCTTGATCTGAAATGCGCTGTCTCCGGGGCGGGGCGCGCGCTGAAAGAGAACCTTCTGCACGCCGAACTGAGCGAGGGCACCAACGCCTATGCCGTCGGCGGTACCCACCGGCATCTGGGCGAGTTCGATCAGGAGTTCTCGAGACTGGCGGGCCGCGCGGTTCACATCCAGTTTACGCCGCACCTGATCCCCGCGAACCGGGGCATTCTGGCGACCTCGTATGTGAAGGGTGATCCGCAGAGCGTTTATGAAACGCTGTGTGCAGCCTATGCAGACGAGCCTTTCATTCAGATGCTGCCCTTTGGCGACACACCTTCGACCCACCATGTGCGCGGATCGAACTTCTGCCATATCGGCGTCGTTGCTGACAGGATCGAACGGCGAGCCATCGTGATTGCGGCGCTGGATAACCTGACAAAAGGTAGCAGTGGGCAGGCCTTGCAGAACGCAAACCTGATGTTAGGTGAACCCGAAACGACGGGGCTTATGATGGCCCCACTGTTCCCATGAGGCCGAGATGAAGACGCTGAAGAAACGTCGTCGTGTACAGATCATTCTGTTGGCTTTTGTGGCTTTGGCCCTGGCGACGGGCTTGATCGGCTATGCCATGCGAGACGGGATCAACTATTTCCGCTCGCCCAGCCAGGTGATCGCCGAACCGCCGGCACCGAATGAGGTGTTTCGCATCGGTGGCTTGGTCGAAGAAGGCTCGATCGTACGTGGGCAGGGTGAAACCGTACGGTTCACCGTTACCGACGGGGGTGAGAGCGTGAAGGTGGCCTTCACCGGTGTCTTGCCTGATCTGTTTTCCGAGGGTCAGGGGATGGTCGGCACCGGAAGCTACGTTGATGGTGTGTTCCAAGCCACTGAAATTCTGGCAAAACACGACGAGACCTATATGCCGAAAGAGGTCATCGATGCCTTGAAGGAGCAGGGCGTCTACGAAGAGCCGGCAGACAGCTGAAACAGGACAGCCTTCGGTAGGTTGCCTGAATGAGTGTTCAAGGGCGTTGCGCGATCTGGTCGTGCAGCGCCCTTCTTCGTTTCATGGATTTAAGGATTTCACCGGACCGTGGGCCGCATAGGAACACAGAGGTGCAGCATGCAGTCGGTTCAGCAGATTGCCAACGAGATCGTAACCCGTGAGGGCGGCTTCGTCGATGATCCGGATGACCCGGGAGGGGCCACGAAATACGGTGTCACAATCCACACGATGCGACGGTTGGGCCTTGACCTGACGCGTGACGGGACTGTCGATCGCCGCGATGTGATGGCGCTTGACCGGGAACAGGCTGTCGCGATTTTCATCACGCATTACTTTCAAAAGCCCGGTCTGGCACGGGTGCCCGACGCGCTGCAGCCGACGCTGTTCGATATGTACGTGAATGCGGGCGGACAGGCGGTGCGCATCCTGCAGCGTCTTTTGGTGCAGATGGGATTTTCGCTCGCCGTGGATGGCGTTTTGGGGCCGCGAACGGCTGGGGCGTGCGATCAGGCCGCAAATCCCGATCCGGTGGTGTTGCGCGACGCGTATGGGGTGGCACGAAGGAACTACTATTTCCGGCTGGCTGACCGACGTCCGGCCTTGCGCAAATACGTGCGCAGCCGCAACGGTGGGAAAGGGGGGTGGATCCGCCGGGCCGAGGAGTTTTTATCTCCGCCCTATCACCTGAGCATGGCCGAGTTTCAGCAAAGGATAGCCGCATGGGACTGATCGCAGGTGTTTTTGATCTTCTGTTCGGGGGTGGGCGCAACGTGGTGCGCGAAACTGCCGAGGTTTTCCGCGAGAACTCGGAGGCCGGTGCGGAACGCGCTGTTTCGCTGCGCGGACAGGCGATGAACCAGTTCGGCGCGGAATTCGAAGCTCCCCGCAAAGGCGGGTTTGACCGTTTCATGGACGGTTTGAATCGGTTGCCAAGGCCTGCATTGGCGCTGGGGACATTGGGTCTGTTCGTGGCCGCGATGGTCGATCCATTGTGGTTTGCGGCGCGGATGCAGGGAATTGCGCTGGTGCCCGAGCCGTTATGGTGGCTACTGGGCGTCATCGTGTCGTTCTATTTCGGAGCGCGGCATCAGGCAAAGGTTCAAGACCTTCAGCGTGATATCTCAGTTACGATGATGCGGGCGCCACAGGTCATGGCCAACTTGCAAGCTCTTCACGAGATGCGGGCGGAAAGTCCGGGGGCTGCCAATCCGGGGCCGGATGCCGAACTGACGGCCCAGGTGATCATCCCCGATCACAACCCGGCGCTTGAGGACTGGCGGCGTCTGCAGCGCGCCTGACCCGCGACACTATGTGCGCCTGATTGCGGCGAAAGTGATTGGCGCTTGCCCGGGCGCGGGATTATACCCGAGCCCATGATTACCGAGCTTGGACATTTCGCCCTTATCCTGGCCTTCATGGTGGCCATAGTTCAGACAGTCGTGCCATTGATCGGCGCCGCAAAACGCTGGCCGTCATGGATGCTGTTCTCGGAGCCCGCGGCTATTGCTCAATGTCTTCTGACAGGATTTGCCTTCGCTGCGCTGGTGTGGGCCTTTGCGACCTCGGATTTCTCGCTGCGTATCGTGGTGGAAAACAGCCACTCCCTGAAGCCGATGCTGTATAAGATCAGCGGAACCTGGGGAAACCACGAAGGCTCGATGCTGTTGTGGGTGCTGATCGTGGCGCTTTTTGGCGCAACGGCCGCGCTTTTCGGCCAGGGTTTGCCACCCACGCTAAAGGCCCGTGTCTTAGCGATGCAGGCCGCAATCGGGGTCGCGTTCTACGCCTTCATACTTTTTACGTCGAACCCGTTTGACCGGCTTCCCGTTGCGCCCTTTGACGGCCGCGATCTGAACCCCTTGCTGCAGGACCCCGGCTTGGCTTTCCATCCGCCGTTTCTGTACCTTGGATATGTGGGCCTGAGCATGGCATTCAGCTTTGCCGTTGCTGCCCTAATTGAGGGACGGGTGGACGCGGCGTGGGGTCGTTGGGTTCGACCGTGGACCCTGGCAGCGTGGATATTCCTGACCATCGGCATCGCTTTGGGGTCTTGGTGGGCCTATTACGAATTGGGTTGGGGCGGATTCTGGTTCTGGGATCCTGTGGAAAACGCGTCTTTCATGCCTTGGCTTCTGGCTGCCGCCCTGTTGCACTCGGCCATCGTGGTCGAAAAGCGCGAAGCCTTGAAAAGCTGGACCATTCTGTTGGCGATCATTGCTTTTGGCTTCTCGCTGATCGGAACGTTCATCGTGCGCTCGGGCCTTCTGACGTCGGTTCACGCCTTCGCAAACGACCCTGAGCGTGGTGTGTTCATCCTGTTCATTCTGGTGGCGTTCATCGGCGGAGCGCTGATCTTGTTCGCCGCCAGGGCGCAGGCGATGGAGGCCAAGGGGCTCTTTGGAATGGTCAGCCGTGAAAGCGCATTGGTGCTGAACAATATCCTGTTGGCTGTCAGCAGTTTTGTCGTCTTCTTTGGGACCCTGTGGCCGATGGTGGCCGAGATGATGTTCGACCGAAAGCTCTCGGTCGGGGCACCGTTCTTCAATGCGGCCTTTACGCCGTTCATGGTGGTGTTGGGCATCGCATTGCCGCTTGGCTCGATGCTGCCGTGGAAGCGCGGCAGGCTGGGCCGCGTCGCATGGCAGCTGCGCTATGCGTTTGTTCTGGCCGTTTCGCTGGCCATACTGGTTTGGGTGCTGCAGACGGGCCGCAGCGCGCTTGGCCCGGTTGGTTTGTTCCTTGGCGCATGGATCACCTTCGGCGCCGCGGTCGATCTGTGGAGCCGTACAGGCCGCACCGGCGGCTTCCGGCGTCTGATGCGTCTGCCGGGTGCGGATTGGGGCAAGGCGATCGCCCATACCGGTCTGGGGGTCACGATCTTTGCGATTGCCGGCCTGACCGCCTGGGAGGTCGAGGACATCCGTGTTGCACGTATCGGCGAGACCTTCGACGTGGGCGGTTTCTCGTTCACTCTGGACGGTGTGCGCGAGGTTGAGGGGCCGAACTATTTCTCCACCATGGCCGATGTGCAGGTTCAAAAAGATGGTCGAGAGATAGCTACGTTGAACCCGGAAAAACGGACCTATCCGGTGGCCGCCATGCCCACGACCGAAGCCGCGATTGACTACCGCTTTCTGCGTGATGTCTACGTGGTCATCGGGGATCAGCAGGACGATGGCGGCTGGGTCATGCGTACCTACATAAAACCTCTTGCGAATTGGATTTGGGGAGGCTGCATTCTGATGGCTCTGGGCGGATTGTTCAGCTTGTCCGACCGCCGCTTCCGGGTGGCCGCAGGCGCGCGCAAGGCTCCGGCAGGCGGGGTGCCAGCAGAATGAAACGTCTGATCGTTTTGCTGTTGTTGCTGGCATCGCCGCTGATGGCGGTCCAGCCGGATGAGGTGCTGGACGATCCGGCGCTTGAAGCCCGAGCACGAGACATCAGTACGGGCCTGCGTTGTCTGGTTTGTCGAAACGAAAGCATCGACGAAAGCAACGCGGAACTGGCCCGTGACCTGCGCATTTTGCTGCGCGAACGGCTTGTCGCGGGCGACACCGATGAGGAAGCGGTTGCTTATATCGTCGACCGCTACGGAGAATACGTGTTGCTCAAACCCACGACCACGGGGGCGAACCTGCTGTTGTGGCTGGCAGGGCCGGCCATGCTGTTGATTGCGGCGGGTCTGGGGTGGAACTTCCTGCGCGGTCGTGCGCGGGTTGAGGAGACCTCCGCCGTAGACGGATTGAATGACGACGAGAAAGAGCGCCTGCGCCGGATTCTTGAAGACTGACGTGCGGTTTGCCTTTCCCTTGCGCCGCATTTGCGTCAGGGTTCGGGAAATTCTGCGCATGTGAGGACTTCATGGAATACGAAACGGTGCTTTTGGACATCACGGACGGTCTGGCTGTGGTCACGCTGAACCGGCCGGACAAGATGAACGCGCTTACGACGAAAATGCGCGCCGAGATTACCCATGCGATGAAAAAAGCCGCTCATGACGCGCGCGCAATCGTCCTGACGGGCGCGGGTCCGGCGTTTTGCTCCGGCCAGGATCTGGGCGATGCGTCCAGCACCGGCAAGATCGATCTGGAACGCGCGCTGCGCGACGAATATGAACCGATGCTGGAAGCTGTTCATGATTGTCCGGTGCCGACAATCGCGGCCGTGAACGGTCCCGCGGCGGGGGCAGGGGCCAACCTGGCGCTGTGTGCCGATGTGGTCATTGCGACCGAAAGCGCCTATTTCCTGCAAGCCTTTGCCCGGATCGGTCTTTTGCCGGACGCCGGCGGAACTTGGTTCATGCCGCGCCAGATGGGTCTGGCCAAAGCCATGGGTGCGGCCCTGTTCGCCGACAAGATTTCTGCGCGTCAGGCCGACCAATGGGGCATGATCTACGAGGCGGTTGCCGACGATGAATTCGCCGCGCATTGGCGCAAGCGCGCCGAGTACCTGGCCAAAGGGCCGACTGCGGGCTTTGCCGCGATCAAAAAGGCGATGAGAGGCACATACGAAAACACCTTGCCGCAACAACTGGCGACCGAGGCGCACCTGCAGGGAGAATGTGGGCGCACCCGCGACTTCGCCGAAGGCGTGGTGGCATTTTTGGAAAAACGCGCCCCCCGGTTCGAGGGGCGCTGACCATCAGGCCCGGCGGCGCCGGCGCGCGCGCCGTTCGGGCATCGCCTCGTCCCCGGTTCCGTCACTGACCGACGAGAAAGGCCCAAGGACCGCAGTAATTTGCTCGAGCGACGGACGGGCGCCACGGGGTTCAGTGTCCAGTGCCTTGCGCATCTCACGCAGGTGCGCTGGCATCGTTCCGCAGCAACCACCGATGATGGTCGCACCTGAATCCCGCGCCATGGCGGCGTAACGGCCCATCAGTTCGGGTGTGCCGTCATAGTGGATGTGGCCATCGACATATTTGGGAATACCCGCATTGCCCTTGGAGATCAGGGGGCGTTCGGTTCCCTGAGCCACAAAACCAAGAACCGTGCGCAGGATATCAGACGCGCCGGTGCCGCAGTTGGCGCCAAAGGCGATCGGCGGGTTGGGCAGGGTTTCGACCAGTTGCGCCAGATCGGCCGAGGTCACGCCCATCATGGTGCGCCCGGCGGTGTCAAAACTCATGGTACCGCACCAAGGCATGTCGGCCAGCGCAAAAGCCTCGGCCGCGGCGCGGAATTCCTCCGGCGCGCTGATCGTTTCTACCCACAGCACGTCGACTCCGCCGGCTTTCAGCGCCTCGGCCTGTTCGTGGAACATCTCGACCGCCTCGGCATGGGTCAGGCTGCCCACTGGTTCCAGGATTTCCCCGGTCGGGCCGACCGATCCTGCAACCACCACCGGGCGTCCGGCGGCATCCGCCACCTCGCGCGCCAGTTCGGCGCCGATGCGGTTCAACTCGGCCACGCGGGTGTGGGCGTCGTGCAGCTTCAGACGTGCAGCCGTTCCGCCGAATGTATTGGTCAGGAACAGGTCACTGCCCGCATTCACCGACCCCTGATAAAGAGCGCGGATCTTGTCGGGTTGGTCGGTGTTCCACAGCTCGGGCGCGTCACCCGATTGTAGCCCCATGTTGAACAGGTTCGTTCCGGTGGCGCCATCGGCAAGAATGGCGTCCTTCGTTTCCAGCAATCTGGTCAGCGCGTTGGTCATTGGAGATGTCCGGAGTTGTGGCCCCAAAGGCCAAAAATTTAGACGCCCCGTGTCGCATGACCGGGACGTCAAATCAAATTCATAATACTCATGAAGATCATGAGGTAGGCGGCATGCCTCAGTTGGTTTCGCTCATCACCTGAGCTTTGGCCTCGGGCAGCAGTTCCGCCATCTTGGCGCGGATTTCCTCGGGGCTGGACAGATCGCCCAGATCGGCGGCGACTTTGCGCACCACGTCCTCGTGGCCGGCCTCTTCGAAATCGGCGATCACGACGGATTTGGCATATTCGGCGGCCTCGTCCCCGCTTTTGCCCATTTTTTCCGCAGCCCACAGGCCCAGCAGCTTGTTGCAACGGGCTTGCGCCTTGAACTGCATTTCTTCGTCATGGGCGAATTTTGCTTCAAAGGCGTTTTCGCGTTCGTCGAACGTGGTCATGGGTGTTGGGCCTCTTCAAGTAAAAGTGTGTTTCCTGATGATATGACCATACGCGCAGCCGGGTGCAAGGTATTTGCGCTGCGTCAAAGCCTCTCGGATGCATGAACTTGCGGGAAAGGGGGGCTTGCACTATGAGAGCGCCAACGCGATGGGACTCATTCCCTCGCCCCAGCCTGGAAAGGTCGCACATGGCGCGTCGCAAGAAGATTTACGAAGGCAAGGCCAAGATCCTGTACGAAGGCCCGGAACCGGGCACGATCGTGCAGTATTTCAAAGATGACGCCACCGCGTTCAACGCGGAAAAGAAAGACGTGATCGACGGCAAGGGTGTTCTGAACAACCGCCTGAGCGAATTCTTCATGACCGGTCTGAACCAGATCGGCGTGCCGACCCATTTCATCCGCCGCCTGAACATGCGCGAACAGCTGGTTCGCAGCTGCGAGATCATCCCGCTGGAGGTGATCGTCCGCAACTATGCCGCCGGGTCGCTGTCGAAACGGCTGGGCATTGCCGAGGGCACGCAACTGCCGCGCCCGATCGTGGAATACTGCTACAAGGACGACTCGCTGGGTGATCCACTGGTGACCGAAGAGCACATCGCCGCGTTCGGCTGGGCCAACCAGCAGGACATGGACGACATCCTCAGCCTGGCGCTGCGGGTGAACGACTTCATGAGCGGCGTGATGCTGGCTGTGGGTATCCGTCTGGTCGACTTCAAGATCGAAATCGGTCGTGTCTACGAGGGTGACTTCCAGCGCCTGATCGTCGCTGATGAGATCAGCCCAGACAGCTGCCGCCTTTGGGACATCGAGACAGGACAAAAGCTGGACAAGGACGTGTTCCGCCGCGATCTGGGCAGCCTGACCGACGCCTATTCCGAGGTCGCCCGTCGCCTGGGCGTTCTGCCGAAAAGCAACGTGAGCAAGCCCACCCTGATCAACTGATCGCGCCGACTGGCAGCGCCTAACAAGGATGCGCTGCTCCTGTTCGGGGGCGGCGCATTTTTCATTGCGGGTTTGACAGGTCAGGCCCCTGTCACGCATCTTCGGGTTGACCGACCAACCCGGTCCGCTAACCAAGGTGGCACACTGAATGAGCGCGTTGTTCGATCAAGCGGTTTTCCTGAAATTTCTGGCGGCCGTTCTGGCCATATTCAACCCGCTCTACAACATCCCGATTTTCCTGAGCATGACACGCGACTGCACACCTGCCGAACGGCGCAGGGTAGCCATGATCGTGATGGCCTCGGTGACGGTGATCGCGCTGATCTCGGTTGCAATCGGCGAAGAGGTGTTGGCTGTCTTCGGGATCGACGTTCCTTCGTTTCGCGTGGCTGGCGGGCTGATTATCTTCGGGATCGGCATGTCGATGCTGAACGCGCAAGATCGGGCGCCGGGCGATCAGGCGGCCGTGGTCGATGGTCACGCGCGCAAGTTGAACTTTGCCGTTGTTCCGCTGGCGATCCCGTTGACAATTGGCCCGGGCACGATTGCCGTGACGATCGTGTTCTCGCATCAACTGTCGGATGGGGCCGAACTTGTGACCCTTGGCTCGGCGATCCTCATCGCCTGTTTCATCGTCGGACTCGGCCTGTTGTTTGCCGACAGCATCTCGCGTCTTGTGGGTGAGACGATGATCAACGTGCTGACCCGGATCATGGCAATCCTGCTGGTTGCCGTGGCCGTCGAGATGGTTCTGACCGGCATCTTCAACGCGGTTGATGCACATTATCCCAGCCTGACCGGCAGCGCAGGCAATTGATTTCCTCAAGATGAACCGCCTGCGGTCATTCGACCGCATCACAAAGGCTTGTTCTGCGCGGTCAGTCGCGCTATCCCCCGCGCAACGGAACAGGCCCCGGCGCGGCGGGCCACAGGTGGAGTTGCGACGATGAAGGCACGGGTGCACGTAATGCTCAAGAACGGGGTTCTGGACCCTCAAGGCGAGGCTGTGCGCCACGCATTGGGCGCACTGGGGTTCGACAAGGTGCAGGGCGTGCGGCAGGGCAAGGTGATTGACCTGGAACTGGCCGATGGCGCAACGGAGGCCGATGTGGCCGAAATGTGCGAGAAGCTGTTGGCCAACACGGTCATCGAGCGTTACGAGATCGAACTGGTCTGAGTTCTCTGACCGTCATCCCCAAGGAGGGTTTCCCATGCGCGCAGCGGTTGTCGTTTTTCCGGGGTCTAACTGTGACCGGGATCTTGCCGTCGCCTTTGAGCAGGCCGGATTTCAGGTCGACATGGTCTGGCACAAGGATGCCCAACTGCCGCAGGGCGTGGATATCGTGGGCGTGCCGGGCGGGTTTTCCTACGGCGATTACCTGCGCTGCGGTGCGATTGCTGCGCAGTCTCCGATTTGCAAGGCAGTGGTCGAGCACACCGAACGAGGCGGCTATGCCATCGGCATCTGCAACGGGTTCCAGATCCTGACCGAGACCGGCATCCTGCCGGGCGCGCTGCTGCGCAATGCCGGCCTGAAATACATCTGTCGAACCGTCGGGCTGAAAGTTGCGACCAGCGACAGCGCCTTTACTCAGGGCTACAACGCCGGAGACGTGATTCAGATTCCGATCGCGCATCACGATGGCAACTACTTCGCTGATGACGAAACCATCGCCCGCCTGCAGGACGAGGATCGGATCGCCTTCAGCTACACCGACAACCCCAACGGCTCGCGCGGGGATATTGCCGGGATCCTGTCGCACAACCGGCGCGTGCTGGGCATGATGCCCCACCCCGAGCGGGCGGCGGACGAGGCCCATGGCGGCACCGACGGAGTGGCGCTCTTCCGCGCATTGTCGGGTGTGCTGACACCTGCGTGACTTGAGGTCGTGGGCGCGGAAGCGTAGCTTCGGTGCATGAGTTCCGACGCGCAATCAGGCTGGACAAATCTATTTGGCCGCGGTGCCCCTTTGGGGTGGCGCCTGCGGCTGGCTGTGTTCGTGTTGCTGGTTGCCGCTGCGGCGACGGTCTGGGTCACCAACAGCCTGCTGACCAATCGGTTCACGGAATCGACCCGAAACAGGGCTGAACTGCGTCTGGCGCTCTATTCCGGCAACCTGCTGAGCGAATTGCGTCGAAACGCCATCGTTCCACAATTGCTGGCCCGGGACCCGACTTTGATTTCGGCCTTGCGGTCAGCCGATTTTTCCCTGTCGACGCAGCGACTTCTGTCCTTTGTTGAGGAAATCGGGGCTGCGTCGCTGATGCTGCTGGATCGGGATGGTCGGGTCGTTGCCGCAACAGACCGCAATCGACTGGGCGAGTCCCATCGAAGTGATCCGTATTTCGTGAATGCCGTCAGGTCGAACGCGACGATCTTTTCCGAGATTGCCCGCGAGACCGGCAGTTATGGCTTTCTCTATTCCCGCAGGATCGAGGCCGGGTCGGAAATTCTGGGCGTGATTGTGGTCGAGGTTGATCTGCGCAAGTTCGAGAACGCATGGGCCGGGATCTCGGACGCGGTCATGGTGACCGACAGCACCGGAACGATCATTCTGTCGACCGAACCCCAGTGGCGCGGCCTGAACGAGACTGAGGCGTTGTTGCGGCAGCATCCGCAGGGTGCCATCCAGCGCGCAATTCGAGCGACTACTGATTGGACGGCCCTGCCGCCGGACGCCTATGTTGCGGGCGAGGCCGTGATGCGGATGGAGACCCGCATCCCGTTCCGTGGTTGGAAGATGACCTCGTTCACGACCTATTCCTCGATCCGCGAAAAGGTGAACAGCGTGCTGGCGCTCGAGATCATGGGATTTGCGATTCTCCTGGCGCTGACCTTTTATGCACTGAGCCGTAGGGCCACGTTCCGCATGGCTCTGTTCCAACGCGAGTCGGCGGAGCTTCGCGCATTGAACGCAAGGCTGCAGCGCGAAATTGCCGAACGCGAGCGGGTTGAAAAGACGCTGGAAGTGGCGGAACAGACGCTGGCGCAAAGCTCGAAGCTGGCAGCCTTGGGCGAGATGTCGGCGGCCGTCAGCCACGAGTTGAACCAGCCGTTGGCGGCGATGAAGACCTATCTGGCGGGCGCGCGGCTGCTGCTGCGCCGAAACCGCCCCGAAGAGGCACTGGCCAGCTTTGGTCGGATCGACGGTCTGATCGAGCGGATGGGCGCGATCACGCGGCAGCTCAAGTCTTATGCCCGTAAGGGTGCGGACGCGTTTTCGCCCGTAAATCTTGGGGAGGCGTTGGCCTCATCCCTGTCGATGATGGAACCGCAGCTGCGCCAGAGGCAGGTCAAGATCACCCAGATTCTGCCCGAGGAGCCGGTGATCGTGATGGGAGATCGGATGAGGATCGAACAGGTTATGGTCAACCTGTTGCGAAACGCGCTCGACGCCACCAAATCTGTTGCAGAGCCTGAGGTCGAGATCATTCTGGCCGCAGGCGAGACCGCCGTGCTGGCGGTGCGCGACAATGGCCACGGGATCGAGGATATCGAGAACCTGTTCGAGCCGTTCTACACCACCAAGCGGCCCGGAGATGGGGTCGGCTTGGGTCTTGCCATCTCGTCCGGGATCGTGAACGACCATGGCGGACGGCTGACTGCGCGCAACGGCCAGAACGGCGGCGCGGTATTCGAGATGCAACTGCCCATTTTGGGACATGACGGCCTTGAGGCCGCAGAATAACGAGGACGTACCTATGGCACAGGCCATGAAAATTGCCATCGTGGATGATGAACAGGACATGCGCCAGTCGATCAGCCAATGGTTGGCGCTGTCCGGCTATGACACCGAAACCTTTGCAAGCGCCGAGGATGCGCTGAAGGTTCTGGGGCCGGATTACCCGGGGATCGTGATCTCGGACATCAAGATGCCCGGCATGGATGGCATTCAACTTCTGAAAAAGCTGATGGGTGCCGACAGCACCTTGCCGGTGATCATGATTACCGGTCACGGCGACGTGCCGATGGCGGTCGAGGCGATGCGGGTGGGGGCGTTCGACTTTCTTGAAAAGCCGTTCAACCCGGATCGGATGTCGGAACTGGCCAAACGCGCCAGCAACGCGCGGCGGTTGACGCTGGACAACCGGGCGCTGCGGCGCGAGCTGTCGGGCGGCACACAGATCATGAACAAGCTGATCGGCGCCAGCCCGGTGATGGAGCGCCTGCGTGAGGATATTCTGGACTTGGGCCAGGCCGACGGGCATGTGCTGATCGACGGCGAAACCGGCACCGGCAAGACCCTGGTGGCGCACGCGCTGCATGCAGTCGGCAGCCGGGCGGGCAAGAAATTCGTTCTGGTCTCTTGTGCCGCGCTGGAAGAGGAGGCGCTGGCCAAACGGCTGTTCGGCCCCATGATGCCCGAGGACACGCAACTGCCCGCTATCGAGGAAGCCCGCGGCGGCACTCTGGTGCTGGAGGATATCGAGGCGCTGAGCGACACGCTGCAAGCGCGGTTGCTGAGCGTCATGAACGAGCAGGGAACGCCGGCCGAGACTCGGATCGTTGCGATCTCAAACCTGCAGGAAGCCGGCAAGACCAGCGAGGACGTGCTGCGGCCCGATCTGTTCTATCGTCTGGCGGCACTGCGGATCACCATGCCGCCGCTTCGGCAGCGGGGCGAGGATATCCTGACCCTGTTCACCCGGCTGAGCGAGCAGTTTGCCGAAGAATACGGCTGTGAGGCGCCGCAAGTCAGCGCCCAGGAGGCCGCGCAGCTGCTTCAGGCCCCGTGGCCGGGCAACGTGCGCCAGTTGATCAACATCGCCGAACGCGCGGTTCTGCAGTCGCGGCGCGGCTCGGGCACTATCGCGTCGCTGTTGATGTCCGATCATGAAGAGATGCAGCCGGTGATGACCACCGAGGGCAAGCCGCTGAAGGAATACGTTGAGGCGTTCGAACGGATGCTGATCGACAACACAATGCGGCGCCACAAGGGATCCATCGCCTCGGTGATGGAGGAACTTTGCCTGCCGCGCCGGACTTTGAATGAAAAAATGGCCAAGTACGGGTTGCAACGGGCGGACTATCTGTAGGCGAGCGGCCAGTCCCTTTTTGGCCTTTTGTCCAAAGTACACCCGGTAAATTTGAAGCCAGAGGATGCCCGACCTGTCCGTAGATCGGGCTCCTTTGCAGTTTGCCCATTGTGTTTTCCACAGGACTGCTTTTATTGTACCGGGACGGGTCGGGCGCATTTTTGTGCCTGAATGTCCCGAATCATTGAGTTTCGCTGCTTTGCTGCAGGTGGTGACCTTTCCCGCCCGGCCAAGCAGACCGATTGTGCCCCGTTCCGGGGCAGTAGAGTACCTGAGCCCGAACTTCGGGCGAAAGGAATAATGGGCAGGCAGCGGCGTGTTCGCGCCTGTCGGAGAAGAACCGCGATGACGCGCGCGCTACGATTGAGTATACGGGCAGGGGGCCACAGCGCCGATCCCTGCCGTGCGCCGTCTGTAATCGCCCAGACAAGACACCACCCCAGATGCGCCTGTCCGCCTGGACAGGTCAGGACAACGCGTTTGGCGCGGTGCACCAAGGACACATGGCAAAGAAAATGCTTATCGATGCCACCCACGCGGAGGAGACCCGCGTCGTGGTGGTGGACGGAAACAAGGTCGAGGAGTTCGATTTTGAATCCGAGAACAAACGCCAGCTTGCTGGCAACATCTACCTGGCAAAAGTAACGCGCGTCGAACCTTCGCTGCAGGCGGCCTTTGTTGACTATGGCGGGAACCGGCATGGCTTCCTTGCGTTCTCGGAAATCCATCCGGACTACTACCAGATTCCGGTCGCGGACCGCGAAGCCCTGATGGAGGAAGAGCGCGCCTATGCCGAGGCAATGAAGGCGCGGGACGAGGCCGAAGAATCCAAGCCCAAGAAACGCCGCTCGCGGTCACGTTCGAAGGCGGCAGAGGTCAAAACGGACGATCCGGTCGAAACGCTGGACGTATCCGCCGAGCCGACAGGTATGGAAACCATCGACTTGGTCGAGGAAGACGCCGCCGATCAGGATGTGCCCGAAGGCACGTCTCCGATGGAGACGGTCGCTGAAACTCCGGTCGAAGAGCCGAGTGAAGACGCGAGTGACGAACCAGCGGACGAAAAGGCCGAAGTCGAAGCAGACGCCGCACCCGCTGAACCGGTCGAAACAGACGAGCCGGACGCGGATGCAGCGGACGACGCTGACGCCGAAGCTGATGAGGCCAAGCCGGATGCGGCTGCCAAGGATGACACGATCGAGTCGGTTGCGGATGATGATGACAGCGAGGATATCCGTCCTCCGCGCAAACCACGCCCGCGCCGCTACAAGATTCAGGAAGTCATCAAGGTGCGCCAGGTTCTGTTGGTGCAGGTCGTCAAGGAAGAACGTGGCAACAAAGGTGCCGCGCTGACCACTTACCTGTCGCTGGCCGGCAGGTATTGTGTGTTGATGCCGAACACCGCACGCGGGGGCGGCATCAGCCGCAAGATCACCAACGCCGCGGACCGCAAGAAGCTCAAGGAAATCGCATCTGAGATCGATGTGCCTATGGGCGCCGGTCTGATCATCCGTACAGCCGGCGCCAAGCGTACCAAGTCCGAGATCAAGCGCGACTACGAATACCTGCAGCGCCTGTGGGAGCAGATCCGCGAACTGACGCTCAAATCGATCGCCCCTGCGAAGATCTACGAGGAAGGCGACCTGATCAAACGGTCGATCCGTGATCTTTACAATCGGGACATCGACGAGGTTCTGGTCGAAGGCGAAGGTGGCTACCGCATCGCCAAAGACTTCATGAAGATGATCATGCCGTCGCACGCCAAGAACGTGAAACGCTACGAGGATCAGTTGCCGCTGTTCGCGCGCTATCAGGTGGAAAGCTATCTGGCGGGGATGTTCAACCCGACGGTCCAGCTGAAATCGGGCGGGTATATCGTGATCGGCGTGACCGAGGCGTTGGTTGCCATCGACGTGAACTCGGGCCGGGCCACCAAGGAAGGTTCGATCGAGGAAACTGCGCTCAAAACCAACCTTGAGGCCGCCGAGGAAGTTGCGCGCCAGCTGCGCCTGCGCGACCTGGCCGGCCTGATCGTCATCGACTTCATCGACATGGACGAGCGCAAGAACAACCTGGCGGTTGAAAAGCGCCTGAAGGACAAGCTGAAGACCGATCGGGCCCGTATTCAGGTCGGACGGATCTCGGGCTTTGGCCTGCTGGAGATGAGCCGCCAGCGCCTGCGCCCAGGAATGCTTGAGGCAACCACACAGCCGTGCCCGTCCTGTCATGGCACCGGTCTGATCCGCTCGGACGACAACATGGCTCTGTCGATCCTGCGTCAGATCGAAGAGGAAGGCACACGCCGCCGCTCGCGCGAGGTGCTGGCGCGGTGTCCGGTCAGCATTGCGAACTTCCTGATGAACCAGAAGCGCGAGCATATCGCGCAGATCGAAGCCCGCTATGGCCTGTCGGTTCGGATCGAAGGCGACACTCATCTGGTCAGCCCTGACTTCTCGATGGAAAAGTTCAAGACGGCCAGCCGGATCGTTCCCGAAGCGTCTGCGCCGGTGGTGTCCGCGACGGCATCGCTGATGGATCTGGTGGATTCCGAGGACGAGGTTGAAGACAGCGCCGCCGAGCCGGAACAGGCGGAAGAGGAAGCTAAGCCGAAGCGCAAGCGCCGCCGGCGTCGCCGCAAGAAGAACGGCGGTAACGGCGAGCAGGCCGAGGCAACCAGTTCTGACGAAGCTGCGGAAGACAAGGCGACCACCGAGGCGCAACCCGAGGAGTCCGGGACGGAAAAGACCGCAGAGTCTGAATCCGCTCCGGCTGAGACCGCAGAAGCTGGCGCCGAAAACGTGACCGAGGGTGAAGCGGAACAGGCCGAAGAAAAATCGGCCAAGCCCAAAAAACGTCGGGCACCGCGCCGCAAGAAGACGGCCGAAGTCGAAGAGGCGCCCGCGCCGGAACCCGAGGTGGCCGAAGAAGCGGTTCAGGCGGCCGCAGAAACGCCTGCTGATGAGGCTGCGGGTGCTGAGGACAATGCCCCCGAAGCGCAAGCCGAGGAGCCGGTCGAAGAGAGTGAGCCCGAGGCAGCGGCAGAAGTCGAAACGCCAGATGCCGAGCCCGTGGCGGAAGCGCCGGAAGCGGCAACAGAAGAAAAAGCCGAGGACACAGCAGAGCCGGTGCTTGAGACGGTGGCGGAAGAACCCGAGCCGTCCCCGGCCAAGCCCAAGCGGCGCGGTTGGTGGTCTCTGGGCCAATAAGACAACAAAGGCGGACAGTATTGTCCGCCTTTTTTCTTTCAGGTCCCGCCGTTTTTCCGAATGAGATAGATGTGGTGATCCGCAGCTTCTTCCATCCCGATCAGCTCGTGCCCGGACTCCGAGCAGAAATGAGGTACATCGACGATTGCGGCCGGATCGTCGGCAAGGACCCGGAGTAGGGAGCCCGCAGGCATGGCCTTGAGCCGTTTGCGGGCTTTCAGGACGGGCAGGGGGCACAGCAGGCCCAATGCATCCAGTGTTTCGGCTTCTTGTGTCATGGCTCTCAGATATTTGCATGGCGCACAGCTGTCCAGCCGGCAACCACGAGGATGTGACCGAATGGCCCCGTGACGCGCCCCACTGGATATCCTATGTGCAGTGGCATGTTCGGAATCGATATCATCGACGCGGGGCTGCTGCCCGCCATGTTCATCGCGCTGGTCGGCGGGTTGATCAGTTTTCTGTCGCCCTGCGTGTTGCCGATCGTGCCGCCTTATCTGGCCTACATGAGCGGCGTGACCATTCACGAGATGCAGGATCAGGCGCAGGCTCGACGTAAGGCGACCTTGTCGGCACTGTTCTTCGTCCTTGGACTGTCGACGGTGTTCCTGCTGCTGGGCTTCACGGCTTCGGCCTTCGGCGCATTCGTGCTGCAGAACCAGCTGCTGTTCGCCAAAGCCTCGGGTCTGGTGGTGATCGTGTTCGGCCTGCATTTTCTGAACGTGTTCCGCATTCCGATCCTGGACCGCGAAGCGCGGCTCGAAACCGGGGACTCAGGCGGATCGGTCTTTGGGGCTTATATTCTGGGGTTGGCCTTCGCATTCGGCTGGACCCCGTGCATCGGCCCCCAGCTGGGCGCGATTCTGTCGCTGGCCGCGTCCGAGGCCTCGGTGGCGCGGGGCACGCTGTTGCTGGGCGTCTACGCGGCGGGTCTGGGCATACCGTTCCTACTGGCTGCGATGTTCCTGAACCGGTCGATGGCAGTGATGAACAAGCTGAAACCGCACATGGGAACGATCGAGAAAGTCATGGGTGGCTTGTTACTGGTCGTCGGCATCATGCTGGTGACGGGTCTGTTCACCGAGTTCAGCTGGTGGCTGCTTGAGACGTTCCCGGCATTGGCCACTCTGGGCTGACGCGGCGCCCGGTCGCGATGATCGGGCCTTACCTTGGCCACATCGCTGAGCTAACCTGCCCGCAACAAGGGCAAAGGCATGAGCAGTCAGGTTCCGCAATCTGGGGTACAACGACGCCGGGTGTTCTATATCCCCGGCTATGATCCGATCCATCCCCGCCGCTATCGCGAGCTCTACCGGAAAGAGGGGCGCGCGCAGTCAGCAATTTCCGGGTATCGGTTCGAGGTCTCGGCCAAGACGGGCGATGGCCCATATGGCTGGCACGTCCGGTCGGAGCAGGACGGGGCCGAAGTACATACAGATGTCGAGGTTCTGGTTTGGTCCGACATCGTGCGCGACAGCATGGACAGCTCGATCCCGGCGACCTATTGGCAATTGCTGCGCACGGCGTGGATCTACATCTCGACCGGCACGCTTTGGCGGCTGATGCGCCTGCGCAAGGGGCCGGTGATCGCCGCACTCTATCCGGTGGCGATGCTGCTGGGGCAGTTGGCGTTGGCCGGATTGGTCTTTTACGGTGTGGCGATGTTGTCCGCGTCCGCGATGCATTGGTTGGCTGAGGCTGTAGAGGGCCCCGCGCTGTTCGGTCCATATTTTGCGGCGCGGATGTATCTCGGCCTGGCTATTGGCATGTTGGCAGGATGGTGGGTCTTGCGCTGGTTCCGCAAGATCGACAACCGCCTGTTCGCCTATTACCTGATGCACGACTATGCCTATTCTGCGCGACAGCGGGGGGAAACACCGCCCGAGTTGCAGGCCCGGCTGGACGAATTCCGTGCCACTATTGCGGCAGCGCTACGGTCGCCCGTCGATGAGGTTCTGGTGGTGGGCCACAGTTCCGGCGCCCATCTGGGGGTTTCGGTTCTGGCCGACCTGCTGCGGCGGGGCGAGGTGCAGCCGGATGGCCCGGTCCTGTCGTTCCTGACATTGGGGCAGGTGGTGCCGATGGTGTCATTCCTGCCGCGGGCCGACCGGTTGCGGGCCGACCTGCAGTTGCTGTCGCAGACCGGGTGGTTGACATGGGTCGACGTCTCGGCTCCCGGGGATGGCTGCGCCTTTGCCCTATGTGACCCGGTGGCGGTCAGTGGCGTTGCCGGGCCGGGCAAACGCTGGCCTCTGGTCCTGTCGGCCGCTTTCACGCAAACCCTGTCGCCTGAACGCTGGGCCGCGCTGCGCTGGCGGTTCTTCCGTCTGCATTTCCAGTATCTGTGCGCGTTCGACCGGCCTAGCGACTATGACTATTTCCGCATCACGGCCGGCCCGCTGACACTGGGCGCTCGGTTCGCCGGGCGGGCGCCGTCGAAATCGCGGATCGAGCGGGCGGTGTCCAAACACCGGACGGTGCGCGCATGACCCCGCCCAAGCCACCCGCCAGACCCGACAAGGTATCGCTGTGGCAATACCTGCGCCTGTTCCGGCGTGATATCCTGTCGGCCCAGCCGCAACGCCTGTACCGCGCCTGGATGGCCGAGTTCCGCACCCCGTTCTTCCGGTCCTACCTGATCAACCAGCCCGAGCTGATCGACCGGGTTCTGAAACGCCGCCCCGAGGATTTCCCGAAATCCGGCCGGATCAGCGAAGGCCTGCGGCCCCTGCTGGGCCAATCGGTATTCCTGACCAACGGCGCAACCTGGGAGCGCCAGCGCCGCATCATCGACCCGGCCTTCGAGGGCGGACGGCTGAAACAGACCTTTCCCGCGATGCTGGCCTCGGCCGAGGCTTGTGCCGATCGCCTGCGCGACAGGACAGGCGTGCCGGTCGAGATTGAGGAGGTCACCAGCCATGCCGCCGCCGACGTGATCTTTCGCACCTTGTTCTCGGTGCCGATCGAGCACGAAATCGCCGCGCAGGTGTTCGAGAAATTCCGCGCCTATCAGCGGCAGCAACCGCTGCTGAACCTGGCGGCTTTCGTGCCGTTGCCAGGCTGGGTGCCTCGGTTCCACCCGCGCAAGACCCGCCGTGCAGCGGCCGAAATCCGCGCCTTGATCGCCCGCCTCACCCGCGAGCGGGCCGCGCAGATCGCCGCCGGCACCGCGCCCGACGATCTGGCCACCAAGATCATGACCACGCCCGACCCACTGACCGGGCGGTGTTTCAACACCGATGAGATGATCGACCAGGTCGCCATCTTCTTTCTGGCCGGGCACGAGACCAGCGCCTCAGCCCTGGCGTGGACGATGTACCTGATGGCCGCCTATCCCGACTGGCAGGACGGCGTGGCCGAGGAGGCTCGCGCGCAGGATGAAATCAGTTTTGCCAGCATGTCCAGACTGCGCATCAGCCGCGATGTGTTCCGCGAGGCGCTGCGCCTCTATCCCCCGGTCCCGATGATGGTGCGCGAGGCCACATGCCCCGAACGCTTCCGCGACCGCGACGTGCCCAAGAGCGCGCAGATCGTGCTCAGCCCATGGCACCTGCATCGACATGAACGGCTGTGGGAGGACCCCGACAGCTTTGACCCGGCCCGCTGGGCGACTGAAAACGGCCAAGCCTGTCAGCGCGCGGCCTTCATCCCGTTTTCGGCCGGGCCGCGCGTCTGCACCGGGGCGGGGTTTGCGATGGTCGAGGGACCGTTGATCCTGTCGACCCTGCTGCGTCGGTACCGGTTCGAACCTGTCGAAGGCCGCGCCCCGGTCCCGGTGGCACATCTGACGGTCCGCTCGCGCGATGGAATCTGGCTGCGCGTGGTTGAGCGCTAACAAACTATCATCGCTTCGCGCCATGCTGTATGCGGTTGGAAAAGCGGAATCATTACTGAACGGGAAAGTGTTATGTCCAAGGCTGAACAGCGCGAACAGATGATCAACGGTGCGGGTTTTATCGCGGCTTTGGATCAGAGCGGCGGCTCGACGCCCAAGGCGCTGGCGTTGTACGGGGTGCAGCCGTCCGACTATGGCTCGGACGAGGAAATGTTTGCCGAGATCCAGAAGATGCGCGCCCGGATCATCCTGGCCGATGACTTCACCCGCGACAAGGTGATCGGCGCGATCCTGTTCGAACGCACGCTGAGCGAGGAAATCGACGGTCGCAAGGTGGCCGATTACCTGTGGTCAGTCAAAGGCATCGTGCCGTTCCTCAAGATCGACAAGGGGCTGGAGGACACCGCCAACGGCGTGCAGCTGATGAAGCCCATCCCGGGCCTGGCCGAGACGCTGGCCAAGGCCGAAGGTGTGTTCGGCACCAAGGAACGCTCGGTCATCCACGAGGCCAATGCCGAGGGCATTGCCGCCGTGGTGAAACAGCAATTCGACGTGGCCCGCGAGGTGATCGCGGCCGGCATGGTTCCGATCATTGAACCCGAGGTGAACATCAAGTCGGACACCAAGGCCGAAGCCGAAGAGATCCTGAAAGCCGAAATCCTCAAGAATCTCGGCGAGTTGGGCGAGGGGCAGGACGTCATGCTGAAGCTGACCCTGCCCAGCAAGGCCAACCTGTATGACGAGGCCGCCGATCATCCGCGTGTTCTGCGGGTAGTGGCGCTGTCGGGCGGCTATTCGACCGACGAGGCCTGTGACCTGCTGGCGCAGAACGGCAAGATGATCGCCTCTTTCTCGCGCGCGCTGACCGAGGGGCTGTCGAAACAGCAGTCGGATGCCGAGTTCAACGCGGCCCTTGGCAGCAATATCGACAAGATCTACCGCGCCTCGGTCTGAGGTCAGACCGGTTTGATGAACAAGCGGCGCATCTGCGCCGCTTTTTCGCGCATGGCGCAGCCTGTGGCGTGGTCATTCACCAGCCCCATCGCCTGCATGAAGGCAAACACCGTGGTGGGGCCGACAAATTTCCACCCGCGCTTTTTCAGATCCTTGGACATGGCGACCGACTCGGGCGAAGTCGAGGCCGTCTGCGGCCCAGGAGGGGTCTCGGGCTCGAACCGCCAGACATAGGCCGCCAGCGAGCCGGCTTCGTCCACCAGCTCCTGTGCGCGGCCGGCGTTGTTGATCACCGCCTCGATCTTGCCGCGATGGCGGATGATACCGGAATCTTGCAGCAGGCGCTCGACGTCCGATTCAGAAAAGACGGCCATCACGTTGAAATCAAAACCGGAAAAGGCTTTGCGGAAATTCTCGCGCTTGGCCAGAATGGTGCGCCAGCTGAGGCCGGATTGGAAGCTTTCAAGGCAGAGCTTCTCAAACAGGCGCTGGTCGTCACCTACTGGATAACCCCATTCATTGTCGTGATAGTCGAAGAATTCCGGCGCGGCCTGACACCAACCGCAGCGCGGCCGGCCATCCGGTCCGGTAGCGAGTTCGCGCATCGAATGTACCCCTTTTGTTCGCCATCACCCTAGGCGCAGACGGATATCAGATCAAGGGTTGCGATCGGGTGACCGGTACCAGTTCAGAACAAAGACGCGAATGGCCGACGCCAATCCAGTCTCGGGGTCGCGCGCGACATCAATTTCCGAGGCCAGCACATTGATCGGCAAGCCTTTTGCCTTGGCGATATCTCGGAACGCCTGCCAGAACTCATCCTCGAGTGAAACCGAAGTGCGGTGCCCCTTGAGGGTCAGCGAGCGTTTGACGGGCGGGCCGCTCATTCATCCAGCTCGTGATTGTCCAGATCGCGGCGGGCTTTTTCCGTACGGGCCTTGTCCAGCTGTTTGTCTGCTTTGCTGCGCCCGAACGCCGCCGCGTTCCGGTCGGCGCGGGCCTTTTTCTCGGCCCGCGCCTTTTCCTTGCGATACCGGTTCAGATTGACCGGCTTGCCCATCAGTCCTTGGGCCCGATCATCTGCTCGGGGCGTACGACGGCGTCAAAGGTCGCCTCGTCGACGAAGCCCAGCTTGATGGCCTCTTCCTTCAGCGTGGTCCCGTTCTTGTGCGCAGTCTTGGCGACCGTGGTTGCGTTGTCATAGCCGATGGTGGGGGCCAGGGCGGTGACCAGCATCAGCGATTCCTTCATCAGCTTGTCGATGCGCGCCTCGTTGGCCTTGGTGCCCAGAAGCATGCGTTCGGTGAAGCTGTCCGTCGCGTCGCCCAGCAGCTGGATCGACTGCAGCAGATTGTAGGCCATCATCGGGTTGTAGACGTTCAGTTCGAAATGGCCCTGGCTGCCGGCGAACTTGATCGCAGCGTCATTGCCCATGACGTGGGCTGCGACCTGGGTCAGCGCCTCGGCCTGGGTCGGGTTGACTTTGCCCGGCATGATCGACGATCCGGGCTCGTTCTCCGGCAGGATCAGCTCGCCCAGACCCGAACGCGGCCCCGACCCGAGGAAGCGGATGTCGTTAGCGATCTTGTAGCAGCTGCCCGCGACGGTGGCCAAGGCGCCCGAGAGGAACACCATGGCGTCATGAGCGGCCAGCGACTCGAATTTGTTGGGCGCGGTGACGAAGGGCAGGCCGGTGATTTCGGCCATGTTGGCGGCGACGGCCTCGGCCCAGCCTTTCTGGGTGTTCAGCCCGGTACCGACGGCGGTGCCGCCCTGCGCCAGCTCGTAGATGCCGGGCATGGCAGCATTCACGCGGGCGATACCCTGACGGATCTGATGGGCATAGCCGCTGAACTCTTGGCCCAGGGTCAGCGGGGTCGCGTCCTGTGTGTGAGTGCGGCCGATCTTGATGATGTCCTTGAATTCCGCCGACTTCTGCCCGAGCCCGGCGGCCAGCTTTTCCAGCCCCGGCAGCAGCACGTCACGCACGCTCATAGCGGTGGCGATATGCATGGCGGTGGGGAAGGTGTCGTTCGACGATTGTCCCATGTTGCAGTGATCGTTCGGGTGCACCGGATCCTTCGAGCCGATCACGCCGCCCAGGATCTCGATCGCGCGGTTCGCGATGACCTCGTTGGCGTTCATGTTCGACTGGGTGCCTGATCCGGTCTGCCAGACGACCAGAGGGAAATTGTCGTCGAACTTGCCCTCGATCACCTCGCCGGCGGCCTGGATGATGGCGTCGGCGATGCGTGCGTCCAGCTTGCCGGTGGCCTTGTTCTGCATGGCGCAGGCCTTCTTGACCACGCCCAGCGCGCGCACGATGGCGACGGGCTGTTTCTCCCATCCGATGGGGAAGTTCATGATCGAGCGCTGCGTCTGCGCCCCCCAATACTTGTCAACGGGAACCTCGAGCGGGCCAAAACTGTCGGATTCGGTGCGGGTCTGAGACATCTGTCACTCCGTCTGGTATGCAGTCGCATGCCGTTTAACCGCAGCTAAGCCTTGGTTCAATCGGCCAGTTGCGCGCACCTTAGTCCGAAGGGCAAAAAAGGTATAGCCATGCGGTGTGCGTCACTTTTCTTGGTCGGTCACAGGGCCGTACCATTGTGCCCGTTCCCGGCTGAGCTAAGATAAAGAAGGCAACCGCGGAGAAAGAACCATGAATCGCTCAGACCGGACCTCATCTTTCGCGCAAATGGCCCGATGGCTGTCGGTACTGGCGTTTGGGCTTTTGTTGGCGTCTCCGGGATGGGCGCAGGACATCGGCCCCTTTGTAGGCGACTATGTCGGATCTGCCGACGTGGTGGATGCGGACGGATCGTCGACCCCGCGCGACATGAGCGTTTCCATCGCAGAGACTGGCGAAGGGTTCGTGGTCAAATGGAAGACTACCACCTACAAAGCCGACGGCCGGGTAAAAGAACAAAGCTTTTCGGTCGAGTTCCGACCTTCTGATCGGAACAACATCTATTCCGCAGCCATGAAGCGGAATGTCTTCGGTCATGAGGTTCCACTGGACCCAATGAAGGGGGAACCTTTTGTCTGGGGGCGGATCGAAGGGGAAACGCTGACCGTCTTTTCGCTGTTCATAGATGAGGACGGCGGGTACGAATTGCAGCAGTATGATCGGACGCTGGCCGAGGGCGGGCTGAACCTGTCCTTTTCCCGGTTCAGAGATGGACAGAAGTCGCGTTCGGTCGAAACATTCCTGGAAAAACAATAGGCTCCGCCAAAAAAGCGAAGCCTTGTTGAATGGATACGACTTACTTGCGGAAGCTGTCCAGCGATACGATATCCGCATCATGATGCGGCTCGTCTTCGGGTTCGACCTCGATCGACTCGGCATCGATTTCCACCGGGTCCTCATCTTCTTCGTCCGAGCTTTCGAAGCGCAGCCCGAATTCGACCGACGGATCGACAAAGGTCTGGATGGCCGAATAGGGGATATACAGCGGCTCCGGAGCGTCACCGAAATTGAGCGTGATGGCAAATCCGTCCTCGCCAACCTCGAGATTTTCGAACCAGTGCTGCACCACGATCGTCATCTCGTCAGGGTAGCGTTCGCGCAGCCAGTCAGCGATTTCGACGCCGGGCTCACGGGTATCGAACGTGATGAAGAAATGGTGCGCGCCGGGCAATCCGGTTTCGGAAACGCGCTTCAGAACAGTCTTGATCAGCCCGCGCATAGCGGTGTGCATCAAGTTGCCGTAGTCAATGCCTTGCGACATGTGTCATCCTCGAAAGTGGTTATCCCAAGCATAAGGGATTTGATCGGAAACGAAAGAGCGGGTTGCGTCTGATTGTTCAAACCAGATGCAGGATTGCGCCTGCTCCTATCATGATAGCCAGCGTCGTTGCCAGACCGGTTTTTCTTATGAAAATCAAGGCTCCGGCAAGGGACGTCAATCCAACGGCTGCGATGTCCAAGGTCGAAAAAACCGGAATGGGCAGTGAGATCGGACCAAACTCGACTTCTCCGATGGTTCCAAACAGGACATGCAGTCCGAACCACACCGACAGGTTGAGAATCACACCGACGACCGCCGCGGTAATTGCGCGCAATGCTCCCGACAGTCTCGGTCTTTGCGCTAAGACGTCCAGGTAAGGCGCGGCAACGAATATCCACAGGAAGCACGGAACGAAGGTCGCCCACAGCGCAACGACCCCGGCTGCCAGCGCAAGGGACATCCCGCCCGCCAATTGCCCGGCGAGCATGGCGACGAATTGCGTGACCAGTATCAATGGGCCGGGGGTTGTTTCTGCCAGCCCCAGCGCGTCGATCATCTGATCGGTAGAGATCCATTGATAGTTCTCGACGACCGTCTGGGTCATGTAGGCCAGCACCGTATAGGCCCCGCCGAAAGTGACTACTGCCAATCGTGCAAAGAACCAGCCCAGATCGCTTAGCAACGTCTGGTCGGAAAGGGTCAACAACACCAGCGGAGCCAACCAAAGAAACAGCCAGAGCGCTGCGGTCCGCGCGGGCCGAGCCAATGCGGTATCGACATTCTGCGAAACTGAAGGCTGCTCTGAAGGCTTACGTGAAAAGCCCCAGACAGCCGCGGCCAGAATGATCAGGGGGAACGGTAGATTCAGAGCGAAGATCGCCAAGAACGCCAGTATCGCAAGAATCCCGGGCTCTGCCCCAGATAGAGTTTTGCGAGAAAGATTGAGCA
Source organism: Ruegeria sp. CF2 (assembly GCF_056537385.1). Classification (NCBI taxonomy): domain Bacteria; kingdom Pseudomonadati; phylum Pseudomonadota; class Alphaproteobacteria; order Rhodobacterales; family Roseobacteraceae; genus Ruegeria; species Ruegeria sp. CF2. Next base: position 1,090,502 of record NZ_JBQFRL010000001.1, read on the forward strand.
CCGCCTGGAGAACGATCACGATAACCGTGGCCTTGATCCCGAGAAATGCAGCCTGGACCAGGGGAAGGTCTCCGTAGGCAGCATACAAGCCGACCAGCACAGCTATCACCAGCGCTCCGGGCAGAACGAACAGGCCGCCGGCAATCAGCCCGCCCGGCACCCCACGCAGCCGCCAACCGGCATAGGTGGCCAGTTGCATGGCTTCGGGGCCGGGCAGCAACATGCACAACGACAGCGCGCGCAGAAAGCTCTGCTCATCCAACCATGGCCGCCGTTCGACCAATTCCTGGTGCATCAATGAGATCTGTGCCGCTGGGCCACCAAATGAGAGGAGGCCGATGCGGCCGAACACCCGGACCAGTTCTGACAGTGAGGGGTTCACTACAGGGGATCCGCCCTGCATGCGCCGGTTTCGGCGGTCCTCGGGCGGCTCCATCCGATATTCGGAGCATAGGTGCTGATCCGACCACCAGCGATCATTGGAAACTGCGCAGCCATGGCATGTGCCCCTTTGGATTCGGGGACATGCGAACTCGGGCTGCCGCCGGGCAGGGCGTTCACATGCTGACCCCGTGTGCTTTTGCTACTCGGGGTCAGCACGCGCGGTCAAGAACCGGTTCAGGCCCAGTCCAGCCGTTCCCCTGTCATGCATACGGGCAAGGTATCCTGCGGGAACTGGCCGAGCTGTTCGAACAGGGAAACGAAGTCGAACTGGTTGTAGGCTTCGACCATCTTGTCACCTTTGAAGCGCGCCATCACTTGGCCTGTGACCTCCAAGGGCGCGCCGTTGTCTGCCCGCGAGGTCCGCACATGCAGAACGGCTGACGCCCAATCGCCGTTTTCGATAATTTTGGGCAAGTCCACCTGAATTTCGCCCAGAACGTGCCGAAAGGCCATGACCAGGTCGCGAAAGTCGTCCGCGCCGACCTGCATTTCGGGTATCAGCCCTTCGGCCATCGTTTCCGGGGCAAAATACTGGTCGATCGCGTCAATATTGCCTTTTTCCCAGACCTCGGAATACCAGGCCCTGAGTATCTCTGAATGAGTCATCCCAACTCTCCTGTCTGTCTTCCGCTACTTTGAATGACAGGAGTGAACAGTTTCTGAATGGCGGCCAAATTTGGCGCAAAAACTCAGACAAAATCTTGGGAAATGCAGGTTTCTGTTGCCAGGTACCTGCGAACCCCGCCTTACGCGGCTAGGCGCAAGGACTTAAGTTTCGGTCTGGTTACTGCTTACGCAGCAACGGCAACCGGAGCACGATTGTCATTTGCAATTGTACTGTTTTCGCCGGTAACGGTGGCAGACAGCCGAGACAAAGCTAACCCCTTTAGACGTTCGTCGATCCTATTTCGGCCCCATGATCCCCAAATGAAGGATATATGGTGGAGCCGCCGGGTACCGCCCCCGGGTCCGATCCGCTTATTACGAGCGCGTTTATGTCCATAGTCCCGAAGGACAGCATTTATATAGGTGAGGATTTTTGCGGATGCAAACCCCCAAAGCGCGGGGCCATCGCGATTTTTCCAACCTTTCACACAGGCTTGAAGAGGTTGGCGGCGATCAGCCAAATTGCCAGCACCAGCTCGATTCCGCCGAAGGTCAACGCTTTGGCCAACGGTGGATTGTCCAGCAGTACGGACACGAACCGACCCAGCGCCGCGCCGGCATATACCACGCCCAACATCGCGTAGGCCATCGGGTGGTTCAGCCACAATACGGCGATGCCGGTCACGACAAACAGCCCGCCGACCGAGGCGCGCATTTCACTGAGGCCCATCGTGCTGTTGGTGGGCGCAAGATCCAGCGAGGCCGCCGTCCAGGCCGGAGCCAGAAAGCCGAACAGGCCAAAGCCGATGGTCAGAAGGGCTGCGATGATGTTGAGTGTTCCGGTCATGGGGGCCTCGCGTTTCAAATGCCTGTCCGTCGAACCTAATCTGTTTCGGGGCAGGGGGAAGACCTCAGATTGCGGCCCACAGGCCTAGAACACCCACAAGGATCAGGCTAAGCGCCCAGACCATTTCCAGGTTGAACCAGCTGCGAGACAGAAACTGCAGGCCCAGCCAGCGATAGACCGCGAAGGCCAACGCACCGCCGCCCAGCATCATAGCGCCCGTATGGACCGCGGCCACAGCCAGAACCAGCAGGCCATTGGTGCCCATGATCTCTGACACGGCTCTGTGGCCGGTATCCAGCTCGTCCAGCCCGCACAGGCCCAGATAGATCGGGACCAGCATCAGCGCCGCACCATGCGCCAACGCCACCAGAAACGACCACAGCGCCAGCCGACTGGGCGGTACGCGCGCCAGAAACCGTGGGTGGCGCCGGGTGATCGCGATGTAGAGCCCCATGGCGATTACGATCAGGGCAGCTCCGATCCGGATTTCGCGCTGATAGTCTACAAGGATGGTCATCAGCGCGAAGGGCAGCAACACACCCAGCATCGCCACGAAATGCCCGCCCGCCAGCGCTACCAACGCGCGCCAGAGGGCGGATTGGCGTTGCTCCATCAATGCCGCCGACACGGCCAGCGGCCAGCCCATGCCGGGGTTCAACCCGTGATAGGCGCCGCTCAGAACAACGGCCAGCCAGAGGCCGGCCGTCGATGTCATCAAGACGTCCAATTCAGACCGAAGGGTAGCAGAAACTGTCGGTGGAGCAGTCTCCTCCCTCAAGCCGGATCTGGTGGCTGCGATACCCTTTCGGGAAGTCCACCCAGAAATCCTTGTCCAGTGTCAGGCCGCCTTTTTCGCCTACATCTGCCTTGACCATCGCAGCGCCGCGATCGCCGGGATAGAATTGGTCATCCCATGTGGAATAGAGCGAATTGGTCCAATAGACGCGTTTGCCGTCACGGCTGATCTCGACCATCTGCGGGCCATAACCAAAGTCCTTGCCGTTGGGATGCTTGGTTTTCTTGACGATTCCGCCGATCTCGACCTTGCCGGCCAGCTTGGGCTTCATCGGGTCCGAGACATCGTATTGGTGCATTTCACCGGTGCCCCAGCACGCGACATACAGGTATTTGTCGTCCAAGCTCAGGTCGATGTCGGTCACCAGAGGCGGCACCGCCGAGAACCCTTTGAGCAGATCGGGAAGATCATCCGGATCAGCGGGTTGCGGGTCGATCGTGATGGTCTTCTTGGCCTCGAAACTGCCATCCTTGTTGCGCCACCAGGTAAAGATTGCGCCCTGAAGATTGGTGGTGTCGACCACCACACCGCAGAACCCGTATTGCTTGACCGGGTCATGCGCCGGCCGGATTTCCAGCGCCATCTGGTGGTTCTCGCCCAAATCGATGGTCTGGATGTTGGTGCGGTCGCGCAGGTTCCAGAAATGGATCCGGTGGCCATATTTGTTCGACAGAAGATCTTCGGCCACGATCCCGTTTTCGAATTGCGGGGGCAGACCCCATTCGGAACTGACCATGTAGTCACGCGGCAGGTTCCACCAGAAATCATAGTGCTTGTCCTGCACGCCGCGCTCGATCTCGTAACGCCCGATGATGTCGAAGGTCTCGCAATCCATGATGAAGATGCCCGGAGGTCCATCGGTGCCATCCGGCCCGCCACCGCCCAAGGTGCTGACATAGATGCCTTCGGGTCCGCAATGGATCGTGTGGGGGCGGGAATATCCCGTCTTTGCAAAGACTTCTTCGGGTTCGATGATCTTGTGAATTTTGGCCTTCAGCGGCTCTTTCACGTCAATCACGTAGATCCGGCTGGAACGGATACCGGGGATGATCAGGTACCGGCGCTCAAGAAAAGCGTGGCCGGTCAGCGGAGACAGGGCCGAAGAACAGGCGTTCCATCCGAAATGGTGAAACTCGTCGCCCTTGTTGGGCATCATCACCTTGTGAACGATCTTTCCGTAATCGCCTGAAGTTGGGTCGACATTCACAACCGCCAGGCCATCGGGCTGCGAAAAATCGGGGCTGAGCATCAGCGTGAAGGCCAAGGTCTCGGGCGGGGCCTCCATGGCCATCTTGGCGGATGGATAGAATGTTGGATCCGGTCTTTTGTTCATAACGTCCTCCCGTAAGTCATTGAAAATCAATTTTATTGAGAGTGCCGGTCTTCCCGCCGGATAATGGTCTGCCTGCTCGAGTGTCCTTTCCGTTGATGTGATGCGTCAAGAAGTATTCAGATTGTCTTCAGGCCGGTTTCCGCCGACGTTCGGCCACATCATGGGCCAGGCGGCGGGTGTAGGTTTCCAGCTCGACCAGAGCGGCGTCGACGGTCTCGGCGTCCTGCGCCTCCAGCGCGTCGGCGATCTTGCTGTGCAGGCGGATGATCTCTTCGCGTGAGCGGGCGGTGAAGGTGATCATGTTCATCAGGGGTTGCATTGCCTCGACCGCGCCGGCCAGCTGATAGGACAGGACAGGGTTGCCCGCACCATCGACCAGCGCCCGGTGAAAGGCCACGTCCGAGGCGCAGAAGGCCTCATCCGTCAGACCGGGTTGCGCCTGGCGGAAGATTTCCGCGCGCATGGTGGCCAATTGATCGGCGGTGCGCCGCTGGGCCGACAGGGGCGCGCAGGCCCGCTCCAGCGCATAGCGGGCCTCGCAAGCGGTGTCGAAGCTGACCTCGTTCATCGACAGCAGCAGCGTCGAAGTCGTGATCTGCTGGGAATAGGCGTCCTGGAAACTCAACCGGTTGACGAAGGCACCCCCTGTCGCACCGCGTTGGGTTCGGATCAGCGACTGTGCCGCCAGCCGTTTCAACGCCTCGCGCACGGTGGGGCGCGATACCTGGAACTGGTCCGCAAGCTCGGATTCCGAGGGCAGGCGCTCGTCCACGATCAGCTCTCCTGATACGATGGCATCACGGATGGCCTGGGCGATCTGTGCGGACAGGTCGGTGCTTTTCTGGGGATCGATTTTCATCTTCTGCAGGCCGCCGTGAAAAATTTATTTGTCTGACATTTAAAAGTCTGACATTTGAAAAGCAAGCACCGAGTCGGGAGGGAACATGAGTCGGGCACTTCTACGCAGCGGTTTGTGGCTGGGATTTTTCGTCCTGATCCTGTCGGCCTGGTGGGTGATGTACACCATGAGCCGCGACATGGGCGTCGATTGGATTGGCCGACCCGGGCCAATGGCCGAGGCGATGCGTGCGATGGATCCCCGCATGGACATGTACATGCCGATGGCCGAGTTCGGCCCGCTGTTCGTGATGTGGGCGATCATGATGGCCGCGATGATGCTTCCGACGCTGGTTCCAACACTGAGAAGCTATGAGGATTTGATCCAGAGCGCCAATGGAACAAGGCTCGGGTGGGTCGGCGTTCTGTTGGGCTATTTCGTGGTCTGGGCCGGGTTCGCCGCGTTGATCACAGGTGTTCAGCTGGCCTTGCTGTTCGGGGGCGTGATCGACATGCTTGGCATTGCCAAGTCTCCGCTCTTTGCTGCCGGTCTTCTGATTGCCGTCGGTGCCTTTCAATTCACGCGCGCCAAGGAGGTGTGCCACGGGGTGTGTCATGCACCCATGACCTATTTCCTTGGACACTGGCGCACCGGCTTCTCTGGCGGTCTGCGCATGGGGCTGGGGCTGGGCGCCTTTTGTGTCGGCTGCTGCTGGGGGTTCATGGCGCTTGGCTTTGTCGGAGGCGTGATGAGCCTGCTGTGGATGGGCTTGGCGACCCTGTTCATGGTGTTGGAGAAATTGCCCCAGATCGGTCATGTTCTGACACGGCCGCTGGGTTTCGCTTTGATTGCAGGTGGCCTTGGGCTGCTGATCTACCCAATTGCATACGGAGGATAAGCCGATGGCAAAAAACAGAAAACCCGATGCCGACAAGCTGCCGGTCAGTCAGCGAATTGACAGCCGGATGCCCAACCCCAAGCGGCGCGAGATGAGCCCGACGGACTGGGCCATCAAGGGTGAGCTTATCCTGAACTGCTCCTGCGATGTTTTCTGCCCCTGCGTGGTTTCGCTAGGGGCGCACCCTCCGACCGAAGGGCATTGTCATGCCTGGATGGGCGTGATCATCGACGAGGGACACTATGAAGGTGAGGACCTGTCGGGTCTGAACGTTGGTCTGCTGGTAGATATTCCCGGCCGGATGGGCGAAGGCCAGTGGAAGGTCGCCGCGTACGTGGATGAGCGCGCAAGTGGCAAGGCGTACAACGGCCTGCTGCAAATCTTCAGCGGGCAGGCCGGTGGCACCACTGGGCTGTTCACGATGCTGGTGAGTGAAATCATCGGCGCCGAGCGTGCTCCAGTGCAGATCGAGCGCGACGGCAACAAACGCCGCATCGTCATCGGCCGCAAGATCCAGGGTGAGATCGAGATGCTGGCAGGCAAAGACCCCGAACATCCGGTCATGGTTTCGAACTCCAAGTATTGGATGGGTCCGGACATCATCGTGGCGCGTGGCACCAAGTCGAAGGTGCGCGACTATGGTCGTGTCTGGGATTTCGGCGGCAAATCGGCCGAAATCTGCCCGATCGACTGGCACGGACCCAAGTGATGATCACCGGCGCCTATGCTCGGCAGATGGCCCGCTATAACCGCTGGCAGAACAGCCAGTTGGCGGGCTTTCTTCAAGAGCTTTCGCCCGAGGAATTGACCCGGGAACGCGGCGCGTTTTTCGGGTCGATCTTGGGGACTGCCAACCATCTGCTGTGGGGCGACTGGATCTGGATGTCCCGGTTCGACAAAGGTCCGGGGCCTGAAAGCAATCCGCACCGCAAGGGCGGCGGTATTCACGAAAGCGTCCACCTGTGCCCGGATCTGGTGCACTGGCTTCCACTGCGCGAGACCATCGATGCCCGGATCGATGCTTGGGTTGATACTCTGGGCGACGAGCCAATCTCGGGCCCGTTCACATGGTATTCCGCCGCAAAAGAAGAAAACATTACATTACCTTACGCCGTGTGTGTGATGCATTTTTTCAATCATCAAACGCATCACCGGGGACAAATCCACAAAATGCTGACCGAGGCCGGGTCTGGGGCCCCGGTCAGCGATCTCGTTTTCATGCCATAGGAGGTCTAGGTGCCACAGATTTCTTTGTCGCGCCGGCTGCGGCGCACACCGTTCTCTGACGGGGTCGAGGCGGCCGGTGTCAAAGGCTATACCGTCTACAACCGGATGCTGCTGCCAACGGTGTTTGAAAGCGTAGAGGCCGACTATAGGCATCTCAAGACCCATGTACAGGTCTGGGATGTGGCCTGCGAGCGGCAGGTCGAACTGCGCGGCCCCGATGCGGCGCGATTGATGCAGATGCTGACGCCGCGCGACCTGCGCGGCATGTTGCCGGGCCAGTGCTACTATGTGCCGATCGTGGACGAAACCGGGGGTATGCTGAACGATCCCGTGGCGGTGAAACTGGCGGATGACCGCTGGTGGATTTCGATCGCAGACAGCGATTTGCTGTTGTGGGTCAAAGGCTTGGCGAACGGGTATCGGCTGGATGTTCTGGTGGATGAGCCGGACGTGTCGCCTTTGGCGGTGCAGGGACCCAAGGCGGATGACCTGATGGCGCGGGTCTTTGGCGACCGGGTGCGCGATATCCGCTTCTTCAAGTTCGACATGTTTCAGTTCGAAGGGCGTGATCTGGCGATTGCGCGGTCGGGTTATTCCAAACAGGGCGGGTTCGAGATCTATGTCGAAGGCGGCGACGTCGGCATGCCCTTGTGGAATGCGCTTTTTGCCGCCGGAGAGGACCTGCAGGTTCGGGCGGGCTGCCCCAACCTGATCGAGCGGATCGAGGGCGGGTTGCTGTCTTACGGCAATGACATGACCGATGACAACACGCCCCATGAATGCGGGTTGGGCAAGTTCTGCAACACGCATACGGCCATTGGCTGCATCGGGCGGGATGCGCTGTTGCGGGTGGCCAAAGAGGGGCCGGTTCAGCAAATCCGTCCGATCGCGATCGAGGGCGACGCGGTGCCCCCCTGCGATCGGCCGTGGCCGGTCTATGGCGGCGGCAAGCGTGTGGGCCAGGTGACCTCGGCCACCTGGTCGCCGGATTTTCAAACCAACGTGTCGATCGGTATGCTGCGGCTGAGCCACTGGGATCCGGGAACGCAGGTTGAAGTCGAAACGCCGTCTGGAATGCGGACTGCAATCGTGCAGGACAAGTTCTGGATTTGAGCCGGGAAGGGCGCGCGGGACGCACCCGGGAAGCATTTGGGCCAGATGAGAAATTGCTCGGGCCACGGTCAATGAAAGGAATTGGAATATGTTCAACGCTTTGGTGATGGAAAAGGACGAGGAAAGCGGACTGGCCAGCCCGGTGATCAAGCAGATCTCGGAAGATGACTTGCCGCATGGTGAAGTGCGTGTGGCCGTCGAGTTCTCGACCGTCAACTACAAGGATGGTTTGTGCATGTCGCCCAAGGGCGGCGGTTTGGTCCGAAACTACCCGCATGTGCCCGGGATCGATTATGCCGGAACGGTCGAAGAATCCTCGGACGACAGGTACAAGCCCGGTGACAAAGTGGTGTTGACAGGTTGGCGCGTGGGTGAGGCGCATTGGGGCGGATACGCTCAGAAGGCCAGCGCGCTGGCCGATTGGCTGGTCCCTCTGCCCGAGGGGTTGAGCACGCGCCAGGCCATGGCCGTGGGAACTGCCGGTTTTACCGCGATGCTGGCGGTGATGGCGCTGGAAGATCACGGTCTGACGCCCGACCGCGGGCCGGTTCTGGTAACCGGTGCAGCCGGGGGCGTCGGCTCGGTTGCCACGGCGATTTTGGCCAATCTGGGATACGAAGTTGCGGCAGTGACCGGGCGGCCTGAAACCGAAGGCTATCTGAAGGCGCTTGGTGCGACGTCGATCGTGCCGCGTGACGAGTTGAACGAAACCACCAAACGTCCGCTGGAAAGCGAAACCTGGGCTGGCTGCGTTGATGCCGTCGGGGGCGCAATGCTAGCGCGCGTTCTGGGCCAGATGAAGTATGGCGCCTCGGTGGCAGCAGTCGGTCTGGCTGGTGGCGCGGGCCTGCCGGCGACCGTCATTCCGTTCCTGCTGCGTGGTGTCAACCTGTTGGGAATCGACAGCGTGATGCAGCCGTTCGACAACCGACTGCGGGCCTGGCAGCGCGTGGCTTCGGATCTGCCGATGGACAAGCTGGAAGCGATGATCCAACCTGCCACTCTGAATGACCTTCCGAAGCTGGGTGCCGACATCCTCAACGGTCAGGTCAAGGGGCGCGTGGTCGTTGACCTGAACGCCTGAGCCTTGGTTTTTTCTGTGTCAGACCGGCCCGCCACAGGGCCGGTCTTTTTTGTCCGGGGGATTGGGTTTTTCGCGGAAACAACTCTGGTCATTGCCACATTTCCCGATCATGATTGCTATACATCCCAGGTGCGATGGCGTAAGAGCCATTCCAACATCACCTGAAGACGGGGAGTGAGCAGCATGCCTGACGATTTTGAACTGGACACCGATGATCTGAAACGCCGCATGGATGGCGCGATGGCCAACCTCAGAACCGAATTCGCGTCGCTGCGCACCGGGCGTGCGTCGGCTTCGATGCTCGAGCCGGTTATGGTGGATGCGTATGGGTCGATGACACCGATCAACCAGGTCGGCACTGTAAACGTTCCCGAGCCGCGCATGGTCACCGTGAATGTTTGGGACAAGTCTTTGGTCGGCAAAGTGGAAAAGGCGATCCGGGAAAGCGGACTGGGCATCAACCCGCAGCTGAACGGAACGATCATCATGCTGCCTATCCCCGAGCTGAACGAAGAGCGCCGCCGCGAGCTGGGCAAAGTGGCCGGGCAATACGCCGAACACGCCCGCGTTGCCATTCGCAACGTGCGCCGCGATGGCATGGATCAGATCAAGAAAGCCAAGGCCGACGGCCTGTCGGAAGACGATCAGAAATTCTGGGAAACCGAGGTTCAGGAACTGACCGACCAGATGATCAAGGCCGTAGATGCGGCCCTTGAGGCCAAGCAGGCCGAAATCATGCAGGTTTGAGCGCAGGCCATGCCCGCTGATCCCCAAAACGAGCTCCCCTGTGGACCGCGTCACGTGGCCATCATCATGGATGGCAACGGTAGGTGGGCCCAGGCGCGCGGCCGGCCACGGCTGTACGGGCATCACGCCGGTGCCCGTCGGGTGCGCGAAGTGGTCGAAGCCTGCCCGGGGCTGGGGATCAAGTACCTGACGATTTTTGCCTTCTCGACGGAAAACTGGAAACGGACCCAGGTCGAGGTTGCCGGTCTGATGAGCCTGTTCAAGCGCTACATCATCAAGGAAACCCGAACCCTGGCCCAAAACGGTATCCGTGTCCGATTCATCGGCGACAGGGTGCGGCTGGATGCCAAACTGATCGAGTTGATGGACACGTTGGAGCGCGAGACGTCCGACAATGACCTTGTCCACCTGACCGTCGCTCTCAATTATGGTGGTCGGGACGAAGTGGCCCGGGCAACCAAGCGGCTGGCGCGGGACGTTGCCGCAGGCAACCTGCGGCCAGAAGATGTCGACGAGGAAACGCTGCCCAGATATCTGGACACGCGCGTCCTGCCTGACCCCGATCTGGTCATTCGCACCAGCGGCGAGGCGCGGATATCGAATTTCCTTCTCTGGCAATCCGCTTACTCGGAATACGAATTCATCGACACGCTCTGGCCCGACTTCACCGCGGCCGAGCTGGAACGGCTGTGCAAGAGCTTCGGGTCGCGCGAACGCCGGTTCGGAGCAGTTCCGGCATGACGGACGGCCGATGGTCCGACCTCACCACCCGGGTCTTGTCTGCCCTGGTACTCGTCGCTATTGGAGCGGTCGAGGTTTGGCTGGGCGGACTATGGTTCGAGACATTTGTTGCCGCCGCGTGTGGTCTGATGACCTGGGAACTGGTTCGCATGATCGATTCCGATCGGATGGGCGTTGCGGTTCAGTTGGGAATCCTGACCGGCGTTGCCGTCATGCTTAGCTATCATGTTCCGCCGCTCTACAAACTGCCCTTTCTGATCGCGCCCGCACTGGTCGGGGCAGGGCAGGTCTCGCACTCACGCGGGATCTACGTGCTGTTTGCCATGTGGATTGCCTGCGCGGGTTACGGGTTCATCCAGATCCGCGAGACGATGGGGTTTGGCTGGATGGTCTGGTTGATCCTGGTCGTCGTTGCCACGGACGTAGCTGGGTACTTCGTGGGAAAGACGTTCGGTGGCCCGAAGTTCTGGCCGCGGGTCAGCCCCAAGAAAACCTGGTCGGGCACGGCGGGCGGCTGGGTGGCAGCCGCGCTGGTGGGCGCAGCCGTTGCCGCGTATGCCGGGTTTGGCTATCGGTTTGTTTTGGTTTCGGTCCTGGCCTCGATGGCCAGCCAGGCCGGTGATATCGTGGAAAGCGCCGTCAAGCGGCGGTTCGGGGTCAAAGACAGCTCGAACCTGGTGCCAGGACATGGCGGTTTTCTGGATCGATTTGACGGCATGATGGGTGCATCGCTGATGGTTCTGATCGCGTCGCTGGTCTATTCGCCCGGGGAAATCTGATGCGAAAGGTTTCGATATTCGGCGCGACCGGATCGATTGGCCAGAATACGATCGATCTGATTGCTCGGGCCCCGGAGGATTACAAGGTGGTCGCCGTCACCGGCGGGGCGAATGTCCGGCAGTTGGCGCAGGACGCCCGCCGGCTGGGCGCTGAAGTGGCAGTAACCGCCTTTGACCAGCATCTGGATGATCTTCGCGATGCATTGTCCGGCACAGGGATCGAGGCCGCCGCGGGCGCAACCGCGCTGATCGAAGCGGCCGCTCGCCCGGCAGACTGGGTCATGTCCGCCATTGTTGGCTCGGCCGGTTTGGCGCCGGGGCTCGAGGCGTTGAAGCAGGGCGCGACCCTGGCCTTGGCAAACAAGGAAACGCTGGTGTGTGCCGGCCCGCTTGTTCTGGAAACCGCGGAACGCCATGGCGCGCGTCTGCTGCCTGTCGACAGCGAACATTCGGCGGTCTTTCAGGCGCTTGTCGGTGAAGACATGGATGCGGTCGAACGCATCATCATCACTGCCAGCGGCGGCGCCTTTCGCGACTGGCCGGTCGAGAAGCTGGCCGGCGCTACGGTCGAGCAAGCTTCGAGCCACCCCAATTGGGACATGGGGCAGCGGATAACGATCGACAGCGCCTCGATGTTCAACAAGGCGTTGGAAGTGATCGAGACCAAAGAGTTTTTCGGGATCAACCCTGACCGGATCGAGGTTGTGGTTCACCCGGAATCCATCGTGCATGCTCTGGTCGGATTTCGCGATGGCGCAGTGATGGCGCATCTAGGTGCGCCTGATATGCGGCATGCGATCGGCTATGCACTGCATTGGCCCGAAAGGCGCGACCTGCCGGTGCCGCGCCTGGACCTGGCCAAGTTGGGTCAGCTGCGTTTTCGTGATCCGGACCCGGCGCGCTACCCGGCCTTGCGGCTGGCCCGCGAGGTCATGCAGCGCGGTGGCCTGTCAGGCGCGATCTTCAACGCCGCCAAGGAGCGTGCGTTGGATCATTTCATCGGTCAACGCATCGGCTTTCTGGACATGACCGACGCCGTGGCCGCCGTTCTGGACCGTTTCGGCGATGCAGGCGGCCTTATTGATGCCCCTTTAACCCTTGATAACGTCCTGAAAACGGACCATCTGGCACGTCAATGGGTGGATGACGCCGTACTACGAAGAGCAGGATAGAATTTTGGACATACTCTCGCTGATCCCGCAATTTGGTGGGCTGGTTTATACGATTGCCGCATTCGTCGTGGCGCTGTCCGTCATCGTGGCGGTGCATGAATACGGGCACTACATCGTTGGCCGCTGGTCCGGGATCCATGCCGAGGTGTTCTCGTTGGGGTTTGGTCCGGTGCTTTGGAGCCGAATGGACAAACGCGGCACCAAATGGCAGATCGCTCTGCTGCCTTTTGGCGGTTACGTGAAATTCCTGGGCGATGCCAATGCGGCCTCGGGCAAGGACGCCGAGACGATGGCCGAAATCACCACGCAAAGCTCCGAGGAATTGCGTCGGACGATGCATGGCGCACCGCTTTGGGCGCGGACTGCCACGGTTGCAGCCGGGCCGGTCTTCAATTTCGTTCTGTCGATCCTTGTCTTCGGTTTGATCTTCTGGTCGCAAGGCGTGACCCGCGAGCCACTGACGGTCGGATCGCTGAAACCTCTGCCGGGCACTGTGCAGGAGCTTCAGGAGGGGGACGAAATCGTTGCGATCGCTGGCATCCCCACGCCTGATTTCGATCAGGAGGGGGCCTGGACCGAGTTTACCGAAGCGCTGCCGGTGCAGCCGGTTCTCGAATACACTGTCATCCGCGACGGCCAGACCCTCGACGTGTCGGCCCCGTGGCTGTTCCCGCCCTTGATCCAGCAGGTCGCTCCGCGCAGTGCTGCGATGGATATCCAGTTGCAGGCGGGCGACGTCATCACCTTGGTTGATGGCGATCCGATTTTTGCCTTTGAACAGCTGAAGGAAAAGGTCGAAAGCTCGGACGGGAAGGTGCTTTTGCTGGACGTTTGGCGCGACGGCGCCGAGTTGGAATTTGCACTGGCGCCGCGTCGCACGGATGAACCACAGGCGGACGGCGGCTTCAAAACCGAATGGCGGATTGGAATCGTCGGCGGCATGATGCTGGTCCCGGCGACCGAACCTGCGGGTCTAGTCGACTCGCTGCATGGCGGTGTCATCCAGACCGGCCGCATCATCGAGGGGTCGCTGTCCGGCATATGGCACATGGTCACCGGTGCGATCAGCACCTGCAACATGTCCGGACCCATTGGTATCGCGGAAACCTCAGGCGCGATGGCGAGCCAAGGGGCGCAGAGCTTCATCTTCTTCATCGCGGTTCTGTCCACTGCTGTAGGCCTGCTGAACCTGTTCCCAATCCCGGCATTGGACGGGGGCCACCTTGTTTTCTACGCCTACGAAGCAGTCGCGGGGAAACCGCCCAGCGACCGAGCTTTGCAACTGTTGATGGCGGTGGGCATCACGTTAATTCTCAGCCTCATGATCTTCTCGGTAAGCAACGACCTGTTCTGCTGATTGTGGCGGCATTGACGCGTTACGGTCGCAAAATTGCCTCAATTCAAACCTAGTTTGTTTGGTGTAATTTTGCCGAGACGTGCAATCAAGCGGGCTGTAACCAATGACCAAGGCATTGCGAAATTCCTATCGGGGCTTCAGCTTCCTGTTTGTATTGAACTGGGACGCGTTGCTGAGCTTTGGGCTGACCGCTTTGGCACTGGCAGGCGCCGCATATCTGGCCGGTATGTGATTCCCCATACCCAGCTGAACGACTCGAGCGCGACCGATCCGGTCGCGTTTTTCGTTTGTGCTTTTGACAAGGCCCACCAGAGCGGCTACTCAACTTCTAAAGTCCGAAATTCTAGGTAGAGACAAAAATGGCTTACAGGAGAGGCGCGGGCACATCCTGCGGTACTGCGCAACCGCACGGCAACATTTTGTGGCGGGCACTAACGATTTTTTTCCTCTTTGCGGCAATGAGTTTTACGGCGGTACCGCAAGCCGCCCAGGCCCAGACCTACACGATTTCGTCGTTCGATGTTCAGGGCAACCGTCGCATTGAGACGTCCACCATTATCGCCCGGACAGGAATCACACCCGGTCAGACAGTCACTGCGGGCCAGTTGAATGACGCCTACCAGCGTTTGCTTGACAGTGGTGTTTTTGAGACAGTCGAATTGACCCCGCGCGGGAACACTCTGGTGATCGAGGTCGCCGAGTATCCGACGATCAACAAGATCAGCATCGAGGGCAATCGCCGCGTAAAGGACGACGTGTTGATCCAGGCAATCTCGTCGCAGCCGCGCCGGGTGTTCACGCCGCAGGTCGCGGAGTCCGACGCTGACAAGATCGCCGAAATCTACTCGGCGCAAGGGCGTGTGTCGGCCACTGTCATTCCGCGGATCATCCGCCGCAGCGACAACCGGGTGGATCTGGTTTTTGAAGTCGCCGAAGGCACCACGATTGAGATCGAGCGCGTCAGCTTTGTTGGAAACCGTGCATATTCCGACCGTCGTCTGCGCCGTGTCCTTGAATCCAAGCAGGCCAACATCCTGCGTACCTTCCTGCGCGGTGACACGTTCATTGCCGACCGCATCGAATTCGACAAACAGGTTCTGCGTGATTTCTACCTGTCGCGCGGCTATGTCGATTTTCGGATCAACAGCGCCAATGTCGAGTTCACGCGTGAGCGCGACGCCTTCTATCTGGTGATGAACATCACCGAAGGTCAGAAATTCTCGTTCGGCAACATCTCGACGGTCAGCGAAATCCCGGGCGTTGATGCGGCCGAGTATCAGAAGGCCCTCAAGATCAAACCTGGTGTTACGTATTCGCCAACTCTGATTGAGAATTCGATCGCTCGGCAGGAGCGTCTTGGCCTGAAGCAGGGCGTCGACTTTCTGCGCGTTGAGCCGCGTGTGACCCGCAACGACCGTGACCTGACGCTGGACGTTCAGTTCGTGCTGACCAGAGGCCCGCGCATTTTCGTCGAACGGATCGACATCGAGGGCAACACGACCACTCTGGACCGGGTCATCCGGCGCCAGTTCGACACGGTCGAGGGTGACCCCTTCAACCCGCGCGAAATCCGGCAGAGTGCCGAACGTATCCGAGCCTTGGGTTTCTTCTCGGTCGCGGATGTGGAAACTCGCGAAGGGTCCAGCCCCAGCCAGGTGATCGTGGACGTGGATGTCCAGGAGCAGCCGACCGGTTCGCTGGCGTTGGGCGGCAGCTACTCGGTTTCCGACGGTTTCGGGATCGCCATCCGGCTTGAGGAACGGAACTTCCTCGGGCGCGGACAGGAATTTGGCCTGACGCTGTCGACTGCGCAGGACTCTGAGCAGTACGTCATCAACTTTGCCGAACCGTACCTGTTGGGCCGGAAACTGCGTTTCGATCTGGGCTTTGGCCTTTCAAGGACCAATTCCAGCTTTGCCAGCTATGACACCAAGAGCGTGTTCATCAATCCGCAGCTCAGCTATGCGATTGGCGAACTGTCCTCGTTGCGGCTGCGTTACAACTGGAACAAGTCCGAGATGTCGCAGCAGGATGACGAGGTCAACGGGGCAGTCATCGCGTCGGAAATCGCGCAAGGCAAGCGTTCGACAAGCTCGCTGGGGCTGGCCTATGTCTATGACAGCCGGCTGGGCGGCCTGAACCCGAATGCAGGTGTTCTGTTCGAGGTCGGCGTGGACGCGGCTGGCCTTGGTGGCGACAACAAGTACTTCAAGACCTCGACCCGGGCGATTGCCCAGACAAAGGTTCTGAACGAGGAAATGACGCTGCGTGCGTCCTTCGAGGCCGGCGCGCTCCATTGGCAAGGTGACGACTTCAGTCGGGCAATTGACCGTTATGTTCTGGGTCCGACAACGTTCCGCGGCTTCGAGCCGGCCGGTATCGGCCCTCGTGACCTGTCGAACGGGCAGGATGATGCGATCGGCGGCAACTACTACTGGGTCGCCCGGTTCGAGTCGGACTTCCCGTTGGGTCTGCCCGAGGAACTGGGGCTGCGCGGCGGTGTCTTCTATGACATCGGCAACCTGTACAACATCAACAATGTTGATACGACAGGTGCCAATATCGTCGGCGCAGACGGCTCGATCCGTCAGGTCATCGGCGTCTCGCTGCTATGGGATACGCCGTTCGGTCCGCTGCGGTTCAACTTCTCGCAGGCC
This sequence comes from Ruegeria sp. CF2, assembly GCF_056537385.1. Lineage (NCBI taxonomy): Bacteria > Pseudomonadati > Pseudomonadota > Alphaproteobacteria > Rhodobacterales > Roseobacteraceae > Ruegeria > Ruegeria sp. CF2. Next base: position 1,107,141 of record NZ_JBQFRL010000001.1, read on the forward strand.
GTGAAGAAGGAAGACTTCGACAAAGAGCAGAACTTCGACTTTACCATTCAGGCACGGTTCTGACGTCCATGGTCAAAGCGATATCGAAGTTTGTACAGGGCCCGTCACGGGCCCTGTGTGTTTTGATCTTCCTGGTGGTGTCGCTCCCAGTGGCCGCCCAGCAGTTGGGTGTACCGCAATCCGGCGTGCTGACCATCTCAAGCGACCGGATCTTTACCGAGTCAGCATTCGGGCGACGGGTTTTTGATGAGATCGAAGCAGAAAGTGCTGCGCTGGCCGCTGAAAATGAACGCATCGTTGCCGAGCTGAGCCGCGAGGAAAAAGAGTTGACGGAAAAGCGGGAAGTGTTGAGCCCTGAGGAGTTTCGCCCGCTTGCGGAAGCCTTCGACCGAAAGGTTCAGTCTCACCGCGAGGGGCAACGCGCGAAACTGGATGCTCTGGCCCGCCGCAGTGACGAGGCGCGCAATCAGTTCTTTGAGCTGGCCCAGCCCGTGCTCATCGACCTGCTGCGTGAAACTGGCGCGTCGCTGATCATCGAACGATCCAACGTATTTCTCAGCTCGGACGCCTCGGATGTTACGGCCATCGCCATCCGCAAGATCGACGCGGCCATCGGCGACGGATCGCAGCTGGAAGAGGGCGACAAGCCATAGCGTGGCTTGCCCTTGGGTACGGGTATTGCTAACCACGCGTGAACGAGACCTCGAGAACAGGACATCCTGAAAATGACCACGGAAACCAAGAGCGCCGACATTCAGCTGATCCAGCGGATCCTGCCGCATCGCTATCCGTTCCTGCTGGTTGACAAGGTGGAAGAGATTGACGGCTATCAGTCGGCGGTTGGTATCAAGAACGTCACCATGAACGAGCCGCATTTCCAGGGCCATTTCCCCGGAACGCCGATCATGCCCGGCGTGACCATCGTCGAAGCGATGGCGCAAACCGCAGGTGTTATGCTGGGCGTCGGCATGGATGTCATCGACAGCGAGCTGCTGATCTATTTCATGAATATCGACAAATGCAAATTCCGACGCAAAGTGGTGCCGGGTGACGTGCTGAAAATGCATGTCGAAACCGTGCGCGGCAAGAAGGGCGGCAAGATCTTCAAGTTCAGCGGCCGTGCGACCGTTGACGGAGAAGTGGCGGCCGAGGCCGAGTTCTCGGCCTACGTCGATTGGGATATGGAAAAAACAGCATGAGCCGAATTCATCCCAGCGCGATCATCGAAGACGGCGCTCAGATCGGCCAGGACTGCGTAATCGGCCCGTTCTGCCATGTGGGGCCACAGGTGCGTTTGGGCGACCGCGTCGAATTGAAGTCGCATGTGGTTGTCACAGGAGATACCTCGATCGGTGACGACTGCGTCATCTTCAACTTTTCGGTGATTGGTGAAATCCCGCAGGACCTCAAGTTCGGGGGCGAAAACACGCGGCTGGAAATTGGCAAGCGAAACCGCATCCGGGAACACGTTACGGTCAATACCGGCACCGAGGGCGGCGGCGGCGTCACTCGCATCGGCGATGACTGCCTACTGATGGCCGGGGTCCATGTGGCCCATGACGTGCAGATCGGCAACCGGGTGATCATGGTGAACCATTCCGGCGCCGCCGGCCACTGCATCATCGAGGATGACGTGATCATCGGCGGCATTTCCGGATTGCACCAATGGGTGCGCGTGGGCCGCGGCGCCATCATCGGTGCGCTAACCATGGTGCCCAACGATGTCATCCCTTACGGCCTGGTTCAGGCCTCGCGCGGCGAATTGGAGGGGCTGAACCTTGTTGGCCTGAAACGCCGCGGCGTTTCCCGCGCGGACATTTCGGCGCTGCGTGCGGCCTTTCGCGAGCTGTCCGAAGGCGAGGGCACCTTTATGGACCGCGCCAAGCGTCTGGGCGACAGCACAGACAGCGACTATGTGCGTCAGATCGTGGAATTCGTGACGGGCGAAAGCGATCGTTCGTTCCTGACACCAAGGAAATAGGATCATGCTGGCTCTGATCGCGGGAACAGGGGTTTTGCCGGACGAACTGGTTGCACACCTGCCGGAACGCCCCTTGGTTTGCGCGATGGAGGGATTTCAGCCCGACACTCTAACGCCAGACGTGACCTTCCCGCTGGAGCAGTTGGGCAGTTTTGTCGCCGAGCTCAAAGCGCGCGGCGTCACAGATGTATGCCTCGCAGGTGCCGTCCGCAGGCCAGACATAAACCCCGCCCGGATTGACGCGCAGACCATGCCCTTGGTTCCGATCATACAGCAGGCGTTGATGTTGGGTGACGACGGAGCTTTGCGGGCGGTGATCGGCATTTTGGAGGACGCCGGACTGCGCGTGCGGGCCGCGCACGAAATTGCTCCGGACCTGTTGCCGCCTCTCGGGTGTCTGACTCAGGCACAGCCGACCGAGGCGGAGCTGGGCGATGCGAACCGGGCCGTGGGTGTCCTGCGTGCCATGGGGGCAGCGGATATCGGACAGGCTTGCGTTGTTCACAAAGGCCAAGTTCTGGTTGTCGAAGGGGCCTTCGGCACGGCCTGGATGCTGCAATCTCTGGCCGCTCGCCCTGATGCGGGCGGTGGTATTCTGTTCAAGGGCCCCAAGCCGGGCCAAGACCGACGTGCCGATCTGCCTGCCATCGGCCCCGACACCGTATCCAGCGCCGTTGCGGCCGGTTTGTCCGGCATCGTCATCGAAAAGGGTGGGGTGATCGTGTTGGACCGGCCCCAAGTGATCGCGGAATGCGACCGCCTGGGCCTGTTCCTGCACGTACATGAGCGGGTCGTCTGATGCGCGTTTTTCTGGTCGCCGGTGAACCGTCGGGCGACCGTCTGGGCGGTGCGCTGATGGAGGGGTTGAAGACCCTTGTTCCGGATATCGAATTCGACGGGGTTGGCGGGCCGCTGATGCAGGCTCAGGGTCTGGTCAGCCGCTTCCCGATGTCCGAGCTCAGCGTGATGGGCTTGGTCGAGGTTCTGCCCAAGTTCTTTCACCTCAAACGTCGCATCGCCGAAACGGCGCAGGCCGTTCTTGATACCCAGCCCGACGTTCTGATTACTATCGACAGCCCCGACTTTTCGCTGCGCGTGGCCAAGCAGGTCAAGGCGCGCAGCAATATACGCACCGTGCACTACGTCGCGCCCAGCGTCTGGGCCTGGCGCCCCAAGAGGGCGGACAAAATGGCCAAAGTCATCGACCATGTTCTGGCCCTGCTGCCGTTCGAGCCACCCTATATGGAAAACGCCGGAATGGAGTGCGATTTCGTGGGCCACCCGGTGGCCAGCGAGCCGGTTGCAACCGACGCGCAGATCGCACAGTTCCGCGCCGATCACGGGCTGGGCGACGCGCCAATCCTGCTGGCCTTGCCCGGCTCGCGCCGGGGCGAGGTCGATCGGCTGGCGCCCGTATTCGGAGCGGCGCTTGACCTGTACCTGAAAGACCGCCCCGACATGCGAGTGGTGGTTCCGGCGGTCGCGCATGTGGCCGATACCGTGGCCGCCCATGTCCGGTCCTGGCCGGGTCAGCCGGTCGTGGTGGACCCGCGCAACATCGCCACGGATCAGGCGGTGGCCAGCAAACGTGCGGCCTTTGCCGCCGCCGAGATCGCGCTGGCCGCATCCGGCACGGTCTCATTGGAGCTGGCGGCCCAGTCCACGCCGATGGTGATTGCCTATAAACTGACCTGGCTGACCCAGAAGATCGCCGAACGCATGGTCAAGCTGGATACGGTCACGCTGGTCAACCTGGTGTCCGAAACCCGGACAGTGCCGGAATGCCTGCTGGATGACTGCACGCCTGAAGCCATTTCCGCCGCGCTTGCCTCCGTGTCGGCCGCGCCGGACGCGCAGGAACAGGCTATGGCCATCACGATGGAACGTCTCGGCCGCGGTGGCGAAGCGCCCGGTCTTCGGGCCGCGCGCGCGGTGTTGGAGCGGATGACGCCGTGATGCTGGACTATGTGGTCTTTGCGGCCTCGGCCTTCATGGCGCAGGTGCTGACCAATCTCGACAACCTCATGGCTCTGGTCGCCCTGATGATCGTCACCGGTCCGCAACGCGCGGTTCTGGGGTTCCTGCTGGCACAGGGGCTTGTGATCGGCGCGGCTTTCCTGCTGGCGCTGGGGGTCGAAGATGTTGTGCCGCACTGGGCGGGCTACCTCGGCGCCATCCCTCTGGCCTTGGGGCTTTTTGGGGCCGCTCGACAGCTTCGCGGAACAAATGCGCAGGACGCGCCCGCAGTGCCGGGCAGCGCCTCGGCGCTTGTGACAATGTTGTTGTTCACAAGCCTTTCGATGGACACGTTTGCGGTCCTCGCCCCCTTGCTGGCGGACTCGACCCCCGATTTCCGGCTGGCAGGTGTGCTTGGGGCAGGACTAGCAGCGCTCTCCCTTGCGATCGTGGGGCTGATCGGTGGGCGCGCCCAGATCATGACGGGACGTCTGGCGCAACGGCTGGAGTACCTCGTGCCTTACGTCATGATCTGCGCCGGGCTTTATATCCTCAGCAATTCGTGGACCGACGCGGTTCAGTAACCGCGCCAGATCCAGCCGCCGCCGAAGATGCGGCTGCCCTCGGTTTCATAGAACACGCAGGCCTGCCCGGGCGAGACACCTTCTTCGGGCGTCAGCAACTCGACCTCGGCGGTGGTGTCGGTCAGCGGACGGATGATCGCCTCGCGCGGGGGGCGGGTCGAGCGGACCTTGACCGAAACATGCCATTCTTTCTGCAAGGTGAAGGGCTCATCGCCCAGCCAGTTGATCTCGCGCACGGGGATGGTGCGGGTGGCCAACAGTTCCTTGGGGCCGACGACGACCTGTTTGCGGTCCACGTCCAGTTTGACGACATAGAGCGGCTCGCTGAGCCCGCCGATGCCCAGACCGCGCCGCTGGCCGATCGTGTAGTGGATCACGCCCTCATGCTGGCCCAGAACACGGCCATCGGCGTGAACGATTTCGCCCGGTTCGGCCGCGCCGGGGCGCAGTTTCTCGATCACGCTGGCATAGTTGCCGTTGGGCACGAAACAGATGTCCTGGCTGTCGGGCTTGTCGGCTACGCTCAGCCCGTATTGGGCGGCCATCTCGCGGGTCGCGTCCTTCGAAGGCAGGTGACCCAGCGGGAAGCGCAGGAATTCCAGCTGCTCGGGCGTGGTTGAGAACAGGAAATAGGACTGGTCGCGGTTGGCGTCTTCGGCGCAGTGCAGTTCAGGGCCGCTCGGGCCCATCTTGCGCTGGATGTAGTGGCCGGTCGCCATGCAGTCGGCCTCGAGATCCTTGGCGGTTTCCAGCAGGTCCTTGAACTTGACGCGCTCGTTGCAGCGGATGCAGGGCACCGGAGTCGCACCAGCCAGATAGCTGTCGGCGAACTCGTCGATCACGGCGTCCTTGAAGATGCTTTCATAATCCAGAACGTAGTGCGGGAAGCCGCGCTCCTCGGCCACGCGGCGGGCGTCGTGGATGTCGATCCCGGCACAGCACGCACCCTTCTTGGCCAGCGCCGCCCCGTGGTCATACAGCTGCAGGGTTACGCCAACAACGTCATAGCCCTGATCCGCCAGATACGCCGCCACGACCGAGCTGTCGACACCCCCCGACATGGCGACGACCACCCGCGTTTCCGACGGGGGTTTGGCAAAGCCAAGCGAGTTCAGAGGGGTCTCGGTGTCGAGGGCCATGGGCTGTTCCAGTCCGGGTTAAGAAAGACCGGCAGAATATAGGAAAATTCTACGCACTCTCAAGGGGCGGTTTCACCGCTCATTAAGTAGACTGCCGTCAGCTTTGTGGCACCAGAAAAAGGGTCGAAAGATGTATTTGCACAAAGTTGAGGGACCAAGGTCAGTTACCCTGCCGGATGGGTCTGTTTTGTCCCGAGCGGATTTGCCGCCTGCGGATACGAAACGCTGGGTCGCATCAAGAAAGGCCATTGTCGTTCGAGGCGTGCTTTACGGATTGATCTCCTTGTCGGACGCCAAGAAACGATACGGCCTGAGTGACGAAGAGTTCAACACATGGGTGTCTGCAGTCGCCGAACACGGAATCGAGGCCTTGAAAGTGACGGCGCTAAAAAAATATAGACAACCTAAAGGCGAAAGCGAATAAATGATTCAACGGTAACGTCAGATTAACCATTTGTGATCAGGGTTAACCCGAACTGGAATAGTTGAGCTGAATTGGAGCAGTGCAATGCGAATTCTTCTTGTCGAGGATGATCCGACCACGTCAAAAAGCATCGAGCTGATGCTGACGCATGCCAACCTTAACGTGTATGCGACGGACCTGGGCGAAGAAGGCATAGATCTGGCCAAGCTGTATGACTACGATCTGATCCTGCTTGACCTGAACCTGCCGGACATGAACGGACATGAAGTCCTGCGTCAGTTGCGCATTGCAAGGGTTGAAACGCCGATCCTGATCCTGTCCGGAGCCGACGACACCGAAAGCAAGATCAAGGGCTTCGGTTTCGGGGCCGACGACTACCTGACCAAACCGTTCCACCGCGAGGAGTTGGTGGCGCGGATCCATGCGATCATCCGCCGATCCAAAGGTCATTCGCAATCGATTATCCGAACCGGACGAATCGCGGTCAATCTGGATGCCAAGACGGTCGAGGTCGACAATCAGGCGGTGCATCTGACCGGCAAGGAATACCAGATGCTTGAGCTTCTGAGCCTGCGCAAGGGCACGACCCTGACCAAGGAGATGTTCCTCAACCACCTTTACGGCGGCATGGACGAGCCGGAACTCAAGATCATCGACGTTTTCATCTGCAAGCTGCGCAAAAAGCTCAGCAACGCCACGGGCGGCGAGAACTACATCGAAACGGTGTGGGGCCGAGGATATGTATTGCGCGACCCCCAGACGGACACGGTGGAAAACACTCGCTTGGCCGTCGGCGCCTGAAAATCTGACCCATCTGCCACCGCGGTCCAGGGTGGCACTCGCACTCACGGCTCAGCACATCTGGACCTGACCATGACCTCGCCCTATCACTGGAGTCCAAGACGATGTGACAGGGCGAGGCCATGAGCAATTCGATTGCAGTAGAAGATCTGACCGAGGACCAGGCTCGAGAGGAGTTGGCACGTCTTGCGGAACTCCTGCAGCGGGCCAACGACCTGTATCACGGTCAGGACGCGCCCGAGATCTCGGATGCCGAATACGATACCCTGAAACTACGGAATCTCGAAATCGAGTCGCGGTTTCCGCAGCTAAAGCGCACCGACAGCCCCAGCGATCAGGTTGGTACGCAGCCGGTGGACGGTTTCGGCAAAGTGACCCATGCGGTCCGCATGATGTCGCTTGGCAACGCATTCGACGATGAGGATGTAGCAGACTTCGTTCGGTCCGTTCGGAACTATCTTGGGCTGAGCGAGGAGGCGGCCCTCGAATTCACGGCCGAACCAAAGATCGACGGTTTGTCGCTGTCTCTGCGTTACGTGGACGGCGAACTGGTGCAGGCGGCAACACGGGGCGATGGGGAAGTTGGCGAAAACGTCACGGCCAATGCCTTGACCGTTTCAGATATCCCTCAAAAGATCGCCAATGCGCCCGGGATTCTGGAGGTTCGCGGCGAAGTCTATATGTCCCATGACGATTTCGAGAAGCTGAATGCCAAGCAGGCAGAGGCGGGCGCGAAGTTGTTTGCGAATCCGAGAAATGCGGCCGCCGGTTCGCTACGCCAGCTTGACCCAGAAGTTACGCGCGCAAGGCCGCTGCGGTTTTTCGCCTATGCCTGGGGCGAACTGTCCGAGCCGTTGGGAACCACCCAGTCGTCTGCGTTGGATCGATTGAAGTCCTTTGGCTTTTCCACCAACGACCTGACTGCCGTTTGCAGCTCGACCGCGCAAATGCTGGAGCACTACCGCGCAATCGAAGAGCAGCGCTCTACGCTTGGCTATGACATCGACGGCGTCGTCTACAAAGTGAACGATTTGTCGTTGCAGGCCCGTCTTGGGTTTCGCTCGACCACACCAAGATGGGCGATCGCTCATAAATTTCCTGCCGAACTCGCCTGGACCCGGCTTGAGGCGATTGACATTCAAGTTGGCCGCACCGGCGCGCTTAGCCCGGTTGCGCGGCTGCACCCGGTGACGGTTGGCGGTGTGGTCGTGTCCAATGCAACCTTGCACAACGAAGACTACATCGCCGGTCGGGATTCGAAAGGCGAACAGATCCGCGACGGCAAAGATATACGTGTTGGCGATTGGGTGCAGGTGTACCGCGCCGGCGATGTGATCCCAAAAATAGCCGACGTCGACCTGAGCAAAAGGCCGGAACAAGCTGTCCCGTTTGAGTTTCCGACGAAATGTCCGGAATGCGGCAGCGACGCGATCCGCGAGGAAGGCGACTCGGTGCGCCGCTGTACCGGAGGGGTGATCTGCCCGGCGCAAGCGGTCGAGAAACTGAAGCACTTCGTTTCCCGCAAGGCGTTTGACATCGATGGGTTGGGGGCCAAGCAGATCGAAATGTTCTACAACGACCCGGACCTGCCGATCCGTACGCCGGCAGACATTTTCACATTGCAAAAGCGGGACGCTGCAAATCTGAACAAGCTGGCCAACCGAAAAGGCTGGGGCAGTCAGAGCGCCGCAAAACTCTTTGCCGCGATCGAGGAAAAGCGGACAATACCGCTGGGCCGCCTTCTGTTTGCGCTGGGTATTCGACACCTTGGTGAAGCCGCCTCGAACCTGATCGCCAATCACTACGGCACGTGGGACGCGTTCGAGCAGGCTGTCACGGCTGCCAGCCAATTCAGCGGACCCGAATGGGATGAACTGCTGAATATCGACGGCGTCGGTGAAGTCATGGCCCGGACCCTGGTTTCGACATTTGCTCAGGACGCAGAGCGCCAAAGCATCGATGCGCTGGTCGCCCAACTGAACGTACAAGAGGCCAAACGGCCGGATACATCGGGAAGCCCCGTCGCGGGAAAAACGGTTGTCTTTACGGGTACGCTCGAAAAAATGACCCGGGCCGAAGCAAAGGCCCGCGCGGAAGCCCTGGGGGCCAAAGTGGCTGGCTCAGTCAGCGCAAAAACGGACTATCTGGTCGCCGGCCCCGGCGCAGGTTCCAAGGCCAAGAAGGCGGCAGAGCTGGGGATCGAAACCTTGGATGAAGACAGCTGGCTGCAGTTGATCGGGGACGCATGAGCGGCCGTCCAGAGCAACTGTACCCGCTCTTTGCAGGGCTCGAGACGCTGGATGGCATCGGTCCCAAGACCGCACGGCTGCTGGCGCAGACCGGGCTGGAAACGCCACACGATCTGCTGTTTGCATTGCCATATGCAGTAGTTGACCGGCGGCGGCGTGATACGATCCGGGGCGTCGATCTGCCCAAAACACTCACGGTGGAAGTCACCGTCGGCGCCCACCGCCCGGCGCACAACAGGGGCGGTGCCTATCGGATTTTCGTGCAGGATAGTCAGACCGATTTCCAGCTGGTCTTCTTTCACGCCCGGGCCGACTACCTGAGAAAGGTCCTGCCCGAGGGGGCGAGACGGGTGGTGTCCGGCAAGCTCGAACTATTTGACGGTACAGCGCAAATGGTTCACCCGGACCACATTCTTCCGGTCGAGCAGGCCCACAGCATCCCCGAGTTTGAACCGGTCTACCACCTGACCCAAGGTGTCACCCAAAAGACGGCCTACAAGGCGGCGCAAAGCGCGCTGGCACGCCTGCCAGATTTGGCGGAATGGGCGGATCCTGCACAGGTTGCCCGCCAGAACTGGCCGACCTGGGCCGATGCAGTCCGGGCGGCTCACACACCGCAAGGTGCCGATGACGTGGCAGCGTTTGCTCCCGCGCGCGAACGTCTGGCCTATGACGAACTGTTCGCCCATCAACTGACTCTGGCTCTGGCCCGACTGCGAGAACGCAAAACTCGTGGAACCGTAAGTGTCGCGACCGGGGCGTTGCAGACCCGTGTACTGGATGCGCTTCCGTACAAACCCACTGGGGCGCAGTTGCGTGCCATACGCGAGATAACCGAGGACATGGGTGCTCCGACCCGAATGAACCGCCTGCTGCAGGGGGACGTCGGATCCGGCAAGACACTGGTTGCGTTCATGGCGCTTCTGGTTGCGGTAGAGGCCGGTGCTCAGGGTGTCATGATGGCTCCGACCGAGATCCTCGCGCGCCAGCATCTGGAGGGCCTTCGCCCCCTGGCCGAGGACGCCGGCGTGGTTCTCGAAATCCTGACGGGTCGGGACAAGGGGTCCGAGCGCAAGGCGAAGCTGGCCGCGCTCAAGGCGGGTGACATCCAAATTCTGGTGGGCACTCACGCGGTTTTCCAGAACGATGTGGCATTCCATGACTTGCGTCTGGCGATTGTCGACGAACAGCACAGGTTCGGTGTCCGCCAGCGGATGGAGCTCTCTGAGAAGGGACAGGGGGCCGATGTTCTGGTCATGACAGCCACACCGATCCCACGCAGCCTTGCGCTTGCACAATATGGGGATATGGACGTCTCGGTCCTGGATGAGAAACCGCCGGGACGCAAACCGGTCAAAACTGCGATTGTCAGCACTTCGCGCATGGAGGAGGTGGTCGATCATCTGCGCCGCGCGATCGAAGACGGAAAGCAGTGTTATTGGGTTTGTCCGCTGGTCGACGAATCCGAGGTCTCCGACCTCACCGCGGCAGAGGAACGGTTCAAACACTTGCGGGCCCAGTTGGGTGACGGAATCGTCGGTCTTGTGCACGGACAGATGCCCCCGGCCGAGAAAGATGCGGCAATGGCCGCTTTTCAGGACGGGCGGACCAAGGTTTTGGTTGCAACGACGGTCATTGAGGTGGGAGTAAACGTCCCCAACGCCACGATCATGGTCATTGAGCGGGCGGAAATCTTCGGGCTGGCCCAGTTGCACCAGCTACGCGGTCGGGTCGGACGCGGGCATGACGCGTCAACCTGTCTGTTGATGTATCAAGCGCCGCTCAGCGAAGGGGGCCGAAGACGGCTGGAAGTTCTGCGGGAAACCGAAGATGGATTCAGAATTGCCGAAACGGATCTCGAGATGCGCGGGGCAGGGGACCTGATCGGGACCGCTCAATCCGGTCTTCCCCGGTTCCAGATTGCCGACCTAGAACGGCAGGCTGGACTTATGGCTGTTGCACAATCTGACGCGCGTGCGCTGCTGGCTTCGGACCCGAAATTGACCTCGGAACGAGGTCAGGCCGCGCGTGTTCTTCTTTGGTTGATGAAACAGGATCAGGCCATCCGTTTGATTTCAGTGGGTTAGCGGGTTGCGCGCAAAAAGTTCACAAATGTTCTCATAAAGTTCTTTACTGATCCCCGGAAATATGAGAACAAAAGGTCAACAAAGGATTAATTCCCGACCGGAGGTGAAACATGCTGACCCAGATCAAAAGTGCTTTCAGCCGTTCGCAAGCCACGCTATTGCAGGATGCAGCCGGCGTAGCTTCGCTGGTTGTCATGCTGATGGTGGCGCTTCACTTGCCCGTCGGGTTCTAAGCCTTTCTGCCTGCGATCTCGTGCCGATCAACCCGCGTATGTCATCCCCATTTCAGTCAAGGGTGACCTGCCTGTCCCAAACCCCTTGAAGGGGCCGTGCCTCGGCCCCACGCGGTAATCCGGACCCCACGCGAGAAACGCATTGACTGCCGCCGCCCTTTCCGCCCGGAAGGAGCGGCGGTTTTTTTTACAGTTGACCGGTTTTGAAGATCTCAAGCAGGGCTGACAGGACCGAGTTGACGGCCACCGAGGCCAGGATCATTCCCATGACCCGGCTGATGATTGCCGCCCCCGAATGACCGATCAGCCGGATGATTGGCTCGGCCAGCAACATCAACACAAAGGCGCAGGCCAGCACGGACAGCATGACCAGCGCAGTAATGCCCTGATCCGCCACGCTGTAGCGGTGGTTGTCCGTCAGAATGACGATGGCCAGCATAGCACCGGGTGAGGCCAATGACGGGACCGCCAAGGGGAAGATCGCCGGGTTGTGCCTGTGCAGCTTGTCTTCCATGTCTTCTTCGGCCTGGCGCTGTTCGATTTCCTGTTTGCTTTCACCAAAAATCATCGTCAGCGCGAACAGGAACAGGATGATCCCGCCGGCGACCTGAAACGAGTTGAGGCCGATATCCAGCGCCTCGATCAGCAATTGTCCAAAGACCAGAAAGAACAGAAGGATGCCGGCGCTGATCAGTGCGGCCAGCAGGGCAGTGCGCCGACGCGCGGCGGCTTCGATACCCGCGGTGACGGCAATGAAAACCGGGATGGTTCCGATCGGGTCGATGACGACCCACAAGGTTACAAAATGTTCCAGAAGGTTGTTCAATTGGCTTCTCCGTCAAATTGGTCAGGAGGTTAGCCGCCTTCGATTCAAAAGACCATGTTCAGGCGCAGTTGGCTTGTTCGGCCTTTTCGAAAGCCTCGGCGATCGCGTCCAGCGCAAGCATGATCGACGCGTGCCGGTTCTTGTAATCGCGGGCGGGCCGCAGAACTTCCAGTTCGTCAAACGGCGCATCCGGGGTGGGGCCGTCACTCTTGAGCATAGCCGCCAACTGGTCGCGCGCGGTTTCGATTTGGGGGCGGGTTGCCCCGATGACCGATGCACCGACCACCGCCGCTGCGGCCTGACCCAGTGCGCAGGCTTTCACGTCCTGACCAAACTCGGTAATCCGGCCGTCCCGCACTTTGATGTCCACGGCAACCGTCGAGCCGCACAAGGGCGACCGTTTCTTGACGGACGCATCCGGATCTTCCAACCGCTGCAGGTGCGGAATGTCGGCCGCCAGCGCCAGAATGCGCCCGGAGTAGAGCTTGATCAGGTCGGTTTCGCCGGACATGGGTTTCCCTCGGTGGCTGTTCCCCATACATAGTGGCCATGTTCTGGGATGCAAAAGGTTTTTGCGATGTCGCGCTCTGCTACGTTCGACCCGTCTACACTCAAATTCAATGAGGCTGGGTTGGTCCCGGCCATCGCGCAAGAGGAGAGCACCGGCGAGGTTCTCATGATGGCCTGGATGAACGCCGAGGCGATCCGAAAGACGCTGGAAACCGGGCGCGTCACCTATTGGTCGCGCTCGCGCCGGTCCTTCTGGGTCAAAGGAGAAAGCTCGGGTCACGTACAAGAGTTGGTGGATTTTCGCGTCGATTGCGATCGGGATTGCCTGTTGGTTCTGGTACGACAAAGCGGCCCCGCTTGCCACACAAACCGCCGAAGCTGCTTCTACACAGCCGTCCGGGAGGGGGAAGAGGTCGAAATGATGTCGCCGATGGTCTGAGGGCGCCTAGCAAACCTGAAGACCGACCATTGCGCGGACGTCTTCGGGCGTCGCTCCTTCGGCCCGGTATTTCGCAATTGCCCTGGCGTCGTCTCGCTTGGCCAGCCGTTTACCGGTATCGTCCCGGATCAGTCGGTGATGGTGATAGGTGGGCGTCTCCAACCCCAACAAGCGCTGCAGCACCACGTGAATCCCGGTTGCGTCAAACAGATCCTGACCGCGAACCACATGTGAGATGTTCTGGGCCGCATCATCCAGAACGACTGACAGGTGATAAGACGTGCCCATACCCCGTCTGGCGAGGACGACATCGCCGACGCCGTGCAGCATCTGTTCGTCCGACCTTTCGATCCAGCCAGTCGCGCCATCCGGACCGGACCCGGTCTCGCGAAACCTTAACCCGGTGGCGTCCTTCGCGATCCGGCGCAGCGCTTCGGACATATTGAGGCGCAGGGCCACATTCTCCGGGATCTTGGTCTGCACCTGATATGTCCATCTTTCACGGCATGTTCCGGGATATATGACGCCGTCAGGTCCGTGCAGAGGATACCCTTCCTGCGGCGCACTGGCGGCGGCCGCGACATCCTTGCGATTGCAGGTGCACGGATATAGCAGCCCTTGGGACCACAGCCGGTTCAAGGCCTGCCGGTAGAGCGGCATGCGATCGGATTGCCGCAACACAGGGCCAGGCCACGTCAAACCCAACCACGTCAGATCGTCATAGATCTGATCCTCCCAATGCTGACGCGCACGGGATTGATCGATATCCTCGATCCGCAGCAGGAACGTGCCGGAGTTTCGGTCAGCAAGGTCATACGCCAGCAATGCAGAATACGCATGACCAAGATGCAATGGCCCGGTTGGAGATGGGGCAAATCTTGTGGAGAATTTCACGTCTTTTCAACGATATATACGTCGGATTTCAAGTCCAGCCCTGGCAAGTGCGGTCCGTGTTCGCGAAACAGAAGGCGCGCCGCTCCCATGTCCAGCCATTCGTTCAGGCGCCCGGTATAGCCGGGGTCATCCAATGTATGGTCGTTGAACGAAAACGCCAGCAGGCCAACCTTGGGCAAGACTTTCATCAGCATGTCGAATGTCTGGGGCGGCGCGGCGCCGGCGCCGATCACTCCGATCGCGGCGATTGCCTTGTATGCCCCCGTCTCCAAAGGGTTGGGATCGGTGATGTCGATGGCAGCAAGGTTGCGGTAGACGCCCTTGGCAGCAGCACCTTTCAGCATCTCGGGTGTCGGATCGACGCCGTCGATTGCCCGGTATCCGACCTTGTGCAAGGCGACACCGGACAACCCGGTCCCGCAGCCATAGTCAAGGACAGGTGTGTCCGGTTGCGGCAACTTGGACCACAACGCCTCGGCCACGCGGCCCGGCGTGGCATACCCGTGCTCGGCCACCTCATCTTCGTAAGAGGCCGCCCATTTCTGGTAATGCGCCTGGGTTTCCTGCGGCGTGTTCAGATCATATGTGTTTTTGAGGAACTTCTCGCTCATGCCGTCAGTTTAGGCGCGTGGCCCGGTCTGCGTCCAGTCAGCTTTGCGTCAACCACTGCTGCCATGCCTCCTTGGCGCGATCGGTATAGGCTTTGTAGCGATCCTTGCGGCCGCGCCGTCCGCCTTTCAATCCGTCGACCGGTCGGAACAGGCCGAAATTCACGTTCATAGGCTGAAAGGTTTTGGCCTCGGCCCCGCCGGTGATGTGATGAATCAGCGCGCCCATGGCGCTGTCCTGTGGAACCGGGGGCAGGGCGTGGCCAAGGATCTCTACCGCCGCGAGACGACCTGCCAGCAGGCCCATCGCGGCGCTCTCGACATATCCTTCAACTCCGGTGATCTGCCCGGCAAATCGGATGTTTGGCTTGGATTTCAGGCGCATCTGCGCATCCAGCAAGGTGGGCGAGTTGATGAACGTGTTGCGATGGATGCCGCCCAGACGGGCAAAACTGGCATTCTCCAGCCCCGGAATCATCCGGAACACCTCGGTCTGTGCGCCATATTTCATCTTGGTCTGGAACCCAACGATGTTGAACAGCGTGCCCAAAGCGTTGTCGCGACGCAGTTGAACCACGGCATGGGGTTTTACGCCCGGCTGATGCGGATTGGTTAGGCCCACCGGTTTCATGGGCCCGTGGCGGAGGGTCTCGCGGCCCCGTTCGGCCATGACCTCGATCGGCAGGCAGCCATCAAAATAGCCGGCGGTTTCACCTTCGTGGAACTCGGTCTTGTCAGCGGCCAGCAGCGCGTCGATGAAGGCCTCGTACTGGTCACGGTCCATCGGGCAGTTCAGATAGGCGGTACGCTCTTCCTCGGTTTCACCCTTGTCATAGCGCGACTGCATCCAAGCCTTGCTCATGTCGATCGTGTCAGCGTAGACGATCGGGGCGATCGCGTCGAAAAAGGCCAGCGCCTCGGCCCCGGTCTCGCGCTGGATCGCTGCGCCCAACGCTGGCGAGGTCAGCGGACCGGTGGCAAATATCCAATGTCCATCGTCCGGAAGCGTAGTGACTTCCTCACCGGTGACGGTGACGCGTGGGTGCGCCTTCAGCTTGGCGGTCACCGTTTCGGCAAAAGGTTCACGGTCTACGGCAAGAGCGCCGCCCGCAGGAAGTCGGTGGGCGTCTGCCGTGGTCATGATCAACCCATTGGCCGCGCGCATTTCCCAATGCAGCAAACCAACGGCATTCTGCTCGTCATCATCAGACCGGAACGAGTTGGAACAGACCATCTCGCCCAGGTTGCCGGTTTGATGCGCAAAAGTGCCCACTTTGGGGCGCATTTCGTGAATCACGACGTCCACGCCCATTTCGGCGGCCTGCCATGCGGCCTCGGATCCGGCCATGCCGCCGCCAACGATATGCAATTTCTGTGTCATGTGCGTCCAAATAGGGCAGGTGGCCCGCGCGTGCAACGGCCATCGAAAACTGCCGCCAACAAGGCAGCAACGCTATGATTTTATTGGGAAGTCTTGGGGTCGCCGCTGCGGGAATGTCTGCGCCGGTGAGAGAAACCAGCTTGGAGGGACCTTCCGCCCACGGCGACCCAAAAGATAGTGAGGGCCTCAGCCCTGTCTCAGCTTTGCCACAGAGATGCCCTTTTGAAAAGTGCAAAAATGCGAACAGTCGATAATTTTAGCCATAACAATTGCGTCATTGGGTCCAATTTGGTGAGCGTTTTTCGATAAATGCGGAAATACCTTCCTCGGTATCTCGGTGCAGCATATTTTCGGCCATTACGCCTCCGGTATAGGCATATGCCTGATCCAAAGGCATCTGAAGTTGCTGATAAAACGCCTGTTTCCCGATCTTTACCGCCGCGCCCAGTTTGGACGCCAACTGCTCGGCCAACGACAGGGTTTCATGCTCCAGCAGCGTTTCCGGAACGACACGATTGACCAGGCCCAGCTCGGCGGCCCGCTCCGCTGGTATGAAATCACCGGTGGTCAGCATCTCAAACGCCAGTTTGCGCGGGATGTTGCGGCTCAGCGCCACCATCGGCGTCGAGCAGAAGAGACCGATGTTCACGCCATTGACGCCGAATCGCGTTCCTTCGGCCGCCACGGCCAGATCGCAGGTCGCCACCAGTTGGCAGCCGGCGGCCGTTGCAATGCCATGGACCTGCGCGATCACCGGTTGGGGCAGGGATTGGATCGACATCATCATTCGGGCGCAGCGATTGAACAGATCGGTGAAGTATGCCTTGCCGCCATCTTCAGCCTGCCGGCCCGCGGTCATCTGCTTGAGGTCATGACCGGCACAAAACGCCTTGCCTGCCCCTGACAGTATCACAGCGCGGATCGTGCGATCATCGCGCAGCGTATCCAATTCAGATTGCAGTGCCTCCAGCATTTCGTCGCTCAGCGCATTCAGCCGCTCGGGCGTATTCATTTTCAGATGAGCGATCGCGCCCGTGTCGTTACGTTCCAAAATTGCCATCTTGCCCTCCTGCCGGCTGTGGGGCCAACTTTAGGTCGGCAAATCGAGGAGGGGAAGCATGTCATTGGCAATGAACAAGGAAGAGCTGACGGAATATCTGGCGCAGGTCTTCCCGCAGGTGCACAAGGATTTCGTCGTCATGGATCTGACCGACGACTCGATCCGCATGCGCCTCGTTGTCGAAGATCGGCATCTGCGTCCGGGCGGAACTGTGTCCGGACCTTCGATGTTCGCCCTGGCCGATGTCTGTGTCTATTCAATGGTTCTGGCGCGAAAGGGTCGTCAATCCCTGGCCGTGACCACCAGCAGTTCTATTGATTTTCTGCGCAAACCTGCCGGTGGAGCCGACATGATTGCCGAGTGCAGGTTGCTGAAACTGGGGCGTACGCTGGCTGTTGGCGACGTCCTGATGTACTCGGAAGGGCAGGAGGCGCCGGTGGCGCGCGCAAGCATGACCTACTCGCTGCCACCTGCCGGCTCCGCCGCAGCTGCGTTCGGATAAAAAAATGCCGGGGACAAGCCCCGGCACAGGAAGAGGTCCCGTAATTGGGACTGGGGATATTCTAGCCAAGCCAGAATTGGCGGCGTGCTTCGCGGTCAGCCTCAAAGCGCGTCAGTCCGACATCCTTCAGCAGACGGTCGTCCAGCCTGCTCAGGTTGACGCGACTGCGGCGCCGGCGTTCCCATTGGGTGACAGTCGCCGCAAAACGCACGGCCAGCGCAGCGATCAGAGGCAGCCGGGGGCTGTCGTTCAGCAGCAAGAGGGCGGGGGTGTGCATTGCGCGTGTCATGGTAAGTATCCTTTCAAATTGTATTGACACAAAGCATAAATGTTCGGTACATTGTTGTGATACATTCACGATTGTGTTGAACGCAAAGGAAGAATTGTAATGGATACAATTTGGCCGACAGATCTGCCAAAATCCAAGGGGCCAAAGTACACACTGGTCGCAGATACAATTCGAAAAGCCATCGAAAACAAGCAGCTGGAAGTCGGGGTGAAGCTTCCTCCGGTGCGGGAACTGGCGTATCGATTGCAAATCACACCGGGAACGGTCGCCCGGGCCTATTCCATTCTGACCGAGGAGGGGTTGCTGCAGGCCGAGGTGGGGCGTGGTACATTCGTGGCACCACCGAAAATGCCATTGCTGGACGATGTCTGGTCACGGCAGCTTCATCTTCGCGACGACAAGTATGACGCCAATGTCAGCCTGTTCAGCCCGCGACTGCCAGATGTCGGACAGGTGTCCCTGATACGGTCATGCCTTGCCAAGGTGGCGCAGGGGGATCCGAAGATGTTCATGAACTATCCCACCCGCGACGCTTACCTGCCTGTACGCCAGGCGGTCGTTGATTGGCTCTCCGACTTGCCGCTGGGCGCTTTGAACGCCGATGACATCGTTCTTACGCATGGCGGGCAAAGCGGACTGTGCGTCGTGTTTCAGACCGTTCTGCGCGATCCGAAACCCGTTGTTCTGGTCGAGGACCTTTCTTATGCGGGATTCCGTCGCGCCGGTGAGTTGATGCGCGCTGAAGTTGTTGGTGTGAAAATGGACAAATGGGGTATCAGCCCGGATGCGCTGGACCACATCCTTCGTCAAACTCGGGCGCAAGCGATCTGCGTGTCGCCCGAAGTTCAGAATCCGACCGGTGGGCATTCGCCTCTTGAACGCCGCAACGAGGTGATCGAGATCGCCCGCCGCCACGATCTGCAAATCATCGAAGACGATTGCTATCGTATGGGCGAGGCGCGCGCGCCCAGCTACAGGGCTCTTGCACCCGAACGCGGCTGGCACGTGTCGTCGATTTCCAAGACCCTCACGCCGGCGTTGCGCGTGGGGTTCGCCATCGCTCCGCGGGAACGCAGCGGAGACCTGCGCCGATCGGCGGAATACGGGTATTTCGGATTGGCGCAGCCATTGGCGGAACTGACCCGCTTGCTCCTCAGTCACCCTCAATCCCGGCAAATGGCGCGGGATGTTCGCGCGAAGATGGGTGAGTATGTACGGGTGGCCGTCAATGCACTGGGTGGCTTCAATCTGAACTGGGACGCCGACATTCCCTTTGTCTGGCTAAGCCTGCCCTCCGGCTGGCGTGCTGCAGCCTTCAGCAGAGCCGCCGAGCGGGAGGGCATTCAACTCCGATCAGCAGATGAATTCGCGCTGAGGGATGGACGAGCGCCAAATGCCGTGCGCATTGCCATGAACGGGCATGTCTCGCTGAAGCAGTTCGAATCCGCCATGCTGCGTCTGCGCGCCTTACTGGACAATCCCCCCGAACAAATCAGCGTTTGATTTGGGGTAAATAGATACCTATTTTATAAGCTGATGTTTTATAATAATTAATTGGACGCTACCATTCTTGACGTGCACTTACGGGCCGTCTAAATACCCATCCATCGAATTCGGGCCGGTCCACCTTTGGGGCGGCCTTTCACATCAAACAGGATTGTCCTGACATGAAAACCTTCTCTGCAACTCCTGCAGACATCGACAAGAAGTGGATCCTGATCGACGCCGAGGGCGTTGTTCTGGGCCGTCTTGCCTCGATCGTCGCCATGCGCCTGCGTGGCAAGCACAAGCCGTCGTTCACCCCGAACATGGACATGGGCGACAACGTCATCGTCATCAACGCCGACAAGATCCAGATGACCGGCAAGAAGCGCGACGAGCACTTCTACTGGCACACTGGCCACCCGGGCGGCATCAAGTCGCGCACCAAGCAACAGATCCTGGAAGGCGCGCACCCCGAGCGTGTGGTCTTTCAGGCCGTCAAGCGCATGCTGCCGGGCAACCGTCTGTCGCGTCAGCAGATGACCAATCTGCGCATCTATGCCGGTGCCGAGCACCCGCACGAAGCCCAGGCCCCCGAAGTTCTGGATGTCAAATCCATGAACAAGAAAAACACCCGGAGCTAATGACCGATGGCTGATCAGATCAATACTCTCGAAGAGCTGAGCGCCGTCGCAGGCGTTGAAACCGTGGCCGAAGAAGTTGTTGTGCGCGAGCCCGTGCGTGACGAACTGGGTCGCTCCTATGCAACCGGCAAGCGTAAAGACGCTGTTGCCCGCGTTTGGATCAAGCCGGGTTCCGGCAAGGTCACCGTGAACGGCAAGGACCAGGACGTGTATTTCGCACGCCCCGTTCTGCAGCTGATCCTGCGCCAGCCGTTCCAGGTTGCTGGTGTCGAAGGTGAATTCGACGTTGTGGCAACCGTCAAGGGCGGTGGCCTGACCGGTCAGGCCGGTGCAGTCAAGCACGGCATCTCGAAAGCGCTGCAGCTGTACGATCCCAGCCTGCGCGGCGCGCTGAAGGCAGCCGGCTTCCTGACCCGCGACAGCCGCGTCGTGGAACGGAAGAAATACGGCAAGCGTAAAGCCCGCCGTTCGTTCCAGTTCTCGAAGCGTTAATCTACTCGCGTCTCGAGAATCAAGTATCTGGGCGCCTGCGCAAGCGGGCGCCCTTTTGCATGTGCATTATGCAACAAGCCACAAAAGAAATTTGCCTTCGGGTACAATGCATTTGGCCAAGCAGCTTCGGTGTAAGAACATCTCCCGGTGGCTGCATCGATTTCACGACAGCGGATCGTTTGCCGGCACGTCAAAAAGAAACAGCAGACTCCGGGACAGCAATGGACGATAAATCGATTGACCAAATTGTCGAAAACTCGATCCTTGTGAGTTCGAATAGACAAGAGCTTTGGGTCAATCTTGTCGCGGGACTGGAGTGTCGAAAGATCTGTGAAGTCGGTGTCTGGAAAGGGCGATTTGCCGAAGTTTTGCTGAACGGCGTCCCAGCAATCGAGAGGTACACCCTGGTCGATCCTTGGCGCAACCTCGCCGATTGGAACAAGCCTGCGAACAAGTCGAGCATTGAGTTCGAAGACATACGGAACGAAGCGCTGACCCGCGTCGCACCTTTCAAGACCAAAGTGGTCGAGATCCGAGATACGACGAAAAACGCTCAATCACGAATACCGAATGGCTCTCTGGATATGGCCTATATTGACGGCGATCATACGCTGCGCGGGATAACCATCGACCTTTATTCGATGCTGCCCAAAATACGACCGGGAGGTTTCATCGGTGGGGACGATTTTACCAAGTCGATCTGGCAACACTCCGAAGAATTCAGCCCCAGCGAAGTGTTCCCATACTCCATCTATTTTTGCGAGGCGCATGATTTGCCGATTTACACTTTGCCGTTTGATCAGTTTATGATCGTCAACACTGCAACCGGCTTTCGCGTGGTTGATCATGGCGAATACGCGGGTTTGGAACCGAGAGAAATCTACGGTCGCCCAAAAAGGCGTTCGTTCAGGAACAAGTTGAAAAAGATATTCAAGTCTTGAAACCGGAAAGGGGCTGCGGCCCCTTTCCGTTGAGCTATGGGTCGTGGTTTTACTCTTCGTAGACCATTTTCCACGCGCCGTTTTCCACCACGTTGACGTAGACCGTATCGGCGCCCTGATGGTCATCGGGGCCAAAGGTCATGTGGTTGCCGACCAGTTCATCCTGATAGTCCAGCGTCTCCATTGCTGCGATAAAACTCTCCTGGGTCAGGTCGGGGCCTGCCGCCTCCAACGCCTTGACCATCATTTCGGCCGCGGCATAGCCCAGCATCGAAAAGCCCACCGGGTCTTCGCCGGTGGCAGCCTTGTATTCCTCGATGAAGGCCTTGGGGGCGGGTTCATCCGCGCGGGCCCACAGGTCCTGCCACGAGGCGGCGGCGTAGAAGCCATCGGTCACGCCACCCGGCACCTGTGCCACCACGGTCAGGAAACTGGCCGAGGTGCCCAGGAACTTCATGTCCGTCAGGCCCATCTTCTTGGCGGTGCCGACCACGGTGATGGCCTGCCGCACGCCCAAGGCGATTGTGACGATGTCGCAGCCTTCTTCCTTCAGCTTGCTGAGCGAGCCCACGAAATCGGTTTCGTCAGGTTTATGAGTGGTTTCCGCGGCAAAGGTAATGCCGGCTTCCTTGGCGCCTTCCTGGCTGCCTTCAAGGATTTCCTTGCCGAAATCGGTGGGCAGATACATCGCGCAGACCTTGTCGCCGCCGAATTCCTGCGCCAGATACTTCACGCCCACGCGCGCCTGGTCGTAATAGCTGGAAAACGAGGTGAACTTATTCTTCATCGGTTCCTGCAGCATCTGCCGCGCGGCCGACAGGGGGGCGACGTTGGGAATGCCTTTCGGGTCCAGCAGTTTGAACCCGGCCAGGTTCATCGGCGTTCCCAGCGATTGCAGCATGGCAAACACCTTGTCGCGGTTCAGCAGCTTGTTGTAGCCCTGCATCGCGCGCGGCATCTGGTATCCGTTGTCCTCGACCACATAGCGGATCTTGCGGCCATGCACGCCGCCATTGGCGTTGACCCGGTCGAACACCACGTTCGCGCCCTTGGTGGCCGGAACCCCCACGGCGGCGAAAATGCCGCTGAGGTCATTGACCGAGCCGATGACGATTTCGTCGTCGGTCACGCCTTGCGTTTCGGCCCAGCCCATCGAGGCCAGGGCGGATAGGGCGGTTGCTGCCGCCAGCCGTCTGATTGCTTTGGTCATGTGTTTTCCTCCCTTGGGATTGATCCCTGTTCTATTTGTACATGTCTTCAATGAGATGCGCGTGTTTCTTTTCCACCAGGCTGCGTTTCAGTTTCATCGTCGCGGTCAGTTCGTCGTCTTCGGCGGTCAAGAGCACGTTGATCAGGCGGAAATCCTTGATCTGCTCGACCCGCGCGAATTCCTTGTTCACCGCGGCCACTTCCGCGCTGATCAATTCGCGCACCTCGGCCGCAGCGCAGAGCGAGGCGAAGTTCGAGAACGGCACCTTGCGGTCCTGCGCGAACTTCTCGACGTTTTCCTGATCGATCATCACCAACGCCGTCAGGTACTTGCGGCGGTCGCCGATGATCACCGCGTCCGAGATGTAATGCGAGAACTTCAACCGGCTTTCGATCTCGGCCGGGGTGATGTTCTTGCCGCCGGCGGTGATGATGATGTCCTTGAGGCGGCCGGTGATGGTGACATAGCCGTCCGCGTCCACGTGCCCCATATCGCCGGTGCGCAGCCAGCCGTCGGCGGTGAAGGTCTCGGCGGTCTTGGCATTGTTGCGCCAATAGCCCTGGAACACGTTCAGGCCGCGGATCTGGATTTCGCCCTCGTCCGAGATGCGCAGGTCGATCCCCGGTGCGGGCTTGCCGATGGTACCGATGTGGTTGGCCTCGGGCGTGTTCAGCGTGGCGATGCCCGAGGTCTCGGTCATGCCGAAGCCCTCGACCAGCGGCACGCCGATGGCCCAGTACCATTTCAGCAGCTCAGGAGAGATCGGGGCCGCACCGGACCCGCCGCGCCGCAGCCGGTCCATGCCCAGCATCCGGCGCAGGTTGCGCAGCACCAGCTGGTCCCACAGCCAGAAATTCGCGGCCACCGCCGGCGGCACCGGTTTGCCCTGCAGGATATACTCGGCCCGTTTCATCCCGGCCTTCAACGCCATGCCAAAGGCGGCGCGCCCGGCCGGGGTGGCCTCTTGCGCCATGATCAGCACCTGCGAATAGATCTTCTCCCACACGCGCGGGACGGCGGTGAAGGTCGAGGGCGACACTTCCTGCAGGTTGGCAAAGACCGTCTCGGGGCTTTCGGCGAAGTTCACCGTGCATTTCGAAGCCAACGGGAAATAGATCGAAACGTCGCGTTCAAGGATATGGCACAGCGGCAAAAAGCAAAGCTGTTCGTCGGTTTCCAGCGCGGGCAGGCAGCGTGCGCCGCATTCGATCGCGGCCATGATGTTTTCGTTGCTCAGCATCGCGCCCTTGGGCATGCCGGTGGTGCCCGAGGTATAGATCAGCAGCGCCGTGTCCTGCGGCGTGGCCAGCGCGATTTCAGCGTCGAAGCGGCCCGGTTCTTCGCGCTCGGCCGCGCGGCCGAGGGCGTAAAGATCCTCGATCATCATGCAGCGGGGATGGGCCAGGTCGTGCAAGCCTTCGTCTTCAAGGATGATGACCTTCAACAGGCCGGGCACCTCGTCTTCGATGTCCAGGAATTTGTCCAGCTGCTCTTCGTCTTCGACGATCAGAAAGCGGCTGTCGCTGTCATTGACCAGGTATTTCAGCTGGCTGGCGGAATCGGTGGTGTAGACGCCCGAGGCGATGCCGCCGACGCATTGGATGCCAAGATCGAACCACGCCCATTCCTTGCGGTCCTCGGACAGGATAGAGACGACCTCGCCGCGCTGCAGCCCCAGCTTGCGCAGCGCCAGCCCGATCCACTTGGCGTGCTGCCAGTAGTCGGCCCAGGAATAGGATTTCCAGATGCCCAGATCCTTTTCCCGATGCGCGGTGCGGTCGCCCAGGGCGGCGCAGCGTTTCTGGAACAGCTCGGGGATGGTTACGCAGCCATCGACCCGCACGGGGCGCTGGCCGGGGGTGGCGTTGAACTGGACGCCGTTGATGGTGGTCTGCGGGGGCAGGGTGGTCATGTTCATCCGGCTCACCTCCACGTCTTCTTGCGTTTCCAGCGGCGGTTTTCCCGCGCGCCTTCCTCCTGCACGCCCAGATAGAAGTTCTGGATGTCCTCGGACCGCATCAGCACGTCGGCGGGGCCGTCCATCACGATGCGCCCGACCTCCATGACATAGCCATGATCGGCCAGTTCCAGCGCGGCGTTGGCGTTCTGCTCGACCAGCATCATGGTCATGTTCTGTTCGTCGTTCAAACGTCTGAGGATGCCGAAGATCTCTTGGACCAGCAGCGGCGACAGGCCCAGCGAGGGTTCGTCCAGCAGCATGATGCGCGGGTTGGCCATCAGGCCGCGGCCGATGGCCAGCATCTGCTGCTGCCCGCCCGACAGGGTGCCGGCCTCTTGATTGCGGCGTTCCTTCAGGACCGGGAAGTAGGAAAACACCAACTCGCGGTCGCGCTCGATCTGGGCCTTGTCATGCAGGGTATAGGCCCCCAGGCTGAGGTTCTCGTTCACCGTCAGCAGCGGGAACACCTCGCGCCCCTCGGGCACATGCACGATGCCCTTTTGGACGATCTTGTGCGGCTCCAGCCCCTGGATTTTCTCACCGTCGAAGGTGATCGTTCCCTTTTCCGGGTCCATCACGCCCGAGACGGTCTTCATCAACGTCGTCTTGCCCGCCCCGTTGGCGCCCAGGATCGAAACGATCTGGCCCGGGCGCACGTCCAGCGACACGCCGCGTATCGCCATGATCGGACCATAGAAGCTTTCGATGTTGCGGATGCTCAGGATCGGTGCGCTCATGAAGCTTTCCCCAGATAGGCTTCGACGACGGCGGGGTGCGATTGCACCTGCGCCGGTGTCCCAAGGGCCAGTTTCGCCCCGTCGGCCATGGCCAGCACCCGGTCGGACACGCCCGAGACCAGCCCCATGTCATGTTCGACCATCAGCACCGTGATCCCCATCTGCCGCCGGATGTCGTCGATCCACCAACGCATGTCGGTTGTTTCCTCGACCGACAGCCCCGAGGCCGGTTCATCCAACAGCAGCAGCTTGGGGTCGGTGGCCAGCGCGCGCGCGACCTCGACCACCTTGCGCACGCCATACGGCAGGCCGGCGATCATCTTGTCGCGATAGGCTTGCAGATCGAGGAAATCGATGATCTCTTCGACCTTCTCGCGGTTCTCCAGCTCTTGCCGGCGAGCTGATGGGGTAAAGAACACCTCGGACAGCAGGTTGGTCCGCCGGTGGCGGTGCCGCCCGACCAGCAGGTTCTGCAACACGGTGGCATGTTCGAACAGTTCGATGTTCTGGAAGGTGCGCGCGACGCCATAGGCGGCCACGCCCGAGGGTTTGACCTGCAGCAGATCATGCCCGTCGAACCGGATCTGGCCCGCGAACGGGTCGTAGAAACGCGAGATCAGGTTGAACACCGTGGATTTGCCCGCCCCGTTCGGGCCGACGATGGCAAAGACCTCGCCTTCTTCGACCGAAAAGGACAGATCGTTCACCGCCGTCAGGCCACCGAATTTCAGGGTGACGTTCTCGAATTCCAGCAGGCTCATCTCAGGCGCTCCGTCTTGAGATAGGATTTCTGCCGCTTGAACATGTCCTTGCGGTAGAAGGGGAACAGCTCGAACCAAGTGCGGATTTTCAGCCATCGGCCGTAGATGCCCATCGGCTCGAACAGGATGAACCCGATCAGGATCATGCCGAAGATGCCGAATTCAAGCCCCGGAATGGCGACGGTTCCGCCACCGAACAGGGCGGCTGCGTATTCCTTGGCGATCGACAGGAACTGCGGCAGAAACCCGATGACGATGGCGCCCAGAAACGCGCCGTGGATCGAGCCCAGTCCGCCGATCACGATCATCATCAGCAGCTGGATCGAGATCACAACGCTGAAGGTTTCGTTGTTGAAGGCCCCGGCATACAGGCCCATCAGCGCCCCCGCCCATCCAGTCACGGCGCAGGACAATGCGAAGGACACGGTCTTGGTGCGCGCGATGTCGATGCCCATCGCCTGCGCGGACACTTCCGAGTCGCGCACCGCGATGAAGCTGCGCCCCAGCGGCGTACGCAGAAGGTTGATATAGCCCAGCGTGACCAGAACCGTGACGGCCAGAACCAGCCAGTAGAACTGCTCGGGCGTGCCCCAGCGATCGACCAGATGGCCGAATATCTCGACCCCGCCCATGTATTTGCCCGCCACGCCGCCGGTGATCGGTTCGGCCAGAACGATGAGGTCGTCCATCAGGATCGACAGGGCCAGGGTGAAGATCGCCAGATAGATTCCGTGTAGCCGCAGGGCAGGGATGGCAACCGTGACCCCGGCGATCCCGGTCAGGATGCCGGCCAACGGAAAGGCCACCAGAAACGGCACGCCTGACTCGATCAGGATCACGTTGGCATAGCAGCCAAAGGCCAGAAACGCCGCGTGGCCCAGGCTGGCCTGGCCGGTATGCCCGGTCAGGATCATCAGACCCAGCCCGGCGATGGCCCAGATCAGAACGTTCGTCAGCTCTCCCAGATAGAACGCGTCCAGCCACCACGGCGCGGCAAAGACCACCGCCAGCAGGATCAGGTAGAGCGACAGTTGGTATCCGTCCTTCCACGGGCGGATGTCCTGCATGTAGTCGGTTTTGAAAACGATCCTCATGCGCTCAGACCTTCTTGACCCGGACCTGGCTGAACAGGCCGTGCGGACGGAAGATCAGCACCGCCAGCAACAGCGCATAGGGCGCGATCTGGCTGTAGCCCGCAGCGATGTAGCGGCTGGCGAAGGGTTCGATCACGCCGACGATCAGGCCGCCCGCCAAGGCTCCGGGCAGGCTGCCGAATCCGCCGATGACCGCGGCCGCGAAGGCCTTGATCCCCAGCAGCCCGGTGGTCGGATCGACCGAACCCTTGGCGGCGAACAGGATGCCCGCGATCCCGGCCACGACACCGGCCAGACCCCAGATGAAACCCTGCACGCGCTTGACCGGGACCCCCATGTAATAGGCCGCCAACTGGTTCTGCGAGGCGCCCTGCATCGCCAGCCCCAGCTTGGTCTTGCTGAAGAACACATAGAGCCCCCAGGTCAGCAGCACGGTCACGACGATGACCGCCACGTCCTCCATCCCCAGAACCAGCCCGCCAAAACGGACCTCCTTGCCGGCCAGCGGATTTTCCAGCGTCTGCGGCTCGTGGCCCCAGATCAGCCCGGCGACAAAGCGGATCACGAAACCCAGGGCGATGGTCAGGATGACCACGGCGGTCTGGCTTTCCCCGAACAGGCGGCGGATGATCAGCCGGTCCAGCAGATACCCCAGCGCGCCCATGATCCCCAGCGAGATGGGCAGGGCCAGCCAGAAGGGCAGGCCCATATATTCGGTATTGGTCAGCCCGATGGTGACGAAGGCGCCCAGCATCATGAAATCGCCTTGGGCGAAGTTCACGGCCTCGGTCGCCTTGTAGATCAGAACGAAGCCAAGCGCGATCAGGCCGTAGACACAGCCATTCGCCAGCCCGCTGATCAGCAGCTGTGCGTTGTCCAAATTCTCCTCCCCATGCCGGTTTGCCCGGCGTCCTAACGCCCCGGATCTCCTCCAATCACCGGGGCGCCTGTTCTACTATGGCGTGATTATTACCTTACCGTCACTCTTTTTCAGTGCAACTGCCAGATCGGAAACGATTTTGTTCAGCGGGACATGCGCCGAGACATCCGTTTTCCACCGTCCGTCCGCAAAGCGGGCCTGCACCTCGGCAACCGCGCGCATCTGCTCTTCGGGTGGCGTGGACATCATCCATTTGGTCAGCCAGAAGCCCTCGATCTGCTTGCTCATGAAGATCAACTGGCCCATCTGGGTCAGCTTCGGCGGCTCGCTGCTGAGTTTGCCATAAGACACCCAGCGCGCGCCGTTGGGCATGGCGCAGAAGACCTGCTCGGACAGCTGATCCGAGACCGCATCCAGAAACACCCGCGGCTTGAGTTGCGCGCTGATGGCAGCAAACTTGGAGACGGCATCGTCTTCGGTGGTTACGATAACCTCGGCCGCTCCGTGGCTTTTGAGCAAGTCGACCGTTTCGGGGCGCCGCACCATCGCAATCGGCTTCAGGCCAAGGTCTCGGCCCAGCCCGCACATCAGCTTGCCCAACTGGCTGGTGGCCGCGGAAACGACAAAGGCCTCTCCTTCGGAACGCGCGATCTCAACCATTGCCATGGCGGTCAGCGGATTGACGATCTGTGCGGCACCGTCATCGTCCGAGATCTCGGGCCGCAAAGGAATGCACATCTGCGCCTGTGTCAGGGCATACTCGGCCCATGCACCGGACCCGGAGGCGACGAAGGCGACTCTTTGCCCCGTCAGCGCTTCGGCGCCCGCGCCGGTGGCCACGACGTCCCCGCACCCTTCGAAACCGGCCGGGGCACCCTTGACCCGCGGCTGACCGTACTCACCCTTGATGAAATGAAGGTCCGAGGGGTTCACCGATGCGGTGCGCAATTTGATCAGCACCTGGCCGGGGCCCGGCGTGGGCACCGGGATCTCGGCATTCTCAACCCAGTCGGCGGCGTCCTCGATCGCCGGGCCCGTGGCGGTACCCGAGTATCCGTCAAATTTCTGGATCACGGCAAACATGGATTTGGGGAGGTCAGTCATTCTTTTTCCTTTGTTTCCGACATTTTCAAGCAAACGGGTCGATCCGAGTGCACGCCCCGGGGCAGGGCGCACCGATGCCGACAATAGGTCGTCCCGACTTGATGCGACTGGTTGAGCCAAGCCAAACAAATGGCACCGGACAGGTCAATCGACCACAGGGTTAACGTTGGGGAATTGGGAAGCCGGTGCAGGTGTGACAAGGCCGGACAAATGCCGGCCTTGTCGAATGATCTTATTGCGTCAACAGGTTGCGCAGTTCCTGGATCTTGAGCGCAGCCGTTTCCGGCGCTTCCTTGATGCCATCGAGGATCTTGATCACCTGGTCCTGGATTTCCTGGCTCAGCTGGCTGTTTTTCACGGATTCAACCATCGCGTCATAGTCGAACTGCTCGGCCGACAGCATGCCTTCGTCAACCCAGGTATTCAGCAACTCCTGCCCTTGGGCAGTGAGGGCTGCAACCTGATCGCCTGCCTGGTTGGCCAGATCCGTCGCAGCATCGCCGGCCTGGTTAACCAGATCCGTGGCTGTCTGACCGGCTTGCTCGGCGGCTTCACCGGCCTGTTCGACGGCGGCCGAGGCTGCGTCACCCGCTTGCTGCGTGGCCGTCGACAAAGCCTCGCTGGCAGCTTCCTGGGCTGCGGTTGCGGCCTCGCCAACGGCCTCGCCGGCTTCTTTGGCGGCAGATTGCAGTTTCTCGGCCGGGGTGGGCTCGGGCTGATTCAGGTAGAAATACGCGCCGGCACCCAATCCGGCGATGATAATTAGGATGATAATGCGGGACATTGGGGTCTCCTTTTCGGATGTGTGCCGCTGATGTGGGGAGAAACTACCTGAGATCAAAGGGGAAATCCCAAAGATTCGGCGCATGTTCGGGGTTTGGGCCACTCGGCGCTGATCAGTCAGACGATCGGCGGCAACAACACGCCGCCGGCGAAAATACACGGTTGCAACCATCAGGCGAACAAGAAAGGGGGGCGTCATTGGGAAGTAGTGGCGGAGAGACAGGGATTCGAACCCTGGGTGGGCTTGCACCCACAACGGTTTTCGAGACCGCCCCGTTCGACCACTCCGGCACCTCTCCGCGGGGGTCTGTGAGGGGGGGATTTAGTTGTGATCGCCGAGGGGTGCAAGCAGAAAATTCCCGAATTCGCCAAACCGTGGATTTTCCATTGCCAGTCCGACGAAATCTCCTAGGCTGACATGTATGAGACATCTTCTGCACCGCATTTCGCTTCTGCTCATCCTGCCCGTGTTCGCGTTCGCTCTGATGGCTCAAAACGCCTTGTCCGCCAGCCGGGATCGGATTGAGGCTTTTCTGACGACGACGGGTTTTGACGTGGCGCTGGAAAGCATCGCACTGGCCTCGGCCTCGGCGCCTCAGATGCTGGGGATCGACCCCGAGGGTTTTGGCTCGCAATGGACGCGTCTGACGGAAGAGGTGTTCGACACCGATGACATGCATGAAACAGCGGTTGCGATTCTCGAACAGACGCTGAGCGACGAGGCCCTGAACCACGCGGTCGAGTTTTATGCCTCGGATCTGGGGCAACGGCTTGTCGAGGCGGAAAATGCCTCGCACCTTGTCGAGGATGACGAAGCCAAGCAACTTGAGGGGCAGGAGATCATATCCGATCTGGTCAAGTCCGGTTCGAGCCGCATCGAAAGCCTGAAGCGGATGAACAGCGCCATCGATGCCAGCGAAACCTCGTTGCGGGCGCTGCAGGAGATCCAGCTGCGGTTCCTGCTGGCCGCCAGCGCCGCCGGAGTGATCGACCTGCAGTTGGACGCGGACGGGCTGCGCCAGATGATGAAGCTGAACGAACCCGAGATGCGGCAGTCATTGCAACTGTCCGCCTTGGCCAACGCGGCCTACACCTATCAGGATTTCTCTGACGCGGATGTCGACGCCTATACCAAAGCGCTGGAACAGCCGCTGATGCAGGAAGTCTACGAGCTGTTGAACGCAATCCAGTACGAGATCATGGCCATGCGGTTTGAAGTGCTGGCAGCGCGCATGGCCGAACTGCGTCCGGCTCAGGACATCTGATGCGGCTGTTTCTGGCTCTGTGGCTGGTTTTGGCCGGTTGGGCCAGTGCGGTCACGGCGGACCAGGTCGACCGTCTGACCAAGGCAATGCATTTGTCCGACGTGATGCAGATTCTGCGTGATGAGGGTGTCGCGCAGGGGCGCGAACTGGACAAAAGCCTGCTGGACGGTGAGGGCGGATCGTTTTTCGAGGCCCAGGTTGAAGACTTGTACGACAAGGCGTGGATGCAGGCCAAGATTCACGACGCCCTGGCTGGCGGTATGTCCGAAGGACAACTGGAGCAGGCTGCTCTGTTTTTCGAAAGCGATCTGGGCCGCGCCGTCGTGTCCCTGGAAAACTCGGCCCGTCGAACTTTTTCCGACGAAGCCATCGAAGAGATGGCCATGGCCGCATATCGGGAGGCCGATCGTGATGCGGCCTATTTTCGTCTGATCGATGAGTATGTCGAGATCAACGACCTTGTCGATCGGAACGTGCGCGGAGCGTTGCAGGCCGATTACAATTTCTTCCGTGGGTTGGCGGACGGGCAGGGCATCACGGGCGACGACGGCGAAATGTTGGCCCAATTGCTGGCGCAGGGTGCGCAGTCCGAGCAACAAACCCGCGAGTGGCTGTACTCGTTTCTTCTGTTTGCGTACCAACCCCTCAGCGAGGCCCAGCTGCGCGAGAATATCGCCTTTTCACGTACTGAGGCAGGGCAGGCCTTGAACAACGCCTTGTTCGCGGGTCTGGACACCATGTTCAACGAGTTGTCCTACCAGCTGGGCGTAACGGTGGCGCAGGTTCTGCAAGCGTCGGATCTTTAGGCCGGTTTGCTGTTGACTTTGCCGTGTGATCCGTGGATAAGCGCGCATCCCGGCCGGAACCTCCGCGCCGGGTATCGTTATTGTTGGCCTGACGGGTGCGCCCTGACGGTCGTTCATCCGCCCGAAAAGGGCGCGCTGTTCGAGGTGGCCTTGGCCGAAACACCCGTCTGACGGGGACCACAGAACGCGGTAGAAAAAGGAAAGACGCATGTTTGCAGTCCTCAAGACTGGCGGCAAGCAGTACAAGGTTCAGGCGGGCGACATCCTCCGCGTTGAAAAACTGGCTGCCGACGCAGGTGAAAAAGTCCAATTCAACGACGTTCTGATGCTGGGTGGCGATGCCCCCGTTGTCGGCGCGCCGTTCATCGATGGTGCGGCCGTTCAGGCGGAAGTGATCGAACAGATCAAGGGTGACAAGGTCATCAAATTCGTCAAGCGCCGCCGCAAGCACAGCTCGAAGCGCACCGTTGGCCACCGTCAGAAGCTGACCCTGGTCAAGATCACCGACATCCTGCCCTCGGGTGCGGACAAGTCGGGCGTCAAGGCCGCAACCGGTTCGGCTCCGGCAGGTGAAGTTGCGAAAGCAGCGAAACCCGCCAAGAAAGCCGCTGCCAAGGCAGAAGCCCCGGCCGCTGCTGCTGCCGCTGACGATCTGACCAAGATCACCGGTGTTGGTCCCGCAGCTGCCAAGAAACTGGCCGAAGCCGGTATCGAAAGCTTTGCCGCTCTGGCCGCCTTGTCGGACGAGCAGATTGCTGCTATCGAGACGGTCAAAGTGAAACCCGAATGGGTTGAGCAGGCCAAAGATCTGGCCAAAGGCTAAGGAGAGAGAGAATGGCACATAAAAAAGCTGGCGGTTCCTCCCGTAACGGCCGCGACTCAGCGGGTCGTCGCCTTGGCGTGAAACTGTATGGTGGCCAGGCCGCCGTTGCAGGCAACATCATCGTGCGTCAGCGCGGCACCAAGTTCTGGCCGGGCGAAGGCGTGGGCATGGGCAAGGATCACACCATCTTTGCAACTGTCGATGGCGCCGTGAAGTTCCACAAGGGACTGAAAAACCGCACCTTCATTTCGGTCCTGCCAGTGGCGGAGGCCGCAGAGTAAGCCGAAACCCAGAAGGTTTAAGAAAAATTCATGGGGGACCGGCACAAAGTGCCGGTCCCCTTTCTCGTTTTGACGCAGATTTGATCGAAAGCCCCGATGCCCGTTGCAACCACCAGTTTCCTGATCTTTGCCGCCAGCCAGGTCGGCACGCCGGGACCAGCCAACATGGTCCTGTTGGGAACGGGTGCGCGCTATGGGTTCCGCGCTGCGCTGCCTTTCGTGGCAGGCGTGATTCTGGGCAAGCAGCTGATCATCTGGCCGTTGGGCTTTGGCCTTCTGCAACTGGCAGAACAAGCCCCCACCGCGTTTGCGGTTCTGAAATATGCTTCGGCGGCCTATATTTGCTGGCTTGCGTGGAAAATCGCCAACCTCCGCCTGTCCCATCAGGACGCGGGCGAGGCGGTTCCGGGTTTCTGGGCCGGGCTGGTGGTGCATCCGCTGAACCCCAAGGCCTGGGCGATGATCATCGCGGGATTCACCGGGTTCGTCGCGGCGGGAACGTCGGTGCTGAGTGCGACGCTCACGATCGCGCTCGTTTTGTTGACCTGCCAGTTGGTCCTGCACCCGATCTGGACCTTTGCGGGCGATAGAATTGCACGCGTGGTTGCGGGACGGCCGGCGGAAAAATATCTGATGTGGACTCTCGCGGGTCTGACTGTTGCATCCGTACTTTTCGTGTTGTTCGGAGGAGGAACACACCAATGAAACTTGAGGCAATCATAAATCAGCCGGTCATTGAAACCGAGCGGTTCGACCTGCGCCCGCTGCGCCGGTCGGACATGGGCCTGATCGAGCACTACGCCGGGGACGAGCGCGTGGCGCGCATGACCACGTCGATCCCGCACCCCTTGCCGCCCGGTTCGATCGAGGCTTTCGTGACCCGCGCCATGGCCGAGGACCGGGACGAGGACGTCTGGGCGATGGACGCCACCAAGGATGGCGGGCCCGAGTTGATCGGGGTGATCTCGCTCAAGCGGCTGGATCGCAACCAGTCCGAAGTGGGCTATTGGGTCGCGCCCTTGTATTGGAACACGGGCATCGCCTCGCTGGCGGTGGAAACGCTGGTTCAGGCGAATCCGTTGGAAAACGCCACGATGTTTGCCAGCGTGTTTCAGGACAATCCCGCCTCGGCACGGGTTCTGACCCATTGCGGGTTCCAGTATCTTGGCGATGCCGAAAGCTTTTCGGTGGCGCGCGACGCAAATGTGCCCACCTGGACGTACAGCAAAAAACTCTGACTTGTGGCCGATGGGGCCTTTGCAGTAGGGGACTGACATGAAATTTCTCGATCTTGCAAAGGTCTACATCCGGTCCGGGGCCGGCGGTAGCGGGTGCGTCAGCTTCCGACGCGAAAAGTACATCGAATACGGCGGCCCTGATGGCGGGGACGGCGGCAAGGGCGGGTCCGTCTGGGCCGAGGTCGTGGACGGACTGAACACCCTGATCGACTTCCGCTATCAGCAGCATTTCTTTGCCAAGAACGGACAGCCCGGCCGGGGTCAGCAGCGCACCGGCAAGGATGGCGACGACATCATTCTGCGCGTGCCCGTCGGAACCGAGATCCTGGACGAGGATCAGGAGACGGTGATCGCCGACCTGACCGAGGTGGGGCATCGTGTCCTGCTGGCGCGGGGCGGAAATGGCGGTTTCGGCAACCTGCATTTCAAATCGGCCACCAACCAGGCGCCGCGGCGGGCCAACCCTGGGCAGCCGGGCGTGGACCGCACGATCTGGCTGCGTCTGAAGCTGATCGCCGATGTGGGTCTGCTGGGCCTGCCGAACGCGGGCAAATCGACCTTTCTGGCCGCGACATCGAACGCCCGGCCCAAGATCGCCGATTATCCGTTCACCACGCTGCACCCCAATCTGGGCGTCGTCGGCGTGGACAACGTGGAATTCGTTGTGGCCGACATTCCCGGCCTGATCGAAGGCGCGCACGAAGGCCGCGGCATCGGCGACCGTTTTCTGGGCCATGTCGAACGCTGCGCGGTGTTGCTGCATCTGGTCGACGGCACGTCCGAGACCATCGCGCAGGATTATCACACCATCATCCACGAGCTTGAGGCCTATGGCGGCGCGCTGGCTGACAAGCCCCGGATCACCGTGTTGAACAAGATTGACGCGCTGGACGAAGAACAGCTCGAACTGGCCAAGGCCGAGTTGAAAGAGGCCGTGAGCGGCCCTGTCATGACCATGTCGGGCGTCGCCCGGCAGGGCGTGACCGAAGTTTTGCGGGCCCTGCGCGCCCAGATCGACGAAAACCGCCTGCGCCAGAAACCCACCGAGGAGCGCGAGACGTGGCAGCCCTGACCGACGCAAAGCGCCTGGTGGTCAAGATCGGCTCGGCTTTGCTGGTCGATCGTGCGACCGGCAAGCTGCGTTCGGAGTGGTTGCATTCGCTGGCGCAGGACGTGGCGTGGCTCAAGGGGCAGGGGGCCGATGTGGTTCTGGTCTCGTCCGGTTCGATAGCGCTGGGGCGCGGTGTTCTGGGCCTGCCCGCAACCGCGCTCTCGCTAGAGCAGTCCCAGGCCGCCGCCGCCGTCGGGCAGATCCGGCTGGCGCGGGCCTATGAAGAGGCGTTGGCCCCGCACGACATCACCACGGCGCAGGTTCTGGTGACGCTGGAAGACAGCGAGAACCGCCGCCGGTACCTGAACTCGCGCGCGACGCTGGAAACTCTGCTGGGGTTGGGTGTCGTGCCCATCGTGAACGAAAATGACACGGTGGCCACGGATGAAATCCGATACGGCGACAATGATCGACTGGCCGCGCAGATCGCCGTGACCGTCGGTGCGGATCAGTTGATCCTGCTGTCCGATGTCGATGGGTTCTACACCGGCAATCCAGCCGAAGACCCATCCGCCACCCGGTTTGACGTGATCGACCCGATCACGCCTGAGATCGAGGCGATGGCCGGTGACGCCGGTTCGGGGCTGTCCAAGGGCGGCATGAAGACCAAGCTGATGGCCGCGCAGATGGCGACGGCGGCGGGCTGTGACATGGCGATTACGGAAGGATCGCCTTTGAACCCGCTGAAACTGCTGAACAATGGCGCGAACAGCACTTGGTTCAAGGCCAAGCTGGACCCGCATGCGGCGCGCAAACGCTGGATCTCGGCGATGAAGCCGCGCGGCGAGATCACGGTCGATGCAGGGGCAGCGCAGGCGCTGGAGAATGGCAAAAGCCTGTTGCCGGCCGGCATCGTCGAAGTGACGGGCGATTTCGGACGGGGCGACCCGGTGGCGATCAAGGATCACGAAGGCCGGCGTTTGGGATTGGGCCTCAGCCGCTATACCGCGCACGAGGCCGATGCCATCAAGGGGCGCAAATCCTCCGAGATCGAGGACGCACTCGGCTATCCCGGCCGTGCGGTGATGATCCACCGTGACGATCTGGCTTTGTAGCCGCGAAAACTGATAGATTTGGCTGGTCCGACGACCGGAAAGGCAGATGACATGAAGGACTTTGATAGCATTCCCGCCCTGATGGCCGATCTTGGCAAGCGCGCCAAGGATGCGTCTCGGGATCTGGCCTTCGCTTCGGCCGAGCGCAAACACGCCGCGTTGATCGCCGCCGCCGAAGCCGTGTGGAAGAACCGCGCGCAGATCATCGAGGCCAACAGGAAAGACCTGGACTATGGCCGCGAAAAAGGTCTGAGCCCGGCCATGATGGACCGCCTGATGCTGGACGAGTCGCGCATTCAGGGCATGGTCGACGGGTTGCGCACCGTGGCCGAACAGTCCGATCCGGTGGGTGAGGTTCTGGCCGAATGGGATATGCCCTCGGGGCTGAACATCCGCCGGGTGCGCACCCCTCTGGGCGTGATCGGCGTGATCTATGAAAGCCGCCCGAACGTGACCGCTGATGCCGGGGCGCTTTGCCTCAAGTCGGGCAACGCCGTGATCCTGCGCGGCGGGTCGGAAAGCTTTCATTCCTCGACCGCGATCCACGCCTGTCTAGTCGATGGTCTGAAGGCCGCCAACCTGCCCGAGGATGCGATCCAGCTGGTGCCGACCCGTGACCGGGCGGCGGTGCAGGAATTGCTGACCATGACCGACTATGTCGACGTCATCGTGCCGCGCGGCGGCAAGGGACTGGTTGGGCTGGTCCAGCGCGAGGCGCGGGTGCCGGTCTTTGCCCATCTTGAAGGGATCGTGCACATCTACATCGACAAGGCTGCGGATCCGCAGAAAACGCTGGACGTGGTGCTGAACGCCAAGACCCGCCGCACTGGCATCTGCGGGGCGGCCGAATGCCTGCTGGTGCATCAGGATATCGCGGAAACGCTGGGGCGCGACGTGATCGCCGCGCTGCTGGCCGCGGGCGTCGAGGTCCATGCCGCGGGCGCGCTGGCCATCGACGGCACCGTGCCGGCCAGCGATGACGATTGGGGCAAGGAGTTTCTGGACAGCATCATCGCCGCAAAACCGGTGGCCGATATCGACGAGGCAATTGCGCATATCCGGCAATACGGATCGAACCACACCGATTGCATCATGACCGAGGATCAGTCCGCCGCCGACCGCTTCTTTGAACGGCTCGACAGTGCGATCCTGATGCACAACGCCTCGACACAATTTGCCGACGGGGGTGAGTTTGGAATGGGCGCCGAGATCGGGATCGCCACGGGCAAGATGCACGCGCGCGGCCCGGTGGGGGCGGCGCAGTTGACCAGTTTCAAATACCTGGTGCGCGGCAACGGCACGACGCGCGCCTGAGGCGCTGCGTCAGAACCGCAGCACCACGCGGGTTGCGCCCGTCTCGGCCGAAACCCGGCGGCCCTGAGCGGCCGCCGTCTGCGGCAGCAGGGCGAACTGCACCTGCGCCGGCGTGACCTTGTTGGCGAATGTGCCGGTTGGGAGGCCTTTCCACAGGTCGGGATCGACATTCATGCGGTCGGCCGTACCAGTGACCGTCCATTTGTCGCCCACGCTGTCGATCTTGACCTCGCCGCCCATCGGCATGGCGCTTTCGCAGCACATGATGGCCAGAAAGGCCAGTTTGATCTGATTGCGCGGCATCGCCTCGGTGACGTTCCAATGAACCCGGACTCGGCCCGCACGCTCGACATCGCGCAGCAGGTCGGCCACTTCGCTGCGGCCCAACGGCTGATCGCTGGCCCCGCCAAAGGCCACGCGAAAGAACCGGATCCGCGCCCCGGCGCTGCCAACGCTGCCGGTGATCAGTTCCATCTCGGGGCCCTGGGTGCCACCAACCATCTCCAACAGTTCCAAACCGTTCGTGATCGCGCCGATCGGGCTGATCAGATCGTGGCAGATCCGAGAGCCGATCAACTCGGCCAGGTTGACGTTGGTGTCGCCCATGCGTACCTCCTGTGGTATCCCCCATGCCCGACCCGGAGCCGTCGCATGACAGATCTGAATGCCATTCTTGCACCGGGCATGTTTGTCCGCCACCCAGATTTCCCTGACTGGGGCGTTGGACAGGTCCAGTCCAACATCGGGGGCAAGATCACCGTGAACTTTCGCGACCAGGGCAAAGTGGTGATTGACGGAACACGCATCGCCTTGATGCCGGTTCTTGATCCATGAAACTGGTTTAGGAAAGGTTAACGGGGCTCGCCACCCGGTTCGTGTTGCCATTCGCCGCGCAGCTGCGGTATCAGCGCTGGGATCGCAACAAGACGACGACCATTCCACATGCCGGATACGGGCCCTTCATTCACTGTCAAACTTGCCGAAACCGACGAGGAACTGCGCGCGGCGCAGCGGCTGCGTTATGACGTCTTCGTGCGTGAATTGGGCGGTGGCGGAGAGATGGTCGATCATGCAGAGGGCCTGGAACGCGACCAGTTCGACCCGTATTTTGATCACATGCTGGCCTATGACGACGCCACCGGAGAAGTGGTCGGAGTCTATCGCCTGTTGCCGGGTGACCGCGTAGCTGAAGTCGGACGGTTCTACTCTGAGGATGAATACGACCTTACCGTTCTAAAAAACAGCGGCCGCAAATTGCTGGAACTCGGTCGGTCCTGCCTGCATCCAGACTATCGCGGCGGAACCGCAATGTATCATTTGTGGAATGGCCTCGCGAAATATGTGTCCGAACGGGAGATCGAGGTTCTGTTCGGCGTTGCCAGTTTTCACGGCACAGACGTCAAGCACCTTGCCCAGCCTCTGTCGATGCTGCATCACAACCACCTGGCTCCACCCGAACTGCGGGTGCGGGCGCAGCCGGAAGTTTTTCAGAACATGAACTTGGTTCCGAAAGATGCGCTGGATCGACGGAGTGCGATGTTGCAGGTTCCGGCCTTGATCAAGGCCTATCTTCGATTGGGCGGGTTTGTGGGCGAGGGGGCATTCATCGACCATGCATTCAACACCACCGACGTTTGCCTGATCCTCGACACCACACGGATGAACGAAAGACAGAGACGCATCTATGGCGGAGCGTGACGTGCCAAACGGTGCTGTCTGGCACAGCTCGGACGACCCGGACCCGGTTGAGTTGGGCGTGTGGGGTTGGATTTTGGTGATCCTCCGGGGGCTTCCTCTGGCTGTGCTGGTGTTCGGTGGTCTGATCGTTCTTTTGCTTGTGCGCCTGGTCGAAAGACCCATCTTTGGTCTGCGTCGACCAATAACGCCGTTCATTGCCCAATTCGTGTGTCGCAATGCGTTTCGAATTCTGGGGATCGGATTTTCAAGCTCGGGTGAGCTGATGCAGCAGCGCGGGGCTGTCGTCGCCAATCACACGTCCTGGCTGGACATCTTCGCGCTCAACGCCCGCAAGCGTGTGTACTTCGTGTCCAAGGCCGAGGTGGCGAATTGGCCCGGCATCGGTTGGCTGGCCCGGGCCACCGGAACCGTGTTCATCGAACGCAATCCCAAGAAAGCGCGCGAGCAGACCAGATTGTTCGAAGACCGTCTGAAGGCCGGGCACAAGCTGTTGTTTTTTCCAGAGGGCACATCGACGGACGGACTGCGGGTTTTGCCATTCAAAACAACGCTTTTTGCGGCATTCTTTGCAGATGAACTGCGTGATTTCATGTATGTTCAGCCGGTTTCGGTTGTCTATCACGCGCCCGATGGGCAGCCGGATCGGTTCTATGGCTGGTGGGGCGACATGGATTTTGCCCCGCATCTTCTGAAGACGCTGGGCGCGCGGCGGCAGGGGCGGGTCGAATTGATCTATCATTCTCCGGCCCGGGTCAGCGATTTCGACAACCGCAAGGCTTTGGCCGCGCATTGCGAGCAGGCCGTTCGCCACGGGCATGCCTTGGCGCGGCCAGAAAAATAGGGGCAAAAGCCCCTTGCACCGTCAGTCAACCTGCCGTATACGCGCGGCATTCAAATCCGCAGGCGGGGTTTGGTCGTTTTGAGGGAGACATCCTCATCAAGGCCGCCGGTTGGAGCAAACGCTTCTTTCACCCCCGCCAAGGCGAAAACCGGAAAAGGAAAACATAGCATGGCTCTTCCCGAGTTCACCATGCGTCAGCTGCTGGAAGCTGGCGTTCACTTTGGTCACCAGACACAGCGTTGGAACCCCCGCATGGCGCCTTTCATCTATGGCGCACGCAACGGCATCCACATCATGGACCTGACCCAGACCGTTCCGATGCTGGACCAGGCGCTGCAGGCGGTACGTGACACCGTCGCCAAAGGCGGCCGCGTTCTGTTCGTCGGCACCAAGCGTCAGGCTGCACAGCCGATCGCCGAAGCCGCTGAAAAGTCGGCCCAGTATTACATGAACCACCGCTGGCTGGGCGGCACGCTGACCAACTGGAAAACCGTTTCCCAGTCGATCAACCGTCTGAACCAGATCGACGAAGCCATGGAATCGGGCGCTGAAGGCCTGACCAAGAAAGAGCGTCTGGGCATGGAGCGTGACCAGGCCAAGCTTCAGGCTTCGCTGGGCGGCATCCGCGAGATGGGCGGCGTTCCTGACCTGCTGTTCGTCATCGACGTCAAGAAAGAAGCACTGGCCATCGCAGAAGCCAACAAACTGGGTATCCCGGTTGTGGCCGTCGTCGACACCAACTGCTCGCCGGATGGCGTGGACTACATCATCCCCGGCAACGACGATGCTGCCCGTGCAATCGCACTGTATTGTGACCTGGCCGCACGCGCTGCGCTGGACGGCATGACCGCTCAGCTGGGCGCCGCCGGCGTCGACCTGGGCGAGTTCGAAGAAGCACCGGTTGAAGAAGCCGTTGCAGAAGAAGCCGAAGCGTCGGCCGAAGCGTAAGCTGCCCGTCACGTAAATGACATATGGGGCAGGGTAGACCTGCCCCAATTCCGTTTGAATTGAGGAGAGCCAAGAGATGGCAATCACTGCAGCAATGGTGAAAGAACTGCGCGACTCGACCGGCGCAGGCATGATGGACGCTAAAAAAGCGCTGACCGAAACCGGCGGCAACATGGACGAGGCCGTTGACTGGCTGCGCACCAAAGGTCTGGCGAAGGCCGCAAAGAAATCCGGCCGTACCGCAGCAGAAGGCTTGGTTGCCGTTCACGTCGAAGGTGGCAACGGTGTTGCTGTCGAAGTGAACTCGGAAACCGACTTTGTCGCGAAGAACGCCGAGTTCCAGGAAATGGTCGGCAAGATCACCTATGCAGCCCAGGGCGTTGACTCGGTTGAGGAACTGCTGGCTGCTGATCTGGGCGGCAAGTCGGTTGCCGACACGCTGACCGACAAGATCGCCACCATCGGCGAAAACATGTCGGTCCGCCGCATGGCCAAACTGTCGGGCGACACCGTAGTCTCGTATGTCCACAACGCCGCAACCAACGGCATGGGCAAGATCGGTGTTCTGGTTGCTCTGTCGGGCGGCGATGAAGCCATCGGCAAGCAGGTCGCGATGCACATCGCAGCCGTGAACCCGGCCGCTCTGTCCGAAGCCGACCTGGATCCGGCCGTTGTCGAAAAGGAAAAGCAGGTCCAGATGGACATCGCGCGCGAATCCGGCAAGCCCGAGCAGGTCATCGAAAAGATGATCGAGGGCCGCATGAAGAAATTCGTCGCGGAATCGACCCTGCTGAGCCAGCAGTTCGTTGTGAACCCCGACCTGACCGTGGAAGCAGCGGCCAAGGAAGCCGGCGCAACCATCACCGGTTTTGTTCGCCTGGAAGTTGGCGAAGGCATCGTGGTCGAAAAAGAAGACTTTGCTGCCGAAGTCGCCAAAGCGGCTCAGGGCTGACGCCTGTTCAGCCCGGGTTTTCCGGGCTGCTCCAAAAACATCCGAAACCGGTTGCGCGACGCGCGACCGGTTTTTTATTGGCGAATTTCCGATTGATCAGAGTAGTAATTGGAGGGCCCCGCAAGATGGGGATGGTCGAGGCCCCCCAAAATTTCCGACATCGGCACGCGGACGAATAAGCGCCCTTTGTCAGAGCGAACGGAGAGCCTTGGCAATACAAAGATCCGTCCAAATGTTCCTTGGCTAAAGCCACCACTCACGGAACAGGATCAATGTGCAATTTCTGCGCAGTTTTAGGAAGTCATGTATTCCTTACCTAAGGTCAACTGTCGTGCGACAGCGGCTTCAGACCTCCATTACGAACATCTGATTCTGCAGCGAAGCCTTCAAAACCGCCTGTGCGGTCGTTTCGACGGAAAGAGCCTCGCGCGCCAGCCTGAGGTGTTTTTCAACAGTTGCCGAGGTCAGTCCCATCAGCAGGGCAATGTCCTGGGTGGTTTTGCCGTCACCCACCCATTCCAGAGCCTCGCGCTGCCGCTTGGTCAGGGCGCGGTTCGGGGGATTGTAGGGCAGGGTCAGGATCTTGAGATGGGCGATGTTGTTCATCAGCAGGATGTCATCACCATGCTCGGCCCACATCTCGTCCATCTCGTCCTGGCTGCGGTTCAGAGCGGCCAGCGAAATTGCCCCCTTCGACCGCATGGACACCGAAGTGAAACTGATCGTGTAACCGACCGTG
This sequence comes from Ruegeria sp. CF2, assembly GCF_056537385.1. Classification (NCBI taxonomy): domain Bacteria; kingdom Pseudomonadati; phylum Pseudomonadota; class Alphaproteobacteria; order Rhodobacterales; family Roseobacteraceae; genus Ruegeria; species Ruegeria sp. CF2. The sequence continues at coordinate 1,150,263 of NZ_JBQFRL010000001.1, forward strand.
ATCCCTTTCGAGCGGTTGAACTCGTACACCTTGCGTTCTTCGTTGGTCATCGTGCCGCTGGACATCATCTCGCGGATCATGCTCCAACTTGCAGCTCCCTCGTGATCCAGCGCCCATTTCAGCATGGGCGCATGGAAATACAGACCATCCCGAAGGAAACCGTCCATGTATTCCTTGCAGTGATTGGTCAGGATCACGAAGTCTTCAGGGTCGCCCAAAGACGTTTGGGTGCGGTATTGTGTGTGTCCGTACAACAGGCGGTCAAAACCATACTTGGCCATCTGTTCGGTGTGCGCGGCCCAAAGCTCCTCGAGGGTTTTCACATAGCTCAGAAAGTTGAGGTATTCCTTGAGCGTCATCATGCGCCGCCACCCTCCTGAAGATGCGCGGCCAGCGCTTCCAGCGCCAGAACATAGCTTTGAGCGCCAAAGCCGCAGATCTGCCCGATGGCGACGGCCGAGATGTAGGACTTGTGCCGAAATGCCTCGCGGGCGTGGATATTGGACAGGTGAACCTCGACCACCGGCAGTTGCGCCGACGAAATGGCATCCATCAACGCTATTGACGTGTGGGTATACGCGCCGGCGTTCAGGACGATCCCGTCATGGGTCCCGCGCGCGGCGTGGATAGCATCGATCAACACACCTTCATGGTTTGATTGGGCGCACTCGACACGCAACCCGATCGATGCACCATGCGAAACGCACAAGTCTTCGATCATCTTCAAGGTGGTATGACCATAAACCTCGGGCTGCCTTGTGCCCAAAAGGTTCAGGTTCGGTCCGTTCAATACAAGAATACTACGCATTATTTTTCTGTCCCCATACCTGTTTCATAGCCGCGAATTGAAAACGCGTCTACCGGCTTTGCTCTCATGAGGCGAGCAGGTGCAGGTCAGGTCATGGGGTCATGCTGTGAAACGACCGTGAATGTCGTTCCTAGTCGATGGACACGACAACTTTGCCGAGAACCGACCGATCGCCCAGCATCTCCAAAGCTTCGGCGGCGCGGGGCAAGGAAAAGCGGGCGCTGATACGCGGCTTTATCTTGCCGCCATGATACATGGCAAACAGTTCCCGCAAGTTTTCGGCATGTCCGGCCGGATCGCGGAATACGGACGCGCCCCAGAATACGCCGACGATCTCACAGCCCTTTAGCAAAGGCAGATTCAACGGGATATTGGGGATTCCGGCCGGAAAACCAACGACCAGAAACCGCCCCTTCCAGGCCATCGCGCGCAATGCCGGTTCGGCATAGTCGCCGCCAACCGCATCATAGACCACGTCAACGCCATCACCGCCCGCCAACTTCTTGATTTCGGCGGAGAACGCTTTTTGCGCCTCTCGCGTCATCTCTTTGGAGTAGACGATCGTCTCATCAGCGCCCAAATCCTTGCAGAACTGAGCTTTGTCTTCCGTGGACACCGCGGCAATTACACGCGCGCCCATCGCTTTGCCCAATTCAACCGCGGCCGAGCCGACACCACCGGCGGCCCCAAGAACCAACAAGGTCTCACCGCCCTTGAGCCCGGCGCGATCCTTCAGCGCATGGTAGGACGTTCCGTAGGTGAAGATGAAACAAGCCGCATCCTCGTACGGCATGGACTCCGGGATCGGAACGGCGCTGGCGGCCGGAATGCACAGCTGCTCGGCGAAACCTCCGTGGCCTGTCAGGGCCAGAACGCGGTCACCGATCTTCAGATCGGAAACACCATCTCCAACGGCGATCACATCGCCCGACACCTCTCCTCCGGGCGCGAAGGGGCGCGGTGGTTTCATCTGGTACAAATCGCGGATGATCAGCGTGTCCGGAAAATTCACGCCTGCCGCACGTACCCGGATCAGTACCTGACCCTTTTTGGGCGTTGGATCGGGCAGGGTGGTCAGTTCAAGTGTTTCCGGACCACCCGGGGCGACGCTGAGTAATGCTTGCATTTCGTTTTCCGATCTCCGCCATTTGTTGGCCCGAAGGTCGGGTCCTGACACTATGTTGTCAAGGCAGATGTGAAATGCAATTCTGCACAGTGAAACTGACCCGACCTGAAATAGAACTCAGGACGCAACAAAAACGAATTATGGGGAGAGGCTGATGAAACCGGAGAACTTATTTTCGCTAGCGGGCAAGACTGCTCTGGTCACGGGCGGCGCGACCGGCATTGGTCGGATGGCAGCCGAGGCTCTGCTGCGCGCGGGAGCGCGGGTGCTGATCGCTTCGCGCAAGGGCGAAGCCTGCGAAGCTGTGGCCGCCGAACTGAACGCGCTGGATGCGCCCGGAACCGCCGAAGGGTTTGCCGGTGACGTCAGCAGCGAGGCCGGTATTGATGCGCTGGTCGAAGAGGTAAACAACCGCACCCAAAAGCTTGATATCCTTATGAACAATGCCGGCGTTTCGTGGGGCGCGCCAATGGGACAGTTTCCCTATGACGCCTGGGACAAAGTCATGTCCGTGAATGTCGCCGGCATCTTTCATCTGACCCAGAAGCTGCTTCCTCTGCTGATGCAATCGGGTTCGGACGATGATCCTGCACGGGTGATCAACGTCGCATCGGTGATGGGAGAGGTTCCCATGGGAGATGGCGCCTACAGCTATTCCGCGTCGAAGGCGGCCGTCATCCATCTGACCAAGATCATGGCAAAGGAGCTGTCGCCCTACCGCGTGACTGTGAATGCTCTGGCACCGGGACCGTTCGTTTCGCGCATGACCGCCTTTGCCACCGCTGACGAGGAAAAACGCGAGAAAGTGGGCAAGTCGGTCCCGCTGGGCCGTGTCGGGCGCGACGAGGACATCGCGGGCTGTATGCTGTTCCTCAGCGGGCGCGGTGGCAGTTACGTGACCGGCGCCGTGATCCCGGTTTCGGGTGGAATCAACGTTCTGACCGGAGGAAACATCTTTGCCGATGCCCTGTGAACCCTGGTCCAGTGTCAAGCGAGGCCGATCGCATGAGCGATGACCCGAACACCCTCGACCTTGTCGCCGTAGATGCCTATCTGAGCGCCAACCTGCAAGGCTATGCCGGTCCGCTTGAGGCGACGAAGTTCACAGTTGGTCAGTCCAATCCGACCTACGAACTGCGCACGCCGGGCAAATCCTATGTTCTGCGGCGTAAACCGCCCGGAGTTCTGCTGAAATCTGCCCACGCGGTCGACCGCGAATTCCGTGTTCAGACCGCGTTGGCGCACAGCAAAGTGCCGGTGCCGCGCATGTACGTGCTGTGCGAGGATGACAGCATCATCGGCTCTGCCTTCTATGTCATGGAGCGTCTGGACGGTCGGAATTTTCTGGAACCGACTATGAAGGGCGAAACCAACGAAACCCGCAGCGCCGTTCTGGAAGAGATGAACCGGGTTCTGGCCGAATTGCACATGGTCGACATCGACGCCGTGGGCCTGTCCGACTACGGACCGACCGGCAACTACTTTGAACGCCAGATCGCGCGCTGGACCAAACAGTATCGCGCCTCGGAAACCGAAACGGTTGCCGACATGGATGCGCTGATCGACGCGCTGGAAAGCTCGATCCCGGCGGATGATGGCCAACGAACGCTGGTTCATGGCGACTATCGCATCGACAATCTGATGTTCGAGCGGGACGGCACCCGCTGCATCGGGGTCCTGGATTGGGAGTTGTCCACCATCGGCCATCCCTATGCCGATCTGGCGGCCGTAATCATGCAATGGCAGATGCCGCCGGGCAAAGAGGGGCGGGGGCTGGCCGGTGTTGACCGAAGCAGCCTTGGGTTGCCCAGCGATCAGCAGTTCATCGCCTCATACTGTCAGCGGCGCGGACTACCGGGCATCGACAATTTCGGCTTCTATCTCGCGTTCAACTTTTTCCGCATGGCCGGAATTCTCCAGGGCGTCTACAAACGCGCCCTGGACGGGAACGCCTCCGATCCGGCCCGGGCGCGTGCATTCGGAGCCTATGTGCCGATGTTCGCCAAACATGGTCTGGCAGCGCTGGGATAGAGGGGCAGGCGTGGTATCCGAGACATCATCAAGCGCCGACATTGGCAAGGATCGGAACTTCGTCACTGCACTGGCGCGGGGGCTTGAACTGCTGCGGTGCTTTCGCCACGGCGAAACGGCCCTGACCAACACGGATTTTGCTGAACGCACGGGTCTGCCCAAGCCAACGATCTCGCGGTTGACCCATACGCTGTGCCAACTGGGTTACCTTGTTCAGGATCACTCAGGCGGTTCGTATCGGCTTGGCGTCGGAGTGCTGCGGCTGGGATTCGGAGTTCTGGGTGCGGCTGACATATGCGAGCGTGCCGTCGAGGTGCTGAGGGAACTGCGCGATGGAGCCAATCCGTACCTGACGGCCGCCCTGGGCGAAGCACATCGGGCCGAGGTCGTATACGTCGCGGTCAGCAGGTCGACGCAGAATGTGGCGCTCACCATGCATGTCGGATCCCGGCTGCCGTTGTTCTCCTCGGCCATGGGGCGGGCCATTCTGGTTGGCATGACCGAGGATCAAAGGGAAACGGCGATTGACGCTGCTCGACGCGATCTGAACCTGCCCGAAAATCACCTGCGCGACTCGATAAAAACCGCGTTGGATGAATACGATACACAAGGTTATTGTACCGGATATTCTCTGTGGCGGGACGACGTCCATGCCATTTCCGTTCCGGTGTCCACCGCCAGCGACGGGCGGGTATTTGGATTGAATATCGGCGGGCCCAGCTTTTACGTGACCCCGGAAGAGCTTGAAGGAGACCACGCGCACAAGCTAATAGATGCCGCCCGGCAATTGGGATTGCGTCCCTGAAACCTCAGTGTGACGCCTCGAGTTCAAGTTCTACGTTGGCCAGGCTGTTCTTACCAAAAAACATCTCGGACCCGACAAACAGGCTGGGCACCCCGAAAACTCCGCGGCGAACGGCCGCCTTTGTCTGATCCTTCAAGGTCTGCTTGGCCAAATCGCCGGTGATCGCCTCACGGATTTTTCGTACGGGCAGGTCACGTTCTTGAATGATGTCGGTCAAAACATTCAGGTCGTCAATCTTCTGCCCGTGCACCCATATTGCGTCAAAAACGGCGTCTACATATCTGTCTTCCCATGATTTTCCCATCGCTGCGACCGCCCCACGCATGGCGAATTTCGTGTTCAGCGGAAAATAGGGGCTCATATGAAGGTTCAAGCCGCGCCGCCGCGCAAAGCGGTGCAGGTCATGGGTCAGATACGCCGATTTCTTCCGATTTTCCGAGAACGCCCGAAATGGGCTCTGGTTGTTGGTAGCCTTGAAAACTGTGCTCAGAAGAACGGGCACAAAGCGAATCGCGGCCCCGTGGCGCGCGGCGAGATCTGGCAAAACCTTATGAGCGAGGTAAGCGTTCGGGCTGCAAAAGTCGTATACGAATTCCACGTTCTGCGTCATCTGGCACCTCCGGCCGGTGGCGAATTCAGGGGTAACGGCTGCAAATCACGAATCCAGAACGCCGTCAGTCTAGCAGTGTCGCGGGTCGTGGCCGAGAGCAGACTTGCAGATCGCCCGCCCGGCAGTTTTCGCCGGCTGTGTTTTTAGGGCTGTTTTTCTTTGCCACAGGACGGCAGGATTGCGCGCAGGTGAAAGAAAAAACGGGGAAATTTCGGCCAATGCAGTTTGATCGGACGAGGCTGAACCGCATTCAGACATGGATGCAAAGGTATGTGGACGAACGAAAATACCCCGGGTGCGCCTTTCTGTTGAAGCAGCACGGGCGCGAAGTTTTCTTTCACGATTGCGGATTGCGCAGTCTCGAGAGTGATTTGCCGTACGACCGCGAGACCTTGGTTCGCATCTACTCGATGACCAAGCCGGTGACCACGACAGCGCTGATGATCTTGGTAGAGCAAGGTCTGATGCACCTTGAGGCGCCGGTATCCGAGTTTCTGCCGGAATTCGCCGAAATGAAGGCGTTGCGGAAAGACGCGCAATCCATTGAACAAACAGAAGACTCGACGCCGCCGACCCTGCATCAACTGCTGACCCACACCAGCGGGCTAAGCTATCCGTTCAATCCGGGCCTTCTGCCTGCTGCGATGGATGCTCAGGACCTGATGTTCAAACCGGACCAGGGTCCACTGGCCGATCAGGTTCGGGCCGTGGCTGCATTGCCGCTGGCGTTTCAACCCGGCAGCCGCTGGGAGTATTCGGTCGGAATCGACGTTATCGGACGGGTAGTCGAAGTCGTGTCCGGCAGGAGTTTGGACCAATTCTCTGCCGATGAGATCTTTGGGCCGCTTGGGATGGCCGAAACCGGGTTTTCGGTTCCCAAAGGGGCAGGGGACCGGTTCGCCTCGCTCTACACACCGCTCGAGGGAGACGCGATGGCCCTGAACGCGGCCAGGTCCGGCGGCGAAACGTTGCGATTGGTGGATCAGGCCGGAAACTCGCCATTCGAAGCGGCCACGCTGTTTTCCGGCGGTGGTGGGCTGGTCAGCACGATCGACGATTTTGCCCGTTTCGCCGAGATGCTGCGCGCCAAAGGGCAGGTGGGTGATCAACGACTGCTGGGCCCGAGCACGGTGGATTTCATGATGCGCAACCACTTGCCGGGCGACATCGCGTCCATGGGTCCTCAAAGCTTTGCCGAACAGCCGATGGACGGCATGGGGTTCGGGCTTGGCGGCGCTGTGGTTTTGGACCCGGGCCGTGCACGTACCCCTGGATCGGTAGGAGACTTCAGTTGGGGCGGAATGGCGTCGACCTTTTTCTGGGTCGACCAAAAGAACGACCTGTCGGCTGTTTTCTTTACACAGCTATCGCCCTCCAGCTCCTACCCGTCACGCTCAGAACTCAAAGCCCTGGTTCACGCCGCCCTCATTGAATGACCCGCGCGGGCCTGCTAGGCCGATCACGAACAGAACCAGAGAGAGTCGAATGACCGAAGCCGAACGCATCCTGTTGGATTTGCTGGACATTGAACGCCTTGAGGTAGACTTGTTCCGAGGCACCGGGTCCGGCGGTGAATCGCCCACGCGGATATTTGGCGGTCAGGTCATTGCGCAGGCTCTGGCGGCCGCGTACCGAACGGTCGAAAACCGCCTTTGCCATTCACTGCATGCCTATTTCATCCGTCCGGGTGATCCGGAAATTCCGGTTATCTATCAGGTAGATCGCGCGCGGGATGGCGGGTCGTTCACCACACGGCGCGTGGTGGCAATCCAGCACGGCAAGCAGATCCTCAACATGTCGGCCTCGTTCCACATTCAGGATGAAGGCTGGAACCATCAGCACGCGATGCCTGATGTCCCAGCGCCCGAAACGCAACCGTCCCGCGATGAATTGCGGCAGAAATACCTGAGCCGCGTTCCCGAAAGGCTGCGCACCGAATTGCTGCGCGAACGTCCGATCGAGGTGCGCGAGATTGATCCCCGGGACATATTCCAGCCCGAAAAAAGCGACGACCGAAACCATCTTTGGTTCCGCATGGGAGCAGCGGAACAGGCTGATCACGTGACCCAACACCTGTTGCTGGCCTATGCCTCGGACATGGCGCTACTGAGTTCCGGCATGCGTCCACACGGGTTGAGCTGGTTCACGGGCGAAATCAATGGCGCGAGCCTGGATCACGCGATCTGGTTTCATGCGCCGGTTCAATTCCAGAATTGGCATCTCTATTCCATGGAGTCGCCATGGACGGGGCAGGGACGCAGCTTCAACCGCGGGTCAATCTATGCGCAGGACGGTACCTTGGTCGCCTCCGTCGCGCAGGAAGGCCTTCTGCGCCGCGCCCGAAAGAAAGTCTAGGTATCGCCTGCAAACTGCTGATTTAACTTGTTCATTCCTGAAATCCAACGGTCGTAATCGGCGGTTTTCAAGCGCATGTAATCCAGAACCTGCGGATGCGGCAGAATCAGAAAGGTCTCGGTGCCAATGGCCTCGACACAAGCCTGTGCCACGTCCTCGGGTTCAAGCATGCCATCAATCGCGGCAACTGAGTCTTCAAACCCTTTGGTCATTTCCGATCGGACGGCCTGAGGACACAAGACCGAGACCCGGATGCCTTTGTCGGCATAGGTCAAAGCCAGCCATTCCGCGAAACCAACCGCCGCATGTTTGGTGACTCCGTATGGCACGGCTCCGGGCTGGTTGAGCAGCCCCGCAGCGGAAGCCGTGATCAATATGTAGCCGCCGCCGCGCGCAATCATCCGCGGCACCAGATGGCGTGCCGTCCACACATGAGACATGACGTTGATCTTCCAGATCCTGTCCCAATGCGCATCGGGAACATCGAGACCGCCAAGCGTCAGAATGCCGGCGTTGGCACAGAACAGATCAATGGGGCCGATCCTGGATTCAACGCTTTCGATCATTTGCTGGATATCGTGTTCGTCGGCCACATCGCATTTGACCGAATGCCCGCCAATGTCCTGGGCGACTGCTAGGGCGCCGGCTTCATCAATATCCGCACAGATCACACGCGCGCCGTCCGCCGCGAAGCGCGTCGCCATACCTTTGCCGATGCCTTGGGCTGCACCGGTAACAACTACGATTTTTCCCTGAAGGTCCATCAGCGCATCCTGTCTTGGGTTCACACAGGACCGTAACAGGTTGAAATAGCACCGCCAACGCGAACGTAGCGGTGCCAAGTCTCACAGTTTTATTTACATAATACCGATTACGCGATCTTTAGATTGCGGATCAGTAGAATGCCTGCAACCCGGTCTGCGCCCGCCCCAAGATCAACGCATGAACATCATGCGTGCCCTCGTAGGTATTAACGGTCTCAAGGTTGACCATGTGCCGAATGACTTGGAACTCCAACGAGATCCCGTTGCCACCATGCATGTCCCGCGCCATCCGCGCGATATCCAAGGCCTTGCCGCAGTTGTTCCGCTTGATGATCGAGATCATCTCAGGCGCTGCTTCGGCTTTGTCCATCAACCGTCCGACCGTGAGGCTGGCTTGCAAGCCCAAGGCGATTTCAGTCTGCATGTCCGCCAGTTTCTTTTGGAACAGCTGTGTCTGCGCCAACGGACGATTGAACTGCTTGCGATCCAATCCGTACTGACGAGCTGCGTGCCAGCAGCATTCTGCGGCCCCCATGACACCCCAACTGATGCCATAGCGTGCTCGGTTCAGGCATCCGAACGGCCCTTTCAGGCCCTGGACGTGCGGCAACAAGGCACTTTCGTCGACCTCCACGCCATCCATAACGATTTCGCCGGTGATTGACGCGCGCAGGCTGAGCTTGTTTTGGATCTTGGGTGCGCTTAGGCCCTTGGCGCCTTTTTCCAGTACAAAGCCGCGGATCTTTCCGTCATGCGCATCGGACTTGGCCCAGACAACAAACACATCGGCAATTGGCGCGTTGGAAATCCACATCTTGCTGCCGGTCAGACGGTAGCCGCCGTCGATCTTCTCTGCCCGGGTTTTCATACCAGCCGGATCAGACCCCGCATCCGGTTCGGTCAGGCCAAAGCAACCGATCCATTCACCACTGGCCAGTTTCGGCAGGTATTTCCGGCGCTGCTCTTCGCTGCCATAGGCATAGATCGGATACATCACCAGCGAGCTTTGCACCGACATCATCGAGCGATAGCCGGAATCCACACGTTCGACCTCGCGCGCGACGAGACCGTAGGTTACGTAACCGGCGCCAATCCCACCGTATTCTTCGGGAATTGTGGTGCCCAGCAGGCCCATTTCGCCCATCTCGCGGAAGATTTCAGGATCGGTTTCCTCGTTCTGAAACGCCTGTGTCACCCGAGGCTGCAGCTTTTCCTGCGCATACGCACGCGCGCTGTCGGCGATCAGGCGTTCATCCTCGGTCAGTTGATCAGACAGGCGGAACGGATCGTCCCATGTAAAGCGGCCAAGATCGGGCGCATCCTTTGCGCGCAATGCAGGTTTGGTGTCGGGGGCGTTCATCTTCTGGCTCCAAACTGAAGTTCATACGCACCCTACCCTGCAATTTACGCAAAAAACAGCGAGACATTTGCAAGTTTTCATGAGTAAAACGCATAGATGGATACGCCTCGTCGACTCTTTCCGTCAATTTCTTCGCTTCGCGCGCTCGAAGCGTTGGACCGTTTGGGTTCCGCCTCGGCCGCCGCGGAAGAGCTTGCGCTGACCCAGAGCGCCGTCAGCCGGCAACTGCAGACGCTCGAGACCCAGCTGGGCGTGCAGCTCATTCTGCGTGACAAGAAGCGATTGGCGTTGACGCCGGTGGCGCAGGAGTATGTCGCGGAAATACGACAAGGTCTGAACCAAATTGCGCAGGCCTCCCTGAAACTGCACGTCGCGCCAGTGGGTGGAACGCTGAATCTGGCAATCCTGCCGACATTCGGAATGCGTTGGCTGGTGCCACGGCTGCCGGATTTCGCCCGTTTGCATCCTGACATCACGATCAACATGTCCACGCGTCTGAGGCCATTCAACTTCTCATCAGAACCCTTTGATGCCGCGTTACATTTCGGGGAACCAGATTGGCCCGGAACTGAGCGTCTGCTGCTGAAGGTGGAAAGGGTTCTGCCGGTATGTGCCCCCTCGCTGCTGCCAGGAGGCGCGCCGGACGATCCGCGCGAATTGCTGAAACTGCCCCTTCTTCACATCCAGACCCGCCCGCGCGCCTGGCAAGACTGGTTCAAGCAAATGGGCGTTCCGCATTCAGGCGCCCTGCCCGGTACGGTGCACGATCAATTCACGACCATCAATCAAGCCGCCCTGCATGGGCTGGGCGTCGCCCTGCTGCCCAACTATCTGATCGAGCAAGACCTGGCGACCGGCAGGCTTGTTGCAGCCTGCAAGGATCCGGTTGAAACCATGGGGGCATATTACCTGGTCTGGCCAAGCTCAAAGTCCGAAGATCCGACACTTCGGCACTTCCGTCACTGGTTGGCGTCTCAGGCCCAAAACGACGAAACACTGCCCAGATAGGCTAATCCAGCGCGTAACCAGCACCTCGAACCGTTCGAAGGGGGTCGGCTCCGCCAAACGCCGTCAAAGCCTTGCGCAGTCGACCAACATGGACATCCACGGTGCGGGAATCGACATAGACGTCGCGCCCCCAGGCACGGTCCAATAGCTGATCGCGACTGAACACGCGCCCCGGTTTTTCCATGAAGGTGCACAGCAGCCGGAATTCGGTTGGCCCCATCCGGAGCGGCTTGCCCGCCCGACTGCCCTTGTGGCTTTCGAGGTCCACGACGATGTCGTGATATTCTAGGGTTTCCGCAGCCGCCGCCGGGCGTACCCGACGCAGTTGAGCTCGGATCCGCGCCATCACCTCCGCCATCGAATATGGTTTGGCCACATAGTCATCGGCCCCCGTCTCCAAACCGCGCACCTTGTCCGCCTCATCGGACCGCGCCGACAGCATGATAATCGGAATCGCGCGAGTCTGCGGGCGTGCCTTTAGCTGACGACACAGCTCAATCCCGCTGAGATTGGGCATCATCCAGTCAAGAACAATCAGATCAGGCGCCACCTCTTGAACCAGCACCAGGGCTTCTTCGCCGCTTGCCGCCTGAACCACTTCGTACCCGGCGGACTGCATGTTGTAGGCCAGCACCTCGCGCAGCGCGGGCTCATCATCGACAATCAGGATAGTCGGCTGGCCCGTCGGCATGCCGGCCACCCCCTACAGAGATTGCGAGGTGTTGTCTGCTTTCGGGCGGGCTTCGGTCGGCCGTTCGCCGGTCACCAGATAGATAACCTGTTCGGCGATGGCAGTGACGTGGTCGCCCATCCGCTCGATGTTCTTGGCGATGAAATGGAGATGCATGCAGGCCGTGATGTTGCGCGGGTCTTCTGCCATGAAGGTCAGCAACTCGCGGAACAGGCCGTTGTACATCTGGTCCACTTCCTGGTCCCGATCGATGACGTCACGGGCCAGTTCAGCATCCCGTTGAATATAGGCATCCAATGCGTCACGCAGCATCCGCTCGACCTCGCGCGCCATGCGGCGCAGTGCGGCGGTGCTGCCGCCGATCTGGTTGGCCTCGACCAGAATGGTGGTGCGCTTGGCGATGTTCTTTGCGTAATCGCCGATGCGTTCCAGGTTGGCCGAAACCTTGAGAACGGACAGCACCAACCGTAGGTCGCCGGCGGTGGGCGCCCGCAGAGCGATTACCCGGGCGGTTTCCTCGTTGATCAGGTCCTCAAGCGCATCAATCGCCTTGTCGCCCTGCCGTACCTGCTGTGCAAGCTCCTCATCCCGCGTTTCCAGCGAACGGGCCGCACCTGTAATCGCGGCCTCGACCAGACCACCCATTTTCATGATGTGGGCTTGAACCGCCTCAAGATCGCGGTCGAAGGCAGATGCAATATGTTGTTCGCTCATGGTCTTTTACCTGTTCTCAGCCGATACGGCCGGTGATGTAGCTTTCGGTACGCGGGTCTTCGGGGTTGGTGAAGATTTGGGCGGTATCACCGAACTCGACAAGATTGCCCAAGTGAAAAAACGCCGTTTTCTGGCTGACGCGCGCCGCCTGTTGCATCGAGTGGGTGACAATCACGACCGAAAACCTCTCACGCAGTTCATCAATCAGCTCTTCGACCTGGGCGGTGGCAATCGGGTCCAGTGCCGAACAGGGCTCGTCCATCAACAGAACTTCGGGTGCCGTGGCGATGGCGCGTGCGATACACAGGCGCTGTTGTTGCCCTCCTGACAAACCAGTACCAGGGGCATCCAGGCGATCCTTCACCTCGTCCCAGATGGCGCCGCGGCGCAAGGATTTCTCGACGATCTCGTCAAGTTCGGCCTTGGTCTTGGCCAGACCATGAATGCGCGGGCCGTATGCGATGTTGTCATAGATCGACTTTGGAAAAGGGTTGGGTTTCTGAAACACCATGCCGACCTTGGCGCGCAGTTGCACGGGGTCGATCCGCTTGTCATAGATGTCTTCCCCATCCAGGCGGATTTCACCCTCGACCCGACAGATGTCGATGGTGTCGTTCATCCGGTTCAGACACCGCAAAAAGGTAGACTTGCCGCACCCCGAGGGCCCGATGAACGCCGTAACGGTCTTGTCCTGGATTTCTACATTCACGTCCTTGATGGCGTGCGTGTCACCATAGAACACGTTCACGTTCCTGGCTGAGACCTTGAGGGTTTCGGTTTCCAATGCGCTATCCACGGGTGGCGGGTCCTTCGTTTTTTGGTCCGAGTACTCGGCTTGACCGTTCCTAGCCTATCACGCGCCAGTCTTACATGGGCAAAATGACGGTGAACACCGCGCCCTTTCCCAAATCACTTTCCACCCGCAACCGACCGCGGTGGCGGTTGATGATGTGCTTGACGATAGCCAGGCCCAGCCCCGTCCCCCCCAACTCGCGCGAGCGGTGGCTGTCGGCGCGGTAAAACCGTTCGGTAAGTCGAGGCAGATGAACCGGATCGATGCCAGGGCCCTTGTCGATGACCCTCACCCGGGCGGCCGGTCCCCGGATCGCGGTATCCTGATCTGAAACCGTCACTTGCACATCGACACCGCCACCGCTGCCGCCATATTTGATCGCGTTTTCAATCAGGTTGGTGAAGACCTGCCGCAGCTGGTCATTGTCGCCCGGAAGGCGAACGGGGTTATCCGGGGCGCTCAGAGACAGGCAAACGCCCGCGTCATCCGCCAAGGGGCGCAACGTCTCGAGCGTCACGCGCAGCAGCTCGATCAGTTCAATCTGCTGCCTTGGCCGAATGCGCTCTTCGCTCTCGACCCGATTCAAGGACAGCAGGTCACCGACCAGGCGATTCATCCGGTTGGCCTCGGCTGTCATGATCTTCAGGAATCTGTCCCGGGCCGCCGCGTCATCCTTCGCCGGTCCTTGCAAGGTCTCGATGAAGCCCATCAGAGCGGTCAGTGGGGTACGAAGTTCGTGGCTGACATTGGCAACGAAGTCACGGCGCATCTGGCTGGCCTGTTCAAGGTGGGTCACATCCATGAACGTTGCCAGAACCGCGCCACCGGAAACCGCGCCAACGCCCTGCATGTACCGACAGTGGACCTGAAACGCAGTGTCCTGTGCGCCGTCGTTCGCCAGATGCCGGCTGTTGGCCGGCCCCTTGCTCCGCAAGCTTTTCTCCATCGCTTCGATGACCTGCGGCTGTCGCAGGATCGTCGCAAAATGGCGACCGTCGATGTTTCGGCCCAACAGCGCACGCGCATCCGCGTTCGAGGCGATGATCCGCTCGGTCTGATCGACCATCAATGCGGGCATCGGCAAAGCAGAGACGACTTCGGCAAGCAGTTCGTTGCTCATGACCGGTTCACAGGACCTATGCGACGGGCGAAACGGGCGTCAGCGTTTCCCGGAACTTGCGCATGTTCTCTTGATAGTGGAGCGCGCTGAACGTGATCCGCCGGGCCGCCGCTTCGTCCAGTTGCCGGACCACCTTGCCAGGGGCTCCCATCACCAGCGAGTTGTCGGGGATCTCCTTGCCTTCCGTGATCAGGGCCCCTGCCCCGATCAGGCAGTTCCGGCCGATCTTCGCGCCGTTCAGGACGATGGCTCCCATACCAATCAGGCTGTTGTCGCCGATGGTGCAGCCATGCAGCATCACTTTGTGGCCGATGGTGCAATTCTTTCCGATCGTCAGAGGAAAACCGGCGTCGATATGCATCACGCAGTTCTCCTGCACGTTGCTGCCCTCGCCCACGCGGATTTCTTCGTGATCGGCTCGGATCGTGCACCCGAACCAGACGGATGCACCTTGCTCAAGGACGACTTTGCCGATCAGGTTCGCGTCCGGTGCAACCCAGCTGTCTTCGTGAATCTGCGGGACGTCCTGTCCCAATGCGTAAATGGTCATGACATGCTCTCGAATTCGTATTGAAGGGCGCGGACGTGATCCTGCAACCGGGGCTGCTGAATACGGCGCATCCGCTCGGCGCTGACGATCGTCTTCAGCTTTTCCTCGGTTGCGGCCAGATCGTCATTGATCAACACATAGTCGTAGTATCCCCAATGGCTGATTTCGTCCCAGCTTTTCATCATGCGCTTGGAAATGACGTCGGCGCTGTCCTGACCGCGGGTTTCAAGCCGGCGGCGCAGCTCTTTGATCGATGGCGGTAGAATGAAAATGGACAAAGCATGTTTGCCCAGCTCGGAATTCCGGATCTGCACTTCACCCTGCCAGTCTACGTCAAACAGCACGTCCCGCCCGCTCTGGATCGCTTCGCGCACTGGTCCAGCGGGTGAGCCGTAGAAATTGCCGAACACATGGGCATGTTCCAGCATCTGCCCGTTTGATACCTGCTGGCGGAAATCATCTTCGCTAAGAAAATAGTATTCGCGTCCATGTTCCTCACCCGGGCGCGGGGCGCGTGTGGTGGCCGAGATCGAAAACTCGAGTTCGGTGTCCCACTCCATCAGGCGACGGGCCAAAGTGGATTTCCCGGCACCCGAGGGCGACGACAGGATGATGAGTAGACCGCGGCGATCCGCCATTACGCTTTCCCTTGCTTATTCAACATTTTGCACCTGCTCTCTCAACTGGTCGATCACCGCCTTCAACTCCAGACCGACTGATGTCAACTCCGAGTTCTGGGATTTGGAGCACAGCGTGTTGGCCTCGCGGTTGAACTCCTGCATCAGGAAATCCAACTTGCGGCCGACCGGGGCCTCCTGCTCCAGCAGTGCGCGTGCGGCTACGACATGCGCGGCCAGGCGGTCCAGTTCTTCGGTGATATCCGCTTTGACCGCGATCAGGGCCAACTCCTGCGCCACCCGGTCGGGATCAGCGCCCTGGCTGTTTTCCATGACCCGCGCTAGGTTCTGGCGCAGAGTGTCGGCCATGGCTTCCTTGCGCCGCTCGGCCAACTCGGTGGCCTGCTCGGTCAGGGTCTGGATCTGATCCAACTGGGCCGACAGGACGGAAGCCAGGGCTTGCCCCTCATCCCGGCGCATTTCCACAAACTCGGCCAGCAGACTACCAAATTCGGATTTCAACGCCTCGACCAGCGGCGCGGGATCGTCGTCTTCGGCTGCCGCGTCCAGCATCCCTTTGATCATCAGCAGATCGCTGGCCTTTGACGGTGCAAACGCGACACCCTTGTTGACCGCCAATTCCTCGGCCTGCGCCAACGCATCCAGCGCGGCGGTCATTGCGCCTTCGTTCAGTTTCAGTTCGGCAGCGGTTTCCTCGCGGGCGACGCGCAGGCTCAGCGTCACGTTGCCCCGGCTGACCTGTTTGGACATATCCGCGCGCAGCGCAGCCTCAAGTCCCGTCAGCCAGTCCGGCACCCGCAACCGCATGTCCAGGCCCTTGCCGTTGACGCTGCGCAGTTCCCAGCTCCAGCTGTGCGGCCCCAATGCGCCCTTTCCGGATGCAAAACCGGTCATGGATTTGATCATGCCTGCCCTTTCCCACTGCTGCGCAGCCTTGTTCTGCTGCACCTAAAGCTATCGTACCCCATAGGGCAAGACCTTGCCGGATGTGCAATTCAACGCAAGAAGTTAACCATTCCTTAAAGATTTGGTCCAAAATTGAATAAACCCGTGTCAATCTGTCAGTCGAAGGATGGGTCGGCCGCTATCGCTTCGCATGGCGCACGGACCGGATGGCCGCCAATCGACACGAGGTGCATGGTAATGAAAACCTTCTTCTGGAATGGTTCCGGGTCGAAAGCTGGAAAGATCATCGCAATGGATCGCTTTGACAGTGGGCGCAGTCTGTCCCCCATCCGTCAGGCCGAGGCGTATTGGACCGCGCTGCTGAGCGGCGACGGCGTTCCCAAGCGTTCCCAGATCGACCCACGCGGCCTCGAAAACATTCTGGAATACACATTCATTCTGGAACGCATCGCGCCCGGCCTCGCCCGGTTTCGACTGGCGGGAAGCCATCTGAACAAGATCGCGGGGATGGAGGTGCGCGGAATGCCTCTGACCGCCTTCTTTGATCCCAGCGCCCGTGATCAGGTGTCAGAGGCCCTGGAAGAGGTGTTCGCCGCTCCGGCGATCGGTGAGTTCAGCCTTGTTTCAAAAGGCAAGCTCGGCCGGACGCGGCTGCAGGCCCACATGATCCTGTTGCCCCTCAGAAGCGATCTGGGGGATGTCAGCCGGGTGCTGGGTGTGATGGTCAGCGATGGCACGATAGGCGCTACGCCGCGACGGTTCGGAATCGAGGACACTCGGATCCGCACACTGGTGAACATTCAGGATCAGGCCCACAACAGCCGGCCTTTCGAGGCGGGCTTTGCCGAGGATCAGGCCGATTTCCAGAGACCGGCGAAACACCTGCGGCTGGTCTTCTCTCGCGACGAGTGAAAAGCAGAACGGCGGACCCGAGGGCCCGCCGTTTGCGTTTCAATCCGACATGCCTCAGCTTGCCGCGCGGTCCTTTCGGTCACGGCGCAGGTTGGTCAGCTCTTCAGCCACCAGGAACGCCAGCTCCAGCGACTGCGATGCGTTCAAACGCGGGTCGCAGGCGGTGTGGTAGCGGTCCGACAGGTCCTCTTCGCTGACGGCGCGGACGCCGCCGGTGCATTCGGTCACGTCCAGTCCGGTCATCTCGAAATGCACGCCGCCGGGGATCGTGCCCTCGGCCTGATGCACGCCGAAGAAATCCCGCACCTCGCGCAGGACCGATTCGAACGGCCGGGTCTTGTAGCCGGTGGCCGACTTGATCGTGTTGCCGTGCATCGGGTCGCAGACCCAGGTCACCTTGGCGCCCTCTTCCTTGACGGCCTTGATCAGGCGCGGCAGGTGCTCGCCCGCTTTGCCCGCGCCGAAGCGCGCGATCAGGGTCAGACGGCCTTCTTCGTTGTCCGGGTTCAGCTTGGACATCAGAACCTTGAGGTCCTCGGCCGTGGTGGTCGGGCCGCATTTCAGGCCGATCGGGTTCAGCACGCCGCGGCAGAATTCGACATGCGCGCCGTCGGGCTGACGGGTGCGGTCGCCGATCCAGATCATATGGCCCGAGCCGGCCAGCCATTTGCCCGAAGTCGAATCCAGTCGCGTCAGCGCTTCTTCATACTCCAACAGCAGTCCTTCGTGGCTGGTGTAGAACTCGACGGTCGAGAATTCATGCGTGGTATCCGCGGTGATGCCGGCGGCCTCCATGAAGTCGATCGTGTCCTGAATGCGGTCGGCGATCTCGGAATACTTCTGCACGTCCTGTTCGTTGGTGAAGCCCAAGGTCCAGGAATGCACACGGCTCATGTCCGCGAAACCGCCGGTCGAGAACGCGCGCAGCAGGTTAAGAGTAGCCGCGGCCTGGGTATAGGCCTGCAGCATCTTTTCCGGGTTCGGGATACGCGCCTCGGGCGTGAAGGCCAGTTCGTTGATGATGTCACCACGGTAGCTTGGCAGTTCTACGCCATCGACCACTTCGGTCGGCGCGCTGCGCGGTTTGGCGAACTGGCCGGCCATACGGCCCACCTTGACCACCGGAACCTTGGCACCATAGGTCAGAACCATCGCCATCTGCAGCATCACCTTGAAGGTGTCGCGGATCGCATCGGCGCTGAACTGGTCGAAGCTTTCGGCGCAGTCCCCACCCTGCAGCAGGAAGGCCTCGCCACGGCCGGCCGCACCCAAGTGCTGTTTCAGACGCCGGGCCTCGCCCGCAAAAACCAGCGGGGGATACTGCGAAAGCTTGGCCTCGACTTTGGCCAGCGCGGCCGCGTCGGTATAGTCTGGCATCTGAACCCGCGGCTTGCTGCGCCAGTTCGTTTTTTGCCACTCGGTCATAGCTTTGATCTCCGCTGAGGTAATTCAGGTGGTCTCTATACAAAATCCATAGACCAGAGACCATATCCGATTTGCGCCTCTTGACGTCGGAAACAAGCTTTGAGCATGGTGTCGGTCAAATTCGCCGCAGGCCTTGGGCCTCGGCCCGCCGAATCAAGGACAGTTCGCCATGCAAGAGCAACGCCAAGTTGTCACTGTGGACAAGCGCGCGGCCAAGCCGCTCAATTTCGTATTCGTGTTGCTCGACAAGTTTTCGTTGCTGTCTTTTGCCTCGGCACTGGACAGCCTTCGGATTGCCAATCGTATGGCGGATCAGCAGATCTATACCTGGTCGCTGGCCGGTGAAGGCGGAGAGGTGGTCAGCTGCTCGGCCGGGACGACGTTCGAGCTTGACCGCGATCTGGACGAACTGCAGCGGGACGAAGTGATCCTTGTTTGTGGCGGCGTCGATGTTCAGGCGGCGACCACCAAAAAGGTTCTGAACTGGCTGCGCCGCGAGGCCCGCAAAGGCTTGAAGATCGGTGGCTTGTGCACGGCGGCCTATACCCTCGCCAAGGCCGGCCTGCTGGACGGCAAGCGGGCCACCATCCACTGGGAAAACGCCGACAGCTTTGCGGAAGAGTTCGAAAACGTCGAACTGACGAAATCCGTCTTTCTGATCGACGGCAACCGGATGACAACGGCCGGTGGCACCTCGTCAATCGACCTGATGCTGAAACTGATTGCCGATGACTACGGTGAAGAGTTGGCCAATGCCGTGGCTGACCAGATGATCTATTCCTCTATCCGCACCGATCAGGACACCCAGCGCCTGTCGACGCCCACGCGGATCGGTGTGCGCCACCCCAAGCTGAGCCAGGTCATCCTGATGATGGAGAAGAACATCGAGGAGCCCATTTCGCCCTCGATCCTGGCCAAGGATGTTGGCATGTCGACCCGCCAGCTCGAGCGGCTGTTCCGCCGGTATCTGAGCCGTTCGCCCAAGCGTTATTACATGGAACTGCGGCTGCACAAGGCGCGCAACCTGCTGATGCAGACCGACATGAGCGTGATCAACGTGGCCTTGGCCTGCGGTTTTGCCAGCCCCAGCCATTTCTCGAAATGCTACCGTGCGCATTACAACACCACGCCCTATCGCGAGCGTGGCACGCAGAGCGGGCGGCTGTCGGTCTGACGCCTAGAACATGCCCAGAATGGGCTCGGCGCGCGTGTTGATGCTGAACTGCAGAACTATCACGCCATCGTCGCGTTGATGCAGGAGACCGTAATAGTAGAGATAGCTGTTCTTATCGTTCCAGTAGATCCGCATTTCCTGCGCGAACCCGTTCTCAAGCTCGACCCGTTTGGCAACGTCGGCATTGGTCAGGTAGTACGGAACAAGGTCACGTAGCTGCCCTTGCAGGACTTGCATCTGCTGCGGCGTGTATTCGTCGGCGCCGCCCAACCGGGTGATGACGTTCGAGAACTCGCGGTTCTTGATCTTGGTGTCGACGAAGGCTTCGTAATCGGGATAGGTCGCAAAAACCTCGTCGGCCGCGGCGGGAAGTGTCGAAAGGGACAAAAATATCGCTGCGAGAATGCGGAACATATCAATCCTCTTAGAAGTGTATCGCTGCACTCCTAGGACGAACGGGAAATCCTGTAAACCGCGCCCTGCCCGACCGAGATGAACCAGATCGCACCGTCTGGGGCCTGCACGATGTCGCGGACCCGCTCGGTCTCGGGGCCTTTGATTTGCTCGACCTCGCGCAACGGGTTGCCGGACAGCCGTGCGATATAGTCGAATTTCAGCGAACCCACGAAGATGTCACCCCGCCATTCGGGAAACATCCCGCCGGAATAGACCATCAAGCCCGACGGCGCGATGGACGGATCCCAATACAAGCGCGGCTGTTCCATTCCGTCTTTGCTGGTGCCTTCGCCAATCTTCTCTCCGGAGTAATGCGTCCCGTAGGAAATGACCGGCCAACCGTAGTTGGCGCCGGGCTTCACAAGGTTCACCTCGTCCCCGCCCTTTGCGCCATGTTCCGAGACCCACAACCGGCCGCTCGTATCGATATTAGCGCCTTGCGGGTTGCGATGACCAAAGGACCAGATCTCGGGGCGGATGCCTTCTTGCGCGACAAACGGATTATCTGCCGGGATCGAGCCATCGCGGTTGATCCTAATGACCGTCCCCATGTGGTTCGAGCGGTCCTGTGCGGTCGGCCTGTCGCCACGATCCCCCAAAGTGATGAACAGTGTCCCGTCCTGCGCCTCGACCACGCGCGATCCGAAATGCCGGCCGCCCGAGCCGCCGGGAACCGCTTCGAATATCACCCTCAGGTTGGCCAGCCGCTTGCCGTTCTCGGACAGGCGCGCCACGGCAACCGCCGTACCGGCCCCGCCGCTCTGCGGCTTCGAGAATGTGAGAAACACCTTTCTTGTGCGGTCAAAATCGCGGGCGATGGTTACGTCCAGCAGACCGCCCTGCCCTTGCGCCGCGACTTTCGGAACGCCCCGGACCGTGGTGGCTTTGCCATCACGCGCCAAAAGCAACTGGCCGTCGCGCTCGGTGACCAAGAAACTGCCATCAGGCAACAAGCCGATCGCCCAGGGCGTTTCCAGACCCCCCAACATGGTCGTGACCGAGACCTCGCCTGCGGATGTCTTCAATGACTCGGCCCACGCGACGCTGCCGCAAATCATCAGAATGAGAATCGTGAAAACCCTGATCATATCTATCGCTCCAATCCCTGTCAGAATGAGCCGCCCGGGAACCAAACCCTAGAAAACAAATAGAGTTGTTCAGCCAAAAGACACATTCCTGTTTGGACTTTTCTTTTCTGAACAGCTTGCCTAGGGTCTTGCTCAGAACGAATACGTTCCAACAAGGGAGTAACCTAATGAAAAAGCTGCTTACTGCGACTGCAGCAACCGCATTGCTGGCTGGTGCCGCAATGGCCGAAGACGTCAAACTGGGCGTTCTGTTCGGGTTTACCGGGCCGATTGAATCGCTGGCCCCGGCAATGGGTTCGGGCGCCGAACTGGCGATGGCCGAAGTGACCGAATCCGGCAAGCTGCTGGGCGGCGCCACCGTCACCCCGTCGCGTGCCGATACCGGCTGCATCGACAACGGTCTGGCCACCTCGAACGGCGAACGCATGATCGCCGATGGCGTTGCCGGCATTATCGGCGGCGACTGCTCGGGTGTAACTGGCGCAATCCTGCAGAACGTCGCTATTCCGAATGGCATGGTCATGATCTCGCCGTCGGCGACCTCGCCCGGTCTGTCGACAATGGAAGACAACGGTCTGTTCTTCCGCACCGCCCCGTCAGATGCGCGTGAAGGTCAGGTTATGGCCGACATTCTGAAAGACCGCGGCATCAATTCGATCGCTCTGACCTATACCAACAACGACTACGGCAAAGGTCTGGCCGACGCGATCCAGTCGTCGTTCGAGGCTGTAGGCGGTGAAGTGACCATCGTTGCAGCACATGAAGACGGCAAAGCGGACTATTCGGCCGAAGTCGGCGCACTGGCCTCGGCCGGCGGTGACATCCTCGTGGTTGCCGGCTACCTGGATCAGGGTGGTCTGGGCATCATCCAGTCCGCTCTGGACAGCGGCGCGTTCGATACGTTCGGTCTGCCGGGCGGCATGATCGGTGACTCGCTGCCTGCGAATGTCGGCCCCGATCTGGACGGCTCGTTTGGTCAGATCGCCGGTTCCGGCGGTGAAGGCGCCGAGAAATATTTCGCCATGGCCGAAGCCGCGGGCTTTGACGGCTCGTCGCCCTACTCGCCTGAAAGCTATGACGCAGCCGCGCTGTTCATGTTGGCCATGCAGGCCGCAGGGTCGGCCGATCCGGCCCAGTACGGTGGCAAGATCCTGGATGTGGCCAATGCCCCCGGCGAGAAGATCTATCCGGGTGAACTGGCCAAGGGTCTGGAACTGCTGGCCGCTGGTCAGGACATCGACTATGTCGGCGCTTCAGGCGTCGAACTGATCGGTCCGGGCGAAAGCGCTGGGTCCTACCGCGAGATCGAAGTGAAAGACGGCAAGAACGAGACCGTCAAGTTCCGTTGATCCGTCAGCTGACCGCATGATACCAAGCAGCCCGGGCCTTGTGCCCGGGCTGTTTCAATGACAAAAGGCGCCACCTTATCTTGAGGATGGGGCAACACGAAGAACCGCGAAAGCCGCGGACAGGGGAACACATGATCGTCGTCGAGGACGTGCACAAGCATTTCGGCGGTTTCCATGCGGTGGACGGGGCATCGCTGGAGATCGAAAAGGGCTCGATTACCGGCCTGATCGGCCCGAACGGAGCCGGAAAAACCACTCTTTTCAATGTGATCGCGGGTGTTCTGCCTCCGACCAGCGGCAAGGTCTGGATGGATGGCGAAGACATCACCGGCCTGCCGCCCCATGATCTGTTTCACAAGGGGCTGTTGCGCACGTTCCAGATCGCGCACGAGTTCTCGTCGATGACATGCCGCGAAAACCTGATGATGGTCCCCGGTGGCCAATCCGGTGAATCGCTGTGGAACACGTGGTTCGGCCGCAAGCGGATTGCGGATGAGGAACGCGCCCTGCGCGCCAAGGCCGACGAGGTGCTGGAATTCCTGACCATCGAACACTTGGCCGACCACAAGGCGGGTCAGGTCTCGGGCGGCCAGAAAAAGCTGCTGGAACTGGGCCGCACGATGATGGTGGATGCCAAGATCGTGTTCCTGGACGAGGTCGGCGCAGGCGTGAACCGCACCCTGCTGATGACCATCGCCGATACGATCCTGCGTCTAAACAAGGAACGCGGCTATACCTTCGTCGTGATCGAACACGACATGGATTTCATCGGCAAGATCTGCGATCCGGTGATCTGCATGGCCGAGGGCAAGGTTCTGGCGCAGGGCACGCTGGACGAGATCAAGGCCAACGAGCATGTAATCGAGGCCTATTTGGGTACTGGGCTCAAAAACAAAGACCAGCTGGAGGCCGGGGCATGAGCGACAATCCCTATCAGGATGACAAAGGCAACAAGGACGCCTCGATCACCAACACGCATGGCATCGGCACGATGACGCCGGCCCATCGGGTCAGCGGCAAGACCCACCGGGTAGAGGGCGGTCCATTCCTGATCGGTGACACCATGACCGGCGGGTACGGCAAAGGCCCCGACATTCTGCACGATTGCACCATCGCCGTGGACAAGGGCGAAATCGCCGTGATCGTCGGCCCCAACGGCGCTGGCAAATCCACCGCGATGAAGGCCGTTTTCGGCATGCTGGACGTGCGCGCCGGATCGGTGCGGTTGGATGGAGAGGACATCACCAACCTCAGCCCTCAGGACCGGGTGATCAAGGGCATGGGCTTTGTGCCCCAAACGCAGAACATCTTCACCTCCATGACGGTTCAGGAAAACCTGGAAATGGGCGCGTTCATCCGCACGGATGATTTCTCGGACACGATGGAACAGGTGTTCGAGCTGTTCCCGATCCTGCGAGACAAACGCAATCAGGCGGCGGGCGAGCTCTCGGGCGGTCAGCGCCAACAAGTGGCCGTCGGCCGCGCGCTTATGACCAAGCCCAAAGTGCTGATGCTGGACGAACCGACCGCGGGCGTTTCGCCGATCGTGATGGACGAGCTGTTCGACCGCATCATCGAAGTGTCGCGCACCGGCCTTCCGATCCTGATGGTCGAGCAGAATGCACGCCAGGCGCTTGAGATCGCCGACAAGGGCTATGTGCTGGTCCAAGGCCGCAACGCATACACAGGAACCGGCAAGGAACTGCTGGCGGACGAGGAAGTACGCAAGTCGTTTTTGGGTGGCTAACCGACGCTTTTCAGAATTCGGTTTTTTCATGGGGCCGGTCGGGATTCTCGACTGGCCTTTTTGCTTGATCGCTTTGCGCAAAATTGAAGGCCAGAAGGTGGCAACCGGTGTTTCCGGCTATGCCCTTCTTCTTGAGAACCCTTATTAGGCATCTGAAAAGTATAAATTATTTTCTGGCAGCGTACCGGTTCAAAAAGCCTGTGGAAATTCCCGGAATGCCAATCTGCTGCTTTAATCAGGTCAAATTTCAAAAATATCGCTGCGCCCGAACCACAACACCAATCCCCGAAACGCGCCCCAAGTGGGGGCACAAAAATTGGAAGTCAAAATGAAGAAATGGATGATCGCCGCACTGGTCGCACACTTGGCAACTGGCGCTGTGGCTCAGCAACGCGAGTTTGTGTGCATATCGGAAATTGATGGAACCGAGTACCGGCTGACGCGGCTTGAAGGCGAGCAAAAGGGATCGGTCGAATTCGGTGACATGACCGGGGATGCTCAGGTGTTTCCTGGACTGAACAACATGACGTTCATCCTGGCGACCGAAAAGCATGTCATGACCTTCTTCGTCAAAAGCCCTGATCTGTCCTACAACCTGTCCATTCGCCGTCCGGTCCTTCAGAATGACCGCGGCCAATGCACGGAAACCGGAGCCTAGTCCCGCAACCATCTGCGATTTCAGGCCGCGTCCCACATGGTGGCGCGGTCTTTTTCTTTCGGCGATCGGCAGACGGTCGGAGCGCGCGGGATCAATGTCCGCCAAACCGCATAAAAACATGCACAAAGCCGCAAAAATCATGCTCCAAATTGTTGTGTCTTTCGTCGGCGTCATGCCATAAAGCCGCACCCGGACAGTGAGAAGAACATAATGGACCTACTGAATGCGCTTGTTGCGCTTGCGAACTTTGTGATCGTGCCTGCGGTTGCCTATGGCAGCCAGTTGGCACTTGGGGCGCTGGGGGTCACCCTGATCTACGGCATCCTGCGGTTTTCCAACTTTGCCCACGGGGATACGATGGCCTTCGGCGCAATGATTGCCGTGCTGGTCACCTGGGGTCTTCAGGCCGCAGGGATCGGGTTCGGGCCCCTGCCGACGGCGCTTCTGGCGCTTCCGTTTGCGATCCTCGGGTGCATCCTTCTGGTGCTGATCACCGACAGGCTGGTCTATCGGTTCTACCGCGAGCAAAAGGCCAAACCTGTGATCCTTGTGATCGTGTCCATGGGTGTGATGTTCATCATGAATGGGCTGGTGCGCTTCATCATCGGCCCCGATGACCAAAGGTTCTCGGATGGGGCACGGTTCCTGATTTCTGCGCGGGATTTCAAAAAGATGACCGGGCTGGATGAGGGGCTTGCGATCAAGACCTCGCAGGGTATCACCGTGATCGTCGCCGTCGTTGCCGTCGCCTTGCTGTTCTGGTTCCTCAACAAGACCCGCACCGGCAAGTCGATGCGCGCCTATTCCGACAACGAGGACCTGGCCTTGTTGTCCGGCATCAACCCGGAACGTGTGGTGATGATCACCTGGATCATCGTTGCGGCACTGGCCACGACGGCCGGGGTTCTCTATGGGTTGGACAAGAGCTTCAAGCCATTCGTCTATTTCCAGCTGCTTCTGCCGATCTTTGCCTCTGCCATCGTGGGCGGATTGGGTAACCCGATTGGGGCGATCGCAGGCGGATTCATCATCGCCTTTTCCGAAGTCACGATCACTTATGCCTGGAAGAAGGTGCTGACCTACCTTGCCCCGGAAAGCCTCGAACCTTCGGGCCTGGTGCAGTTCCTGTCCACCGATTACAAATTCGCCGTCAGCTTCGTCATTCTGCTGATCGTGCTTCTGTTCAAGCCAACGGGTCTGTTCAAGGGGAAAGCGGTATGAACGAAGCAGTCAAAAACACCCTGCTTTTCGTGATTGTCGGCGGGCTGATCCTGCTGACCGGTTTCGTTCAAAGCTGGAACACGGCGATCTTGATTCTGAACATGGGTCTGATTTCCGCGATCATGGCGATCGGTGTGAACCTGCAATGGGGCTTTGCCGGACTGTTCAATGTCGGCGTCATGGGTTTTGTCGCGCTGGGTGGACTTGCGGTTGTGCTGGTCTCTACCCCTCCGACACCCGGAGCCTGGTCCGCGGGCGGGTACGGGATCGTACTGGCGCTTCTGCTGGGGGCGGCGACCGTTGTCGCAGCCGTGATGGCCGCGCAAAAAATGCCCAAGGGCCGGGCACGAACGCTGGCGATCATCGCAATCCTCGTCGTCGGGTTCTTCGTCTATCGCGCGGTGTTCGACCCAAGCATCGCAGCCGTCGAAGCCATCGACCCAGCCATTGCCGGAAATATCGGCGGGCTGAATCTTCCAGTGCTGCTTGCATGGCCGGCGGGTGGGCTGTTGGCCGCGGGCGCTGCTTGGCTGATTGGCAAGACGGCGTTGGGTCTGCGCTCGGACTATCTTGCGATTGCCACGCTGGGCATCGCCGAGATCATCATTGCGATCATGAAAAACGAGGACTGGCTGGCCCGTGGGGTCAAGAACGTCTACGGCATCCCCCGCCCCTCACCTATCGTGGGCTATGAGATTGACCTGCAGAGCGATCCGACCTTCGTCGAACGCGCAGCCTCGTTCGGGCTGGACCCGGTGACCGCTTCGACCCTGTGGGTGAAACTGGGTTATGCATTCCTGTTCCTGATCGTGCTTCTCATCCTGCTCTGGATGGCTCAGATGGCGCTCAAAAGCCCGTGGGGCCGCATGATGCGCGCGATCCGCGACAACGAGGTCGCCGCCGAAGCCATGGGTAAGGACGTCACCCGCCGTCATCTGCAGATCTTCGTTCTGGGCTCGGCCATCTGTGGCATTGCCGGGGCGATGATGACGACGCTGGACGGCCAGCTGACACCCAGCGCCTACCAACCGCTCCGGTTCACCTTCCTTGTCTGGGTGATGGTGATCGTCGGCGGTTCCGGTAACAACTTCGGCTCGGTCCTGGGGGCCTTTCTGATCTGGTTCCTGTGGGTCGAGGTCGAACCGATCGGTCTGTGGCTTATGAACCTGATCACTTCCAGCATGCCAGATGGCAGCGCGCTTAAGGCCCACCTGATCGAAAGCACGGCACATATGCGCCTGTTCACGATGGGGCTTATCCTGCTGATTGTTCTCAGATTCAGCCCAAGGGGCCTGATCCCCGAGAAGTAGACATCTTTCATCACGAAACCGTCAGGCCGCGCCATTCGAATGGCGCGGTTTCTTGATTGCGGCTTGAAAAATCAATAGACGGCTTCACACTCTATGAACCATATCGGCGCATATTGTTCGAAACACCACTCACCTGATGCGCCGATCTTAACGAGTAAACTCTGACCCAGAAGAAAAGTTCTTGCACCATGAAGACTTCCACAAAGAAAATTGCCCTTATGGTTCCGGTCCTGGCTGTTGTGGCCGGATGTATCCCAAGCCCCCGTGAACTGGAAACCACACCCGTCCAGGTACAGACGCCCAAGGGCGTCGTGACCTGCCAACTGTATCGCCAGGATCGGGTTGACTGGGATCGCGCGATTGATTTCCCGGCCACCAAGATGTCGGTTCCCGAAGCTGACGCCTATTGCCAGCAGGAAGGACAGCGGCGCCTCAAGCGCTGACGCGGCACGCCCAGCCAGTTCCGGCTGGCAGGGCGATGAAACTCAACGGTTGCGAAACAGCCCGCCCAGAATGCCGCGAACGATGCGGCGTCCTGTGGTTCCTTTCAGCTCTTTGATGACTGCCTCGCTCATGGCAGAGGCAAAGCTGTCTTGCTTTCGGACCGATCGTGCAGACGATCGCCCTACTCTGCTGCCGCTGTATCTGCGCGCCGCCGAATACTCCCGCTCGGACACCGACCGGGTGTCGTCTTGCTCCTCGGGTTCGGCTTCCTCGGCCTCGGCCGCGGCCTTGGCCGCGCGCGCCTGCAGGATTTCGAATGCCGATTTGCGATCCAGAAGCGTTTCGTACTTTCCGGCCATCGGAGACGCCTCCATCACAGCCTTGCGCTCGGCGTCGGTAATCGGGCCCAGTTGTGAACCCGGTGGACGTATCAATGTTCGCTCGACCATACCGGGGGCGCCCTTTCGTTCGAGCATCGAGGTCAACGCCTCGCCCACTCCGACCTCCCGGATCGCGGTTTCCGTGTCGAAGGCCGGGTTTTCCCGATAGGTTTCCGCGGCCAGCCGCAAATTCTTGCGATCCCGCGCGGTGAAGGCGCGCAAAGCATGTTGGACGCGATTGCCCAACTGCCCGAGGATATCTTCGGGAATGTCGGCCGGGTTCTGAGTAATGAAGTAAACCCCAACGCCTTTGGATCGGATCAATCGCGCGACCTGCTCGACCTTGTCCACCAGAACCTTGGGCGCATCGTCGAACAGCAGATGGGCTTCGTCGAAGAAAAAGACCAGCTTGGGCTTGTCGGGATCGCCGACTTCGGGCAGTTCCTCGAACAGTTCGCTCAGCAGCCACAAAAGAAACGTGGCATACAGCCCGGGCGCGCCCATCAGCTTGTCAGAAGCAAGGATGTTGACCATCCCGTGGCCGTTTTCATCCAGGCGCATCAAATCCGACAGTTCGAGCGCGGGCTCACCAAACAGCCGTGCGCCGCCTTGGTTTTCTAACACCAGCAATCGTCGCTGTATGGCACCGATCGAAGCGGTCGAGACATTTCCGTAGCGCAGGGACAGCTGCGACCGGTTTTCACCAATCCAGACCAGAAGAGCCTGCAAGTCCTTGAGATCCAGCAGCGGCATTCCCTCTTCATCCGCAACCCGGAAGGCGATGTTCAGCACACCTTCCTGCGCTTCGCTCAGGTCCAGAAGCCGGGAAAACAGCAGCGGTCCCATCTCGGTAACCGTTGTCCGAACAGGGTGGCCCTGCTCACCAAACAGATCCCAGAACGTGACCGGGCACGCGGCATAGGAGTAATCGGCAAACCCGATACGCTGGGCACGGTCCATGAAGGCCTGATGCAACTTGTGATCGGGGCTGCCGGGACGCGCCAGTCCGGACAGGTCACCTTTGACGTCAGACAGGAAAACAGGAACACCCTGCTGCGAGAACCCTTCGGCCAGGATTTGCAGGGTCACGGTCTTGCCCGTCCCCGTTGCACCGGCAATCAAGCCGTGCCGGTTTGCATATTTCAGCGTCAAACCCTGCGGCTGCTTGTAATCAACACCGCCACCGCCGACAAAAACGTTTTCCGTCATATTGATACGTCCCAAAACTTAGCGTCCCGGCACCACCATACAAACTTAACCTTTGACTGCGATAGTGATTTTGCCCGCCTCGCAATTCCCTCGTGTGGTGGGCAAACTTCCTCCCTGTCGACTGGCTGTGCTTTCGGGCACAGCCCTTTTTTTGAAATTTCCAAGTTTCTGCTTGTGGAAACATTAAATTTCGCTGTTTGCAGTTGACCACTGGGTTCGCCTCTCGTAACGTTCGGGCATAACTAAGTCGGCCAGTCCGACGGGGAGATACATTGATTGAAGGGAGCCGCACGTACGGCTCCCTTTGTCGTTTGTACTCAAAGGCTTCCAGGCGTCACTTCAGGTTGCCTACGATGGGTCGGCGAAAATCCGTCCAATCCCGCGTGTGGCGCGCGCTTTGCAACTGACATGGCCGAGCAGGAATGCTAGAGACGTTTGAAAAAGCTGTATCAGCACAATGAGGCACTGATGATCACCAAACTTGTTCCAGCCACCCTGGTAACGGCTGCATTGCTGGGCTCAGGCGCGTTCGCCCAGGAAGCCACGACTGAAACTCAAGAGCAGAGCCAAGCCGGTCAGACCACGGATACCGGCTCCGACCTGGATCTGGGTCAAAGCGGCCCGCGTGTCGGCGAGCAATATGTCCGAGAGAAGTCTGGCGACTGGGAGATCTCCTGCATCAAGGCGCAATCCGGCGATGACCCCTGTGCGATGGTTCAGATTCTCAACGGTGCGCAGAATGAACCTCTGGCCGAGATCACCGTTGGCAAGCTGCCCGCCGGTGGTGCCGCCGCGGCCTGGGCGAACGTCATTGTTCCTCTGGAAACTCTGCTGCAAGCACAACTGGCCATCTCGATCGATGGCGCACCTCGCAAGCTGTACAACTATCATCACTGTGTTCCGGTCGGTTGTGTTGCGCAGCTGGGTCTGACGCAGGGCGACATTGACGCGATGAAAGCGGGAACGAAGGCTACCATTTCACTGGTGCCCGCACGCGCGCCCGATCAGGTTATCAACATGGATCTGTCGCTGAGCGGATTTACCGCTGCCTTTGACGGCCTGCAGGTCAACACCAACTGATCACGCCAGAATGAATGACCAAAGCCGCCATCATCCGATGGCGGCTTTTTTTTCATACCTTCTTGAGGGCCAATACCGCGTTCAGACCGCCAAACGCAAAGGCGTTGCTTAATGCCACATTCACCTCGGCTTCGCGCGCCTCGTTTGGTACGACGTCCAAAGCGCATTCCGGGTCGGGTTCTTCGTACCCTATGGTCGGCGCTATCACGCCGTCACGGACGGCCATGATACAGGCCAACAGTTCAACCGCGCCGGTTCCGCCGATAAGGTGGCCGTGCATGGATTTGGTCGACGAGATCATCAGATCGTCGGCATGGCGTCCGAACACATCCGCGACTGCTGCGCATTCGGTCTTGTCATTGGCGGCGGTTCCGGTGCCGTGGGCGTTGATATAGCCCACGTCACTTGCGTTCAGCCCCGCATCCTTCAGCGCCCCGGCCATGGCCCGTGCCGCGCCCTGTTTGCTGGGCATCACGATATCCGTCGCGTCCGAAGACATCGCATAGCCCGCAACCTCACATAGGATTTCAGCGCCGCGAGCACGCGCATGTTCGTATTCCTCGAATACGAACACACCGGCGCCCTCGCCCTGAACCATGCCATTGCGATTTGCGCTGAACGGCCGGCACGCGTCCTTCGACATAACCCGAAGGCCTTCCCAGGCCTTGACCCCGCCAAAACACAACATGGATTCCGACCCACCGGTAATCATCGCCGGGGCGGCGCCACTGCGCACCATCTGGAATGCCAGCGCCATCGCGTGGTTGGACGATGCACAGGCCGTCGAAACGGTAAAGCTGGGACCTTTGAGGTTGTGCTCCATCGAAATGTGGCTTGCCGCCGCGTTGTTCATCAGCTTCGGCACGACGAATGGATGGACCCGGTTCTTCCCGTCTTCGTAGACCGAGCGGTAGTTGTCATCCCAGGTGGAAACACCACCGCCGGCCGTTCCCAGAACGACCCCCGACCGAACGGCCAATTCGCCGTGAAACTCCAGCCCCGACTGGTCGATCGCCTCTTTGGCCGCAGTCAGAGTGAATTGCGTGAAACGGTCATACAGCGCCATCTGCTGGCGATTGAACCTGCCCTCGGCCTCGAACCCACGGACCTGGCCGCCAATTTTGATGCTCAGTCGGTCGACGTCACGAAATTCAAGCTCGGAAATGCCGCAACGACCTTCGCGCATCGCTTCCAGGGTGTCGGGCACGGAATGGCCCAGCGAATTGATCGTGCCAGCGCCGGTAATGACAACCCGTTTCATGACCGCGGATCAGACCTTTTCCGCGACCAGTTTTTCGATCCCGGCAATGATCGCTGCAACATTCGAGATGTCGAAATCGCTTGCCGTCGGTTCGTTGGCGTTGAAGGGGATCGAGATGTCGAATTCTTCCTCGATGGCAAAGATGCTCTCAACCAGGCCCATGCTATCGATTCCGAGATCTTCCAGAGAGCTTTCGGGCGTCACGTCGGACGGCTCCAGCACGGCCTGCTCTGCAATGATTGCGATGACGCGGTCGCTGATGCTCATGTCGTTCCCCTGATTGTCGCGTTGCGGTTGATTTAATCGCTCGACGAGGGTTTGAAAACCGTCTTTTTAAGCGCCTCTACGTCACGGGCCATGCGTGGAAGCCGACGCTGTGCCTTGTAGATTTCGGTGTGCGTTTCCATTTTCACGCCCGGATAGCCCATGATCACACGACCTGCCGGGACATTCGAAAGTATCTTGGTTCCGCCGCCCGCGATCACGCCGTCACCAATGAAGATATTGTCGACGACTCCGGTCTGGCCACCCAAAACCACGTTGTTGCCGATCTCGACCGAACCGGACACTCCGGTTTGACCGCACAGCAGACAGTCTCTGCCGACCTGGGTGTTGTGCCCGACATGAACAAGATTGTCCAACTTGGAACCGTCTCCGATGACGGTGTTGCGGATCGTACCGTTGTCGATGGTGCAGTTCGCGCCAACCTCGACATCATTGCCGATCTGGACCGCACCGAGCGAATGGATGCGCAACCAGCTCTGCGCCTTGGCGTCTCCGGCGTCGCCCATGGTCTTGCGCACGTTTTCCACACCCGACACCTCGGGCGTGACAAAGCTGAACCCATCCCCGCCGATCCTGGCTCCGGGTTGCGCAATAAAGCGATCGCCGATGATGGCACGCGCGCCGATGCTGACCATCTCGCGCAACAGGCAGTTCTGGCCCAAGACGACATCCATACCAACGTGGCACTGGGCGCCGATCACCGTTCCGGACCCGATGCGGGCCCGGGGGCCGACAACGGCCAGAGGCCCGATGGACACATCTCCGGCGATCTCGGCCGTCGGGTCCACGACCGCCGAGGGATGGATCCCGGGTGCCACACCCTGCCCCCGGTCCAGCATCGTGGTAATTCCGGCCATTGCCATACGGGGGCGGCCGACGAACACGGCGCCCTCCAGACCCAGTGCGCGCCAGTCAGCACCCTCCCACAGAACGGCACAGCGCGCTTGACCCTCAGCCAGAGCTTCGGCGTATTTCGGAGCCATCGCCATAGCCAGATCGGTCGGACCGGCATCCTTGGGCTCGGCCGCCCTCAGAATAGTCAGGCTGGTGTTTCCCTCGGCCGGCGCCCCCAGAGCATCGGCGATTTGCTGTAAGGTGAACTGCATCGCGGGCTTCCTTGTCGCAGGATTTTGCGCCCTGTGCTTACCCCTGAACGTTCGGCAGGGCCACCCCTGCTTTCTGCAGGGCATCCCAAATCTTTTGGTCCCGACCATAGACATCGCGCCGATACTGCACATCGCCCTTCGGCCCGACGAACGCGGTGCGGTAAATCAGATGAACCGGAACCGGCTGTTTGAGGTCAACCTTGGTTTCACGCCCGGTACCCAGCACCCTGTGGAAAAAGGCCTTGGGGTCCTCTTCCTGTTTTGCCAGCAAAGCATATGCGAAATCAAAAGGTTGCGCCAAACGAATGCACCCGTGAGAGAAGGCGCGTACTTCGCGTGCGAACAGGCTCTTCTGCGGGGTGTCGTGCAGATAGATGTTGTACTTGTTGGGGAACATGAACTTGACCAGCCCCAGAGCGTTGCTCTGCCCCGGAGGCTGGCGCATCGCAAACGGGAAGCTGCGAGCCGTGAACTGGTTGAAGTCCACCGCATTGCGGTTCACCTGCCGTCCACGCCGATCGGTGATCTCAAGATGCCGGACGGCATTGGGGTTGGCCCGCAACTTCGGCAGGTATTCCTTGGTGATGATCGAGCGCGGCACATGCCAGCTGGGATTGATCACCATGTGCTCCATCACATCCGAAAACTCGGGGCTTTGACGATCGCTGGTGTTTTTGCCGATCACCGCACGTGTTTCAAATGTCACCCGACCATCATCGACGATTTTCGCGGAAAAGTCGGCCTGATTGACCAGAACATGCCGTGCACCCCTCTCGCGAGGGAGCCAGCGTTCACGTTCCATCGCAACCATCACCGCCTTGAGCCGGTCAGAAGGTGAACGGTTGATTTCGGCAATCGTTCCCTGGCCAGCGACACCATCTGGTTCAAGTCCATGGGCGCGTTGGAAGGCTTGCACCGCTGCCACAATGGACTCGTCATATTCCGGGCTGGCCGTAGGCTTGAGGAACCCCATCGCAACCAGACGGTTACGCAGCTTTATGACGCTCGGCCCCGTATCGCCGCGTTCGTATTTTCCGGTTGGTACGGTCGGCCCCCATTCACCGTGTTCGTTAAGTGACTGCAGCGCCATCTTCTGCTTGAGCAGCGCCCGGTACTGACTGGACTGCGGCGGAAGCTGCGCGAGATAAGAGCCGTCGGTGGACTTCATCATCGCCGCAAGATGTTCCGAGGCCGGCCTCCGTTCGACCGCACGCACGAGGCCAGCGTCGATCTGAGCCGGGCGCAGCAGCCCGGACTGAATATCCTGTGCATAGCGGACAAACGCCTCGCTCAGTGCCGCTTCAAGCGCTCCGAGATCGCGGTTTGACCGAGCGCTCTGCATCTTCGCCATCAGGCCGTCAACGTCATATCGTTCGGCCGGAAGTCCGTGCATCTGAGCATGGGACAATGCTTTGATAAGTGCCGATCGGCGTGCCGCGTGACCAGAGGTAGCACCGACCCAAATCGGCGCGAACTCCTGTTCTCGGTAAAAGGACGCGATTTCCGGGGTTGTCCCTGCACTTTCCGCGACAGCCATCCGAAAGGCGAAACTCTCAGGCTGGGTCGGAGCCGCCGGAACGGATGTGGCCGACACGGCGATGCTTGCGGCAAACAGAAAAATCGTACAGGTCCGACGGACAGAATTCATGGGATAGCCTTGGTTTTCAATAACTTGGAACACTAGTTTTTGCGCCCGACAATTATGTTTCACGCGTCGGGGGATTGTCCACTCACATTTCCAACAGCACATCACACCGCTGGCCCCCTGATGCGCGTTTGCATCGTCTGGAAAAAAACGAAAGGGATTCAGGCCTGTTCGCCACATTTTTTGTCACTTGCGCAGATTTTCGCCGAAAATTCCCCGTAAGAAGGCACAAGACCAAAAGATCACTTGGCGCAAGAATCCCTCTGTGGCATAAAATCCGCATCTGGGATGGGAAAGAATTAAGAAAGCGCACGTAACATCGTGTGCAGGCAGGAACTGTACGGGACGAAACACGCTATGACCAAGAGCAGTACCTCGGGGATGACCCGGCGTGCCCTATTGGGCGCATTCGCGGCAACGGCAGTTGTTGCAGCACCAACCTACTCAAACGCAGCAGGCTTCCTTCGCGGGGGTGGAGACATCCGCAGGATCCGTATGTATTCGGGTCGTACCGGCGAGCGTTTGGACATGATCTACTGGGTCGATGGCAAATACGTCAAAGACGCGGTCAAGGAAATCAACCACTTCATGCGTGACTGGCGCACCGATCAGTCAAAGGACATGGATCTGCGCACGATCGACATCATGGCCGCGGCCCACAACCTTCTGGATGTGAACGAGCCCTACATGCTGTTGTCGGGCTACCGCTCTCCGCAGACCAACGCCATGCTGCGCCGCCGGTCGCGCGGTGTCGCCAAGAACTCTCTCCACGTCAAAGGCCAGGCTGCGGATCTGCGGCTTGCCTCCCGCTCGGTCTCACAGATGGCCAAGGCAGCCATTTCGTGCCGTGCCGGCGGTGTCGGCCAGTACTATGGATCAAATTTCGTGCACATGGATTGCGGCGACGTTCGCTCCTGGCGCGGCTAATACACTACCACTCACCAACCCCGCAAAAGGCCCCGGCGCATCACTGCCCGGGGCTTTTTGCTGCGCAGCGCCCATCCGGCAGTGGCGGACACAGGCGCAGAAGCGCTACGCCTTGAAATTCTGACAGAAAGTGGCGCACCTGAGAGGATTCGAACCTCTGGCCTCTGCCTTCGGAGGGCAGCGCTCTATCCAGCTGAGCTACAGGTGCGTTGGCCGTTAGCTAACCTTGTTCCGATCCGGGTGCAACTGGATTTTGCATGTCGGAATGCGGTTTAGCGACGAACAATCAGGCAAACAATTCGTGCGCCAGTTCCAGCGCATCGATCAGCGTGTCGACCTCATCGGTTGTGTTGTACAAACCAAAACTCGCGCGGCAGGTGGCCGTAACCCCGAGATGATCCATCAACGGTCCGGCGCAATGGTGCCCCGCCCGAACCGCGACGCCCTTCTTGTCGAGAATGGTGGATACGTCGTGCGCGTGGCCCGCACCATCCAGCGTAAAGCTGAAGATAGCAGCCTTGTCGGGCGTCGTCCCCTGAACCTGCAGCCAGTTCAGCCCGGTCAGGCGCTGCATTGCGTAGTCGCGCAAGCCCGCCTCATGGGCCGCGATATTATCCATCCCCAAACCCATCATGTAGTCCAGCGCAACGCCCATGCCGATTGTCTGGACGATACCCGGAGTGCCGGCTTCGAATTTCATCGGCGGATCGTTGTAGATCACCGTGTCTTTCGACACCTCCTTGATCATATCGCCTCCTCCGATGAAGGGGCGCATCTCGGCCATGCGTTCCGATTTGATGAAGATCGCGCCAGATCCCGAGGGGCCGTACAGCTTGTGCCCGGTGATAGCGTAGAAATCACACCCGATATCCTGCAGATCCACCGGCATGTGAACCGCGCCCTGGCTTCCGTCGACCAGCACAGGCACGCCTTTGGCATGGGCGCCTTCGGTAATCGTCTTTACGTCAACCACGGTACCCAGAACGTTGGAACACTGGGTCACCGCCACCAGTTTGGTCTTGGGCCCGATGGCGTCGATCACGGCCTGCGGATCCAGCGCACCACTTGCATCCACGTCCACCCATTTCAGAACGACGCCCTGGCGTTCGCGCAGGAAATGCCAGGGTACGATGTTGGCATGATGCTCCATGACGCTCAGAACGATTTCATCGCCGGCCTGCATCCGTGGCATGGCCCACCCATATGCGACAAGGTTGATCCCCTCGGTCGTCCCGGAATTCAGGACGATCTCATCCTCATTCGCGATATTCAAAAACCGGGCGACGGTCCCGCGCACGGATTCGTATTTTTCGGTCGCTAGGTTTGACAGGTAGTGCAATCCGCGATGCACGTTCGAATACTCGTGCGCATAGGCATTGGTGACTGCATCTATCACCACCTGAGGTTTCTGCGCCGAGGCCCCGTTGTCGAGATAGGTCAGGGGTTTCCCGTTCACCTCACGCGAGAGGATCGGGAAATCGGCGCGGATTTTCTGGACGTCATACATGATCGAAATCCCTAAACAGGCCCGCTTGGGGTCATCAACAGGACGAAAGGTATCGCCAGCAATCCCGAGATGAGGATGACCACAAAGGATTTGCCCAGCGAGTCGAAATGGTGCGCCTGATTGATGAAATGCAGGCTGATGTAGAGGCTGTACAGGCTCATCCCCAATACGAGGATCAGGAACATAGTCGGCGCGACCATCACCATGACGAAGATGATCAATTGGCCCAGAATCTGCAGGAATTGCAGCCAGACCATCAGCAGCATCATACCGTCCAGGCTGCCGGTGCCGCCAATCATCCTGCCGACAAAATGAAACGCGAAGATGCCCAAGAGAACGGCTCCGGCCGAAGTCGCCATCGACTGCACGACCGGTTCAAACGCCATATCCAGAGATGGATCAAGCGCCGGAAACACAAGGGTCGATAGTGATTGAGACAAAGCGTTCAGGACAACGACCAATGCCAGCGCTGTCCAAAGCACATCCCGACCGGGTACTCCGGCCAACAGACGCCTTGCCGCCTCGGCCGGATTTGCCAGTGTCAGAACGGCCAGATGTCCCAGAAATGCGGCGTTCATGCCGGCACCCTTCGTGTTTGAGAAAAACCGGAAAACCAGAACCAGACGAATACCGCAACCCACAGGGCCCCGGTCAGCGTCTGGACAGGGCCCGGACCGATGAAACCAGCCACCAGCCCGTTCAACAACACCAGCGGTGATGAGGCGAGCAGAGCCCAGAACAGCGCAAGCCGCGCCTGATAGGACGTGGTTGCACCGCCGAACATGCGAGAAATCAGATAATTCCCCCAGGCAAGGACGTAGAGCAGCAACGGTAGAATGAAGACCGACCCCAGCAGGGCCCCACCCATCAGCATGTTCAGGTCCAGCCCCTCAAGATGGGCGCGGCGCGCAAGGCCGGGCAACTGCGCAATAAAGCCAATCACACAGAACGCCATGACAAAGGCCAGCGCGCGGTCTTCGCGCGGGCCCATGTCCAGCAGCCGACGCACCACCCGACCGGGCCCGCGATACGAGGCGACGATATCGGTGGTCACCGGCATCAGCTGTGCCGCGCCAACCAGCCTTCCAGCCGCGAGACGATGTCCTCGGCCAGCGCTTCGTCTTCGATCTCTTCAACGGCTTCCGCCAAAAAGGCCAGCGTCAGCATGTTGGTCGCGTCCTTGGCCGGAACCCCGCGCGAGCGCAGGTAGAACATCGCGGTCTCGTCGATCGCACCCGAGGTCGACCCGTGTGAACAGGCCACGTCGTCGGCATAGATCTCAAGCTCGGGCTTGGCCAGGAACTGACTGTCGTCATCCAGCAGCAAAGACTGGCTGATCTGGTAGCCATCGGTCTTCTGGGCTCCTTCCTTGACCAGAATCTTGCCCTGGAACACGCCGGTCGCGCCGTTGCGCAAAACCTTCTTGAACACCTGACGGCTTTCGCAGTTCACCGCGTCATGGGTGATGAACACCGTGTCGTCATGGTGGAAGTCGCCATCGCCCACACAGGCACCGGCCACATGCGCCACCGCATCGTCACCGGTCAGTTCGACCACCTGTTCATTGCGCGTCAGCACACCATTCACGGTCAGGGTGAAGGATTTGTAGACGGAGTCCTTGCCCAGCCGGGTGAACATATGCGTCGCGGCACGGCGCTGATGGTCCCTGCCCTGCGCCCGGACATGGTGCAGCGCGCCGCCATCGGCGATGTCGATCTCGATGCATTTGTTGAACCGCGAGGCCGCCGGGCCATTCTCGAGAATCGTCACCTCGGCGCCGCTCTCCACGCGGATCACGTGGTGCAGGATCGCGTCCGAGCTTTCGGAGTCGTGGCGATAGACCAGACTGATCGGCTTGGACGGCTTGCCGGTCACGTGGATCGCCACGCCGTCTTGCGCAAAGGCGGTGTTCAAGGCCGCCAACGGGCGTTGAACCGGGGTCTGACCGCGCTCCTCGAGCACGCCATACAGCTGCTTGGCCCAGTGGATGTCCTTGCAGCAGATATCTTCAAGCCGGTCGATGCTCACGCCTTCCAGCGTCAGGTCATCGCTGTCCTCGGGGCTAAATACACCATCGACGAAGACGATCTTCAGGCGGTCGAACCCGTCAAAGACCATCGGCTCGTCGGTGTGGAATACCTCGGCCGCCGGGGCCTCGGGCGCGGTAAGCGTATCGGGACGCGTGTATTTCCAATACTCGTCGCGCCGCCCGGGCAAACCCATGGCGCGCAGGCGGGCCAGGGCCCCCTCGCGTGCGTCGCGGGTGCAGCCGGCTTCGGGCATGCGCAGCGTGGCCAGCCGCGCCTCGGTCGCGGATTGTTTCACGTCGGGCAAGGCCATCAGTTCACCTCGGCAAGAATGTCGGCGTAACCGTTGTTTTCGACTTCCAGCGCCAGCTCGGGCCCGCCAGTCTTGACGATCCGGCCATCGGCCATGATGTGCACCACGTCGGGTTTGATGTGGTCCAACAGACGCTGATAGTGGGTGATCACCAGGAACCCACGGCCTTCGTCGCGCAGCGCGTTCACGCCCTCGGCCACCAGCTTCATGGCATCCACGTCAAGGCCCGAGTCGGTCTCGTCCAAGATGCACATCTTGGGCTCGAGCATCGCCATCTGCAGGATTTCGTTGCGCTTCTTCTCGCCACCCGAGAAACCAACGTTCACGGGGCGTTTCAGCATGTCGGCGTCGATTTTCAGCGACTTGGCCTTTTCGCGCACCAGCTTGAGGAAATCCGCGGCCGAGAGTTCTTCCTCGCCGCGCGCCTTGCGCTGGGCGTTCACGGCGGTGCGCAGGAACGTCATGTTGCCCACGCCCGGGATCTCGACCGGGTACTGGAACGCCAGGAACACGCCGGCGGCGGCACGCTCTTCCGGCTCCATCTCCAGCAGGTCGGCGCCATCCAGAGTCGCCGAACCCTCGGTGACCTCATACCCGTCACGGCCCGACAGCACATAGCTGAGCGTCGATTTGCCCGAGCCGTTCGGCCCCATGATCGCGTGCACCTTGCCGGCCTCGACCGTCAGATCCACGCCCT
The DNA here is from genome assembly GCF_056537385.1 of Ruegeria sp. CF2. Lineage (NCBI taxonomy): Bacteria > Pseudomonadati > Pseudomonadota > Alphaproteobacteria > Rhodobacterales > Roseobacteraceae > Ruegeria > Ruegeria sp. CF2. The sequence continues at coordinate 1,190,763 of NZ_JBQFRL010000001.1, forward strand.
TGAGGATCTGCTTTTCCTCTTCCTCAAGTTTGACGTGCAGGTTCTTGATTTCCAGCATGATTTGTCCTTTTGCGTATCGTCGGGACGCGCCGGCCCCGGTCTGTTCCTATCCCAGCATCCTGCGCAGCAGCCGCGCCGCGATCCATCCCAGGACCGCCCCGCCGCCGATTGCCCAGACCGGGTTGATGAAATCGGTGTAGTTGACGTTGACATAGGCCACGCCCAGCAAGCCGCCCAGAACAGGCAGCGCATAAGACGCCGCGGTCAGGACATCATCCCTGCGGGTGCGCGGCGAGCGAGCCATCAGCCGACCGAGCCTTCCAGCGAGATCGCGACCAGCTGCTGGGCTTCCATGGCGAACTCCATCGGCAGCGCCTGCAGCACGTCCTTGCAGAAACCGTTGACCACCAGCGCCACGGCCTCTTCCTCGTCCATGCCGCGCTGGCGGCAATAGAACAGCTGATCGTCATCGACCTTCGAGGTTGTGGCCTCGTGCTCGACCCGGCTGCTGTTGTTCTTGACCTCGATATACGGAACGGTGTGCGCCCCGCATTTGTCGCCGATCAGCAGGCTGTCGCATTGGGTGTAGTTCCGGCTGTTCTTGGCCTTGGGGTGCATCGACACCAGCCCGCGATAGGTGTTCTGGGCCTTGCCCGCGCTGATGCCCTTGGACACGATGCGCGACTTGGTGTTCTTGCCCAAATGGATCATCTTGGTGCCGGTATCGGCCTGCTGCATGTTGTTGGTGATGGCGATCGAGTAGAACTCACCCTGGCTGTCATCACCCCGCAGGATGCAGGACGGGTATTTCCACGTTACGGCACTGCCGGTCTCGACCTGCGTCCACATCACCTTGGACCGGTCACCCCGGCAATCGGCACGCTTGGTAACGAAGTTGTAGATGCCGCCCTTGCCGTTCTCATCCCCCGGGAACCAGTTCTGGACGGTCGAATATTTCACCTCGGCGTCTTCTTCGACGATGATCTCGACCACTGCGGCGTGCAGCTGCGCGGTATCACGCTGCGGCGCGGTGCAACCTTCCAGATAGGACACGTACGAGCCCTTGTCGGCGATGATCAGCGTCCGCTCGAACTGGCCAGTGTTTTCCGCGTTGATGCGGAAATAGGTGCTCAGTTCCATTGGGCAGCGAACGCCGGGCGGCACATAGACGAACGAGCCGTCCGAGAATACGGCCGAGTTCAGCGTGGCGTAGAAATTGTCCGACACCGGAACAACCGAGCCCAGATACTTCTTGACCAGTTCGGGGTGCTCCTTAATCGCCTCGGAGATCGAGCAGAAGATGACGCCGGCCTTCTTCAGCTCAGCCTGGAAGGTCGTGCCCACCGAAACCGAGTCGAACACCGCATCCACGGCGACCTTGCGGCCCTCGGCCGGGGCATCCTCAGCGCCCTCGACGCCTGCCAAAATCATCTGTTCTTTCAGCGGGATACCCAGCTTTTCGTAAGTGGCCAGCAGCTTGGGGTCGACTTCGTCTAGCGACTTGGGCTTGGTCTCCATCGACTTGGGCCGGGCGTAGTAATACTGGTCCTGAAAGTCGATTTCAGGATAGTGGACCATGGCCCATTTGGGCTCTTCCATCTGGGTCCAGCGCTCGAAGGCCTTCAGACGCCATTCGGTCATCCACTCGGGCTCTTCGTTCTTTTCCGAGATCAGTTTGACGATATCGGGGTTCACGCCCTTGGGCGCGTATTCCATCTCGATATCCGTATCCCACCCGTATTTGTAGGTTCCGACCTCGCGCACCGCGTCAACGGTTTCCTGATCGACACCTTCTTTTACCTGGGTCTGGTCCAAAGCGGCCATGTTCCACCCTCCGTCAGATCACGCGGCCCGCGCGCGATGCTTTTTCTCTTTTTCCAGCCACGTTTCGGCGAAACGCAGCACGTCTTCTTCACTCGTCTCGGGGCCCAGCGAAACGCGTATCGCGCTGGCCGCCGTGGCCTCGTCATATCCCATCGCGGTCAGTACCGCGCTTGCCCTCACCTTGCCGCTGGAGCAGGCCGAACCGGCGCTGATCGCAAAGCCCGACAGATCCATCTGCATCACCTGCGTTTCGCCCTTCCAGCCGGGCGTCGCAAAGCACAGAGTGTTGGGCAACCGATCCTGATCTTTCCCGACAAAAATAGTAGATTTAGAACCAGCCTCAAGGGCCTTTTCTAGAATATTTCTAAGTTCTGCAACCTTTTCCCAAACTCCGTTTGCCAGATCTCGCGCCGCCGCTTCAGCCGCAGCGCCGAACCCCGCGATTCCAATGACATTTTCCGTCCCCGACCGGCGACCCATTTCCTGCCCGCCGCCCTTGATCTGGGCCTCCAGATCGGTGCCGCGTTTCATCACAACGGCGCCCACACCCTTTGGCCCGCCCAGCTTGTGCGCCGAGACCAACGCGATCTGCACATCCAGCCAGTTGAACGCGATCGGCAGTTTCCCGAACGCCTGCGTTGCATCGGTGACCGCCAGACCCTTGGGCAATGTCTGAATGAGTCCGGTTTCAGAATTGGCGAGCTGCAACGTGGACCGAGCCGGGTCGGCTACGGTGACAACGCCTTGGTGCGAAACTGGCAAATCCTCGACAGTCCAGGCCCTTACGGCATCATGTTCGATCGCCGCGCCATGCAGGTCGCGCCCTTCCAAGGCCAGCGCCGCCCCTTCGGTCGACCCGGATGTGAACACGATATCGGCTCCATCCGCCCCAAAGGCCGCCGCCACCTGAGCACGCGCCTTTTCGATGACGGCTTTGGCCGCCCGCCCCTCGGCATGGACCGAGGAGGGGTTCCCGCAGACCTCCATCGCGGCGATCATTGCGTCGCGCGCCTCGGGGCGCAGCGGGGTCGTGGCGTTGTGATCCAGGTAAACACGTTTCATGGAGTCACCTTTTCATCCACGGCCACACGCTTCGAGAGTCCCAATCCGCTCATCGGTCAATCATCCACGACCGAGAACAGCCCAGGCACCGCTGGACACGGCGCAAGGTCGTTCTGGATCACATCGGACAAGCGTGTCTGGTGCAGGAACACGTAGACATGCGCGCTGAGACTTTCCCACAGGCGGTTGGTCAGCGACTGCGCCCGGCTGCCCGAGGATCCCCCCGAAGCCCCGGCCCCCTTGTGCATGGCATCAACTGTTTCATCCACTGCTGACAGAATCTCGACCACGCGGATCTCCGACGCCGGCCGCGCCAAACGATAGCCGCCGCCCGGCCCGCGCACGGATGCAACCAGATCGGCACGGCGCAGCTTGACGAACAGCTGCTCCAGATAGGGCAGCGAAATGTCCTGACGCTCGGAAATCTCTCCCAGGGTCACCAGCGTGTCGGCGGGCTGAAGCGCGATGTCCGCCAACGCAACCATCGCGTAACGGCCCTTGGTTGACAGCTTCATTCTTCGATCCTCGTGGCTTGAACCGCGTGAAAACATTGACGTCGCCGCGGTCAGTGCGTATCTCCGACTGACAGCGTGTTCACGCTTCGATACTCAATTAGAACCGTTCTAAGGTGCCTGACGATAACCGTCAAGTATATCCCGGCGCCCGCGAGAAAAAGACAGGACAACCGCACACATGCCCGAGGTGATTTTTCCCGGACCTGAAGGCCGACTGGAAGGCCGTTACCACCCCCAAAAGGAAAAAGACGCACCGATCGCCATCGTGCTGCACCCGCACCCCCAGTTCGGCGGGACCATGAACAACAAGGTCGTCTACAACCTGCACTACGCGTTCTACAACATGGGTTTTACGGTCCTGCGCTTCAATTTCCGGGGCGTCGGCCGCAGCCAGGGCGAGTATGACCAGGGAGTCGGAGAACTCAGCGACGCGGCATCGGCGTTGGACTATCTGCAGTCGATGAACAACAACTCGAAACATTGCTGGGTTGCAGGCTTTTCGTTCGGAGCCTGGATCGGCATGCAGTTGCTGATGCGTCGCCCCGAGATCACCGGCTTCATCAGCGTGTCGCCGCCCGCGAACATGTATGATTTTTCGTTCCTTGCCCCCTGCCCCTCGTCCGGGCTGATCATCAACGGAACGGCTGACCGGGTGGCACCGCCGGCGGACACCACCGCACTGGTCGGAAAGCTGCACGAGCAGAAGGGTATCACCATCACCCATACCGAGGTTGAAGGAGCCGACCACTTCTTCCAGGGTGAGCACATGGATACGCTGATGACCAACGTGACCGACTACGTCAAACGCCGCCTGACCGAGAACACACGCTGATGTCCGACACCATCACCATTCTCGCGGCGAAACTGGCCGAGGATACGATGAAGGTCATGGACGAAACCGGCCAGGATCGGTTCTACGTCGAAGTCGGTGACGTGCTGGGCGCAGCCTCCCAATCGCTTGAGGAGGCTTTCCTTACCGAAATCCGCGTCCGGTTGGCCGAGCGCAAGGCGCGGCAATTCCTGATCAAGAGGCTGTCGGATCACCGGTCCAAGGTGAAGGCGATCGAAAAGCAATAGGCGCAAAAAAGGAGCCCGCGGGCTCCTTTTTCGTTTCATTCGTGGCGTTCAAACTGTTGTTGCGCTTGACCTATCAACCAATTTGGCTGCGTCAGTATCGACGGACCCCCCGTCAGCAAGCCACCCAATCGCCACGATTATTGCCGAAGCAAACACGACCGTTTTTGCAAATGTCGTCATGAAACACACTCGTTAAAAAAGTAATCGAAAACGTGGATTAGTTTACACGCTTTCCGGCCTTGCCATAGTCGGGTTTACCTGACCCTAGGTGAACCAACGAAAGGGGCGGCTGCCTGAATTTCCTTGCGCCGTTTCTGAATTCTGTGCTCAACGTCCCAGCAGATGCATCAAGGGTTCAAGAACCATGCCCCACGCCTACCTGATCCTCCTTCTCGCCGTTATTGCCGAGACAATCGGAACGACCGCATTGCAGGCCAGCCAGCAATTTACCCGGTTCTGGCCCTCGGTGCTGGTGGTGGTGGGCTATGGCTTTGCCTTCTACCTGATGGCGCTGACGCTGAAGGTAATGCCCGTCGGCATCGTTTATGCGATCTGGTCCGGGCTTGGCATCGCTCTGATTGCGCTGATCGGCTTTGTGGTTTTCGGCCAACGGCTGGACTGGCCCGCGGTTCTGGGCCTTGCGATGATTCTGGGCGGCATTCTGGTCATCCACCTCTTTTCGCAAACTGCGGGCCACTGATCGCGCGTTAGGGCTGGTAACTTGTGCCGCGCCGCGTTATGCGCGCGGCAACTTCCCGTTCAAAGGCTGACCTCATGGACATGCGCAACATCGCAATCATCGCTCACGTGGACCACGGTAAAACGACCCTGGTGGACGAGCTTCTGAAACAATCCGGTGCATTCCGGGAAAACCAGGCCGTGGCCGAGCGTGCCATGGACAGCAACGATCTCGAACGTGAACGCGGCATCACCATTCTGGCCAAGGCCACCAGCGTGGAGTGGAAAGGCACGCGCATCAACATCGTCGACACCCCCGGACACGCCGATTTCGGCGGCGAGGTCGAGCGTATCCTCAGCATGGTCGACGGTGTTGTGCTGCTGGTTGATGCCGCCGAAGGCCCGATGCCTCAGACCAAGTTCGTGACCTCGAAGGCGCTGGCGCTGGGCCTGCGCCCGATCGTGGTGTTGAACAAGGTCGACAAGCCCGATGCCGAGCCCGACCGCGCCCTGGACGAATGCTTTGACCTGTTCGCCAACCTCGGCGCCGACGATGACCAGCTGGATTTCCCGGCCATGTACGCCTCGGGGCGGTCGGGCTGGGCCGACATGGAACTGGACGGCCCGCGCAAGGACTTGTCCGCTCTGTTCGACCTGGTAGTCGACCACGTTCCCGCCCCCAAACAAGCTGAGCGCAAGGATGAACCCTTCCGCATGTTGGCGACCACTCTGGGCAGCGACCCGTTCATCGGTCGCATTCTGACCGGCCGTGTGGAAAGCGGTACGCTCAAGGCGGGTGACAGCCTCAAAGCGCTCAGCCGTGACGGCAAGCTGATCGAGAATTTCCGGGCCACCAAGATCCTGGCCTTCCGTGGTCTCAGCCAGCAACCGATCGACGTTGCCGAAGCGGGCGACATCGTAACCATCGCGGGCATGAGCAAGGCCACCGTCGCGGATTCGCTGGTGGCGCCCCAGGTGGTCGAGGCCCTGCCCGCCCAGCCGATTGACCCGCCGACCATCACTGTGACCTTCGGCATCAACGACTCGCCCTTGGCGGGGCGTGACGGCAAGAAGGTCCAGTCGCGCGTCATCCGCGACCGCCTGATGAAAGAGGCCGAATCGAACGTGGCGATCCAGATCACGGACACCCCCGGCGGCGAAGCCTTCGAGGTCGCGGGCCGCGGTGAACTGCAGATGGGCGTTCTGATCGAGAATATGCGTCGCGAAGGGTTCGAGCTCAGCATCTCGCGCCCGCAGGTTCTGTTCCGCGAGGAAGACGGCCAACGCCTGGAGCCCATCGAGGAAGTCACCATCGACGTGGATGACGAATTCTCGGGCGCAGTCATCGAAAAGGTGACAGGCGCGCGCAAGGGCGAGCTGGTTGAGATGCGCCCCGCAGGAGTTGGCAAAACCCGCATCATTGCGCATGTCCCGTCGCGTGGCCTGATCGGCTATCACGGTGAATTCCTGACCGACACCCGCGGCACCGGCGTTCTGAACCGCGTGTTCCACGGCTGGGCACCGCACAAGGGCCCGATCCCCGGGCGGCGCGCCGGCGTTCTGATCTCGATGGAGAACGGCCAGGCCGTCGCATACGCGCTGTGGAACCTGGAAGAGCGTGGGCGGATGTTCGTCGGCCCCCAGACCGATGTGTATCAGGGCATGATCATCGGCGAACACTCGCGGGACAATGACCTTGAGGTGAACCCGCTGAAAGGCAAGAAGCTGACCAACGTGCGGGCCAGCGGCTCGGACGATGCCGTTCGCCTGACACCGCATGTCCAGTTCTCGCTGGAGGAGGCCATTGCTTACATCGACGACGATGAGCTGGTCGAAGTAACCCCGAACGCGATCCGACTGAGAAAGCGGTTCCTTGATCCGCACGAACGCAAGCGTATGGCCAAGTCAGCCTGACCCCCGGTCCGTTCGATTTTGGACGGGTCGGAAACAATGGCGCGAATGTGACATTTTTGCGTCCATCTGAAACAGTGTTTTCTCAGGGAAGCCATGAATGGTTCATGGCTTCCCTTTTGTTTTGCCAGCAATTTCGTCCATAAGATGAGTTAATTCCGCATTGCTATCGCGGTGTTGCCCTTGAAAATGCGACGTGATAGGGGTGTATTTGTGTTCAAAGTATGTCATCGCCAGGTTGTTCGGTGATGAGTTTAACGAGTGTAAGGAGGCGCGATATGCGCATCAAATCCCGTCTACTGACAATAGTATTTGCTTCAGCTTCATTGCCTCTGATTTCCGGTGGGCCTGTCGCCGCCGCGGGCAAGTGTACGATCCAGACAGCCCGGCAGTCGGTTTCCACAGAAACCCTGTGTGCCTGTACGGTCGTGGATGCACGGATGCTGCGTTACATCCAGCGTCGTGCCGATTTTGAAGACATTCTTGCCAGAACTCTGCAGACCTGCCCGGCATTTGCGGCCGTACTGACGGATTTCCCGACCGCGTCGATTGGAACAGTGGAACAAAGATCCGGCGACGGCCCTTCGGACCCGGGTGGTAGTTCTTCAGGCGGCAGCTCGAGCGGTGGGAGTTCCTCTGGCGGAAGCGGCGTTACCCCAACCGGTGGCGGCAGCTCCAGCGGTGGTAGCTCCAGCGGCGGCTCCAGCGGTGGCAATCCTGCACCGCCAGCGCCTCCAGGGGGGTCTGGTGGCAGCTCCAGTGGTGGTTCCGGTGACGGAGGTGGCAGTTCCAGCGGCGGCAGCTCCAGCGGTGGGTCCGGCGACGGCGGTGGCAGCTCGAGCGGCGGCAGCTCCAGCGGTGGGTCCGGCGACGGCGGTGGCAGCTCGAGCGGCGGCAGCTCTAGCGGTGGCTCCGGTGACGGTGGCGGCTCTGGTGACGGTGGCGGCTCCGGTGATGGTGGCGGCTCCGGTGATGGTGGCGGCTCCGGTGATGGTGGCGGCTCCGGTGACGGTGGCGGCTCCGGTGATGGTGGCGGCTCCGGCGACGGCGGCGGCTCCGGTGACGGTGGCGGCTCCGGTGACGGTGGCGGCTCCGGTGACGGTGGCGGCTCCGGTGATGGTGGCGGCTCCGGTGACGGTGGCGGCTCCGGTGACGGTGGCGGCTCCGGCGACGGTGGCGGCTCCGGTGACGGTGGCGGCTCCGGCGACGGTGGCGGCTCCGGTGACGGTGGCGGCTCCGGCGACGGTGGATCCGGAGGCGGCGATAGCGGCGGCTCAAGCGGCGGCAATGGCAACGGTAACGGCGGTGGCGTTAACGGTAATAATGGCGGCGGAAATGGACCGGAAGGCGCAAGCCCTGGTCAGGGCAACAACGCCAACAATGACGAGGACTAACCGCCTTTGGTCGTGATGCCACGTTTCAATGGCAATCTGGCATACAAATGAAAAAGGGCGATGAATTCATCGCCCTTTTTTGCTGGAGCCTTCAAGAAACTCAAATTCGCTGTTGCTTCTTAGCTTCGCCCGTAGATCCCAACCCAACGCTGGGGCTGTTTTGGGTCCTGCATCCGCAGGAACAAATAGCGTGTAGCCGACCAGGGCTTGATCCGATTGGTCAGGTTGTCCAGTACGAGATCACCCTGATTGGAGCGGTAAACCAGAACCGCGTGAGGTCCGCGACGGGTGTCCAGGACGGTCGCCAGCAAAAGCTTGTTGGGATCAATTCCAGCCTTGATCAGGTCACGCTTTTTCAGCAGCGCAAAATCCTCGCAATCACCGCCGCGCGATGTTGGCAGGGCCCAACGCTCCCGCGTCTTGTACTGCACTTGGTCCGTGACCTCACGCGTTGTCGCATTGACCTGGGCATTGATTTGCTTGACCAGTCGCAGTTCCTGATGGCTGGGCAGCGAAACCGACTTCTTGTTCGCACAAGCCCAAGCATACTGGCGGCACAAGGTCCGTGCGCCCGACGGCGGTGGCGAAGCCGAAAACCCCGAAATGAAAGCTGTCTCTGAAGCGCTGGCTTGTCCTGTCGCAAGAACGGCACCGCCGATCACTCCCAACACACCCAGAGCCAATGTGGCCTTGCTGGCCGCGCGACTTGCCACTGTGTTGAGCCTGTCCAAAACCCGTTTCATGCCTGTCCCTCGATCCCATACGTTCGACTGACTGCCGCTTCTGAGGACCATATTCTGCTTTTGGAAACTATCCGTTAACAGACTGGCTCTGGCAATCCTCGGTCAGGTTGTCGGCAAAAAACGGCGGAAATTCGTAACTCAATATGACCTTTTCCGCGCAAGAAAATGGCGAAGCCTGACACAATTAGAGGTAGAACGTCATAGTTTCGCCGCCACAAAAAATCTCAACCCACTGAAAGTATGAGGGAAATTTTGTTGCGGGACGTGATCACCGGAACACTATCGGCCCAATTCCAGGATCGGCGTCGCAACTTTGGCTGACGTAGCGTCACCCAAAGCGGGTTCCGGAGCCAATCCAAGACCGGCTCCGGTTGATTCTCACTCGGTCGTTTCGACGACCAGCAATTCGCGCTCGCTTGCGCCCCGGGCGTGGCTCAGGGCTTCTTGGTATTCAGCCGAGTTGTAACAGGCGACGGCGGCTTCAACCGACGGGAACTTCGCCACGACATTGCGGGGCCGCTCTTTGCCTTCCAGTTGGACATAGCGTCCTGCACGGGCAATGAACGTGCCCCCATGTTTGGAAATGGCCGGGCCGGCAAGCTCGGCGTATTTGCCATAAGCTTCGGCATCAGTAACCTTGACATGTGCAATCCAGAGTGCTGGCATCTTATCCTCCCAAAACCTCTTCCGCGGCCTTGATGGCCGCCGCGGCGTTGGCGGCATCGCGACCACCGCCCTGCGCCATGTCGGGACGCCCGCCGCCGCCCTTGCCGCCCAGTTCCTGCACGGCGGCCTTGACCAGATCGACGGCCGATATCGACTGCGTCAGGTCGCTTGTGACACCGGCAGCAACTGCAGCCTTGCCGCCCGTTTCGGCGATCAGAAGAACGGCGCCCGATCCCAGCCGCGCTTTGTGCTCATCAATGAGGGCCGGCAGATCCTTGCCCGACACACCATTCAGAGCCTGTGCCAGGAACTTGACGCCGTTGATCTCTTTGGCTTCCGCGCCGCCGCCTTGACCGGCTCCACCGGCCATCGCCAGATCGCGGCGCAGTTGCGCCACTTCGTTCTGCAACGACTTGCGCTCGTCCAGCAGAGCTTTGATGCGATCGACGACATCATCCGGCTGCGCCTTCAACTCGGCAGCAATCTGGCCAAGCCGCCGATCCTGCTCGGTCAAGTACCGCAATGCAGAGTCCCCGGTCAGAGCCTCGATCCGCCGCACGCCCGCGCTGCTTGCACTGTCACCCAGAATGACAAAGGTCCCGATATCTCCTGTCTGGCGCACATGCGTACCGCCACACAGTTCGATCGACCAGGTTTGGCCGTCGTGGCCCTTGCCGGTCTGGGCCTTGCCCATCGAGACGACCCGGACTTCGTCGCCGTATTTCTCACCGAACAACGCCTGTGCCCCCAAGGCGCGGGCATCGTCCGGGGTCATGATACGGGTTTCGACCGTCGAGTTCTGACGAATGAACTCATTCACCTCGCGTTCCACGGTCTGCAACTCAGCCTGTGTCAGCGCTTTGGCGTGGCTGAAATCAAACCGCAGACGGTCGGCAGCATTCAACGATCCGCGCTGTGCAACATGATCGCCAAGCGTTTCTCGCAGCGCTTCGTGCAGTAGGTGGGTCGCCGAGTGGTTCGCTCGGATGGCCGAGCGCCGGGCGTGATCGACTTCGAGCTCGACGGCATCACCTTTGGCGATCGCACCGCTGTCCACGACGATCTTGTGTGCATAGACCTTGCCATCCGCGAACTTCCGGGTGTCTTCGACCGTCGCGCTCTGGGTGCGATCTTCAAGACGGCGGATGCTGCCGGAATCGCCAACTTGGCCACCCGCCTCGCCGTAGAAGGGTGTCTGGTTTACGACCACCCAGCCGGATCCGCCCTGCTCGATACGGTCTACAAGGTCACCGTCGACCACCAGGGCCACAACCTGGCCCTCAGCCATTTCCGTTTCGTAGCCCAGAAAATCGGTCGCACCGCTTGCGTCCAGTATGTCGAACCAGACCGCCTGATCTGCTGCCTCGCCCGAACCAGCCCAGGCGGCGCGCGCCTTCGCCTTCTGCTCGGCCATGGCGGTGTCGAACCCATCGGTATCAACCGTCCGACCTTTTTCGCGCAGGGCATCCTGGGTCAGGTCAAGCGGGAAGCCATAGGTGTCATACAGCTTGAAGGCGGCATCCCCGGGCAGCGGCGCCCCGTCCGGCAGGCCCGCCACTTCGTCATCCAGCAGCTTGAGCCCCCGGTCCAACGTCTGCTTGAACCGGGTTTCCTCCAACAACAACGTCTCTTCGATCAGAGCCTGAGCACGACCCAGCTCGGAATACTGCGCGCCCATCAATTGAACCAGTGTCGGAACAAGTTTGTGCATGACCGGATCCTTGGCGCCCAGAAGATGCGCGTGGCGCATGGCCCGGCGCATGATCCGGCGCAGGACATAACCGCGACCATCATTCGAGGGCATGACCCCGTCTGCAATCAGGAACGAGGTCGACCGCAAGTGGTCGGCAATCACCCGATGGTGCACATTCTGATTGCCATAGGGGTCCACATGCGTGACTTCGGCCGAGGCCTCGATCAGTGTCTTGAAAAGGTCGGTGTCATAGTTGTCATGGCTGCCCTGCAGCAACGCGCCGATCCGTTCCAGACCCATGCCGGTATCGATCGACTGCATGTCCAGTTCACGCATCGAGCCGTCTTCGAACTGCTCGTTCTGCATAAAAACGATGTTCCAGATCTCGATGAACCGGTCACCGTCTTCCTCGGCCGATCCCGGAGGGCCGCCCCAGATGTGGTCGCCGTGATCATAGAAGATCTCGGTACATGGGCCGCAGGGGCCGGTCGGGCCCATCTGCCAGAAATTGTCGCTGGTGGCGATGCGGATGATCCGGTCCTCGGGAACGCCGACTTTCTTCCAGATCTCAAACGCCTCGTCATCGGTATGGTAGACGGTCGTCAGCAGACGGTTCTTGTCGATCCCGAACTCCTTGGTGATCAATTCCCAAGCGAACGGAATCGCTTCCGATTTGAAATAATCGCCGAACGAGAAGTTGCCCAGCATCTCGAAGAACGTGTGGTGGCGGGCCGTGTAGCCGACATTGTCCAGGTCGTTGTGCTTGCCGCCGGCGCGCACGCATTTCTGCGCCGTGGTGGCACGTGTGTAGTCGCGGGTCTCAAGGCCGGTGAACAGGTTCTTGAACTGCACCATGCCCGAGTTAACGAACATCAGCGTCGGGTCGTTGCGCGGCACAAGCGGGCTCGACGCGACCACTTCGTGCCCTTGTTTGGCAAAGTAGTTCAGAAAGGTTGAGCGGATATCGTTCAGCGTGGGCATTGGGCTCTCTCAGCGCGCATTCATGATCTATCGCGACGGTTTAGCCCCCTGCCCGCCGATAGTCCACAGGATTGCTGCACCGCAAACGAAACAAGGTGAACCCGAAGGCTCACCTTGCCAGTGTTCTCTCGGATCTTCCGATCAGGCTTCGAGGATATCATCCTCATCCGCCGCAGGCGGCATGTCGAAATCAAGCCCGTGCGCGGCACGGATCTTATCCTCGATTTCCAGCGCAACCCGATTGTTGTCCCGCAGGTATTGCTTGGCGTTTTCACGCCCCTGCCCGATCCGCTCATCCCCATAGCTGAACCACGAGCCGGACTTTTCGACCACTCCGGCTTTGACGCCAAGATCCAGCAGTTCGCCCATCTTGCTGATGCCCTCGCCATACATGATGTCGAATTCCACCTGCTTGAACGGCGGGGCCACCTTGTTCTTGACCACCTTCACGCGGGTCTGGTTACCGACCACCTCATCGCGGTCCTTGATCGCGCCGATGCGGCGGATGTCCAGACGGACCGAGCTGTAGAATTTCAGGGCGTTGCCCCCGGTCGTAGTTTCCGGGCTGCCGAACATGACGCCGATCTTCATGCGGATCTGGTTGATGAAAATCACCATGCAGTTGCTGCGGGCGATCGAGCCGGTCAGTTTGCGCATCGCCTGGCTCATCAGCCGGGCCTGCACACCCACATTGCTGTCGCCCATGTCGCCTTCCAGCTCGGATTTCGGCGTCAGCGCCGCCACCGAGTCCACAACGACCATGTTGACCGCCCCGGAACGCACCAGCGTATCGGTGATTTCCAGCGCCTGCTCACCCGTGTCGGGCTGCGAGATCAGCAGTTCATCCAGATCCACCCCCAGCTTGCGGGCGTATTGCGGGTCCAGCGCATGTTCCGCATCGACGAATGCACAGACGCCGCCGCGTTTCTGCTGCTCTGCGATACAATGCAGGGTCAGGGTCGTCTTGCCCGAGCTTTCCGGGCCGTAGATTTCGACAATCCGACCCATCGGAAGTCCGCCAATGCCAAGGGCAATATCCAGCCCAAGTGACCCGGTCGAACTGGCTTCGATCTCCTGCCGGGCACCATCGCCCAGTTTCATGATCGAGCCCTTGCCGAACTGCCGCTCGATCTGCGCCAACGCGCTGTCCAGCGCCTTTTGCTTGTCGGGGTTTTTCTTGTCGTTCATTGTCAGAAGATCCGCCATTGTCCTGTCGCCTTCCCTTTTGTCACACCCATCACCGGGCGGCAATCGCTGCTTTGTTCGCCTCTTGTTCCTTATGAGATCAAAAAGAGAACATTTCAACAAAAACTTTCATTCCCTACCTTTCGATGAAGAGGTTAAAGAGTCGTTTACTCTGATCTCGAAACTGCTCAATCATGCACAAGGCTTTGTCTTTGCGATGAAACTTTGCTTGCACAGGCCGGCGATTTTGTGCGGAAGCAATTGACCTTGGCCGCCGGGGCGGACAATCATGTGGCACGACAGCCTTCGGCGCAGGAAAGACATGAAATGCTGATCTTCTTCAAGGAACGCCTTGCGCTTCTGTCGCTGCCCAAAACCGGAAGCACCGCCTATCAGGTCGCGTTGCGGGACCGCGCAGATATCGTGGTGTCGGGTCCACCGGATCTGAAACATGCGCCGGTGCGTCGCTATGACCGTTTCTTCCAAAACATTTTCCGCAAGATGTACGACACGGAAATGGAAATCATGGCCGTAGTCCGCGAACCCGTCGATTGGCTGGGCAGCTGGTACCGGTACAGGACGCGCACCGAATTGACTGGCCACCCGCATTCGACCGCCGGCATGTCTTTCGACATGTTTGTTCAGGCCTATATGCAATCGCCCCGTCCCGCGTTCGCCGATGTCGGCAGCCAAACTGAATTCTTCCGGACCCGCAGCAATGGCGCCGGTGCTTCGCATATCTTTCGCTACGAACACCAGGACGAGATTCTGGACTTCCTTCAAGATCGACTGAACGCCCGGATCGATCTGACCCGCGAAAATGTATCGCCCAAGCGGGAACTGATACTGTCTGACCAGACCTTGGATACATTCCGCAAGGCTCATGCCGCCGAGTTTCGTCTGCATCAGCAGGCGCGTTAGTTGAGGTACTGAAACACCGCCTCGGTCAATTGTGTCAGTGAAAAAGGCTTGGGCAGGAAGGTCGAATGTCTGATCTCCGGCCCAGCATCGCCAAACGCGCCTTCGGTATAGCCCGACATGAAGACCACCCGCACATCGGGCCGGCTTTCAAGCGCCTTGGCAACCCAGGTTGGACCATCCATTCCGGGCATGACCACGTCCGTGACGAAGACGTCGACGTGCAGGTTCTGATCCTCAAGAATGCGCAACGCGTCCTCGGCCGAGCCCGCCTCAAAGACGGTATAGCCCTTGAGGCGCAAGGCACGGGTGGCAAAGGCGCGTACCGGCGCCTCATCCTCGACCAGCAAAACGACACCTTCGCCTTGATGCGCGTTCGGTTCCGGTTGTGCCGGCGGTTCGATCGCAACCTCGGTGTCTCGTGCCAAGCAGACCGGCAGCATGACGTTGAATTCGGTCCCACGCCCTTCGGTGCTGTCCACGAAGATGAAGCCGCCGGTTTGCTTGACGATGCCATAGACCGTCGACAAACCCAGACCGGTCCCCTCGCCTGTCCGTTTGGTCGTGTAGAAGGGTTCGAAAATCTTCTGCAGCTTGTCTGACGGAATACCGACGCCACTGTCCATGACCTTGACCGAAACATATTCACCCACCGGAACCGTCGCCCTGTCCCGCATCAGCGGCTCGGTCAAAGAAAACACCTCGGTTTCGATACGGATTTCTCCGCCGTCGGGCATCGCATCGCGCGCGTTTACAACCAGGTTCATGATGACCTGTTCCAACTGTCTTTTGTCTGCGCGAACGGGCTTGAGAACCGGATCATGACTGAGGGTCAGCTTGACCTTCTCGCCCACCAGGCGGTTCAACAAGTGGATCAGGTCGGAAATGGTATCGCGCAGATCCAGCACTTCGGGTCGCAGAGTCTGTTTTCGGGAAAAGGCCAGCAACTGGCTGACCAACGCAGCGGCCCGGTTGGCATTCTGGTTTATCTGGACGAGATCGCCGTAGTTCGGGTCACTTTGATCATGGCGCAGCAGCAGCAGGTCGCAATGTCCGGAAATGGCGGTCAGCAGGTTGTTGAAATCATGCGCCACACCACCGGCCAGCTGCCCGACCGCCTGCATCTTTTGCCCCTGGACGAACTGAGCCTCCAGCGTCTTGAGTTCGGTCGCGTCGTTCAACACGGCAACAAGGCGCACCTCACCGTTCTTGACGATGCGGGTCAGGGTCAGTTGCACGAAGACCTCTCGGTCCTTTCCGCCCAGCCGCAGGAATTCGGAACGTGGTGGCCCATCGCACGCGGCGACCTGAAGCAGCCAGTCCCGCAAGGGATGCCCCAATCCGCTCAGAATCGTGTCGATATTGGTCTGACCCAATTCAACATCACCGATCAGCTTGCGCGCCAATCGATTGGCATCCAAAATCTCACCACCCGGAGCGAGGTGCATCATGGGCACCGGGACGTCGGCGAAAGTCGTGGTCCACTGATCTGCAGGCGCGTCGTCAAGCACGATCAGCGCTATATCCCGGCCCGCGCTGGTTTTTTGAACCTCGCACAAGAATACCCGCCGCGAACCTTCTTGAGCAGGCAGGCGCAGAACCGTTTCACCGGATATGACCTCCGGCGTCAGAGCCTCGGCCGCGCCCACTTCGCTGCCTCGGAGCATCGCCTCGGCCGCTGCATTCATGTTCAGGACCACGTCATTTCGCCCGAGCGTCACGATTGGAAGCGAAGCAGACGCCCAGGGTTGCCGACCCGAGGCCTTGATCCGCCACAGGTACAGATCATCGCCAAGGTCGATCGCCAGAACTGGAATTGTCGTACCCTTTGTCACGATGTCTTCTGCCGCGCGCCCTTCGACTTGCGCCGATGACTGCATCCGAACCAGTATCGCCGCAGGATTGGCGAAAACGGACCGCAAACACATGTCCAGCCTTGCGCCTGTCGAGGCGTTGAACCTGTCCCGCGCTGCGGAGTTCACGATCAGCACCCGCCCGTTGGCATCCGTGATGAAACCCGGAGCGGGCTCTTTTTCCAGAAACGACGCGAGAATGGTCTGCGCCTGTTTGTCAACGCGATACGAGAAGCATCCGCGCAACAGAACAAACGCGCCAACGGCCAGAAAAGACCCTCCAACCGCCAGCAGGCCCGAAACCAACTGGGGCGAGATCGGAAAGAGCTGTGCGAGAATGACCAACAAAAGCGCGACACCGACCAGAGAAATGGCCCGCGACCAGCTCGGAAAATGTCGTCCGGTCAAACTTGGCGTAAATTGAGCGACTTCGGTCATCAACAACTCGATTCAAAATCAATCCACGGCATATCGTGGCACAAAGAGTTAATATCCGCTTAAGGAATCCAGCGGATATTCTCCTTTAAGTTGTTTTCAGCGCATCAGCGTCGCGTCAAGTGGGCGGAATAGAAGCCGTCGGTGCCGTGTACAACCTGCCACAATCGGCTGAACGTGCATTGCCATTCCGGATGCGACGACAGGAACGTGTTTATGACGCCTCTGTTTTCGACATCCAGCATCGAACAGGTGGCGTAGGCCAATACACTACCATCACCGACGAGTGGTGCGGCCGCGTCCAGAATGGACAATTGCGTCTTAGGCAACTGGGCCAATTGCTCGGGCGTCAAAGCCCATTTGCCCGCAGGTGCGCGCCGCCACGAGCCGCTCCCGGAACAGGGAGCGTCAGTCAGCACCACGTCAAACGGGCCGTGTTTTACCAAGTCATCTGTCGACAGGATGGTAATGCGCGCTCCCGCCCGTTGCGCTCGATAAGGAAGGTCACGCATGCGCCCGGGGTTGGCGTCATGGGCGAAGACTTCGACACCGCCGGTGGCGGCCATGGCCAGCGCCTTGCCGCCACCCCCGGCACAATAGTCCAGAACCCTCATGCCAGGCCTGAGGTTCAATGCAGCAACGACAGCTTGGCTCGCTGCATCTTGCAACTCGACCAAGCCGTCACGATAGCTTTGGGATTGCGAAATCTTCCGGGCACCTTCGACAACTTCAAGCGCTGTCTCGCAGGCCGGGTGCGGCGCAGTGGAAATCCCTTCCCGCGTCAGCGCGTCCACCGCCTCTTGCAAGCTCGTGCGGGCCAAATTGACCCGCAGGTGAACCGGAGCGCGCGATTGCAGCGCGGCGGCGGCCTCTCTGGCATTTTCACCAAGCGACCGCTCGAAAACCGGCCAGAGCCACTCGGGAATGTCAAACTGCTCGGCTTCCGTTTCGAATAGGCGACCGACTTCGTCCGCCGTGACGGGGTCTGGGGCGTGACGATCTCCGGTGAACAGATCGCCCGGGTCCTGACCCTGCGACCGCAGAGCGCCCAGCATCAGGCCTCGCCCCGTCCTTGCACCGCCGATCGCAGCGTAAGACCGAAGATGTCGAAGCGCGTCAAAGACATGGTCGCGGATCGCTGCCCTGTCCTTCGATCCGGCGAAACGGCTGCGCCGCGCCCAGCCCGTCAACGCTTTCTCGGCGGGAGTTCCGCCCAGAAAATCGTCTAGGATTTCGATAGCGGCCTGAACGCGCGCGCCTGGGGTCATGTCGAGGTCCTGAGTCCGACGGAAACCGTCACATCACGCGATAGTTGGGGCTTTCGCGTGTGATCTGTACGTCATGGACGTGGCTTTCCTTCAGACCCGCTCCGGTAATCTTGACGAACTGGCAATTGCGGCGCATTTCATCAACGGTCGCGCAGCCGGTATAGCCCATGGCCGCACGCAGACCGCCGACCAGTTGGTGAACAACGGCGCTGGCCGAGCCCTTGTAGGGCACCTGCCCCTCGATCCCTTCGGGCACCAGCTTGTCATTCGCGGCGTCCTTCTGGAAATAACGATCGGCCGAGCCGCGCGCCATCGCGCCCAAGCTGCCCATGCCGCGGTAGGATTTGAAAGAGCGGCCCTGGTACAGAATGACCTCGCCCGGGCTTTCATCGGTTCCGGCGATCATCGAGCCGACCATGGCGCAGGACGCGCCCGCCGCGATGGCCTTGGCGAAATCCCCCGAGAACTTGATGCCGCCATCGGCGATGACCGGCACGTCACCAGCCGCAGCCGAGCAATCCATGATTGCCGTCAACTGGGGCACGCCGACACCCGCCACCATGCGCGTGGTGCAGATCGAGCCCGGCCCGATCCCGACCTTGACCGCATCGGCACCGGCGTCGATCAGGGCCTTGGTTGCGCCGCCCGTTGCGACGTTGCCCGCGATGATCTGCACTTCGTTCGACAGGGACTTGATCCGCTTCACCGCGTCCAGCACCCCTTGGGAATGGCCGTGCGCCGTGTCGACCACGATGATGTCGACGCCAGAGTCGACCAATTGCTCGGACCGTTCAAAGCCGGCATCGCCAACCGACGTGGCCGCCGCAACCCGCAGCCGACCCAGATGGTCTTTGCAGGCCGTGGGGTTCAGCACCGCTTGCTCCGTATCCTTCAAGGTCAGCAGACCGGTCAGTTTGCCCGATCCGTCGACGACCAGCAGCTTTTCAATCCGGCGAGCCTTCATCAGGCTTTTTGCCTCTTCCAGGTCGGCCGGTTCCTGCAGCATCGCCAGATTGTCCGTGGTCATCATCGCGCGGATCGGCTGGTCGTCCGACGTGGCAAAACGCATGTCGCGGTTGGTCACGATGCCTACGACGCGCCCGTCGTCGTCCACCACCGGGAACCCGGTGAAGTTGTAACGTTCAACCAGGGCCTTGGCATCGGCCAGCGTTTGATTGGCGCGCAGGGTGACGGGGTTGTAGACGATGCCGGATTCGAAGCGTTTGACCCGGCGCACCTCACGCGATTGCTCCTCGACGGTCAGGTTCTTGTGGATCACCCCGATGCCCCCGGCCTGCGCCATGGCGATTGCCATCCGCGCCTCGGTCACCGTGTCCATGGCCGAGCTGAGCAGCGGTATGTTCATTGTGATCGCGCGCGTCACGCGCGTGGACGTGTCCGCCGTTGCCGGCAGCACCGACGAGGCCGCCGGAACCAAAAGAACATCATCAAAGGTGAGTGCCTCACGAATCTGCATCTGCTAACCCCATGCAAAACCCCGTTTGGCGGTGACCCTATTGCATGGTTTCGACCAAAGGAAAAGCCCCTGCCCCAACTTGTTCGCCCACAAACCGCCGCGATGGCGCGGAAAACGACGCAAGCCGCGCAAAACCTGCCGCGGATTGGCCTTTCCCTTTGCCGCGAAACCCATATCTTGCCGCCATACGCGCGAACACCAAAAAGGCATCCGTCATGACCACCGATCCCCTTGTCGTCTTTACCCCTTCGGGCAAACGCGGACATTTCCCCGTTGGCACTCCGATCCTGACGGCGGCCCGGCAACTGGGGGTCGATCTGGATTCGGTCTGCGGTGGGCGCGGGATCTGCTCGAAATGCCAGATCACACCCAGCTATGGCGAGTTTCCCAAACACGGCGTCACGGTCCGCGAAGACGCGTTGAGCGAATGGAACGCGGTCGAGCAGCGCTATGACGACAAGCGCGGTCTGAAACCGGGCCGGCGGCTGGGCTGCCAGGCCACCGTTCAGGGCGACGTGGTGATCGACGTCCCGCCTGAAAGCCAGGTGCACCGCCAGGTGGTGCGCAAGGCCGCCGCCGCGCGCGCCATCACCATGGACCCGGCCACGCGCCTCTATTTCGTGGTGGTCGAAGAACCCGACATGCACTCGCCCACCGGCGATCTGGAACGGCTGGAGCGTGCCCTGCGCGAGCAGTGGCAGATCGACGCCGTCACCGCCGACCTGTCGCTTCTGTCCAAACTGCAGCCGACCCTGCGCAAGGGTAAATGGGAGGTCACGGTCGCCCTGCACAAGGGCCACAAGGACAAAGTGGCGCGCATCGTCGAAATCTGGCCCGGACTGCACGAAAACGGGCTGTACGGGCTGGCCATCGATTTGGGCTCGACCACCATCGCCGCGCATCTGACCGATCTGGACACCGGTGAGGTCAAGGCCTCGTCGGGACTGATGAACCCGCAGATCCGGTTCGGCGAAGACCTCATGAGCCGTGTGTCGTACGCGATGATGAACCCCGGCGGTGATCAGGAGATGACCCGGGCCGTACGCGAGGCGATCAACGATCTGGTCACCTCGATCGCCGACGAGGCCGGGATTGACCCGGCCCTGATCGTGGAAACCGTGTTCGTCTGCAACCCGGTCATGCACCATCTTCTGCTGGGTCTGGACCCGGTTGAACTGGGCCAGGCGCCGTTTGCGCTGGCCACGTCGGAAAGCGTCACGCTGCCCGCACGCGAGATGGATCTGACCACGATGAACCCCCGTGCGCAGGTCTACATCCTGCCCTGCATCGCGGGCCATGTGGGGGCCGACTGCGCCGCCGTAGCGCTGAGCGAAGAGCCTGGCAAATCGCAGGACCTGGTTTTGATCGTGGACGTCGGCACCAATGCCGAGATCCTGCTGGGCAACACGACCCGCGTGCTGGCCTGTTCCTCGCCCACCGGACCGGCCTTCGAAGGTGCGCAGATCAGCTCGGGCCAGCGTGCCGCCCCCGGCGCGATCGAGCGCATTCAGATCGACCCCGTGACCAAGGAACCCCGGTTCCGCGTGATCGGATCGGACAAGTGGTCCGACGAAGACGGATTTGAGGCCGATATCGCCACCACCGGCATCACCGGCATCTGCGGGTCGGGCATCATCGAGGCGGTGGCCGAACTGCGCATGGCCGGCCTGCTGGACGAGAGCGGCCTGATCGGCTCGGCCGAGCAGACCGGCACCAGCCGCTGCATCCCCGAGGGCCGAACCCATTCCTATCTGATCCATGACGCCAGCGCCGAGGGCGGCCCGCGCATCACCGTGACCCAAGGCGACATCCGCGCGATCCAGCTGGCGAAATCCGCGCTCTATGCCGGGGCGCGGCTGCTGATGGACGAGATGGGCGTGGACCGTGTGGATCGCGTGGTGCTGGCCGGGGCGTTCGGCGCCCATATCTCGACCAAACACGCGATGGTTCTGGGCATGATCCCCGACGCGCCGCTGGACAAGGTCCAAAGCGCGGGCAACGCCGCCGGCACCGGCGCACGCATCGCGCTGTGCAACATCGCCGCCCGGGCCGAGATCGAACGCGTGGTGCGCGAGATCACCAAGGTCGAAACCGCGATCGAGCCGAAATTCCAGGAGCATTTCGTCGCCGCCAACGCGATTCCGCACAAGACCGACCCGTTCCCGGAACTGGTTAAGATCGTCACCCTGCCCGCTCCGTCCTTCAACACCGGAGGCGATGCGGAAAAAACTGGCCGCCGTCGCCGCAGAAAGGCATAGTCCGAAAAACTGCGGAGGACCCCCATGCAAACAGCAAACGAAGATCAGGCTGAATACTGGGGCAACTCCGAATCCGGCACCAAGTGGCTGACTTTTGAGGGCAAACTGGACCACATGCTGGCCCCGGTGCTGGACCTCGTTCTGGAACAGGCCGAACTGAGACCCGGAATGTGCGTTTTGGACATCGGCTGCGGGACCGGCGCCAGCACCATCGCGGCCGCCCAGCGTGTCGGACCGCAGGGCCATGTGCTTGGCGGCGACATTTCTGAGCCGTTCCTAAACCGAGCGCGGGAAAGGGCCTTGTCCGCGGGTGTCGAAAACGTCGATTTCCAATGCGTCGACGCTCAGGTCGCCCGGTTCCCCGAGGGCGCGTTCGACGCTGCGATATCGCGGTTCGGTGTCATGTTCTTTCAGGATTCGGTTGCGGCGTTCGCCAACATCGCCAAGGCTCTGGCCCCCGGCGGACAAATGACTTTTGCCGCATGGGGACCTCTGGCTGACAATCCCTGGTTCAGGATTCCCCACATGGCCGCCACATCGCATCTGGGCCACCCACCAAAATATGGTCGGTACGCACCGGGACCACTGGCCTTTCATGACATCGACCATGTGACCGGGATGATGGCAACGGCGGGTTTGGATGACATCTACGCCAACCCTGTAAGCCTCCGACTGCCGGGGCTTGGATCGGTGGAGGCCACCGCCGAGCTTTGCACCCGGGTCGGGCCGGCTGCGCGCGTGATAGCGCATTTTGAAGGCGATGAGGCCGACGAACGAAAAATCCAGAGCGCCGTGGCCCAGGAGTTTTCGAGTTTTCAAACGGCAGATGGGTTTGGCATCCCGGCAGTCATCAACGTCTTTCAGGCCCGTAAGCCCTCCTGAAATACCAGAGCGTGTCGCCCTTGGCCAATCACACCCGCTGACTGTTATTGTTTCTGATCGTCAACTCTTTTCAGCCTTTTGAGCCTAATTGTCTGCTTTTTTTCGTGTGTTTTTCTCCCCATCCGGAAACTTAATAAGATTCTTGGTGATTTTAGCGTAAAAATCGTAAAATATGAATGTATTGGGCAGAGTAATTCAAATCTACAGAAGCCGCTAAACCGGCTCGCTTTAGTGAGTAAAACGTTTACCAGTTGGTGCTATATGGACAGGGGGATGGGCCGTGCAGGTGCGTGGCTACCAAACACGCAACACACACGCGCATTGATCAGTTTCATTCAATGGAGCCAGGGCGGAGTGGTTCTGGACGCGGCGTTGTCCGAAGTTGTCAACGCGTTTGGAGCCGATTGCGGTACCCTCAGCCGTGTCTGGCTCAATAAAGGTGGCAGCCGAGTAGCTGCACGCGCAGATACCCGTGGCCAGACAATAAGTCGGCCGCTCTTTCTTTCCTTCACGAACGACGTGATTGGTCCGTTTGCGAGCAAGCCAAAGAAAGGCGTCGTCTTCAGCCTCAAGGATCACGGGAAACCCGTAAACGAGTTTTCTGCCGTTGTTCTGGACTGGATCTCGCACCGCAAACTGCATGATATCCTGTTCGTCTGTCTCGACAACCAAGGCTGCGAAATCGATTTTCTGGAGCTGCATTTCGCCAAAGGCCTCGAACCCGGCTGGCGCGAAGCGATAGAGACAGTCGCACCCGAAATTTCCGAGATCTACCGCAACAGACGCGCCGGTCTGATTACCGAAGCACTGTCCCGCCAATCCGTAACGACCATCCAAAGGGCGGTGAATGACGCGCCGCTGATGAGCCTCGAAAACCCAGCGGGCCTGACACGGGCCGAATGGCGGGTCTGCGTTCTAATTTCCCGGGGACTGTCGCAACAGTCCATTGGATCCGAGCTCGAGATTGGTCCCGCGACTGTGAGAACGCATCTCAAGCATATCTACGGCAAGACAGGAATGGAGAACTTCCACATGTTGGCCAGACGGCTGGTTTCGATCGAAGAACGCGAAGCCTTGCACGGCAGACACAATCAGGCACGCGCATGATGATTGATCTGCCTTGGCATAATTGGGCACCTCTGTGGTTGATGGTGCCGTTGTTTGTGGCGGTGGCGTGGACGGACCTAACCGAATACCGGATACCGAACCTGTACTGCCTGATAGGGGTTGCCTTGTTTCTGGTCGGGTCCCCTGCCCTCGGTTTGCATGAAGTTGGATTGCGATTGATCGCCGCCGGGCTTTGCTTTGGGATATGTTTTGCCCTTTTCGCCGCCGGTTGGCTTGGGGGCGGAGACGCCAAAATGCTACCGGTGGTCTTCCTGGCGATACCGACCCAAGCCCTTTCGACATACATGCTGCTGCTATCTGCCGCGATGGCGTTTGGACTGACCAGTTTGACCCTGCTGCGCCTGTTCGTTCGACAACCGACAGGAAAGCTTGCAGCAACGCTCAGCGGACGCGAGTTTCCTCTTGGGATTGCCATAGGCCTTTCAGGCCTGATCCTGGCCGGCTGGTCGATGCTGCTTTACAGCGCCTAAAAGAGCGAGAGCCTAAGGCGGACGCAAGGATGACCTCGTGCAGGCCTGCGAGCGCCGTATCTACAAAAGCAGCTTCATTTCACGAAGGTTTCGACGTATCGAATGATGATCGGTGCAAGGATCAACCCTGCAATCGACGGTAACATCAGGCTTGCCATGACGGCGGACATCTGCACCGGCAACTTGTTGGCTTTCTCCTGCGCGCGAAGCTCTCTCAGTTCGCGCATTTCTTCGGAATACGTAGTCAAGGCAGCCGACAACGGGACACCGAACCGGGACGACTGGAGGACGACGCTCACGAACGAACTCATTTCGTCGATGCCCGTCCGGCGCGCCATTCTCATCAACGCAACTTCACGGTCGCGCCCGGCCTGAATCTCGCTCAGGGCAATTAGAATTTCCTCGGACATTTCGGGCGATACAGTCTGCATTTCCACCGCAACTTTGAGAAGCGCCTGGTCAAACCCCATTCCCGCCTCGATCCCGATCTGGAGCAAGTCCAGCATGTTCGGGAACGCGTTTTCCATACGACGTTTACGCTCCTTGATCCGAGCGCTCATCCAAAGTTGGGGAATGAAAAACCCGATGCCGCAGAGGATGCCAAGGTTCCGCAAGATCTGAAATGAATTCAGACCAGACACATAATCGTTGATCGTGGCGCCGATACTGGACGCAGGCTGCCAAGACATGAGGACAAGAAAGACGAGCGGCAGAAACGTCGCCAAGCCCAAACGGATCAGATAGAAATTGGCGATTGCATTCCGGCCGCGAAACCCTGAGCGCGCAAGCACTTGGCCAACTTCGAACCTGACACTTGCATCGCTGGGGATAAGTGCGGCGCTCAGCCCGGTCGGTGTATCGCCCTCCACCTTTTCCGGCACAAGACGTGCAAGGCTCTGGCCCCTTGTTCGTTTGGGAAGCATCCGTTCGGCCGCTGTAGACCGATCGCCGAGCGACGATGATATCCCAAAGAACGCAACGATCGCGCCGGCGGCAACAAAGCCCAAGATCATGAGTTGGGAAAATAGACCAGTGTCGAGTACCGAGTTCACGATTTCCATTTCGACAACCCTCCCTCAGATCCGGAAATTGACAAGCTTGAACAAAACGATGGCATTCAGAACGATGGCCGCAGAAATGACGCTCATGACGGGCCAGAAAATCGGGTATTGCACCACGCTTCCGTAATAGTCCGGCGTCATGACCGTCATCACGAGGGCAATCCCGACGGGAATGAACGACAGGATATAGGCGGTCATCCGACCCTCGGCAGAAATGGCCTTGATTTTGCGCCGTAAGGACATGCGGGCACGGATGACGCGCGCCAATGTCCGCAGAATGCCGGCCAGATCGCCGCCAGTACCGTGCTGCATCGTCAGCGCGACCGAGAGGTACTGGATATCCTCTTCATCTACCCGGTCTGCCATGTTGCGAATGGCGGTCGTCAACTCTTCCCCATAAGCGACTTGGTCCACGACCAGACCGAATTCAGTTCCGATCGGATCGGGCATTTCGTTTGCCACGCTCTGCAAGGTCGTGTTCAACGGATGCCCGACCTTCAACCCACGCGACATCAGGTCCAACGCATCCGGCAATTGCTTGATCAGCGCGGCCTTGCGCCGTCTGAGGTTGGCGCCAAGGTAGACCAACGGGGCCAACAGGAAGCACACAGCGCTTACAGGTATGACCGTCAGTGGGTTGGCCACCAGTGAGCCTCCGATCGCCGAAACCAGAAAAGCGCCCCCACATCCCAACAGGAACATTTCCGGCACCATGTGCAGGCCCGATGCCGCAAGGGCACCCGGCAAGTCGCCGACCAGCGGAAACGACTTCATGAGAGGTTTGCTTTCCCGCGGTTTGAGCAATTCCAGAACGTCCTCGCCAGTCTTTCCCTGGTTCAGCATCTGGATGCGCCGGTTTATCGCCTCTTCCCGGTTTTCTCCGCGCTTCAAAAGCTGACGGACCCCTTCGAAGGCAATCAGTGCGCCGAGGAATATCAAGAGTGACAGGACAAAGCGGACATCGTATCCGCCCACTTCCATCTCTGGTCCGATCAACGAGTCTATGCTGTGCGTCGAAAAGAAGGATCTGAGATCTTCCAACATGGCTGGGTCCCTCAGTTGAACTTGATCGATGAAAGGTCGACACCCGCCGCCGCCAGCGCATCGCTGGATTTCGGTCGGATACCGGTCGGCATGAAGCGCCCAAGGATGTTGCCGGCCTCGTCCTTGCCTTCACGTTTGAAGACGAAGATGTCCTGCATGGTCACGATATCGCCCTCCATGCCGGTGATCTCGGCAATCGAGGTGACACGGCGCGTACCATCAGACAGGCGGTTCAATTGCAGAACGAAGTGAATTGCCGAAGCGATGGTCGCGCGGATGGCTGCATGCGGCAGCTCTAGCCCGCCCATCTGCACCATCTGCTCGACCCGCGAAAGCGCATCGCGCGGGCTGTTGGCGTGTACCGTCGTCATCGACCCGTCATGGCCGGTATTCATCGCCTGCAACATGTCGAATGCTTCGGAGCCGCGCACCTCGCCGATGATGATCCGATCAGGACGCATCCGCAGCGCGTTTCGCACAAGGTCTCGTTGGACAACGGCGCCAGTACCGTCGAGGCCAGCAGGCCGTGTTTCCATGCGCAAGACATGTTCCTGCTGAAGCTGAAGTTCTGCCGCGTCTTCAATCGTGACGATCCGCTCCCGAGCGCTGATATACGACGACAATGCATTCAGCATCGTGGTCTTGCCCGATCCGGTTCCGCCCGAGATCAGCACGTTCATCTTGGCTTCAACCAATCCCCGCAGCAGCTTGGCCGCGCTTTCGTTCAAGGCCTCATTCTTGATCAGGCGTTCCATCGTCAGCGGAACCCGCGAGAATTTTCGAATGGACAGCGCCGGCCCGTCCAGTGCGCAGGGCCGAATGATCGCGTTGACGCGACTGCCATCTTCCAACCGCGCATCCACCCACGGTTGCCGTTCATCAATACGGCGACCGATCCGGCTGACGATCTTGTCGATGATCCGCAGCAGATGACGTTCGTCCCGGAAACGTGCCGATGTCTTTTCGAGGATGCCGGAGCGCTCGACAAAAATCTGCGTGTGGCCGTTCACGAGGATATCGTTGATCGTGGGGTCAGCCAACAACGGCTCCAGCGGCCCCAGGCCAAGCACCTCGTGCATCAGCTCTTCGACAAGCTGCTTGACCTCCTCGCTGCGCATCGCACGGCCTTCGGCGCGCAGCAGTTCGGTGACATGTCGCCCAATTTCACCCCGCAGTGTTTCTTCCTCGACCTTTTCGATAACGGCGAGGTTCAGCTTGTCCAGCAACGAGTTATGCAGTCGTGCCTTGAGATCTATCCGATCGTTCTGGATGTCATGCATCAATACGAGGTCATCGCCGGAGCCACGAACCGGCTTGCCGATCTGAGCAAACTGCTTGGTGTCCAACGGCACAACTTTCGAAGCGTCCGGTTTTTCCTGGCCTGGTCGGTCGAATTCTCGAAACATCTACTTAACCTTCTGCAAATATTTAACTATTCCGAAACACTCTGCCTCAGTGCTGGCCGACCCGAGGCGGCAATGACAGGCATGTCTCATGTGCCAGCTTTCGGATTGCGCGGGTCATGGGTGCACGGGATGAAACATCTTCCAACGGTACGCCCCGATCGACCGACTCGCGTACTGTGCGCTCGTCGCGCGGCACCCAAAATGCAAAGTCCTTTTCAAGAAGTTTTGCCGCCGCTCTGTGGTGCGCCGCCGGAATGATGGGTTTCTTTTCAAGGTTGGCGACCAGTTGAATTTCCAGTGCTGGGTTTTCCGCTTGGTAGAAATCCATCAGCTTGCGGGCCGAGCGAACGGACGGTACGGCAACGTCCGTCACCAAATATAGGCGGTCAGCTTGCGTCAGGACGGGCGTAATCCATTCCACCAGCGCCCGCGGCAGATCCACCACGACGTAGTCATGGGTGCGTTTCAGGGAATCCAGAATGGCCGATATCTGCTCTTCTTTGATCGCAGTCAACGGACCATAGCGCGACGGAGCCGCCAGGATATCGACCCCGCAAGGCGACTTGACCATCGCCTGTTCCAAAAAGGCACTGTCGGGAATGCTGCCTTCCATGGCCATGCGCCACATCGCGTCGCTTTCGGCGACATCCATCAAGGCAGCAATCGAGCCGAACTGAAAGTCCAGATCCACCAGCGCAACCGAGTTCGACGCCGTCTTTTTCAGGAATCCGGCCTTGGATTGAAGCTCGTTCGCCATATTGGCCGCAACCAAGGACGATCCGACGCCACCACGAGATTTGCCAACCGCGATCAACTTGCCAAGTGTGGCTTGTCCACCCCAAACGGCGGGAAGCTGCGCCTGCCGCCGGGCACGGATCGCATCCACCTGCGGAATGATCTCCTCATGGATTGCATTGCGCGGCAGCACGTCATCGACTCCAAGCTTTTTGAGCTGTCGGGCCTTCTCAAGCGGCAGATCTTCGGACGCCAGGGCGATAATGATCGCATTGGGCATGCGCGCATCACAAATCTGCTGTGCGGTCTGCAACAGCTCGGGCGAACTGTCATCCACATCGAACAGAACCACGTCATGACGCGCTGACAAGGCAACAGCCGTCCCGTTGACCCGCGCGACAGTGTCCTTGCGGCCCGTAAAGCGGCAATTGCTCAGCCCCTCCAACGAGGTTTCGATTGCCGCGAAAATCTCTTCGTCCGGTGAAATCAACAGCACTGAAATCTGCTTGGCACTCATGACTCTTCTCCTTACTCAACGGCACCGATGGCAAGATCCTCGGCCGGGACGGATGTGCTCATCGTTGGGATTGAAATGGTGTTGGGGCTGCTGGCGGATATGGCAGGGTTGCCAGCAGCAAGGGCGACCAGCGGCCCAATTGGCAGCGCGAAATCGTAGTCTAGGTTTACCAGTTCGGCTGTAACCACCGGCGTATAGGGTCCACCAAGAAAACCAAGACGAGGATCGTGCGAATAGGTGATTTGCACATTTGCCGCGGTGGCTCCGGGCGGCAGCAGCATTTCGATCTCGTCCCAGATCCGGCTGCCATAGGCGGTTGATGCGTCAAGCTGACACGGCGCCGGCAGGTTCGGAGTGGCGCAAATGCTGCCGCTGCGGCACAGCGCGCCGAACTTGGTTGTTGCAGGGGCGCCACCGGCCAGCGTGTGCGTGTTTGGCATCGCGCCACACAGGGGCGGCCCGACCGTAGCAAGCCGAGAGGCTTTTTGCATCGCTTTCTGCGCCATCGTCGTGGACCAGTAGAGCCGTCCGTACTCGAGAATTCCAAACACGAGCACCAGGAACAACGGAACGACCATGCCCAGCTCGACCAAGGCCGATCCGTTTTCTCGTCGCCAGAAAGCGCGCAGCATATGCAGGTTACCCGTCATACCCCAAACACCCGGCTCTGGTCCGAGATCTCGGTGTCGAGAGGCCCCAGCGCTGCCCCGAAAAGGCTGAAAACATTTCCAAACAGGTACTCGATCCGGATCTGAGCCGTGACCTCGACCACCGAAGTCGGATTGATCCGGTACACGCCAGCCCGCGAGATACAGCGCGGCGTGACGTCGATGACGGATGTGCCATGCGGCATGATCGACGAACCGCCCAACTGGTTCTGGACGATGTCCGTGGCCAGAGCGTCATAGCTGCCGACTCCGCCCGCTGCGCACAAGTCCAACGGTGCGATCCGCGCGATCATACGCGAGGCATCACGCACCCCGGCCGACGTTGCCTGATGAATCCAGGTGATACGCCCACCTTCGATGATCACGGCAAAGAACAGCAGTATCAACGGAAGTACGATCCCGAACTCGACCATCGGGGCGCCGGCCTCGCACGACCGCAACCGTCGGATATGCCGAACGAGCCGAGTCATCGATACAACCTCACGACATCGCGAAAGATGCCATCATCGCTGCTGCCACCGACTCCACCACCGACCTGCTCGACCACCTCGACATAGATGTCAAAATCCGTCCCCGAGGATTCTTCGAGCGGCTGGATCAGGAAAACCTTTACAAACTCCTGCACCGGAACGTTCTCCGCGCGTCCCGCGACGGGATTGGCACTGCAGTTTATGGCGGCTGCGATAAATGTGCGGCGGTCAGGATCGTCCAGCGTTGTGCTCGCGCATTGCGGGCGGCCGGACTCGCTGCGCCCGAACAGCACATCACCCGTACCAGCCCTGGCGATCTCGTCGAGATACATTTCGTATCGCGTGTTTCCAGTCGGGTTACCCAGCGGGTGCGGCGTCAGATCATTGGCCGGACCGTCGCCATAGTTCATGTCCAAATAAGCCGCTTTGCCGGAGGTCCAGACACCGTTTCCAAAACGGCCGCCATGCGCGCAGGTGCCGGCGGCGAAGCAATCGTCGGGCGGAAACGGCATCGAGTCGGTCGAAACCTCGGGATTGTTCTTCAGACAGCTTCCGCCAGAGTTTTCCCAGCCCGCGATGACCTGCGGTCCGGGCGCATAGTCTTCATCATTCTTGAGTTTGCTCATCGTCGAGTGAAAAATATCGAACCGTGAATTGTAGATTGCGCTGCCAATGCCATTTCGCTGACCGGGTTCGGTATCGACCCCGCGCTGAGACACGCATTGCGTCAGGTTTCCATGGGCCGCGATCAGGCAGATATAGAGTTTTGATCCGGTCTGCCCCGCGCAAGGACCGTTGGGGTTTATGCCGATGTCCGTCGGGTCGAGGAAACCAAAATTCCCCGGCCCCCAAGCGGCACCGTTACCTCCAGTACGTAACTTGATGGTCGATCCCTTGTTTGCATTCGCTGTCCAGCCGGGAGGGATGCAGAACATCAACGGCGTCACATCACAGGCATATTGGGTGTAACCCGCAATCGCGACCGCCTCGACATCCTCATCCGGGCGAGTCACGCCCAACAAGTCAGCGAGCGCCCGACCGAACGGAAGGAAAACGGTTCTAGGGGTCGCGGTCACCTCAACCAGAACGGCCATAGCGGGATCAGTCGTCACAAACCCATCGACTGGATCATTGTCATCCGGATCGGCGGCAGGATCGGGCAGACCCGACAGAAACCGCAGCGAATAATCTGCGGCCGTCCCCAGATCTTGGCTGCCCTCGGCAAAGAACTGGGAGTCTTCGATCATTCCGGCTGCAGCAGCCGTGGCGCGTGTGATCGCGTCACTGCCGCCATCCAGTTCTCCGGCGGCGGCCAGAGCCACGTGATCGGTATAAGCCTGCAGGTCAGTCTGCGTAGAAGCCAGCCGCCCAAGATCAAAGGTCAACGCCGCCATGCCAACGATCACGGTCATGCAAATTCCGACGAAAACCAGAATGGTCCCCTGTTCGTCGTCCTTTATGTTGCGCAACGTGGGCATGAACAGACCTCGCGAGCGATCAGTTGGACACGGTTGCATTCGTGGGGTTGCCGGCAACAGGAACTTCCTGGACGTCCGTGGTGCCACGACGCACCTTCACGATCGGCTTGGGCGCGCCCTCTGCAACCGGCGACTTTTCAAGCAGAATGTCGCTGAGGCGGATGGCCTCCAATGGCTTGTCTTCCTGGATTTGCAGGGACCGCAGTGACAGGCTGAGTTGCCCGGCCTTCTGAGCCAATGCCAATCGCTGTCCCTGGTCCGGCGTGACTTCGACAGTCACCGTTCGGGCAATCCCGGGCTGGTCGACATCTTCATCAGCCGTCTGATCAACCCCAATGACACGGATGTTTTGCAGGATCGTCACCGCCCGCAGCGACTCGTTCTTGCCCTGCGTCAGCACGATATCAACAAAGTCACCTGGTGTGACGAACCCGCCAACACCGGTCTGCGCATCCACATTGATGGCCATTGCACGATTGTTTTCGCCCAAGGTCTGAACGATGGTGACCTTCTCACCGAAGTCAGAAACCTTTGATGCCAACAGGATTTCACCCTGCGCCAACGCGCGCTTGGCGCGTCGCGGATCGACACCTGCTGTGGGCAGAACATCTTCGAAACTTGTAAATACACCTGCCGGCACGGAATCCGCCGGCCAGTCGATGGCGGTCAACTTGTGACCTTCAATCGGAGATCCGAACGGGATCTCTTCTGCTGCTGCGACCACGCGAACGATCGTCGGATCAGCCGCGGCCTGGCTCCGTCTCAGCTGCTCCTGCGCGATCATCACGGCGCCACCCGCCAGACCCACGCCAAGAATAGTCATCATCAAGGATTTCAATCGCATAGGTCCCTCCAAATAGCCGGGCCGGTCATTCTGAAAACGTGGGGCCAGTCCTCGGCCCAAACTGCGTCACGCGGGACGCCTAATGCCGAGACTGGGCTGGTTCTGGCTTCCCGCCGTCCTCGCGGCGGAAAACCAGTTGCTTTTCAGGCCAAAACAGCAGGATTACGGCCGTGTTGCAGCCGTGTTGGCGTCATTGAAGTTGGTGTTGGTTGTGCCGCCCAGACCGGTCAGCAGGGTCCCGCCAACAGCGATCGCGATGAACAGTGCGATACCGTATTCGACAAGAGTGGCGCCACGCTCGTCACGGCGCAGACGAATAAAAAGACTACGAATTGCCTTCGACATGATTTGAACTCCAGTTTGTACTCATTAATGTGCGAATTTCGCACAGGAACGAGGGTTCCCCCGTCAGTTCAAATCGTAGCGAGCCCGCATCTGGCAAACCTCCCCACAAACGAAAAGGAATTCCCGCTTAACGCGAGAATTCGTTCATTTTGGCTTTTTTGTGGCGGGATTTTGGCGGTAAATAGTCCGAGTCCACCTCAGCTTTCGAGCTTCAAGCGGGCCAATATCAGAGTGTTTTGGAGCGGGTAGCGGGAATCGAACCCGCGCGTTCAGCTTGGGAAGCTGACAGGCTACCATTACATCATACCCGCCGCTCGGTGCTGAATATCACTCGTCCTTCGCAGAGTTCAAGATGCTTCGATCAGCGCGGCAAACAAAAAGGCCGGGCAGATTGCCCGGCCCGTTGACAAAGCAGCCTGCTCAGGCCCGGCGACGTCGAGCACCGCCCCGGCGGCCACGTGCGCTCTCGCCTTCGGCGCCTGCAGCATCGGCAGGTTTGTTGAACTTGATCCACTCGCCGCCATGCGGGTCGTTGTTGGTCAGCAGGTTGGCGGCGCGAATGGCCTCCATCTCCTTGCCGGCGCGCGGCTTGGTCGAGCCCAGACCGAACATCTGAACGAAGGTTTCGTCGTCCATGCCGTCGGGCAGGATGATGCCCGCCGCTGCAACCTCGACCTTTTTCTCGGCGATCTTCTTCTGCGTTACCGGCAGCGCCACCGGGTTCATGATGGCCGAGGTCATGCCCGCGCCCATCGCCATCGGCAGGAAGGCGTTGTTGATGCCGTGACGGTTCGGCAGACCGAACGAGATGTTGGACGCACCGCAGGTGGTGTTCACGCCCAGCTCCTCGCGAAGGCGGCGTACCAGGGCAAAGACCTGCTGGCCGGCAGTAGCCATCGCGCCAATCGGCATCACCAGCGGGTCCACAACGATGTCGTGGGCCGGAATGCCATAGTCAGCCGCGCGCTGAACGATCTTCTTGGCAACCTCAAAGCGCACGTCGGGGTCTTCGGAAATGCCCGTATCGTCGTTCGAAATCGCTACGACCGGCACATTGTATTTCTTGACCAGCGGCAGAACCAGTTCCAGGCGGTCCTCCTCGCCAGTGACCGAGTTCAGCAGCGGGCGGCCTTCGGCAGCCTCCAGCCCGGCCTCCAACGCACCCGGAACCGAGCTGTCGATGCACAGCGGCACGTCGACCAGACCCTGCACCAGCTGGACGATCTGTCGCATCAGCGGCGGTTCGGTCTCGTTCGGGTTGGGGTTCGAGTTGTAGACCACACCCGCGTTGATATCGAGCACGGTCGCCCCGGCCGCGACCTGTGCCAGCGCGTCCTGCTCGACGGTCGAAAAATCGCCCGCTTCCAGCTCGGCGGCCAGCTTCTTGCGGCCGGTCGGATTGATCCGCTCGCCGATCACGCAGAACGGCTGATCGAAGCCGATGATCGCGGTTTTGGTCTTTGATTCTACGACTGTTCGGGTCATGTCCGGTCCTTAGGAGTTTGCAGGCTTCGCCGAGGCGCCGCCGTTTTCGATGGCCCAGTTGGCATTGGTCTTGATGCCGCCAAGCGGGAAGAAGTGCACGTTGGTGATGTTGAAGTCGGGGTTGGCCGCCTTGTGCTCGGCCAGCGCGGTGATCACGTCGGTCGGCTCGTAGGGCAGCAGCAGCTTGGACACGTCCATGGCGCGCTTCTGCAGCACCTTCAGCGACGGGCCCACACCGCAGGCGATCGCGAATTTGATCAGGGTCTGCAGCTTGGCCGGACCGGCGATGCCGATATGGATCGGCAGGTCGATCCCCGCCGCCTTCAGGCCGTCGGCCCATGCGATGATCGGCTTGGCGTCAAAGGCGAACTGGGTGGCCAGTGCCATTTTTGCGTCGGTGGTTTCGCTGAATTTCTGCTTCCAGCGCAATGCCTCGTCCACGTTTTTGGTCGAACCGTCCGGGTCGATATCCTTGTTGCCCTCGGGGTGGCCTGCGACGTGCAGGCGCTTGAAGCCCGCCTTGTCGAACAGACCCGTTTCCAGCAACTGCATCGAGCTGTCGAACTGGCCATGCGGCTTGTCCACGCCCCCGGCCAGCAGCAAGGCCTGCTCGACACCCGCCTCGCCCTGATACATGGCGATCCAGTTCTCCAACGTCGCCGCGTCCTTGATGATGCGGGCCGGGAAATGCGGCATGACAGGATATCCCTCGGCCGCGATCCGCTTGGCGGTCTTGACCATGTCCTCGATGGGCGTGCCCTCGATATGGGCGATGTACACGCGCGTGCCTTCGGGCAGCAGGTCGCGGAAATCCTCGACCCTATCGGCAGTACGCGGCATGACTTCGATCGAATACCCTTTCAGAAAGGCTTCGACGGTCGGGTTCACCGGGGCCTTATCGGCCGCATCACGTTTCTTGAAGTTCAGCAAAGCCATTGCGGCCTCCCATAAAGATCTGGGGCTCATGCCCAACCGTCATTTGCGATCAGGGCCTTGATGCGGTCCTGATCGTATTCCGTTTCCAGGCGCAACGCTTCAGCCTCGGCGATCTCGGTCGGGTCACCCTCAACCTCGAACGGCTCGGCTTTGCGCCACTCGGCCAGATAGGCATCACTGTCCTTGGCGTTCACCTTCATGGCGGCGCGGTCGATGGCTTGCTCGAACCGCACATCCAACTGTCGCTTTGCGCCACGGCGGCCCTTGCCCACGATGACCTGAGCGGGGATGTCGCGCCAGTAAACGATAGTGACGTCAGGCATTGATCTTGATTCCTCCTAACCAGATGGTCCGGTTCTAAACGGCTATGTGGGGCCGGGTCGGTCGGATTTCGACACCCGGGGCTTTTACAGCGACGTTTTGCAGTTCGGGATACAGGCCCTGCACCGGTTTCTCCAGTCTCGGTGTCCATCAAAATCCTCATGACTTTAATGAGCGTCTTGCACGACGCGCGCCCGCAACCTAAGGTCGGGGTAACTCGAAAATCGGAGGGCGTGACGATGGCGCCCAAGCGTCCCAAAGGTGCGGGCGCGTTCCCGAAGGTGGTCGAAAGCCCCGCGCCGGCAAGACCCGATCCAGATGCCCTGTATGCCGCGCTGGATTTGGGGACAAACAGTTGTCGCATGCTGATCGCCCAGCCCAAGGGCAGCGGCTTTCATGTGGTCGACAGCTTCTCGAAGTCCGTGCAGCTTGGTGCCGGGCTTGAAAGGACCGGACGGCTGTCGCGGTCCTCAATGGCGCGCACCATCCAAGCCCTTCGGATTTGCCAGCAAAAGCTGAAACGCAACAAGGTCAAGCGCATGCGGCTGGTGGCGACCGAAGCCTGCCGCCGCGCCCGAAACTCACGCGACTTCATACGTCAGGTAAAGCGTGAGACCGGCCTGACCCTTGAAATCATCCAACCCGAGGAAGAAGCCCGTCTGGCGGTCATTTCCTGTGCTCCGCTGGTCAGCACCAAGACCGAGCAGTTGCTGGTCGTGGATATCGGCGGCGGCTCGACCGAGCTGGTCTGGATTGACCTGTCTTCGGTTCCGCGACGCGACCGTTCAACAGCGATCATGCGGCTGCACAACGGTTTTCACACGGTCGATAGTCCCTTTCCCGCCGCCAAGGTGGTGGACTGGATCAGCGTTCCACTGGGCGTCGCAACACTGCGCGATCAGTTCCACGATGTCGAAGACGATGCAGCCCGCTTTGCCCTGATGAGTTGGTTTTTTGAAGAAAACCTCGCCGATTTTGCGCCCTATAAGGACGAACAGGCCCGCGAGGGGTTTCAGATCGTTGGCACCAGTGGCACCGTCACAACGGTCGCTGCCTCTCATCTGGGCCTGAAGCGCTATGACCGAACCAAGGTGGACGGCCTACGCATGACCAGCGATCAGATTGACAAGGTCATTCGCGGCTATCTGGAGCTTGGCCCTCAAGGCCGCCGTCGCGATCCGCGCATCGGCGAGGACCGGCAGGCCCTGATCATGTCCGGATCTGCTATCTTGCAAGCGCTGTTGCGCTGCTGGCCGACCGACCGCCTATCGGTGGCGGACCGTGGGCTGCGCGAGGGTTTGCTTTATGCACAGATGAGCGCCGATGGCGTCCTGGAAGACGGGCCGTTTTGAGAAAGCTCTGCGCTGCATGCCGCTTGCGACCATAGCGATCGCCTACCGGGTTTCGACGGCCGCAACCACGATCTGTGCGCTTGAGGCTGCCGGGTTCAAGGTATTCAGCCCGGGTTTTCACATCGCCAACACCGTTCCGCACTATGCTTTGGCGATTGGCGGAATTGGGATCGCCGTGCCAGCGGTCGACTCGGCAGAGGCGCTAGAGCTGCTGCACAGTTTTTCGGCTTCACCGCCGATATCTGGCGGCCTCGGCGGGAAGGTCTTGAACGGTCTGGGATGGGTGGCATTTGGTGTTTCTACGCCCTGGCCCGATCTGCTATTGATGGAGCGGTCGATATCATCGGCTTGATGCCACATGAACAAGCGGGTAAAGGCCTCGCAGTCTTCAGGAGACCTTTTCAATGGCCAAGAAACCCAGCGGCAAAAACACTTCGGGACGCGGGCAGCGTGACTTGAAGGTCAAGGTCAAGACCGCGCGCGGACGCAAGCTCAGTTCGACCCGCTGGCTCGAGCGGCAGCTGAATGATCCGTATGTTAAGCGAGCGCAGGCCGAGGGGTATCGGGGGCGCGCGGCCTACAAGATTCTGGAGTTAGACGACAAGTTCCGCTTTCTGGTTCCCGGCGCACGCGTGGTCGACCTTGGCTGCGCGCCCGGTGGCTGGTGTCAGGTCGCGGTCAAACGCGTGAATGCGCTGGGCGAGAAATCGGGCAAGCGGATCGGGACGGTTCTGGGTGTTGACCTGCAAGAGGTCGAGCCCGTGGCGGGTGCCGAAACCCACGTTCTGGACTTCATGGAAGACGATGCCGACGAGAAGGTAAAACAGTGGCTTGGCGGCAAAGCCGACGTTGTCATGTCGGACATGGCCGCAGCGTCCTCCGGGCACAAGCAGACCGACCACCTGAGGATCATGGCGCTGTGCGAAACCGCCGCCTATTTCGCCTTTGACGTGCTGGAGGTCGGAGGAACCTTTGTCGCAAAAGTTCTGGCTGGTGGCGCCGAGGGCGATCTGCAGAAACTGCTGAAGCAGAAGTTCGACAAAGTGGCAAACGTCAAACCGCCAGCTTCACGGTCGGACAGTTCGGAAAAATTCGTGGTGGCAACCGGTTTTCGGGGCTGATCAATCGTCGTCGAGCGCGATCTTGTCGGCTACAATCCGCTGCGGCCGCAACGATGCCGCCGCGATCCCCTGCAGCAGCAACGCCTCGCCATGGTTGAGATACGTGGCCGGCTTGTTGCGCAACTCGTCGATCCGCTGATCCAGCGAGACCCGGCGCGTTGCCACAGGTTGGTCGAGCTTTGTCGACGGGCGTTTCAAATACAACATGGATTACCACATCCTGAACTGGTCAATGCCTTGTCCATGGATGTTGGCCGGTAAATGGGACTGCAAAATGGCGCAACTGCGTCGCTTCGATGCCGGTTTACCGGCCCAGTTGCCGCGCAAGATCCTGAAGCGCTGGGCTGTCGGGCAGAGTCCGAAGACCCTCATCCAATACTTGTCGGGCTGCATCCGTGCCGCGGTTGATTTGGGCCAGCTGGATCAGCATTGGCCAAGCATCCTCGCGCTGGGGATCCATGGATACCACCTGACGAAAGGCCTGTTCGGCGGCGACAGGGTTTCTCAGCGTCAGCGCCATCCCCCCAAGGACCAGGTGGGTTTCCGGGAAATCCAGACGGTTGGACAACGAGCGCTGCCAATCCGCCATGTTCTCACGCGCGTTGTTGCGCTGCAGGGGCGTCAAAGCCGCGGCGGGAATGGGCAGGAACTCCTTGGCAGCGGCGAGGCGTACATTTCGCACTGGGTCGGACAACAGCGGCGACAACCGGGCCACCCTGTCGTCCAGCCCTGCCGCCCGCTGCAACACCGCCGCGTTGGCGCGAACCAATGGGTCTTCGTCCGTCAGCATCGCTGCTGTTTGCTCGGCCATTTCGGGGGTCGCGAAGGGTTGCAGCAGATAGGCGGCCGTCGCCCGCACGATGCCTGGTTGCGCCCCGTCCTGAGCAATAGCCAGCAACGCAGCCGGGTCGTTGACCTCTCCGGCAAATGCGGGGGCGAAAGCAGTCCCGAAATGGGGCGTACGATGATCCGAGTCCGGGAACCAGTCATTGATGGCGGCGGCGGCCCATGGCTGATCCTGATCCGTGTGGCAATCAGTGCAGGCATCCTCTCCCAAGTCCAGATCGGGGCGCGGCACACGGAAACTGTGATCGCGCCGGCCATCGACGCCCATATAGAGGCGTTCGATCATGTGGCAGCTTTTGCACTGCGCCCCCTCGCCTCCCTCCGGGTGGTGGTGGTGTGAGGGATCGTCGTATTGCGCCTTTCGCAGTGACGGAAAATCGGGGTTGCCAGCCGGGGAATGGCACTGCGTACAGACCGCATTGCCCTCGGCCTTCAAGGTTGCACTGTGCGCCTCATGGCAATTCAGGCAGCCGACGCCTTGCGCATACATTTTGGACTGCAGAAAAGATCCATAGACATAGACCTCGTCCAGTATTTGGCCGTCGGGCTGGTACAGACCCGGACGCAGAAGCGCCAGATTGTAGGCATCGTGGAATGGCGTGCCCGGCAGCGGGTTTCCGTCCTCCAGAGCTTCACGGCGGGAATGACAGCCGGCGCATTGCTGAATCTCGACCTCGGTGTCGCCCGTACCCCAGATGGCAGGAAAGCCAAACTCGTTCAGCCCGGCAGGTGCAGGCTGACCTTTTGTCCAATCCAGATGAGCCGAGCCGGGGCCATGGCAGGCCTCACAACCCACGCCGATCTCGACCTGCTCGGAAGCAAAGGACTGGGTCTGCGGCTGAAAGTTCTTTTCGAACCCTGTCGCGTGACACTCCGCGCAGCGGCCGTTCCAATTCTTGTATGGGCCGGTCCAGTGCAACCCATCGTCTGGCGGCAAGTCCTGATCCGGATACAGGTGATACCAGCGCTTGGCCTGCGTGTCCCAGACCACATCAAAGCTCTGCAATCGGCCGGGCTCGGTTTCAAACAGATATTGCTGCAACGGCTCGATCCCAGCGACGGAATGAACCCTGTATTGCAGGCTTTGGCCGTCTTTCTCGGTCACGTCGGCAAGATAGTCCGACCCCTCCCGTCGAAACGTGACGGTCATGCCGTCATGAGAAAAGGCCGTATTACCGAAGTCGGCCACAACGGTGTCAGGCGTGGGCTCTATCCAGGCCAACGCGTGGTGGGATCCCGCCCAGGCTTGCACCTGTTCGTCATGACAATCGCGACAAGCGTCCGAGCCGACATAGTCCTGCGCCCAAGCCCAACCGCCGTTTTGCAAAAGGGCGCATCCGGAAAACGCGATGATCCGGGCGATGCGGTGCCAATTTCTCATGAAGCCCCGACCTCGCCCTGGTTGTCGATGTCCATCAACGCGCCGTTGAACTCTGCGCCGAAAATTAGGATGGCAGCGCACAGATACATGAAAATCAACGCGGCCATGGCCCCCGCCAGGCCAGCATAGGTGGCGCTGTAGGTCGCGAATTGCGCGATATAGACCGAGAACCCCCACCCTCCGGCCGCCCACAACAGAAGGGTCAGCGCCACTCCGGGCAGGATTTGCATGATGCGGTGACGCTTGGTCGGCAGGATCAGATGCGCCAGCAGAACCGTTCCCGCCGGCACAGCCACCGTGAAGGTCCAGCGCAAACGGTCAACCGACAGCCACTCGCCCACGTCCACGGCCGTATTCTCGGACACCAGACGTGTATAGACCGGCAGCACCAGTTCAACCGCCGCGATCAGCAGGATCGCGGCTCCGCCCAAAATGACCAACCCGAGGCACAGCAGGCGCGTCTTCCAGAATGGCCAGCTGTCATTGTCATGATAGGCCTGGTTCATGGCGGCACGTACGGCCGCCACTCCGTTCGAGGCAAAGTAGACGGCCAGCAGACCGCCCAGCGTGATCACACCCGAACCCGACCCGTCCAGAACCGCGCGCAGTTCGGCCACGATGGGCTGGGCCACGTCCTGAGGCCACGCACCGAAGATTAACTCGATCAGTTCGTCCGTCACGTATCCCTGCGACAGCGACCCGGCCAACGCGACGGTAAACAGAACAAACGGAAACAGCGCCAGCATCAGCGACATCGCCACATGGCTGCTCATGACGAAACCGTTTTTGTCGCCAAAGCGTTGGACCGCCAGCCACAGCGCCCGGCCAAACCGGCCAAAAACGGGAATCGAAAGACGTGTCATTGGGAAACTCTAGCCTGCAATCCGCGTTGGAAGAACCGGCCAATGTGCCAATTGCACGAGAATCTCCCGAATAACTGTCTGGCCCGATTGCATAAAGCCCGCTGCCTGTGCAGGATTGCCCCACAAAACTCCAATCGCTGCCGGCTTGCACCGGTATAGCCGAGGCCCCGCATGACGCCATCAGAGCCCCCCACCCGCACACCGCTGAGGTTGAGTGTCGTTCGCGACGTCACCATCGTGCTGACGCTTGTGGTTCTGGGGCTTTACGCAGGCGCCAGCTTTCTGGTTCCGCTGACCATGGCCTTGCTGATCAACGTGCTGATCATCGCACTCAGCGATCGGGTGATCGCACTGACCCGCGCTCCGGTCTGGCTTGCCAACCTGGCCGCAGTCACAGTGGTTCTGGCAGGCCTGTTCATGATCACCTACATCCTCGGCAGTCAGGCCACGCAGTTCGCGCGAACCGCGGGCACCTATGAAAGCCAGTTCGACGGCGTGATCAACCGCGTCACCGGTCTGGTCGGGAATGATGTCACCGCTTTTGTCCGGGACAACCTGATCAGCATCGACATGACCTCGGTCGCGCGGATTTTGCTGGGCAGCGCCACCTCGATGCTAAACCAGTTCTTCCTGATCAGCCTTTATGTGGCCTTCCTGATGGCCGAGCGGCTGGCCTTCCGCAAAAAGCTGCGGATTGCAGCGGGCAACCCCGTCACCGGAGCCGAGCTTTCTTCGGTTCTGGATGCGATTACCTTCAGCTTGCAGCGCTACGTCGGGGTCAAAACCTTCATCAGCCTCGT
Organism: Ruegeria sp. CF2; assembly: GCF_056537385.1. Lineage (NCBI taxonomy): Bacteria > Pseudomonadati > Pseudomonadota > Alphaproteobacteria > Rhodobacterales > Roseobacteraceae > Ruegeria > Ruegeria sp. CF2. The sequence goes on from NZ_JBQFRL010000001.1 coordinate 1,232,854, forward strand.
TACCGCTGGAATCAGCTATTCGGTTTTTCGCGTGTTGGGTCTGGAATACGCGGAAACCTGGGCCGTTCTGACGTTTGCCCTGAACTTCATCCCATCAATCGGGTCGATCATCGCGGTGATCTTTCCCGCGATGATCGCCCTTGTTCAGTTCGAGACGATCGGCCCGTTCCTGATCATCGTCTTCGGGTGCGGCACGATCCAGTTCCTGATCGGCAACTTCCTTGACCCGGCCCTGCTGGGCCGTTCGCTGAACATGTCGACATTTCTGGTCATCCTCGCACTGACCTTCTGGACCACGGTCTGGGGCCTGATCGGCGCGTTTCTCAGCGTTCCGTTGACCGTGTGCATTCTGATCATCTTCAGCCACATTCCGGCCCTGCGCCCGATCGCCGTCCTGATGTCGCTGGATGGACGTTTGGCCGACGACGTCAAGTCGGCACGGCCCTGATCAGGGTTGAACACCCTGAAATCGGGGGTGGATCGGTCCCGGGTGCGCTGCTAACTTTCAAATATTGCAATGGATTGACCGAAAAGATCCAGCGGGTCCGGCGCAAACGCATTATTGACCGTTTCTGATGATTGGACTGCCATGACACCGCTTGACCAAATCAACGATCTCAAAGCCCGGATGGCCCAATCGATCATCGGACAGACTCAGGTCATCGACCGCCTTCTGATCGGGCTGCTGGCCAACGGGAACCTGCTGATCGAAGGTTTGCCGGGCCTGGCCAAAACCCGTGCTGTCAAGGCGATGGCGCGCAATCTGGATGCAAAATTCAGCCGCATCCAGTTCACACCCGACCTGCTGCCGTCCGACGTGACCGGGACCGAGGTCTATACCCAGACCGAAGCGGGCGGCACCTTTCGGTTCGAGCCCGGCCCGATCTTCGCCAACATCGTCCTGGCGGACGAGATCAACCGCGCGCCGGCCAAGGTTCAGGCTGCGCTACTTGAGGCGATGGAGGAGCGGCAGGTCACCGTATCCGGCACCACCCATAAGATGGAGCCGCTGTTCATCGTGATGGCCACTCAGAACCCCATCGAGCAGGAAGGGACCTATCCGCTGCCCGAGGCACAGATGGACCGGTTCCTGATGCATGTGCAGATCACTTACCCCCCGGTCGAGGACGAGGTGCTGGTGATCCGTCTGGTCCGCGGCGAGGATACGGCCGCCAATTCCGGGACCACCGCCGAGAAACCCTCACCGATCCCGCAGGATGCCGTTTTTGCCGCCCGGCAGCAGATCGGGCAGATCCATGTCTCGGATGCGATGGATCGGTACATGGCCGATCTGGTTCAGGCCACCCGGACGCCGTCCGCGCTTAGCGATGAGCTCGCCGCGTGGATCGAGATCGGCGCCAGCCCGCGGGCATCGCTGGCGCTGGACAAATGCGGCCGGGCACATGCCTGGATGAACGGGCGCGACTATGTGGACCCGGCCGACGTCCGTGCTATTGCCCATGACGTGTTCCGCCACCGCATCACGCTGAGTTTCGAAGCGCAGGGGGACGCCAAGACCGCCGATGACGTGATCGACGAGATCCTGAAGCTCGTCGCCCTGCCCTGATCGCAACAAAGGAGAGCCGCGTGTCCCCGACCGCAGCGACATCCCGCGACCCACGCATCCACGTCGATGCCCGCCACCTGCTGAGCCTGGGCGGGCGCACCGGCGCGCTCAGCCTTCTGCCCCGACAGCCGGCCCGTTCAGTGCTGAACGGCCGCCATGCCTCGCGCCTGCGCGGGCGCGGCCTGAATTTCGAGGAACTGCGCAGCTATCTGCCCGGCGACGACATCCGCACGATCGACTGGAAAGTGACGGCCCGAACCGGCGAGCCGCATGTGCGCGTCTATACCGAAGAGCGCGACCGCCCGGCGCTGCTTCTGGTGGATCAGCGGGTCTCGATGTTCTTCGGCACACAAGTCTACATGAAATCGGTGGTAGCGGCCGAGGCTGCGGCCATCGCCGCCCATCGGGTTCTGGCGCAAGGCGACCGCGTCGGCGGGATCGTGTTCGGCGATGCCGACCTGGCCGAACATCGGCCACAGCGCCGCCCGGCGGCCTTGCGGAGATTTCTGTCCTCGCTCGGCGCGCTCAATTGCAGCCTGCACGCTGGGTTGCGCCCACAGACCACGGTCTCGCTAAACCAGGTGCTGCAACAGGCTGCGCGCATCGCACATACCAATGCCTTGGTCTGCGTGTTCTCGGACTTTGACGGCCTGACCGACGGGTCCGAACGGCTGCTGCGCCGCCTGGCCCATTCCAATGACCTGATCCTGTTCGACATCTCCGATCCGATCTCGCGCCACATGCCGCCCGAGCTTCGCCTGACGGTCTCGGACGGCGACCAGCAGATCGAACTGGACGCGTCAGACCGCCAGATGTCGGACCGCGTGACACAGGCGATGGAGCAACGGCTGGCGCAGCTGCAATCCTGGTCGCGCCGATACGGGTTTCCCGTCGTCCCGCTGACCACCGCCGAGCCCGCTCTGGCCCAGATCCTGAGACTGTTCGGCCACCAACGGGGGCGGTCATGACCCCGGACACCGAAGGCAAATCGCTGGTCGAGCTGCTGGACATGCTGAAACCCGCGCCCGAGCCGGCTCCGATTTCCATGGTACCGCAGACCTGGGGCTGGGTTGTTCTGGCAGTGGCACTGTTGCTCGTGGTTGGTCTGATCCTCGTGGCGATCCTGCGGCACCGGCAGTCAAATGCCTATCGGCGGTATGCACTGAAGGAATTGGACCGGTGTCAGAATGACCCGGCCAAAGCCGCCGAGATCGTGCGCCGCGCGGCGCTTGTCGCCTTTCCCCGGTCTCAGGTGGCCGGTTTGACCGGTGACGACTGGACGAATTTTCTTGGCCAAACCGCTGACCTGTCCGGGTTTTCCGCCTCGGCCCTCGGCAATCTGGCGGCCGCCCCATACCGCAAGGGGGTCACCGACCCGGATGCCGCCGAACTGGCGCGGCAATGGATCAAGTCGCATCGGTCCAAGGGGGCGGTCTGATGTTCAGTTTCGCCGCGCCTTGGGTGTTTCTTCTGCTGCCACTGCCGGCACTGGTCTATTTCCTTGCTCCGCCGCACAGGCAACGGGTCGATGCCATTCGCATCCCGTTCTTTCGCCACGTCGCACATGCAGCCGGGGCCGAGCCGCAATCCGGCTCGGTAACCCTGAGACGGACGCGGATGCAAGCCGGTCTGGCGATCCTGATCTGGGTGCTTCTGGTTCTGGCAATGGCCCGGCCCGAACGGTTGGGCGACCCGATCGTCATCGAGAAATCCGCCCGCGACGTGGTGCTGGCCGTGGACATCTCGGGCTCGATGGACCAGCGCGATTTCAAGGCCGCAGACGGCACACCCAAGCAGCGGCTGGAGGCCGTCAAGGACGTTCTGCGCGCCTTCATCGCCGCGCGCGAAGGCGACCGGATGGCGCTGATCATCTTCGGCACCCGCGCTTTCGTTCAGGCCCCGTTCACCGAGGATTTGCAAAGCCTCAACGGCTTTCTGGATCAGACCGCCGTCGGCATGGCGGGTCCGAACACGGCGCTGGGCGATGCGATCGGGCTGGGCATCCGCACATTCGAATCGAGCGAGGTTGACCAACGTCTGATGATCGTGCTGTCGGACGGTGCCGATACCTCAAGCCGCATGACGCCGGTCAATGCCGCGTCGATTGCGGCGGACAAGGGTGTCGTGATCTACACGATCGGTGTCGGCGACCCGGATGCCACGGGCGAAGACCGGGTCGATCTGGACGCGCTGAAGGACATCGCCAACAAAACCCAAGGCCAGTATTTCTTTGCCGACGACCAGGCCGCCCTGACAGAGGTCTACCGGCAGATCGACGCCCAGAACCCCCGCGTGGTGGAAACCCAAAGCTACCGCCCGAGGGTCAGCCTTGCGCATTATCCGCTGGCGGCGGCGCTGCTCCTCATCCTCGCCAGCACTCTGGGCTTTCGCCTTTCACATGGTCGGAGGCGCGCGGCATGATTGACGCTCTGGCCCAGTTTCATTTCCTGCGCCCCTACTGGCTGTTGCTGTTGCTGCCTATTGCCGCTGTCTGGTGGCTGACCCGGCCGCGCGGATCGGGCAGCTCGGACCTGCCTACGGGCATCGCGCCACACCTCGCTCAGGCACTGCGTCTGGGGGCCGAGGATCAACGGCGGGTCGGTCCGCTGGACCTCGCCGCGCTGGCTGCCGGTCTTCTGACCCTTGCCGTGGCGGGGCCGACATGGTCACGGGCGCCGAACCCTCTGATCGCGGACACCGCGCCGCTGGTGATCGCGCTCAAGGTCACCGACAGCATGGAGGAGGCCGATCTGGCGCCGTCACGGCTGGACCGTGCCAAGTTGAAGATCACCGATCTGATCAACACCCGCGCAGGTGCGCCCACCGCCCTGATCGCCTATGCCGGATCCGCACACCGGGTCGCGCCGCTGACCGAAGACGCCAACATCCTGCGTCCCTTGCTTGAAGGCTTGACCCCGGCGGTCATGCCGGTCGCGGGCGATGCCGCCGGTGACGCGCTGACGCTGGCGCAGGACATTCTGGGCGATCAGACAGGCACAGGCGCGGTTCTCTTCGTACTTGACGATATCGATCCGCAACAGGTTTCCGCGTTGGGACAATCTGATACCCCGTTGTTTTTTCTGACAATGCTTCCGAATGGCCGCCAGATTCCGCAACTGGACGGCCTGCGCAGCGCCACGATCGTTCCCTTCTCGGGCGACGACCGCGACATTACCCGGCTGAACCGCGGGATCACCCGCAGTTTTTCCGCGGCATTGGGCGAGGATGACCGCGTCGACTGGCAGGACCGCGCCTGGATCCTGGCCTGGCCCGTCGCCTTGATCGCGCTGCTGTGGTTCCGACGCGGCTGGGTCATCCGCTGGGGGTTTGTGACATTGCTGTTACTGCCACCGACCGGCGCGCGCGCAGACGGTTGGCGGGACTGGTTCCTGACCCCGGACCAGCAGGGCCAGATCGCCATGAACCGCAAGGACTACGCCGCCGCCAGCACTCTGTTTCAAAATCCGTATCACCGAGGCTACGCCCAGTTGAAAGCCGGGCAATATGCCGAAGCCTCCGAGACCTTTGCCCAGCTTTCCACGCCCGAAGCAGCGTTTGCCGAAGGCATGGCCCGCATCCGAAATCGAGAGTATCGTCCGGCCATCGCAGCCTTTGAAACCGCGCTGGAGCGCCGCCCGGATTGGCCGGAGGCCGCGTACAACCTGGCCGTCGCCCAGGCCATTCTGGCCGAGGTCGAATCCACCCGCGAGCAATCCGATACCGGCGAGGAGGCGGGCATCGGGGCGGATGACGTGGTGTTCGACAACGAAGCCGGTTTGGGCGCGGACACCACGCAACAGGCCGAGACCGGGGACGCCGCGCCCTTGTCGGCCGACCAGTGGATCAGCGCCATCGACACCGACATGCAGGACTTCCTGCGCAGCCGGTTTGTTCTTGAAAATCAGGAGCGTTCCCAATGAGGTACTTCGCGCTCTTGATGCTGCTTCTGTGGCCCGCCCAGGCTTCGGCGCAAGCACTAGACATCCAGCCCCGCGTCACGATCGAAGTGCCGCCGGATCCGACAATCGTCGGCCAGCCCGCCATCGTTCGCCTGAAGGTGCTGGTGCCGACCTACATGCCAAATCCGCCGGTCTTTCCATCGCTTGAACAGGAAAACCTTCTGGTACGCCTGCCCGATCGCGCTTCGGGGCCGGTCAGCGAGAGCGTCGAAGGCCAAACATGGTCCGGGGTTCAGCGCAGCTATCGTCTGTATCCGTTGGCCCCCGGTACGTATGAATTTGCGGCGGCCGAGGTGCAGGTAACATTTGCCAATCCCGAAACCAACGATCCCGTTCAGGTCTCGGTTCCCTTGCCTGCCGTTCGCCTGACAGTCGGGATTCCTGACGCAGCCCGGGGATTGGATCCCCTGATAATCGCTGACGGGTTCGAACTGTCGCAGGAGATTGAGGGCGATACCAGCCTTCAAACCGGAGACGCACTGACCCGCACCCTGACGGCAAAGATCACCGGAACGACCCCGATCATGATCCCGCCTTTGTTGCCCCAGATCGAGGACCCGTTGTTGCGGGCCTATCCCAATGAGCCCCGATTGTCGGAAACCGAAGACCGGGGCGTTCTGTCCGGCCAGCGCACCGACCGCGTGACCTATGTGGCCCAGGACGGCGGACAGACCCAATTGCCGCCTGTCGAGATCGATTGGTTCAACCTCAAGACCAACAAGGTCGAAACTGCGCGCGCCGATCCCGTCGACCTCGTTCTTGCGCCGCCGCCTTGGCAGCCTCCGGACCGGGAAACCGTTCTGCAGCTGGTCGGCTATTTCTTCATTGGGGTCGTGATATTATGGTTTGTTTTTCGCAAACTACATCCGGTTCTTTTGGCACGCTGGGCAGCGGCCAGGCAACGCAGGCTGGCCTCGGCAGCGCATGCCTTTTCGGAACTCAAGCAGGCTGTGCGCCAACAAGACTTGGCCCGTGTTTATCAAAAGTTGGAAGTCTGGAAACGGCGACTGGCCGACCCGCCAGACACTGCTGAATTCGAGGCTTCTCTGGGCGAAATCGGCGCGTCCAGATATGGCGGCGGCGATCAGCAAGCGGAAAACTGGAGCAAGGTCCGAGATTGCCTTGACCGTATCGCCCGCCCCCTAGGCCACTCTCAATCCGCTTTGCCCCAGCTCAATCCCTGACGCGGCTGCCAATTACTTACCTAACGTCAACCCAATCTGAGCCAAATCCCAGGGCGCTATCTTCAAACATAAGTATTTTTAGATTGGTCTTTGTGATAGTTATCAATTGCCTAGAGGGGCTTGTCTTGATTCCCCCTTTTTGCCGAACCGCCTGACCTGCGAAGGGCGTGTAGAATGATTGACGGATCGGGGGACGCATTTTCCCCTTTTTGACTTTCCTGCAAGGCCGTTTTTGCCTGACCACATAAGGAGAAAAAGATGTCATCACAGGGAAATTTAACGCATCTATGGCGCAGAGGACTGCGACGATTGGCAGTTGCTACGGTTTCTGTCGCGCTGGCCGCGCCGGCCTGGGCGCAAGATCAGAAACCCAACATTCTGGTCATCTGGGGCGACGACATCGGTCAGTCGAACATCTCGGCCTATACCAAAGGCATGATGGGGTACCGTACACCCAATATCGACCGGGTCGCGAATGAAGGTATGATCTTCACCGACTATTATGGTGAGCAGTCCTGTACCGCAGGGCGGTCGTCTTACATCATGGGTCAGTCAGTGTTCCGCACAGGGCTGTCGAAGGTCGGTCTGCCGGGTGCCGATCTTGGTATGCAGGTCGAAGATCCGACCATTGCTGGTTTGTTGAAGGACCACGGCTATGCCACCGGTCAATTCGGCAAGAACCACCTGGGAGACAAAGATGAACATCTTCCGACAAACCACGGATTTGACGAATTTTTCGGAAATCTCTACCACCTGAACGCGGAAGAGGAGCCCGAGAACGAAGACTATCCGGGTGACACCGTTTTGCCCGATGGCCGGACTTTCCGCGAAGCCTTTGGTCCCCGTGGCGTCATCAAGTCCAAGGCCGACGGAACCATCGAAGATACCGGACCGCTGACCAAGAAGCGGATGGAGACCGTGGATGAGGAAACGGTGGCTGCGGCGATCGACTTCATCAAGCGGGCCCACGAGCAAGGCCAGCCCTTCTATGTCTGGTGGAACGGAACGCGCATGCACTTCCGCACTCATGTCAAAGACGAGATGCGCCAGCAGGCCAATGACATGACCGGACGTGTGATGGACGAATACTCGGCCGGCATGATCGAACATGACATGCATGTGGGCCAGTTGCTCGATCTGCTGGACGAGTTGGGCATCGCCGACAACACGATCGTTCATTACTCGACAGACAACGGACCGCACTACAATACGTGGCCCGATGCTGCTTCCACGCCGTTCTGGGGCGAAAAGAACACCAACTGGGAAGGCGGCTGGCGCGTGCCTTCGATGGTGCGTTGGCCCGGCAAGATCGAACCCGGATCGGTCACCAACGAGATCGTGCATCACATGGACTGGCTCCCGACCTATCTGGCGGCGGCCGGAGATCCCGAGATCAAGGACAAGCTGAAGGCAGGCTATTCGTCCTCGGGGATGGGTCGCGACTACAAGGTGCATCTGGACGGCTACAACATCCTGCCGCTCTTGACGGGTGAAACCACAGAAAGCCCGCGCAAGGAGATCTTCTATTTTTCGGATGACGGCGACATGACGGCGCTGCGCTTCGGAGACTGGAAGCTGATCTTCCTGGAGCAGAAGGCTTGGGCCACCCTGCGCGCCTGGATGGAGCCGTGGACCGAACTGCGCGTTCCGATCATCGTGAACCTGCGCCGCGATCCCTATGAACGCGGATATCGCACGTCCAACACCTACTATGACTGGATGATCGACCGCGTGTATTTCCTGGTGCCCGCGCAGCAATACGTGGCGAATTTCCTCGCAACCTTCCAGGAGTTCCCGCCGCGCCAGAAGGCGGCGAGCTTCAGCCTGGATCAGGTGATGGAAAAGATGCTGACGCCGACCAACAACTGATAAAGGTCGGTTCTACTCTCGAGGGTCGCCGGCTTGATCGGCGACCCTCATTTCTTTGATGCGAAAGGATATTTCATGTTCCGCCTGATCTTCTCAGCCGCCGTTTTCGCGTTGCCTGCGGGCCTTTCGGCGGACCCTCTGCCCAGTTGGACCGACAGTCCGGCCAAGGAACGGATCATCGCCTTTGTCGATACGGTGACGACGCCGAACTCGGACGACTATGTCACCCCCGCAGACAGGGTGGCGGTGTTTGACAATGACGGAACGCTCTGGGCCGAGCAGCCGGTCTATTTCCAGTTCATATACGCCATGGATGAGTTGGCCGAGATGGCGCAGGACGATCCCTCGGTCCTGACCACGCCGACCTTGGAGGCCGCGGCCAAGGGCGACGCCGAAACCGTTCTGAAGGGCGGTGAAGATGCCTTGATCGAAGTCGTCAGCGCCACGCATTCGGGGCTCAGCGTCGATGCGTTCCAGGCTTCCGTCGCCGAATGGCTTCAGACGGAACGCCATCCCGATACGGGGCTGGCCTATGACCAGATGACGTATCAGCCCATGGTCGAACTGCTCCGGTATCTGCGTGACGAGGGGTTCACGACCTACATAGTTTCGGGCGGAGGCCTGCATTTCATGCGCGTGTTCGCCGAGGACGCCTATGGAATACCGCCCAACCAGATTTTGGGAACCTATGCGGACAGCACCTACGAAATTGTTGACGGCACGCCCACGATCATGAAGGCGCCCGCGCTGGCGTTCATCGACGATAAGGAGGGCAAACCGATCAATATCGAGCGTACGATCGGGAAACGACCGATCCTGGCGGTCGGGAACTCGGACGGTGATTTTGCCATGCTGGAATGGACTACCGCTGGCGACGGGCCGCGGATGGGCGTTCTGATCCACCACACAGATGCCGAACGGGAATGGGCCTATGATCGCGACAGCCACATCGGGCGGCTTGTCGACGGGCTGGACAAAGGCCCAGAAATGGGCTGGGTTATCGTGGATATGGCCAAAGACTGGTCCCGGGTTTTCACCGGCTCGAACTAAAGCGCGGAAAGGTCGGCACACACATGTGGACATTCATCGCCTCGCTGTCCGTCTTTGCCATCTACTGTGTCGCGGTTTTTTTCGCAGTACGGGCCGCTCAGACGGCGCGCACCCCGCAGGGCGCCGTGGGATGGGTGGTGTTTCTGCTTTCGGCACCGTTTCTGGCGGTGCCGCTATACCTGTTTCTGGGACATCACCGGTTCAAAGGGTATCGGATCGCCCGCAAGGAAAGCGAGCGCGTGGTCGAAGGGATCCGCAGCTTTGCCGATCACTCGAAACCCGATCCAGCGACGCTGACCGTCAATCCGCGCCCGTTTGAGGCGCTGGCTCACCTGCCCCTGTCCCGCGGCAACGGGGCCGAACTGTTGATCGACGGAGAGGCGACGTTTCAATCCATCTTCCGTGCGATCGATGCGGCCAAAAACTATGTCCTCATTCAGTTCTACATCGTGCGCGATGACGCGCTGGGGCTGGAACTGCAGGACAGGCTGATCGATGCGGCCAAACGCGGGGTCAGCGTCCGGTTCATGACTGACGCGGTAGGCAGCTATGGCCTACCGTCCTCTTACCTGGAGGAGCTGCGCTCGGCCGGTGTGGATGTCGCTGATCCACGGGACCAGCGAGGACCGAAGTTCCGGTTTCAGCTGAACTACCGCAACCACCGCAAGACCGTGATCATCGACGGCGAAACCGGGTTCATCGGCGGACATAATGTGGGCGTCGAATACCTGGGACAGGATCCGTATTTTGGCCGTTGGCGGGACACCCACATCAAGATGACCGGCCATATCGTTCGTCAATTACAGCTAATTTTTACCGAGGACTGGCACTGGGCCCGCGGAGAAGACCTGATTGACGTGCTGGACTGGGCCGGATCGGAATCCGATCAGGACATGAACGCGCTGCTGGTCGCCACCGGACCGGGCGACGCGACTGAAACGGGGTCGTTGATGTTCTTTTCCACGATCGCTGCAGCACAGGAGCGGTTGTGGATCGCATCACCTTATTTCGTGCCGGATATCGACGTGATGACGGCACTGGAACATGCCGCACTGCGCGGCGTTGACGTCCGCATTCTGGTGCCGGACATGATCGACCACCGCCTGCCCTGGTTGGCCGCCTTTGCCTATTTCGATGAAATCCGGGATTCCGGCGTGCGCGTATTCCGCTACACCGACGGGTTCATGCACCAAAAGGTAATTCTGGTGGACGATACGTTAGCCGCAGTTGGCACCACCAACCTCGACAACCGCTCGTTCCGTCTGAACTTCGAAGCAATGGCGCTGTTCTTCGACAGCCGGGCAGCCGCTGCCGCCGAGGACATGCTGAAGACCGATTTCGATGCCAGCTACGAAATGACCAGAAGCCTCGCCCAGCAACCGCCGCATATCCGCTATGGCGCGCCTTTGGCGCGGTTGTTCTCGCCGATCCTCTAGGTCAGGAACCGTTCCTGGAACACGCGCGTCATTAGCGCGACCATGAATGCCGTGGAAAGACCGAAGGCCAACAATCCGGTGACAGAGGCGAAGGCCCCGAAAATCCGCAACCCCTCGCCCAATACAATGTCGCCATAGCCCAGCGTCGTGAAGGTCACGAGCGAGAAATACAGGGCCGAGTTCCAGTCCGGTAGGACATCTCCCATCACCCAGACGATCGCCCAGATCCACACCTGGATCGTGTGCGTCGCCACGATGACGGCCAGCGCCAAGGCGATCGGGCCTGCCGTGGGCAGAAAGGTTCCCTGCCCTTCCCACCTGTCGATCACCTTGCGCACCATGATGGTGCACCATGTGAGCAGCCCGATCTCGATCAGGAAACACAGCCCCAGATAGAAGCTGCCCCAAAGGATCTGCTGCGACAATGTCATGGTGATACCCTGCATCGGCCCGGAAACTGAAACTGCACAATGGCGGCTCTGCTCTCAAGGCACAAGGCCGGACAGCGGGCGGTCATGCGACGAAAAGAACCGAAACTTTTTGAAGGCTGGACAGCGGATCGGCGCGCCGCACATTGTAGAGCGCACCAGGTGAGACTGATCATGTTGTTGGAAATACAGAATATCCACAAAACCTACCCGCGCGGGCGGCCTGTCCTGAACGACGTATCGTTGTCGCTGGAACGCGGTCAGACGCTTGCCATCACCGGCGAAAGTGGCAGCGGCAAAAGCACGTTGCTGAACCTTGCCGGCGCGCTGGACAGTTTTGACAGCGGTGAGATCGTTCTGGATGGCACGGCATTGTCGCGACTGGACGATCGCGGCCGCGCCTTGTTAAGGCGCGAAGACGTGTCCCTGGTGTTCCAGCAATTCAATCTGATCCCGTCGCTGACGGTTGCGCAGAACCTGTCATTTCATGCCCGGCTGGCAAATCGAGTTGACCCCGAGTGGCTCGCGCATCTGACCGCGACGCTCGGTCTCACCGATTTGACCCAACGCTATCCCGAACATCTGTCGGGCGGCCAGCAACAGCGGGTCGCGATTGGCCGGGCCCTTGCCGTCCGGCCCAAGCTGCTGCTGGCGGACGAGCCGACGGGAAACCTGGACGAGACTGCAAGCGCGGCGGTTCTTGACCTGATGCTGTCCTTAGTTGCGGATACCAGAGCAGCCCTGCTGTTGGTGACGCATTCGCCCGTGATCGCAGCCCGGCTTGACCGAACGGCGCACCTTGCAAACGGGCGGATCGTATGACTCGCACCGTGATCCAGGCCCTCTGGTCGCATTGGCGTTGGCACCGTATCCAACTGGCCACGCTGCTGATCGGAATCGCGCTTGCGACAGGCCTTTGGTCGGCGGTCCAGGCCATCAACGCCGAAGCCCGGGCCAGCTATGCGCGTGCCAACCAACAATTGGCGCTTGGGCAGATGGAGATGCTGCGGCATCCATCCGGCCACATTCCTTTGGAAACATACGTAAATCTGCGTCGCGCCGGATGGCAGGTCGCGGCCGTTCTGGAAGGTCGGTACAGGGTTGGGGACCGATCGGTTCTTTTGACCGGAGTAGACCTTGTCTCCTACCCGCCGCTTCCGGCGGTAACGCGACTGGAACAGGAAGAAGCCCCACCCGACCCGGCGACCATGCTGACCGCGCCCGGCCGACTGCTGGCGCCACCAGACTTGGTGCCAATGCTGCAGGATCAGCCCGATCTTCCACCGGCGATCGCCAGCACTGCGCTTCCCCCCAATGTGGTTCTGACCGATATCGGCGTGGCTGAGACACTGTTGAACAAACCGGGTGAGATTTCGCGACTTGCCATCCTGCCCGATCAGCCTCGCGGCATTGCGCCCCTGTCCCAAGTTGCGCCGGAGCTGAACCGTCAGCCCCCTTCCAACAGCGTCGACTCTACACGCCTGACCGACAGCTTCCACCTTAACCTTTCCGCGTTCGGCCTGCTGTCCTTCGCCGTAGGGCTGTTCATCGTGCACGGAACGGTTGGGCTGGCCTTTGCGCAGCGCCGTGGAATGGTCCGCAGTCTGCGGGCGATGGGAGTCCCGATGGGGACGCTTTCCCGCATCATTCTGGCCGAACTTGTAGGTCTGGCTTTGATCGGTGGATCCATAGGCCTGCTGCTGGGTTTTTTCCTGGCCGGAGCGTTGTTGCCCGATGTCGCCGCAACCCTGCGCGGGCTCTATGGTGCACCGGTGGATGGTCAGTTGCAACTGAGGGTCGGTTGGGTGCTGGCCGGGCTGGGTATGTCCATCACAGGAACCCTGGCAGCCAGCGGATACGCCCTGTGGCGTCTGGGCCGAATGCCGGTATTGTCCGGCCCAGGCTTGCAGGCATGGCGTGGCCGCAGCACACGAGCCGTCGTGACCGGACTGGCGGGTGTTGGGCTCGCTCTTGGCGGGGTCGTGATCTTTCTGCTCTTTGACGGATTGGTCGCTGGTTTCGCTCTGATGGCAGGCATTCTGACCGGCAGCGCCCTTTTGCTGCCTCTGGTTCTGTCCAGCATATTGCACCTGTGCGCGGGGCGCGCCCGTGACCCGGTTCGGCAGTGGGTGCTGGCCGACATGCAGGCCCAGCTGCCGGGCCTGTCGCTTGCACTGATGGCTCTGCTGCTGGCCCTGGCCGCCAATATCGGTGTCGGAACCATGGTGTCCAGCTTCCGGCTTACCTTCGTCGGTTGGCTGGACCAGCGCCTGATGGCCGAGCTGTACATCACGGCAAAGGACTCGGATCAAGGTCTCGAGATCGAGACATGGCTGACCCCGCGCGTTGACGCAGTCCTGCCGATACGGAATGTGGAGCTGGATCATCCCACAGGCCCGCTGTTTCTGTACGGAGTGGTCGATCATGCGACCTACCGGGACAACTGGCCCCTTGTCGCCGCTGCCCCGGACGTATGGACCAAGGTTCTGGCCGACGGCGCCATCCTGATCAACGAACAGCTGGCCCGCCGTGCTGATCTGTGGCCGGGGGATTCAATTGCGCTCACCGCCGATCATACTTTGGCAATCGCTGGCGTCTATTCCGACTACGGCAATCCGACCGGGCAAGCGATCGTCTCAATGGACCTGTTCGGCAGGATCGCACCAAATGCCGAAAACCGACGGTTTGGTATTCGCATCGCTCCGGAGCGCGTAGATGAGCTGGCGGCGGATCTACAGAACAGGTTTGATCTGGACCCAGGCGCGATCATCCGGCAGGCCGCGCTGAAGGCGCAGTCCATGGCGATCTTCGAAAAGACATTTGTCGTGACATCCGCTCTGAACATCCTGACGCTTGGCGTGGCCGGCTTTGCCATACTGACCAGCTTGCTGACCCTCTGGACCCAGCGGCTGCCTCAGATCGCTCCGGTCTGGGCAATGGGGCTGACACTGTCGCATTTGTCCAAACTGGAACTGGCGCGGAGCATGGTTCTGGCTTTCCTTACCGTCTGCCTCGCCTTGCCGCTGGGTCTGGCACTGGCTTGGATTCTGCTGGCCGTCATCAATGTCGAGGCGTTTGGATGGCGGCTACCCATGCACCTTTTCCCGTTGTCATGGGTGCAGCTCATGCTGTGGACACTTGTGGCCGCGGCCATTGCCGCGGCGCTGCCTGCCTGGCGTCTTCGGCGGGTGCCGCCGGCCGATTTGCTGAGGGTCTTTGCCAATGAACGCTAAACTACTCGTGTGTGCGCTGTTCTGGCCCCTTGCGGCAATGGCGCAGGGGTTTGCCGGTTTGGGCGGTTCTGCCGACGGGTTTGACGTACCACAACCAGAGTACCAGTTCGATTTTCCCGCCGACCACGGCCCGCATCCATCCTATCGGATCGAATGGTGGTACCTGACGGCCAATCTGACCGGAGAGGACGGTCGGGACTACGGCATACAGTGGACCCTGTTTCGCTCTGCCTTGAAGCCATTTGGAACCGCTGGCTGGCAAAGCCCACAGATCTGGATGGGCCACGCCGCGCTGACAACTCCGGAACGCCACTTCTTTACCGAGCGCTTGTCTCGTGGTGGAATTGGGCAGGCCGGTGTCACGGCGGACCCGTTCGAAGCATGGATCGACGAATGGCGCATGGCAGGACCAACGCTCCAGACCCTGACCCTGACTGCAAACGGAACCGATTTCGGGTACGACCTGAACCTGTCTGCTTCGGGGCCGCTGGTTTTTCATGGTGAGAATGGGTTTTCCGTGAAATCCGCTGATGGGCAGGCCAGCTACTATTATTCCCAGCCGGGCTACGCCGTCCAAGGCACGCTGCATCTGCCCGACGGCGATGTGGCGGTCACTGGGAACGGATGGCTGGACCGCGAGTGGTCGTCGCAGCCTTTGGCCGCCGATCAGTCAGGGTGGGACTGGTTCTCACTCAGTTTCAAGGACGGCGACAAGTTGATGGCGTTTCGCCTGCGCGGCGGACGTGGGGACTATACTTCGGCCACCTGGATCAACGCGGATGGTTCCAGCCGTAGCCTGTCGGACGGGTCGGTTATCTTCACACCACTGGAGACCAGCCGGGTGGCGGACCGCGATATTCCGACGGATTGGCGCGTGTCCATCCCGGGCGAGGATCTGGACATTCGCGTTCGGGCTCAGAACACCCAAGCCTGGATGGGGACGCGCTTTCAATACTGGGAGGGACCGGTCACCGTCTCAGGCAGCCACAAGGGGCGCGGCTACCTTGAGATGACCGGCTACTAGCGGGACTTAGCGGACCACGTAGACCGAAACGTTCGAGTGGCGCACCACTCGCGCCGCGTTCGGCCCCAGCAGGTAATCCTTGAAATCCGGCTTGTGTGCGCCAATCACGATCAGATCGCTGCCGGCGCTTTCGGCGGTCTTCAGGATCTCCTGATAGGCCGTGCCGGTTGCAACGACATGGCGGATCGTGGCGTTGCGCTCCGACCCGACCGCATCGACACACAGCTCAACCAGCTTGTCATGCGCTTCGTGCTGCGCCTTGTCGTGGAAGTCGGGCCGGAAAAAGCCGGACACCCAGCTTTCACCGAAATCCGGCAGAACGGTCACCACGTCCAGCTGCGCCCCGTCGAGATCGGCCAGTTTCGCGGCAATTTTCAGGACAGGAGCATCGATATTGCCGTTGCTGATATCAACGGCGCACAGGACGGACTTTGTCATGCGGGCACCTCTTGTCTGGCGGCACGGCCGCGTTGCAGGAAGGCGATCAACCCCAGCAGCAGCATGGCCGGGATATAGATCAACTGTTTTGGCGGCTGGCTGACCGGAAGATCGGCGGATGCGATACGCACCGGCTCGTCCGCGTAATAGTCGAAATTGGCCAGGTCATCGGCGATGGGCGAGCCGAACATAGGTTCGTCCATCTTCACCAGGCCATCTTCCTCGATCAGCAAAAAGCCCATGGCGTCAACACGCGCCGCACCATCAGGTTCGGACCCCACGGTGACGACGACCGTGGTCTCGGTCATGTTGCCGGTGTCGAAATCCGGACCACTGACCACCACCCGCACGTCGGTGCCGGGTTCAGCCTCACCAATGGCCTGAACGAATCCGGCCGGCTCGACCTCGAGGTGCGAGGGCGAGATTCGATCCATGAAATAGTCCGGCCGGAACAGCGCGAAGGCGATCGCAATCAGCGCAACGCTTTCGTAGATGCGGCTGTGGGTCAGGAAGTAGCCCATCGTTCCGGCCGTGAACACGAGGATCGCAATCGTGGCGAATATGGCCACTATGATCCCCTCAACCCAGGTGACATCGATCAGCAGCAGGTCGGTGTTGAAGATGAACACGAAAGGCAGCGCCACGGTACGCAGGCTGTAGAAGAACGCAGTGAAGCCGGTCTTGATCGCGTCACCGCCCGATACGGCGGCCGCAGCAAAGCTGGCCAGACCCACAGGAGGCGTCACGTCGGCCATGATGCCGAAGTAGAACACGAACAGGTGCACCGCGATCAGCGGCACGATCAGGCCGCTTTGCGCGCCCAGTTCGACCACAACGCCCGCCATCAGCGAGCTGACGACGATATAGTTTGCCGTGGTCGGCAGACCCATGCCCAGGATCAGGCTGAGCAGCCCGACCATCACCAGCATCAGGATCAGATTGCCGCCGGACAGGAACTCGACCAGATCGGCCATCACCTGCCCCACACCGGTCAGGGTCACGGTACCGACGATCACGCCGGCCGTGGCCGTGGCCAGCGCAATGCCGATCATGTTGCGCGCGCCGTCGATCAGGCCCTGCCACAGATCGGCAACCCCATCGACAAAGGAGTTTGCCAGATCACTCTGCCCCCGGAAGATCGCCTTGAGCGGTTTCTGCGTCAGCAGGATCACGAACAGCAGCGCGGTCGCCCAGAAGGCCGACAGACCCGGCGACTTCTGTTCGATCATCAGGAAGTAGACCAGAACGATGATCGGCAGCAGGTAATGCAGGCCGGCCTTGTAGATCTCGGAGATCACCGGCAGCTTCACTTCGGTCGCGTTCGGGTCATCGGGTTCAAGATCCGGAACCTGAGCCGCCAGGTAAAGCAGAGCAACATAGACGGCGCACACCGCCAGGCTCAGGATCAGACCAGCGCTGGACGGCACCCAGCTTGTGACGGCGTCCACCGGGAACTGGGAACCATAGCAGAGCCCCGCAAACACCAGGAAGAACATCAACATCCCCACGACCGTGCGCGCCAGATGCACGTCGCGGTCGCCCAGAGTGGGCATGTTCCGCTTCACGGCCTCGAGATGCACGATATAGACCAGCGCGATGTAGGAAATCGCCGCCGGCAGGAAGGCGTGGGTGATGACCTCGACATACGAGATGCCCACGTACTCCACCATTAGGAAGGCGGCGGCGCCCATCACGGGCGGCATGATCTGGCCGTTGACCGAGCTGGCAACCTCGACCGAGCCCGCCTGCTCGCTGGTAAAGCCTACGCGCTTCATCAGCGGTATGGTGAAGGTGCCGGTGGTGACGACGTTGGCGATGGACGAGCCCGAAATCAGGCCGGTTGCGGCCGAACCGACAACGGCGGCCTTGGCCGGACCGCCGCGCAGGTGACCCAGCGCGCCGAAGGCCATCTTGATGAAGTAATTCCCTGCCCCGGCCTTATCCAGCAAAGCGCCGAACAGAACGAAGAGGAACACGAATTTCGTCGAAACACCCAAGGCGATGCCGAACACACCCTCGGACGTGATCCACATGTGGCTCATCGCCTTTTTCAGGCTGGCGCCTTTCCAGCGGATCACCTCGGGCACCCACTCGGACGAGCCGAAGAACACATAGGCCAGGAAGATCGTCGCAATGATCGCCATGGCGGGGCCAAGCGCGCGCCGCGCGGCTTCGAACAGCAGGATCAAGCCACCGAGGGCGATCCACTTGTCGACATCATCCGCCAGACCGCCCGCATTGACGATCTTGTCATAGAAGAAATAGCCGTAAAGGGCGACACCGGCCCCCAGAACACCCATGATCCAATCCTGGATCGGAATGTAGTTTCGCGGACTGGATTTAAGCGCTGGATAAGCCGCGAAGGCCAGGAACATCGCGAAGGCCAAATGAAACTGACGCGCGTTGTTCACAACGCTTCCGGGCAGCACATAGTTGGCAATCGGTGACGCCAGAACGACTTGAAAGATCGACCAGATCGCGGCCACGATCGCCAGGAACAAGCCGACATTGCCAGCCGGGTCCCGCGCCCCCGCATCCGAGGATGCGACCAGTTCCTGTAGTTCTTCTTCGGATAACGGACGATTGCCCTGTTGATCAGCGCTCATCAAATGTCTCCCCGTCCAACGGCCGGTTTCCGGCGCAGTTTTGGTATTACCGGCCTCTCACCGGTGAAAACGAGGCGCGAACAGCGCCTCGTTTCTGGACTTGAAGGTGGATTACTGGATCCAGCCTTTTTCTTTGTAGTACTTCTCGGCGCCCGGATGCAGCGGAGCCGACAGACCGTCCTTGATCATTTCCTCAGGCTTGAGGTTGGCGAAGGCCGGGTGCAGCTTTTTGAAGTCGTCGAAGTTCTCGAAGACCGAGCTGACAACCGCGTACACCGCATCGTCAGACACGTTTGCCGAAGTCACGAAGGTCGCACCCACACCGAAGGTCTGGGTGTCAGCGTCCGAACCGCGATACATGCCGCCGGGGATGGTGGCCGTACGGTAGAACGAGTTGTCGGCAACCAGCTTGTCAACGGCTTCGCCGCTGACGTTCACCAGAACCGAGTCGCACGCAGTGGTGGCTTCCTGGATCGAACCGGACGGGTGGCCGACGGTGTAGACCATCGCATCGATTTGGTTGTCACACAGCGCGGCCGACTGTTCGGCGGCCTTCAGCTCGGTTGCCAGTTCGAAGTCATCCGTGGTCCAGCCCAGGGCTTCCATCAGAACTTCCATGGTGCCGCGCTGACCCGAACCGGGGTTGCCGATGTTGACGCGCTTGCCCTTCAGGTCTTCGAAGTTCTTGATGCCGGAATCGGCACGGGCCACCACCGTAAACGGCTCGGGGTGGACAGAGAATACGGCGCGCAGCTCTTCGAACGGGCCGTTTTCCTCGAATTTCGAGGTGCCGTTGTAAGCATGGTACTGCCAGTCGGACTGGGCCACACCGAATTCCAGCTCGCCTTCGCGAATGGTGTTGATGTTGTAGACCGATCCACCCGTCGATTCGACCGAGCAACGCACGCCATGTTCTTTGCGGCCCTTGTTCACCAGACGGCAGATCGCGCCACCGGTGGGATAGTACACGCCGGTCACACCGCCGGTGCCGATGGTGATGAATTCTTCGGCATAAGCCGCCGGAGCCATGAGGGCAGCGGTCACGACCGCGCCGAGGCTGAGCTTGCTTTTCTTGATCATTTAGGAACTCCCAAGATTCTTATTGTGGACGGAAGACAGGCCAAAGGCCCCTTGTCCGGGGGACGAGCCATTATGACAATCCGCATGAGCAGGCAACGGATGAGCTCAAATTTTCCCGAATTCTCCCAACGGTCACGATGGTTTGTTGCCCGTACCGCTGTTGTCAAGCGTTAAGCGCCCGACCCCGGCGCCGGGACGCACATATGACGTAGAACCCGGAAATTTCCCCATTGCCACATCCGACACGGCAGTGATGGACTTTAGTGCGGATAGAAAGGTGCCTATCCACTCGGTCGAGATCGACTATGCTTTCGTTGAAGCAAGACTTCCACTCAATCGAAACAACTGAACCCGCCCGGCAGTGGTCGATTTAGGGATACATAACTCAGTTGGACACCATTCACCGAAATACTGGTCCGTTTTTTTTGCACCGCACTCCTAGACAGAGGTGCGCTCACAATGAAATTT
Source organism: Ruegeria sp. CF2 (assembly GCF_056537385.1). Taxonomy (NCBI): domain Bacteria; kingdom Pseudomonadati; phylum Pseudomonadota; class Alphaproteobacteria; order Rhodobacterales; family Roseobacteraceae; genus Ruegeria; species Ruegeria sp. CF2. Next base: position 1,253,196 of record NZ_JBQFRL010000001.1, read on the forward strand.
ATTCATTTGCAATCAATGTGGTGCCCAAGGAGAGACTCGAACTCTCACGCCCGTGAAGGCGGGGGATTTTGAAACCCCCGGCCCCTTGTTAACCCTTTGATTTTCCACACTTTTGCATGTCACCATGTCACCACTTACGTCACCATTTATGTCACCAGTGACGCAGTGACTTGTGCAAGGGGACACCTTGTCCTGTCGCGCGACGGGTTCGCCACCGTTCCGCATGAACTCCCAATAGTTCATCAGCACCTCCCTTGGAAGGCATCGCCGAGGGTATCGAGCATGCGGTTCACGCGGTCGTAGGCGGGGTCGCCGTGGTGGATGCCTTGGTCGTAGAAGTCGCGCATCACGTTGACCAGTTCGTCGTAGATCGGGCCGTAGACGTGCCGCATGATCAGCCCCTTGGTGTCCATGTGGATGCGGTCGCGCTGCTCGGGAGGCATGCTCGGCTCGATGGCAGTCTGGGCACCGATGCGGACCTCAGTGCGCCACACGTCGCGGTCCCTCAGGACGAGGCGTTCAAGGGAACCGTTCTGGTCGGAGTAAAGACCCAGCCGTGCGGGTGAACGCTCGGGGAGACGGTAGCCGGTGCGCTCGGGCTTGATGTTGTCGGCGAGTGGAAGGCGCATCAGAAGTCTCCTTCGGGTTGCTTCGTGGTGGACAGGTGCTCGATCTTCTCCTTGTAGATTTCCGCGCGCTGGTTCGCGTCGAACGCTTCCTTCCGCAGTTTGGAAACGGATCGAAGTGTGTCCTGATGGGAGGCGTAGACGGCGCGGCGTTCGCGGTCCATCATCCTGAGGGTGTGGTCTGTGCGCTTTTTGTAGGCCGTCAATGCCTCCCGCATCAGCCGTAGGTGTTCGTCGGGCTTGAGCAGGCCGAACCGTTGGGCCAGCCAGTTGACAATCATCTGTTTCATTATGTCTCCGTAAGTGGATGTATCAGGGCATGCTTAAAGGCAGGTGGTTTCGGGGCCGGTGTAGTCTTTCCCGGCAGGCAGGCAGACGCGCTCGTGCTGGACACAGTGTGCCTGTTGCTGGGGCATGAGCATGGTGGTCTTGCCGTTGTAGATTGGAACGACGGTGGTGTAGTATTCGTGCCTGACGCAGACCTCACCCCAGCGAGGCGGGCGTTCATCTGGCCGGGTTGCAAACCAAACGACAACGGCGGCTGCCGCGCAAACGGTGCCGATAACGATCTTGTTCATGATGTTCCTTGATGGTGCCCTTCCCCGGACTCGAACCGGGACGCCGTGAGGCAAAGCATTTTGAATGCTTCGTGTCTACCATTCCACCAGAAGGGCACTTGGCGCTGGTGTATGGTCTGTTCGTGAGATGGTCAACCCCGCTTGAGGCTGCTCTCATACATGTCTTCGTCGATCTTCATCAGCGCGACGTAGGCCACGTTCAGCATCTGCTCTGGGGTCAGCCCTTCGAGCAGCGCCTGAGGGGAGCGCGGCGGGTGCTTGCTGCCTCCGCTTCCGCGCAGCGGCGTTTCAGGTTTCTCTTCCTGCTCGGGCTGCGCCCTCGCCGTGCCTGCCACCTCGTCGATGAAGGCTTGCAGCGGGCCAAGCATCTCAGCCCACTGTTCCTGCGTTGCCTTGTTGCTCTTCGCCGACTTCATCATCGGCCCTTCGAGCAGTTCGCACATCTTGTTGATGCGCCCGTAGTTGGTCTCGTTGAAGAACCCGCTCATGCAGCCTTCCTTTCGTTGAGAGCTTTCAGCGCAATGTCCAAGCTGTTCGGAGCGAGGTGCGCATACTTCATGGTGGTCTCGATCACCTTGTGACCCATCCAGTTCTGGACGATGACCAGAGGGACGCCTTCCTGCACCATGCGGGAGCAGGTGGTGTGGCGCAGGGTGTGGAACACTGCCTCGTCGTCGAAAGGCAGCCCCCGGTGGTGCTTCCAGCGGCGCATGAAGCGGCTGATGTTCTCGCTGGTGATGCGGTCCACGAAGATGCGCTCGTGAGCCATGAGGCCATCGACCAACCGCTTGCAGACGGCCAGCGCCTCGTCCGTCATGGGGACCGATCGGTTCTCGTCCGACTTGGTCTCGCTCACCACGATGATGCCGCGCTTGAAGTCAATGTCCCGCGCAGTCAGGCTCAGCAGTTCGCCCTGCCGCATGCCGGTCTCGACCGCGAGGATGATCAGGTTGCGCAGCGGCGCGTCCCCCTCGGCGAAGTCGATCAGGCTGTCCACCTCTTCGTCGGTGAAGTAGCGCAGCCGCCCGGTGTATTCCTTCTTCTTGGGCAGCTTGAACTTCTGGACCCAGCCCCGGTTCTGCCCGATGGTGAGCATCTTTCCCAGCGCCGCCAGCTTGCGGTTGATGGTGCCGCCAGCGTTGCCCTTCACGGCCAGCCTGTCGCAGACCTTCGTGATGTCGTCAGGGCAGAGCTTCGAGAGCGGGTAGTCATACCCGAGTTCGTCGGGCCAGACGCTGCCGTTGCGGACACTCGAAGCCTCAGCCTTGGTGCCCCGCCACTCGTCGCGGATGGTCACGTCCAGAAGGTCGCCCAAGGTTGGCCCTGCGGTCACCGTTGAGGTGCTGCCCTCGGGTGCCAGATCGGAGGGGTCGCCCCCGGCCAGCAGGTGCGCCTTGAACTTGGCCTCAATGGCCTGAGCTTCTTGGAGTGAGTCGGCAGAGACCCGAGGGGCGCGGACGCCCTTCACGGTCACGTCCACCTGATACTTGTTTCCCTTGTTGCGGATTGCCATTGGTGTTCCCTCTCAGTTTGCGGAAGTCCCCCCGCGACCAGTCATCGCAGGGGTCGTCCATGTGGATATGCTCTACAAGTGGAGGCATCAGGTCAGCCGAAATACTCGGCCAGCAGATGCGTCGGGTAGGCGTTGACGTAGCGGGCCTTGGGGAAGCGCCGCTTCATGTGTGCGCAGGCCTCGATCTGAATGACCGGCAGACCCCGGCCCCGCGCCAGACAGGCCATGCGCTTGCCGTCAGTGATGGTGCCGTGCACCGGCTCGTCCATCAGTTCCAGCGCCTCGGGGTTGTGCTTGGCGAGGTAGCTCAGGACCGTGTCGAAGCCGACCACGTCGCAGGTGAAGTCAGCCTTTGCCCGACCCGCGATGGCGTCTTCCAGAGCTTCGATGCGGCGCATCACCTGAGAGCGGGAGGTTCCAAACCGCACCGGGCCGCGCACCGGGTGGTGCTTGATGCGTCCCTCGGTAGCGAAGTGGCGAATGGCACGCAGTTCGGCGATGATTTCTTGTGCATCCATGGGGTATTCCTTTCAGTGGAGCTTTAGGGGTAAATGAAGCCGGTCACCTGTAGGTTTCCAGCAGGGTCTTGACCAGTGCCTTGCCCTTCGTGGACAGGAAGAGCAGCTTGGCGCGGCGGTCTTCTGGGTTCTCGACCCACTCGATCAGGTTGTGACCGGGCTTGCCCAGCCGGTGCACCTTGGAGAGGGCCGCGAGGTTTCGTGAAGAGGTGGAGCTTGGCAAGTCCAGTGCCTGCCGCATGTCTACCTGCGTCATGCCTTCGTTCAGGGCGACCCATGCGAAGATGGCTGCCATGGACATGGGCATATCCTTTTCAACGTCGCGCAGTGCATTGATCAGATTGAAGATCGCGCGGAAGCTGCGGCGTTGGTCGTCGGTGTCGAAAGTAGAAGTCGGCATCTGGTCCTCCTAGAAGGGGCCAATAGCCCCCGTGATTACTGGTTCCAGCCCCAACGCTGAGGCTGTGGCGGTCGTCGCGGCTGCGCCAAGGGCTACCCCCAGCAGCTTCGTAACGAAATGCGCGGGGCGCTGCCAGTGGTTTGTGTGCACTAGCGAGAATTTTCCGAGAAAGACATGAGTGTCCCAGCGTCCCTCGGTCTCGATACCCCAGCTTTTCCATGACGCTTCTGGGGAGTATTCAACGATGGTCTCGCGACCACCTGCGTAAAGAGTGGTGATGATCATAGTTTAGGTGGTGCCTTTTTTGGGAGACTGCGGGGCGTCTTTGACGCGCCCCTGCTCCTTGGTTCCATGGTGGTCCTTAGGTCAGTTCTGTTGCCCTACTTACTGACCCTGCCCGAAGTATCAAGCGGAAACCTGCCGAGGTGACGTGACGACACCTGCTGAGTTCTGCATGCGTCGGAGCAACCGCTTGTCCTTGCGCATCCGGTGAACGAGCCAAGGCCCCATCAGCCCTTCCCGTTCGTGCTCGATGAAGATGCGCTTGTCGATCTGCGCTCGGGTCATGTGCTTTCCCCCTGCGCCATGCGGTCGATCTTGTTCATCAGGTCGGCCCATTCGTTCTTCCACGACATGTCGGAGACCACGTCTTCGAGGTTGCCGTGAATGAGCGTGAAGGTGCCCGCTCGTTCATACTTGCTGTCCTTGACAGGCTGACCCTCGCGCCACTGCGTGTTGGCGTAAACGTCGTAGAGCGTGATGCCCGTCTGGGCGGTCTCGCGCTGCACCTTGGCCCGGTCGTTCGTCAGGGGACACATGACCTCGCCGCCCTCGCCCTCGCGCACCTTGATCAGGCACCCGTGAGACAAGATCGCGGTGATCAGTTTGTTGCAGACGCGGGCCTCGTCGCGGTCCATCCATTCGGGCCAGTGGCCGCTCAGTTTCAGTTTGGTCATGCTTCATACTCCTCAAACCATTCGCGCACCTGCGCTGCTTGTGCTCGGTCCAGCATCACCTCGACGCCGTTCCCGTTCTCGACCATCAGTTCGTGATTGGCGAACGACAGGCTGTTACCGCCCTCGCCATCGTCTTCCCAGCAGACCGAATAGTGCCCGCTCTCGCTGACCCTCAGTTCCAGCCCGTAGGCCACGTCAATGCACTCTTCCTGCTTGGTCATACTTGTGCCTCCTCGAAGGGTTTCATAGTGGCCGAGAAGCCTACGATGGTGGGCTTCCCGTCGGTGGTGCGGACATAGACCTGAGCGTTGCCCCGAAGCTCGCCGCGCTCGGGGCCTTGCCCGAAGTTCTCAATAAGGCTGATGTAGAAGTCCAAGACCGCGCAGCCCCGCTCGTCGAGTTCGATGCCTCGGTCCTTGAACCAGCCCCAAGAGGTGCGATCATAGAGGTCGGTGTCGTCCCAGCCCCATTCAGGGTCCATCGCATCGCCTTCCTTGGAGACGATGCACAGGTTCTCGTTCGTGTCAGCCTCCGGGTCGTCGATGTTGTATCGGCAACCCAGATCAATCACGATCTGACGTGGTCGCAGCCCCTCGACCTTGGCGCAGTAGGCGCGGATGGCCCGGAGTTGGGCAGCGGTTGGTTTCCAGATGGCTGGCATGGGTTTATTCCCTCATTTCCTGTTGTTGGGTGGCCCGATGTAGCAGAGCACCGCCAGCCACCCGGTGACGATGATAATCAAGGGAATGCCGGTATCCCAGCCCAATTAGGCAGCCTCTTTCATGAGCACCGCGAACACGCCCCGGTCGTCTTCCAGATCGTGCAGTTCGGCGATGGCGTAGCCGTAAATCTCGGCCCAAATCTCGGCCTGTTTGGTGTTGCGGAAGGTGCGTTCTTGAATGGTAGCCATGGGTTCCTCCAATGGTTGGCTTGTGGTCACAGTGAGACAGCCCCGCAGGGCTGCCCTTCGGTGATCACTGAGGGATGGTGCGTGCGTAGACCTCGCGCGGCCCCGCTAGGTGGACCATGTCGGCCCGGTGTATGGGTTCGCCGTCACGGGTCTCGAAGGTGTCCAGCTTGTGCGGGTTGTAGACCACGGGCACGCCGGTATTGATCGTGTGGTCAGCACGCAGCCGGTGCGGACGATAGACCCCAGACGTAGGGTGCGAGTGTCGCGGGCTGATGTTCCAAGGAAGCATGCCGTCAACGCCCGCTTGTGTCCGCTCGAAGTCGAACACCGCGAAGCACTCACCGCGCACAAAGGCGTGGATATTCTTGTGCCCGGTCTCGCGCACCTTGCGCTGCCCCGCCTTGCCCACATGGAAGCTCACATGGTCCAGCGTGACCTCTTTCGCATGCCCGATCACGCGCCCCTTGCTCGGCCCTTCCTCGGCGCGGATGGAGAACAGCTTGCGGTGCAGGTTGAAGTAGACAGAGACCCGCATCACGCACCCCGCTCGGCAAAGACCCAAGCCATGCCCACGGCCACGATCACGGCAGCCAGCAGGCCCCATGAGTGCATCTGCAGGAAGTCCCCAAAGGTGAAGACCAGCGGTTCAACGGTCACAGTTTTCATCGGTTTTCCTCTCGTTTGATGAAGGTTGCACATTGAGAGGCACCCGCAGGTGCCCCCTTATGTGGAGCCTTTCCGTTAGTGGAGGCAGTAGGACACAGTTTTGACGGACTTGTCCCAGCATGCGCGGCAGTCGCCACAGTTCCCGCCTTGCTGCGGTGCAGGGCAGATGTGACCCTCGGGCGTCTCGCCCTTGCGGTGCACCGTGGACGTGTTGTCATGGCCCGCAATCGGCTTGTCCCCGACCATGGTGGAAGAGACCCGCAGCGTGAGGTTCGCGGGCACCTTGCCGCCTTCCTTGCGGTATGCCTTCACAATGCCCGCCTCACGGGTCGGCAGCCAATGGTTGATGTGCGGCGTCTGGGCAGCGACTTCACAGATCGCGGCCAGCATCTCGACACTGTCCAAGTCGCCACTGTCGAACCAGCGGTGATAGGGCACACCTGTCTTGTTGGCGATGCGCTCAATCTGGAACTTGCAGGCGGCAACCCAGCGGTCAGGGTTTGAGGCAATCAGCCCGGTGGCCTTGAGGTAGTTTGCGGTCCAGCCTTGGTTGACGCTGGGACGCAGCTTTTGGAGCTTGCGGGCATAGCAGCGGCTGCAGACAGACCCTTTGACCTCGGCCAGCTTGGAACCGACCTTGCAGGCGAATGCGTCACTTGCGAACGTCGAACCGGGCATTTTGGAGTTGCCCTCAGAGACCTTGCCCGCCTCAGCGACGGCAGCCTTGACGGTCCATTTTTCGGGGGTGTTGAAGTCGAGTGCCATGGTGCAGTTTTCCCTCTTGTGGAGCTTTGTGGATACACTGAGACAGCCCAACTCGGGGCTGCCTGAGAGTATCGCCGACCGTCCCCACAGGGCGGCCAGCTTTGCTCTGGCGTGTTGTATACCGCCACGGACTTACGGGAGCCGCTTTGGTGGCCTATGGTGGCCTGCCGGTGTCTTGCCGTTCGCCGCTCGGGCCGGGCCGGTTCGCCCTGTTCCCGGTTTAGGTCCGGGTCTGACCTGCCGCCTATGGGTGTGGCGGCCCCTCAAAAAGAGCCGGTGGCGCGTCCTTTGTCGGGGTCCACACTTCGCCGTGTCGCGTCCCTAGAGGCTTGCGCCGCCTCAGATTGTGTTGCCGGGAATGCTGCAGTCGGAACCGCGTCACCCCGTAGCCCTAGGCTTAGGCATCTCGGTGGCCCTTTATGGTGCTTCGCCACTATGCACCGGGTGCTATCGTCTCCTAACCCGCCGGATATTTACGCCTTGCGGCATGCTCAGTTTCCGGTTTCTGGCCCGTCTCGGTTCGGCCCGTAGCGCCCTGCGCCGTGTCTGCCGTCCCGTTCGGTGCATTCTGTAGATCATGGATTGATTATGCCCACAAGTGGATTTTTTACGTTTTAGCAAAAAAAGTTTGATTATCGTTGTTTTTCAATGGCTTGCGAGAGCGTTTTTTTCGGATTGATCCGCGAAAACACGGGAAAAGCGCCATTTGCGGGCATATTCTGCCCCCATGGTGCCCCTGCCCCTGCCCCTGCCGGTTTCCCCCATGGTGCCCCTGCCGGTGTCCCTGAAGGTTTCCCCTTGCCGGGAATAGGCACCCGCGAGCTATATACGCGCGAAATTGGCCCCTGCCCCTGCCGGTGTCCCCTGCCGGTGTCCCCTGCCGGTGCCCCCGCCGGTGTCCGTTATGGTGGACGTGAAGGGCATGATAGCGGATTGCGAACGAATTGACTGGCACCCCTTCGAACATTGACGCGCGTAAAGTTTCTGCCGGTGTCCCTGCCGGTGCCCCCATGGTGCCCGATATGGTGCCCCAAAGGCCTGCCGGTGGATTGTGTATCCCCTGCACCCCCAAGAAAATAAGGGGTTTCCGCGTGTTGGTGACGCGAACCGGTGACGTGAAGGGCCGCGCGAAGGCCGCGAGAGAGGGGCACGGGGGGTCGGCGCGGGCATATCTCTCTATCTCTGGGTGTCACATTTTTGCGGTGAAAATAAAATGGGTTTTCACTTGACACACTATGGGCTTGACAGGGTTGACCGAGGGGCCGCAGGCCCGAGGGAGACCCTGAGGTGGGGAGACCCATGGAGAGATGCTCATTCCGAACATGAAGCCCTAAGGGTCTCACCTCTATCATGGGGGTCTTTGAAGGAGGAGATGACGAAGTGCATGCACGTTCAGATCACTCCCTCATGCACTAGATGCTCATTCTGAACATCAACCCTTAACATACACCTTAACATACTCTCTAAGGGGTATCTTTCCCTCTAGTATGAGGGTGAATTATAGGTGTCTGTAATGGTTAGTCTTTTTGTGTGTCCCTGAGGGGTGTGTGAGGGTGTCTCCTTCTCCTTCGATAGAAGGGGAGACATCCCCCTGAAAGGTCACCCTAAGAGGCCCCCTGCCTGCAGCCCCAGACGGGCCACTTTACGGAAGTCGCTGTAGCCGCCCAGAGAGCGCCCTGTGTGGGCCTCGAAGGCTTGAGGTAGGGTAGCGTAGCCCTCGTCCCTGAGGCGCTCCCTGAGGGCGCTCTGGCGCTCCACGGGGCGATATTCATAGGGCACCCCGAGTAGGTCGAGCAGGGCTTTGAGTTGGTCGCATGCAGGGCAGCCTTCGGCATACCCGTAGATGAAGATTGAAGGGGTCATGGTGTTGCTTTCGAAAAAAAGCCCCACCGGCTCGCAGAGCGAGTCAGCAGGGCCAGGTGTTGGTGTTTCAGGTGTGTGGGGTGCCGAGAACCGTAGAGGCTCTCAGCGGGGCTTACAGCGCCTCTCAGAGGCTGGTGAACCCTTTGCGTTTCCGACGGCGTAGGCCACCCGATGTGATGCGCCGGTCGAGGCCACCACGGACCTCCTTGATGAAGTCCTTGTAGACCTTGTCGCGGAGCTTCTGCTGGTGCTTCTCGAAGGCGTCCTCGGAGTTCTGGGCCATCTGCTCGACCCAATACGACACAGCCATTGAGAGCGCGTCTAGGCGGTCGTCATGCTTCAGGCACCCTCTCTCCCGCGTGAGACGGGTAAGCTGCCAGAACAGGCTGTAGGACGCCTCTGCGGCGGTCTCGAAGTCGCGGTTGATCAACGTCTGACAGACGACCAATCGGTGCTGTGCGAGGACAGGCTCTAGGGTGTCGGCCATCCGCATCTCTTTCTGCTTCGAGTGGTTCACTTCCTCGATCTGGACGAGATACTGGTTGCGCTTGCAGGCAGCCATCAGGAGCTTGGCGAACATGCCGCCGCCGAAGTTGCCCTCGACCAGTAGGACATTCACCTTCTGATCTTTGGCCACCTGAACGATCTTGTCCAAGGTCTCGTCATCGTAGCCTCCCACCAGCCCGCCAGCGGCGGTGACGAACTGCATACCGTTGAGGTGCTTGACCACGGCATAGGCGGTTTCGTCCTGACCGCGCCCCGAGGGGTCGATAGCCATTACGGAGCCGGTATAGGGCAAGAAGTCCTTGCCGATGAACATCGGGCCATAGAACTTGTCGCCGGGGAGACCAGAGACGTGGACGCCTTCGATCAGATGCTCTGCCCCAGAGGACCAAGCAAGCTGCGCCGGGGCCATGTGAGGGTCCAGCGGCATGGTGATCATGTCGGCCAGCTTCAACGGGAACCTCAGGCTGTCGTTCAGGCTGGTGTTCAACATGAACTGCAGGGCGAAACCTGCTGGGCCGTATGATCTTTCCCGCTCGTCGAGGTCTTGGTTGGTGAAGCGGTCGGGGTCGGTCGATGTGCCCACCGGCCAGCCCTTCTCGATCAGATCGTAGATGAACGGGGCAAGCTGTCCGTTGTAGACCGTGGGGTCTTCGGGGACACGCGCAGGCCAGATGCGGATGTTGTAGCCGCGCTCAGGCAGCTTGATATACATCGTCATGGCCGACTGAGGGGTGCCGAGGTAGGTGATCACGCCACCCGGTTTAAGAACAGCGTCGAACTCTTTGACAGCCTCAGACAATCTCTCACGAGCACCTTCGGTCGCTGAGTTGTTCAAGCTCTCGATGTCGTCCGCGAGGATTTCATCGGCGCGTGAGCCGGTGATCTGGCCGGTGATGCCAACGGACTTGAGCGAGGGGTCTTTCGAAGGACGCGCTGGTCCCACGTCGAAGAACACGTTGGAGTTCCGCTGATCGTCGCGGGGGATGAGGTGTTCCAGCAGGGGCATCTCATGGATGAGCCGCTTGACGAAGCGCGAGAAGTCGTCAGCCGTCGTCTTGGTCGCGGAGACAACCATGATCTTCCATTCGGGGTTGCAGTAGAACCGCCAGCAGACGAAGGCCGCGTAGACCCACGTCTTCCCGACGCCTCGGAACGCCTGCACCATCTTCCGGCGCGGGCCGTGCTGCATGTAGCGGGCGATGTCCAACTGGACAGGGGTGGGTTTCGGAAGGCCCAGATGCTTCCAGACGACGTGAAGGAAAAGACGGAAGTCCTTCTTAAGAGGGTCTTTTCTCTCTTCCTGACGGCGCACCTGTCGGGACCGCCCGTCATGGTGACTTTCGGGTATCATTTGGATTTCCTTTTGAGTGAAACACAAAAGCCCCCTTGAATAAGGGAGCTTGTGAGTTACACCGCATGTGGATACAGTCAGGTATTCAACAGTGGAGATGAGTGAATGGCACGAGGAAGAGCGCCTTATACAAAGCCGACAATCCTGCGGCAGTTGTGTAGGGAAGTTGGGGATAACCAGCGGGTGGCCGACAAGGTGGGCGTGGGATATTCCACCCTGAGCAAATACCTCTCGACGGACGCATGCCCCGTCCCTGTAGAGAAATCCGCAGAGCTTGCGATGCTGCAGCGTAGAGGGGGCGTTGAGACCCGCCTGCCCGCTCTGAGGCACGAGATCATCTTCGTTAAGTGCCCACCGGAACACCTTGATATGATTATGAACCTTTGCAAAACGGTAGGCTGCAAGGTGACCCGGTGGAAGGACGAGTAGGCCCGAAGGCCTAGCTCAGTTGATAGGATACTCCTCTCCATCGTCGTAGGTGGGGAGGTCTTTCAGGGCATCCTCAAGGGGATCGAAACGCGCAGCGCCGGGGTCGGCGGTCACGTCATTGTCCTTGAGGAATTTGATGGCTGCCGCGATGTAGCTGGCCGGGGCCGGTTCGCGGGCAATCTCTTCGCCCGTCTCTTTCGAATAGACAGGGATGCCGTTCTGGATGATGTCGGCCAAGCTCTTCGCGGTGAGCGCGTGAAGCTGGTCCATCAGGTCCATGGTTGCTTTCTTGCTCATGACAACAGTCCTAGCTTGGTTGCGATGACGGTGATGGCAGTGGGGACGAGAACCCCGAGAGCGCCTGTGAAGACGCCCACGCGGATTTTGAAGGCTTCCAGCTTACTGAGCCGCATCTCTTGGTCAGAGAGCTTCCCAGCAATGGATGCTTCAACTTCGTCGAGACGCCGGTTTGTGGACCGACGCTCTTCAACGAGGTATTTCAAGTCGCCCCTGATCTCACCGAGCATCAGGTAAATCTCGTGCGAGTTGGGGCTTTCAGGGGGCATTAGAAGGCTCCGAACTCAGGCCGATCTTTCAGGCCGGTTTTGTATTCCAGTTCAGCCACACGTCCTTCCAGATCGCGGGCGGTTGCGTTGAAGCGCCGACGCAGGGTGCCCACGCTCAGGAGCGCGACCAGTGCGGTGAAGGCGACGACGAACGCGGCGACGATTGCAACTTCGATGAAGGTCATTTCATGGTTCCTTGTTTGGAGACGAGCGCGATGATTGCGCCCGAGATGTCGAGTTCCCACCACTGGTGCTTGAAGCTGGCCCGAGCGGGCTTGGCGTGGTGGTTGTTGTGCCAGCTTTCGCCCCACGTCGGGATGGCGAACCACCAGCAGTTTCGGCTGTCCTCGCCGGTCTCGTAGGTCTGATAGCCATAGGCATGAGAGACCCAATTCGACGCGACAGACATGACAGCGGTGATGGCTTGAGGGATAAGGCCAAAGAAGGCGACAGCCATGTCCCCGCCGATGATATGCAGCAGGCAGTAGTAGGTGATGATCACAAAGAAGCCCTTGCGATGCAGCCACCTCAGGTAGCGGTCGCGGAGCATCGAGCGGACCATCCGGTAGTCCACCACATCGTCGTAGTCTGGCATGAAGTTACGCCAGCCCAGATGCGGCCCGTGAGGGTCGCTCTCAGTGTCGCTGTAGGCATGGTGCGCCTTGTGCACTGCCACCCACCCTATCGCGCTCCCTGTGCCTGCCAGATGGCCGAACAGGATGAAGAGCTTCTCCATCCATGGCCACCGGAACTCGAAGCTGCGATGTGCGAGGTAGCGGTGGAACGTCACGGTCACCCCGAGGCAGCCGAAGACGAAATACATGGCGATGGCGCAGGCCCACCAAAGCAGGCCCGCGTCGTGGTAGACGATCCCGACGGAGATACCCACCAGCATGATCGTCAGGATGTGAATGGAACGAAGCATTACAACTCCAAGGTTGCCACGACCCAGCCGTTGCGGGTGCCCTCAAGGGTCCACTCAGGGAACCGCTGACTGATGAAGTCTTCGGAACCGGGGCGGTAAACCATTTCGAACTTCCATACGGGCAGATGCGCCGCATAGAGTTCAGGGTCAGCCGAGAAGGCCGTGACGTGGTGGTGAATGGGGTTCGACGAGGTCTCGTGAGAGTTCCCCGGCGCGGTGTAGAGGTGCAGTTCAGCCTTGTCCCCAACGACCACAGCGAACAGCGCGGAGACCGCTTCCCCGGCTTCGTGGACAATCCGCAAAGGGATGACCATTGAGGGGATGCCGCCACGGAGGTTGAGGGGGATAGGCAGGTTCATGAGGCCCACCTCAGGGAGAGGCAGGCCTTCGGAGATGTCGTAAAGGGTCATGGGTTGTTGTCCGTTACTCTGACCGTGATCGCGTTGGCCGTGACCGCTGGCGTGAAGTTCTTCTGCTTGCGGAGGTTGCCGGGGAGGAACCGCACATACTGGTTGCGGACTTGGGAGCCATAGTCTGGGCCACAGTTCGCGCGGTCGGCGTTCGTCCACGTCCGGTCGATCTTCGTTGCGCCTTGGTAAAGCTCAACAGTCACGCCTTCCTTGAGCGTCAGCTTGGTGAACAGGCTGTTGTCCACGGAGTTGCCGTCGCTCTTTGGCATGTAGAGATACAGGTTGGTCTCGTAGAGGTTGCCCTCGTTGCCGTTGTTGTAGCCTTCGATCATGCCCCAATAGAGGCCCGTCCCTCCGACTGTGCGGGTGAGGATCATCCAAGGAGGAGGTGTTGCACCTGCATCGACGAACTTCACGCCGCCGAACGAAGCATCTGCGCCCTTACCAGAGTATGGCTCCAGCGGTATGGTGTATTCGTAGACGATGGCGTTCTTCCACGTCGATTTCCACTCACCGCCCTGCTTGACGAAGATTTCCTTCGGCTTCTTCCAGAGGCCCCCGTGCTTGACGAAGGGAGAGGCGTCCTTCCAGACGCCCCCGTGTTTCACTTTAAGGGTCATGTGTTACTCCACTTGGAACCAGACATCGCCGTCCGAGCCGCCCGAGGGAGCCGCAGTGGACACCGTGCGGACACCGTAACGGCCATCTGCAGTTGCCCTGCGCAGCACCGAGTTGGGATGCGGGAGGTCGCCCGTCACGTCGAACTGGAAGGACTGCGCGTAGCTGCCGTCAGCGTTGTGCGTGTTGATGAACGCCTTGTGGTCGCTGTCGCTGAGCAGGAAGTCAGCACCAGTGTTGCCATCGGCGTCCTGCAGGGTCACCTGAGCGTATCCCGCAGAGGCAGACACAACGGGCACCTGAGCGTCCGACTTCTGGAAATAGCGGTCGTCACAGTCCTGCCGCTTCATGAAGTGGTTGTTTCCGTCCGCTGGCCCCACAGGGAAGACCCCCACCGGGGAGTTATCCACGCGGAACTGCAGGTTGGGGCTGGCGTCGAAGACACCCAAGCTGACCCGTCCCGTGCTTCCACGTTCAAAGATCAGGCCCAAGGTCGATGCTGCGGTGATGGTGACCGCGCTGGTGAAGGTGTTGGCACCGTTGAAGGTGTTGCCTCCGGCGATTGTGTTGCCACCCGAGAGCGAGACGTAGCGCCCATCGGCGTCGGGCTGCGTGAGGATGGTGTCCAACTCTGCCTGCAGACCAGCGATCTCTGCGATGGCGTGGCCGTGAACAGCAGCCGCGTAGTCAGCCGGGTCGAACCCCGCAGCGTTGGCCGCGTCGATGGCCGATTGTGCAGCCGCCTGCGCCGACAGGTCAGCGTCATCAGCATGTCCTGCAGCGAAACCAGCCTGCCGGGTTGCCTCAGCAACAGCCGCAGCACCGTCCGTCCGCAGATCGCCGATCTCGTCACGCAGCGTTTGGGTCTCGTCACGCGCAGCCTCAGCACCCGTTTGGGCAGCCTGAGCGGCAACCTTGTGGGTGTTCGCCGTGTTGGCGTGATCGAGGGCAGTATCACGGGCAGCCTCAGATGCAGCCTGAGCCGCCTGAGCGTTGTCCTTGTGGGCCTTCGCGGTGTTCTTGTGGGCGTTCGCCGAATCCCGCGCAGCCTCAGATGCAGCCTGAGCGGTCTGTGCCGCGTTCTGCGCAGCGGTGGACAGCTGGACGAAGCCGTTGCCTTGCGCCTCGATCCAGCCTTTGTTGGCCACGTCCTCGGCAGCGGTTGGGTCACCGACTTGGGTGATGCGCCGACCACCAGCGGAGAATGCGCCGGTCTCGTCGATCAGGAGCGAACCGGATGCAGCCGCCAGAGCTTCGGCAGCGATGTGGGTGGCCTGCAGGGCCGAGAGGTTCAGGTCTTTCGCCACCAGAACGGACCCGTCAACGAACTCGACGATGCGGTCGGTTGCGGTTTGGCGTGTGATGGTGATGACGGCACCAGCCGCCGGGGCCTCGTCGAGGGTGACCTGATAGGTGCCCGAGAGGGTGCGAGGGACTTCGACACCGTCAACCAGAACCTTTACAAATTCCTTGCTGATGTAGTCGAACTCGAATGTGTAGATGGTCGTCGAGCCATCCGACACATAAGTCTTGATCGTTTCTGCCATGATGGCCTCCTAAGAAGAAAACCCCCAAGCCGAAGCTCAGGGGTTCTCGTTTGGGTCTAGTATGAGGGTTTACTGTGAGTGCTTCGGAAGACCGCTTGTGATCGCCGCGATGCCGTTGCGAACGCCGAACATGTTGTGGAACATGAACACCTTTGCGATAGCGTTGGCATCCTTCTGGGAGAAGTCGTAGTCGCCCGAGAAGGCAGCCTGAGACATCCCGCCAGTTGCACGGAAGGTGCCGTCGATCAGGTCACCCGTGGGGTTCCCCAACATTGCACCTACAGGGCCACCCCCGCCGCGCAGTCCAGAGGACCGGAAGTCGAAGATGGGATCGAGACCAAAGGCCTCTCGCCCTGTGTCGTAGGCGATGGGAAGCACCGACGAGAACGCAGCCCGCTGGAAGCCAGCCTCAGCCAGCGCCGTGGGGTTCAGCCGCTTCTCAAGGAACTCGTCCCGGTCGGAACGGCCAATCGAGTTGATGTGCTGCTGACCTGCATAGAACAGGCTGCCGAAGAGCATCGACGTGCTGAATGCAGCGAAGGTTTCCCAATCCCGGTTGTGGATACCGGCGAGGGTCTGCTTCACATACGCAGCCATCATGAACGAGCGGAACTGGCCGATGGTCTTGCCAAGCTCGTAGCTCATGAAGTCGGGCATGTTCCCGATGTCGTTCTCCTGAATGGACCTCTTGGCCCAGCGGTCCACACCGTTGATGAAAGCGTTCTTGGCGTCCAAGTCGTCCCACTTCTCGATGTTGATGCGCTTCACCTTCTTGCCCAGCATGCCGGTGCTTTGATCGACGTGCTTGCGGAGTTGCTCTTGGATACGCGGGTGCATCTCTTCCGAGACGCCCATGACACGCAGCCGGTTGGTGTTGATGTCACGGGTGCCCACTGCATCGTCCATGAAGCGTTGCACCAGAACACGGGCGTTCAGGCGCTGTAGGACCATGTTGACGTGCCCCATGCCGGAGCCGACCACGGTGACCCGCTTGCTTCGCTGCAGGAAGTGGTCCGTCTTCTGGAACTTGGTGGCCTCTTCGACCGAGCCAGCTTCATCGAACATCGCCGACATGTTCATCCGTTCCAGATCGGTGCCGAAGCCCCAGATCGCCTCGATCTCGTTGAGAAGATCGTCGGAGAACTTGCCTGTCTTTGCGTTGGCGAAGATGCGCCGCAGCGATGGGATGTTCTGCATCAGGACACGCAGGCCCCCGTTGCCGAGGATGTTGCCCACCTCAGCCAACTGAGCGACACCCAACTGGCCCCCGATACGGGAGAAGTTGTAGTCCCGCAGCATGCGCTGTGCCGTGCGGAAGCTCGATGCCTGTTCAATCGGGATGCCGTGAATGAGCTTGTAGCTGTTTTCCAGCACCCGCATCTCAGCGTTCAGCTTCTTGGCAGGGATGCCCTTCTGGCTGGCCTCGTCGGCGATGTAGCCCTTGACCGTCGCGAAGGACGGAGCGTGCACCGGCAGGTTCCCCTCAGCGTCCCTTACGCGGAACTCTTTCAGGAAGTCCTCCATGTGCCCCGCTGCGGTGACCGAACGGACATACTGCCCGAACAGTTGCTCAGCGTCGTTCTCAAGGAAATCCTCGATCCCGATCTCTCGCGGCTGTGCGCCGTTGAGCGGATACAGCTTGGTCTTGTGGGTTTCGTCGAGGTCCAGACGCCACTTCGCCGAAGCGATGCGACCCTCTTCCCCGCTGTCCCGCGTGAAGCGGACCTTGTCGGAGATGCGAGTGATCTCGTCAGCGGCCAGACCAGCGTCGTCCAGCATCATCTTGAGGGTCTCCATGTCCTGCCCTGCCAGCGCCCGGTTGAGGTCGAACTGGCCGTAGCGGCGGGAGCGGATGCTCTTGATGTAGCTCTTGGCGATCTTGAGGCTGTCCTCGTAGTCGATCTCGTCAACCGCCATGGCCCTGCCGGGGTTGGCATTGCGCCACTTCCGGTTTGCCTTGCGGATGCTCTCAGCAACCATGCGGCGCATAGCACCTTCACCGAACTCTTCAACGAGGCTGTCGAGGCGGTCGATGCGGTGGCGGCGAACCATGTAGTTGTAGTTCTCCTTCACCTCGTCGAAGCCACGGATGCCCATCTCTTGTCCGAATTTCAGAAGATCAGCGAACTCCTTCTTCATCTGCCCTGCCACCTTGGCGACGTGGGCGTTGTTGGGGGCGTCAAGCTCACGGCGAACAGCCATGGAAACCTGACGGTTGAACTCGTTGCGCTCGTTCACACCATGCTGCCAGAACAGGCGCTTGCCTTGGTCCTTGAGCCAATCCTTGTAGGCATTGTTGTAGGTGCGATAGAAGCGGCCCAGACGGACGCGCTCTTCACGGGCCACCTTCTCGGAGACCGAGTAGCGGTTGGTGGAGCGGTCGGCATTGCCCACGCCATCTTCGATCAGGCCACCACCAAGGCGGCGCATGATGTCGCTGTCCGAGGACTTGAGCACAGACGAGCGGTCGATGCGTGCGTTGGACATGGCAGCAGTGGGGGCACCAACACTGTCAGCAGCCACCTGTTCGGCAGCCGTAAGCTGGACTTCCTGTTCCACCCGAGCAGCGCCCATGGACCCGTTCGGGGTGCCACCGGCAAAGGCCCGCGCGATGTTGTCGCCCTCAGCTTCCTGCAGGGCAGCCGCCATGGCTTTGTCCTCAGGGGTTTTGCCACGGAGAGCGCCCACGGTGCCGCCCAGAACGAAGCCTGCAGCAGCCGAGATGGCCACATCTTCCCAGCCCATGGTCACGTCCTGAGACGCGAGGTAGCCGTCGATCCCGGCGTTGACCGCGCCAGCAGCCACACCGGCACGCAGAGCACGGCCCATGCGGCCCACCTTCGCGCCGTAGATCACGGGAGCCGCCACGCCCTCTGTCAGGGCCGACACGCCGATTGCCACGGGGTCGAGGATAGCAGCGCCCAGACGCAGACCTGTGCCGCCCCAGCCGAGGCCAGCAAGATCTTGGTCGATCTGTTGTTCGCTCAGCATTTCCTCACGAAGCGCCCGCAGGTGAGCCTCAGAGGTCGCCGACAGCAGGCCCTCTTGGTAGACCTCGCCGAGGCCGTCAGTGACTTCCTTCCAGAGGTCGTCGGTCAGGGTGAAGTCAGGGTCGGGGGTGAAGTCCTTGCGGCCAAGCTGTTCGGCCACGTTGGTTGCAATCCACTCTTCGTTGACGGCCATCTTCGTGGCATCCCACCATGACGGTGTCTCGGCCTCTACCTTTTCCTGAAAGCCCTCTTCCACGGCCTTCGTGCGAAAGGTGGAGATGGGGGTGTTCTGGACGGCATCGACAGCGCGTTGCTCGAAGGTTTCCATGGGGACCAAGTCTTCGAGTGTCGCCTTGTAGGCCGAGGGAGCGGGGCGCGGACCAGAGGCATGGGTGCCTTGGGTGCGTTCGAACTCATATGCGCCACCCGTGCGGGCAGCGTTCAGGGCCTCAAGCACATTGCCCGGTGAGACGGTCGCGCCATTCAGGCCATCGCCAGCATAGTAGCTGCGGCCAGCCTTGGAGCCAGAGACCATCGGCAGCCCTGCCCATTCCTTCGAGAGGTTGTTGCCGAACTGCGCGTCGGTGATCTTACCGGCAACCCAATCGTTGTAGCCACGGCGGGCCAGCAGGTGCATGCCCATGCGGTCTTGCAGGGCTTCGTCAAAGAGTTCGTCGCCGGTCAGGCCAAGCTCACTCACAAGGCCGTTGAGGGTCTTGCTGATGATCTGGTAGCCGCCGACAGCCGAGGATGCGGAGCCTGCGTTGACACTGGCCCGCTGCCACTCTTGGACTTCGCGGACGGTCATCTGGGTGACGGGTTTCGGGGGTGCGATCTTCGAACCGTTGTAGAAGTCAACGTAGCCTTTGGATGTCTCTGCGCCACGGATGAGGCTCAGAACAGCATTCGGTGAAGAAGTCATGGGGGTGTCCTAAATTGAAGGGGGGTGGGATGCCCCCTGAGGGGCACCCTTAGTTTCTGTTTCGCTTGGCGCGACGGTCGAGCCGTTCCTGCCGCCGTTGAGCGTTCTTCTCAGCGTCGAGGGCTTCCTGAGTTGCCTCGTCGATAGCCTGCTGTGCCGCCTCAAGTGCAGCCGCTGCGGCTTCCTCTTGGGCGTGCTGATAGGTGCGCTCGATCTCGGACGTGTGGACGATGTTGTCCGCGCCCATGATCTGGACCGGCATTGCCACGTTGCCCTTGTAGGCGATGACCCAATTATTGGAGCCATCGTGTGCGGGGATCATCGTCAGGTCGTCCACGTCCTCGCCATGCAACTCAGCGAACTCTTGAAGGACCACCACTGAGGCGTCCTCGAAGTTCTGCGGAAGGTGCACGTTGCGGGTGTTGACGGAGACGCCGTTGATCAGCGTGTGGCTGGCCTGATAGTCCTCGACAGCCTGCGTGACAGCCTGCTTCTTGGGCACGCCGTGCGAGATGTAGAACCGGGCCAGAGCCTCTGTCTGCCCGAGGGCTGCAGCGCCGTTGGCCATGTCGTCCCCGAACATGCCGGGTTCGATGCTCTTCGCCAGTGCGCGGAACTCTTCGTTGCCGAAGCCGTTGGCCTTCGCCTTGCCCGCTTCCGAGGGGGGCTTCGAGGCACGCATCAGCGCATCCTCAGGCTGGTATCCCATCTGCTCAAGCAGGTAGGCCGTGGACCACACGCTCTCCGCGTCGGCGTTGTTGATGTGCCGGGAGCGAAGCTGTGGGGTTTCTGCCAGCGCCTTGTATGTGGCGTAGCCTTTCAGGGCCACCTCAGGAACCTTCGTGGTCCCGTCAGCGTCCGTCGCAGCGGCCTCCGTCAGGGTCAGGTAACCGTCAGACAGGAGGTTCTCCCAAACGGGATACGTCACGTCCACGCCGTAGCTCGACAGGGTCTCAGCCATCACGGCAGGCGGCGTCTCGCGCTTGGCCAACTCGTTCATGCTGTCCACCACCGCGTCTTCGATCAGCGTCTCACGGGGGATGGTCTTCGTCTTGCCGTCAGCAGTCTGGTAGGTGAAGTCCTGAATGGCATACCCCTGCCCGCCCGTCACAGCTTTCAGAGCCGATACCTTGATGGCGTCGATCTGCTGGTCGTTCTGGGCCTTGATGGTTGCCTTCAAGCGGGCCGTCTCGTTTGCCGACACGAGCCGTTCGAACTCCCCGAGGCTGATCTGCTCTTGATCCCGAAGGGTCATGGCAGCGTCGATGTCGAGGTTCCCTGCAGCGGCCTGCTGTTGAAGACCCACGATGGTCGCGGTGTTCTCTTCACGCAGCGCAGCACCAGCCACGGACTTCGCCTGCTCCAAGAGCTTCATGCTCTCTTCGGCATACTTCGGGCGGTTCATGTAGGAGCCGATCACGGTGCCGTCAGGGCCGACCTGTTCAAGGTTCAGCAGTTGCTCAAGAGCTTCCACGTTCCCTTCTGCAGCGAGACGAGAGGCGACACCGAAGATGCCCGCATCCTGTTCCGCGTAGGTGGTCCCGAAGGCCTGCCGGTTCTCGCCCTTCATGGCCGCGATCACGGCGTTCAGGTCGCCGCCCTCAGCCACCGTCTGGGTGACCTTGTCGTAGGCGATGGTGCCGAAGTTCTCGTTGACCCGTTCCTTGGTCCAGTTGGATTTCCACTCAGCGTGGTTGTCGCGGAGTTGACCGAGGACGCCCTGCATCGAGTTGCGGTAGCCAGACATGATGAACTTCGAGCCGCCGAACTTGTCCAAGTCCTCCTGAGCGAACCCGGCAATGAACTCGTCGAGGTTGCCGTTGTGCTTGTCGAACTCGTTGTTGTAGGCGTCGATCAGTTCACGCTTCCGGCGGGCCGCGTAGACGGTGCCGAATTGCTTCTCGAAGGCTGCCTGATACCACGGGCTTTCAGTGTCCCGCATGGCACCCGACTTCACCAAATCCTGGGACTCTTCGTAGGTCATGCCTTGGATGGTGTCGTAGGCCCGCGCTTCTTCCTCCTGCTGGTAGTCCTCTTGGAACTCCTGAACGTAGCCTTGGAGGGTCGGAGCGATGGACAGAAGGGATTGCGCCAACGCCCCCGCACGCGACTGCTTGATCGAGTAGGTCGGCGCTGCATCCCGCGTCGGGCGGGCAACGGTGCGAATGGCCTCAGGCTGTCCGAGGTCTGTGTTCACTTGGGGGCGTTTCGCCATTGTGGGGTTCCTTTATTTCGAGCCGCGCCCGGTGCTGCCACGGACTTTCCATTGGTCCTTGTAGGCACCTACGATGCCGGTCCCTGCTTCGAGGAAGGCACCAGTGAGTGACGGGTGTTGGGGTTGCGGGCGGGTGTTGACCGTGTTGTCGAAACCACGCGCGATGCTCTGGCGTTCAGCCGCCATCTGCATGCCGGTGTTCTCAAGGTTCTGGTTCACGCTGTCGCGGATGCTGGCCTCTTGGCCGAAGATGTCACCGAGCAGAGCGTCAACGGAGAGACCCGAGACGCCGCCAGCCGATGCGGCCACCTTCGCCGATGCAGCCGTTTGAGCCGCGTTGACTTGGTTCGCCTGTATCTTCTGGGACGCAGCCGCAGCTTCCTGCTGCTCCATCTGGGTCATCTTGTCGTAGTCGGCGATCATGTATTGCCGAGCACGGTCGTTCGCTGCCTTGTTCTGGGCTTCCATAGCGTCAGCCATGCCAGCCTGTTGTTGGTAGCTGAGGGCGGTTTGACCCACAGCGAGGCCCGCCGAGATGGCAGAGCCGTATGTGCCGATGGCTGTGAAGGCAGTCTTCATCGCCATGGCAATCATTGGGAAGCTCATTTCATAATCCTTACAAACGTGAAGTAGGCCTGCCCGTTCTCCGCTTCCTCGCGGTTGATGAACGTGAAGCCGATCTTCTTGAGCCACTTGATCTGTGTGGTGTTGCGGGCGTCCTTGACGTTGGTGAGATACCAGTAGCCCTCGCCCACCTCTTGCAGTGCCCGTTCGGTAATCCTTGTGATCCACCGCCAGCGTGCATGTGCGCGGGTGCCCGGTAAGGCCCAGATCAGGCCAGCCTTGGGGTCTGCCATAGGGGTTACCCCGTAGATGGCCGCAGGGCCTTCGTCGGTGTCCCACGTCATGATGCGGGCCTCTATCGAGGTGAGGTCGAGTTCCAACTGCTCAGGGTCAGTCATGCCCCCATCGCGGAGTTCCCGAAGGTCTTCCTCAAGGAGGGTGCCCCAAACACGACCGAGGTCGCCTTGGGCATAGGGCCGGAGCTTGTTCCAGCCGTGCTTGGGTTCTTGCATTAGACTTTCCTTGCGCGGGTTGTGTAGGTGGCCTCCCATTCGGCAGCCGTGAAGCTGGCCGGGAGGTGGCTGTCGCAGACGATCTGCAGGTCGGCGTCGAGGTTCCGGCACATCACCGCCATGCGGAAACGCCCGGTCGCGAGGTTGAACGCACCAAGGGTGCCACTCTCGATCCCCAGCTTGCGGCCCGAGAAGACCTTCTCAGCGGCTGGCCGTCCCCTTGCCTGAGAGACCAGCTTGAAGTGGCCTGCACGGGAGTAGTCGAGGGACAGGTAGCGGAGTTGCAGACGGCCATCAGCGTTCGCGGACACACCACCAGCCGGTTCGGGCGACCTCATGTAGAAGGTCGAGAACTTGTAGCGGGCGGTGAACTTCTGCCCGATCAGCAGCTTCGCCGTTTGGAAGTCACCCCTGAGGCGCACCTCTGAGGGAGACGGACGGTCATACGGAACGGACAGCCCTTCGGCATAGTTCGCGTCCCCGCCACGGACCACCACATGGAGTTCCTCATTGGTATCGAAAGGCAGCCCGAAGGTGGTGTATTTGCCGTCAAAGCTGATGGCACACATGTCCTCGGTCACCCCTCGGTCGGCCCGAAAGGCCACCTGAGAGCCGCCATCGGTGAAGCCGCTTTCGAGGCTGACGATGTCGATGAACGTGTTGGAACCGCGAGTGACCACCATGTAGAGATCGCTCTCGATGAAGGCCACGCTCTGGATGGTGTCCTCTTCCGAGAACTCCCACTTCGACCATGCGGACTGCAGCTTCCCTTCGTTGTTGAAGAAGAAGCGGTAGACCCACATCGCGTTGCGTTGCTCACGGGCCAAGCAGACCATGGTGTCCTCAGACGAAGATGCGGCAAGCTGGAACAGCCCACGAGGCAGATACCGGGGCGCGTGAGAGGTCACGTCCAAGGCGTCGTTCTGCTCGTTGCCTTCCTGCACGAAGTATTCACGCAGGCCTGCATTGCCCCCTCGGGGGACCGGGAAGTAGACGAACTGGCCGACACCTACAGGGCGCACGGTCGTCAAGCTCTCGAAGGCCGTGGCCTGAGCCACAGAGACGTTCTGGGGCGTGAGAGTGCCGCCGCCTTCCATCACGAACTGCGATTGGTCGGAGAACAGCAACAGGGTCCGGTTGAAGGGCACCGCGAAGTTGATGATCGAGACACGCTCAGAGGTGAGCGCCACGTCAATCGGGTCGGTGTCCAGCAGGGTCGTCGCGGTCGAGCGGTAGAAGTCGAAGTATTCGCCGTCCTGAGACAGGATAACGTTCTCGTCGGCACCAAAGCCCAGCCGGTTCTGGTAGAAGAAGATGTCCCTGATCTGCCGTCCAGCAAACGAGGGGTGAGGCATCTTGTCCAAGTCACCCACCTTGCGGGGTGCCCACTCGGGGCGGCTGAACTCGAATACGCCATCGGCCCTGCGGACCAGCGTGTGCGGCATGGTGTCGGCATTCATCTTGAACGTCTCACCACCCTTGATGCTTTCCTTCCACACGCCAACGCCGTCAGCGCCTTCGGTGATGAACTTGACGAAGTAGTTGTCGAAGCTCGACGATTGGTCGCCCACGACTTCCACCTCGAAGCCTTCAACGCCTTCCTTCGGGAGGTCGCTGAAACGCTGCACTTGGGATTGGATGGCGTCGATGTTGATGCCCCCGGTGCCGTCCTCAGCGCGAACCGAGAACTCCACGGCAGGGTCATTGTTGGCGATCACCACCAAGTCGCCCGTTCGGGAGATTGTCCACGAGCCATCGTTCCATGCGTCGAGAGACTCCTTCACCTTCTGGGTGATGTAGCCGGTGTCGATCTGATCGGCGTGGGAAACGTCGGAGCCGTTCGGGGTCTTGTAGCTGCCCGCGAGAGCGCCGTTGATGTAGACTTGGTATTTCCGTCCGTAGTTGCCTGCCTTGATGAAGACCAGTGCTTCGTTGCGGCGGGCCGGGGTTGTCTCGGCGTCCACCTCTACGGTCTTGCTGGCGTTCAGGACGAAGGTGTAGTCGGCGACGGTCACTGCGCGGTAGTCGCTTGCGGTGCCACCACTCAGGTAGCCGAAGCCCTGCGGTGCGACCACGGTGCGCTCGATGCCTGTCTGGGCCTCATACACCTTCAGGGCACCGTCACGGATAACCATGATGTAACGCTCGTTCACGTCCCGGTTGATGGTGTGGATGAAGGCGTCCGACCAGTCGTTCGTATCGACCAGCGCGAGGTGACGCGAAGGGGGCCGCATGGTGAGGCCGTCGGCGACCGAGGACAGGAAGTTCACCTGTTCCTCAGCCTGCGATGCCAGCCGCAGCGTGGCGGGCTGTTGGGAGATACCGTTGATCAGGTTCGGTATCGAAGAAGTGATCAATGGCATGATGTCACCTATCGGGTGTTATGGATGTTGCGGACGGCTTGGCTGTTGAGCAGGTAGCTCTTGCGCTTCACACGCACGTTCGCTCTGCGGTGTGCCCACATGGCGCGGCGTTCGTCGTCCTCAGTCAGGGCGTTGATCAGGTCCGATGCCACGGCACGCTTCTGGAACCGGCGGGCGGCGCGGATGGCCACATACTGCCGGGTCACCTCAGGAAGCTCTTCGAAGCTGAGACCCCAGATGACCTGAGCGATCACCTCTTTGGTCCCCTTGAAGGAATACCCGAAGGTCTTCGTGTCGTAGATGCGGTTGCCGCGCACCGTGAGGGTCCGGTCTTGGGGGACCACGCTCAGGGCGTTCGGCGGGATTGCCACTTCGAAAGGCTCGAAGCCTTCCACCTGCAGCGGGTAATTCTCGTCGGTGTTGAAGGTGTATCCCTCAACGAGCACCTCACGGGTCACTTCGTCGAGTGACGCGATGGCGGTGATGGCGTCCACCACACCAACATCTTCGAGGGTGTTGATCGGTGCTTCGCCGACAGTGGCCAGCATTGAGTTGACCGCAGATAGTCTTGTGGTGGTTTCCATAGGGGGTTCCTCAAGGTCGAAAAAAACCCCCACCAAGAAGTTAATCTCAGTGGGGGCTTAAAGGGCTTAGGCGCGGGCCAGTTCGATGGCAGCCTCAGGGCGCAGAACGCCGTGACCAACCGCGTATTTCGACACAACCTGCGTGCCAAGGCGGCGCGGGTCGTAGTCCATACGGGTGGACAGGTCCATCAGTTGCACGGTGCCGATGGCCGACTTGTGCATGACCAGAGCTTCCGTCTTGGAGAAGTCGCCGATGTATTTGTCACCGGTGCCTGCTTCGACGGAGTCTGCCGTGACGTTGGCGTTCGGCAGGTTGTTGGTCTTGATCAGTTCCATGCCAGCAACGCGGTAGATGACGCCTTTCGCGACATCGCCATTGCCTTCCGAGAACTCTTTCGAGACCAGCTTGTCGTTGTCGATCAGACGCCAGTAGGCAGCCGGACGGACATAGACGGCACGGTCTTGCTCAGGGATGTTCTTCTCGTCCATCTTCTGAGCGGCCAGACGCAGAGCGGCGTGGAACTTGTTCACGTCGTCGTAGTCACCAGCAACGGCTTCGGTCAGAACCGAACCAGCGGGGCTTTCACCAGCGATGTTGCCGGTCGTGGTGCGAGCAGCCAGAACGCCAACTTGCAGCGCGTGCTTGTCCCACGTTTGCGCCAGCACACGGCCAACTTCGGTCGAGTAGTGGCCGCGAACATCGTAGTGGTTCTTGGCTTCGTCGATCTCGGCGATGAACACAGGCGAGATCAGCAGGTCGTCGATGGTGATGACCTTCTCGTTGTGCTTGATTTTGCCGCCGAGGATTTCGTTACCCGGAGTGTGGTAGTAAGCCGACGCGCGGCCCATAACCGGGAACTGAGCGGATTTGCCCGAGGTGATCGAGCGGGACATAACCCGGCCTTTGGTTACGTTCTCGGCTTCGAAGATGGTCATCACTTCGCCCGAGAATACTTTCAGGAAGAGTTCGTCAGTCAGGCCAGCGCCTTCAACTTGGCCCAGAGCAGATACAACTGCATCAGTCATTGTGGTGTTTCCTTGTGAGAGAGTGGGTGACCTCTCCGCACCACTCACAGCGCAGCCGGAGTTATCCGCCTCAGCGGGCAACGGGCCTGATCGTAAGTTCGGTGGAGGTTCGTGATCGCCGCCTGAAAAGGTCAGCACGATCTGTCTCGTAAGGAATGTTGTTGGCTGCTTGGGCTGGGTTCGAACCAGCGACCGTCCCGTTAACAGCGGGATGCTCTGCCAACTGAGCTACCAAGCAACTAAGGAAGGGGGTGTGACCCGCCAGATGGGTCGGTGGTCTGGCGGGCCTTCCATTCACCCCTGAAAGGAACCCTAGACGGTTGTCTTAGGGCTAGTATGAGGGTTAATTGGTTGAGGGACGTTTGAAGAGTTCACCCAGCCATCGGCCAATCTCGCGGTGAGATGGGCAGAGGACACCGGACAAGAAACACAGCAGGCAAATCAGCTTCCAATCCACATTGGTCACCTCCACGGTCTCCGCAGAGGGAGCCGTAACGGTTTGCGTGGAGTGGTCTGCAATGACAGCCTGAGTGTTGGTCTTGCCGATCTGGGTGTTCGCAGCGACATTGGGGCCACCGCCTGTCAGGAGACTAAGAGGTGTTGCCCCGCACCCTGCCAGCGTCAATGCCAGCAGGGCCACGAGGACGATGCGCTTCATGATTGCTTGGAACGCCAATCAAGCGCGAATGCTGCGCCCGACCAACCGAAGATCGGAAGGGTCAGGAACTTGGCTGCCTCGAAGGCAGTCTCGTCAAAGATACCCCCAACCCACATGCCAGCGAGGAAGACCAACATGCAGATGGCCACCTCGCGCTTGAAGGTCTTTTCCATGGGGATGTCCTTACATCACTTTCGAACGGCCCAGCTTCGCCATGACATCAGCACGGTATGCCGGGTCGCGTGCGTAGCGGGGGTCGCTCATTGCTTTGGTGACTTCGGCGGTCGAACGGAACACGTCGCCAGACGCAGCGCCGCCACGCTTGCCGCCAATCAGGTTCGGGGCAGACCCAGCCTCAGCCTTGTGCCGCGCTTGCAGGCCACTCAGGGCCATCTTCACGGCAGCCTCGGAGCCGGTGTCCACGGTGTTGTTGAAGGCTTCGATCTCTGCCGGGGACAGGTTCTCACCAGCCCATGACAGGAGGTTGTCGAAGGCTTCCTGACCGCCAACCTGAGCGTGCATGTCGTTGACCAGCTTGTCGGCAATCGCCTGCTGCCCTGCAACGTAGCTCTGGGCCATCTCTTTGGTGATGCCCTGCTTCGCCAGTGCTTCATAGCTGGCCTCGTCGAGGTCGCCATTCTGCATGACTTGCTGAGCCAGAGCGTCCATGCTCAGGCCAGCCGCTTGGACCACGTCAGCAGCAGCTTGATCGGCTTCCGCTTGGGTAGCTTCGGCTGCCTTGTCGTCGGCCTTCGGGGTTTCCTGAGGGGCGCTCTGCTTGCGTTCCATTTCGGCATAGGCCTTGGCCATGTCCTCGGGGGTTGCAAACTTCTCGGGCAGCCATGCGGGGCGCTCAGCAGGCGTCTCAGGGGCCAGCGGCTGGGCCGGGGTTTCTTTGCCTTCGGCCTTGGCCACCATCGCGTCGATTTGGGCCTGAGTGTCGCCGCCTTGTTCAGGGGTGATGTTTACTTCGGTCATGGTTATTCCTTGATCCAGATTTTGAAGCCTGCGTGGTTCACGAGTTTACCGCGCGGGTCTTCTTTCGGGGTGCTCTTCTTGGAGGTTTTCTTTGCGGGAGCTTTGGGGGTGGCCGCTGGGACCACCTCCGGTGCTGTCGGGTTTGCGTCAGCCATCGTTCTGCTGTTCCATTCCTTTCTGGACCATACCGCCCATTTGGTTGATCATTTGCGGAGCGCCGTTCAGCATCATCTGCGTCTGCAGCTTCTGCTCCTGTTCCTGAGCCTTCTGCTCGGGGGTCTTGAGGAGACCTGTCGGGTCGATGCCCAAAGCTGCTGCACGCCGTTTGACGTAGTCGGAGACGTTGGTCTCGGCAGCCAGAGCCTCGGGGCCGTAGAGATCGCGCAAGCCAGCAACCATGCGGTCGAGCTTGTTGAGGTCACTCTGACGGGAGAGCGCGTCGATGCCCGTGGTAACGGTCGGGGTGACCAGTTCCTTCGGGAGTTTCGGCAGACGCTTCTGCTTGACCAGCTTCTCGATGGTGATCTTGACCAGCGGGAGTTGGAACTCCTGCGAAAGCTGGACGTAGACGGCACCAATCGTGGCCTCAAGGTCAGCCGCCATGTAGCGGATTTCCTCAGCGGTCACCCGTTCGCCCGCCCGTTGGATGGACGAGTTCATCAGGAAGTGCTGCTCGATGCGCCGGGTCAGGTCGTCGGCGAGGTTCTTCGCCACCTGCAGATCGGCATACTTGTCGATGCGGAGGAAGCTCACGTCCTGTTCGACACCGCTCACGAACTCGAAGTTCTCGGCATCGGCCAGATCGGCCTCGTCAGTGACACCGTTGGGGTTCACCAGAGCGATCACCTTCGCGGCACCTGCGGCAAACTCAAGGATGGCCTTGGTCAGGCTTTCCAGAGATTTCAGGTCACCGATGATCGTCTCGACATGCGAGCGGCCATAGTCCTCACCGTCGATGCGGGTCCAACGCAGCGGGAACCACGGGCATTTATCGACGGGGTATGTGCCGTCGGTGCCGGGGATTTCCACATCGTTGATGGACTGCTGGACGATCCAGTTCTTGTCGTCGCGAACGAGGTGCGTGTAGAGCTTCGCCGTCTGCTCGGGAGCCTTCATGGCACCCTCTTTGTTCTGCTCCGAGGGGGCCTTAACGAGCGCCGCGACGGAGGGGTCGAGGGTGGCGACGTTGACTTCTTCCTCGGTGATGATTTCGACGGCATTGCCCGAGGGGTCACGAGCCACGACGTATTGCGACAGGCTGTAGACTTTCAGGCTGAGGTCGTCCTGAACGAAGATCAGGCAGTTGCCTGCAACGATCAGGTGTTGGGTTGCCTCAGAGAAACCCATACGGGTGCCTGAGCTTTCGACCGAGCGGGATGCGGTTCGTTCAACCATCGTCAGAGCTTGTTCAATCTCTGCCCGCGCGTCGGGGTTCTGCGAGAGTTCCGCGAGGGTGTATTCCTCAATGTCCAGACGGAAGAACGGCTCGTTCGGAGGCATGAGAGTGGTGGTCGCCTTGGCCGTAAGACCAATGCAGCCACGCGCTCCCACGCTCTGATACGGCTGTTTCAAGGGGCTGGACCCAGAGTGCCCTTCCGGTGGAACCAGCGACGGGATGGTCAGCTTGCTGTTCTCACGGGCACGGGTAAGGAATGGCTCACGGCTGCTCGATAGCTGAGTGTATCGGGCCTGCGTGGACATATGCGGGGTTCCTTACTTGAGGGGGACGTTGATACCCGCACCGCCAGCGCCAGCGAGACCGCCGCTCTGGGGGTCGATACGCAGGGACTTGCGCCCACGCTTCTTGCGGATTTCTTCTTTGTTGCGCTCTTCGTCGCCAAGCTCACGGGCAGCAAGCTGCGGAGCTACGGCAGGAGCCGGGGGAGCGGTCGGCTTCGGTTGTTCAACCTTGGGTTTGGACATGGGTCATCCTTCCAGAATATTCTGTTTCGCGTGATTGCGCCTCAAGAGGTCGAGGACGCCCTGCTGCCCAATGGCCACGCCCATCTGCACGGGGGTCGTGTTGATGTCGCGGGGAGCTTTGTCAGGGAAAGCCTCTTCGAGCGCCTTGAGGAGTTCGTCGGAGATGTGTGGGAAACGTTTCATTGCACCTCTTGGGGCTAGTATGAGGGTTTTTGGAGGGGAGCCTTAAAGCTCCACCTCTCCGTTCAGTTGGTTGATGCGCATCTCGGCATACCGAATGACCTTCTTGAGGTCGGTGATTTCGCTCTGGGTCTCGTCCATGCCGTCGTAGAGCTTCGACCCCGCGCGGGCCGCATACTTGACGATGTTTCCACGCCAGAACTCGAAGCCGTTGCGCATGATGAAGGTGATGGGTTCGATCACCCACTTGGCATAGTGCGAGGGCTTCTCGACGATGCTCTCTTGGATGGCCTCAAGGACATCGAGAGTTTCGGGAAAGGAGATGCCGGGGGATTTCTCACAGTCCCCTTTGCAGCCACAGTCTAGGCCGCAGGGCGAATGAGGTTCGGTTGCCACAGGATGGGTTCCTTCTTCTTGAAGTCGTAGTCAGTTGTTCGGAGGATGCGGGCCACCTGCATCTGGACGATGGCGTCCTGCTCGGTCAGACCAGCTTTGGCGTAGAGGGAGACGATGCCGGTCCAGAGGTCGGGGGTCTCGCGCTTGACCCATCGGGTCTGCTCTTCACCGGCCTTCTTGCCGCTCTTCGGCGTGTAGACCTCGGGGACGAACATGAACGGCTCTTCGAGATACCGCTCAGCCGTGTCCATGCCCCAGCCGGGGCAGCCCTTGTAGCCATCGGTCACGTCGCCCGCGATGCCCTGCTTGAGGTGGAACAGGTCGGCCTGCTTCTCGGTCACCTCAAAGACACCCAGAACGGTCTGGTGCATGCGGTAATGCAGACCGGGCAGCGTGCTCATGTCCTTGTCGATGGTCACCATGATCTTCTCGCCGGGGAACCGCTCATGCAGTCCCGAGAGGATGCCCAGAAGGTCGTCGCCTTCGAGGCCCGGTCGTTGCCATGCGGCGTATTTGTCCCGCAGGTATTCCCGGCATTGCGGCAGGAGGATGGGCTTGGGGGTCTCCGTCCGGTTGCCCTTGTAGGTTTCCAGAACGTCCTTGCGCCAGTTGTGGTTGTCGGTCAGGCAGCAGATCACCTCGTCGGCTTCGAGGTCGTCCCTGATCTCTTCGAGGGAGATGTCGATGTGCTTGCGGGCAGTCTCGCCGTCAGCCTGAGCCGTCCAGCGGGCACCGTCGAGGGAGCCGTCGCCCCAATCGGTCCATTCCTGCGCACCAGCCGCAGCGCGAAACGCGATGATGTCCGCGTCCACGATTGCCGTGCGTTTCTGTTTCATTTCGTCATCCAGTTGTTGCTCATGTGGTGCTCGAAGAAGTCAGCCACCTGCCGCAGTTCAGCGACGGTCGCGTTGTTCTTGATGCGGTTGGCCCTGTTGGAGATCACCAGCACGTTCCCTCGGACGTAGCCGAGAAGGGGCACCACACGGTCGAGTGAGGGGGAGTTGTCGGTGGGCTTCCCCGAGCCGACGATGATGGGTGTGCCGAGGACGGGGCACAGGTGAGGTATCGTGATGTCCTCAGGGGTCAGGTTGAACGGAACCCCCGCTTTGGTGGCACGGGCCTTCGCAGCCCGCACCATTGCTTTCACGACCCTCTGCAGGTCAGTGGGCATGTCAGTGACATTCCTTCCAGTTGCTTCCGCGCATGCTGTCCACATCGAGCTTGATGCGGATGCCGTAGTATTCGCGGACTTGGTCCATCGCCCACGCAGACGCTGCCTCGACAGCATCGGCCACCTCAGCGGTGCGACAGGCGACTTGGTTTTCGTCGTGGATGTTGGCCATGAAGACGAAGTCTCCATCCCAGCCATGCTTGAAGCCCAGATCGAGCAGACGCCGTTCCATCAGCACGGACCACTTCTTGCAGACCAGCGCCCCTGCGGATTGCAGCAGCGTGTTCAGCGCGGAGTGTTCAGAGCGGACGTGCAGGAGACCCTGATCGAGAGCGTTCAGGTGCTTGTGCATCTTGGCCTTGTGCTTGACCGCTTGCACCAGCTTCGCCAGAGCGGGCAGACCTTCGAGGAACTTGGCCCTCAGTGCCTTCCCGTCAGCGGCAGTCCCGCCCACGATCTCTCCCAGCTTCCCGTCACCGCCACCGTAGAGGAAGGCGTAGATCAGGGTCTTGGCCATGTTCCGTTCGGGCAGGCCTGCGAGGGTTTGGTTGTGGGTGTGGATGTCGCCGTTCAAGATCACGTCGCCGTAAGCGCCATCATCCCAGCGGGCCATGTAGTGGGCCAGCATGCGAAGCTCCAAGCCAGAGGCGTCGGTGCCCACCTGTATCCAGCCTTCACCGGGTCCAAAGAGTTCCCGGCACTCGGCCCCGAAGTCAGCCCCTACCCCCGGCACCTGAGCGATGTTCGGGTTGCTGTGGGTCATGCGTCGGGTGACAGCGCCAACCGTGTTGTAGCTGCCGTGGATGCGGCCATTGCGGACGAGCTTGAGCCATGCCTGCTTGCCTTCGGCCAACTGCCCCAGCCGCTTGATCACGGTGAAGTATTCAGTCAGCAGAGGTGCACAGTCGTATGGCAGCTTTGCCATGATCTCTTCGTCCACCTTCGGGCGACCGTCATTGGTGAACTCTTGGGGCTTCCAGCCGTAGAGCTTCTGCAGGCGGTTCGCGATGTGGATGCGAGAGGACGGGTTGAACTCGACGATCTTGATCTTCGTCAGAGGGTATCCCTTGAACTCACGACGCACGCCGCGCCGCTTGGCTGCCGCGTTGGGCAGGCCACCCTTGGTGAAGTCCTCGGGCTGCAGTTCGGTTTCGTCGTCAAGGAAGAACCAAGAGGTGACCCCTGCGTATCCCTGAGCCTTGTTCGGGGCCTTGGGCACATACCGGCCAGCACTCTCGACCCACGACCCGAAGGTCTCTTTCAGTTGGTCTTCGAGTTGGGCGCGACGGCCAGCGAGGGTGCCATACAGCATACCCGCCATCTGCTCGTTGAAGGGGAACCCGTTGGCCTCGATCTTGGCGCACAGGTAGGCCATGTCCAGTTCGTCGCGAACGGCTTGCTTGGAGTAGCCCTTGCGTTGGCACCAGCGGTAGATCGAGAGGTTCGACAGAACGTCCTGATCACAGTAGTCCTGCATCTCCTGAGACCATGTGGCCCAGACGAGACGCATGGCCTCTTCCTTGGAAATGCCGGGGCTGGCCTCAATGATTTCCTTCTGGCGCACCTTGGCGAAGTCGCCCTTCCATTCACCCAGCCGCTGGCCCCAAGCCTCAAGGGAGTGGGAGCCGATCAGTCGGCCTTCGAGGGTGCCGCGCTTCACGAGCATGCGGTCGCTGTCTGCAACGTTGGGCTTGATCAGGCGCGTGAGGGTGAGCGTGTCGATGGTCACGCCGGGGACGTTGTGTTCGAACCACGGGAACAGCATGTGCAGCGCCGGTTCGTCGAACTTGATGATGTTGTGGCCGATACGCTTCTCGGCGTTGTTCAGCTTGCGAACCCCCTCTTCGATCTCGGGAGACCAGCGGGCTGCGGGGTTGTCGTTCTTGAGGGAGATAAGCTCCTTCGTGTCCATGTCGTAAAGGACGAGACAGTGGATGCGGTCCATCGTATCGAGAAGCCCATTGGTCTCGATGTCATAGATGAACCGCCCCCGGCGCTGGGCCGGGAGGGTTTCGTCAGTCATGTGGGGCCTTTCTGGAAGTGCCTAGAAGTCGCCCTCCCCGTCCTCGTCGGGAGCAGCGGGAGCCGTCATGTCTTCGAACTGGCTGGCCATTTCTGGGTCCACGCCAGCGACGAAGGTGCCGGTCTCTTTCTGGAAGAAGATGAAGTCAGCAGGTCCAGTGTCGCCGGTATACCGGGACTTGAGGACGTGAACCTGCACGGTGTTGCGTGCGCCTTCCGTCTCTGCCTGTTGGTTACGCGACATGGCGTAGACAGAGTTGGAGAGTTGCTTGATGCCGCCCGAACCACGAAGGTCGTCGAGCGACGGGACAGCGCCTTCCTCGAATGAGGTGCCGCCGCCAGCTTTCTTGAGGTGGCTGATCAAGCCGATGTAGATGCCAAGCTCTACGGTCAGGGTCTTGAGGTTGTGCATCAGGGCGTCGATGCGCCGACGTTCATCCCCGTCCTCGCCCATGTCCGAGACCAAGATCGACAGGTGGTCAATCCAGATCACTTTGCAGTTGCAGGCGTGGGCGTAGTAGCGGATGCGGTTCATCAGGTTCTCGTCGGACCCCATCGAACCGAAGGCGTCGTGCAGGTAGATGCGGCTGTTGCCGTGTGCATCCTTCGCCATGAACGTCTTCTCGAAGTGGAACCGAAGATCTTCCTTGGTCACCTGCTCACGCACATCAGGCAGCGTCAGGCGCTTCTCCATGAACACCCCAAGCAAGCTCTCAGCGGTATCCTCAAGGGGTTCCTCAAGGTGGATGATCGCTTGGTTCAGGTCGGTGCTGCGGAAGATGTGAGCCTGCAGTTGCTTGATCATGGTGGTCTTGCCCATGCCCGAGCCAGAGGTCCAAGTGTCCAACTCGCCGAGCCGGATACCGAGCACCTTGCGGTTCATCTCAGGCATCCACTCAGGGAACGGGATAGAGGTGACCACGGGGCGGTTCTCAAGGCGGGTCCAGATGTCCTCGCCATGGACCACCGAAGGCGGGCTGTAGGGCTTGGCGTTCCAGATCGCCTGAACGATGGCGTCCTGCTTGCCGTTGACCCAGCATTCGTTGGCGTCCTTCATGGGCAGGCTGGCGACCAGCACCCGGTGACCAGTGAGCACCTCAGCGGCAACCTCAGTGGCTTCCCGTCCCGGCTCGTCTTGATCGAACATCAGAACGATCTCGTCGAAGTTGGACAGGTATTCGAGGTTCTTGGCGATGTCCTTGCGGGCACCGTCAGCGCCGTTGATCAGGGACACTGCAGGCCACTTGGAGCCTTGCGCTTGGAACACGGTCATGGCGTCGATCTCACCCTCGGTGATCACGATGCGCTTGCCCTTGCCGAAGATGTGGGAGCCGAACAGGCCTACGTTCTTCTTGTCGCCGACCCAAGGCATGCCTTCCTTCTTGTCAGCGAACCGCAGCTTCTGGGCCACCACGTTGCCGTTCTCGTCGGTGTAACCGGCAAGCTGGGCGGGCTGACCATTGAACAGGCCAACCTGATAGTTGTAGCGGCGGGCGGTTTCTTCGCTGAGCTTGCGGGCCTTGAGCGTCGTGTAGGTGCCGTCGATCAGTCCTGCCTTCGGCTTGCTCCGCGTGTTGCTTTCCACGCCGCCCGAACGCTCTTGTCCCTCGGGAGGCTCGTAATGGTCGCAGGTTGCCCCGAAGCAGTAGGCGTGGCCGTCGCTGTATCGGGCAAGGTTGTCTTCGCTGCCGCAGCTTGGGCACGCTTCTCGGCCAACGAAAACACTTTCGTCTTCATAGTCGTCATACATTCAGGGGTCTCCAAAACGAAAAAAACCCCCGCCGAAGCGAGGGTCAGTTTTCACACGAGGGAAGAGGATGGGTCAGAAGTAGCCAGCGATAGCGCCGACGAGGGGGACGATGATGCCGCCGATGCGGACGATGGCTTCACCAGTCGTCATCAGGTCGAACGAGGTGAAGATCGAGACGATGTTGC
Source organism: Ruegeria sp. CF2 (assembly GCF_056537385.1). Taxonomy (NCBI): domain Bacteria; kingdom Pseudomonadati; phylum Pseudomonadota; class Alphaproteobacteria; order Rhodobacterales; family Roseobacteraceae; genus Ruegeria; species Ruegeria sp. CF2. The sequence continues at coordinate 1,288,783 of NZ_JBQFRL010000001.1, forward strand.
AGACGTAGCCGTAGATGACTGCGAAGATGATGGACAGTTGAATGACGAGTGCGATGATTACGGGCATGGGTTCAGGCCTTTCGGGTGAGTTGGGCAATGAGGTGGATGGGGAAGAGGATGGGGAAGAGGAACGAGATGATCACGTCGCGCCGGAAGACCGGGCGAACCATCATCACGGCCATCAGGGAGGCGGCTGCGGTGCAGAGCCAGAGGTAGATGCAGAGAGCGATCAGCATTACACGCCACCTCGCTGTGCCCACTCAGGCAGGGCGAAGTCGGGCAGACCATGGGTGCCCTGATCTTCGAGGATGTAGACGGCATACTTCTTGCCGTTCGGGTCGGTGCGGTTCTCGGTCGTGATCGGCCAGCCCTTGTTGCGCAGTTCCTTGATGCGGGCTGCCAGACGGAACACGCCATACAGGCCGAGGGCTTCGAGGGGAGACAGGGAGCGACCAGCCTTGAGGTGGTCTTTGATCTGGTCGAGTTGGGATTTTGCCATGAGATTTCCTTTCCGCTGTGCGGGTGCTTAAAAGCCGGAAAGCCCCCAATCTCGTTGTGAGAAAGGGGGCCGGTTGGGTTGTGCAAGTATGAGGGTTAATCGAGGACGAACTCGCCCTTGGTCAGGAACGTGTCCACGTTGAAGCTCGGGCATGCCTTGCGGACACCCGGCACGTCGCGGTGCCCTTCGATTTCGCTGTCGTCCAGCCCGTAGTGAGCCTGAACGAAACCCAGAAGGGCATCGAGAGAGGCACCCTGAGCGGGCGTGAAGTTGGCCTCAGCGTCGGAGCCATTCCACGGGCTGCCGGGAACGTGAGCCTTCGGGCGCTGCGATACGCCGCCGGTCAGGCAGATCGAGAGGTGGGTGTCGTTGCGTTTGCCTTGCTTGCAGTGCGCACCCTTGGCGTCCATGGGGCGACCCTGATGGATGATGCCGTCGCGGTCGATCACGAAGTGGTAGCCGATGCAGAGCCATCCACGTTCACGGTGCATCCGGTCCATCTCGATAGCGCCCCAATTCTGGTTGGGCTTCGAGGCTGAACAGTGAAGGGTGATGCCGAGGGTGGCCGCTCGGGTCTTGAAGCGCAGACCCGTGAAGTCCAGATCGGTGCGCCATGTGAGGGTTTTCTTGAGGGGTTGCGTCATGTCAGTCTTGCGATGGCGTCGAGGCTGGCTTGGTTCACCGGCTCGTCGATCCATTCCTGTGGGATGAACTCTTTGGCGAAGGGGATGCCAAGGCGAGTTGCATACATTGCGTAGGTGGTCGGGCTGTTCTTTCCGATGCGCTGGTTGGGGTTCGAAAAGACCATCCGAATGTCGAGGTCGGGGTGCTGCTCGGTGATCATCTTGAACTTCTGCCGGTCTTCGGTGATCCAGCGTCCTTTGGTGTCGATGATGATGCCGTTCGGCAGCACGAAATCTGGTGTGTATGTGCGGGGCTTTGCGGGCTGCACATAGGAGAGCTTGAAGGGTTCGTAGTCGTAGTCGTAGCCGCCGTCGTCGAGGCGCTTGGCGTTGCGGACTTCAAGCCCTGAGCGGTAGCCGAGTGCCTTTGCGCGGGCTGCGGCTGATCGTTGGATTGCGGGCATGGGTATCTCCAAACGCAAAAAGGCCCCCCACTCCGAAGAGCAGAGGGCCACAAGAGCGTGTCAGTTGAGGGCGATCAGAAGTCGCCAGCACCTTCGGGGTCACCGTCGTCGGCGCTGGGCGTGTGGTTGTAGTCGTCGTCCTCACCGGTGCCGTCGGGACCATCGGGTGCCGGGTGGTCGTAGGAAGAAGCGTCGAAGCCGCCTTCCTGTGCGCCGAAGCCGTAGTCGCCTGCGGAGCGTTCGCCACCGGAGCGGAGCGTCACGACCTGAGCCGCTTCCAGTTGCAGCTTGATGCCGTATGCGCCGGTTGCCGGGATGAAGTAGCCGTTCTCGGTGAACGAGAATGCGATGATCAGTTCGGAGCCGCCCCAGATGGCGATCTCACCTTTGATCGGACGACCCAGAGCGTCGAACAGTTGCGGCTTGCGCGACCACTTCTTGCCTTCGCGGGGGCCTTTCTTGACCACGCCGCTGGCCTTCATGGTCAGCTTCATTTCGACTTCGCCGGTCGGTTCGTCGTTCTCGTCGTAGATCGTGGTGAACACGTCGTTGCGGGTCGGGCTGCCCAGCTTGTCGCGCTGCGGCTTCTTGAGTTCAGCGAACTTGGCTGCGGCCATCTCTTCGACCGGCTCCATGTAGCGTTCCATCTTCTCGCGGAAGGCCACGAACTTCGGGTCGCTCTCGTTGAAGACCAGCTTCACGGAGTATTCGCCTTCCGGCTTCGGGTAGTCCTTCGTGCCGTAGTCAGGCTCGGTCAGCTTCGGCCACTTCGCGGTGCCGAGAGGGGAGTTCATCTTCACGATCTTGGGCTTGTCTGCCATGTGATTTCCTTTGCAGTATTCGGGGTTGGCTCAGTCGCCGTTTCTGTTGTGCAGGTATGAGGGTTAATGGGCGCGGCTCAGGAAGTGCCGTCCGAAGACAGCCTCAAGCCGGTGCTGCCAGCCGCCGTTGTGGTAGCGGTAGGCGTAGCGAACGATGCGACCCACCTCTTTGTCGGTCAGGGTCATCAGGCCGAAGTTGCCAGCCTTGACGCGCAGACGGGCGATCAGGGATTGGAAACCGCCCTGCCCGCTCAGGGGCTTGTTCAGGGCTTCGATTTCGGCGTCGTTCAGGTGAATGCGAATGGTCATGTTCAGGGGTTCCTTTGGGGTCAGGTCAGTTCAGGGCTTCGACGATCTGGTCGAGCCTGTTGATGATCACGATTTGGCAGAAGAGGATTGCGACGAGCCTCATACGATCACGCCCTTCTCGGCCAGCGCCGCCAGCAGATCGGTCGGGACCAGTTCGCCTTCCTGCTCAAGGGCAGCCTTGAGGTAGAGAAGGTTGTGGACGTTCCGGTTCCGGTAAGGGGTCGGCTTCGGGGAGATTTCGAGGGCGCTCATGCGTTCGATGTTCGGGTTTGCCATCAGGGGTGCCTTTCGGTTGTTCAGGTATGAGGGTTAATGGAGTGTCCACCTGCGAGATGACCCCGCAAGTGGAGATATTCAGGCAAAAGCAAAGTCACTGTCGATTACCGCAGTGAGGTCGAGGTTGCCTTTGGCCGGGTGTGCCGGGAGTTTGTCCCGAGCTTGTGGTGGAAGCTGCCCTTTCATCTGGGCCGCGAAGTCCTTGATCACGTCCTGCTCGGTATACATCGAGACCAGAGCCTCACGCAGGATGACGAAGAACCGCCCGGTGTCCGCAGCGTGGGTGCCGAAGCTGTCGTGCACCAGTGCCACGTCCTTGATGCCCTCAGCGGCAGCCTGACGGACAGCCATGCGGAGGTGCGTTGCGTCCAGCGAGTGCACGAAGTTCGGGGACAGGCCCGAGGCTTGCTTGCGGCGGGACACGGTGGGCTTCTTCTTGGCGTCGTCAGGGACACGAGGCTCGATCACCATCTGGATGCGGCTGCCGAAGATCATGGTGTCCACCCGGTGCGACTTGAGTTCCCGGTAGTGCTGCACCACAGGGAAGCCATCGGGTGTCGTCCAGCGAACCGGCAGGCCTTCGGAGGTGACCACGGACGCCACCTCTTTCAGCCACGCCATGCACTCTGCCGCCTTCACCACCGTCCGCTCGACTGCGGTCTGGGTGATCTTGGCGAGATACAGGCTGGCGCGGAAGCCGTTGTCCTCGAAGTGCCACGGTGCCTCACCCCGCTGGTATGCCCGGTAGACAGGGCGCAGGGTGTCCACCTCGATCTGGTCACGGAAGCCGAACTGCGACGAGCCGTAGCCATAGGTCATGGTCGGACGCTTGAAGCAGGAACGGTTCATGAGACCGGAGCGCAGCCAAGCCTTCGCCATCTCCTGATTGTCTCCGCAAGTGGAGGCATCAAGACGCACCTGTGCCACGGCTTGGTCCATCACCAGCGAATAGATGTCGGCTGGCTTGTCCGCAGGGACCAGATTAACAGCCGCACCGCCAACTTCGTCAGCCAAGGCCATCGAGAAATGTTGGATACCTGAGCAGGAGCCGTCGAGCGCGACCGGAAGATGAGAGATGAACCCTTCTCCTTGCTCGACCCATCCGGCCCACTCACGACAAGCAGCCAAGAAGCAGTATGGGCTGTCAGCTTCTGTCCACCAACGATTGTCGAACGGGTTATTGGCGCATTCAATGATCTTCTCCTCATTGTCGTAGACCCACTGGACGCGCTGTTCGAGGGGAGCCTTGTCGATCTTGTCGAAGGCACCCGTGTTCGCGACCTGAATGGCGAGGAACACTGCGCTGTCCTCGTCGAGGGGCTTGCCCTCAGAGAACTGCAGCAGGGCCTTCATCCAATCGGGGCCTTGGGGGTTGAGCCGGGGGATGGCGTAGATGCGACCACGGAAGTCCAACTGGTAGACCATGTAGAGATTGTCGAAGAGTTGGTAGCGGTTCGCGGTGTTGAGGGTCTGCAAGAAGCTGATGCGCTTTCCGTCCATCTCACGGTTCTCCATGATCACCTGATGGGCTTCCTTGCGCCACGCCTTGCGGGCCTCTTCGTTGGTGTCGATGTCGTAGGGCTTCGGGGGTTCCTCAAGGGCGTTCTTCGGAGGGATGCCGCCGAGGCTGTAGTCCTTGTCCCACGCCATGTTCAGGCAGGTGAGGATGAACGGGTTGATAGCCCACGCCGTCTTCTGGGCCGCGTTCACGGCAGCGTAAACGTCGTCCATATCGAGGTCTTCGAGGGACTGCAGGTAGCCGCGCTGGTGCGTCTTGACGAAGCGCACGGGGCGCACGCGGTTGGTCAGGTAGCCGCCATTGAACGGGGAAGACCAATCAGCAGGCTCGACGATCATCGGCTCATACATCGGGCGCATCAGGCCCGCGCTGTCGGAACGCTTGGCGATGAACTCACGGGTGGCCTCGGTCGCCATGACGTAGGTCACACGCTGGGTCTTGCGGGCACGCGCCATCTCGACGCGCTTCTCGATCAGACCCGTTTCGATCACGGCTTCTATAATGGTGGCACCCAATACGGCCAGACCCTTGTCGTCCCATGGGTCGCGCTTGTCCAAGCCACGCTTCGAGAGGTGGTAGTTCACGACCTTGCGCTTGACGTGGGTGGCGAACCGCTTCTTCGCTTCCTTCTGCAGGTGATCGTAGAGCTTCTTGTCGCTCTCCCGAATGGCCCCGTAGTGGTGCTCGTCTTCGAGGGCGCGGCCAATGCGCAGCGACAGGGAGTTGTATTTGACTTCACGCGACGAGAGGTTCGCGATGATCAGGCGCAGAGAGATGAAGGCCACGACGCCAAGACGCTCTTCGAACAGCTTGAGGTATTTGTAGCCCTGCCCCCGACGGCCAGCCTTCCCGGCTTCCCGCTCGGTGATGTAGGAGTTCAGCGTCTCCACCACCTTCGGCAATGCGAAGTCCAGCAGGCTGTTCCCATAGACTGTCCGATCTTCGATGCCCTTATCGACGGCACCCTTCATACGCTGGGCGAAGGCCTCGACACCCATCTGTGTCATTTCATCTTCGAGTTCACGTTGCTGCATGATCAGGTCAGCTTGGGGTTTGATTGCTTCCATGAAGAAGTCCTCTCTCGGGTGCTCTTTAAGGTGCCCTTTAAGGTGAACCTCTAAGGGGTAATCACCATCGGGCAGGTATGAGGGTTAATTGCTTGACTGCGTCACTCCCGCGTCACTCGGGCCACGTCACTGGTGACATGAGAGGTGACATGGTGGTGACGCAGAGCGGTGACTTAAGTCACTATCGGTGGTGACCTGCACCTGCGGATTTGTCCCGCAAATGGAGGCATTCAGGCAAATCGAAATCGACTAAAAGCCGTTCGTTTTCAGTGGGTTAAGTATTGCCTGACGTGGGGTAATCCCGCATGTGGAGGGGTGCTGCGCTGCGGCGGCGCTGGATTTTGAATCCCCTGCGTCTACCATTCCGCCACTTGGGCCACGCGCATTGAACTACCGCCCATCTGGCCGAAGGTCCAGAGGCAAAAATCGGTCAATCGACGATCAGCCTGGGACAGATCGGTTGACGCCCCGTCGGACGCGTGGTTTGCCTCGTCATGACAAAGCTTGGGAACTCGCGCTGATGCTGCAATCGCTTTATGATCGGACGATCCGACTGGCCGACCACCCACACGCGCTATGGGTGTTGGCATTTGTGGCATTCATCGAAAGCTCGGTCTTTCCGATTCCACCCGACGTGCTGATGATCCCGATGATTCTGGCACGCCCATCGCGGGCATGGCTGATTGCCACCGTTGCGCTGGTGTTCTCAGTCTTGGGCGGCCTTTTGGGATACGCAATCGGCGCGTTCTTCTACGACAGCATCGGACAACCCATCCTCGAAGCGATGGGCAAGGGTCACGCGATGCAGGAATTCAACCAGCGGTTCAACGATTTCGGGTTCTGGGCCGTTCTGACCGCCGGTGTCACGCCTTTCCCGTACAAGGTCATCACGATCATGTCCGGTTGGACGGGAATGCCGCTGGGAACTTTCATCGCCACTTCGATTCTTGCCCGCGCTTTGCGGTTCTACATCGTCGCCGGGTTGCTTTGGGGCTTTGGCGAGCCTATCCGAGACTTCATCGAAAAGCGGCTCGGGCTGATGTTCACATTGTTCATCATTCTTCTGATCGGCGGATTTCTGGTGGTGAAATACATATGACGCGGAAACGGACACTCATTTTGCTGGCCGCGGGTGGGTCCGCCGCATTGCTTCTTGCGGCTTGGGGGTTCCAGTATCTGGGCGGCATGGCCCCGTGTAAATTGTGCATCTGGCAACGCTACCCGCATGGTGCGGCTGTGCTGCTCGGCGTGCTGGCTTTTGCATTTCCGGGCGTTCGACTGCTGCCCCTCCTCGGCGCAGCCGCTGCCGCCGCCACGTCCGGCATCGGCGTCTATCACGCCGGGGTCGAGCGCGGCCTGTGGGAAGGTCCGTCCAGTTGCACATCGGGCAGTATCAGCGGCCTGTCCGCCGAGGAGTTGATGGAGCAGATCATGGCCGCCCCGTTGGTACGGTGCGACGATATCCCGTGGGAAATGTTCGGGCTGTCCATGGCTGGGTGGAACGCACTGCTGTCCGCAGGTCTGGTTCTGGTGTGGCTGGCCGCCTGGCGCGCGCGCTGACCCTACTGTGCGTCCAGTTCCGCATCCCAATACAGAAAGTCGATCCAGCTTTCGTGCAGGTGGTTCGGCGGAAATTTCCGTCCGATATTCTGCAGCATACTGGCGTCAGGCTGCCGAGGCGGCTTGCGCAGGCTCATCCCCGCCTGACGCAGCGATTTCGACCCCTTGCGCAGATTGCATGGGCTGCAGGCGGCCACCACGTTCTGCCAACTGGTGACGCCCCCTGCTGCACGCGGCACGACGTGGTCGAAAGTCAGTTCGCCCCGGCTACCGCAGTACTGGCAGCGGAATTCATCCCTCAGAAATAAATTAAAGCGCGTGAAGGCCACGCGCTTTCTGGGTTTCACATAGTCTTTCAGGACAACCACCGACGGTATTCGGATCACCGTACTCGGGCTCCGGACCACTTCGTCATACTCGGCGACGATATCGACCCGGTCCAGCCAGGCGGCTTTTATCGCCTCCTGCCACGGCCACAGCGACAGCGGATAGTAGGAAAGCGGGCGATAATCGGCGTTCAAAACCAATGCCGGATGGTGCTTGAGGGCACCTGGCTCCCTGACAAATTCGGTCCTGAAATCTCCGTCCATGGCTGAATCGCTCCTCGCTCTCGGCTGCCTGTATGGGACACCAGAGCGGGGAGCACCCGCCCCGGTCTTAACTTAACTATATATCGTGTTAAAACTCTGACAAGTCCTGTTTTTCCACAACATCTCGGTAACGGACTATTCCGAATCCGTAACAATCACGTGACAGTTATCCACAGCTTGCGCAGGTCCGGAACTGAGAGTATGGCGGAGCTCATGTCATGGTTCATTCGCTTCAACAAACCCTTTGACGTGCTGCCGCAGTTCACCGACCGGCAAAATGCCGAGTCGCCCCGCAGCACCCTGTCGGATTTCATCGACCTGCCGGGGGTCTATCCGGCCGGGCGGCTGGACCGTGACAGCGAGGGGCTGATGCTGCTGACCGACAATGGGCGGCTGCAATCCCAGATCTCGGATCCCAAGCACAAGATGCCCAAAACCTATTGGGTCCAAGTCGAGGGCATCCCGGATGCGGCGGTCATCCGGGCCCTGCGTGACGGGGTCGAGTTGAATGACGGCATGACCCGCCCAGCCAAGGCGCGGCTGATCGACGAACCCGAGGGCCTGTGGCCGCGCACGCCGCCAATCCGCGAACGCAAGACGGTGTCGGACTGCTGGCTGGAACTGACCCTGCGCGAGGGGCGCAACCGGCAGGTACGCCGCATGACGGCCGCCGTGGGCCACCCCACCCTGCGCCTGATCCGCGCCCGGATCGGCGACTGGACGCTGGACGACCTCGCCCCCGGCAGTTGGGACAGCCTGCCGATGCCCGTGGTGGAAACGGCCCCCCAACGCAAGCGGGACCGGCGCCCGCGGCGGTGACTTTTTCGGCGATGTCCGCTATCATGGCGCCATGAAAGTGGCAGCCGGAATCCCGTCGCCTTCGGGCATTCTCGAGGCCGCGCTGTATGTCGATGATCTGGACGCCGCCGAACGGTTCTATGGCGAGGTTCTGGGCCTGGAACGCATTCAGCGCGTCAAGGGCCGGCACGTGTTCTTCCGGGTCGGCGCCTCGGTATTGCTGTTGTTCAACCCCGACCAGACAGAACAGCCCCCGACCAACCCCGGCCTGCCGGTGCCGCCACATGGCGCACGCGGTCCGGGGCATGTGTGCCTGATCCTGACGCGCGACCAGATCGCGTTGATGCGCAAGCATCTGCTGGACTGGAACGTCCCGGTCGAGGCCGAGTTTGACTGGCCCAACGGGGCACGCTCGCTCTATGTGCGCGACCCGGCCGGAAATTCGGTGGAGTTTGCCGAGGGTCACCTGTGGGGGTGACCCTGCCGCGTCACAGGCTCAGCTTGTCCCGCATGAAGGCCAGCGCGACGCCCAGCCCATCGGGCGCGATGCCGTGGCCGGTGCCCTTCATGACATGAGCAAAGACTTCCTTGAAACCTGCGCGCTGCAGGGCCTCGGCAGCCTCGGGCAGCGATTGCGGGGGCACCACGTCATCGGCATCGCCATGGACCAGCAGCACGGGCATCCGGCTGACCACCTCGTCGGCCAGCAGGTCAGGCTCCAGCAGGCGGCCAGAAAACGCGATTACGCCGGCCATCGGGTCCTCGCGGCGCGGGGCCACGTGCAGGCTCATCATGCTGCCTTGGGAAAAGCCGAACAGCACCACCTGCTCGGGCAGCACGTCTTCGTCCACCATCAGGGCATCGAGAAAGGCGTTGAAATCCTCGACCGCCATTTCCATGCCGCGCCGGGCCTCTTCCTCGGACGAACCGTCGATCCACGGGATCGGAAACCACTGATACCCGTTGGGCATGCCGGGGATCTGCTCGGGCGCGTCAGGGGCCACGAACAGCGTGTCGGGCAGGTGTTCGCCCAGAACATCCGCAAGCCCCAGCAGATCGGCCCCGTTGGCGCCGTAGCCATGCACGAACACCACGACCGAGCGCGTGTCGCCCGAAAACGGCTCTTTGCGGAGCGCGTTCAAAACCCGTGTCATCTGATCCCTTCCCTATCTTTGGCCACGCGGTAATAGGCCCACAGAACCCGGGCTGCAACCGACCGCCACGGCGACCACGCCTCGGCCATCTGCCGCAGCGCCTTGTCGGTCGGCCGATCCGGCAGGCCGTACAGCATCCGCGCGGCCTCCTGCAGGGCCAGGTCGCCCGGAGCGATCACATCCGCCCGCCCCAGCGAGAACATGGCATAGATCTCGGCCGTCCAAACCCCGATGCCCGGCACCTGTGTCAGGGCCGCAATGACCACGTCATCGGGAGCGTCGCGCAGGGCCTTGTAGTCGATCCGCGCCTCGGCCAGCGCCCGCGCATAGCGGATCTTCTGGCGGCTCAGCCCCACTGCGCGCAGATCGTCGTCAGTGGCCCATTTGATCTTGCGCGGCCCGGTCAGGCCCGCCTGCTGCATCCGCCCCCAGATCGCGTTGGCCGAGGCCACGCTGACCTGCTGGCTGACGATTGCGCTGAGCAGTTGCGCAAAGCCGTCGGGCCGGCGGCGCAGGGGCAGCGGGCTGGTTAGGTCGATCGCGTGCGCCATGCGCGGACAGGCGTCAGACAGCCACTCGGCCCCTTCCGCAACGCATTCTGGTGTCTCGATAATTCGACCAACGGTCATGGCGGCTCCGGGTGGCGGTTCGGGGCGCAGGTTAGGCTGCTTTGTCGCATATGCAACCCGCTTGTATGTCTGTCGGTTCGCCGATACCCATTTGCGCATGACGATGACCAGCACCGCCCCCGACGATACCCGCGCCAAACGGAATGTTGCCGTTCTGGTGGCGGCCCAAGCGATTCTGGGCGCGCAGATGCCGATGATCTTCATCGTCGGCGGATTGGCGGGCCAGTCGCTGGCCAGCAACGCTTGCCTCGCCACGCTGCCGATTTCGCTGATCGTTCTGGGTTCGATGCTGGCGGCCACGCCGGTCTCGGCCATCATGCAGCGCTGGGGCCGCCGCGCCGGGTTCCTCGTCGGCGCCACCGCCGGAGCGGTGGGCGGCGCCGTAGGCGCCTATGGCCTGTACCTGGGGTCGTTTCCGGTGTTCCTGTTGGGCAGCCTGCTGACCGGCATCTACATGAGCGCACATGGCTTCTATCGCTTTGCCGCCGCCGATACCGCGTCGGACGCATTCCGGCCCAAGGCGATCTCTTACGTCATGGCTGGCGGTCTGGCTGCGGCCATCATCGGGCCGCAGATCGTCAAACTGACCTCGCAGGCCTATGTCATTCCGTTCCTGGGCACCTATTTCGCGGTGATCGCGGTGAACGTCATCGGTTCGGTCCTGTTCCTGTTTCTGGACATACCGACACCCGACCGCCCATCGCAGGATGAACCCAAAGGCCGGTCGCGGCTCGAACTGCTTAAAACCCCGCGCATCGCCGTGGCCATCATCTGTGCCATGGTCTCGTACGCGCTGATGAACCTTGTGATGACTTCGACGCCGCTGGCCGTTGTCGGCTGTGGCTTCTCCGAAGGTGATGCGGCGGATGTGGTCACCAGCCACGTTTTGGCGATGTACGTTCCCAGTTTCTTCACCGGCCATCTGATCGCCCGGTTCGGGGCCGAGAAGATGGTTGCCATCGGGTTGGCGATTTTGGGCGGCGCGGGTGTCGTCGCGCTGCAGGGCGTTGAGATCGGGAACTTCTTTCTGGCCCTCGTGCTGCTTGGCATCGGCTGGAACTTCGGCTTCATCGGTGCCACCAGCATGCTGGCGGCCGAGCACGATGTGCATGAACGCGGCCGCGTGCAGGGCCTGAACGACCTGCTGGTGTTCGGAGGCGTGACGATTGCGTCGCTGGCCTCGGGCGGATTGATGAACTGTTCTGGCGGGTCCCCGGTCGAGGGATGGACCGCCGTCAACCTGGCGATGGTGCCGTTGCTGACTTTGGCGGGCGGCGCGCTGCTGTGGCTGGTGCTCAGACCCCGCGAGGCCAAACTCTCCTGATCACCACCGACCGGTGGTCGCGGTCCAGATCAGTGACACGCGCCGTCGGATCTCGCCCACGTTCAGCGCACCAGCAGCGACCCGACCGGGCTCAGCCAGCACATGACGCAGGACGCGGTCTGCCTGCCAGCCGCCATAAAGCGCAGGGCGCGCCTGATCCGAAACATCGGCGCGACGCGCCCGGGCCGCGGCCATCCGGTCCAGCGCGCGCTCGGCCAACTGGCGCACCCCGTCCGGTGTCCCGTCCAACAGGGGGACGCGCCCGCGGGCTTCAAGCTCGGGGATGGCGCGGAACCAGTTCGCCACACCGACCGCGTAGCCAAAGTCGCGCAGGACCGTTTCGTCGGCGGCACCCAGGGCTTGCGCCGAGGCGACCATGAGCGACCCTGCGCTGTGGGTGAGGTAGGCCTCGAAGTGTTCCTCATCCTCGAACGGATCCCGGTAGATATCCCAACGCCTTACGGCCACGAATTCATCCAGCATCGCCGCCAGATGCGGGGACAGGACGCGCGACAGGGGCGTGACCACCTCGTGCCGCCGCACGGAGGGTCCTTCGGCGATCTCCTGCAGCGCGTCGCGCCACCATTGCAGGCGCATTTCCGCGATCATCGGCTCTTGGGTGACCCAAGGCGCGCGGGCGACCTCGATATTCATCGCATAGATCGGAAACAGCACGGCCCGCGCCGGCACCGGCGCCGCCATCGCGGCCATGAACCGATCGGGGTCGGCCCGGTGGACCAGCGCCGCGCAGGCCTTGACGTCGTCGTCGAAGGGCACGCTCACTCGGCCACCACCGATTGCGCGCTGCAATCGCGCACCAGCTTCCACTGGATCGCTTCCAGCAGCGCCTCGAACGAGGCGTCAACGATATTCGCGCTGACCCCAACCGTGGACCAGCGCCGCCCCTGCCCGTCTTCGCTGTCGATGATGACGCGGGTCACCGCCTCGGTCCCGCCCTGGGTGATACGGACCTTGAAGTCCACCAGATGCATATCGTCCAGGATGGGCGAGTACTGCCCCAGATCCTTGGCCAAAGCTTTGGCCAGCGCGTTCACCGGGCCACGGTCGCTGCCGTTTTCGTCCATCGACTCGCTGACCGACAGCTTCTTCTCGCCATCCACCTTCACCACGACGACCGCCTCGGACAGGCTGACCATCTGGTTGTACTTGTTCTTGCGCCGCTCGACCGTGACCTTGTAGCGCTTGACCTCGAAGAATTGCGGCAGCTGGCCCAGTTCATCGCGGGCCAGCAGCTCGAAACTGGCCTGCGCGGTGTCATAGGAATACCCTTCGGCCTCGCGCGCCTTGATCCGTTCCAGGATGCGCCCCAACGCCGGGTCGCCCGGCTCTACCTGCAACCCAGCCTCGGTCAGGCGTTTGCGCAGGTTCGATTGGCCCGCCTGGTTCGACATCGGAATGATCCGCGCATTGCCCACGGTGGCCGGATCGACATGTTCATAGGTCGAAGGGTCCTTGAGGATCGCGCTGGCATGCAGCCCCGCCTTGTGCGCAAAGGCCGAGGCCCCGACATAGGCCGCCTGTTTGCTGGGCACCCGGTTCAGGATGTCGTCCAGCATGCGGCTGATGCGGGTCAGACCGGTCAGCGCGTCGCGGCTGACCCCGATCTCGAAGACCGAGGCATAGGGTTCTTTCAACAGCAGCGTCGGGATCAGCGCGGTCAGGTTTGCGTTGCCGCACCGCTCACCCAGCCCGTTCAACGTGCCCTGGATCTGGCGCGCGCCGGCGTCCACGGCCGCCAGGGAACAGGCCACGGCATTTTCGGTGTCATTGTGGGTGTGGATGCCCAGCCGGTCGCCGGGGAAACCCGCCGCGATCAGCTCGGACACGATCCGCCCCACTTCGGCCGGCAGCGCGCCGCCATTGGTGTCGCACAACACCACCCAGCGGGCACCGGCCTCCAGCGCCGCCTGGCAGACCTGCATGGCATAGGCGGGGTTGTCCCTGTAGCCGTCAAAGAAATGCTCGGCATCGAACAGCGCCTCGCGCCCCTGCGCCACGATATGCGCGACCGAGGCGCGGACGTTCTCGACATTCTCCTCCAGCGAGATCCCCAGCGCGTCGGTCACGTGATAGTCATGCGACTTGCCCACCAGACAGACCGCCCGCGTGCCGGCGTTCATGACGGCGGCCAGCACGTCGTCATTCTCGGCCGAGCGCCCGGCCCGCTTGGTCATGCCAAAGGCGGTCAGGCGGGCGCGCGTCTTGGGCGCGGCGTCGAAAAACGCGCTGTCGGTGGGGTTCGCACCGGGCCAGCCGCCTTCGATATAATCCACCCCCAAAGCATCCAGCGCCTGCGCGATCTGGACCTTTTCGGCGGTCGAGAACTGAACGCCTTGGGTCTGCTGCCCGTCGCGCAGCGTGGTGTCATAGAGGTACAGGCGCTCTTTGCTCATTCCACGGCCTCCAGCCTGCTGGCGTCAAAGCCCGCGCCGGGCACCAGTTCGACCCCGTCCTTGCTCATCCGCACTTCCAGACCAGCCGCCAGATAGACGGCCTTCAACCGATCCACTTCCGAGAAATCCTTGGTCTGCATCGCCTCGGCCCGAACACGGGCCAGCCGGTCGGCATGGGCCGACAGATCCACGCAGTCGGTTTCGGCCCAGGCCCCCATGTCAGGCTCCAACAGACCCAGGATCCGCGCACTGGCCAGCAAGGTCGCGGCGTCGCCGTTCGAGGCCAGACGATGCAGCTCGGCCAGGGCGCCCGCCGTGTTCAGGTCATCGGCAAGCGCCTCGGTCACCGCGGGCGCCGCGCTGGCTGCGGGTTCGATGCCCGCTGTCAGCGCCCGCCACTTGCGCAACGTGGCCTCGGCCTCGCGCGCCTTCTTTTCTGTCCAGTCCATCGGCTTGCGATAGTGGGTCTGCAGGAAGACGAACCGGATCACCTCGCCCGGCACGCCCTGATCCAGCAGGTCATGCACGGTGAAGAAATTGCCCAGCGATTTGGACATCTTCTTGCCTTCGACTTGCAGCATCTCATTATGCAGCCAATAGCGCGCAAATTCGCCGTGCGGATGGGCGCATTTGCTCTGGGCAATCTCGTTTTCGTGGTGCGGGAACATCAGGTCATTGCCGCCGCCATGGATGTCGAAACTCTCGCCCAGCAACTCATAGCTCATGGCCGAGCATTCGATATGCCAACCCGGACGCCCCCGGCCCCAGGGCGACTCCCAACCGGGCAGTTCATTGTCCGAGGGCTTCCACAGCACGAAATCCATCGGGTTCTTTTTATAGGGCGCAACCTCGACCCGAGCGCCCGCGATCATGTCATCGACTGACCGGCCCGAAAGCTTGCCATACTCGTCGCGCCAGCTGTCCACCGCGAACAGAACATGCTCCTCGGCCTCATAGGCGTGCCCCTTGGCAATCAGGTCCTCGATCATCGCGATCATCTGGTCGATATACCGCGTGGCCCGCGGCATCTGGTCGGGCTCCAGCGCCCCCAGTGCGCCCATGTCATGCAGGTACCAGCCGATCGTCTCGTCCGACCGCTCCTGCACCAACTGTTCGAGCGTTCCTTCGGCCCCGGCCTGCTTGCGCGCCAAGGCCGTCGCGTTGATCTTGTCATCGACGTCGGTGAAGTTGCGCACATAGGTCACATGCTCGGGCCCGTAGACGTGACGCAGAAGACGGTACAGCACGTCAAATACCACCACAGGCCGCGCGTTGCCCAGATGCGCCCGGTCATACACGGTGGGTCCGCAGACATACATCCGCACGTTGTCGGGATCGATCGGAACGAAGTCTTCCTTCGTCCGGGTCCGCGTGTTGTGCAGTTTGATCGTCGTCATGCGTCTGGCTCCTGGATACAGCAATAGCGTGCGCGTTGACGCGGGCTTAGCAACTTGTCTCAGGGAAGAAAACGAAAGAAACCGGCCCGCGTGAAAGTTCAGCAGGGAATGCAGCAGATAATGATGCAGGTCTTCCGGTTCATGGCCCATCGCATAGCACGCCCGGTCCCGCACGCCAAGACTTCTGTTGCCGACCGGGGAAGCTGATTGACAAATCACCGCGGCTCTGACCCATTCGGCGGACTTGCTGCAACGGAGGCGCGCCATGAAACTTTCGCACCGCATCACACATCTGACCGGAGGCGGTTCGGACGGGTGGGACGTGTTCTATCGTGCGCGCCGCATGATTGCCGAAGGCCAGGCCGTGACCGAGCTGACCATCGGCGAGCATGACATCCGAACCCACCCCTCGATCCTGGCCGAGATGGATCGGTCGGCGCGCGCGGGCCATACCGGATACGCCATGGTGCCGGGCACCGATCTGCTGCGCGATACCGTGGCCGCGCGGGTGCAGACCCGGACGGGAGTTCCCACCACGCGCCACAACGTGCTGATCACCCCGGGCGGACAAGCCGCACTGTTCGCCGCGCATATGGCCGTGTGCGACCCGGGGGATGTGGGCCTCTATCTCGATCCGTTCTACGCCACCTATCCCGGCACGATCCGCGGGGCGGACGCTGTCGCGCGCGCGGTTCAGACCCGGGCCGAGGACGCCTTTCAACCCGACGCAACCCTGATCGCCGAACGGGCC
This sequence comes from Ruegeria sp. CF2, assembly GCF_056537385.1. Lineage (NCBI taxonomy): Bacteria > Pseudomonadati > Pseudomonadota > Alphaproteobacteria > Rhodobacterales > Roseobacteraceae > Ruegeria > Ruegeria sp. CF2. The sequence goes on from NZ_JBQFRL010000001.1 coordinate 1,304,978, forward strand.
GAGGGTGCCGCTTCGCTGTTGATCAACACGCCGAACAACCCGACCGGAGTCGTCTATTCCCGCGAGACCCTGACCGAGATCGCCGATCTGTGCCGCGAACGCGACATCTGGCTGATTTCGGACGAGGTCTATGACACGCAGGTCTGGGACGGCGCTCACCTGTCGCCCCGCGCCCTGCCCGGTATGGCCGACCGCACCCTGGTCGTGGGCTCGATGTCGAAATCCCACGCCATGACCGGGTCGCGCTGTGGCTGGATCGTTGGCCCCGAAGAGGCCATCGACCATTTGATCAACCTCGCCACGCACACCACCTACGGGGTTCCGGGATTCATTCAGGACGCTGCCAGTTATGCGCTGACCGCGGGGGACGAACTGGAACAAGAGGTTGCGGCCCCCTTCCGCCGCCGCCGCACCCTGGCGATGCAGGTTCTGGCCCGACAGAACACCGTGGGCCTGATCCCGGCCCAAGGCGCGATGTATCTGATGCTGGACATCCGCGCGACCGGGCAAAGCGGCGAAGACTTCGCCAATGCGCTGCTGGACACCCACGCCATCGCGGTCATGCCCGGAGAAAGTTTTGGCCAAGCCGCCGCAGGGCATGTGCGTGTGGCCATGACCATTGACGATGACCGGTTCTCCGCCGCCCTTCAGACCCTATGCGAGTTCGCCGCCCGGCTGGCGGGTCAGACGGCGGCCGAGTGAACGAGACGGTTTTGTTCAGAACCGGAAGGTCGTGCGCAGATTGAAGGTGTTGGTATCCAGATCGCCGCGCGACCGCGTGACATCGTTGAAATTCTGCCGCAAGGCTTCGCCACTGATGATCAGCCGGTCGCTCAGAGGATAGGCAACGCCGATCCCGTACACGGCGGCCGTGTCGCTGTCGCCCGAAGTATTCGCCCGCGCGGCACCCACCACGACGTAGCCCAAAGCGGGCCCGAACTCGTATCCGCCGCGCAGTTTCACGCGGGACACGCTGTCCAAACTACCCTCCGAGGCACCCAGGTCGAGGTTCAGCCGGTCATATTCTAACTCACCCCCGACGACGAAGCTGCCCAGATCCAGATCGTATCCGATATTCGCGCCAATGCTGCCCGAATTGCCTCCACTGCCGCCGGGGCCGTCCGCGTCGGTATAACCGAAGGTGAACCCGGCATAAGCTCCGGTCCAATCCTCGGCCAACGCCACCTGCGCCGCTGGAATCAGCAGGACCGACAGCAAGGCGCGGATCAGTTTCATGCAGACCTCCGGTTTTCGTTCAGCACCCTTCGCGATTGCACCAGATGCGGTGATGTGCACCTCAATTAAACATGTGCTTTGGTGCCGTCAGATCAATTCAAGTCACGCAATTCTTAACAATAAGTAATGGAAGCATAACATATTTCGCCCTTTGCGTGAGGATTTCCTGCGGCGTTCATCGATGTTCCAAATTTTCGAGGCCAAAAGCGACATCGGTCGCAAACAGGACAGATTGCTTGCGCGGACCCTGACACCATTCGTCGCAGGAGTTGAGGACCACATGCCAAACGATATCTGGAAGATCTGCCTGATCAGCCGCACCATCGGTGCCGATCGGGGGCGCGCGGCACGAGGACGGCCGGGACGGGTTGAAGCTTCCCCCTGTTGACCTGACTTTCAATTTGGAATCCTCACCATGAACGACCAATCCCGCTCAACGTCCCGCAGTGGCGGCCGCGCCGCCCGACGGGCCGCCCGTGCCGCGGCCCTGCCCGAACATCTGCGCCCCGTCCGCCCGGGGCTTGAGGGCGGCACCTACAAACCGCTCAGCCAACAGGACATGGAGCGTATACACTCCGCCGCGCTCGATGCGCTCGAAACCATCGGTCTGGCCGACGCGCCACCCAGCGGGATCGATTACCTGGTCAATGCCGGCTGTACGCTGGGCGATGACGGGCGTATCCGTTTTCCCCGGGCGCTGGTCGAGGACACGATCGCCCGCGCCAACCGGTCGGTAACGCTGTACAGCCGCGACGGCAAAACCGATCTCGAACTGTCCGGCGGACGCGTTCATTATGGAACCGCCGGTGCAGCCGTCAGCATGGTCGACGCCCAAGGCCGCAACTACCGCGACTCAACCGTGCAGGACTTGCACGATGCCGCGCGGATTTGCGAACAACTGGACAATATCCATTTCGTGCAGCGCCCCATGGTCTGCCGTGACATCACCGACAACCGCGAGATGGACCTGAACACGATTTATGCTTGTTGTTCTGGGACTTACAAGCATGTCGGAACATCCTTCACAGACCCCAGCTATGTAGCTCCGGCCATGGAAATGCTGCATATGATCGCTGGCGGCGAGGATAAATGGCGTGAACGGCCCTTCGTCTCGAACTCGAACTGCTTTGTCGTGCCTCCGATGAAATTCGCGACCGAGAGCTGCCAGGTGATGGAAGAATGCATCAAGGCGGGGATGCCGGTCCTGTTGCTATCCGCTGGGATGGCGGGTGCCACGGCCCCGTCAACGGTGGCCGGTGCGATTGTCCAGGCTACGGCGGAATGCCTGGCAGGTCTGGTTTATGTAAACGCCGTAAGCCCAGGCGCTCCGGCGGTTTTTGGCACTTGGCCCTTTGGTCTTGACCTCAGGACCGGTGCGATGAGCGTCGGGTCTGGCGAGCAGGCCCTGTTGACGGCAGGTTGCGCCCAGATGCACAAATTCTACGACCTGCCTGGCGGCGCTGCAGCCGGTGCTTCGGACTCCAAACTGCCCGACATGCAAGCCGGATGGGAGCAGATGTGTTCCAACGTCATGGCCGGGCTGTCCGGCCTGAACATGGTCTACGAAGCAGCCGGCATGCACGCTTCGCTGCTGGGTTTCTGCTTTGAAAGCCTGATCCTTGGTGACGATCTGATCGGTCAGGCCCTGCGATGCGTTCGTGGGATCGAGGTCACGGACGACACGCTGGCGCTGGACCAGATCGCGTCGGTCTGTCTCGGTGGCCCGGGTCACTACCTGGGAACCGACGCAACACTCAGCCGGATGCAGGCCGACTATGTCTATCCAGCGCTTGGCGACCGGACCTCGCCCAAGGAATGGGCCGAGCTGGGCAAGCCGGACTTGGTCGAAAAGGCCACCGCGAGAAAAGAAGAGATCCTTGGCGCTCCGTCTCCGGCGCGTTTCGATCCGGCGCTGGATGCGGAACTCAGAAGCAGGTTCAACATTCACTTGCTTGCATAACCAATTGAAAAGCAGCCCAGATCGCTCTGGGCTGCCTCGTACTTCAAGCTGTTAACCGTTGCTGGGCGGCAGCAGACCGGCTTCTTGCGCGGCTGTGATTTCGGCCTCATCCAGAGCGCCGTCACCATTCGCGTCCAAAAGCGAGAACGCATCGGCATCCATGTCGGGCACAACGGCCTGAACCTCTTCGATGGTCAGAACGCCGTCGCCATTTGCGTCAGCCGAGCTCTGCGCGAATGCAAGCGCAGGGAACCCGAGGGCAACTGCGGCCAGAACGGCCAGTTTCTGAGAATTCATTGTCAGTCTCCTGATAGGGGGTTTGTGGTAGTCTGTCCGGACAGGCACACAAAACACCTGCTCAGCCGCACTGTCATCGGCCGCAAAGATTTTCCAGAAATTCGCGCCAATCCCTGCCCGTTTGGGCCATTTGGAGTCGCAAGCTTTCGCTGTGCCAAGCCGCCCGCTGGCGCATCGGCACATCTTCCCTCATCCGCACCCCTATTCCCGGCAATCTGTCGCTCAGCCCGACCGAGTCGAAAAAAGAAAGGGGGCCGAAGCCCCCTGTCAGTTTTGCTGTCCAGGCTCAATTCGTTGACCGCCCGGTGTTTTTTTGCCTGCGGCCTGGACTGCACATGGGACGAGCGCACCCGCCCCGTGAGAGAGTGGGAAGGACCGATATTCCGCCCCACCCTGTTCCCGGCCAGCACGGGCATGCCGGCCGAGTGGACCAGGGCGACCTAGGGTAAGTCTCAACGCCCTGATCCGTATTCGTCGGGACCGGAAGTCCGGGGGGAAATCCAGGTCCCTACACCCCGCCTGGCGGGGCGTTTGCCTTAGCTACACCCGCTGGTTGCCCCGCAGGTGTTGCATTTCATGCAGGTGCCGTTGCGCACCAGCGTGTAGTTTCCGCATTCGCCACAAGGATCACCCTCGTATCCCTGCATTTTGGCTTTGGTCCGGGCATCCATCCCGGTAGCCGTTTCGGTGACGACGGTGGTTTCGCTCTTGGTTTCAAAGGTCACGGCCGCTTCGGACAGTCCGGTCGCTTCGCCGGCGGCGCCGTTGAACATCATCAGGTCCTGCGGCAAACGCTTGCGCAAATAACCGGTCGAGCTGATCTGTTTCAGAACCTCCAAGGATTTCGAAGCCGCGCTGTCGCTGATCTCCGAGACGTTCGATACACCCTCTTCTTCGCCACGACCCAAGTCGTCGAATGTTGCGCCCTCGGGTTTCACATGCGCCAGGTCGGTGCGATCGAGGTACGACACGGCCAGTTCGCGGAAGATGTAGTCGAGGATCGACGTCGCGTTCTTGATCGAGTCGTTGCCCTGAACCATCCCGGCCGGTTCGAACTTGGTGAAGGTGAAGGCGTCGACAAACTCTTCCAGCGGCACGCCATATTGCAGACCGACCGAGACGGCGATGGCGAAGTTGTTCATCATCGCACGGAAGCCAGCGCCTTCCTTGTGCATGTCGATGAAGATCTCGCCCAGCTGCCCATCTTCGAATTCGCCGGTGCGCAGATAGACTTTGTGCCCGCCCACGATCGCCTTTTGGGTATACCCCTTGCGACGATGCGGCAGTTTTTCGCGGTGACTGCGGATGATCTCTTTGACCACCACCTTTTCGACGACCTTCTCGGCCAGGGTCACGGCCTTTTCCTGGATCGAGCCGCTTTCGAGGATTTCAGCCGCTTCGTCGTCATCCTCGACCAGCGCCGCTGCCAGCGGCTGGCTGAGCTTGGACCCGTCGCGATACAGCGCGTTGGCCTTGACGCCCAGGCTCCAGGACAGCTCGTAGGCCTTCTGGCAATCTTCGATCGTGGCGTCATTGGGCATGTTGATCGTCTTGCTGATCGCGCCCGAGATGAAGCTTTGCGCCGCAGCCATCATGGTGATGTGGCTGTCAACACCGAGGAACCGCTTGCCCTTCTTGCCGCAGGGGTTGGCGCAGTCGAAGATTGCATAGTGCTCGGGCTTCAGATGCGGGGCCCCTTCCAGGGTCATGGTGCCGCAGACATGGTCGTTGGCCGCGTCGATATCCGACTTGCTGAAACCCAGATGGCGCAGCATGTCAAAGGTCGGATCGTTCAGCTTGCTGGCCGGGATGCCCAGGACGCCGGTGCAGAAATCCTCGCCCAGCGTCCACTGGTTGAAGACAAACCGGATGTCGAACGCGCTTTCCAGCGCGGCGTCGATCTTGGCCAGTTCGTTCGGGCCGAACCCGTGACCGGTTAGCGAGGTGTGGTTGATCCCCGGCGCGTTGCCGATGGTGCCATGCCCGACTGCGTAGGACACGATCTCCTCGATCTGTGCCGAGGAATAGCCAAGCTTTTCCAGCGCCGACGGCACCGAGCGGTTGATGATCTTGAAGTAGCCGCCCCCAGCCAGTTTCTTGAACTTGACCAGCGCAAAGTCGGGCTCGATGCCGGTGGTGTCGCAGTCCATCACCAGTCCGATCGTGCCGGTCGGCGCGATCACGGTGGCCTGCGCGTTGCGGTAACCGTTTTTCTCACCCAGGCTCAGTGCTTCGTCCCAAGCCGACATGGCCAGATCGACCAGACGCTTGTCCGGGCAGTTGCCGTGGTCCAGAGGCACAGGCTTCACCGCCAGCTTTTCATAACCCTCGGTCACGCCCTGCGACGCGCGGCGGTGGTTGCGGATGACGCGCAGCATGTGATCTGCGTTGCGCTCGTAGCCCTTGAACGGTCCCAGTTCACCGGCAATCTCGGCCGAGGTCGCATAGGCCACACCGGTCATAATCGCGGTCAGTGCGCCGCAGATCGCCCGGCCCTCGTCCGAGTCGTAGCTGTAGCCCATGTTCATCAGCAGGCCGCCGATATTGGCATAGCCCAGACCCAGCGTACGGAAGTCATAAGACAGCTGCGCGATTTCCTTTGACGGGAACTGCGCCATGGTCACCGAGATTTCCAGCGTCAGCGTCCACAGGCGCGAGGCGTGCATGTAGTCCGCCGCCTGGAACTCACCATCCTTCAGGAAAGTCAGCAGGTTCATCGACGCCAGGTTACAGGCCGTGTCATCAAGGAACATGTATTCCGAGCACGGGTTCGAGCCGCGAATCTGGCCGTCTTCGGGGCATGTGTGCCATTCGTTGACGGTGTCGTGGAACTGAATCCCCGGATCGGCACAGGCCCACGCGGCGTGGCCGACCTTTTCCCACAGGTCCCGCGCCTTAACGGTCTTGGCGACCTTGCCATCAGTTCGATTTATCAGTTCCCAATCGGCGTCTTTATCAACAGCAGTCAGGAACGCGTTGGTGACGCGGATCGAGTTGTTCGAGTTCTGACCCGAGACCGAACTGTAGGCTTCCGAATCCCAGTCCGTGTCGTAGGTCGGGAATTCGATGCTGTCATGACCCTGCTTGGCGTAGTCCAGCACGCGTTTGATGTAAGTCTCTGGGATCGCAACCTTTTTCGCTTCGCGAACCGCTTTCTTCAGGCTGTCATTCTTGTTGGGATCATACGCATCGTCTTGCGCACCGTCCCAGCTGCGGATGGCCTCGAAAATGCCGTTCAGCATCTTCTCGTGCATCTTCGATCCGGCAACGATCGAGGCCACCTTCTGCTCTTCGATCACCTTCCATTCGATGAATTGCTCGATGTCAGGGTGATCTGCATCGACGATCACCATCTTTGCTGCCCGACGGGTTGTCCCGCCTGATTTGATCGCGCCAGCGGCGCGGTCGCCGATCTTGAGAAAGCCCATGAGGCCCGAGGACTTGCCGCCACCCGACAGCGCTTCGCCTTCTGCACGCAGATGGCTGAAGTTGGTCCCGGTACCCGAGCCGTATTTGAACAGGCGCGCCTCGCGCACCCATAGATCCATGATGCCGCCTTCGTTCACCAGGTCGTCATCGACCGACTGGATGAAGCACGCATGCGGCTGCGGATGTTCATAGGCCGATTTCGACTTGGTCAGCTTGCCGGTCTTGTAGTCCACATAGTGGTGACCTTGGGCCGGGCCGTCGATCCCATAGGCCCAGTGCAGACCGGTGTTGAACCATTGAGGGCTGTTCGGCGCGGCACGCTGTGTCGCCAGCATGTAACGCATCTCGTCGAAATAGGCGCGCGCGTCCTCCTCTGTCGAGAAGTAACCGCCCTTCCAGCCCCAATAGGCCCAGGCACCCGCGAGGCGGTCAAACACCTGCTTCGAAGACGTTTCGCCACCAAATTCGGCATCGTCGGCCGGAACCGAGCGCCACAGAAACTCGGGCACGTCCTTCTCACGGACTTTTTTCAGTTTGCTGGGAACGCCGGCCTTGCGGAAATACTTCTGAGCGATCACGTCGCTGGCGACCTGGCTCCACCGAGAGGGGACCTCGATGTTATCAAGGCGGAACACGATCGTTCCATCCGGATTGCGGATCTCGGACGTGACGGACACGAAGTCCAACTCTGCGTATGCGTCTTGCCCTGCCTTGGTAAATGTTCTTTCAATCTTCATGTCCGCCGCCCTAGATCAATCAGCCCAAATTCGGTTGTCCGGCACCAATTCCGTTTTGTGGCGGGGTGCCGCCCGCCTTGACCGCCGATCAGGGACGCAGAGGACCGGGCGCTGCCTTTGGCAGCGCAAACCCGTTTGCACGGTTGCACGTCAGTTTGGAGTGCTTTCCGACCCTCGCCCTATGCCAACTCTGGCTATTCCTACCAGATTTAGTGGCAACTCACTCGGCCCATACAATCTGGCGTATCTACCCATAGTTGGTCAACGGCATTTTTTGGCTCCGAACCAAAACTTTTCTGTTGACCGCAAAACCGCAGGATGGGCCAAGGCAGAACGCGCCGATTCCTCCACAACGCTGTCCACAAAACCGTGTAGATCGGTCAAATCGGATTTTCTTTTTTCCCGGCCCGGTTACGAGAAAATGGTCACCTGCCCGCCCGTGCCCCATACTGTGAGGAGAATCACCAATCTTCGTGGCAGCGCAACGCGGCGCATCACGACACACAAATGACGGAGTGCGCCGTGAGAACCTCGATTTTCCGTTTGTTTCCGGTCCTTACCTTGCTGGCCGCTTGTGCGACGCCCGAGCCGGAACAGTCTTCACGCAGTGCTCAGTTCGCCGAATACCCCGATCAGTTATTCAGCACGTTCGAGATCAGCTGCGAAGGTCCGGAGGAACGGTTCACACGGCCCGAGCGCAGCAGTTTCGAGTGCCGTTCCTCTCTGCCTCCGGAAACCACCGCGTTCTTGATCCTCAACTATGACGGTTACCCGCAGGACTTGCCCAAAGGGGTGCGCCGCATGTCTTCGACCCGCAATCAGGCCGGTTACCGGGTCGATGCCGAGTTGTTTTTCCTGGTCCCCCAGAAGGACGGAGCGACGATCAAGGTTCCCGTCGAAAGCTCGGTTCTGGATGATGAATTGACACGGCTCTACCGATATTTCGGTGGAACTCCGTTGTAAGGAAAGTGGTCGGGGCGGCGAGATTCGAACTCACGACCCCCTGTACCCAAAACAGGTGCGCTACCAGACTGCGCCACGCCCCGGACCGTGCGCCTTCCTAACGGCGTCATTCGGATTTGAAAAGCCCTAACAGGGCCAGATTGCAGGGCCTTGCGAAAAAATTTCGTGCCGCATGACCGTACCTGGTGCGATCGAGTAACGGGCGGCAAGCCCCGCATTCACCTCAAGAACCGCAAAGACCGAATCGCCGCCCTCGATTGGGGTCAGATCCCCCGGTACGGCATCGGAATGAACACGGGTCACCAAACCTGTGCGATCCAGAAAGATCATGTCCAGCGGGATCAAGGTGTTCTTCATCCAGAATGCGACCGGCTGGGGCGGATCGAACACGAACAGCATCCCTTCGCCCTGAGGCATACTTTCGCGGAACATCAAACCCTTTGCCCGCTCCTGCGGGGAAACTGCCAATTCGACCAGAAACCGGACCTGTGCCTTGTCATTGCGAAGGTCCACCCGGTCAGACCGGCATTCAGCAAAGGCGCCTTGTGACAGAAAAATACTCAGAAGAAGACCGGCCAGAATCCGCATCACGCGCAGCGCTCAGTCATTGAGCGCGGATTCCCACGCAAGCACTTGTGCGGCCATGCGGCCCCGCTTGCCGTCGATGACCCGCATCGCCAGCGCCTCGCCCGGTTGGAGATCCGCCAACCCGGACCGGCGCAGAACTTCGATATGCAGAAACACGTCCTCGCTGCGACCAAAGACATTGGCAAAGCCGAAACCCTTGCTCTTGTCGAACCACTTGACCCGCGCGGCCTCGAGCGGCGCATGCGCGATCTCATTGGGATCCATTTCGGCGAAATCCGCCAGCATCACCGAGTCGGCCCGCTCGGGCGGATCAATGCTCACGACCTCAACCGCTTGAACGCCACGATCGGTGCGGTGAGTCATGATCTCAATGCCCGCGCCATCCGCGACCGAGCTTTGCCCGAAGTTCCTCAGAACGTTCACGTGCAGCAGGATATCAGGACCGCCATCGTCGGACACGACAAAGCCATACCCCTTTGCAGGGTCAAACCATTTTACGTGTCCACGAACGCGGTACATGCTGTTCAGGTCTTCTGGCACGGTGTTCCCATCACGAGATTCAAAGGGTCGTTAGGGGTCTGATGTGTATGGAAACGTCGGGCAAATTCAAGCTGAAAAAATTCAGACATTTCCGTGTGTTGCATTTCACGATACGCGAACGTCATGGATTCAACCTCTGTACGCTCCACTTTTGCTCGGACGGGTCGCGCCGCCAGCGGAACCTGTCGTGCAACCGAAAGGCACCATCCGCCCAAAACTCGATTTCAACCGGCATCAGCCTGTAGCCACCCCAGAATTCGGGCCGCGGCGGGTTTGATCCCAGCTTTGCCGTCACCTTTGCAACTTCGGCCATCAGAGCAGCCCGGCTGCTCAGAGGTTCCGACTGTCGCGAAGCCCAGGCACCCAGCCGGCTTTTCAGCGAGCGTGACGCATAATATTCGTCGGCCAAAGGGCCGTCTTCTTTGGTGATTGTACCACGAACCCGGATCTGACGCCGCAGTGATTTCCAGTGCATAACAAAAGCGGCTTTGCCGGCCGCATCCAGCTCTTGGGCCTTGGCGCTGTGATAGTTGGTATAGAAAACGAAGGAGTCCGCCTCGATATCCTTCAGCAACACCATCCGTGCGTTCGGCATACCATCGGGGTCCACGGTTGCCAGGGCAATCGCGTTCGGATCGTTCGGTTCCGTCTTTTCGGCTTCGGCCAACCAACGGGCCGCGATCACGAACGGATCGTCACCGGCAAAGATGCCGTTTCGCTCACTCATGTCCATCCCCTGGAACGAATTGAACATGACCCTACGGCGAGAACCCGCCCCGGGCAAGAGTGCATGGCCTTGATGCAGCGCAATCAATGGCATAAACCAACGCAACACATCGCGACGACAGGCGGAGAACCGAACATGTCAAATCAGTTGATGGCCGGCAAGCGCGGCCTCATCATGGGACTGGCCAATGACAAATCAATCGCATGGGGAATCGCCCGCGCCTTGTCCGAAGCCGGAGCCGAACTGGCTTTCTCTTATCAGGGGGATGCACTGAAAAAACGGGTCGACCCGTTGGCGGCCCAACTGGGAAGTGAGATCGTCCTTCCCTGTGACGTCAGCAACGAAGAGTCGATCGACGAGCTGTTCGCGGCACTGAAAGAGAAATGGGGCAAGCTGGATTTCGTCGTCCACGCCATTGGTTTCTCCGACAAGAACGAACTTCGCGGCCGCTATGTCGACACGTCGCGCGCGAATTTCAAGCTGACGATGGATGTGTCGGTCTACTCTTTCACCGCGGTGATGCAACGCGCCGAGAAGCTGATGACCGACGGCGGCAGCGCCATTACCCTGACCTATTATGGTGCTGAGCAGGTCATGCCGCATTACAATGTCATGGGTGTGGCCAAGGCCGCGCTCGAGGCGTCGGTGAAATACCTGGCCGAGGACTTGGGCAAGGACAACATCCGCATCAACGCGATCTCCGCCGGGCCGATCAAGACTCTGGCCGCCAGCGGCATCGGCGACTTCCGCTACATCATGAAGTGGAACGAGTACAACTCTCCCTTGCGCCGCAACGTGACCATCGATGACGTGGGCAAATCGGCCCTTTATCTTCTGTCCGACCTCAGCAGCGGCGTGACCGGTGAAAACCTGCACGTTGACTCGGGTTATCACATCGTCGGCATGAAAGCCGTCGACGCGCCGGATGTGGAAAAGGGATAAGACCATGAGCGCAAAGGACCGCCTGCCACACGAAAAAGGCTTTCATATCAGCTGGGACCAGATTCACCGCGACTCGCGCGCGCTGGCCTGGCGGCTGGACGGTCAGGGACCGGATGAGGGCGCATGGCGCGCCGTCGTCGCGATCACGCGTGGCGGCATGGCACCTGCGATGATCGTCAGCCGAGAGCTGGACATCCGCACCGTAGATACGATCAGCGTCAAATCCTATCACCATCAGGAACGTGGCGAGGCAGAGGTGCTCAAGGCCCCCGATGCCGATCTGATGGGGGATGGTGAGGGCGTGCTGATCATCGATGATCTGGTCGACAGCGGCAAGACGCTGGAACTGGTGCGCAAGATGTACCCCAAGGCCCATTTCGCCACGGTCTATGCCAAGCCCAAGGGCCGCCCGATGGTCGATACCTTCATCACCGAGGTCAGCCAAGACACCTGGATCTTCTTCCCTTGGGATATGGCCCTGCAATATGTCGAGCCCTATCGCGGCACCGACTGATCCCACTTATCCACCACAAATCAGCAAGACCGGACACCCGATGACATTGACCCGCACCGCCGCCACCTTCGCCCCTCCGGTGATGGAGGCGCGGCGTTGGCTCGAAGGGGTCACGTTCTCGGATGACCGCCCGCTGATCAATGTCAGCCAGGCGGCGCCGGTCGATCCGCCGCCTTTGGCGCTGCGGCAGGCGATGGCCGATTTCGCGATCAATCAGGACGCCGCACATCTCTACGGCCCGGTACTGGGCAACCCCGATCTGCGCGCGGAGCTCGCGCGTGAGATCGGCGATCACTACGCTGCCGAGGTTCGGCCGGAGCAGACAGCCATCACCTCGGGCTGCAATCAGGCCTTTGCCTCGGTCATCTCGGCGATCACGGATCAAGAGGATGAGGTCATCCTGCCAACGCCTTGGTATTTCAACCATAAAATGTGGTTGGACATGGCCGGTGTCAAAACGGTTGATCTGCCGACCGGGTCGGACCTGCTGCCCGATCCGGAACAGGCGCGCGCGCTGATCACCAAGCGCACGCGCGCGATCGCGTTGGTCACACCCAACAACCCGGGTGGCGTCGAATACCCGGCGGATCTGGTCCGTGCCTTCTATGACCTGGCGCAACAGCATGGCCTGCGCCTGCTGGTCGATGAAACCTATCGTGATTTCGACAGCCGCAGCGGCCCGCCACACGCGCTGTTCCAGCAGCCCGACTGGGATCGGACGCTGGTGCATCTCTATTCCTTCTCGAAGGCCTACCGCCTGACCGGCCACCGCGTGGGCGCGATCGCCACAGGTGCGCCGCTGCTGTCCGAGGTCGAGAAATTCCTCGACACCGTCGCCATCTGCCCCGGCCAGATGGGCCAGTTCGCGGCGCTGTGGGGGATGCGGAACCTGTCGCAGTGGCTGGCGGGCGAACGCGCCGAAATTCTGGATCGCCGCGCCGCAATCACCGAGAACATGCCCCGCCTCATCGACAAGGGTTGGCGGCTGCTGGGTCTGGGGGCTTATTTCGCCTATCTCGAACATCCGTTCGACATGCCGTCGGACGAACTGGCGCGCAGATTGGTCGCCGAGGCCGGTATTCTGCTGTTGCCGGGCACCATGTTCATGCCCGACCACGACCCCGCCGGGAAACGCCAGGTGCGCATTGCTTTCGCCAATCTGGACCGTGCTGGAATCCGGTTATTGTTCGACCGCTTGAAGGCCCTGTCCTTCTGAGCTTGCCCCCCGGCATCCCGCGTCGTATTCAGGGCCGCAACAGTCACGGCAGAACCCTGCCGCAAGATCCAAGAGGGCACTATGGCCGCAGGCATTAACAAACTCTCCAAAACCTTCGTCTGGATTCTCATGGGCATGCTGATGCTGGGTCTTGCCGGTTTTGGCGCCGTCAACCTCAGCGGAACGGTTCGCACAGTCGCCCAGGTCGGGGATGAGGACGTTTCGGTCGATGCCTATGTCCGCGAGCTGCAGCGCGAAATCCGCGCGGTCGAGGCGCAGACCGGTCAACCGATGCAGATGTCACAGGCCCGGGAACTGGGGTTGGATCAGCGGGCCTTGGGGCGTCTGGTTTCGCTGGCAGCCCTGAACAATGAGGTCGCACAGCTGGGTGTTTCGATCGGTGATGCCAACCTGCAGAAGGAAATCGTCGGCATTCAGGCCTTTCAGGGCCCTGACGGATCTTTTGACCGCGAAGCCTACCGCTTCCAGCTGGAACAGATCGGCATGACCGAAACCGAGTTCGAGGAAGACCTGCGAAAGGAAACAGCGCGGACAATCGTCCAAGGCGCGATGATGGACGGTGTTGAAATGCCCGCGATCATGACCAAAGCCCTCGCCGACTATGTTCTGGCTCGCCGTAGCTTTACCGTAGCGACTCTGTCGCCGGACGCTCTGACGACCCCGATCCCCGAGCCGACGGACGCCGAGATCCAAGCGTATTACGACGCGAATACGGATCGGTTCACCCTGCCGCGCACCAAAAAGATCACCTACGCCGTTCTGTCGCCGGAGATGCTGCAGGATACGGTCGAAATCGACGAAGACGCGCTCAAGCGTCTGTATGAACAACGCAAGGACCAGTATCAGCAACCCGAACGTCGTCTGGTTGAGCGGCTGGTCTACCCCTCGGAAGAAGAGGCGACTGCGGCGATGGCGCAGCTGGAAGTCGGCGGGGCGGATTTTGAGCAGCTAGTACGCGAACGCGAACTTGAACTGAGCAGTGTCGATCTGGGTGATGTGACCCGCGAAGATCTGGGCGAGGCCGCGGATGCCGTTTTTGCCGCAGAGATTGATCAGGTCGTGGGTCCCCTGCCCTCGGTCTTTGGTCCGGCCCTGTTCCGGGTCAACGGATCGCTGGCCGAACAGAACGTGAGCTTTGAGGACGCCGAACCGGAACTGCGTGCAGAGCTGGCCGGCGAACGCGCCCGGCGCCTCATCGAGAGCCAAGCCGAAGACATCAACGACATGCTGGCCGGCGGCGCCACGCTGGAAGAGTTGGCCAACGAAACCGAAATGGAGCTTGGCAAGATTGACTGGACCCGTCAAAGCGACGACGGCATCGCCGCGTATGACGGCTTCCGCCAGGCTGCTCAGGCCGTCCGCGAAGATGATTTCCCTGAAATCGGATTCCTCGAGGATGGTTCGATCTTTGCCTTGCGGCTGGACGAGGTTCTGCCGCCGCGCCCCGAGCCGCTGGAGTCCGCACGCGACCGCGTCGCCGCCGCATGGGTACAGGAACAGACAGCCAAAGCGCTTGAGGAACAGGCCAACGGCATCGTGACTCAATTGGCCGTCGACGGTGATTTCACGGCGACCGGGCTGCCATTCCGTGTCGAAAACGCGCTGACCCGCACCGCGTTTTTGGACAACGTTCCGGCCGATTTCATGACCCAGATCTTTGAGATGGAGCCCAATGAACTGCGCGTGATCGCGGGACCCGATGCGGCATTCATCGTGCGACTGGACGAGGTTCTTCCGCCTGCGGAAACCGACGAACAGCGCCTGATGCAAGAGGCCGCTGCCGCGCAGCTGAACCAGGCACTGGCCCAAAACATCTTCGACATCTATGTGCGCGACGCTCAGACACGCGCGCGGCCGACCCTGGATCAACGCGCGCTGAACGCCGTTCAGGCCAACTTCTGACCGGAACGAAAATGGCTCTGACACCCGATTTCGACAGCTTTGCCCGCGCCTACGAGGCCGGACAGAACCAGGTCGTTTATACCCGTCTGGCCGCGGATCTGGACACACCGGTTTCGCTGATGCTCAAGCTGACGGGCGCCCAGAAGGACGCCTTCGTCCTTGAATCGGTGACCGGAGGCGAAGTTCGCGGGCGGTATTCGATCATCGGGATGAAGCCGGATCTGATCTGGCGCTGTCGGGGCGAAACTTCGGAATTGAACCGTTCGGCGCGGTTTGATGCGGATGCGTTCGACGCGCAAGATGGCAACCCGATGGACAACCTGCGCGCGCTGCTCGCCGAAAGCCGCATCGACCTGCCCGATGACCTGCCCCAGGCAGCCGCCGGCCTGTTCGGTTATCTGGGATACGACATGGTGCGCCTTGTCGAATACCTACCGGATGTGAACCCCGATCCTTTGGGCCTGCCGGATGCGATACTGCTGCGCCCGTCGGTTGTTGCGGTCCTGGACGGCGTGAAAGGCGAAGTCACCATTGTGTCTCCGGCCTGGGCCAGCGACGGGCAGTCAGCCAAGGCCGCCTACGCACAGGCGGCCGAGCGTGTGATGGACGCGGTGCGCGACCTGGAACGCGCAATGCCCTCGGAGTCTCGAGATCTGGGCGAAGCACACGAGATCGCGCCGCCGGTATCCAACTTCACCAAGTCGGGCTACATGGAAGCCGTGGAAAAGGCCAAGGAGTACATCCGGGCTGGTGACATCTTCCAGGTGGTTCCGGCACAACGCTGGACACAAGATTTTCCGCTGCCGCCCTTTGCGCTGTATCGTTCCTTGCGCCGCACGAATCCGTCGCCGTTCATGTTCTATTTCAACTTCGGTGGCTTCCAGGTGATCGGCGCCAGCCCCGAGATACTCGTGCGCGTGTTCGGCAACGAGGTGACCATCCGGCCGATCGCCGGAACACGTCCTCGCGGTGCCACCCCCGAAGAGGACAAGGCGAACGAGCTGGATTTGCTGGCCGACAAAAAGGAACTGGCCGAGCACCTCATGCTGCTGGACCTGGGCCGCAACGACACAGGCCGCGTGTCCAAAATCGGCACCGTCCGCCCGACCGAGGAATTCATCATCGAGCGCTATAGCCACGTGATGCATATCGTGTCGAACGTTGTGGGCGAGTTGGCCGGCGACAAGGATGCCCTGGACGCCTTCTTTGCCGGGATGCCGGCGGGCACAGTGTCAGGTGCACCGAAGGTCCGGGCGATGCAGATCATCGACGAGTTGGAGCCCGAAAAGCGCGGTGTCTACGGCGGCGGTGTCGGCTATTTCAGTGCCGGTGGCGATATGGACATGTGCATTGCGCTGCGTACGGCCATCGTGAAGGACCAGAAACTGTATATCCAGGCCGGTGGTGGTGTCGTCTATGACAGCGACCCCGAGGCCGAATACATGGAAACCGTGCACAAATCGAATGCCATCAGGCGAGCCGCGGCGGATGCGGCGCGGTTCACCGGATCCGGGAATTCATAAAAAAAGGCGGCCAATCTGGCCGCCTTTTCTTCTTTTTCTGCATTGATTACTGGATCTGGCTTTTCATCACCGCCGAGATCGGGGCCAGGGCAACTCGGTTGCCGCGATCCTCAAGCCCCCAGAGCAACAACGCCGAAATTGTCTCGGGCCGCAATCGGCCCAGCATCACAACTGCGCCTTCCTGCCCGGCACGAAAAGCGGCCTGGTCCAGGAACCGGCGCATGACCGTTGGATCCTGACGCGCACCGTCGATGTCGCGGAACACCACACTGGATGGAATGCCATTCCGCGCGGCCAGCTTTTGGACGGTGTTCAACCCGTTGTCCTGCACGACCAGCCCACGGCCCGTTCCTGCCGCGATGGCAGCCACCTGATCGGCCAACTTGCGGTTGCCCTGTATCCCGGTGTTCACGCCCTCGAGCAGGCCAACGGTTTCAGGCAAGGTTTCAAGCCAGACCGCCAGCGAAACTTCGGCATCCTGCGCGCTGGCCGCCTTTGGCAGGTCGGTCAAGGCAAGAACTTCGAACCCAGCCTCGCGATAGCGCTTCATCTTCTCCGCCGCTTGCGGATCCGAAGGGCTGACCGCAAAGCTCAGCGGATACGGAAAATCCTTCAGCGCCTCAGCCCCGAACGCACCTTCGTCATCGATCAGGATGATCGACATCAGCGGTTTGGCATCCGGGTTGTCAAAGGCGGCGGCATAAGCATCGATCGGCTTACCGGGCATGCCCTCACCCTCTGCCGGCTGATCGGCCGGGGAATCATCGCGTTCGGTCAGCGGGATCACGCGTTTGCCGGCAATCGAGGATGAGGCCGTTGCCTGTTCGCCGCCGATCTGGGGCAAGGCCGCGATCCGGGCCCGTTTGCGAGGCTGCGTGTCTTCGTCCCCCTCGACCGCGATCGGGCTGTCGCCGGTTCCGGTCGGTTGATCCGGCTCAGGCGTCGACGGCAGCACAGCTGTTTCCGGCTCGGGGGTCGCTTCGGGTTCCGCATTTGCCGTGGTCTCTGGTTCGGCGGTCTCGGGCTCGACGGCCGTGACCTCTTGCGCCGGTGGCTGCGGTGCGGTCGGCGGCGTCGCGTCCACGGTAACGGGCTGGACCTCCTCGTCCGGACTGGACGGAACCGGTCCGGGCGCCGGGGGTGCGGCTGGCGCGTCGGTCGTCACATCGACCGAAGCGGCGTCTCCCGCACCCGGGTCGTTCAAGCCTGCCACGGTGTCACCGACCTGCGGACGATCATCCGGCTCGGCCTGAATGCCATCCAGTCCATTGGACCCATCCGCCGTATCGTCCAGCGCCTCCAACGCTCGTGGCGCGATTTCGACAAGATCGGAATCCGGACCAGCGCCCTGCACTTCCGTATCCGCCTTGGGCAGATCGGCTTCCGCCGCGGCTGGCGCCGCTGTCTGAATATCCGGTTTGCTGCCAAGTGGCGTGTTCAGGGAAAGCACTGCGCCCAGAACCAACACAACGACCGCGCCGGCGATCATTCCACCGATAAATCCGCCCATCTGTTCTTGCCTCTCGTCTTTCATCCTGCCTCGGCAGCCCGTGCACCGTCTTTGCGGCACTCACCCGTCCGGTCGCCTTGTTGGGGTTGTCCCCTTGACGCTGCCGCACAAGCCTGAGCATGTATGTCCCAACACTATACCGTGGCGCGGGGCTGTATCGCCAGTCCGAATTGCCCAAACACAAGACAAGTGCCAAATGCTGCTGCTGATCGACAACTACGACTCGTTTACCTACAACCTTGTCCACTATTTGGGCGAATTGGGCGCGGAAATGGTCGTGCGCCGCAATGATGCGCTGGATGTGCAGGAAGCGATGGCCATGAACCCTGCCGGCATCTTGCTGAGCCCCGGCCCTTGTGATCCGGATCAGGCCGGGATCTGCCTCGCGCTGACCGAGGCAGCTGCGGAAACGCGCACGCCTTTGATGGGTGTATGTCTGGGTCACCAGACAATTGGTCAGGCTTTTGGCGGCAAGGTCGTGCGGTGCCACGAAATCGTGCACGGCAAAATGGGAACCATGCATCACACTGGCAAAGGCCTGTTCGCCGGCCTGCCGTCACCGTTTGAGGCGACCCGCTACCACTCACTGGTCGTCGATCGGGATACCCTGCCCGATTGCCTCGAAATCACGGCAGAGTTGGAAGACGGCACCATCATGGGCCTGCAACACAAAGAGCTGCCGATCCACGGTGTTCAATTCCACCCGGAATCGATCGCCTCGGAACACGGCCACGCTCTGCTAAAGAATTTCCTGAACGAAATGAAAGTCCCCGCATGAGTGACGCGCTGAAACCGCTGATCGGAGCTGCGGCCGATCGCGCCCTGACCCGTGCCGAAGCCGAACAGGCCTTTGAGATCCTGTTTGAGGGTCGCGCCACGCCCAGCCAGATCGGCGGTTTGTTGATGGCCATGCGGACGCGCGGCGAAACGGTCGAGGAATATGCCGCCGCCGCCGCCGTGATGCGCGCGAAATGCAACGCGGTCAAAGCGCCATCTGGCGCGATCGACATCGTTGGAACCGGCGGTGACGGGAAAGGCACGCTCAATATCTCGACCGCAACGGCTTTTGTCGTGGCTGGCGCGGGCGTGACCGTGGCCAAGCACGGCAACCGGAATCTCAGCTCGAAATCCGGGGCCGCCGACGCATTGGGACAGATGGGAATCAACGTGATGGTCGGGCCGCAAGTCGTTGAAAAGGCTTTGCAGACCGTCGGCATCGGGTTCATGATGGCGCCCATGCATCACCCGGCCATCGCCCATGTCATGCCCACCCGGCAAGAGCTTGGTACCCGAACCATCTTCAACATCCTTGGCCCCCTGACCAACCCCGCCGGTGTCAAGCGGCAGCTGACCGGAGCCTTCAGCCGCGACCTGATCCGACCGATGGCGGAAACCCTTGGTCTGCTCGGGGCCGAGCACGCCTGGCTGGTACATGGCTCGGACGGGACCGACGAGATGACGATTACTGGCATCAGCTGGGTCGCGTCGCTTGAGGACGGACGGGTGAAAGAGGTCGAACTGCATCCCGAAGATGCGGGCCTGCCGGTTCATCCGTTTGAAGATATTCTGGGCGGAACACCCGAGGAAAACGCCGTCGCGTTCCGCGCATTGCTGGATGGCGCGCCGTCGGCCTACCGGGATGCGGTCCTGCTGAACGCGGCTGCGGCCCTTGTGGTCGCCGAAGCTGCACCGGACCTGAAACAAGGCGTCGAAATGGCCGCCGAAAGCATCGACAGCGGCAAGGCGAAAGACAAGATTGCTGCTCTGGCACAACTCACACAGGAAGCCGCATGACCGAAACCGTTCTGGACAAGATCAAGGCCTACAAGCTGGAAGAAGTCGCCGCCGACAAAGCCCAAGTTCCCCTGGACGAGGTCGAGCAACAAGCCCGCGAAGCGTCTGAAACGCGCGGCTTTGTGGAGGCTCTGCGCACGGCAAGTCGCCGCGGTTATGGCCTGATCGCCGAAATCAAGAAGGCAAGCCCGTCCAAGGGTTTGATCCGTGAGGATTTCGATCCGCCCGCGCTGGCAAAAGCCTATGAAGAAGGTGGCGCCGCCTGCCTCTCGGTTTTGACCGACACACCCAGCTTTCAGGGTGCCAAGGAGTTCCTGACCGCCGCCCGGGCTGCATGCTCGCTGCCGGCACTGCGCAAGGACTTCATGTATGATCCCTATCAAGTGGTCGAAGCGCGGGCACTGGGTGCCGACTGTATCCTGATCATCATGGCATCAGTCGACGATCAGCAAGCCGCCGAACTGGAACAGACCGCGTTTGACTGGGACATGGATGTCCTGATCGAGGTACATGACGAGGCCGAGCTTGAGCGCGCGGCCGATCTCAAAAGCCCTCTCATCGGGATAAACAACCGCAATCTCAAGACGTTCGAGACCTCGCTTGATACCACTCGTCGTTTGTCCAAGCTGGTTCCCGCTGATCGCATGATCGTGTGCGAAAGCGGGCTGAACACCCCGGAAGACCTTGCGGATATCGCCCGCTATGGTGCCCGGTGTTTCCTGATCGGAGAAAGCCTGATGCGGCAGCAGGACGTCGCCGCCGCAACCCGTCACATTTTGTCGAACCCGCTGGTGCCGGGGGTCATGTGATGCCCCTGACGCATTTTGACAGCGACGGCCAGGCCCATATGGTCGATGTATCGGACAAGGACACGACAAACCGCGTCGCCGTTGCCGCGGGTTACGTAAAAATGGCGCAACAAACCTTTGAAATCATTTCCGAAGGCCGCGCGAAGAAGGGCGATGTTCTGGGGGTTGCCCGGTTGGCCGGGATCATGGGGGCAAAGAAGACACCGGACCTGATTCCGCTGTGCCATCCCTTGCCTGTCACCAAGGTGTCGGTTGACCTGACGTTGGACCCGGACCTGCCCGGCGTGCAGATCGAAGCGACGGTCAAGACCACCGGTCAGACTGGTGTCGAGATGGAGGCCCTGACAGCCGTGTCTACCGCGGCGCTGACCGTCTATGACATGGCCAAGGCCGTTGACAAGGCGATGGAAATTGGGGGGATCCGCGTTCTGCTGAAAGATGGCGGTAAGTCAGGTCGTTACGAGGCGAAATGATAGCGGTTGAAGAAGCCCGACAGTTGCTGTTCGGCCTGGTAGCCACCATGCCCGAAGAGCAGATTGCGCTTGCTGACGCGGCCGGTCGAGTGCTGATGCGGGATGTCAAAGCCGAGCGGGACCAACCCCCTTTTGCCGCCTCTTCAATGGATGGATATGCGCTGAAGTCAGCCGAAGTGGAACGTCACGCGATGTTCAAGGTCATCGGTGAGGCCGCCGCTGGCCAGCGTTTCACCGGCACGGTTGGCCCGGGCCAGGCGGTTCGGATCTTCACCGGGGCTCCGGTCCCCGACGGGGCAGATTTCGTCGTCATCCAGGAAGATACCGACCTGCGCGGCGATCTGTTGACGATCACGGAAGAACCCGGCCAAAAAACCAACATCCGACTGGCAGGCGTGGACTTCACCATCGGCGATACGGTTAGTGCACCGCGAGTCCTCTCGCCTGAGGATCTTGCATTGCTGGCGGCGATGAATGTTCCGACCGTCTCCGTGGCCACCAAACCCCAGATCGCGCTGATCGCCACGGGAAACGAGCTGGTCACGCCGGGCGAAACTCCGGGACCTGACCAGATCATTGCCTCGAACTCGTTTGGCATCAAAGCATTGCTTGAGAATGCTGGCGCACATGTTCGCATGTTGCCAGTGGCACAAGACACACTGTCATCGCTGGAAACCGCATTTGGCTTGGCCGAAGGCTCCGATCTGGTCGTGACAATTGGCGGAGCGTCGGTGGGAGACTACGACCTTGTGGCCGAAGCATCGCAACGGCTGGGGCTCGAACAATCCTTCTACAAGGTCCTGATGCGCCCCGGCAAACCACTGATGGCGGGGCGGCTGGGTGATGCGGCGATGATCGGGTTGCCCGGCAACCCAGTCAGCGCGATGGTTTGCGGATATCTCTTCCTGGTCCCCTTGGTCAAAAAGATGCTGGGCATCCAGACTGTTGATCCGATTCTCCATCAAGCCATCCTGTCGGAGGCCCTGCCACCGAACGGCCCGCGCGAGCATTACATGCGCGCTCGATTGGAAAGCGATGGGATACGCGCATTCGAGGATCAGGACAGTTCGCTGCTCAGCGTTCTGGCGCGGTCGAACGCCTTGCTGATGCGCCCTCCAAATGATCCCACGCGGGCTGCGGGGGAAACGGTGTCCTACCTGCCGATTTAGGTTCAGCCGGCAAATCCATTGACACAAAACGTGAACATGCGTAGAACAAAAGAAAACGCATGGGCAACGAGGTGTGAGCGATGCTGACCAAGAAGCAATTGGATTTGCTGGAATTCATCCACAAACGCGTTCAGGCGGACGGTGTTCCACCCAGCTTTGACGAAATGAAAACGGCGTTGGACCTGAGATCCAAATCCGGCATCCATCGGTTGATTACTGCACTGGAAGAGCGTGGGTTCATCCGGCGTCTCGCCCACAGGGCGCGCGCGATCGAGATAGTAAAACTGCCCGAGAGTCTTGGAGGCGAGCCGACCGCCGGCTTCACGCCCCGCGTGATCGAAGGTGACAAGCCCAGCGTGCCCCGCCCCGCCAATGTCGATCCTGTGTCGGTGGACGCTCTCGAACTTCCGGTGATGGGCAGAATTGCCGCCGGTGTTCCTATCGAGGCGATCAGCCACATTTCCCATCATGTTGCGGTACCTGGCACGATGGTATCGGGCCGTGGCGAACACTATGCCCTTGAGGTGCGGGGAGACTCCATGATCGACGCCGGTATCAATGACGGGGACGTGGTCGTGATCCGCGAAACGTCTTCGGCAGACAATGGCGACATCGTCGTGGCTTTGGTCGAAGATCAGGAGGCAACCCTGAAAAGGTTTTTCCGGCGCGGCCAGGCGATCGCGCTCGAGGCCGCCAACCCCGCTTACGAAACGCGGGTATTGCCCGAGGACAAAGTCAAGGTTCAAGGGCGTCTCGTCGGACTTATTCGGACTTACTGAAGCCGTCGGGCCGAGCCGGTGACCAAAGGCGCGGCCCCGTCGCATCAGCGCTGCTGAACATCTTTCCTTGGCGGATCGCAAGGCTGCCGGTCTTTCGCAGTCGGTCAGGATCAAAAACGGCGCAGTCACCGGTCAGTTTGATCGGCACGGCAGAGACCACGAGTTCGCCCGGTCGGCAAACGGTGACCTGCTGCGCCGCGCGCTTGCCCGTGATGTGGACCAGCTGGAAATCCTCTAAAGGATATCGCTGAACAAGATCTGGGGCCGATGGCCACCGGCCCGCAGAGTCCGGCTGGGTTGCTCCGTCTCCATCGTTTTCAAGCCAGACCGAAGCGACGAACCCAGCGCCTTTTTCCTTGCTCAACGCGCGGCCCTTCTCGGTCATCACCCCGACCAAACCACCTGAATCGGCGATCAGCACCTCGGGCCGCTGGCCTTGTCCCCAGAATACTGCGGCGAACGCCATCGGAAAAACTCCGACCCAGCGGCTGCGTCCCTGCCACAAAATGACCCACAGCGCACCCAAGGAAAACAGCGGCAGGACAAAACCGGGCGAGCTGGAAACGAAGCCCCGTGCACCATCCAGGCCGGACACCCAGTCCGAGACGGCCAGGATCCACGCCAGTCCGATACCCATCACATGGATCGCCACGGCCTCGAGCCCGAAAGGCGCGAGGATCGCTGCCAGAACTGCCGAGGGAACCACGGCGGATCCCATAACCGGCACGGACAGGGTGTTGGCCAGCAAGCCGTAGTGCGACACCATGTTGAAATGTGCCGCACCAATTGGGGCCGTCGCCAAACCAGCGATCGCCGAGGAGCACAGAAGCCCACCCACCGGGCGCAACCACTTGGGCACTCTTGGAACCTCAACGTCGCGAAGGGCACCGAAAACCGCGACCAGTGCTGTCGTGGCGGCAAAGGACATCTGAAATCCGGGGCTGAGCAATGATTCGGGGCGAAGAAACAGCACCAACAGCGCCGCAACCGCGACGGCCCGCAAAGATATGGCACGCCGATCGATCAAAACCGCCCCAAACAGAACCGATACCATCACGAAGGCGCGCTCGGTCGCGACATTGCCCCCAGAAAGCAACAGATAGAGCGTTGCAGCGATCAGCGCGCAGACCGCGGCAACCTTGCGAACCGGCCACCGCAACGCCAAGGCGGGCAAGGCCGCAAGCAGTACCCGGCAAGTCACAAAGACGAACCCCGTCAACAACCCCATATGCAGGCCTGAGATTGCAAGCAGATGGGCAAGGTTCGACGCACGCAAATTGTCCAAAGCGGCGGCGCTGATGCCGCTGCGATCCCCGGTCGAAACAGCTGCGGCAAAGCCGCCGACATCACCTGGCAGCACTTCTCTCACTCTGTCGGAAATGGCCATGCGCACGGCAGCGACACGCACCCCGGCTTCAAAGCGGGACGGAGCGGCGGTGACCACTGGCGTGCGCGCGTATCCGACCGCGCCCAAGCGCTGAAACCAGGCGTGTCTGCGAAAATCAAAGCCGCCGGGTTCGACGGGACCTCGCGGCGGTGACAGATGGGCCGTCGTCATAACGCGTTGCCCTGGCACAATCGGTACATGGTCGCCATGCAACGAAAGTCGGATGCGCCGCGGGGCTTGGTCCGACGGCACGTCCCCGATCCGTACCTGGTCCAGCGTAACCCGCAGCGCATCCGAAGCAGAGCGATCCAACGCCACGACCCTCCCCTCAACCGGGCCGTAATAGCGCCATTTCAAAACCGGCTCTGCAACCATGTGAGCGCGAGCACCCGCCAGGATGAACCCAACGGCGACCAGCGCCCCCCCTATTGCCAACGGAGCCCAGGCAGACGACATCCGGCGGCTGGCCCAAATGGCAAGCAGGGCCAACCCGGACAGGCCCGAATAAATCCGCGCCTCCGGCTCGAACCGGATTGCGAAATACAGGCCTATGCCGATGGCCAGACAAACCGGAGACCAAGGCAAAAGGTGCCCTCGCTGGTTTAGCAACGCACCTTCGACCCACGCCACAACACGCATGGTTGCCCCCGTCCTTGAGGCTCGTTAGACAGGCTCGACTCTACGCTCAACGCGGTTACCAAAAGGTTAATCACTATAATGTCCGATCAGGTCGTCACCCGATTTGCACCCTCGCCCACCGGCTATCTGCACATTGGCGGAGCCCGTACTGCGCTGTTCAATTGGCTTTACGCCCGTGGTCGAGGCGGAAAGTTCCTGCTGCGGATCGAAGACACGGACCGCGAACGGTCAACGCCCGAAGCGACCGAGGCTATCCTCAAGGGCATGAGCTGGCTCGGGCTCGACCACGACGGAGATGTCATCAGCCAGTTCGAGGGCGCAGCTCGTCACGCCGAAGTCGCGCATCAGCTGCTGGCAGAAGGCAAAGCATACAAGTGCTTTGCGACCCAGGAAGAAATCGCGGCCTTTCGTGAACAGGCCCGGGCCGAGGGCAAGTCGACCCTGTTCCGCAGCCCGTGGCGCGACGCCGACCCCAGCACACACCCCGACCGCCCCTTCGTTGTGCGGATCAAGGCTCCGCAGGATGGCACAACCGTCATCCGCGACAAGGTCCAAGGTGACGTAACCATCCGAAACGATCAGCTGGACGACATGGTCCTCCTGCGTTCGGACGGCACACCGGTCTATATGCTGGCGGTGGTCGTTGATGACCACGACATGGGTGTGACGCATGTCATTCGCGGCGACGACCACCTGAACAACGCGGCGCGGCAGATGATGATCTATGAAGCCATGGGCTGGAAAGTTCCGGTCTGGGCGCACATCCCGCTGATCCACGGCCCTGACGGAAAGAAACTCAGCAAGCGGCACGGCGCATTGGGCGCGCAGGAGTATCAGGCCATGGGCTATCCTGCCGCCGGTATGCGAAACTATCTGGCGCGCCTGGGCTGGAGCCACGGGGACGACGAGTTCTTTACCGATGAACAGGCCAAGGAATGGTTCGACCTGGACGGAATCGGGAAAAGCCCGGCGCGGTTCGATCTCAAAAAGCTCGAGAACTTGTGCGGACAGCACATCGCCATATCCGATGATGCTGCATTGCGGCAAGAAATCGAAGAATATCTGGACGCCGCTGGCCTGCCTGCGCTGACAGAAACACAATCGGGTGATTTGGAACGTGCGATGTATTGCCTCAAGGATCGGGCGCGTACATTTCCGGAACTCCTTGAAAAGGCGCATTTTGCACTGACTTCGCGACCGATCGAGCGCGATGAGAAGGCAGAAAAGGCGCTGAGTTCTGTATCCGACGGTATACTGGATCAATTGACGCCGCAGCTGCAAAATGCTAGCTGGACCCGGAACGAACTGGAGGAGACCCTCAATTCGTTTGCCGAGGCAAACGGGTTGAAGTTCGGCAAGCTGGCTGGCCCCCTCAGGGCTGCGTTGGCGGGTCGGGCCGTCACACCTTCGGTTTTTGACATGATGCTCGTGCTAGGTCGGGATGAGACCATTGCACGGATTTCTGATGCAGCGGCACAGTCCTGACTTCACATTCGGGTAACGCTGCTCCGCTACGACCTGACTCGCGCAGACTTGCGCGATCACCGCCCGTTTTGTCGGTCAGCGAGCCGGCATTCGTATGATTGAGGAAGGGAAAACATGACCGAGAGCAACAAGACAGCGACTCTGACCGTCCACGGAAAAACCTATGAGTTGCCGGTTCATTCGCCAACGGCCGGACCCGACGTAGTCGACATCCGCAAGCTCTACGGTCAGGCCGGCGTGTTCACCTACGACCCAGGCTTCACTTCGACCGCAAGCTGCGACAGCACCATCACCTATATCGACGGTGAAAAGGGCGAATTGCTGCACCGTGGCTATCCGATCGACCAACTGGCCGAGAAATCGCACTTCCTCGAAGTGTGCTTCCTGCTGCTGTACGGATACCTGCCCAAGGCCGACGAACTGGAAGAGTTCGAAACGACCATCACCCGCCACACCATGATCCACGAGCAGATGCACTATTTCTTCCGTGGCTTCCGCCGCGACGCGCATCCGATGGCCACGATGGTGGGCGTGGTCGGAGCCATGTCGGCTTTCTATCACGACTCGACTGACGTGGGCGACGAGCGCCAGCGCGAAATCGCGACGCACCGCCTGATCGCCAAAATGCCGACAATTGCGGCGATGGCATACAAATACTCGATCGGTCAGCCGTTCATCTACCCGCGCAATGACTTGGACTACGCGTCGAACTTCCTGTACATGTGCTTCGCCGTTCCGGCCGAGGACTACGTCGTCAACCCGATCCTCAGCCGCGCCATGGACCGGATTTTCACCCTGCACGCCGATCACGAGCAGAACGCCTCGACCTCGACCGTGCGTCTGGCTTCGTCGTCGGGCGCGAACCCGTTCGCCTGCATCGCGGCCGGTATCGCCTGCCTCTGGGGCCCGGCGCACGGCGGCGCCAACCAGGCCTGCCTCGAGATGCTGGAAGAGATCGGCAGCGTCGACCGCATCCCTGAGTTCATCGAACGCGCCAAGGACAAGAACGATCCGTTCCGCCTGATGGGCTTTGGTCACCGCGTGTACAAGAACTTTGACCCGCGCGCCAAAGTGATGAAGCAGTCGGCCGATGAGGTTCTGGACTTGCTGGGCATCGAGAACAACCCGAAACTGCAGGTCGCCAAGGCGCTTGAGAAACAAGCACTGGAAGATCCGTATTTCGTCGACAAGAAGCTGTTCCCGAACGTCGATTTCTACTCGGGCATCATTCTCGAGGCGATGGGTTTCCCGACCTCGATGTTCACCCCGATCTTCGCGCTGTCGCGCACCGTTGGCTGGGTCAGCCAGTGGAAAGAAATGATCGCCGATCCTCAGAACAAGATTGGCCGCCCGCGCCAGCTGTACCTGGGCGAAACTCTGCGCGACTACGTCGACATCGAAAACCGCTGAGACAGACAAAAGGCCCCGCCATCGAGCGGGGTCTTTTCTTATTGGAACAGTGACAATTGATCCCCGGCCCGCGCAGGCCGTGCAAAGAGGTCGCAACGCAGTTTGGGAGTTGTGGTCGCCAAGCCAAGTCGCGCAATCGCAGACTTGAACCGCTTGGCGACCATTTCGGCGTAGACTCCCTCGCCGCGCATCCGATGCCCCCACCGCGGGTCGTAGTCCCTGCCCCCGTGCATTTCGCGCAACCGCGCCATGACCTTTTCGGCGCGACCAGGCTCGTGTTCGGACAACCACTCCTGCCACAGTTGCGAGACTTCGCGGGGCAACCGTAGCATGATCCAACTGGCCGCATCCGCGCCGGCGTCGCGGCCCGCCTCCAACAGCGCTTCAAGCTCGTGATCGGTCAGTCCTGGAATGATCGGGGACGTCATGACGCGCACGGGAATCCCGGCCTCGGTCAACTTTCGGATCGTGCGCAGCCGACGTTTTGGCGCAGGGGCACGCGGTTCCATCCGCCGCGACAGGCCAGAATCCAACGTGGTCAGCGAGATGCCGACCCGGACCAGCCCGAGGGCGGCCATCGGCGCGAGAATGTCGATATCCCGTTCGATCAAAGCACCCTTTGTCACGATCGCAACCGGGTGGTTGAAATCTCTCAGAACCTCCAGGCAGGCCCTTGTGATCGAAAGTGTTTTTTCGATCGGCTGATACGGGTCCGTATTTGTACCCAGCGCAATCGGCGCCACCTTGTACCGCGCGGACGAAAGCTCGCGCGCAAGCACATCAGGCGCGTTCGGACGTGCGATCAGTCGCGTTTCGAAATCCAACCCGGCAGATAGACCGAGATATGCATGTGTGGGTCGGGCAAAGCAGTAGACGCAACCGTGTTCGCACCCGCGATACGGGTTGATCGACCGGTCAAATGGCAGATCGGGTGACTTGTTGTAGGTGATCAGAGACTTCGCGACCTCGTCCCGAACCGAGGTTCGCAAGGGAGGCAGAGGCTCGGGATCCTCCCAGCCGTCATCGACCGCTTCGTGCGCATACGCCTCGTACCGACCAGCATCGTTCGATACGGCACCTCGCCCGGAAATAGTGTGGCGCAACGGCATATTTGTTCCCTCTTTGTTCACGTAATTCCTAGCATCTGCGGGTTTCCGCGGCAAGTCTGCCATCACAGTTGCCGGCCTTGTCTCAAGCACAGAACCCATGAATACCGCTCAGAAAGATCATGTGAAATTTGGCGTCGAGCGCGGCAAGATTTTCACCTATAGGTCGGTCTCGGAACCGCCGAGGTCGCAATCGTCACAGTCTAACTGCGGCGAAATGGCCAAAACGGGAAAAACAGCCACCAAGGGCGCAAGGCCCGCCAGCTCAGGGAAATGACCCATGTCCGATGAAGAAGACATCGTCCTGTCGGAACTCAACGACGACGAACTCGTCGAACAGATGTTTGATGACCTCTACGATGGTCTGAAGGAAGAGATCGAAGAAGGCGTGAACATCCTGCTGGAACGTGGATGGGCACCTTATGACATTCTGACCAAGGCGCTTGTCGGCGGCATGACCATCGTCGGCCAGGATTTCCGCGACGGCATCCTGTTTGTGCCCGAAGTTCTGCTGGCCGCCAACGCGATGAAGGGCGGCATGGCCATCCTCAAGCCTCTGCTGGCGGAAACCGGCGCTCCGCGCGTTGGCAAGATGGTGATCGGCACCGTCAAGGGCGACATCCACGACATCGGCAAGAACCTCGTCTCGATGATGATGGAAGGCGCCGGTTTCGAGGTTGTCGATATCGGCATCAACAATCCGGTCGAAAACTACCTGGAAGCGCTTGAAACCGAGCAGCCTGATATTCTGGGCATGTCGGCCCTGCTGACGACGACCATGCCGTACATGAAAGTGGTCATCGACACGTTGGTCGAACAGGGCAAGCGTGACGATTACATCGTGCTAGTAGGCGGCGCCCCGCTGAACGAAGAGTTCGGCAAGGCGATCGGCGCTGACGCCTATTGCCGGGACGCGGCGGTTGCGGTCGAAACCGCCAAGGAGTTCGTCTCGCGCAAGCACAACCAACTGGCGGGTTGATCCTGCACGCCTTGTTTTGTCAAAGCCGCCTGTCCGGGCGGCTTTTTCATTTCCGAGCCGTGGCATCACAACGAGCTCGAAACTCAGGTGCCGAGTGTGTGATCCCAAAGGCCGCGAACTTGCATCCGGGGCTTTATCGCAGTCATTTGACATTGGAACCTTGCGGAGGCGAAACATGCCGCAGCACTACATGCCTGACGACAAACGCCTGACGGAAAAGGGCTTTGACGAGATGGATGCACAGCAAAGCATCCTGTTGATCGCCTGCGGCGCGTTGGCGCGCGAGATTCTGGACCTGAAAACACGCAACGGCTGGGACCACCTTGCACTGACGTGCCTGCCTGCCATCCTGCATGTCTATCCCGAACGGATCACTCAGGCCGTCGAGGATGCCGTCGCCAAGCATCGCGACCAGTATGACCGGATTTTTGTCGTCTATGCCGATTGCGGGACCGGCGGACTGTTGGAGCAGGCCTGTAAACGGCTGGGTGTCGAAATGGTGCGGGGACCGCACTGTTACTCCTTCTTCGAGGGAAACGACAAATTCGCCGAACGCGGCGACGATGAGACTACGGCCTTTTACCTGACCGACTTTCTGGCCAGACAATTTGATGCGTTCGTCTGGAAGCCGTTGGGGCTGGATCGGCACCCGGAACTGCGCGACATGTATTTCGGAAATTACACCAAGCTGATCTACCAGGCGCAGACAGATGACCCCGAACTGACCCGTCGGGCACGGGAATGCGCGGATCGGATGGGGCTGGAGTTCGAACGGCGTTTCACCGGATATGGCGATCTCGAGACCACGCTGAAAGACTGGGCCGGCGCACGCCCCAATTCTTCCTGATTGCACCCCGAGTGGCGAAACCGGCTCAGGCGTTTTCGCGCGCTACGTCTCGGATTCGGTCGATCATCGCACGCACACCGTTCGACCGCTGGGCCGACAGATGTTCATTCAACCCCAACCGGGCAAGCTCGGCCGCGGCGTCGACCTTCTCCACTTCGGCAACGGGCAAACCGTTGTAAAGCGACCGCAATACAGCGATCAGACCGCGCACGATCAGCGCGTCGCTGTCGCCGTCAAACCGAAAAACACCATCTTCGATCACCGGGTGAAGCCAGACCTGACTGGCGCAGCCATGGACTTTGGTTGCCGGCACCTTCAGGGCGTCATCCAGCGGCTCCATCGCCTTGCCCTGCTCGATCACATGGCGGTACCGGTCTTCCCAGTCCTCAAGGAACTTGAAATCCTCGACAATCTCCTCAAAGGCAGGCGTGGCCATGAACGTGGGTCCTCTGGTTGCGGTTCTGGTTCTGACCTAAGTCGCCCGATGTCCGGTGTCCACCCCCATGGGCGGCTTTTCAAACGACCGAAAGTAGGCTAACCCAGTGCGGGTAATACCTTGCAAAGCTTTGGGTCCATGCAAAAAACTGTTTCCGTCCTTCTTGTCGCCCTGTTGACCCTGTCCGCCTGCAGCAGCTGGCGCGATTCCCGCGCAAACCCGTCGAACTGGTTCGGGAACAGCACCCCTGCCCCGGTCGAGACATCGGCCAGCGACGCAGATGCGCTGGTGCCGAAGCAAAGCTCGGGCCGAGGACTGTTCGCGCGCCCTGAACCCGAAGATACCAGCGTACCGATCACCACCATCACCGAGCTGCGGATCGAGCCGAACGCCTCGGGGGCAATCGTTGTCGCGCAAGGCACCGCCTTCCGCCAGGGCGCCTATGACGCGAAGCTCACCTTCGTCGAATCCGAGGAAAACCGGAAGAACGGCGTTATGGAGTTCGTTTTCCGCGTGAACTACCCGACCTATGCCACTGCGCAGGGGCCCGAACGTACGCGTGAAGTGACCGATGCGGTCAATGTCAGCCGTCAGGACCTTGAAGGCATTCGTTTGATCCGCGTAGTCGGTCAGCAGAACGCCCTGGAATCGCGTCGGCGCTGAATTCGATCTTACAGGGGGACGACCTGAACAGTTTGTCCCTTCGCTGCCAAGGCAATCTCGCCTCTGCAGAGCTTGAGCGCGTCCTCGCCAAAAACCTCGAACCGCCAGCCGGACATCGCAGCAACGTCACGGTCCCCAGCAGCGATCTGATCCAGCTCCGAGCTGGTCGCGATGAGCTTGGCCGCGACCCCTGCGGTTTCCGTCTTTGACTTCAGCAATACGCGCAGCAGGTCAGCCAGCGCGGGGTTCACCTTGATCTTGTCCCGGCTGTTGTCCACCTTGGGAAGATCCTCAGGCGGGCAACTCACACCGGCCTGAACGGCGGCCAGAATACCGTCGGCGATGGCACCTTTGCGCGCTTCGCGCAGCAGCAAACGCGAGCTGCCCAGATCAGCATGCGTGCGTGGTTTGGTCGACGCCAGCTCGACCAGCGCATCATCCTTGAATACACGGCTGCGTGGCACGTTGTTCTGCTGGGCATATTCCTCACGGAACCGGGCAAGCTCCCGCACCACCGCAAGGAACTTGGCCGAGTTGGTTCGGGTCTTGACCCGCCGCCATGCCTCTTCGGGGCGGATGTCATAGGTTGCCGGATCGGTCAGAACGCGCAACTCCTCCGCTACCCAATGGCTGCGCTTGGACTTCTCCAGCTCGGCGGCCAGATGTTCATAGATTTTGCGCAGATGCGTCACGTCCGCCAGCGCATAGGTCTGCTGGGCCTCGCTCAGCGGGCGCCGCGACCAATCAGTAAACCGCGAGGTCTTGTCCAGACCCTGTTTGCAGATTTTGCGAACCAGCGTTTCATAGCCAACCTGTTCCCCGAAACCACAAACCATTGCAGCGACCTGCGTGTCGAATAGCGGCTTGGGGAAAATACCGGCTTCCACCCAGAAAATCTCAAGGTCCTGGCGGGCGGCATGGAAAACTTTGACGACGTTTTCGTTCTGGAACAATTCGTAAAGCGGCTCAAGCGACAGTCCTTCTGCCAGCGGATCGACCAATACCGCGCTGTCCTCGTCTTCAGAGGGCACGGCCAACTGGACCAGACATAACTTGGAGTAGTAGGTCCGCTCGCGCAGGAATTCGGTGTCGACGGTCACATAGGGGTGTTGGGCGGCAGCCTTGCAGAAGTCAGCCAACTCTCGCGTGGTTTTGAGGGTCTTCATGCGCTTGCTATTCTTGCTCTTGCTCTGGTCATTGCCCGTTGGTTTCTTCTGCCCCGAGCGCTTGGCCAGACCATAGGCCGAATTGGCCGCTCATGTAAATCTCTGGCGCAAGATCAGGGGAGTAACACCGGTGCGCGATCGCCACGGGCAAAGCGCTCCAGAACCGCCGGATACAGCTTGTGTTCCCAGGCCAGCACCTTCCGAGCAAGCGAATCCGGGGTGTCGCCGGGTTCGACCGGAACCCGGGCCTGCCCCAGGATCGGACCGTCATCCAGCGCCGCGGTGACCTCGTGCACGGTGCAGCCGTGTTCGGCATCCCCGGCGGCGATGGCCCGGGCGTGGGTGTTGAGCCCTTTGTACTTGGGCAGCAGCGAGGGGTGGATATTCAGCATCCGTCCCTGAAAGCGGGACACGAAATCGCCAGTCAGCACGCGCATGAACCCCGCCAGGCAGACGATGTCTGGCTGCGCCTCGAGCAGCGGCTTGCACAGCTCGGCCTCAAACGCGGCACGGTCACCGCCGAACGGTCGGTGATCGACCACGGCTGTGGCAATGCCGCGATCCGCAGCCTTGGCCAGTCCGCCAGCATCTGCATTGTTCGACAGAACCAGACAAGGTCGCGCCGGGTGGTCACCGGTCATGCTGTCGACCAGCGACACCATGTTCGACCCGCCCCCGGAAATCAGGATGGCGACGCGCTTGTGGCTCACAGCAGCTTGCCTGCGTAGCTGACGCCCGCGCCTTCGGTGACCGACCCGATGCGCGCGACGGTCTCGCCGGCATCCGACAGCGCAGCGGTCAGATCATCTGCGCGGTCGGCGGCACAGACGACGATCATGCCGATCCCGCAGTTGAAGGTCTTGAGCATTTCCTCCTCGGCGATGCCCCCGGTTTCCGCCATCCAACGGAACACCGGCGGCAGATCCCAGGCGTTCAGGTCGATTTGCGCACCCAGATCGTCGGGCAGCACGCGCGGCAGGTTCTCGGTCAGCCCGCCGCCGGTGATATGCGCCAGCGCATGGACGCCACCTGCCCGGATCGCGGCCAGGGCGGGTTTGACGTAGAGCCGCGTGGGCGTCAGCAGCGCCTCTCCCAAAGGCCCATCACAGAACGGCGAATCCGCATCCCATCCCAAGCCCGAGATCTCGACCAGTTTGCGCACCAGCGAGTATCCATTGGAATGCACCCCATCCGAAGCGAGCCCCAGCAGAACATCCCCGGCCTGCACACCGGCGGGCAGATCGCTGCCGCGCTCCATCGCGCCGACGGCAAAGCCGGCCAGGTCGAAATCGCCATCGGGGTACATCCCCGGCATCTCGGCGGTTTCACCCCCGATCAAGGCACAGCCCGAGCGGAAGCAGCCCTCGGCGATGCCTTCGATGATCCGCGCGGCGGTGTCGGTGTCCAGCTTGCCCGTGGCGAAGTAATCCAGAAAGAACAGCGGCTCGGCGCCCTGGCAGATCAGATCGTTGACGCACATGGCCACCAGGTCGATACCCACACCATCGACCACGCCCGTGTCGATCGCGATCCGCAGCTTGGTGCCCACGCCATCGGTTGCCCCCACCAGGATTGGGTCGGAATACCCTGCCCCTTTCAGGTCGAACAGGGCGCCGAACCCGCCGAGGCCGCTCATGACGCCGGGGCGGTTGGTCCGCTTGGCGGCGGGCTTGATCCGGTCGACCAGCGCGTTGCCCGCATCGATATCCACGCCTGCATCTGCATAGGTGATGCCGTTCTTGCCCGCTGTCATGGCCGTTCCCTCATGAATGCTTTCAGCGCGGGTTAGTCGATTGTGCGCCGCGTTGCAACGGTCAGGCTTGACGCGGCTGTTCTGCGTGGTACGCAAGCGCTCAGGCGGGCCTGTAGCTCAATTGGTTAGAGCAGAGCGCTCATAACGCTTTGGTTGGGGGTTCGAGTCCCTCCGGGCCTACCAAATACGGCCGAAATCACCGCCCGATGATGATGTCTGCGCACAAACCGCCCAAGCGTTCGCTTTGGCCCAGGCGTAAAACACCGCCGTGGACACGAGCGATATCTGCAACGATCGCCAGCCCGAGGCCCACCCCGCTGCCCTGATTCTGGTTCCTCGACGGGTCCAACCGGCTGAACGGCTTCACCGCCTCGGTCCGCTGTTCAGGCGGGATGCCGGGACCATCATCCTCGACCCGAATGCGCAGCGATTTGTCAGTCAGGGTCATGCTGACCATCGCGTGCGACCCGTAGCGCACCGCGTTGCCGATCAGGTTTTCCACCGCGCGGCGGATCGCAGTCGGACGCAGCATCACTGCACCCTGCCCTTCGGGCGGCAGCAACTCGACGCTTTGGCCGGCCCGTTGCGCATCATCTACGATCGAGCGCAAAAGCTCATCCGGACGAACCTCGACCTGCTCGCCCTCGGACGCGCCGCGCGAGAAATCAAGGAAGGCATCCAAGAGTGACTGCATTTCGTTCACGTCCTGAAGCAGCGGCTTTGCATCTTCCTCGGGCAGCATCGACAGGCCAAGCTTGAGCCGGGTCAGAGGCGTTCGCAGGTCATGGCTGACTCCCGACAGCATCAGGGTCCGCTGCTCGATCTGCCGCTCGATCCGGGCGCGCATGTCAAGAAACGCGCTACCGGCGGCCCGCACCTCGACGGCCCCTCCGGGGGTGAACGGCACGACCCGACCGCGACCAAAAGCCTGCGCCGCATCGGCCAGCCGAGTGATCGGCCGCAACTGATTGCGCATGTACAAGAACGAAATCGAGGTCATGATCACCGCAAAGAACAGCATCGTGACGATCAACTGGTGCGGGGCGACCGTCGACAGACGCCGGCGATCAAAGCCAAGCTCCAACACACCCAGATGGGTGTTCAAGAACAAAGTCGCGACCTGACTGTCCGGCAACGATACCGCTACGAGGTTCGGCAGCAGCTCTCGAAGATCAGCGTCGATCTGCGGTGCGATGAAATCATACCAGCGCCGAGGTTCAATCGTAGGCGTTTCGTTGATCCCCAGAAAACGGGCCTGCATGTCCAGCACCCTCAGATCCGGACGCACCGCGGCCAGCGCCTGCTGTTGGGTTTCGGCACCCTGAATGTCTTCCAGAACCAGCCGCACTTCGCGCGACGCCGCCCGGGTCATCTGACCGGTCACATCCTCGAGGTGTTCACGCACGAATGCCACCGACACCACCAACAGAACCACGATCACCGGCAGCACCAGAATCAGGGCCGCCCGGGCATACAAGCTGCGGGGCAAATAGGGTTTGAGCCAGCGCGAGGACATGCGCTAAACCTAGCGGGCTGCCCCGCCAAGAGAAAGAGGCCAAGATGCTGCAAGCAGACGATTTCAACCCGAAACCGGGGATCCCTGTCGCCCTGCAGCCGGGCCTCAGGCTCTTGCTGGCCCCAAACCCGTCGCCGATGACCTATCTGGGGACAAATACATACCTCCTGGGCACCAGCGACCTTGCCGTAATCGACCCCGGACCGTTGAGCGACAGTCACATGCAAGCCATTCTGGATGCGCTGCAGCCCGGGCAAAAGATCAGCCATATCGTGGTCACCCACAGCCACTTGGACCATTCGCCGCTGGCTGCTCCGCTGTCAGAGCGGACAGGTGCCCCGATCTACGCCTTTGGCGGGCCACAGGCAGGGCGCAGCGCGATCATGTCCCAACTGGCCGAGCAAGGCCTCGCCGGCGGCGGCGAGGGAATCGACACGGAATTCCGCCCGGACATCGAGTTGGCGGACGGCGACCGGATCGAGGGGAACGGATGGGGCCTTGAGGTCATTCACACGCCGGGTCATCTGGGCAATCACATCGCGCTGGCCTGGGGAGACGTGTGTTTCACCGCCGATCACGTGATGGGCTGGGCCAGTTCGCTGGTTTCGCCTCCGGATGGCGATCTGACAGACTTCATGAAAGCCTGCCACCGGCTACGCGCACGCGACTGGTCCGTCTTCCATGCCGGACACGGCGCGCCGATCACAGACCCCTCGGGAAGGCTTGACTGGTTGATCCGCCATCGGCTGGAACGCGAGGCACAAATCCTCGACGCGCTGGCCGAGCGCCCGGGCACAGCCCGGGATCTGGCCCAGCGGATCTATGTCGAAACCCCGCCTGCCCTGCTTCCAGCGGCCGAGCGCAACGTGTTTGCCCATCTGGTGGATCTGACCGGAAAAGACCGCGTCGCTCCCCGGGGCGCGCTGTCGGTGCAGAGCAGTTTTCACCGCATCGCCTAAACGCGCAAAAAATTCACCCTGGGTGCTTTTCCCCTCTGGACGCCGAAAAACCGGATTGCTATATGCGCCTCAGTTCCGGCGTAGCTCAGCGGTAGAGCAGTTGACTGTTAATCAATTGGTCGTAGGTTCGATCCCTACCGCCGGAGCCAAAATCCTCTGATTTCAGAAGTTTGTGGCGCTCCCAACCGCTCGCGTCCCGTGTATGGTCGGTTGCCGATCCAACAGGCCGGGTTTTCAGCTGGTTCAAGGCATACAATCAGCCTGCCCCCAAGGACCTGCGCCGCAGAGATCGGAGTTGGTCTTTCGATCAGCCCAATCCTGCCAACCACACCCGGGAAACATCAGAGAATTTTCCAGCGCCTTTGACGCAAGTTTGGTCCGCCATGCATTTGCACAGCAGATCGTCCGCTACAGTTCGTTTTTGTAGATCACCCCGCCTTTCATGATCAGATCGAAGCGCTCTTCGTATTCGGTCATGACAGACATGTTCTCCAGAGGGTTGCCGTCAATCAGAAGGATATCCGCATGAGCACCTTCCGCAATGACACCCAGCGCCCCGGGATAAGGATTGCGCGGCCCCGACAAGGCAAGCAACTCGGCTGATTTCGAGGTTGCCTGACGGAGTATTTCGGCATTGTCGAACCATTCCGTTCTCAGAACGAACTCCTCGTTTGCGCGCTTGATCATCTCAGGAGAAGTGATCACGTCCGTGCCGAAGACGATATTCTCGAATCCAAGCTCCTTGGCCATGGTGAACATCTGGTTGATGCCGTCATAGGCTTCGTCATGCTTGGCTTTTTGTTCGTCGTTGTAGCCTGCCGGATGGAATGTGTAGACGATGACCTGCGGCGACAGCCAGGCATCATGCTCCATCATCACGCGCATGGCCTCTTCGCTCATCAGATTGCCATGCTCGATGGACTTCACCCCATTCTCGACGGCGCGGATGATGCCATCCGAGTTGTAGACATGGGCGGTAACGTAGGTGTTCCAGTCTTCGGCCGCCTCGACGGCTGCACGGATTTCGTCTTCCGTGTACTGCGTGGTATCCAATGGATCAGCAAATGACCCGGTGCCGCCACCGACCGAAATCTTGATCTGCGAGGCTCTGCGGCGCAACACCTCGCGTACGGTTTTCAGAACCTCGTCACGCCCATCGGCAACTGCGACATGGAAGTATTTCATCGGAATGCTGGGCTCGAACACCAATGAACCGGGCTCGTTTGCGTCCGTCCGATGATCCGAGTGGCCCGAGCTCTGCGAGATCATGGGACCCGAAGGATAGACCCGAGGCCCCGTCAGGATGCCCTCGTCTATGGCGCGTTTCAGTGAAAACGAGTTCCCGCCGACATCGCGGACCGTCGTGAACCCCTGCATCAGGTATTGTTCGGCGACGGTTGCGGCAACATAGGCCCAGTATTCGCGATCGGCATTGAATGCGATACCGAACGGCATCTGAAACATCAGATGCGCATGCATGTCGGCAAATCCGGGCATCAGGAACCGACCCTGCGCATCGATCACCGTCGCCCCCTCCGGCGCATCCAGATCAGGGCCAATGGCCGTGATCATGCCGTCTTGGATCAAAACGTCCTGACCCTCGATCAGGTCGGAACTGACCCCGTCGAAAATCCGAGCGCCGGTGATCAGGGTTCCGGCCTCTTGGGCGATCCCCGGCGCGGCAAGAACAAAGAAGAAAAGCTTCGCTACAATCCTGCAAGCTGTCCGCATCTTGGGTTCCTTTCCGGTTTCAACAGGTTCACCGAAGCATGGTGCATTATCGAGAGGCTAGTCTCTTTCTGATCCGGATGAAACGATCACGTCGCGGCCGGCGCGTAGATCAACGCAACGATTCACTGCCGCAGGAAACAACAAACCTGTGCAGCCCGATTGAAATCCGAAACGGAAACCTGGAGCGCGCAATTCGTCCGGAGAAAGCAATTTTCGTCTGGACCTCGTCTTTGCAGATTGGTACACGCCCCTCAGTTCCGGCGTAGCTCAGCGGTAGAGCAGTTGACTGTTAATCAATTGGTCGTAGGTTCGATCCCTACCGCCGGAGCCAAAAATCCTTATAAATCAAGCGTTAACCTGCCAAGGCGTCCTTGAATTCATCCCGCAGTTTGCGTTTCAGGACCTTGCCCGTCGCATTGAGTGGCAGCGCGTCGACGAAGACCACTTTGTCCGGCACCTGCCACTTGGCAATCTTGCCGTCGAAAAACTCCAGCAGCTCGGCCTCGGACGGATCTTCGCCCTCGGCCTTGACCGCCACCAGCAGCGGGCGTTCGTCCCATTTGGGATGCGGCACGCCGATCACCGCCGCGGTGGCCAGTTTCGGGTGCGCTACGGCGATGTTTTCCAGCTCGACCGAGCTGATCCACTCACCGCCCGACTTGATGATGTCCTTGGAGCGGTCGCGGATGGTCATGTAGCCATCGGGGTCCAACGTCGCCACATCGCCGGTGGCGAACCAGCCATCCTGCAGAAGATCTTGATCCTGCAGCTGAAAATAGCTGTCCAACACCCAATGGCCGCGCACCATCAGGTCGCCCTGCGTGACCCCGTCATGCGGCAGGTCGTTGCCGTCGTCATCGACGATCTTCAGCTCGACCCCAAAGGGCGGACGACCCTGATTCTCGCGCAGTTTGTGCTGTTCCTCGATCGGCAGCTTGCGATGCTTGGCCAGCGGAATGTTGGCAGTGCCCAGCGGGCTCATCTCGCTCATCCCCCAGGCATGCACGGTGTCGACGCCGTATTTTTCCCGGAAGGTCGCGATCATCGAGGGCGGGCACGCCGCGCCGCCGATCACCGTACGTTCGAGGCTTTCCAGCTTGGTGCCGCATTTGGCGGCATGGGCCAGCAAACCCTGCCAGATCGTGGGAACCCCCATCGCCAGAGTCACGCCATAGGTGTCGATCAGGTTCACCAGCGCCTCGCCATGCAGGTCCGGCCCGGGCAACACCATCTGCGAACCGGACATGGCGCAGCCATAGGGCGACCCCCAGGCATTGACGTGGAACATGGGCACCACCGGCATCACCACATCTATCGCCGAATACCCGATCACGTCGCGGGTGTTCGAGGCAAAGCTGTGCAGAACGGTCGAACGGTGCGAATACAGCACGCCTTTGGGGTGGCCGGTCGTGCCCGAGGTGTAGCACAGGCTCGAGGCGGTGTTTTCATCGAAGACCGGCCATTCGAAATCGGCGTCGCCGGTCTCGATCAAGTCGTCATAGAATTCCAGTCCGGGGATCTGCTGCAGTGCGTCCTCGCTGCGCGGTCCCATCAGGACGAAATGCTTCACTTCGGTCAATTGATCGCGGATCGCGGCAACCAGCGGGATGAAGGTGGCGTCGAAGAACAGCACCCGGTCCTGCGCATGGTTGATGATGTAAACCAGCTGTTCGGGGAACAGGCGCGGATTGATCGTGTGGCAGACGAACCCGGCACCCGAGGCGGCATAGTAGATTTCCAGATGCCGGCGGTTGTTCCAGGCCAGAGTGCCGATCCGATCCTGCGGCTGCAGGCCCAGTTTGGTCAGCGCTGACCCCATGCGCCCGGCCTTGGCGGCGATCTCGCCCCAGTTCGTCCGGGTGACGGTTCCGTCGGTTTCGACCGACACGATCTCGGTCTGACCATGATAGCGCGCAGCATGATCGATCAGTGACGAAATCAACAGCGGCTGCGTCATCATCTGTCCCAGCATGGACATCCTCCCATTCATCGCGCCGGCTTGATGCGGCGTCTGTTGCGGCCCGGCGGCACGGCGGCGTGGCCGGCCCCAGGGCTTCTCCTCGGGGCCGATCCTGCCAATCATTTAATTGTCTGACAATAAAAGAATGCGGCCTGCCGTGGCGGCAGGCCGTCAGATTTGCAGGGCTTCAGCCCCGGTGCCGCAGCGCATAAGCCACAAGTGCGGCGGTCGAGCCGTCCTTGCCCTCGGTGCCCGCATCGCCATCGACGATCGGCCCCAGCGAGGTGGCTAACTCCTTGCCCAGTTCCACCCCCCACTGGTCGAACGAGTTGATGCCCAACAGCACGCCTTCGACGAACACCCGGTGTTCATACAGCGCAATGATCTGGCCCAGAACGAAGGGCGTCAGCTGCGGATAGATCAGCGTGGTCGAGGGCCGGTTGCCCGGGAACACGCGATGCCGGGCCTGACGCTCCAACTCGTCGCCCTGCAGGCCCATCTCGGCCATGCGCGCTCGCGCTTCCTCAAGCGACCGGCCACGCATCAACGCCTCGGACTGAGCCAGGCAGTTGGCCAGCAGCAGACGGTGATGATGGGCCAGTTCGGGCTCGTGGCCTTCGGCGGCCACCATGAATTCGCAGGGGATCACGTCGGTGCCCTGATGGATCAGTTGGTAAAACGCGTGCTGCCCGTTGGTGCCGGGCTCGCCCCAGACCACCGGTCCCGAAGGCACGCTCAGCGCCGAGCCGTCCATGGCCACCGATTTCCCGTTCGATTCCATCTCGAGCTGTTGGAAATAGGCCGGCAACCGCAGCAACCGTTGATCATAGGGCAGCACCGCGCGGCTGGCATGACCCAGCACCTGACGGTGCCAGATGCCCACCAGAGCCAGCATCACCGGCATGTTCTCGGCCCAGTCCGCGGCGCGGAAATGCACGTCCATCGCCTGCCCGCCGCGCAGGAACGCGTCGAAGGCGTTCGAGCCCACCGCGATCATCACCGGCAGCCCGACCGGACCCCAGACCGAATAGCGCCCGCCGACCCAATCGGCAAAGCCGAACACGCGGTCCGACGGGATGCCGAAGTCTGCCGTCTTGTCCACGGCGCTGGACACGGCCGCGAACTGCCGCCCCGGGTCGCCGCCGCCGTCCAGCATCCAGGCCCGCGCCGTCCGCGCGTTGGTCATGGTTTCGATGGTGGTAAATGTCTTGGACGCCACGATCACCAGCGTCCGCGTCGGGTCCAGTTCGCGCAGCGTGTCGGCGATGTGCGCGCCATCCACGTTCGAGACATAGTGCAGGCGCGGCCCGTCGTGATAGGGCGCCAGCGCCAGCGTCGCCATCACCGGCCCAAGGTCCGAACCGCCGATGCCGATATTCACCACGTCAGTAAAGCTGCCCCCTGCCCCCTGGGCCGTTCCGCCCCGGACCTCTTCGGCGAACACGCGCATGCGCTGCAGGGTGTCCAGAACGTCGGGCATCACGTCCTGGCCATCAACCTCGACCGGGCCGCCGTCCAGATTGCGCAGCGCAGTATGCAGCACCGCGCGGCCCTCGGTCTCGTTGATCTTGTCACCGCGGAACATCGCGTCGCGCCGCTCGGCCAGACCGGCTTGATCGCACAGGTCGATCAGCGCCGCGCGGATGTCCGCGTCGATCAGGGTCTTCGAATAGTCGAACAGCAAATCGCCGGTCGAGGCCGAGAAGCTCTGCGCCCGGTCGGGATCCTGCGCAAACAGGTCGAGGATGCGGGTATCCGCCGCCTGCGCTGCAAGGGTTCTGAGAGTGTCCAGTTGCATGAGATCAATCCGCCCAGTGTACCGTCATTCCATCCAAGACTGCCGCAATTGGCGCCTCCTCGGGCGGCAGGCTCATGGCACGCTCAAGCGCTGCGCGCTTTTTTTCACCATAGATGACCAGGTGTTTGGACAGGGCCCCATCCAGAACCGGACCCGTCAGAGTGATGCGCGTCTCGGGCTGTGTCTGGGGCCGAGCAACGGCCAATGCCGGTGCGTTGCTTGCCAATGCCTGCGCCAGCCCCTCCATCCCCGGAAACAACGAGGCCGTATGCATGTCGTCGCCCATTCCAAGAACCAGCACCGCCAACGGGCGCAGCGGCTCGATCAGAGCTTCGATTTGGGGCAGAACCTCTTCGGGCGCCTTGCCGGGAATATAGAGCGGGACATAGTCCGCCGCCGCCGCCCGGTTGGTCAGAAGACGGTCGCGGATCAAGCGTTCGTTCGACCGGTCACTGTCTGCCGGGACGCAGCGTTCGTCGGTGGGCAGCACACGGACACGCTCCCACTCAAGATCCGCGGCGCACAGGCTGTCGAAGATCGGTCCGGGCGTGGTGCCGCCGGGAACTGCAAAGGCCACGACATCGTTGTGCAGCAGTGCGGCCTCCAACTCTCCGGCCAGAACGTTGGCAACATCAATGGCCAGCATGTCCCTGTCGGCATATTCCTGAATCTTCATGGCTTGATCCCTTGCCAATGGCGACCGTCGCGTTTCATCAGCAGTTCGGCGTCGCCGGGACCGGTACTGCCGCTGTCATAGGGTTTTGGCACGTCGCCGCGCGCCTGCCACCCCGCAATGATAGGGTCGGTCCAGGCCCAGGCGGCCTCGACCTCGTCTCCGCGCATGAACAGGGTTTGGTTGCCCCGGATCACGTCCATCACCAAACGCTCATAAGCATCCGGCGCTTCCTGGTTTTCGGGCCCGAGCGCTTCGGCAAAGCTCATGTCCAACGGGACGTCGATCAAACGCATTCCGCCCTGCCCCGGCTCTTTGATCGTGACTTTCAGCGTGATGCCTTCGTTCGGCTGCAGCCGGATCGACAGCGTGTTGGCATGCCGCCCGGCCTCGGCCCCGAAGATCGAATGCGGCGCGTCCTTGAAGATGACGTTGATCACCGAGGACCGCGCCACCAGCCGTTTGCCGGTGCGCAGGTAGAACGGAGTCCCCGCCCACCGCCAATTGCTGACATGCGCCCGAAGCGCAACATAGCTTTCGGTGGTCGAGCGCGGATTGCCCACCGCTTCGCGGTAGCCCGGCCCGTCGGGACCACCCGAATACTGCCC
The DNA here is from genome assembly GCF_056537385.1 of Ruegeria sp. CF2. Taxonomy (NCBI): domain Bacteria; kingdom Pseudomonadati; phylum Pseudomonadota; class Alphaproteobacteria; order Rhodobacterales; family Roseobacteraceae; genus Ruegeria; species Ruegeria sp. CF2. The sequence goes on from NZ_JBQFRL010000001.1 coordinate 1,349,223, forward strand.
ACGCACGATATGGTGCGGCTGCACCGGGTCCAGCGCGCGGATTACCTTGAGCTTTTCATCGCGCACGGCGTCCGAATCGAACTTGGCAGGCGGCTCCATCGCGATCAGGCACAGAAGCTGCATCAGGTGGTTTTGCACCATGTCGCGCATTGCCCCAGCGCGCTCGTAATACTCTTCGCGACCATCCACGCCGACGGTCTCGGCGACGGTGATCTGGATATGGTCGACATACTGACTGTTCCACAGCGGCTCGAACAGCATGTTGCCGAACCGGACTGCCATCAGGTTCTGGACGGTTTCCTTGCCCAGATAATGATCGATCCGGTAGATTTGGTTTTCGCTGAAATATGAGGCCAGCGTGGCATTCAACGCCCGCGCGCTGTCCAGGTCGTGACCGAACGGCTTTTCGACGACGATCCTCGTCTGCTCGTTTGCCAGACCGTGCTGGCGGATTTTCTCCGCCAACGGGGCGAACAATCCGGGTCCGACCGAGAAATAGAAGGCGCGGATCCGCGAATCCGTCAACAGACCTGAAAGGTTTTCCCACCCATCATCAGAGCTGGCATCCAACCGCAGATACTGCAGCCGGTTCAGGAACCCATCAAGGTTGCCGGGATCTGCCGCTTGACGAGGTGCGTGCTGGGCCAGCGACTCAGCGACGATCGCACGATAGCCCGCCTGATCATGTGCGGACCTTGCTGCGGCGATTATCCGAACATCGTCATTCCACTGTCCCGCGCAATAACGACGAAACAAGGCAGGCAAAATCTTGCGCTGCGCCAGATCCCCGGTGCCACCAAAAATGACCAGATCAAATGGGTCGACGGGTATAACGCGAGAAACCATGAGCCGTCCTTAACGCGCCATCGCCGGCATGTCCAATGTTAGCGCAATCATATCCTGGACTTTCTCTGGTTTTCCAATCTGTACCAATCGTGTGCGCCGCACCGGACCGCCACCGAAACGCACAAGAATATTCAACCGCTCAACGCGTCCGCCGTCAACGGATTGCCAAGATCTGGTTGTGTTCAGAAATTATGAGAGTGAGTAACCTGCGCCGAAACGCAGGTCGGCATTCATTCGATGATCCATCGGCCGGATCAAGGCGCATTGGCCTCGAGCGCAACCTGGCCGAAACGCTAGTTCAGCCGGTATTCTCCGACGACGTTCCGCCATTCTCCGGGTGCGATCATCTTGCGGTGGGTAAAGCGCACCGAATGCAGCGGACCCTCGATTTCGCGCTGCCAGAACTCGATGAAATTGAACAGCTTGGGATGATCCGGCGCCAAGTCGTAATCCTGCCAGATGAACGTGTTCAGAACATGGATGTAATCCGGCATGCGATAGAAAATTTCAGCCGTTGTCAGGCCATACCCCTTCAGCATCAATTCGGTTTCGTTTTTCTCCATTCAGACCTCCAGATTTCCTCAAAGGTCCCTTCAGGGTAACATGATTCCTTTTCAATCCGTATTAAAACAATGTGTTACCCGAAAAACACCGCGGTTTCAGGCCACTTCCGGGTTGCTTGCTTGCACCCTATGTGCCGGGTCTGATAAGATGCATCCACAAGATATAGACCCAGCACAATAAACGGGCAGTTTACGTGAGCGATACGCCAGAAATCCCCGAAAACATGGATGAAACCCCGCCCGAGCGCCCGGTTTATGACGGCCCGACGGTATCCATCGAATCCGAGATGCGGACGTCCTATCTGGACTATGCCATGTCGGTCATCGTGTCCCGTGCGATCCCCGATCTGCGCGACGGCTTGAAACCGGTGCATCGGCGCATCCTCTACGCGATGCACGAGACCGGGAACACCCACGACAAAGCTTACCGCAAATCGGCCCGTCCCGTGGGCGATGTGATGGGTAAATACCACCCGCACGGGGACAGCGCGATCTATGACGCGCTGGTGCGGATGGCGCAAGATTTCTCGATGTCGCTGCCGCTGCTGGACGGCCAGGGCAACTTCGGCTCGATGGACGGCGACAACCCGGCGGCCATGCGTTACACCGAGGTCCGCATGGACAAGCCTGCCGCCGCTCTGCTGGCGGATATTGAGAAAGAGACGGTAGATTTTCAGGACAACTACGACGGCAAGGACAAGGAACCCACCGTCCTGCCCGCGCGGTTCCCGAACATGCTGGTCAACGGCGCCGGCGGCATCGCGGTGGGTATGGCCACCAACATCCCGCCGCACAACCTGGGCGAAGTGGTCGACGCGACGCTGGCGCTGATCGACGATCCGGACCTGACCAGCGAACAGCTGATCGAATACATCCCCGGCCCCGATTTCCCCACGGGCGGCGTGATGCTGGGCCGGTCCGGCGCGCGCAAGGCCTATCTGGAAGGCCGCGGCAGCGTCATCATCCGCGCCAAGACCCGCGTCGAGGAACTGCGCAAAGACCGCTATGCCATCATCGTGGACGAGATCCCCTATCAGGTGAACAAGGCCTCGATGATCGAGAAGATCGCCGAAGCCGTGCGCGAAAAGCGCATCGAAGGCGTCAGCCACGTTCAGGACGAATCCGACCGGAACGGCGTGCGGGTGGTGGTCGAGCTGAAGCGCGACGCAACGCCCGAGGTGGTGCTGAACCAGCTGTACCGGTTCACGCCGATGCAGACCTCGTTCGGCTGCAACATGCTGGCACTGAATGGTGGCCGCCCCGAGCAGCTGACCCTGCGCCGGTTCCTGACCAGCTTCATCGACTTCCGCGAAGATGTCGTTGCCCGCCGCACCGCATACGACCTGCGCAAGGCGCGGGAACGCAGCCATATCCTGTGCGGTCTGGCCGTGGCAGTCTCGAACGTGGACGAGGTCGTGGCCACGATCCGGTCCTCGGCCGACGCGGCCGAGGCGCGCGAAAAGCTGATGACCCGCCGCTGGCCGGCAGCCGAGATCGAGAGCTATCTTCGCCTGATCGACGATCCGCTGTCCAAGATGAACGACGACGGCACCTACAACCTGACCGAGGTTCAGGCCCGCGCGATCCTTGATCTGCGCCTGCAACGCCTGACCCAGATTGGCGTCAAAGAGGTCACGGACGAGCTGGAAGACCTCGCTGCCAAGATCAAGGAATACCTGGACATTCTGTCCTCGCGCGAGCGCATCATGAGCATCATCGCCGACGAGCTGCGCGAGGTTCGAGAGCAGTTTGCAGTGCCGCGCCGCACTGAAATCGTCGACTGGTCCGGCGATATGGAAGACGAAGACCTGATCGAACGCGAGGACATGGTCGTAACCGTGACCTCGGGCGGCTACATCAAGCGTACGCCGCTGGCCGACTTCCGCGCGCAGAAGCGCGGCGGCAAGGGTCTGTCGGGGATGCAGACCAAGGAAGAGGACGTCGTCACCAATCTGTTCGTGGCGAACACGCATACGCAACTGCTGTTCTTCACCACCGATGGGATGGTCTACAAGCTCAAGACATGGCGCCTGCCCCAATCGGGGCGCACCGGCAAGGGCAAGGCCATCGTCAACATCCTGCCGATTCCCGCCGGTGTTTCGATTGCGGCGATCATGCCGGTCGATGTGCCGGATGAAGAGTGGGAAAACCTGCAGATCGTCTTCGCCACCAGTGCCGGCGACGTGCGCCGCAACGCGCTGAGCGATTTCACCAACGTCAAGCGCAACGGCAAGATCGCGATGGATCTGCCCGAGGGTGTGGAACTGGTCAACGCGCGCATCTGTTCCGAGGATGACGACGTGATGATGGTCACCAACGCCGGCCGGGCGATCCGCTTCCCGACCACTGCCGTGCGCGTGTTCAAGGGCCGCAAATCGACCGGTGTGCGCGGCATCAAGCTGACGAATGGCGATCGGGTCGTCTCGATGTCCGTCATTCGCCACTTCGAGGCCACGGCAGACGAGCGCGCCGCCTACCTGAAGATGCGCCGCCTGATGGCAGGCGTCACCGAAGAGACCGAAACCGACGAAGACGAAGGCAACGCAGACAGCATCCTGCCTCAGGAGCGCTATGCCGAGATGTCTGCGGCGGAAAACCTTATCCTGACTATCACGGCCGGCGGGTCGGGCAAGCTCAGCTCGTCGCATGACTACCCGGTGCGCGGCCGCGGTGGAATGGGCGTGATGGCGATGGACAAGGCGATGCGGGGCGGCCCGCTGGTGGCCTCGTTCCCCGTCGAAATCGACGACCAGATTATGCTGGCCACGTCCAAGGGGCAGTCGATCCGGGTTCCGGTCGACGGTATATCGTTCCGGTCCCGCAGTGCGGGCGGGGTCAAGGTGTTCAACACCGGCAAAGGCGAGGAAGTCGTCAGCGTCGCTTGGATCGCAGACCAGGGTGACGAGGAAGACGATAGCGAAACGTAAGGATGGCCGCCTCTGATCGGCGGCCCTCATTTCAACGACGACGGAGTGGCTCTGCAACAGCAGCCGCTCCTTTTCGTTTCGGCGAATGTCGAAGCGTTCTTTCTGGGGTCAAGCCGGGCTTTGCGATAGGCTCATCCAATGAGACCCGAACCCAGACTCGACATCATCGGCGCCGCCCTCGCCGACCCAACCCGCGCACGCATCCTGTGCGAACTGATGGATGGGCGGGCGTTCACCAACAAGGAGTTGTCCTGCGCAGCCAACATAACGCCGCCAACTGCAACGGCCCATCTCAAGCAGTTGGAGCAGGCCGGCCTGACCACTTCGATACGCAGCGGCAGGCACGTCTATCACCGAATCGCAAACGCACAGGTCGCATCGGCTTTGGAAAAGCTGTCGACGCTAACCCCCAGCGACCATGTCCGACGGGCCGCGAAACCGGACTCGGGCGTCCTGTTGACCCGTTGCTGCTATAACCATCTTGCCGGGCGTCTCGGTGTGTGGATCACGGACAACCTGCTGGATACGGGTGTTCTGCAACTGGCACATGGGGTTCTGGCGCCGGGTCCGCGATATCACGCGTTTCTGACCGATCTCGACCTTGCCCCACCGCGGGTCAACGCCCACAGGCCGATCGCCAATTTCTGTCTGGACTGGACGGAACGCCGCCATCACATCTCAGGACCCTTGGGAATCGCGATTCTGGAAAAAGCTCTGAAAGACAAATGGTTGACGCGCCAGAGGTCCAGTCGCGCCCTGACCATCACGCCGGACGGCAAGATCGCACTGACTCGCCATTTCGGCTTGTCGGACTCCTTGCTCGATTGCCTCGGGCCGTCAGTTCGGTCGATGGCGAAGCGATAAGTCACACTTGAGGTGCAAACCCGGTCATTCTGACGTTGCTTGGTTAGGAGACTGGAATGACCCAAAAAACACAGGACACCGAACGATATCTGACAGACGAAGGTTGGCGCGTGATCGTTCAGGTCCCCGAGGACCGCGCGCAGGCGGTGATTGATGCTGTTTTGGCCGAAGCCAACCTGGTTTACGGGGATTATGATCACGTCACCTTCCGGTCGACGCCCGGAACTCAGAGCTTTCGGTCACTCGGGACCGGACGCAATGCCGTCACCTGCGACACGGTGGATGTTCCCTGCGTCGAAGTCTCGTTCTTTCTGGATAGGTCGGACGGCGTGCGGTCGACCGTGCTGCGCGCAATCTACGCGGCCCATCCCTATGAAGAACCGGTGATCTTTCTGCACCCGTGTTTTCGAACGCTGCACATCCGCGGGCAGGATGAAGACAACCCGAACCGGTTCTGGAACCGGCCTCTGGAAGACTGGGTGCCCGATGCACACCGCAGCTAGATGACCCCCATCATACCCATAGCGGTCATCTTTCCAGATCAAAGGCCGTAGAGCGTGCCAAATTTGTCTTCGAGATAGGCCAACAACGGCTCAGGTCCGGGTTCCATGCCGCTGGCGCGGCGGATGACATCGCGTGGGGCATACAGACCGCCGTGTTGCTGAACATGCTCGCGCAGCCAGCCGGTTGCAGTGGCGGTATCGCCCTGCGCCAGTTGATCGTCCAAGCTTGGAACTGCCGCTCGGAGAGCCTGATACAGACAGCCTGCGTACACATTGCCCAGCGAATAGGTCGGGAAGTAGCCAAACAGACCGACCGACCAATGCACGTCCTGCAGACACCCGTTCGAAGGCTTGTCGACCGCGTAGCCGAAATCGGCATGGAAGCGGTCGTTCCACGCGGCCTCGAGGTCCTTCACCTGCAGTTCGCCCGACATAAGTGCGCGCTCCAGATCGAACCGCAGCATTACGTGCAGATTGTACTGAACCTCGTCCGCTTCGGTTCGGATGTATCCGTTGTGCACCCGGTTTACGGCGGCATAGAAGGCATCTTCATCTGCTATGCCGAAATCGCCGAAGGTGTCCATCATCTGCCGGAACAGCCAGCCCGTGAAGGCGCGCGAGCGGCCCAGCTGATTTTCATAGATGCGGCTCTGGCTTTCATGAACGCCCATTGACACGCCCTGGCCCAGCGGTGTCAGCGCGTAGGCCGGGTCGATGCCCTGCTCATAGCAGGCGTGCCCGACCTCATGGATGGTCGAATAGAAACAGTTGAACGGGTCGGTTTCGCTGGTCCGGGTGGTGACGCGCACGTCGTCGCCGCTGCCCGAACAGAACGGGTGTACGGCCTTGTCCACCCGCCCCCGGTTCAAGTCGTACCCGAAAGTCTCCGCCAGCTTTTGCGTCAGCTTCATCTGGGCCGTTTCGTCAAACGTTCCGGTCACTCCCGCGGGGGACGGCCGGTCAAAAACCGCGGAGCGCAGCGCAACCAGACGCGGGCGCAGGGCGTCGAAGATGCCGGCGATCTGGGCAGCGGTCGTGTAGGGCTCGTAATCCTCGACCAGCGCGTCATAGACATCGCCGCTCTGTGCCAGAGCCGCCCCTTCCTCACGCCGCAGCGCCACGACTTCCTCCAGAACCGGAAGAAACGCGGCAACATCCTCGTCAGCGCGGGCCTGTGCCCACTTGCCCTGCGCGGCCGATGTCACGCGGGCGATGGCCGTGGCAAGATCGGCGGGCACCTTGACCGTGCGCTCGTATGTGCGACGGATTTCGCGCAACTGCGCCTGACCAACCTCGGTGTCGGCATGGGCATTCTCCAGCCACTCGGCCACGCGCGGATCCGAACGGCGCGCATGCAACACGGCTTCGATTGCGGCCATCTCCTCGGCGCGCTGGTTGGCGGCCCCGCGCGGCATGACGGTCTCCTGATCCCAGCCCAGGCGCCCGGCGATCTGTGCCAGGGCCGAGGTTTCGCGCTGAAAGGCCATCAGGTCATTGAATGCAGTCATTGGGTCAAGCTCCGCGCAGCGAGGTTGCGATGGGATAAGCGGTCAGGAACCGGGCGCGCAGGATCAGGGTCCAGACGACCACGGCCATAAACTGGTGAAAGATGGCGATCTTCCAGGGCGCGCCATAGACCACGGTGAGGATGCCTACGACCACCTGCAGCGAAAGCGCCGCGAACATGGCGTTGAAGGCGAACCGGGTCTGCGGGTGGGCGCTGCAGCTGCCGCGTCGCCAGACGAAGATGCCGAAGGCGAACAGCACATAGCCCACGCAGCGGTGGATGAACTGCACCAGCCCCGGACTTTCGAAAAAGTTGCGCCACATCGGTTCAAGCGCGGTGGCGTCCGGCGGCAGCAGTTGCCCGCCGATCAGCGGCCAGTCGGTATAGGACCGGCCGGCGTCGATACCCGCCACCAATGCACCGATCAGGATCTGCAGAAAGGCAAAGTGCAGCAGCCCGGTCGACAGCGAGAACAGCCGCGCCTCTTTCGCGCGACGGGCCTGCATCAGGTCGCGTTCCTCGCGCCCCAGCATGAAGATGTACCAGGCCAGAAAGCCCAGGATCACGAACGCGAGGCCAAGATGGGTGGCCAGACGATAACTGGCAACGGCGGTCATCCCTTCGCCCTGCGTCACCCCCGAGGCCACCATCCACCAACCGACGGCGCCCTGCACGCCGCCCAGCAGTCCGGGGATCGCAAGGCGCCCGGTCCAGCCTGCGGGGATCTTGCGCAGCACCAGAAAGCCAAAGAACCCAAGCGCCCAGACCAGGCCGATCACGCGGCCCAGTTGCCGGTGACCCCATTCCCACCAGTAGATGGTCTTGAAGTCATCCAGCTCCATCCACTGGTTCATGATGCGCCACTGGTCGATCTGTTTGTACTTGTCGAACTCGGCCTGCCAGTCGGCCCCGGACATCGGCGGGATCGCTCCGGTGACCGGTCGCCATTCGGTGATCGACAGGCCGCTGTCGGTCAGGCGGGTCAGCCCACCCACCGCGATCATCACGACGACAAGCGCGAACAAGATCATCAGCCAGATACGGATGGCCTTGCGTGCACCGCCCCGGCCGCGGTCGATCATGCCGGGCTGGACCGTTTCCTGCTTTTGTTCACCCGAGACTTCTTCGAAGATGCTGCGCTTGCCGCTCATGCTGTCCTCATGTCCTTGATTTTCCCGCAAGCTAGGGCCAGTGCCCGGGAAGGTCCAGCCTCAGCCCTTGTCCTTCCAGCGGACCATCTGACGCATGATCCCGTGCAGCATCTGCACATCGGCCCGCGTCATGCGCATGCGCGACCACAGGTTGCGCAGGTTCACCTTCATCCCTTCGGCCTTTTCCGGCGGGTAGAAGAACCCGGCCTCGTCCAGCCGCTGCTCATAATGCTCGACCAGTCTCTCGACCTCGATGCCGGTGGCCCAGTCGCCTTTGCCCAGATCGGTGGCCTCGTGCACCACGTCGCCGGTCTGGCGCATCCACTCATAGGCGGTCAGCAACACGCACTGCCCCAGGTTCAGCGAGGCGTATTCGGGGTTCACAGGCACCGAGATGATCGCATTGGCCTTGGCGATGTCTTCATTCTCCAACCCTGCCCGCTCCGGCCCGAACAGCACGGCCACCTTTTCGCCCGCCGCCACCTTTTGGGCCGCGATCTGCATGGCACGCTCGGGGCTGTAGACGGGTTTGGTCAAGCCGCGCTGACGGGCGGTGGTGGCGAAAACGTATGTGCGGTCGCCCAACGCGCCGGCCAGATCGTCGAACAGCTGCGCCTCGTCCAGCAGCCGCCCGGCACCGCTCGACATGGCCACGGCCTTGGGGTTGGGCCAGCCGTCGCGTGGGGCGACGATGCGCATCCGGTCCAGGCCGAAATTCCACATCGCCCGCGCCGCGGCGCCGATGTTTTCGCCCATCTGCGGGCGGACAAGCACGAATGAGGGCTGGGGTCTGTCGCTGGGCATTCTGATCTCCGAAAGTTGCGCCTGCCATACTGCCGCCGCTGGCACAGGGCAAGCCCGGCCGCCCTGCCCGATTGCAATTCACACGGTCTGCGGGCAATAAAGTTTGCTTCGCCGCCGCAATCGGCTAAACCGCGCCAAAGACCAACCGCGAAGGATCCACCAATGGACACCCCCGAGCAGCCTCAGATCTATCTGATCACCCCGCCGACCATCGACCCGGCCACCTTTCCCGACCGGCTGGCCCGCGTTCTGGACGGTACCGAGATCGCCTGCATCCGACTTGCGCTGGCTGGCAGCGATGAGGATGTCATCGCCCGCGCAGCCGACGCCTGCCGCGAGGTGGCCCATGCGCGCGACGTGGCGCTGGTGATCTCGAACCATGTCCTGTTGGCGCAACGGCTGGGGCTGGACGGGGTGCATCTGGACGATGCTGCCCGCTCGGTCCGGGCCGCGCGCAAAGAGCTGGGGGCGGATGCTATCGTGGGCAGTTTCTGCGGAACCTCGCGCCATGATGGGATGAACGCGGGCGAAGCCGGGGTTGACTATGTGGCCTTTGGGCCCGTTGGAGAGGTGTCCTTGGGCAAAGGGACCCGTGCCGAGCGTGATCTGTTCCAATGGTGGTCCGAGATGATCGAGGTTCCGGTTGTCGCCGAAGGCGGCCTGGCACCCGAACTGGTTGCCGAACTGGCTGAATGTACCGACTTCTTCGGTATCGGAGACGAGATCTGGACCGCAGAGGACCCGCTCAGCGCGCTGAACACGCTGATCGCGCCGATGAAAACCGGCGGTTAGGACATAACCGCCCAGTACAGCCCCAAGCCCGCCAACAACAGCGAGGCGACCGTGGAAATTCGGCCGCGCAGCCTGGGCGAATCCGGCAAGAGCACGGTCAGGGTGGCGAGGATCAGGATCGCGACTCCGCTCAGCGCCAACAGGATGCCAGCTGCAAAACCCAGCACCGCCGGCGCGACATGATGCGGCGGCACACCCAGGCGCGACGATGCTTCTGACAGTGTAAGGCCAAGGACCGCACCGGCCGCCAAAAGGAACAGCACGCGCCAGACCCCCAACCGGTCGGTGACGAGGTTCCAAAGCGCCAACAAGGCGATGGCCGCCGGCACGACCGGCCACGGCAGGAACGGCCTCGCATTCAACACGTCGAACATCCCAAGCGGCAGCGTCAACAGAACGCCCAGCCCCAGCGCGGCAAGCTGAACAACGACCGGGCGCAACTTCAGTGACAAGAAAACCAGCACCGAGGCCAGCGCCAGAAGCTGTGCCCCCGCGCCCGCGACATGCAGCAGCCCGGCCCGGAAAAAAGCCTCGGCCGCTTGCTGCGCCCCCAGCCCGGCCCCGCCTGCCAAGGGAATGCGAGGACTGACCTCGCCGCCGCTCAGAAACCCGGTATAGGGCGCCTCGACCCCTTGCTGGCGCAAGACCACGGGGCCGATCCCTTCAGGCCAGGTCAGGCGCAGGCTGCTTGCATCAGGCGGCAGAGGACCGGCCAGCAGCACTCGGGAAATCCGCGGCACGTCAGGATTGCCGACCACCGGAATACTTGCGCCTTCATAGGACAACGCAACCGGCCCGTTCACGTCAATCTGCAAGGATTGCTTCCAATTCGTCACAAAATCGTGGACGTGTTCCTCAAGCTCGGACGAGACCAGCCGACGCAACTGTGCGTAACGCGCGCTCCCGCCGCCGCCGCCCTTCGCGACCTCTTGCGGATCGACCCCGGCCAGAACGGCCTCGGCGTTCATGGCGATTTCGACCAGAAGCCGACCGTCCCGGACCTGAAAGTCAACGATTGTCCGTCCGCTCTGTTGCGCCCATGCCGGCATTGCCAAAAAAATACATGCCAGCAATGGCGCAATGATCGAGGCGCGAAACCGCAGGAAGGTCAGCAAACGGATATTGAGACCCATCCGAAAATATCCAAAAGAACCAAAAAACACTGTGTCTGAGTGTTTCGTCCTTCCAAACAATTGGCAAGCCAAATCGCCGACGCGGACCCAGCCCGCGCAGCTTCCGGCTTGCGCGCGCCCTGCGCCTGCGGCATGACGAGGAAATGACTCAGAACAGCGACATCCTGTGCATCGGATCCGTCCTGTGGGACGTGATCGGACGATCCGCCAGCCACATGCGGCAAGGATCGGACGTGCCCGGCCGCATCACGCGCCTGCCCGGTGGCGTGGCGATGAACATCGCCATGACCCTTGTGCGCTTCGGCATGACCCCGACCCTTCTGACCGCCATCGGCAGCGACCCCGAGGGCGACGAGTTGGTCCATGCCTGCAAGCGGCTCGGTATGGACACGACCCATATCTATCGCTCGCAGGACCTGCCCACCGACCGTTACATGGCGGTCGAAGGCGCAAACGGACTGATCGCCGCCATTGCCGACGCCCATTCGCTGGAGGCTGCTGGCGCCAAGATCCTGCGCCCGCTGATCCATGGCCCGCTGGGCTATGAAAACACCCCGTTCGAAGGGCAGATCGCGCTGGACGGCAACCTGACGCTGGACCTTCTGGAAGAAATCGCCGTCAGCCCGGCCTTCGCTCGTGCCGACCTACGCGTCGCCCCGGCCTCGCCCGGCAAGGCCGAGCGGCTGCTGCCGTTCCTCAAGCACAGCCGGGCCACGCTGTATGTGAACCTCGAAGAAGCCGGGCTGCTGTGCCAGCGCGAGTTCGACGATTCCGAATCCGCTGCCCGCGCCCTGCTGGACCGAGGTGCGCTGCGTGCGCTGGTGACCGACGGGGGCAACTCGGCCACCGTGGCCAGTGCCGAAGCGGTCATCACCCAGAAACCCCCGTCGGTTCTGGTCACGCGCGTGACCGGCGCAGGCGACACGTTCATGGCGGCCCATATCGCCGCCGAAGCCAATGGCGCCAGCATTGACGAGGCGCTGACCCGCGCCTTGCATGCCGCTGCAACCTATGTATCCGGAGAGACCCCCCTGTGATCGACATCCAGTATTCCGCCGAAGTGCGCGCGGCCAAGGACGACGGAACCCCCATCGTTGCCTTGGAGAGCACCATCATCACCCACGGCATGCCCTACCCTCAGAACATCGAGGTGGCGGCCCAGGTCGAGCAGGACATCCGCGACGCGGGCGCCGTTCCGGCCACGATCGCGGTGATCGACGGCCGGCTGCATGTGGGGCTGGAACCCGATCAGTTGAAGGATTTGGGACAGGCGCAGGGCGTGGCCAAGATTTCGCGCGCGGATATGGCAGCCTGCATCGCTTCGGGCGGAACCGGGGCCACCACCGTTGCCGCCACGATGATCGCCGCCCATTTCGCGGGGATCCAGGTCTTTGCCACCGGCGGCATCGGCGGGGTGCATCGCGGCGCAGAAACCAGCTTTGACATCTCGGCCGACCTGCACGAACTGGCGCAGACGCCGGTCACAGTCGTGGCCGCCGGGGCCAAGGCCATCCTCGATCTGGCCAAAACGCTCGAAGTGCTTGAGACACTGGGCGTGCCGGTCATCGCCCATGGGCAGGATGAATTCCCAGCCTTCTGGTCGGCCAAGTCGCCCTTTGCCGCGCCCCTGCGGATGGACACGGCCGAGCAGATCGCCAAGGCCCATGCGACGCGCCGCGCGCTGGGTCTGCCCGGCGGACAACTGGTGGCCAACCCGATCCCGTTGGCCGACCAGATCCCGTCCGAGGAACTGGACCCGATCATTGCCTCGGCGCAGCAGGACGCCGAAGCGCATCGCATCACCGGCAAAGCCGTCACGCCCTATCTGCTGCAGCGCATCTACGAGCGGACCGAAGGCCGATCGCTGATCGCCAACATCGCCCTGGTGCGCAACAATGCGCGCCTTGCGGCTGGTATCGCCAAGGCTTTGAAGGCTCAGGCTGACTGAACGTCAAACGGACCTATTGTACCAAGACGCCGGACTGATTAACTAGTCCGGCAAACCGCTCGGAACCGCGATGAACACACCGTTTGATGAAGAACCCCACCGCCGCCCCGGCCTGCTGTCGCGGCTACGCGCATCGTTTCTGACGGGTATCGTCGTCATCGCACCGGTCTGGCTGACGCTGTGGCTGATCCTGTCGGTGGTCGGTTGGATCGACAGCGCGGTCCTGCCCCTGATCCCACACCAGTTCCGCCCCGAGCAATATGTTGGCATCAACCTGCGCGGCGTGGGCGTGCTGTTCTTCCTGATCTTCACGGTTCTGGTCGGCTGGATCGCCAAAGGTATCCTGGGCCGGTCACTGATCCATTTTGCCGAAAGCCTGGTCAACCGGATGCCCGTCGTCCGGTCGATCTATTCCGGGATCAAGCAGATCTCGGAAACCGTTTTTGCCCAGACCGAGCGGTCGTTCGAGAAGGCCTGCCTGGTGCAGTATCCCCGCCGGGGCATCTGGGCCATCGGCTTCGTCTCGACCGAGGCCAAAGGCGAGATCAACAAACGCGCCGAAACCGGCGGCGGTCTGCTGAGCGTGTTCATCCCAACCACGCCGAACCCGACTTCGGGTTTTCTGCTGTTCTTCCCCGAGGAAGACGTGATCCTGCTGGACATGTCGATCGAGGATGCCGCCAAGCTGGTGATCTCGGCCGGGCTGGTCTATCCGAACCAGAAAGACCCAACCCAGCCGCCCGAGTGATCAGCCGAACATCGCGGGCAGATCAACGGTGCTGCGCACTCCCAGATCGGGCTTGTGATCGGCCAGAAACCGGTCGGCCGCGGCCCGTCCGGCCTGTTTCAGGCCGTGCAGAACCACCGGGTTGGGCACCGTCTTGGTCGCCACCGACAGGCTGTTCATCAGGGCGTTATCGGCAATCATGTGCACGAAGACCCGGCTCATCTCGCCCGCCTGCAGTTTGCCATCGGCCAGCAGGCGCTGCACGAAGTTGATCGCCCGCAACTCGCGCAGAAGGGACGAATTGAAGCTGATCTCGTTGATCCGGTTCTGAATCTGCTGCGGGGTCTTGGGAACCTCGTCGCGCTCCAGCGGGTTGATGTTCACGATCACCACATCTTCGGGCAGGCCCGCGTTGAACAGCGGAAACAGCGCCGGGTTGCCGGTATAGCCGCCATCCCAATAGGCTTCGGTCCGGTCGGTTTCGGGGTCGTGGATTTCAACCGCCTGGAACAGGTTCGGCAGGCAGGCCGAGGCGAGAATCGCGTCAGTCGTCACCTCATCGCCCGTGAAAACACGGATCTTGCCGCTGCGCACACAGGTGGCGCAGACGAACAGGCGTGGCCCCTGATCGGCGCAGACCTCGCCAAAATCAAACGCCTCGACCACCGGGGCCAGCGGATTGCGGTAGAACGGTCCATAGGCATAGGGCGACACCATCCGCGACCAGGTATCAGCCACCGAGAACGGCAGGGAATACTCCATCGCCTGCGCGATCTGGGCGGGTTCCATCCCGGCCAGCCAGTTTGCGATACGCATGTCGCCCACCGCGCCCATCCTCTCCCACAGGGCGTTCAGGGTCTCGCGCGCGCCATCGCGACCGGCATGAACCATGCCGGCCTTGAACGCGGCTCCGTTCAGCGCCCCGGCCGAGGTTCCGGTAATCGCCGCAACCTCGATGTCTTCGTCGTCCAGCAGACGGTCCAGCACGCCCCAGGTAAAGGCGCCATGCGCGCCGCCGCCCTGCAGGGCAAGATTGATGCGCTTTACCATGTCCGCCGGCCCCGGCGCGCGCCGCGGATCACAACGCGGTCCAGCCGCCGTCGACCGAGATCGTAGTGCCGGTGATCTGGGCCGCGGCGTCCGAGCACAGGAACACGGTGGTTCCACCCAGCTGTTCGACAGTCGCGAACTCTTTCGAGGGTTGCCGTTCGAGCATGACGTTCTTGATCACGTCCTCGCGGCTCATGTTGTATTCCTTCATCGTGTCGGGGATCTGCGCCTCGACCAACGGCGTCAGCACATAGCCCGGACAGATGGCGTTGCAGGTGATGGGCTCCTGCGCGGTTTCCAGCGCAACAGTCTTGGTCATGCCGACGACCCCGTGCTTGGCCGCCACATAAGCCGCCTTGTAGGGCGATGCAGTCAGCCCATGCGCCGAGGCGATGTTGACGATCCGCCCCCACCCGGCCTTGCGCATCATCGGCAGCGCCGCCGCCATTGTGTGAAAGGCCGAGTTCATGTTGATGGCGATGATCGCGTCCCATTTCTCGACCGGGAACTGGTCGATCGGCGCGACGTGCTGAATGCCTGCGTTGTTGACCAGGATGTCGCAGGCTCCGGCCTGTTCGATCAGCGCGCGGCACTCCTCGCCCTTGGACATGTCGGCCTTGATGTAGCGCGCGTTGGTTCCGGTCTCCTTGCTGATCTCGGCCGCCAGCGCGTGATCTTCATCGCGGTCGGTGAACGAGTTCAGAACCACGTCGGCCCCCGCCTTGGCCAATTCGCGCGCAATGCCCAACCCGATGCCCGAGTTCGATCCGGTGATGATTGCTGTTTTTCCCGACAGGTTCATTTTGGGTCTCCCACAGACTCATGATTTGGAGACACAGTGCCATGCTGCACCTGCAAAATAAACGGGGAAAGACCCGGTTGCGGATACGGTCGATTTATGGGCTGGAATCTCAGAGCTCGAGGCAGAAAAAAACGCCCGCACGAAGCGGGCGTTAAGTTATTGAGGCAGGTTTCATACAGGCAAGAAACCTATCGAGCAGTGGAACCTTTATAAGCAATTCCGCGCCGTCATCCAAGCTAAAAGTTTGATAATAAGAAAAATCATCGGTACGGTGAATCCCAACAAAATAAGGCCAGAGCAGGATTGTTTCCAAAATGAGCCCCGATATTCTCCGTCCCATCCGCCCGTTGATCGCGGGAATCGCTGCCTCGGTTGTCGCCACGTTAGCGCAAGCAGAATCGACCCATGGCATAGCTATGTATGGAGACCCGGCCCTACCACCGGATTTTGTGTCGCTGCCTTATGCCAACCCCGACGCGCCCAAGGGCGGTAAGGTCGTGTTCGGCAATACCGGCGGCTATAACAGTCTCAACCCGTTTGTGCAAAAAGGCACCGCTCCGTGGCAGCTGAGATTTTGGACCCACGAGGGGTTGATGGGACGTTCCTGGGACGAACCTTTCACTCTTTACGGGCTTTTGGCCGAATCAATCGACACCGCACCGGACCGATCCTGGGTCGAATTCACCCTGCGTGAGACTGCCCGATTCTCCGACGGATCTCCGGTCACGGTAGACGATGTGATCTGGTCCTACGAAACCCTCGGAACGCAGGGGCATCTGCGCTATCGCGGTTTGTGGTCCAAGATCGACAGCATTCAGCAAACCGGACCACGCTCGGTCCGGATCATCTTCAACGAGCCAGACCGCGAGCTGGCCCTGATCGCAGGGCTGCGGCCGATCCTCAAGAAGGCCCAATGGGAGGGCAAGGATTTCGCCGAGGCAGCGCTCCAAGATGTCCCGATCGGCACCGGCCCCTATGTCATCGATGACTACGAGGCCGGGCGTTTCGTGAACCTCAAACGCAATCCGGATTATTGGGGCAACGATGTGCCGTTCCGCCGGGGCACCATGAATTTCGACGAGATGCGGTTGGAGTTCTACGGCGACCAGACGGTTCTGTTCGAGGCCTTCAAGGCCGGCGCGCTGTCGGCCGTCCGCGAGTTCAACGCCGACAAATGGGCCACGCAATACGATTTCCCGGCCGTTCAGCGCGGTGATGTCATCAAAACCGAGATCCCACATAAAAAGCCCTCGGGCATGACAGGTCTGGTCATGAACACGCGCAAAGCGCGCTTTGACGATTGGCGCGTGCGCGAGGCGCTGACGCTTGCGTTCAATTTTGAATTCATCAACGGCACGATCACGGGCGGGGCTCAGCCTCGGATCACCTCGTATTTCTCGGGGTCTGAACTGGCGATGCAGCCTGGCCCGGCAACCGGTC
The DNA here is from genome assembly GCF_056537385.1 of Ruegeria sp. CF2. NCBI lineage: Bacteria > Pseudomonadati > Pseudomonadota > Alphaproteobacteria > Rhodobacterales > Roseobacteraceae > Ruegeria > Ruegeria sp. CF2. Next base: position 1,366,280 of record NZ_JBQFRL010000001.1, read on the forward strand.
GGGTGGCTGAGATGTTGCAGCCCTACGCGGCTGATCTGCCTCCGGGAACTCTGGAAGGGTATGTTCTGCCCGAAGGCGACGACTCGGTTCGCAACCGAAAGGACATCCGCAAGGCGGCAGATCTGCTGGAGCAAGCCGGATGGACAATCCAGGACGGCGTGCTGAAGAACGCAGCGGGAGAGCCGCTCAAGATAACTCTCGTCATCAGTCAGGGGAGCTTGAATGTGGTTCAGAACGTGGATGCGATTGCCGAGATGTATGCCCGCGCGCTGGAACGGCTGGGGATCGAGCTTACCGTCGACAAGGTGGATGACGCACAATACACCCAGCGGGTGTCCGAGCTGGATTTCGACATGACCCCGTTCCGCCGCGCGCTGTCGCTGTCGCCGGGCAACGAACAACGCCTCTACTGGGGCAGCGAAGGCGCGGATGCTTCAGGGACACGCAACCTGATGGGGGTCACCTCTCCGGCAGTGGATGGGCTGATCGATGCGATGCTGGCCTCGGAAAGCCGTGAGGATTTCGTGGCCGCCACCCGCGCGCTTGACAGGGTTCTGACCGCCGGACGGTATGTCATTCCGATCTGGAGCTTTGACGTTGGCCGCATCGCCCATGTGAAGGAAATGAAGCATCCTCAGATCTTGCCAATCTACGGCGACGGACCGCAGTTCATGCCCGATGTCTGGTGGTACGAGGAGTAGCAGGCAACCGGTAGGGGCTTGAGCCCCTGCCCATTTCAAGTGATGCCCTTGGCACGGATCGGACGCTGCGCGGGCGTCGGCAATTTTCAGCACATGTGACCAAACACCAAAAAGGCGATCAAACAACCCCGCTGGCCGCTACTTCTAGAGCATTTGGCTACTTTTTGCGGATGGAGCGGTTGTCACCACGATATCTCGCAATCCAAGTGAGGATCGACGCAACGGACACCTGCACCGAAAACAGATTTCTTAGATAGATCAAAGCCCTGTATTCGGCGCAGTCCAGAGTGCGAGTACTTGAACGATCGCCAAAACCGACAGGGAGTGGGAAAACGGGCCGAGCACGGCGTGAAAAACCGCTTTGATTTTCCAGCGCCCTAACCTGCGACATTTTGTCATGTCTTCGCGCGGGCTGCGCGATCCGTACGCTGGTCTGGGGAAGAGCAGTCCTGAAACCCGAACCACGGAAGGCTCGCAGATGTTGAACTGGACTGATTTGACACAAGATTGGAGCGCGTCCTACGCACGTGCCAAGCGCCGTTTTCCGAACCTGCGCGATCAGGATATGGCGCGCGTGAGGACGGACAGGAAACGCTTTGAGGCCTATCTGGCCGAGCGGCACCACCTGACGGTGAACGAGGCCCATGAAGAGGTCGAGGATTTCCTTTACACCGAAGGCCTGAACCGCGAGCTTGCCCGGCGTTAGGCCAGCGACGTGACCCACAGGATGGTCGCATCCTCATCGCTTACCGAGATCACGTTGTGCCCCATGCTGCCGTCGTAATAGGCGCTGTCGCCCCGACGCATCTCAACCGGTTCATAAAACTCGGTGTACAGGCGGATCACGCCAGTCAGCACATACAGGAATTCTTCACCATCGTGACGCACCCAGCCGTCGAACTCGTCCATTGACCGGGCGCGCACGCGGGCCCGATAGGGCAGCATCTGCTTCTTGGTCAGCGTTTCGGCCAGCAACTCGTGCTCGTAGGTCGTTGTGGCGTGCGCGGTGCCTTCACCCATCTTGGTCACTGCCATGCGACCGATCACTTGATCCCGCTCGGGCGGGGTGAACAGCTGCGGTACAGAGATTTCGAGACCGATCGCCAGTTTCTTGAGCGCGTCATAGGTCGGCGACATTTGGCCATTTTCGATCTTGCTGAGCGTGGACCGGGCCAACCCGGCCTGGTTCGCCGCCTGCTCGAGGGTCCATTTCCGCGCCTTGCGCAGTTCACGCACGCGGGCACCCAGATCTACCGGCTCCAGCTCGGTGCGGGAACCGTTGTCGCGGGCGATGCGTACGATGGATTTGTGGTCTTTGCTCGTCATGCGTCATTCTATAGGGCCAGCGCCGCGCGCTTGCAACGCGTGACAAAGGGCAATAGCCAAGGCGCATGTTGTCGATCTTCGATCAGGGGCCGCCGACGCCCTGCCCCGCGCTGTTCAACCTGGCCGCCCATGTGTTGCGCCGCGCCGATGCCACGCCCGACAAGGTGGCCCTGTCCGTGCTGCGCCCTGACGGTTCGGACGACTGGACCTTTGCGAAGTTGAAATCCGCGGTTCTGGGCACCGGAACCGGGCTGCTGCGTGCGGGCCTGGTGCCCGGCGACATCGTGCTGATGCGTCTGGGCAATACGGTCGATTTTCCCATAGCCTATCTCGGGGCGATCGCCGTCGGGCTGATCCCGGTACCGACCTCCTCGCAACTGACCGAGCCGGAAACGGAGCGGATGATCCGGGAACTGTCTCCAGCCGCCATTCTGCGCGATCCGTCCGTGAACTGCGCCACGCATCCCAACCAGATCGGCCTGACCGACCTTGCCGCCATGCGCAACCTGCCGCCCGCGTCGTTCGACATGGGCGATCCGGAACGCATGGCCTATGTCGTCTATACCTCGGGCACCTCGGGCAAACCACGCGCCGTGGCCCATGCGCATCGGGCGATCTGGGCGCGGCAGATGATGGTCGATGGCTGGTACGGCCTGCGTGAGGCCGACCGCCTGTGCCACGCGGGCGCGTTCAACTGGACCTACACGTTGGGCACCGGCCTGTTGGACCCGTGGACCATCGGCGCCACCGCGCTGATCCCCGAACCCGGAACCGACCCGACCGCCTTGCCCGGGTTGCTGCGCCGCCACCACGCCTCGATCTTTGCGGCCGCCCCCGGCGTGTACCGCAAGATGCTGAATGCGGCGGACACGCTGCCCCTGCCCGATCTGCGCCACGGCCTGAGCGCCGGCGAGAAACTGTCGCGCGCCCTGCACGAACGCTGGGTACAGGCCACCGGGACCGAGCTGTACGAGGCCTATGGCATGTCGGAATGCTCGACCTTCATCTCATCCAGCCCATCCCACCCCGCGCGCGGCGATGCGCTGGGCCAGCCTCAACCGGGGCGCCGCGTGGCGATCCTGGGGCCTGACGGGCCGGTTCCGCAGGGGCAGGAAGGCACCATCGCCATTCACCGCTCGGACCCGGGGCTGATGCTGACCTACCTCAACGCCCCGGACGAGGCCCGCGCGCGCATGCAGGGCGACTGGTTCCTGACCGGCGATCAGGGCGCGATGGCCGTGGATGGGCAGATCACCTATCTGGGGCGCGACGACGACATGATGAACGCCGGCGGCTATCGCGTGTCCCCGGTCGAGGTCGAATCCGTCCTGTCGCGGTTTCCCGGAATCGCTCAGGTCGGCGCGGCGGCGGTCGAGGTCAAACCGGACACTTTCGTGATCGCCGCCTTCTATTCCGGGCCGGAAAAACTGGACGAAACCGCCCTGCGCGCTTATGTCGAGGCCAACCTGGCGCGCTACAAGCAACCCCGCGCCTTCATCCACCTTCCCGAACTGCCCACCGGGGGCAACGGAAAACTCCTGCGCCGCGCATTGCCGGCCTATTTCAAGGCACCCGAAGAATGACCCAGACCGTCAAGCTTGATATCCTGTCCGACCCGATCTGCCCGTGGTGCTATATCGGCAAGACCAACCTGGACAAGGCGCTGGCCTCGGTCCCGGACCATCCGTTCGTGATCGAATGGCATCCGTTCCAGCTGAACCCCGACATGCCCGAAGGCGGCATGGACAGGCGCGAATACCTGGAACGCAAATTCGGTGGCAAGGAGGGTGCGGTTCGCGCCTATGCGCCGGTGGTGGAGCATGCCGAAAAGGCCGGCCTGAACATCGATTTCGAGGCCATGAAACGCACTCCGAACACGCTGGACGCCCATCGCCTGATCCATTGGGCAGGGATCGAGGGCAAGCAGAACCAGGTGGTGGATGCGCTGTTCACTGCGTATTTCGTGCAGGGCCGCGACATCGGCGACCACGAGGTTTTGGCCGACATCGCCGACAGCGTGGGCATGGACGCCGCAGTTGTTCTGAAGCTGCTGAAATCCGACGCCGACCGGGACGACATTCGTCAGCGGGATACGCACTCGCGTGAGAAGGGCGTAAACTCGGTCCCCACCTTCATCGTCGACAACCAGCACGCGGTCCCTGGGGCGCAACCACCGGAATTGTGGGCGCAAGTGATCGGCGAAATCATGTCTCAGCTTGAGCCTTCCTCTGCAGAATAGCACAGAGTTCTGTGCGCGATTGCACCTAGCCCACCTTGCCCTGTCGTGTTAGCGCGTTTGGGCAAGGAGTCCCCGCATGGCTGACCGTATTTCCAAGGCCGAATTCATCGCGCTGATCGCGATGATGTTTGCCACGATCGCATTTTCGATTGATTCAATGCTGCCTGCCCTGCCCGAGATCGGCGCGCAGCTCAGCCCTGATGACGTGAACCGGGCGCAGTTGATCCTGACCAGCTTTGTTCTGGGAATGGGGATCGGAACGTTCTTCACCGGCCCGATCTCGGATGCCGTAGGGCGCAGGCCAGTGATCTTTGCCGGAGCAGCAGTCTATATTCTGGCATCGGCCGTGGCCTGGGCCAGTTCATCGCTGGAGTTGGTTCTGGCTGCCCGGGTGGTTCAGGGACTGGGGGCCGCCGGGCCCCGCGTGGTCGCGATGGCGATCATCCGCGATCTGTTCTCGGGCCGGGAAATGGCGCGGATCGTGTCCATCGCGATGATGATCTTCACCCTGGTGCCCGCCATCGCGCCCATGGCCGGAGCCGCCGTGATCGCCTTTGCCGGTTGGCGCGGCGTGTTCATGTCGTTCATCCTGTTCGCGCTGGTCATCATTGTCTGGATGGGGTTCCGACTGCCGGAGTCCCTCGCGCCGGAAAATCGCCGCCCGTTCCGCCTGCCGCTGATGGTCCGTGCCGTGAAAGAGATGTTCGCCCACCCCACCGTGCGCCTGTCGATCTTTGTTCAGACCCTGTGCATGGGCATGCTGTTCACCATGCTGACCATGGTGCAGCCGGTCTATGACGTGATCCACGACCGCGCCGACAGCTTCCCTTTCTGGTTCGGGTTCGTGGCGCTGATGTCCGGCTCGGCCAGCTTGCTGAACGCGGCCGTCGTGGTGCGCGTGGGGATGCGCCGGATGGTGACCTGGGCGCTGGCCGGACAGATCCTGATCACCTCTCTGGTGATTGCCCTCAACATGTCGAACCTGTCGTCGCAGGCCTCGTTTGCGCTGTTCGTGTTCTGGCAGACCACGGTCTTTTTCATGGCCGGGGTCACCATGGGCAACCTGAATGCCATCGCGATGGAGCCGATGGGCCATATCGCGGGCATGGCGGCCTCGGTCATCGGGTCGATCTCGACCGTGCTGGCCGCCGCGATCGCCGCACCGGTGGGGCTGCTGTTCGACGGTACGCTGGGGCCGTTGACCATCGGCATCCTGACCATGTGCGTGCTGGCCTTCGGACTTATGGTCCACATGGGCCGGATCGAAGACCGCGTCCCCGCCTGACCTGTGCAGCGCACCCGAACTGCGCTAGGCTCACCCCAGTCAGGGAGGGTTCGGCATGAGCGACTATTACGATCTGGGCACGCATGGCTGCCCCGTCACAACGTCCTCGGATCAGGCGCAGCTTTGGTTCAACCGGGGCCTTGTCTGGACCTACGGCTACAACCACGAAGAGGCGGTCGTGTGCTTCCAGCGCGCGCTGGAGCATGACCCGGACTGCGCCATGGCCCATTGGGGCGTGGCCTATGCTGCCGGGCCCAACTACAACCTGCCCTGGGATCTGCTGGACGACCGCGGTAAGGCCAAGGCCCTGAACTGCGCCTATGACGCAACCCAGTGCGCACTGGCCCTGCTGGATCGCTGCACGCCCGTCGAACGCGAACTGATACGCGCCCTGCCTGCCCGCTATCCCCAGCGCGACCCGGCGCCCGACATGCACAGCTGGGACCACGACTTCGCCGACGCCATGCGCGCCGCCTTTGCGGCCCAGCCCGACCATCTGGACCTGCGCACCATCTATGTCGAGGCGCTGCTGAACCTGACCCCCTGGCAGATGTGGGACCTGAGGACAGGACAGCCTGCCGAGGGAGCCGCCACGCTTGAAGCGCAGGAGGCGTTGGAATGGGCCATGACCAACGATCCGGCGGCGATGTCGCATCCGGGTCTGCTGCACCTCTATGTGCATCTGATGGAGATGTCGCCCACGCCGGAAAAGGCGCTGAAGGCCGGTGACGTGCTGCGCACGTTGGTGCCGGATGCCGGGCATCTGGTGCACATGCCCACCCATATCGACGTGCTGTGCGGCCACTACCAGAACGTCGTCCACTGGAACGAACAGGCCGTCATCGCTGATCTGAAATATTACCAGCGCGAAGGCGCGTTCAACATCTATACCGGCTATCGCCAGCACAATTACCACTTCGTCATCTATGGCGCGTTGTTCCTGGGCCAGATGGAGCCCGCCCTGCGCGCCAACAAGGGCCTGTGGGACACCACGCCCGAGGAAATGCTGCGCATCGAAAGCCCGCCGATGGCGGATTACTTCGAAAGCTACATGGCCATGGGGCCGCATATCCTGATCCGCTTTGGCCGGTGGGAAGAAGCCAAGGCTCTGTCCCTGCCCCCCGATCCCGACCTGTATCTGACGGTGACGGCCGCCACGCATTACGCCCGCGCCATCGCCCATGCTGCCACCGGCGACGTGGCCGAGGCCGAGGCCGAGGAACTGCTGTTCCTCGCCGCCAAAGACCGCGTGCCGGAAACCCGCCTGCTGCACAACAACCGCGTGATCGACCTGCTGGAGATCGCGCGCGAGATGCTGCGGGGCGAGATCGAGTACCGCAAAGGCAATTTCGACACGGCCTTCGCCCACCTGCGCCGCTCGGTCGAGCTGGACGACAATCTGCCCTATGACGAGCCCTGGGGCTGGATGCAGCCCACCCGCCACGCGCTGGGGGCGCTGCTGTTCGAGCAGGGCCACGTGGCCGAGGCCGAAGCCGTCTATCGCGAAGATCTGGGATTGGGCGGCACCCTCAGCCGCGCCTCGATCCATCCCGACAACGTCTGGAGCCTCAAGGGCTTGCACGATTGCCTCAAGGCGCGCGGCGCACGAGAGGAATTGCAGCTGATCCGACAACGACTTGACCTGGCCCTGGCGCGGGCCGACCGCAGCGTCGGCGCCTCGTGCTTCTGCGCCCAGGCCGCGATGAGAGCCGCTGAATGAAACTGTTGAACGCTGCGCTGATCGCGCTGTGCTGCGGTCCCGCCTGGGCCGACCGTCAGACCTTTCCGCCTGTGGACGAGGCCAGCCAAGACCCGGCACTGGAGGCCTTCCGTGCGGACCTGCGCGCAAAGGTCGCCGCCCGCGACCTTGAGGGCGTGATGGCCGCCACCTGCCCCGAGATCTACACCAGCCACGGCGACGAGGACGGCCCCGAGACGTTCCGCGCCAATCTGACGGTCGATCCCGAGAGCCTACCCGAGTCCGACCGCCGTCATGCCGCCACCATCCGCGAGGACTACTGGCGCGACCTCGAGACCACGCTGGCCCAGCCCGGCTATTTCGACGAGGATGGCGAATTCTGGATGCCGCACCAGTGGCGGCTTTCCCTGCCAGCGAAGCTGGATCCGTTCACCGCCTATTTCGTGACCGGTCAGGATGTCACCCTGCGCCAGGCCCCAAACCGCGGCGCGCCCATTCTGGACCTGATCAGCCACGAGGTGGTGATCGTGCCGGACTATCTGGAAGAGGCCGAATATCAGGGCGTCATCCTGACCGACGGGACGCGCGGCTATATCTATTCCGAATTCCTGTGGTCGATGGTCGGCTATCGCGCGGCCTTCGTGAAGTCGGACAGCGGTGACTGGCAGCTGTGTACGTTCGTGGCCGGGGACTAGGCCGCGCCCTCAGGCGCTGGCCTTCTTCTTTTTCTCGGCGGCGACCTTCTCGGCCAGATCGCGGGCAATGGCAAAGGCGCCCTTGATCTTGTCGCTGTCCTTTTTCCAGTCGCGCCGCACCACGATCTTGTTGTCCTTGACCTTGGCCAGCCCACGCTGGTTCTGGATGAACTCGACCAAACCTTCCGGCGAGGCGAACTTGTCATTGTGGAACTGGATCGTAGCCCCCTTCGGTCCGCCGTCCAGCTTGGCAATGCCGGCGCGTTTGCACATGGCCTTGATCCGCACCACCAGAAGCAGGGTGTTCACCTCTTTCGGCAGCGGGCCGAACCGGTCGATCAACTCGGCGGCAAAGCCCTCCAGTTCGACCTTGGTCGACAGCGACGACAGGCGGCGGTAGAGGCCCAACCGCACGTCCAGATCAGGCACATAGTCTTCGGGGATCAGTACCGGAACGCTCAGGTTGATCTGCGGCGCCCACTGGTCGTCGGCCTCGCTCAGCCCCTCCATCTCACCGGCCTTGATCTTGCCGATCGCCTCTTCCAGCATCGACTGGTAGAGTTCATAGCCCACGTCGCGCATCTGGCCCGACTGTTGCTCGCCCAGCAAGTTGCCCGCGCCGCGAATGTCCAGGTCCTGGCTGGCCAGCGTGAACCCCGCCCCCAGCGTATCGAGCGACCCCAGAACCCGCAGCCGCTTTTCGGCGGCCGGCGTCAACCGCGCGCGCGGCTTGGTGGTCAGATAGGCGTAGGCGCGGGTCTTGGACCGCCCCACCCGGCCCCGGATCTGATAGAGCTGCGCCAGCCCGAACATGTCGGCCCGGTGAACGACCATCGTGTTCGCGGTGGGAATGTCCAAACCGCTTTCCACGATCGTGGTGGCCAGCAGGATGTCATACTTGCCGTCATAGAAGGCGTTCATCCGGTCGTCCAACTCGCCCGCGGCCATCTGGCCATGGGCCACCACATAGGTCAGTTCCGGCAGCTGTTCCTTCAGGAATTCCTCGATCTCGGGGAGGTCCGAGATGCGCGGCACCACATAGAAACTCTGCCCGCCACGATAGTGCTCACGCAGCAGTGCCTCGCGGATGGTGACGGCATCGAACTCGCTGACATAGGTGCGGATCGCCAGACGATCGACGGGCGGCGTGCCGATGATCGACAGGTCGCGCACGCCGGTCAGGCTCAGTTGCAGGGTGCGCGGGATCGGCGTTGCGGTCAGTGTCAGCACATGCACGTCCGAGCGCAACTGCTTGAGCCGCTCCTTGTGGGCCACGCCGAAATGCTGTTCTTCGTCGATGATCAGCAGGCCCAGATTCTGGAACCGGATGCCCTTGGCCAGCAGCGCATGGGTGCCGATCACGATATCGACCGTGCCCTTTGCCAGCCCTTCGCGGGTCTGCTGCGCCTCTTTGGCCGAGGCGAAGCGTGACAATTGCCGGACTTCCAGCGGGAAGCCCCGGAACCGGTCCTTGAAGCTGGCGGCGTGCTGACGCGCCAGCAATGTTGTGGGAGCAATCACCGCCACCTGCAGGCCGGACATGGCCGCAACAAAGGCCGCACGCATGGCAACCTCGGTCTTGCCAAAGCCTACATCGCCGCAGATCAGGCGATCCATCGGCGTGCCCGAGTGCAGGTCCTCCATCACGTCGGCGATGGCGCGCAGCTGGTCCTCGGTTTCCTGATAAGGGAAGCGGGCGCTGAACTCCTCCCACGCGTGGGGCGGCGGGTCCATGATCGGGGCCTTGCGCAGGGCGCGTTCGGCCGCGATGCGGATCAGCCGGTCGGCCATCTCGCGGATGCGTTCCTTGAGCTTGGCCTTCTTGGCCTGCCACGCACCACCGCCCAGCTTGTCGAGCAAGCCTTCCTCGTGTCCGTATTTCGACAGCAGTTCGATGTTTTCGACCGGAAGGTACAGCTTGGCGCCTTCGGCATATTCCAGCAGCAGGCATTCATGCGCGGCGCCAAGGGCGGTCACGACCTCCATGCCCATGTACCGGCCGATGCCGTGATCGACATGCACCACCAGATCGCCGGGGCTGAGCGACTGGGTCTCGGTCAGGAAATTCTCGGCCTTGCGGCGTTTCTTGGGCTGGCGGATCAGCCGGTCGCCCAGCACGTCCTGCTCCGAGATCACCGTCATGTCGGGCGTCTCGAACCCATGCTCCAGCGCCCAGACTGCCAGGTGCAGACCGCGCTTGCCGATGCGCGAGCCGTCGGTCACAGGGATCGCCTCGGCCAGGCCCTCATCCTCGATCAACCCGGTCAGGCGTTCGCGCGCGCCCTCGGAGTACGAAGCGACCAGAACCGGCCCCTTCTCCAGCTTGTTCTTGATGTGGCTGGCCAGCGCGCCGAACAGGCTGATGCTTTCCTGCTGCCGCTCGGGGGCAAAGCTGCGCCCGATCCGACCGCCCGCGTCGATCACCCCCGGGCCGCTGGCCTGCGGCAGGGGGCTGAACTGCAGCACCCGCCGCTGCGCCACCGCCTGGGTCCATGCGTCGTCGTCCAGATACAGCAGGCTCGGCGGCGTAGGCTTATAGACCGAATCCATGCGCGAGCGGTTCTCGAGCGCCAGGCGCCGGGTTTCATATTGATCGGCGATGCTGTCCCACCGCGCCAGACGCGCGGGCGTGACCTGATCGTCCAGCGTGATCGTCGCGTCCGGCAGATAGTCGAACAGCGTTTCCAGCTTTTCGTGGAACAGGGGCAACCAGTGCTCCATGCCCTGATGCTTACGTCCGGCGCTGACCGCCTCGTACAGCGGATCATCCGTGCCGGCCGCACCGAATTCGATGCGATAGTTCTGACGGAACCGGGTGATGGCGGCCTCGTCCAGGATCACCTCGGAAACCGGGGCCAATTCGACCAGATCAAGCTTTTCGGTGGTGCGCTGAGTGGCCGGATCGAACCGGCGCGCGCCGTCCAGCACGTCTCCGAACAGGTCCAGCCGCACCGGCCCTGCCTCGCCCGGCGGGAAGATGTCGATGATCCCGCCGCGCACGGCATAGTCGCCGGGCTCCATCACCGTGGGGCTTTGGCTGAACCCCATGCGCACCAGGAAATCGCGCAGCGCGGCCTCGTCGATGCGCTGACCGACCCGAGCGGTGAACGCCGCCTGCCGCAGCACGTCGCGCGCCGGCACGCGCTGGGTGGCCGCGTTCAGCGTGGTCAGCAGAACAAAGCGCTCGGGCATCTGATGCACCAGCGCCGCCAGGGTCGCCACCCGCGCCGCCGCGATGTCGGGGTTGGGCGACACCCGGTCAAAGGGCAGGCAATCCCAGCCGGGAAACAGGACCACCGGCATGTCGGGTGCAAAGAAACGCAGCGCCGCGCGCATCGCCTCGGCACGTTTGTCGTCGCGCGCCACATGCACAACCGGCCCGCCCGAGCGGGTAACCTCGTTCAGCACCAGCTGCGCGTCAAACCCCTCGGGGGCGCCGCCGACTGTCACGTGGTTCGGAGCCTTCATCGCCTCGCCTTTCTGAATTTTCTATCCCAGAACGCCCAGTGAAAGGTTCTGATACATGCCCCACATCGAAGTGACCAGTATCGCAAACATGCCGATGACCTGGGTCGCCAGCCGGCATCGATGCAGCGCCTTGGAAACACCTTCAAAGGTCAACTCCTGCCGCCGCAGGTTCCGAGCCACCCGCAGGCTGTTTGCGCCAATTAGAACCATCGGGAATAGCAGCAGGAACACCGCCTGGGCGAACTCGACCTGATAGTAAAACCCCAGCGTCGCCAGCCCCGCAAACAGGAAACAGCACAGCGCCAAGATTACGACCCCCGAAACGTCGGCAATGTAGAGGATGCGATTGGTGTTGATCCGTACGATGTCCAGCAGGTCGGTCTCGGCCTGGCCTCCGACGCGGCGGGCGCGCACGACCAGATCATAGGGAACGCCCATCACCCAATGGCTGGCTGTCGACCACAGCACCGCAAGCGCGATCCAGTACCACAGATTCGAAAAGCTGCGCATGTCGATGAGTTCGAAAATCGAGGAGTACCAGTCCAAACTCGGTCCTTTAATTCAAAATTCTCAGGCGGTTCTATCGCAACGGCGCGGCTATTGGTACCCTTGAGACCTGTGCAAATTCATGCCACCCAATGCGCGAATGTTCAAGGAGAACGCGCCATGAAACCGACAATCGCCCCCTACCCCCACGGCCGCTTTCGTCGCGCCCGCCAGTCCGAGGCGATCCGGGGCCTGGTACGCGAGAACACCCTGACCGTTGATGACCTGATCTGGCCGGTGTTCGTGCGCGACGGCGAGGGCATCGAAGAGCCCGTGCCCTCGATGCCCGGCGTGGTGCGCCGCTCGGTCGATCTGATCGCCAAGGCCGCAGCCGAGGCGCAGGCCATGGGCATCCCGGCGATCTGCCTGTTTCCCTACACCGATCCCAGCCTCAAGACGCAGGATTGCGCCGAGGCGTGGAACCCCGACAACCTGTCGAACCGCGCCATCCGCGCGATCAAGCAGGCCGCGCCCGAAATTGCGGTGATGACCGACGTCGCGCTGGACCCCTACAACATCAACGGCCATGACGGATACGTGGTGGACGGCAAGATCGTGAATGACGAAACGGTCGAGGCGCTGGTCAAGATGACGCTGGCCCAGGCCGAAGCCGGAGCCGACATCATCGGCCCGTCCGACATGATGGACGGCCGGATCGGCGCGATGCGCCGGGCGCTCGAGGCCGCCGGCCATCACGACGTCATGATCCTCAGCTACGCGGCGAAATATGCCAGCGCCTTCTACGGGCCTTTCCGCGATGCGGTGGGCGCCTCGGGCGCGTTGACCGGCGACAAGAAGACCTACCAGATGGACCCGGCCAACTCGAACGAGGCGCTGCGCTTGATCGAACGCGACCTGACCGAGGGCGCCGACATGGTGATGATCAAGCCCGGCATGCCCTATCTGGACATCTGCCGGCGGGTCAAAGACACGTTCGGCGCTCCCACCTATGCCTATCAGGTGTCGGGTGAATACGCGATGATCCAGGCCGCGGCGCAGAACGGGTGGATCGACGGCGAAAAGGTGATGCTGGAAAGCCTGCTGGCCTTCAAACGCGCAGGCTGCGACGGCATCCTGACCTATTTCGCACCGCAGGTCGCCCGGCTGCTGCAAGGCTAATCCCACGGGACTCCGCGATTTTTCGCCGATCGGCCGGCCTTGGCCTGCCGGTTTTCCCGTGACACCCGACGCCGTTCGGCGTATTCTTGCACACAAGACCGGGACCACCCGGCTTTTCAGGCACATCGACAGAGAAAAAGAAACATGAGCAGTTCCAACACACCACGACTGAGCCGTCGCGGCTTTGCCTTTGGCATGGCCGGACTGACCCTGACCGCCGCTTGCGGCAACGGCGTCGGAAACTCGAACGCGGCAACGATCGATGCCCGCGTCGATGCGACGCTGACCGAGATGTATACCCGCTACCCGAACACCCAGGAAATCGCCAACAAGGCCAACGGGATGCTGGTCATGCCGCTTATCACCGAGGCGGGGTTCGTCTTTGGCGGTGGCTACGGAAAAGGCGCCTTGCGCATCAATGGCGCCACGGTCGACTTCTACTCGGCCGTCAAGGGTACCGCGGGGCTGCAGATTGGCGCCCAGCAATACGCCCATGTCCTGTTCTTCATGACCGAGGACGCCCTGAACGATTTCCGCCGCTCAAGCGGATGGACCGCCGGCGCGGACATTGGATATGTCGTCAGCGACCAGGCGGACCAGTTGTCGACCGACCTGACTACCCTGCGCAAACCTGTGCTGGCGGCGGTCTTCGGTCAGGCTGGGCTGCAATTGGGCGCGACGGTCGAGGGCATCAAATACACGCGCATTATTCCCTGACCCCCTGCCCCCCTCAAGAAAACTCCGTCACTGGCCAATGCCGTGGCGGAGTTTTTCGTTTCAGACGCAGATTCCGCGGCGCGGCCTCTTTCGGTCGCCAGAGCCATGAATTAACCTTCGCCTGATCTGCAAATTCAAATGGTGCGCTGCTGATGGGTGTCGTCTTTCGCTGGTTGATGCGTATCGCCTCGGGTCTGGTCCTGCTGACCCTCGCGGCGATCGGTCTGGTGTATTTCCTGGCCAGCCAGTCGCTGCCTGACTACGATCAAACGCTGCAGGTCAAAGGCCTGAATGCCCCGGTCGAGATCGTGCGCGACACCGCCAACGTGCCTCACATCCTGGGACGGACCGACCCCGACGTGTTCTTCGGTCTGGGCTATGCGCATGCCCAGGACCGGTTGTGGCAGATGACAGTCATGCGCCGGACCGTGCAGGGGCGCCTGTCCGAGGTTTTTGGCCAGCGAACCGTGCATATCGACAAGCTCATGCGTCGGCTGGATCTATACGGGCTGGCGCATCAGTCCTTCGAGGTTCAGGACGATTACACCAAGGCCGCTCTTCGCGCCTATGCCGCGGGTGTCAATGCACGGCTGGACGAAATCAACGAAAACGCCTTGGGCCGCGGCGCGCCCGAAATGTTCTTGGTCAACGCACCGGTTGCTCCTTGGCAACCGGGTGACAGCATAGCCATGATCAAGCTGATGGCGATTCAGCTGTCCGGGCACTTGCAGGACGAAGTGCTGCGGGCGCGCACCTCGTTGATGCTGAACGATCCGCAGCGGCTGTCAGATATTCTGCCCGACGTGCCTGGCGCGGGCATTGCAGCGCTGCCCGAATATGCGGCGTTGTTTCCCGACCTGCCCCGCTATGCCGCCAGTTCTGAACCCGCGGCCGCATGGCTGAACCCGGTCCCGCAGCGCGGGTTGGCGGGTGCCTCGAATGCATGGTCTGCGGCTCCTTCGCGTTCGGCCACCGGTGGAACCCTGTTGGCCAACGATCCGCATCTGGGCCTGACTGCGCCGGGGATCTGGTATCTGGCGCGTCTTGAACTGACCAAGGGCGGCGTGATCGGCGCCACCATCCCCGGCATTCCGGCGGTTATGTCCGGCCGCAGTGACCGGCTGGGATGGGGCTTGACCTCGTCCTATCTGGACGATCAGGACGTGCATATCGAGAAGGTCAACCCCGAAAACCCCGAGGAATACCTGACGCCTGAAGGCTTCAAACCCTTCAAGTCGCGCCCCTCAATCATCGAGATCAAGGACGCCCCCCCGATCACCCTGACCCTGCGCTGGACCGAGAACGGCCCCGTTCTGCCCGGCACCCATTACAACCTGGAAACCATCACACCGCCGGGCCATGTCGCCTCGCTGTCCTGGACGGCGCTCAGCCCGCGCGACACCTCGATTAGCGCGTCGATGGCGCTGATGAGCGCGGATACCGTGCGTGAAGCGATTGAAGCTGCCGAGCGGTTCATCGCACCGTCGCAAAACCTGTCGGTGGTCGACAAGACGACCGTCGGCATGAAACTCATCGGCGCCATGCCCAGCCGCGACCTCAACAACCAGAGCCGGGGGCGCATCCCGACCCCGGGCTGGATCGCGGCAAACCGCTGGCAGGGGCGTCTGCCCTATTCCGACAACCCCGAATTCGTGGCCCCCGCCGGCGGCGTTCTGGGCAACACCAACAACAAGATCATCGACCGGCCCTTCCCCCTGCACGTGTCCTATGAATGGGGCGATACGCAGCGCGTCCACCGCTGGGAATTCCTCATGCAATCCCGCGAGGTGCACACCCGCGACAGCTTCATCGAGGCGCAGCTGGACACGGTCAGCTTCACCGCGCGGTCGCTGCTGCCGCTGATTGGGGCCGACCTGTGGTTCACCGGCGAGGCCGCGCCTGAAGGCACCCCCGAACGCCAGCGCCAGATCGCCCTGACCCTGCTGGCCGAATGGAACGGCGAGATGAACGAGCACCTGCCCGAGCCGCTGATCTATGCGGCTTGGGTCCGCGCGCTGCAAAAACGCCTGATCGCCGATGACCTCGGGCCGCTGGCCAAGGAATTCAAGCATGTCGAGCCCCTGTTCATCGAACGCGTCTTCCGCGACATCGACGGGGCCTCGGCCTGGTGCGACGTCCGGCAGAGCGCGCCGGTGGAAACCTGCACCGACATGGCCCGGCTGGCCCTGGACGATGCGCTGGTCTGGATCTCCGAACGTTATGGCAGCCAACTGGAATCCTTGCGCTGGGGCGATGCCCACCAGGCCACCCATGACCACCCGGTGCTGGGCGAGGTTCCGGTGCTGCGCTATTTCGTCAACATCCGCCAATCGACCAGCGGCGGCGACAACACCCTGCTGCGCGGACGCACCTCGGGCGAAGGGCCGGACCCGTTCCAGAACGTGCACGGCGCGGGCTATCGCGGAGTCTATGACTTTGCCGACCCCGACAGCTCGGTCTTCATCACGGCCACCGGGCAATCGGGCCACTTCCTGTCGCGCTACTATGACGATCAGGCGCAACTTTGGCGCAGGGGTGAGTATATTCCAATGTCGCTGGATCTGGATCTGGCCCGCGCCGCCGCCGTCGGGACCACCCGTCTGATGCCGCAATAGGCGGGGTTTCGGCGGACCCCCGCCCCTTTTTTGTCGCCCCGTGGACGTGGCCCCGTGGCTTGGCCTACCATTCCGGTGCGCCCGGACCGCAGCGCGAGGGGGAAAATCATGGCCAGTTTGCGCGATACCCTGAACAATCTTGCCCGCGACTATGCCATCGCCTGGAGCTCGGGTGACGCCAATGCCGTGGCCGAATTCTTTACGCCGGACGGGCAGATCACGATCAATCGCGGCGCTCCCATTGTCGGGCGGGCAGCCATCGCCGACATGGCGCGCGGGTTTCATACCGACTTTCCCGATCTTGAAGTGCGCTGCGATATGCTGCGATGGGCCGGTTCCCACGCCATTTTCGTCTGGACCCTTGAAGGGCACCATGCCCAGACCGGCAATGCGGTGATCACGCGCGGCTGGGAAGAATGGGAGCTGGATGCGGAGTACAAAATCCAGTCGTCGTTGGGCTGGTTCGATGCCGACGACCATCAGCGCCAGATCGACGGGGCCTGATCGTCAGAGGCCCGCGAACTGATTGGCCTGCTTGTCGGTCCACAGAACGGTGATCTCGAACCCGTCCTCGGTCTGTTTTTCATCGCGCACCACGTCCTGACGGAACAGCCAGGCGCGTTTGTCGCCGTCGGCAAAGCCCAGCTTCAAAACCTCTTCCCGGCGCACGCCCTGCAGGATCGTGGCGATCTCGGTCAACAGCGGGTCGATCCCCTCGCCGGTCACGGCCGATATCGGGAACACCGCCGGATCGCGCTCGGCCCGGGCCTGCACGGCATCGCGGTCCTCATCGGACAGCAGGTCGATCTTGTTCCAGACTTCAAGCTGAGGGCGGGTATTGTCCACACCCAGCGAGGCCATGATCGTGCGCACATCCTCGGCCTGCTCTTCGGTCTCGGCATGGCTGATGTCGCGCACATGCACGATCAGGTCGGCGGCCAGAACCTCTTCGAGCGTGGCGCGGAAGGCCGCGACCAGTTCGGTCGGCAGGTTCGAGATGAAACCCACCGTGTCTGACAGGATCACCTCGGGTCCGTCGGGCAGTTCGATCCGGCGCATAGTCGGGTCCAGCGTGGCAAACAGCATGTCCTTGGCCATGACTTCAGCCCCGGTCAGGCGATTGAACAGCGTGGACTTGCCCGCGTTGGTATAGCCGACCAGCGCCACGATCGGATAGGGCACCTTGGCCCGCGCGGCTCGGTGGAGCGTCCGGGTCTTCACGACCTTCTGCAACTGGCGACGCAAGCGCACCAATTGATCGTCGATCGCACGCCGGTCGGCCTCGATCTGGGTTTCCCCCGGTCCGCCGACAAAGCCCAGCCCACCGCGCTGACGTTCCAGGTGGGTCCAGGCTCGCACCAGCCGCGTCCGCTGATAGCTCAGCGCGGCCATCTCGACCTGCAGCACACCCTCGCGCGTGCGGGCGCGGTCCGAGAAGATTTCCAGAATCAACCCCGTCCGGTCGAGGATCTTGACCTTCCACGCCTTCTCCAGATTGCGCTGTTGAACCGGGGTAACCGGTCCGTCGATCAGAACCAGCTCGATCTCGTTTTCCGCAAAACGCGCGCCCAGTTCCTCGATCTTGCCGCTGCCGAACAGCAGGCCGGGCTGCGCCCGCGGCAGGCGCACGATCTCGGACCCGATCACATCCAGATCGGGCAAGGCGGCAGCCAGAGCCACCGCCTCTTCCAGCGCCGGAACGGGGTCGCGGCGCTGGTCATCTGACTTGATATCGGGATGCAGCACCCAAGCCCGGGTGCGCCTCCGGTCATGTTCCATCAAGAGGCGTCTTCGCCCTCATACAGGTTGATCGGCTGCGACGGCATGATGGTCGAGATCGCGTGCTTGTAGACAAGCTGCGACTGTCCGTCGCGGCGCAACAATACGCAGAAATTGTCGAACCAGGTGATGACACCCTGCAATTTCACGCCGTTGATCAGGAAAATTGTAACGGGAACCTTTGCTTTCCGTACATTGTTCAGGAAGGCATCCTGAAGATTCTGTCTGTCCGAAGCCATATTTTGTTATCTCGCCGTTGTTCTTGCTTACGCGCTGCGGACCAACGCGCTCCCTCCGCGCGAGTATGGAGTGACGCGCAGAGATATTCCAGATGAAAAATCAGGCAGTAACGTGAAGGCCCGAATTGGCGGTTCAATCCCGCCACAGGGCCGGAGTGATCAACGCGATGATCGCCAGAGTCTCCAGCCGGCCGATCACCATCCCGGCGCACATGGTCAGCTTGGACCCGGCCGACAGATCGATCAGGCGGATCGGCAGATCAGTGGCCAGTTCGATCAACGGACCGGTCGTGCTCAGCACCGCGACGCTCAGCACCATGGCGCGCTCAAACCCAACCCCCTCGGCGGCCAGAACGACATCAAGCAACGCGAGCGTCAGCGCGAACATCATCAGAAAGACCCACGCGATGAACGCGCCCTGGCTTTGGATGCGGCGGTTGCCACCGCCCGCCCCGCTGACCGATGACGGGTGGATCAGCCTGTCCAGTTCACGCGCGCCATTCAGGTACAAAGCATAGACCCGCAACAGCTTGACCCCGCCGGCGGTGGTGGCGACCCCGCCCCCGATAAGCGCAAGCCCCATCAACACAAGCCCCGGTGTTCCCAGGCCAGACAACTGTTGCGCATCGTTCCAATAAGCGCTTTCGAACCCGGCCGTCGTCAGGAACGACATCACCGTGAACAACATGCCCCAGATGACGTTCAGCGTTTGCAGGCCCGTCACTTGCCCGCCGATCTCGGCAACGCCGGCCAGCACTCGGAAGACCAACAATGCCGCCACGCCGACGACGATCATCAGGCCGATCCGAAATTCCGGATCGTGGTCCAGCCGGGAATAGCCGGTTGTTGCGGTGTCCTTTGAGAATGTCAGGCGGGACAAGGCAAAGAACAGGAACAGAAACAGGATGGCCTCGCCGGTGATCCCGGCGGTGGACCCTTCCAACCCGCCCACTGGCGATATGCCGGACGTGGCCATCACCGACATTGCGTGGCAGATGGCCGTCAGGCCCTTTTCTCCGGCGATCAACAGCAAGACCCAGATTACCGCTGTGAGGCTGGCGTAAACCGGCGTCAGTGTCGCCGTCACACGGAGCAGTCGCCCCCGCGGGTCGACCTTTTCGCTCTGGGCTACGCCAGAAACCGGGCGGCCCGGCTGCCCGCGCGCGGTAATCTCGAACCCGCCCAACGACAGTGGCGCCAGGATCGCAGCTGCCGAGATCCACATCAGCAGCCCACCCATCCAGCCGACGAGCGCCCGCCACAGGTGAACCGGCGCCGACAGGCGCTCGGGGTCGGGAAACAGGTCCGCTCCGGTGGTGGTGATGGCGCTGACCATGTCAAAATAGGCGTTCAGAAAGGTCGTGTTCCCCAACGCGTCATGGACAGGAACGGCCAGAAACAGCGGCAATACCGTCAGCGAGCCCAGTAGGACAGCCAACTGTCCCAAGGTCCCACGCCGCGGTTGCCGGCTGGCCGTCGCCAGGCCAACGATCGTGACCAGGAACAGCCCAACCAAACCCGAATAAAAGAAAGACCGCGACGTGGGGTGGTCATCCAAGGCAAGGGCGTAGATTGCCGGGATCCACATGGCCAGGGACACAACCGCCGTGATCAACAGAAACAGCGGCAGCCGCCGAATAACGCTGATTCTGGGTGCGCGGGCGACAGCCATCAGAAAAAGTCGATCGAAACCTGCATCAGGCGTTCGACCTCGGGTACATCATTGGCCATTGCGAAAATCGCAACCACGTCCTTTTCGTCAATCCGCAGACTGCCAGTAGGCCGCAGGACCTCGTCGCCCTTGCGCACCGCGCCGACCAAGACGCCTTCGGGAAAGTCGATGTCGCGCAGTTTCTGCCCGGCCATTGGCGAGGTTGATAGCACTTCGGCCTCGATCACTTCGGCCTCGGCATCACCGATCGAATAGACCTGTCGCACCCGGCCATGCCGGATATGGCGCAGGATCGAACTGACGGTCGTGGCCCGCGGGTTGATATAGGCGTCAATCCCCAACGGCCCCATCAGGGCCACCATGCTGGGGTCGTTGATCAACGCAATCGCCAGCGGGCAACCTTCGGCCTTGGCGCGCACGGCAGCCAGCATGTTGGTCCGGTCGTCATCGGTGACGGCCAGCATCGCGTCCGCGCGCTCGATCCCCGCTTCGCTCAACAGCGCGGAATCCAGACCATCGCCGTTCAGAACGATCGTACGCTCCAGCGACTCGGCGGCCAGTTCCGCACAGCGCCGGTCACGTTCGATAACCTTTGCTCGGATGCGGCCCTCGCGCTCTTCCAGTGTCCGGGCGACTTCAAGGCCGACGTTTCCGCCACCTACAATGACCACGCGATCCTGCTTTTTCTGTGACTTACCAAAGACTTCCATCGTACGATCAACGTCCTGGACGCTGGTAAATACATAGCATTCGTCACCGACGAACAATTGGTCCTCGGATTCCGGCGCAAACAGCGTTCCGTCGCGGCGAATACCCACCACAATGGCGCTGAGCGTTGAAAACAGGTCGGTCAGCTGGCGCAGAGGCGTGTTGACGATCGGGCAATCCTCGGCAATCCGAATGCCCAGAAGCTGCGCCTTGCCATCCATGAACAGTTCCGTGTCAAAAGCCGCAGGCGCCGACAGGCGGCGCATGGCTGCGGCGGCCACTTCACGTTCGGGGCTGATCACCACGTCGATCGGAAGATGGTCGCGGCGGTACAGGTCGCGATGGATCGCTTCGAGGTAGGATTTCGACCGCAACCGCGCGATCTTGCGCTGGATCGAGAACACCGAGTGCGCCATCTGGCAGGTGACCATGTTCACCTCGTCAGAATGGGTCGCGGCGATGATCATGTCGGCGTCACGGGCTCCGGCCCGCTCGAGCACGTCGGGATAGCTGGCAAAGCCGGCGATGCCCTGAACGTCCAGCGTCTCGGTCGCCCGGCGTACCAGGTCAGGGTTGTTGTCCACAACGGTGACGTCATTCAACTCGCCCGAAAGGTGCCGAGCAATCTGCCAGCCCACCTGGCCGGCGCCACAAATGATGACCTTCATGCCTTTGGCCTTTCTGCCTGAGCGTTTTGAATGACAGATGCCCACAGAGCGGTCAATCGAATTGTCATGACGGCCTGTGTGATGCAAGATAAGCGAATGAAAACAGTGCTTAGATTGCTTGTTCCCCTTGCCCTGCTGGCCGGATGCGGGCCGTTGTCTATGTATTATCGCGAAGGCGAAAGCGTCTCGCGGATGCAGGCCGAAACGACCGAATGCCAAGTGCAGGCGCTGAAGGATGCACCGGTTGCAAACCAGGTGCGCCAAAGCCCCCCCACCTATTGGCCGGGCCGCACCTATTGCGACGGGCGCGGGCGATGCTACCGCACCGGAGGATGGTGGGAGCCGGGCCGCGTTTACACCGTAGATGTAAATCAGGGGCTGCGAAACACGGTCGAGGCGCAGTGCATGGCCAAGAAGGGATACCGCCCCATCAGCCTGCCGCCCTGCAAACAGTCGGTCAAATCGGGCGTTCCGCCGACCCGAACAACCGTCCTGCCACCATTGGGCACGGCCTCTTGTTTCGTCAAATTCGACGACGGGTCATTCCAGATCATCACGCCGGGGTTGCCGGGCTGACCGACTGACCTCAGCCCAGATCGTCGGGTGACGATCGCCGGCGGAGTGACAGGAACAGATGTGCTGCGATGGCGGCTGCATAAAATACAAGTACAGCCACGAACATCGAGCCTTCTCCAGCGCGCCAAAGGATTGCAAGCAGAACAGGTGTGCCCAGCAGGTTGCCCGCATTTCCCATCTGCGCCATCGCCCCGTAGCTCAGCGCCTGATCCCGGGCCGAGCCATTCAGTTGAGGAACCGCCGCGAAACTACCGCCCTGCACCAGGCCCAACACCGCAAACAGCGCAATGCCGACAACGGGCAGAGGCGCTCCGAAAAACAGCAGGGCAAGGGCAACCATCCCGGCCGCAAAACCAAGATTTACAACCGTGACCGCGGTCAGGAACGTCAAGAGCACGGGTACCGCGATCCACGACAGCACGATACCTGCCAGCGGCATCAGGCTGGCCACAAGAACCGACTGATCTTCGGGCATACGGCCGGGCAGGATCGCCAGCAACGACACGAAGGTCAGTGTGTAGAAGAACCATCCGATCGCCGGTGCTGCCATGCGGGACGAGCGGTAGGTTTCAAGATGCGTCTGCAGGATGGATCCCAGCCCCCACCCCTGCCGTTCCGTCGCGATGGGCGGAACCTTTGGCGGAAACACGGCGACCAGTCCTGCAATCAGCGCCATCAGGAACCCGTGGCCCATGAAGTAATCCGCCAATCCAAAACGCTGGATTATCGGCAGACCGAACCAAGCGTTCAGCGCAAAGGCAACTCCAAAGAACGAACTCCACAACACCATGGCGGCATTGCGCGCGGCTCCGCGTGTGATCTGTGCGATCAGCGTCGGAGCGGCAACCACGATCGCCAGATGCGAAACGCCCTCAATGATCCGGCTGCCCAGCATCACGTGAAAACCAGGAATGGTGGACTGGAAGACCGATACAACGCCGCCCAGAAGCAAACCGAACACCAGCAGGCGGACCGGTCCTAACTGCGCGGTAATGGCGCCTGACATGGCCCCCAGCACGGCGCCCATCAAACTGATGATCGACAACAACCAGCCGATCGAATCCCCATAGCCTGGGTACAATGCACCGACCGCGTCGAAGGCAACGGCGATCTTGGCGAACTGCGTGGCCGCGCTCAGTCCAGCCACCCATAACAGGATCACCTGCAGGAATATGCGAAAAGATTGAGTCACACCCGCGTTCTACCCTCGGCCTCCGGCGAGGTGAACGCATATATTATGCGGCGCGTTCGCGCGTGCCGCTGACAAGGCGCACTGGGGTTCCATCGGCCAGATACAGTCGCTCCCATACGATTTGGCCTGCGCTGATGGTGATCTGGTCGTGCACGGCCTGAGAAGTGATGAAAGCTTTGGGATTTGGCACCTGAAGGTCCCACCAACCCTCGTCCGTCAGCTCCATTTCGGCCTGGCGGATCTCGTCGGTCGCAAACTGCCACAGCGACACCCCCAACAACGAGTGCTGGCTCGCTGACCAATCCCGTGCGCGGCTGGGTGAATAGGCCAGACAAACATGGCTCGCTTCGTCCACCAGATGCAGACAGGCTTGCGAAGTGCCGACAAGCCGCTTCAGTGCTGCATCGTCGGCGCGGTGATCCGAAAGCGCCGCGAAAACCGCGGCTTGTTGTTCAGGGCTTGGGGTCTGGACCCCGTTTTCCCAGCGCGACACCGTGGCCTGATCGACCCGCATCACATGTGCAAGCGCCGCCTGCTTCATCCCGGTGGCCCGCCGAAGCCGTTTGAGACGACGACCAAAGGCGGGAAATCCCTTCTGGATCATCGATAGCGTCATGGCCGGGCGCCTCCCGTTGTCCTGCCGGTATGGCCGGCCCCTATTCCGCCGGTTCAGGCTCGTCCAGTTGCGCCACCCGCGCGCCCGACTTGTTCGACGTGACTACACCCAACGATTTCAGCTTGCGGTGCAAGGCGCTGCGTTCCATTCCAACGAAACTGGCCGTGCGGCTGATATTGCCGCCAAAGCGATTGATCTGGGTCAGCAGATACTCACGCTCGAACGCCTCTCGTGCCTCGCGCAGTGGCAGCGTTGCCAGAGCGCCCGACAGCACGACCCGGCCGGAATCGTCGGCCTTTTCCTCCTCATTCGGCAATTCCCGCGCTTCGATCGGTCCGGTGCCATCACCAAGGATCAAGACCCGCTCGACCAGGTTCTTCAACTGGCGCACGTTGCCGGGCCAACTCATGGTCTGCAGCAGAGCGACGGCCTCTTCCGACAACTCGCGCACGGGGAGGCCCTGGGTTTCGTTGCACATCTCGATGAAATGCTTGGCTAGGACAGGAATATCTTCGCGCCGTTCTTCCAAAGACGGCACCGCGATCGGGACGACGTTGAGACGGTGATACAGCTCTTCGCGGAACCGGTCCGCGGCAATCTCGGTTTCAAGGTCGCGGTTGGTGGAAGAGATCACACGCAGATCGACACGGACGTTGTCCGAGCCACCCACCCGCTGAAACTGCTGATCAACGAGAACGCGCAAGATCTTGGACTGCGTGCCCAACGGCATGTCGGCGACCTCGTCGAAATAGACCACACCGCCATGGGCCTGTTCGAGCAGACCGGATTCAACGCCGCGTTCGGCGGATTCACGGCCGAACAGAACTTCTTCCATGCGCTCGGGTTCGACGCCGGCGCAGTTGACCGTGACAAAGGGCGCGTTCGCCCGGTTCGAGTGCGCATGAATGTAGCGCGCGGCGATTTCCTTGCCCGATCCGGCGGGACCGCGCAGCATGACCCGACCGTTGGATTTGGTCACCTTGTCCAACTGGCTCAGCATCGCGCGGAACGCAGCCGACTTGCCGATCATATCGGAATTGCTGACTTCCTTGCGCTTGAGCGAGGCATTCTCGCGACGAAGGCGCGACGTTTCCATCGCGCGGCGGATCACCACCATCAACTGATCGATGTTGAAGGGTTTTTCGATAAAATCATATGCCCCCTGCTTGATCGCAGCGACGGCGATTTCGATATTTCCGTGCCCCGATATGATCACCACCGGAACATCCGGATTGTCGCGTTTGACCGCCTTCAGAATGTCGATCCCATCCATGCGGCTGTCCTTGAGCCAGATGTCCAGGATCAACAGCCCGGGTGGTTCCGCGTTGATCGCAGCCATGCACTCGTCCGAGTTGCCGGCCAGCCGGGTGGAATATCCTTCGTCCTCCAGAATGTCGGACACCAGTTCGCGAATATCGCGCTCGTCATCTACGATCAGAATGTCGCTCATCTTTGGCCTGCTTTCAGTGTCTTGGATTTAATTGCCTGCTTCTGCGGCGCTGCGACCGGGGCCGTATTGGCCTTCGGCAACCGGATCACGGCCATTGCGCCAAAATGGTCCTGTCCGTCGAACACGGGCGCATCCTCGAGGGTCAGCGTACCGCCGTGTTCTTCAATAATTTTCTTGACGATGGGCAGGCCCAGGCCAGTCCCTTCGTCGCGCGTCGTCACATAGGGCTCGAACAGCCGTGCCCGGTCTTCCGGCAGCCCGATGCCGTTGTCCGCGATGGTGATCAGTGTTCCGTCGTCATCCGTGGACAGGCGCACCTTGATCTGCGGGCTGAGGTTGTCGGGCGGACCTTTCTTTTTCAGGGTTTCGATCGCTTCGCCGGCGTTCTTGATAAGATTCGTGAGCGCTTGGTTCAACATCGTCGCGTCCACATCAGCCAATACTGGCTGGTCCGGGATCTCCGCATCGATCTGAACGTCTGGCTGACCGGCCTGCTGCAGCAGAACCGCCTCACGCACCAAGCCCGCGATGTCTTCCTCGTGCTGGTCGGGCTCGGGCATGCGCGCGAACTTCGAGAATTCGTCGACGATCCGGCGCAGATCGTTGGTCTGGCGAACGATCACGTCGGTCATGGACTCAAGGCTGGCGCTGTCCTCTTCATCCAGCTTCCGCGCAAACTTCCGCCGGATGCGTTCGGCGCTCAGCTGAATGGGGGTCAGCGGGTTCTTGATCTCATGCGCGATGCGGCGTGCCACATCACCCCAGGCCGCCATCCGCTGGGCACTGACCAGATCGGTAACGTCGTCAAAGGCGACCACGTAACCTTCCAGCCTGCCGTCCTCGCCGCGTCGGGTCGCCATCCGGACCAGCAGGTTTTCCAACTGTCCCTTGCGGGTGACCTTGATTTCGTCCTGAATTGCTTCCTGGCTGCCTTCTTTCAGCGCTTCGAACAAAGGCAGGAACTCGGGCACGGCGATGCCGATAGCCAGTTGTTGTTCATGGCCTTTCCAGTCAAGCAAGCGCTCGGCCGAGCGGTTGACGAATGTCACCTGACCATCCGGATCCACCCCGACCACGCCCGAAGTCACCGAGCTGAGCACGGAGTCGAACAGCCGGCGGCGGCTTTCGATCTGGCGGGTGTTTTCCAGCAGCGTACCCCGCTGCACCTTCAATTGCCGGGTCATCTGGTTGAAATACCGCCCCAGCATGGCGATTTCGTCGTCGCTGGCCTCTTCGATGACCTGCACGTCCAGATCACCGGCCCCGACCCGCTGCGCGGCGGTGGTCAGACGACCAACCGGGCGCGAGAGCCGCTCGGCGAACCACATGCCCAAGGAAACGGCCGCCAAGATGAGGATTACCGCGAACCCCAGATACAGCAGCCCGAACTCGAACAGCACCCTGCCCCGTTCGTTTTCCAACTGTTGATAGAACTGCGCGGTTTCCTTGGTGTCATCCAAAAGGGTCAACAACTGGCCATCTACGGCGCGACTGACATACAGGTATCGGTCCAGATAGGCGCGCAGCGGCACCAGAGCGCGAAATTCGTTGTTGGGCCAGTCCGCGATGATCAACAGACCCTCTTCTCGGGCCTGCTCCAACTGCTCGGGTTTCGGCGGTTCGTAGTTGAACAGATAAGACCTGTCTCCGCGGGCCCGGATTTCACCACTGCCGTCAATCACGTAGGCTTCGCGCAGTCCGCGCTGAATCTGTGCCTGCCCCTGGGCCAGCACCTCGCGCAGCTCGGCGTCCGAGATGTAGAAGTCCAGCTTGCGTGCATTGTCAAGAAACCGCGCAAGAACCGTGGCATCCTGCGTCAGACCCTGTTCGTGCTCTTGTTCATAGGCCTCGGCGGCCGTCAGCGAAGATCCGACCACCTGCCTGACCCTGTCCGAGAACCATCCCTCAAGCCCGATATTCACGGTCAGACCGGCAAAAATCGCAACCGTCACCGTGGGCACCAGCGCCAACAGCGTGAACGCACCGATCAGCCTCAGGTGTAGGCGAGAGCCCGCCGATTTGGCCCGGCGCGCCGCAATAAGATTGCCCAACTGCCCCAGAACCAGGGCCGCCACGACCAGAATGTAGACAAGGTCTGCCAGCAGAATCAGCCGAAGCGTGGGGGCATTCGCACCCAGGTCAAACGGCCCGATTACAAGGTAGGTCGCAAGGGTCAGGACCGGCCCCAACACAACCAGCCCCAAGGTGCCGAAATTGCGCAGTTTCCGGGACTTACGCCACCGATTCAGGGATAATGCCGGCCGTTTCTGTGCCCGGGATACCACCGTCTGCCCTCATCCTGATGTGCCGCTTTCGCGGCGTACCGCCATATGTCGTGGTCTTTTCCGGGACTGTGCCCGGATGCCACGGTTTGTGTGGCGAGATTACATCAGTTTGCGTCGACGTGTCACCTGAATATCGAGATCCGTGATTTTTTTGCGCAGCGTGTTCCGGTTGATCCCCAGCAAATCGGCACATTTTGCCTGATTTCCTCCGGTCGCATCCAGAGCGATTTCGATCAACGGTGCCTCGACCTCGCGCAGAATGCGCTGGTACAGACCCGGTGGCGGCAGCATGTTTCCATGAAGGTCAAAGTAGCGCCGCAGATGCCGTGCAACCGACGACGACAGCTTCTCTCGTTCGCTCCCGCTCAGCAGTGGTTCGGCCTCGGGCTGGCTGCCCAGGACGGCCTCGACCTCGGACTTGGTGATTTCGTCGGATCGGCTGGTCAGGCTCAGCCGCCGGATCGCGTTTTCCAGTTGCCGCACGTTGCCGGGCCAGGAATACCGGCGCACAAGCTCGATCGCGTCAGGACCCAATCGCCGCTTTGTGCCGTTTTCGCGTTCTTCACGGGCCAGAAAATGCTCGGCCAGCAGCAGGATGTCGTCGACCCGCTCGCGCAGGGCTGGCACATGGATGGTGGCACCGCAGAGGCGGTAATAAAGGTCCTGCCGCACCCGCCCGCTTTCCATCGCCTCGGTCAGGTCCGACTGGCTGGTCGCCATGAAGCGCGGAACGTGGTCGCCGGGCGTGTCCATCATCCGCACGATCCGGGCCTGGATTTCATCGTCCAGGTCTGCAATTTCGTCGATCAGCAAGGTACCGCCGCGCACCCGGGCCATGACCCGGGCCGGACCCTCCAGGTCGCGCAGGTCTGCTGCAGTAGCAGTCACAAAAGGCAGTGTCCGCCGGTCTGAGAAATCGTGAATTGCCCTCGCAATCAACGACTTGCCCGTGCCACTTTCACCGGAAATCATGACCGAAAGATCGGTGTTCATGACCCGGGCAACCAACCTGTACAGGGCTTGCATCACCGGGGTCCGGCCGACCAATGGCAGTTCGTC
Source organism: Ruegeria sp. CF2 (assembly GCF_056537385.1). NCBI lineage: Bacteria > Pseudomonadati > Pseudomonadota > Alphaproteobacteria > Rhodobacterales > Roseobacteraceae > Ruegeria > Ruegeria sp. CF2. Next base: position 1,394,934 of record NZ_JBQFRL010000001.1, read on the forward strand.
GGGGCGGTCTTCGGATGTGTCCGCGGGTTCGATCTGAACCCGCTGCTTGCGGTCCAACGCCCGGGCGGTGCGCTTCATCAGATCCGGCAGGTCGAACGGCTTGGGCAGATAGTCATAGGCATCCGCCTCGGCCGCCTGGATCGCCGTCATGATCGTGTTCTGGGCCGAGATCACGATCACCGGCAGGCCCGGCCGGTCCTGCGCGATCTTGGGCAGCATTTCTAACCCGTTGCCATCGGGCATGACCACATCCGAGATCACCACGTCGCCCTTGCCCTCGCCGACCCAACGCATCAGCGTCGTCAGGGACGAGGTCGCATGCACCTTGCAGCCCGCCCGCGTCAGGGCCTGGGTCAGAACCGTCCGGATCGTTCTGTCATCATCTGCAACCAGTACCGTGCCATCCATCTGGTGTTCTCCTTGATTATTCTTTGTCCTGCCCTGCCTCGCGCGGCGCGCGGCGCAGTGACAGCCGGAAGACTGTCCGCCCCGGCACCGACTCGGCCGTGATCCAACCGTCGTGGTCGGATACGATCTTGCTGACCAGTGCCAAGCCAAGGCCGGTGCCGTTTTCCTTGCCGGAAACGAACGGGTCGAAAATATCGCCGCGGATGTCCTCGGGCAGGCCCGGGCCATCGTCGATGATCTCGATCTGCAACGGCAACGAGTGACCCGAGCCATCACTGCGCCGCAGACGGAAGGAATGTTCGAAATAGGTGTGCAGGCGGATCGTCCCGCCCTCGGGGCCGGCGGCCTCGGACGCGTTCTTGAGCAGGTTCAGAACCACCTGCAACAGCTGATCCGGATCACCATAGGCCAATGGCAGCGACGGGTCGTAGTCCTCGATGATAGTCATGTCCGCGCCAAAGCCCAGCAGCGCCGAGCGGCGCGCGCGGTCCAGAACATCGTGGATGTTGACCGGCTTGAACTCGGGCCGCGAGAGGTTTCCGAACTGCTCGACCTGCTCAAGCAGCTTCACGATCCGGCGACTCTCGGCCACGATAAGGTCTGTCAACTCAATATCTTGCGGGCCGATATTCATGCTCAGCAACTGTGCAGCACCGGTGATCCCAGCCAGCGGGTTCTTGATTTCATGCGCCAGCATCTCGGCCATGCCGATCGCCGACTGCGCCGCCGATTTGACCGTGTTGCCGCGAGTCATGCGGGTGGCCAGTTCGCGCGGCGAGACGATCATGATCATCGACCCCGGATGCCCCAGCAGAGGCGCGATCTGCAGCGCGCATTGCAGCGGCGCGCGATTGCCCGAACCCACATCCACGTCATTCACGAACAACGGCGTGCCCTGCGCGCGGGCGCGCGTGAACGCCTCTTCCAGCGGCGCGTCCACGGCGATCTGGTCCCAGACCGGATGCCCGACCACCGATTTGCGCGAAGCGTTCAGGAACCCCTCACCCGAGGAATTGACATCCGCGATGCGATCCTCGGGGTCGATGATGAAGGCGGGAACCGGCAGCGAAGCCCAGATGACCTGATCCGAAATCATGCTGCCACCTCGGAATTTTCCGTCAACGCGTCGCCGATCAGCCGCAGAACCTCGGCCGGATCGCGCGAGGTCAGGACCGCGCGGCGCAGGGACGCCGGCGTTCTGGCCTCGTCCATGTACCAGCCCAGATGCTTGCGCGCGACACGCAGCCCCAGGTCGGCGCCGTAGAACCCCAGCATCGCTTCATAATGCACCCGCACCATGTCGGCCAGATCGTCGCCTTCGGGAACGTCTGGCGCCGGCGTCCCCCACAGCTCGTGCGCGATCTGCGCAAGCAGCCACGGTTTGCCCTGCGCGCCGCGGCCCACCATGACGCCTTCCGCGCCCGACTGCTCCAGCGCTGTCTGCGCTCGCCCGGGGCTGGTGATGTCGCCATTGGCCACGACCGGAATGCTGACGGCCTCTTTGACCGCCCGGATCGCGGCCCAATCCGCCTCACCCTTGTAGAACTGACAGCGCGTGCGCCCGTGGATCGTCACCATCTGAACGCCGGCCTCCTGCGCCCGCCGCGCCACGTCCGGCGCGTTCAGCAGCGTGTCGTCCCACCCCAGCCGGGTCTTGAGCGTCACCGGAACGTCCACTGCGCCCACGACCGCCTCGATCAGGGTCAGGGCATGGTCGGGCGTCTTCAGCAGGGCCGAGCCGGAATAGCCGTTCGTCACCTTCTTGGCCGGGCAGCCCATGTTGATGTCGATCACCCGCGCGCCCCGATCGGCAACCTGCCGCGCTGCTTCGGCCATCCAATAGGCGTCGCGCCCAGCCAGTTGTACGGCGGTGTTTTCCACATCCGCCGACAGCTCGGCCCGTTCGCGCACGCCGGGCTTGGCCTGCACCATTTCCTGGCTGGCGACCATCTCGCTGACCACCATGCCGGCGCCGAACCGCATGACGAGGTCGCGAAACGGCCGGTCGGTGATTCCGGCCATCGGCGCCAGCAGAACCGGCGGGGTCAAAATTTTCTCGGCAATGCGCAGCGTCAACGTGCCTAATCCTTGAGCATTTGCGGGTTTCATATCGAATCCGGCGCGTATGAACAACAAAACCACGGCTCGCAAGCCTGCAAAATCATCACCTGCCTATTTTTTAATCAGCGCATCGCGAGTGATTGCCTCTGCTTTCACCGCCGCCTAAACACGGAAGCCAAACGAAGTTCGGAAATTCAGACATGACGACCGCCGCCATCATCGTCGCCGCCGGGCGCGGCCTGCGCGCCGGAGGGGGCCAGCCCAAACAGTGGCGCCCTTTGGCCGGGCGGCGTGTGGCCGACTGGACGATCGAACGGATCAAGGCGCAGGTGCCGCTGGTCGTTCTGGTCCTGTCCCCCGACGACCCCGAGGCCTGGACGGAATTCGCCGACAGCGGCCTGATCCTTGCGCCCGGCGGCGCCGACCGGGCGGAATCCGTGCGCAACGGCTTGCAGGCGCTGGCCGATCGCGGCGTCAGCAGGGTTCTGATTCACGACGTGGCCCGGCCCTGTGTCAGCGCGCGGGTCATTGGTGACGTGCTGGCGGCCCTCGATACCCACGCCGCTGCGGCGCCGGGGCTGACGGTCACCGATGCGCTGTGGACCGGAGAGAACGACCAGGTCACCGGCACCCGAGATCGCGCAGGCCTGTTCGCCGCGCAGACGCCGCAGGGGTTTCGCTATGACGCCATCGTCGCCGCGCATGCGGCGCATCCCGGAGGGGCCGCCGACGATGTCGAGGTGGCCCGGGCCGCCGGACTTGACGTGGCCATCGTGCCGGGCGACGCGGACAATCTGAAAATCACACGGCCCGAGGATTTTGCCCGGGCCAAACGCATATTGAGGTCAGACATGGATGTAAGGCTGGGCAACGGATATGACGTGCACCGGTTCGGGCCGGGCGATCACGTGATCCTGTGCGGCGTCGATATCCCGCATGATCGGGGGCTGCAGGGCCATTCCGACGCGGATGTGGGCATGCACGCCGTCACCGACGCGATCTATGGCGCGCTGGCGCAGGGCGATATCGGTCAGCACTTTCCCCCATCCGACCCACAGTGGAAAGGCGCCGCCAGCGAGATCTTTCTGCGCCATGCGGTGGATCTGGCCACGCGCATGGGCTTTCGCATCTCGAACATCGACTGCACGCTGGTCTGCGAATACCCCAAGATCGGCCCGCACGCTGCGGCGATGCGGCAGAAAATTAGCGAAATCATGGAGCTGGAGGCCGACCGCGTGTCAATCAAGGCCACCACGTCCGAGCGGCTGGGCTTTACCGGCCGCAAGGAAGGCATCGCCGCTATCGCGACCGCCTGTCTGGTGAAACCATGACCCTGGCGCGCCTGATCGGAACCGTCGGCGGGATCGGTTACCTTCGCCCTGCCCCCGGCACCTGGGGTTCGCTGGCCGCCCTGCCTTTGGCCTTGGCGCTGCACCTGCTGGGCGGCTTCCCGCTGCTGGCCGTCGCAACCGTCGCCGTTTTTGCGGCCGGCACGTGGGCCACGGGCGTCATGACTGCCGGGCAGGACGATCACGACCCTTCAGAGATCGTCATCGACGAGGTCGCGGGCCAATTCATCGCTATCTGGGCCGTGTCTTATCCGGCCTGGGCGCATGACATCGCGGTCACCGCCCTGTGGCCGGGCTGGATCGCCGGGTTTTTGCTGTTCCGCTTGTTCGACATCACCAAGCCAGGCCCCGTCGGCTGGGCCGACCGTCGTGGCGACCCCTTGGGCGTGATGCTGGATGACGTGATCGCGGGCTTGTTCGCGGCCGTGGGCGTTCTGATCCTGGCCGGGATCTCACATGGAGTACTGGGCTTATGACCGTCGCCGAACTGCTCGACCGCGCCAAGGCGCTGAACGTCATGATCGCCACAGCAGAAAGTTGCACGGGCGGCATGGTCGCCGCCGCGCTGACCGACATTCCCGGCAGCTCGGCCGTGGTTGACCGAGGCTTCGTCACCTATACCAACGCCGCCAAGCAGGACATGCTGGGCGTGCGTGCCGAGACGCTGGAGGCCCATGGTGCCGTTTCTGAAGAGGTCGCCCGCGAGATGGCCGAGGGTGCGCTGGCGCACTCCCAGGCGCAGCTTGCGGTCTCGATCACCGGCATCGCGGGGCCCGGCGGGTCCGAGTTCAAGCCCGAGGGCCGGGTCTGTTTCGGCCTTGCCGTCACAGGCCACCCCACCCTGACCGAAACCGTCGAGTTCGGCGCCGCGGGCCGCGCCAACGTCCGACGCGCGGCACGGGATCATGCACTGAAACTGCTAGAAAACGGCCTTCCCGAACTCGCCTAAAATTTTGGCACTTGCCCGGACAAGGCGCACTTTTTGTCACCACTTGGAAAAAGGACGCCAAAACAGGCACCTTTTTCGCACCCTGCCTCTTTTTTCCTCGGCGCCCGTTCGATTGAACCCTCGGCACGTCACTCACACCGCGCCGCTTGGCGCAGCTTCAGGAAAGAGGAGAACGGCCCAATGAACGGAGCCGATACCGCCTGGATCATCGTCGCGACGGCGCTGGTCCTGTTCATGACCTTGCCGGGCCTGGCCCTGTTCTATGGCGGACTGGTGCGCGCCCGCAACGTGCTGAGCGTTTTCATGCACTGCTTCGCGATCGCCTGTCTGATGAGCATCCTGTGGCTGGTCGCCGGGTATTCGATCGCCTTCGGTGACGGCGGTTCAGGCCTGTGGGGCGGGCTGGGAAAGGCGTTTCTGAACGGCGTCGATGCCGACAGCCTGTCGGGCACCCTGCCCGAGGTGCTGTTCTTTGCCTTCCAGATGACCTTTGCCATCATCACCCCGGCCCTGATCGTCGGCGCCTATGTGGAACGCGTGGGCTTTGGCTTCGTGCTGGTGTTCTCGGGCCTTTGGATGCTGCTGTGCTATGCGCCGGTGGTGCATTGGATCTGGGGCGGCGGCATCCTGACCGATGGCGGCATTCTGGGTGAAATCGGCGTGCGCGACTTTGCCGGTGGCATCGTGGTGCATGAAACCGCCGGTCTGGCCGCTCTGATCATCGCGTGGGTCCTGGGGCCGCGCAAGAACCGTACCACCCCGCCGCACAACCCCGGATACGTCATGATCGGGGCCGCGATGCTGTGGGTCGGCTGGTTCGGCTTCAACGGCGGCTCGCAGCTGGCCGCGGATGGCGGCGCGGCCATGGCGCTGACGGTCACGCATATCTCGGCCGCCACCGCATCGCTCAGCTGGGCGCTGTGGGAGCGGATCAAATACGGCAAAGCCTCGCTGGTCGGCCTCGTCACCGGGACCATCGCGGGTCTGGCCTCGATCACGCCGGCCTCGGGCTATGTCGATCCGGTTCAGGCGCTGATCATCGGCTCGGTCGCCGGCATCCTGTGCCAGGAGGCGGTGAACGTTGTCCGCAACGTGCTGAACATCGACGATACGCTGGACGTGTTCGCCGTGCATGGCGTGGGCGGCATTTTCGGCACCATCATGATCGCCGTCTTCGGCCTGGGCGCCTGGACCGCGCAGCTGGGCGGATTGGTGATCGTGGGTGTCTTTACGTCAGTTGTCACATTTGTGCTAATCAAGATGGTTGCGCTTGTCACCCCGCTTCGCGTAGACGCCGAGACCGAAACGAACGGGCTCGACCTGTCGGTCCACGGCGAACGGGCCTATGACATGAGCAGCTAAGCCCACCTTGGCTGTCTCGACTGCCCATCCGGGCATCAAGCGGACCTCTTGCGAGGTCCGCTTTTCTTTTGGGCCAACCCCTCTCGACATCGGGCCGGTCGGCAGGCTATCAGCCCGCAACGTCATTTCAGCACCGAGGTCCCGCCATGATCCCCAGTTCCTTTCCCGACAGCACGGAAATCGCCCGCCTGACCGCGCGGATGCTGCTGGAGATCAAGGCGGTGCATTTCAACGCGCGCGAGCCGTTCACGCTGGCCAGTGGCCTGCCCAGCCCCACCTATATCGATTGCCGCAAGCTGATCTCGTACCCGCGCATCCGGTCGACCCTGATGGATTTCCTGACGGTCACCGTCATGCGGAATGCCGGGTTCGAGGCCTTCGACAACATCGCCGGCGGTGAAACCGCGGGCATTCCCTTTGCCGCAATGGTAGCCGAGCGCATGGCCCTGCCGATGACCTATGTGCGCAAGAAGCCCAAGGGCTATGGCCGCAACGCCCGGATCGAAGGGGCCATGACCGAGGGCCAGCGCGTGCTGCTGGTCGAGGACCTGACCACCGATGGCGGCTCGAAACTGTCCTTTGTGGACGCGATCCGCGAAACGGGCGCCACCTGCGGGCATACGGCGGTGATCTTCTACTATGGCATCTTCCCCGAAACCGAGAAGACGCTCGGCGATCATGGCGTGCAGTTGCACCACCTGTGCACCTGGTGGGACGTTCTGGCCGAGGCCAAGGCGCAGGGCACGTTTGACGCAGAAACGCTGGACGGGGTCGAAGCCTTCCTGAACGACCCGCGCGCCTGGCAGGAGGCCAACAAGAGCTGACTATCTGGCCATTGTTGACGGTCGGGAAACACTGGCCGTCAGCCTTTCTGCCTATCCACAAGATGTTGACGAATGACCGGCCCCTGCGGCAAGATGCAGGAGCGGAAGATATGCACAGCATATCCCCAGAAAACATACAATTTGCCCCGACTCACGGGGCCGAGATATGACCTTTGTCCCATGGGGACAGCGAGAGCAGCAATGAACGAGATCAGCAGTATCGAGCAGGCAGCGGCGCAGATTCAGAACGCCGAGACCATGCCGCATTCCATCGAGGCCGAACAGCAGCTTCTGGGCGCGATCCTGACCAACAACGACCTGTATGACCGGGTCGCCTCGATCATCGGGCCCGAGCATTTTTATGACCCGGTCCATGCCCGCATCTATGAAGTCGCCGCCGCGCGCATCGCCAAGAACGCGCTGGCATCGCCGGTGACGCTGAAATCCTTCATGGCCGAGGACGAAGGTTTGAAGGAACTCGGCGGCCCTGCCTATCTGGTCAAGCTGGCCGGGGCCTCGATCAGCGCCTTCGCCGTGCATGACTATGCCCAGATGATCTATGATCTGGCGATCCGGCGCGAATTGATCCGGCTTGGCCGCGACATCTCGGACAAGGCCGCGCGGGTCGAAGTGGCCAGCGAACCCAAGGAACAGATCGTCGAGGCCGAGCAGAAGCTCTACAAGCTGTCCGAACAGGGCCAGACCGAACAGGGGTTCAAATCCTTCCTCAAGGCCGTGACCGAGGCGGTGAATGTCACCAACGAGGCCTATCAGCGCGGCGGCGGCATGGCCGGGATTTCGACCGGGCTGGTCGACCTGGACAAACAGCTGGGCGGGTTGCACCCGTCGGACCTGATCATCCTTGCCGGGCGTCCGTCGATGGGTAAGACCTCGCTGGCGACCAACATCGCGTTCAACGTGGCCAAAGCCTATAAGCGGGGTCAGCGCGCCGATGGCACCGAGGGTGCGGTGGACGGCGGCGTCGTCGGATTCTTCTCGCTGGAAATGAGCGCCGAGCAGCTGGCCGGACGGGTTCTGGCCGAGGCGTCCGAAATTTCCAGCCACAAGATCCGTCAAGGCGACATGACCGAGGACGAGTTCCGCCGTTTCGTCGATGCGGCCAAAGCGCTGGAAGCCTGTCCGCTTTACATCGACGACACACCGGCTCTACCGATCTCACAATTGGCGGCTCGGGCGCGGCGGCTCAAGCGGACGCATGGGCTGGACCTGCTGGTCATCGACTATCTGCAGCTGTGCCGCGGCATGTCCGACAACCGCGTGAACGAGATCGCCGAGATCTCGATGGGCATGAAGGCCATCGCGAAAGAGCTGAATATTCCCGTCATCGCCCTGTCGCAGTTGTCGCGTCAGGTGGAAAACCGCGACGATAAGCGCCCGCAGCTGTCCGACCTGCGCGAATCCGGGTCGATCGAGCAGGACGCCGACGTGGTGATGTTCGTGTTCCGCGAGGAATACTACAAAGAGCGCGAAAAGCCCGGCGATCACGAGCTGGAGAAGATGGAAGAGTGGAAGCAGGCGATGGAGCGCCTGCACGGCAAGGCCGAAGTCATCGTCGGCAAGCAGCGCCACGGCCCCATCGGCACGGTCGAGCTGTCCTTCGAGGCGCAGTTCACCCGATTTGGCAACCTTGTCAAACCCTGGCAGCAGGGTGGCCAGATCGAAGGCTACTAAGCCCATCAGGCCCGAATCCATGTGCCGCGGCCCAATGCGCCGGATGAACGATCTGGATCAGCCAACGGTTTTGGCCCGGATAGGCGGACAATGCTGGCAGGCTGTCTTGCCCGCGTTCAAGCCCGCAAGGACCTGCGCAACCCGGCTACAAGCCGCCCATGGCAAGGACTTTACGCGCGTTTGCAGCGCATTCCCCCTTGACCTCGTGCGGCGCAATGTCATGAACGGGTCATGAGTACTGCACGTTTGACGATCAACCTTCATGCGCTGGCCAGTAACTGGCGGGCGCTGGACGCAAAAACCGATGTCGAGACCGGAGCCGTGGTCAAGGCCGACGCCTATGGTCTGGGCGCCGGACCTGTCGCCAACACGCTGGCCGAAGAAGGCGTCCGCAAGTTCTTTGTCGCCGTTGCCGAGGAAGGTGCCGCCGTCCGTCAGGCGATTGGCCCCGGCCCGCTGATCTGCGTCTTTTCAGGCCATATGGAGGGCGACGCCGACCTGTTGCGCGATCACGACCTTGTGCCGCTGATCAACTCGCCCGAGCAATTCCAACGCCACCTGCAGGCGCTGCCGGTCCATCCGTTCGGGATTCAGTTGGACAGTGGCATGAACCGCCTCGGGCTGGAGCCTTCCGACTGGGCCGCTCTGCGCAGCCGGGCCGAGGCGCTGAACCCTGTCGTGGTCATGTCGCACCTGGCCTGTTCGGACGAACCCGACCATCCCATGAACCGGCAACAGCTGAAAACCTTCCGCGAGATGACCGATGGCGTATCAGCTCCGCGTTCGTTGGCGGCCACCGGTGGCCTTCTGCTGGGGCCGGAGTTCCACTTTGATTTCTGTCGGCCCGGCATCGGCCTGTATGGCGGCTTGCCTTTTGCGGGCGCCAAACCTGTGGTCACCGTCGATCTGCCGGTGATACAGGTGCGCGAGCTGGCGGTCGGAGAAACCGTCGGCTACGGCAACACGTGGAAGGCCCGGCGCCCCTCGCGGATCGCAACCGTAGCCGCGGGTTATGCCGACGGGCTGCACCGCGCCATCGGTGGCGGCATCGACACGTTTGCCGGCGACCTGCCCTGCCCCGTCGTCGGACGCATCTCGATGGATCTGATCACCGTCGACGTGACCGACCTGCCGCACACGCCCGAACGTCTGCGCATTCTGAATGGCCATCAGACGGTGGACGACCTGGCCGAGGCCGCAGGCACCATCGGGTACGAGATCCTGACCTCACTCGGCAGCCGCTATTCGCGGGGCTATGTTGAATGAATCCACTCGCATGGCTTGGCGAACTGGGCCGCGCGGTCCTGAACCTGCTGGCGGCGTTCGGCCGCGTGGCGCTGTTTGCATTGGATGCTCTGTCACACATCTTTCGACCGCCGTTCTACCCGCGTGAACTGGGCATGGCCCTGCTGAACATCGGCTGGCTGTCGCTGCCGGTCGTCGGCCTGACGACCATATTCACCGGCGGCGCGCTGGCGCTGCAGATCTACGCCGGCGGCGCGCGTTTCAACGCCGAAGCCGTCGTGCCCCAGATCGTGGCCATCGGCATGGTCCGCGAGTTGGGTCCTGTCATGGTCGGCCTGATGATTGCGGCGCGCGTCACCTCGTCGATCGCCGCCGAGATCGCCACAATGAAGGTGACCGAGCAGATCGACGCCCTGGTCACTCTGTCGACCCACCCGATGAAATACCTGGCGGCCCCGCGCGTTCTGGCCGCATTGATCACCGTCCCTGTTCTGGTTGCCGTGGGCGACATCATCGGCATCGCGGGCGGCTATGCGGTGGCGACACAGAACCTCGGTTTCAACCCGGCAGCCTATCTGAAAAACACGGTCGATTTCCTCGAGCCGCTCGACATCCTGTCCTCGCTGGTCAAAGGGGCGGCGTTCGGCATGATCGCGGCCATCATGGGCTGCTATTTCGGCATGCATTCGGGACGCGGCGCGCAAGGCGTGGGCCGCGCAACCAAGGGCTCGGTCGAGGCCGCCGCTGTGCTGATCCTTGCCGCCAACTTCGTTCTCACGGGGGTGTTCTTCTCGCTATGATCCGAATGGAGAACGTACACAAGGCCTTCGGCGACAACCACGTGCTCAGGGGCATGAACCTCGAGATTGCCAAAGGCACGTCCATGGTGATCATCGGTGGTTCGGGCACCGGAAAATCCGTGGCGCTGAAATGCATCCTTGGCCTGATCAAACCCGACAGCGGCAAGATTTTTGTCGATGGGCAGGACGCCCAAACCGGTGACCGAGATGCCTTTCTGGCCAGGTTCGGGATGCTGTTCCAAGGGGCGGCCCTGTTTGACTCACTGCCCGTCTGGCAGAACGTGGCCTTCCGCCTGCTGCGCGGCTCGCTGAAACGACCGACGGACGAGGCACGTGAAATCGCGATCGAGAAACTGCGCCGCGTGGGCCTTCGCGCCAAGGTGGCCGATCTCTACCCCTCCGAGCTGTCGGGCGGCATGCAGAAACGCGTGGGTCTGGCCCGCGCCATCGCCGCCGAGCCCGAGATCATCTTTTTCGACGAACCCACCACGGGGCTGGACCCGATCATGTCGGGCGTCATCAACGACCTGATCCGCGAGATCGTGACCGAAATGGGCGCCACCGCGATGACCATCACCCACGACATGAGTTCCGTGCGCGCGATTGCTGACAACGTGGCGATGCTGCATGACGGGGTGATCCAGTGGACCGGTCCGGTCAGCCAGATGGATTCCTCGGGTGATCCTTTCGTCGAGCAGTTCATCAGTGGGAGTGCGGAAGGGCCGATTGAGGCGGTGCGGTGACTGAACTGGAGAAGAACCGCGAGTCGACGAGCCCTATCCTTTTTGCTGGTATATCTGAGAAGTATCTTCAGGCAGCAAAAATTCTGTGGAAATCTGAATTTGAGAACCAAAACCGAGTCAATTGGGACCTAGCACTAATTTTTCATCCGCTTTCGCAATTGCTGGGGGTAGCTCTTGAAACGTCACTGAAAGGTTTGATTGCCTGTCGTTCAGAAGTTCCACCAAAAACCCACAGCATCTCAAAACTCTTTCAGAAACTAGGCGACCACGACCTAGAAAAGCGCATCGAAGCCCAACTGCAAAATCTAAGTGTTCCAAAAGAAATCCAGGAAGCAAACAACTCCATGGACATCCAGGAGTTAACAGAAGCTTATCGGCGGCATCACATTCATGTGGACTTATTAGACCGTGTCTACGATCGACCTTTTATGTCCAGATACCCCATACTAGGCGGCCACAGCCTACCTGACGCAATCGCACTTATCGCTATTGCCGATACTGTTTTGTCCAAGTTGAATGTCGAAAAAAGACGTTGGCAACCGAAGACGAACTAATGACCCTCCGCCTCGCCACCCTCTCTCTCCTGATCCTCTACCCCATCGCGTGGTTCGCCCCGCTGATGCGCGCGGGCCTGCTGCCGATCTTCGGCCTCAGCGAGATCAGCGTCATCACCGGGCTCCAGTCCTTGTGGAAATCCGACATCTTCCTCGCGCTGGTCGTCACCGTCTTTGCCCTGTTCGCCCCGTACGTCAAAACCATCGGAACCGCGCTGGTCCAATGGGACCTGCTGGACCCGCGCGCCCAACCGGCGCTGAACATCATGGGCAAGCTGGCCATGGCCGATATCTTCCTCATCGCGCTCTACATCACGTTGGCAAAGGGCATCTCATACGCAACGATCGAAACAGCGTGGGGCCTGTACCTGTTCACCGGCTGCATCCTTGCGTCGATCGCACTGGGATACGTTACCGAAGTGAAACTTGGTTCACGAAACCGCCGGACCTGATTGATTGAAAACGCATTTCTGGCTATGATGGCCAGTATTCGAGCAGCCAAGTCATTTTTGTTTCAGGGTCCGACGCGGACCGTCTTGCACGTTTGATGGATACTCCGCCCGGGCCCGGTTTTGCCGGTTTCAAAAGGAGTAGGACTGCCATGGCCGCCCTCCATTCGATTTCAATTCATTTCCAGAACGTATTCCTGCGACTGACTTTTTTCCTGATCTGTGCCGCTGCCCTGTTTGCCGTATCCGCCACCATGCTCGCCGCCGTGAATGTCTGGCCTTGGCTGACGATGCAGGCTGGATTGGGCGGGCAGGATATCCCGAACGCCGGCGTCTACATCCAGATCGGCCTGACCGCTCTGGTTCTGATGCTCGCCTTCTATCTGCCCTCCAGCGCGCGCATGATGGCGTTGGAAAACGCGCATCGGAAGTTCTCGCTGCAGATGCAGGACGTGGTCGATGCCTACCAGATCGCCCATGCGGCCGACCGCAGCGGCGTGTTCGCGCTGGCCTCGGAGTTTGACGCGGTCAAGGAACGCATGGCCTTCCTGCGCGATCACCCCGACCTGCAATCGCTGGAGCCCGAGATCCTTGAACTGGCCGCGCAGATGAGCCAGGTCAGCCACGAACTGGCCGAGACCTACGGCGCGGCCAAAGTCGCCCGAGCGCGGGCGTTCCTGCAACAGCGGCAGGAAGAGGTCGAACTGTTCCAGCAACGGATCGAAGACGCCCAGACCATACAGCATGAATTGCGCCAGTGGACCCGCGACATCGAGATCGAGGAGTCCATCGCCAAGGCGCAACTGGCCCGTCTGCGCGAGGAATTGTTCGAGCTTTTGCCCGAGCTTTCCGCCCAGTTGCAGACACCTCCGGACGACAGCGACCCGACCGCGTCGAGCGTCATCGCGATGCCCCCGCCCCGCGCCGCCGAATAGCCACTCACTCACCAGGTGCGTCAGCACCTGCCGCGAAGGATGGCCCGCCCGGGCCTGACGCCGCGGCCCGTCAGTCCGGATTGAACACCGGAAGGGCTTGAAGAACCGCGCAAGCTCGGGCACGAATTGCGCCATGGCAAAGACGACGACTTTCACCTGCTCGGCCTGTGGCGCCTCGCATTCCCGCTGGTCCGGCCGCTGCGACGGCTGTGGCGAGTGGAACACCATAGTTCAAGAGGCCCCATTGTCGGCAGGCCCGGCCAAGAAATCTCTGGGCGGCAAACGCGGCCAGGCCGTCACCCTGACGGACCTCTCCACCGAGGAGACCCCGCCCCCCCGCACAGTCTGCGGTGTCGAAGAGCTGGACCGTGTCCTGGGCGGCGGGCTGGTCCCGGCCTCGGCCCTGCTGGTGGGCGGCGATCCGGGCATCGGCAAATCCACCCTGCTGTTGCAGGCCGCCGCGCGCTTTGCCCGGTCGGGGCTGAAAACCATCTATGTCTCGGGCGAAGAAGCCAGCGCGCAGGTCCGCATGCGCGCGCGCCGTCTGGGGCTCGAGGACGCGCCGGTGCAACTGGCGGCCGAGACCAACCTGCGCGACATTCTCACCACGCTCGAGGCCGAGAAACCCGGCCTGGCCATCATCGACTCGATCCAGACCATGTGGGCGGACAATGTCGACAGCGCACCGGGATCGGTCAGTCAGGTCCGCGCCGCCGCGCACGAACTGACCAGCTTTGCCAAGCGCCACGGCGTATCCATCATCATGGTCGGCCACGTCACCAAGGAAGGCCAGATCGCCGGCCCCCGCGTGGTCGAACACATGGTCGATACCGTCCTCTATTTCGAGGGCGAGCGCGGCCACCAGTTCCGTATCCTGCGCGCGGTCAAGAACCGCTTTGGCCCCGCCGACGAGATCGGCGTGTTTGAGATGACGGGCAAGGGTCTGGCGCAGGTCACCAACCCCTCGGCCCTGTTTCTGTCGGAACGCGGCACACCCAGCCCCGGCTCGGCGGTTTTCGCAGGCATCGAGGGCACGCGGCCGGTTCTGGTCGAACTGCAGGCGCTGGTCGCCCCCTCGCCCCATTCTCAACCGCGCCGCACGGTCGTTGGCTGGGACAGCGGGCGGCTCGCGATGATCCTCGCCGTGCTCGAAGCGCGCTGCGGCATCCCTTTTGCGGGGCTCGACGTCTATCTGAACGTGGCCGGGGGGCTGAAGATCAGCGAGCCCGCAGCTGACCTTGCCGTGGCCGCCGCCCTGCTGAGCGCGCGCGAAGACACCGCCCTGCCCGCCGACACCGTGGTTTTCGGAGAAATCTCGCTATCCGGGGCACTTAGACCAGCGCCGCAGACCGAAAACAGGTTGAAAGAAGCGCAAAAACTTGGTTTCACAGCAGCAATTGCTCCGGCAGGCGGCAAAACCGGTACTGTGGCAGGTCTGACACTCACCCGACCCTCTGATTTGGTCGGGTTTGTTGGCGAAACCTTCGGAGCAGGTTAAAGTCGCGCCTCGAGGGGCAGAAAAAGAACAGGCGAGGGCCATGGAAGGTTTTACAATAATTGACGGGCTCGTTGCCCTGATCATCGTGCTGTCGGGGATTCTGGCCTATTCGCGCGGCTTCATGCGCGAGGTCATGGCCATTGCAGGTTGGGTCGCCGCCGCAGTTCTGGCCTTCATCTTTGCACCGCAAGCCGTGCCGCTGGTCAAGGAAATCCCTGTGGTCGGAGACTTCTTGCGTGACAGCTGCGAATTGTCGGTGATTACGGGCTTTGCCGCGGTGTTTGCCATTGCGCTGATCGTGGTCAGCATCTTCACTCCGTTGTTCTCGTCCCTGGTACAGCGCTCGGCGCTGGGTGGGCTGGATCAGGCGCTGGGTTTCTTCTTCGGCATTGCCCGCGGCATTCTGCTGGTTGCCATCGCCTTCTTTGTCTACGACACCGTGATGACCGGCCAGTCCTACACGATCGTCGACGAAAGCCGCTCGGCCAAGGTGTTTGAGCAGTTCAGCGACAGGATCGAAGAGCAGAACCCCGAGGCCGCCCTGGGTTGGGTGACCACCCAGTACGAAGAGCTTGTTGCATCCTGCACCGCGGATTCGCAGGGCCAGTAACAGCCGCCAGCCAAGCAAAACGAACCAGCCCGGCTGCCAGCCGGGCTTTTTTTGTCAGAGGGTCAGACGAACCCTTCGCCCCCACAAACCGAGCAGCGGTTGGTTTTCAGGCCAAAGCATCCGTCACACCGGCTGAACTGCGGCTTGCCCAATTGATCTCGGCCCTTCAGGACTTCGCCCTTGCCATTGCATATCTGGCAAGGTGCACGTCCCATTCCGCGGCATCGATGGCACCGGCGTTTGACGTGTTCGTCCTTTTTCTGGCTCGGTCGTCCCTGCCACATAGTTGTTTTGCCCTCGGTCAAATGCTGCCGGCATGATTCCACGCAGCGCGTTCAAAACACGGGAAACACTCATGTTCGCGGCCCCATCAAACCAGAAACCCGGCCTGCGGCAAAACGAATTATGATCCTTTGGTGACATGGGGGGCATTAGGCATTATGTGAGGGCCAACTCGCCATGGAATCGGAGCTGCCTGTCTTGCATAGCCCGCAGATGCCCCCCGCCCACCCGTTCGATGATGACAAGCTCCGCGAGGAATGCGGGATTTTCGGGGTCGTCGGCGTCAAGGATGCCGCCAATTTCGTTGCTCTTGGTCTGCATGCCCTGCAGCACCGCGGGCAGGAAGCCGGCGGGATCGTCACCCATGATCCTGAACTCGGCTTCAACTCGGCCCGTCGATTTGGCTATGTACGCGACAATTTCACCTCGTCCGACGTGATGGAAAGCCTGCCCGGGCCGATCGGGATCGGCCATGTGCGCTATTCCACGGCCGGGTCCAAGGGCCAGACCGCTATCCGTGACGTACAGCCGTTCTTCGGCGAGTTTTCGATGGGCGGCGCGGCGATTGCGCACAATGGCAACATCACGAACGCCAATGCCCTGCGGCGCGAGCTGATCGAGCGCGGCTCGATCTTCCAGAGTTCGTCCGACAGCGAATGCATCATCCACCTGATGGCCCGCTCGCTACAGCGCAACATCCCCGAACGGATGGAGGACGCGCTGCGCCGGGTCGAGGGTGCATTCTCGGTGGTCGCCATGACCCGCACCAAGCTGATCGGCGTCCGCGACCCGTTGGGCGTGCGCCCGCTGGTCTTGGGAAAGATCGGCGATGGCTGGTGTCTTGCTTCGGAAACTTGTGCCCTGGACATCATCGGTGCCGAATTCCTGCGCGAGATCGAGCCCGGAGAAATGGTGGTGATCAATGCCCAGAACGGTGTTGAAAGCCACTTCCCGTTCCGCCGGCAACCCAGCAAATTCTGTATCTTCGAGCATGTC
This sequence comes from Ruegeria sp. CF2, assembly GCF_056537385.1. Taxonomy (NCBI): domain Bacteria; kingdom Pseudomonadati; phylum Pseudomonadota; class Alphaproteobacteria; order Rhodobacterales; family Roseobacteraceae; genus Ruegeria; species Ruegeria sp. CF2. The sequence goes on from NZ_JBQFRL010000001.1 coordinate 1,411,691, forward strand.
TACTTCTCGCGCCCAGACTCGATTCTGGGCGGACGCTCGGTCTATGAGACACGCGAAGCCATCGGGCGCGAGCTGGCCAAGGAAAGCCCCGTGGACGCGGATCTGGTCTGCCCCGTGCCAGACAGCGGCACGCCCGCGGCGATTGGGTACTCGCTTGAGTCGGGCATCCCCTATGCGATGGGTATCATCCGCAACCAATACATGGGCCGCACCTTCATCGAACCCACCGAACAGATCCGCAACATGGGCGTGCGGCTCAAGCTGAACGTGAACCGCGCCCTGATCGAGGGCAAGCGGGTGATACTGGTCGACGACTCGGTGGTGCGCGGTACGACCAGCCGCAAGATCAAGGAAATGATCCTGGATGCCGGCGCGAAAGAGGTGCATTTCCGCATCGCCTCGCCGCCCACGGCCTGGCCCTGTTTCTATGGCGTGGATACGCCACAGCGCGAAAAGCTGCTGGCCGCCACGATGACCGAGGAAGAAATGACCCAGCATCTGGCGGTCGACAGCCTCAAGTTCATCTCGCTGGACGGGCTGTACCGGGCGGTCGGCGAATCGCAGGGCCGCAGCAAGGACTGCCCGCAATACTGCGATGCATGCTTCTCGGGCGAGTATCCCGTCACTCCGGCGGACATGGTTGAACAAGGGTTCAAGATGCAACCGGCGGCCGAATAAGGCCGGAATTCAGAGACTTCTCAAAGGGGCCGCAGGGCCCCTTTTTTCATGGGCCGGATCAGCGTGGCGAAACATGGCCGAAACCTGCTGCACCGGCTTTTCCTTCCCCTTTGGCTCTGCTAGCCGACCGGCTGCTCACTCACGCAATCACACGGAGGCCGGGCCACCGGGCCGGCCAGTTTACATGGCAAATCCCAGAGTCGACAGCGCGGCCACCCAAAAGGGCGCGCTCAGCAAGAATGGTACGACCGTCCTGGGCGTCTTTGGCCCGCAGAACGACATGCGCGCCCTGATGCGCTCATCGTCTGGACGGGTGAAAGAGGTCAAGACAGGCAGCCGGTTTGGTTCGGGCACGATCGTGGCCATCGACAAAGACGGCATCATGCTGCGACAAAGCGGCCGGACCCAGCGCATCGCCATCCCCGGAAGCTGATCCGGGCTTGACGGGCTGCGCGCTTGGGTTCAAACCCCGCGCATGACCGATCAGACCAAAATCGCACTTGTCACCGGCGCATCACGCGGCCTTGGTGCCGCTCTGGCCGAGGCGCTGGCGCCCGAGTATCACATCGTCGCCGTTGCCCGTACCACCGGCGGGCTGGAAGACCTGGATGACCGCATCAAGGCCAAAGGGGGCGCGGCCACCCTGGCGCCGATGGACATCGCCGACCCCAATGCCATGGCCACGCTGTGCCGGGGCATCCATGACCGCTGGGGCAAGCTGGATCTGTGGCTGCATACGGCCATCCACACCGCACCGCTGACGCCCGCAAATTTCATCGACCCCAAGGATTGGCAAAAGTCCGTGGACGTGAACGCCTCGGCAACTTCGGTGCTGATCCCCTATGTCGCGCCCTTGCTGGGCGAGGCTGGACAGGCCGTGTTCTTTGACGACCCGCGTGCCGGCGAGAAGTTCTGCGCCACCTACGGCGCAACCAAGGCCGCGCAGATCGCCATGGCGCGCAGCTGGGCCGCCGAAACCGTGCGCACCGGGCCGAAGGTTCACGTGTTGCAGCCCCAGCCGATTGCCACAGCCCTGCGCGCGCGTTTCTTCCCCGGTGAGGACCGTTCGAAGCTGGCCAGCCCCTCGGACGAGGCAGCGCGCCTGCTGTCCATGCTGGGCTGAGACCTTTCGGTCAGATCGACGAGAAAGATGTTGCGGCGCCCCAAGCGGGCGCCGTTTTCATTCGATGTGAACGCCCTTCCGGCCCGCCAGATCGACAAAGAACTGCCACGCCACGCGGCCCGAACGTGCGCCGCGCGTGGCTTGCCATTCGATCGCCTCGGCCCGCAGAACGTCGGCATCGACGCTGACGCCATAAGCCGCGCAATACCGGTCGATCATAGCAAGGTATTCGTCCTGATCGCAGGGGTGGAACCCCAGCCACAGGCCGAACCGGTCGGACAGCGAAACCTTTTCCTCGACCGCCTCGGACGGGTTGATCGCGCTCGAGCGTTCGTTCTCGATCATGTCGCGCGGCATCAGGTGGCGGCGGTTTGACGTGGCATAGAACACCACGTTTTCGGGCCGGCCCTCGATCCCGCCATCCAACACGGCCTTCAGCGACTTGTAGTGCTGGTCGTCATGGCTGAACGACAGGTCATCGCAGAACAGGATGAACCGGTAAGGTGCGGCGCGCAGGTGGTTCAGCAGCCGCGCGACCGAGCCCATGTCCTCGCGCTGCAGCTCGACCAATTTCAGGTCGGGAAACTCGGGCTGAAGGGTCCCATGCACCGCCTTGACCAGACTGGACTTGCCCATGCCGCGGGCACCCCACAGCAGCGCGTTGTTGGCCTTGTACCCGGCGGCGAAGCGGCGCGTGTTGTCCAGCAGCGTATCGCGCGACCGGTTGATGCCCACCAGCAGATCCAGATCGACGCGGTTGACATGGTGCACCGGCTCCAGCCGGTCGGGCCCGATGTGCCAGACAAAGGCGGGGGCGGCCGAGAAATCAGGCGCGGCCAACGGCGCCGGGGCCATGCGCTCCAAGGCGTCGGCGATGCGGTTCAGGGCTTGGTCGTCCATGGGTCCTCCGAAGTCTTGCGGCCGATTTCAACCACGTTCACGGGCCGCCAACAAGACCCGCATGAAGAAAGGGCGCACCCGCCAAGGCACGCCCTTCCCCATTTACTGCTCAAGTTTATTTGCCGTCTTCTGCGTCAAACTCGTCCTTCATCGCATCATCGGCGGCTTCTTCATCGTCATAGTAGCCTTCGGCCCGCAGCTGTTCTTCGCGCTTTCTCTCGACCCGGGCCACCAGGAAGATCGAAATCTCGTACAGGCCATAGACCACAACGAACAGGATGATTTGGGTGATCACGTCCGGCGGGGTCACGATGGCGGCCAGGACCAGAATGCCCACCACGGCATATTTGCGCACCGCGCCCAAACCTTCGGCGCTGACCAGCCCGGCCTTGCCCATCAGGGTCAGCAGAACCGGCAACTGGAAACACAGGCCAAAGGCCACGATGAACTTGATCGTCAGGTTCAGATATTCCTGCGCCGATCCCTGGAACACCACGCTCAGCGGCGCGGTGGCGCCATCTGCCAAGGCCTCGCCCTCGGCCCCGAATTGCTGGAACCCAAGGAAGAAGTCATAGGCCAGCGGCGTGACCACGTAAAAGGCAAAGCTCGCGCCCAGCAGGAACATGAAGGGCGAGGCCAGCAGGAACGGCAGGAAGGCGTTCTTCTCGGATCGATAGAGCCCCGGCGCCACGAACCGCCACATCTGCATACCGATATACGGAAAGGCCAGAATGAACCCACCCAAGAGCGAGACTTTGATCGCCACGAAGAAGCCCTCCTGCGGCGAAATGAAGATCAGGTCGCAGTCCTGTCCGCGCTCGGACAGAACATCGCACAGGGGCTGGGTCAGAAAGTTGAAGATCGGCGTGGCTACCGTGAAACAGATGATCATACCGATCAAAAATGCCACGACGCTGTGGATCAGCCGCGTGCGCAGCTCGGCCAGATGTTCGATCAGGGGGGCCGAGGTATCTTCGATCTCGTCGGTCTTGCTCATGACTTGCCTTCGGTTTTCAGCGCGGCTTCGGCCTCTTCGGCCTTGGCCAGGGCCTCGGCGGCTTCTTTCGCTTTGCGCTCGGCAGCGGCACGGGCGGTCGAGGCCTGGATCTTCTTGGCCTGCTCGGCGCGCTCAGCGGCCAGTTTGCCGGTTTCGCTGTCGGGGTCGAACTTGGTCGGGTCCATGCTCTTGGCCATGTCCTGGGCCGCCTGCTTGACGCCGTCCATCGCACTGCCCACCGGGTTGGTGGCCGCGTCCAGACCTTTCTTTATGTCGTTCACGCCCGCCTGGTCGGCCGCCTCGTTCATGGCGCTTGAGAACTCGCGCGCCATACCGCGGGCCTTGCCGACGAACCGTCCGACATTGCGGAACAGAACCGGCAGGTCCTTGGGCCCCACGACGATCAGGGCAACGATGCCGATGACCAGAAGTTCGGTCCAGCCCAGATCAAACATGGGCGATTAGACCTTGTCTTTGTCGGACTCGGGCGTGACATCCTTGGCCAGCTCGGACGCGTCCTGTTCGATCTCTTCGGTACCGTCCTTGACGCCTTTCTTGAATGCGGTGATGCCCTTGCCCACTTCACCCATCAACGAGCTGATCTTGCCGCGGCCGAACAGCACCAGCACCACGACGGCGATCAGCAGCAGGCCGGGAAGGCCGATATTGTTGAGCATGTCTCTTCTCCTTCTACGTCGGCGCATCGCGCCGGGAATGTGATCTGGAAGCCTGTCTACGCCCACCAGGCCGTCGAAAAAAGTGACGCAAGTCAAATCCGCGTTCAAATCCGCGCTGCTCACGTGGTTTTTGAGGGCTGGCAATTTCCAACTGACAGGTTTATGTCAGTTGTGGGCGGCTAGGAACAGGGCATCGAAACCTGGTCAACGGAGACTCACATGACCCATGTTGCTGAAATCGTCACCTTCACCCTCGCTGATGGCACCACACCGGAAGAGTTCGTCAGGCTCAGCCAGACGACCGAGGCCTTCGTGCGCGCGGCCCCGGGCTTTGCCCACCGCCAGCTGAGCCAGGGCGAGGATGGCCGCTGGACCGATTATGTCATCTGGACCGACATGAAGGCCGCAAAGGACGCCGCCGTGCAGTTCCCCCAACAGGATTTTGCCGCCGGTCTGATGGCGGCCATCGACCCCGCAAGCATCCAGATGCGTCACGAGAAAGTGCTATGGAACATGACCGCCTGATCGCGGTCCGGACGGCGTGTCATGCGCCGCACTGACCGCCTGTTCGACATCATCCAGATCCTGCGCGACGGCAAACTGCACCGCGCGCAGGACATCGCGGACCGGCTCGAGGTTTCGGTCCGCACCATCTATCGCGACATGGACACGCTGGTGGCGTCGGGCGTCCCGGTCGAGGGTGAACGCGGCGTGGGATACATGGTGCGCGAGCAGATCACCCTGCCCCCGCTGAACCTCACCCCGGCCGAGCTTGAGGCCCTGAACCTCGGCATGGCGATCGTGGCCGAGGCCGCCGACCCCGACCTGAAAGCCGCCGCCGAGTCGCTGGCCGCCAAGATCGACGCGGTACTGCCCACCCAGGTGGTGGCCGAGGCGGATGCGTGGAAATTCGCCGTCTACCCCTTTGCCGATGCCGCCCGCGGGCTGGCGCATATGGCGCCGATCCGGGCGGCCATCAAATCGCGCCAGAAACTGCGGCTGACCTACCGGCGCATCGACGGCACTCTGACCGAACGCACGATCCGCCCCCTGCACATGGAATACTGGGGCCGGGTCTGGACCCTGACCGCCTGGTGCGAACTGCGCGACGCCTTCCGCGTGTTCCGCATCGACCTGATCGAAAGCGTCACACCGCTGCCCGAGATATTTGCGGACGAACCCGGAAAGCGGCTGGCTGACTACAACCCGACCGCCTGATCCCGTTTTTCACCCAAGGCCACTTGGAAACGGCGCTCAGACCCTCAGCGCAGATAGGTTTCGGGGTCGACGGACTCGAACCCTTTGCGTACCTCGAAGTGCACATAGGCGTTCTCACCCCCGCGCAACTTGGCAATGCTCTGGCCGCGGCTGACCCGGTCGCCTTTCTTGACCGAGATGTTCTCGACATTCGCGTAGACTGTCAGCAAATCGTTAGTGTGCTTGACGACGATGATCGGGATCTGATCCGCATCCGCCGTAATGGCCGCCACGGTACCGGCTTCAGCCGCCTTGACCGATGCACCGGGCGAACCGGCGATGTCGATCCCTTCGTTCTTGCCCTTGGCATACGGGCGAATGATCTTGCCAGTTACCGGCAGAGCCAAGGCTGACGAGCTTGAATTCGTCGGGGCCTCGGCCGTCACGTCCGGAGCGGGCGTCAACGGCGCAACTTTTTCGTCCGGCAGCGGCTGCGTTGCACTGGGCGGCGTCGGGGTGGGCGATCCCTGCCCCGGTTCAGTGGTCGCCGTGGGCGCTGCGGCGGCAGCTTGGCGCGGTGCAGCCTGATTCTTGACGGGGATCAGCAGAAACTGCCCTTCGCGCACGGCGAAGTCCGAACCCAAACCGTTCCATTCAGCCAGCGCATCGACCGGAACCTGATACAGGCGCGAAATGGTATAGGCCGTCTCACCCCGCTTGACCTTGTGCCGGATCGGCTCGTCCGTCGAGGTGACGGGCGCCGGTTTGGCCGGCTCAAGGTTCGTGACCCGCACGCCGCCCGTGTCCGGCGCCTGATCAATTGCGGTCGTGGCAATCGAGGCGATATCGACGTTCCCCGCTCCGGCGCCGACGGACCGTGGCAAGGCCAGCACCTCGCCCTCGCGCAGCTGGTCGGTGGGCTTGAGACCGTTGAACCGGGCCAGCTCGGCCTCGGGCAGACCGACCCGCGCAGCCACGGCGGCGACGTTGTCACCCCGTTGCGCGACGGCAACCTGATATGTCGGATAGGTGATCACGCCACGGCTGTCCGGCGCCGGTCGGTTCGTGGTGGCTGATTGTGCGGCCGGAGTGGTCGAAAAACCGCCGACCTGACCGCGCAGGTCGTAATCCAACGGGCCTTCGCAACCGGCAAGCACCAGCGCGGCAACCATCGCCGTTGTTCCACGACCCAAGACTGACTTGGAAACTGCTCTCATATCACTGTCCTCAACACCTGCCCCTGTTTGCCGGGGTTCTGGCGCCCAATTCCTAAACCTACGTTACGCCTCGTCCTTTCCAAGCCCTTCCAGCAAGGGCACGAACCGAACAGGCAACAGTTCGTCATATTCCAGCCCGGTCTCGGTTCTGGTGACCCGTATCAGGGTCTGAACCGCATCCGACTGCCCAACGGGCAAGACCATGATACCGCCGATTTTGAGCTGCGCCAAGAGCGGGCCCGGCGGGTCCTCGGCTGCGGCGGTGACGATGATGCGGTCAAAAGGAGCCTGTTCGGGCAACCCGAAAGATCCATCCGACAGCATCGCCGTGATATTCGTCAGACCCAACTCGCGAAACAGCTCACCGGTTTCGCGTACCAGACGCTTGTGGCGTTCCACGGTGTAGACCCGCCGCGCCAGCTTGGACAGCACTGCAGCCTGATACCCCGAACCCGTCCCCACCTCGAGCACCTTGTCGCGCGGCGTGACCTGCAGCGCCTGCGTCATCAGACCCACGACCGAGGGCTGGCTGATCGTCTGGCCGCATGCAATCGGCAGCGGCGTGTCCTCGTAGGCACGCTCGGCGAACAGGCCGCGCACGAACTTGCCGCGGTCGATCTGCTCCATCGCGTCCAGAACACGCGCATCCGTCACCCCGCGAGACCGCAGGGCGAACAGGAACTGCATCTTGGTTTCGGGGTCCAGTCCGGTCATTCGATCGTCTTCAACGCCTCCAGCGCATCATCGGCGGTCAGGTCGGCCCGCATCGGCGTGACCGAGATATAGCCGTCCAGGTTCGCCGCAGCATCCGTTCCCGGAGCCGTCGGGTTGTGCTGATAGCCTCCCTTGATCCACAGGAAACGGCGGCCCGAGGGCGAGCTGTGCGGTTCCACCCCAAAATGCGTGTCGCGTCGGAATCCCTGACGCACGACGCGGGTACCAAGAACTTCATCGGCAGGCACCGGAGGGAAATTCACGTTGTAAAACAGGCGGTAGTCTTCCTGCGCGGGCGGATCGGCCTCAAGGATGCGTCGTACCAGGTCCGCTCCGAACCGTGTGGCGGCCTCGAACGGTTCTTCCAGCCCAAGATTGCGCGGGCCAAAGTACTGCGACAAGGCGATCGCCGGAATGCCCTGAAGTGCGGCCTCCATCGCGCCGCCGATCGTGCCCGAATACAAAGTGTTCTCGGCCGAATTGTTGCCCCGGTTCACGCCTGAAAGAACCAGATCAGGTCGCGCGTCCTTCATCACGTCATGAAGCCCGGCCAGTACGCAGTCGGCCGGCGACCCTTCGGCCGCGTAACGACGCTCGCCCAGTTTGGCCACCATCATGGGATGGGTATAGCTGATGCAATGCCCGACCCCTGACTGTTCGAAAGCCGGAGCCACGATCCAGACCTCACCATCTGGGCCGGCCACATCCGCGGCAATCGCCTCGAGCGCGATCAGGCCCGGGGCGTTGATCCCGTCGTCATTTGTCAGAAGTATGCGCATTGCCTGCCTGTGCCCCCACGTTTCGCCCTTGATAGACGGCCCCAAAGGATGCGGCAAGCGATGCCCCGGTGCATTCTGCGGCATTCGCGCACCACTCGCCGGGAAATCGACCGGTTGCGGCGTCTAGGCTGGAAAAACGAAGCAGCGATCCCGCCGGATGGTCAACCACATCACCCGGCCCGGATTGGGCACGAACACGTTCGGGACGGTCGCCTTGAGGATCGAGCCGTCATAGTCCATCCGAAACTCGATCAGGCTTTCGTTGCCCAGAAAGCGAGCGCGCTCGACTACGCCGCGGGCCGCAACGCCATCGGTCGCCGTCGGCAGCGGTCCCTTGCCATTGCGATCAAAGTCCAGCCGCACATGCTGAGGGCGGAAAACGATTTCGACGTCCGTGCCATCGGGGACACCCGGCGCCAGGAATTGGCCAAATGGCGTTTGCGCCAATGCTCCATTCACCTGGGACTGCAACACATTGACATCACTAAAAAATGCCACGGCAGCCTTGTCTACGGGTCGGGTGTAGACATTGTAGGGCGCGCCCTGCTGCACGATTTTGCCGCGGCGCATCAGTGCGATCTCATCGGCCATGCGCATCGCCTCTTCGGGCTCGTGCGTGACCAGCAGCACTGCGGCGTCCTCTTCCTTGAGGATGGCGAGGGTCTCGTCGCGGATGCCGTCGCGCAGACGATTGTCGAGGCCCGAGAACGGCTCGTCCATCAACATGATCCGCGGCCGCGGTGCCAACGCTCGGGCCAGCGCGACCCGCTGCTGCTCGCCCCCTGACAGTTGATGCGGAAACCCGTCGATATGGCGGATCAGGTCGACCTTTCTCAGCAACTCTTCGACACGTTCCCGTTTTTGCTCTTTGGCCCCTTTCAGGCCAAAAGCCACGTTGTCGGCCACGCTGAGGTGAGGAAACAATGCGAAATCCTGGAACATCAGTCCGATCTCGCGACGTTCCGGCGGCACCCTGAACACCGTGTCACAGACCAACTTGCCATCGACGTAGATTTCGCCTGAGTCCTGCATTTCGACGCCGGCAATCATCCGCAACGTAGTGGATTTGCCGCAACCCGACGGGCCCAGCAGACAGGTCACCTGCCCCGCCTGAACGGTCAGCGAGACATCATCCACCACCGTGCGCCCGCCGAACCGGCAGACCAGATTGCGGATTTCCAATCGCGGAGGAGCTGTGTTGATTGCCACCGACGGACCCCAATTGCCTTTTCCCGATCAATTTCATCGGGCTTGCGCCGGGATAACAACCCCGCCCATCGGGCGCAAGAGAGGCGCTAGGCCAGCAGCTCGAACGGCACACCCGAGCGGACCTTGCCGTTGACCTGAATCTCAAGCCGATGCGGCCCCGGCACCAGCCGAAACGTGGTGGCGTCGCCCTTGAGCTTGTGCCGCTTGCTCAGCCGCAGGTGGCCATCTGACAGATTGGCTTGCTTGAGCTTGTGAACCTTGGGTGAGATTTTCCCTCCAGGCCGCTGAAAATGCACAACATAGTCAATCAAGACCGGTTGGTCATCGGGGCCTGAAACCGAGACGGCGAACTCCAGAACCCCGCCGATGCGGGCGTCGCCAATCACCGCAACATCCACCTCCAGCGGTGCGTCGGGATCATAGCCCAGCAGCGCCATGGCCCCGCCGTGGCCGGACTTGACCAACCCGCGCAGCGCATGTGCGGTGATCCACCGCATCTCGTCGGCCTCCTGCGCGCCCGAGGCGCGCCACGCCTTCAGGCGGTTCAATGCCAGGTCGGGGTCTTTCTTGGTGATGTCGTTGAGATGGTTCGCCACCGACCGCGTGACATAGCGCGTCGGATCCGAGTGCAACCGATCCAGCAGCGGCAGCGGGTCAGACAGGTCCAGCCCGACCGCCTGCCCCCAGGGCAGACGCGGGCGCGTGCCTTCGGGGACCAGTCGCCGGACGTGATAGCTGGAATGCCCGCACCAGTCCTGCATCCGGTCCAACACCAGATCGGGATGGCTGTTCAGAAAGGGCCGGATCGCCCATTCCATCGAAAATCGCTGAGTGATCTCTGCAAGGACATCCAGCGCCAGGTCGGGGTGGTCCGCGCCGACCTGCGCCACCCACTCGCCCAATGGGGCAAAGATGAAGTCACCGAAATCGTCATCGCTCAGGGATGGGTCCAGAGGCGGCGGCAAGGCGCGCAGGATCACCGGTGCCACGTCGGGCAGCGCGCCGGGAAAGGCCGTCTGCAAACAATCGGCAATCCACGCGATCCGCTGCTTCAGCTCCAGCTCCGGCAGGCGCGACATGACCCGCGCCACGAATGCGTCGCCGTCAAACCCGGCGTCGGCCTGCGTGAACAGGCCGGCAAGGTAACGGGTCTTTTCCGCGTTGAACAGCTGATCCTTCAGCGAAAACCCCTGCGCCACGATCACATCGTCAGGTTGGTTGCGCCACCATCCAGCAGGATGTTCTGCCCCACGATGAACCCGGCATGTTGCGAGCACAGAAACGCGCAGGTCGCGCCGAATTCCTGCCGCGTGCCATAGCGCCGCGCCGGAATCGTGGCCGCGCGCTCGGCCCTTGCCTCGTCCAGCGAGATGCCCTTCTGTGCCGAAACCCCGGCATCCAGCGAGTCCGCCCGGTCGGTGGCATGAATGCCGGGCAACAGGTTGTTGATGGTCACGCCGTAGGGCGCCACCTGCCGCGCCGTTCCGGCCACATAGCCGGTCAGCCCGGTGCGCGCCGCGTTCGACAGGCCCAGTACCGCGATCGGCGCCCGCACGGATTGCGAGGTGATGTTCACCACCCGGCCCCAACCCTTGTCCATCATCGACGGCAAAAGCGCCTTCATGAAGGCGATCGGCGTCAGCATGTTGGCATCCAGCGCCTTGATGAAATCGTCGCGATCCCAGTCGGACCACAGGCCCGGCGGCGGACCACCGGCGTTTGTCACAAGGATATCAACGCCCTGCGCGGCCTCGATCACCTGCGCCTGGCCTTCGGGCGTGGTCACGTCGCAGGCGACCGTCTGCACCTCGACACCGTAATCGGCGCGCAACCGGTCGGCCTGCGCCTCCAGCGCGTCAGGCCCACGTGCGTTCATCACCAAATCGACACCCTCGGCGGCCAGCGCCTCGGCGCAGCCCAGCCCCAAGCCCTTGCTGCTGGCACAGACCAGCGCGCGTTTTCCTTGTAGTCCCAGATCCATGTGATCCCCCCTGTCATTTGTTACCCGCATGTCTAGCACCGGCCAGACAGGGAAGACCAGATTGGCGTCGGCAAATCAGTAGAAGAACTCTTCCCGCACGATCTTGCCGTTGACCACGTGATAGACGCCGACCTCGCGCATGTCGAAAGCTTCACCGCTTTCCTTCACCTTGCCCTGCACTTCAAAAATCACGGCAAAGCTGTTTTCACCATGCAGGAACGGGTCGCTGACCGACGCGCCCGAGACCTCGTGCGCGCTTTCCCACCAATCATGCTTGCCGCGGATGCCCTCGATGCCGTGGGTCTCGCGGCCCATGCCCTGCATGTCCATCGCCTCGACCGAGACGGCATCGGCTGCATACAACTTGTCCAGATTCTCCTTGGCGCGGTTTTCGCGGCAACCCGCCACCAGTTCCTGGGCGATTTCTTTCAAATTCATTGATCCACTCCATTATTTGTTCACTATATGTTCTTATTGGCATATCCACCCGATTCGAACCACCCCCTTTGTCTTGCCTCGGCAGGATTCCCCGCCTATACGCGCCTTCATGCTTGATACCGCCTCGAACCAACCCACCCTGCCGCCCGAGATCGCACGGCGCCGGACCTTTGCCATCATCTCGCACCCGGATGCGGGCAAGACGACCCTGACCGAAAAGTTCCTTCTGTATGGGGGTGCTATCCAGATGGCCGGACAGGTGCGCGCCAAGGGCGAGGCACGGCGTACGCGCTCGGACTTCATGCAAATGGAAAAGGACCGGGGGATCTCGGTCTCGGCCTCGGCTATGTCGTTTGACTATGGCCCCTACCGGTTCAACCTGGTGGACACGCCCGGCCACTCGGACTTTTCCGAGGACACCTATCGCACGCTGACCGCAGTTGACGCCGCGGTCATGGTGATCGACGGGGCCAAGGGCGTTGAAAGCCAGACGCAGAAGCTGTTCGAGGTCTGCCGCCTGCGCGACCTGCCAATCCTGACCTTCTGTAACAAGATGGACCGCGAGAGTCGCGATACGTTCGAGATCATCGACGAGATCCAGGAAATGCTGGCCATCGACGTGACCCCGGCCAGCTGGCCCATCGGCGTGGGGCGCGATTTCATCGGCTGCTATGACATGCTGCGTGACCGGTTGGAACTGATGGACCGCGCCGACCGCAACAAAGTGGCTGAAAGCATCGAGATCAACGGGCTGGACGACCCCAAACTGGCCGAGCATGTGCCCGCCGAATTGCTGGACAAGCTGCTGGAAGAGGTCGAGATGGCGCGCGAATTGCTGCCCGCGCTGGACCCTCAGGCGGTTCTGGAAGGCCACATGACCCCGATCTGGTTCGGCTCGGCGATCAACTCGTTCGGCGTCAAGGAACTGATGGAGGGGATCGGCCAATATGGCCCGCAACCGCAGGTGCAATCGGCCGAACCGCGCCAGATTTCGCCAGACGAGAAAAAGGTGGCGGGCTTTGTCTTCAAGGTGCAGGCCAACATGGACCCCAAGCACCGCGACCGGGTGGCCTTTGTGCGCATGGCCAGTGGCCACTTCAAGCGCGGCATGAAGCTGACCCATGTGCGCAGCAAGAAGCCCATGGCGATCACGAACCCGGTGCTGTTCCTCGCATCCGACCGGGAACTGGCCGACGAGGCCTGGGCCGGCGATATCATCGGCATCCCCAACCACGGCCAGCTGCGCATCGGCGACACCTTGACCGAGGGCGAGGCGATCCGCGTGACCGGCATCCCGTCCTTCGCGCCCGAGCTGTTGCAGGGCGTGCGCGCGGGCGATCCGATGAAGGCCAAGCACCTGGAAAAGGCGCTGATGCAGTTTGCCGAGGAAGGCGCGGCCAAGGTGTTCAAACCCTCGATCGGCTCGGGCTTTATCGTCGGCGTGGTGGGCGCGCTGCAGTTCGAAGTGCTGGCCAGCCGGATCGAGCTGGAATACGGTCTGCCGGTTCGGTTCGAGGCCTCGCAATTCACCAGTGCGCGCTGGGTGTCGGGCGACAAGGCCGAGGTCGAGAAGTTCGTCAATGCGAACAAGCAGCACATTGCCCACGATCACGACGGCGACATCGTCTATCTGACCCGCCTGCAATGGGACATCGACCGCGTGGTGCGCGACTATCCCAAACTGACGCTTACCGCGACCAAGGAAATGATGACGTGATGCTGACCCCGCCCCCCGCCAAAGCAACAGAGGCCGTCATCGCATGACCGCAGCAGGGCCGAGCTGGGGCATCGTCTCGACGGTGCGTGGATCGGCCCGCGACATTCTGAGTTTTGCGGCCTACCACCTGGATTTGGGCGCGGATCACCTCTACCTCTACCTTGATGAGCCCAACCGGCGGGCTTTTCGCGCCCTGCGCCGCCACACCAAGGTGACCGCCCGCATCTGCGACGATGCGTTCTGGGCGGCGCGCAAACGGGACAAGCCCGAGCGCCACCAGGTCCGCCAGACCGTTCATGCGACCTTTACCTATCGCCACACCGATCTCGATTGGCTGGCGCATATCGATGTGGACGAGTTCCTGTGGCCCACGGCCCCCATCGCAGACTTGCTGGGCGAAGTGCCCGAAACGGTGCACGCGGTTCGGGTTCGTCCGATCGAGGCCCTGGCCTGCGGCGACGATCTCTACAAAGCGTTCATCCCCCAGGGCCCCGAACGCGAAGCGCTTGTCGAGACGATCTATCCAAACTACGGCGCTTTCGTTCTGGGCGGCTTTCTGAGCCACGTACAGGGCAAGCTGTTCGTGCGCGCGGGGATGGAGAACCTCAATTATCGCATCCACAATCTGTTTCAGAACAAGGTCATCTTGCCCTGCAAGACCGAGATGCCGCAGATCGACCTGTGCCACCGCCACGCCCCGGATTGGGAGCATTGGTGGTCACACTATCGGTTTCGACTGGAACGCGGCTCGTACCAGCCCGGCATGGCTCCGAACGTACATCGCGATCGGGGCGGGTTGAACATGAACGAACTGCTCAGTTGGATCGAAGCCGAAGAAGGCGAGCAAGGTCTGCGCAAGTTCTTTGACGAACTCAGCGCCACCGACCCGCAGGTTCGCGCGCGCCTGCAGGAACGGGGCCTCATCAAGCACCGACCGCTTGATCTTGAGGAAAAGCTGAAGAAACACTTTCCCGGAAGCTGCTGAATTGTTGCACGAAATCGCCAGTGACGCGATGTAGCGGTATAGATGAAACTGTCTTCATTTGACCCTGCCACACCTTTTTGTTATGTCCGCATCCAAGCCGAAACGCGCATGGTGCGCATGGCCATCCGGGCCCGGCATTTTTCATACGCGCGGGCCAGGTCAGTGTCCGCATGAACCGGACATACATGACGAAATTCAACGATCTGAACCTGAACCCCAAGGTCCTCAAAGCTATTGAGGAAGCCGGCTACGAAACCCCGACCCCGATCCAGAAAGGCGCCATCCCGCCAGCCTTGGAGGGACGTGACGTTCTGGGCATCGCCCAAACCGGAACCGGCAAGACGGCCAGTTTCGTCTTGCCCATGATCACCCTGTTGGCGCGCGGTCGTGCGCGGGCGCGGATGCCGCGTTCGCTGGTGCTGTGCCCGACGCGGGAACTGGCGGCGCAGGTGGCCGAAAACTTCGACACCTATACCAAGCATCTGAAGCTGACCAAGGCGCTGCTGATCGGCGGCGTCAGCTTCAAGGAACAGGATGCTCTGATCGACCGCGGCGTGGACGTGCTGATCGCCACGCCCGGCCGTCTGCTGGACCATTTCGAACGTGGCAAGCTGCTGCTGACCGGCGTACAGATCATGGTCGTGGACGAGGCTGACCGGATGCTGGACATGGGGTTCATTCCCGATATCGAACGCATCTTCTCGCTGACGCCCTTTACCCGGCAGACGCTGTTTTTCTCGGCCACCATGGCGCCCGAGATCGAGCGGATCACCGACACGTTCCTGTCGGCCCCGGCCCGGATCGAAGTGGCCCGTCAGGCCACCGCGTCCGAGACCATCGAACAGGGTGTCGTGATGGTCAAAGGCGGCCGCCGCGACCGCGAGGGCAGCACCAAACGCAAGGTCCTGCGCGCGCTGATCGATGCCGAAGGTGACAAATGCACCAACGCCATCATCTTCTGCAACCGCAAGACCGATGTGGACATCACCGCGAAATCGCTCAAGAAATACGGCTACAACGCCGCGCCGATCCACGGTGATCTGGACCAGTCGCAGCGGATGAAGACACTGGACGGGTTCCGCGACGGCTCGGTGCGTTTGCTGGTGGCGTCTGACGTGGCCGCGCGCGGGCTCGACATTCCGTCGGTCAGCCATGTGTTCAACTTCGACGTGCCCAGCCACCCCGAGGACTATGTGCACCGCATCGGCCGCACTGGCCGCGCCGGGCGCGAGGGCAAGGCGATCACCATCTGCTCGGCCCGCGATGAAAAGGCGCTGGATGCAATCGAGAAGCTGATCCAGAAGGAAATCCCGCGTCTGGACAACCCGGTTCAGGCCGAACCGGCCGAGGCCGAGGACAAAAAGCCCGAAAAGAAATCGCGCGCCTCGACCCGCAAGGACGAGGGCAAGAAGGAAAAACCCGCCAAGGACGCTGCGTCGAACGACAAACCTGCTAAGGAAAAACGTGGCAAAGGCCGCGGACGTCGCGACGATGGCGGTCCAGCCGTCGTCGGCATGGGCGATCACCTGCCCAGCTTCATCGCACTCAGCTTTGACGAACGCCGCGCGGGCTGACCCGCCGGCACAGCAAAAGATCAAAAGGCGCACGGACCTCCGCGCGCCTTTTTTGCATCTCAGATCGCGGCGACCAGAATCAGGATCGACAGCCCCAGCAGGACCATCCCCGCAATCTCGCGCCGGGTCACCGTCTCGCGGAACACCAGAACCGAGGCCATGAGGCTGAAAATCAGCTCAACCTGCCCCAGCGCCTTGACGTAGGCCGCGTTCTGCAGGCTGAAGGCCCAGAACCAGCAGAACGACCCGCCCAGACTGGTCAGCCCGACGAAGATACCGGTGCGCCGCGTGTCCCACACCGCGCGCAGCTCGGCCCGGTCGCGCCAAACCAGCCACAGCGCCATCGACAGGAACTGGATCGAGACCACGACCGCCAGCGTCACCAGCGCCCGAAACCAGGCCTCGCCATCGCCCAGTTGCAGCGACGCGCCGCGATAGCTGACCGCAGAAAAGGCGAACAAGACGCCCGATCCCAACCCCAGTTGCGAGGCCCGGTTCGTCAGGTGACGCCACCACGCCCCACTGCCGCCCGGCGTTTTCGACAACAGCAGAACCGCCAGAAGCCCCAGCAGGATGGCCCCGAACGCACCGGCAGAAACCTGGTCACCCAGCACGACGAAACCGACGATTGCGGTCTGGATCACCTCGGTTTTCTTGAAGGTGATGCCGACGGCAAAGTTGCGCTGTTTGAACAGCGCCACGACGCAGATCGTGGCGAGGATCTGGGACACCCCACCGATGGCGGCATAGAGCCAGAACAGAGGCGGCAGCGCAGGCAGCGGCAGACCGCTGAGCCGCATCGCCACCACCAACCCCAACAACACCAGAGGCATCGAGTAGGCAAAGCGCGCAAAGGTCGCGCCGGTCGCCGACAGCTTCACGCTGCTCAGCGATTTCTGCAGCATGAAGCGCACCGTCTGAAAGGTGGCGGCGGCCAAGGTTACGGGAATCCACAAACTCATGGCTTCCCTTCTGTCGTCAAATCAAGGTTTTGGCCAGAGCGGATGCGCCACCGGATCCTTGGCGCGCCAGATATACTGCCGGAAAACCTGCCCGTAGGAACGATAGACATAGGCCTCGTTGCAGGCCAGATAGCGCTCTTTCCCTCGGCGATAGAGCGCGGGCAACCGATACCATGGCGCCGCCGGGTTCATGTGATGAACGACGTGCAAGTTGTTGTTCAGAAACAGAAAGGCAAGCGGCCCTCGGTCTTCGACAATCACCGTGCGGGCGCGCGACTTTTCGTGCGCGCGGTGTTCCAGAAAGGTGCGGATCTTGACCAGCGCAAGTCCCAGATAGGCCGAAAGGACAAAGGCCCAGACCGGCATCGCTGATTGCGCCACGACCCACAGAACCACCGCCACGCCCGGCAGATGCAAGGCCCAGGCCAGCCAAATGTCACGTCCCCCGCGCACTGCGCCGCGCCAGTCGTCGCGCAGAAAAGCCAACTGGCCGATGATCGGACCCAGCGCCATGCGCCCCAACAGCGTGTTGTTCGCCTGATAGACCCACCGCTGCCACCGCGGCAGCCTGATCCAGACCGCCGGGTCCAGATAGTTGGACTCCGGATCGTCATAGGGGTCGGTCAGGTTGGCATCCTGATGGTGCGCCAGATGCAGATCGCGGAAGCGGTTGTAGGGGATGAACAGGGTCAGCGGCAGCGCCATCAGCGCCTCGTTCAACCACTTTGCACGGAACGGGTGGCCGTGCAGCGCTTCATGCGTCAGCGAAGAATGCAGCGCCGCGACGACACCCATCATCGGCACCGCCAGCCACAGCGAACACGCCGCCACGCCGAAAATCGCAATCAGCCAAAGGGCATAGCAGGCTACGATCAGGGCAAAGGTCGGCCATTCGGGGGATTTTGGGGTGGTCGGCTCAGCCATGCCGCCCCCAAGAAATTCCGGCCCAGATGCGTTCGTAAATCACGTAGAGCGTCAGCCCGATGGCCGTGTTCACCACCGCCAATACGCCTCCGACGGCGGCCGAGCCGGTGGCGATCAGCCCCACCACGGTCATGACCGCAAGGCCCATCGCATTCCAAATGATTGCCTTCACGACAGATCTTCGCCGCGTTTCCATTCCGGTCCCCAGTCTTTTTTGGTTTTCACATAAGCGTTACCTGCCGCCGGCCCTGTCGAGAATTCCGAATATGATTAACAAATCTCAGCGACCGTGATATTTATCACCACATGCAGGAAAATTTCGACAAACGAGACCGCGCCGCGCAGTTCCGCCTGCGCCTGGCCCGCGCGATGGACCAGCGGAAGATGAGCCAAAGCGCGCTGGCGCGCACCGTCGGGGTCGATCGCTCAACCGTTTCCCAGTTGCTGACCGATACGGGCGCACGCCTGCCCAACGCCCATGTCGTGGGCAGCTGCGCCTCGGCTCTGGGGGTGTCGGCGGATTGGCTGCTCAGCCTCTCGAACCGACCCGAGAGCGCGGCCGAGCTGCTGGCCAGTTCTCTGACCATGACCGAGGCACCCCGCGCCCTGGTCGACGAGCGCATCTTTGAATGGCATCAGGAGGCCGCCGGCTACAAAATCCGCTATGTTCCGGCCACCCTGCCCGACATGCTGAAAACCCGCGCCGTGCTGGAATGGGAATATGCGCCGCATCTGGGCCGAACCGCCGACCAGGCCATCGGCGCCTCCGAGGACCGCCTGACCTGGATGCGCGGGGCCCAGTCCGACTATGAAATAGCCATGCCGCTGTATGAGATTCACAGCTTTGTTTGTGGCACCGGCTATTATGACGGGCTGCCCCTGCAGGTGCGGCTGGACCAGATCGATCATATGCTGGAGCTGTGCGAACAGCTGTATCCGCGCATGCGCATCTACCTGTTCGATGCCAAGCGGCTCTATTCCGCGCCGGTCACCATCTTCGGTCCGCTGCTCTGCGTGTTCTATGCCGGCAGCCACTACATGGCCTTCCGCGACCGGGACCGGATCGAGGTTTTTACGCGCCATTTCGATACCTTGGTCCGCGAAGCTGATCTGACTGCCCGGCATTTCCCGATTCACCTGCGCCAACTGCGCGCGGCCATTTCGGCAGGGTAACACAAGCCAACAGGTGCAATTTCCCACCCGATCCCCTATATTGAGGTGCGCGAAAATCCGAACGATCCGACCAAAAGGAGGATATCAGGAATGGACGCTCTCAAAACCGCTCAATACGCGCGCGCCCTCTACTCGGCGCATGGCGACAAGGCCGAGGCCGAAGCCGCCCAGAAAGCCCGCGAATTCGAAGCCGCCGGAAACGTGGAAGAGGCACAGAACTGGCAGGCCGTTCGCGCCTCGATCCGTCAGATGCGCGGCCCCAACCAGGGCTAAAGCTTGGGGTCGGGGTTCACGGTGTGCCCATCGACGGCGATGACCTGCCCCGACACCAGCCGTGCCGCATCCGAGGCCAGGAACACCGCCATCGCGGCAATGTCATGCGCTTCGACGAAGCGGCCCATCGAAGTACCCGCCGCATAGCCCTGATAGACCTGATCGCGGGTCATGCCCTTGGCGGTCGCTTCGCGCTGCAGCACGCCCTCCATCCGAGGGCCTTCCACCGCGCCGGGGCAGATGACGTTGCACCGCACGCCGTGCGGCCCCAGCTCCATCGCCAGGGTCTTGCCCAACCCGATCACCGCCCATTTCGCCGCTGCATAAGGCGCACGGTTGGGATAGCCGTACTGCCCGGCGGTCGAGGATGTGATCAGCACCACGCCGCGCCCCTGCCGTTTGAGCATCGGCGCCGCGTATTTCGCGCACAGAAACGCCCCGTCCAGATTGACGGAAATACATTTTTGCCAATCGCTTAGCGCCACATCTTCGACCAATGCGGTCGGCCCCGCGACCCCCGCATTCGCGCACAGAACGTCCAATCCGCCCCACTGCGCCGCGATCTCGTTGAAAAGCGCTGCAACGGCGGCCTCATCAGACACATCGACCTGCGACCGCCCCCAGTGATCCGGGCAGGCCTGTAGCGCAGCCGCGTCCACATCCGCCACCCAGACCTGCGCGCCGGCGGCGTCGAACGCTTCGGCCATCGCGCGCCCCACGCCCGAAGCCCCGGCGGTGATCAGAACCCGCCCCGTCATGCCGGTTTGCGGATGGCCGCCCCTGCGCCCTCGGGATAGGGCAACCCGGCCTGCGCTTCGGCGATGCGGGCCATTGCGGCTTCGATCTGCGGCGACGGCGCACAGGGCCGACGGGTTTCCAAGCTGACATGCAGCAGAAAGCTCTCGCCCGTGGCCAGCAGTTTGTCGCCCTCGTACATGCTGTGGAACAGGTGCAGCTTCTTGCCCTGCCCCAACAGCATCTGCGTGCGCACCTCGATTCTCGCCCCGGCATGGGCCTCGTCCAGATACCGGATGTGATTTTCAGCCGTGAAATAGCTGCCGCCCGAGGCGATGTAGTCGGTATCGCAGCCGATGATCTCCATGAAACGGTCGGTCGCTGCGGCAAAGGCCTCGAGATACCGCGCCTCGTTCATGTGACCGTTGTAATCGGTCCAGTCCAGCGGCACCGCGCGGGCCAGCGTCAGGATCGGCTGGCTCAGATCCGCCTGTTCCAGCGTCGGCAGGGCACCCGACTTCAGCAGCGCGTCATGCTGGTTCAGCACTGCCCCCGCGCCCCAGTCGCGCGCCTTCAGCGCCCGCATCATGCCCACCAGATTGTTGTCACGAATGCGCTCCAACTCGCGGATCGAGTGCATCCCCGATTGCGCGTCCGACTGGTCGGCGATCATATCGACCAAATCATCGGTGAACTCGGGCACATCCATCAGCTTGGTCCAGGGCCATTTCAGCGCCGGGCCGAACTGGGCCATGAAGTGCCGCATCCCGGCCTCGCCCCCGGCCACGCGATAGGTCTCGAACAGGCCCATCTGCGCCCAGCGGATGCCAAAGCCCATCCGGATCGCCTCGTCCACCTCCTCGGTCGTGGCCACGCCGTCCTTGACCAGCCACAGCGCCTCGCGCCAGACGGCCTCGAGGAACCGGTCGGCGATATGCGCGTCGATCTCCTTGCGGACCTGCAGCGGGAAAAAACCGACCGAGCGCAACACGTCCTTGGCCTGCGCTACCAGTTCGGGCGGGTTGACGGCCGAGGGCACCAATTCGACCAGCGGCAGCAGATAGACCGGGTTGAACGGGTGCGTCACCACGATCTGTTCGGGCCGCAGCGCGCCTTCCTGCAGCTCGGATGGTTTGAACCCGCTGGTCGAGGACCCGATGATCGCCCCCGGATCACAGGCCTCCTGTAGCCCATTGTAGACCTTCCGCTTCAGATCCAGACGCTCGGGCACGCTCTCCTGTATCCAAGTGGCCCCCTGCACCGCGTCGGCCATGTCGCCATGAAAGCTCAGCGCGCCTTCGGGCGGCAGCGGCACATCGCTCAGCCCGGGCAGCGACCGCCGCGCGTTGTCCAGGACCTCGCCGATCTTGCGCTCGGCCTCGGGGTCCGGGTCGAACACCCGTACATCCCAACCATTCAGCAGAAACCGCGCGGCCCATCCGCCGCCGATCACGCCACCACCGATGATCGCTGCCGTCTTCATCTTCTCTCCTTCGCCCCGAACGTCCAAGCCGCACCGGGGGCCATCGTTGTTCGACAGATTTTGTGAGGGTAGCCCCGCCCGTCAGGACGCCACAGGCGCCCGTTTGACCAATCCCAGCTTCTCGCGCACCTCGGCCGGGCCGATCACCCGCGCGCCCATGTTCTCGATGATCGTTCCGGCGCGCTCGACCAGTTGCCAGTTTTCGGCCAGCACCCCCTTGTCCAGCCACAGGTTGTCCTCGAGCCCCACGCGCACGTTGCCGCCCGCCAGAACCGAGGCCGCCACATAGGCCATCTGATGCCGCCCCAGCGAGAACGCGCTGAATGTCCAGTCGTTGGGCACGTTGTTCACCATCGCCATGAAGGTGTTCAGGTCATCCGGCGCGCCCCACGGCACGCCCATGCACAGCTGCACCAGCGCGTTCGGGGCCAGAACGCCCTCTTTCACCAGTTGCTTGGCAAACCACAGATGGCCGGTGTCAAAGGCCTCGATCTCGGGCTTCACGCCCAGATCAGTCATCATCTGCCCCATCGCCCGCAACGCGCCCGGCGTGTTGGTCATCACATAGTCGGCCTCGGCAAAGTTCATGGTGCCGCAATCCAGCGTGCAGATCTCGGGCAGACATTCGGCCACATGGGCCACGCGTTCCGACGCACCGATCATGTCGGTCCCCTCGGCCACGGGAAACGGAGCTTCGACCCCACCGAACACGATGTCACCGCCCATGCCGGCGGTCAGGTTCAGAACCACGTCCACCTCGGCGTCGCGGATGCGGTCGGTCACCTCGCGATACAGGTCCAGACGGCGGCTGGGCGCGCCGGTTTCGGGGTCGCGCACATGGCAATGCACCACCGCGGCCCCGGCCTTGGCCGCCGCGATGGCGCTTTCGGCGATCTGCTTGGGTGAACGCGGCACATGTGGGCTGCGATCCTGCGTCCCACCCGAGCCGGTCACGGCGCAGGTGATGAAGACTTCGCGGTTCATTTCCAAAGGCATGGTGTTATCCCCAGGTTATACCGGGCTTCGCCATGGGTTTTCCCCAGGCTTCTCCCCGGATTCCGATTTGCGTCTGGCCCCGACTCTGGCGCAGCCTTGACCAGACAACTTGCCAGAATGCGAATCAGACTTGATGAAATCCGCAAAAAACATCCTCCAGCCCGAGCACCGCGCGCTGAAAACCGCCGTTCTGGTGCTGGACGAGTGCAACACGCTCAGCTTCGCCTCGGCGGTGGACCCGATGCGCGCCGCCAACCGGCTGGCCGACCGCCCGGCCTTCGACTGGGACTACGTGACCGCCACGCCCGAGCCGGCGATGCTGACCAGCGCGCTGCAAGTGCCGGGCATCCCGCTGGCGCGTCTCGACCACTGTGACCTGATGATCGTGATCGCGGGGTTCAATCTGGTGCGCCACGCCACCCCCGGCCTGCTGGCCGGGCTGCGCCGCATCGCCAATACCGGTGCCACGATGGCGGGCATCGACGGAGGCCCCTGGCTGCTGGCCGAAGCGGGGCTGCTTGACGGTCACGCCGCCACCACCCATTGGGAGGATCTCGAGACCTTCGCCACCCGTTTCCCCGAAGTCGACGTGCGCCCCGACCGGTTCACCGTGTCCGGCAACCGCCTGACCTCGGGCGGCGCGATCCCCGCGGTCGAGATGATGCTGCATATCATCGCCGCACGCCACGGCGCCGGCTTCGCGGCCCGTGTCTCGGGCCTGTTCCTCTACGAAGGCGCCCCCGACCCCGGCAAACCGCAGAGCCGCACCGGCGCGCCGCATCGCCACAGCGCTCTGACTGCCCGCGCCAACGCGATCATGCAGGCCGCGCTGGACGATCCGCTGCCCCTGGCTGAGATCGCACAGGCCTTGGGAACCAGCCCGCGCACCCTGCAGCAGCAATTCCGCCTGCGCCTCAACACCACGCCACAGGACCACTATTTGCAACTGCGCCTGGCCGAAGCCCGCCGTCTGGTCACCGACACCGACATGGCGCTGATGGATGTGGCACTGGCCACGGGGTTCACGTCCCAATCCAGCTTTGCGCGCGCTTTCCGCACGGCGCATGGACTATCCGCCCGCGACCTCAGGCAGGACCGCACCCAGCCCACCCATCACTGACGGGCGAGCTTCATCTGGTCATAGATTTGGGGGGAGTTGGCCACGGCGACGGGCGCAGCGCCCCCATCCCTCAATACGGCATCGGATGCGCGCGATGGGCCGCGTTGATCTCGGCCATAACCTCATCGGACAGCACGACATCCCGCCCCTCCAGGATCCGCTCCAGCTGCGCCTGCGTGGTCGCGCCGAAGATGACCGAGGTCATGAATGGCCGCGCCTGGCACCAGGCCAGCGCCATGTGCACCGGGTCCAGCCCGTGTTTAGCGGCAATCGCCAGATAGGCTTCGACCGCGTCGAAAACCCGGTCGCCTTTGCGCCCGCCCATCTGCGGCACGATCGACATGCGCGATCCCTCGGGCACCGCCCCGCCCTGATACTTGCCGGTCAGAAATCCGGCGGCCAGTGGCGAGAAGGCCAACAGACCCACATCCTCATAGGCGCTCAACTCGGCCATGTCGGTGTCATACAGGCGGCACAGCAGGGAATACTCATTCTGGACCGAGGCCACCCGCGGCGCACCCATCTCTTCCGACAAGCGCAGCCACTGGGCGGTTCCCCAGGCGCTTTCGTTCGACAGGCCGAAGGCGCGGATATTGCCCTTGTCCACCTGCGACTGCAGCGCCTCGAGGCATTCGCGCATGTTGTCCAGAACCGCCTGCCTGTCGCCGCCCGAGGGGTCATAGTCCCAGTTCTGCCGGAACATGTAACTGCCTCGGTTGGGCCAGTGAAATTGGTACAGGTCGATGTAGTCGGTCTGCAGACGCCGCAACGATCCCTCGATGGCCCCGGGGATCGTGCTGGCCGAGATCGGTGCTCCGTCCCGCGCATGCGTGAAGCCGGCCCCCGAGTGCTTGGTCGCCAGAACATAGCTTCCGCGGCGGGCCGGATGTGCCGCATTCCAGTTGCCGATGATCTGCTCGGTCTTGCCCACGGTCTCCTTGGTGATCGGGTTGACCGGATACATCTCGGCGGCATCAAGGAAATTGATCCCGGCCGCCAGCGCCGTGTCGATCTGACGATGCGCATCCGCCTCGGGGGTCTGCGTGCCGAATGTCATGGTTCCGAGGCACAGGTCCGAGACCTGGATGCCCGTGCGGCCCAACGGTTTCATTTTCATCAATCAATCTCCTGTCGCGCGGATCGCCACGCCTGCAATCTGATTTCGGTCCCGTGTCAGCCGGATTCGGCCTTTTTCTCCCAGCGGCCGGATTCCTCCGACCAATACTGCGCCGCGCAACCCGCCGCGGTCAGCGTCTTCCATTGACCGCGCGCATGATCCACCGCGCTTGGATCGTTGCCATCGAACAGGATGCAAACCCGCTCCGAGGCGGTCACCTCATCCGGCGTCACCTCGGCCCCGTCCACCGCCATCAGGCAAGACGGGTTGTTGGCAGCGTCAGCCTCGGTGGTCAGCAGAATCGGCTGAACCGCGTCATGCGGCCCACCTGCCTGCCCATGCGGCAGAAACGCGTCTTCGGGGCCCAGCCAAAGCCTTTCGTCCAGCCAGTCCATCCGCGCAGGGTCAGTGCCTCGCACCGCAATCCGCCACCCGGCCTGCCGGGCCTTGTCCAGCAACACCGGCAATGTCTGCTCAAGTGGATGGCGGGTCAGGTGGTAGAAGTAGACGGCGCCCATCGACCTACTCGAAATTGTCCTGCACGAAACGGCTGAGCGCACGGACGCCCCAACCCGTGGCGCCCTTGGGCGCATAGGACGTTTCCGCCGCGACCGAGGCCACGCCCGCGATATCCAAATGGATCCAGGGTGTTTCTTCCTTGACGAAACGCTGCAGAAACTGCGCTGCGGTGATCGAACCGGCCGGCCGGCCGCCCACGTTCTTCATGTCCGCGATGCGCGACTTCAGCAGATCGTCATAAGCCTGCCCCAGCGGCATACGCCACGCGCCTTCATCCTCGGCCCGGGCCGCTTTGAGGAACGCGTCACAGAAGGTGTCGTTGTTGGAAAACACGCCTGCGTTTTCATGCCCCAGCCCGATGATGATGGCGCCGGTCAGGGTGGCCAGATCGATCATGCCGACCGGATTGAACCGCTCCTGCGCGTACCACATGACGTCACACAGCACCAAACGTCCCTCGGCATCGGTGTTGATGATCTCGACCGTATCGCCCTTCATCGACTTGACGACGTCGCCCGGCCGCGTGGCACTGCCCGAGGGCATGTTCTCGACGAGCCCGACCAGGCCCACGACATTGGCCTTGGCCTTACGCTTGGCCAATGCGCGCATGGTGCCCGCAACGACGCCTGCGCCGCCCATGTCCATGGTCATCTCTTCCATGCCCGCGGCCGGTTTGATCGAGATACCTCCAGTATCGAAAACGACCCCCTTGCCGACCAGAGCCAGCGGCGCGTCATCGGCATCGCCGCCATTCCACTGCATCACGACGACTTTCGAGGGGCTGTCCGAGCCTTGCCCGACGCTCAGCAGGGTCCGCATGCCCAACTCGGCCAGTTTGTCTTCGTCCAGCACCTCGACCTTCAGGCCCAACTCCTCCATCTCTTTCAGACGGTTGGCAAATTCGGTCGTCGTCAGGATGTTGGCGGGTTCGTTCGTCAGGTCGCGGGTCATGCGCACACCATCAGCCACTGCATAGAGCGGTGCGAAGGCGGCCTCGGCGTCTTCGGGCTTGGCGTGGCAGATGGTCACCGCGCCCTTTGCGTCATCGTCCTTGGTTTTGTGTGCGTCGAAATCATAGCTGCGCAGGGCAATGCCCAGGGCCAGTTCCTCGGTCCGGACCTGGTTGCCCGCCATGACCAGCAGGTCCTTGCCACCTGCCAGCTTGGCCAGCGCAGCACCGCCCTTGCGGGCTTCGTCCGGTTCGGGGCGGCGTGGCAGGACGAGAATGTCCAATGCCTCTGCCTCCATCCCGCCGGGCCAAGCCAACGAGATCACGTCGCCAGTCTTGACCTTGGCGAAACGGTCGCTTTCCACCAGCCGGGCCACGGCACCACGGGTCAGTCGGTTTGCGCGGCGCGCGGCGGGGTTCATCTTGCCATCGGCGGGAATGAGAATGGCCACCCGGCCTTGGGCCTGCGCCATCAGGTCCAGTTCGAAGGCTTGAAAACGGATCGGTACCAGACTGCTCATTTCTTGCTCCTGAAAAACTCTGCCCACAGACCTAGCCCGCGCCGCCGCCATTGACCAGATAGCAGTTTTCCCCGCCCGCCAATTGCATTAAGGTCGCGCCAAAATGACCGGCAGGCTCGGGGGAGAAAACTTGGCATCATTCGGCAGGCATAGGCCGTCGCGCATGTTTTTGTGCCTTGGCGATTCTGGCAACAGGCCTGCTGGACGCCACGTGCCGGGGATGCGGCCGTGATTCTGGACCGGTACTTCGCCCGCCGCTTTTTGCAGAGCTTTCTGGTGATTGGGGCCATCTTCCTGACACTGATGATCCTGATCGACCTGATCGAACAGGCCCGTCGGTTCAATGACGCCGACCTGTCATTTGGCCAGGTTCTGCAGCTGACGCTGTTGAACACACCCGCTGCGATCAGCGAGATGCTGCCGCTGTTGATGATCCTGTCGACCATTGCCCTATTTGTCGGACTCGCACGCAGCTCGGAGTTGGTGGTGACCCGGGCGATCGGCCGCTCGGGTATCCGCGCGCTGTTGGCACCGGTCCTTCTGGCGCTGATAATCGGAACTCTGGCGGTGGCCCTGCTGAACCCGATTGCGGCGGCCACGTCCGAGCAGTACCGGCATTTCTCGGATCTATACAAAAACGGCGGCAGTTCCGCCCTCTCGATCAGCCGCGATGGGCTTTGGCTGCGTCAGGGCTCGCCGCAGGGCCAATCGGTGATCCATGCCCGCGCATCGACCAACGACGCCGAGCTTGAATTGATCGACGTGACCATCATCACGTTTTCGCCCGAAGGTCTTCCGACCCGTCAAATCATCGCCGACGGCGCTCGCCTCGACGACGGGGCCTGGATCCTGCGCAACACCAAGGAATGGCCCCTGTCCAACGACACCAACCCCGAGACCCATGCCGTCACGCATGAGACCCTGCGGCTGCCCACTTCGCTGACCCGTCAGCGCATCCTTGAAACCTTGGGCCAACAGGACAGCGTCTCGGTCTATGACCTGCCCCAACTGATCCGTGACCTGCGCGAGGCGGGCTTTTCGACCAAGCAATACGAGGTTTGGCTGCAGGTGCAGCTGGCGCGCCCATTCTTCCTGATCTCGATGGTGTTGATCGGCGCGGCTTTCACCATGCGGCATGTGCGGTTCGGCGGCACCGGCGTCGCCGTGCTGACGGCTGTTCTTCTGGGGTTCGGCGTATACTTCGTGCGCAATTTCGCTCAGATTTTGGGAGAGAACGGCCAATTGCCGATTGTGATTGCGGCCTGGGCACCACCGTTTGCGGCCATTTTGCTGTCGCTCGGCCTTCTGCTGCACGCGGAGGACGGTTGATGCGGCGCCTTCTGCCCCTTCTTTTGTCCAGTGCCGTGTTCTTTTCCGGTCCGGGGCTGGCATTGGCCCAGACCTCGGAGACCACTACGCCCGCGTCTGACACGGCACAACCGCAGGATCAGCCTGCCCTGCTGGTGGCCGACCGGATCTTCATCACCCCGGATCGCAAACTGGTGGCCGAGGGCAATATCGAAGCCTTTCAGGGCGACGTCAAACTGTCCGCACAGCGCGTGGTGTTCGACCGCGAGTCG
Source organism: Ruegeria sp. CF2 (assembly GCF_056537385.1). Lineage (NCBI taxonomy): Bacteria > Pseudomonadati > Pseudomonadota > Alphaproteobacteria > Rhodobacterales > Roseobacteraceae > Ruegeria > Ruegeria sp. CF2. The sequence goes on from NZ_JBQFRL010000001.1 coordinate 1,440,229, forward strand.
GGCGAACTGACGCTGGAAGGTCCGATACGGATCGATCAGGGCGGACGCTCGACCGTCCTTGCGGACTCAGCGCAACTGGATGACGGCATCCAGAACGGGTTGTTGACCGGCGCACGGCTGGTGTTCGATCAGCAGGTGCAGATCGCGTCGGTTCAGGCGACCCGTGCGGCAGGACGCTACACGCAGTTCAGCAAGGTCTCGGCCACGTCTTGCCATGTCTGCGCCGACGGTCGGCCGCCCCTCTGGCAGATCCGGGCCCGCAAGGTCACGCATGATCAGCTCGAACGGCAGTTGTATTTCGAGGGCGCCCAGTTCCGCATTCTGGATGTGCCGGTTTTCTACTTTCCAACCCTGCGGCTGCCGGACCCGACACTGGACAGGGCAACCGGATTTCTGGTGCCGTCAATCCGCACGACCTCGCAGTTGGGTACCGGCGTCAAGACGCCGTATTTCTTCAAACTGGGCGATCACAGGGATCTGACGCTGACCCCCTACCTGTCGTCCAAGACCACGACGCTTGGCTATCGCTACCGGCAGGCCTTCAAGAACGGCCGCATCCAGTTTGAAGGGGCCTATACCCGCGACGATGTCCAGCAGGAGCAGGATCGGGGCTATTTCTTTGCGAATGGCTGGTTCAATCTTCCGAACGACTTCCGGCTCACCTTTGACGTCCAGACCGCATCGGACGACTCATACTTGGCAGACTATGGGCTGCCTGACTATGACCGCCTGCGCAGCGAGATCGCGCTTGAGCGCATCAAACGCGACACGGCGTTTCGGACCAGCTTCATTCACTACAAGACCCTGCGCGACAGCGAAGAACAGGATGAGATCCCGTCGCAGGTCTTCGATCTGTTCTACCAGAAACGCTATTTCCCCGCGTCCGCTGTCGGCGGTGAGGTGCGGTTGGGCTTCGTCACGCACACCCACACCCGGACCAGCGACGAGGATACCATCGGGCGCGATGTGGCCCGCGCCACATTCGACGCCCAGTGGCTGCGCAGCTGGACCTTTGCCTCCGGGCTGCGCGCGGATGCTGAACTGGGGGCTTCAGTCGACACGTTCGACATTCGCAACGACAGCGCCTACCCCGACCAGATCACCCGGTCGACCCCGCGTGCGGCTTTGACACTTCGCTATCCGATGACCCGGCGCGAAGCCTCTGGCGCGACCCAGTTTCTTGAGCCGATCGCGCAGTTTGGCTGGACCCATGTTTCGGACACCGATGTGCCCGATGACGAAAGCACCTTCCAGGAATTTGACCAGGGCAACCTGTTGTCCCTGTCGCGCTTTCCGGCCGAGGACCGACGCGAAGACGGCACGACCGCGGTCGTGGGCGTGAACTGGGCTCGGTATGCCCCGGGCGGTTGGCGGGCATTGGCCACGGTCGGCCAGGTCTTCCGCTCAACCGCCGATCCGAACTTCACCGCTACGTCCGGCCTGCAGGGAACTTCGTCCGACCTGCTGCTGGCGGGGCAGATCAAGACGAACAATGGCCTGACGCTGGCCGCACGCGGATTGATGGATGGCGATTTCAGCTTTACCAAGGCTGAATTGCGCGGAACCTGGGCCAACGAGGGGACCCAACTGGGCGGAAGCTATATCTGGCAGCAGCCGGACCCGGCCGAAAACCTTGACATGGAAACATCCGAGATACGGTTGACCGCACGTCAACGACTGGATGAAAACTGGAGAGCCAACGCCCTGGCCCGCTATGATCTGGCAGAATCCGAACCGCTGCGGCTGGGCTTGGGTGTGACGTATGAAAATGAATGTGTGCAGGTTAACATGTCCGTCAGCCGGCGATATACTTCGACATCAAGTATTGAGCCTTCGACGGAATTCGGCTTTACCGTTGCACTGACAGGATACGCCGTTGAAGGCGGGGGCAAGAAGTATAAAAGAAAATGCAGCTGATTTCAGGTTTTTCCAGGTTCTTTCGTTCCCGTTGGCTGACGGCATTTGCGCCCGGCCTCGCGGTCGCCATGCTGGCAGTTGCGCCTCAGCAAGCCCCCGCGCAAAGCTTGTTTTCACCGGCGATCCGCGTGAATCAGGATATCGTCACTTGGTACGAACTGGATCAGCGCCAGCGGTTTCTCGAAATTCTGGGTATCCCCGGCAGCTCGGAGGCCGAAGTCCGCAAGGCGCTGATCGACGAACGCCTGCGCAAACAGGCGATGCGCGAAGCCGGTATCCAGCCCACACCCGAAGACATTCAGGTTGCGATCGACGAATTCGCTTCGCGTGGTCAGCTGACCCCGGATCAATTCCTGAAGGCGCTGGCTGACGCGGGTATCGACCGGGAAACCGTGCGGGATTACGTATCCAGTCAGCTGGCATGGCGCGACTATGTCAGCGCCCGCTTTATCTCTCAGGCCCGTCCGACGGACGACGAGATCGACCGTGCAATGGGTCAGACCGGCGGTGGCGGTCTCCAGGTTTTGCTGTCCGAAATCATCATCCCCGTGAATGCGCAGACCTTGGCACAGGCCGAGGCCTTGGCCGACGAGATCGCCCGTGTCGAAACCATCGATGCGTTTTCGGCCGCCGCCACGCAGTACTCGGCAGCGCCGACACGCGAAAATGGCGGACGCCTGGACTGGTTGAACGTCAGCAACCTGCCTCCGGCGCTGCAACCGGTTATCCTTGGCCTGAAGAATGGCGAGGTCACGGCCCCGCTGAGCCTGCCCAACGCCGTAGCCCTGTTCCAGATGCGCGGCCTGCGAGAAGTGGCCGCCAGCACGCCGCGGTTCTCCAAGATCGACTATGCGGCCTATTACCTGCCTGGCGGACTCAGCCCCGAAACACTGCAAACAGCCGCCGAACTGAAGGAAACGGTGGATACCTGCGACGACCTGTACGGCATCGCCAAGGGGCAACCGCCCGAGGTACTCGACCGGGTCTCGGCAAGTCCGTCCGAAATCCCGCGCGACATCGCGCTGGAACTCGCCAAGCTGGACCCAAACGAGGTGTCGACCTCTCTGACCCGAAACAACGGCCAGACGCTGGTGTTCCTCATGCTGTGCAATCGGACGCGCGATCTGGGTGAGGACACGTCGCGCGAGGACGTGGCCAACGCGCTGACGCAGCAACGCCTGCAGGCATTCGCCAACAGCCTCGTCGAACAACTGCGCGCCGACGCCACCATCATCGAGCAATGACCGCGCCCATCGCGCTCAGCTGCGGAGAACCTTCGGGCATCGGTCCGGAGATCGCCGCCAAGGCTTGGACCGCATTGCGCGACAGCTGCCCATTCTTTTACATCGGCGACGCCGGTCACCTGCCCGACGACATCCCCACGACCGAGATCGTAGACCCGGCCCAAGTGGCTGACATCTGCGCAGAGGCGCTGCCGGTGTTGCCGCTGACCTTTCCGGCCCCGAACCTGCCCGGCCACCCCGATCCAGCCAATGCGCCTTCGGTGATAGACGCCATCGAAACCGGCGTGTCACTGGTGCAATCGGGCGCGGCCTCGGCCCTCTGCACGGCACCGATCCACAAGAAGGCCCTGATCGACGGCGCCGATTTCGCCTATCCTGGCCATACCGAATTTCTGGCGGCGCTGGCAGGCCGTTCCCGCGTGGTGATGATGCTGGCCAGCGAGCAACTCCGCGTGGTGCCCGCCACGATCCACATCCCGCTGTCGCAAGTGCCCTCGCGGCTCACGCCCGACCTGCTGCGCGACACGATCGCGATCACCGCCGACGGCCTGCGCCGCCAATTCGGCATCCCGAATCCTCGCATCGCGGTGGCCGGGCTCAACCCCCATGCCGGCGAAGGCGGCAAGATGGGCCGCGAGGAACTGGACTGGATCGCCCCTCTGCTGGCCGATCTCACCCCCGACGGTTACACCGTCACTGGCCCACACCCGGCCGACACGATGTTCCACGCCGCCGCGCGCGCTCGCTACGATGCCGCCATCGCCATGTATCACGATCAGGCGCTGATCCCGATCAAGACGCTCGATTTCGACCATGGCGTGAACGTTACCCTGGGCCTGCCCTTCATCCGCACCTCGCCCGACCACGGCACCGCGCTCGACATCGCCGGGAAAGGCATCGCCAACCCCACCAGCCTGATCGAGGCGCTGAAACTCGCCCAACGCATGGCACAAAGCACTTGATCCTTCAACTGGCGCCAAATATCCCCGCCGAAGGCAAAAATTCTCTGGCGCGCCGCCTGCACCCTGCGCCACGGTAACCGGATCATGAGCGCAATCGACACCCTCCCCCCGCTGCGCGAGGTCATCGCCAAGCACCAGCTCTCGGCCCGCAAGTCGCTGGGCCAGAACTTCCTGCTCGATCTCAACCTGACGGCCAAGATCGCCCGGCAGGCCGGCGACCTGAGCCAATGCGACGTGCTGGAGATCGGTCCCGGCCCCGGAGGCCTGACCCGCGGTTTGCTGGCCGAAGGTGCGCGCAAGGTGGTGGCGGTGGAAAAAGACACCCGCTGCATCGCCGCACTTCAGGAAATCGCTACCGCCTATCCCGGGCGGCTCGAGGTCATCAATGGCGACGCTCTAGAAATCGATCCGCTCGAACACTTGACGCCGCCCATCCGCGTGGCGGCCAATCTGCCCTACAATGTGGGCACGGAACTGCTGGTGCGCTGGCTGACCCCGCCGGAATGGCCACCCTTCTGGCAGAGCCTGACCCTGATGTTCCAGCGCGAGGTGGCCGAGCGCATCGTGGCGCAGCCCGGCACCAAGGCTTATGGGCGGCTGGCGATCCTGGCCCAGTGGCGGGCCGAGGCGCGCATCGCCATGTCCCTGCCCCCCGGTGCGTTCACGCCGCCGCCCAAGGTCAGCAGCGCCGTGGTCCACCTGACCGCCCTGCCCGAACCGCGCTTTCCGGCCGATGCCGGTATTCTGTCACGTGTCGTGGCCGCCGCGTTCAATCAGCGCCGCAAGATGCTGCGCGCCTCGCTCAAGGGGATGGCCCCCGATATCGAGGACCGCCTGACCGCCGCCGGCATCAAGCCGACCGACCGTGCCGAGCAGATATCGCTCGAAGCGTTCTGCGCGCTGGCGCGTGAGATACAAAAAACCTGATCCCGAACGAAAACGGCCCCGGACATCTCTGACCGGGGCCTTTGAACTCTGTGCGCAACCGCTATGGCTTATTCGGCAGCCTCTGGTGCATCACCGCCGCCTTGGGGGGCCTGCTCTTCTACGGCCTTGGGCTTGCGTGCGCGCGGTCTCCGGGCAGGTTTGTCCTTGCGCTCGGCCGCTTCGGCCTTGGCGCCCGCGCTTTCGGGCGTCTCGACAAGCCCGGATTCAGGAGTATCCGAATCGGCGTTCAGATCAACGATGTCCGGCTGCGGAGCCTCGGCCGGGTCCGCCTGGCGTGCGGCTTCACGTTCCTGCCGTTCCGCCCGCTCCCGATCGCGCTCGGCCTGACGCTCGCGGTTCTGGCGTTCCTGCTCTTCCCGACGCGCTTCCATTTCGCGTTGCGCCTCGCTCAGCAGGCGCAGGTAATGCTCGGCATGTTGCTGAAAGTTTTCGGCAGCGACGCGGTCATTGGCCAGCTGTGCATCGCGCGCCAGCTGGTTGTACTTGTCAATGATCTGCTGCGGCGTGCCGCGCACCTTGCCCTCGGGCCCCGAGCTGTCGAAAACCCGGTTAACGACGTTTCCACCAGAGGGACGATTGCGGTTGTTCTTTGCCCGCGAGCGGGATTTGGAGGATCTCATCTTACTGTACGTCAGCCTTGTCTTGCACTGTCGATCCACCCGTATTCTGCGCTGCTCTGTGGCCTGTGCCGTCACGGGATGTCGACTTTTTTGGGCTTGGCGTCAGGGGTGCGCCGAAGGGGCGTCAACCGCGCTGACTACTCTGAGTAAGCATGTCCTGACGGCGCAGACAAGGGGTTAATACACCAAATGCCGGGTTTTTTACCCCGACCGGCGTAAATCGGCCTCAGAATCCGCGGCTAGCCCGGCATTCTGGCGCCCACCACCCGGTCCCGCCCGTCCAGATCAGGAACCACACGGATATCCGCCAGCCCCGCTGCGTCGAACAACGCGCCGACCGCCTGCGCCTGTGTCGGGCCGATTTCCACCAGAAGCCGTCCGCCGGGCACAAGGTGATCAGGGGCGCCGGCCGCAATCCGGCGATAGGCGTCCAGCCCGTCCGCTTCATCCGTCAAGGCCAGGCGCGGCTCGTGCTCGCGCACTTCGGGCGACAGCCCATCCATCTCATCCAGCGCGATATAGGGCGGATTGGAAACGATCAGTTCGAAATGGCCGCCAATGTTTCCAAACCAGTCCGAGCGCTGGATTTCCGCCCGATCCTGCACCCCGTGGGCCACCGCATTGGCGCTGGCCTGCAGGCAGGCGGCCTCGCTCAGGTCGACGCCCAGCCCGGTTGCGCTGCTGCGTTCCGCCAGCAAGGTGATCAGGATGCAGCCCGAGCCGACGCCCAGGTCCAGTACGCGGTCAAACGGCTGGCTAAGGGCCGCTTCGATCAGCGCTTCGGTTTCGGGGCGCGGGTCCAGAACGTCGCGGCTGACACGGAAGCGTCGGCCGTAGAATTCACGCTCGCCCAGCAGATGGGAAACAGGCACCCGGATCGCGCGCAGCGACACCAGTTGCTCATAACGTTCGGCGATCTCGGGCGAGAGCTCTTCGGGCGCAATCAGGGTCACGCGGCTGGCCTCGATCCGGGCGGCATGGGCCAGCAGAACCCGGGCGTCCCGCGCCGGGTCGTCCACACCTGCGGCCCGCAGGCGCGCGGTGGCGGCCACCATGGCCTGTGCCGCTGTCAGCGCCGCGATCATTGCGCCATCTCCGCCAACAGGCGCGCCTGATCGTCGGCGGTCAGCGCGTCGATCACCTCGTCCAGGTCGCCCTGCATGATCTGATCGAGCTTGTAGAGCGTCAGGTTGATCCGGTGATCGGTCATCCGGCCCTGCGGGAAATTATAGGTCCGGATGCGCTCGGATCGGTCGCCCGACCCCACCTGGCTGGCCCGGTCGGCCGAGCGTTCGCTGTCGATCCGCTGACGTTCGAGGTCATAGAGACGCGTCTTGAGCACCTGCATCGCGATCTCGCGGTTGCGGTGCTGTGACTTCTCGGAACTGGTCACCACGATCCCCGTCGGCAGGTGGGTGATCCGTACCGCCGAGTCGGTGGTGTTAACATGCTGCCCGCCTGCACCCGAGCTGCGCATCGTGTCGATGCGAATGTCATTCGGGTCGATCTGGATGTCCACGTCCTCGGCCTCGGGCAGAACCGCCACAGTCGCCGCCGACGTGTGGATGCGCCCGCCGCTCTCGGTCTCGGGCACGCGTTGCACGCGGTGCACGCCGGATTCGTATTTCAGCCGCGCAAAGACGTTGTCGCCCTTGATGTGGGCCACCACTTCCTTGATGCCGCCCAACTCGGTCTGCTGTTCCTCGATGATCTCGAACTGCCAGCCGCGGGCCTCGGCATAGCGCTGATACATCCGCAGCAGGTCGCCCGCGAACAGCGCCGCCTCGTCGCCGCCGGTGCCGGGGCGGATCTCCAGCATCGCCGGCCGCGCATCGGCCGCGTCCTTGGGCAGCAGCGCCAGTTGCAGCGCATGCTCGGCCTCGGGGATGCGCGCCTTGAGCTGCGGGATCTCCTCCTCGGCCAGCTCTTTCATGTCGGGGTCGTCCAGCATCGCCTCGGCCTCGGCCAGATCGGCCCGCAGCTGGCGCCACGCTGCGATCTGTTCGACCACCGGCTTGAGGTCGGAATATTCCTTGGCCAAAGCCGCGATATCGCCGCCCGAGGCGCCATCAGACATGGCCGCTTCGAGGTACTGGAATCGCTGGGTGATCTGTTCAAGACGTTCTTCGGGGATCATTGGGGCGGTGTCTATCATCCGACGGCTTTGGTCAAGGCCCCGGCTTGTGCTAAGCTATGCGCATGAAACGGATCATTGCCCTGCTGATTGTCTGCGCAACGCCCGGTCTGGCCGATGTCATCGGCCCCGGTGGCAAAGTGCAGGATTGCTATTGCACCGACACGTCCGGCAGCCGCGTCGAACTGGGCGAGATGGTCTGCCTGCAGGTCGATGGCCGCATGTTCATGGCTCAGTGCCAGATGTCGCTGAACGTGCCGATGTGGCGCGAGGTGTCAGAGGGGTGCCTGTCTTCAGGACTGCAGAGCCGCCAGCCAACCGTCGACCCGAGTGCGGTTGACGTCGAAATCCCGTCGGCCAAATCGTAACCGTCCATAGATGCGCAGTGTGTCGCCCTCCTGCTGGGCGGTGGTGTAGTCGGGAAAGCCGAACACCCGACTGCGGGTGACATAGGTGATCAGGCCCGCATCCACCGATCCGGCCAGCACCGTCGTACGCGGCGTCGCCCGCGCCACTTGGTCCAGCCGCGCGAGGCCGTCCGGTCCGGTCTGCACCGCGCGGATCACGCCTCCGGGCAGGTCACGACCTGCCTCGGCCACGACCTGCACATGCCAGCGCGCGGGATCGGACGGTGCCAGCCGCACATAAAGGCCAAGCCCGACAACCGCGGCGACAACCAACCAAAGAACCATGCGTTTCATTCCATTCAGACCTTCCGGCAGAACCCTAGCCGCCCCTAGGTACGGGGCAAGACCTGCCGGCCCCGCCTACCGTGACGTCACACCGGGCAGGATGCACAGCAGCTCGAACAGCAGGTTGGCCGCCGTCAGCGCGGTGTTGCCCGACGGGTCATAGGGCGGTGAGACCTCGACCAGGTCGCAGCCCACCACGTTCATGCCCCCCAGCGCGTGGATCAGCTGCAGCGCCTGCGGCGTGGTCAGTCCGCCGATCTCGGGCGTGCCGGTGCCGGGGGCATAGGCCGGGTCCAAGCTGTCGATGTCGTAGGTGACATAAACCGGATGCTCGCCGATTTCCTTGCGGATCAACGCCCCGATCTGGGTCAGGTTTTGTTGCCACAACTCCCACGCAGGAAACTGCCGGAACCCCCAGCCCTTGGCCTCGGTGAAATCGCTGGCCGCATAGCCTGAGCCGCGGATACCGACCTGAAAGGTCTTGTCGGGCACGATCAGCCCCTCTTCATACGCGCGGCGGAAGACGGTTCCGTGGGTTTCGCGCTCGCCGAACATCTCGTCATTCACGTCGGCATGGGCGTCCACATGGACCAGGGCAACGGGCCCGTGTTTCGCGGCAACGGCCCGCAGAATTGGCAGGGTGATCGAATGATCGCCCCCCATCGCCACCGGGATCACGCCCTGCGCCAGGATCGCGTCATAGCTTTCCTTGATGATCCGCAGGCTGTCGGCTAGCGAGAAGGTGTTGATCGCCAGATCTCCGATATCGGCGATCTGGAGGCTGTCGAAAGGCGCGGCGAAGGTGGCCATGTTGTAGGGCCGGATCATCGCGCTTTCGGCGCGGATCTGCTTGGGGCCGAACCGGGTACCCGACCGCCATGAGGTTCCGATATCCATCGGCACGCCCAGCACCGCCACGTCCAGCCCCGCCAGAGAATCCGCCGCAGGCAACCGCATGAAGGTGTTGGGCCCGGAAAACCGCGCCAGATCATTGCCGCTGATGGGTTGGTTGAATTGGCTCATGGCGTGCGCGCCCCCTGTCCCGTTGCTTCACCTGATACCGGCCATAGCAAAACCATGGCTAACCAATGGTTAAAACCGCCCGTCTTTCGCCAGTTTGTTCCATCCCAGCAGGCAGATGATCTGGGTCGCCACATGCGCCCCCGCGATCGCCGTGGCCCCCGATGTATCAAACGGCGGAGACACCTCGACCACGTCGCCGCCCTTGATGTTGATCCCGGCGATGTCGCGCAGGATGATCTGCGCCTGGATCGAGCTGAGCCCACCCCAGACCGGCGTGCCGGTTCCGGGGGCAAAGGCCGGGTCCAGCCCGTCGATGTCAAAGCTCAGATAGACCGGGCTGTCGCCCAAAATGCCCTTGATCTTCTGCGACACGGCGGCGGGGCCGGATTCATAGACCTCGCGCGCGTCGATGATGTTGACGCCCAGCGTGTCCTCGTTGGTGGTGCGGATCCCCACCTGGACAGAGCGTTTCGGATCCACGATCCCCGACTTCACCGCCTTGTAGAACATGGTGCCGTGGTCCACCCGGCTCATGTCGTCATCGGCCCAGGTGTCGGTATGGGCGTCGAACTGCAACAGCGACATCGGGCCGTATTTCTCGGCATAGGCCTTGAGGATCGGAAAGCTGATATAGTGGTCGCCCCCCAGCGTGACCGAGGCCACATCCGCCGCCAGAATGGTGCGGATATGATTGGTCAGCGTGTCGGGAAAGGCGGGAATGTTGGCATAATCATAGGCCATGTCGCCATAGTCGATGATCGCCAGCTCGCTGAGCGCATCGAAGGGCCAGCCATAGGGCGCATCGGGCGATTGCAGGGCGCTGGCCTCACGGATCGCGCGCGGGCCCAGACGGGTGCCGGGGCGATTGGTCACCGCCTGATCAAACGGCACGCCGGTCACGGCGATATCCACGCCTTTCAGGTTCTTGGTGTAGAGCCGCCGTAGAAAGGACGTGGCCCCGCCAAAGGTGTTTTCATAGCTCAACCCCTTCAGGTCGGGGTTGGTAAAGGCCTCATCGACCTGGTTTTTTGCGTCTTCCAATGCCATTTTGGCCCGTTTCCTCCCTGGTATTGACCGGACCGTCAGGTCAACGGCTGCGCCTTTTCGACGATGCGCGCAAAGAACGAGGCACCCACCGGTGCGATCTCGTCGTTGAAATTGTACTTGGGGTGGTGCAACCCCGGCCCGTCGCCCTGCCCCAGGAACAGATAGGCGCCCGGGCGTTCCTGCAGCATGTACGAGAAATCTTCGGCCCCCATCTCGCGGCCCGAATTGGCGATCACCCGATCGGCGCCCGAGACCTCGCGCGCCACCTCGGCGGCGAAACCGGTCTTGTCCGCATCGTTGACCGTGGCCGGATAGCCGACGACATAGTCCAGCGTCGCCGTGACCCCGTAGGAAGCCGCCTGCCCCTGCACGATTTCCTCAAGCCGGGTCATCACCATCTTCTGCACCGCCGGATCGAAAGTGCGGACGGTGCCGTTCAGATAGGCGGTGTCGGGGATCACGTTGTTCACGGTCCCGGTGTGGATCTGGGTGACCGAGATCACCAGATCGTCCAGCGCATAGTGGTTGCGGCTGACGATGGTCTGGATCGCCTGGGCGATTCCGCAGGCGGCCATGACCGGGTCGCGCGTCTCGTGCGGCATGGCACCGTGGCCACCCACGCCCTGAATGTGGATGTCGAACGTATCGACCGCCGCCATGATCGGCCCGGGCGTGGTATAGAACGCGCCCTCGGCAAAGCCCGGCGCATTGTGCAGGGCATAGACCTGAGCGATGTCGAACCGGTCCATCACACCCTCTTTGACCATGATATCGGCACCGCCGCCCTCTTCCTCGGCGGGTTGGAACAGCAACGCCACCCGGCCCCGGAAATTCCGCGTCTCGGCAAGGTACCGCGCCGCGCCCAGCAGCATAGTGGTGTGCCCGTCATGCCCGCAAGCATGCATCATGCCCGGTGTCTTCGAGGCATAGTCCACACCCGTTTCCTCAGCGATCGGCAGCGCATCCATGTCGGCGCGCAGCCCGATCGTGGGGCCATCGCCCTGCCCGGTGATGATCGCCACGATCCCTGTCTGCGCGATCCCTTCGTGCAATTCGTCCACGCCGAATTCACGCAGCCGCTCGGCCACGAAGGCGGCGGTCTCGTGGCAGTCGAACTCCAGTTCCGGGATCGTGTGCAGGTGCTGGCGCCATTCGGCCATGTCGGCGGCGTAATCGGCAATGCGGTTGACGACGGGCATCGGGGGTGGACTCCTGATCCAAGCTGCGGGATGGATGCATCTGACACCGGAACAAGGGGCTTCGCAATGGCTGAAAATCCACTGATCCACGATACCGACGCCGGAATCGAGCGGCTGCTGGAGATCATGCGCCGCCTGCGCGACCCGGAAACCGGCTGCCCGTGGGACATCGAACAGGATTTCGCCACCATCGCCCCCTACACGATCGAAGAGGCCTATGAGGTCGCCGACGCCATCGAACGCCAGGCCTGGGACGAGCTCAAGGGCGAGCTGGGCGACCTGCTGTTCCAGTCGGTCTTTCATGCGCAGATGGCCGAAGAGGCCGGGCATTTCACTTTTCAGGACGTGGTGCGCACCATGTCCGACAAGATGGTGGCCCGCCACCCGCATGTCTTCGGCGACGAATCCCGCGACAAGTCTGCCGAACAACAGACCCGCGACTGGGAGGCGATCAAGGCCGCCGAGCGCGCCGGAAAGGAACAGAAAGGCGCGCTGGACGGTGTCGCCGCCAACCTGCCCGCCTTGCTGCGCGCCTACAAGCTGCAGAAACGCGCCGCACGGGTGGGGTTTGACTGGCCCGATGTCAGCCATGTGCTGGACAAGATCACCGAAGAAGCCGCCGAACTGACAGAGGCGCGCAACCAGATGGACGCCGACGCGCTCGAGGACGAGTTCGGCGACCTGCTGTTCGTGATCGTCAATCTCGGCCGCCATATGGGCATCGAGCCCGAGGCCGCGCTGCGCCGCACCAACGCCAAGTTCACCCGCCGGTTCGAACAGGTCGAAGCCCGGCTGGCCGCACGTGGCAAGACGCCGTCAGACAGCACGCTGGAAGAGATGGACGCCCTGTGGGACGCGGTGAAAACCGAAGAACACCGCGCCAACGGCAAACTCCCGCCGCTCAAGGCCGCAAGCGACGCCTGAAACCGCTGGACAAGCCGGGCCGCGCTTGCCAGTGTCCGCCCTTCAAGACCCCGGAGGCCCTATGACCGCGCGCAAGATCATCATCGACACCGACCCCGGACAGGACGACGCCGTCGCCATCCTGCTGGCCCTGGCCAGCCCCGACGAGATCGAGGTTCTGGGCATAACCGCCGTCGCCGGCAACGTGCCGCTGGAGCTGACTGCAAAGAATGCGCGCATCGTCTGCGAACTGGCCGGGCGCACGGACATTCCGGTCTTTGCCGGGTGCGACCGCCCGTTGAAACGTCCTCTGATCACCGCCGAGCACGTGCATGGCAAGACCGGGCTGGACGGCCCCGTCCTGCCTGACCCGCAGATGCCGTTGGCCGAGGGGCATGGCGTCGATTTCATCATCGACACGCTGCGCGCGCAGGATTCCGGCACCGTCACCCTCTGCCCGCTGGGGCCGCTGACAAACATCGCCACGGCTTTTCAGAAGGCGCCCGACATTGTTGAGCGCGTGCAGGAAATCGTGCTGATGGGTGGCGCTTACTTCGAAGTCGGAAACATCACACCCACCGCCGAATTCAACATTCATGTCGACCCCGAGGCCGCTGATATCGTGTTCAAATCCGGCGTTCCGATCGTGGTGATGCCGCTGGACGTGACGCACAAGGCGCTGGTTACCAAACCGCGCAACGACGCCTTCCGCGCCCTTGGCACCAAGGTTGGAATCGCAGTGGCCGAGATGACCGATTTCTTCGAACGTTTCGACAAGGAAAAATACGGAAGCGAGGGCGCGCCCCTGCACGATCCCTGCGTGACCGCCTATCTGATCCGCCCCGAATTGTTCTCGGGCCGACACGTCAACGTCGAGATCGAAACCCAGTCGGACCTCACACTTGGCATGACCGTCGCCGACTGGTGGGGCGTCACCGACCGCAAGCCCAATGCGCTGTTCATCGGCGACGTGGATGCCGACGGGTTCTTTGCCCTGCTGACCGAACGGCTGGCGCGGCTATGAGTGCCGCCCTGCGCCTTGCCCGCCCCGAGGACCTTGATCGCCTGATGGGCCTGGTCGCGGCCTTTCACGCTGAGGCCGGGATCGAACAGGACCCCGACCAAAGGCGCGATGCGCTGACGCCGCTGCTGGAAGGCATCCCGCATGGCTGCATCTATCTGATCGGCCCTTCGCGCGCGCCGTTGGGCTACATCATCCTAACCTTCGGTTGGTCGGTCGAGTTCGGGGGGATGGACGGGTTCGTGGACGAAATCTACATCCGGCCTGCAATTCGCGGCCGCGGAATTGCCACCGAGGTTCTATTGGACTTGCCCAAAGCGCTGGCCGGTGCCGGCCTGACGGCCCTGCATCTGGAAGTGGATCGAACCAACGAGGCCGCGCAGAAACTTTACCTGCGGACCGGTTTCAAACCGCGCGACCGTTACATGTTGATGAGCAAAAAGCTCTAGCGTGACTCACCGCGGAAGATCAGCCCGGGATTGTAGTACATCTCTTGCACCGGATCGTTCTGCGACACCGGCTCGCCGGTGATCGGGTAGGTGTCAGGCCCTGCGCAGGCCGCCAGAACCCCGACGGAAAGCACGGAAATAACGAGAAGGATTCTTGAAGCGGACATCACGTTCTCCTTTTCTGCAGTACCGTCAAGCTACGCCCGACAACGTCGCACTTGTAGGAACAAGTTCACACATAATCACATTTATGTTTGCATTTTTTCTCCCTGCCTGCCCCAAACTCGGGGGTAAAGGGAGATTACCCTGCAATTCCATCGGGTTCGGCGGCGTCGCCCGTCAGTGACATTTCGAAGAATAACAGCTGGCCCTGGGCGATCTCGGGTATATCCGAATAGGCATCGCGCAGCTTGAACCCCAGCGACAGATACAGCCGAGTCGCCGCTTCCAGCGGTTTTCCGGTGTCCATCCGGATCATCTCAAACCCGTCCTTGCGGCACTGAGTGATCAGCGCCTGCATGATCGCACACCCCGCACCAGTGCCCCGAGCGCCATCGGTCACGAATACGCGCTTGATCTCGGCGATACCCGGACCGATCGTCTGAAACATCCCGCAGCCCACCGCCTGCCCGTCCAGCATCGCCAGCCGCGTCCCGCCCTTGGGCGGCATATGCTCGACCTCGATGGCGGACAGAACGGCTGCATATTTCTCGGGTGGATAGAACGTGTTCACGACCTGTCGCGACCGTTCATCCAGCGTCAGCAGATAGGCGTGATATTCCCAACACAAACGCCGGACAGCATCGAACTGGTCCGGCGTTTCTGGTTCAACGATAATTAGCATGACGGACCCCCGGCCAATGTCGGGGGCCAGCCTAACAGCTTGCGGCCTACTTGCGAAGGATCGAACGCCCCGCGTATTCCGCGACTTCGCCCAGCGTTTCCTCGATGCGGATCAGCTGGTTGTACTTGGCCAGCCGGTCCGACCGCGCCAGCGAGCCGGTCTTGATCTGACCGCAGTTAGTCGCCACAGCCAGATCGGCGATGGTGGCGTCCTCGGTCTCGCCCGAGCGGTGCGACATCACGTTGGTATAGCCGGCCCGGTGGGCCATATCCACGGCGCGCAGGGTCTCGGTCAGCGAACCGATCTGGTTCACCTTGACCAGCATCGAGTTGGCGCAGCCCTTCTCGATACCCTCGGCCAGACGCGCGGGGTTGGTCACGAACAGGTCGTCACCCACCAGCTGTACTTTGCCGCCCAGTTCGTCGGTCAGCGCCTTCCAGCCGTCCCAGTCATCCTCGGACATGCCATCCTCGATCGAGATGATCGGGTAGTCCTTCACTAGGGCTGCCAGATAGGCCACGTTCTCGTCGCTGCTGAGCGTCTTGCCCTCGCCCGACAGAACGTATTTGCCGTCCTTGAAATATTCGGTCGCGGCGCAGTCCAGCGCCAGATAGATCTCGTCGCCCGGCTTGTAGCCCGCCTTCTCGATCGACTTGAGGATGAAATCCAGTGCCTCGCGGGTCGAGGCGATGTTGGGGGCAAACCCGCCCTCGTCGCCGACGCCAGTGGCCAGCCCGACGGCCGACAGTTCCTTTTTCAGAGTGTGGAACACTTCCGAACCCATGCGCACCGCCTCGCGGATGTTGCTGGCGGCCACGGGCATGATCATGAATTCCTGGATGTCGATCGGGTTGTCGGCATGTTCGCCGCCATTGATGATGTTCATCATCGGCACCGGCAGAACCCGCGCCGAGGTGCCCCCCACGTAGCGATAGAGCGGCTGGGTGGTGAAATCCGCCGCCGCCTTGGCCACGGCCAGCGACACGCCCAGAATGGCGTTGGCGCCCAGGCGGCCCTTGTTCGGGGTGCCGTCCAGCTCGATCATGGCGGCGTCGATCGCCACCTGCTCGGTCGCGTCAAAGCCCACCAGCTCTTCGGCGATCTCGCCGTTCACGGCGGCCACGGCTTCGAGCACGCCCTTGCCCATGTAACGGGACTTGTCGCCATCGCGCTTTTCCACCGCCTCATAGGCGCCGGTCGATGCGCCCGAAGGCACGGCGGCCCGGCCCATGGTGCCGTCTTCCAGAACCACGTCCACCTCGACGGTGGGGTTGCCCCGGCTGTCCAGGATTTCGCGTGCGTGGATGTCGATGATGGTGCTCATGATACCGGTCCCTGAAAATGCGTTCGGTTGCATGCCTCATACCAGCACGCGGGGAAAAGTAAACCGGGTCCGTTATCGCTAACACGCATATTTTCCGGCCTTTAGCGCCAACAGCGGCGTGTTTGCGCCAACAGGTCAGCAGACCGCCGGAGCCATGGCCCGCGCAATGCGCCGTTCGCGGATGAACGTGTACATGCCCGACCCGATGATCAGCGACGCGCCGATCATGGTCATCAGGTCCGGCCGTTCGCCGAACATCCACATCCCTGCCAAGATCGAAAACAGCAGCCGCGTATAGCGGAACGGCGTCAGGGCCGAGGCCTCGCCCACGCGCATTGCGGTCACGATCCCCAGATAGCCTAGAACACCAAAACCAACGGCACCGAGATAGGGTCCAATCTGCCCCATCTGCAGCGGCGCCAGAGGCTGCGCCGAGGTCAGCATCAGCACGCCGCCGGCAATCGCGACCGCCGCGTAGGCCTGCAACGCCACCACGGCCGAAGCCACGCGCGCGTCCAGCCGGCGGGTGATCAGGTCCCGCGCGGCAATGGCAATGACGCTGGCCACCACGAACAGAGCCTCGGGCCGAAACCCGTCCAAACCGGGGCGGATGATCATCAGAACGCCGATGAACCCAACGCCGATTGCGCTCCAACGGCGCCAGCCGACCTGCTCGCGCAGGAAGAGAGCGGCCCCCATCGTGACCACCAGCGGCATCGCCTGGAACACGGCCGCAACGGTCGACAGGTCTACAAGGGACAATGCGGTAACAAAACTCAGCGCCCCGACCGCCTCGGTGCACGCGCGGATCACGAACAGCGGTTGCCAAGCCGCCGTGTCAAAGATCGGTTTGCGTGTCACGATGGCCATGGCGGCAAAGACAAGTGCGCAGAACAGCCCCAGCACGATCATGACCTGACCGGTCGGCACGGTGACCGACAGATGCTTGATGAACATGTCCTCAAGCGTGAAGGCGGCCATAGCGCCGATGACCAGCAGGATGCCGTTCGCGTTGTTCATGTCGTTGCCTATTGATTTCGGAGGGCCTAATTGCCGCGTCGCAACGCAGAAGACCCGGATCGCGCCGCCGTGGCAAGCGCGAAGAGGGCTTGGAACCATGAATAGATTTTGGATGACCAATCGCTTTTGGTGATGTGTCCCGGCCGGATCAGTCCTTGTCCAGCGGAACTCCGTACAACTCCAGCCGATGACCTTTCAGGCGATAGCCCAGCTTCGAGGCGATCTTTTCCTGCAGGGCTTCGATCTCGGGGTCCACGAATTCAATCACCTCGCCGGAGTTCATGTCGATCAGGTGATCGTGGTGGTCGCGCTCGGCGTCCTCATAACGCGCACGCCCGTCGCCGAATTCCAGCCGTTCGAGAATCCCGGCCTCTTCGAACAGTTTGACGGTGCGATAGACGGTTGCGATCGAAATGCCCGCATCCAGCGCCGAGGCGCGGGCGTACAATTCCTCGACATCGGGATGATCATCACTGTCCTGCAGTACCTGCGCGATGGTTCGACGCTGGCCGGTCATGCGCAGGCCTTTGGCTTCGCAACGCGCGATGATCGTATCCGCCATGTCATCCCCCAGAATCCGTTCGGGTTTCTGTCTTAGTACGTCCGCGCGGATTTCGCCACTGTGATTTGCGCCCGCTGCGCCTTAGCCCGCAAGCCGCAGATCGGCCCAGACCGGCAGGTGGTCCGAGGCGATATGCGCGGGCCGTTCCCCATGCACGCCGTGGGCCAACGCCTCGAGCCCGCCGCCCAGCGCGATCCGGTCCAGCGCGCCCAGAGGCTGCGCGGCGGGAAAGCTGGGTACAGGCGGCAAGAACCGCATGTCGGGGGCCAGACGGTCAAGGATCGGCTGACGCGACCATTCGTTGAAATCCCCTGCCCAGACGGTTGGCATCCGGTCCAGCGCGCGGCCGTCCTGCCGCAGGTGGATGATCTGCTGACGGCGCCACGCCGAGAACAGCCCCAGATGCATCCCCATCACCCGCAAAGGCCCGATATGGGTGTCGAATTCGACCCGGACCGCTCCGCGCGGCTCCAGCCCCGGCAGATCGTGATGCGCGGCGCGGCGCACCTGAATGTGGTCTCCCCGCCAGATCACCGCGTTGCCATGCCAGCCCAGACTGCCCGCACCGCCCAGATCGACGATCTTCCACCCGGCCTCGTCCAGCATGAAATGCGGAAGCGCCGCCGGGCGCGGCGGCAGGCGTTTGTCGGCCTCTTGCAGCACCACGATATCGGCGCCCAGCCGATCCAGCACCTGCAGGATGCGCTGCGGCTGGCGTCGCAGGTCCAGTCCGACGCATTTCTGGATGTTGTAGCTGGCAAGGCGCAGCTTGGGCAAAGTGGTCATCGGTTTTCTACGGTTATACCCCGTCAGGATTCGCAGGATCGCGCCCGGACGCAAGCCGATAGTTCAGCACAGATGCCGAAACCCGCTCAGGTGCCGCAAAAGGTGGCATGCACCACCTCGTCCTGCGTGGGCGGGCGCATCAGGTCGGCGGCGTCGGGCTGGTCGTCATAGGGCCGGGCCAACACTGCGTTCAGCCGGTGGAACGGGGCATAGTCGCCCTGAACGGCGGCCTGGATCATCTGCTCAACCCGGTGGTTGCGCGGGATGAAGGCCGGGTTGGCCGCGTGCATCACCGCGGCCGGGTCCGCCTCGCTTGTCAGTCGCGCGCGCCACCCCTCGGCCCAGCCGTCGAAAGCCGCCGGATCGGTGAACTGGTCCCGCGCCGCATCGCTGCCCAGCGCGCGGAAGGTATTGGTGAAATCGGCCTGATTCTGCGCCATCCGCGTCAGCAGGTCCGAGATCAGTGCAAGGTCGCCGTCCTCCTCGGTGGTCAGGCCGATCTTGGCCCGGAACCGCCGCAGCCAGTGCTGCTGCATCAAATCGGGCATGGCGTGCACGATCTCGGTCGCCTCTTCCACGGCGGCCTGCTTGTCCTCGATCTGCTGGATCAGCGCGGTCGCCAGCTGCGCCAGGTTCCACACCGCGATCTCGGGCTGGTTGGAATAGGCATAGCGCCCCATCCGGTCGATCGAACTGTAAACGGTGTTGGGGTGATAGCTGTCCATGAAGGCGCAGGGGCCATAGTCGATGGTTTCGCCCGAGATGGCGCAGTTGTCGGTGTTCATCACCCCGTGGATGAAGCCCACCGCCATCCATTGCGCGATCAGCGCGGCCTGCGCGTCCCGCACGGCGCGCAGCAGGCCCATCGGCCCGACGGCCTCCGGGTAGTGGCGTTCAATGGCATAATCCGTCAACCGCCGCAGGTCGGCGATCTGGCCGCGCGCGGCGAATACCTGGAACGTGCCCACCCGCAGATGGCTTTGCGCCACGCGGGTCAGCACCGCGCCGGGCATCGGGCCCTCGCGCAGCACGACCTCACCGGTTTCCACTGCCGCCAAGGCGCGCGTGGTGGGAATGCCCAGCGCGTGCATCGCCTCGGATATGACATACTCGCGCAGAACCGGCCCCAGCCAGGCCCGCCCGTCACCCTGCCGCGAAAACGGCGTGCGCCCCGAGCCCTTGAGCTGAATGTCGCGGCGGATCCCGTCCGTGCCGACCACCTCGCCCAGCAGCACCGCGCGCCCGTCGCCCAGCTGCGGATTGTAGTTGCCGAACTGATGACCGGAATACAGCTGCGCCAGCGGCTCGGCCCCGTCCGGCAGGGTGTTGCCCGCAAAAACCTGGGCCATGTCCTGCGCGTCACCGGGCGAGATACCCAGCACCTGCGCCAGATAGTCATTGAAAGCCACCAGCCGCGGCGCGCGTACGGGCTCGGGCGACTGGCGCGCATAAAACGCACCGGGCAGCCGGGCATAGGAATTGTCGAACGGGATCGTCAGGGTCATGGCGCAAACATATGATCTGTGCACAGTATTGCCAGCACCAAATCCCATCGCCGTGAAAGGCCCGCCATGACCGCCGACCAGATCATCGACCACCTGCAACTGCAGCCCCACCCCGAAGGCGGCTGGTATGCCGAGACCTGGCGCGCAGACAACACAGGCCGCCCCACCGCGACTTGCATCTATTTCCTTCTGAAACGGGACGAGGCCAGCCACTGGCACCGGGTCGATGCAACCGAGATCTGGCTGTTTCACGCCGGCGCGCCGCTGATCCTGTCGATCAGCGAAACCGATACTGGACCGGCAAGCGATCACATGCTGTCCCCTGACCTGAGCGCGGGCGCGCCGCAGGTCATCGTACCCGCCGGGCATTGGCAGGCTGCCCGCAGCACCGGGGACTACACGCTGGTCAGCTGCGTCGTCTCGCCCGGGTTCCAGTTCGACGGGTTCGAATTGGCGCCGCCGGAGTTCGACATTCCCAGGAACTAAACCTCAAGCCCCTGCCGAACCATGCTTGAACTTGCCCTGCCCGATGCGGCAAGGTTCGCGTGTGTATGATTGGGCAAAGACGAGGGCGCGATGCGGCTGATCAAGACTTTGGTGACCGTGGCTGTGATCCTCGGCCTGGGCGTGCTTGGGATGCGGTTGGCTTTTCCGCTGCCCGAGACCAATTTCTCGGAGCGGACATACCGCCAACCCGCGGATTGGACTGGTCCGCTGGGCCAAGCCATCGAGCCGGCGATGCAGCGCAACCCCGGACTGGACGGCGTCCGCCCCCTCGGTCAGGGGCATACCGCATTTGCCGCCCGCGCCATTCTCGCGCGTGAGGCGGTCTCGTCCATAGATGCCCAATACTATATCTGGCAGGATGACGTGACCGGCCTGATGTTGCTGGACGAATTGCGTGCGGCGGCGGAACGGGGCGTGCGCGTGCGCCTTCTGGTCGATGACAACGGCATCTCAGGGCTGGACCCGCTTTTGGCTGAACTGGATGCCATGCCAACGGCCCATGTCCGCATCTTCAACCCGTTCACGCTGCGCAATCCCAAGCTGCTGTCCTATGTGTTCGATTTCGGCCGGTTGAACCGCCGCATGCATAACAAGTCCATGACGGTGGACGGCGTGGCCACGATTGTCGGGGGCCGAAACATCGGCGACATCTATTTCGACTATGGGGCCGGGACGCACTATCTGGATGTCGATACCATCGCGATCGGTCCGATCGTGGACGAGGTTGCAGCATCCTTCGATGCCTACTGGAACAGCGGATCAGCCTATGATGCCGCGTTGTTCCTGCCCGCTGCGACCGAACCAAGCCTGAAAGCACTGGCCGAGGCCGCGCGTCAGACCGCGGCAGGGGCCGGATACCAAAAGGCGATCCGCGACAATGAACTGGCCGACCGCATCGCCGCCCGCGATCTGCCGTTCGAATGGAGCGCGGTCGAACTTTTTGTCGATGACCCGGCCAAGGGGCTTGGAGAGGTCGAGGACGAGAACCTCATGGTCGAGCGTCTCATCACCTTTGCCGAAAGCTCCGAGACTTCGCTCGATCTGGTCTCAGCCTATTTCATTCCCGGTCCCCGCGGGGCCGAGCTGCTCGAACGGCTGGCGTCATCCGGGGTCAAAGTCCGGGTCCTGACCAATTCACTGGATGCGACCGATGTGATGCCGGTTCATGCCGCCTACATGGCCTATCGCGACGACCTGCTGGCAAGCGGGGTTCAGTTGCTGGAGCTGCGCGCGTTGCGCGACGAGCACAAGGAACGCAGCCTGCCCGAAATTCTTGCAGGCTCCGCCTCGGGCCTGCATGCAAAGGTTTTTGGCTCGGATGGCAAACGGATCTTTATCGGCTCATACAATCTGGACCCGCGTTCGGCCCGGCTGAACACCGAGATGGGGCTGCTGATCGAAAGTCCTACGATTGCTAAAGATCTGGCCAGCCAACTGGACAAGCCCGACTTCGCCTATCGCGTCGAGATGGCCGATGACGGCGGGCTGGTCTGGGTTCAGCAGACCAAGGACGGGACGACCACGACCTTTGAGACCGACCCGAACACCTCTCGGTTCCAGCGCGGCCTTGCCGCCGTCGTCAGATGGCTGCCGGTCGAGTGGATGCTCTGACCACCGCCGGCGTCAGTTCAGGATCGCGATCGACAGGTTCAGAACGGTCGCAAATGCCACCCATGCCAGATAGGGCACGAACGCCCATGCCGAAACGCGATCCACCGGGCGGACACGTGTGATGAACAGAACAATCACCACCAGAAGCGCCAGTATCACTACCAATGCCAGCCACGGCTGGTGCAGCACGAAGAATGCGGGCGACCACAGGAAGTTCAGGCCCAGCTGCGCCCACCACAGGCGCATTGCGGGCGATCCCCGGTCGCGTTCGAACTGCCGCCATCCCGCCATCGCAATCAACACGTACAGAACCGTCCAGACCGGGCCGAATACCCAGCCCGGGGGGTTGAAGACCGGTTTGTTCAGGTTCGCGTACCACTCACCCGGCCCCGTCAGAGTGCCGATCAGTATGCCGCCACCCAGTACCAGAACCAGAAATGCGATACGTGTCAGTGTCTTGGTCATGCCGGTTCCATCCGCAGGTGCACTGCCGCTCAGCAGGTCCCGACCGGTATAGCCGCGCGGGCCGCCGACGAAAAGACACCACGCTGCGGGTTCTTCGCGCCTTCCAGAGAGACCGTCGCGCCCTGAATCTCGGCCCCCGACACGGTGATCTCGCGTCCGCCGCCCGTGTCATCCACGTCGATCGTAAAGGCGATTTCCGCACCGGGCGGCATGGCCCGGATGTCCAGATCGACCATCGACTGTCCGTCCTGAACCTGAGGCAACCCGTTCAGATACTCGGACCCCGAAACCATCTCAAACGGCTGAAACACTTCGACCCCTGCCCCCGCGCCAGTGACATCAAAGATCAGCCCGCCCTGCGACGAGGACAAATCCAGACGCACCGTTGCAGCAGACAGGCTGCAATCGCTGGCGTTGCGAAGAACGAAGCGGTCCTTTGGCGCTCCCTCGACGAACTCAACCTGCACATCAGCCATGGCGGGCACTGCGAGCATGAACGCGGCGGCACAACCGGCCGCATTTTTGACAAGGGAACCGATCATCTTCATCTCCGGCATTGTTGTGGCTACTGCTACAATTACGCCCGAGCGCCTTGGCAGGATCATTTTTCGCCGCGTTTCAGCGCGGTGCGCCCTGCGACACCCGGCTGACCGTTCCCCCGCCAACCAACGCCTTGACCCCGGTGGTGCCCGGGCAAGAGGTCGGCATTCCCCGCGCGACACGCACCGCCAGATAGGCAAACGCCTGAGCCTCGAGCATGTCGCCGTCCAGCCCTACAGCCTCGACCGGATCAACCGGGCAGTCCAACGCCACGCGCAACATCTCCATCAAAACCGGGTTCTTGCGCCCGCCGCCGGTGACCAGCACACGCGAAGGCGGTTTGGGACAATGCTCCATCCCCTGCACCACCCCGGCGGCGCTCATGCCTGTCAGGGTGGCAACAGCGTCAGCGTCGCTCAGTTCCTTCACCAGGCCGATCATCTCGGCGAAATCGTTGCGGTCCAGAGATTTGGGCGGCAGACGGTTGAAATAGGGCTCGGCCAGGAACAGCTCCAGCGCTCCGGTCTCGACCGAACCCTGCCGGGCCAGCGCGCCGTCGCGGTCCATGGGCAGGCCCAGCCGCGCCTGCACCAGATCGTCGATCGGCGCATTGGCCGGGCCGGTGTCAAAGGCCAACAGCGCACCCGGTGCCTCGGGTCCGTCAAAGGACGGGTCCACGTAGGTCAGGTTGCCGACACCGCCCAGGTTCAGAAAGCACAAGGGCGCCGTGGCCCCGACATATTTTGCGCAGGCAAAGTGGAAGAACGGCGCCAGCGGCGCGCCCTCGCCGCCCATGGCCACGTCATCGCTGCGGAAATCCCAGACCACGGGCACACCCAGCGCGACCGCCAGCCCCTCGCCGTCGCCCACCTGCAACGTGCCCTTGCCGCGCGGCTCGTGCGCAAGAGTCTGGCCGTGAAAGCCGATCAGCTCCACGTCCTCGAATTCCGACAGCAGCTCGGCATGGGCGCGGGTCACCAGATCTTCGGCGGCGTGCACCTCGGGGCCACTCCATTTTCCCAGCGCGGCGCGCAGCAGCTTGCGCTCGTCCTCGGTATAGGGTCGGTAGGCACTGTCGCCGAACCGCAGGATCTGCCGCCCGTCGGTTTCCACCACCGCCGCGTCGACCCCATCGAGCGAGGTGCCCGACATGGCCCCCAGTGCCCGCACTGCCCCAACTTTGCCTCGGGCCTTATTCATGGCCTTTTCCTTCCCTCGTTCGCCGCCTATAACGTGCCCCGCAATTCAACCCCGAGGCAAGACATGACGTATCACCCCAAATCGGATTTCATCGCCACGATGATCGAGCGCGGCTTTCTGGCCGATTGCACCGATTATCAGGGCCTTGACGATGCTCTGACAAGCGGGGTGCAGACAGCCTATATCGGGTATGACGCCACCGCCCAATCCCTGCATGTCGGGCATCTGATGAACATCATGGTTCTGCGCTGGTTCCAGAAGCTGGGGCACAAGCCGATCACCCTGATGGGCGGCGGCACCACCAAGGTGGGCGATCCGTCTTTCCGCTCGGACGAACGCCCCCTGCTGGGCCCCGAGCAGATCGACGCCAACATCGCCGGCATGCAGAAGGTGTTCGACAAGTACCTGTCCTATGACGACAGCGACACCGGCGCGCTGATGCTGAACAATGCCGAATGGCTGGACGACCTGAACTATCTCGATTTCCTGCGGGACATCGGGCGGCATTTCTCGGTCAACCGGATGCTGTCCTTTGAATCGGTGAAATCGCGGCTGGACCGGGAACAGTCCCTGTCGTTCCTCGAGTTCAACTACATGATCCTGCAGGCCTATGACTTTCTGGAACTGAACCGCCGCTATGGCTGCATCCTGCAGATGGGCGGATCGGACCAGTGGGGCAACATCGTCAACGGCATCGACCTGACCCGCCGCGTGCTGGATCACGAGATCTATGGCCTGACCACGCCCCTGCTGACCACCAGCGATGGGCGCAAGATGGGCAAAAGCCAGGGCGGCGCCATCTGGCTGAACGGCGACATGCTGTCGCCCTACGAGTTCTGGCAGTTCTGGCGCAACACCACCGACGCCGATGTGGGCCGCTTCCTGAAGATCTTCACCGAGCTTCCCGTGGACGAATGCGACCGCATGGGCGCGCTGCAGGGGTCCGAGATCAACGAGGCCAAGATCCGTCTGGCCAACGAGGTGACGACCCTGCTGCACGGGGCCGAGGCCGCGGCCAAGGCCGAGGCCACCGCGCGCGAGGTGTTCGAAAAGGGCGGCGTGGGCGGCGACCTGCCCACCCTGACCCTGACAGCCGAGGATCTGGGCGACGGCATCTCGGTCGTGCAGCTGATCGTGAAGTCGGGCCTGGCGAAATCGGGCAAAGAGGCCAAGCGCCTGATCTCCGAAAACGGCGCCCGTCTGGACGACGCACCGCTGACCGATGCGGGGCTCATGATCGACGCAGCGGCCCTTTCCTCGCCCATCAAGCTGAGCGCGGGCAAGAAGCGGCACGCGCTGGTGCAGCTGGGCTGAACCGCCTGCCCCCGAACACGACGGCCGCCTTCGGGCGGCCGTTTTTCTATCCGCGTTCGACCGAGCCCAGCGGCAGGTCCAGACCGGCCGGCGTCACGAACAGCTCGATCTGATCGCGCGACAGCGCCCAGTGATCGGCCGCCAGCTGCCCCGCCGCCGCCTCGTCGCGCGCCTCGATCGCGGCAATGATGGCGTCATGCTGGTCGCAGGCCAGAGCCAGGCTTTCGCCCATCCCGGCCTGACCCGGGCGGTAGAAGGTCATGCCAATACGCGCATGGTCGATCAGCAGCCGCTGAAACGACGGCAGCAGGTACACATTCGCCGCCATCTCGCCAGTGATCTCGTGGAACTGGTTGTTGGCCAGCGCGCGATCTTCGGCCGAGCCCTTCCGCAGCGTTTCCCGAAAAGCCGCCTGCGCCGCCTTCAACCGGTCGATCTGGTCACCTGTGGTGTTCTGCGCCGCCAGCCGCAGCACCGCGCCATAGATCATCGGCGCCACCAGGAAGAAATCGCGCAACGTGGCATAGGACATCTGCGACACCCGCGCGCCCCGGTTTTCACGCAGTTCAAGATAGCCCTGCCCGGCCAGATGCCGGAACACCTCGCGCAGGGGCGTGCGCGACAAGCCGAACGCCTCGGACAGCTGCGCCTCGTCCAGGTCATCGCCGGGGCGCAGTTTCAGCGTCATCACCGCCGCCTTCAGATGCGCGGCCAGCGCCGCCTTGCGGCTTTTCGTGTCGTCTTTCATCCCCAACCTTCGCTTTGGTCGAATCGCGACACCCAGGATGTCGCCCCTGCTCTTGCCCGATAAAATGCACCTTGTACACAATCAGCCTGACCGCCCGTGATAGACTGAGCGCATGACCCGCCCGCAACATTTCTGTTTCATCCTCGTTCCCGAGTTCTCGCACCTGGCCTTCTCCTGCGCGGTCGAGCCGCTGCGTATCGCCAACTGGGTCAGCGGCGAGGAGCTGTACCGCTGGTCCTTCGCCTCGGAGGACGGCGCGCAGGCGGTGTGTTCCAACGGGTCCGTGACGCTGGTGCATGGTGGGCTGACGGACCTGCCGAAATGCGACCAGATCTTCGTTTTGTCAGGCATCCACATGCGCGATCACGTCAGCCGCCCCCTGCTGGCCGCGCTGCGCCGCGAACGGGCACGCGGCACGGCCATCGGGGCGCTGTGTTCGGGCGCGTGGCTGCTGGCCGAGGCCGGGTTCCTGAACGGGATGCAGGCGGCGATCCATTGGGAATATCACGACGCCTTCATGGAGGCTTTCCCGGACGTGAATCTGGTGCGCAGCGTCTTCGTGGCCGATGAAAAGCACATGACCGCCTCGGGCGGCACCGCAACGGCCGACCTGATGCTGCACCTTATCGAGCGCGACCACGGGCAGGACCTGTCGATCGCGGTGGCCGACCAGATGGTCTACAACGCCGTGCGCAACGCGACCGCCGATCAGCGTGTGTCGCTGCAATCGCGCAACGGCATGCGCAACGCGCATCTGGCCAAAGCGATCCAGATCATGGCCGACCGCATCAACGACCCGATCTCGCCGGCGGTGATCGCCGAACAGATCGGCATCTCGACCCGCCAGCTCGAGCGGCTCTTCGGCAAATACCTCAACGCTTCGCCCAAGAAATACTTCATGGAGCTGCGGCTGGACCGCGCGCGAAACCTGCTGTTGCAGACCGAATCTTCGGTCACCGACGTGGCCTTTGCCTGCGGCTTTGAAAGCCCGGGTCATTTCTCACGCGTGTACCGCGCCGCCTTCGGCGTCACCCCGATGCAGCAGCGCAGCCGGCTGGACTGAGTCACTGCCGACTGGACAGGACGGGCC
This sequence comes from Ruegeria sp. CF2, assembly GCF_056537385.1. Classification (NCBI taxonomy): domain Bacteria; kingdom Pseudomonadati; phylum Pseudomonadota; class Alphaproteobacteria; order Rhodobacterales; family Roseobacteraceae; genus Ruegeria; species Ruegeria sp. CF2. Next base: position 1,467,904 of record NZ_JBQFRL010000001.1, read on the forward strand.
AACTCGGATTATTTGAACGAACGTTCAGATCACTGGGGAGGAGCCCGCCATGCAATTGTCCACCACCGCCGCCGTCATCACCGGCGGCGCATCGGGCCTCGGAGAGGCCACTGCCCGTTACTTTGCCGAGAACGGCGCGCAGGTCACCATCCTTGACCGCGATGCCGAGCGTGGCACGCAGGTCGCGACCGAGATCGGCGGACATTTCGCCCAGACCGACGTGACGGACGAGAACTCGGTGGCCGCGGCCATTGCGTTGGCGATGGAGAAGATGGGCAAGATCACCGCCTGCGTGAACTGTGCCGGCATCGCCTATGGCATCAAGACCGTCGGCAAGGACGGCCCGCACCCGCTGGACGCCTTCCAGCGCACCATCGACATCAACCTTGTGGGCACTTTCAACGTGTCGCGTCTGGCCGCCGCCGAGATGGCCAAGAACGCGCCCGAGTCGGATGGCGCGCGTGGCGTGATCATCAACACCGCCTCGATTGCCGCGTTTGACGGACAGAAAGGTCAGGCGGCCTATGCAGCGTCCAAGGGCGGTGTCGTGGGCATGACACTGCCGATGGCGCGCGATCTGGCCTCGACCGGGATCCGGGTGATGACCATCGCGCCCGGTATCTTCATGACGCCGATGCTGGCCGGTCTGCCCGAAGAGGTGCAGCAGCAGCTGGCCGCCGACGTGCCCAACCCCGCCCGTCTGGGCGACCCGCGCGAATATGGCCGGCTGGCCGGATTCATCGTCGAGATGGGCTATCTGAACGGCGACGTCATCCGCATCGACGGCGCCCTGCGCATGCGCTGACATGACCGCATGGCGTGGGCAGAGCCGATCTGCCCGCGCCTCGGGTCGAGCCTGGCTAGGCCCCGGCCTCGGCCTTTTCTTCCAGTTCCAGCCATTCCTCCTCGGCGGCGGCCAGCTTCTCCTGCCGCTCGACAAGGGCTTCGGTCGCCTTCTGGAACTTCACCGGCTCGCGGGTGAACAGCTCGGGGTCCGACATCAGCTCCTCCAGCTTGGCGATCTCGGCTTCCAGCCGCGCGATCTCGGCGGGCAGCTTCTCCAGCCGGTGCTTTTCGGAAAAGGACAGGCCGGTTTTCGGCTTGGCTTCCTGCTTGACCTTCGGCTTGTTCTCTTTTGATTTCTCAGGCTTTTTCTCGGCCAATTCGCCACGCTGCGCGACATAGTCCGACCAGCCGCCCGCATAGACGGTCGCGCGGCCGTTGCCCTCCATGGCGATGGTGGTGGTCGCCACACGATCCAGGAAGTCCCGGTCGTGGCTGACCAGCAGCACGGTGCCGTCATAGTCGTCCAGCAACTCCTGCAACAGGTCCAGCGTCTCGACATCCAGGTCGTTGGTCGGTTCGTCCAGCACCAGCAGGTTCGACGGTTTCGCCATCAGCTTGGCCAGCAGCAACCGCGCTTTTTCGCCGCCCGACAAGGACTTGACGGCCGCTCTGGCCTGCCGCTCGTCGAACAGGAATTCCTTGAGGTAACCCACCACATGCTTGGGCTGGCCGCGCACCATCACCTGATCGGCCTTGCCCGAGACTCGCATCTCGGGGTCGCCGGTCAGGCTGTCCCACAGGGTCATCTCGGGGTCCAGCTGCGCGCGGGTCTGGTCGAAGACCGCGATTTCCAGATTGGTGCCCAGGCTCACGGTGCCTTCATCCGGCGCGACCTCGCCCAGCAGCATCTTCAGAACGGTAGTCTTGCCAACGCCGTTCGGACCGACAAAGGCCACCCGGTCGCCGCGCTGTACCAGCAGGTCCAGGTTGCGCACGATGGGCTTGCCGTCGAATGCCTTGCTGAGACCGCGTGCCTCGATCACCTTGCGCCCCGATTTCGGACCGGAGTCCAAGGACATGGCCGCCGACCCCTGACGCTTGATCTGCGCGGCGCGTTCGGCCCGCAAGGCCTGCAGCGCCCGCACCCGGCCCTGGTTGCGCTTGCGGCGGGCGCTGATCCCTTCGACAGCCCAGCGGGATTCGGACTTGATCAGCCGGTCCAGCTTGTGGCGTTGCTGATCTTCCTCTTCCCAGATCTTGTCGCGCCAGGCCTCGAAGGCCTCGAACCCCTGCTCCTGCCGGCGCACCTCACCGCGGTCGATCCACAGTGTTGCCCGGGTCAGCGCCCGCAGGAACGCGCGGTCATGCGAGATCAGGACAAAGGCCGCCCGTGTCGCGCCCAGTTCACGTTCAAGCCAGCCGATGGCCTCGATGTCCAGATGGTTGGTCGGCTCGTCCAGCAGCATCAGGTCGGGGGCCTCGGCCATCAGCTTGGCCAGCGCCGCGCGCCGCCTTTCACCGCCCGAGGCGGTCTGAACCGCGCGCGAGGGGTCGAATTTCAACCCTTCCCCGGCCCGTTCCACCTTGTACAGCTCGCCGGGTTCAAGCCCGCTGGCCGCATAGTCGCCCAGCGTGGCAAAACCCTCCATCGTCGGGTCCTGCTCCATGTAGCCGACGGATTTGCCGGGCGGCACCACGATCTCGCCCCGGTCCGGTTCGACCAGACCGGCCATAACCTTCATCAGGGTGGATTTGCCCGAGCCGTTCCGCCCGACCAGCGCAACGCGGTCGCCGGGCTGAACCACCAGGTCCAGGTCGGAAAACACCGGCTCGCCCCCGAAGGTCAGCGAGATACCGGACATCTGCAACAAAGGAATACGTGCCATATGCGCCAGCTAAACCGGCAGACATTGGGCGTCAACGCCCCAGCCTCACCTTTTGACAGCAGCGCGGCTTCAGCCCGCGATCATCCGCAAGAGGCGTTTCCGCGCCGCGGGAATCGCGCCGATCTCGACACCGGTGAAGACATGCAGCGTGTTCAGCTGGCGGTCCACCACCGCGTGATCGCTGACCCAGCCGCCCATCATCAGATAGGTGCGCAGCAACGGCGGCATGCGGCGCATGGCTTTCTGCGTATCAGGCCGGCGCCGCAGCCGCGCGGCAAACCGGAACACGTCCGGCGCCTTGACCCGCGGCAACCAGCGCTTGGGCGCAAGGTGGCGATGTTTGAGCATCGCGAAGGCATCCAGGTACTCCGCAGTCTCAGTCCCTGCGAAGGACGAGCATCCGAACAGCAACTGGACGCCGTTGCGGTCGACGAAGGCCGTCATCGCGCCCCAGGCCACCCTCAGGATATCGGGGTCCGTCCAATCCGGATGGATGCAGAACCGCCCCATTTCCACCATGCGCCCATCAAAGCTCTGCAACGCGGAAAGGTCGTAGAACTGGGCCGAATAACTGCGGCTGATTTCGCTGCCACTGTCCATGACCAGCATCCGGAAACAGCAGACCAACTGGCCGCCTGCCTGCGAATCCTCGACCAGAACATGGGCGCAGGTAACGTCGAAGTCGTCCCGATCCGTCTCGGCTGTTCGGAATGCAAGAGAACGAAGATTCTGGGCCGCCCGCACGTCCTCGGGACACCGCGCCAGGCGCGCGCGGTAGCGGCCCTTGTCCAGCAAAATGTCATCGGCCATGGTCGCATCCTCCGCGGTTTCTCACCGATTGCGATCTGCCTGATCCCATGCACCAATAGTGTGACCGCCGTGTGAAGCTTTCAACCGGCGGCCGGAAATTAGCTGGCTCCCGGGATGTTCGACGGGCTGAATTGGCCGATGTTGCCCAGCAGCTGCCGAAGGAAGCCTTTGTCCTGAACACTGGAGTCCGTCACACGGCGATCCAGCACGATGACATAGCCGTCTTCGAGACCGAATTTCTCGATATTGCGGACGACGCCACGCTGGTCAAAGCTGATCGCCACCAATTCGCGCGAGACGACCTCGGGGCGTTTGGGGCCATAGTGGCGAACGCGCGACGCCACATAATAGAAACCCGAATCCTTCAACACACCTGACGAGCTGGGCGCGCCAGCCTTTTCCAGAACCGTGTCGCGGGTATCGACGCCAACCTTGATCTCGGCCAGCTCTTCCGGGGTGGGGATATAGCCGTGTTTCTTGTAGACCGGGGTACAGGCAACAGCGGTGGCCAGAACAAGCGTGCAGGCAACCGCCCTGGACGCCGGTTTCAGCCTGTTCAGTACTTTCAACATGTTCACCCTCTTGCCTTGGTCCCTTGCGGCTTCTATCCGATTACAGAAACCCATGCCCCGGTTCAACACAGGAAAGGGTCACAATGTCCGACCTCTCAACATTGCGCGTGGCCGATCTGCCGCAAAACAGCCCGACCGCGTTCGAATTGCGCCCCCCTGCCCGGCAACTCGAGGAAATTCGTGATGCGTTGGGCCTGCTCGGGCTGCGCAAGCTGAGTTTTGTCGGCGAGCTGCGCGCGAAGGGCAAGCGTGATTGGGTGTTGACCGCCAAGCTGGGCGCAACCGTCATTCAGCCCTGCGTGGTGACGCTGGACCCGGTCACGACCAGGATCGAGGCCCCGGTACGGCGCGTTTTCCTGGCCAATTGGACCGAACCCGACGAACCCGAATTCGAAATGCCCGAAGATGACGAGACCGAAGCCTTGGGCCCGGAAATCGATCTGGACCAGGTGATGCGCGAGGCATTGTCCCTTGCGTTGCCCCAATACCCCCGGAAAGACGGTGCACATTTGGGCGACGCGAACTATACCGAACCGGGCAAACAGGCGATGACCGACGACGATGCCAAACCCTTTGCCGGGCTGGCGTCCCTGCGTGACGCACTGAAAAAAGACGAGTGACAGGGGATCGATTTCCTGTCATAGCAGGCGCTCAGAAAAATCGCTTGAACATGTCGAGAATCGCAGTATTTTCGCGCGCTCATCGGAATTTGGGTTGGACATCGCGGGGCTTGTTCCCTAAACGCACGTCACACCACGAGAAAACGAAGAATGAAACCCGGCCTGCAGCGAATCTGCTGGCCCTTAGTAGACAAAGGTTGAGACCATGGCCGTCCAACAGAACAAAGTTTCCAAGTCGCGTCGCAACAACCGCCGCGCACACGACGCTCTGGTTGCTGCAAACCCGAACGAATGCGCGAACTGCGGCGAGCTGAAGCGCCCGCACCACGTTTGCGCAGCCTGCGGCCACTATGACGATCGTGAAGTCGTCGCTCAGGCCGACGACATCGACCTGGACGAAGACGCGGCCTAAGCCTGATTGAACGCAGGTTCTGGCATGACAGCGCAGCCCACGCAGACCGGAAAGATCATCATCTCGGTTGACGCAATGGGCGGGGATTCAGGTCCCGGCGTGGTCGTGGCTGGAATAGCGAAGTCAGCAAAGAAGAACCCCGAGATCGGATTTCTTCTGCACGGCCCGGAAGATGTGCTGAGCAAGCTTGTATCGAAACGGCGTGTCCTCGACGGACGCGTCGTTTTTCGTGATTGCCCCGACGTGGTCACGATGCAGGACAAGCCCAGCCAGGTGGTGCGCAGCGGCAAGAACACTTCGATGTGGTCGGCGCTGGAATCGGTGCGTCAGGGCGAGGCCCATGGTGCCGTATCCTGCGGCAATACCGGCGCGCTGATGGCGCTGTCGATGATGCGGCTGCGCAAACTGCCCGGGGTGAACCGCCCCGCCATCGCGATTCTGTGGCCATCCCGCAACCCTCAGGGTTTCAACGTCATGCTGGACGTGGGCGCGGATGTGCGCGCCGACGCCAAAGATCTGCTGCAGTTTGCGCTGATGGGCGCGTCTTATGCGCGCAACGGCATGGAACTGACCCGCCCGCGTATCGGGCTGCTGAACGTCGGCACCGAAGAGCACAAAGGCCGCGCCGAACTCAAAGAAGCCCATGCCCTGATCACCGAATTCGCGGATCAGGCAAACTTTGATTTCGTGGGCTTCGTGGAAGGCAGCGACATTCCAGGCGACAAGGCGGATGTCATTGTTACGGATGGGTTTACCGGAAACGTCGCCATCAAGACCGGAGAAGGCACGGCCAGCCTGATCGGCGACCTGCTGCGCGAGGCCTTCAAGTATTCGCCCCTGTCGCGCCTGGCCTCGGTTCTGGCCATCACCTCTCTGCAGCGATTGAAGAAACGCATCGACCCGCGCCGCGTCAACGGCGGGGTCTTTCTTGGCCTGAACGGCACTGTCATAAAATCCCACGGAGGGGCCGACGCCACCGGCGTGTCGGCCGCGATCAAGCTGGCTTTCACCTTGGCCAAGTCCGGCTTTGCGGAAAAATTGGCAGCACGGGTTGCATCCACGGCTGAGCTTGAACAAGATGCGGCGCAATCTGCGCTGCAGACCAAATAAGAACAAAGAAGGCAGTACCCCAGATGGCAGGCCGTTCAGTCGTTGTAGGTGTCGGGCATTACCTGCCCAAACGGGTGGTTCCGAACTCCGAATTCGAAAAGACGCTTGATACGACCGATGAATGGATTCGCACCCGTTCCGGTATCGAGCGTCGGCACTTTGCGGCCGAAGATGAAACCACGTCCGATCTGGCAACCTATGCGGCCAAAGCCGCTCTGCAGGACGCCGGCCTTACAGCCGACGACATTGACGCAATCGTTTTGGCGACCTCGACCGCGGATCTGACGTTCCCATCGGCCGCCACCATGGTTCAAGCCAATCTGGGCATGACCCGAGGGTTTGCCTTTGATGTTCAGGCGGTCTGCGCCGGTTTCGTGTTTGCGCTGAGCAACGCCAACGCCCTGATCCTTTCGGGTCAGGCCAAGCGGGTGCTGGTGATCGGCGCCGAAACTTTTTCGCGGATCATGGATTGGACCGACAGATCGACTTGCGTGTTGTTCGGGGATGGGGCCGGTGCTCTCGTGCTCGAGGCGCAGGACGGTGCCGGAACAAGCGATGATAGGGGTATCCTGTCCACGGATTTGCATTCGGACGGACGTTACAAGGACCTTCTGTACGTGGACGGCGGGGTGTCGACGCAATCGACAGGCCATCTTCGGATGCAGGGCAACCAGGTGTTCCGCCATGCGGTCGAGAAACTGGCGGCCACGGCTACCACCGCGCTGGACCGCGCGGGACTGACAAGCGGCGACGTCGATTGGATCGTCCCGCATCAGGCCAATATCCGCATCATCCAAGGCACTGCCAAAAAGCTGCAACTGCCCATGGATCACGTCGTGGTGACCGTTCAGGACCACGGCAACACATCGGCCGCCTCGATTCCCCTGGCCCTGTCGGTGGGCAAGGAACGGGGCCAGATCAAGCAAGGTGATTTGATCGTGACCGAGGCGATTGGCGGCGGTTTGGCATGGGGCTCGGTGGTCCTGCGCTGGTAACCGGCGCATTCCGGCTTACACAGCCGCCCGCAATTCATTGATATTGACAGCGAATTTGCGCTACCCCTATGCTCGAAAATCAATAGGGGAAATGTCATGGGCGATAATACACTGACGCGAATGGATCTGAGCGAAGCCGTGTTTCGCGAAGTTGGGCTGTCACGCAACGAAAGTGCACAGCTTGTCGAAAGCATTCTGAACCACATGTCGGACGCGCTGGTGCGTGGCGAACAGGTCAAGATTTCGTCCTTCGGCACTTTCAGCGTTCGCGACAAATCAGCCCGTATTGGACGCAACCCGAAAACCGGTGAAGAGGTTCCGATCCAGCCGCGCCGCGTGCTGACTTTCCGCCCGTCGCATCTGATGAAGGATCGCGTCGCCGCCGGGAATCGCAAGTAAACCCGGGGCCAGGAGGATATGAGCAAGTCACCCGACGCGTTTCGCACCATCAGTGAAGTTGCGGATTGGCTCGGTGTTCAGGCCCATGTCCTGCGATTCTGGGAAAGCCGGTTTGCACAGGTCAAACCGGTTAAACGGGCTGGCGGTCGCCGTTACTACCGCCCCAACGACATGCGCCTGCTGGGCGGCATCAAGAAGCTGCTGCATGAGGACGGCATCACGATAAAAGGCGTTCAACGCATCCTGAGGGAACAGGGCGTGGCCCATGTGGCGGCGCTGTCACCCGACATCGATGTCAGCGCAGAATCACCACAGACGCCACAGGACGTGGTGGTGTCCTTTCCGCCCAAATCGACCGGTCAGCAAATCGACCTCGATCTGCAGGCCGGCACTGATGGTCCCGGATCGCCAGAGCCTCAGGAAACACCCAGTTCCCCAGACCCCGAGCCGGCGCCCGCGCCCACTGCGGTCAACGGGGACGATGGCATCAGCCCTGCCCCGCTGTTCGGCGGCATCGCCTCCAAAGCTTGGCAGACTACGGATTTTGACGCTGAGGCGCTGCGCCAGATCGCCCCGATCGCGAGGGACCTCAGGGCATGGCTCAGCCGGGTCGAAGGTCAAAAGGCGGGATAAGAAGAAAGGCAATGTTTTCCTCTTGCCCCTGCCGGGAAAATCATTATGAACAGCCCAACGTCGGGCTATGGCGCAGCCTGGTAGCGCGTCCGTCTGGGGGACGGAAGGTCGCAGGTTCGAGTCCTGCTAGCCCGACCAAATCACACCGACGTTTATGGCAGACAGGCCAGATCCCGCTCTGGCACCAGGGGGGATCGGAATGACAGGTGTATGCCCGAACCAGCAAATCGAGGCGATGATCGCGCGCGGTGAGATCTCCGCCGAGCCGGCCATTCTGCCCGCTCAGATCCAGCCCGCCAGCCTTGATCTTCGTTTGGGAACAGTCGCTTACCGCGTCCGTGCGTCATTTCTGGCGGGCGAAGGGCGTTCGGTGTCCGAACGGCTGGCCGAGTTCGAGATGCACCGGATCGACATCACCGACGGCGCGGTTCTCGAAAAAGGTTGTGTCTACCTTGTGCCCCTGATGGAAGCGTTGTCCCTGCCCGGTGACGTGACCGCTGTCGCCAACGCCAAAAGCTCGACCGGGCGTCTGGACCTTCTGACCCGTACCATCACCGATGGCGGAACCGAGTTCGACCGGGTGCCCGCAGGCTATTCTGGGCCCCTCTACGCCGAAATCTGCCCGCGGTCCTTTTCTGTTCTGGTGCGTCCGGGCATGCGGCTGAACCAGATCCGTTTCCGGCAAGGCCAGGCGGTTTTGTCCGATGCAGACCTGACCGCTCTGCATGCGGAATCACCATTGGTCGATGGTCCGGCCGTCATTCAGGACGGTCTGGGGTTTTCGGTCGACCTGCGCCTGCCCAACACTGACCTTGTTGGCTATCGCGCGAAACCGCATACCGGCGTGATCGACCTTGACCGGATCGGCGAATACGACCCACAGGAATACTGGGAAGAGGTGCGTACCAAGGACGGGCGGATCATTCTGGATCCGGGCGCATTCTATATCCTGGTCAGCCGAGAGGCGGTTCACATCCCACCGATGTACGCGGCCGAAATGGCGCCCTATCTGGCGATGGTGGGCGAATTCCGGGTGCACTACGCGGGCTTTTTCGATCCGGGCTTCGGTCATGCCGAAGCCGGAGGCGCCGGGTCACGTGGAGTTCTGGAAGTTCGCTGTCACGAAGCGCCCTTCGTACTGGAGCATGGACAGGTCGTCGGGCGGCTGGTCTATGAGCGTATGGCCGAGATGCCGACACAGCTGTACGGCGCAGGAATTGCTTCGAACTATCAGGGCCAAGGCCTGAAATTATCGAAGCATTTCAAGTCCGCACAGTAAACCTCAGAACCGCATGAACCGCCGCATCTGGCGGGTCAGCTGCTTGGCCTGTTTCATGCTCGGGCTCTGTCCGCCTGCACTTTGCGCCATGCGCCGGTCGGTCTGAGGATCGCGCGCCTGGCTCTGTTGGCCCGGCTTGCGGGTCGCACGATCGGCAAGGTCAAAACCTTTGTCGACACCACGCGTGACCAGCCTGCGCATGACTTGCCGAACGATCATGTCGATGATGCGGTTTGCGTTCATTTCGGTCTCCGTTCCTCTGCGCCGAACCTAACGGCGATATGCGCCGACAAATGGGCGACGCAATCAATCTTCCTCGAACAGTTCGGACTGATCTTCGTCACCCGTTTCATCTTCGTTGGCCTCGCCGATCGGCATCGCCCCCGGCGGCGGCCGGTTTTCCAGCAAGCCAGCAGCGCGCAGTTCCTTCAGGCCCGGCAGGTCTCGGGCGCTTTCCAGGCCGAAATGGTCCAGGAACTGAGGCGTTACGACGAAAGTCACCGGACGGCCCGGCGTCATGCGGCGACGGCCCAGCCGGATCCACTCCATCTCCAGCAGCTGGTCGATGGTGCCCCGCGACACGGACACGCCGCGGATTTCTTCGATCTCGGCGCGGGTGCAGGGCTGATGATAGGCCACGATCGCCAGGGTCTCGATGGCGGCGCGGCTCAGCTTGCGGGTCTCGACTGTTTCCTTCTGCATCAGGAATCCTAGATCGGGGGCCGTGCGAATGGCCCACGCCTCGCCCACTTTGACCACGCGGACCCCGCGCCCTTCATAACGTTTCTGCAGCAGTTCCAGCGCTTGCGCTGCGTCGCAACCATGCGGCATCCGCGCTTCAAGATCGGCAACTGTCACTGGCTCAGCGCTGGCGAACAGTACCGCCTCGACCATACGCTCCTGCTCAGCCAGCGGAGGCGCTTCGAACAGGGTGCCGGTGCCGTCGTCTTCGGGGGCGTCAGTCACGTTTGTCAGTCCTTCTGCGCAGTTGGATCGGGGCAAAGGTCTCGCTTTGCTTGATCTCCATATGTCCTTCCTTGACCAGTTCCAGCGAGGCCGCAAACGTCGCCGCCGTGGCCGAGCGCCGCCGCACCGGGTCAACGTCCCAGCCTTCGGGCAGGTAGGTTTCCATGTCGGTCCAGGTTCCGGCAAATCCGATCAGCGGGCGCATCCGTTCCAGCGCCTGTTCCATCGTGAAAACGGCGTCGCGGTCCATCACGAAAGGCCGGAACTCATCTCGGGTGCGGATGCGGGCATAGCCTTGCATCAGGTCCAGCAAGGTCGCGGAATAGGTGACCGTTCGGATGCGGGTCACGTCCTCGCCCTGCCCGCGCCTGAAGAAATCGCGCCCCAACTGGTCGCGCGCCATCAAGCGGGCGGCCGCATCGCGCATCGCCTGTAGGCGTTCCAGCTGAAAGGCCAAGTGCGCGGCCAGTTCTTCGCCCGTCGGCCCCTCTTCATCGGGGTCAGGCGGCAGCAGCAGGCGCGATTTCAGAAAGGCCAGCCACGCCGCCATCACCAGGTAATCGGCGGCCAGTTCGATCCGCAGGGCGCGGGCCCGTTCGACAAAGGCCAGATATTGCTGCGCCAGCGCCAGAACCGAGATCTTACGCAGATCGACCTTTTGCGTCCGCGACAGGGTCAGCAGCACGTCCAGCGGGCCTTCAAACCCGTCGACGTCCACGATCAGCGCCTCGGCGGCCAGCCGATCGGCGACCGAAACCGGGTCTTCGCTGAAAAGGTTATCCGTCATATACCTGCCCGCCCATCAGACGGGATAGTTCCGTCTCGGCGGCACGGATGTCAAGTTCCTCGGGCGATTGCCGCTGTGCCAGCGCCTTGTCTGCGCGGGCTTGTGCCGCCTCGGACATCTCGCCCGCAGCTTCCATGACCGCCGCCCTGTCGGCAAGCGAGCCGTTGCAGTGCAGCACAACATCGCATCCTGCGGCCAGCGCCTGACGTGACAGGTCGGCCAAAGACCCGCTGAGCGCCTTCATCGAGATGTCGTCGGTCATGATCAGGCCGTCAAACCCGATCTGATCTCGGATCACAGCCATCATCTGCGGAGAGATCGTTGCCGGTCGTTCATCGAGCTTCTCAAAGACCAAATGGGCTGTCATGCCCATCGGCAGGTCATTCAAGGCGCGAAACGGGGCAAAATCGGTCTGCAACAGATCGACCAACGGCGCATCGACGTGCGGCAGATCGAAATGGCTGTCCAAGGTCGCCCGCCCATGGCCGGGAATATGCTTGACGATCGGCAACACGCCACCGTCCAGATGACCCTGCGCAACAGCCCGGCCGATTTTCGCGACTGTCGAAGCATCGCCACCGTAGCACCGGTTGCGCAAAAATGCGTGGGTTTCCGGACGCGCCAGATCCACCATCGGCGCGCAGTTGCTGTCGATCCCCATGGAATACAGTTCATGCGCGATCAGGCGGTACCGCAGGTACATGGCCCGCTCGGCATGGTCGCCGGCACGTTCCGCATGATCCAATGGGGGCATCCATTGCCGCGCAAGTGGCGCGCGCAAACGTTGGACCCGTCCGCCCTCTTGGTCGATGGTGATCGGACAGTTTCGACCAACCGCCTCGCGAAAGTCGTCACACAAGGCACGGACCTGATCCGCGGTTTCGATGTTGCGGGCAAACAGAATGAACCCGAACGGGTTCATTTGGCGAAACAACCCCTTTTCTTCGGGTGTCAATCGCAGCCCGGCCGCATCCGTGATCGTGGCGCCAAACCTCACCGCACGGCAACCGGGATACAGTCAGCGTCCTGTGCGACCAGGGCGGCGCAGAACTGGCGCGAGTCGCTCAGGTCATCGAACCCCAGGACCCGCAGACGGTAAAACGTGCGGCCTCCGCTTGACGTTTTCTGGATAACCCTCTGCTTTCCATCCATATATTCGCCAAATCGCCGATACAGCCTGTCCCATTCGGCCTGCGCGACCTCGGGGCTTTCAAACGCACCCAACTGCGCCAGCCGGGTACCCTTGGTCAATGTGTTCGGGTCGACATCCAACCCTACAGCAGCCTTGACCGCGGCGTTGATCGCGTCTTCGTTGACCGCAGGGCGCACAGCGGACGCCGCGCGCGCCGGGCGGCGGAGCGGACGCAGAGACCGGCGCACGCCCGGCAGGGCCGCGATTTCGGGATCCGGCAGCTGAGCGGCGAGATCGGCCGGATCAATGGCTGGCTCGTCATCGTCCAAGTTCAGGGATGCAAGCTGCACCCCCGCTTCGGTCTGCGGTGTCTCAGCGGCAGGCGCGCCGGACAGTTCGGCAACCACGGCGTCAACTGCGCCTTGACGCAGTTCGGCCGCTTCCTGGTTCGAGATTTCTTGTTCGACAACATGCACGGCGGGGGTAGGCTTCAGCTCGCCCATCGCCACATCTTCATCCGTCAGGGAAACGGGCCGCGGCGCAAGGATCAGCCGGTCGGCCGGAGGCGCCGCGGTTCCAACCGCCGCAACTGCATTGACCGCAAGACCCTGGTGATCGGCGGGTGTGCCCCCGGGAGTTTCCGGCTGCACCCGCATCGGCCCCTCGGCCGCGCGTACGACCGGTACGCCGCTCACATCGCGCATGACCAGCTTGTACCCCCAGATCGCGACGCCAGCGACAAGCGCCAGAGACGCGACAGCACCCAGCAGGTTGACGACCCGCCCGAGGCTCGCGCCCGCTGGCGCACCCTCAGCCTGGCCCATCATGTCGTCGGGATATTCATACCCATCTTCGGGGTGGAACTGATTCGAGTAATGCGCGTGCTCGGGGCTGGTCTGCCCCGAGAAATCGTAACTGGTCATATCCGCCTCACTGCCCGTTTCGCGCCTGGAATTGGGGCGCGCGGGTCATTTCTTGCCTACCTCGGGCCGGCGGTTCGGGCAGTGTTGGTTACCGCATCTCCTGCGCCGGCGTGACACCAAGAATACCCAAGCCTGCTGAAATCACAACAGAAACGGCCCGGGCCAGCGCGATTTTTGCCTGGCTTGTTGCCGCGTCACCATCTTGCAGGAAGCGCAGCGACATTTCTTCGTTGCCCTTGTTCCACAACGCATGAAAATCCCCTGCAAGTTCATACAGATAGAAGGCAACCCGATGTGGTTCATTGGTACGCGCAGCGATCTCGACCAGCCGTGGCCATTCGGCCAGCTTTTTGGCAACAACCAACTCGGTCGGGTGGTCGATCTTGCTCAGATCGGCAGCTTTGAGGGTCGCGTCGTCCGCGGCGATGCCCGCTTCGGCGGCCCGGCGCAGCACGCTCATGACCCGGGCATGGGCGTATTGCACGTAGAACACGGGGTTCTCGCGGCTCTGCTCAAGCACTTTGTCGAAATCGAAGTCCAGCGGCGCATCGTTCTTGCGGGTCAGCATCACGAACCGGGTCACGTCCGGACCGACCTGGTCGACCACATCACGCAACGTGACGAAATTGCCGGCCCGCTTGGACATCTTGAACGGCTCACCGTTTTTCCACAGTTTCACCAACTGGGTCAGCTTGATGTCCAGCGGCACCTTTCCGTCCGACAAGGCCGAAACGGCGGCCTTCATCCGCTTGACGTAGCCACCGTGATCTGCGCCGAACACGTCGATCAGCGCGTCGAATCCGCGGCTCACCTTGTCGTAGTGATAAGCGATGTCCGGAGCAAAATAGGTCCAGCTGCCGTCGGATTTCTTGACAGGGCGATCCACATCGTCGCCATGCGCGGTGGACTTGAACAGGGTCTGCTCGCGCGGCTCCCAGTCTTCGGGGGTTTTGCCCTTGGGCGGCTCAAGAACGCCTTCATAGATAAGACCCTTGTCGCTGAGCGACTTCAGTGCGGCCTCGATCTTGCCGGTTCCGTACAGCGACTTCTCCGAGAAGAATACGTCCATCTCGACACCCAACGCCTTCAGATCGGCGCGGATCAGATCCATCATGGCGTCGGTTGCAAAAACGCGGACCTCGGCCAGCCATTCGCTTTCAGGCTTGTCCAGCAAACTGTCGCCGTATTTTTCTTTCAGCGCCTCACCGATCGGGATCAGGTAGTCGCCCGGGTAAAGGCCTTCGGCGATCTCTGGGCTCAGGCCGTTGGCCTCGCGGTACCGCTCGAACGCGGACCGGGCCAGCACATCCACCTGCGCACCGCCATCGTTGATGTAGTATTCACGGGTCACGTCGTGGCCGGAATAGGCCAACAGGCTGGCCAGCGCGTCGCCGAACACTGCGCCACGCGTGTGGCCCACATGCAGCGGTCCCGTGGGGTTGGCCGAGACGTATTCCACGTTCACCTTCAACCCCTGCCCCATGTTCGAGCGACCATAGTCCGTGCCCTGTTCCAACACCGCACCCAGAACGCCCTGCCAGACCGACGGAGCGAGCCGCAGGTTGAGAAAGCCCGGACCTGCAACCTCGGCACTCGTGATCCGCTCATCGGCGGCCAGTTTCGCGGCCAGCGCATCGGCAATGTCACGCGGCTTCATCTTGGCCGGCTTGGCCAACACCATCGCGGCATTGGTCGCCATGTCTCCATGGGCGGCGTCGCGCGGGGGTTCGACCGCAACGTTGTCAAAGCTCAGCCCCTCGGGCAGCGCGCCTTCGGACTGCATCTGCGTCAGCGCGTCCAGAACAAGGCCGCGGATCTCGGAGAACAGGTTCATTTCGGATGTCCTTTTGCTTGCGCAGCGGTTTACCACGCAAGGCGGCAAGGTCAATGCGGGCAAGCGGTCCAAACCAGCATTCGCAGCATGCAGCCCTAAACCTGCGGGGGCTGCGTGCCGGTCAGGCGGGCATGATCCTGCAAGGCAAAACGATCGGTCATGCCCGCAATATAGTCTGATACGATCCGGGCCAGCGCGGTCTCGTCCGGCGCCGCTTCGATATCCGAATGCCAATGCCGAGGCATCTGGTGCGGGTCGCTCAGATAGATCGGGAACAGCTCCTCGACTACGCGACTGACCTTGGCGCGCACCTCCATGACGCTGGGCGCCCGGTACATGCGGGTGAACAGAAACGCCCGGATATCGTTGAGCTGCGCCCAAAGATCATCCGAGAAGCGGATGACAGGAGCCCCGAGGTGACGAACATCTTCGACTGTTTGCGCGCCCGATCTCTCCAAAACCTCGCGCGAGGTGTCGATTACATCCGAAACCATCACGCCGAACACCCGCCTCAGCGCCTCGTGACGACGCCGGTAGAAATCCAACCCGGGATACTTGCGATCCACCTCGCCATAACACTCCCAGACAATCGGCAATTGGGCGATCTCGTCGTCGGTAAAAAGTCCGGCCCGCAGGCCGTCGAACAGGTCATGATTGTTGTAGGCGATGTCGTCGGACAGTGCCGCAACCTGCGCTTCTGCGCTGGCATGGGTGTGCAGTTCAAGGTCAAAATCGGCATTGCACTCAGCCAGCGCCCAAGGCAGCTCACCCGTAACCGGGCCGTTGTGCTTGGCGATGCCCTCAAGGCATTCCCATGTCAGGTTGCACCCGTCGAAATCCGCATAATGCCGTTCCAGCTTGGTGACGATGCGGATCGCCTGAGCGTTGTGGTCGAAGCCCCCGTAGGGCGCCATCAGCGCGTGCAGAGCGTCCTCGCCCGTATGGCCAAACGGCGTGTGGCCCAGATCATGCGCCAGGGCCACGGCCTCGGTCAGTTCGGGGTTCAGCCCCAATGCCCCCGAGATCGTGCGCGCGACCTGCGCCACCTCGATCGAATGGGTCAGGCGCGTGCGATAGCTGTCGCCCTCATGCTCGACAAAAACCTGTGTCTTGTGCTTCAGACGTCGGAACGCGCTGGCGTGTATGATCCTGTCCCGGTCCCGCTGAAAGCACGACCGGAAACTGCTTTCTTCCTCTGGCACCAGCCGCCCGCGCGCCCGGCCCGGATCGGCAGCAAATCCTGCTCGCTCCAATGGTCTTGTCCTTGTCGCCTGTCTCCGGGGTTTCTATATTGTAGACCGACGAGGAAATAAACCTTTGGAGCATGGCATGAATCTGCCTCCGAGAGTCACAGAACGCGCCTTCGAGAGGCTTGCCGAGATAGGTGCCGCCGACAACGGCAAGGCCCTGCGCATAGCCGTTGAAGGCGGAGGGTGTTCAGGCTTTCAGTACGAAATCGCATTGGACGAGCCCAAGGACGATGATCTGGTACTGGAAGGCAAAGGCCAGAAGGTTGTCGTCGACGAAATTTCTTTGCCGTTCCTGGAAAATGCGACGATTGATTTCACGCAGGAACTGATCGGCGCCCGGTTCGTGATCGACAACCCCAACGCAACCTCTTCCTGCGGGTGCGGCACGTCTTTTTCGATGTGATCAATCGTGGGGGCGTTGCGCCCCTGTCCTCTGAATATCTCTTTGATCTGCAGGAGCGCCCGCTGTCCCGCGATCATGCCTTAGGGCGCGGTTGACCGTTTTTGGCCCCGCGCCAATTGGCCCAGTTCGTCATCGCGTCATCCGTCCCCGTACGCCCCGGTACCCGCGGCAGACCTGACTGACACCTTGTGATGGTCTCCGTTCTGGGCGATAGGTTTCGGCAGAGCTTCGGAGGGACCGGGATGAAAATCGCAACATTCAACATCAACGGCATCAAGGCGCGGGCCGAGGCTCTGCCCCGCTGGTTGGACGAAGCCCAGCCCGATGTAGTCCTGCTGCAGGAAATCAAATCCGTCGACGAGAACTTTCCCCGCGAGATCTTTGAGGAACGCGGCTACAACGTCGAAACCCATGGTCAGAAAAGCTTCAACGGCGTGGCGATATTTTCGAAGTATCCGCTCGAAGATGTCTCGCGCGGGCTGCCCGGGGATGAAGAGGACGAGCAGGCGCGATGGATCGAAGCTACCGTCATCGGCAAGCGGGCACTGCGGATTTGCGGGCTTTATCTTCCCAACGGGAACCCTGCTCCGGGGCCGAAATTCGACTACAAGCTTGCGTGGATGGAGCGGCTGTATGAGCGCGCCCGCGATATTCTGGCCACGGAAGAGCCGGCCCTCATGGCCGGGGACTACAACATCATTCCGCAAGCCGAGGACGCGAAACGCCCGGAGGCCTGGCGCGAAGACGCCCTGTTTCGGCCGGAAAGCCGCGCGGCGTTTCGCAAGGTGCTGAACCTTGGCTTCACCGAAGCGTTCCGTGCGCGGACACAAGGCCCGGGCCACTATTCGTTCTGGGATTATCAGGCCGGCGCGTGGAACCGGAATGACGGCATTCGCATTGACCATTTCCTTCTGACACCGCAAGCGGCGGACCTGATGCGCGATTGCCAGATCGACGCCGCAGTGCGCGGACATGAAAAACCGTCCGATCACGTCCCTGTTTGGGTGGACCTCGACATCTGACCCGTCAGGCCGTCGGATCGTAGTCGTAGATCCAGTCGTATCGACGCGTCAGGCGTGGACCGATCAGGGCCAAGGCCGCCTGCGCGGCCAGTCGTGCAGGACCGCGCAAATGAAAGTTCCGCGCGTTGGCACCGGCAGCTGCGACCACCTTGCGCGCGCGGGGTTTCCTCGTGCTTTCATAGGCTTCGAGTGCGCGGCGGACACCCGACTGTTCGTCAAAAGATCGGGCCAGGATCCAAGCATCCTCAAGCGCGAGGCACGCCCCTTGAGCCATAAACGGCAATGTGGGATGCGCGGCGTCCCCCAGAAGGACAACGCGACCATTCTGCCATTTCTGTGCCACCGGGCGCAGAAACAAAGCCCACAGATGGACATCCTGCACCTGCGCAAGCGCGGCGCCGGCCGGACCGCCGAAATCGGAAAAACGCGCCCGCAGGTCCTCAGGGTCACCGCGCAGGCGCCAGCCCTCTTCCCGCCAGTCGGACCGCTCTTCTACCGCCACGATGTTCAACATGGACTGCTTTCGCAGCGGATAGGTCACAACATGACGCCCGGGGCCCATCGTCAGCGATGCCATGGGCTCGGCTTCGTGGTCGGTCCAGGGCACCGTTGCCCGCCACGCCACCTGATGCGTGAACGCGGGCGCTTCGGTTCCATTCAGGACGGGCCGGATACCGCTGCGCCCGCCATCCGCTGCAACGGCGAATTCAGCGCGCAGCCGGGTGCCATCCTGCAGCGCAACCTCGGCTTCGGCTGGATGCTTCCGAACATTGGTGACGCGGGCATTCAGCCTGATCGACACCCCTGCGCGCTCGGCCGCCTTTTGCAACACATCCAGAAGGTCAGCGCGATGGAAATACCACGTGGATCCGGCCGAAGGTGCCGGAAGACGGCTGACGACGCGGCCCCGCCGATAGTCGCGCAGAACAGTGCCGTGAGAGCGTTGTGCGACCCGACCGGGATCATCCACAACACCCAGCGCACGCAGGACCGCCATGCCGTTGGCGCTGATTTGCAGGCCGGCCCCGACCTCGGTCAAGGCCTCGGCCTGCTCGAGCACGGTCACCCGTGCACCGCGTTGCTGCAAGGCCAGCGCAGCGGCCATGCCGCCGATCCCGCCGCCGATGACACAGATTTGCAAACCGTCGATCTTCATGACACCGGCCTAACGCAAAAAGGCCGGAGCCACAGGCCCCGGCGCATGTCTCTTTTGAAAGAACCCAGCGATCAATCGTCGCGGTGAACTTTTTCGCGACGCTCGTGACGCTCTTGCGCTTCCAGCGTCATGGTCGCGATCGGACGCGCATCCAGACGCTTGAGCGAGATCGGGTCGCCGGTTTTTTCGCAATAACCGTATTCGCCCTCGTCGATCCGGCGCAGAGCGGCGTCGATCTTGGCAACCAGTTTGCGCTGGCGGTCCCGGGTGCGCAGCTCCAGCGCACGATCGGTTTCCTCGCTGGCGCGGTCTGCAACGTCGGGAATATTACGGGTGCTGTCCTGCAGCCCCTCGATCGTATCCCGGCTGCCTGCCAAAAGTTCGTGTTTCCAGTTCAGCAGCTTGCGGCGGAAATACTCAAGCTGGCGTTCATTCATGAAAGGTTCATCTTCGGCCGGACGATAGTCCTCCGGCAGAAAAACTTCCTGCTTCATATTGGCTCCCTCGGTATGGCCAGAAACGTCTTTTGCGGTCGTGTCGCCTGACATTTGGCACCCCCTTCTGCGCAGCGTTTAACTGACGGGACGGGGAATGTCACTATCCAAACGCAACCCCGACGCGCCGTTATGAGAACCGGTATAAATATGAGACTTTGGACACCAAATCGTTGCCATTCTGTGAAAGCGAAAGGACCATTTTGCGGCAGAACACCCTTGAGCGGATGATGGAATCGGTGCGATTCGTCCCTCGCGCCCGTCGTTGGCAGCCCGCGACGCTGCGGCCCGGCTTGTCATTCGGCCCCGCCCTAGGTAACCCGGTTCCCGTCTCCTGTTGCTGCGACCATCATACGAGGGCCCCATGACCGCACGTTTCAAAGGCACAGCCGAATACGTTGCCACCGACGACCTGACCATTGCCGTAAACGCAGCCGTCACGCTGGAACGACCACTGCTGGTCAAGGGTGAACCCGGCACCGGCAAAACCGAACTGGCCAAACAGGTCGCCGGCGCACTGGGTCTCAGAATGATCGAGTGGAACGTCAAGTCGACCACCCGCGCGCAGCAGGGTCTTTACGAATATGACGCAGTCAGCCGTCTGCGCGACAGCCAGCTAGGCGACGAACGTGTGCACGACGTGTCGAACTATATCCGCAAAGGCAAGCTGTGGCAGGCCTTCGACGCCGATGAAAAGGTCGTGCTGCTGATCGACGAGATCGACAAAGCCGATATCGAGTTCCCCAACGACCTGCTGCAGGAACTCGACAAGATGGAGTTCCATGTCTACGAGACCGGCGAAACGATCCGGGCCAAACACCGCCCCATCGTGATCATCACCTCGAACAATGAAAAGGAACTGCCAGACGCATTCCTGCGCCGCTGTTTCTTCCACTACATCCGCTTCCCCGACGAAGCCACGATGCGCCGCATCGTCGAAGTGCATCACCCCGGCATCAAAGAGGCACTGCTGACCACCGCCCTGACCCAGTTCTACGAAATCCGCGAGACGCAGGGGCTGAAGAAAAAACCCTCGACCTCCGAGGTGTTGGACTGGCTGAAACTGCTGCTGGCTGAGGATCTGGATGCCGAAGACCTGAAACGCGACGGGGTAAATGCCCTGCCCAAGCTGCACGGGGCATTGCTTAAGAACGAGCAGGACGTGCATCTGTTCGAACGGCTGGCCTTCATGGCGCGCGCCAAGCGCTGAAGCCCGCCCATTCATGAATACTTGGTGATCACGGCTTGCCTTGCGGCAAGCCTGATGCCAGCATTGCTGCAACAAAGATCAAAGAACACGACACCGAGCACGCTGTAGAGCAGGACCACCCCAATTGACCCAAGCGCCGCGCATTCGCCCCCTCAAGCCCGAAGACCGGCCGAGCTGGGACTTGTTGTGGCGGGCATATCTTGAATTCTACGAAACGGCCTTGCCCGACGAGGTCTACGACAGCACGTTTGCGCGCCTGCTGGGGGATGATCCGCAGGACTTTTCATGCCTTGTGGCCGAGTTGGACGGCGAATTGATCGGGCTGACCCACTTCCTGTTTCATCGCCATGCCTGGAAGATCGAAAACGTCTGCTATCTGCAGGATCTCTATGCCAGCCCGCATGTACGCGGCACCGGTGTCGGTCGGGCGTTGATCGAGGCCGTCTATGCCGAAGCCGATCGAAAAGGCGCGCCCGATGTCTACTGGCTGACGCAGGAGTTCAACCATACGGCGCGCCAGCTTTATGACCGCGTCGGCCAACTGACGCCTTTCCTCAAGTATCGGCGTCCATGAAACGTCTGGCCGGCATATTTCTTGGCTTTGTCCTTGCCGGATGCAGTTCGGTCGACCGGATTGAGTTGCCCGATGAAATCAAGATGACCGAGGCCGCGGCACCGGTGACTCAGGCTTTCGGCACGCCACGTCCTTTCCCGCCGGCCCGGTCGAATACGAACATCGCGGCGGATTTCGTGGACCTGCATTTCTCGCTGGAAAGCGGCACTGCCCTGCCGGTGTTCACACGGTTCGAGGGTCCGATCACAGTTCGGCTGACGGGCGCCCCTGCCCCCACGATGCGGTCCGACCTGACGCGTCTGCTGACCAGACTGCAGCGCGAAGCCCGGATCGACATCCGCCAGGTCAACGATGGGCAGGCCAACATCACGATCGAAGCAGTGACCCAACGCCAGATCCAGCGGCTTCTGCCGCAAGCCGCGTGTTTCGTTGTACCCAACGCGTCCAGCCTCGAGGAATACAACCGAGACAAGCGCAAGACCAAAAGCAGTTGGCGCGCACTGCGCAGCCGCGAGCGGCTGGCGATCTTCATTCCCAACGATGTCAGCCCCCAGGAAATGCGGGATTGCCTTCACGAAGAACTTGCACAGGCGATCGGGCCTCTGAACGACATGTACCGCCTGCCGGATTCGGTCTTCAACGACGATAATTTCCACACTGTCCTGACCGGGTTCGACATGCTGATCCTGCGCGCGACCTATGCGCCGGAACTACAGACCGGAATGACCCGGGAACAGGTGGCGCAGGTCATACCCGGGGTCATCGCCCGCCTGAATCCGCGCGGTGCCAATTTGCCCGTCCAGCCAATCTCGGAGACCCCGCGCGAATGGATCGACGCCGTGCAACTGGCGGTCGGCAAGGGCCGGGCCTCGCCGCGGCAAATGCAGGCCATCGACCGCGCGATGCGGATCGGCCGAGAGCAAGGTTGGACCGATCACCGCCGGGCGTACCCCCATTATCTGAAGGCCCGTTTGGGTGAATTCGACGCCCCTGAGGAAGCGCAGCGCGAATACGCCATAGCCCTGCAATACCTGCGCGCGACCCCCGGAACCGAGCTTCAGCGCGCGCATATCACGGTTCAGACGGCGGCCTATGCCCTGACCCAGGGGCGCGGCCCCGAAGCCCTGCCGGACCTCGACCGGGCCATCGCGACGATGACGCGGGCCGAAAACGCCTCGATGTTGGCGACGCTGCTGCTGCTGAAGGCCGAGGCCCTGAAGCAGGCCGGCAAACCCGAACAGGCACGCTCCGTCAGACTGGACAGTCTGGGGTGGGCGCGCTACGGGTTTGGCTCGGAATTGGTGGTCAGCTCGTTGATGCAGGACGTCGCGCTGGGGGCCCCGTAACATCGCAAAAGGCGGATGACGAACACATGCTAGTGGTTGTGGGAATGGCGGTCCTCGGGGCGGCTCTGGGCGCGCTGACGGCACGAAAACGCAAAGGCAGCGGCGCGGACATCGCCCAATATGCAGCCGGCTACGGCATTGCATTTGCATTGGCGGGACTGGCCATTTCGCTTGTTCTGGTGCGGGTGATAGGCTGAGCCGATGTTCATCCCCTTTTTCGAAAACCTCAGAAAAGCCGGTATCCCCGTTTCGTTGCGGGAATATCTGACGTTTCTCGAGGGGATGAAAAAGGGGCTGGCCACCTACGACATTGAGGCGTTCTATTACCTCGCCCGTGTCTCGATGGTGAAGGACGAGCGCAACATCGACAAGTTCGATCGCGCCTTTGCCGCCAGCTTCGAAGGGCTGTCCGAGATCACCTTCGATCAGGTGCTCGAGGCCGTGGACATCCCGGCCGAGTGGCTGGCCAAGATGACCGAGAAGCACCTGTCAGACGAGGAAAAGGCTGAGATCGAGGCGCTTGGCGGTTTCGACAAGCTGATGGAGACGCTGCGCGAGCGGCTGAAGGATCAGCAAGGCCGCCACCAGGGCGGCAACAAGTGGATCGGAACGGCGGGCACCTCGCCCTTCGGCGCTTACGGCTACAATCCCGAGGGCGTGCGCATCGGCCAGAAGGAAAGCCGCCACCAGCGTGCGGTCAAGGTCTGGGATAAGCGCGAGTTCCGCAATCTGGACGACACGGTCGAACTTGGCACCCGCAACATCAAGGTCGCGCTGAAACGCCTGCGCCGCTGGGCCCGTGAGGGCGCCGCCGAAGAACTGGACCTCGACGGCACCATCCGCGCCACGGCCGAGCACGGATACCTGGACGTCAAGACCCGGCCCGAACGGCACAATGCGGTCAAGGTGCTGCTGTTTCTCGATGTTGGCGGCTCGATGGACCCGCATATCAAGGTGGTCGAGGAATTGTTCTCGGCCGCGCGGGCCGAGTTCAAGCACCTGGAATATTTCTATTTCCACAACTGCCTGTACGAAGGCGTCTGGCGCGACAACCGCCGCCGGTGGGATGCGCAGACCCCGACGCATGAGGTGCTGCGGACCTACGGCCCCGACTACAAGTGCATCTTCGTGGGTGACGCGTCGATGTCGCCCTACGAGATCGCCTATCCCGGCGGCGCCAACGAGCACTGGAACGCCGAGGCCGGCCAGGTCTGGCTGCAACGCGCGCGCGAACAGTGGACGTCGAACCTGTGGATCAACCCGGTGCCCGAGAAATACTGGGAATACACCCATTCCATCGGCATGATCCGCGAGATCTTCGAAGACCGGATGGTGCCGATGACGCTGGCCGGGCTGGAACGCGGCATGCGCGAGCTGACGCGATAGCGCCAGCCCGGCTTTGGTTTTATCCCGCGATTGCCTGAATTCCCAGGAACAGCAGACCTGACAACAAGGCCGCCGCGGGCACGGTTATCACCCAGGCCGCGATGATCGTCAGGAAATGCGACCGGCGCACCAGCTTGCGGCGGCGGCGCTCTTCGGGGGCAAGCACCGGGCGTTCCGGCACGGCACCGCGCGCCTTGATCAGGCGTCGCTCGGCGTCCCATTCCCGGAAGAACCCGACACCGAACACCGCGCCAACTGCGATGTGGGTTGAACTGACCGGCAGGCCAAGCCAGCTGGCCACAATCACCGTGATCGCCGCCGACAGCGCCACGCAATAGGCGCGCATCGGGTTCAGCTTGGTGATCTGGCTGCCGACCACCCGGATCAGCTTGGGCCCGAACAAGAACAGACCGAACGAAATGCCGAAGGCGCCGATGATCATGACCCAGGGCGGAATGTTCACCGCATGGGTGAAATCACCCACCGCCGAAGCCTGAACGATGGCGGCCAGAGGTCCGACGGCATTTGCCACGTCATTGGCCCCATGCGCAAAGCTGAGCAGCGCCGCCGAAATGATCAGCGGGATGCCGAACAGGATCTTCAGCGACTTGTTGCGGTTCTCCAGCCCTTCGGCCTGACGGCGAATGACAGGAATCGTCACCATCCAGATCAGAACTCCGCTGACCAGACCGATCACCAGGGCCGTCTGCAGGTTGATCTTGAACAGGTGTTTCAGGCCTTTCAGCGCAAGGTACGAGGCAAACGCCCCGGCCATGATGCCGACCAGAACTGGAACCCATTTGCGCGCAGCGGCGATCTTGTCGTCCTGGTAGATGATCCGCGCCT
Organism: Ruegeria sp. CF2; assembly: GCF_056537385.1. Taxonomy (NCBI): domain Bacteria; kingdom Pseudomonadati; phylum Pseudomonadota; class Alphaproteobacteria; order Rhodobacterales; family Roseobacteraceae; genus Ruegeria; species Ruegeria sp. CF2. The sequence goes on from NZ_JBQFRL010000001.1 coordinate 1,492,735, forward strand.
TGATGAACCACAGGAATCCGGCGGCGATGATGCCGCCCAGAAGCGGCGAGATGACCCAGCTTGCAGCGATCTGGCTCATCTTGACCCAGCTGACCGCGCCGAACCCCGCCGCCGCGATCCCTGCCCCCATGACGCCCCCCACGACCGAATGCGTGGTCGAGACCGGAGCGCCAACCCAGGTGGCCAGGTTGATCCAAAGCGCAGCAGACAACAGCGCGGCCATCATGGCCCAGATGAAGACGGTTGCCGTTCCCATGCTTTCGGTATTGATGATGCCCTTGGCGATGGTCGAGACCACGTCTCCACCCGCGATCAGGGCGCCGGCGCTTTCGAAAACTGCGGCAATCGCGATGGCGCCGCCCATGGTCAGGGTGTTCGCGCCCACCGCCGGGGCCATGTTGTTGGCCACATCGTTCGCCCCGATGTTGAGCGCCATGTAGGCTCCGAACATGGCCGCAATCACGACGATCATCGTGTTGCTGGCCTGTCCGAACAACAAAGCAGCCGTGATCCCGGCGATCACGATGAACACGAAGGCGATGCCCGATCCGACGAACGGCCGCCCGACCTGCGCCGTTGCAACCTCGAGGCGGGAAAACCGCCGCAGGTCACGATCCAGTGTTTCAAGGTGCCGGGCTTCTAAATCATTGTTGGCCATTTGTCCCTCTTGCATAGCGCGCGCTCGCACAGCGTGCGCCGTGCCCTAGAAGGCTTTTGCCTTCATTTCAACCTTTGAAATATGGAAACTGCGATCTGACGCCGCGCGATTTCCGTCTCACGAACTGCCCCAGGTCGCCCATGTTGCCCGAAAGTGATGAGGAACGACTTGCCCCCGCATCCCGATCCGCCCATATCTGAGATATGTTGCGTCTGACCCCAATTCTGCTGGCGATCGCCTATGCCATTGTGATGTATCGGATTTCCGTCTGGCGCACCCATCGCGAGCTGGATGCGAAGTCGACCGAACTGGCTGATCCCGAGTTGAAGCGTATGACCGACCGCCTGGCCGCCGCCTTGGATGTGGCGCGCGTGCCGGTCTATATCTATGAAATCGACCCGGTGAACGGGCTGGCCGCACCGGACGGGCGCATTTTCATCACCCGAGGCTTCTATCGCAAGTTCCGCAACGGCGAGGTCTCAGCCGAGGAGATGGCCAGCGTCATCGCGCACGAGCTGGGACATGTTGCGCTGGGCCACGCCCGGCGGCGGATGATCGATTTTTCCGGTCAGAACGCGATGCGGGCGGCGCTGATGATGCTGCTCAACCGGTTCATTCCCTTCATCGGCGCGTGGATCGCAAATGCGCTGACCGCGCTGCTGGCTTCGCGCCTGTCACGGGCGGACGAATACGAGGCGGACGAATACGCAGCCGCCCTGCTGACCAAGGCCGGAATCGGGATCGGGCCGCAGAAATCCCTGTTTCACAAGCTTGAGGATCTGACCCAGCAGCGGGCGGGCGTGGTTCCGGCCTGGCTGATGAGCCATCCCAAGACGGACGAGCGGATTGCCGCGCTGGAGGCCCTTGAACAACGTTGGGAGCGTGGCTGAGGGTCAGAGTGCGAGAGGACAGCCTCTCGCGATATTTGGAGCCAGGGGAAGAGGTCAGGCCGCCAAAGCCTTGCCGAGACGTGGCAGGCGGGCCTTTTTCATCAATGCGCGCAGGGTCCAGATGTCGCCCGACAGGCGGTTGGCTTCGGTCAGGACCGATTGGGCCACCTCTTCGACACTGCTCGGGTCACTCTGCCAGATGCCGTGAAGGAAGCTGTCGGGGTCGATACGCGCAAGGCCCTCTTCCGCCAGAATATTCCTTGGAAAGTCTTTGGCATTCACGGTGATGATCGTGTCGGCCGAAGCGGCGACTGCGGTGGCCAGCACATGGGTGTCGGCCGGATCGGGCAGCCAGAGTCGCTGTTCGAGGCCGGGTGCCTCGGGGCGTTCGGCCTGCGGCCAATGTGCCTGCACCAGCGCGATTTCGGCCCGGGCCTGCGCCTCGCCCTCGGGTCCGAGTTTGCGGGCGGCGCGGGCCCATTCCTCGAGGATGCGAGCCGACCAGAGCGGGGTGAAATGGCCCCGCGTGGCCACGCCCAGCAGCATCTCGCGCATCACCGTCGGATAGATGACGCAAGTGTCAAGAACCGCCTTCACAGCCGGTAGAACACGGATTTCAGATAGCCGCTCTCGGCCAGCTGCGGCAGTTGCGGATGGTCGGGTCCGGCAAAGCCGGTGTGGATCATCTGCGCCTGACGCCCGGCCCGACCGATACCGCGGGCACAGGCCTCGCGAAAGCGGGTCAGGTCGGCGGCATGCGAGCAGGAACACAGGCCCAGATACCCCCCCGGTTTGACAAGCGGCGCGGCCAGGCGGGCGATCCGCTCATAGGCCCGCAGCCCGGCATCCAGCGCCTGTTTCGACGGCGCAAAGGCCGGCGGATCGCAGATGACCAGGTCGAACTGCGCACCGTCCTCACCCAGCTGGGTCAGAACGTCGAAGGCATCGCCCTGTCGGGTTTCAAAGCGGTCACCGAAGTCCGATGCGGCGGCGCCCTGCTCGGCCAGAGTCAGCGCGGCGGCCGAGCCATCGACCGACAGCGCGTGGTCGGCACCACCGGCCAGCATGGCCAGACCAAACCCGCCCACGTGGCTGAACACGTCCAGCACATGCGCGCCGGGTCCTCCCAGCCGGGCGGCAAAGGCGTGGTTGGGGCGCTGGTCGTAGAACAGGCCGGTTTTCTGGCCCCCGGTCAGGTCCGCCATGTAGGTTGCGCCGTTCATCGGAACGGGCAGCGGAGCATCGGGCGCGGTGCCGCGCAGGGTCTGATTCACGTCATCCAGACCTTCCAGCCCACGGGTGCGGCCCGAGGCGTTCTTGAGCACGGTCGTCACCCCCGTCACCGAGATCAGCGCGTCGGTCAGAAGGTCCAGATGCGCCTCGGCCCAGGCGGCGTTGGGCTGGATCACGCAGGCATCGCCAAAGCGGTCGATGATGACACCGGGAAAACCGTCGGCCTCGGCATGGACCAGCCGGTAGAAGGGCGCATCGAACAGCCGTTCGCGCAGGTCGAGCGCGCGGCGCAGGCGGGTTTCGAACCACCCGGCGTCCAGCTGTGCCGACAGGTCACGATCCAACACCCGGCACATGATCTTGGAATCCGGGTTCACTGCCACCAACGCGATCGGGGCGCGTTTGTCATCCTCTAGCACGGCCAGCGCACCAGGCGCGATTTTGCGGGTGCGCCGGTCGGTGACGATGTCATTGGCATAGACCCAGGGAAAGCCGTGGCGCAGACCGCGCGCGTTGGCTTTAGGTTTCAAACGGATTCTGGGGCGGTCGGGCATGTCGGCATGGGTCATGGCGCCCTCATAGTCGCGATTGTGCGGCCAGAAAAGCCCCTCTGGCGATCCGTCAGCGTTGGCGCGCCCGCCAGCCGCCGCGCCGGCGCGGAGCCTGCGCGGTGTCCAGCCCTTCGCGCAGAACCTGTGTCATGGGATGGTCGGCATCCTGTGCGGCATAGACAGCATGCAACTCGGTCATCGCCTGCTTCTGGTCGCGCCCGTCCGGCAGGCTGAGCGCCCAGTCCAGAAAGATGCTTCGGCACTCGGGCAGCGTGATTCCGTCGATGCGATAGGCCTCGCGGATCAGGCCCTTGGGGTCGTTCGGGTCGTCACTGCGCGCCATCCGCACTCTCCTCGATCACCGCGCCGATAACTTCGGCTGCGGCAGCATAGCTGTCCTGCAAGGCGGACTGTAACTGTTCGACCTGCTCGAACCCGGTCGCCCGGCACAGAAAGGCCGTGCCCCCCTGCCCGATCTTGTCGGCCTCGATCACCTTGCCCGACAGTAGCCGCGCCGCGCATTGCACCGACCAGCATAGGTCATATGCGTCCTTCAACACCTGCGCCTGAGCGACATTCAAAAGACCCGCAGCGACCGCTCCGTCCAAGCCCGAGTCGACGTCGCGCTGTGGCGCGCCGGACAACAGTGCGCCGGTTTCGGCCATAAGTTCGATATCCAGCAGACGGCCGGGGCCATTCTTGACATCCCAGACACCGGCGGGAGATTTCGCGGCCGCGAGGCGTGCGCGCATGTCGGACACTTCGCGCAGGACCTGATCCTTGTCGCGCGGGCGAGACAGGAACTGCGTTCGGAAAGCTTCGAAATCGTCTGCCAGATCCGTGTTGCCTGCAACTGCACGCGCGCGGGTCAGGGCCAGATGCTCCCAAACCCAGGCTTCCTGCTGTTGGTAATGAGTGAAGCTGGCCCAGCTTGTAGCAACTGGCCCCTGATTGCCGGACGGCCGCAGTCGCATGTCGACCTCGTACAACCGTCCTTGCGCCATCGGTGCCGACAGGGCGGTAATCAGCGCCTGTGTAAAGCGCGCATAGTACGTGCGCGTAGCCAGTGGCTTGGGGCCTTCGGACATGTCCACCGCTTGCGGGTCGTAGATCACGATCATATCCAGATCGGATTGCGAGTTCAGCCGAGCGGCCCCCAATGACCCCATGCCCAGCACCACAGCGCCACGCCCTGGGGGGGAGCCGTGCTTCTGCGAAAACTGCCGCTCTACGCAGGGTAAGATCGCGGCGATGACAACCTGCGCGAGGTCGGCGTATTGCCGCCCCGCCTGCAACCCGTCGATCAGACCGCGCAGGTGGTGCACACCGATACGGAAATGCCATTCCTTGCACCAGCGCCGCGCCAGATCCAGCTGCGTTTCATAGTCCGACTCAGCCGCCAGCGCGTTGGACAGTTCAGCTTGCAAGGCGGACTGACCGGGCCACTCGGCAAAGAAGCTGCCACCGATCACCGCGTCGAACACCTGGGCATTGCGCGACAGATGCGCGGCCAGTGCATGCGAGGTGCCGACGATGTCGACCAGCAGGTCGATCAGATGCGGGTTGGCTTCGAACAAGGAAAACAGCTGCACACCGGCGGGCAATCCGGCCAGAAACCCATCCAGCGCCAGCAGCGCCTCGTCGGGGCGGGCGGTCTTGGCCAGCCGGGCCAGCAATTCGGGTTTGAGCCGCTCGAAAATGCGCGCGCCCCGTTGCGAGCGCAGTGCCGGATAGGTCGGCCAGCGGGCCAGAACGCCGGCGTCGAACTCGACCGGGGGCGCTGCGGTCGGCGCGGGGCCGGCGCCGGGCGCGAAAAAGCCCTCGGTCAGCTCGTGCACCTCGGTCAGGCGGCGGGTCAGATCGGCTGTCAGGTCGGCGCTGGTGGTGCCCATCAGGCAGGCGATGCGCTCGATCCCGTCGGGCGACTGCGGCACCTTGTGGGTCTGCGCGTCATGCACCATCTGGATACGGTGTTCGACCTCGCGATGGGCGCGGTAATGGTCGGTCAGCTTGTCGGACACGTCCTGCGGCACCCAGTCCTTGGCCGCCAGCGCGGCCAGTCCCGGCACCGTGCCGCGCACCCGCAGGTCGGGGTCACGGCCGCCGGCGATCAACTGTCGGGTCTGGGTAAAGAACTCGATTTCGCGAATGCCGCCCTGCCCCAGCTTCATGTCATGGCCGGGGATCGTCAGAGCCCCCCCGGTGCCCTTGTTCTCGCGGATGCGCAGGCGCATGTCGTGAGCGTCCTGGATGGCGGCGAAATCCAGATGGCGGCGCCAGACAAAGGGCCGCAGGGTCTCCAGAAACCGCTGCCCGGCGGCGATGTCACCGGCGCAAGGGCGGGCCTTGATATAGGCTGCACGCTCCCATGTGCGGCCCAGGCTTTCGTAATAGCGCTCGGCCGCCTCGGTCGCCATGCAGACGGGGGTGACCGCAGGATCGGGGCGCAGGCGCAGATCGGTGCGGAACACGTACCCATCGGCCGTCTTGTCGCTGAGCGTAGCGCAGAAATTGCGCGTGGCCCGCACCATGCCCTGCCGCGCCTCATAGAAGTCGTCGGGATCGTACCGGGTTTCGTCGAACAGCACGATCAGGTCGATATCCGAGCTGTAGTTCAGTTCGTGCGCACCCATCTTGCCCATCGCCAGGATCACCATCCCCGCGGCGGTCTCGACGTCGTCTTCGGTCATGCCGGGCAGCTTCTTGCGCCGGATCAGCGCCGCGATCTCGGCCTTGGCCGCGATGTCCACGGCAAGCGCCGCGAAGTCGGTCAGCGCGCCGGTGACCTGCTCGAGGTTCCAGGCTCCGGAAAGGTCGGCCAGGGCCGTCAGCAAGGCAAGCCGATGCTTGGCCTGCCTCAGCCCCGGTTTCAGCTGGTCAGGAGCCAACGCACGCGCGTCGTCCATGATCTGCGCAAGGGCGTGCTGCGGCCGATCCAGCGCCGGGGCCAGCCAATTGCGCTCACGGTCGATCAAGCTCTTGAGGTACGGGCTGCTGCCTGCGGCACCAGTCACCAGTTCGGACTGATCAGCGGTCAGATCCGGCACTGCGGCGCAGGCTTCTCGCCCCAATTCGGGGTCGTAGGGACGCGGGACGCGTTGGATGGTAAGATTGTCGGTCATGGGCGAATTCCGGTCAGTTAACGTCGACTGGAGTGTCCTGGCTGAAGGTATTGATCCAGCCATCATCCCGGCGTTCCCACAACGATGAGATCAGCATCGCCTCGCGCGCGGACGCACCCGGCCGCTGATAGTCCGCCCGGTAGGACAACAGGACGATATCCGATGTCAAAACGCGCAGTTGCGCCGCGCTCAACTCATATGACTCCATGGTCGGGCTGTCTGCGAACTGACCCACATGATCGTCACGATTGGCGAAACCGGATGGGTATACGCCCAGAAAATCGGCGCTCAGCAACGCCCGGTCCGCCTGCGCATCACCCTCGACCAAAGCGGTCCAGACCTGCTGCTCCAGGTTCAGGATTTCTTCAAGCGTCGGGGCGGGCTTGTCGTTGTGCGTGTTCATGCCCGCACGTTGCGCAGGATCAGAACTGCCGTCAACCGGGGCACTTAATGTAAATCTTTTTCACATCACCCCTTGCATCCGGGCCGGGCCACCCCATCTAGATCAATGTGAACACAATTTACATCAACCTGGAGAGCCCAAATGACCGCATTGTCCGAACACGCCGTCCCCCGCAACCCGGGATGGTTGCACCGTGCAGAGGCCTGGCTAGACGACAAGGGCAAAGGCGCCTGGATCGCTGCCATGGTCCTTGGTTTCATCTTCTTCTGGCCCGTTGGCCTGGCCCTTCTGGCCTATATGATCTGGAGCAAACGCATGTTTAGCAAATCCTGCAGCCGCCGCCATTCCTGGCACAGTCACATGAGCGCGATGAAGCCCTCGGGCAACAGCGCATTCGACGCCTACAAGGCCGACACGCTGGCCCGCCTGGAACGGGAACAACAGGATTTCGAAGCCTTCCTGCACCGCCTGCGCGAAGCCAAGGACAAGGCCGAGTTCGACCAGTTCATGAACGAACGCGCTCAGGAGAATACGGCGGACGACAAGGACGAAACCGCCTGATACCCTACCGCCCTGCCCCCTCTCTGTGGGACAGGGCAAACCTCAACAACCTACCGGAAATTCCTTCATGTCTCATCTGCCCGACCCGGATCGTCAGCCGGACTTCTACAAATCCGTGGCGATCAAACGCTTTTTCGCGTGGCTGTTCGATATCGCCTTCATTTCGCTGCTGTGCACGGTTGCCATTCTGCTGACCTTCGGCATGGGCCTGTTCGTCATCGCGCTGATCTATGCGGTCGTCAGTTTCATCTACCGCGTTGTCACCATCGCAAACGGGTCTGCCACGCTGGGTATGCGCTTTATGGGGATCGAACTGCGCGACGCATTTGGCGAACGCATGGATACCGGCAAGGCCGTCGCGCATACAGCCGGTTACTTTGTCAGCATGGCGTTTCCGATCCTGCAGATCATCTCGGTCATCATGATGCTGACCAGCGCACGCAACCAGGGCCTGACCGATGCCTTCCTCGGCACCGTGATGCTGAACCAGCGCGCCTGACACGGCCCGTTTCTGGGACTTGGCGACCCCAGAAACGGTTGCTATCATCGGCCCCGAGGAAACACGGGGCCTTCATGCGACACACGCTGCCGATTGCGCCGCAGTTCTATGTGACTGCACCACAGCCCTGCCCTTATCTCGAGGGCAGGATCGAGCGTAAGCTGTTCACCGCCCTGCAGGGCGAAGGCGCGGATCAGCTGAACAACTCTCTGTCGCAACAGGGGTTTCGCCGGTCTCAAAACGTTCTGTACAGGCCCTCCTGCACCGATTGTGCGGCCTGCCTGTCAGCCCGGATCGACGTCTCGGCCTTTTCCCCGACCAAAAGCCAGAAACGCGCGGCGCGGCGCAATGCGCATCTTCAGCGACGCGCGACCTCACCTTGGGCCACCGACGACCAGTACGAGCTGTTTCGGCGTTACCTGGACACACGGCACGCCGATGGCGGCATGGCGGATATGGACGTGTTCGAATTCGCCGCGATGATCGAAGAGACTCCGATCCGCAGCCGCGTCGTTGAATATGCCGACCCCAAAACCGGAAACCTGATCGCCGTCAGCCTGACCGATGTTCTGGATGACGGGCTGAGCATGGTCTATTCGTTCTATGATCCGAACCAGCCGCAAAGCTCGCTGGGAACCTATATGATCCTCGATCATATCGACATCGCGCGCGAGGCCGGACTGCCCTATGTTTATCTGGGCTATTGGGTCCCCGGCAGCCCCAAGATGGGCTACAAGGTGAAATTCGCAGGGCTCGAGGTCTATGTGAAAGGCGGGTGGCAGCGTGTGGACGACCCGGAGGCGTTCACCGATTCAACGCATCACCCGCTTTCGACCGCTCCGATTGCCGAGCAGGTCGCGAATATCCAACTTCCCGATCGCCACCCCACCAAAGGTTGAATTCTGATGCAGCAAGGTTTGCACGCCGTCACTCTGGTGGTGCCGGACTATGATGACGCGATCGCGTTCTACACCAAGACGCTTCGGTTCCGGCTGACCCAGGACATCGATCTTGGCGAAGGCAAACGATGGGTGTTGGTTACTCCGCCAGGCAGCGATGGGGCTGCTCTGCTGTTGGCCAAGGCTGACGGAGACAGCCAGCGGTCCGCAATCGGAAATCAGACCGGTGGTCGTGTCGGGTTTTTCCTCAGAACCGATGATTTTGCCCGCGATCACGCAGACATGCTGGCCAACGGGGTCCGGTTCGAGGAAGATCCGCGCCATGAACCCTATGGCATCGTTGCCGTCTGGCAGGATCCGTTCGGTAACCGTTGGGACCTGATCCAGTTCACCTGACAACCGGCGTCAGCCGGGACCAAAGCAAAGGGGGCCTCGCGGCCCCCTTTTCAATTTGATAACGCCATCACCGATCAGTTCGGGATCAGGTCCGGCACGATGGTGACGATCGACGGGAAGAACCACAGGATTCCGATGCCCACCACCTGGATCAGCACGAAGGGGATGATTCCGCGATAGATATGGCCCGTCGTCACCTCTTTGGGCGCCACGCCGCGCAGATAGAACAGCGCGAAGCCAAATGGCGGTGTCAAGAACGAGGTCTGCAGGTTCACCGCCACCATGATCGTCACCCATTTCGGATCGAACGACCCGCCATAGATCACCGGACCCACGATCGGGATCACGATGTAGATGATCTCGAGGAAGTCCAGCACAAAGCCCAGGATGAAAAGCACCAACATCACGATCAGGAAGACCGTGAACTCGTTGTCAAAGCTTTTGAGGAACTGCTGGATATAGTGTTCGCCGCCGAACGAGATCACCACCAGGTTCAGCAGCTGCGAGCCGATCAGGATGGTGAAGACCATCGAGGTCACCTTGGCGGTTTCCCGCACCACCGGAGTCAGAACACCGCTGGTGAACAGCACCCAGCACGCGAACAGCAGCCCGAACAGCGCGTACAGATACGCGGCGTAGGCCAGGATGAACGCGATCCAGCTTTCCACAGTCACGCCACCCTGGTTGACGCGCAGATCGAAGTTTACGCCCATCAACAGGCAGATGACGACCGCGAAGGTCGACCAGATGATCACCTTGCCGGATCGCCCCTGATCCTGCAGCTTGCGATAGGCCGCCAGCATGATGGCGCCGCCTGCCCCCAGCGCCGCAGCCGGCGTCGGGTTGGTCACACCACCCAGGATCGAGCCTAGAACCGCGATGATCAGAACCAGCGGCGGGAAAACTACGCGGATCAGATCATTGGTGGCACAGCGCGCCGCCGCGGCTTTGCAGCCATACATGGCCAGTGCGAACGGCACCGCCAACAGCAGGAACGTGGCCCCCGACGAGGTGGTCGGCGCAATCAGCAGCACATCGACCAGCAGCATCAAGACAAGCCCGATCCCCCCTACGATCAACGGCTGCGGCGATTGCGACGGCGCAATGCCCCGGCCCATCACCAGCGTCAGACCCAGCAGCACGACAATCACCGCAACACCGGTGCCGATCGGAGCGGCGGCGGCGATCTTGGCTTCACGCGCTGCGGCCAGTTCTTCCTCGCTCAGTCGCTGAGACTCGGACACGCCGCCGGCAGCGTCGATGGCTTCCTGCTCGGCCACGGCCATGTCCCAGGCCTCCTGACCATGCAGTTCGATCATCGAGGCCTTGCACTCTTCGGACACGTTGGTGCGCAGCGTCGCTGCCTCACCGATATCCGAGAAGCCCGAAACCGTGATATTTTGGCTGCCGATGGCGCCCAGGTTGCCCAGCAGCACCGCGCCCACGATCAGAGCGACAGGGGCACCCAGAAGCCAGGTCAGGCCTTCCGAGCGGGTGATCGGCTCGCCGCTGCCGCCTGACAGTTCGACCGCAGGTGCCTTGTGCGGGTTGAGCAGCGCGTAGCCAAAGGCATAAAGCGCATAGAGCAGCGCCAGCATGATCCCCGGCAGCAGCGCCGCCTGGAACAGCGTACCAACCGAAACCACGGCCGGCTCGCCCAGATAGGTCAGCGCGTCGGTACAGCCCGCTTCGACCGCGCGAGTCTCCTGCGCCGTCGAATACAGGTCACCCGCCAGCGTGCCCAGCAGAACGATCACGATCGACGGCGGAATGATCTGCCCCAGCGTGCCCGAGGCCGCAATCACGCCCGTCGCCAGTTCCGGCGAATAGTTGTTGCGCAGCATGGTCGGCAGGGCCAGCAGGCCCATCGTCACCACGGTCGCGCCCACAATCCCGGTTGAGGCCGCCAGGAATGCCCCCACGACCACGATCGACACCGCCAGACCGCCCGGCAGCGGGCCAAAGACGCGCGCCATTGTGGTCAGCAGATCGTTGGCGATTTTCGAGCGTTCCAGCGTGATGCCCATCAGCACGAACATCAGCACCGCCAGCAGAGTCTCGATCGACTGACCGGCCAGAACCCGTTCGTTGATGCGGTTCACGATGAAGGACACGTTGCGGTCCAACGCGGTTTCCCAACCCTGAACAAAGACCGGCTCGGCGATCCTTGGCAGGTCCGGGTATCGGAACACGGATATCACATCGGGTTTCACGCCCGAATTCACGATGTCCCGATAGGCTTGCGAGCTTGTGTCGATCGCCTGGTGGATCAGCAATCCGGCGCTGTCCAGCGCGGCGATGATCCCGAAAGAGATGATGCCGGCTCCGCCAATGGCAAACGCCACCGGAAAGCCGCTGAGAATTCCGCCAAACAGGCAGAGGAATACGATAATGAGGCCTATCTCGACGCCATCAAGTCCGAATAGCATTGTCTTGGTCTCCGTCCTTAATGTGTGCCTTCGTAGGCTTCTTCACCCTCGCCAAGGCTGTCCTTGTCGAGGTATTTTCCAGCGCTTTCCGGGCCTTCGACATATTCGAGATAGGACCGGTAGAAGAACGCGATCGCGTGCAGGAACACCATCGCGGCAAAGGCCACAAGCAGGATCTTGAACAGGAAGTAGGCATTGAAGCCGTTGGGGCTGAAGCCGATGGTTTCGACATTCCAGCGCAGCGCGCGGGATTTCATCACCAGCCGGTCCAGCGTGTCGCTGGCCGAGGGCTTCGGCACGATCAGGTGACGCCACATGAAGTACCAGCCATACATCCAGGTCAGCACGGCGATGGGCATCATGAACAGGATCGAGCCCAGCATGTCGACCACGCGCTTGGCCCGGTGCGAGATGCCGGCATAAACGAGGTCCACGCGGACGTGGCCGCCCTGCACGAAGGTGTAGGTGCAGCACAGGCAGACGACGAGCGCGTTGTACAGCTTCAGCTCTTCGGCGTACCAGCTGATATCCATCTGAAACGGGATACCCAGACCAAACGCCATGTCAGGCCGCGCGAAAACGCGCTGCATGAATACGATGACGATTTGCTGGATCACCATCAGCAGGCCCGCCCAGGCAAAGAAACGCCCGGTCGTGTTGGCGAACCCTTCCAGAACGCGCACCATGCCCCACATGAAGCCGCGGAAGTAAAGCCCGATCGCGGTCAGCACGAGGAAGATCGTGAAAACCACGAAAAAGAACTCGACCGACCCGCCGTAGTAGACAAAGCGCATGATCGCTTCTTTGTCCGACCAGTTCAGCCACAGCTGCGGATGCGTGATGGCGTATCCGAAATTATAGAAGGCTTCGGCGATGCTTTGAACGAACCAGACCAGTCCGTTCCATAGGGCGCCGAAGAACGAGATACCGTTTTCGTCCTGCATAATGTCCCCAGGTCCCGTTGGTTGCGACGCTGATTATAGCGGAAAACCGTGCGATCCGCGCATCTGCAACAGGAAAGGTTTCCCCGCACGTGGCGGGGAAACCGTTTGATTGCCAGAAGGCCAGTTAGCCCAGAACGCGGTCGCGCTGAGCGGTGTAGACGCCCGACGACATGTTCAGCCACGACGACGAAGCTTTCATCGATGCCATCGCGCTGTCGTGGATCTTCTTGAACAGCTCGTCGCTCATGTTCTCGGCCAGAACTTCCTGGCTGGCTTGTCCGAAGGCATCCCAGACACTGTCGGGGAATTCCATGACCTTCACGCCACCGGCCTGCAGACGCTGCAGCGCCGCGCCGTTGTTGGCCAGGAACTGTGCCAGGTTCCACTGGTGCGCTTCGGCGGCAGCGATCTCGATGATCTTCTGGTGCGCCGGCGAGAGGCTTTCGAACACGTCGCGGTTGGTGGCCAGCGACAGGCCTGCGCCCGGCTCGTGGAAACCGGCGGTGTAGTAGATCTTGGTGATCTCCTGGAAACCGGCCTTTTCGTCTGCCCAGGGACCGATCCACTCGGTGCCGTCGATGGCACCCGAGGACAGTGCCTGGTACACTTCCGAACCCGGAATGTTCTGAACCGATGCGCCCAGTTTGCCCAGAGCCTTGCCGCCCAGACCCGGCATACGGAACTTCAGGCCGTTGAAGTCTTCGGGGCTGTTGATCTCTTTCGAGTACCAGCCGCCGGCCTGCGCACCGGTGTTGCCTGCCAGGAACGATTTCAGGCCGAAGATCTGGCCCAGTTCGTCATGCAGCTCCATGCCGCCATCGAAATAGTACCAGTTCACCAGTTCCTGCGCGGTCATTCCGAACGGAACGGCGGTGAAGAACGCATAGCCAGGGTGCTGACCGACAAAGTAATAGTCAGCGGCGTGATACATGTCAGCCTGACCCGACGAGACCGCGTCGAACACTTCGAACGCGCCCACCAGTTCGCCCGCGGCCTTGATGTCGACGGTTAGGTTGCCGTCGGACATTGCGGTGATGCTGTCGGCGCAACGCTGCGCGCTGTCGAACACGCCAGCCAGACCGCGGCCCCACGAGGTAACCATGGTCAGCGTGCGCTTGCCCTGCGCATAGGCAGGTGCCGCCAGTGCGGTTGCCGCTGCGGCCGAGCCGCCCAGTGCCGACGTCTTTAGAAACTTACGACGATCCATAAGAGTATTCCTCCCCTTCATAGTCACGACTCGGGCAGCGCCCGAGCCAGTCGTTTACGGTAGCGTCACCCTAATGATGGCCGGTTGAAAAGGAATACCTATTACTACGTAGATCAGATGGTTTTTTCTGCAGAACGCGCAATTCCCGGGCTCGTTTCGACCCGCAAACCGCGAGTTCCGGGCGTTCCGAGCGCCGGAATGCCCAATCTCTTTGCAATTTCACCCCCGCTTGCGTATCGATTCGACCATGGGGAAATTCCGCGCTCTGCTTTCACTGACCTATGCTCAGAAGCTGTCGCTGGTGGCGGCCATTCCGCTGGTCGTGGCCGTGGCCGCAATCGCGGTCATGGTGGCCTACGAATCCCGCGCGACTGCTGAACGCGAAATCAAGGCGTTGGAGCGTCGGCTGATCGAGGCCAAGAAGGAAGAGCTGCGCAATTACGTGACACAGGCCCGAAACGGGTTCGCATATATCTACGGACGCGCGTCTCCGGATGACAAGGTCGCCCAGAATCTGGTGACCCAGATCCTGTCGGCGATGATCTACGGAAAGGACGGGTTCTTCTTCGTATACGATTATGACGGCAACAACCTTGTCAGCCCGCGCCAGACCGAGTTCATCAACCAGAACTGGGAAGGCCTGACGGACAGCGAGGGTGTTCCGGTGGTCGACGAGTTCATCCGCCTGGCCCGGCAGGGTGCCGGGTGGCACAGTTTCATGTGGCAGAAGCCCTCGACCGGCGAAGAGGCGATGATGATCGCTTATGTCGTCGGCCTGCAGGATTGGCGTTGGGCCGTGGGAACCGGTGTATTCATCGACGACATCGTGGCCACCGTTGCAAATGCCCGCGCCGAGGTCGAAGCGCGGGTGCAACGCACGTTCCTATATATCGGCGGTATCGTTCTGGCGGCGGTTCTGATCGTCTTCGCCTCGGGGATGCTGTTGAACATCCGCGAACGCCGGCTTGCGGATGCCAAGCTGAAGGAACTGACCAAGCGGGTCATCGACGCGCAGGAGGAAGAGCGCGGCCGCGTGGCACGTGAGCTGCATGACGGGATCAGCCAAATCCTGGTCGGGGTGCGCTATGCGCTGGACAATGCCCGGCGGCGCCTGTCCAAGGGCGATCATGACGGCGCACGTGCGCCGCTGGACAAGGGCATCGACAACCTGGGCACCGCGATTACCGAAGTGCGCCGCATCAGTCGCGATCTGCGGCCCGGAGTTCTGGATGACTTGGGACTTGGCCCGGCCCTGAAGGCGCTGACCGATGATTTCCGCGAACGGACCGGGATCGAGACCGAGTTCTCGACCGTCGTGTTCCGCAATCGTCTGGACCAGGACAGCAAGATCGCCCTCTACCGTATCGCGCAAGAGGCGCTGACGAATATCGAACGCCATTCTGGTGCAACCCGCGTCACGATCGACCTGCGCGGCCACAAGAAGGGCGCGACCATGCGCATCACCGACAACGGCCGTGGCCTTCGGTCACGACCGGGCCGGGTCAGCACCGGGATCGGGCTGCGCAACATGCAAGAGCGCATAGAACAGCTTGACGGATCCCTGCGTATCCTGTCATCACGCGGCGCACAAAGTGGTACAGTGATCGAAGTCAGCCTGCCGCTGAGCCACCTGTTGCCGCCGCAGGAAGACGCGACACCCAAAGGAAAGGCCGGTTCCTGATGACCGAAACGATCCGAGTCCTTATCGTCGACGATCACCCCATGGTCGCCGAGGGCATCCAGTCGATCCTCGAGAGTTTTGACGACATCAAGGTCGTCGGCACGTTGGGCAATGGCCGTGACGCCGTGGATCAGGCCGCGCGCCTGCAGCCCGATGTCATCCTGATGGATTTGAACATGCCGGGGCTCGGGGGGCTCAGCGCCACGGAGCTGATCCTCGAACGCTTGACCGACACCCGCATTCTCATTCTGTCGATGCATGACAGCCCGGAATACATCTCGACCGCATTGAGCCACGGGGCCAAGGGCTACGTTCTCAAGGATGTGCCGACGGACGAAATCAAGCAGGCCATAGACGCGGTCATGCGGGGAGAGCGCTATTTGTGCACCGGGGCGATCGGATCGTTGGAACCGAAAGAGGATGCGGCGCGCGAAGCGCTCACCGGACGCGAGCAGACGATCCTTCTGGAACTGGCGCAGGGCAAGTCGAACAAGGAAGTCGCGCTGGCGCTGGATATTTCGGTTCGCACGGTCGAAACCCATCGCAAAAACATCAAGCGCAAGCTGGGCATCTCATCGACTGCCGGCCTGACCCGATACGCGCTGGAACATGGCGTTCTGCAAGGAACCGGCGTGGCCTTCTGACGGCCGCGCCATCAGCGCAGCTTCCGCGCTTCAGCGGATTCCCTCGCCGAAAAAGATCAGCGTGCCGTCCTCATCCAGAACGTGAAACTCTCGCTGTTGATATGGCTGATCGAATGGCGCACGAACCCGCCCTTCGGGGAGGTCTTCGAGTTTGGGACGCAGGCTTTCGTACAAATCGTCTATATCCTCGACATCGATATAGAAGGATTGCTCGTGGCCCAGCGGCAGGCCATCCGCGCGCGGCGGGCATTCCAGCAGGCGAATTGCAACCGGGCCAAGCTTGAGAAAAGCATAGTTGTCTTGCGTGAACCCACACGCGAAACCCAGACGATCGCAGTAGAATGCAATTTGTCGGCTCAGCGAGGAACACAGGACAAAAGGGGTCAGCTGAAGAATACGTGGCACCTTGCACTCCCTGGCAGGATCTGACTGCTCCACCCTAGCACGGGTCAGTCCAGAAGCTCATCGTTTCGCAACCCCTCCCTGTCGCGATGACACGGCAGCACACGGCCATAGAGCTGCCGGGTACGCTCGACCCCGCCGCACATGCCTTCGGCCTCGACAAAGGAGAATATCCCCACGTAGCGCGGCCGTGCACCCGACACTGGCGCCACGCGATGCAAGGAATAGCGCCCCCGAAAGATCTGCAGATCACCGGGATTGAGCTCCAACTGGCGCACCATTCCCATATTGCCGTCTAGAACCGAGGCCACCTTGTCAAAGTTCTCCTCCTCAGCGGTGCGCAGGTTCGGCGCGTATTCAAAGGCGCCGCCTTGCTCGCCATTCTGGATCGCCAGAGTAACCGTGTAGTTGTTCGTGTCGAAATGCCACGGAAAGCCCTGCCCCTCTTCGACCACGTTGATGATCACATCCGCCAATGGATCATCGTAGCGAAAGAACCGATCCGCGGGTTCATTCAACGCGTCGCGGATGAAGGGCAGAAATCCTTCGAACTCGTAGATTCTGCGCAGGGGGCCGGTAGACGGGAAATTGTCGGCCGGAACAAAGGCGTTCGACCGGTCATAGAACCGACGGATCGGGTGGGCGATACCAAAGCGGGGATCGTCCTTGGTGAAATAGGCGTTGGTCCGGTTGAAACTGCGATGCGCACTCGGCGCGACGGCTTCGGCTTCGGTCAGCAACTGACTCAACCCGTCTTCGTGGACAAATCCGGGTAAAACTGCGCAACCATCTTTGTCGAGGTCACGACGAATGTCATCGATCAACCGATCATAGGCCGCCGAATTCGGACGATCGATCGGATAGCGCCCTAGGTCCACCAGATCCACCAGCATGCCGTCCTCCCTGACTTGTTCGCAGCCCCAGCCTGACCCAGCCCGGACCCCGCATCATGCCCGTTTCAGACATCGCTCTGACGCATTCTGACCTCGACCACCGCTCGGAACTCGGCAAAACTCGGCCAGTATTTCCGGAAATTTCTCCACATGCGGCAATCTGCGCAACAAAATGTCGCAAAATTCGAGATCAGAGTCAGGAAATTGGCCAGATTGCCTGTTGACGCCCCTTCGCGCCGCCCATAATGTCTGCCCCACGCAAAAAGGAGCCTCTGGCGATGAGAACGCTAGTCGTAATCGTAGGAACCACGCGCATGGGCCGGTAACGGTAAACCATAATCGAACCCATGCGCCTCCGAAACTTCGGGGGCTTTTTTTTGTCAAACGCAAGACACATGTCGCGAACGGAGCAAAGCAGATGACACGTGAGATGACCGGCGCAAAGATGGTGGTCCAGGCCCTCAAGGATCAGGGCGTGGACACGGTATTCGGATACCCCGGCGGCGCCGTGCTACCGATCTATGACGAGATCTTTCTGCAAAATGACATCCGTCACATCCTGGTGCGGCATGAACAGGGCGCGATACATGCCGCCGAGGGCTACGCCCGGTCGACCGGCAAACCCGGTGTTGCACTGGTGACCTCGGGGCCCGGCGCAACCAACGCGGTGACCGGCCTGACCGACGCGCTTCTGGATTCGATCCCGATCGTGGTTCTGACCGGTCAGGTGCCGACGTTCATGATCGGCTCGGATGCGTTCCAAGAGGCGGATACGGTGGGCATCACCCGGCCCTGCACCAAGCACAATTGGCTGGTCAAAGACACCAACTCGCTGGCGGAAACCATGCACGAGGCGTTTCATGTCGCCACCGCGGGCCGTCCCGGTCCTGTGTTGATCGACATCCCCAAAGACGTTCAGTTTGCCACCGGCAAATACAACGCGCCGAAACCATCGACCTCGCATTATCAACCGGCGCTCAAGGGCGACATCGAAGAGATCACCGAACTGGTCGCCGCCATCGAAACCGCCAAGCGGCCCGTGTTCTACACCGGCGGCGGCGTGATCAACTCAGGCCCCGCTGCCAGCCAACTGCTGCGCGAGCTGGTCGACGCGACCGGGTTCCCCATCACCTCGACCCTGATGGGCCTGGGCGCCTATCCGGCATCGGGCAAGAACTGGGTCGGGATGCTGGGCATGCACGGTCTGTACGAGGCGAACATGGCCATGCATGACTGTGATCTGATGATCAATGTCGGCGCCAGGTTCGACGATCGGATCACGGGGCGTATCGACGCCTTCTCGCCCAAGTCGAAAAAGGCGCATATCGACATCGACCCGTCCTCGATCAACAAGGTGATCCGGGTGGACATCCCCATCGTGGGGGACGTGGCGCATGTTCTGGAAGACGTGCTGAAGGTCTGGAAGGCGCGTGGTCGCAAAACCAACACCGAAGCGATCGCCAAGTGGCAGGCCCAGATCACGGACTGGCGCAAGGTCAACTGCCTTGCCTACACCAACAGCGAAAAGGCGATCAAACCCCAATACGCGCTGGAACGGCTCGAGGCGCTGACCAAGGACCACGATCGCTATGTCTGTACCGAGGTGGGCCAGCACCAGATGTGGGCCGCGCAATTCCTTGAGTTCGAAGACCCCAACCGCTGGATGACCTCGGGCGGGCTGGGCACCATGGGCTATGGCTTCCCGGCTTCGATCGGTGTGCAGATGGCACATCCCGACGCGCTGGTGATCAACGTCGCGGGCGAGGCCAGCTGGCTGATGAACATGCAGGAGATGGGCACCGCGGTCCAATACCGCCTGCCGGTGAAACAGTTCATTCTGAACAACGAACGTCTGGGCATGGTCCGCCAGTGGCAGGAACTGCTGCACGGCGAACGCTACTCGCATTCCTGGTCCGAGGCCCTGCCCGATTTCGTCAAGCTGGCCGAGGCTTTCGGGGCCAAGGGGATCATCTGCAAAGACCCCGCCGATCTGGACGACGCGATCATGGAGATGATCAATTACGACGGTCCGGTGATCTTTGACTGCCTCGTCGAAAAGCACGAGAACTGCTTCCCCATGATCCCGTCGGGCAAGGCCCATAACGAGATGCTGCTGGGCGAGGCCGAAACGAAGGGCGTCATCGATTCCAAAGGCTCGGTCCTTGTCTAATCGATCCATCGCCCCTTGCCGGCTTCCGGCGCACGAAAGTTGAAGAAAGGGACATAAATGTCTGCCCTACATATCAAAAAAGGTTCCACCCGCCACTCGGCCTACAACCTGCGCCCGACCTTCTCGGACGTGCAGGAACGCCACACGATCGCTGTTCTGGTCGAAAACGAACCGGGGGTTCTAGCCCGGGTCATAGGGCTGTTCTCGGGGCGCGGCTACAACATCGAAAGCCTGACCGTGGCCGAGGTCGACCACACCGGACACCTCAGCCGCATCACGATCGTTACCACCGGTACACCGCAGGTGATCGAACAGATCAAGGCTCAGCTGGGCCGCATTGTCCCGGTGCATGACGTGCATGACCTGACTGTCGAAGGCCCTTCGGTCGAACGGGAACTGGCGATCATCAAGGTCGTCGGCGAAGGCGACAAGCGGGTCGAGGCGTTGCGCCTTGCCGACATTTTCCGGGCCAATGTCGTGGACAGCACGTTGAATTCGTTCATCTTCGAAATCACCGGCGCGCCGGACAAGATCGATGCATTTGCCGATCTGATGCGCCCGCTGGGCTCTGTCGAGGTTGCACGGACAGGCGTCGCGGCCCTGCTGCGCGGCAACTGATTTTTCGCGAACCCATCAAAACGCCCCGTCGCGCAGATCGACGGGGCGTTTTGCGTTTTCGGATCGAATTCCGCGGGTGCGTAACTGAGCACTGATAGGAAAAAGACCATACAAATAGGCTTAATGCCTATTGCGTTCGCGCCTGAGCGCGTTACGCTTGGACCAGAATACGCAAACTGCGTGTTCCATGGGGTCAATTTTGCGATTTCTTGACTGGCGACCGGCCTTTCTGGCCGATCCGGTCGTGTTTCCCGAACCGTTGCAAACCAGAGTGAGACATGGCCGTAGACACTCGCACGCCCGCCGAGCTGCGCAGCATGCTGGGGGCGAATCTCAGGCAACTTGCCGACCGCTATCCTTCGGTCGCCGAACTGTGCAGACAGCTGGGCGTCAACCGCACGCAGTTCAACCGGTATCTTTCTGGCGAGAGTTTTCCACGCCCGGACGTTCTGGACCGCATCTGCCGGTTCTTTGACGTGGATGCCCGCATTCTGTTGAAACCGCTTGAGGAAATCCCCGCGCCCCGGCGCTGTGACCTGCCCGAAAGCGTGGTCCAGTTCCTTCGGCCCGGACTGGCAGCCTTGACCGAGGACA
The DNA here is from genome assembly GCF_056537385.1 of Ruegeria sp. CF2. Lineage (NCBI taxonomy): Bacteria > Pseudomonadati > Pseudomonadota > Alphaproteobacteria > Rhodobacterales > Roseobacteraceae > Ruegeria > Ruegeria sp. CF2. The sequence continues at coordinate 1,513,529 of NZ_JBQFRL010000001.1, forward strand.
CGTTTCCAAGCGGCGTCTATCTTGTGACGCAACATGGCGGCGAAGCCGATCCACGCGCCCATCATTGGCTGGTTCAAACCCGGCATTTGCATCAGTGTGCTGCCCTGCGCGGCTTCCTGCCGCCGGCCATGGCCGGTACGCGTTCCGCCACGGGCCGTGAACTTCGTGGCTTCGCCGCCTGCGCCGGACCCAATATCTACGCAGTCTTGTCGCGCGAGGCTGGTCGTGACAGCAAGACGATGGTGATCCGCAAGGACATGACCGATGGCAACGGCGTCTGGATCGGTTCGTGCATGGAGCACTCTGCGGCTACTCCGCACATCTACAGATTGGAAATCCGCCATCTGGGCCACGATTTCCGGGCAACGCTGGAGGCAGCAAGACTGGCGCGCCGGACATAGGAAACCGCCCAAACTCCCGTGCATGTCGTTGTGAGAAAAGCCGGAGTCGCAGAAGTGTAAGCGAGGACTGGCCCCGGATGCCTAGGCTGGTGGAGAAGCGAGGAGAACCAGATGGCCAGCACCCCAACCGAACTGTCGGCTGTTCGTCAGAGCATTGAAACCGCTCTGGGCCTGCCCAACCCACATTATACGGACCCTGCCCTGCACGCCGAAGAAACTCGCGCCCTGCTGCTGGATGGCTGGGCCGGTCTCGCGGTCACCGCCGATGTCCCCGAGCCCGGTGACGCGGTTCCGCTGGAGTTCATGGGTATTCCGCTCCTGTTGCTGCGTGACCGTTCCGGTACGGTCCGTGTGTTTCAGAATATCTGCCGTCACCGCGGCATGATCCTGGTCGAAGAGCCCCGCAAGATCGAAGGCGCCATTCGCTGCCCCTATCACAGCTGGTGCTATTCCACCGAAGGCCGGCTGGTCGCCACGCCGCATGTGGGCGGCCCGGGCCAGAACGCACATGACGCGGTCAGCAAATCGGAACTCGGCCTGATCGAGGTGCGTAGCCATATATGGCGCGACGTGGTTTGGATCAACGTCTCGGGCGACGCGCCGGCGTTCGAGGATGCCAACGCCAGGCTGATCGAGCGCTGGGCCGAGTTCGACAAACCGCTGTACCACGGCGGCCCGGAAAGTTCCTTTCGGTTGGACGTCAATTGCAACTGGAAGCTGGCGGTCGAGAACTACTGCGAAAGCTATCACCTACCGTGGGTGCATCCCGGGTTGAACAGTTACTCGCGGCTTGAGGACCACTATCACATCCAGGAGCCCGGCCTTTATTCCGGTCAGGGAACCTTGGTCTATCGGCAACTGAAAACTGAGGACGGTCGGGTTTTTCCCGATTTCGAAGGTCTCAGCGAGAAATGGGACACCGCAGCCGAATACATTGCCGCCTTCCCCAACGTGCTGCTGGGCGTGCACCGAGACCACGCCTTCGCCATCATTCTGCGGCCCGAGGCCCAGAACCGGACCTCGGAGCACATCCACCTGTTCTATTCGGCGCCGAATACCGATGCGGATCTGCGCGCCCGCAATGCCGAGCAGTGGAAAGTGGTCTTTGAAGAGGATGTGTTCGTCGTCGAAGGGATGCAGCGTGGCCGCGCGGCGCCGGGGTTTGACGGCGGTCATTTCTCGCCGGCGATGGACGGGCCGACCCATCTGTTCCACGACTGGGTGGCGCAGCGTCTGATGGCACATCGCAACGAACTGGCCGCTGAATGACCGACCTGCACACCCGCCTTCTGCAGGCGCATGCGGCGGGTGACATCACGGCTTTGGCTGAATTGTACGAATTGGCCGCCGCCAGCCAGCAGGACGACGACGCCCGGAGCTTTTTTCTGACCCACGCCTATGTCCATGCGCTTGAAGCCAACCTGCCCGGCGCGGGACGTCTGCGTCAGATGCTGGTCGACATGGGCCGCGAAGTGCCTGATTCCTGACCCCGAGAACCTAGGCTTGGGCCGGCTCGGCGACCGGCCCCGCCGCTGCATCGTCTTCGGTGATCTGCCGATACAGGTGCCAGCTGGCATGGCCGAACAGAGGCAACACGATCAGCAATCCCAAAAACCAGGGCACCATGGCGACAAAGGTCGTGACCGCAATGAAGGCACCCCAGCCCAACATGACCCGCTTGTTCACGCTGACATAGGCATAGCTTGAGATCATGGCGGTGACGAAGTCGAGCTCCCGGTCCAGCAGCATCGGGATCGACAACACGGTGATCATGTAAAGCAGGATGGCAAAGATCGCGCCTACAGCAGTGCCGACAGCCAGCATGGCCAGACCGTTGGGTGTCAGAAATACCTCAAGCGATGACGACACGTTTGTCATTGTCGACAGCCCCATGAACAGCGCAAAGATCATGTGGCCGAGAAAGAACCAGAACAGAAACATCACGACGATGATCGCGCAGATCGACGGCAACTGACGGCGGCTCTGCTGGATCACGACACCGAAGATGGCGCCATAGTCCAACGGCTCATTCCTCTCGAGCCGGTGCGATACCTCGTACAAACCCACGGCGGCGAACGGCCCGATCAGCGGAAAGCCGATGGCAGCCAGAACCAGCCAGAACGAGGTGCCCGTTTGCAGGGTTACCCAGGCCATCAACCACCCGACCAGAACGTAGAAGCCGCCGAAAACCAGGCCAAAGACAGGTGCGCGGCGATAATCCTGCCAGGCGCGATGCAGCGCCGTGCGCAACATGCCGATATCCGCCGGTTTCAGCGTTGGCACTCCGAATGGCTTTTCCATGTTCCGTTTCTCCTCCCCTTGCCCTCAGGCCATGGCCGGGCGTTTTTGCGGCCAATGCGTCACGGCATGATAGGCGGCCCCCAAAGCCAACAGTTGCGCGTCGCTGCCGCGCGGCCCGAACAGTTGCATTCCCATCGGCAGCCCTCCGGGGCCAAACCCCGCCGGTATCGAAAGGCAGGGCAGACCAATCAGGCTGACCGGTGTGACCACCTGCATCCAACGATGATAGGTGTCCATCGCGACCCCACCAATGCTGCGCGGATACGGCTGATCCACAGGGAACGGCCACACCTGAGCTGCCGGCAACACCAGCGCATCATACGCGGCGAACAGTTCGACCGCCCGACGGTACCAATCCGAACGGATGACGCTGGCTGCATGGACCTCCATCGCCGTCAGGGCCAGACCTCGCTCCAGCTCCCATTGCGCGGTGTCCTTCAGGACGTCTTTCCGGTCGGCCAAAGGCAGCAGACTTGCTGCTACGTTCCACGACCGCAGGGTGATCCAGCTGTCCCACAGGCGCTCGGCATCGAAGGGCGGCGGTACGTCCTCGACGGTTGCGCCGAGCCCCTCAAAAATCGCCAACTCGTTGCTGCATTGGGTCAAAATCCCCTCCTCGGTCGGGAATGCGCCGCCCCAATCTCCCAGCCATCCGATCCGCATCCCGTCCAGGCTTTCGACAGACAATGGGGTGACGGGTTCGCAGGGAACGCTCAAAGGCTGCCTCGGATCGGGGCCTGAGATCACATCCAGCAATAGCCCGATATCCTGCGGGCTGCGGGCCATCGGCCCCAAGGTCGAGAGCTGGTGCAGGAACAAATCACCCTGCGGTTCAGAAGGAACCCGGCCCCAACTGGGCCGGAAGCCGTACACGTTGTTCCACGCGGCCGGATTGCGCAGGCTGCCCATCATGTCCGACCCATCCGCCAGCGCGACCATCCCAGTGGCCAAGGCCACCGCTGCGCCACCCGACGACCCACCGCAGGACCGGGCCGGATCGTAGGGGTTCCGAGTTGCGCCATAGACCGGATTGAAGGTGTGCGAGCCCAACCCGAACTCCGGTGTGTTCGTCTTTCCGATCAGGATAGCCCCGGCAGCCCGCAACCGTGCTGCGATCAGGTCGTCGACGGCTGGGACGTGACCGCGAAAAACCGGCGACCCCTGGGTCGACGCGATGCCAGCCACATTGACCAGGTCTTTGACGGCAATCGGAAGCCCATGCAGCGGCCCGCGGCCCGACTTGTCGTCGGCGGCCCGGGCTTGTGCCATAAGCACATCCTCGTCCTGCAGCGCGACGATCGCATTGACATGCCCGTTCACCTGGGCAATCCGGTCGAGCGTCGCGCGCATCAACTCGGTGGCCGACAAATGCCCTGTCGCGAGTTTCTCGAGAAGATCAGCGGCTGAAGTATCGCTTAGGTTCATGGGGTTACGTCCGAGCTTTGCTTGCGCTCAGCCTAGCGACCCCATGTGTGCATTTAAACCCGGTGTTTTGGATATATCTTTTCCACGCGGATCAACCGCGCGGCATCAGTCGTCCGACTGCGCCTCGGCCCGGCTTTTGCCCGAGACCTTGAGAGCCAGAGTGGCCGCCATGAATGCATCCAGATCACCGTCCAGAACCCCTTTTGTGTCCGACGTCTCGTAGCTGGTGCGCAAGTCTTTGACCATCTGATAGGGCTGCAGAACATAGGACCGGATCTGGTTGCCCCAGCCGGCATCGCCCTTGGCTTCGTGCGCGGCGTTGATCTCGGCGTTGCGGCGGTCCAGTTCCATCTGGTACAGGCGCGATTTCAGCGCCTTCATGGCGATGTCGCGGTTCTGGTGCTGCGATTTTTCCGAACTGGTCACCACGATGCCGGTCGGGATGTGGGTGATCCGCACCGCTGAGTCGGTGGTGTTGACGTGCTGACCGCCCGCCCCCGAGGACCGGTAGGTATCGACGCGGATATCGGCCGGGTTCACTTCGATCTCGATATTGTCGTCCACCACCGGATAGACCCAGACCGAGCTGAACGACGTGTGCCGCTTGGCCGCCGAGTCATAGGGCGAGATGCGCACCAGCCGGTGCACGCCGCTTTCGGACTTCAGCCAGCCATAGGCGTTGTGGCCCGAGATCTTGTAGGCCGCCGACTTGATCCCCGCCTCTTCGCCCGGAGTTTCCGACTGCAGCTCGACCTTGTAGCCCTTCTTCTCGGCCCAGCGGACATACATCCGCGCCAACATCGAGGCCCAGTCGCAGCTTTCGGTGCCTCCGGCGCCGGCGTTGATCTCCAAGAAGGTGTCGTTGGCATCGGCCTCGCCGTCCAACAGCGCCTCGAGCTCTTTTTCGGCCGCCTTGTCGCGCAGTTTCTTCAGGGCCTCTTCGGCATCCTTGACGACCTCTTCGTCGTCCTCCATCTCGCCCAGTTCGATCAGTTCGATGTTGTCGCTCAGATCGGTCTTGATCGACTCGTAGGTTTCGATTGCATCGACCAGAACCTGCCGTTCGCGCATCAGCTTCTGCGCGTTTTCGGGGTTGTCCCACAGGTTGGGGTCCTCGACGCGGGCGTTGAATTCCTCCAGCCGGTGCGGCGCGGTTTCATAGTCCATACGCTGGGCCAGCAGCTCAAGCGATTTTTGGATCTCGGCCACGATGTTCTGGATTTCGGCGCGCATGGTCAGGTCCCAACTTGCTCAATCAGGCCTGCGTGATAGCAAGAGGTTCAGGCCACCACAAGATGACCCGAAAGGCAAATGCAGCACTTACCGGAGCAGTTCCTGAAGAAATGGCATCTGGCCGACCCGCGGCTGGTGGCGGATACCGGCGCGGCATGTGTCTGGCGGGCCAAACGTGAGGACGGGTCTGAAGTCGCGCTCAAACTCTATCGCCGCGCCGATCGCGGGAACGAGGCGCCGGGATGCCGCCTGCTGGCTGCCTGGCGCAACCGGGGCGCCGTCGCGATTCTGGCCGACGACCGCCGGGCGGTCATGATGGAGTGGCTCGAGGGTCCGACCCTCGGCGATCATGCACGGGCGAGCAACGTGGCCGACGCCCTGACACTACTGGCTGAAACGGCACGGAACCTGCACGCTGCACCGGTTGTCGAAGTGAGCGGGTTGAGGCCTTTGGAGCAAGTGTTTGCACCGCTTTTCGACGTCGGATTTGCCGGTCAATGTACGCGGCCCCTGCAAACCGATATGCGGCGCGCCAAAGCTTTGGCTCAGGAATTGCTGCAGACGCAGCCCGTGCATCGACCCCTGCATGGAGACCTGCACCCCGACAATGTCATACTGACTGCGTCCGGCCCGCGCGTGATCGATGCCAAGGGTTATGTCGGGGATCCGGCGTTCGAACTGGCAAATGCGCTGCGGCACCCAAAAGGCATGCCAGACCTTGTGCGCGAAGTCGGGCAGATTTCCGCGTGTCTGGATCTGTACGCCGCGGCGATGAATGTTTCGCGGGCGCGTCTGGCCCGATGGGCGGCGGCCAAATGCGCCCTGTCCATATGCTGGCGGTCCGGCGGATCGGTCGAGAGTGACCCGGAGGCCGATCTGCTGCGCCTGTTTCTAAGCGCTGCAGGTCAGTAAAGTCCGCCGCCCTGAAGGTCGCCCTGGCTGGCCTTGGGCCCCACGATGATGGTCTGCCCGGTCGAGGTCTGGACCTGGCGCCCGCCATTGGTCACTTCTTCGAACAACGGCAGATCGGACCCCATCGCAAAACCACCGTCATAGACACGGTCGATGAACCCGTCGACGCCATCACGGAAATACTCGGCCACCACATAGTCACCCGATGCGTCATCCGGCAGACGGGCACCGCTGAAACGGTCGATCTTGATGAACTGCCCACCCGGCGGGACTTCGAACGGACCGCCACCGTATTTCTCGACGGCCTTTTCCATAAAGCTCTGGAAGACCGGGCCGCACAGCGTACCGCCGTAAGCACCCCGCCCCATCGGGCGCGGGCGATCATACCCGATGTAGCACCCGGCAACGATGTTCGAGGTGAAGCCGATGAACCAGGCGTCCTTTGACTCGTTGGTCGTACCGGTCTTGCCGGCCGTCGGAACCGGCAGGTTGACTACACGAGACGCGGTGCCGCGATCGACCACGCCCTTCATCATCGACGTCAGCTGATAAGCCGTGATTGCATCCATCACCTGCTCTCGGTCGGTCACGATCGTGGGTGAGGCGTCGGGCTCCAGCCAGCTGGAGTTGCAATCCAGGCACTGCCGGTCATCATGCCGATAGATCGTTTTGCCGAACCGGTCCTGGATCCGGTCGACCAGAGTCGGTTCGACCCGCTCGCCGCCGTTGGCGAACATCGCATAGGCCGCCACCATCTTGTAGAGCGTCGTCTCCTCGGCCCCCAGCGCATTGGCCAGGTAGGGACCCATGTTGTCATACACACCGAACCGCTCCGCGTATCCCGCAACCACCGGCATCGAAACCTCTTGCGCCAGTCGGATGGTCATCAGGTTTCGCGACTGCTCGATCCCGGTGCGCAGGGGCGTCGGCCCGTAGAATTTGTTGGTCGAGTTCTTCGGGGTCCACAAGCCCTGCGGTGTGTTCACCTCGATCGGGGCGTCTACGACGATGGTCGCTGGGCTGTAGCCACTGTCCAGTGCTGCCGCATAGACGAAAGGCTTGAAGGCCGATCCCGGTTGGCGCTGCGCCTGGGTTGCCCGGTTGAACACCGAGTCCTGGTACGAGAACCCGCCCTGCATCGCCAGAACGCGGCCCGAGTTCACATCCATCGCCACGAAGCCGCCTTGGACCTCGGGAACTTGACGGGCGGACCACTGGCCCTCTTCCCCGGCAACGACCAGGATCACGTCGCCGCGTTTGAAGTTTGCCTTGAAGTCACCCTGCATCCATTTGATGTCGCTGCGCGGGATGATGCCGTCAGCCGGACCGTTCTCGATCCCTACCGTCAACTGCTGATCGGCCACATCCAGCACCACCGCGGGGTACCATTGCGTGGGCAGCACCACGTCCCGCGGAATTTCCATGATCGCCAGAGCTTCGCGCCACTGCGCTTCGTCTGCCAGTTTTTCCTCGGGGATGGTTTCACCCGTGCCGCGCCACTTGCCGCGCGACTGGTCATATTTCTGAAGCGCCTCGCGCAGGGCGCGTGCGGCTTCAACCTGCATCTCCTCGTCAACCGAGGCCCGGACGGTGAAACCACCGGTAAAGAACTCACCCTCGCCGAAGTCCTCGCTCAGCTGGCGGCGGATTTCGTCGGTGAAATAGTCGCGCGGTGGCAGTGCGGTGCGGAAGCTTTCGAAATCACCGTTCTGAACCGAACGCAGCGGTTGCGCCACTTCGGTCTCATAGGTTGCCTGATCGATGTATCCGTTCTGGTACATCTCGCGTAGCACGTAGTTGCGGCGATCCAACAGACGCTGTTTCTGGCGCACCGGGTGATAGTCCGAAGGCGCCTTGGGCATCGCAGCCAGCGTCGCGGCCTCATGCGGGGCCAGTTCCTGCAAAGTCTTGTTGAAATACGTCTGTGCAGCGGCGGTCACGCCGTAGGAGTTTTGGCCAAGGAAGATCTCGTTGAGATACAGCTCAAGGATCTGTTCCTTGTTCAGCGTTTTTTCCAACCTGGTCGCGAGGATAATTTCCTGAATCTTGCGTTCGACCCGCCGGTCGCCGGACAGCAGGAAGTTCTTCATCACCTGCTGGGTGATGGTCGACGCGCCGCGCAGCGTCTCACCCTTGGATTGGACCGCCTCGATCCCGGCTGCGATGATCCCGCGCGGGTCGTACCCCTGATGCGAATAGAAGTTCTTGTCTTCCGCCGAGATAAACGCGTGCTTCACGAGGTCCGGGATTTCCTCGGACGGGGTGAACAGGCGGCGCTCCTGCGCGAATTCGTCGATCAGTTGACCCTTGCCCGAATAGATACGGCTGATGGTGGGCGGCTTGTACTGGGCCAGCGACTCGTGGCTGGGCAGGTCGCGGCCATACATCCAGAAGACCGCGCCAATCACCAGCGCGACCATGAAAATACCCAAGGTGACGAGGCTGAAAACCGCCCCGAAAATCGAAAGAATGAACCGGATCACGTTGCTGCCTTTTGTTCGCGGTGACGCCTATATAGTGTCGCTGCACCCAAGGGTCAAAACACACGGGCGCATTCTAGCCACTTTGCGCCGCAGGGTCACTGCCCAATCAAGCCGCGGCGGATCAGATCCTGCTGGCGCCAGGCTTCAAGACCTTGGTGAATTCCTTGCGCCATTCCGATGCGCCACTCGGGATTTACGAGGTTTTTCAGGTCCCTGGGGCTGGAGATGAATCCGATCTCGACCAGAACCGAGGGAATGTCGGCAGCCTTGAGGACGGAAAACGACGCACTGCGGATCGGGCGCCGATTCATGGGGCCGCCCTGCTGCCCCATGCCGTGCGCCAGCGCATGGGCCAAAGCCTCTGAGCGCGGCTGGGTCTCCTGCCGCGCCATGTCCAGCAAAACGTCGGCGATCTGGTCGTCCGAGCCGCTCAGGTCGATACCCGCGATCAGGTCGCTGCGATCGTGCCGTTCGGCCAGTTTCTGGCTGGCCACGTCCGAGGCCTCATCGGAGAGGAAATAGACAGTGGCCCCATGAGCCTGCCCCTCGGACAATGCATCCGCGTGCAACGAAATGAACACATCGGCGCTGGCCCGATGGGCCAGAGAAATGCGGCGTTCGAGCGACACGAAATGATCGTCCACCCGGGTCATCACGACCTCGTATCCGCCGGCGCGCAGCAAGTGTTCCCGCAGTTCGCGCGCAAACGTGAGCATCAGGGTTTTTTCATTAACGCCACCCGACTCTGCGCCGGGGTCGATGCCACCATGTCCCGGGTCCAGCATAACGCGCAGCGGTCTTTCGCCATCTCGCGGCACAACCGGGGGCGTGACGGCAGGCGCAGGCAAATCCCAGCCCGGATTGCGCGGAGCACCCGCGCTGGCGGCAAAACTGTCGAAATCCGTACCTTTCAGATTCAGCGTCAGAACCGCGGCCCCGCTGTCGGGGTCCACGCGCATGGCCGCCGTATCGACGGTCAAGGGCGCCCCCAGATCCAGCACCATCCGGGACCATCCGGGCACATAGGCGCCGAACTGGACCCCGCTGATCCGACGGGTCTGCAACAGCTTGGCCCGGTCAAGGCCGCTCCAGTCGACCTCCTGGAAATCGATGACCATACGGTACGGGTCTCGAAGCGTGAAAACGCGATACGGGACGCCCTGACTGAGCCCCAGCTCAAGCGTCACCCCCGCCCCCTTGCCGTCTGTGATCCGGCTCTGCTCGGGCAGGACCCGCGCCAAGGCGTTGAATTCCTGCGCCAAAACGGCTCCGGCCAGCGCCCAAATCAGCGCACATACGAAGAAGATCCTGCTCATGGCCTCAAGTTTTCCCGAGATCGTTTGGCAGGAGCCTATCGCAGCGTGGCCGGTTTGTGAACGCCTCAGGCCGACTTCTGCGGGGTCTGGCGATCCGCCATGAAGCTGCGCAGCCGTTCAAGGCCCTGCTCGATGTCCTCGGTCGACCGGGCGTATGAAAAGCGCAGGGTCGTGTGGCCGCGCACCGGGTCGAAATCCAGCCCCGGCGTCACGGCGACGCCGGCTTTGTCCAGGATCTCGGCGGCGAAGGCACGGCTGTCATCGGTCAGGTCCGAGACATCGGCATAGACATAGAACGCCCCGTCGGGTGGCGCGATGTTGGTGAACCCGGCCTCGGGCAGGCCCTTCAGCATCAGGTCGCGGTTGCGGCGATAGACGGCGAGGTTGCCCTGCAGTTCGTCCTCGCAATCCATCGCGGCCAGCGCGGCAACCTGGCTGGCATGGGGCGCGCAGATGAACATGTTCTGGGCGATGCGCTCGACCACGCGAACCTGATCTTCGGGCACCACCATCCAGCCTACGCGCCAGCCGGTCATCGAGAAATACTTGGAGAACGAGTTGATGACATAACACTCGTCGGTCTGTTCCAGCGCGGTCACGGCCTTGGCCTCGTATTCCAGCCCGTGATAGATCTCGTCGCTGATGAACGAGGCCCCCTGCCCCCGCGCGGCCTCGATCAGCGCACCCATGGCGGCGTGGTCCAGCATGGTTCCGGTCGGGTTCGCGGGCGAGGCCACCATCAGCCCCTGCAGGTCGAGCCCGGCAAAGTCCTGTGGCACGGGTTGCAGGCGGTTTTCCGGCGCGGTCGGCAGATCGACCGGCACCAGACCCAGCGCCCGCAGAATCTGCCGATAGGACGGATAGCCCGGCGCGCCGATTCCCACCCGGTCGCCGCTGTCGAACAGCGCGGTAAAGGCCAGCAGGAATCCGCCCGAGGACCCGGGCGTGATGACCACCCGTTCGGGGTTCAGGTCGACGTCGTACCACTCGCCATACATCCGGGCGATGCGTTGCCGCAGCGCCGGCAGACCCAGCGCGACGGTATAGCCCAGCGGGCCTTGCCGCATCGCGCGGGCAAGCGCATCCAACGCGCCTTGCGGGGCGCCGGTTCCGGGCTGGCCGACCTCCATGTGAATGATGTGGCGCCCGGCCTCTTCAGCGCGGCGCGCGGCCTCCATCACGTCCATCACGATGAAGGGATCAACGCCCGACCGGGTTGAGTTTCGCATGCCCATCTCCCATGTTGCGACCATGGCTTTTGAACGCGGATCCCGGCTGGCGTCAATCCCGGCAATTCTGCTGGCGGTGGCGCTGTGGATGGCGTCGACCGCGCAAAGCCACGCGCAAAGCCTGATCCGCGACCCCGATATCGAACACGGGCTGCGAGAACTGGCCTTTCCGATCTTGCGCGCCGCCGGACTGAACACCAACCGCGTGCGGGTGATGGTCGTCAAGGACGGGACGTTCAACGCTTTCGTCATCGACTACAACACGATCTACTTGAACCACGGACTGATCCTGACGGTCGACAGCCCCGAGATGCTGCAGGCCGTGATCGCGCATGAGGCCGCCCATATCGCCAACGGGCACCTTGCCCGCCGGGCCGAGAACCTTCGGGCGGCTCAACGCGCGGCCGGTTTCGGCACCGCGCTGGCTCTGATTGCCGCCGCTGCGGGCGGCGGAGAGGCCGCCGCGGGCATTGCCGCCGGCACCCAAGGGGCCGCAATCCGCAGTTTTCTGGGCCATACGCGGGCCGAAGAATCCTCGGCGGATCGCAGCGCGGCCAGCTACCTGCGTTGGGCCGAGATTTCCCCCATCGGCATGGTCGAACTGCACCGCAAATTCGCAGGCCAGGAATTGCTGAGCGAGATCAATCAGGATCCCTATATGCGCTCGCACCCGACCAGCCGTGAACGTCTGCGCGCCGCCGAGGAATTTCTGTACCAATTCGGGGATCGGGCGAAATCTAACCCCAATGCCGACTACTGGTTTGCGCGGGTCAAGGGCAAGCTGTCCGCGTTTCTGCGCTCTCCCGGCTGGACCCTGCGGCGGGCCAAGGAAGAAACGGCGCAGGATATTCGCCTGATGCGCGAAGCCGCCGCCCATCATCAGAACCGCAACCTTTCGGCTGCGCGGGCAGCCATTGATGGTGCGCTGGCCATCCGCCCTGACGATCCGTTCTATCACGAACTGAAGGGGCAGATCCTTTTGGAGAACCTTCGGGTCTCGGAGGCGGTCACGGCCTATGCCAGGGCGTCCGAGCTGGCTCCGACCGACGCATTGATCATGGCTGGCTACGGGCGCGCCCTGCTTGCTGACGGACAGACGAAAAAGGCGCTGCAGGTGTTGGAAAGCGCACGCGCCCGCGACTACCGGAACGGCCGCCTGATGCAGGATCTGGGAATGGCCTATTCCAAGGTCGGCAACAACGGTATGGCATCCGCCGTCACTGCCGAGCGTTTCGCTCTTGAGGGGCGCCTGCTGGATGCCGGCATACACGCAAGACGAGCCATCGGTCAGTTGCCCGAAGGCTCGACGGGTTGGCAACGAGCACAGGATGTGCTGATTGCCGCAGAACAAGCTGAGAAATCGAAAAGGAACCGGAAATGATCCTCAGACACGCAGCACCTGCCCTTCTGGGGCTTTCCCTGATTGCCGGTCCGGCCAATGCGCTGGATCTGTCCTCGATGACCGAATCCGAAAGAGCAGAGTTCGGCGCGCAAGTGCGGGAATACCTCCTGGAAAATCCCGAAGTCATTCTCGAGGCGATCAACATCCTTGAGCAACGCAACGCCGCAGCCGAAGCACAGGCCGACCAGCAATTGATCGCTGAAAACGCCGACGAGCTGTTCAATGACGGCTATAGCTGGGTCGGTGGCAACCCGGACGGCGACATCACCCTCGTCGAGTTCATGGATTACCGTTGCGGATACTGTCGCCGCGCGGTCCCCGAAGTGGACGCGCTGCTGGCCGAGGATGGCAACATCCGCCTGATCATCAAGGAGTTCCCAATTCTGGGCGATGCGTCGGTTCTTTCGTCGCGCTTTGCCATCGCCACCAAGCAGGTCGCCGGGGATGACGCGTACAAGCAAGTCCATGACGCCCTGCTGGAATTCACGGGCGAGCCTTCGGAAGTGACGCTGCGCCGGATCTCGGACGGGCTGGGACTGGACAGTGACGCCATCCTTGCGGCGATGGACAGCGACGAAGTGACCGAAGAAATTGCCAAGACGCGGGCACTGGCGCAGCGCATGCGGATTTCGGGCACCCCATCCTTTGTTCTGGGCACCGAGATGCTGCGGGGCTTCCTGCCAGCAGATCAGATGAAACAGATCGCCGACGGTGTGCGGGCTGAACGCGGCTGAAGCAGCTGGGGCGGCTTGATCGCCGCCCCGTTGAAACGACGCCCTAGTCGTTTGGATACGGGGCGTCGCATTTCATCGACACGACCCATGTCGGAGTTCCAGTTTTTCTAAATTGGGTCGCGGGCACGGATTTGCCCCGAATTCCCGATGGAATGACGTCACGCCCCTGCCGTTTGCTTTCAGCCAGAATTGCCTGCAGGTCCTGGGGATTGTCGTACTTGCGAATACCGGTGTTTTCAGAAATTGGGCCGGTTGGGCAGTAGGTCGCCCTGGCGACCTGTTTCGCCAAAGCATAGGCCGCCTGGGCATCCTGACCGGTTTTGAACGATACCGCGACCCGAGACGCCAGCTGCGGGTCGACATTCATGATCGGGGTCAAACGGCCCCGCGGTTTGCCGGTTCCACCCGGGCTGAGCCGGACATCTGCGCGCGTTGTCACTCCGTCATTTCCGAAACCGGACACATGCACCGACATATACCCAAGTTGCGTCCCCGGTGCAGACTGCGGAACTGGAACACTGAAGAAACCGGGGCGTTTGTCCGACCCGGTAGAGGGGCTGCTGCACGCAGAAAGAAGGACGACGGCAAGGGCCGTCACGAAAGGCATTGGTTTCAAAGAATCGAACTCCGGTCCAGACAGTCGATATCGCGATTGATACCGCAAAAATGGGCCTAAAAATGGCTTATGATGAATTAGTTCCGGATCGAAGTTAAAGTACTACTCCGCCGCCTCGGCCGCGGCTTCCAGCTCGGCCGCCTTCTTTTCCACCTGCTCGACGATGTGGTCGATCATCTGTTCGTTCGACATCTTGTGGCTGGCCTTGCCCGCCAGGTAAACCATGCCCGAGCCCGCGCCCCCGCCGGTAAAGCCGACATCGGTCATCAGCGCCTCGCCGGGGCCGTTCACGACGCAGCCGATGATCGACAGGCTCATGGGCGTCTTGATGTGTTCCAGCCGCCGTTCCAGCGTCTCGACCGTCTTGATCACGTCGAACCCCTGCCGCGCGCAGGACGGGCACGAGATGATGTTCACGCCCCGATGGCGCAGGCCCAGAGATTTCAGGATCTCGAACCCGACCTTCACCTCTTCGACCGGATCGGCGGACAGGCTGACGCGGATCGTGTCGCCGATCCCCATCCACAGCAGGTTGCCCAGCCCGATGGCCGATTTGATCGTGCCGCTGACCAGCCCGCCGGCCTCGGTGATGCCCAAATGGATCGGAGCGTCGGTGGCCTCGGCGATGCCCTGATAGGCGGCGGCCGACAGGAACACGTCGCTGGCCTTCACGCTGATCTTGAATTCGTGGAAATCGTTGTCCTGCAGGATGCGGATATGCTCCAACCCGCTTTCCACCATCGCTTCGGGGCACGGCTCGCCGTATTTCTCCAGCAGGTGCTTTTCCAGGCTGCCTGCGTTCACGCCGATGCGGATCGAGCAATTGTGGTCGCGTGCGGCCTTGATGACCTCTTTCACACGCGCCTCGTCACCGATATTGCCCGGATTGATGCGCAGGCAGGCGGCGCCGGCCTCGGCGGCCTCGATGCCGCGGCGATAGTGGAAATGGATATCCGCCACGATCGGCACCGGGCTTTCGCGCACGATCTCCTTCAACGCTTTCGACGACGCCTCGTCCGGGACCGAAACGCGCACGATATCGGCCCCCGCCTCTGCCGCAGCTTGTACCTGCGCCACTGTCGCGGCGACATCGGTCGTCAGCGTGTTGGTCATGGTCTGAACGGCAATCGGCGCGTCGCCACCTACCGGGACATTGCCAACCATGATCTGGCGGGATTTGCGGCGATAGATGTCGCGCCAAGGGCGCACATGGTTCAGAGACATGAAAACGGATCCGCGTCAGCCTGGGGTCTGGCCTTTAGATAGTCCGGGGGCAAGCTCGCCGCAATGGCAAGATCACTCTGCCGGCGCCTCGGCGGATTGTGTCTGAAGCTCAGCCACCAGCTGTTTGAGCGCAATGTTTTGCTCAGCCTCAAGATCCGCCACGGCATAAGTCTCGGCCACCGCGTCCTTGGACAGAACCACACCCTTGGCGACGGTTCCCGGTGCACCGGCCGGCCCATAGAGCTCGCCGTTCATCGAAAAATACACGTTGCCCGACGCACCGGCCCGCAGTTGCGGCGGCTCTTCCGTCAAGGGGACTTCAAAGCTCTTGCCGTTTTCGACGGTTCCCAACGTGCCTTCGAAGATCACGCTGCCATCCGCTGCGGTGACCCGCATCCAGGCCGGTTCGACCGCGACGATTTTCAGCGACGTGTCGACCTTCTCGACCACCTGCGGAAGGGTCGCGGCAGTTCTTTCGACGGTATGAATTTCAGCCAGCGCGATTTCCGGGACTTCCGGCGGACGGAACGTTCCGACGGTCCGCGGATCGAGTGTGGAAATCGGGGCATCCCGCGCAACCATCACCGGTACATCCAGTGCTTGGGGGCGGTAGAGACGGTCCAGCGCTTCGGGGCTGGGAATTTCAGCGGCCGCAACCTCGGTCGTTCCGGACTCGGTCCGGATGGCCGACAGCGGGTCAAGATCGGACAGCACGACCGGGGCCTGTTCGACGGGCGAGACCTGAACCTGCTGGATCTTGTTCAGAACCGACCAGCCGCCATATCCGATCCCGCCAATCAGCGCGAGGAGAACAAACGACGAGCCTACGGCGCGCGGCTCGATCTGGCTGAACACGGGCTCGCGGCCGGGAATGTAGGGCGTGTTCGGCGAAATGAACGGATCGCGCCCCATCGGGCCACGGTTCGGAAGGTCCCCGACCGATTTCTTGACGACCGATGCCTGTGCGGACATTCCATGGGCCACTTCGAACCCGCTTTCCTTGCAGAACGCAGCAAAAGTGTCGTCAGGGTTCATCCCCAGATAACGGGCGTAAGAACGCACATACCCGGCGATGAAGCCGGGTGTGTCGAATGCGTCGGGATCGGCATTCTCGATGGCAGCGATGTAGTTGGCCTTGATCCGCAGTTCGCGCTGTACGTCGAGAAGAGACTTGCCCATCGTCGCGCGCTCACCGCGCATCACGTCGCCAAGCCGTACTTCGTAGTCGTCGAACCCCTTGGGCCTGACGTCCACGTCTTCCTCGGACTTGCGCTGTGTTCTGCGCCCAATCATTCCTGCTGCCCCATTCTGCCCATCGCGTGTTTCACGCTAACGGCGAATCATCCCCATAACGATTCGTCCGCTACTTTTGTTAGCGTAAGCTTAACACGCGGCAAACAAGTTGCACATGTCGGCGTTAGGTTAACCAGCAAGTTCGGCGCGATTTAGCGCACAATGTGACCAAAGTTCGTCCATGGCCTGGACCAGACGATTCATTTCGTTGGGTCCATGAACCGGCGAAGGCGTAAAGCGCAGACGCTCCGTCCCCCGCGGAACGGTCGGGAAATTGATCGGCTGCACGTAGATCCCGTAGTCGTCCAGCAGCATATCGCTGAGCTTTTTGGTGTGCACCGGGTTGCCCACGATCACCGGAACGATGTGGCTGCCGTGATCGATCAGCGGCAAGCCCAGGCCCTTCAGTCGCAGCTTGAGGATCTTGGCTTGGGTCTGATGCTGCTCACGCAGTTCGGGCGCTGTCTTGAGATACGCCACCGAGGCCGCAGCACCGGCGGCGACCGATGGTGGCAGCGAGGTGGTGAAGATGAAGCCCGGCGCATATGAACGGACCGCATCGCACATCTTCGCGCTTGCTGCGATATACCCACCCATCACGCCGTAGGCTTTGGCCAAAGTGCCATTGATGATGTCGATCCTATGCGCCAGGCGGTCTCTCTCAGTCACACCGCCGCCGCGCGGGCCGTACATGCCAACCGCGTGCACTTCGTCGATATAGGTCAGCGCGCCGAATTCGTCGGCCAAGTCGCAGATCTGTTCGATCGGACCAAAGTCGCCATCCATCGAGTAGACCGACTCGAACGCGATCAGCTTCGGCGCCGCCGGGTCGTCGGCTAGCAGCAACTCGCGCAGGTGCTCAACGTCATTGTGACGGAAGATCCGCTTGGCCCCGCCATTGCGGCGCACGCCTTCGATCATCGACGCGTGGTTCAGTTCGTCGGAATAGATGATCAGCCCGGGAAACAGCTTGGGCAGCGTGCTGAGCGTGGCGTCATTGGCGATGTAGGCGCTGGTGAACAGCAGCGCCGCCTCCTTGCCGTGCAGATCGGCCAGCTCGGCCTCGAGCCGCTTGTGGTAGACGGTCGTACCCGAGATGTTGCGCGTCCCGCCAGAGCCCGCTCCGGCTGCGCCGATCGCCTCGTGCATCGCCTCCAGCACGACGGGGTGCTGCCCCATGCCAAGGTAGTCGTTGCCGCACCAGACGGTGATGTTCTGCTGTGACCCGTCGGGACGCGTACGCACGGCATGGGGAAAATGTCCGTTGCGGCGTTCGATGTCGATGAAGGTCCGGTAACGGCCTTCGTCGTGCAGCCTGGCAATCGCTGAGTCGAGCTGAGCAGTGTAGTCCAAAGGACCCTCCTTCGTGACCCCGCCGCAGGGTGATTGCACGGCAAGGCTGTGTTCCGATGCGTATCATAACCGATTTTTCGGCCGCATCCGCGCCTATTTTCAGGTTTCCTGCCTAACGCCCAGACAGGGGTCGCAACTTTGATTTGCATCAATTATCGCCTTGAACCCGCAGCGACAAGTAAAGTTGAGACCATAAGGCGCGAGGAAACGACGCAGGTTACGTGCCGTTTCGCGCAGAATGTTTCCGATCAGACGCGCGTTTTCCCGCCGCTACGGGCTGGACGGCGCTGCCAGCGCTGTTAGGGTCCGCCGCAATATCTCATACATTCAGGAGTACACCCATGTCGCTTGACGCCACTCTGAGCAAAATCGACTCCGACCTCTCAGCCTCCATCGAGCGGCTGATGGAGTTTCTGCGAATCCCGTCGATTTCCACCGATCCGGCCTTCAAGAAAGACGTGGACAAGGCGGCCGACTGGTTGGTCGACGACCTAAGAAGCATCGGGATCGATGCGAAGAAGCACCCGACCCCGGGCCACCCGATGGTCGTGGGCCATGTCGGCGACGACGCGGACGCCCCGCACGTGTTGTTCTACGGCCATTATGATGTGCAGCCCGTTGATCCCTTGGACCTGTGGAACCGTGACCCGTTCGACCCGGCGCTGGAAGAGACAGAACACGGTCAGGTCATCCGCGGACGGGGCTCTTCGGATGACAAGGGCCAGTTGATGACATTTGTCGAAGCTTGCCGCGCCTGGAAGGCGGTCAACGGCAAGCTGCCTTGCCGCATCACATTTTTCTTCGAAGGCGAAGAGGAATCCGGTTCACCTTCGCTAGTCCCATTTCTCGAGGCCAACAAGGAAGAGTTGAAGGCCGATCTGGCGCTGGTCTGCGACACCTCGATGGTCTCACGCGGTGTGCCCTCGATCGCATCGCAACTGCGCGGCATGCTCAAGGACGAATTCACCATCATCGGTCCGCGCATCGACCTGCATTCCGGCCACTACGGCGGCCCCGGCTTGAACCCGCTGCGGGAAATCTCGCGGATCGTTGCCTCGTTCTACGATGAGGAAACCGGACGGGTCGCTGTGGAAGGTTTCTACGAAGGGGTCCACGAAGTCTCCGCCGAGCAGCTGCGCCAGTGGGAGAACTGTGGTTTCGACGAGGCCGAATACCTCAACTCGGTGGGTTACACGCGACCGCATGGTGAGAAAGGGTACTCGACCCTGGAACAGCAGTGGACGCGCCCGACGCTGGAGATCAACGGATTGTGGGGCGGCTACAACGGCGCCGGTTCGAAAACGGTGATCCCCAGCCAGGCACATTGCAAGATCACCTGTCGCCTGGTCGGTGAAATGGACCCGGACAAACTGCGCGACAAGATCCGGAAGCATGTTGAAGACCGGCTCTCTGCTGACGCCAAAGTCGTCTGGGACAATGATCTCGAAGGCTCCCCCGCATCCGTGATGAACCTGGATCGCCCGGAATTCGAAGCGGCACGCGCCGCACTGTCCGACGAATGGGGGCGCGAAGCCGTTTTCACCGGTATGGGAGGATCGATCCCGGTGGTGGGGTATTTCAATACGGTCCTGGGTCTGGATTCAATGTTGGTCGGCTATGCCAACGACGATGACGCAATCCATTCGCCCAATGAAAAATACGACGTGAAGAGCTTTCACAAAGGGATCCGCTCGTGGGCCCGAATTCTGGACGCTCTGAGCCGATAGCCGCGAATATCGCAAGGCGCTGCCTTGCGCTCCGGGATACTCCGAGCCGGGTGAAGCGCGGATGCGAACTTCATCTGGCCGGCAGTATCCCGGGGGTGTCGCGGGCAACGCGGCCGGGGGCACCGCCCCCATAAGCCGCAGCCCGCGGACAGACCGTTTTACATGTGGATCACGCGCCCGTAGGCGTCCAAAACCGATTCATGCATCATTTCCGACAAGGTCGGGTGCGGGAAGACTGTATTCATCAGGTCTTCTTCGGTAGTCTCCAACTGGCGACCGACGACATAGCCCTGAATCAGTTCGGTCACTTCCGCACCAACCATATGGGCGCCCAGCAACTCGCCGGTTTTCGCGTCGAATACGGTTTTTATCATGCCTTCCGGCTCGCCCAATGCAATTGCCTTGCCATTGCCGATGAACGGGAAGCGGCCCACCTTGACATCAAAGCCAAGCTCCTTGGCCTTGGCCTCGGTATAGCCAACCGACGCGACCTGGGGATGACAATAGGTACATCCAGCGATGCTCTCCGGTTTCACGGGATGGGCATGTTTGCCAGCGATGAGTTCTGCGACCATCACACCTTCGTGGCTGGCCTTGTGCGCAAGCCAAGGCGCTCCGGCGATGTCGCCGATTGCATAGAGGCCATCGACCCCGGTCCGGCAATATGCATCCGTCACAACATGGGTGCGGTCAATTTTGACGCCCAGCGCCTCGAGCCCGAGGTTCTCGACATTTCCGACGATCCCAACGGCAGAGATGACAGTATCGAAGTCGTGCTTTTCGACCTTGCCACCGGCTTCGATATGAGCCGTCACCTTGCCTTTGCCGCGATCCAGCTGCTTGACCATGGATTTCTCCATGATCTTCATGCCCTGTTTGACAAACGATTTCTTGGCGAACGCGCTG
Organism: Ruegeria sp. CF2; assembly: GCF_056537385.1. NCBI lineage: Bacteria > Pseudomonadati > Pseudomonadota > Alphaproteobacteria > Rhodobacterales > Roseobacteraceae > Ruegeria > Ruegeria sp. CF2. The sequence continues at coordinate 1,534,084 of NZ_JBQFRL010000001.1, forward strand.
ATCTCGGCATCTTCGACCGGCAAGACCCGATCCATCACTTCGACCACGGTCGTGTCTGCGCCCAACGTATTGTAGAAGCTGGCAAACTCGATCCCGATCGCTCCGGACCCGATAACAAGCAGCTTTTTCGGCATCCGGGCCGGTTGCAGCGCATGTTTGTAGGTCCAGACCAGATCACCATCTGCCTCCAGGCCCGGCAACTCTCGCGCCCGGGCACCGGTGGCCAAGATGATGTTCTTCGCCGTCAGCTCCTCGGTGCCCTTGTCGGTCTTGACCGTCACCTTGCCTTTCGACGGGATTGTCGCCTCACCCATCACGACAGTGACTTTGTTCTTTTTCAGCAGATGACCGACGCCGCTGGTCAGCTGCTTGGCAACCCCGCGCGAGCGTTTGACGACCGCGTCCAGATCGTAACCGATCTTGTCCGCACTCAGACCGAAATCCTTTGCGCGCTCCATCAGGTGGAACACTTCGGCCGACCGCAGCAAGGCCTTGGTCGGGATGCAACCCCAGTTCAGGCAGATGCCGCCCAGATGCTCGCGCTCGACCACGGCGGTCTTGAGGCCCAGTTGGGCCGCACGAATGGCAGCCACATAGCCGCCGGGGCCCGCACCGATTACGATCAGATCAAAGGATTGTGCAGCCATGTTTACCTCTCGGCGCAGGTCGATTGAAAACTAGTTTACCGTTAAACTATTTTTTTGAACGCATCAATATGCTGCCCCGCGACATATGTGACGCAGGGTCATCAAAACAAGAGCGCGCGCTATTCAGCCTATACCCCGCGTCCCTCCAAGGCTAGAAAAGACCTGCAACCATGTTCGAATTTCGGATCTACAGATTTTAGGGAACAATCATGGCCAAGACTCTCAAAGATTTGTTGCTTGCCCTTTTGAACGCCACACTGATCCTTGTGGCTCTGTGTCTGTTCCTTGGTTGGAAGCTGGCGCGAAGCGTCGAGAATATTCAGGACAACTTCAGAGAAAGCCTGCAAATCGTCCAGCCGCTGCGTGAACAGGCGCAGGGCGTCCGAGAGGATCTTGCAAGTCTGCGCGCTGATCTGTCCGGTATTCGCATCCTGGGAGATGATGAGCCGGAGTTGAAGCAGAAGCTTCAGCAGGCGCTGGTGCGATTGGACGAGGTCCAGGCCAAGCTGGAAACCACGCAGGCCCGCCTCAACGAACTGGTCGAAAACCCTCAGCTACTGATTGATTACGCAGTCACCACGGCCGTCGATGCCACAACGGCCAGGCTAATCGAATTGCGCGGATGTGGAGAGGCGGCTTAACCCGCCGCCTGCAACTCACGCACCGTTGTGCCGTATCCGCCGCCGCTGACATATGCGGCTTCGGGTGCCGTGGTCTCACGGGCAAGCGCCGCGTTGCGGTATGGGAAACGCCCAAACTTGCGGATCACCTCACGATGGGCGCGGGCATGCAGCAGATTGCTTGCACCATGTTCCGGCATGCGCTGGCACATCAGGCGCACACAGCGCTCCTGATCGCACAGGTTCTCTGAGTGCATCATCGGCAGGTAGAAGAACTGTCGGGCTGGCTCGTCGATCTTCAGATCCCATTCCTTGTCGACGGCACATTTCGCTGCTGCCAGTGCCGCCTTGTCGGATGAGAAGGCTTTGCCGCTGCCTCGGAACATGTTGCGCGGAAACTGGTCCATGAGGATGATGTAGGCCAGCGATCCGCTGGGATATGTCAACCACAGAGAGAACTTACCCTCGCACGCGGCTTGCCATGTCTCAAGGAAGCGGTCCCGTATCTGCGCATCCAGCGCTTCATCTTCGCGGTACCACCCCTCGGGGCCTACTTCATCCAACCAGAAACTCAGTACTTCTTCAGGACCAACCATTGCCCTTGACTCCGTCTGTTCCCCCCCGAGGGACGTAACGTCATATAAGTCGGTTTTACAGACTTGTTACAGTAACATATTGCAACATTGACGACATAAATCCGGCGGTCAGGCAGGTTGGTGTTCTTCCTCTTCGTCCTGCGCGGCTTCGATCGCGACTTCTTGCGCAACTTCCAGTGCGACCGGCGATGCCGTCGGGTACAGCGGCGACATGGTGCCGGTTTCGTCCACGGGCACCGAGGCCCGCTGGGTCATCCGGTAGACCGCATAGACCGCCATGGCAAACAGTAGTGCGGCAATGAACAGGAAGAAGCCGGACGGCCCGAACACGGCATCCCCCATCAACCAACCGGTGATCAGCGGGCCGGCAATTGCGCCAAGCCCGTTGATGAAAATCAGCCCGCCGGACGCGGCTGCCATATCTTCGTGCTCGAGGTAGTCGTTGGTGTAGGCGATCAGCAGGGAATACAGTGGATTGGACATTCCGCCGATGACAAAGGCCGCAGCCAGCAAAACCGGGAAGTCGACCCCGAAAACCATGCCCACCGCCGCACTGATGCCGCCAACGACCGACACCAGCAGGATCAACAGGCGCCGGTCCATGCGATCCGAAAACCAGCCCAACGGGTACTGCAGAACCAATGCGCCGATGTAGAATGACGCCACGAAGGTTGAAATCTCGACCAGTGTCAGCCCGGCCCGCGCGCCATAAACCGCGGCCATGCCGAACTGAGCCGAGAAGATGCCACCCAACAGGAACATGCCGACACAGCCCAGGGGCGACGTGTCCATCAACTGCCTGAGCGTCATCGGCTTGGTCGTATCAAACGCCGGCGTCGGTGAAATCGACAACAGGATCGGAGCAAAGGAAACGGAAACCAGGATCGAGGCAATCACAAAGGTTTCGTACCCGGCCGGGTCACCCGCAAGCATCAGCGCCTGAGCGCTGACAATGCCGATCATCTGGACGATCATGTAAAGCGACAATGCCTGGCCACGGTTTTCGTTGCTCGCGGCGTTGTTCAGCCAGCTTTCGGCGGTCACGTACACGCCGGAAAAGCAGAACCCGATCACCACACGGCCCAGCGACCACGCGATCGGATCGGTCAACATCGGATAGCTGATCATCACGGCAGAGATGAAGGACGCCAGCGCCGCGAAGACCCGCACGTGCCCGACCCGCCGTATCATCTCGGGTGCAAGACGGGATCCGCCCAGAAAGCCCACGAAATACGCGGACATGACAAATGACATCTGCAGGGTCGAAAACCCTTCGATCTCGCCCCGGACACCCAACAGGGTGCCCTGCAGGCCGTTGCCGATCATCAGCAGACCCATTCCGAGTAGAAGCGCCCACGCGCTGGCAAGTACCTGAAGCATGTTTGCACTCCAAATCCGCTGAACAATGGCTTTCGTTAAAGGATCAAACGATGTCCCGGTCGCGCTTGTCTACGACATTCGCCAGATTCGATCCCGCGATCCCGCCCTCTAAGGGATCAAAAGCGACGCGTCACCATAGGAAAAGAAGCGATAGCCACTTTTGATCGCATGATCATAGACCCTCAGCATCCTGTCCCGACCCATCAGCGCCGAAACCAGCATCAGAAGCGTCGATTTCGGCAGATGGAAATTGGTCATCAGCGCGTCGGTGACCTGAAACTGGAAGCCGGGGTAGATGAAGATGTCGGTCTCCCCCTCCCAAGGCCGGATAGATCCATCGCGCGCGGCACTTTCGATCAGTCGCAAGGCCGTGGTGCCAACCGGGATGACGCGACCACCCGAGGCTTTGGTCGCCTGAATCGCGGCTGCGGCCTGCGGGCTGACCTGTCCCCATTCGGCGTGCATCTTGTGGGTCGTCACATCCTCGACCTTGACCGGCAGGAACGTTCCGGCCCCGACGTGCAGGGTAACATGGGTGAACTCGACACCTCGATCCGCAAGGGCCTGCAGCAATGGCTCGTCAAAGTGCAGAGAGGCGGTCGGTGCCGCCACGGCCCCGGCCTGCCGCGCCCAAACGGTCTGATAATCGGTCTTGTCACGCTCGTCCGCCGGCCGCTTGGCCGCGATGTAGGGGGGCAAAGGCATTGCTCCGGCCTGCTCGAGCGCCCGGTCGAAATCATCGCCCTTCAGATTGAAGCGCAGATGGGCCTGGCCGTCGGCGACCCCTTCCAGAACCGCGCTGAGGTCGTCGGAGAACACAATTTCTTCGCCCACCCGGATCTTCTTGAGCGGTTTCAGCAATGCACCCCAGGTCCCGTCGGCGCGGGGCTCCAGCAAGGTGGCCTCGATCGCGGCCGAGACCGGACCCTGGGCGCTGTCGCGATGACGCCGGCCGCTCAGCCGGGCCGGGATGACGCGCGTGTCGTTAAGCACCAGCCGATCACCGGGGCGAAGCCAGTCGGGCAGGTTGAACACCCGATCATCCGAGATCGCGTCACCCTGTGCCACCAGCAGGCGCGCCGAAGACCGCGGACTGGCGGGCCGCGTGGCAATCAGGTCATCAGGCAGGTAGAAATCGAAATCACTCAGCTTCATGGCCGCGCCATACATCGCCCGAACAGATTCGGCCACACTCTGCGTCAGCGGTCCTCGCCCCGGCTTCCCACCGACGGGCTGGGTCCGTCCGGTGCGACAGGCGTTGCGTTGGGGCCGTCGGAAACGGTTGGGGCAGGTTCTCGTAGCAAGTTGCGCAGAAACAGTGGCGCCAGACCGGACAGCGGGTTCACGGACACTTGCGGGGCCGAGATCGGGCCCACCAGCGTATAGTTGAACGCGAATACGCCCTCGCCCTTCTTGGTCAGGACGCTGCCAATCGCGTTCACCATATAGATCGGAGAGATCGCGCCGCGCAGGTTCAGGAACTTTCGTTCGGTATCCACCGTCCCGTCGAAGGACAGCCCCATCGACGGTCCAACCGCACTGCCGCTGAGAATCTTGACCTCGGTCGGCGTGATCCGCATCTCGCTGTCGATTGATGAGAAGTAGATCCCCTGCCCGGCCATCTCGGTCAGTAGACCGACCAGACTGATGGCATTCAGCAACGCCGCCATGGCCGGAGCATCCTGGATCCGCGTGTCCGTGATTTTCAGGGTCAGATCGTAGTTGCCCGGACCAGCCACCGGATTCAACCGGAGTTGCAGCTTTCCTCCTCTGGCCTGGGTCAGCAAACCGGCAGACCGCAGCACTGCACCGGCGTCCACGGATTGCAGGCTGACCGCACTGCGCGAACCGCTGGGCACAACCTGCCCCTGGACCGGGGCACCTCCGTTGACCTGAGCGGAAAATCCACCCTTCAACCCTCCGGTCGTTTCGAAATTGCCCTTCAAACCGGTCAGGGCTACTTCCTCGGTCACCTGCAGCCGGTCCAGCGCCACGTCAAGGTTCGGGCCTCGACCGGATGACGCGCCGCCACCGCTGCTACTGCCGAACGTCGCTTTGCCCAGGTTGAGAACGCCCCCCAGAACGCGGATATCCGGCGCCGCGGCGCCACGGCCGATCAACTCGGCCGGAACGGCCAACCAATCGCCCAGTTCAAAAGAACTGAACTGAACCCGATCCAAAGCGCCATTTGCGATCGAGATCGAAGCCACCGCGCGCAATCCGGCGGCATCAATCCGCAGGCTGTCCACTCGCAGTTGATCGCCCAGCGTCGCCTCGGTGGCCAACGTCCCGGCAGTGGCTGCGGATTTTTGCCACCCCAGTTCGGGAATTGCCATTCCGACGCCGACCAGATCAGAGGTCGCGGTCAGCTTTGTCGGCTCTCCCCCTCCAATTCCAAGACTGATCTCAGCCACGCCTTGCCCGGTCAGCATACCGGACGGCAATCCGGCCTTCAGTTCATCCATCAACCGCGGGGACAGTTCGATCTGCCCACTGAGTGTGCTGCGTTGTGCTGTCTTGCCGCCGATCGGTTGTCGCCAAGTCGCCTGTATCGGCACCTCACCGAACAGACCGTCTCCGTCTATGGCCACCTGGGTCTGATCCCCGCTCAGGCGCAGTTTGGCGGCGCTGATGCGGAAGCCCGGAACCAGTTTTTCCGTATCCAGATCAATCAATTCTCCCAGAAAGTGAAATTGCGTGTCCTCGAATTTCAACCACTTGATCAAGGGCAGAGACAGAGTGCCGCCCAGTCGCACGCTGCCCGAAGCCAGATCAACCGGAAGGTTTGCCTTGGTCAGCAATTGCAGCGGCGCCCGGTCAAGCAACGACAAGGCCGAGGTCACACTGCCACTGGCCTGAACACGCACAATGCCCGGTGTGTTCTTTTTGATGTCTGTATCCGGGATGATGAACGACGTACCAGAGGCATCAACCGCGCCACCGTCATCGGCGATCACGACGCCCTTGCGGGCGGTCACCGTGAACCGACGGCCAATCAGCGTGGCCTGCCCACGCCCGCCTTGGATCGGCGGCAAGGTCTTGGCAAACCGAACCAGCGCATCATCGAAATCGAAATCAAGATACAGTTCGGGCTTGGAGTCTCCGGGCCGCAGCCTCAGAACGAAGTCCATGTCCGACAGATTGCCTTCGTACAGGTTTTCGGTCACCCATTTGCGCGGCTTCGGGGCCAATCGGGGCGGCCAGTAATGCAGCAGCTTGTCCGATGCCATGTGCCCCAGCCGCGCGTTCAGATCCACGCTCCACCCCTCCGGCAGGCCCACAAGCTCGCCCGAAGCGCGCAACAGGTCTTCGCCATCCTCGACCACGACCTGCCCCAGCTGCAGCCGGAACGGGTTCAGGCGCACTTGAAAGTCCAGATCGGCCTGCTTGACCTCTAACGCATCAACGAACAGGTCGGCTGGGTTCACCCGGATACCGTTCAGACGAAACTGCACCGCCATGCTTTCCAGCGCGCCGGCCTCTACACCCTTCAGATAGGCCTTGCCCTCGCCCTGTACGCTGCCCCAGCCCGACACCACGGAAACCTCGTTGAAATCCAGAACCTGCTGCGCCGGGTCATAGGTGAAATACGTGCGGGCAGAGTCGAACGGAACCGGTCGGGTCTCGGGGTTGGGCTGAACGGCCCCGGCCCCAAGGTTCAAGGTTGCAAATACCGGCCCGAGCGCGCCGGCCCCGTCGATACTGCCGCGCAATGCGCCCGAGATCGGCGTGTCCAATACCTGCAACCAGGCCAGCGCCGGGGATTGCGCCGCGACGTCGGTCGCCGGAAGATCGGTGATCGAAATCCCGAACTGCGCCTCGGGTGAGCCGAGCGTGCTGGTGTAATTCGCTTCGATCATGCTGACATAGTCACGGCCCGCCAACACCGAGAACCCGGTCGCCAGGCGCAAGGCGCCTTCGCTCCGCGTCGCCAGAATATGCCCGCCGTCCAGAACCCAGGACCGCCCAAGGCGCAAGTCGCGGTAATCCAGCGTGATGGCGTCAAGCTCGACCGAGGTCAGGGACGACAGGACCGGTGACAGGAACACCTGATCGGACTGTTCGATCAATTCGGCCAAGGTCGGCGCATTCTGCACGGGCGCGCTGCCGGAACCGACGGTCAGCGAAAGCGATCCGTCCTCGGCTCGGGTCAGTGCGATCTGCGCGCCGTTGAGTGTGATCCGCTTGGGCCGGACATGGCCGCGCAGCAGTGGGCGCATCGCCAGGCTGGCCTGCATGCTTGAGACCTGAGCGATCTGGCGCCCCTCGGCGTCGCTGATCGAAACATCGCTGAGCCGCAGACGCGGGCGCCATTCCTGATTGATGATAAAGCTGACATCGCCGAACCGGATCTGCAGACCGCCCAGTGCGTTTTCCAGACGCGTTTCGACCCGGTCGCGCAGCCATTCCGGCGCGTGGATCCGATGGCCGAACACCATGACCCCGGACAGGACGGCCAGAAACACCAGCAGGAACACCCCGCGCAAGGCCCACAGCCCGGCTGTCCGCCGACGGGATCGGCGGCGCGGCGGTTTCCCGCCCTTCTCAGCCTGGTCCTGTTCGTCTTGCGCCAATTTGCCGTCCACGTCTTTCAACCTGCCCGAGCCGCCCTATGATACGCGGCATCACCTACAAATCCTGACCGGAGTTCAAAATGCCTGACGTTGCAGACATCGCCCCCGATTTCACCTTGCCCCGCGATGGCGGCGGCACGGTCACCCTGTCGGACCTGCGCGGTCGTCCCGTTGTTCTGTTCTTTTATCCCCGCGATGATACGCCGGGCTGCACCAAGGAATCCATCGGTTTCTCAGAGCAGCTTCAATCCTTTGCCGACGCCGGCGCACAGGTTTTCGGCATCTCTCGCGACAGCGTCTCCAAGCACGACAAGTTCGTCGCCAAGCACGGGCTGACCACTCCGCTGCTGTCCGACGAAGGTTCGACCGTGTGCGAGGTTTACGGCGTCTGGGTCGAAAAAAACATGTATGGCAAGAAGTCGATGGGGATCGAGCGCTCGACCTTCCTGATCGACGCCGACGGAAAGATCGCCCGCGTCTGGCGCAAGGTCAAAGTTCCCGGCCATGTGGATGAGGTGCTGGAGGCCGTACGCGCGCTTTGACGCTGCGGGCCATCCGGTCTAAGAGGCGGCAGTTTTCATCCAGTTCGAGGATTACCGTGGCCAAAACCCTGACCCAAATGGCAACCGAGGTTCTGACCACTGCGGATGGGCGGTCCAAGACCGCCCTTTCCAAACGCTATGCCGCCGAATGGTTTGCAGCGCGCAACGGCGATGCCCCCGCGATCGAAGTCGGGACAGCCAAGCCACCGTTGCATCCATCGCGTCCTGACAAGCCCGAGCTGCTGTCGCCGCGCGACGTGCCGCGCCGTCGCCCCGGCTCCGAGGCTGGACGCATCGCCCTGCTGCACGCTGTGGCCCATATCGAGTTGAATGCCGTGGACCTGCACTGGGACATCATCGCCCGGTTCGGGCATGTGCCGATGCCGGTCGGCTTCTATGACGACTGGGTCAAATGCGCCGAGGAGGAATCGCGCCATTTCGAAATGGTCTGCGACTGCCTGGAGGCGATGGGCAGCTATTACGGCGCCCTGCCCGCCCATGCCGGGATGTGGCGCGCGGCCGAGGACACAGCCGAAGACCTGATGGGCCGGTTGGCGGTGGTGCCGATGGTGCTCGAGGCGCGCGGCCTTGACGTGACACCGGGCATGATCGACATCTTCCGCAAGGCCAAGGCCGATCAGGCCGTGGCCGCGCTTGAAGTGATCTATGCCGAAGAAGTCGGGCATGTGGCCTATGGCTCGAAATGGTTCCACTTTCTGTGCGGCCGCGAGAATGCCGACCCCAAGGACGTGTTCCACCAACTGGTCCGGCGCTATTTCCATGGCGCGCTCAAGCCGCCCTTCAACGAGGAAAAGCGGGCCGAAGCCGGCCTGCCGCCCGATTTCTACTGGCCTTTGACCGAGGATCTGCCGCCCCCGGGAGACGCGAAACGCTGACGGAAACGTGCCGCTTTCGGCAATTTTCTGCCGATGACGTGCGGGAAAACACCGTAATTGTCGACCAATCGGTTAACAAACTTGCCCAACCGGGACCGGCCCTTTAAGCAATCGGCCCAAGGGGCGGCGATCCACTCACGACCGGTCCCGACATTGGGGATGAGAGGTAAGGCGCGTGAGAACACGTCTGGCAATCAAACTACACTCACTGCTCGAACGGCACTTCCCGGAACGCCGGGTCTTCCTGAAATCCGACAATGACACACGCTTCATCCGGCTCAGCTCGGAGACACAGATCGTGGCCGCACTTGGCGTTTCGATCATGGTCGGCTGGACGGCGGTCGCCACGGCGATCCTGCTGATGGACAGCATCGGGTCTGGCAACTTCCGTGAACAGGCCAAGCGCGATCAGGCGACCTATCAGGAGCGGCTGAACATCCTGTCGCAGGAACGCGACGCGCGCGCTCAGGAAGCACTGGCCGCGCACGCCCGGTTCAACTCGGCGCTTCAGCAGATCTCGGCGATGCAGTCGGAACTGCTGGAATCCGAAAACCGTCGACGCGAGCTGGAAACCGGCATCGAGGTCATTCAGACCACCCTGCGGTCGACCATGAAGCAACGTGAGGAAGCCCGGGCGCAACTCGCCGAGCTTCAGGAGAAATCCGATGGCGCATCGGTTGCGATGTTCGCCTCTGCCGCTCCGGCACAGATCGAATTCATGGCCGACGCCCTGACCCGGACAGCACAGCAGCGGGACCAGATCGCAACTGATGCACAGGCGGCACTGGACCAGCGCGATGAGCTTGAGCTGGAAATCCTGCTGATGCAGGAACGCAATGACGAGATCTTCCGCCAGTTGGAAGAAGCCATGGTGATCTCGGTTGAACCGCTGGACAAGATGTTCCGCGAGGCCGGAATGCCCACCGACCGGATGCTTGACGAAGTGCGGCGCGGCTACAGCGGCATGGGCGGGCCGCTGACGCCGATTTCCTTCAGCACCCGCGGCGAAGAGCTTTCGGCAGATGAGGTGCGCGCAAATCAGCTTCTGCAGCAGATGGACCAGCTGAATCTGTATCGCATAGCGGCCGAAAAGGCCCCGTTTGCCACACCGGTCAAATCGGCGTTCCGGTTCACCAGCGGATATGGTTATCGCCGCGACCCCAAAACCGGCGGGCGCCGGATGCACAAGGGCACCGACTTTGCGGCCCCGACGGGCACGGATATCTTCGCCACCGCCGACGGTGTCGTGACCCATGCGGGCTGGCAATCCGGTTATGGCCGTCTGATCAAGATAAAGCACGCCTTCGGGGTTGAGACACTTTATGCCCATAACTCGAAGATCCGCGTGAAGGTCGGCCAAAGGGTCTCGCGCGGGGATCACATTGCTGATATGGGTAATTCTGGACGGTCGACCGGAACGCATCTGCACTACGAGGTGCGCGTGAACGGAAAACCTGTAAACCCAATGGACTTCATCAAGGCTGCGAACAATGTTTTCTAAAAGCAAAATCAACGAGCCCGCACCCAAGGCATCCGAAACGGCCAAGCCGGCAGCCCCGGCGCCTCAGGCGACCCCTGCCCCGACCGAACAGAAGGCCGCAAGCACCGCGCCCAAGCCCAAGCCGCCGGCATCGGTTCTGTCGTCGGACCTGCATATCACCGGCAACATCAAGACCACCGGTGACATCCAGGTCGAAGGAACCGTCGAAGGCGACATCCGCGCGCATCTGCTGACTATCGGCGAAACCGCGACCATCAAAGGCGAAGTGACCGCGGACGACGTGGTTGTGAACGGCCGCATCGTGGGTCGTGTACGGGGTTTGAAAGTACGTCTGACCTCGACCGCCCGGGTTGAGGGCGACATCATCCACAAGACCATCGCCATCGAAAGCGGCGCGCATTTCGAAGGCTCGGTTCAGCGTCAGGACGATCCGCTGAACCCGGGACGCAGCGGCAAAACCGGAGCCAATCCGGCGGCTGAAGTCAGCCAGTAAACCGCTCCGAGTACCGAATTCCAAGAACGCCGCGGCCACTGTCCGCGGCGTTTTTCTATGCCCATCAGGCAACAATCGGGACCCCTATCAGGGCCGCAAAGCCCTGCACGCGCGATACATTTTCACAAAAGGTGTTTTTTGAATTAAACTTCACCTCGTTGAAATTGGGAGGTTTTATCATGCGAGCAAAACTGATGGCCGAATTTTTCGGCACGTTCTGGCTGGTTCTCGGCGGTTGTGGCAGCGCGGTGCTGGCTGCCGGGGTCGCCGATGTGGGCATCGGATGGCTGGGCGTGTCGTTCGCCTTCGGCCTGACGGTCCTGACCATGGCCTTTGCGGTCGGCCACATATCGGGTGGTCACTTCAACCCCGCCGTCAGCCTCGGGCTGATGATCGGTGGGCGTTTCCCGTCCAAGGATCTGCTGCCCTACTGGGCTGCGCAGGTGCTTGGAGCGATACTGGCCGCAGCCGTTCTGTACGTGATCGTCAGCGGCGCACCCGGCTTCGAAGGCGTTGGCAGCTTTGCCTCGAACGGGTATGGCGAGGCCTCGCCCGAAGGGTATTCGATGATGTCGGCGCTGGTGATCGAGATCGTTTTGACCGCCTTCTTCCTTATCATCATTCTGGGCGCGACATCCGAAAAGGCTCCGGCCGGGTTCGCGCCCATTGCCATCGGTCTTGGGCTGACGCTGATCCACCTGATTTCGATCCCGGTCACCAATACGTCGGTGAACCCGGCCCGCTCGACCGGGGTGGCGCTGTTTGCCGATGGCCCCGCCTTGGCGCAGCTGTGGTTGTTCTGGGTCGCCCCGCTGATCGGTGGCGCTTTGGGAGCCGCGATCTGGAAAATGATGGCCTCGGACGAATAGAAACCCGTCCTACTAATGCAAACCCCCTCCCGGCCTACGCCGGGAGGTGACTCTGTTATACGGTTGCGTGGGCCACACCCGCGGCAAGAATTCGACCGGTCGGATCAGGGTGGTTGAATTTCCGGAACGAACCGCCAGAATTCGCAGAACTCTGTGAAAGACCTGATCATGATTTCCTGGCCAAAGTTCCGGCGCCCCGCTTCCGCAATTCCCGCATCCACCGCCTGGATTGCGATGGCCAGTATTCCGCTGGTTCATTATTTCTGGCCAGACCTCGGCGCGGTCTCTGATCGGGATCAGACTGTTCTGTTCGCTCTGACGATCTTTGCCATTCTGGCCCTATCCGAGATTTTCATAGCGCGAATTCATCGCAAGCCGGGCAGCGGCTTGGTCTACAACCCGGAAAACTTCAAAGACCCGGCGTATCTGGCTGATTTCTGGATCAAACTTATTGGTCTGTCGGCCAGTCTTGCGCTGCTTGCGCTGTTCTACTCCACCGCCGACCTCTACCGGGATGAATGGTATCAGCCGTTCTTTTCGCTGTTCGGCGACTACTGGCCGCTGATCCTTGCGATTGTCCTTTCCGTTGTCACGGCGGTTCATTTCTCGATGCGGCATCCTCGCGACGGCATGTGGCATCTGGGACGTGTGGTTTTGTCTTTTGGTCGCCAATCCACCGGGGCCCGCGAGTTGAAATCCTTTCTTCTTGGGCTTGGCGTCAAAGGGTTCTTTCTGCCACTGATGTTCTGCTATCTGGTCTATGACTGGAGCTTTCTACAGACCCGTTCGCTGTGGGATGCGCAGGACTTTCAGCAGGTCTATGCATATCTCTACCGTTTTGCCTTCTTTCTGGACCTGACAATCGTCACCATCGGCTATGCCACCGCCACCCGGCTTCTGACCTCTCATATTCGCTGGACCGAGACGACGGTGAGCGGATGGCTGGTCTGCGTGATCTGCTATGCCCCGTTCTGGCAACTGCTGTCGCGCAGCTATTTCAACTATGTCGAGGATGGCTTCGCCTGGGGTGTCTGGCTGTGGGATTACCCTGTCCTCTACGGATTGTGGGGCGGCACCATCCTGTTCTTCCTGGCGGTCTATTGCCTGACCGCCGCGCGCATGGGTCTGCGGTTCTCGAACCTGACCTATCGCGGGCTGGCCTGCGACTTTCCTTACAACATCAGCAAACATCCATCCTACATTAGCAAGAACATCACCTGGTGGATGATTTCGATCCCGTTCATCGCGGTCGACTTCTGGGCAGGCCTGGCCAACTGTCTGGCCCTGCTGGGTGTGAACCTGATCTATTTCGCACGGGCCTGGCACGAAGAGCGCTGCCTGTCACGCGCGCCGTCCTACCGAGCCTACAAAAAGCACGTGAACGAATACGGTCTTCTGGCCCGCATCCGGCGCGGTCTGAGCGGCTGGACCCGGAGCGTTGCCAGACAGGCGAATTGATAGCGCGGCGCGGGTCAGCGCCCTGTCATCCAGATACCGTCGGGCCAGAAGGCGTGGAAGGCGAACGCGAACATTACATCATGCACGACATCCCGTCCGGCGCCATCCGTGACGCGGATCGATCCTATGTCGCGTCCCTTGTCGACGCGCCCGGCGTCCAGAGCCGAAGCCTGCCCCGCCGACCAAACGATGACAACGCCTGCTTCTGACAATCGCCCAGCCGCACGCAATCGCGTCAGAGGCCAGGCCCGCTCACCGACACGCACCACCCGCTCGAGCGGTTGAATACCATGCGGAGGCAGCGCGCCGTCATACAGGAACGGTCTGCGCGCGCTGTCATACCCTCGATAAGGGTTGCGCCCGTAGTCCCGCGCAAAATTCGGCTCGGCCATCACCAGACCGTCGGGATTGCGCTTGCGGAACTGATCCCACCCTTCCATCCACGCTGGCAGCGCTGTCAACTGAGCACCGGTCAACTGGCCCACAATCGCCTCGCCGGTGGCTTGCTGCCACCAGCTTTCGGTTTCGCGGTCATACATGATCATGTCCGAATTTCGCAGCTTGCCGGACACGCCGAAACTGAGAACCCGTCCCGGGATACGCCGATCAAAAACCAGCCCCGAATTGCACAATGGGCAATATGTAACCGCGACTGGACGGTTGCCGATGCGATCATTCACGATCTCATGCCAGATCAGGTAACGCAGGGGATAGGCGCGCGAGCGCTTACCGGGCAGTTCCACCGTGATCACGGCCTCGGTCAGCCCCAACCCGGTTTCCGCCGAAGCCGGGACAAACTCGGGTTTGTCGATGGCAGGGATGCCCTCTTTCGGCGGCCCGCCGGACCGGACCTCAGACCAGTCACCGATCGAGGTAACCGCAAAATCGGTTTTGGGCCATTCGTCGCGCCACAGGTTCGGGTCCGCGGACACCGCGGTTGCGCAGAACAGCAGAAGGGCAAACAGACGGCATCGCATGAGGCACCTTTGGCTACCTGCCATCGTGCGTCAGCCGTGCGGCCGGGCCAAGCCCCTTACACAGTGAAGCGCCGTGCGCGGACAACCCGGCGCGCAATCCGCGCCGGGTCTAGGGATCATTCGGTGACGGTCACCTTGGTCATGACGTCCGGTTGGCCGACCACCGCGCCGTTCGGGCCTGTGCCGCGTTTGATCGCATCAACAACGTCCATGCCGTCGGTCACCTTGCCCACCACCGTGTACTGGCCATTCAGGGTCGGGGCCGGTTCGAACATGATGAAGAACTGCGAATTTGCGCTGTTCGGATTGCTGGCGCGAGCCATTCCGACGATGCCGCGCTCGTACGGAACTTCGGAAAACTCGGCTGGCAGGTCCGGACGGCTTGAACCGCCGGTGCCGGCGCGACGCATGTCGCTGCCCAGTTTACCGTATTCCACGTCCCCGGTCTGTGCCATGAACCCCTCGATCACGCGGTGGAACACCACCCCGTCATACTTGCCTTCGGCGGCCAGAGCGGTGATCTGCTCGACATGCTTGGGCGCGACGTCTTCGAACAGGTCGATGGTGATCGTGCCGTTGGCCTCGCCCTCGACTTCGATCTGCAGGCCTGCGGCCAGCGCGGGGCTGGCCAACAGGGCAAAAACGGCGGCCAGCTTATACATCGGCGGCCACTTTGACGCTGATCATGCGGTCGGGGTTCGCAGGCGGCTCACCACGGGTGATGGCATCGACATGCTCCATCCCCTCGATCACGCGGCCATAGACTGTGTATTGGCCGTTCAGGAAATGGTTGTCCTTGAAGTTGATGAAGAACTGCGAGTTGGCCGAGTTAGGGTTGGCCGAACGGGCGGCACCCAGCGTGCCCCGGTCATGCGGCAGCTTGGAAAACTCGGCGGGAAGGTTCGGCAAGGACGACCCGCCAGTGCCTGCCATGCGGATGTTGAAGCCGTCTTCCATATCGCCGTGCTGCACGTCGCCGGTCTGGGCCATGAAGCCGTCGATCACCCGGTGAAAGGCCACGTTGTCATACTCGCCCGCGCGCGCGAGTTCCTTCATGCGCTCGCTGTGCTGAGGCGCCACGTCTGGCAGCAGTTCGATGACGACGTTGCCGTCCTTCAGCTCGATGATGATGGTGTTTTCGGGATCCTTGATCTCGGCCATGGGGCCCTCCTGTGGAATTGATTTGCGCAAATACCTATGCGCCGGACGCGCGAAAGCCAAGTGACGCATTGACCTGAGGGCAAAATGCAGGAAAAGAACCGCTTACGCGTGGTGACAACGGCGAGGATGACACGATGGGCTGGAAAACTCTGGACGACATGGATTTGCAGGGCAAACGCGTTCTTGTGCGCGTGGACATCAACGTCCCGGTTTTGGATGGCGCCGTGACCGATGACACCCGGATCCAGCGGATCGTGCCCACGGTGCGCGACATTCTGGCCGCTGGCGGCAAACCCATCCTGCTGGCCCATTTCGGCCGGCCCGGCGGTGAGCGTCGGCAGAACCTGTCGCTGAAACAGCTGGTGCCCGCGCTGGAAGCCGCCTTTGGAACCAAGGTCCGCTTCGGAGAGGATTGCGTCGGATACGAGGCTGAAATCGCTGCCGCAAACCAGGGCGACGGCGAGGTCTTGCTGCTGGAGAACACCCGCTTTCACGCCGAAGAGACCCAGAACAGCATGACCTTGGCCGAAGGTATGGCCAAGATGGGAGACATCTACTGCAATGACGCTTTCTCGGCGGCTCATCGGGCGCATAGTTCGACCGAGGCACTGGCGCGCCTTCTGCCCTCCTGCGCCGGGCGCCTGATGCAGGCAGAGCTCAGCGCACTCGAAGCCGCTCTGGGCAACCCTCAGCGTCCGGTGACCGCCGTGGTCGGTGGGGCCAAGGTATCAACCAAGCTGGATCTGCTGGGCAACCTGATCGAGAAGGTCGACAACCTGATCATCGGCGGCGGCATGGCCAACACCTTTCTGCTGGCCAAAGGGCTGGACGTTGGTAAATCGTTGGCCGAGCACGCGATGACCGATACCGCAGCCGAAATCATGGCAAAAGCAGACAAGGCAGGCTGCCGGATCGTCCTGCCCAGCGATGTTGTCGTTGCAGAGAAATTCGAAGCACACGCCCCACACAAGGTCGTCCCAGCGCACAAGTGCCCCGCAGATTCGATGATCCTCGACGCCGGGCCGGACAGCGTCGCCGCAATCTGCACCATCTTCGAACAGAGCAAGACTCTGATCTGGAACGGCCCATTGGGGGCATTCGAACTGGAACCCTTCGACGCGGCGACAAATGCCGCTGCATTGAAAGCCGCAGAACTGACGCGGGCGGGCAAACTTGTGTCGGTCGCCGGTGGCGGCGATACGGTTGCAGCCCTCAACGCCTCGGGTGCCGCGCAGGACTTCACCTACATCTCGACCGCCGGCGGTGCGTTCCTGGAATGGATGGAGGGCAAAACTCTGCCCGGTGTGGCAGCGCTGGCCCAATAAACCCATTCTAGTTGGTGATCTGCATTCGTGGTATTCTCCTACAGACCGGGAGATGGGCCATGAAAGCCGTTGCCACGTTCGCTGTTATCCTCTTGCCCAGTGTTTCTGGCGCGCAGTCCCATTGCGCCGGTCAAACTCAGATCGACGCCACTTTCTGTGCCAAAGAGAAATGGGAAATCGCTGATAAAGAACTGAACCGCCTCTGGAAAGAGGTCAAATCAGCGGCGGACAGGCGCGGAAACGGTGAGGCTTTGTTGAACGAACAGCGCGCTTGGTTGAAACGCAGGGACGCAACTTGTGACCCCGAACTCAAAAGCGATGGCAGTGCCGCGCAAATGTTCTATTGGTCTTGCATGGAAGAACAGACCCTGAATCGAAATCAGGAACTGTCCGCTTTGCGTTGAGCGGATACCTACGCGGTCATGGCTCTTCGAGCATCACTTTTTTCGTCGAATTACAAAAAGTGCGAATCGGGGGATTCACAACCCGAATCACCTGTGACATAGTGCTGACAGATGCCCGCAAAGGGCACGTTTTTGAGGCAGTATTCATACGGCGGTCAACAGAGTGTCCCGTTCCAATCGGCCCGGTCTGGGCGCAGTCGCATTCTTTTCGGTGGCTTTCATGCTGGGTGTCTATTTCACCTTTGCTGCCGTTCAGGGCGACTACGGCCTGTTCCGACGGATCGAGATTTCAGCGGAACGGGACGCTCTGTCACGCGACCTTGCGGCGCTGAACGCCGACATCGCTCGGATGGAAAACCTGACCCGACGCCTTTCAGACACCTACCTGGATCTCGACCTGCTGGATCAGCAGGCCCGAACCGTTTTGGGAATGATCCGGGCTGATGAAATCGTCATCCGTTAATAAAATACCCATGGCTGTAAGGCACGTTATAATCTAGTGCCGCTATTTCAGCGGAGAAAACATCAGCAACCAAGTCTACGTTTCTGCTACGCCAGTTTCTTCCATAGAACAGGTCCAATCGCCTTGTTTTCCGGATACCCGCTTTTGCTTGAACCTCATTTAGCGACACATCACCAATTCCGACTTCTTGCATAAGCTCACCGAATTCTGCTGCAAGTCTTTCGTACCTGATTACACGATCAACAACTATTTCTCCATCCGTCGAGTATAGGTCGAAGTCAGAAAAGAATTGTAACTGCTCTTGGCAAAATCGCGTGAACATCGCATGGGGATCGACGACTTCAATTCCACGTCTGTACATCCAAAAGTAGAAAGCCGAAACGGCCTTGTCCCACGGATTGCGTTCCACGCAAAAGCTGAAACATCCCTCCGCAATATCTGACAAA
Organism: Ruegeria sp. CF2; assembly: GCF_056537385.1. NCBI lineage: Bacteria > Pseudomonadati > Pseudomonadota > Alphaproteobacteria > Rhodobacterales > Roseobacteraceae > Ruegeria > Ruegeria sp. CF2. The sequence goes on from NZ_JBQFRL010000001.1 coordinate 1,552,436, forward strand.
TAGGTCGCGACCACTGAGTGGGGGTTGTGGGGTTGACGGGCCCGAACCTGGCCGTTTGATCGCTCTCGCAACAGTCGGACCGATTGACGCACAATGGGTCTTTTTCCGGGCCTTTGAGCCTCCTCCTCCGGTAAAAGCGGGGACGCGAAGTCACCATTTTTCAGATGCTTGCTCAGTGCAATTTCGATGGATGATCCGGCGGTTTTCTTCGTTTTGATGAAAACCAGCTTCGGCTCTCTGAGGATCATCATGCCAATTTGTCTCCGGCGCCTGTTCAAAACTGCCTGCCAATGGAAGCATACTAACCGTGCATAGGGCGAACCAAAAGGCGAAAACCTGCCGGATTTCGGGTGGAAACAGATACTCCTATCCGGTCCAGGACGCTGCGTCACATTTCCGCTCGCCAGAAAGCACGAAATGCTTTATGAGATAGTTTAACGCTAAACTATCTTGCCGGAAGGGAGAGGTCGCCACGATGGCTGCGCGAAAAACCACAAAGAAACCAAACGTTTCTGCGGAAGAACTCAAAACCTACTACCGCGAGATGCTGTTGATCCGCCGATTCGAGGAAAAGGCCGGTCAACTATACGGCATGGGTCTGATCGGCGGTTTCTGCCACCTCTACATCGGTCAGGAAGCCGTCGTCGTGGGGCTCGAAGCTGCGGCCGAGGATGGCGACAAGCGCATCACCTCCTACCGCGACCACGGCCATATGCTGGCCTGCGGGATGGATCCGGGCGGCGTCATGGCTGAATTGACCGGACGCGAAGGCGGCCTGTCCAAGGGCAAAGGCGGCTCGATGCACATGTTCTCGAAAGAAAAGCATTTCTACGGTGGCCATGGCATCGTCGGCGCACAGGTTCCGCTGGGTGCAGGCCTGGCCTTTGCAGACAAGTATAAAGACAACGGCCGCGTGACCTTTACCTATTTCGGTGACGGCGCAGCGAACCAGGGTCAAGTCTATGAAACCTTCAACATGGCGGCCATTTGGCAATTGCCGGTGGTCTTCGTGATCGAGAACAACCAGTACGCGATGGGCACGGCGCAAGCGCGCTCAACCTCGACCAAGGACATCTATCACCGCGGCGAGGCGTTCGGCATTCCCGGCGAAATCGTCAACGGAATGGACGTTCTGGCAGTGAAAGAGGCCGGCGAAAAGGCCGTGGCTCACTGCCGGGCTGGGAAGGGCCCGTACATCCTCGAGGTCAAGACCTACCGCTACCGCGGCCACTCGATGTCGGACCCCGCCAAGTACCGTACCCGCGAAGAGGTGCAGAAGGTGCGCGAGCAAAGCGACCCGATCGAACACGTGCGCGAGCTGCTGCTGACCGGCAAGCACGCCACCGAGGATGACCTGAAGGCGATCGACAAGGAAATCAAGGAGGTCGTCAACCAGGCCGCCGAGTTCGCCAAGGAAAGCCCCGAGCCGTCGCTGGACGAGCTCTGGACCGACATTTACGCCTGAGAGGACGAATAAGACATGGCAACCGAAATTCTCATGCCCGCCCTTTCGCCGACCATGGAGGAAGGCACACTGGCCAAGTGGCTGGTCAAGGAAGGCGACACCGTAAGCTCTGGCGACATTCTGGCAGAGATCGAAACCGACAAGGCCACGATGGAGTTCGAAGCCGTCGATGAAGGCATCGTCGGCAAAATCCTGATTGCCGAGGGCACCGAAGGGGTAAAGGTCAACACGCCGATCGCGATCTTGGTGGAAGAGGGGGAAGACGCATCGGCCGTGACCGCGGCTGCCCCCGCAGCCGCAGCGGAGGCCGAAGCCGCCCCGGCGGCGGTTGAAGCCCCCGCTCCTGCCCCTGCTGCACCGGCCGCGCCTACCGTGGACCTGTCGCCGGACTGGCCAGCCGATGCCGAGATGAAATCGATGACGGTCCGTGAGGCTCTGCGCGATGCGATGGCCGAGGAAATGCGCTCAGACGAAGACGTCTACCTGATGGGCGAAGAAGTCGGTGAATACCAAGGCGCCTACAAGGTGAGCCAAGGCCTGCTGGACGAATTCGGCGCAAAACGCGTGATCGACACGCCGATCACCGAGCATGGCTTTACTGGCATTGCCGTGGGTTCCGCCTTTGGCGGCCTGAAGCCGATCGTCGAGTTCATGACATTCAACTTCGCCATGCAGGCGATCGACCAGATCATCAACTCGGCTGCCAAGACGCTGTATATGTCCGGCGGTCAGATGGGCTGTCCGATCGTGTTCCGCGGCCCCAACGGCGCCGCCGCGCGCGTGGCGGCCCAGCACTCTCAGGACTATGCCGCCTGGTACATGCAGATCCCGGGCCTGAAGGTCGTGATGCCCTATTCGGCTGCCGATGCCAAAGGTCTGCTGAAATCGGCCATCCGCGATCCCAACCCGGTCGTGTTCCTGGAAAACGAAATCCTCTATGGCCGCTCGTTCGACGTGCCGCAGGTCGATGACCTGACCGTGCCGCTGGGCAAGGCCCGCATCTGGCGCGAAGGCACCGATGTGACCATCGTCAGCTTTGGGATCGGTATGCAATACGCATTGGAAGCCGCCGACAAGCTGGCTGAAGATGGCATCAGCGCCGAGGTGATCGACCTGCGCACCATCCGCCCGATGGACACTGGCGCGATCATCAACTCGGTGATGAAAACCAACCGTCTGGTCACCGTGGAAGAAGGCTGGCCGCAAGGCTCGGTCGGCAGCTACATCAGCTCCGTGGTCATGCAGGAAGCGTTCGACTATCTGGACGCGCCCGTCATCACGCTGACCGGCAAGGACGTGCCCATGCCCTATGCGGCGAACCTGGAAAAGCTGGCGCTGATTACCACCGACGAGGTGATCGCCGCCGTTAAACAAGTGACCTATCGGTAAGGAGCGACTGACAGATGCCCACCGAAATTCTGATGCCCGCCCTTTCGCCGACCATGGAGGAAGGCACGCTCGCCAAATGGCTGGTCAAGGAAGGCGACACTGTCTCCTCCGGCGACCTGCTGGCCGAGATCGAGACCGACAAGGCCACGATGGAATTCGAAGCCGTTGACGAAGGCGTCGTCGGCAAGATCCTGGTTCCTGAAGGCACCGAGGGGGTCAAGGTGAACACCCCCATCGCCGTGCTGCTGGAAGAAGGCGAAAGCGCCGATGACATCGCCGCGGCCCCGACCAAGGCACCCGAGGCTGCGCCCGCAGCCGACGCGGGCAACGAGGCTGCCGCCCCTGCGGCATCCGAGGCGCCCGCACCTGCCCCGGCTCCGGCGGCTCCGACCAAGGCCGATGGCGGTCGCATCTTTGCCTCTCCGCTGGCCCGTCGCATTGCCGCCCAAAAGGGTCTGGATCTCGCACAGATCAAGGGTTCGGGCCCGCATGGCCGCATCGTCAAAGCAGATGTCGAAGGCGCAACCGCTCCGGCAGCGGCACCGGCACCGGCTGCTTCGGCAAGCGCGGCGCCGGCCCCTGCCGCTGCTCCTGCAGGCCCCTCGGCCGACATGGTGGCCCGCATGTACGAAGGCCGCGAGTACGAGGAGGTCAAGCTGGACGGCATGCGCAAGACCATCGCCGCCCGTCTGGCCGAGGCCAAGCAGACTATCCCGCATTTCTATCTGCGCCGCGACATCAAGCTGGACGCGCTGCTGAAATTCCGCAGCCAGCTGAACAAGCAGCTGGAAGCCCGCGGCGTGAAGCTGAGCGTCAACGACTTCATCATCAAGGCCGTCGCCAACGCGCTGCAGCAGGTGCCCGAGTGCAACGCCGTATGGGCGGGCGACCGGGTTCTGCAGTTGAAACCTTCGGACGTGGCCGTGGCGGTGGCGATCGAAGGCGGGTTGTTCACCCCGGTCCTGCAGGACGCCGACACCAAATCTTTGTCGGCCCTTTCGACCGAGATGAAGGACTTGGCCGCGCGTGCGCGCGAACGCAAGCTGGCCCCGCATGAGTATCAGGGCGGCACCTTCGCGGTTTCGAACCTGGGCATGTATGGCATCGACAATTTCGACGCCATCGTGAACCCGCCGCATGCGGGCATTCTGGCCGTCGGCACCGGCGCCAAGAAGCCGGTCGTGGGCGAAGATGGCGAGCTGACAGTGGCGACCGTGATGTCGGTTACCATGTCGGTCGATCACCGGGTGATCGACGGCGCGCTTGGAGCACAGCTCCTGCAGGCCATCGTGGACAACCTGGAAAACCCCATGGTCATGCTGGCCTGATCCAAGTCACAAAAATCAAAAAAGCCGCCTCGGACCCCGAGGCGGCTTTTTTCGCACCTGAGAACAGGCTTACTGATCCTTGCCCAGCATGTGATCCATCGAGATCGAGGGCTGGTCACATCCCGCCTCACCCACGATCTTGGCCGGGATACCCGCCACGGTCTTGCAGGGCGGCACGTCCTGCAGCACCACCGAACCGGCGGCGATGCGGCTGCAATGACCCACGCGGATGTTTCCAAGAACCTTGGCCCCGGCCCCGATCAGAACGCCATCCTCGATTTTGGGATGGCGGTCCTCTTCTTCCTTGCCGGTCCCGCCCAGGGTCACCGAATGCAGCATCGAAACGTTGTCGCCCACAACCGCAGTTTCACCGATCACGATGGAATGCGCGTGGTCGATCATGATGCCCTTGCCGATCTTCGCGGCGGGGTGGATGTCGATCCCGAAGATTTCTGAACTGCGCATCTGGAAGAAATAGGCCAGATCGTGCCGGCCCTTCTGCCAAAGCCAGTGGGCCACGCGATAGGCCTGCATGGCTTGGTAGCCTTTGAAATACAGAATTGGCTGCAGCAGACGGTGGCAGGCCGGGTCGCGCTCGTACACGGCCATCAGGTCCGCGCGGGCGGCATTCATCAGCGCCTTGTCATCGGCATAGGCCTCTTCGACGATTTCACGCAGAACCATCATCGACATCTCGTTCGAGCACAGCTTGGCAGAGATGCGATAGGACAACGCACGTTCCAGAGACTTGTGGTGCAGGATACAGGCATGCACCAGTCCGCCCATCAAAGGCTCTTTTTCGACGGCGGCCTGTGCTTCGGCCGTGATCCGGTCCCAGACGGGGTCAACTGACGTAACTTGGGTGCGCGTTTCAAACATGGCTTTTGATCCTCTGCTGCGCCTAGAATAGCCATCTAGGCCCAAAAAGGCCAAACGCAAACCCTTGATGTGCAACACAACAGAAAATGAACCGGTCCGAACTCAGGGAATTTGAAACACTTATCCTGTCCCGGCTGGAGGAATTGGAACGCAATTCCCTCGCCGGTCAGGACGCTCAATCCGTGGTCGAGCTTGACCAGCAGGCGGTCGGGCGGCTCAGCCGAATGGATGCGTTGCAGAATCAGGCCATGGCCAAGGCGCAACAAACGCGACGAGATCTCGAAGTCCGACGGCTGAGAGCCGCCCTCGACCGGATGGCCGAGGGCGAATTCGGGTATTGCGAGGATTGCGGTGACGACATTCCGCGCAGACGGCTGGACCTGGACCCGGCCGCCAGCAAGTGCGTCAGCTGCGCGGCCGGTTGAGTTGAAACCGGATAAGATGGCGCAGTACCGTCTCGAAACAACGGCAATACTCGGTGTCGCTGAAACTTGGCTCGTCTGCCAACGGGCGGCTGCGTGCAGCTGCCATCAATGCTCCGTTACCGTAAACAGGATGCAAACGACCCGTCGCGGCCACGTGACGGTCAGCCAACTCGGCCTCGGCGATCATGCGCGCGCACAGCCGCTCACGCTGGGCTTGCGGCACGGTCAGCAAAACCCGCGCCGCAGAACTGACATCGCCGTGCAAAACAGGGCGCATGATCCCTCTACCCCACACTCAGACTCGCGGCCGCGCCCGGCCCGTAGCTGGCCGAAACCTGCGCCACCTCGACCTCGTAGAGGCCCGCGACGCCGTCCGAAGACTGTGCCGCCGCGGAATAGGTCCAAATTGGCGTCGTGGCGATCTCTTCTCGAACAAGGGCGCCACCTGACCGAATGCGGATCAGATAGGTCTCGGACTCCTCGCCCAGCGGCACGTCCAGCACGTCCCAATCGTCGCCGTCGATCCGGGTTCGGCGTACCCAGGTGAACAGGTCATCGCCCCCGTGCCTTTCGACCTTCAGATGAACTGGCGCGTAGGGGCGCAGACCGTTTCCATCAAAGGCCTCAACCTTATGGACATAGGAATCGTCGTCGTATCCGCGAGTTGCGGGCCCGATCCGGTAGTGCCGCGCAATTCGGCGTTCGGTCCGCAGCAGACTGGTCTGAAGAACCCTCTCGTCAAGCAACACGAACACGGAACCCTCCGGCCAGATTTCGGGCATGACTGCGTCCGTACCCAATTGGCCGCGCAGGCGGCCAGACAGGGCATGGACCCCGGGTTCCTGCAAGACGGCATCCGCGAATTGAAACACTTCCCAATTTCCGGGCGTGCCGTCTCCGATCGCGGCCAAGTTGGCGCCGGTCAGAAGTGAGTCACGCGACCACGACTGCAAGACGCCATCGACAAAGCGCACGCGCAGCGGCTCACCTTCATCCCAAACCCCTGCGCTCGCGGACGGCAAGGCGGATTCGGTAAACCCGATCACAGCCTGACCTGTCACCAGATCGCGCAGCGCGTAGCCCTCGTCGCTGTCCGAGGAATAGACGGCGACGCTGCCATGCCAGGGATCGGCCGTGACGGCCAGATAAGGCGCGTGCGGCTCTTCGGCACCTGTAATGAGTGGCAGATCAAGAAAAACCGGAAGAACCGGGACTGGGGCCACAAAGGGTTGTGACACAAACCCATCATCCGCCATATCGGACGGCGAATAGACCCCGGGCTCGATCCGCACGGCATCTGCCAGCTGGATGTCAGCCTGTTCCAACCTGTCTATGCGATACAGCGCACCGTCTCCCCCATTCCAGGATGGAAGTCGAACAATGTCGCCGGCGCCCAGATTCATCTGCGACGGCGGCAGCGCAAAGCGAGCGGTATTGCGCGCGACGCGGGCCTCGGCCAGCCAGCGTTCGACCGTCTGCCGTCCTTCGGAGCGGGTCATCGACAGAGGCATTTCGTTCACGGCTACAGAATGGGTCCGATCATCGGGCAGCACGGCCTCCTCCGCTACCACATCATGGTCCGCATCCGACTGAACAAAACGCAGACGCACGCGGCCGGCCATTTCGGCCTCGGCTTCGCGCTGGTACTGGACCCTGCCATCGACCTCGGGGCTTTCCGCGACCTGATCCAGCGACAGATCGAATGCCCGGCGCCCGGCCCTCATGCGGAATGTCAGAACACCGTCCCGCTCGATCGCATCAAATCCGTAGCGCAGCATCAGTGGCTGCAGGGCCGCCCGCGCGTCCGAAACATCTTCGATCACGTATCCACGGACGACTCCGTCCAGCGCAGACACATCAAAATCGGAGACGTCTGCAGCCTGACAAATCTCGGCCACCACCGAGGCCAATGTCCTGGCACCAGAACGTCCGTTCAACCAATGACCACGGGCGTAGTTTTCGCCGTCGCTCCACTGTGAACGCAGGTTCGGGAATTTCGGGTAAGGTCTCGCGTCCCACGCCCATACATAGGCGTTCGAAACGTCCACCATCGGACCATCGTAGATGTCCGAAACCGGGTTGATCTGCGGATCGGCCCAATATCCAAGAACTGCCTTCAAATACTGAACCTGAATGAAATCGTCGCGTTGACCGTTCGAGTATTTAGGCAGATCGGATTCCGAGGATTTCGGATCCAAAAACTTGTTGGGCTGGTTCGTTCCCTTGTCTATGGCCGCACAGCCCAATTCCGTGAACCAGATCGGCTTTGATCCCGGAACCCAATCGGTCGGTTCAGCTTGGCGCACTCCTCCGATCCGTTCGTGGTGCAAGTTCGACCACCAGTTGCGGATGTCTTTGTATCGCCACACCCATGGCTCTGCATGTTCGCCGTCCTCGATCGGATACCTTATCTGCGCGTCCTGTTCTTCTGGTGTTGGATAGTACCAGTCGTATCCTTCACCGCCTTCGATGTTGCCGCGCAAATAATCCAAGTCGTAGATTGACCTAGCACCATCCAGCGCATCCAGATGCTCGTCGCCATCCCGCCAGTCCGAGACCGGCATGTAGTTGTCGATCCCGACGAAATCGATGTTTTCGTCTGCCCACAGAGGGTCCAGATGGAAGTATCGGTCACCGCTGCCATCGGCAGGCTGGTACCCGAAATACTCTGTCCAATCCGCGGCGTAGCCTATCTTGGTGTCTGGCCCCAGTATCTGCCGCGCTTCCGCCGCCAATGCCTTCAACTGAGCGACGGCCGCGAACCCGGACGCGCCGCGTATCTGGGTCAGGCCACGCATTTCCGAGCCGATGCAAAACGCCTCGACCCCGCCTGCGGCCTTGCACAACGCGGCGTAGTGAAGAATAAAACGGCGCATGCTCCATTCTTCCGGGCCGGTATAGGTGACGGTGCCATTACCGATGATGAAATCCGAGGCTTGGGCTGCACCAAAGAAGCTTGCCACCTGAGCGTCCGCACCTGCGGTTCCGTCCACCGACCCCGGACGCCCCGGAGCCACGTCCAGCGTGATCCGGCCGCGCCACGGCAGATGCGGCTGATCGCCGGCATCCGACCATGGGTCTGGAAGACCATTACCCTGCATCTGATCCATCAGGATGAAAGGATAAAACATCACCCGGCTGCCGGATTCCTTGAGGTGTTGAATGGCCTGAACCACCGACGCATCGGCCGGGGTACCGCCATAGACCGGTCGCCCGTCCACATGCTGCACGACCTGGGCCGATTTGCGCTTCAGCCCAGAGACTTTCCACGGCATGTTGGCGCCATCCACGTCATCGCGGATCACCTTGGGTCGAATGCTGCAAGCGCCGCAACGCAAGTCATCTCCGAACCACGAGACCACGAGCGACGCAGCCTTGCAGCCCGGAAGTTCTTTGCTCAGGGCACGCATCGAGGCCACCAGATCGGGCTCGCCGGAGGGCGAGTTGACGTTGGCGGCCCAGCTTTGGCCCGACCCTTTGGAGTAGTTTACCTGAGCGCTGGCCAGCGTGTATTCCCCGGTGCCAGGCATCAGGGCCACGGCACGGACAATCCGTTGCAATTCGGATTCGTAGTCCGGTGCGGATTTCTGGTCCGGCCGAACAACCTCGAAGGAGAACTGGGGAACGCGGTTGCCAAATTGCGCCAGCGGCAGGTCTTCGATCACCACATACGCAGTGCCGCGATAGGCCGGAACCGTTCCGGCACCTTCGATCGTTTCGATCAGTGGATCCGGCAGCTGATCCTGGCTACCGGTATAAACCCGCATGTTCACGCTGTTGCGCTCAAGCTCTTCCCCATCGGCCCATATCCGCGCGATGTCCGCGATCTCTCCGACGCCGACAGCAATCGCCAGTGAGATCGAATAGCTGTAGCTATGGGTGGTCGTGGTGACTTCGGCGGGTTTAGGGGTTCCTTTTCCGCCAGCAGACTGCGTAGACGTCGTGGTCTTGCGGGTCTCAAGGAAATCCGACGCCCAGATCACCTGCCCTCCGACCCGCATTCGGCCGAACACGGTGGACAACGGCGCGCCCTCACCTGTTTCCGTAAGTCTGAACCGGTCCAGCCGGCCGGACTCGACCACCTCGCTTCCGGCGCCCATGACCGACTGGCTCATCAATCGCTGGTCGATAACCCGCCCGAGTGTCGCGCCGACTGCGCGCCCCAAGATGGCCGTTGACAGCCCGGCAACGGTTCCACCGATGGACCCGCCCAGCGCAGCCCCCGCCGCAGATAAAACTATCGTCGCCATCAGTTGCCCTCCAAAGGAAATTCAAAACAGGCGACCACACGGCGGCGCCAGGGGTCGCTCAGTGCGTTTTCGACAACGCCATGTCCGGAATAGGCATGGATGAAGCGTGGCACGGCGCCCGCTTCACTCACGATACCAAGGTGTTTGGCCACACCGGCATCGCGCATCCGGAACAGCAGCACGCACCCGGGGGCCAGAAAGTTGCGCGGACGTTCGACCAGATTGCGCCGCGCAGCCGCCCACATGCGCTCTTCCCCCTGCGGTTCGGACCAGTCCATGCTGTAGGTAGGCACCGCCTCGGGCTCGTGGCCGATGACGGATCGCCAGACGCCGCGCAGCAATCCCAAGCAATCGGTTCCCGCTCCCTTGACCGAGGCCTGATGCACATAGGGCGTTCCCAGCCAGCCTCGCGCTTCGTCCACGATATCCTGCGCCGTCACCATCACCGCCTGCTGCCTCCATTGTTCGCGTTGCCCTGTTTCGGCATGGCCATCACCCAGTCTTCGCTCGGCAGATCCGGAAAACCCTGGAAATTTATGATGTTGTTGAATTTCAACCGACAGGTCTCCATCCGCTTGTCGCAGCCCGCCAGCACCCGCACACGGTCACCGACGACCAGACCCGAGCCCAAGGCAGTCCAAAGGTGCAATTCCCGCCCGATCTTGATGCACCGGTCCGTCTTCACCGAAGCCCAAAGACCCTGAGAGCGGCCGGTCAGCACATCGACGCGGCCGCGTTCAAACCAGCCGTCCTCAAACGCCTCCGCCCCCTGCAGTCTGAGGATCGGACCCTCGTCGATCTCGGCAATCTCGGCCTCGGCCCAGTAGCCGGGCGTCAACCTGTCGAAGCCGCAGGCTTTGTCACCCAGAACGGCCGTACAGGGTTTTTGGTAGATCCGCCCCAAGGGTCGGTTCAGCAGATCGGTCAGCCCGCGCAACTCGGCATGAAACGCGCCCCCAGCGCGGCGCAGCTCGCCGATTGAGCCACGGAACTGCAACATGCGCTCTTCCGGCGCGGCCCAGTTGACCAACCATGCTCGGACATCGGCACCGTCAAAGCGGCCGTCTTCGATATCCTCGTCGCGCACGGCCGCATCAGACAACGCCCCCATGGCCTCGGAATTGTCGATCGACAGGCCCGTCGCCTGTTCGATGGCCGAGGCTGTGAGACCGGTGCTTGCCTTGAACACCAGCCCGTCAAAGGCCAGTTCGCGGTCATGGTCGGTGAACCCGAAGGACATGCCATCGGTGCGGGTGATCGCCCAACAGCGGCAGACCGTGGTCATGCCCGACTGCAGATGGGCCAGCAATGCCTGCTTGTCGCCGCTCATCAGACCCGCACCTCCACCACCGGAACATTGGGCACGTCGCCAGCCTGAAAGCTGGCCACGCTGACCTGGATCCTGTCGGTGTCAAACCGCACCGGCACGTCGAACTCGAACCCTGCGGTCACCTCGACCCCCTCGGCTGGGGGGACCGCGAATTGGATCAGGCCGCTATTCAGGTCCACCTCGAAATCGACGCCTTCGCGAGCCTCATCCTGATCCAGCCCAATCTTGACCGTACCCAGCACCGGCTTGACGATCGGGCGCACATAGCCGACCCCGCCCGAGGCATAGGTCTTGACCAGTTGGAACGCGGTCGTGACCCCGTCGCCTTGCCCGATCACCTGGTCGCCCTTGTCGACCTCGGCAGTGGCGGCGCAGGACTTGTAGTCCGACCAGTCCTTCCAGCGAAAGCCGTACATCTGCCCCTGACGCGCCTCGAAAAAGGCGATCAGCGTCTGGATGTCGTCCAGCGACCGCATCCCCAAACCGGCGTCGTATCGCCGCCGCGAATGCACCCAGGGCGTGTTGCGTTCCTCGAACCCGTTGGCCAGCGTCACGATATCCGTGCGCCGCTCGGGTCCGCCGACCGAGCCGAAACTCAGGCTGGCGGGAAATCTGACTTCGTGGAAATTCATGTCCTGCTCCCCAAACTAGCGGTTCCGATTGCCGCGCCCCAGGGCGCGGCTCATCTGGGCGGCGATCTGGCCCTGGCTGCGGCGGAAGCCCTGCACGTCGGGCGTGGTGATATTCATCACCACGTTCACCGCCCCTCCGCCGCCCGAGTTGCGCACGCCCAACTTGCCGTCGGGTCCGCGTGCCAGCGGCATGATCGCCTCGGGGCCGGCCTCGCCCATCAACCCGGTCGCACCGCGCATCGGAAAGGTGGTGGGCCCGGTGACCACGCCGCCATTGGCAAAAGGCATGACGCGCCCCTGCGCGAAACTGCCGCCATCGGCAAAGGGCAGCAGCCCCTGAACCAGGCCGCCGACCGTATTGGCCAGCATGCCGCCGAAATGATCCGTCACCGGCTTGATCGCCGCCGAATAGGCCGTGCGGATCATCGAGTTCTTCAGCACGTCCAGCGCATCCGACAGGTTCTTTCCGTCCAGAACCACGCCGTCGAAGGCCTTGCGAAGCCCGCTCGACATGCCGCGTTCCAGGGTGGCGACATCCTTGCCGGTCTCCTCAAAAGCGGCGCTGATCCGCTTCATCTGGGCGTCGAAGGCCGCCGCCATCGTGGCGGCATCGCCCAGGGCGTCGCCCAGCGCCTCGCCGCGCTCCTGCAGGTCGTCAAACCCGTCCCGATCCGTCATCACGCTCTCCTTGTTTCTTGTCGGGCCAGGCGGCCAGCAGCTTGTCCAGCCGCGCCCGGTTCATCGCCGGCATCCCGCGGCCCTGCCCCAGCATCAGCCGCAGTTCGGCCGGGGTCAGACGCCAGAACTGATCCGGCGTCAGCCGCAGCCCGTGCAGCCCGGCCCGCATCAGGCCGGGCCAGTCAAAGCCGCTCATGACTCACCCGGCACCATGAAGGCCCGCGCCAGCAGCTCGGCCGCCGCCCGCGCCGCGGCCATCGGGCCGCCCTCGATCTCGGCCCGCAGCATGTCGGCGCGGGTCACATCCGTGCCGCCTCCGCGCAGCCCCGCCAGGATCAGCGCCAGCACGTCACCGCTGGAATAGGCGCCGCCCTCGAACCGCTGCACCAGCTCCACCAGCGACCCTGCGCCCAGCTCCTGCTCCAGCTCGGCCAACGTGCCCAGCGTCAGCTTGAGCACCCGGCGCTGGCCATCGATCACCAGCGCCACCTCGCCCGTCCACGGATTGACCATCACAGCGCCGTAAAGGTCAGGGCGCCGGCGCTGGCCAGGCTCATCTCATAGGTCGCCTCGCCATTGTGCGAGCCCGAATACTCGATCCCGGTCACCTGGAACGGTCCTTCGACGATGCCGAAATCGGGGATGATCACCTGGAAGGCGGGTGTTTCACCATCAAAGAACAACTGCCGCGCGCGTTCATCCGTGCCGGCGTCCTTGAACACGCCCGATCCGGAAATCGAGGCCGACTTGACCCCCGCCCCCGACAGCAGCTCGCGCCAGCCGCCTTGGCTCTCCAACGAGGTGACATCCACGCTTTCCGCGTTGAAACTGATCCGCGTGGCCCGCAGCCCCGCGATGGTCTGGAACAGACCCGTGCCGTTCATGTCCACCTTGACCAGCAGGTCCTTACCGTTCTGGGCACCCATTTGCTCTCTCCATTGATTGCTTAGTTGTCTTCCACGCGGGCGCGGAATCTCAGGTCGATCTGCCGGATCGCGCCACCGGTCCCGGTGCGCCGGGCCGAGGCCCGCTCGAACCACAGCCCCACCAGCCGCCCCCGATCCAGCGTCAGCGCGGCCCCGTCCAGCGCGTCGCACACGGCCCCGGCCAGGGTCTTGGCCGCGCCGAACCCGGCCGCCTCGGACACCACCGACACCGCGAAGCGATGCAAAGTGCCCTGCCCCGTCTTGTCCGAAGCCTCGCGCACGTCCTCGGGGCCAAGCGTCACGTAGGTCTGCGGAACCGTCCCCGAAGGCACCTCGTCATAGATCGCGCCGCCGCTCAGCGCGCCCACCTGGGCATCCGCCACCAATTGCTGGAACACCGCCGCCTGCAGCGCCGCCGAAACGCCATAGCTCATGCCGCCACCTCCTCATCCGCGAAACAGGTCAGATAGCGCCCGGCCGGGTCGTATTCGGCCACGGCGCGGATTACGAAAACCCGGTTGCCATCGCGAAACCTCTGATCGGGTGCCGGGCGCATCGACGACCCCTCGGGCGCGCCGCGCACCACGATGCGGTAACTCACGCGCGACACCGGAACATTCGCGACCGCGCGCTCGGTGCCAGTCCGGGCGGTCACCTCGGCCCACAGCGTGCCCAGCGGCGCCCATGTCTCGGCATAGCCGCCCGCACCATCGGCCACCCGCACAGGGGCCTCCAGCAACAGCTGCCGGTTCAGACGGGGCGCGCTCATTGCATCACCCCCGCGCCGAAACGCACCATGCGATAGCGCTGGATCAGGCTGGTCACACCGAAGGGCATGCAGCCGTCGCCCAGGCTGGTCTCGTCGCGATACTCGTAGTAATGAGCCGCCAGCAGCAGCACCGCCTGCCCCAGATCCGCCGGCAGCCCGCCCCAGTCCGCGGCCATCCCGGCGGTGAAGGCGATGGTCACCTCTCCACCTGTGGGAATGGCGGGCAGGCAGGCCCTCATCGGCCGTAGGCAGGGGCGCTGGCTGTCGCGCTCCAGGCGGTAGGTCCCGGGCGCCACCACCTGCTGGGCACCCTGCGCATCGGTCAGCGTGACCGCGTCGATGCTGGTCACCGGCGCGACCGGCAGAACCTCGCCCGCGTCGTTCCGCCAGCGGCTCAGGATCCAGGTGAAACTGCGCGATATCAGCACCTTGCCCGTGCGCGCCTCGATCGCGGCCATCGCCGCCCTCAGGAACCCTTTCAACACGTCATCCTGCAGGCTGGTCTCGGCAAATCCCGTGCCCAGCCGCAGATGCGCCTTGAACTGATCCACAGGCAGCGCCGCATCCGCGATGGCGGTTTCTTCGATCAACATCATCCATTCACTCCGCAATCTCGGACCCCTCCGGGGGCCGCATCCTTGGAAAATGGCGGGCACGTGCCGCCCCACGTTGCTCGGACGGAGGGGAGCAGCTAGACAACGCGGGGGATCTCACCCCGGCCCGCGCCCGCCGCCCGAGGGGCCGGCCCACCGGCCCCCCGGATCCGTCACCGCTTAGGCGGTGCCGAATTTCACCAGCTTGATCGCGGCAAAGTCGTTGATGTCGCCGCCCACGCGCTTGGTTGCATAGAACAGGACATGTGGCTTGGCGCTGAACGGATCGCGCAGCACGCGCAGGTCGGGGCGCTCGGCGATGGTATAGCCGGCCGAGAAGTCACCGAAGGCGATCGAGAAGCTGTCGGTGCCGGGATCGGGCATGTCCTCGGCGATCAGCACCGGATAGCCCATCAGGCGCGCGGGCTCACCCGCGGCTAGGCCGTCCGACCACAGGAAGCGGCCGTCGGCATCCTTCAGCTTGCGGATCACGCCGGCGGTTTTTGAGTTCATCACGAAGGTGCCGTTCACGCGGTACTGCGCGCCCAGCGCATAGACCACGTCCACGATCGCATCCGGGTCGATGCCGCCCGCGACACCGGTGGGCACATAGCCCAGGTTGCCCCAGGTCCAGACATCATTGTCCACCGCCGGATGGCTCAGGATGCCCTTGGGCTTGTCGATGCCGTCACCGTTGATGAAGGCCGCCGCCTCGGCGCGGGCGAACTTGTCGGCGATACGGCCGGCCAGCCAGCCCTCGACGTCAAAGGCACTGTCATCCAGCAGCCGCTGCGAAGCCTTGGGCAGCGCGCTTAGCTCGTGCAGCGGGATCGAGATGCGGTCGATCGACGGGGTGCCGGTCTCGGCGGCGGTGGCGTTCTCGGCAGCCCAGCCCGCGCCTACATCGGTATGATCGATCAGCACGTCGAACGAATTGGCCTCGACATTCACGACCGACGCGATCGAGCGGATCGAGGCGGTGGATTTCAGTACCGACTTGATCATCTCGGCGGTCTGTGGATCGACCAGGTAGCCGCCATCGCTGTTGACGGCCGTCGACAGCGACTTGGCCTCGATTTCCAGCCCACGCAGGGCATCGTCATCGCCCGAGCGTACATAGGCGTCAAAGGCCTTCTGGTGCGGCGCTTCCTCCAGGGTCGAGGCCGCAAGATGCGGGCGCGCCGCGATGGTTGATTTACGATCCAGCATGGTCAGTCGCTCTTCTGTTTGTTGCATTTTCTGTTGAACTTCAGCCTTCAGGCCCTTGAATTCACTCACGAAGCCAGCCATCGCCTGCTTCACCTCCTGAACCAGGGGCACACCCTCTCCGGTCAAGGCCGCGATCTCGGTCTTGCTCATCAGCACTTCCTTTCTGGGTGGGGGTTGAGGCGCGCTAGGGTCGCGCCAGCTCCTGCCGGGCGCTCTGGAACACCTCGGCAATACTGCGCCAGGTGTCCTCGGCATCGGGGTCCGTCCCCTTTGCCGCCACCCGCGCACTGGGCAGCATCGGGAAGGTCACCAGCGACACCTCCCACAGCTCCAGTTCCGTCAAGAGCCGCCGGCCCTTGTCATCCTTCACGGCCCGCTTGGTGCGATAGCCGATCGACAGCCCGTCCAGCGCACCCGCGCGGATCAGCTCGGCCGCTTCGCGCCCCTTCTGGGTGCTCTGCAGCAACCGCCCCTTGACCCACAGGCCGCGCTCATCCTCGCGCACCTCGTCCCACACGCCGATGGGCTGGGCCGGGTCGTGCTGCCACAACATCTTGACCCGCTGACCGGCCGCCTTAAGCCCGGCCAGCGACGCGGCATAGGCACCTTTCTGCACCACGTCGCGGCCCTGATCGACCTGGCCGAACAGGCTGGCATAGCCCTCGATCACCGCGTCTTCGGTCACCGACAGCCCATCGCCGAACCGCGCGAACTTGCGTTCCAAATCCATGAACAACTCCTCGTAAGCCACTGAATTCATGGCGCCACCGTCAGGAAAGCCTGGAACGCCTGCGCCAGGATCACCGCCGCCACGCCATAGACCGTCAGCCACAACCGCCGCTCCAGCCGTTCCATCATTTCCTCGATCTGATCCAGTCGCCTGCACAGATGCGCATGCTGGATCTCGGCCACCCTCTCGTGCGCGGCCAGACGCAGGCCCGGCGCGCAGTCAAAGGGCGGGTATCCCGGCGTGTCAGCCATCCGCCGTCTCCGCCAGCGCCGGCAGGCCCAGCAGAGCACGCTTTTCGGCATCCGTCAGGAAATCGGCGTTGGCCACCCGCGCCCATTGCGCGTCACGCTCCGCCGCCAGCGCCGACACCTGGTCCAGATCGGGCTTCAGCACCAGATCCTCGCCAGTAAAGCCCGACAGCCAGTCCGACAACGCCGCCGCCACCCGCGTCACCAGGGGCAGAACGGTCAGGCGATAGAACGCCCGGTTGGCCTCCTGATAGTTCGAATAGGTCGCGTCACCTTGGATCCCCAGCAGCATCGGCGGGACACCGAAGGCCAGCGCGATCTCGCGGGCGGCGGCTTCCTTGGTCTTCTGAAACTCCATGTCCGATGGGGAAAAGCCCATCGGCTTCCAATCCAGCCCCCCTTCCAGAACCATCGGACGCCCGGCATTCCGCGCCCCGCGATAGTTCGCCTCGATCTCATCGCTCAGGCGGCGGAACTGCTCTTCGGCCATCACGCCCTGCCCGTCGCCGCCCTTCCACACCAGCGCCCCCGAGGGCCGCGCGGCGTTGTCCAACAGCGATTTCGACCAGCGCGAGGCGCTGTTGTGCACGTCGATCGCCATCGCCGCCGCCTGCAAGGGCGAGAAGCCGTAATGGTCATCCTGCGGATGGAACGACTTGATATGGCAGATGGCTTCGGCCGGGAACCGGTGCGTCTTGCCCCCGGCGGTGTAGTCATAGGCCCTGGGCCAGCCATCCGCCCCCGGCACCACGCTCATCCGGTCCGAGCGCAGCACATGCAGCTCGACCGGCAGTCCGCCCTCGGCCTGCACCGCCTCGACATAGGCGTTGCCCGACAACAGCAGCTGCCCGAACAGCGCTTCCAGCAGCTCGGCCTTGCCCTGCGCCGCGTTCGGACGGCGCATCAGGCGCAGAACCGGGTGCGTCTCGTACCGCTGCGCATCGTCCTGCAGGACCAGAGGCAGCGCCGCCGCGGCCTCGGCAATCAGCTTGACCGACCGGAACCCCACCGGGTTGCCCGAAAACCCCGTGCGCGTCAGCGAGGCTGTGTCCCGCGGGCTCCAGGCAACGCGGCCGCCGGTCTGCCAGGCCACCACCGGCCCGGCTGCGCTTGCTTTTGCCTCGGGGGCTTTCTCAGCCGATCCACGACGCAAGAAATCGAATACCATGTCCAGATGCTCCTTTATGCCGCCGCTCTGCCCGGCTTGTTGAAAGGAGTTATGACGGAAAGATCTTTAAGCCTCGGGAATGGGGCGTACGGCGGTTGAGCAACGGCTTGGGAACGTGTGCCCGCAGGATAAACCTCGGCATCCGACAGAAATGCGCTACCCTCTGCATCTGAGCATCACGAGGGAAAAGCCATGTATGAAAGCGCAGTAAAAACCGGAGGGATCGCCGTCGTGACCGGCGCCGCCAGCGGAGTCGGTCGCGTCGCGGCACAGCGTTTTGCCCAGGCCGGGCTGGACGTCATACTGGCCGATCTTCCGGGACAGGCGCTGGACGAAACGACGCAAGACCTGAAGGCAGGCTTTGACGTGGTCAACATCACCGCGGTGCCGACGGATGTGACCTCTCACGCCGACATGGAAAACCTGGCCGACACAGCTTTCGCCGCAGGGCAGGTTGCCGTCTTGATGAACAATGCAGGGATCGGCCTGCCGACGAAAACATGGGAGTCATTCGACAACTGGCAGAAAATTCTCGACGTGAACTTTCTGGGTGTCCTGCGCGGCATCCACGCCTTCCTGCCTCGCATGATCGAGGCTGACCGCCCGGCCGTCGTCATCAACACCGGGTCAAAACAGGGGATCACCTCCCCGCCGGGCAACCCCGGCTACAACGTGTCCAAGGCCGCCGTCAAAACGCTGACCGAACAACTCGCGCACGAGCTGCGCGAGGCCGGCGCGCCCATCACCGCGCATCTCTTTGTTCCGGGCTTCACCTATACAGGAATGATCGCGTCATTCCTGCCTGAAAAACCGGCCGCCGCCTGGACTAGCGAGCAGACCGTTGACTATTTCCTGGACCGCATGGCCCAGGGCGATTTCTACATCCTCTGCCCCGACAACGACGTCGATGCCGAACGCGACCGCCGTCGCGTTCAATGGGCTGCCGAGGACATCATCCACAACCGCCCCGCCCTATCGCGCTGGCACCCCGACTATGCCGAGGCTTTCGCAAAGTTCGAAAAGCCCGAGGGCTGATCACAAAACCCGCACACGCGGCCGCCGGTAAGCCGCCGCCGGCCCCACCACCAGCTCATGCAGTCCCCAGACCAGCGCATCGACCCGGTCGGGCGAGCCCTGCCCCTCAAACCCCCGCGCGGTCATCTGGCACATCTGTTCCTCCAGCGCGTCCAGCCCGGCGACATGGAACACCCGCCCCTGCTCATACAGCGCCGCCACCGGCTCGGCCCGCGCCACCTTCCCGCGCGAGGCCCGCACCGCCCGGAACGGGACCAGAGGGTCCACCTGCCGCACCACCTCTTCGACCAACTGCCCGCCCTGGTTGACCTCGGCCACCAGCCGCTCGGCCCCGAATTCGTCCATCGCGTCAATCGCCGCCCGCGCCCAGCCCGCCGGGCCGACACCCTGCACCGTCCAGTCGGCCAGCACATAGGCGCGCCAGTCCTCGGGCGCCCCCTGCACCTGCGCGCCGACCACCACGATCCCGCAGGCATCCGCACCCGAACCGCCCGTCACCGCCGGGTCTAGCGCCACCACCACGCGGTCCAGTTCGGGCACCGCCTTGACCCGCGCCGCATCCAGCATCGAGCCGGTCCACAACGCCCCCTCGGCATCGGCCAATAGCACCCCGTCCAACTCCTGCCGCCCCAGCCGCGTGCCCGCATAACGCGCGCGCACCTCCTCCAGAAAGGACTCCGCCAGGTTGGCCCGGTTCGCCTCGGTCGGCGCATGGGTCATCACCGTCGACGGCGCCGCCAGCAGATCCTTCAAAGCCTTCACATTGCGCGGCGTCGTAGTCACGCAGACCCGAGGCCGCTCGCCCAGCCGCAGCGCGAATTGCAGCATGTCCCAGGTCTCGCCCGCCTTTTTCCACTTGGCCAGCTCATCCACCCAGGCCGCGTCGAACTGCGGCCCCCGCAGCCCCTCGGGGTCATGCGCCGAAAAGGCCTGCGCCTCGGCCCCGTTGGGCCAGACCAGCTTGCGTTCCGATGTCTTCCACCGCGGCCGCCGGTCGGGGGGAGAGCACTGCAGAATCCCGCTGTCGCCAAAGATCATCACGTCGCGCACCTGGTCAAAGGTCTCGCCCACCAGCGCCACGCGCCGAGCCTCGCCCTCATCAAACGGCGTGGCCCCCTCGACCATCGACCGCACCCATTCGGCCCCTGCGCGCGTCTTGCCCGCGCCACGTCCACCCATGATGACCCAGGACCGCCAGTCGCCCTCGGGCGGCAACTGATGCGGCAGCGCCCAGAACTCGAACAGGAAAGGGAGGGCACACAGCCCCCCCTCCCCGATCTCACTCAGAAATCTGTCCCGCACCGCAGCAGGCGCGGAGGCGAGCCAATCGGCACCCGATCTCAGATCGGGCCCGTTCCAAGTCGAGCGCATAGCCCCCTCGGGCAATTCCCGCTTGTCTGTGACATTGTTCGACAAAGCTTGTCTCCACTTTCTGGCAACTTCGGATCAGCCCCTCTAGCTGCCCGAGTTGTCTGGCTGAACTGGCCAGGTCTGCATCCTCCCCGGTCTCGATCCGCTTGCGCAGGTCTTCCGCCGCTTGCCGCAAACCGCGAATGGACACCTCCAGCGACTGCAACAGCTCGGCCGTCCGGGACATCCGCTCTTCCGGGGTAATCAAAGTCATGTTTGCCTTTTGACCTCATGCGTGAGTGATCTCCGCACGAGAGAAATGAAAAACGGCCGCCGGGTCGCCCCGGGGCCGTTGCCCACTTCTTCTAGCATGACACACCTTATACGCGAAACCGGTCGCTCAGTCAAGCTCCGGCGCAACAGCACGCAACAAGTAACGCACTGCCAGTGTTAACAAAATCCTAATCCAGCTCAGGGACCGCAACCAATTCTGTGATCGGAAAGATTTCCGCGACGGAGTAATTCTCGTCGTGCTTTTCAAAAACGGATTGCACACGCAATCTGCATCAAAACCAAAAACCACAAGCATGCGAAAAACTACTGAAGGACAAAAAATGTACCATCCCCTCAGCTATGTCTCGGTAATCTGTCTGGGCGGCCTGATGCTCTTGGGCACAGTGGCGCAGGCTCAGACAGGGCCGCGTGGGCCTGATCTTGGAAAGACCTCCAGCGAGATTGGCGTTCCGCAATCTGCGCTCCAAAGTTGCCTGGGCGATCGGCCCAAGCCCGGCAAGCGACCCGAGCGCCCGGACGCGGGTAAAATTGCTTCGTGCCTGTCCGAGGCCGGTCACCCCTCCACTGCACAGGCAGTCGAAAAGGCGCTGGCTGCCGCCGCCCGGACGCCTCATCGTTGAACATCCATTTGCAACGAATAGGACACCGGCAGCCTTGACTGCCGGTGTTGGCTTGACATTCACATCAGCAGCGCTCATCTACGCCACAGCGCTGCCGCGTGAGCACGCGGACCGAACCGAGGTCCGAGATAGCGCCCAATTTTCCCAGTTCCCATTCACGCAGGGTTCTTGACGCAAAAGCCGGATGTTGCGGGACTCGCCCGTAAATCCTGAGGCTGCGCACACTCCCTGCCGGTCGTGCAATACGCACGGCCAGCTACTCTTGTTCGCGCACGGCCAATGCCGGCGCGGATCACAAAGGAAGACGACTTGTTCGATTTCGACATGCTCGGCCTCGCGCCGGCACTGAACGACGCGCTCGAACGCGCAAATTTCACTCAACCCACACCGATCCAGAACCAGGCCATCCCGCTGGCCATGGAAGGGCATGACATCCTGGGCCTGGCCCAGACCGGCACCGGCAAGACTCTGGCCTTCGGCCTGCCGCTGATCGACCACCTGCTGGCCCAGCCCGGCAAACCGGCGCCAAAAACCGCCAAGGCCCTGATCCTCGCCCCCACCCGCGAACTGGTGAACCAGATCGCTGAAAGCCTCCGCACGCTTACCAAAAAGACGAAACTGCGCGTGGCCACAGTTGTTGGCGGACAGTCGATCAACAAACAGATCATGTTCCTGTCGCGAGGGACTGATATTCTTGTAGCGACCCCCGGTCGTTTGATCGACCTGATGGAACGTGGCGCGGTCGATCTCGGCTCGGTTCGGCACCTAGTTCTGGATGAGGCTGACCAGATGCTGGACCTCGGCTTCATCCACGCTCTGCGCAAAATCGCGCCGCAACTGGGTACACCGCGCCAGACTATGCTGTTCTCGGCCACCATGCCGAAGCAGATGGAGGAACTCAGCCGCGCCTACCTGACCAACCCGCAACGGGTACAGGTCTCGCCTCCGGGCAAGGCGGCCGACAAGATAACCCAGTCGGTGCATTTCGTTGAAAAGCCGGGAAAACCCACCAAGCTGCGCGAGATCCTTTCGCGTGATACCGACGCCCTGACGCTTGTGTTCTCCCGGACCAAACATGGTGCGGAAAAGCTGATGAAAGGATTGGTGGCTGACGGCTACAACGCAGCATCGATCCATGGCAACAAGAGCCAGGGCCAGCGGGATCGCGCCATCAAGGCCTTCCGCGCCGGCGAGATCACAGTTCTGGTTGCCACCGACGTGGCAGCCCGTGGCATCGACATTCCTGGGGTGGCATATGTCATCAACTACGACCTGCCGGACGTTCCCGACAACTATGTGCACCGCATTGGCCGCACCGCTCGGGCCGGTCGCGAAGGTGAGGCCATCGCCTTCTGCGCACCGGATGAATTTGATCTGCTGCGTCAGATTCAGAAATTGATGAAGATCGAGATCCCGGTCGCCAGCGGAGCGGCACCCGAAGCCGCAGAGGCCGCCAAGCCCGGCAATCGCCAGCGCAATCGACGCCGTGGCCCGAAACCGCAGGGCACAAATGGCCCCGCCAACCGTCGGCGCCGTCCGCGCCGCAAATCGGCCGCATAAAAAAACTGCGCGCATGTCTCCATGCGCGCAGTTTTTTTCCAGGATTTTGACTTTTCATTTCTCAGGCGGGTTGTCCGCCTGATTTATGCCGGCTCTGCTCTCGACCAGCGAGCGGATCAGTTACCCGAATTGTTCCGCTCGGCTTCGATCTCACGCCATTTGGCAACGTTTCGGTTGTGTTCCTGCAGCGTCTTGGCGAAGGCATGGCCGCCGGTTCCATCTGCGACGAAGAACACGAAATCGGTCTCGTCTGGCGCCACGGCAGCTTGCAAGCTGGCCAGACCCGGGTTGGCAATCGGTGTGGGCGGCAACCCATCGATCAAATACGTGTTCCACGGCGTATTCCGCCGAAGCTCGCTGCGGCGAAGGCCTCGACCCAGCGTGCCCTGACCCTTGGTCACGCCGTAGATCACCGTGGGATCTGTCTGCAGCTTCATGCCTTGCTTCAGGCGGTTCACAAAGACGCTGGCAACCTGACCGCGCTCTTCCGGAATGCCTGTCTCCTTCTCGATGATCGAGGCGAGGATCAGCATTTCTTCGGGGCTGGACAGGGGCAACCCGTCTTGACGCGTCTCCCAAACCCGCGCAATCCGCTCTTGCTGCCGGTCCTGCATCTTTTGCAGCAAAGCCGTTCTCTCATCACCCGGTGAGATTTCGTAGCTGTCCGGGGCCAACATGCCTTCAGGCGGAATTTCCGAGACCTCTCCGGTCAGGGCATCCACGGCCTTCAGCCCCTCGACGACCTGCCAACTGGTGACACCTTCGGCCAAGGAAACGCGGTATCGCGTATCAGCTTGGTTCCGCTTTTCCTGATAGACTTCAGGGACTTCGTCCTCACCAACGATAAAAGATGCAACCTCGACGAAATTCAATGTTGCAGGGTCCAGCTCGCGAACCCGTGTCTGAGTTCGGGTCACACCGATGCGGTACTCGACCTCGGTTCCACAGGTGCTGGCGCCGCTGCGGGTGACTTCGTCGATGATTTCCGCCATCGAAGCGCCTTCGGAGATCAGAAAACTACCCGCTTTCAGCTGCTGCGACTTGTCGGTGTAGTCTGCCGCCATACGAAAGATCGTTGCGCTGCTGATCGCGCCCTGATCTTCAAGATCACGGCTAACTTTGTTCATGTTCGAACCACCCTTCACCCGAAGGCAAATGGCGGTATCGAGCGGGCCCTCGGCCTTGTACTGCGACTGCCCCCAAAGGATCAGACCGCCAAGAAGAAACATGGCGACCACAAGAAAGGTCAGCGCATTGGATGCCAGAGCCCGCCACATTTACGATGCTTTCCCGAAAATCACGCTGGCATTGGTGCCACCGAAGCCGAATGAATTCGACAGCGCGACGTTGATTTCCCGCTCGCGCTTGGCATTCGGCGCAAGGTCGATCGGCGTTTCCACCGCCGGGTTGTCCAGATTGATCGTCGGCGGGGCGACCTGATCGCGGATCGCAAGGATCGAGAAGATCGCCTCGATCGCGCCCGCGGCCCCCAGCAAGTGCCCGGTGGCCGATTTGGTCGAACTCATCGTCGCCTTGCTGGCATGTTCGCCCAGCAGCCGTTCAACGGCCCCCAGTTCGATCGTGTCCGCCATGGTCGATGTGCCATGCGCGTTGATATAGTCCAGATCCTTCGGCTCGAGCCCTGCGCTGCGCAGTGCCGCCTTCATCGAGCGTTCCGCCCCGTCGCCATCCTCGGCCGGCGCCGTGATGTGATAGGCATCGCCCGACATCCCATAGCCCAGAACCTCGGCATAGATTTTGGCGCCGCGGGCCACGGCATGCTCGTATTCCTCCAGAACCACGATGCCGGCGCCCTCGCCCATCACGAAACCGTCGCGGTCGACGTCATAGGGGCGGCTGGCGGCCTTGGGGTTGTCGGCATATTTGGTAGACAGCGCCTTGCAGGCGTTGAAACCGGCAATCCCGATCTCGCAGATGCAGCCTTCGCCGCCGCCGGCGATCATCACGTCGGCATCGCCCGATCGGATAATGCGGCTGGCATCGCCGATCGCGTGGGCACCGGTCGAACAGGCGGTCACCACCGAGTGGTTCGGCCCTTTGAAGCCAAAGCGGATCGAAACCTGACCCGAGGCCAGGTTGATCAGCGCGCCCGGGATGAAGAACGGCGACACGCGGCGCGGGCCCTTGTCACGGATCAGGTTGGCGGTTTCCGCGATCGAGCCCAGACCACCGATGCCCGACCCGATCAGAACGCCGGTGCGCAGACGCTCTTCCTCGTCCTCGGGCAACCAGTTCGCGTCCTTGCAGGCCATCTCGGCAGCAGCAATCGAATACAGGATGAAATCCTCGATCTTGCGTTGTTCCTTGGGCGGCATCCAGTCATCGGGGTTGAAGGTCCCGTTGGTCCCGTCACCGCGGGGCACCTCGCAGGCATAGGTCGTGGTGACCCCTGCGGCTTCGGCATCGAACAAGGTGATCGGGCCGGCACCTGACTCTCCGGCCAGCAGCCGCGACCAGGTTTCCTCGACCCCACTGGCCAGTGGAGTGACCAATCCCAGACCGGTTACAACGACTCTGCGCATGAAATGCCTCTTGCCTGCTTCCTGTTTGAGAAACGCTCATACCCCGGCCCGGGGTCCGGGGGCAAGAGCAACAGCGTATTCCGCACCGGCAGCTTGCCGCCTGCCCCCGCGCCATACGCCGCGCTCGGCCAGAGGAGAACTACGCGGGTCGCCCCCGACGACCTGTCAGGGGCGGCTCGGATGGATTAGGCTGCGTTACTGGAACTGTGCCACTGGTTCATGGGCGGTTTTGGCCACTGCCAATGCCTCGGACAGGTCGACCGTCTTACGGAACAGCGCCCGCCCGACCAACGCGCCCGAGATATTGGGAATGTAGGCCAGACGCGAGATGTCGTCGCTGCTGCGCACGACGCCGCTGGCGATCACCGGTGTGCGCGAATGCGCGGCCAGCCCCGAAATCAGGCCCAGCTGCGCCTCGACATCCACCATGTCGCTGTCGATATCGGTGACCAGAATGGCAGCCAGCGGAGCATCGGCAAACGCTTCGATGAAAGCCTCCGGGGTGAACGCACTTTGGGTACGCCAGCCGTCGGTCATCACGTAGCCCTGCCACACGTCCACGGCCAACACGATCTGGTCT
This sequence comes from Ruegeria sp. CF2, assembly GCF_056537385.1. NCBI lineage: Bacteria > Pseudomonadati > Pseudomonadota > Alphaproteobacteria > Rhodobacterales > Roseobacteraceae > Ruegeria > Ruegeria sp. CF2. The sequence goes on from NZ_JBQFRL010000001.1 coordinate 1,578,437, forward strand.
GGGTATAGCTTGGCCAACTCTTTGAACAGATGAGGATCACGCGCCGCCAGGGTGCCGATCACGATGCGGCCTGCCCCTTTGTCGATCCAACGCTCGACCTGCTCGCGCGAGCGGAACCCGCCCGCCAACTGAACAGGCAGCTCGGCGCTGCGGATGATCTGTTCGACCAGCGCAGAGTTCGTGTCCCGCCCCTCGATCGCATCGAAATCGGTCAGGTGCATCCACTCGGCACCTGCGGCGGCCCAGCCTTGGGCCGTTTCCACCGGATCGACATGCCAGATCATCGGTTCGTCCAGACGGCCCTTGTCCAGCGTGACACAGCGGCCGTTCTGCAGTTCCATAGTAGGATAAACCCTCATGAGCACACTCCTCCGCTCAATCGTTCCGGATATCCACAATAGCATACTGGTCGCGCGCAGGTTCGCGTTTCTCAGTTTCGGCAAACGACGATCCGTTTGCGGCACCGCAAAAAAAGAAGCGTTTCAGTTCCGGGCCGGAGGGCCGTCGCGTCGAAACAGTTTCACCGGGCTGTCCCGATACTCTGTTTCGCGCAGCAATTTATATCCAAGCTTAGCCGCCAACTTTTGCGAGGCCTCATGATCCGCGTCAATCATCGACACCAAGGGCCCGGGCATGATCCGGTCGAACCAGTCATGCGCGGCCTGAACGGCCTCGTGCCCGTATCCCAGGCCATGCGCCTCGGGCGCCAACACCCAACCGGCCTCGGGGAAGGTGTCGAAATCCTCTCCCAGACAGCGGTTGCCGTAAAAGAACCCGGCCTGACCTATCAATTTGCGATTCGCCTGCAAGAACACGGCCCATTGCCCGAACCCAGCCATCTGCCAGTGTCCCGCATTGCGCAGGAACGCGTCCCACGCCTCGCCACGGGTACGGGGTTTGCCGCCGATATGGCGCACCACGCAGGGGTCGCGCCAAATCTCCGCGAACCTTTCAAAGTCCTCGGGACGCATTGCGCACATCATCAGGCGCGCGGTGTTGATCATCGGGGCGGATCTTTTCATGCCCTTACCCGGTGTTTTGTTGCCTCATCGCAAACAGTGCAAACCGATTTTCCACGAGGCAAGCGGGAATTCGAGCGGGCAAAAAAAAATGGCGCTTCCGTTGCCCGGAAGCGCCGTTTTCGGTCAAATTCAAAGCGATCAGGAAGCTTCGCTGATGAACTTCACGGCGTCGCCGAAGGTTTGGATGGTCTCGGCGGCATCATCGGGGATCTCGATGCCGAACTCTTCTTCGAAAGCCATGACCAGCTCAACGGTGTCCAGGCTGTCCGCGCCCAGATCGTCGATGAAGGACGCGTTCTCGGTGACTTTGTCCTCTTCAACACCCAGGTGCTCAACAACGATCTTTTTAACGCGATCTGCGACGTCGCTCATGTCTATTCCTCATTCCATTTCAGGGCGGTCTGCCCGGTTCTGCCCTTGCCCGCTCGGGGTGGCCTTGGTTTGCCCGATCCGGGCGGTTTGGGTCCCGGGTCTCCGGGAAAGTAGAAGGCCGACCTGAACGACCGGCCCCTGATTACATGCGCCGCCTATAGCACAGACGACGCAAGAGGCAAACGCTTTCGCATCTGCCCCTGGCTGCGCCTACAACATGGCCATGCCGCCGTTCACATGCAAGGTGGTTCCGGTAACATAGCCCGCTTCGGGGCTTGCAAGGTACAGAACGGCCGCCGCAATTTCAGATGGCTCGCCCATCCGACCGGCGGGAACTTGCGTCAGGATGCCGGATTTCTGCTCATCGGTCAGCTTGTCTGTCATCGCGGTCGTAATGAAACCCGGCGCGACGGCATTGGCGGTGATGCCACGGCTCGCGACCTCGTAGGCCAGCGACTTGGTCATGCCGACCATGCCCGCCTTGGACGCGGCATAGTTCACCTGACCCGGGTTGCCGGTTGCACCTACAACGGACGAGATGTTGATGATGCGGCCCCAGCGCGCTTTCATCATGCCCCGCAGCACACCCTTGCACAGCTTGGCGGTAGCGGTCAGGTTCACGTCGATCACGCTCTGCCATTCCTCGTCGGACATGCGCATGAAGATGTTGTCGCGGGTGATGCCTGCATTGTTGACCAGAATATCAACGGACCCCATGGCATCGGCGGCCTGTTTCGGCAACGCGGCCACGGCCTCGGGATCACCCAGATTGCACGGCAGGACATGAGCGCGCTCGCCCAGTTCATCCGCCAGCTTCTGCAGCGGTTCGACGCGCGTGCCGGACAGACCAACGGTAGCCCCTGCGGCGTGCAAGGTGCGTGCGATCTCACCCCCGATCCCGCCCGAAGCCCCGGTGATAAGGGCGCATTTTCCAGTCAAATCAAACATACCGGTATCCTTTTCGAGTGTCCTGTCGGACCAGCTTTGAGTTAATCGCCTGCCTGCAGCGCTTTTTGAACGTCTTCCGGCGTACCAACGGCGGAGCAGGCAATGGACCGGTCGATTTTGCGGATCATGCCCGACAGAGCCTTGCCCGCACCGATCTCCCACGCTTCGGTCACACCCTGCGCCACCATGTACTGAACGGATTCGCGCCACCGGACCGAACCGGTGACCTGTTCGACCAGCAATTGCCGGATCAAGTCGGGGTCGGTCACCGCCTCGGCGCGGACATTGGCAACCAGTGGAACCTCCGGCGCCTTGATTTCGACTCCCGTCAGAGCTTCGGCCATCACGTCGGCGGCAGGCTGCATCAGGGCACAATGGAACGGAGCGCTGACCGGCAGCATCACAGCGCGCTTCGCGCCCTTTTCCTTGGCGATTTCAGCGGCGCGTTCAACGGCGGCTTTGGCACCTGAAACCACGACCTGCGTAGGGTCATTGTCATTGGCAGCCTGGCACACCTCGCCCTGTGCGGCCTCTTCGGCCACGGCGCGAACGGCGTCGAGGTCCAGTCCCAGGATCGCGGCCATCGCGCCCTCGCCCACCGGAACGGCGCTCTGCATGGCTTGACCGCGGGTGCGCAGCAGGCGAGCAGTGTCCGCGACACTCAGCGCGCCGGCTGCGGCAAGGGCCGAGTATTCGCCCAGCGAATGACCGGCCACGAAGGCGGCCCGTGTCACATCGACCCCTTCGGCCTCAAGCGCGCGCATCGCCGCCATCGATGTGGCCATCAACGCCGGCTGCGCGTTCTGCGTCAGAGTCAGGGTCTCGATGTCGCCATCCCAGATCAGGCTGCTGAGGCTTTCGCCCAGCGCTTCGTCCACCTCGTCAAACACGGCCTTGGCGGTCGGATAAGCGTCGGCCAGCGCCTTGCCCATGCCGACGGTCTGGGCGCCCTGCCCCGGAAAAACGAATGCAAGTGTCATTGCAACCTCTTGGATGACGTTAGGTTGCGCCGGGGTGTAAACCGAGTGAGGGTCCGGCACAAGCACTGCCTGCACTCTGCGTGACGGCACCGGGTCTGTGCGCCACACGCTATTGTCTATGTGCGTCACACGGTTACCTTGGCCACAGCAGAAAACCCGGAGCGCAAGATCAATGTCCCTAACCAACACCAATGTCAGCTATGGCAGCGTGACCAAGACATTCCACTGGCTGACCGCATTGTTGATCTTCACCGCCTTGCCCTTGGGGTGGTTCGCCAACAACCTGGCCCATGCAATCTATGACCCGACCATCCCCACCACCGAGGCCGATCTTGCTCAAGCCGCACGGCTGTTTTCCCTGCACAAAACCGTTGGGATCACCGTCTTCTTCGTTGCGCTGGCACGCATTCTCTGGTCGCTCACCCAAACCAAGCCTGGACTGCTGAACGCCGACAACAAGCCCGAGGCCTTTGCGGCCGAGACGGTCCATTGGCTGCTGTACGGGTCCTTGGTTTTGGTTCCGCTGTCTGGTTGGATCGACCACGCTGCTACCGAAGGCTTCGCGCCCATCCTTTGGCCATTTGGGCAGAACCTGCCACTGGTGCCGAAGTCCGAGCATCTGGCCGAGGTGATGGCAACGCTGCACTGGCTTTTCATGCTGGTTCTCGTCGCAGCTTTGACCCTGCACATCGCCGGAGCACTGAAACACCACGTCATCGACAAGGACAGTACTTTGCGGCGAATGTTGCCCGGGGCGTCCTCTGCGCCGGTTCCGCCGGAACAGAAGCACTCGATGGTTCCCGCCGCAGCTGCTGGGCTTGTCTGGGTTGGCGTTCTGTCAGCCGGCCTGCTGACCGGCAGTTTTTCAGACAAGCCTGATGCCGAGGTTGAAACGGCCGAGTTGGCGGCCGTTCAATCGGATTGGCAGGTGGAAGAAGGCACGCTTACCATCACGATCACTCAGTTGGGCAACCCTGTTACCGGTCAGTTTTCAGACTGGACCGCCGCAATCACCTTTGACGACCCCGTCGAACCCGGTCCGGCCGGGTCGGTAGAGGTCACGGTCTCCATCGGGTCTTTAAGTCTGGGTACGGTAACCGATCAGGCCATGGGAGCTGATTTCTTCGACAAGTCGCAATTCCCGACGGCCCAGTTCGATGCCGAGATCTACAAAACCGAAACGGGGTATGAAGCAAGGGGTCCGCTGACCATCCGCGATCAAACACTAGACGTTGTATTGCCCTTCTCTTTGGACATCAAAGGCGAGACTGCCAAAATGTCCGGCAGGATGGACCTCAACCGCCTCGACTTCGGGGTTGGCCAATCGATGCCGAAAGAGGATTCGTTGGCCTTCGCCGTCACCGTTTCGGTCGAGTTGACGGCAACACGCAACGCTCAGTAAGCCGACGACACGAAAAAACCGCCGGGGCATCGGCCACCGGCGGTTTCTCTAGTTCTGAAGCCCGGATCAGTCGGCCTTCTGCGCCTCGATCGAAATCGCGATGGCAACTTCATCTCCGACGAAAGGCGCGAACTTGCCCAGTTCGAAATCGCTGCGCACCAGGGTGGTGGTGGCATCGAACCCGGCCCAAGGCTTGCCCGCCATCGGATGCTCGCCGACCTGATTCAGCTTGGCGTCCAGAACCACTGGCTTGGTCACACCATTCAAGGTCAGGTCCCCGGTGATCTTTGCGGTGTTCTCACCCGTCACCTCGATCGAGGTCGAGGTAAATGTCACCATTTCCTCGGCAGTCGCCGCGAAGAAATCTTCGGACATGAAATGATCTTCACGGGGTTTCCAGCCGGTGATCATCTCGACCACGGGCATCGAAACCGTCACGCTCGACGCTGCTGGATCTTCCTGATCAAACATGATTTCGCCCTCGAAACCCGAGAACATGCCGGTGGTGGTCGAAAAGCCAAGATGGTTGTAGCTGAAAACAACCTGGCTGTGGCTCGGGTCCAGAACGTATTTTTCCGGGGCCGCGATGGCCGAGGTCGCCGCCGTGGCAAGTGCTGCTGCAATAAGGGTGGATTTCATGACAATCTCCGAAAGTTTTCAAAGCGCAAACCGGTTGGGTTGCTCCAAAACAAAGATGTGCCGCCCATGGGCGGCACACAACCTTCATTCTCTCACAAATTCTGTTCCTCAATGAACAGAATAAAATTCAGGCGAAAATTGTTACGCTTCCGCTGAGTTGCCCTTTCAGCGCTCGGCTGACATCCGCCGATTCCAGCGGCAGCTTCATCAGAAGGCTGCCATCGACTTCAAAGAGTTCAACCTGGTCGTCCACGAACCGCGCTCCGCCCAACGTATCGTAGCTGCGGCGCAGTACGGTCTGCGGACGCCCGTTTTCGTTCTTCTGCAGCACCCGAACCTCGCGGCGGATCGGGTCAAAATATGCGTCGGGGCGCGGATCCAGAACCTCGATGGTCAGCAGGCTCACCCCGAGGATCAGGAACATCAGCGACGCGACCAGCTTGATGGTCCAGACGTCGGCCCCGATGACCGAACCCGGCATCAGCCACATCGAAAAGGCCGATACGATCAGAAATGCACCCAGCACACGGAACAGGACCAACCGGGCCTTCCAATTCGGTGCAAAGGAAATAAGCACGGGCACGGATTTGTCGTATGCTGCGCCGGCTGCGGACTGTTGAAATGTGTTCGTGTTCATGACGGCCATCGCTTTTGCCCTGTCCAAGTTTCTTGAGACCCCCCGGGTAACGCCGGGCTTGCAAACAACCTCAAGCCGAAAAGCGTCAGGATTTGGGCGGCCCAAAGGTAATTGGGCGGCGTGAGAAAGGCATTCATGGCAGGGCTTGCCCCCCATCCAGAAACGTGTATACGGGGCCATCCTTCGCAATACGCATGAACCGCGCAGCCTCTCGTGGCAGGGTCGCGAAGGGTTGCTGGCCCCGCCTATGAAATGCGCCTTGATATAAACAGGAGTGAACATGCCACTGTATGAGCATGTAATGATCGCGCGTCAGGATCTGTCCAACGCGCAGGCCGAGGGCCTGATCGAACACTTTGGCACCGTATTGGCTGACAACGGCGGCAAGATCGTCGACAGCGAGTACTGGGGCGTCAAAACGATGGCCTACAAAATCAACAAAAACCGCAAGGGCCACTATGCCTTCCTGAAGACCGACGCTCCGTCGGGCGCCGTTCAGGAAATGGAGCGCCTGATGCGCCTGCATGAAGACGTGATGCGCGTTCTGACCATCAAGGTCGACGAACATCCCGAGGGCCCCTCGGTCCAGATGCAGAAGCGCGATGAGCGCGATGGCCGCCGCGAGCGCCGTTGATCAACGCCTGAGGAAAGGACACCAAACCATGGCCGCAAAACCGTTTTTCCGCCGCCGCAAGGTCTGCCCGTTCTCGGGCGAGAACGCGCCGAAGATCGACTACAAAGACACCCGTCTGCTGCAGCGCTACATTTCCGAGCGCGGCAAGATCGTGCCTTCGCGCATCACCGCCGTTTCGGCAAAGAAGCAGCGTGAACTGGCCCGCGCCATCAAGCGCGCCCGCTTCCTCGCCCTGCTGCCCTACGCCGTGAAGTAAGGAGAGACTGACATGCAAGTTATCCTGCTGGAACGCGTTGCGAAACTGGGTCAGATGGGCGATGTCGTCGACGTCAAGCCCGGCTACGCCCGCAACTTCCTGCTGCCGCAAGGCAAAGCGCTGAGCGCGTCCGAGGCCAACATCGCCTCGTTCGAAGCCCAGAAAGCACAGCTGGAAGCCCGCAACCTGGAAACCAAGAAAGAAGCTGAAGCTCTGGCTGAAAAGCTGGACGGTCAGCAGTTCATCGTGATTCGCTCGGCATCGGACGCCGGCGCGCTGTACGGCTCGGTCACTCCGCGTGACGCAGCCGATGCTGCAACCGCTGCTGGCTTCACCGTTGACAAGAAGCAGGTCGTTCTGGTCTCGCCGATCAAAGAGCTGGGTCTGCACACGGTTTCCGTCAAGCTGCACCCCGAAGTCGAGGTCGAAATCAAACTGAACGTGGCCCGCTCGGAAGAAGAAGCCGAACTTCAGGCATCGGGCAAGTCGATCCAGGAACTGGCCGCTGAAGAAGAGGCCGCCGCAGATTTTGAAATCGCGGAACTGTTCGACGACATCGGCTCGGCCGCTTCGGAAGACGAAGAACTGGTTGCCGCCGATGCTACGACCGAGGAAGACGAACCCAAAGCCTGATCCGATCAGGTCGGTTTATCTTAAAGGCCGCGTTGCATTGCGCGGCCTTTTTCTTTCTACTGGCAATTTTTGGCCACCGCAGCGCGCCGGACTTGCGACCCGGGGCCACTTTCGTATCATCCAGCCGCGTAACAACCCGGAGAAGTTGCATGGCAAAGGTCCTGCGTCGAATATTGCTTTCAGTGCTTCTGGCTGCCCCGATTGCCGCCTGCAGCGACCCATCCGGCAAAGCGACGAAGGAACAGGCATTCGAACCGCCGCTCCACCCAAACGAAACGCCCGAATTGCGCGAGTCGATCAACAAATGGGCTGATCACTATGAACTGCCGCGGGAACTGGTCCACAAGTTGGCGATCCGCGAAAGCACACATCGCCCCTGGGCTACAAACCGGCCATATTACGGCCTGCTGCAGATCCTTCCCGCCACCGCTCGTTCGATGGGCTACAAGGGCGACGCCAAGGGGCTTCTGGATGCGGATACCAATCTGGAATATGCGGGCAAGTATCTTCGCGGGGCCTGGATGCTGGCCGACGGCGACCAGCAGCGCGCGATCTTCCTCTATGCAAAGGGGTACTACCCCGAAGCCAAGGCTCGCGGAATGCTGGTTGAAACCGGCTTGCGGTCCGAATAGCGTGAAAGGGGCAATCGACACCGGTCTAGACAGTGTTCAATTTGACCGAGAATACCTCACAGGATGAAATAATCCGGAGGTTGTCTGTTGCCATTAGCACTCAATAACTCCATGTGATATGCACAAATGGGTTGCGCAATCTGTTCAGATTGACGCAACGTAGGCTGTGATACGGACAGATACGGCATTTTTCGGGGGAAATGCCGATGGGACAAAGGTTGGACGAGTGAAACTTATTGACTTGGCCACAATTGATCATGATGAACGGTCGGCTTACGACATCATCAATTCTGTCTGCAACGAACTTGGGTTCGACTATGCGTCCTATGCGACGACCCATCCTGTGAATGGTGACGTCCAAGGTTACGCGAACTACCCGGACGAGTGGAAGATCCACTACGCCACGCAAGGCTACCATCACCTTGATCCCACCCTGTATCAGTCGGCGCTCAGCATCGCGCCGGTGGACTGGGGCCGTTTCAATCACGACGACAAGTTCAACGCGGTGTTCCGTGACGCTCATGATTTCGGGATCACCGACCGCGGCCTGACGGTTCCGGTTCGGGGACCTTATGGCGAAACTGGCTTGCTCAGCGTGACCAAGGATTGCACGGACGAGGAATGGAAAAAGCTTAAAAAGCACGTGATGGGTGACCTGCAGATGGCCGCGGTTCACGCACATGACACCGTCATGCAATCTGGCCTTCTGGCCAAGGCTCTATACCTTCCGACCCTGTCTTCGCGCGAAAAAGAAATCCTGCAATGGGTCGCCGAGGGCAAGTCCCAGCAGGATATCGGTGATATTCTGTGCATTTCGCACCGGACGGTCGAGGTGCATATGCGTTCCGGGCGAGAGAAACTGGGCGCACTTACGACCGCCCAGGCGATCGGCCGTGCCATTGGTCTGGGGTTAATTTACCCCGGTTAACAATTAAGGCAGAAAAATACGGGATATCCCCAATAGTCTTGTTTCGAAACTTGGTTAATCTGCTCCTTACGGTAACCAAACTGTAGGGGGATGGAATGATCATCGTTATTGATGGCATCAACCAGCATAAGTTCAAAGACGTCTTGGATGAGATGTTCAAGCTGCGAGCACGCGTGTTCGGGGATCGCTTGGGCTGGGAAGTGAACATCCAGGACGGGCGCGAATTCGATCAGTTCGACTCGCTCAATCCTGCACACGTGGTCAGCATCAACGACGAGGGGGACGTCGTTGGGTGCATGCGCCTCTTGCAGACGACCGGCCCGCACATGCTGGCCGACGTTTTCAGCTCAATCCTTGATGGCGAGCCGCCAATCCGCAGCGCCCAGGTGTGGGAAGCCACGCGGTTCTGCGTCGACACGAAACGGCTCGGCCGGGGACGTGGCAAGAATTCCGTATCCTACGTGACCAGCGAGGTCATGATTGGGTCATTCGAATACGCCCAGGAAGCTGGAGTTCTCGACTCGGTCGCGGTCATTGATCCGGTTATGAACCGGGTGCTGCAGCGGTCCGGAAATGCTCCGTACGACTATGTCGGAACGGCCAAGCCGATGGGCAAAGTGGTCGCAATGGCCGCTCTGATGGATTGTTCGGACGAGCGTATTCAATCGATCCGCGAGTATTCGAGCATCGACTACGACGTGTTCCTGACCGACGATCAGGCGATCGAACTGTTCAATTCGGGTCAGCAAGCCAAGCTTGCACAGGCCGGTGCCGCAAATCTTGACCACCAGCCACTGACCGATCTTGAGAAATACTTCGTCGAGCAGATGCACGCTGCGACGACGAAAGAAGAAGTCCAGGCCGTACTCAAATTGATCGAGGGCCTGTCGGACCGCTTCACCCCAGAGCAGAAAACCGCTCTGTTGCAAACCCCCCGTGCTTTTGCTCATGAGGCCTGACCCCCTCACCTCATAAGTCCAAAAGCCACCCATGCGGAGCCGTCTCATTCCAGGCGGCTCCGCTCTAATTTCGGCAACCGATCCGCCGCTGGCGCCATACGTTCCGGTTCTCGGCAGCAACAAAAAAGGCCCTCCGAAGAGGGCCTGATTTCATTTCTTTCTGTCCGGACAATCGCCGTTTGACCGGCCCGGGTGCAGCGGCACCCGGGCCGACCTGAAAACGCGGCTTATTCCTCTTCGAGGGCTTCGATTGCCTTCTGCAGCTCTTCCTTGCTGACTTCCTTTTCGGTCACTTTGGCCAGCTCGACCACGTAGTCCACAACCTTGTCCTCAAAGATCGGCGCGCGCAGTTGCTGCTGCATCTGAGCGTTCTGCTGAACGAACTCGAAGAACTGACGCTCCTGACCCGGGTACTGGCGAGCCTGGTTCATGATCGCCTGGGTCATCTCGGCGTCGGTGACTTCGACTTCAGCCTTCTGGCCCAGCTCGGCCAGCAACAGGCCCAGACGCACGCGGCGCTCAGCCAGTTTGTTGTGCTCTTCGGTCGGCTCGATCTCATCGTGGTTGTGATCGGTCACCTCGGGGTTTTCTTCGTGCCACAGCTGATGTGCGATCTGCTTGGCTTCGGCTTCGACCAGGGTCGGCGGCAGGTCGAACGACACTTTCTCGTCCAGCGCGTCCAGCAGTGCGCGCTTCATCACCGCGCGCGACGCACCCGCGTATTCGGCTTCCAGACGTTCGGCAATCTGTGCCTTCAAAGCAGCCAGATCCTCAGCGCCGAACTTCTGTGCCAGTTCGTCGTTGATCTCGGCGGCAACAGGTTCCTTCACCTCTTTGATTGTGCAGGTAAACACGGCCTCTTTGCCGGCCAGGTGCTCGGCACCGTATTCTTCAGGGAAGGTAACGGTGACGTCTTTGACTTCCTCGGCCTTCACGCCAACCAGCTGATCCTCGAAACCGGGGATGAAGCTGTTCGAGCCCAGCACCAGCGGGTAATCCTCGGCCGAACCGCCTTCGAAGGCCTCGCCGTCAACCTTGCCGACGAAATCGATGACGACCTGATCGCCCTCTTTCGCCTTTGATCCCTTGCGGCGGGCTTTGAAGTCCTGAGCGGTTTCAGCCAGGTTCTGCAGGGCTTCTTCCACGGCAGCGTCGTCCGCCTTGACGACCAGCTTTTCCAGCTCGACCGATTTCAGATCAACTTCGGGGATTTCCGGCAGGGCTTCATAGGACATTTCGACGTGAACGTCGTCGCCTTCTTTCCAGTCTTCGTTGGTCATTTTGACCTGAGGCTGAAGCGCCGGACGATCACCACTGTCTTCGAAGTGCTTGTTCATCGCACCATCGATGGTTTCCTGCATTGCTTCGCCCAACAGGCGCTGGCCAAACTGCTTTTTCAGCAGTGCCATGGGAACCTTGCCCTTGCGGAAGCCTTTCATCTCGATTTCCGGCTGAGCTTCGATCAGTTTCTCATTGACCTTCTCGTCCAGCTCGGCGGCGGTAACAACGATGTTGTAGCCGCGTTTCAGACCCTCGTTCAGCGTCTCGGTAACCTGCATTCTGGTAGTCCCCATAGGATTCGGGGCGCGCAAAACGGGCGCGCCGGGCAAATTTGACGCCTTCTATTTGCCTAGCCGCCGAAGGGCAAGGGGCAAGGTGCCAGATTGGCCTTGTTTTGCCACCCTGCCGTACAAAAAACGCCCCGGACAGAGCCGGGGCGCCATGAATTCACAACAACATCAGGATCAGAACTTCCAGCGGGCCCCCAGGACCCAAGCTTCGTTCTTGTCAAAAGACGTTCCGTCGTTGAAGTCGTGGTTGCGATACTTCAGGTAGGCATCGGTGTTGATGCTGTCGATGCGCTGCACCACTGCGATACCCCAAGACTCGGTGCTGGACCCGTCCGTGTTGAAATCGGAACCATCATAGTAGTCGATGCCGATACCAGTCTTACCCCAGGACACCCAATTATCCTCGTAGGCGATCTTGGTGTACCAGAAGTTGGGATCGCTTTCGCCCGACACGTTGTTTCGAGTACCGGCAGCAGCGGTGAAGCTGAAGCCGCTGGGCAGCAGCACCGATGCCGAGCCGATCGTGTCTTCACGGTCGCCGGAACCATCGTCGAAATCACGCACTGCATAGGCCACGCTTGCCGCGAACTCGACGCCACCGGCAAAGGTGTTGTTGTAGTTCAGAGCAACGTCGTAATAGTCGTCGTCATCACTGCTGGACAGGATGTTCTGACCATAGGCGAAGCTTGCCGAAAAGCCGCTGAAATCCGGCGTGTCATACCGCACGCGGCCACGACGCGCGCCGTCAAAGTTGCTGCTGGAGTCGCCGACGGTGATGTCGCTGAGGGTTCCGTCGGTTCCGCGGTAGAAGAAGCCCGAGTTTTCATCGTTGGTGAACGAATACAGCGCGGTGCCGACATAAGACAGGTCAGTTTCCGCTGCACCGTCAGACGCCATGCTGCCCTGACCGGCCGAGAATTTACCCCAGCCACCTTTCAGCGCAAAATCCACGTGACGAATGTCTTCCCGGGTCCAGCCGCTGAAATCGGTGCCCAACTGGTTCCACTCACTGGAGTTAGGCAGACCCAGCGCGGTTTCAAAGCGGAAGGTGAACTCGTTCTGGCCAAACGGCTGCATCAGGCTCAGGCCGACGCGGCTGTTGGACAGGTCGTTGTCCAGCAGGCGGGTATCGGTCTCTTGGCCGTCGTCAACCGAGATGATTGCCGGGTTGAACTGCCCATACAGCAGAACATAGCCACCGCTGTTGTTCTCGTATTTCAGCTCTGCCGCGGCGGGGACGGCCGTGGTGGCCGCCAGAACAGCGGCGACTGAGGAGAGTTTGATATTCAATGTCATAGCACTCACCATGAAAGGTTCGGGTTTCAGGTACTGCCCAGATGTTCAGTGGAACTGTCCGGTTCCAGAGGCCCCTACGCCATTCAGCTCGATCATTGCAAATCCGCCACAAAGACAGAGTGGCAGCAAAGCAAAATGTCCGTGTTATCAATATTTTAACAACAAACGTGTGCAGGCTTCAGACGGCCCACAAGAGAATTCTGCCATCCGGCCATGCGTTTGGCAAACACTCGCTATGCATTTGCGCGGTCTTGACAGCAAAAACCCGCCGATATTTTAGCCTTGCGCCTTGGGAACACGCAAGAACTTCAGACCTGAAACCGCTTGAGCACACCGGGCAGTTGCTCGGGAAGGTCTTCCGCGATCAATCCCGGGCCAAAAGCGCGCGCGCACTCCACGTGAAGCCAGACGGCGGTTTCGGCGGCTTTCAGCGGGTGTAATCCACGTGCCAGTAGCCCGGTCAAAAAACCCGCCAACACGTCGCCCGCGCCTGCAGTCGCCAGCCACGGCGCGGCCCGATCATAGTGGGCTGAATGGATCGAGCACCGACCGTCCGGACCCGCAATCACGGTGTCCGGTCCCTTGAAAAGAACCACGCACCCTGCCCTGCCGGCCGCCTCGCGCACGGCATCAACCTTTGAGAAAGCTGGTCCATCCTTGGGATGTAAGGAAAGCTTTGCCGAGATGTCGGGGAACAGACGGGCGAATTCACCGCCGTGAGGTGTCAGGACGCAGTTTTCATGCAGGATCGCCATCAGTGACGCTGGATCCTCGGCAAATGCTGAAAGAGCGTCGGCATCCAGCACGGTTGCCCTTCCGGACTCCAATGCCACGGGGACCAGCGATCGTGCCTTGTGCAGGCCCAATCCGGGCCCCAGGCACAGCGCGTTCAGGCGTTGGTCCCGCAATGCAATGGCCAGCCCATCCGCGCCTGCGATCTGCTCAATCATGACCGCGGTGACTTGGCTGGCGACTTCCCGCAATGCGGCGGGAGTGACACCCAGCGTGACAAGACCGGCGCCCACGCGCAACGCTCCGCGGGCAGCCAATCGCGCGGCACCTGTTCTACCTGTGTCGCCTGTCAGGATCAGCGCATGACCGTGACCGTATTTGTGATCGAAAGCCGATTTCCGCAGATCAGGCAGATTTTCGGGGCCCAACAACACGCTCGGCCGTTGATCTGGCGTTTCTTCAACTGACAGAGCCGGCAGACCGATATCGACAATGGATACCCTGTCACAGCACTCTGGTCCCTCGGCCAGATAATGGCCCGGCTTTGCGGTATGAAACGTCACCGTCAGGTTGGCCGACACGGCGCAGTCCTCGGGGGCAAATCCCTCTGACACCAGACGCCGACCACTGTCCGCGCATAGGCCGCTGGGAATGTCCACACAAACGACACGTGGGCAACCACCTTCCGACAGTGACGCTTTCCACTGGCCCAATTTACGCATTGTGCGGGGCAGCCCGGCTACCGGTCTCGTCAGCCCGGTTCCGAACAAGGCATCAACCGCCAGAACAGTATCCGAACAGGCCGCGCCGTAGGCATCGAGCGCGTCATCAGACAGCACATGGCACGAACCCATCGCGCACCAACGCTTGTAGTTCGCCCGCGCGTCTGCAGGCAACTTCTCGGGGTCGCCCAACAGGAAAAGGTCCACGGTCCACCCCCACTCTTTCAGAATGCGCGCCACTACAAAACCGTCGCCGCCATTGTTGCCCGGCCCGCAGAACACAACGGCCCGGCCGGACCCGGCCGCGAGGTCAGGCCAGGTTTCAAAGACGGCCTCGACCACACCGCGACCTGCGCGCTCCATCAGTTCCAGGCCGGTGACAAGGCCGGATTCAATTGCGGCGCGTTCAGCCGCCCTCATCTGGGACGAACTCAACAGTTTTGGCATCCGAAACCCTCGCGCGATTCAAATCTGATTACTTTTTGTGCAACTTGCCTAAAAATTGGCCCGCCGCCCAGAATCCCTTCACCAGCAGACGGTCAATTCGGCAATCGCATTGCCGCCCGATCTTAGACGTGATCACTGCCATTCTGACAACCATGCGAGGTGAGCCCGGATGAAAAAGATCGAAGCGATCATCAAGCCGTTCAAATTGGACGAAGTGAAAGAGGCCCTGCAGGACGTTGGTGTCCAGGGCCTCAGCGTGATCGAAGTCAAGGGCTTCGGACGCCAGAAAGGACACACCGAACTGTACCGCGGCGCGGAATATGTGGTGGACTTTCTGCCCAAGGTCAAAGTCGAGGTCGTTCTGGATGCCGATCAGGTCGATGCGGCCATCGAAGCCATCGTGTCGGCCGCCAAGACCGACAAGATCGGGGACGGCAAGATCTTTGTCTCGTCCGTTGAACAAGCCATTCGCATCCGGACCGGCGAGACCGGCTCGGACGCGCTGTAAAACCAATTCTGCAATCTAGAGGAACATAGTAATGAGCAAGGACGCAGTTCTTCAGCTGATCAAAGACGAGGGTGCCGAGTATGTCGACATCCGCTTCACCGATCCGCGTGGCAAGCTTCAGCACGTGACCGTCATGGCCGACCAGGTCGACGAAGACTTCCTTGAGGAAGGCTTCATGTTCGACGGCTCGTCCATCGCCGGCTGGAAGTCGATCGAAGCATCGGACATGAAACTGATGCCCGATACCGAAAGCGCATATGTCGATCCCTTCTATGCGGAAAAGACAATCTGCCTGCACTGCTCGGTCGTGGAACCCGATACCGGCGAAGCCTATGAGCGTGACCCGCGCGGCACCGCGCAGAAGGCCGAAGCCTACCTGAAGTCTTCGGGTGTTGGCGACGTGGCTTACATGGGCCCCGAGGCCGAGTTCTTCCTGTTCGACGACGTGCGTTTCTCGAACAGCATCAACAAGGTGTCCTACGAAGTTGATGCAACCGATGCATCCTGGAACACCGACACCGAATACGAGATGGGCAACATGGGCCATCGTCCGGGCGTCAAGGGTGGCTACTTCCCGGTCAACCCGATCGACGAGGCGCAGGACCTGCGCTCGGAAATGCTGTCGACCATGAAGCGTCTGGGCATGAAGGTGGACAAGCACCACCACGAAGTGGCCTCGTGCCAGCACGAGCTGGGCCTGATCTTCGACAGCCTGACCAAGCAGGCCGACGAGCTGCAGAAATACAAGTACATCATCCACAACGTCGCGCACGCCTACGGCAAGTCGGCCACTTTCATGCCGAAGCCGATCGCGGGTGACAACGGCACCGGTATGCACGTCAACATGTCGATCTGGAAGGACGGCAAGCCGCTGTTTGCAGGCGACAAATATGCCGATCTTTCCGACGAAGCCCTGTGGTTCATCGGCGGTATCCTCAAGCACGCCAAGACCCTTAACGCTTTCACCAACCCGTCGACGAACAGCTACAAGCGCCTGATCCCGGGCTTCGAAGCGCCGGTTCTGCGCGCCTACTCGGCCCGCAACCGCTCGGGCTGCGTCCGTATTCCATGGACGGAATCGCCGAAAGCCAAGCGCGTCGAGGCCCGTTTCCCCGACCCGTCGGCAAACCCCTACCTGGCGTTTGCGGCCCTGCTGATGGCCGGTCTGGACGGCATCAAGAACAAGATCGATCCGGGCGAAGCCATGGACAAGAACCTGTACGATCTGCCCGCCGAGGAACTGGCCGGTATCCCGACCGTCTGCGGCAGCCTGCGCGAGGCGCTGGAATGCCTGGCGGCCGATCACGACTTCCTGCTGCAGGGCGACGTGTTCACCAAGGACCAGATCGACGGCTACATCGCACTGAAGATGGAAGAGGTCGAAACCTACGAGCACACTCCGCACCCGGTCGAATACGGCATGTACTACAGCTGCTGACCCCGGTCGGAAGTCCAATGAAAAGACCTTGGGGGCGTCCTGTCGGGCGCCCCTTTTCAGTGCCGCAGGGTCCCCATATTTCCCTTTGTGACAGGCGCCTTTGCCGCTAGGCTGAAGATCAATTCAATTATCAGGATTATTCATGCGCCTTCTCGCCCTTACCCTTTCCGCTGCACTTCTTGTTTCGGGCGCTGCTGCGCAGACGATCGACCGGATCAAAGAAACGCGCGAAATCCGATTTGGGTTTCGCACGGATGCTGCCCCGCTTTCGTTCATCAACGACAAGGAGCGTCCGGACGGGCTGTCCGTGATGATCTGCGACCAGGTTGCCCGAGCCATCGCCAGCCGACTGGGTGCGGATGACCTGACCGCACAATTCGTTCCGGTGCAGTCGGATACGCGCTTTGACATGGTCGCCTCTGGCCAGATCGACCTGTTATGCGGCGCGGCGACAATAACCCTGTCGCGGCGGGAAACCGTCGATTTTTCGATCCCGATCTTCGTAGACGGAACATCGGTTTTGCTGCCTATAGATGCGGAAGTTACGATGGCGTCGCTTTCCGGCAAGAAAGTCGGCATGCGCAGCAGCACGACCACAGAAGAAGCCGTGTTCAACTCATTCGGATCAGCGGGGATCGAGGCAAAGCTCGTTCGGTTCGCCTCGCATCCCGACGGGATCAAGGCTTTGAGGGACGGAGAGATCGACGCCTATTTCGCCGACCAATCCATTCTTTTGGTCAACTATTTGGCAGCCGGATTGAAAGACGACTTCAAAATCTCGCAAGAGATTCTGACGATTGAAAAGCAAGGTCTGGCCCTTGCGCGCGGCGACGATGACTTTCGCCTGATGGTCGATGAGATCCTGTCGCAGATGTATGCCCAAGGCACGATGGAAGAGATCTTTCGCGCCGCACTGCCCGGGATTGAACCCAGCGAGGCCCTGAAAGCCCTGTACGTTATCGCACCCACCCTGCCCTGATTTCCAGGAGGTCCCCATGCGCCTTACGGTCCTGTCCGTTTTCATTGCACTGAGTGCCCCCGTGGCGGCGCAGTCCGCTCCTTGCGGGAACACAGGCGCTGGTTTTGAAGCCTGGAAGGCCGACTTTGCCAAGCAGGCGCGCAAAGCCGGAGTAAAGAAGAAAGGGCTGCAGGCTCTGGCGCAAACCCAATACGCCACACGGACCATCGCTGCGGATCGGGGGCAGAAAAGCTTCAAATACTCCCTCGACAAGTTCATGAAGGTTCGAGGGGCGGATACGATCGTGGCTCAGGGGCGCAAGCGCAAGGCCCGAAACCCGGAATTCTACGCGGCGCTGGAGCGTCAGTACGGTGTCCCGGCCGGCGTACTGATTGCCATTCACGGCATGGAAACCGGGTTCGGAAACTTCATGGGCGACAGCCAGGTTGTTTCCGCAATCACAACATTGGCCTACGATTGTCGACGGTCCGACTTCTTTGTTCCCCATGCCATCGGAGCGCTGAAACTGGTCGATCAGGGGGCGATCACGGTGGCAACAAAAGGGGCAAAACATGGCGAGTTGGGCCACACCCAGTTTCTGCCCGGCAATGCTCTGACCTATGGCGTGGACGCCACGGGTGACGGGCGCGTGGACTTCTACAACATGACGGATGCGTTGGCCTCAACCGCAAATTTTCTTCGGCAGAAAGGGTGGAAACCCGGCCGGGGCTATCAACCCGGCGAACCGAATTTTGCGGTGATCCAGCAATGGAACGCCGCCTCGGTTTACCAAAAATCGATAGCGATCATGGCAGCTCGAATCGACAACTGAGGCTTTGTCAGCAACCTGACCGCCGCACTCAATTCCGCCACATTGCTGCCACAGTGTCGGGCGGAAAGCTCTAGTTTCTTGGTTTCCAAAGCGTAATCAATCGTCGCAAAAATTCATTTTTTTGCAATATGGTCAAAATTTAACCCTCATCACCAACTAGAGTGTTGGTTCAGTATTCGTACGGCAGAGGGCAAGACTGTGACCACGAAGCACAGATACCACGGTGGCTTGCAATTCAACGGCGACACGAACGGCGCGTTGGAGCGGTTCGGCCATATCGTGGTGGCAACTCTTGAGGACTACGGGCATCTTGTGGAACGCAAGACCCTGCTGAGCCAGACCGAGGCAACCATCGTGTCCAGCCAGTACCTTGTCCGTTTGACCCTCGAGTCCGAACCCCGGGAGACAAGCGACCGCTATGGGCGCCTGGACCGGACGGTTGGCCTGAAGACCATGGTGCGCCCATCGGCGGCACGACCGCGCAGCCGATTGGTGATCTCGGTCTCGCCTGTTTCCGGCCTGGTTGATGACCCCGAGATCTCCGAGTTGATGCTTGTCGTCATGCTGTATCGGATGGTCGACATCTGCTCGACGCAACGAGTGGAATGGCTGTCGCCGAAAACCGTTTTGACGATCGAACAGTTCATGGGCGCGTTTGACTCGTTGATGCCACGCAAGCAGCGGAACCGCCGCGAGGCGTTCGAGGCGGTCAGCGGACCCTTCGCGGGCCTTGAAGCCGCAGAAACTGACGACTGCGAGGCAGTCAAAGCACCGGCAAAGCCGCCGCGCCCGATTCAGTTGACCGATGAGCAATTGCTCAGCATCGCTTTCCGTTCCGACGAGGCCGACGCACCCGTTTCCGATGCACCGGCCGCTACGGATGGCGATGAAGACCGGCCCAGTGACGCGTTGCGACTGACCAGCTGGGCCCTGACCGGTGCCGTTGCCAGCCTGTCGGCGCCGATCGCTCTGTCGATGGCCGCTGTGAACCTCATCCGGGGCGAAGACTTTCGCCTTAACACTCAGGTCCTGGCCTACACGGTCGCCATCGTGTCGCTGAACTCAAGTGGCGCCTTTGCCGATGTCGCCAATGCGATCGGACTGTAACTGAATTACCAGAAGACCCTCCTTGGAGGCCCCGCCATCAGGCGGGGTTTTCCATTTCTGGCAGGTGCTCGACCGGCACGACATAGGTGTGGATCGAGAACACCACGGCCCGTGTCTCGGGCAACCGCAAAAGCGTTTGCCGCTCGCTGCGCAGATACCGGGTGGTACCACGGTCGCGGATCTCGCGCGGGGCGCTGGCACTGCGGGGCTGGTGCAGTTCGGGGTCGTCATAACACAGCGCGTTGAACCGCCACAAAGGCCGGCCGACCTGAATCCCGTCGAACAGGCGCTGAACCCGGCGAGCGATGTTGGGATCATAGCTGTCGACCGGCGCGTGAATGGCGATCAGCGGTCGCATGAATTTCTCGGACAGACGCCAGCTGGCGGGAAAGCACAGGATGGCGCCGGTCAGCACATGCTCGTCGCCCCGTTTCTGCAGGATGCAGAAATCCTCCTGCGCCAGCAGGCAAAGCGTATCCAGAGGGTTGTCGCGGTCAATCGGAACGGCCACGCCATCCGGGCGCTGCGCGGTGTTGGTCGCCTCGGGATAGCCCTGCGCCAGAACCACATCCAGCAGTTCGACGGCGGCCGGGTGGGCCTGCGGGTCCAGCGCCAGAACGTCGTCCCGGCGGGTTTCAAGCAGGTGCTGGCGGTGGCGCATCTGCGCGGCGAAGGCATCATCTCGATGCAGCCATTCGTCCATCGTAGTCGGCGCGATCCCCGGCAGCGGTCGCTGTTGGGTCGGATCATAGGGCAGAGTCTGTTGCAGAATGGCTGTCATGGCACTGGGTTAGCACCCCAAACGAACCTTGTCGGTCAAAAAGCGACTGGCAAATCGTCGCAATTCACCCAGACAGGGCCGCCCTGCCCCTTCAGGCTGAACCGGTAAGCAGGGAGGCGCGCCGTGAACCACCACTACCGAGACACCCGCAAGATCGACCCCAGCCGCGGCGCGACGCTGGGCGACGGCACGCCGAACGACAATGACCGGATCGAGATCGGCCCCACCCAACTTGCATTCAGCGAATGGGCCGCCGCCGGGTTGCAACTGCCCAACCTGAACCGCATGCGCGACTATCGCTGGAAACGGCTGACCCAGGCGATCGTCGACCGGGGCTATGGCGGGCTGTTGATGTTCGACCCGCTCAACATCCGCTATGCGACCGACAGCACCAACATGCAGCTTTGGAACACGCACAACCCGTTCCGGGCGGTGCTGCTGTGCGCCGATGGCTACATGGTGATCTGGGACTACAAGAACTCGCCCTTCCTGTCGAAATTCAACCCGCTGGTGCGCGAGCAGCGCTCGGGCGCGGACCTGTTCTATTTCGACCGGGGCGACAAGGTGGACGTACAGGCGGACGTGTTCGCCAACGAGGTGCGCGTGCTGATGCAGGACCACGCCCCCGGCCACACCCGGCTGGCGGTGGACAAGATCATGCTGCACGGCCTCCGCGCGCTCGAGGCGCAGGGCTTCGAGATCATGGAGGGCGAAGAGGTCACCGAAAAGACCCGCGCCATCAAGGGCCCCGACGAGATCCTGGCCATGCGCTGCGCCAGCCACGCCTGCGAAACCGCCGTGGCCGAGATGGAGAAGTTCGCCCGCGCCCATGTGGGCGACGGCAAGACCTCCGAAGATGACATCTGGGCCGTTCTACACGCCGAGAACATCAAGCGCGGCGGCGAGTGGATCGAAACCCGTCTGCTGGCCTCAGGCCAGCGTACCAACCCGTGGTTTCAGGAATGCGGGCCGCGGATTACTCAGAAGAACGAGATCATCGCCTTTGATACCGATCTGATCGGCAGCTACGGCATTTGCGTCGACATCTCGCGCACCTGGTGGATCGGGGATGAAAAACCCCGCCCCGACATGGTCTATGCCATGCAGCACGCGCACGAGCACATCATGGCCAACATGGAGATGTTGAAACCCGGCGTGATGATCCCCGACCTGACCGCCAATTGCCACAGGCTGGACGACAAGTTCCAGGCGCAGAAATACGGCTGCCTGATGCATGGCGTGGGCCTGTGCGACGAGTGGCCTTTGGTGGCCTATCCGGACAAGGCAGTGCCAGGCTCATATGATTATCCGCTGGAACCCGGCATGGTTCTGTGCGTCGAGGCCGCCGTGGGCGAAGTCGGCGGCGATTTCTCGATCAAGCTGGAAGATCAGGTTCTGATCACCGAAGACGGCTACGAGAACCTGACCCGCTATCCGTTCGATTCCGCGCTTATGGGGCTCGACTAGGTCTCAATCCGCCCAGTGAGAGCGACGCACATTTCCGTGCCAGTCCTCAAGCACCGGCTCTGCCGATGCGCCCGGCGAAAACGCGTCTTGGGGCCAGTGCAGTCCGGCGGCAAATCCGATGGCCGTGGCCAGAAAGACGGCAACCGCCGTACCGACCTGTGCAACTTCGAAATGCGCTGCGTTTGTCGAGTGTGTCATCTCCGGGCTCCTTGATCCTTTGTTTCGGTTAGGCCGAACATGGGATCTCCTGACTCATAATTAAAAAGAATTGTTGTTCGCTTAGACTTCACAAATTGTGATCAATGCCCTGACAAAGGGCGGCTCACGATCACCGCCTGCGCTCTCACCTTCCCGTGACGGTCCTGTCACAAGGGTTGAGACCGCACTGCCTTGTTTACAGTATTGCGCCTAGCATCACAGCCTGAGGACCCGACATGCCCACAGAACGCGTCACATTTTCCGGTCACGATGGTGGCCAACTGGCTGCTCGGCTGGATCTCCCCGATGGGCCGGTGCTGGCAACTGCGTTGTTTGCGCATTGCTTTACCTGCTCCAAGGACATTCCTGCGGCCCGGCGCATCAGCGCGCGGCTGGCCGCGATGGGATTTGCCGTTCTCCGGTTCGACTTCACGGGCCTTGGCCATTCCGAAGGCGAGTTCGCCAACACGACGTTCACTTCGAACGTTGAGGATCTGATCGCCGCTGCGCAGTTTCTTGCGGGCCGGAACATGGCGCCCGACCTGCTTGTCGGGCACTCTTTGGGCGGGGCCGCAGTCTTGAGGGCGCGCGCCGGAATCCCATCTGTCAAAGCGGTGGTCACGATCGGCGCCCCGGCCGACCCCGGCCATGTGGCTCATCACTTTGAAGACGCGCGGGGCCAGATCGAACAGGATGGCAGCGCGGAAGTTCTGCTGGGTGGGCGCCCCATCCGCATCGGCCGAGAGTTTGTGCGCGACATCTCTGAATCCGAACTGACACCCTCGATTGCCGAGTTGAAGGCCGCGCTGCTGATCCTGCATGCGCCGCGCGACGAAACCGTCAGCATCGACAATGCCAGCACGATCTTTCTGGCCGCCAAGCACCCCAAAAGCTTTGTCACGCTGGACGACGCAGACCACCTGATCACCCGTCCGAAGGATGCAGAATACGCCGCCGACGTCATCACGGCCTGGGTATCGCGCTATGTGCCACTGTCGCCGCCCGCCCCGCCGCCGGGCGCCCCCGAAGGCGTGGTGCGCGTGACCGAAGTGGACCCGGGCGGATTTCTTCAGGACATTCAATCAGGTCCCAGCCATCATGCCGTGGCGGATGAGCCGGCCTCTTACGGCGGGACCGATCGCGGCATGTCGCCTTATGGCTTCGTTTCTGCCGGGCTTGGGGCGTGCACTTCGATGACCATCCGTATGTATGCGCGACGCAAGCAATGGCCCCTGACCGGGATCAGCGTGGATGTCTGCCACAATAAGGTGCACGCGCAGGACGCGGGGCTGGCGGGGGATGGAAAGGTCGACCAGTTCCGCCGCAAGATCCGACTGGACGGACCGCTGGACAATGACCAGCGGACCAAGCTTCTTGAGATCGCCGACAAATGCCCGGTGCACCGCACGCTTGAAAATTCGGCGCATATCACCACCGAACTGCTGCCGCCGGAACCTGTTGCGGCTCCGGCGTGAACCGATACCGGTCCCGGAAGACCTATCGCCGTGGCGCAGGCCTGTGGATCGGGGGCCGTGCCGCTGGTGGGCGGGCCACGGGCGGTCGAGGACGCGCCGGCGGCTTGGCGATCGGAGGTTTCGGCCGCGCGGGCGGTTTCGCAATTGGCGGCTTGGGTTTGGGCGGCGGTTTTCCACCCGGCGGTTTACCCGGCGGCGGTGGGCGGTCCACGTCAATGTCGACATTCACGTTGCGGTAATAGTCGTTCCACAGCATCGAGTCATAGAACGGGTCATATCCGTATCCTACACCGACCGTGACGCCTTCACAGCCCGAGAGGGTGAATCCCCCGGCCCCAAGCCCCAGAACGATGACGGATCGCTTCAAAAAGGTTCCTGCCATTTTCACGCCCTCACTGCACTGACCGGAATGACGCGAAGATGGCATTCAGATCCTCGACATAGCCAGGATCTGCACCGTCGCGCAGGATGGTCACTACAACCGCAACACGGTTGCGCGGCAGGTCGATCACCGTCGCGGTGAAGTTGATCCCACGCCCGTCACGGGTGCCGGTGCCGCGAATGACCCGGGCCGGCAAACCGCCGATGCGCATGTTCGCATCACTTGTCACCTCTGGGTTTTTGACCAGAAACTTGTCGACATCCTGCAAGTAACGGACCCCGTCCTCGATGCTGGCAACGCCGAACGGCGAAACGAATCCGATCCAGACCGAGTCATCTGTGACCGGGCGCGCGGCCATCACCCGGCTTACGGACCGGGTATCGCCCAGTTGTGTATCCTCAAGATCGCGTGGGCCGCCCGTGCGCAGCATCCAGAAATCCGGGACATCGAACTGAAACAGCGCACGCCCCCCTTCGGTGTAGGTGACCGGCGTATCGCTCAGCCCCGCACCCGCCATCCCGACCCAAAAAGCCGCGCCGATGGCAAAAAGGTTTTTCTTAAACAAGCTGATATCTCTATTTGTTGGTGTCATCGTCCCGAGGATGAGCGATGCAACCCGCGCTTGTCCAGTTTTTAAAGAGTTTTGCTCAGGGGCTCGCCCGACCTGCATTGCCGCCTAGTCTGCATATACGCCGACTGTCGCATCGCCGGCCTCTCCCACAAATCGGATCCGCGTACCGTCCGACTGAACATCGTAACAGGCCCAAAAGTCAGACGGTGGCCAGATCGAACAATATCTGTCATCCCGCACGGCCCAGCGCCCCGAGCTGGGTCGACCCGAGAAATACTGCGTGGCCATGGACGGCTCGAAGACCTGTGTGGCTCCATTGTCATAAGCCAGCGTCCGGCCCGACAGAGCGTCAAGAATCTGCGCGCCCGTCAGCGGTAGGAACGTGTCGGCCGCCAGAATTCCGGGCCAAACCAACAAAATCAGGGCAAACCGTCTCATCCCGCGTCTCCTGCCTTGTCCCAACGGTCCGGCGAGTCTATCACCCGCGCCAACACCCATTGCCAACCGAAAAAGGTGCCGCCGCCCATGATTCCCCGCTATTCCCGCCCCGAAATGGTTGCCGTCTGGTCGCCCGAGACCAAGTTCCGCATCTGGTACGAGATCGAGGCCCATGCCTGCGACGCGATGGCCGATCTGGGCGTCATCCCGCGCGAAAACGCCGAGGCCGTCTGGAAAGCCAAGGACGTGGAATTCGACGTGGCCCGCATCGACGAGATCGAGGCCGTGACCAAGCATGACGTCATCGCCTTTCTGACCCATCTGGCCGAGCATGTCGGCAGCGATGAGGCCCGCTTTGTCCACCAGGGCATGACCAGCTCGGACGTGCTGGATACCTGCTTCAACGTGCAACTGACCCGCGCCGCCGACATCCTGATCGCCGATCTCGAAGGCTTGCTGGCCGCGCTCAAGCGCCGCGCCTACGAGCACAAGGACACTGTCCGCATCGGCCGCAGCCACGGCATTCATGCCGAACCCACCACCATGGGCCTGACCTTCGCGCGCTTCTACGCCGAGATGGACCGCAACCTGTCGCGGATGCGCGACGCCCGCGCCGAGATCGCCACCGGCGCCATCAGCGGCGCGGTCGGCACCTTCGCCAATATCGACCCCCGCGTCGAAGAGCATGTCTGCGAAAAGCTGGGCCTGGTGCCCGAGCCGATCAGCACGCAGGTCATCCCGCGCGATCGCCACGCGGCCTTCTTTGCCACGCTGGGCGTGATCGCCAGCAGCATCGAGAACATCGCGATCGAAATCCGCCACATGCAGCGCACCGAGGTTCTGGAGGCCGAGGAGTTCTTCTCGAAAGGCCAGAAGGGCTCGTCGGCGATGCCGCACAAGCGCAACCCGGTGCTGACCGAGAACCTGACCGGCCTGGCCCGGTTGGTGCGCATGACCGTGATCCCGGCGATGGAGAACGTGGCCCTATGGCACGAGCGCGACATCAGCCACAGCTCGGTCGAGCGCAACATCGGCCCCGACGCCACCGTGACCCTGGATTTCGCCCTGTCGCGCCTGACCGGGGTGATCGACAAGCTGGTGGTCTATCCGGACAACATGCTGGCCAACATGAACAAGTTCCGCGGTCTGGTCATGAGCCAGCGCGTGCTGCTGGCCCTGACTCAGGCCGGCGTCAGCCGCGAGGACGCCTATCGCCTGGTGCAGCGCAACGCGATGAAGGTCTGGGAAGAAGGCAAGGACTTCAAGACCGAGCTGCTGGCCGACCCGGACGTGACCGCGGCGCTGAGCAAGGAAGAGATCGAAGAAAAATTCGACCTTGGTTATCACACCAAGCATGTCGACACGATCTTCGAGCGGGTGTTCGGCGAGTAACCCTCGACGCA
Source organism: Ruegeria sp. CF2 (assembly GCF_056537385.1). Lineage (NCBI taxonomy): Bacteria > Pseudomonadati > Pseudomonadota > Alphaproteobacteria > Rhodobacterales > Roseobacteraceae > Ruegeria > Ruegeria sp. CF2. Next base: position 1,604,805 of record NZ_JBQFRL010000001.1, read on the forward strand.
GGAACGGCTTTTTTCGGGGCCCGGGTCGCACAGCGTGATCCGGGCCCCTGTCTTTTGCGGAAGCGTCCGAAATCGGCTATGCTGAGTGGGCAATTTCCGTTCAAGGAGAGCCCACCATGATCCGCACGACCCTCTGCGCACTGGCCCTTGCCCTGTCCGCCTCGTCCGCTTTCGCATGCCAAGGCCACAGCAAGCAATCGCAATCCTGTGCGCCCGGTACGACTTGGGATTCGGCCTCGGAAAGCTGCGTGAAAAACGCCAGCAGCTGAATTCTTGTCCTACTTGTGAATAAAAGCGAGCCATTGGCTGTTAGCTTTTTTGAAGAACGCACTATGCTTCTTGCGAGCAGCCCTTGGAACGGAGTAGGACAATGCGCCTTTTGATGGCCACGGCACTAGCCCTTCAGACCTTTGCCTTTGCCCCCGCGGTCAGTGCCGCCGGCGGTGACAGCAGCCCCCCAAAACCGACGAATACCACCAAGAAATGCCTGTTCGGCCGCGTCTATGACGAAGCAGCCGGCCGTTGCGTCAAGCCGAACAAGACCAATTTCAGCGAAGAGCAATTGTATCAGGCCGTGCGCGAGCTTGCTTATGACGGCCAGTTCGAAAATGCGCAGAACGTGTTGCGGGTCATGGATCAAGACGATGATCGCGTTTTGACGTATTGGGGTTTCACCTACCGCAAAATGGGCGAAGCCGAGCTGGCCGAAACCTATTACCAACGCGCAATCGAAACCAATCCTGACAACATTCTGGCCCGCAGCTACATGGGTCAGGGATATGTCACCGAAGGGAAAACCGAACTTGCCATCGCGCAATGGCGCGAGATCAAGGCACGCGGAGGAGAAGGCACCTGGGCCGAAGCGTCTCTGCGCGAGGCGATCCGCACGGGGCTGACTTACAGCTACTAGGTTCAGTCTTTCTTTACTCGACTCTCGCTAATCTGCCTGCGGAACAAAAATTGACACCGCAGGCAGATGCAAGATTCACATGCTTTGGTACAGACCGCGCCGGGCAATTCTGCTCCGGCCGAGAAACAGACGGATGACGCCCCTCGCGTCGTTCCTCGTCAACTCACGCCCGGCCAGAAGGCCGCCATCATCGTACGCCTGCTGTTGAACGAGGGGGCCGATCTTCCGTTGGAGGAGTTGCCCGACGAACTGCAGGAACGGCTGACCCTCCAACTGGGCCGGATGGGGCTGGTTGACCGTGTAACCCTCGCTGCGGTCGCGCAAGAATTCGCAGATGCGCTGGACAGCGTCGGACTTGCCTTTCCGCACGGCTTGGCCGGGGCGCTGGACGCGGTAAATGGCAAGATTGCCCCGGCGACCGCTGCCCGGCTGCGCAAGGTCGCGGGTGTGCGGCAGGTCGGCGATCCATGGCTGCGCCTGCGTGACACCCCTGCAGAAGACCTCGCGCGTATGGCTCAGGCAGAAAGCACCGAAGTTGCAGCCGTCATGCTATCCAAGCTCGATACGGCGAAGGCAGCACAGTTGTTGGCGCAGTTGCCCGGGCCGGTGGCCAGACGCATAACCTATGCCGTGTCAAAAACCGCCAACGTGACGCCCGAGGCGGTGGAGCGGATCGGCTGGTCCCTGGCCGCGCAACTCGATCAACGCCCAGTTCCGGCCTTCACCGATTCACCCGACACGCGCGTCGGGGCGATCTTGAACCAATCCCCCCCATCCACGCGTGACGGACTGCTGGACGCGCTCGATGAGGAGGATTCTGAGTTCGCCAGCGCTGTTCGAAAGTCCATCTTCACCTTTGCGCACATCGCCACGCGCATCGCTGCACGGGATGTGCCTGCCATCCTGCGCGAAGTCGATCAGCCAATTCTGATAGCCGCTCTGGCTGGCGCAAGAACCGAGGATGACAAGGCCTCGGTCGACCATCTGCTGTCCAATATATCCGCACGGATGGCCGACAACCTGCGCGAAGAAATTGCTGAACGCGGCAAGGTCAAGCAGGCCGAAGCAGAGGAAGCCATGACCCAGATTGTCGGGGCGATCCGCACACTCGTGGACGCAGGCACAATTGCCCTGGTCGAAGCGGATGCCGACGGCAACGACGACTAAGGGCTGGTCGTCGTCGGCTCGGATGCCGCGGAACCCGGGCTCGGGACAATGCTTGTGGTTGTTGCGCGCCGGCTGTATGTCTGAATCCGCAATTCACAACACCCGGTGAGATCCCCCGATGCCCGTCGAAAAGTCGGAACTGAGCCGCTTTGAGCTTGGTCAATACTATGTCGCCAACCTGTTCCTGAAAGGCATGATCGGCGCAATGCGTCTTTTGCCCTATGAACGGCGCATTGCGACGATGGGGGCGATCGTGCGCGGGTTGGCCCCGGCGGTTGGGTTCACCAAACGTGTGCGAAGCAACCTGAAACTGACCTGCCCTGACCTACCTGAAACCGAAGTCAAACGCATTTGCCGTGCAGTGCCCGACAACGCGGGCCGCGCGATCATGGAACACTTCTCGCCCGAGGATTTCACTGAACGGCAGAAGAACGCAAAAGTATCAGGTTCAGGAATCGCCGCCTTTGAACAAGCGGTGGCCGAAGGTCGGCCGGTGATGATGATCACCGCACATTTTGGCCACTACCTTGCTGCGCGGATCGCTTTGCAGGCGCGCAGCGGCAAGCCGATTGGCTGCCTGTACCGCCGCATGGCCAATCCGTCTTTCAACGAGATGTATGTCGACGCCTTCCACAAAACCGGCGAGCCGATGTTCGAACAAGGCCGGCGCGGCATGGTGGAAATGGTTCGATCCCTCAAGAAGGGCGGCATCATCGCCATCGTATCTGACCTGCACGCCCATGGCGGTGAAGAGCTGACGTTTTTTGGCAAACCCGCTGTCACGTCTGTTTTGAACGCGGAATTGGCGATGAAATACGATGCCGTTCTCATTCCTTGTTATGCGGTGCGCCAAGCCAACGGTATCGATTTCGAGATCGTTTTGCATGATCCGGTGCCGCATACGGACCCCAAGACCATGACCCAATTCATCAACGATGACCTCGAAGGCATGGTGCGGAAACACATGGGCCAATGGTTCTGGATTCACCGACGGTGGAAAGCCTGGAATGGGCTGGGTGTGCAGCCTCAGGACATGCCCTGAGCCGCCCTCTACTTCACCCTTGTTGAGGCGATGATCGGGCCACTGCCGGTGCCCTGAATCAGAACCACCGCGGGCAGGTCCGAAGACAGTTCGATCTGAAAATCCTGTTCAGCCGACCCGTTCCATCGGCCCGCTTCGTGCCATTCCTCAACGACATTCGCGTAGTCCAGATCGTGTCCGGCCAGCTCGCCCCGTCGAATCGACGCGTGGCGCAGGGGCGTGTATTGCACGACCACGACGTCATAGTTTTTCGCGTCGACGAGGTCGACCGGGGCAACGCGGACCGTAACCGTGTTCCCGGACCTCTGCGCCGAAACCGACGCGGTGGGCGCAGCGGTCAAATGCGCGTCGATCAATCGGTTCAAGTCACGGGATTTGGCACCGACGACATCCTGCTGTCCGTTGATCACCATCTGAGGGGTATAGATCATCGAACGGCCGCCGCGCCGCGCATAGGCGCGTTGACGGTCCGTATGCGCCGGATCGGCATACTCGTCCTTCCAACCGATGTAGTCCCAATAGTCCACGTGCAGCGCCAAGCCGATCACGTCATCGCGCTTGGCGAGATCGTGCATGATCGCATCTGCCGGCGGGCAGGACGAACACCCCTGCGAGGTAAACAATTCGACCACCACCGGGCTGTCCGCCCAGGCCGAAGACGCCGACAGAAATACGGACGCAAGAACTGTGGTCAGGGCTGATCTTTTCATTTCACTCTCGGTTTGAGGAGCCTGCAAGCACCGGTGTACTCCGCCACCGGTTCAAGCGCCAATCAAGGTTTCTTGAGACAGGTTTCGGCGGCAATCCGCAAAAATGTGTGCAATGGTATACAAAAATTGCCGCACCCGCCCTGTTGGACCTTGAACCGCAGGCCTTGGTGATGCAGATACCGCTCAGCGAATCCCAATTCCACGTCATTTGAGAGGGAGGCCACAGATGCCCATCAAAGTCGGACAGGATACCGCCAAGACACGCCGCAGCCTGAGCGTGAATGGCAAGTCCATCTCGTATTACTCGATCCCTGCCGCGCAAGAGGCCGGCCTGGGCGATTTCTCCAAGCTTCCTGCCGCGCTGAAAGTGGTGCTGGAAAACATGCTGCGGTTCGAGGACGGCGGTTTTTCGGTTTCCGTCGATGACATCAAGGCCTTTGCCGAATGGGGTGCCAACAACGGGAAGAACCCGCGCGAGATCGCTTACCGCCCTGCCCGCGTGCTGATGCAGGACTTCACCGGCGTTCCGGCCGTTGTCGACCTGGCCGCGATGCGCGACGGCATCAAGGCGCTGGGGGGCGATCCGCAGAAAATCAACCCGCTGAACCCGGTTGACCTAGTCATCGACCACTCGGTCATGATCGACGAATTCGGCAACCCGCGCGCCTTCCAGATGAACGTGGATCGCGAATATGAACGCAACATGGAGCGCTACCAGTTCCTGAAATGGGGCCAGAGCGCGTTCAACAACTTCCGCGTGGTACCGCCGGGCACCGGCATCTGCCACCAGGTGAACCTGGAATACCTGGCCCAGACCGTCTGGACCGATACCGACCAGAACGGCGAAGAAGTCGCCTACCCCGACACGCTGGTCGGCACCGACAGCCACACCACCATGGTCAACGGCATGGCCGTTCTGGGCTGGGGCGTCGGCGGGATCGAGGCCGAGGCCGCGATGCTGGGTCAGCCGATCTCGATGCTGATCCCCGAAGTGATCGGGTTCGAACTGACCGGCGAGATGGTCGAAGGCACCACCGGCACCGACCTTGTTCTGAAGGTCGTCGAGATGCTGCGCGCCAAGGGCGTGGTGGGCAAGTTCGTCGAATTCTACGGCGAAGGCCTGGATCGTCTGCCGCTGGCCGACCGGGCAACCATCGCCAACATGGCGCCCGAATACGGCGCGACGTGCGGCTTCTTCCCCATCGACAACGAAACCCTGCGCTACCTGCGCAATACCGGCCGTGACGAGGACCGCATCGCGCTGGTCGAAGCCTATGCCAAGGAAAACGGGTTCTGGCGTGGTGCGGACTACGCTCCGGTCTACACCGACACGCTGTCCCTGGACATGAGCACGATCGTTCCCGCGATCTCGGGCCCCAAGCGTCCGCAGGACTATGTGCCGCTGACCAACGCCAAGGCCGCCTTCCGCCAGGAGATGGAAAACACTTTCAAGCGCCCGATGGGCAAGGAAGTGCCGGTCAAAGGCGAAGACTACACCATGGAATCGGGCAAGGTCGTGATCGCTTCGATTACGTCGTGCACCAACACCTCGAACCCCTATGTGATGATCGGTGCGGGCCTTGTCGCACGCAAGGCGGCGGCTTTGGGCCTGGACCGCAAACCGTGGGTGAAAACCTCGCTGGCCCCAGGATCGCAGGTCGTATCCGCATATCTTGAGGCCGCTGGCCTGCAGGAAGATCTGGACAAGGTCGGCTTCAACCTCGTTGGTTACGGCTGCACCACCTGCATCGGCAACTCGGGCCCGATCCAGAAAGAGATCTCGGAAGCCATCGCCGAGGGCGACCTTGTGGCGACCTCGGTCCTGTCGGGCAACCGTAACTTCGAAGGCCGGATCTCGCCGGACGTGCGCGCCAACTACCTGGCTTCGCCGCCGCTGGTGGTGGTCTATGCGCTGGCCGGTACGCTGGACATCGACCTAACCTCGGAACCGATCGGTCAGGACAAGGACGGCAACGACGTCTACATGAAGGACATCTGGCCGACCCAGAAAGAGATCGCCGAACTGGTCGAGGCAACCGTAACCCGCGAGGCATTCCAGTCGAAATACGCCGATGTCTTCAAGGGCGACGAGAAATGGCAATCGGTCGAAACCACCGATGCCGAGACCTATGACTGGCCGCCGACGTCGACCTACATCCAGAACCCGCCCTACTTCCAGGGTATGGGGGCACAGCCGGGCACCATCTCGAACATTGAAGGCGCCAAGGTTCTGGCCATTCTGGGCGACATGGTCACCACCGACCACATCTCGCCGGCTGGTTCGTTTGCAACCACCAGCCCCGCGGGCAAATACCTGCTGGAGCGCCAGGTGCAACCGCGCGAGTTCAACTCGTACGGATCGCGCCGTGGCAACCACGAGGTCATGATGCGCGGCACCTTCGCCAACATCCGCATCAAGAACGAGATGCTGGACGGCGTCGAGGGTGGTTACACTAAAGGCCCCGATGGTCAGCAGACCTCGATCTATGACGCATCGATGGCCTATCAGGCGGAAGGCACTCCGCTGGTCGTGATCGGCGGCGAGCAGTATGGCGCCGGTTCCTCGCGGGACTGGGCGGCCAAGGGCACCGCACTGCTGGGCGTCAAAGCCGTGATCGCAGAAAGCTTCGAGCGTATCCACCGCTCGAACCTGGTGGGCATGGGCGTTATCCCGTTCGAGTTCACCGCCGGCGACAACCGCAAGACGCTGGGCTTGAAAGGCGACGAGACCTTCTCGATCCACGGTCTGGACACGATCCAGCCGCTGCAAGAGGTGCCCTGCACCATCACCTACGCAGACGGGACCGAGAAGACCATCACACTCAAGTGCCGCATCGATACCGCGCCCGAGATCGAATACATCGAAAACGGCGGCGTGCTGCACTATGTGCTGCGGAACCTGGCCAAGGCCAGCTAAGCCGGCACAAAGCCAAGAACGCAAGGGCGCCCCGACCGGGCGCCCTTTTTCGTTTCAGGTCTGGCCACTATCGCGTTGTGTTCCGTGCAGATAAGCGGTCTGCTGGGGGCATGGAAAAAGTTGCCTTGATAACTGGTGGTGCTCGCGGAATTGGCCGGGCCATCGCGGTTGATCTGGCCGTGGATCATCGCGTCGCCCTGACGTGGCACAAGACCGAACCGCAGCCCTTGCCCGATGACCGAACGGCCCTGACCCTGCAAAGCAATCTGACGCAAGAAGGTCAGCCCGAAGACGTGGTGCGCCGCGTCATCGACAGGTTCGGCCGGCTGGATGTGATCATCAACAATGCCGGGTTGGTTCAGGCCACGCCGAAGGACAGCTTCAGCCGAAAGGACCACACGGCTATTCTTGATCTCAACCTGCTGGTACCGGCCGCGCTGCTGGCTGCCGCGTTGCCTCACCTGCAGCGGGGAGCGTCGATCGTCAGTATCTCGTCAGTCAACGCCGAACTTCCCCCGCGCGACGCCGCAACCTATGGGGCCAGCAAGGCCGCGCTGAACTTGTGGACCCGCGCCATGGCGAAAGAATTGGGCCCGAACGGCATTCGCGTCAACGCGGTGGCACCCGGAGCGATCAACATCCCCGAAGCCCCAAGGCCCGACGATCTGACCGACCTGTTCGTTCAGAACACGGCGCTGGGGCGTGTTGGGATACCCGAGGACATAGCGCGCGCAGTTCGCTTTCTCGCATCCGAAGACGCGTCCTTCATCACCGGAGAGGTGCTGACCGTCTCTGGCGGGTATCGCCTTTAACCCCGGCGTTACTGCGCGGCGGCTTTTTCCAGTGCGGGTCGGATAGTGCTCTCGATCACGCGCTGGGTGATCGGGCCGGCAAACCGCAGGATGATCGTGCCGTCACCATCGATCACGTAGGTCTCGGGCACGCCGTAGACGCCCCAGTCCAACCCCATGCGGCCATTTTCATCACGCCCGATGGCGGCATAAGGATCACCCAGTTCGCTCAGGAAAGCGTCGGCGTTGGCCAGTTTGTCTTTGTAGTTGATGCCGTAGACCGGAATACCTTCCTGCGCCAGCTTCTCGAGGTTCGGATGCTCGGCGCGGCAGGGAGCACACCAGCTGGCCCAATAGTTCACCAGCTTGACCTGGCCGTCGCGCAGGGTTGCGTCGTCGAACCCCTGTTTGCCTGGAAACTCGGCCAGAACAACGGGCGGCGCTGGCTGGCCTTCGCGGGCCGAGGGCAGCGCGTTGGGATCTTCGCGGAACATGCCGATGGCCGCCAGCACTGCAAAGGCTCCGAAAATCAGTGGTGGAGCAATCATCAACGGCGAGATCTTAGCCATTGCGCGACATCCTCTGTTCGATCTTTTCCATCTCGGCCCGGACCTTGCGACCACGCAGGATGCTGAAAACCACCAGCGCTACCAGCAGGACGATCGAGGCCGCGTAGGAAGACATAACCGTTTCGGCGTATTTTCCCAGATCAGGCATCATCCGTTTACCCTTTCCCGTGCCAGCAGCGCCTTGATGCGCCGCGCGCGGATTTCGGTGCCGGTCCGGTACAGGACCAGCGCGATGAACAGCAGCACGAAGCCGATGATGCAGGTCAGCAGCGGGTAGAAGAACTCGTTGCTGACCTTCTCGGTGGTGTCCGTGCCGGTGATCGCCCCTGCGCGCATCACCGATGCGCCCTGATGCAGACCCTGGTTCCAGAAATTCACCGCATAGCGGCTGAGAATGGCAAAGACCGAGCCCACGATGCACAGGACCGAGGTCAGGTCGGCCGCCGTGTCGGGGTCTTCGATCGCCTCCCAAAGGGCGATGTAGCCCAGATAGAACAGGAACAGGATCAGGAACGAGGTCAGGCGCGGATCCCAAGCCCACCAGGTGCCCCACATGGGCTGCCCCCAGATGGCGCCGGTGGCCAGCGCGATCAGGGTCATCACGATGCCGATCGGCGCTGCGGCGCGTGCAGCAAGGGCGCTGACATGGTGGCGGCGCACCAGCCAGACCAGCGAGGTGGCCAGCATCATCAGCCAGCAATTGATGGCCATCAGCGCCGATGGCACATGCAGATAGATGATCTTGACGGTCGACCCCTGCTTGTAGTCATCCGGCGTGAAGAAGAACCCCCACACCAGCCCGACTACCAGAAACAGGGCCGAGCTGATCCAGAAGAACGGCAGGACCCGCTCGCTGGTGGCGAGGAACTTGCGCGGGTTGGCGTATTCCCACAGGGCGTTGGCTTTGGCTGCTATCGACATGGGCCTTATCTAGTCCGAGTCGGGGGCGTTCTCAATTGACATCGGTCAACGTGCCCCAATCATCTGAGGTTGATGCGCAGCACCGCCGCGCTGGCAAAAGGCAGAAGGGCGACCGTGGCGGCGGTGATCCCGGCCAGCATCAGCAGCGGGGTCTGGACCTCCATCCCGGTGGCACCACGGCGCGCGACCTCGGCCCCGAAGATCAGCGTGGGCACGTAAAGCGGCAGCACCAGCAGCGACAGCAGCAGGCCTCCGCGTTTGAGCCCAACGGTCAGGGCTGCGCCGAAAGTGCCGATCACGCTGAGCGCGGGCGTGCCGATCAGCAGCGAGACGACCAGCCAGCCAAAGCCGGGGCCGGGCAGGTTCAGCAGCACACCCAGCACCGGCGCGGCCAGCACCAGCGGCAGGCCGGTGGTGATCCAATGCGCCAGCGCCTTGATCGTGACCACCGATTCCAGCGGCAGCGGCGCGGTGGCCAGCAGATCGAGCGACCCATCCTCCCAATCCAGTGCCAGCAGGCGATCCAGCGACAGCAGGCAGGCCAGCAATGCGCCCAGCCACAGCACCCCCGGCGCGATGGTCGCCAACAGCGAGGATTGCGGACCCACCGAAAACGGCACCAGAACGGTGACGATCAGGAAGAAGGCCAGCCCGAGGCCGAACCCTCCGCCCGCGCGGAAGGACAGTTTCAGGTCGCGCAACAGCAGGGCGATCACAGGAAGCCTCCGTCGAAGTCATCCAGCGCCTTGGGGCGCGCCTTGTTGAGGCCGACATCCAGGACTTCTCCATCGAGGCCCAGGTCGATATGAGTGGCAATCAGGGCCGAGCCGCCCTGCCCCAGATGCGCCCGCACCGCATCGGCGAACATTGCCACGGCGGTCTTGTCCAGTGACACGGTGGGTTCGTCCAGCATCCAGATCGGGCGGCCGGTCACCAGCATCCGCGCAAGGCCCAGCCGGCGTTTCTGACCCGCCGACAGGTTGCCTGCGTGACGATCGGCCAGTTCGTTCAGGGCAAAGGCCTCCAGCGCGGGCTGGATGTCGCGCGTGCCAAAGACCGAGGCCCAGAAGGTCAGGTTCTCGGTTACGGTCAGGGTGGGTTTCAGCCCGTCGGAATGGGCGGCATAGGCGATCCGGTCCTCGGCCCCCTCGATCCGGCCCGAGAGCGGCGGTTGCAGACCGGCCAGCGTGCGCAGAAGGGTGGTCTTGCCGATCCCGTTCGGGCCGCGCAGGATCAGCGCCTTGCCCGGGGGCAGCGCGAAACTGAGGCCTTCGAGCACGGGCACACCCCCTCGGGCGATGGCAAGGTCGGTCACGGTCAGTGTCATGAGACCCGCTTATCCGATTGGTTGCGGGGGAAAAAGGACGGATTTGCCGCAGGGCCTTTTGGCGGGGCGGGATGTGAGGGGCCAGATGAAGCGGTCAGACCGGCAACAGGGCCAGAGCGATGCGGCGCCCCTCGGACAAAAGCACGTTGTAGGTGCGGCAGGCGGCGGGCGAGTTCATGATCTCGACCCCGATGCCGGCCTCTTCGAGGGTCGACCGCAAATCAGATGGTATGTGAGAAAGATCAGCGCCGGTGCCGATGAACAGAACGTCAACCTGATTGGCCAGCCCTAGAAGGCTCTCGCTGTCCGCAAAACCGCCCCAAGGTCCGGTCCCTCCGGGGCCTGTCAGAACACTGCCTTCGTGAACCTCGCCGCCTATCCGGAAGAATCCCGGCCCATAGCCATCAATCGGAACTGCGTTGGTATATGTGATCTCGTTCAGACGCATGTGATCTTCTATCCCCAAAGCGGCAAGCCCGACAAGGCCGCAGCAGCGATGACTGCATACGCGATCACGCGGTAGACCCGTTCCCTGGCAGGCTGAAACATCCAGCCGCCCAGCCAATTTCCTGCCAGATTCGGAACGGCAAGCGCCAGCCCCAAGCCAACCGTTGACCAGGTCAATTGCCCGAACGCAGCGAGATATCCGAAGATCAGAAAATCAAAGGCCAGAAGGAACAGCAGGATCGTGGCCCGAACAACTGCCACAGGCAACGGGCGAGACATGTAGAACAGGATTACCGCCGGACCCGGGATGCCTGCAACGCCCCCCAAAAAGCCGGCCGCAGCGCCGATGGCAGTTACCATGTTGCGCCGGACTTCGCCGTTGTACCGCAGCCCCGAAATCAGCACGACCAGCATGAACAGGGTCACGAGGCTGACGGCGTAGCGAAAAACCTCAGGCTGGACTCGGGTCAATATCGACAGTCCGACCGGCAGCAAAAGTGCACACCCGACGACAAGTCGCACGAGATCGCGTTTGTCGACATCAACCCAGGCGCGGCGCAGATTGGGAAGTGGCCCGAAGACATCCATGCAGGTCAACGCGATCAAAGCCCCGAACGGACCAAGATAAGGCGTCGACAGCGGCAGAAAGATCAGCGCGGTGCCGAACCCGGAAAACCCTCGAACGATTCCACCCGCGAGGGCTGCAAAAATGATGACGGCCAATCCCGTTGGGGATTGGCCGAACACATCAGGCATCAATATTGGCAAACTGGTTGCCGGCCGTGTTCGATGGCTTGGACCAATCGCGTTTGACCCCCAGCCACAGCAGGATGGTCGAGGCCACGAAAACCGACGAATAGGTCCCTACGATCACGCCCCAGATCATCGCGAAGACGAACCCGCGGATCACGTCACCGCCGAGCACATACAGCGAGACAAGCGCCAGCAACGTGGTGACCGAGGTCATGACGGTTCGGCTGAGCGTTTCATTGATCGAGAGGTTCAGCACCTCTTTCAGGTCCTTCTTCTTGTATTTACGCAGGTTCTCACGCACCCGGTCGAATACGACCACGGTATCGTTCAGCGAGTAACCGACGATTGTCAGAAGCGCGGCGATAATCGCGAGGTCGAAGCGGATCTGCAGCTCGGAAAAAATACCGATCGTCAGCAACACGTCATGCACCAGCGCGGCGACCGCCCCCAACGCGAACTGCCATTCGAACCGCAGCCAGATGTAGACCAGCACCGCTCCGATCGCCAGAACCACAGCAATCACGGCTGTTTGGATCAACTCGCCCGATACTTTCGGGCCCACGGATTCCACCGAAACGAACTGGATATCTGGGATTACAGCCTGCAAGGCGCCTTCGACTGCCGCGATGGTTTCGGCCGTGACAGATTCGGCACCGTCCTGCGCTTGAATGCGGATCATTGCCACGTTCTCATCAGGCCCGAATGTCGGGTCGAAGATTTCGGTGATGGTGACATCCCCGAGGCCCAGCGGCGCAATGGCGTCGCGGTAAACACCGACATCCAATTCCTGCGTGCTCTGGGTCCGGATCGTGGTACCGCCCCGGAAGTCGATCCCGAAGTTCAAACCTTGGAGCATGAACGAAGCGAATGCGATGACCATCATCAGGCCCGAAATGCCCAGCCAGACCTTCCAGCGGCTGAAGAAATCGAACGAGGTGTTTTCGGGTACGAGTTTCAGTCTCATGTCAAACCTCGATCGTTTTCGGGCGGCGCCGTTCGAACCACATGATGATCATCAGTCGCGTCACGAAGATCGCGGTGAAGACCGACGTCAAAATGCCCAGGCCAAGCGTGATGGCAAAGCCGCGAACCGGGCCACTGCCGATGGCGAACAGGATAACGGCGGTGATGAAGGTCGTGATGTTGGCATCCAGAATGGCCGACAGGGCCTTTTCATAGCCCAGGTCGATTGCCCGAGCGGGGCCTTTGGCCGATTTCAGCTCTTCTCGAATACGTTCGAAGATCAGCACATTGGCATCCACCGCCATACCGACCGTCAACACGATCCCGGCAATGCCCGGCAACGTCAATGTCGCGCCAATCAGTGACAACAGCCCAAAGATCAGCCCGACGTTAATCAGCAAAGCGATGTTGGCGAAGATGCCAAAAAGACCATAGCTGAGCGCCATGAAGATCAAGACTGCTGCAAAAGCGACGGTGGTGGCGACCTTACCCGCGTCGATGCTGTCCTGGCCCAGCTCGGGGCCGATCGTACGTTCTTCGAGGAACTCAAGACCCGCCGGCAGCGCACCTGCACGCAGCAGAACAGCAAGGTTCGTGCTTTCTTCGACGGTGAAGTTGCCGGTGATGATGCCGGATCCGCCGGGGATATGGCTTTGGATCACCGGGGCCGAGATCACCTCGTCATCCAGCACGATCGCAAACGGAGCACCGATATTGTCGCGGGTGTAATCGCCGAATTTACGGGCGCCGGATGTGTTGAACCGGAAGCTGACCGCCGGGCGTCCGTTCTGATCGAAGGAAGGCTGCGCGTCGACCAATTCCTCGCCCGTCACGACGGGTGCGGATTCGATGGTATAGTACACGCCGTTTTCGTCGATCGACGGCACGACCTCTTCACCGACGCCAGGCACGACGTCCGGATCGGTGCCGCGGGCCACGACCGGATTGAAGGTTAGTTGCGCCGTGGTACCGATAATGTCCTTCAACTCGCTGGCGCTGCCGATCCCGGGCACCTGAATCAGGATCCGGTCGGTGCCCTGACGCTGGATGGTCGGCTCACGAGTGCCAACCTCGTCGATCCGACGGCGCACGATTTCCAGAGCCTGACGCACCGTGCGATCATCCGAGGCCAGTTTTTCCGCCTCGGACAGCTTTACGATCAGGGTGTCGCCGTCGGCGCTGACTTCGATATCCGTGGCACCGACGCCGGTCAGCGTCTGCACCTGACGGGCCAGCCCGCGCACCGCTTCCAGAGCGCTTGGCATCCCGTCCGGCTGGCTGATGCGAACACGAATCTCATCCGGGGCCGAGGGTTGACGGCGGATGGTTCCGACCGTCGCCCGTTCGTCCCGCAGGGCATCACGAACTTCGGGCCACATGGCCTCCATCCGTGTCTCGTAGACGTCGCCAACCTGAACTTCGGCCAGCAGATGCGCCCCACCGCGCAGATCAAGCCCCAGGTTGACCAATGACGACGGCAACCAGTCGGGCCATTGTTCTGCTTGCGCCTGCATCTCGGGCGTGTCGATGCCCAGTTCGATGGCGGCCTTGGCGTCGTTCGATTGTTCGACCCGCGTGTAGAACGCGTTCGGCAGGGCCATCAGCAGGCCAACCACGCAGACCAGCCAGATCAGGACCCGTTTCCAGGTATCAATTTGCAGCATTACCCTGCCTTTTCAGGAAGTTGCGACGCGAAATTACTTCGCCGGTTCGGTCTTGTTCAGCACCTGAGCGATGGTCGACTTGACCACACGAACCCGGACACCGTCCGCGATCTCGACCTCGATCTCGTTTTCGCCTTCCTTGACCTTCGACACTTTGCCGATGAGGCCACCCTGAGTGACGACCTGATCGCCGCGGCGCACTGCCTCGACCATGGCCTGATGTTCCTTCATCTTCTTCTGCTGCGGACGGATCAGCAGGAAGTACATGATCGCGAAGATCAGGATGAGCGGGAGAAACTGGGCGATTGCGCCACCTTCCATGGGACATTCCTTTTTTCTTGAGGTCGCGGAGTGAGCACCGCGAATTTGCCGGGAAACTATGCCTTGAAATCAACCTTTGCAAGCGATGCCCGACTTGGCATGCCGTGCAACAGTGTCACGATCCCCGAAGATGATGAATTACACCGCAGATATCCACTAGGATGGTACGGGGCTTTGGGTATAGTCAAAGTCAGGGAGGACCCATGCGGAGTTTCGTCAAGGCCCCATTTCCATTGGGTGTTTTGCTGTCCATGCTGTTTGCGGCTTGGGCCTTTTCGGTGCCTGTCATGGCACAGGATGCCCCGCAGGACGTACCCGAAGCCGACAGCGCCGCCGCCGAGACCTTCATGGCTCCGGTCATCGTTGACGGCGACACCTTGTTTCACATCCGAGGCTCCAGCGCCCTGCCCGCGCCGGAAAGGGCCGAGAACATTCAGGATGCGATCATCAAGGTCGCCGAATCCTCGGATGCCACGGATGTCGACATCACCTATCAGGACACCGAGATAGGCACCCGCATTCTAGCGGACGGGCAGATGGTCACAATCGTTACCGAGGCCGATGCCGAGCTGGAGCAGATGGAACTGAGTGTCCTGACGGTCTTGCATGGCGACGCCATCCGGGACGCGATCATGGCTTACCGGGCAAACCGCACGGACGAGGCGCGTGTGTCGGGTGCGATCGAAGCGGCGGCGTGGACGTTGGGGTTCATCGTCTTCGTCCTGGTGATCCTGTGGCTGCACAGGCGCATTCGGCGACGCACCCTGATCTTTGTCCGGCGATACCTGAGGGACGTTGAGGAAGCCACCGCCAAGAGCGTACAGGCCGAGGCGATTGCCGCACTGATCCGATACGGGCTGAATTTTGGCCTGCTGATCATCTTCTTTCTGGGTTTCTATTACTATCTGTCGTTCGTCCTGCTGGCATTTGCCGAGTCACGGTACTTTGCGCAGCTGCTGCTGACCTACCTGACCGAACCGGTTCTGCTGATCTTCCGGGGTATCCTCAGCTACATCCCGAACATGATCATGCTGGCGTTGATCGCCTGGGTGACGATGTACATCATCAAAGGCATGCGGGTGTTCTTCGACGCGGTCGAGGCCGGCACTTTCGACATGGGCGATTTCGAGAAACACTGGGTCAATCCCACGTTCAATATCGCGCGTGTCGTGGTGATCCTGATCGCCCTTGTCTTTGCGGTTCCCTACATTCCGGGCTCGGATTCGGCGGCCTTTCAGGGTCTGACCATCCTGGTTGGCGCAATGCTCTCTCTTGGCGCGAACTCGGTTGTCAGCAACATGCTGGCTGGACTGTTCGTAATCTATCGCCGGTCGACCTCGATCGGTGACCGCATCCAAATCGGTGAACACATCGGTGATGTGGTGCAGATCAAACTTATGGAAACCCACCTGAAGTCCATCAAGAACGAGCTGATCTCGATCCCCAACGCCCAATTGATGAACTCGGACGTGGTCAATTTTTCCAAGCAGACCGACGGCAAGGGCCTGCTTTTGCACACGACCGTTGGGATCGGCTATGAAGAGCCCCCCGAAAAGGTCGAAGCGATGCTGATCGAGGCAGCCCGTCGCACCGATGGCCTTCGCGCCCGCCCCGAGCCCTTTGTCCTGTGGACCGCGCTGGCCGATTACGCGATCAACTACCAGATCAACGCCTACACGACCCGTGGCAACTCGATCCCGCGGATCAAGTCCGACCTGCACCGCAACATCGTTGAAGTGTTCAACGAGAACGGTGTTCAGATCATGACGCCATCTTACGTTGCCGACCCGCCCGAGCCGAAGATCCCGACCCATCCCTGGGACGGTCGACTGGCACATGACGCGGTTGAAGACACGGACAACTAGGCCGTTTTTCCAACCCGGTGCTACACCCTGCCCGTCAGATGGTGCATAAGCGGCCCTAGTGATTCACTTGCCAAGGATCTGACCTATGCACGACATCCGCGCAATTCGCGAAAACCCAGCAGCTTTCGACGCCGCGCTCGCGCGCCGGGGGGAAGCTCCGGTATCGTCAGACCTGCTGCGCCTGGATGAAAGCCGTCGGGCCAAGATCCTGGCAGCCGAAACGGCGCAGGCCGAACAGAACAAGGCCAGCAAGGAAGTCGGCGCAGCCAAGGCGCGCGGCGACGAAGCCGAGTTCGAGCGTCTTCGGGCACTTGTGGCCGAGAAAAAGGCCGAAATCGCTCGTATGCAGACCGAGGCCAAGGATATCGACGCCCTTCTGACTGACCAGTTGGTTCGCATCCCGAACTTGCCGGCCGAGGACGTACCCGACGGCAAAGACGAGAATGACAATGTCGAAGTCAAACGCTGGGGCACGCCGCGGGACTATGACTTTGAACCAAAGGAACACTTCGAGATCGCCTCGGTACAGAACGGCATGGATTTCGAAACCGCGGCCAAGCTGGCAGGATCTCGTTTCGTGTTGCTGTCGGGCGGTGTGGCGCGCATTCACCGGGCGCTCGCGCAGTTCATGCTGGATACACATACCAACGAGAATGGTCTGACCGAAGTGAATGGTCCGGTTCTGGTGCTCTCCGAGATGATGCAGGGCACCGGCCAGCTGCCGAAGTTCGGCGAGGACAGCTACCAAACCCGCGAGGGGTGGTGGCTGATCCCGACCTCCGAGGTGTCGCTGACCAACATTGTTAACAATTGCGTCATCGAGGAAAGCTATCTGCCGCGCCGCTACACGGCACATTCGCTGTGCTTCCGCTCCGAGGCGGGCTCGGCCGGCAAGGACACGCGCGGCATGCTGCGCCAGCACCAGTTCGAAAAGGTCGAGATGGTCTCGGTCACGCATCCCGACAAATCGGACGACGAACAGCAGCGCATGCTGCGCTGTGCCGAAGGCATCCTGGAAAAGCTGGGCATTCCCTACCGTACCGTCGTCTTGTGCACCGGCGACATGGGGTTTGGCGCGCGCCGGACTTTCGACATCGAGGCTTGGCTGCCCGGCCAGAACACCTATCGCGAGATCAGCTCGGTTTCGACCTGCGGAGATTTCCAGGCCCGTCGCATGAATGCGCGCTTCCGGCCTGAGGGCGGTGGCAAACCTGAATTCGTGCACACGCTGAACGGATCGGGCCTGGCGGTGGGGCGCTGCTTGATCGCGGTTCTGGAAAACGGCCAGAACGCCGATGGCACCGTGACCTTGCCCGAGGTTCTTTCGCCGTATCTTGGCGGCAAGCTGACCCTGCAGGCTGACGGCACGCTGGCGTAACTTTTAGCGGTCACGCCAGCCGCGACCGCATTGCTTCGGATCAAGGCAAAGAAGTGACTACTTCTTTGCCTTTTTCTTGGCCTTCTTGTCCTTTTTGTCTTTGTTGGACTTACCGCCGGCCTTCTCTTTTTCCTTCTTGGATTTCTTGTCTTTTTTCGACTTGGCCTTGGATTTTATCTTTTCCTTCGCCTTCGAGATCGCCGCTTCCATCTCTTTCTTTTTCTTCGCTGCCTTTTCGGCCTTAGCTTTGGCCTTGGCCTTCTTCCGGGCCTTGGCCTCTGCTTCGGCTTTCTCGGCTGCCACCTTGGCTTCTGCGTCGGCCTTGCGCGCAGCAGCTGAGGTCCGAGGTTGCGCCGCCTTCCGCGCAGGGGCCTTCTGCGAGCGGGTTTTGGCGACGGGCGCAGCGCCGGAGGTGGCCTGTTTGGCGGCGGCGATCAATCCGGGCGCCCGGCGCGCTCCGATACCGGGAACGGCGACCAGCGCAGCCGGCTTGGCCTTGGCCAGTTCCTCGGCCGTCTTGATGCCATTGTCGTTGAGAGCGCGGCCAAGTGCTTCTCCGATACCGCGAACCTTGGTCACCGCTGTCATTCCAAAACTCCTAAACGATCCAACTTAAAAACTACGTCCGACAGGCCGCAAGACAAGGCTTCGGTCTGCACAACCTTTGGAAAACCGTCCTTAACTGCCCCGGGCCAGCTCACCGGTTTCACCCTGCCGCGGAAAGGGAACCAGCCGCTTGGCATCTTCATCCCACAGCTTCAGGTTCAGCGCGGCCACCGCCTCGGGAAACTTGATCCGGCGGGGTGTGTATTCGGGTGGCAGGTTGTAGTGACAGGCGCGCAGCCGGTAGGACGGGATGCGCGCATTGAAATGGTGGATGTCATGCAGCGTGATGCAGGCGACCGCATTGTCAAACCACCATCCGAAATCCAGCGCTGACGAACCCTGAAGCGCCGCCAGTTGCGGGTCCAGATCCGGGCGGCGATCCCAGTAGGTGTCCTCGAAATTGTGCTGAAGATACACCAGAAACACACCCAGCATTCCGCCGAGAAACGAGAAGGCCAGCCAGACGAGTATGCCTGTCATGCCAGCAATCCAATACAATAACCCGAGGAAAACCACGATGGACAGGTTGTGCAGCACGACCCCACGGACGCCGAACCGCACCGTGTTTTTGGGCCAGCGATAGCGGATAAAATACGTGAACAGGGCCCCGACCGGCACCAAGATGAAGGGATTGCGGTAAAGCCTGTAGAACAGACGGGTTTTCCAATCCGCTTCATTCCATTCCCGCAAGGTCATCGTGTTGATTTCCCCGGTCTCCCGATGTTCGAGATTGCCGATGCCCGCGTGATGCAGATTGTGGTTCTGTTTCATCACTTCGAACGGAGCGAAGGTGAACGGCGACAGCACGTGGCCAGCCCACTCATTCTGCCGTCGGGTTTCGAACAGAGAATGATGACCGCAATCATGCTGCAGAACATAGAGACGCACTGCCGAAAAGGCGAACACGATCCCGGCCGGGATCATGATGAACCACTGATCCACATAGACGATCGCCAGCGTCAGCGATGCGAAATACACCACGAACGTCCCGAAATAGCTGAGCGCGGCCAGCCGATTGTCCTGCACCGCGTACTGTCTCGTATATTCTCTCAGGTCCATCCAGCCCGCTCCCCACGATGGTCCGGTTCAATAGTCCTTGCGAAATTTTGCACGTCACAGGCACGCGCAAATCGCGCGCGAAATGAATGCACGCATGCGAATGCTAGCGCGATGCTTGGGGGCTGTCACGCCCCAAGCCCGAAAATGCTGAAAATTGGCGCAGTTACGCCTTGCCCTTGAGATGTTTGGCCAGCGCACCCGCGTTTTTCTTGCGGCGCCCCTTGTAGGGGTTCTTGTCCCCCTGCCCGCGCAGCGTCAGCCGGATCGGGGTTCCGGGCATGTCGAAATCCTCGCGCAGACCGTTGACCAGATACCGCGAGTAGCTTTCCGGCATCTTGTCCGGGTGCGAGCACATGACGACAAAACCCGGCGGGCGCGTCTTTGCTTGAGTCATATAGCGCAGCTTGATCCTGCGCCCCTGGGGGGCTGGCGGTGGGTGCTGCTCCAACATGGCGGTCAGCCAGCGGTTCAAGGCCGCGGTGGGAACCCGACGGTTCCAGACATCGTGGGCGCGCAGGATCGCATCCCGCAGCCGCTCCAGCCCCCTGCCCGTCTTTGCCGACACGGTCACCAGAGGCGCGCCGCGCAGTTGGGGAAGCAGGCGTTCGAACGAGGTTTTGAGCTCGCGCAGCTTCTCCTGCTTGTTATCCTCGACATCCCACTTGTTCACCGCGATCACCACGGCACGGCCTTCACGTTCGGCCAGATCGGCAATGCGCAGGTCCTGCTGCTCGAACGGGATCGCCGCATCCAGCAGAACAACCACGACTTCGGCGAACTTGACGGCGCGCAGGCCGTCGGAAACCGAGAGTTTCTCCAGCTTTTCCTGTACCTTGGCCTTCTTGCGCATACCGGCGGTGTCAAAGATGCGCATGGGGGTGCCACCCCAGTCCAACTTCAGACTGATGGCGTCACGGGTAATGCCGGCCTCGGGACCGGTCAGCAGACGATCTTCGCCCAGGATCTTGTTGATCAGCGTGGACTTGCCAGCATTCGGACGCCCGACAACGGCCACTTGCAGCGGCTTGTCCGGCGTAATTGCAGGGGCTTCGCCCTCGGTTTCCCCATCCTCGTCCAGATCGATATCCGTTTGCGGAACGTCCTCTGGCTGTTTTTCTTCCATGGCGTCAGCCAAAGGCATCAACGCCGCGTAAAGGTCGGTCATGCCTTCGCCATGCTCACCCGACAGGCGGATCGGCTCGCCCAGACCCAGGTTGTACGCCTCGAGCACACCGGCATCCGCCGCCGCCCCCTCGGCCTTGTTGGCCGCCAGGATCACATGCTTGGACCGCTTGCGCAGAATCTCGGCAAACATCTCGTCGGTCGGGGTCAGGCCCACACGGGCGTCGATCATGAACAGGCAGACATCGGCCATGTCCACGGCACGCTCGGTCAGGCGCCGCATCCGGCCCTGCAGGCTGTCGTCGGTGGCATCCTCCAACCCGGCCGTGTCGATCACGGTAAAGCGCAGGTCACCCAGCCGCCCTTCGCCCTCACGCAGATCGCGGGTAACGCCGGGCTGGTCGTCCACCAGAGCAAGGCGCTTGCCCACAAGGCGATTGAACAGGGTGGATTTGCCCACATTGGGGCGCCCCACGATGGCGAGGGTCAAAGACATGATACTCAACTTTCAAGACTCAGACGCGCCCTTTAACGCATCTTGTCGTCAACGGAAAGCGTGCAGTTGCCCTTTGGTCGAAACCACGTAGAGGGTCTGGTTCGCAACCACCGGTGCCGTTGTCGCCCCGCCCGGAACCTCGACCTGATGCACCAGCATGCCGTCGACAGGGTTATAGAACCGCAGATAACCGTCGTTCGAGCCGATGACGATGCGTCCGCCAGCCATGATGGGGCCGTAATGCGCAAAGATCGGTCCCCGACGGTTGGGCTTGTCCTTGACGAAGCCCGGCAGGTCGATGGCCCAGACCACAGACCCGTCTGACACGTCCAACCGCACCAACTGGCTGCGGTCGCTGATCAGGAATACGCTGTTGCCGACCGGCCAGACGGTATCGACCGCGCCTTCGAAAGCGGTCCAGATCCGTTCGCCCGAGCTGGCGTCGAAGGCGACCGTGCGTCCTGAGTGGTTGCCGATGTAGATTGAGTTTCCGGATACGATCGGGCCGCCCGTCACATCCACGATCTGCGCTGCGGCCCGCCCCCTGCGGCCGCCGGCGACCGACGCGTTCCAGCGACGGATACCGCCTTTGCGGAAAGCGGCCGCCACATCACCGGACCCAAACGCAAAGACTGCAAACTCGTTCGCCAATACCGGCGCCGGAGCTCCCAGGACATTGCCGACGCTGGGCGTGCCCTCGATCTGCCAGGCAATGCGCCCGTCCTTTGCATCAACCGCCCAGCCAGTCTGATCCCCGGCCACAAGGTACAGCAGGCCGCCAGAAACCAGCGGTGCTCCGCTACCGGTCGCGTTCAGCTTCTTTTGCCAGCGAATACCGCCGGTGCGCGCATCCAGAGCGGTCAGACGGCCAAAACCGGACGAAACGTACAACGTGTTGTCTGCATAGGCGATGCCGCCCCCGGTCGCCTGCTCTTCGCCATCCGTGGCGGGGACCAGGTTTGTGCTCCAGACCAGTTGCCCCTGAGGAGAAACCGCGGAAACGGTTGCCGCCGCGTCCAGGGTGTAGATCAAGCCACCTGCGACAACCGGATCAGCGGTGATCCTTTGTTTGCGCCCGTCGCCGGCCCCGATCGAGGTTGACCAGATGCGCTGCGGCGCGGGGCTGAGCGCCGCGTTGGTGGTACGGAAAGCCGCGGTTCCCGGGCTCTGTGCCCATTCGGCGTTGCGCTTTGCGGCCGGCAGGCTGATCGGTTTGGCACCGGTTGTCTGAACGGTTTCCAGATCCTGGGCCGGGCGGATGTCTTCACGCTCGCCCGGCAGGATCACTTCGGGTTCCTCGCAGGCGCTCAGCGCTGTCAGCGCCAGAACTGCGACCGGCAAACCAAATCGGGAAAATAGTCTTTTTGCCATGAAACTCCGAACTCGCCTGTCTTGGTTCACTGAAATGGGCCGCGTATCAACCCTGCTGTGCGGTGATCGGTTCGGGCGTTCCGCCCAGCGCGACGATCAATTGGGTTGCACGCTGCTGGATGTCGGCACTGACCTCTGCATCCTGACGGATGGACTGCAGACGTTCCAGCGCGGCCTGAGTGTCACCATCGGTGAGGTCGATCAGGGCCAGTTGTTCTTCTGCCAGCAGACGCAGCGGCGCGCCCGGAGCGGCCAGCGCCTCGAACTGTTGGCGGCGCTCAGCGGCGGGCATGGTTTCGGACTGCAACAACAGGGCCTTGAAGGCAGCGATCGAGCGGTAGATTTCCGGCAGGTCACCCTGAACTGAAATCGCATTCAGCTGTTCAACGGCCTGTTCGGCCGATCCCGACTCGGACAATGCGCCCGAGAGGAGAAAGCCCAAAACAGCCTGCTCGCCGGCCGAATTGGCCGTGACCTGCGCCAACGCACCGGCACGTGCGGAAGCGTCGTTCAGCTGCATCGCGGCCAGAATATCGTCGCCCAGCTTTTGGGCCTGACTGGCGTCGCGCGCCTTGCGGTATTCATTGAAAGCCGCACCGCCCACGATCAGAACAACGGCCAGAACACCGACCCAACCCCATCGACGCAGCTGCAGGTAGAGCCGGTCGCGGCGCACCTCTTCGGTGACCTCATCAATGAAACTGTCGACGTCGCTCATTCCTGCCCCCGGGCGTTGCATTCAGCTTTCTGGCGCCATGTCATACCCCGGCACCATCAGCAAGCCAAGTACCCGAAATGCACAATTGCTCAGCGTCAGGGCGCTCTTGCGAAAAAAATCAAACCAAACTATTCAGTTCAGTATGGACTTCGCGCACGCACGCCCCCATGTCATTGCGTGCCCACCGGCATTTGTGCGGACATAATATTTTAAGGAGAATGACGGCATGCGATTGATATCCCTCGTCAACGCCGTATTGGTCATCGTTGCATTGTATTTCGTGGTTTTCGAGCGCGATGCCCTGTTTGCATTTGCCGGTCGCGAAGATGCTGCGAGCCAGTCTGACGCTGACGCTGAGGCAAGCGACGCCTCCGCCGTGCAGGCCGTTGGGGTTGTTGCGTTGCGCTCCACTGCGCGCGAAATCGACAGCGCCGTTCTGCTGCGCGGTGAAACCAAAGCAATCCGTCAGGTCGAAGTTCTGGCGGAAACCACGTCAACCGTCATTTCGGAACCCAAGCGCAAAGGCACCTTCGTCGAGGCCGGCGATCTGCTGTGCGAATTGGATCCCGGCTCACGCCCGGCACAGCTTGCCCAAGCCAAGGCTGCCAAGCTGGAGGCGGAAAGCCGTGTGCCCGAAGCCGAAGCACGGCTGGAGGAAGCGCATGCGCGCGTTGCCGAGGCCGAAATAAACCTGATTGCAGCCCGCAAACTGTCGGAAACTGGCTTCGGCTCCGAAACCCGGCGGATCGCGGCCGAGGCCGAGATGAGTACCGCAAAGGCCGGTATCAAGGCGGCCGAGGCCGAGTTGAAGGCTACGGAGGCGGGCATCGAGGCTGCGGAAGCGGCGGTTTCGGCTGCCGAACTGGAATTGGATCGCATCACCATCGAGGCCCCGTTTCAGGGCCTTCTGGAAAGCGATGCCGCCGAATTGGGCAGTCTGATGCAGCCCGGATCGTTGTGCGCGACCGTGATCCAGCTTGATCCGATCAAGCTGGTCGGCTTTGTTCCCGAAACCGAAGTGAACCGTGTCACCGTCGGCGCTCCGGCGCAGGCACAACTGGTGACCGGATTGCAGGTCGAGGGCCGTGTGACCTTCCTCAGCCGTTCGGCGGACGAAACCACACGCACGTTCGAGGTGGAAGTCACCGTCCCGAACCCCGAGCTTCTGATCCGGGACGGGCAGACCGCAAGCATCCGCATCGCGGCCGAAGGCGCCAAGGCTCACCTGCTGCCGCAATCGGCGTTGACGCTGAACAACGAAGGCCAGCTAGGCGTTCGGACGGTCGGAGCCGGTAATATCGTCGATTTCGTACCCATCCGACTGTTGCGCGATACGGCCGACGGTGTTTGGGTCGGCGGTCTTGCGGAAACCGTAGACATCATCGTGGTCGGACAAGAGTTCGTGACTGCGGGTGTGGTCGTAGCGCCCACCTATAAGGACGTTTCCCAATGACGGGCATAGTCAGCTGGGCCGCCGACAGGGCCCGAATGGTTCTGGCATTCATTGCCATCTCGCTGATCATCGGCGGGTTTGCCTATGTCAGCCTGCCCAAAGAAGGCGAACCGGACATCGAGATTCCGGCCCTGTTCGTGTCGGTTCAGTTTCCGGGCATTTCGGCCGAAGACAGTGAAAACCTGCTGATCAAGCCGATGGAAACCGAGCTTGCGGATCTGGACGGCCTGAAGGAGATGACCGCCACCGCCGCCGAGGGCTATGCCGGGATCGCGCTTGAGTTCGACTTTGGCTGGGACAAGACAGCCATTACCGCTGACGTGCGCGACGCGATGAACAGTGCGCAGGCCGACTTCCCCGAAGGCGCCGAGCAATACACGCTGACCGAGATCAACTTCTCGGAATTCCCGATCGTCATCGTGAACCTGTCGGGTGCCGTGCCCGAACGCACGATGGCGCGGGTCGCCAAGGACCTTCAGGACGAGCTCGAGGCGCTGGATTCGGTCCTTGAGGCCGGGATCGCCGGCAATCGCGATGAAATGCTGGAAGTGGTCATCGATCCGCTGCGGCTTGAGGCGTACAACGTCACCGCGGCCGAGCTGATCAAGGTCGTGCAGAACAACAACCAGCTGATCGCCGCTGGTGAGGTCGAAACCGAACAGGGTGCGTTTTCGGTCAAGATTCCTTCGTCCTTCAAGACCGCACAGGATGTCTACGGACTGCCGATCAAGGTCAATGGCGACCGGGTCGTGACCTTGGGCGAACTGGCCGAGATCAACTACACCTTCGAAGACCGCGAAGGCACCGCCCGGTTCAACGGCGAACCAACCGTGGCGCTGCAGGTCGTCAAACGCAAGGGTTTCAACCTGATCGACACCGTGGCCCAGGTGAAAGAGACCGTCGCCAAGGCCGAGACCAAGTGGCCGGCCGAGCTGCAGGCTGCCGTGAATGTCGGCACTTCTAATGACCAGAGCCGCATCGTCGGCTCGATGGTCAGCCAGCTGGAAGGCTCGGTTCTGACAGCCATCGCGCTTGTGATGATCGTGGTACTGGCTTCGCTGGGTACCCGCGCGGCGCTGCTGGTGGGCTTCGCGATTCCGACCTCGTTCCTGTTGTGTTTCGCGTTCCTGGCCATCATGGGCGTCAGCATCTCGAACATCGTCATGTTCGGCCTGATCCTGGCTGTGGGGATGCTGGTCGATGGCGCGATCGTGGTCGTGGAGTATGCCGACAAACGCATCAAGGAAGGCGTCGGCCCGATGCACGCCTATGTCGAGGCAGCCCAGCGGATGTTCTGGCCCATCGTCTCGTCAACCGCCACGACGCTGTGCGCATTTCTTCCCATGCTGTTCTGGCCGGGCATTCCGGGTGAATTCATGGGGATGCTGCCGGTCACGCTGATCTTCGTTCTGTCGGCCTCGCTGATCGTGGCGCTGATCTACCTGCCGGTGATGGGCGGTGTCTCGGGCCGGTTGAGCCGCGTGTTCGACCGCAGCTCGGATTGGTTGCGCGCGCGGACGCCGTGGTGGGTGCGTGCCGTCTTGGTTCCGCCGTCGGTCTACATGATCTTCCTGGGCGCAATGCAGCTGCTGAACCCCACGTATCTACTGCCGGAAGGCGCAGGCGGTGGGTTCTTGCTGGGCGCGGTTCTGTTCCTGTTCGGCGCCTTCGCCGGATCGGTCACGCTGAGCGCAGCCCGGATCGAGCGCAAGCCGGACGAACGTGTCCACACGGCCAAGGAACATACGCCCTTCGGTTATGTCATCAAGTTCTTGGTCGGCAATCCGATCATGCCGATCGTCTCGATCGTGGCAGTAGGCTTTGCGGTGATGACGGTGATGACCATGTACGGTCAGAACAACCGCGGTGTTGAATTCTTCGTCGAAAGCGAGCCGGAACAGGCCACCGCCTATGTCCGCGCACGGGGCAACCTGTCGCTGGCCGAAAAGGACGCGCTGGTTTTCGAGGCCGAACAGGTGATCAGCCAGCATCCGGCAGTGATCAACGTGTTCTCGTTCGCCGGTGAAGGCGGCCTGAACCAGAACAACGGTGGGGCGCAGGCTCCGGCGGACACGGTGGGCCGCGTGCAGTTCGAGATCATCCCGTGGGAGGATCGTCCGAACGTGTCAGAACCTGTCGCAGGCGGATTGTTCGATAAGCACACCGTCGCGCCCGAGTATGACGGCGACTTCGTGATCGAGCAGTTGAACGCCGAGCTTGCCAAGCTGCCGGGTTTCGTTGTCGAGATCCTGCCGCTGGAACAAGGTCCGGCCTCGGCCAAGCCCGTGCACCTGCGGATCAAGGGCGACAACTGGGATGACCTGACCCGCGCCACGCTGACCGCGCGCGAGGTGTTTGAAAACACCCCGGGCCTGATCAAGATCGAGGACACCCTGCCCTTGCCCGGTATCGACTGGCAGATCGACGTCGACGTGGCCAAGGCAGGACGGTTCGGGGCCGACGTGGCAACCGTGGGCGCGATGGTGCAGTTGGTGACCCGTGGCATCCTGCTGGGCGAAATGCGCCCCGAAAGCGTGGATGAAGAGATCGAGATCCGCGTCCGCCTGCCCGATCAGGATCGGGTCCTGTCCACGTTGGATACGCTCAAGGTGCGTACTCCGGACGGGCTGGTGCCCTTGTCGAACTTCATCACCCGCAAACCGGTGGCAAAGCTGGCCGAAATCAACCGCGTGGATCAAGAGCGCTATTACGACGTCAAGGCCGACGTGGAGTCCGGTCTGAGCAAAGTGGTGATCGACACCCCGGATGGAGAACAGCGGCTGGCCGTGGTGCGCGAAGTGACCGAAGGCTCGGAACCTGAAGGTGCGACGATCAACGGTGCCGATGGTACGGCCTATACTCTGGTTCAGTTGACCGGTGCGGACAGCTTGCAGGAGGTGCAGGCCGCTATTGATGACGGCGACGCCCGCCTGACGCCGATCAACCCGAACGAGCGGATCGCGGTACTGACCGAGTGGCTGGACACTCAGCCCTTTGCCAACACGATCACCTGGGAATGGACCGGAGACCAGGAAGACCAAGCCGAGAGCCAGGCCTTCCTCTCCAGCGCCTTTCTGGCCGCGCTGGGTCTGATGTTCGTGATCCTGTTGGCGCAGTTCAACTCGTTCTACAACTCGGTGCTGGTGCTGCTGGCGGTGGTTCTGTCCACCACCGGGGTGCTGATCGGGATGATGGTGATGCAACAGCCCTTCTCGATCATCATGACCGGCACCGGCATCGTGGCGCTGGCGGGGATCGTGGTGAACAACAACATCGTTCTGATCGACACCTATCAGGAATACAGCCGCTACATGCCCCGGATCGACGCCATCGTGCGCACGGCCGAGGCGCGGATCCGTCCGGTTCTGCTGACCACCCTGACCACGATGGCCGGCCTGACACCGATGATGTTCGGCCTGTCGCTGGACTTCATCAATGGCGGCTATTCCATCGACAGCCCCACCGCTCTGTGGTGGAAGCAGCTGGCGACGGCAGTGGTGTTTGGCCTGGGGATCGCCACGGTTCTGACGCTGATCGTGACGCCCTCGTTCCTGGCGTTGCGGGTGTGGGTGACCACCTATGCCATATGGCTGGGCAAACTGTTGGCCCGCGTGACCGCCGGCCGTTCCAGCCAGATCGCGCAGGATATGGCGATCGGAGACTCGGCCCGCCGGATGCAGGCGACGGAAATCGTCTGGACCGAGGATGAGGCTGCAGATGCCGAGGAAAGCCCGGGCGACACACCGGGGCATCCGCTCAAAGCGGCGGAGTAACAAAAAAAACGGGCCGGTACAGCCGGCCCGTTTTCATTTGAAACCTTAGCTGAAGCGGATTCAGGCCGCCTGCGTATCCGATTGCTGGCGGTTCCACAGCTGGGCATAACGCCCTTCACGGCGCAGCAGTTCGTCGTGGGTGCCCTGCTCGATGATTTCGCCCTTTTCCAGAACGACGATCTGATCGGACTCGGCAATCGTGCTCAGGCGGTGGGCGATGGTGATCACCGTACGCCCCTCGCCGGCGCGGGCCAGGGCATCCTTGATGTCCTGCTCGGTGTCGGTATCGAGCGCGCTGGTGGCCTCGTCCAACAGAAGGATCGGCGGGTTCTTCAACAGCGTCCGCGCAATGCCCACGCGCTGCTTCTCGCCGCCAGAGAGCTTCAGGCCACGCTCTCCCACCTTGGTCTCGTACCCCTCGGGCAGAGAGATGATGAAGTCGTGGATTTTGGCGGCTTTTGCGGCGGCTTCGATCTCGGCCTGCGAGGCCCCCTCGCGGCCATAGGCGATGTTGTACCGGATAGTGTCGTTGAACAGCACTGTATCCTGCGGCACCACGCCGATGGCGGCGTGCAGGCTTTCCTGCGTCACGTCGCGCACATCCTGCCCGTCGATCCGCAACGCGCCCTGGGTCACGTCGTAGAACCGGAACAGCAACCGACCGATGGTGGATTTGCCCGAGCCGGTCGCGCCCACGATGGCCACGGTCTGCCCCCCCGGCACCACCAGAGAGACGCCGCGCAGGATCTCGCGGTCCGGGTCATAGCCGAAATGCACATCGTCCAGTTCGACCCGGCCTTCGGTAATCTGCAGCGGTTTGGCGTCTGGCTTGTCCACTACCTCGGCCGGCTGCTCCAGCAGCTGGAACATCTGGCCCATATCAACCAAGGCCTGCCGGATCTCGCGATAGACGGTGCCCAGAAAGTTCAACGGCACGGTGATCTGGATCATGTAGGCGTTGACCATCACGAAATCGCCCACCGTCAACTGCCCGTTCTGAACGCCGATCGCGGCCAGAACCATCACTCCGATCAGGCCACAAGTGATCAGGAAGGACTGACCAAAATTCAGGAAGGCCAGCGAGTATGCCGTTTTCAACGCGGCCTGCGCATAGGCCTTCATCGACACGTCATATCGTTCAGCTTCGCGCCGTTCGGCGTTGAAATACTTGACGGTTTCGAAATTCAGCAGGCTGTCGATGGCGCGCTGGTTGGCCTCGGTATCCTGGTCATTCATCTCGCGCCGCAGCTTCACGCGCCATTCGGTGACCGTGAAGGTGAACCAGATGTACAGCGCGATGGTGACGGCCACCACGACCAGGTACCAGACGTCGAACAGCCACATCAGAACCACCGCCACCAGCAGCAGTTCAAGGATCAGAGGGCCGATCGAAAACAGGAGAAAGCGCAGCAGGAACTCCACGCCCTTGACCCCGCGCTCGATGATCCGGCTGAGGCCGCCCGTCCGGCGGGTCACATGATAGCGCATCGAGAGCTGGTGGATGTGCTGGAAGGTTTCCAGCGCCAGCGCCCGCAGCGCGCGTTGCCCCACCGGCGCGAACAGCGCATCGCGCAACTGCTGGAACCCCACCGTCATCATCCGCGCCACGCCATAGGCCACGGTCAGCCCCACCGCACCCAGCGCGAGCGGAGGCACGCCCTCGCCCGCCAACGCGTCAACCGCGCCTTTGTACAGGATCGGCGTGTAGACCGCGATCAACTTCGCCAGAACCAGCATGGCCATCGCGAAGACCACCCGCCGTTTGACCCACGGCTCATCTTCGGGCCACAGGTACGGAGCCACTTTTCGGATAGTCAGCCAACCCGACTTGCGTTCGTCCATCTGTGGCATGTCTGCGGAATGCATAGGCGCAAGTCTTCTCATGTCTGACCCGGAAAGCTTCGAGGCCGGGCGAAAACCCGGCCCCGCAAGACCTAAGCCTTTATTCCGGGATGGTGAAGACCTGGCCCGGATAAATCAGGTCGGGGTCGCGGATCAGGTCGCGGTTCGCATCGAACAGGCGGACATACAGAACACCGTCGCCAAAACGCTCTCGCGAGATCGCCCACAGGGTATCGCCCTTTTGCACGGTAACGGACCGGATCGGCGTGCTCTGGTCGGCGCCCGGCACCGCATCCTGCGCCTCGGCCGCCTGCAGAACTTCAACCGGCTCGCGCTTGAACGGCGTTTCAAGACGACTCAACACCGTTCCGTCCGTGTCGACTTCGTCAACGCGCAGGGTATAGACACCGGGATCGACTTCCTGGATTTCCCCGCGCCAATCACCGTCCTGTCCTGGCGTGATGTCGGCCACCAGCTTGTTGTTCAGATAGAGCCGAACCGCAGCACCCTCGGACACACGGCCGGACAATTGGACATCGCCAGCGTCGGAATAGCCGATCGTATCAAGCGCAACCTGCTCGGGCGACGCGTCTTCGGACGACGGCGACTGGACAAGCTCAACCCCTTCCTCACCGGACCGCAAAACGGCCACCTGCTGGCTTTCGCTGGATTGAGTCTCGGTATTGGCCTCGGGTGAGGTTGCTTCTTCGTCCTGCGCCCCGGAAACGGTCTCGTCCGCTTGCGCGACCTCGGTGTCCTCTGCGACTGCGGCCGCAGACGGCTGTTCCGCCGTTTCGTCCTGCGCTTCGGTGTCCGTGCTGGCGACTTGCTCGTCCTTAGCGGGTGGCGCAGGCGGCTTGGGCAACGCGGCAATCAGATAGTCATCCGATTGCGCAGACCGGGTACCGTCACCGGCTTCAAGAACCAGACCTCGCGCGGCCTCGCTGAAGGGGATGGTGACGAACTCGGCGAACTGGCCGCTGCCATCGACCGTGAAGCTGTGGATCGGCTCGCCATCCAGCAGGATACGAATTTGACTGCCCGGGTCGCCTTTGCCGGACAGCAGCGCATTGCCGTCGGGCTCCACGAATATCTGGTCGAGCGTCGGAGCAGTTGCGGCCGCGTTAGCCTCGGGTGTGGGAGCAGCCTCTGCCGGCTGTTCTTCAACCGTCGCGTCCTGCGCAGTCTGCTCGTCAGTCGCAGTTTTCTCTTCGGCTTCCGGCGCGGTTGCTTCTTCGGTCTCGGTCGAGGTCTGAACCTCGTCCGCGTTTTCAGGTTCCGCAACGACCTGCGAGTCCTCTGCATCCGGGCTTGGTGCCGGTGCAGCGGCTGGCTCAGTCGTCTCTTCGCTGGCGCTTTCGGCGACGGCCTCTTCCGTAGTGGACTGTTCAGACTGCGGCGCAGGACCGAAGACACCCGAAAGATACAAGCCCCCGGCGCCAATCACAGCCAAGATACCCGCAAGGATACCCCAGACGAATGCACCCGACCTACCGCTTCCCGATTTGGCGTCCATGTTTTTTCCTTCACTCCGCAGCGCAAATGCCTTGACTCAAAAGCTTTCCGCCGAACGGTTGAGCCAATTTACCAATCCCGCTATCACGGGTCAAAACCTCTGACACAACCCCGGAGTCGCTGTTTGATGTCCCAGAAATCGATCTGTGTGTATTGCGGGTCACGCAATGGCGCGAATTCGGCCTACACAAAGGCCGCAGGCACCTTTGGACGGCTGCTGGCCGCCGAGGGCTGGCGGCTGGTCTACGGTGCGGGTGACGTGGGCCTGATGGGTGAAGTCGCCCGGGCCACGCAAGCGGCCGGAGGCGAAACCTTCGGCGTGATACCGGTTCATCTGCTCCGGCGGGAAGTGGGAAAAACAGATCTGACGCGTTTCGTGGTCACCGAAACGATGCACGAGCGCAAGAAAGTCATGATCATGAATGCGGACGCCGTGGTCGTGCTGCCCGGCGGACCCGGGTCGTTGGACGAGTTGTTCGAGGCACTGACCTGGCGCCAGTTGGGCCTGCATGACAAACCCATTCTGGTGATGAATGTGGACGGATACTGGGACGCGCTTCACACGCTTTTGGATCAGGTGATCGACGCAGGTTTTGCGGATGCCTCCTTGGCCCGTTTCATTACCTGGGTCGACGACGCCGAGTCCGCGATGGACGAATTGCGCAAGTTATTGAAATAATAGGCGTCACGGGCGGCTTCCCCGCCCGTGAGTCCCGAACTAGCTAGATCAGGCGGTCGAGGTGCGCAGTTGGCGTTGCAGCACCTTTTCGACCTTGTGCAGTGGATGATTGGTCAGGGTCTTGTCGACTTCGGCTACGACTTTGGCCAGAACTTCGCTGTGAAGGCGCCGGCGCAGCAGGCCCAGGACCTGTGGGCTGGCAACCAGAACAAGCCGCTTGTACGCGCCCTTCAGCCCTTTTTTGTTGAGCAGGTTGGCCACATCCTGGACGAACAGGGATTTGGCGTGAGTGCGCCAGGTGTCTTCTTCCACCGCAGATTTCTGGTTCGGCCCGGTATCATTTCGCCGTCCCGCCCGATCCGAGGGCTTGCTCCGCGCGGCGAGATGATCATGTTCCTCAACCGATACGACCACCAGATTGGGGTTCTCGGCATCCGTCACGTTTTCAGTGAACAGTGCTTTTTCCCCGTCGGCGATGATGACCCAAGTACCCTGTGCAAGTGCGACCATTGCGATCTCCTGTTGTGGTTTTCGTGGCCGTCCCCCGCCCGAACAAGAACAGCCAACACCTTGCACCCACGGCACAATTTGGCAGCTATTCCCTCATTGTTTTGGTTTTGGCGGTTCTCTCCTCCCGCATCTATCAGCTAATCACTCTTTGGCGTCTTGCAACGGCGTATGCGCGCAAAAGTTGACGTATCGGCAAGTTTCTACCCGAGGGACAGATCAGGCCGAAATTTCGACAAGCGTAATCTCGGGTGTAACACCAAACCGGACCGGA
This sequence comes from Ruegeria sp. CF2, assembly GCF_056537385.1. Lineage (NCBI taxonomy): Bacteria > Pseudomonadati > Pseudomonadota > Alphaproteobacteria > Rhodobacterales > Roseobacteraceae > Ruegeria > Ruegeria sp. CF2. The sequence continues at coordinate 1,637,965 of NZ_JBQFRL010000001.1, forward strand.
AGGATCGAGCACCCGATGCCGCCGGAAATTACAAGATCCTTCCCACCTTCGCGCACCGGGCCGTAGGCATAGCGATTGCCAAACCGCGAGGGCACCACGGGCGACCACCCAAACAGTCTGATTTGCCCACCATGCGTGTGACCGGACAGCGTCAAGGCAACGCGATCTGGCACTTGGGGGAATATGTCCGGTTCATGCGCCATCAGGATGACGGGCGCGTCATCGGCAATCTGCCGCAACGTGCCGGACAGATCGTCCAGGCCGCGGTATCGCCCATTGCCCTCCACGATCGCCAGTTGGTCTTCGAGGCCCGCCAGCCAGATTCCCGGACCATCCAGTTTCTGCGCAGAATTGGACAGTACCGGGATGCCACTCGCGGCCAGTGTATCGGCATATAAGTTGGGCCCACCGCCCCGGCGTTGAGCGGCGGTATCATCCCACCAGTCATGGTTTCCCAGAACCGCGAAAACCCCATGCCGTGCGGTCAGCCCGGCAAGAACCGGAGTGATGTCCGCCATCGCGACAGGTTTCGAAACCATCCTGTGGCTGGCGGTGAAATCCCCCAGCAGCAAGACCAGATCGGCATCCAGCGCATTTGTGCGTCTTACGACCTGCTTGATACGCTTTAGGGTAACGAATGGCTCGCCGGCATGTAGGTCGGCGATGACCGCGATCCGCAGCGGAGGTGCCGTCCAGTCTGCGCGCTTGAGCTTCCATTTGCGAACCCGCAGCCGCATAGCCGGTTCGATAAAGAACCCGTACAGCGAAACAACAAGGCCTGCCAGCGTCACCGCCAGCAGGCCCTTGATAAACCCTCGTCGGGTCAAGAGTTACATCCGCGATGCAACGTTTTCCCAGTTCACCAGGTTGTCGAGGAAGTTCGACAGGTAGGCCGGACGCTTGTTGCGGAAATCAATGTAGTAGGAGTGCTCCCACACGTCGCAACCCAGAAGCGCCGTCTGGCCGAAGCACAGCGGGTTCACACCGTTTTCGGTTTTGGTAACCGCCAGCGAACCGTCGGCATTCTTGACCAGCCACGCCCAGCCCGAACCGAACTGACCGGCTCCCGCCGCGCTGAACTGCGATTGGAATTCCTCGACCGAACCGAAGCTTTCAACCAACGCCTTTTCCAGCTCGCCCGGCATCTTCGACTCGCCCGGCCCCATCATTTCCCAAAACTGGTTGTGGTTCCAAAGCTGGCTGATGTTGTTGAAGATACCGTTCTGTGCGACGGCCGACTTGTCATAAGTGCCGACGATGATCTCTTCCAGCGACTTGCCGTCCCACTCGGTCCCGGCGATCAGCTTGTTGCCGTTGTCGACATAGGCCTTGTGGTGCAGATCATGGTGATATTCCAGCGTTTCCGCCGACATACCCTTGGCTGCCAGCGCGTCATGTGCATAAGGAAGATCAGGAAGTTCAAAAGCCATCTCGGCCCCCTGTAAATTTGTGTTGCGTTCCCAAGGTTAAATGCTTTGGCAACCGCCGCAGGTCAAGGCCCGAGCGCAGAAAACCCGGAGGTCCGCGATGCTGACGCAGGCGCGCAAGATGTTCTACCGCGCTCGCGGTCATTATGCAGGCAACCTGAATGGCGAGCCGTTCCGGCTGGACCCATACCATTCGAAATTCTGGCGCAAGGCCTCGGCCGGCGACTGGGAGCCCGAGACATTCGCGGTGCTGGACCAGCACCTGTCGCCCGACCGCGACTATCTGGACATCGGCGCGTGGATCGGCCCGACAGTTCTGTATGGCGCGCGCAAAGCCCGGCATGTCTGGTGTTTCGAACCCGACCCCACCGCCTTTCGCCATCTGGCTTGGAACCTCGACCTGAACGACATCCGCAATGTCTCGGCCTTCGGTGTCGCGCTATCCGACCGGTTTGGCGTGGCGCGCATGGCTTCAGTCCGGGGCGAGCGCGGCGACTCGACCAGTTCGCTGCTGCATGACGGCGCGCATGGAACCGATGCCCTGACCATCGCCTGGGACCAGTTCGCCACAGCGACGGACCTGTCAGGCATTTCGCTGGTCAAAATGGATATCGAAGGGGCGGAGTTTGCGGTTCTGCCGACGCTTACCGACTGGCTACGGGAGCAGAAGCCAGCCCTGTATCTGTCGCAGCACGCGCCCCTGCTGGACAAAAGCAAGCGTTCCGAAGGGGTCGAAGCCTTGCTTGCGACGTTGTCTTTCTACTCGAACATGCACGATGAAGCCGGACGCCCAATCTCGGCCCAGGACTTGTTGAGCCCGAGCGCTTTGACCCAGTACCGCAGCGTCCTGTTCACGGAATAGAGTTTCGCTACGAAAACTCTACCCAAACGGGAGTTTGCCCTTATGCACCCAGCGACGCGGTGTTCATTTTCCTGTATTGACCACTGAAGTCACAGGAAAATTGACTTGCGACTTATTCTATTCCTCGCCGCGGTCCTGACAGCACAGGCGGCTGCCGCATCCCCCATGGCTTACAAGTGCACGATCACGAAAAAGGATAGCCACGGCTGGATCGCGCCCGAATATGCCTTTCAAATCGACCCCGAGACCGGCACGGCCCAAGCCGCCAGCAACTACCATGATTGGGCCAACGCGCAGCTTCGGGATCGTGGGGCCAAAGGCTATCGGATGATCTGGAACGTGACGCTCAAAAGCACCGAAGGTCAGGCCATTCGCATGCGCTATCAGGCGAATCTTGCGGCAGATGGCGGGCTGAAGGAGAGCGGCAGTTTCGTGAATGTCGGGGCATCGAACAAACCTTACGGAACCGGCAGATGCGAGGCCTTCAAATAATGAAAAGCCCCGGTGATGTCCGGGGCTTGCTCTTTCTGCCAAGGTGGGGTCGGGTTCAGTAGTATCCGACCTCGCTGCCGGGCTGCGCCGCAACCTTCAACAGCTTGAACACGTAATCCGCCACCGATCGGAAGCACACCACGCGAAAGGATTCCGCGTCGTCCATCCAGAACGCCCCCGCAACCTGCGCCAGGCGCGTGCGCCGGATCTGGCCGGGCTGGAAGACATCGGACGAGAAATCGACGGGCGCAACCTTGCCCAGCACCTCACGCGCGGTCGATCCCGAGACCCGGAACACCGCCCGCGCGTCCGAGACATTGACCGCCAAGGCATGCACACCGCTCAGCGCGTCCTGCATGGCGGCCAGTTTGGCCTCGACCTCGGCGTAGGGAACAAGCACCAGCAACTCGTCCGGCGACATCCAGCAGACGCCGTTTTCGCCATCGACGAAAGCCTCGCGCTGGCCGGGCATCTTCTGGCCGGTGGCATCCTTGACCGCCTTGGTCACCAGCTTGTCGGACAGATCGCCGCGCAGGGTTATCATCCCCTGCAGGCCGCATTCCTCGATCCGGGCGATGCCGTCAAAGCTGGCGTGGTTTAGTGCGCTGATGGGTTCAGACATTCTGCTTCTCCCCGTCCTTGTCGTAGAACACAGGGTCCACGATCTTTGCCTTGTAGATTTTTTCGTCGGTGCCCGGGAACTCGATCACGTCGCCCATGCGGTTCGGCCCGTTCTTGACCAGCCCCATGGCGATACCCTGGCCCAGATTGGCCGAGTAATAAGTCGAGGTCACGCGCCCGATCACGTTGCGCTGGCCGTTGGCATTCACGCCCTCGCCCACTGCATAGGCGCCGTCGGGCAGAACCGATCCATCCACAGTTTCCAGACCCACCAGTTTCCAGCGGTCCGGGTCGGTCATGTGAGAGCGTTCCTGCGCCCGCTTGCCCAGGAAATCCTCTTTCTTCTTCGAGATCGCCCAGTGCAGCCCCAGATCCTGCGGGATCACGGTGCCGTCGGTCTCGTCCCCGATCATGATGAAACCCTTTTCCGCCCGCAGAATGTGCAGACATTCCGTGCCATAAGGCGTCACGCCGAACTCTTTCCCGGCCTCCATCAGGGCATCCCAGAAGGCCTGCCCCTGGCTGGCGGGCACCGCGATTTCATAGGACAGCTCGCCCGAGAACGAGATGCGGTAGGCGCGGCAATCAAAGCCGCCGATCTGGCCGTCGCGCCACTCCATGAAGGGCAGCGCCTCGCGGCTGACATCCATGCCGCCGAGCTTCTCCAGTACCTTGCGGGCGTTGGGGCCCACCACGGCGACCTGGGCGTATTGCTCGGTCACGTTGGCGACATAGACCTTCCAGTCCCACCATTCGGTCTGCAGCCACTCCTCCATATGGGCATGGATGCGTTCGGCACCGCCGGTGGTGGTGTGGCACAGCCAGGTGTCCTCGTCGATGCGGGCGACGACGCCGTCGTCGATCAGGAAGCCGTTTTCCGAGCACATCAGGCCATAGCGGCATTTGCCGACCTTCAGCGTGGACATCATGTTGGTGTACATCATGTCCAGAAACTTGCCCGCGTCCGGACCCTTGACGATCAGCTTGCCCAGGGTCGAGGCATCCAACAGCCCGAGGTTTTCACGGGTGTTCTTGACCTCGCGGTTCACCGCGTCATGCACGGGTTCCCCGGCTCGGACATAGGCGTAAGGGCGGCGCCAGTGGCCCACCGGCTCCCAATCGGCACCATTCCGGTCATGCCAGTCATGCATGGGCGTGCGGCGGATCGGCTGGAACACCTCGCCGCGCGCCTCGCCCGCAATGGCTCCCATCGAGATGGGCGTATAAGGCGGGCGGAAAGTGGTGGTGCCGACCTTGGGAATCTCCGACTCCAGCGCATCAGCAAGGATCGCCAGGCCGTTGATATTGCTCAGCTTACCCTGATCCGTCGCCATGCCCAGCGTGGTATAACGCTTGGTGTGCTCGACGCTTTCATAGCCCTCGCGCGCGGCCAGTTGCACATCCGAGACCTTCACGTCGTTCTGGAAGTCCAGCCACGACTTCATGCGCAGCTGCACGTCGGCCTTGGCGGGCATCAGCCAAACGGCCTGCATGGGCGCTTCGGTCTCGGCCTCGCCCTGCGGTGCCTTGGTGTTCTTCGGCTTGAACCCGGCTGCCTTGGCCGCGGACTTGCCCGCGGCGTGGGCATCGGCCAGAACCTCGCCCAGCGCCGGCGGCCCGCTTGTCGAGCCTGCGGCCACGACAAAGCCTTCGCCATTCGCGCCCAGCGGCGGACGGTCGGGGTCGGGGCGGAAATGGGCGTTGGCCTCGTCCCAGATCAGCTTGCCGCCGCAATGGGACCACAGGTGCACCACCGGAGACCAGCCGCCCGACATGGCAACCGCGTCGCATTCGACCTCTTCCCGAGCGCCGCCGATGCCTTCCTGGTTGCAGATCGCGACCTTGTTGACCCGCTTGCCGCCCTTCACCTTGGCGATGGCCTTGCCGGGATCGACCCGGATGCCGAGGCTGCGCGCCTCGTCCGCCAGCGGCCCGGCCGAGGGACGGGCATCGACGACGCGCAACACATCCACGCCCGCCTGTTTCAGGATGATCGCGGTGCGATAGGCGTCGTCATTGTTGGTGGCGACGATCACGCGCTCGCCCGGGGTCACACCCCAGTTGACCACATAGTCGCGCATGGCCGAGGCCAGCATCACCCCCGGCACGTCATTGCCGGCGAAAGACAGCGGGCGCTCGATCGCGCCGGTGGCCGTAACGACCTGCTTGGCGCGGATGCGCCACAGGCGGTGGCGCGGGCCCAGGGTGCCGGGTTTGTGGTCGGTCAGACGCTCGTATCCCAGTACGTATCCGTGGTCATAGACCCCGGCCCCCATGCAGCGCGACCGCATGGTGACGTTGTCCATTGTTTCGAGTTCGGAAACCAATTGTTCCACGAACTTATCCACAGGCTCGTCGTTGACGGTGCCGCCGTCGACAGGCGCGCGGCCCCCCCAATAGGCGGTCTGCTCGATCAGCATGACCTTGGCGCCCGATTGCGCGGCGGCTTTGGCCGCCTGCAGGCCCGCAACACCGCCGCCGATCACCAATACGTCGGTGAAGGCATAGAAGTGTTCATACGTATCCGCGTCGCGGCTGTCCTTGTCGGGCGCCTTGCCCAGACCGGCCGACTGGCGGATGAACGGCTCGTACACATGTTTCCAGAACGGCTTGGGGTGGATGAACGTCTTGTAGTAGAACCCCGCCGGCAGGAACCGCGCCAGAGCCGTGTTCACCGCGCCGATGTCATATTCCAGGCTGGGCCAGTGGTTCTGCGAGATCGCGGTCAGGCCGTTGAACAGCTCGGTCGTAGTGGCGCGCTGGTTCGGCTCGAACCGGTTGCCCTGCCCCAAACCGACCAGCGCGTTGGGCTCCTCGGCGCCGCTGGCCACGACGCCGCGCGGACGGTGGTATTTGAATGACCGGCCGACCATCATCTGATCGTTGGCCAGCAGGGCCGAGGCCAGCGTGTCGCCCTGATAGCCTTGCATCGCGGTACCGTTGAATGAAAACGTGACCGGTTTCGATCTGTCGATCAGGCGACCTTGATTTGCGAGACGGGTGCTCATGTTGCGGACCTTTCGCAGGTGGAGGCACCAAGACCTCCGGCGGATGTGTTCTTGAAAAGACGAAGCATCAGGAGAACTCTCTCCACGTCCAACCCGGCCGTTTGGCCGAAATCGCATCGCGGATCTCCTGCGGCGGCTCGGTGACCTGGGCCGAATAGGTGCCGAACACCTCGAGCGTGGCGGTGCAGCGCGCGGCATGGAACCACTTGCCGCAGCCATTGCTGTGGCGCCAGCGTTCAAAATGCACGCCCTTGGGGTTTTCACGGGCGAACAGATAGTCGTGGAACTCGTCATCCGACGAGCCGGGACCGAAGCGTTTCAGATGCGCTTCGCCGCCGGCGGTCAGTTCGGTCTCTTCGGCGTCGACGCCGCAATAGGGGCATTTCAGGATCAGCATGTGGCTACTCCTTGCTTGAATTCTTTCGACCACACGCCCAAGTCGAGGGTATGGATATTTTGACCATAATTCTGACCGTAGCCGGCACGCTTGCCGTCTTTGGGCTGATCGCGTTTTTCATTTTCCGGTCTGAGGAAAAGAAGGCCATCAAGCCAAAATCCGACAGCCCGAAAAGTTCTGAGACCATTCACGGAGCACATTGGGGCGACTGACATCAGTGCGCGACCCCGGCGGCAACGCTTTCGTCGATGAAGCGACCCTCTTTGAACCGGTCCAGCGAGAACGCCTCGGTCAGCGGGGAATGCCCGGTGGCCATCAGCTGCGCCATGCCCCAGCCCGAGCCCGGGATGGCCTTGAACCCGCCGGTCCCCCAACCGCAGTTGATGAAGCAACCGCCCAGCGGCGTCTTGGACAGGATGGGCGAGCGGTCGCCGGTCATGTCCACGATGCCACCCCACTGGCGCAGCATCTTGAGGCGCGAGATCATCGGGAAGGTCTCGACCAGGGCGCGGACGGTTTCCTCGATATGATGGAACGAACCGCGCTGGGTGAAATTGTTGAACCCGTCGGTGCCGCCGCCGATCACCATCTCGCCCTTGTCGGATTGCGACATGTAGCCATGCACGGTGTTGGCCATCACCACCACGTCCATGCAGGGCTTGATCGGCTCGGACACCAGCGCCTGCAGGGCCAGTGCCTCGACCGGCAGGCGGAAGCCCGCCATCTCGGCCAGTTGGCCCGAGTGACCCGCGACAACGATGCCCAACTTGTCACATTCGATGGCGCCCTTGGTCGTCGCGACCCCTGTGACGCGACCGTTTTCAGACCGGACGCCCGTAACCTCACACTGCTGGATGATGTCCATACCCATATTCGAGCAGGCCCGGGCATAGCCCCAGGCCACCGCATCGTGACGTGCGGTGCCGCCGCGCTCTTGCCACAGCGCGCCAAGGACCGGATAGCGCGGGCCGTCGATGTTGATGATCGGGACCAGCTGCTTTACGCGCTCGGGCTCGATCCATTCGGTCTTGACCCCCTGCAGGGCGTTGGCATGCGCCGTACGCTGATAGCCGCGCACCTCGTGCTGGGTTTGCGCCAGCATCATCACGCCGCGCGGGCTGAACATCACGTTGTAGTTCAGATCCTGGCTCAGATCCTCGTACAAGCTGCGCGATTTTTCGTAGATCGCCGCCGACGGGTCCTGCAGATAGTTCGAGCGGATGATGGTCGTGTTCCGCCCGGTATTGCCGCCGCCCAGCCAGCCCTTTTCGATCACTGCGACGTTCTGGATACCGTAGTTCTTGCCCAGATAATACGCCGTCGCCAAACCGTGCCCGCCGGCACCGACGATGATCACGTCATACCGTTTCTTGGGTTCTGGCGAACGCCAGGCGCGCTCCCATCCGGTGTGATAGCGCAGCGCCTCTCGCGCTACGGCAAAGGCTGAATAGTGTTTCATGAGCGAATCCGTCCGGTTCGTGATTGGCCGAAGATATGCCGTGCGGCGACAGATTACCCCTGCCGTACAGCGCCGCAATATCGCACTATTGCGACATGTAGGCCATTCGCGGCCATTTGTCCCTTTTTTCCGGGCGCGCGCAGGTCTAAGTGAGGGCAACAATTCCGGAGAGATCATGACATTCTGGGTTCTGCTTCTGCTCTTTGCGCTGTCGATCACCGCATTCCTGGCCTTTGGCCTGACCCGAACCCGCCGGCGACAGGAACATCCGGCGGCCTACGATTTGCGGGTCTACAAGGAACAGCTGGCCAGCGTTGATCGCGATCTGGCCCGCGGAGTGATCGCCAAAGCCGACGCCGAGCGGGTTCGGACCGAGATTTCGCGCCGTATCCTGGCCGCCGACGCGCAAATCCGTACCGGTGACGCGACGACCGGGCCGTCGACCACTGTTCGGTTAGCCGCCATCGGGTTCGTTGCCCTGGTTCTGATCGGCGGAGCGTTTGCTTTGTACCGCCAACTGGGCGCTGCCGGATACCCTGATCAGCCGCTTTCAGCGCGCATGGAGATGGCCGCCGAACTGCGTGAGAACAGACCCGGCCAGGAAGAGGCCGAGCAGATGGCCCCGCCCGTCGAAGCGCCTCAGCTTGAAGACAGCTATGCCAACCTTCTTAACCAGCTGCGCACGACCGTGGCCGACCGACCGGACGATCTTAAGGGTCACATTCTATTGGCGCAGCACGAAACCAACGCGGGCAATTTTCAGGCCGGTTATGAAGCCCAGCGCCGTGCAATCGAGTTGATGGGGGATGAGGCCCCGGCGGACGCCTATTCTAACCTGGCAGAAATGCTGATCCTGGCGGCAGGGGGCTATGTCTCGCCCGAAGCCGAAGCGGCCTTGCGTCAGGCACTGGAACGCGACCCGCAATCGGGACCGGCGCGCTATTACTGGGGACAGATGCTGCTGCAGATCGGACGGCCGGACCAGGCTTATCGCGTCTGGATGGACACGCTGCGCACTTCGCCGCCGGGCGCGCCTTGGGCCAACGCCATTCGCGCCCAGATCGACGAACTTGCCTGGCGCGCCGGCGTGTTCAACGCGCCCGAAATCGCAGCTGCTCCGGCGGGTCCGGGCCCCAGCCAGTCGGATATGGAAGCAGCGGCGGAAATGACTCCCGAGGAGCGTCAAGAGATGATCCGCGGCATGGTTGACGGATTGTCGGACCGGCTGGCGACCGAAGGTGGTTCTCCGCAGGAATGGGCTCGACTGATCTCGGCGCTTGGGGTGCTGGGAGAAACCGAGCAGGCCGCCGCGATCCGCGATGAAGCCGCGACCAAGTTTGCCGAAGACCCTACCGCGCTTGAACTGATCAACTCGGCCGCGCAGCAGGCTGGTCTGTCGCAATGATCCACGATGTGTTCGAGGATTTCGCAGCCGCACTGCCCCCGTTGCAGGCGCTGATGGGTCTGGACCTGGGCGAAAAGACGATCGGCGTGGCTGTTTCCGACCGCATGCGCGGCGTAGCCAGCCCACTTGAGACCGTGCGCCGCAAGAAATTCAAGCTAGACTCTGCCCGCCTTCTGGAAATCGCTGCCGACCGCGAGATCGGAGGGATCGTTCTTGGCCTGCCCATGAATATGGACGGATCCGAGGGTCCAAGGTGCCAATCGACCCGCGCGTTTGCCCGCAACCTGTCCCAACTGACCGACATCCCGATCGGGTTCTGGGACGAGCGTCTGAGCACAGTTGCGGCAGAAAAGGCACTTTTAGAGGCGGATACGACACGAAAACGTCGCGGACAGGTTATCGACCACGTCGCGGCGGGTTATATCCTGCAAGGAGCGCTGGACAGGCTGCGCTTTCTTTAACGAGCCCGGAGACCGGCGATGACGAACATGATTTGGAAAAGGAACGAGGTCGAAAGCCCCTGTGTCCAGATCTGCGTCGTGCATCCGACCGAGCGTATCTGTACGGGCTGCTATCGCACCATCGACGAAATCACGCGCTGGTCGAAAATGGACAGCTCGGAACGCGCCGAAATCATGAATGACCTGCCTGCCCGCAAGCCTCGCTTGGCCAAGAGACGGGGTGGTCGCGCGGCCCGTCTGGACAAATCCTGACAATCAAAGGGCTTTGTCGGTCTTCCGACCGTCTTCTTCATCTTTCGCAGAGTCTGCGCATGTCTTCACACCGGACCGTTTCCCGGCCTTCAATTCACTGCGGAACAAACGGGTGATTTCCGACTTGCTGGTCTGCGCGCGTCGAAGAGTAGAATCGTGGAAATCAACTTCGACAGCCGCACTGGTCATGGATTTTCTTTTCAAAAACTTGATCAGCCGCATACGAGCCTTCCTGAATAAATCTGCGTCGCTGCGGGCCGGTCGAGAGCTCGGGAAAAGGGGGATCGAGCCGTATGACTATGCGTGAGTGAGTGGCGGCCCGCAGCGACGATTTGCGCATACCGGAGTCAGGCTTTTGAGAAAGGGGGAAAACCTGCCGTCGCGCTTCAATTTTTTTACCAATTAGACAAATTAGCCGGAGAGACTCAACAGTTACAATGCTTTCGCGCCCCGCGGCTGGGCGAAAAGGACGTGACGTAACAAGTTGGACCGGCCCGCGACAGCGTCAGGTGTCAATCCAGGATTTACCCCCGGACGCGCAGCGCGGCCCAATCATTCGGGCCGCGCGCCACCGTCATCCGGCAGCCAGCCACGCTTTGGCGTTTTCAATCTCTTCGGACGGAAAAAACTGGGTACGTGTACCCAGAATGTGGCCACCCACGCGCTGCGCGATGTTCTGCCATGCCTTGTCGCCGACGATGGCTGCCCGATCCAGCATTCCCACGTGACCGCGGGCCAGACGGAAATGCGCGGCCAGAGCGGTCAGCCCTTGCCAGCCATCGAACTCCCTCAGATCGATCAGCAACCGGAACGCATCCCTGTCACCCAGGATGGCATCCAAATCGGCTTCGGCCTTTTCGTATTCTTCGGGGTCCAGCTTACCCATAAGGCTGACCTGCACGCATGGCCCGCCCAAATCCACAATGTGGATCGCGCCCAGGGATTCACGGATCCAGCGGCGCGCTTCTTCCAGCTCGGCCAGCTCGAACACCTGCACCGGACAGGGCATCAGCGGCGCAGCCAGGCGCACGCTGGTCTGGACCCAGCCCTTGTCTGCGACGACCGCGGCGCGATCGAACCCGCGCCAATGGCTTAGGCCCAGCTTGGTATCTTCCCAAGCAGCGCCCAGATCATAGCCTTTGAACTCGGGGCCGACGATAACCAGCAGGCGGACGGCGTCATGTTCCGCCAGCGCAGCCTCGATTGCGGGAACCAGAGTGTTTGTGTAATCGGCGCTTGTAACTTCGCCGGACAATTCGATTTCGATCAATGCACCGTCGGAATTCTTGTGGACCGTAATCATTTTGAGCCTCCAAAGCCAAAGAATGGCAGAAGGTTACGGGGATTCGATCCATTCGGCCACACCGCCCGGCAGCTCGGGCCGGAAATAGGCAATCATCCGTCCGTCCGGCCCCGCCGTTGCCCCTGCCCCCCAAGGCGCGACCCCATGCAGGCAATGGCGATGCAACACGTAGGTTTCGCCGGGCGAAGCCGACACTTCGATACGCGGGCAGGTTTCGAACACTTCGCGACGAGCAGCCTGATAGGCCTCGGTGATATCGGTCTGCGCCCACTGAGCGCGAGGAACACCGGCCAACGCAGCCCGGAATGCCGCGCCCATGATCCTGTGGCTGCCATCCCAAACGACCAGAGGCGCAGCATCTGCGCTCGCCTGTGTCAGTGGGATACCCAGGACCCATGCGTGAGGTTCGTCGATCTTGCGCCGACGGTCCGGGCCGCCGGGTTTCAGGCCATCCACATGCGCCGCGTCGCGCTTGGCCCGGTATCGGGCCGCCGCCTCGTTCTCGCCCCTGCGCGGGCGCGGATAGCCGGGATAGACGACCGAGACCTGCCCCTTGTGCAATTCGATCGAACCATAGTGTTCAACCAGAAACGCGACAGCCTGCCCGCTCAACGGAGCTGAGGCGACGACACGCCCTGCCCCGTCATTGGGCAGAGCATCGACGCCGATGAACCAGGTGCCTTCGCAATCCAACCACTGCCGGTGGGCTGGGTCACTGGCGGCCTGCTGCGCCAGTGGTAGGGCGTGGGCCACCCAGTCTGCTATGGGCTGGTCGTAGGGGAATACTTCCCAACTCCGCGACCAGAAATGCCTTACCACCCTACTGCCTTGCTCAGCATATTCAGGGCCACCAGCGTGAGGAACACGGCAAACACCCGTTTGAGCGGCTTGGGGTCCATCGCATGGGCCAGTTTCACCCCCCAGGGCGCGGTGATCATCGTCATCGCAACAACCACACCAAAGGCCACAAGATTGACGGCGCCGATTGTCAGCGGCGGACGGTGTTCAGCTGCGATCGGCAGAAACAGAAAGCCCAGTACCGAGGGTACGGCGATGATCACGCCAAACCCCGCGGCCGTCGCAACGGCCCGATGGATCGGTGTGTTGTAGAGGCTCATCAGAGGCACCCCAAAGCTGCCGCCGCCAATTCCCATCAGCACCGACAGAAACCCGACCAACGGCGAAATCACCAACCGCTTCAGCCCGCCGGGCATGGCATCACCCAATCGCCATTCGGACTTGCCAAGTCCCAGATAAGCGCCAATCACCATTCCAAGGATACCGAACAGCGCCTGCAACGCTTCCGTGCGCAGGGCCGAGGCGACCAGCACGCCAACAATCGCACCGACTGCGATACCCGGACCCCAACCGCGTAGAATATCCCAATCGACGGCGCCTTTCTTGTTGTGACTCAGCACCGAACGAACCGAAGTCACGATGATCGTGGCAAGTGACGTCGCAAGACACAGCTGCATCAGCTGCGGACCACCATATCCCAGCGTTTGAAAAGCGTAGAAGAAGGCCGGCACAAGAACGATCCCGCCACCGACTCCCAAAAGGCCAGCCAAAACACCGGCCAGCGCGCCGATCACAAGCAAAAGACCCAGCATCTGGGCCAGCAACATCGTATCGGGCATCCGTCCCCCTTGGTCCCCGGCCCTCGGGCCGTCTTAAACTACCTGCGCCGCCTTGGCATCCGGTGCCACGCGGGACAGCGCGTCCAGAACCACCTCGGGTCCGGCATGGTCTTTGACCGCGCCTTCGGACAAAGCGCGCCTCCAACCACGAGCGCCCGGGCGTCCTGCGAACAATCCCAGCATATGTCGGGTGATCTGGTGCAACCGCCCCCCGCTGGCAAGATGCCGATCGATATAGGGCAGCATTTTCATCACGACTTCAACCGGATCCGCCTTTTGCCCCGACCCGTAGATCAGCGGGTCGGCATCGGCCAGAATATCGGTTGGCTGATGATAAGCAGCCCGGCCGATCATCACTCCGTCCAGTCCGGCGTCCAGATGCACCTGGGCTTCGGCCAGTGTCGTGATGCCTCCGTTGATCGAGATGTGGAGATCCCGAAAACCGGCCTTCATCCGGTGAACCAGATCGTAGTCCAGCGGCGGTATGTCCCTGTTTTCTTTGGGGCTAAGCCCCTGAAGCCACGCTTTGCGGGCGTGTATCGTCACGCGCCGACAGCCGGCGGCACGAATCCGATCCAGAAAATCGGGCAATACGGCCTCGGGGTTTTGGTCATCCACGCCGATCCGACATTTGACCGTGACATCGACATCAACAGCTTCCCGCATGGCGGCCACGCAATCGGCGACCCGGCCCGCCTCTTTCATCAAGACGGCCCCAAACGTTCCTGATTGAACCCGATCCGACGGGCAGCCGCAGTTCAGGTTGATTTCGTCATATCCGGCCTCAGCCCCCAATGCGGCCGCCTGAGCCAGCTCCCGCGGGTCAGAACCACCCAATTGCAGAGCAACGGGATGTTCCTCGGGGTTATGGTCCAGAAGATGCAGCGCGCCACCCCGTACCAGAGCAGGGGCCGTCACCATTTCCGTGTACAAAAGCGTTTCAGCACTGAGCAAACGGTGCAGATACCGACAGTGCCGATCGGTCCAATCCATCATCGGCGCAACCGACAAGCGCGCAGCGCGAGTGGCTTCGCTGCGATCAGCAAGTGCCCGAGATTGAGACCCCGCCATCAGTGCACGTTCCTTCTTGTGGCCCAGACAAAAGTGCGGCGCCCGGCCAAGCCGGGTCCGCGCTAGGCGTCTACCACTGTTTGACGCCGGAATTCCACCGTCGGATTGCTAGGCCCGGACGTCCTTTGGAGATTGTTCCGAGCGCTCGGCAAAACTGCCGCGCGTCCGGTTGGCGAAAGCCACCAGCGACAGCATCACCGGCACCTCGACCAGAACACCCGCCACCGTGGCCAGAGCCGCCCCCGAATTCAGGCCGAACAGGCTGATGGCGACGGCCACCGCCAGTTCAAAGAAGTTCGACGTGCCGATCAGTGCGCAGGGCGCTGCGATCCGGTGAGGTACGCGCAGGGCAAAAGCTGCCGCATAAGCCACCGCAAAGATCCCGTAGGACTGGATCAGGATCGGCACGGCGATCAGCGCTATAACCATCGGGCGGTCCAGGATCACCTGCCCCTGCAGGCCGAACAGGATGACGACGGTCGCGATCAGGCCAACAACGCCCCATGGTTTGATCCGGTCGCGGAACGCCTCGATCCGCTCGGCCGAGCCCAGCCGGTTGCGCGTCCAGACACCTGCCGCCAGGGGCAGCGCCACGAACAGGACAACCGACAGGACCAGCGTCTGCCACGGAACCGAAATGTCGGTCACACCCAGCAGGAAGGCCACGATCGGGGCGAAGGCAAAGACCATGACGATGTCATTCACCGACACCTGCAGCAGGGTATAGTTCTCGTCCCCCTTGGTCAGATGCGACCAGACGAACACCATTGCCGTGCAGGGCGCCGCACCCAGCAGGATCAGCCCCGCGATATATTGCTGGGCATCGGCGGGCGCGATCAGGTCGGCGAAGACGTATTCGAAGAACAGCACGCCCAGCGCCGCCATGGTAAAGGGTTTGATCAGCCAGTTGACCACCAGCGTGATCGCCAGCCCCTTGGGCTGTTTTACCACGTCGCGCAGGCTGCTTGGGTCCACCCCCACCATCATCGGATAGACCATGGCCCAGATCAGCACCGCCACCACCAGGTTGACATTGGCCACCTCGGTCGCCGCGATGGCCTGGACCAAACCCGGCGCGAATGAGCCGATGGCGATCCCGGCGGCCATTGCCAGCGCGATCCACAGGGACAGATACCGTTCAAATACGCTCATGCAGAGATCTCCGAAGTTGTGTGGGGCTGCAAGCGCCCCGCAGCCAAGGCGGAAAGCGCGACCATGGCGGCCGCCGTCCCGAGCATCAAGGGCAACCCGCCCCATTGATAGGTCAGGCCGGACAGCAGCGTGCCCACCAGCCGCCCGCCCGCATTGGCCATGTAGTAGAAGCCCACATCCATCGTCACCCGTTCGGCCTGGGTGAAGGCCAGGATCAGATAGGAATGCAGCGAGGAATTCACCGCAAAGACCGCGCCAAAGGCCAGCAGGCCACCTACCAGCGTCAGCGTCAGCCAGGGCGCCGGACCAGAGGACATCAGCGCGGCCACCGTCAGGACGGCCGGCACGCAGGCCAGCCCCCAGGCCCAACTGCGCGCCGCCGCGACCAGGTCGGCCTCATCCCGCGACCCTGCCCGCAGCAGGCGCGGGGCCGCAGCCTGAACGATGCCGTACAGAATGATCCACAAGGCCATGAACCCGCCGATCAGAAAAAAGGCCGAGCGGTTGCCCGCTTCGCTGCCATCCGACAGCACGGCGTAGAAATAGATCGGGATACCGACGACGAACCAGACGTCGCGCGCCCCGAACAGGAAGACCCGCGCCGCGGACAGCCAGTTCACATTGGCCGATTTTGAGAAGACCTCGGAAAACTTCGCGCCCTTGCGGCCCTTGGGCAGCCCCGGCGGCATCGCCAGCAGCACGGCCACCAGGATCAGGAACAAAACCCCCGCCATACCCAGCACGGCACCCGTGAAGCCGAACCCGGCCAACAAGGCCGCCCCCAGCAGGAAGCCCAGCCCCTTGACCGCGTTCTTCGACCCGGTCAGCACCGCGACCCAGCGGAACAGCCCGCCGCCTTCGGTGGGGGCCAACAGCTTGACCGCCGATTTCGATGACATCTTGGTCAGGTCCTTGGCCACCCCGCTGGCGCCCTGCACGACCATCACGAAGGCGACGGACGCACCGATGGCCCAGCCCGGATCCAACTGCGCCAGCGCCAGCAAGGCCAGCACCTGTATCGTCAGCCCCGCATACAGGGTCGCGGTCAGCCCGAACCGCGCGGCGATCCACCCGGCGGCCAGATTGGTGACCATCCCGGCGATCTCGTACAGCACGAACAGATAGGCCAGCTGAACCGGTGAAAAGCCCAGCGTGTGAAAATGCAGCAGCACCAGCATCCGCAGGGCGCCGTCGGTCAGCATGAAGGCCCAATAGGCAGCCGTGACGGCCATATAGGCCGACAACCCGTCCGGACGCTGGGAAGCGCTTGTCAAAGCGATGCCCCGACCATCATCGCGACATCCACCAGACGGTGCGCGTAGCCCATCTCGTTGTCGTACCAAGCATAGACCTTTACCTGCGTTCCGTTCACCACCATGGTCGACGGTGCATCCACGATGCTGGACCGGGTGTCATTGGTATAGTCGGTCGAGACCAGAGGACGCTCCTCATAGCCCAGAATGCCGGCCAGAGGCCCCTCGGCCGCGTCCTTGAACAGGGCGTTCACCTCTTCGGCCGTCGTTTCACGTTCAACCTCGAACACGCAATCGGTCAGCGAGGCATTCAGCAGCGGCACCCGCACCGCATGCCCGTTCAGCCGCCCCGTCAACTCGGGATAGATCAGGGTGATCGCCGTGGCGCTGCCGGTGGTCGTGGGGATCAGCGAGTTCAGCGCCGAGCGCGCACGGCGCAGATCCTTGGCCGGACGGTCCACGATCGTCTGCGTGTTGGTCACGTCATGAATCGTGGTGATCGAGCCGTGCCGGATGCCCAGGCTCTCGTGGATGACCTTGACCACCGGGGCCAGGCAGTTCGTGGTGCAACTGGCCGCGGTCACGATGCGGTGGCGGGCCGGGTCATAGGTGCCTTCGTTCACGCCAAAGACGATATTGGCCGCATCGCCATCCTTGACCGGAGCCGAGACCACCACCTTTTTCACACCGGCGTCAAAGTAAAGGGCCAGCTTTGCATCGGTCTTGAAGACCCCGGTGCAGTCGATGACGACGTCGACGCCCTCAAGCGGCAGATCCGACAGGTTGCGGGTTCCGATGAAGGGCAACCGCACGCCGTCGATGGTGACCGAGTTTTCATCATGACTGAAATCGGCGGCCCAGCGGCCATGCACGGTGTCGAACTCCAGCAGATGCGCGTGCATCGCGGGGTCCCCAACCGCATCATTGATCCAGGCGATCTGCGCCCCTTTCTCAAGCAGGGGTTTCAAGGCCAGCTTGCCGATGCGGCCAAGGCCGTTGAGAGCATAAACGGTCATGCGGTTTCTCCGGTATGGATCTGGCCGATGTCATCCACGGCCTTCTGAAGGGACATGCGGTCAAGGGTTTCGAACGGCAGCGACGAAAAGGTCAGGATCCGGTTGCGCAACGCGCTGTAGGCCTGCTGGAAGGCAAGGCTTTTTTGGGCCTCTGTCCCCTCAGCCTTCACCGGATCGGGCATACCCCAATGCGCGCTGACCGGCTGCCCGGGCCAGGCGGGGCAATCTTCGTTCGCAGCCTGATTGCATACGGTGAACACGAAATCGAACTTCGGCGCGCCCGGGGCCTGGAACTCGCCTACATTCTTGGCGCGCAGGTCCGAGATGTCGTGCCCATTCTGCCGCAGCACGTCAAGCGCCGCTGGGTTCAACTGGGACCGCGGACGTGTACCGGCGGAAAACACGTTGAACCGTTCGCCGCCAAGCTGCTTCAACAGGGCTTCGGCGAAAATCGAGCGCGCGGAATTCCCGGTGCAAATGAACAAAACGTTGTAGGTACGCGGGGCCTTGGCCGCTGGCACGTCAACGCCGTTGAGCGGACTAGGCGCGCAGAGTTCCGGACGCCCACGGCAGCAATCCAGCAGAAGGTAATCGAACGTCTGCCGCACGGCGTCCATGGCCACCGAGTAGCGCAAGGACGTCCCGACCCTTTCCTGCGTCACAAGGCCGGCCTGCATCAGCGCGTTTACGTAGTTGGACAGCGTATTCGGCTTGAGGTCCAACGCCATGGCAATCTCGGTCGCGGGTATGCGATCGGGATACCGGCGCATCAACAGCCGGAAAACGGCCAGCCGAGACGGATGACCCAAGGTGGACAGGCGGTCGGGAATCACTTTTTCCATAATTCATGGATATTCGAATTATAGACGAAATCAAGTGCCCGTTTTTGGCGCGTTTAAACCCCAGGCAAGATTTTACGATTGGCCAAAAAGATGCCCCTCGCCCAAAACGGAACGACGGGTGAATTGATATTGAAGAAAATGGTGCGGCCGAGATGCATTGAAGACTTGAACACGCATATTTCTGACCGTTTCAGGTTGTCTCGAAAATTCGACTAACCCACTGCAAAACATAAATATGTGGTTTCCATTCGCTTCAGGATGGTTCACTGTGTCTCACAGTAGAAGGTGGACCAAAGGGTGGACCAATGCCAGCAATCAACAAGCTATCATCATTGCAGGTAAAGAATGCCCAACCCGGCAAATACTCGGACGGCGGGGGCCTCTGGTTGCACAAAAAAGACGGTGATGGCGGCAAGTGGTTCCTTCGAGTTCATGTCCACGGGCGTCGTCGAGAGATGGGTTTAGGGGCTTTGTCTGCCGTCTCTCTGAAAGAGGCACGCGAAGAGGCTGAGAAGTGGAGAGCCGTAGCCCGTCAGGGAAAAGACCCAATCAAAGAACGGGAACGGATGCGCCGGGAAGCCGCTAAAGCTGACCACACACTAACGGTAGTGGCGAAGGAAGCCTTTGCGGCGCGTCAGGCTGAATTAAAGGACGACGGCAAGGCTGGGCGCTGGTTCTCACCGCTTCGGCTTCACGTCCTCCCCAAACTTGGCAATGTGCCGATTGAAGAGATTGATCAACAGGACATAAAAAACACCCTCGCTCCTATCTGGCATTCCAAAGGTGAGACCGCGAAGAAAGCGATGGACCGTTTGGGCATCGTTTTCCGGCACGGTGCAGCCATGGGGCTTGATGTGGACCTGCAAGCTACGATGAAGGCGAAAGCCCTGCTTGGTAAATCCCGGCAAGTGCGCAAGCACATACCGTCGATGCCATGGGGAGAAGTTCCTGCATTCTATGAAAGCCTTGATGACGGATCGGTCACACATCTCGCATTTCGGTTACTAATCCTCACTGCGGTACGGTCCAAGCCGCTACGGTTCATTCATCTGGACGAACTGCACGACGGCACTTGGATAATACCGGCAGATAAGATGAAGACCGGCAAAGAGTTTCATGTGCCCCTTTCGAAGGAAGCCCAGCGCATCATTGAGCAAGCAACGGCGTTCGAAAAGGAAGGCTACTTGTTTCCCAATGTCAAAAAGGGGGTCATCTCCGACGCCACTATGTCCCGCCTAATGGAGCGTCAGGAATTAGAGGCACGGCCCCACGGGTTCCGGTCCAGTTTCCGGACATGGTGCGCAGAGGCTACAGACACGCCCCGCGAAGTCGCTGAAATGGCGCTTGCCCACGAGACCGGTAGCAAGGTGGAACGCACCTACCGCAGAACGGACTTCCTTGAACAACGCCGTGTTCTTATGGAGCGCTGGGCGCAGCATGTGACCGGACTGAGAGCGGACATTGTTAAACTGGTGGCGCAATGACCAAAGAACAACTATTCGACTACCGCAAGCTCCGCGAAGTCGAAGATCAACTCAGACAGACGATTAGTGGTGTATTCTTAGAAGAAAGGGGTGCCTTATCCGAAGAGAAGAGTGCACTAAAACCGGTCAAGAATTTTAGGGACTTAGCACTAGGAGGCACCCAGCCAAGAGATTGGCCTGCGGATGAACAAGGTCGAACTGCGATCAGCTTTATAGAAACCATACAGCGCGGCGTGCTGTTTTATTGCATGGAAGACCTGCTATGGCCGAACGGACGAAACAACTCGCCTAACAGGGACGTTTATTGGGGTTCTTTGTTGCGAAAAGATCGCTACATCCGCTGCGGCGAAAGAGGTACGCTGGGTCTGGACCAAGCTCTTAGATCGCGGCGGCATCCGGGGAGGCAACCCATTGCACTCAGAACATACAGTGACGCCCTCAAGTATTACAAAGCCGGTATAATCGCCGATCAATTGTTTCCATTCGTCAATGAGCGCTGGGCAGTTCGGTGGATGCCGTCAAATCCAAACAGCATTGTAGCTACAATTCTAAAACCCGTACTGCATAGTAACCTTTATCTATTCGGTAAATCAGCCTCTAGAATTGCAGCGGCATGTGAACCGGAAATCCGGTATGTTGTCGGGACAAAGATGGTGGGAGATCGGGAGCGAGACATGTATGCCCCACCGACTAAAGCTTACGATCATGCATTCCGACGGCAACTGGATAGGCTGCGTGCTGAATGGCTACTCAACCCGCCTCCAAACGCGTGTCAGCCAACCGACAAGTGGATACGAGAGCGTCTTGGAGTTTGGGAAGGCGACGACCCCGAACGTGAAAGGGGTTCAGCAGATAACCATGTTGTAAGGAATTACAAAAGCGCGTTCGACCAACGTGTTTTCGAGTGACTTCCTGATCAAATATGACTGATCTATTGTATCCTTCTAGTGCCTTTGCATTTTGGATAATTCGAACACCCGAGAAATTGACTACCAGATTTGCGGTTTGTGCGCTTCGCCATCGCTGATCCACATCTTGGGCATTTAGCCAACATTGTTCCTTGCTGCCCGGATAACGACTGAACATGATTCACATGATCCCGGCGGGTCTTGCGGTTGGTTTCGACAGCACCATCTGAAAGCTTTTTCACCAGCGCCGGGACTTCGTCCTCGCTAAACAGTAATTGGTCGAAGCTCTTTATGTATCTTACTAGTTCACGGACACTCCATACGACGTTCGAAGGCATCGGCGTTCGCGCGCGCGCCGAACCAACGAAAGCGACAACGTTATGTATCTTGCGCTGAGGTACGCCTAAAAGTTCCTGAACAGCTTTCACGTGTTTAAAATTCTGATGCGTTGGGTTTTGCATCTTAAACTTCTTTCGGCGAAAGGTTTGTGTCCACGTTCTTTGGTCGGCGCTGCCGAAAATCCAACCAGACATATTCTTTGTTTCGACAACGAAGATGCCATGTATAGAAACAACGACATGATCAATTTGAGTGGTGCCACCCCGAACCGGTAGCGTCAGATCGTTGAGTAATGTGTAGTCAGCCGCGCCTAGACGAGATCGAAGTGCGGACCTAACCCAGAACTCACCCGATGCACCTTTGAACCACGCAGAACGAAAGAACCAAAGCCCCAGCAAAATGAGGCATAAAAATCCCAAATACGCTATGTCGTTTAGGGTGTTGTAGTTCATCTGCCTTGGCCACCGCGGTCCAGTCTACGGACACTTGTATGCGTCACCAGAAACGAATGTCCCATCATCGCTAGTTGAAGTCTGCGTTAGAACAAACGCGTTTCCACCCAGAGCTCCGACGGCGTTGCGCATCTTATTTTGTGCACTACGCGCGTCCATGGTTGTATCCAACCCGAAAAGCTCTGTCCCACTGACCGGACCCAAGAACTGGCAGTTTTGAACGGTTTCGGGTGAAAGCTGCCTAACTTGCTGGCCTTGTGAAGTAAGTTCAGTGCTGCAAGCCGCTACCCACACGAAGCAAGCAATTACCCCAAATCCACGCATTTTAACCTCCTAATATCTCAAACTGATAGGAAGCATGTTCATCGTGAACATTGAAGCGATGCCCACCCGAAAAAATTCTAGTGTGCTGGTCTAGCCACGAGGTGCAAAGTCAATCTTCTAGGGTTCAACAAAAACTTTTTTTTCGCGCATCTTGGGTGGAACCATCCTGATACCTCTGAACCCAGACACACCAACGGTTCACAGGATGTATCATGCAAACTCACAAAAAATTCTACAGCACCAATCAGGTGCTTGAAGTCTGTCCTTTCAGCAAAAGTACGCTTCATCGGATGATCGAAGATGGCCGGTGGCCGAGGCCGATCAAGATTGGATCGCGGTCTTACTGGCTCGAAGATGAAGTTTCAGCCGCAATGCAAGCGTTCGCGGATGCTCGCGGCTAACTCAATTTCAACCCACAATATCGGAGATAATCATGTCATCAAAAAAAGATGCACCCGGGTTCAGTTCCCTGAAACACAATTGGGGCTTGGCAAGTCGCGCAAGTGACAAACCGGAAAACCCCAAACCTGAAACAACCAAGATCACCGCCCAACGCAACGCGGCAGCGGCGTTCGGTGTCAGCCCTGATCGCGCTGGGCGGGAAAAGAAAAGTACTCAAAGAGATCAGCGCAGCGAACGTAGGAAAAGCATCGAAAGCCGTCTCGGTATCTCACTGGGTGATAAGCCCGCGTCCAAGAGCAGTTCCGGCAACATCACCCGCGCGTTCGGCGGCACGAATACTAACGAAGGGGGTATGTAAGATGGAGCCTAAGTTCAAAGCCAAGTTAGTGCGTGGACGGCAATACAGTAAATTCGTGCCGGACGGGGCACAGGGAGACTTTATCGTGTTCAAGCATGGTGTTGCTGTGACCATCTCCGCAGAAACCAAGCACCACCTCGAACAATACGCTGTTGATCCGGTCCAAACCACATTCAGCACAGGCGAGGTGGAAGAGAATTACGAGTGCAAATTCGCGTTCGAAGAATTGGACGAAAGCCCCTGAGTTATTGAACCCGGGTGCAATTCCGCCCGAACCCTACCTGTCAGATCAACCCAACTTGAATGGAAAACCCATGCCTAAAAACATGCCTTATGATCCTGCTGAAACCGAGCAGAAAAACCACGCGCTCCAAACGCTACTAGCGGAATACCTCGTTCGTCTCGACGGCCTGCGCGAAACGATCCAAGGCGACCTTGATAACCCGGAAGATGCATTCCCCGCAGAGATGCATTTAGAGTTTGGAGAGAAACTGGTCCTTGCCCACTCTGCCGGGAATGTCTTTTTGCACCATCTGAGACAGGTTTCAGCGGCAGGCCAAGTCGCCCGCTGAATGCCAAGCGCAAATCCCATGGAACCGAAGAATTTGAACCCGGGTGCAAACAACCATGCCTGATCCTTATGAAACGCATACCGCCCAGCGCATGGCGATAATGAACCCGGGTTCAATGCACGAAATGGACCGCAAATGGTCCCGAGAAATTGGCTGGGCATCTGAGGTCTATCGTGAACGGGCTAACGCTATCCATTCCGCCACTACTTCCGGGAAACGCCTTCAACCTGTTGCCCGCGATTTTCTCAGGTCACCCCATGCCAAACTCGTCTCTGCATACAAAGCGCTGGGCGGCAGTGCGGACCCGGATCAGGTTAGAGCATTGAGCATGCAAGTGAATGCTTGGGCGACCGACTATCCGCCGATCAGATGGTATCCGAAGACCAAACCCGACGGGTCTTCGCGTCCTATCTGCATGTTGCCACCGGCATTGAAGGCTGCGCACTACTTAATCCGGGAAGTGATCAGCCAACAGACCGTGCCCAACGGCAAGCTGTTCGGCATCCCCGGGGCAAGCCGTGATGACCTCGCCAGACAACTCAAACAGCTTCAGAATTCCGGGTACGTCTACCTAGCCAAGACCGACGTGATTGACTGCTATCAGAGCATCAACCCGGACGCCCTGTATTCCCTACCATTGCCACAGGAGGTGACCCGCCGAGCACTCGATACTAGAAGCCTATGCTTTTCAGTGACCCACCATCCCGACAATGCTTCGCAGGCTAAACAGGATTTTGGTTCTTCTGGGAGTATATATGAGATTGACCACAATGTAAGCGGGCCAAAGGGCCTTATGCAAGGCTCCCCGGCCTCCGGTGTTGTTCTCGCGCATCTGCTTATCGGATTGCCAGATCGCGCTGATACAAAGGTTATGATCTGCTTTGACAACATCGTCATTGCTGCTCGTACCCCTGCTGGAACTCGGGCGATGGCAGATACCTTGACCGCTCATCTTGAACGGTGTCCTGCTGGTCCGCTTGCGATGTGTGAACCCGAATACGCCGACGATACGCCTTTGGATTTCCTCGGCTATCGGTTCGATCCCAACCGGAATGACATTGGCATTGCTGACGACGCGCGTTCCCGGCTGGAAGAGCGACTTGGCATCGCAGAGCAGATGGATATGGCGCGGCTACACGCGCTTCTAGGGACCTATGCAGACGCTGCTGCTGACCCAAACCAAATAACGCCTGCAAGCCCGCTCCTAGACGCGCCTCCGATAAACACATGGCGTGTCCTGCGTGACTGGCGTGCAGGCTTCCCCGCCGTACGATCAGACGGGCCAGACTTCTCGCATTATCTGCGAACCTCTGCCGACGCGAACGTTGACCACCCTGCGTTTAGCCACCTTCACGAAAACCTCTTTGCAGAACCCGGTACGAGGGAGAATGACGCCATCCGCGCCATTCTCAAAAGACATCTCAAACAGGCCGAACTAAACACCAACCCCATTAGGAAAACAGACCAATGAATATTGCCACAGTCGTTTTTATCCTTGTCACGATCCTCTATCTGGTGATCGGACGCGCGACATACCAGAAAATCATCTTACCTAGTCGAAAACGCGATGCGCTGGGCGGTGACGTGGACGCGATGGTGTGCGTCCTCCACGAACAAGAAAAGTCGCTAGTCCACTACCTGACTTATGGGGGTTGGTTGCTGTTCTATCCGGCGTTTTTCGCATTGGGTTGGATCATCGCCCGGTTGGACATCGACATTTGAACCCGGGTGCAATTCTGAACTGCAATGCCGGTTAACGCCGCAAATAACCCCCAAAGTCCGAAAGGCATCAAAATGACCGAGCAGCCCTGCCCAACGCCCGAGCAAACCCAACTTGACGCCGAAAATGTCCGTTCACCTGCCGCAATGATCCGGCAATCTGGTCGCCTACGCTCTGAGCAACAATGGGAAATTGTCAGGCAACTGCTGCACCCGATGATGATGCAGAACTATTCCGGCCAAGCCATTGCCGATGCGTTCGGAATTTCCGTTGATACCGCATATAGATGGAAGCGGAGACTGTTGGATGACCTGCGCAAGGAAGCGGTATCCATGCAGCCACGAGACTTCGTGATGGAAAGCGTGTCCTCTTTCCGGCAAGTGCGTGCCGAAGCATGGGCCGGTTATCAAGCAGCAAGCGACGCCAAAGAAAAACGCGCCTTCTTGAACACTGTGACAAACGCCGAAGCGCAGTTCGCCAGAATGGGAGAACGCATCGGATTGTATGGGCGTCCCGGCCAAAACCCGATGGATGCCAATGCCTACGGCGAAGTGCGCGACGGTGAGCAAAGCGACATGATGCTGGTCCGTGAACTCCAAATCCGGCTGGTCGAACTGCTTTCGGTCTCTGACAGTCAGGCAGAGGTTGCCGAAGATGCTGAGCCGGAACGCTACGACGAATTGCTATCAGAAATACGATCTGATCACGGCACAACAGGACCTACATTAGGACCGCGAGTAGACTTACCCCCCCGCAGGCGGCGGAGCGCATTACCAGCGTCTTCTTGATCCGCCAAGAAGCGAAAATTGAAGCTGGGTAAGTATTCACCCTAACGCGAAAAGTGCACCCGGGAATTTCGATTTTCTAGGTTCGTTCAGAAGCGACGTGCTCCCAAACAGCCGCCCCAAACGTAAGAACTGTGCAAATCGCCCATATCATGATCAAAGCACCTCCCGGCGCCCCTCCATAGGACACTGGGCCGTAGCGAGTTTCGAACTCAAAATACCATGTGGCTGGCACAATCAAAAAAAGCCCGGAACTAACACAAGCTGTGAACAGGCGGCGGAACATAAAACCACGATCAAACATCCTGAATACAAATCGTAATAACACAACCGTTACGAACGCCAGAGTTCCGGCCCAAACTATCGACACGCCTATTTCCAGCCAAACGATTAAGAAAACTGCCACAAAAGTCGCAATGAGGATGTTGTTTGTAGTGAGCAAATCCCTTTGGCTAACACTCTTTTCCGGCTTTCCGTCACGCAGCCATGACCAAACCATAAACTCGATGGCCGACTTGGCGTGCTCGTTTTCGATTACATCAAGTCGATGCCGAAGCACCTCAAACTGTTGGAGACCGTCTAGAACTTTGACTTCTTCGTAGATTTTTTCCGATTGCGCGAACCACCCCGCGCGGGTCTGTTCACTCGGCACCAACAACCTCGGAGACGTAAACGGCTTCAACATTACGGAAACGATCTATGTCGACCATCTCACCAGTACTTTCGTCCAGCATTTCCTCCGGGACATCCAGAGGGCTTTTGAAAGTAGCCAAGGATGCTTTCGTCCATGGCGATATCACACGGTATACGACGTTTAAATTTCCCTCCGATACGCGCTTTGCCAATGCGCGCAACAACTCCGCATCGTTTGGAGCGCCAACAAGGTCTTTGATCCTGTTCAACGTAAGCTCCCGGTACGTCGAAGCATTGCGGAGTTTGTCGACTTCAAGATCGAGTCGATTCTCCCAACCTGCAATGCGACGTTTGCCGAACATCATTCCTCGCTGTTCACCTTGAGAATTGCAATTAACACTGCGTCAAATTCCTGCCGAGACAATCCCGCAGTAAAAATAATTTCGTTTATATCTTCGGAGAGGATTGCATTGATCTTTTTAATTTCGCCGAATTGGTAGGAGACACGAACCCTCTCACAGTAGGCTTCAGGATCGCCTACTGTAAACTGCTTGATCACTTCCGTCATCACATCCGATTCAAGAATTCCCCCCTGATCTGCTTGTGATGTGGATTGTATCCTGTCTCCACGGTCATTCTTGTGCTGAGTTTCATATAACTCAAAGTTCTCCGCGACCTCCTTTTTCTTCTGAAGGTCCGAGAACGAGTTTTTGGCGTTCGACAGACTTAATTCGCCTATCCTAGTTGGATTGATCAGCCCTTCCAATTGGCTCAGTACAGAGGCTGCAAATCCGGGGTAAGAAATCGGAGGTTCACTCCTTGGATTAAGGCGGACCTCCAAAAGGCCACTCGTGTGCAACTTCAATACGTCAACGGCTCGGAACGGGACGCGATCTGATACGTACACCTGCCTTCCGTCATACTCCGTCAAAACGCCCCTCTTTCGCCGGTACTCTGTCCGCGCGATTTTAATAATCAGGGCATCTGTATCCTCGCCGTCTCCTATTCTGACCTCCGCGACAACCGGATGTTCAGGAAACGCAGCAAACACATATTCACCGACCTCCGGGAAACCCTTGCCCTTGGCCCAAGCGGCGACGGTTTGCGGCTCTATGGCTTGTTTCAACTCGTCAATATTGCTTACGTCATAGTGAAAAAGCCTGACATGTTTACTGCCATGTTCTTCAGCCTCACGGATCAATCCGATTAACTCATCAACGGTGACTGAACCGTTTGCCAAGACAGGTTCGACCCTTGTCTCAATCATTGATTTCCAGCTTGATGCCGAATGCGGTAATTTTTTAGACCGCAAAAAAGCTCTCACCGCATCCAGTGTTGCCTGACTTTCCAGAACTTCAAAAAGTACATCTTGGCTAATCAAGCCCTCGAAAACTTCATTCTTCATACTATGTCCACTTGTCGCCGCAGGGATGGAATCAACCCTTGGGAGCCAGAAATCTACATATTGTGCATCAAGCATCACACAGCCACCACGAGAATTCAACGCACGTTACGTCGCATCTGGACTTAGTACAGTCCGACAAGAAAATCAGTGTTTCTCAATGGAAATAACACACTATGAATGTAGTTGCCCGACATCAAAGACAATCGCCCATAGTGGTTACCAACGATTAACTTCAAGCAACCGAAAGAAGGTGGTCTAAAGGGTGGTCTGAGAAACTTGGCAAGCACCTAAGACACTATAATTATACATTTTTCTTTGATTTATTGGTGCGGCCGAGAAGACTCGAACTTCCACGGGTGTTACCCCACAGCGACCTCAACGCTGCGCGTCTACCAATTCCGCCACGGCCGCACTGCCTGTGACTTGGTAGGCGGCGTATAGACGCTTGGCAAAAGGATGTGAAGAGGCAAAAGCAACCGCATTGGAATTCCCGGCCCGCAACCATATCTGTGGGGTCATGAAACCCGATGCCACATCGCAGCAGGAGCACACGATGCCCACATCCGATCCCCGCCCCGTCATCCAAGTCGACATCGTATCCGATGTCGTATGCCCGTGGTGCATCGTAGGGTTTCGCCAGCTTGATCTGGCGCTGGAGCAGGAGAACGTGCTGGCGCAGCTCCGGTGGCACCCGTTCGAGTTGAACCCCGCAATGGGGCTAGATGGCCAGAACCTGCGAGAGCACATCATGGAGAAGTACGGCTCGACCGCCGAGCAGAGCCAGCAAGCCCGAGACCGGCTGACCGCGCTGGGTGCGGATTTGGGTTTCACGTTCAATTTCAATGACGACAGCCGCATAGTGAACACCTTCACTGCACATCAACTTCTGGACTGGGCCGAAACGCAAGGCAGGCAACACCCTCTGAAGCTGGCCTTGTTCAAGGCCTATTTCACAGATCAGCGGGATGTTTCGAAAGTTGAGGTATTGCTGGATGCCGCTCAGACCGCCGGCCTCGACCCAGACGCCGCCCGCGCGGCATTGGAATCGGGCGCGCATGCAGGCCCGGTAAGGCAAAAGCAACAATTCTGGACCAGCCGAGGCATCACCGGAGTTCCGGCAATGGTTTTTGGCGGCAAGTACCTGCTGGCGGGTGCGCAGGGCACCGAGACCTACGCTCAGGTCCTGCAGCGATGCCGGGCCGAGGCCGCCTAACCTCTTTCGCTTGGACAGCAGGACGGCTATGAGGCGCGCATGGAATGGAAGATCACCGACGGACTGACCGACTATGACACCGCCGTCGCCTTCATGGAGGCGCGGGTGGCCGAGATTGCGGCCGGAACCGCGGACGAGTGCATCTGGTTCTTGGAGCATCCGCCGCTCTATACGGCCGGAACATCAGCCAAACCCCAAGACCTGACCGACCCGGATCGATTCCCGGTCTATGCCAGCAAGCGCGGGGGCGAATACACCTATCACGGACCTGGCCAGCGGGTCGTCTATGTCATGCTGGATGTCGGAAAGCGCGGCCATGATGTCCGCCGCTTTGTCAAACAGCTGGAAACCTGGGTGATCTCGGCACTGGCCGAGTTCAACGTCCACGGAGAAATCCGCGAAGGCCGTGTCGGTGTGTGGGTGCCGCGCAAGGACAAGCCGCTGACCGTCAGTGGCGAACCGGCCGAGGACAAGATCGCTGCGATCGGCATCCGCTTGCGGAAATGGATCAGCTTCCACGGCATCTCGATAAACGTGGAACCGGACCTGGAGCATTTTTCGGGCATCGTTCCCTGCGGCATCCGGGAGTTCGGCGTGACTTCGTTGGTGGATCTGGGATTGCCGGTGACAATGGCCGATGTCGATGTGGCTCTGCGCAAAACCTTTACTGAGCCTTTTGGCCCCGAGGTGGCCTGACCCCTTCGCGTCGACCATGTTCTCGAATCGCAGAATCTGACCCTGCGGAACGACAATCCTCGATGCAGGGTTCTTCTGTTTCTCAATATGGTCGCAAATTTCCGAAGATTGCCGCGAATTGCCTTAAAATTTAGGGAATCTCCTTCTTCCTTCCACACAACAGCCGCAGTTTGAGGTATCATGAATATACCGTTCAAGAGTGAGTGGTATGTTAACCGGTGATCGCGGCCAGCCCGCGAAAATCGATCAAGTGTTTGGTTACGAGTCTGCCGTTCCGACCCCATATCGGAACGGCAATTCTCGTTTTTGGGGCCTCAGTTTTCGCCTAATTGGTTCGTGGCATGGCCGAACCGCATGGTCTGTGGGCAGGCCCGACCGGCCATTTCCACCTCAAGCGTCAGGTGGCCGATCCCAAAACTGTCGCGCATTGCTTGTTTCACCAGACCGCGCACCTCTTCAGCCTGCGACCAGGCGCAATCTTCGACCACCAGATGCGCGGTAAGAGCCGCCTGGTTTTCCTGCATGCTCCACAAGTGGACATGGTGAACTTCGCGCACGCCGTCCGTTGCCTCAATGGCCGAGGCGACCTCCTCGGGGTCCAGATCGGGCGGCGCGCCAAGCATGAGAACACGGATCGTTTCTCCGATCTCGCTTTGGACATGCCACAGGATGTAGAGCGAAATCAGAATGGTGACGGCCGGGTCGACCCAGGTCCAGTTGAAAAGGATCACAGCCACCCCGGCCACGATCACTGCAACCGATCCCAGCGCGTCAGCAACGTTGTGCAGAAAAGCCGCGCGGATATTCATGCTGGTTTTGGCCATGCTATAGGTCAAAAGCGCGGTGATCAGATCTACCACCAACGCCAGCATCGCTATCCAGACCACAAGCCAGCCGTCAATCGGCTCGGGCTGAAAGAACCGGGTCACCCCTTCGTACATCAGGTACACGGCGATGACGATCAGTGTGGTATAGTTGACCAGCGCCGCGACCACTTCGGCCCGACCGTATCCGAAGCTCATGCGCGGGTCGGCTGGGCGCCGGGCAATCTTGCGGGCAAAGAACGCGATGATCAGGGCAATTGCATCGGAAAAATTGTGCAGCGCGTCAGCGATGAGCGCCAGCGACCCCGAAAAGATCCCGCCGACCACTTGTGCCAGCGTCAAAAACATGTTGACCGCAATGGCCCATGCCACCCGCGCGTCTCCGGCATCGGCGTCGATTTGGGCGTGGTGTTTGTGTCCGGCGTGGGAATGATCATGCGCCATGATGTCGTGTCCTTGTCTGGGTCATGGTCCATACCTAATTCCTCTAGTGACTAGAGGTTCAAGGGGGATTGCGGAAAATGTTCTCGATCGGGGATTTGTCGCGGCGCACAGGCGTCAAAGTCGCTACGATCCGGTTTTACGAAGAAAGGGGCCTGCTGCCACCGTCGGAACGGACCGCCGGCAACCAACGGCGCTATGACCGCGCCGCGCTCGAGCGGCTGCACTTTGTCAAACACACGCGCGATCTTGGACTGCCCTTGGCCGATGTCGAGGCCCTGCTGTCATTGGAAGGCGCCCAAGGCGCCGATCTGAACCGGGCACACGAAATCGCCGAGCGGCAACTGGCGGACCTGCAGGATCGGATTGCAAAGCTGCGCCGGCTCGAGACCGAGCTTGCCCGGATCGCGGCCGCCTGCGACGGGCAGCACGACCACGTCTGCTCAGTCTTGCAGGCGTTTGGGGATCACGATGCCTGTTCAGGGACGCATCAGGCGCCTCCACCCGTCACGCCAGCGCAGCCCTGATGCGCTCGGCGTGTTTGGCGATCTCGTCGAAATCGCCCATCTTTCCGGGCGGGCGCAGAGAGACGCCCTCGTGCCGGGGCAGGACATGGAAATGCAGGTGAAACACCTCCTGCCCTCCGGCCGCCTCGTTGAACTGCTGGATGGTCACCCCTTCGGCGTCAAAGGCGCGCATGACCGCACGCGCCAGTTTCTGAACCGTGGTCATGACTGCGGCCAATTGCTCGGGTGTGGCATCCAGCACGTTGCGGCAAGGCGTTTTCGGGATCACCAGAAGGTGCCCGTCCGCACGCGGCATGATATCCATGAAAGCCAGCGTGTCCTCATCCTCGTAGACGCGGGTCGAGGGGATCTCGCCCCGCAGGATCTTGGCAAAGATGTTTTCGGGATCATAAGCGGTCATGGTGGGTCTCCGACAAAGGGGCTGCGTGTTGTTCTGCGGCCAAGCCCGCAGCGGGTCAAGGCGTGATTCCGCCCTTGGACAGCCCCTGTCCTTGCAATTCGCCCGATCATCCCCAGATACCGGTCATCCAAGGCCGATATCGCGCGGGTGTCCTCCTGCCCCGCGACAATTATTCTTGATCCAGATCAAACTCGGCCATTGAAGGCCGCCCCCTTGCATTCTAAAACCAGCAGGAATCCCGCGCGCCGGAGAGGTCCGGCTGCGCGGTCTATTTGCAACAGGAGGCACCTAAATGGCAGACGCAGCCATTCATGGTCACGATCATGAAGACCAGCGCGGGTTCTTTACCCGGTGGTTCATGTCGACCAACCACAAGGATATCGGGATCCTTTACCTGATCTTCTCGGCCTTTGCCGGGTTCATCTCGGTCGCGATGACCATCTACATGCGGCTTGAACTGATGCATCCGGGCGTTCAGTACATGTGCCTGGAAGGCTTCATGGCCGATCCCTGTACGCCCAACGGACACCTGTGGAACGTTATGATCACCTATCACGGTGTTCTGATGATGTTCTTCGTGGTCATCCCCGCCCTGTTCGGCGGTTTTGGCAACTATTTCATGCCGCTGCAGATCGGTGCGCCGGACATGGCGTTCCCGCGGATGAACAACCTGTCCTTCTGGCTGTATGTCGCCGGTACCTCGCTGGGCATCGCCTCGCTGCTGGCCCCAGGCGGCAACGACCAGGCCGGCTCGGGCGTGGGCTGGGTTCTGTACCCGCCGCTGTCGACGACCGAAGGCGGCATGTCCATGGACCTGGCGATCTTTGCCGTGCACGTATCGGGCGCCTCCTCGATCCTCGGCGCGATCAACATGATCACCACCTTCCTGAACATGCGTGCCCCGGGCATGACCCTGTTCAAGGTGCCGTTGTTCAGCTGGTCGATCTTCGTCACTTCGTGGCTGATTCTGCTGTCGCTGCCGGTTCTGGCGGGCGCGATCACCATGCTGCTGATGGACCGCAACTTCGGCTTCACCTTCTTTGACCCGGCCGGTGGCGGTGACCCGATCCTGTACCAGCACATCCTTTGGTTCTTCGGCCACCCCGAAGTGTACATCGTGATCCTGCCCGGTTTTGGCATCATCAGCCACGTCATCGCCACCTTCTCGCGCAAGCCGATCTTCGGCTATCTGCCGATGGTGTGGGCGATCATCGCAATCGGCGCGCTGGGCTTCGTCGTGTGGGCACACCACATGTACACCGTCGGCATGTCGCTGCGCCAGCAGGCCTACTTCATGCTGGCCACGATGGTCATCGCGGTTCCGACGGGGGTCAAGGTGTTCTCGTGGATCGCCACCATGTGGGGCGGCTCGATCGAGTTCAAGACGCCGATGCTGTTCGCCTTCGGCTTTCTGTTCCTGTTCACCGTCGGCGGTGTGACCGGTGTGGTTCTGTCGCAGGCCGGTATCGACCGTGCCTACCACGACACCTACTATGTCGTCGCGCACTTCCACTACGTGATGAGCCTGGGTGCAGTCTTCGCGATCTTTGCAGGCGTGTACTTCTACTTCTCGAAGATGACGGGCCGTCAGTACTCGGAGTTCTGGGGCAAGGTACACTTCTGGATGTTCTTCATCGGTGCAAACCTGACCTTCTTCCCGCAGCACTTCCTGGGTCGTCAGGGCATGCCGCGCCGGTATATCGACTATCCCGAAGCCTTCGCTCAGTGGAACTTCGTCTCGTCGATCGGTGCGTTCGTCTCGTTCGCTTCGTTCCTGCTGTTCTTCGGGATCGTGTTCTACGCCCTGTTCCGGGGCGCCAAGGAAACACGCCCGAACCCGTGGAACGAATACGCGGATACGCTGGAATGGACCCTGCCCTCGCCGCCGCCCGAGCACACGTTCGAGCAGCTGCCCAAGCAGGAAGACTGGGACAAGGGCCACGCGCACTGATCCCTTCCCGAAAACAGAAAACCCCGCCTTCACGGCGGGGTTTTTCTTTTACTGTTCGCGCTCTATCGGCCATCGCATTCCGCGGGCGGTCGCAATATCGTTGAAAATCGGGTATCCTTGGGGCGCCGCATGTCCGGCCAATCTCCGAGGTCACCATGCCCGATATTGATTTCTGGTACTCCATCGGCAGCACTTACAGTTTCCTGACCATCATGCGTCTGGACGACTGGTGCGCAGAACATCAGGCGCAGGTTAACTGGCGCCCTTTCGACGTGCGCGCGGTCATGTCTGAACAGAAGAACATTCCGTTTGCGGGCAAACCCGTCAAGTCGGCCTATATGTGGCGCGACATCGAACGCCGGGCAGCCAAGTTCCATATCCACGCCAAGCTGCCCGCCCCCTATCCGATTTCGAACCTCGAATTGGCCAACCAGGTCGCGCTGCTGGGAATCCGGGAAGGATGGGGCAAGAGCTTTACCCAAAACCTTTACAGGATCTGGTTTGAGGACGGTATCGAAGCCGGCAGTGAAAACGCCATGTCCGAGGCTCTGTTCCGTTGCCAGCTGGACCCGCTGCCGGTCATGGCTCGCGCGCGCAGCCCCGAAATCGAAACCGCGTTGAAAGCTGAAACCGAAACGGCGGTGGGCCTGGGCGTATTCGGCGCGCCCAGCTTTGTCACGCGGGGCGAAGTGTTCTGGGGCGACGACCGGCTTGAGGATGCGCTGTCCTGGGCGAGGGTCGGACACGTCGTTTGAAATTGGCAATCGACACCGGATCAGCAGGCGCTATTTTTGCAATATGCCCTACCATTGGAACGACAGCTCGAACTCGGAACAGGAATTGCGCCTTTGGCCGCACAATTCCCTGCCACCGCGCGGCGCGATAGCCGTCGTGCTATCGGTTTTCCTGTTTGGACTGATACCCCTGCTGGCAGTTCTGGGATCGGTTCTGCTGTGGGGGCTATTGCCGTTCCTTCTGTTGACGGTGGCGGGCCTATGGCTTGCGATCCAGGCGAACTATCGGTCCCGAAACGTGTTTGAGGTACTGACCCTTACCGGAACCCAAGCACGCCTGATCCATCACAGCGCCCGGACCGGTCAGCAGGAATGGAGTTGCAATCGATACTGGGCCCGTCCGGAAATGCACAAGGCCGGCGGACCCGTCCCGAACTATGTGACCCTGTCGGGTGAAGGACGGGTGGTCGAGATTGGCGCGTTCCTCTCAGAGGAGGAACGCATTGCCTTGTATGATGATCTGGTAAAGCGGCTGCGCGAACCGGCACCCGAATAACGTGCGTCAGCAGTCGCCGTTCGACGCGGCGCACAGGTGGTCTTTGACCAGCGGCCCTACCTTTCCAAAGTCCATCTGGCCTGTGTAGTTGGCCTTGAGCTCGCCCATGACCTTGCCCATGTCCCGGATCGACCCGGCACCGGTCGCCGTGATCGCCGTCTGGATGGCCTTTGCGACCTCATCATCATCCAACTGCTTGGGCAGGAATTCCTCGATGATTTTCACCTCGCGCAGTTCGCGCTCGGCCAGGTCCAAACGACCGCCTTCCTCATAGGCCCGCGCGCTTTCCTTGCGCTGCTTGCTCATTTTCCCAAGAATCTCAAGAACATCCGCGTCATCGCAGCCCTTGGCCTCTTCGTTTCCGGCCGCGCGCAGCGCGATGTCCCGATCCTTGATCGCGGCATTGACCAGCCGCAGCGTCGACAGACGCTCGGCATCCTTGTCCTTCATTGCTTGCTTCAGGGCAGTGGTCACCCGAGTTCGCATATCCATCTGTTCTGTCCATCCCCATGGCAACGGAACCCCGAACATATCTAAACAAAATCCGAGGCACAACAGCAGACACATAAGGCTAAATCATTGAAAAACAACAATAGCCCAAAATTTGAACAGGGTTGACCCGAGGCACCAACCCCCTTAGTTATGCGCCGATTTACCCGATAGGAGAGTCGCGCCATGGCCCATCACGCCACGTCCAAGCCCACCGCATGTCTGGCTCTGGCCGACGGAACGCTCTTCTTCGGAACCGGGTTCGGCGCCACGGGGCAAACCGAGGCCGAGCTGTGTTTCAACACCGCGATGACCGGGTATCAGGAAATCATGACCGACCCGTCCTATGCCGGGCAGATCGTGACTTTCACCTTCCCACATATCGGAAATGTCGGCGTCAATCCCGACGATGACGAAACCGCCGATCCGGTTGCCGCGGGCATGGTCGTGAAATGGGATCCGACCGAGCCGTCGAACTGGCGCTCGGCCGAGCGGCTGACCGACTGGCTGGCACGCCGTGGCCGGATCGCCATCGGTGGGGTCGATACCCGCCGGCTGACCCGTGCGATCCGCCAGCAAGGCGCTCCGCATGTCGCGTTGGCCCATGATCCGCAGGGCAACTTCGATATCGAAGCCCTGGTTGCAGCGGCGCGTGGATTCGCCGGGCTGGAGGGCATGGATCTGGCCAAGGATGTGACCTGCGCTCAAAGCTACCGCTGGGACGAGATGCGCTGGGCCTGGCCGGACGGCTACCAGCGTCAGGAAGCGCCCGTGCACAAGGTCGTCGCGCTGGACTACGGCGCAAAACGGAACATCCTGCGCTGCCTGGCCTCGGCCGGTTGCGACGTGACGGTCCTGCCCGCAACCGCAACCACGGCTGAGGTGCTGGCGCACGACCCTGATGGCGTATTCTTGTCAAACGGCCCGGGAGACCCGGCGGCCACCGGCACTTATGCTGTGCCGATGATCAAGGAAATACTCGAAACCACAGATCTGCCGATTTTCGGGATCTGCCTTGGTCACCAGATGCTGGCACTGGCGTTGGGCGGCAAGACCATCAAGATGAACCACGGACACCACGGCGCCAACCACCCGGTCAAGGACCTGGAAACCGGCAAGGTCGAGATCACCTCGATGAACCATGGCTTTGCGGTCGACGCCCAATCGTTGCCTGCCGGGGTGGTTGAAACCCACCGGTCGCTGTTCGATGGTTCGAACTGCGGCATCCGCATGTCCGATCGCCCGGTGTATTCGGTTCAGTATCACCCCGAAGCCTCGCCCGGCCCGCAAGACAGCTTTTACCTGTTTGAACGGTTTGCCGCGGCCATGGCAGACCGAAAAGTGCGCGCTTAATCCCGCAGGTTTGCGGACCGCGTCAACGTTAACCCGGAATTAACCTTGATTGAGCAACTCTAACCCGACACTTCGGGCAGGGTTCTATGATGGTTGAATTGAATTTTCTGGGTCACGGGCCTGCGACCCCGGTTTCCGGCATTGGCCCCCGCAAACCTTTGGGCACTTGCCTGATCGACTTGGGGGTGATTACCCCCGCTCAACTGGATCACGCCCTGAAACTGCAGGAGCGGCAGAACGCTCTTCTAGGCGAAATTCTAGTTGGCGAGCATATAGCCTCGCGCAGCGATGTGTTGTTAGCGCTGGGCCAACAACATGGGCTGCAGATCGCCGATCTGGAAAACACGCCGCCACCCGCTGACCTTTGCGCGCTGCGCCCGATGCAGTTCTGGCTGACGCACAACGCCATTCCGTGGCTGCGAGTCGGGCCCGTGCTTTTGGTCGCGACGGCCTACCCAGACCGCTTTGATGAAATAAGGTCCGGGTTGGCGGATTGCGCCCAGACAGTCCTTCCGGTGCTGGCCGCACCCGATGACATCGACCAAGCTATTGCCCGACATTACGCAAAACCTTTGGCTGAGGCGGCGGAAACGCGGGCGCCGCTTTCGCAAAGCTGCCGCTCATGGACTGCGAGTTCGCGTCTCCTGCCGACCCTCTTGGCGCTGGCTGCGCTTGTGGGCCTGGGTCTGCAACCGAATGCCGGGCTATCCCTGCTGTTCTGGGCAGCAGTTTCAACGCTGATCCTTTTCCTGATTCTTCGGCTGGCCGGGTTGATATCGTATCTCTTCCCCCAAAAGGCCAAAAACCCAGACGGTCTGCTTGCGCAACAGCGCCTGCCGTGCGTGTCCATCCTGGTGCCGTTGCACAAGGAACGGGAAATCGCTGGTGCGCTGATCCAAAGGCTGAAACGCCTGACCTATCCAAAGGCGCTGTTGGACGTGATCCTGGTCTTGGAAGAACATG
This sequence comes from Ruegeria sp. CF2, assembly GCF_056537385.1. Lineage (NCBI taxonomy): Bacteria > Pseudomonadati > Pseudomonadota > Alphaproteobacteria > Rhodobacterales > Roseobacteraceae > Ruegeria > Ruegeria sp. CF2. The sequence continues at coordinate 1,676,152 of NZ_JBQFRL010000001.1, forward strand.
ATGACGTCACCCGGTCAGCGCTTGCGCAGACCACCCTGCCCAGCTGGATCCGAACGCTGGAGGTGCCCGATCTTGGCAACCTGACCACCAAACCACGGGCGATGAACTATGCGCTGGATTTCTGCCGAGGAGAGATTTTGGGCGTCTGGGACGCCGAGGATGCGCCTCTGCCAGACCAAATCGAGACCGTGGTAGAGCAATTCGCCCGCGCGCCCGATGATGTCGTCTGCCTGCAGGGTGTTCTGGACTACTACAACCCGCGCACCAACTGGCGCTCGCGTTGCTTCACCATCGAGTACAGCGGTTGGTTCCGCGTAATCCTGCCCGGAATCGCACGGTTGGGTCTTGTGGTGCCACTGGGCGGAACGACGTTCTTCTTCCGCAGGGACAAGCTGTTGGAATTGGGGGGCTGGGACGCTCACAATGTGACCGAGGACGCGGATTTGGGGGTTCGGCTCAGTCGCGCGGGCTATCGCACCGAAATCGTGAATACCGCCACGTATGAAGAGGCCAATTTCCGCGCCTGGCCTTGGGTGAAGCAACGCTCGCGCTGGCTCAAAGGGTTCATGGTCACGTACCTTGTCCACATGCGCTCGCCCCTGGCATTGATGCGCGATCTGGGGATGTGGCGCTTTCTGGGTGTCCAAGCCTTTTTCCTGGGGACGGTCGGACAATTCCTGCTCGCCCCGGTACTTTGGGTCTTCTGGCTGACCTTTTTGGGGCTGACGAACCCTTTCGAAGCTGTATTGGCACCGCAAATCTTGCACGCCTGTGTCTACCTGTTCCTGACCGCCGAGGCCGCGAACATCCTAGTTGGAGGCTTGGGCGTGGTGGCCGGCGGTCGCCGTTTCCTGCTGCCGTGGGTCCCGACCATGGCACTCTACTACCCCTTGGGCGTGGCAGCAGCCTACAAGGCGCTGTGGGAACTGGCGGTCAGACCGTTCTTCTGGGACAAGACCCAGCACGGGCAGGCCAGCGAAGAAGTGCAGCCAGACGAGGCAGCTATTTCTCGCGCCGGATTGCATCCTGCTTCAGCCGGGTCATGAACGCGACCGAGATATGTTCCTTCAGGGCTCGATCGGCGGCTTCTTCGTCATGAGCCGCGATTGCCTCGACGATCCCCTTATGCTCACTCTGAGCGATCTCACCGCGGCCCTGCGCGGCCAATGAAGTCGTTGCCATCAGAGCCATGGTGCGATGGACAAGGTCCAATTGCTGCACAAGGTAGCGGTTGTGCGACGCAAGGTGGATCTGCTCGTGGAACCGCCGGTTGGCCCGGGACAGCGCCACGGGATCATCCACAAGCGCGTCATCGGCTTCGACCATATCCTGCAGGACTTTGATTTCCTCATCCGTGGCGTGGCGCGCGGCCAGTCGGGCCGCCAGCCCTTCCAACTCACGCCGCACGACATACAGCTCGGCCATCTGGTTGTGGTCCAGCGAGGCCACGATCAGCGACCGCCCGTCTCGTTCCAGCAGCGACTGCGTTTCGAGCCGCTGCAGCGCCTCGCGGATCGGGGTGCGCGACACGCCGAACCGCTCGGCCAATTCGCTTTCCACCAGCCGGTCGCCGGGTTTGTACACCCCCACGTCAATCGCTTCGAGGATCAGGCTGTAGGCATCGGTCTGGGGCTGTCGGGACTGGTTCATTGGGTCGGGTCTCTCCTCGTTCGGACCTGTCTATCCGGGCCATGGGCCTGCAATCAAGTGCGCCATTGAAAACCCGATGGCCGCGGCCTAAACCCAAGCCTATGGTCAAGCCCGCATTTTCACATGTCACACAATGGGTGTTCGATCTGGACAACACCCTGTATCCGCCTCACATGCGCCTGTTCGATCAGATCGAGGTGCTGATGACGGAATACGTGGTCGAAGCCCTGCGCGTCGACCGGGCCGAGGCTGACCGGCTGCGCCAGCACTATTGGCGCGAACACGGCACCACGCTGGCCGGGCTAATGGCCGAACATGATCTGGACCCCGAGCCCTATCTGCACGCGGTTCATAAGGTCGACCTGAGCCACATGGAACCCGACCCTGCGCTGGCCGCGCATATCCGGGCTCTGCCGGGGCGGCGCATCGTCTACACCAACGGCAGCGCGCCCTATGCCGAGCGGGTTCTGGCCTCGCGCGGGTTGGATGGGCTGTTCGACGCGATCTATGGGGTCGAACATGCGGGATATCGGCCCAAACCGGACAAGGCCGCGTTTGAAACGGTCTTTGCCCGCGACGGCATCCGCCCCGACCGCGCCGCCATGTTCGAGGACGAGCCGCGCAACCTGAAGGCCCCGCATGACATGGGCATGCGCACGGTGCATGTTGCCCCCGATCCACACGACGCGGATCATATCCACCACCACACCGATGACCTGACCGCCTTTCTCGCGCGCCTGATCTGAATCACCCGAAACTGCGACGAAATGCGCCTGCGCGCAGCCCGAAACTGCGACGATCCGCGCATTCGGCAGCTGCAAAGTCGTTCCTACATCAGGCTCAGCGACGAACAGAACTGGAGACGCCCGATGACCGCGATCGAGATGCCCGGCCGCCTGCCTTTTTGGCAGCGCCTGCTTTTTGCAATTCCCCTGTTTGGCTGGCTGGCCCGCGATGCGGCCAATGGCAAGCCCGAGGATCTCGGCTATACCGTTGCGGCGCTGGTCAGCATGTGGGGCTGTTCGGCCCTGTTGTTCGGCCTGCCGGGCCTGTATCTGCCGGCCCTGGCGATGGTGCCGGTGATGTTCCTGATTCTGGTCCTGATTTCACGCGGCTAGACCACGGGACAGGATGTCACTTGGCGCAGGCCCTAGAACCGCACTAGGGTCCGCAGGCAACGGAGAGTGACCCGATGACCGACAGTTGTGACATCCTGATTTCCGGCGGCGGCATCGCCGGGCTGACCGCGGCGGCCGTATTTGGCGCCGCAGGGTTCGACGTGATCTGCGTGGACCCGACCCCGCCCGTCACCGACCGCGACGCCGACGGGTCCGACCTGCGCACCACTGCGTTTCTGCAACCGGCGCACGGCCTACTGCAGCACTGCGGGTTGTGGGACCGGCTGGAACCCCACGCCGCGCCCCTGCAGATCATGCGCATCGTGGACGCAGGCGGCGACATCCCCGAGCCGCGCGTTGTGCGCGATTTCAACGCCGCCGATATCTCGGATCAACCCTTTGGCTGGAACCTGCCCAACTGGCTGCTGCGGCGCGAGATGGTGGCCCGGCTGCACGAACTGCCGAATGTCGATTTCCGCCCCGGCACCGGCACCGTCAGCCTGTTCACCCGCACCGCCGAGGCGCGTGTGGGCCTGTCCGACGGCACGCGCATCCGCACCAAGCTGGTGATCGCCGCCGATGGCCGCAACTCGCCCATGCGCGAGGCTGCGGGGATCAAGGTCCACACCACACGATACGGGCAAAAGGCACTGGCCTTTGCGGTGACGCATCCGATCGCCCATGAAAACGTCTCGACCGAGATCCACCGGTCCGGCGGGCCGTTCACTCTGGTCCCCCTGCCCGACTGGCAGGGCCAGCCCTCGTCGGCGATCGTGTGGATGGAGCGCGGCCCGCGCGCGGTCGAATTGCTGAACCTGCCCGAGGCCGAGTTCGAGGCCGCGATGACCGAGCGGTCCTGCGGCCTGTTCGGACCGCTGAAACTGGCTTCACGGCGGACGATCTGGCCGATCATCAGCCAATCGGCCGAGCGTCTGTCGGCCCAGCGCGTGGCCCTGATGGCCGAGGCCGCCCATGTGGTGCCCCCGATCGGCGCGCAGGGGCTGAACATGTCACTGGGGGATCTGCGCAGCCTTCTGGACCTGGCCCAGACCCGGCCCGACGGTCTGGGAGATGCCCAGATGCTCGAGGCCTATCACAAGGCCCGCCATGCCGAGATCGAACTGCGCGTCAAGGGGATCGACCTGCTGAACCGCGCCTCGATGGTCGAGGCACGGCCGTTGCGCGATGCGCGCGCTGCCGGGCTGAACGCGCTTTATTCGATGCCGGTGGTGCGCAAGACGTTGATGCAGATGGGCCTCGGCGTGCGCTGAGGCCCGTACCGGCCTACAGCACCTGATCCAGAACCCGCTTCAGCCGGGCCACCGTTCCGTCGACATCATACAGCTTGTCCAACCCGAACAGGCCCAGGCGAAAGGTGCTGAACCCTTCGGGCTCGTCACATTGCAGCGGCACGCCGGCGGCGATCTGCATGCCCAGCGCGGCGAATTTCTTGCCGTTCTGCACCTCGGGGTCGTCGGTATAGCTGACCACCACTCCCGGCGCGCCAAAGCCTTCGGCCGCGACCGAAACGACCCCCTTGTCGCGCAGCATCGCCCGCACCGCATTGCCCAGCCGCCATTGCGCGTCGCGCAGCTTGTCGAACCCATAGTCACGGGTCTCCTGCATCGTATCGCGGAACGCCCGCAGCGCATCGGTGGGCATGGTGGCGTGATAGGCATGGCCGCCGCCCTTATAGGCCTGCATGATCTGGCGCCATTTCTTCAGGTCCAGCGCGAAACTGTCCGAGGTGGTCTCGGTCAGCCGCGCCTCGGCGCGGTCGGACAGCATGACCAGACCGGCACAGGGCGAGGCGCTCCAACCCTTTTGCGGGGCCGAGATCAGAACGTCCACGCCGGTGGCCTTCATGTCGATCCAGGCACAGCCCGAGGCGATGCAGTCGAGCACCATCAACGCGCCGACCTCGTGCGCGGCAGCGGCCATCGCGGTGACATAGTCATCCGGCAGAATGACCCCGGCGGAGGTTTCCACATGCGGCGCAAACACCACGCTGGGTCGCTGGCTGCGAATGGTTTCGACCACCTCGTCGATCGGCGCCGGCGCAAAGGGCGACGGGCTGGAATTCCCCGTTTGACGAGCCTTCAAAACGGTGGCCGAGGCCGTCAGCCCCCCGGTTTCGATGATCTGGCTCCAACGATACGAAAACCAGCCGTTGCGTACCACCAGCACGTTGGCGCCGCGGGCGAACTGTCGGGCCACGGCCTCCATCGCATAAGTTCCGCCGCCCGGCACCACGGCCACGCCGTCCGCACCATAGACCTCACGCAGCATCCCTGAGATGTCGCGCATCACCCGCTGGAACGCTTGCGACATGTGATTGAGCGAGCGGTCGGTGAACACGACCGAGAATTCTTCGAGCCCGTCCGGATCGACTGTATTCAACAATGCAGGCATGTTGTCTCCTTTTCTGGGTTGCTCACTTTCTGAAGGCTTTGCATCTGTTGGTAAAGTGCTCATTGACCCTCATGCGCTTCCCTTAAGTCAACGGTCAGAAGCCTGGCTGCACACCCGATTCAACAGCCTGGTAGGCCGAATTGACGCCAATTAGTGTCACCTCTCTCTTTACACCTTGACGTGTTTCTGAACAGATACACACATCTTGAGCTTGAAAGGATATTTTAGACCGTGAACGTTCAAAAGCGGATCAGTTTTCAATTCGTTCGGGACGAAGTGAAGCGGCGGATCGAGACACGGGTCTGGCCCCAAGGTTCCTTGCTGCCGACCGAAACCCAGCTTGCCGAAGAGTTCAACTGCGCGCGTGCAACCGTCAACCGTGCGCTGCGCGAACTGGCAGAGCAAGGGTTCGTCGAGCGCAAGCGCAAGAGCGGAACGCGGGTCAAGAAATCACCCAGCAAACAGGCCAAGCTGGAACTGTCGCTGGCCCGTCAGATCGTCGAAGACCAGAACCAGACCTACCGCTATGCCCTGGTCGAGCGCAGCATCGACAAGAGCCCGGGCTGGCTCAGCTCGCAACTGGGTCTGCCGCCGCAATCGCAGATCCTGCATCTGGTGTGCATGCACTATGCCGACAACCGCCCGTTTCAGCACGAAGAACGCTGGATCAACATTTCGGCCGTCCCCGAGGTTGAAGATGCCAATCTGGAAGAAGTCGGGCCGCATGAATGGCTGTTGAATGCGAACCCCTTCATTGACGCCGAGCTTGCACTCTACGCCATTTCCGCCGACAGCCACTTGGCAGATTACATGGGAACGACGACCGGGGCCGCGATGATACAGCTTGAGCGCACGACCTGGAAAGACGGACAGCCGGTTTCGTTTGCCCGCCTGACCCACCATCCGGGCTATTGCATCCGTACCCGTTACTGACCGCTAGCCTATCGGCCCGGGCAGGCGTTCTTCGCTCAGCAGTACGTTTGCTTCGACATCCCCGGCCCCCGGCAGGGTCATGATACGACGCCGCAGAACACGCTCGAAATCTGCCAGATCGCGTGCCACCACCCGCAGTCGGTAGTCATACAGGCCCAGTACGTGTTCCACGGTTTGGACTTCGGGAATGGCGCTAACGGCGCGTTCGAAATCCTCGAGGCTGACCTGGCCTTTGCGCGCCAGCTTGACGCCCAGAAATACTGTGACACCGAACCCCAGTGCCTCGGCGTTCAAGCGCAGCCTGCGCCCCTTGATGATGCCCGCCTGCTCCAGCCGCCGGATCCGGCGCCAGGTGGCAGGCTGCGACAGACCGAAACGCCGCCCCAGCGCACCTGCGCTCTGTGTGGCGTCCTGCGCCAAGGCGCGCAGCAGTTTGCGGTCCAGTTCATCCAGTTCGATCATACCGGCAGCACCTCGTCCCGTTTGACCCGCGCGATGTGCATAAGGGCCTCGATATCGGCGATATGCGGCAGGGTCAGGATACGGTCGCGATAGACCTGCTGATAATGCGCCATGTCCCGCGCGATGACGGACAGGCGGACATCCACCCTCCCCAGAAAGGTCTGGATCTCGATCACCTCGGGCACCTTGCGGCCGGCTTCGGTGAATTCGTCGAAGGCGCGCGGCTGGGTCTTGTCCAAGGTCACCCGCAGCGACACCTCGACCGCATAGCCCATGGCGGACCAGTCGATCACGGCCTCCTGCCCCTGAATGATCCCGGCGGCCTGCATCTTCTCGATCCGCCGCCAGCACACGCCATTGCTGATCCGACACCGCTCGGCCAGTTCGGCGGTGCTCAGGCTTGGGTCGGCCTGGAAATGGCGCAGGATGCGGCGGTCGATGTCGTCAAGCATTACTTTTTCAAGTTTTCCGGTTTCCAAGAATTATTCTTCACTTCTTTCGTCAATATCCAATGTCATCGCTCTCGCCAATAGCAATCACTGCAGATAGAACCGCAGCAATCGAAACAGAAAGGACCGGCAAAATGCGCGTCTATTACGATCGCGATTGCGACATCAACCTGATCAAGGACAAGAAAGTGGCCATTCTGGGCTACGGTTCCCAAGGCCACGCCCACGCGCTGAACCTGCGCGACTCGGGCGCCAAGAACCTGGTCGTCGCCCTGCGCGAAGGCTCGCCCTCGGCCAAGAAAGCGGAAGCCGAAGGCCTGCAGGTAATGGGCATCGCCGAGGCCGCGGCCTGGTGCGACGTCATCATGTTCACCATGCCCGACGAGCTTCAGGCCGAGACCTACAAGAAATATGTGCATGACAACATCAAGCCCGGCGCGGCCATCGCCTTTGCCCACGGCCTGAACGTGCATTTCGGCCTGATCGAGCCGAAAGAGGGCGTGGACGTCATCATGATGGCCCCCAAAGGCCCCGGCCACACGGTGCGCGGCGAATATGTCAAAGGCGGCGGCGTCCCCTGCCTGGTGGCCGTTCACACCGACGCGACCGGCAAGGCGCTGGAAATCGGCCTGTCCTACTGCTCGGCCATCGGCGGCGGCCGCTCGGGCATCATCGAGACCAACTTCCGCGAGGAATGCGAGACCGACCTGTTCGGTGAGCAGGCCGTTCTGTGCGGCGGTCTGGTCGAACTGATCCGCTGCGGCTTTGAAACCCTGGTCGAGGCCGGCTATGCGCCCGAGATGGCCTATTTCGAGTGTCTGCACGAGGTGAAGCTGATCGTGGACCTGATCTATGAAGGCGGCATCGCCAACATGGACTACTCGATCTCGAACACCGCGGAATACGGTCAATACGTGACCGGCCCGCGCATCCTGCCCTATGAGCAGACCAAAAAGGCGATGAAAGAGGTTCTGAACGACATCCAGCAGGGCAAGTTCGTGCGCGACTTCATGCTGGAAAATCAGGTCGGTCAGCCCACGATCAAGGCCTCGCGCCGGGCCAACGACGAACACCAGATCGAAGAAGTCGGCAAAAAGCTGCGGGGCATGATGCCCTGGATTTCGGCCGGCAAGCTGGTCGATCAGGAAAAGAACTAAGCCCGAACGGCTTGGACCCAAGGGCGGCCCCGGTGGCCGCCCTTTTCATGCAGAACGGATGAACGGCCAGCGATGGTGCCTCAACCCAACATACGCGACTGGAGCGGCGTCATTGCCCTCGGCCTGATCTGGGGCGGGACCTTCATGGTCGTCGCGATGGCGTTGGAAGGCTATGGCCCGATCACGGTGGCCACGGCGCGGACGACGCTGGGCGCGGTGATGCTGTTGGCCTTGATGGGGCTGACCCGGCGGCGCATCCCCAGCCTGACACCAAGTCTGGTGTGGTCGGTGATCCTGATCGGCATCCTGTCCACCGCGCTGCCTTTCGTGCTGCTCAGCTGGGGGCAGCAATATGTACCCTCGGCCTTTGCCGGGCTGTCCATGGCCGCAATTCCGCTGATGGTTCTTCCGCTGGCGCATTTCTTCTCGGATGAACCCCTGAACGCACGTCGTTTCGTGGGGGTATCGTTGGGCTTCACCGGAGCGCTGGTGCTTATCGGCCCGGGACTGGCGCAACTGGGCAGCGGGGCCGAGCCGCTGGCCCAACTGGCCTGCATCGGGGCGGCGTTCTGCTATTCGGTGGCGTCGATCCTGACCCGGCGCTGCCCGCCGATCGACCCGGTGGTTCTGGCCGCACTGACATTGGTGGTGGGCGCGGTGATCCTGCTGCCGATCATGATGGCGACCGAAGGCGTGCCCACCCCGCGGGGTCTGCGCCCCACGCTTGCCTTGATCGTGCTGGGGCTTGTGCCAACGGCCTTTGCGACGTTGCTGCGGGTGTCGATCATTCGCAGCGCCGGGTCGGTCTTCATGACGCTGGTGAACTATCAGGTGCCGGTCTGGTCGATGATCTTCGGCGCATGGATCCTGTCCGAGGCGCTGCCGCTGCGGTTCTACATCGCGCTGGCGCTGATCCTGACCGGAATGGCGATTAGCCAATGGTTCAGTTTGCGCAGGATGCTGTTGGGCTACTGACGCGCGGCGGCTTCGACCTCGGCCACGATCCCATCGACGACCTGTGCCAAAAGGGCGTCGTCCTCGCATTCCGCCATCACACGGATCAGGGGCTCGGTCCCCGACTTGCGGATCAGCAGCCGCCCCTGCCCGTTCAGCCGCGCCTCGGCATCGGCGATCGCGGCCTTGACCGTCTCCGCTTCCAGCGGGGCCTGACCTTCGCCGTATCGTACGTTCTTCAGCAGTTGCGGCACCGTCTCGAACTGTTGCGCCAGATCCGAGGCTTTGCGCCCCGAATTCACCATCTCGGCCAGGAAATGCAGCCCCGCCATCAGGCCATCACCCGTGGTGGCATAGTCGCTCATGACGATATGGCCGGATTGCTCGCCGCCAAGGTTGAACCCGCCTTCCCGCATACGCTCGACCACATAGCGGTCACCGACCGCCGTCCGTTCCAGCCGCAGCCCGCGCGCGCCCAGAAACCGTTCCAGACCCAGGTTCGACATGACGGTCGCAACAAGCGCGCCGCCTTTCAGCCGTTCGGAAGTGGCCCAGGCGGTAGCCAGAAGGGCCATGAGTTGATCGCCATCGGCGACCTGTCCGGTTTCATCCACGATCACGACCCGGTCGGCATCACCGTCGAGGCAGATGCCCACATCCGCCCCATGCGCCACGACGGCCTCGGCCGCCACGCGCGGCTGGGTCGAGCCGCAACCCAGGTTGATGTTCTTGCCGTTGGGTGCCGTTCCCACCGGGATCACCTCGGCCCCCAGCTCCCACAGGACCTCGGGCGCGGTGCGGTGCGCGGCGCCGTTGGCGCAGTCGATCACCACCTTGAGGCCATCCAGACGCAGCTCGCGCGGCAGAGATGACTTGACCCGCTCGCCATAGCGGAACCGCGCGTCATCGACGCGCCGGGCGCGCCCGATATTCTGCGCCTGCGCGGGTTTGACCCCCTCTTCGATCAGCTGTTCGATTTCAAGTTCGGCCTGATCGGACAGTTTGAACCCATCGGGGCCGAAGAACTTGATCCCGTTGTCCTCGGCCGGGTTGTGGCTGGCCGAGATCATTACACCCAGATCGGCCCGCATCGACCGGGTCATCAGCCCGACTGCCGGTGTCGGCACCGGTCCCAGCAGCAGCACGTTCATGCCGGTCGACGTCAGACCCGCCGTCAGCGCGTTTTCCAGCATATAGCCCGACAGGCGCGTATCCTTGCCGATCACCACCCGGTGAACGCCCGAGCCATCCCGGCGGAAGTACCGCCCCACCGCCGCGCCGATCCGCAACGCCATCTCGGCCGTCATCGGATAGGTGTTGGCGGTGCCCCGCACCCCGTCGGTTCCGAACAGCTTGCGCATACCTGCTACTCCACAAAGTCCTGCCTGCGACCCGATTACCGGACAGCGGCCCACAGGCGCAAGGCCTGAGCGGTCTCGGCCACGTCATGCACCCGGATGATCTGCACACCTTGCGACAATCCGGCCAACGCAACGGCGATTGATCCCGGCGCGCGGGCATCCTTGCGCGGTTCCGCGCCGATCCGGCCAATGAAGCCCTTGCGTGACACGCCCAGCAGGATCGGGCAGCCCAACCCGTGAAACAGGCTGAGATTGCGCAGCAAGGTCAGGTTGTGGTCCTCGGTCTTGCCAAAGCCTATGCCCGGATCAACGATGATCCGGCCCCGATCCAGCCCAAGGTCTTCCAGCCGGGCCACCTGCCCGGACAGGAAATCGTAGACGTCCAGCAGAATGTCATCATAGGTCGGGTTGTCCTGCATCGTGGCCGGGTCGCCCTGCATGTGCATCACGCAGACCGACGCGTTGATCTCGGCGCAGAAAGCGCCAAGTGCAGGATCGAAGGTAAAGCCCGAAACATCGTTGATCAGCCCCGCCCCGGCCTCGACCGCGGCCCTGGCCACGGCGGATTTGCGCGTGTCGATCGAGATCAGCGCCGGTGTCTCGGCCCGGATCACGCGGATCAAGGGCTGGGTGCGGGCGATCTCTTCGTCCTCGGGTACGAAATCCGCGCCGGGACGGGTGGATTCACCGCCGATGTCCAGAATGGTCGCACCGTGCGCGACCATTTCCTGGGCCGCTGCACACGCGGCTTCGGGGGTGTTGTGTTTACCACCGTCGGAAAAGCTGTCGGGCGTGGCGTTCAGAATGCCCATGATCTGCGGGCGAGCCATGTCCAGCCCGGCAATCGCGGCGCGCGGTTGCGTCAGCCGGTCCAGCCAGGTTTCAGGGATATCGGCGACCGCAACGACCCGGGGGCCCGCGTCACGCTGCAGACATTCGGCATGGGTGAACCACAGGCTCTGCCCTGCGAGCGGCAAGGCCCCGTCCGGGCGCACAGGCCCGGGTTGCACCAGTGGGCGGTAATAGCGGGTCACAGTTGCGCCTGCTCCACCGGGACCGCACGCAGCGGTGTTTTGGGGGCCTCGGGCAGTTGTCCACCGATCACCAGCATTTCGCTGGCCTCGAAAGTGGCGGCGAACCAGGCGGCCAGCGCGACCGCATCCGAGGGCGCCGCCGAAGGTCCATCGACCGCGTCCAGCACGATCTTGGACGGCGCCCAGACACAGATCTGGCCGTTCTTCATGGCCCAGTCCAGTTCGGTCCGGGTCGAGACGACGACGCAGCGATGATCACGAGCGGCCAGCACCCAAGCGTTCTGCTCGATCGCCAACAGGTCGATCCGGCGCTGGGTCATGGCATGGCCGGTCTGCGGCACCGGCAGATCGGAGGCGCCTACGCACAGTATCAGCGGTCGCTGTCGGTTTTCCAACTGGTCGATCCAGCCCGACAAATTTTCGGACTCAATCGCTGCGTTCGACAGAAAGACCAGCCGGGGATGTGGGCGCTCCTCCTCGATGACATCGTGATGGACGGCATCCTTGCCACGAACGATCTCTACACCCAAAGCGCCCGGGCCGCGATCCAGTTTTTCAACGCGGACAAAAGCCCTTACCGCCTGAGGTTCAAGCAGGATCCGCTCGGCTATTCGATCCGCCAGCGTTTCGAGCAAGTTCAGACGCTCGGCCGCCAGTTCGTAGGCGATGGCCTCGGTCACCCGGTCATAGGACAGGATGCGATCGACATCATCGTCGATGTTTTCGGTCAGCGGGCGCACCTCGACCACGATGTTGAAACAGATGCGCTGGGTGGTGCCCCGTTCAGCCTGAAAGGCGCCGATCTCGACCTCAACAACGTGGTCGCGCAACGAGATACGATCCAGCGGCCCGTGTGGCGCAGTCGCCTCGGACCGTTCGGACGGGTGCGCAAAGGCAAGGCGGATTTCAGTACTCATGGCACGGGCCTTTTCGGGCAGCTTGGACAGGTTTGCCCAATTTAGTGGTTCCGCGCGGCTATAGCATTCAAGCAAACGCCATTCCAGCCGCCGAATGCGGCGTCAGGTGACGCGGTACCAACTCATCATACCCGATGCGGCGTGTCCAAGCATATGGCAATGCAGCAGCCAGTTGCCCGGGTTATCTGTGACCAGCGCAATCTCGCGAGTCTCGCCGCGTTCGACCAGAACCGTGTCGCGCCATGGCCCAAGACTTCCGTCCGGCAAGATCAGCCGAAAGTGGTGGCCATGCAGGTGCATCGCGTGCGGGAATACCGTTTCGTTCACGAAGGCGATCCGGTGAACGCCTCCCAAGGGCGCGTCCAGAAACGGGTCATCGGGTCGCTCGGCGAAGCCATTCAGCGCCCAGAACCGTCCCAGCTGAGCCAGTTCCCGACCCGAGAGCTCGGTCTCGCCAATCCGCGCGCTTTCGAGCCAGCGCATGGCGCCGCCCTGCAACCTCATCTCGTGCCGCGGTACGATGTTGAGGTCCGTCAATTCCGGAAGCGGGTTCGGCGGCAATGGCCGAACTCCCGACCGGCGAATGGAAGCCGCCTGCCCCGCCACTGAAAATCGGGCCAAACCAAAGGCGCCGTCACGTTCCTGACTGAACAGGCTGGCCGTTTCCGCATCCGCAGCCAGCACATCCACCAACAAATCCGCACGTTGTGCCGGGGCCAGCGGGAACGTGTCCTCAATCGGGATCGGCTCGGCCAAAGGCATTCCATCCAGCGCGACGATCCATCCGGACATTCCGTCGAGGCCCACGGTGAAGACACGCGCGTTCGCGGCGTTGACCAACCTCAGACGCAGGCGTTGGTTTTGTTGAACAGAAAAGGATGGGTCGAATGCTCCATTGACGGTAATGAGGTTTCCCAGCCGACCAGCATGGCTGAGGTCATGACCGTTGTCGAAGTCTTGGGTAATCTGGGCTGTTTCCGGATCAAGTCGCCAGTCATCGAGCATCAGCACCAGATCCTGCTCCACATCCGGCGCTTCGGACTCGTGCACGATCAAAGGGCCATACAGGCCACGGGCCACCTGTTCGACTGACTTGTTATGCGCATGATACCAATAGGTTCCGGCGTCCGGCACGATGAAATCATAGTCGAAGGTCGCGCCGCTTGGAACCGCTTCCTGAGTAAGACCCGGCACGCCATCCATAGCGTTGTCGATGCGGATACCATGCCAATGAACCGAGGTGGCTTGCGGTAATTCGTTCACCAAGCGGCGCTGAACCCGCTCGCCTTGCTTCAGATGGATTGGGCTGCCTGGCACCGACCCATCAAAGCCCCAGATATCGGTTTCCGGATACCCCGGAGGGGCAATCAACTGAGCGCCCTCGCGCGCAGTCAGGGTCAGCGGCGCGGAGCGCGCCAGCGTTGGAAACACCGCAAGCGCGGCGGCAGATTTCAAAAGGCTTCGGCGGCTCAGATTCATTGCGGATCTCCTTGACCGCAATATAGCCCTTGGTTTCACCCGCGCCATCAACGTTCCAGCGCGGGTGCGTCAATGCGCGCTAGTTGCTCGCAGTGCGGTAGTTGTGGCGGTAGAAGATATGCACACCGATGCGCGCAGTTTCCTTGTAAACGCGCGACCACGACGGGCGCACCGCCTTGGTGTGGTAATGCGTGGCCCCCGACGTCAGCGGGTCGCTGACCCCCTCGATCGCCGCCTTGGCAACTTTGGCCACGCGCTCATAGGCTTTCTTCTCGTGAATGACTTCCTTGCGGCCGTCACAGGTATAGGTGAACTGGCACTGATATTTCTTGCCTGTTCCCTGACGGATCACGCCGCAGACGGTGTTCGGGAAACGGGTGCTTTCCACCCGGTTCAAAATCACCTCGGCAACCGCGAATTGGCCGCGCACGCTCTCTCCGCGCGCTTCGAAATACAGGGCCTCGGCCAAGCATTTCAGATCTTCGCCACCGCTGGCTTTGGGCTGTTGGTCCAGCCAGGCCTTGGTGTAGGAAATCTCAACCGGTTGGACCTCTTTCCTAGGTTGGAACAGCTTCAGATAGTCGCGAAAGCTTTGTCCCGGCACCTCGTTGCGCGACACCAGTTCGCGCTTGGCAGTCTCGGTGGCTTCCCTCTCGGCAACGGACGCACTCGGCATCACGGTTGCCGCCGCAATGGCAACAGCCAGCATATATCGTAGCATCAGATAACCTCGCACAGGCACTTCACGCGCCATACCCTCCCCCGGCGGGCGCGACGGGGTCTTAACGCAGAAGGCGCGAAAGGTCCAGTTCTGAGGAAAAAGCAAGAAAAATCTTGCCCGCGGGGCCAAAATTAATCAGCCACAGGTCCATCCCGAAACCACTATTCCTAGGGCTTTGACGGCCTGTCAACCCCCAAGTTTTGACGAAATCGCCAACTGAGCGGCAGCCAGCCGAGCGACCGGGACTCGGAAGGGTGAACAGGACACATAATCGAACCCCAAATCCCGACAAAGGGCGATTGATTCGGGGTTGCCGCCATGTTCACCACAGACCGAAAGCGTGACATCGGGCCGAGCTGTACGCCCCCGCTCCGAGCCCAGCTTGAGCAGTTCGCCGACCCCATCGGCGTCCAGAACATGGAACGGATCCTCGGTGAACACCCCCTGCCGAACATAGGCTGACATGAAGCGTCCCGCGTCGTCGCGTGACAGACCATAGGTCATCTGCGTCAGGTCATTGGTGCCGAAACTCAGGAACGAGGCATGAGGAGCGATTTCCTCGGCGCGCAAACAGGCCCGGGGCGTTTCGACCATCACACCCAACCGGTATTCGAACTCCTGACCACGCTCGGCCGCAACGGCTGCGGCAACCGTGTCCACCCGCGCCTTGATCAGTTCGACCTCGCGCTTGGCCGAAACCAGCGGAATCATGACCTCGGGCACCACCGGCGCGCCATTTTTGCTGGCTTCGAGCGTCGCCTCGAAGATCGCGCGGGCTTGCATGTCATAGATCTCGGGCACCGTGATACCAAGGCGTACGCCCCGCAACCCCAGCATGGGGTTGTATTCGCTCATTTCGTCCACCCGACGCTCCACATCCGAAACCGGAAGATCCAGCGCTTCGGCCAGTTCGCGCTGCCCGCTGCGCGTGGTCGGCAGAAACTCGTGCAGAGGCGGATCGAACAGTCGGATGCAGACGGGCTGCCCTTCCATGATCCGGAAAAGCTGCACAAAATCATCGCGTTGCATCGGAAGCAACCGCTCCAGAACCGCCGCGCGTCCCGATGAAGTCTGAGCGAAAATCATCTCGCGCATCACGATCAGACGACCGGGGTCGAAAAACATATGCTCGGTTCGGCACAACCCGATCCCCTGCGCCTGGAAGTTCCGCGCAGCCTGCGCGTCGGCAGGAGTGTCGGCGTTGGCACGAATTGATATGTCACGCTCGGCGTCGGCCCAGCTCATCAAAGTCTGAAAACAGTCATCCAGTGCAGCTTCGAGCATCGCCGGCTCGCCCCCCAACACCTGGCCCGAGCTTCCGTCAATCGTCAGAATGTCGCCAGTGGTGAAAACGCGGCCGTCCGGAACGGAAAGCTGCTTTTTCTTGGTCTGAAACCGCATCTCGGACGCGCCGACGATACAGGGCAGCCCCAGGCCGCGCCCGATCACGGCCGCATGGCTGGTCATGCCACCCTTTTCGGTCAGTACTGCGACCGCGGCGTGCATGCCGCGCACATCCTCGGGCGAGGTTTCACGGCGCACCAGAATGCAGGGCTCACCGCGTGCGGCGCTGGCCTGTGCCTCGGCCGAAGTGAACACGATCCGGCCGGTGGCCGCTCCGGGACTGGCCCCGATGCCCGTGGTCAGCAAGTCACGCTTGGCCTCGGGATGCACCTGACGGTGCAGCAACTCATTCAACGAATGCGGATCGATCCGCATGACGGCTTCCTGCTGGGTGATGATGCCATCCTCGGCCAATCGAACAGCGATCCGCATGGCGGCGCGGGCGCTGCGCTGAACGCGGACCCCGTCCAGAATATGCACCTTGCCGTTTTCGATCACGAATTCGACCTGCATCTCTTCGCGCAATTTGCGCCGCATCAACGCCGCATGGGCCTTGAGGTCGGCAAAGGCCTGAGGCGCAACATCCTCCAGCGCTTGCCCGCGCGGGTCCTTTTCAAGGTAGAGGGCCGCAACCCCCTCGCCCAGCGCATCGCGCCCTTGGCTTTGGCTCAGGTAGCGGCCTGTGATCTGCGGCATGCCGGTCGAGGTATCCACCAGCTGCAGCACACCCGATCCGCATTCGCCCTGACCGACGCCCGGGATCATCTCCTGAATGACAAGGCCCAGTCCGGCATCCGCCGGAGCGCCCTTGGCCTGCCGCAGCAGACGGGCGGACGTACCATCCCACGCCCGCGCCATCGAGCGCAGGACCGCCAGCAACTGCTCGCCCCGGTCCTGGGGGAACGCTTCGTCCGTTTCGTCCTCATAGGCGCGCAGGGTCTGGCGCAGGCCTTCGCGACCATCGGCTTCGATGTCGTCGAAAACGTCCGCGTCCAGTCGCGCAACGTGGATCGCATAACTTTGGACGAACCGCAGATACATTGCGGCAACGGCCTCGGGACCCATCTTGTCGGACAATTCCACGAAACGGGCATCGTTCATCCCGATGTTCAGAACCGCGCCGGGGCCACCCCAGTCAGGGTCCTCGGAACTGGGGCGAACGCACAGCAACGCCGATGCGTCGAACTGTTCAAGTATGGCTTCGATTGCCGGGATATCGCCGTCAGCGATCCGCCGCACCTGATCGAAGGACAGAGCCACCGTACGCGGTACGGGAAGGTCCAACCGCACAAGGCGCTGCAGACATTTCGCCCGGCCGCCATGGGTGTCGGCGGCGACAGGAGCATCAGGAGTGATGAGCGTGGTATGCGGATTATTCTGCACTGCGGCACCTTTTGGTTTCACCGCAGCATAAGCGCCCCAGCCTTCCGCGCAAGGGCCTTGTGGGCGCGCCAGAGCGCGCCCTCTAGGTCAGCCTTCGATCTTGGTCAGATCCGCGACGCTGGAGCAGATCTGGCGGATCTGGCTCAGCAGATTCAGGCGGTTGCGGCGCAGCACGGCATTGTCGGAATTGACCTGGACGTCCTCGAAGAACGCGTCGATCGGCCCGCGCAGCGCGGCCATGGCCGCCATCGCCGCCGGGAAATCCTCGGCCTTGAGTGCCGGTGCAATCTTGGCCTGTGCCTGATCCAGCGCGGCGAACAGGGCCTTTTCGCTGTCGGTCTCGGCGAATTTCAGATCGGCACCGAACGAGTATTCGACCCCGTCCTTCTCCTCGGCCTGGGTCAGGATGTTGTTGGCGCGCTTGAAGCCCTGCACCAGATTTTCGCCATCTTCGGTCGCGATCACCACATTCAACGCGCGGGCGCGCTTGACCAGCAGGTTGAGGTCGTCATTGCCGTCCATCGCGATGCAGGCGTCGATCACGTCGTGGCGAATGCCCTCGTCGCGGAGGAAGACTTTGAGGCGGTCGTGGAAAAAGGAGAGGAGATCGTCAGATGCGTCTGGGACCTTTTTTTCAAGTTCAAGAAAGGCCGTGGCAGGCAATCCTCCGATTTTGTCCTTGACCGCTTGGAATGCAGCACCAAAGACACCTCGCTCTGCAATTTCTTCCAACAGATCAAGAACGTTAGCTTCCGGCAACGCCTCATTGATTGCGCTTTCTGCTCGAATAAGTTGGCTGTCAAAGAAGCGATCCAACGACAGCCGCAGATCGTTTTCGAGAACCAATCGAGAGATACCCAAAGCAGCGCGACGCAAAGCAAACGGGTCTTTTGAGCCGGTGGGCTTTTCATCAATCGCCCAGAACCCGGTCAGCGTGTCCAGCTTGTCGGCAAGCGCCACGGTCACCGAGAGCGGCGCGGTTGGCACGTCATCCGACGGGCCCAGCGGCGAGTAGTGCTCCTGCGCCACGGCGGCCACGGCGGCGTCTTCTCCAGCCGCCTCAATGTAATACCGCCCCATAAGCCCCTGAAGTTCGGGGAATTCATAGACCATCTCCGAACTCAGATCGGCCTTGGCCAGCCGCGCGGCCTTCTCGGCCTGGTCCGGGTCGGCGCCCGTGACCGTGGCCAGTTCGCGGGCCAGCGCGGCAATGCGGTCGATCCGCTGCGCCTGGGTGCCCAGCTTGTTGTGGAAGGTCACGTTTTCAAGTGCTCGGGTCCATTGCGTGATGTCTGCCTTGGCAACCCGCAGGTCGTTCTCCCAGAAGAATTTCGCATCGGCCAGACGCGCCGACAGCACCTTCTGGTTTCCAGCCAGGATGGTCGCGCCATTGTCGGTGGTCTCGCGGTTGGCCACGGTGATGAACCGTTCAATCCGCCCCGTTGCGGGGTTGCGGACCGAGAAGAATTTCTGGTGCTCTTTCATCGAGGTCTGCAGTACCTCGGGCGGCAGGTCGAGGAATTCATCGTCGATCTGCCCCATCAGCACCACCGGCCATTCGACCAGCCCGGCCACCTCGGCCAGCAGGCCCTTGTCCTCGACCACCTCCAGACCGGCGGCAAAGGCCATGTTCTGTGCGTCGTTCCAGATGTGCTCGGCCCGTTCCTCGGGCGACAGCACGACGAAGGCGCGCTTCAGCTTGGCGGCGTAATCCTCGAACCCGGTCACGGCAAACCGGCCCGGCGCCATGAAGCGATGGCCCTCGGTGGTGTCACCGGCGGTGATCCCGTCGATCTCCATCGGCACGACCTGCGCGCCGGCTTCATCGCTGAGGATGCACAGGATCGAATGCAGAGGGCGCACCCAGCGCAGGGAGGAGCTGCCCCAGCGCATGGATTTCGGCCAGGGGAAGTTGCGGATCGTGTCGGCCAGAACCTCGGCCACGATCTCGGCCGCCGGGCGGCCCGGTTTCTCGATGGTGGCGAAATAGACCGCACCTTTGGGCGTGTCCCGTTCCTCGAGCTGGTCGCGGCTGATCCCTGCGCCCCGCAGGAAGCCTTCGATGGCTTTTTCGGGCGCGCCAACCTTGGGTCCCTTGCGCTCCTCGCGGATGGTGGGGCTTTCCGCCAGCAGCCCCTCGACCGCCAGCGTCAGGCGGCGCGGCGTGGTCAGGGCGTGCGCATGGGCATAGGTCAGACCGGCCTCGACCAGACCGTCGGTGATCCGTTTTTTCAGATCCTCGCCGGCGCGGGTCTGCATGCGCGCGGGGATTTCCTCGGAAAACAGTTCGATCAGCAGGTCGGGCATTTTCGATCCTTAGAAATTGACGATCGTCTGGATGACGATGGCATTGGCGATATCCACGAAGAATGCGGATACAAGGGGGAGCACGATAAAGGCAATAGGCGAAGGCCCGTATCGCTTGGTTACGGCGGTCATATTGGCAATTGCGGTCGGTGTCGCGCCCAGCGCGAAGCCGCCGAACCCCGCAGCCAGCACGGCCGCACGGTAGTTGGCGCCCATGACCGGAAACAGAACCCAGATCACGAAGGCCACCGCAAACAACGTCTGCGCCGTCATGATCACCACGATGGACAGGCCCAGATCGGCGATGGTCCACAGCTGCAGGCTCATCAGCGACATGGCCAGAAACGCGCCCAGCGCGAATTCCGAGATCAGCGCCAGCGACGGCGTGCGCGACACCGGCGCGGCGCGCGGGGCCAGCAGCGGGCGCAGGTTGCCGATCACGATACCCATGATCAGGCAGGGCACGAACAGCGGCAGTTTCAAACCCGCGGCCAGGATCACCTCGGACAGAGCATAGCCCGCGATGATGGCCATGTTCAGGTACAGCAGCACCCGCATCACCGTCAGGTGGTCGATCTTCGCGGCGGCGTCTGACGGCTCGTCGGGTACGCCGATAGTATGTTCCTCGTCCGGGCGATTTGGCGACAGGTCGCGCCCTTCGATCAACAGGCGCGCGATAGGGCCACCAACCAGCGCGGCCAGAACCAGGCCCAGGGTCGCCACGGCCACCCCCAGTTCAGTCGCTCCCTCAAGCCCGGTGACCTGCGCAACCTCGGGCGCCCAGGCGATGGCGGTGCCGTGGCCGCCGATCAGGGCGGCCGACCCGAACAGAACGCCGGACTGCGCCGGATAGCCGAAGGCCGCCGCCCCCGCCGCGCCGATCAGGTTCTGCGCCACGATCGTCAGCAACGTCAGGATCAGCAGCAGCACCAGAGGCTTTCCGCCCGCGATCAGATCGGACAGCCGGGCATTCAGGCCGATCCCGACAAAGAACAGCACCAGCAGGAAATCCCGCGCGGTCAGGTCGAACTCCAGCTCCATACCGAACAGCAGATACAGCGTCAGAACCACCAACGAGGCCAACAGACCTCCGGTTACGGGTTCGGGAATGTTGAATCGGCGCAGAACCTCTGTGCGGGCGTTGATCTCGGCGCCCATCAGGTAGACGGCAAAGCCCAGCGTTGCCGTCAGAAATCCGGGGATTTCAACGATGAACCCCATCCCGCCCACTCAGTTTTCCGGTCGGGGCGGGCACTCTTCGCCGACAACCGTTCCGTCATAGGCCTTTTCGCCGCAGTTGTTCAGGGCATGCCAGGCAAAGCCCGAGCCGTCCTGCGTCACCGCGACGATCCGATCAACGCCGTAGTGGATATTCTTGACCCCTATGAAAGCGCGGGCGGATCCGTTCGCCAACGCCTCGGCCAGAGTAGCCGCATCATAGCAGTCGAACCAACCTGGGGCCGTCAGCGGCTCGGCCTTTTCGCCGCTCATGTAGCGGACGGCCAGCTGTTCCGGCTTCAGATCTGTCTGGAAACACGCCCGATACCGGATCGGAGAGCTGTCGGCGTCGATCGCCTGAAACGCGCTGTAGGCAATTGGCACCGGTTGGCCGGTCGCGGTTTCGGTCAGAACAACATCCTGACCCGGTGAGGGTTCGACCTCGTAGTAGTAGCCGTAGACCTGCAGGTAATACATGCTGACGCCAGCAATGACGGCGCATGCGACCAACAGAATTGCCAGCATTTTCCCGGTCATGCGCGATCCTCCTGTGGGGTGCGACGGGCCATCAGGCCTCAAAGCCTGCCGCCTCGGTCTGCACGAAAGCATCGGCGCATTGCTTGGCCAGCGCGCGCACCCGCCCGATATAGGCCTGCCGCTCGGTCACCGAAATCACGCCGCGCGCGTCCAGGAGGTTGAAGATATGGCTGGCCTTGATGCACTGGTCATAAGCAGGATGCGCCATGATGATGCGCTTGCCCGTCTTGGGGTCTACATGCTCCTGGCTCAGGATCGCGGCGCATTCTTCCTCGGCCTCTTCGAAGTGGCGCAGCAAAACCTCGGTGTTGGCCACGTCAAAGTTCCAACGGGCGTATTCCTCTTCGGTTTGCTTGAAGATGTCGCCATATGTCAGCGGGCTGGGTGACTGCGGGTCGTTGAAGGGCATGTCCATTACGTGGTCGATGCCCAGAACATACATCGCCAGACGTTCCAGACCATATGTCAGTTCGCCTGAGACCGGCGCGCAGTCATGGCCGCCGACCTGCTGGAAATAGGTGAACTGGCTGACCTCCATGCCGTCGCACCAGACCTCCCATCCCAGGCCCCATGCGCCCAAGGTCGGGCTTTCCCAGTCATCCTCGACGAAACGGATGTCGTGCAGGTCCATGTCGATGCCAATGGCCTGAAGGCTGCCCAGATACAGCTCCTGCAGGTCCGGAGGGCTGGGTTTGATCAGCACCTGGTACTGATAGTAATGCTGCAAGCGGTTGGGGTTCTCGCCATAGCGCCCATCGGTCGGACGGCGCGACGGTTGAACGTAGGCCGCAGCCCAGGGTTTGGACCCCAGAGCCCGCAGGGTGGTTGCAGGGTGGAATGTACCGGCACCGACCTCCATGTCGTATGGCTGCAGGATGGCACAGCCTTTCGAGGCCCAGTAGTTCTGAAGCCGCAGGATGATTTCCTGAAATGAACGTGGTGCGCTGGACGGTTCGGTCATGACATTCCCTTTGGGCGCGGATTTGCCCGGTTCCGGTCGGTTTTGCCCTTCCTATGCAAGGGGCCAAGGGGCGTCAACGGGCCAATGCCCGCCTGCTGTCACTGTGCCGCCACACCAGAAATTCCCCGTATCGTGGGCATAGCGTTTTCACCCCTGAATCGCGTAAGTTGGGGCAAAGCCAAAACACTGCATAAAACGGGCAGAAAATGACACGCATATTCGTTGCAATTCTTTTACTGATTACGGTCGGCCTGCGCGCTGCGTATGCTCAACAGGGGGCCGACGCAGGCGTCTGGGTTCAGGTCGAAGCGCAGCCGTCGCTTCGCGAGGCGCAGGACCGGGCGCAAGTCTATGCCAAAGCCCTGCCCGACGTGAACGGGTTCCGCCTGAACAGCGGCTGGTACGCCATCGTGATCGGCCCCTATCTGCGGGCCGACGCTGAGCAGGTGCTGCGCGTCTACCGGGCCGAACGGCAGATCCCCTCAGACAGTTTCATCACCTTTTCAGGCGCCCTTGGGCAGCAGTTCTGGCCAATTGGCGCAAATGTCCTGAACCGCGGGGCAATCACAGCGCCCGTTCAGCCCGAGCCGCAGCCAGAGCAGCCACAGGCCGGTCTGACGCCGCAACCTTCGGACGAGACGAGATCACAGGCCCTGCAGTCCGAGCGGCTGCTGAGCGGACAGGAACGAAAAGACCTGCAAACCGCATTGCAGGCTGCCGGGTTCTACAGTTCGACCATCGACGGGGCATTCGGCCAGGGCACACGCCGGTCGATGGCGGAATGGCAGCGGTTCAACGGCTTTGAACCGACCGGTGTCCTGACGACGGCACAGCGCAAGGCTTTGATGGATAACTACAATGCCCCGCTGATCAGCGTCGGCGTGGACCGCCACGTCGATGATCGCGCCGGGATTTCCGTCGATCTGCCGCTTGGAGTGATTGCCTTCGACCGATACGAGGCGCCGTTCGCGCATTTCAATTCCAGCGGGGATCTGGACGCACGGGTCGTTTTGATCAGCCAGGAGGGCAGCAAAACCACTTTGCGCGCGCTGTTCGAGGCGATGCAATCGCTCGAGATCGTTCCGCTGAATGGCCCGCGCGAGCTGCGTGGCGACAGGTTTACCATCGAAGGCCGTGGCAACGGGATCGTATCCTATACACAAGCCAATCTGAGCGACGGAAAGATCAAAGGCTTCACCCTTGTCTGGCCCGAAGGCGATGACGCACGCCGCGCCCGGGTTCTAGCCGCAATGATCGCCAGCTTTGAAACCACCGATGGTGTTCTTGATGCTGCGGCCGGCGCCAATGCCGAGCAAAGCATCGACTTGATGTCCGGTCTGCAACTCAGAAAACCACGGTTGTCGCGGTCGGGCTTTTTTGCCGATCCCAACGGTCTGGTCCTGACCGTGGCCGAGGCGGTGCAGAACTGCACCCGCGTCACCCTTGAGGACGGTCAGGAACTGCAAACCGCGTGGAGCGATCCCGAACTGGGCGTGGCGGTCCTGCGCCCCAACAAGACGCTGGCACCGATGGCCGTTGCGGCCTTGAATGAAGCCCAGCCTCGCCTGCAATCCGAAGTGGCCGTCGCGGGGTACTCATATGAGGGCGCTTTGGGGGCTCCGACCCTGACCTACGGCAAGATCGCCGATATCCGCGGGCTGAACGGAGAGGCTGGCGTGACCCGCCTGAGCCTGACCGCACAACCCGGAGACGCCGGCGGCCCGGTATTCGATGATCACGGCAACGTGGTCGGAATGCTGCTGCCTGCGCGGACCGAGGGGCGCACCCTGCCCCGCGATGTCAGCCTGGCTGCCGCGGCCGACCGCCTTCACGAGATCCTGTCAAAGGCCGGGGCAACGGCTCAGACCGCGCAGGAAACCGGCCAGGTTTCGCCTGACGAGTTGAACCGCCGCGCGACTGGCATGACCGTGCTGGTGAATTGCTGGGGTTGACCGAAAGTCACGAACAGAATTTGAAGGCGCCGCAGGACATTGCGGCGCCTTTTTTCATCCCTTCAAGATATCGGGCGTGACGTGCACAAGGGTCGGCACGGGCGCGTCAAAGGCCGCGCGAACGGCAGCCTGCATTTCAAGCAGCGAGTTTGGAGCGGCCGACCGCGCACCGAAAGCCTCGGCCAGCTTGCAGAAATCAGGGTTGCGCGCGACAACCGCATTCGGAGCAATCTGGCTGCCGACCATGCTGTCCTCGATCTCTTTCAGCTTTCCGTTGTCCCAAAGGATCATGGGCAGCGACAACCCCAGCTCGACCGCCGCACCCAGTTCCTGCATCGTATAGTGGAACCCGTAGTCACCCGCGATCACGGCAGTTGGCTTTCCGCGCCGCGCAACCGCGCCGCCGATCCCGGCCGGCAGTGCATAGCCCAGAGTGCCGAACCCGGTCGGGTGGTGCCAGTGGTATGGGCGCGCCATGTCCCAGACTTCTTTCGCGACATAGGCGAACTGGGTCATGTCGGAATAGATCATGGTGTCGGCGGGCATCGCTGCACGCAAGGCGTCGGCAACCGGCACGATACCCGGTCTTTCCGCGTCGACCTCGGCGCGCCAGCGCGCTCGGGCTTCGGCCACCTCTTCCGGCGACCAGCCGGTGGCCGGTTTGCAGTCTTGGGTCGCGGACCACAAGGCATGGGCAAAACTTTCGCCGTCGGCCTGCAGCTTGACCGTCGCCCGGTGCCGGTCGGCCAGCACCTCGGGGTCGAGGTCAACCCGCACCAAGGTCGCCTTGTGGCCCAACCGGTCGCGCCAAAGGTCGACCTCACCCAATTCGGCACCGACCGCGATGACCAGATCGGCCGACCCAATCACCTCGGCACTGCCGGGTCGCGGCAAGCTCGCGCCGAAATCAAGGGCATAGCCGGTGCCGACCAACCCACGCCCCGCATAGGTGGTGAAACAGGCCGCACCGAGCTGAGACAGAATCTGGCGCCACAGGTTAGACCTCGACCCACCACCCAGTATGAACAGCGGCCGCCGTGCGATGTTCAGCAGCGACAGAACCGGCGCAATGTCCGGCGCCAGAGCCTTGACCCGCACCGCGTCCTGGTTCGGAAAAGGAGCGGGGTCGGCCTCGGCCTCCAACTGCGCGATCGGGACCTGGATATGCTTGGGGCGCGGGCGTTTCAGCGCGAACTCCTCAAAGGCGCGTTCGATCAGGCCATAGGCCGATTGTGCGTCGTTTGCCTGGCAGGACCAGTCGGTCACGCATTCAGCGGCTGCGCGCTGGTCTTTCATCTGGTGTAACTGGCCGCGTTGTGCCTGCGTTTCGCTCAGACAGGACGACAGAACCAGCATCGGAACCGAGTCGGTATAGCTCTGCCCCATCGGCGTCATGACGTTGCACAGGCCAGGACCGGTGATCACGTAGGCCACGCCGGGCTTGCCCGTCGCCCTTGCATAACCGTCAGCCATGAAGCCCGCGCCTTGCTCATGCCGCGCCAGCACATGAGTAATGCCCGCTTCTTCGATTCCACGGTACATTTCCTGATTGTGCACACCGGGAATGCCGAAAATGGCTTCGACCCCCCGATCCTTGAGCATGTGCGAGATTTGGGCGCCCAATGGTCTTTTCATCAGCCTCTCCAGAACCGAATGGTGAACAGGACATACACGGCCATCAGCTCCAGCCGGCCGGTCAGCATTCCGAAGGTCAGCAACCACTTGGCCGTGTCGTTCAGCCCTGCGAAATTCCCTGCGGGGCCGATCTGGTCACCCAAGCCGGGGCCGACATTGGCAAGCGCCGTCGCTGCACCGGATACTGCCGTGATGAAATCCAGACCAGTCAGCGCCAGCGCCCACGACAACGCCCCCAGCGACAGCGCGAAGAACATGAAAAAGCTCATGACCGATGTCAGGACATCGCGGCTGATGGCGCGGCCATCATATTTGGGCACGAACACCCCGTGCGGAGACCGAATCCGGCTGATCTGAGCCTTGATGGAAGCAATCAGCAATTGATAGCGGAAGATCTTGATGGAGCAGGCCGTCGAACCGGCGCAACCACCGATCAGACCGATCATGAAAAACATCATGATCGGAAAACTGCCCCAGGTCATGTAGTCGACACTGGCGTAGCCGGTGCCGGAAATGATCGAAGTGATGTTGAACAGCGACTCGCGCACCGCCTGTTCCCAGTGATGCGGAAAAACCGATGTCAGAAAGACAGCCATGATCACCACCAGAACGACAATCGTGGCCAGAAAGGCCCTGATCTGGCTGTCTTCCAGGATCGAACCTGTCCGGCCGTTGATGAACTGCACATACCGCACGAACGGAAGAGCAGCCAGGATCATGAATATGGATGCGGCGTATTCCGCTGGCCCCGAGAAGGTACCGAATGAGGCGTCATAGTTCGAGAACCCGCCGGTGGACATGGTTGTGAACGCATGAACAACCGCGTCGAAAAAGTTCATGCCCAAACCGGCATAAACCAGGGCGCAGGCTACGGTCAGGAAAACATAGATCAGCGAAATCTGGCCCGCGATCTCTTGCGCGCGAGGAAGGATTTTCCCCATGGTTTCAAACCCTTCCGAGCGGAAGATCTGCATACCGCCGACCTTGAGCTCGGGCAGGAAAACCATGGCCACGACGATGATGCCGATCCCGCCCAGCCATTGCAGCAAACCGCGCCACAAAAGCAGGCCACGCGGCAGATCATCCAACCCGGAAATGACTGTCGACCCGGTGGTGGTCAGCCCGGACATGGCTTCGAAATAGGCATCGACAAATCGCAGCTCGGTCTCACCGAACACGAAGGGGATTGCCCCGAACAGCGGCAGCGCGACCCAGACGCCAGTGGTCAGCAAAAAGGTCTGACGGATGGTCAGCCCCTCGCCCACACCGTTCGAGCAGCTCATGGCCAGAACCACGCCGGTCAGGATCGTGATGACGCCGCTTTCAAAGAAAACGTTCCACTCGCCCCGCCCCTCGATGATGTCCGCAAGCATCGGCAACAGCATGGTCGCCCCAAGTATGGCGACCAGCAAGCCAATCACATATCCGACCGGGCGAAGATCCATCATGACGGGCAGCGTTGGCGCGCCGGCCCGAAAGTGTCAAGCAGATGATCTGTGATCAGTCGTCCATTTTTTCAGCCACGGGCGGCATGGCCGGTGGCTTGGACGGCGCACGCGTGCGGCGCGTGGCCGGTTTCGGCGCCTCGGCGGGTTTGGTTGTTGCAACCGCTACGGGCTTTTTGGCCTTGGCTTCTTCGATTGAAGCCGCAGGTATTGCCGCGCTGGGCTTGACCTTGGGCGTTACGGCCAGTGCGGGTTTTTCCGATGCGACCTGAGAAACGCGCTGTGCAGGGGTGGCCGTCGCGACGGGTTGCGACGGTTTTTTGGCCGGTGCAGGCGGCGTTTTGGGCTTGGCAGTGGCCTTCGTGACCGGTTTCGGTGCGGCTTTTGCGGGTGCCTTCGGCTTCGGAGCCGGCTTTGCGACCGTCTTGGCCTTGGCCCGGACCACAGGTTTCGCCTTCTTCGCGGCGGGTTTGGCCGTGGCTCGCGCCACCGGTTTCTTGGCCGACTTCACGGCCGGCTTCGTTGGTTCGGTGACCGACGCAACCGGTATGGGGACCACGGTTTGAGCAAATGCCTGCATCATTTTCATCTGGCTGGTCACGGCATAGCCGGCCAGACGAACGGCGGCGGCCTGCAGCTCAAGCTGTTGGGCAATGGGATTCATTCCAAGTCTCTCCTGTAGCAATGAAGCAGCCCGATTTCCGAGGTAGAAAAGCCCTTGCCGTTCCGATGGCGCGGACGGACGAAGGTGTATTGCAGTCCAAGGCGTAACACGTCCCGGCTTCCTTTCGGGGTGGTGCGCCACAACTGACATGGCGCGCCACAGCTGCATTCATCTTCAATGTATGCAAATAATCGCGCGCATGCAGCATTTTCCGCTGCATTGCGGCAAAAAGGCGCCTACCGCCCAATATACGCCGGTTTTCGCGGCGTTTTTTGGGTCAGCCGACGTGGAACAGCGTCGTGAACAGGCGCGGGTCCAAGCTGGTGGATGCAAATGTCGGCCCCTCGGTCAGAATCGACACCGCATCGTGGCTGTGCAGACTTTCCTGATGGCTGGCGATGACGCGGAAGTCACCGACGTGATGATCGGCCAGCAGCTCGGCACAGAACAGACGCGCGGCGTCTTCGACAAAGATGGGGTTGGCGGCGTTCAGCTCAGCAAAGGCCTGTTCGTCTTCGCGCTTGACCATCACCTGGGTTTCGGTGGGGACGGCACGGCGGCACAGGGCGATCAGATCCTCGAACCACAGGCAATCGGCGTCACAATCGACCACGACCGAAATGCGCGCCACGGAACGCTGCGAATGCGGCGTCGCAAGCTGTCCGCGCACCGACCGGGCGTGTTCGCTGAGTTCCAGCGAGCATGGGCAGGTCGAAGAATAGACATAGTCGAGATGCATGATCTTCTGACGCACGCCACCCTGTTCGACCAGTTCAAGCGCGATGTCGTAATACTGATATCCCTCAAGACCCGAACGCAGGCTTTTGACCCGATCGGGATAGGAGAAGCGCATCTGAAGCCTTGCATCGAAACTGTCGAGGTCGGTCAGATAATCGCTCAGCGCAGACTCCATCACCTCGAAACTGAACGTACGCTCGGCATGCTTGTAGAAGGACCGCATGATCCGGGACATGTTGATGCCCTTTTTCTCGGCTTCGAGGCTGACGGTGCCCGTAACCGAGGTTTCCAGCGTCAGGTCCGGACCGTTCTTGCTGTGAAATCGGATCGGCAGGCGGAAATTCGAGATGCCCACATGCTGGATCTGCTGTTTCGCACCGCGGATCAGGCTGGACGGGCCGTTCTGGAGATCGGGCAACGCAGATTTGTAGGCTTCGTCGACTTTGAAGTCTTCGGGGTATTCACGTGACATCGAAGGGTAGTTGTCCGGAATCAACCCGGGCACCAAGCGGGCCACCGCCGGATCAAGCTGGCTGATCTCGGCCTCGCTGGCGCCCTTTGCCCATTTCCGCAGAACCTTGAGAGCCTCAGCGGCCTCGTTCCGATCTGGTTTTTCGTCAATGTCGCGCGAATGAATGTTCATTGGCTGCGTATCCTCGGTGTGTCGTCAGGCCATCTCTGACTGCGGCGGAAACCGCAGTGTAACCCAATACGGGTCAGATAGCAGCCCGGATCGAAAAAACCATCGCAAAACCGCCATTTCCGAACGGATTGCGCCCTTTTATCCAGACGACACTGCGCGGTTGCCGATGTGTTCAACGGCGCGTGTGCGCCGTCACACCGCAGCAGCCGACAATGCCTGCCGGATATCTTCCAGCAGATCGTCGGCATCCTCGAGCCCGACAGAAAAGCGGATCAAACCGGGCGTGATCCCCAATTCGTCTTTCTGCGCATCGCTCAACCGCTGGTGCGTGGTCGTCGCGGGGTGGGTTGCGATGGACTTGGCGTCGCCCAGATTGTTCGAAATCACCGGGATCGTCAGCGCGTTCAGGAACCGGAAGGCCGCGTCCTTGCCCCCCTTGATGTCCAGCGACAGGACCGTACCACCCTTGCCCCCCAGCTGGCTCTGCACCAGAGCGTTCTGGGCATGAGATTTCAGGCCCGGATACATGATCCGCTCCAGCGCCTCATGGCCTTCCAGCGCCTCGGCCAGTTTCTGTGCCGTCTCGGCCTGGGCATTGACCCGCAGGGCCAACGTTTCCAGCCCCTTGAGCATGATCCAGGCGTTGAACGGGCTGAGTGCGCCGCCGGTGTGTTTGAGGTACGGCTCGACCGTTCCGCGAATGAACTCCTTGGTGCCCAGGATCACGCCACCCAGCGCGCGGCCCTGCCCGTCGATATGCTTGGTGGCCGAGTAAACCACCACATCCGCGCCCTGCGCGATCGCCTGCGAGAACACCGGGGTCGAGAATACGTTGTCGACGATCACGGTGGCCCCCACCGCATGGGCCAGTTCAGCCACCGCGCGAATGTCGATGACTTCGAGCGTGGGGTTCGACATGGATTCGAAGAACACGGCCTTGGTGTCGGGCCGGATCGCGGCCTTCCATTGATCCAGGTCGGTACCGTCGACAAAGGTCACTTCGACACCATAGCGGGTCAGAATGTTCTCCAAAATGTACAGGCACGACCCGAACAGGGCCTTGGCCGAAACCACGTGATCGCCCGCCTTCAGCATCGAGGTCAGCGCCCCGTTCACGGCCGCCATACCGGACGCCGTCGCAAAACCATCCTCGGCCCCCTCAAGCGCAGCGATGCGCTGCTCGAACATCGCAACCGTCGGGTTGCCATAGCGGGCATAGATGAACTCGTCCGGGCCAGTCTCGATGAACCGAGCTTCGGCCTGCTCGGCAGTTTCGTAGACGAACCCCTGGGTCAGGAAAATCGCCTCGCTGACTTCGTTGTACTGGCTGCGACGGATACCGCCATGGACGGCTTGGGTGCGTTTGTTCCAGCTTTCGCTCATGTCTTTACCTTTCGGCCCCGAAACCCGAGGGCAAATCAAAAAACCCCAGACGCGGTCAAGCGAAAGGGGTCTTTCATCCTGACCTTTTAGCGGCGTTGTTTAGCGTGGCCCGCAATCCGGTAACAAATCGCCACGTGGTTTCTGGATTGCGCATACGCCTCGGGCGCGCGGGCGTCAAGCTGCGACATCCACCGCGCACTTGCCCTTTGCGGCGAATGGCTCATGATCGTCCCACAACACGGAGGCCCCATGAAACACCCGTTCGACCTGTATTTCTGGCCCACGCCAAATGGCTGGAAAGTATCCATTGCCCTTGAGGAGATGGGGCTGCCCTACCAGACCCACCTCATAAACATCGGCAAGGGCGATCAGTTCGCGCCCGAGTTTCTGAAGATTTCGCCCAACAACCGGATGCCGGCGATCGTCGACCCAGACGGCCCGGATGGCGCACCAATCTCGGTTTTCGAAAGCGGCGCGATCCTGATGTATCTGGCCCGCAAGACCGGCCGGTTCTACGGATCGACCGAGCGTGACCGGATCGCGGTCGAGGAATGGCTGATGTGGCAGATGGGTGGCGTCGGACCGATGGCCGGTCAGGCACACCACTTTCTGAAATATGCCCCCCAGTTGGACCCGCCGCAGGACCTGCCCTATGCCAAGGACCGCTATCGCACCGAGGTTGCACGCCTGTACGGCGTTCTGGACCGGCGCCTTGCCGACAACGAATATGTTGCCGGCGACTTTTTTTCGATCGCCGATATGTCGATTTGGGGCTGGGCCAGCCTGTGGGAGGGTCAACAGCAGACGCTGGAGGACAAGCCCCACTTTGCCCGGTGGCTGGAAACCGTGGGAGCCCGCCCCGGAGTTCAGGCGGGACGTGCCCTGCATGCCGAGCTGCGCGGAGATCATCGCAGCAAAGACGCGCAGAACGTTCTGTTCAAACGGTAGCGTTCACCAAATGCTGAAATTTCAGGCAACTCGGAGCGTATCGCACCTCTTTGTGCGTCAAAGCCCTGACGAGAGTTGAATTGCGCGTTGGCCGTTCTGTAACTACAAGCGGTAACAAGGAGTTACGGTTTGGCGACATTTAATTTCACGGTGCCGATCTATGGGTTCGACCAATGGACCGGCGCATCGACGAACAACACTGTCGGCTATCCCGTCGGAACCACCTTTTCCTTGAATGCCGGTGCCGCACTGACCGTCATCAACGTCGAAGATGACGACGGCACGGCCAGCCAGCTGTTTTCGGACGGTTACATCGACACGCCCGGAGACGGGTCGTCGCCCAGTACGGCCAACAACGACCAGGTATTGAGCCAGGCGGTGACGATCAACGGACAGACCTTTCAGCCCGGCGATCAGGTCGAGCTTGAGTTCGGTTTTACGACAACCTCCGGCGACACGTTCTGGGTCATTCGCATCGATGGCGTGAATGTCGGCATCAGCGGCCCCGTCCTGCCAACGCCCGGTACGACCTATGAGGTTGCCGGCAGCAGTGATGGTCAGGCATCGCCGATTTCGAATATCCCATGCTTTACCGCCGGCACACTGATCACCACCAAGGACGGGACAACAAGGATAGAAGACTTGTCGGTCAGAGATCTGGTTCTGACCTACGCCGGCAGCTATGAACCGATCCGCTGGATCGGGCGCCGTGAGCTGGACAGCGTCGACTTCTCCGCCAACCCGAAACTGGTTCCGATCCGGATTTCCGCCGGCGCGCTCGGCGCAGGGTTGCCAACGCAGGACCTGACCGTTTCACCCCAGCACCGCATTCTGGTGCGGTCAAAGATCGCGCAACGCATGTTCAACACCAACGAGGTGCTGGTTTCGGCCAAGTCGCTGCTGCCGCTGGACGGCATTGACCGGGTCTGTGCCACGGAATCCGTTTGCTATTTCCACCTTCTTTTCGACGCGCATCAGGTCATCTTTGCCAACGACACCCCAAGCGAAAGCCTCTTCGCCGGTCCCCAAGCGCTGAAATCCATCCCCGAGGCGGCTCGCGCCGAGATATTGGCCCTGTTCCCCGAGCTTGAGGACCCCGGCTTTGAACCAAGGCCAGCCGCCCTGATTCCAAAAGGTCACAAGCAGCGCGGTCTGATTTCGCGTCACCTCAAGAACGGTCAGGCACTGTTGGCCTGATCGTCATTGGGTATTTTCTGACCCTGGTCGGAGTGTGCGCGACCTACCGTCAGGTCTTTCGGCAGACGAACGTGGTCGCTGACAGTGGCATCGTCATGCCCTGCGGAGCAAAGGCGCGCTTCAATTCAGAGAACATCCGCGCCGCCACGTCCGCGGGATCCACGCCGCCGCGCTCTCGTATTTCATCAACCAACGGGTTGCCAAAAACCAGAGCGTGGGCAAAGGCTTCCGGGTTGACGATGGTCTTCGTCAGCCGGATCGTTTCGTGTTGGATATCCGTCCAGCCTGCGGCCCTCAGATCGGCCCGGACAGCTTCGGGGTCACCATAGTGAAACGGAACCTTGTAGAATCCCGGCGGATCCTGCGGAAAGAAATATGCGCCCACATCGTGCGCGACCTGCGAGAACGGGTTCTCGGACATCGAGTTCCACACGTTGAAAACATAGCGCCCACCCGGTCTGAGCACCCGCGCCGCCTCATGGAACGAAGCGGGTTTGTCGGGAAAGAACATGACCCCGAACTGGCAGGTAATCATGTCGAACGCGCCGTCTTCGAACGGCAGATTCATCGCGTTGACGACCGCGAACTCGACGCTATCCGCCGCCGTGAACTTGGCCTTTGCAACCTCCAGCATGGGCGCGTTCAGGTCCGAGATCAAAACTTGGGCCTCACTCGGCAGCACATCGCACAGCTTGCGGCTCAGGATCCCCGTGCCCGCAGCCAGTTCGATGGCCTTGGCCACCGGCTCTTCGGCGCAACGGGCGGCAAGTCTGTCCGCGTAGTCAGTGAAGATATTCGGACCCAACCCCGCGTCGTAATGACTTGGAATATTGCCTACGAAACCAGCCGAATTCGTCGACATCTGCGCTCCCCCCCGGCAACCGCATGATGCAAAAGACTAGCCGAAATTGCGCGTTTTGGCGAACTCATTGTGCTCTGCAGTCGGCTGAGGCCGGCAGGCATCCGCCCCGTCACCCCGCACCAGCAGGTCCAGCATGCCCGAGATGTCTTCGATCTCTTCCGCGATCACATGGGTCACCGCATGGGCCCGCTGCATCCGCCCGGTCACCCGCAGCAACCGCCCCGAGATCACCGCCCGGCGGAACCGCTCATAGATCTTGCGCCAGACAATCACGTTCACGATGCCGGTCTCGTCTTCGAGCGTGATGAAGATCACCCCTTTGGCCGTACCAGGCCGCTGCCGCAGGATCACCAATCCCGCCACAGCAACCCGCGCACCCTCGGGCGGGTCGTCCAGTCGGTCGGCTGGAAGGCAAGCCGGTGGTCTGGGCCATGGGCGGCCCGAACTGGGCTGTGGTGTCGATGCGATACGCATAAGAACAAAAATAGAACAAATGCCCTGAATGTCCAGATGCAGGGGACCGAAACCACAGCCAGAAAGGTCATGCGCTACGCGCGACCGCAGCGCAGACAAGGGTCACTTGGCGTCATGCGCGTTGAACGTGGCCAAACCTTCCCGCAGAACCGCCTTGGCCTTGGCCAGGTCATCCCCGTCCAACGCATCCAGCGCCCGCAAAACGTCACTACGCAACCGCAGAGCCTTGGGGCCCGGTGCTCCGACCGGATGAAGCTCATCGTCATTCGCTGCTGCCAATGCACCATGGCTGATCCCGTCGATCACCTCCACGATTTTCGCCTGGCTTTCGCCAAACCACGCGGCAATGTCATGCTCGGCATCGCCCCGCTCGTTCATCCCAACCACAATCTTTGCGTCCTGAACCGTCAACGGCATCTGCTCACTCCCTTATCAAATCACGGTCACACGACCAGAACACAAATCCATGCACGCAACAATCGAAACCGCTATCCGAGCCTCAACCTTTGATGGAATAAACCGGTCAAACCACTCGGTTGCGGCGCGAACGCGTGGAATTTGGGCGACAATGACGGACCGTTTGCCCGATCACGCCCCGATTGGTCGCAAATGGCACTGGAAAGACCTAAATCCCTTGACTAATGAGGAACCTGAACACCGCAGAAGGAAGACGCGAGCAATGGCAAAGATCACCTATGTCGAGCATGGCGGCAACGAACACACAGTCGAGGTCGCCAACGGCCTGACCGTCATGGAAGGCGCCCGTGACAACAACATTCCCGGCATCGAGGCCGATTGCGGCGGCGCTTGCGCCTGCTCGACCTGTCACGTCTACATCCATCCCGATTGGGTCGAGAAACTGCCTGCCAAGGACGACATGGAAGAAGACATGCTGGACTTCGCCTACGAGCCCGACCCGGCCCGTTCGCGACTGACTTGCCAGATCAAGGTGACTGACGAACTGGACGGGCTGGTCGTCCAGATGCCGGAAAAGCAGATCTGATGCGACGACGCATGCCCCGCTCGTCCGGCGGCATGCGCTGCGGCTTCAAAGCGCCGCGTCCGGCGGTGCGCTTTTGGCCGTGCCACGTACGCGGCGCGCTGATGGCTGTGTGCCTGTGGCTGGCGGGTCCTGCCTTGGCCGCCGAAACCATAGCGACCGCCCGCTACACGGATCCGACCACCCGCTATCCCCACGGCGTCTTGGGTGACCAGATCGAATGGGGTTCGATTGAACTCACGCTTTCAGATGGCAAGCGCCGCAGCTTTACGCTGCCCGATCATCTGGTGTTCGAAGACCTCGCGCCCCGCGTGATCGACGTCACGGGCGACGGTCTTCCAGAAGTCATCGCGGTGGAGAGTGACGCACGACAGGGCGCTCGGCTTGCCATCTACGGCCCACAGGGCCGCATGGCGGCGACACCGCATATCGGCACTCGTTTCCGCTGGCTAGCTCCGGTCGGAGCGGCAGACCTAGACGGCGACGGAAATATCGAAATTGCCTATGTCGATCGTCCCCACCTGGCCAAGACCCTGCGCATTTGGCGCATTTCAGACGGCCGACTGACGGAAATCGCCGCGCTCCCCGGCCTGACCAACCACCGGATCGGAGAGGATTTCATTTCAGGCGGGCTTCGCTCCTGCGACGGCAAACCTGAATTGATCGTCGCCAGCGGCGATTGGCGCCGGATCAATGCCGTCCGCTACGATGGCGGCTGGCAAACCCAGGATCTTGGCCCGTTGAAAAACCGACAAGCCCTTATGAGCGCTCTGAACTGCTGATCCGGGGATTCATCTGGTCAAGAAATCCCAAGGTGCGGCCGCCGGCCGAGCCCCCATTTACCAGCGGGCCCTCAAACCGTCAAAGCGCCCGCCACCCGATATCGCGGCGATGGAAGCCGCCCGGCCAATCGATGGCCTCGACCATCGCATAAGCGTTGTCACGCGCCTCCTGCAGTGTTGCTCCGCGCGCCGTCACGTTCAGAACCCGGCCCCCTGAGGCCACAATCTGCCCGTCCTGCGCCTTGGTGCCTGCGTGAAAAACCATATGGCTGCTGTCCTCGGGCAAGTCATCCAGTCCGTTGATCACGCTGCCTTTTTCATATGCCCCGGGATAACCCTGCGCGGCCATCACCACGGTCAAGGCGTGATCGTCGGCCCAGTTGACCCGCGCCTCGTCCAGCCGCCCTTCGGCCGCCGCATGCATCAGGTCCAGCGCCTGTGCCCCCAACCGCATCATCAGCACCTGACATTCCGGGTCGCCAAAGCGCACGTTGTATTCCACCAGCCTCGGCTGCCCGTCCTTGATCATCAGCCCGGCGTACAGCACCCCTTGAAACGGCGTGCCGCGCCGGGCCATCTCGGCCATCGTCGGGCGCACGATCTGTTCCATCGCCCGCTCCTCAATCTCAGAGCTCAGAACCGGAGCCGGAGAATAGGCGCCCATGCCGCCGGTGTTCAGGCCGGTATCGCCCTCGCCCACGCGCTTGTGGTCCTGCGCGGTGCCGACCGACAGGATGTTCTCGCCGTCACACAGCACGAACAGCGAGGCTTCTTCACCGTCCATGAACTCCTCGATCACCACCTCGGCCCCGGCCCCGCCGAAGGCTCCGCCGAACATGTCGTCCACGGCCTCCAGCGCGGTCGCCTCGTCCATCGCCACGATCACGCCCTTGCCAGCGGCCAGGCCATCGGCCTTGACCACGATCGGCGCGCCCTGCTGACGGATATAATCCTTGGCGGGCTCGGCCTCGGTGAACCGGGCATAGGCCGCAGTGGGCGCACCGGCCGCATCGCAGATTTCTTTGGTGAAACTCTTCGAGGCCTCCAGCCGCGCCGCCTCGGCCGAGGGACCGAACACCAGAATGCCCGCCTCGCGCAGCCGGTCGGCTACCCCGGCGGCCAAGGGCGCCTCGGGGCCGACGATCACGAAATCAATCGCGTTTTCCTCGGCGAAACTGACCACTGCGCCGCCATTCTCGATATCCAGCGCGGCACAATCGGCGATCTGCGCGATCCCGGCATTGCCCGGCGCCACGATCAGGCGGTCGCATTTGGGGTTCTGCATCACCGCCCAGGCCAGGCTGTGTTCGCGCCCGCCGCTGCCGAGAATGAGGATGTTCATGAAAGTCTCCGATCTGCTTGGCCTTGCCTGCGCGGCGTTCTAAGCTGCGCGGGCAATCGAAACAAGGCGCTGAAATGTCCGACCTGCTTGACGATCCGATTCCCGGCCAGAATACCCCCGAATACACCGTGTCCGATATCTCGGGCGAGGTGAAACGCACGCTGGAAGGCACATTTGGCCGAATCCGCGTGCGGGGCGAGGTCGGGCGCGTGTTCAAGGCGCGCTCGGGGCATTTGTACTATGACATCAAGGACGACCGGAACGTGCTGGCCTGCACCACGTGGAAAGGCCAGATCGCGGGCCTGTCGGTGGTGCCGGAAGAGGGGCTCGAAGTCGTCGTCACGGGCCGCCTGACCGCTTTTGGAGCGCAGTCGAAATACAACCTGAACGTTGACGAGGTGGCCGTAGCCGGGCAAGGCGCGCTGATGGCTCTGTTGGAAAGGCGCAAGAAACAGCTGGAATCCGAAGGGCTCTTCGCGCCCGAGCGCAAGAAACCTCTGCCCTTCCTGCCGCAGATCATCGGCGTCGTCACCTCGCCCTCGGGC
Organism: Ruegeria sp. CF2; assembly: GCF_056537385.1. Classification (NCBI taxonomy): domain Bacteria; kingdom Pseudomonadati; phylum Pseudomonadota; class Alphaproteobacteria; order Rhodobacterales; family Roseobacteraceae; genus Ruegeria; species Ruegeria sp. CF2. The sequence goes on from NZ_JBQFRL010000001.1 coordinate 1,714,159, forward strand.
GCGGTGATCCGCGACATCCTGCACCGGCTGCGTGACCGTTTCCCGCGCAAGGTGCTGATCTGGCCCGTGGCCGTTCAAGGCGCCAATTGCGCGCCCGAGGTCGCCAACGCCATCCAGGGATTCAACCGCCTGACGCCCGGCGGTGCGCTGCCCCGCCCCGATCTGATCATCGTTGCCCGCGGTGGCGGCTCGATCGAGGATCTGTGGGGATTCAACGAGGAAATCGTCGCCCGCGCCGCCGCCGAGTCCGAGATTCCGTTGATCTCGGCCGTGGGGCACGAAACCGACACCACATTGATCGACTATGTCTCGGACCGCCGTGCGCCCACCCCCACCGCCGCCGCCGAACTGGCGGTTCCCGTCCGGATGGAACTGCTGGCTTGGACCGGCGAACAAGGCGCGCGTCTGTCCCGCGCGGCCACCGAAGCGGTACAGCGCCGCGCCCAACGCCTGCGCGATCTATCGCGCGCCCTGCCGCGCCCCGAGACCCTGCTAGACGGGCCGCGCCAGCGACTGGACCTTATTGCCGATCGTCTGGCCCCGGCGTTGCAACGCGGTGTTCAGAACCGCCGCTTGCAGGTGGTGGAACTGTCGGGGCACCTGCGCCCGTCAACGTTGCGCAACCTCGTGGCCGCGCGGCGCGACACGCTGCGCAACCTGTCCTCGCGCCTGTCGATCCGCCCGATCCAACGCGACATCCAGCAGCAGCGCGACCGAGTCAACCAACTGGCCCAGCGCATGACGGCCGCGCAGACTCTGCGGGTGGACCGGCTCCGCCAGCAACTGGATGCGACTGACCGGTTGCGCGAGACGCTCAGCTACAAAGCCACGCTTCAACGCGGCTACGCCGTGGTGCATTCCGAAAGCGGCGTGGTCACCACAAAGGCGCAAGCCAGCAAGCACGCTGCACTGACCATCGAGTTTGCCGATGGAGAATTGAAGACCGAACCGCTGTCCGGGACAACCCCGACCGCCAAGAAACCGTCCAAGCCACCGGCCCCGGATCAAGGATCGTTGTTCTGACGAAGACCCACGTTCAGACGCCGACCTCGGGTCCGTAACAGATCATATCTTCGTCGACGTCGGCTGCTTCGTACAGTTCGGTGGCTTCGGGGTTGCCCTCGAACTGCGCGATTAACCCCTGGGACGAGCGGGTAAAGACCCAGCATTGCGGGTCGGTGCGGTCTTCGTAAACAAAGCAAATCTGGCCGTTCTGTTCGTACCAGATGCCCTCCTTGCAGTCGCCATCCAGAAACGACCAGACCACGCGCCGGTTGGGCAAATACCGTTCGACGCCATAAGTCGTACCACCAAAGCCGTAGAACAGGGTTTTACCGCGCGTGTAGGCATCGAATTCCGCCCCTGACAGAGACTGCGCGACGACCGGCTGGGCCAGCAAAGATCCGAGAATCAACGAACGTATCCACATCGTTTCATTCTGGCAGATGCCACGGCCGCGCGCCAATCTTGGAACGCACTGCCCCAACGTTATGGGTTGAGCGTAAACTCACTCCGCGGCGACACTGCATTGCATCGGAGCCATCGGAAGGCAGGACATGACGATACTCGTACTCGCGGCGCTGGCCTGTGCCCTGGCCTACCTGGCCCTGACGGCCCGTCCGGCCAGCCTGCTACGCACGGCGTTGAAAACCGCAAGCGTCGCCCTGTTGGCGGTCGAGGCGGCGGTGCAGTCCGGCCCTCTGCTTCTGATCCTCGCGCTGTCTCTCTGCGCCTTGGGCGACGCCCTTCTATCGCGTGAGACCGAAGGCACCTTCATGGCCGGCATCGGAGCGTTCGCCGCCGGGCATCTGGTATACATCGCCCTGTTCCTGACCCATCCGTCAAGCGACACCGACCTGATCCTGGACAAACCCGGATACGCCTGGACGCTGGTCATTCTAGGCATCGTGATGGCCACGCTGCTGGCCCAGCGGGCCGGTGATCTGCGCGGACCGGTCCTGGCCTATATCCCGATCATTCTGGGCATGGGCATCACCGTTCTGGCCCTGCCCGAGGCCGGAGCGCTGCGATGGGCGCTGCCGGCCGCGATGGCCTTCATCGCCTCGGACCTGATCCTGGCAACCGAAAGGTTCCTGCTGCCGCCGGGACACCCAGCTCTGCGGCTGACGCCCTATCTGGTCTGGCCGCTCTACTGGGGCGCGCAGTTCGGCTTTTTTCTGGCCTTCACCTGACCCTTTGCAACTGCCGCCATTCCGCATTAGGTGAAGAGAACACCTGCGGAGACCAAGATGGCGTTTTTTACCAAGCTCAAGGACCGGCTGTTCAAATCCTCGTCCCGCCTCGAACAGGGGCTTGAGGCAATCGTCGAGGACGGCGGCGAAGAAACCACCGCCCCTGACCCGGTGATTCCGCAGCCCGAGCCCGAGCCGCAACCCGTCCCGGAAATCCCCGAACCCGCGCCCACGCCGCAACCGGTCGAGACACCCTCGCCCGAGCCGGCGGACCCAACGCCCGCCCCGCCTCCGCCGGAACTGCCGGAACAGGCGCAGTCCAAGGGCCTGATCGGGCGTCTCTTCGGTCGCGGCGATGCCGGGCCGGTGGTGCGCCGCACGCTCGACGACGACATGCTCGAACAGCTCGAGGAACTGCTGATCACCTCTGACATGGGTGTCGACACCGCCCTGCGCGTCACCGCCAACATGGCCGAGGGGCGCTATGGCCGCAAACTCTCGACCCAGGAAATCAAGCAACTGTTGGCGCAGGAAATCGCCCGCGTGATGGAGCCGGTCGCAAAACCGATGCCCCTCTACCCCAAGCGCCCGCAGGTGGTGCTGGTGGTGGGCGTCAACGGCTCGGGCAAGACCACGACGATCGGCAAGCTGGCCAGCCAGTTCAAGGCCGCCGGCAAAAAGGTGGTCATCGCCGCGGGCGACACTTTCCGCGCCGCCGCCGTGGAACAGCTGCAGGTCTGGGGCGACCGCGCCGGAGTTCCAGTCCTGACCGCGCCCGAAGGCTCCGACCCCGCCTCGCTGGCTTTCGACGCCCTGACCAAGGCGCAAGCTGAAGGCGCCGACCTGCTGATGATCGACACAGCCGGCCGCCTGCAGAACCGCGCCGACCTGATGGAGGAATTGGCCAAGATCGTCCGCGTCATCCGCAAGATCGACGAAACCGCCCCGCACAACACTCTGCTGGTGCTCGACGCCACCACCGGCCAGAACGCGCTCAGCCAAGTGGAAACCTTCCGCAAGCTGGCTGATGTCTCGGGCCTTGTAATGACCAAGCTCGACGGCACCGCCAAGGGCGGCGTGCTTGTGGCGCTGGCCGACAAGTTTGGCCTGCCGATCCACGCCATCGGAGTCGGCGAACAGATCGACGATCTGGCCCCCTTCGACCCCGAGGAATTCGCCGCCGCCCTGACCGGCCTCGACAGCAACTGACCTTCATCTGGCCCCAAATATCCTCGGGGGTCTGGGGGTGGAAAACCCCCAGCCTCTCCACCAGCGAAAGACCCGCAGCGTGAGCGACTGGCTGATCTCCCTCGAAGGCACCGAGGCCGGACACAGGCTGGCCCTTGGCCTCGCCCTGATGGCGGCCTTCTTGCACGCGGTGTTCGGTGCGCTGCAGAAGGGTCGGCACGACCCCTGGCTGTCGCGTGGCGCGATCGACGCCTGCTACTGCCTGATGGCCGCGCCCTTTGCGTTCTTCGTCGTACCCTGGCCCGAGCCCTTCATGTGGCCGATATTCGCCGTGGTCTGGCTGATCCATGTCGCTTACAAGACGCTGCAGGCGATGGCCTATACCAAAGGGTCCTACACCGTGGTCTACCCGGTGGTGCGCGGCACCGGCCCGTTGTTCACCGTCATCGGCGCCTATCTTCTGTTCAACGAAACCTTCTCGCTCACCCAGTGGCTAGGCGTCGCCGTGCTGCTGACGGGCATCTTCGGGTTGGCCGCCTACAATTTCCGCTTCCTGGAAACCAACCGCGAAACTCTGGGCATCGCATTGGCCCTTGCGGTTGCAACCGGCCTCTTCGTGGCGCTCTACACCACATATGACGCCTACGGCATCCGCGCCACGGCCGATCCGTTCACCTTTCTGGCCTGGTTCTTCATGATCGACGGGGCCACAATGCCGATCTACGCCTTCCTGCGCTGGCGGGCGATGATTCACCGCCCGGCAATCGGGCCGTTGATGCTGCGGGGGCTTGCAGGCGGGCTGATCGCACCCATGTCTTTCGGAGCGATCATGCTGGCCACCCGGCTGGACAAAGTCGGCGAAGCCGCGGTACTGCGCGAAACCTCGACCGTCTTTGCCGCCCTGATCGGCTGGCTGGCCTTGAAAGAGACCGTGGGGCCTCGGCGCATTATCCTGATGGCATTGATTGCATTGGGCGCGGTAATAGTTGAAATGGGCGGGTGAACAGCAGGACGACAGGCATGGCAGACAAGAAAGAGATCAATCCGTTTCTGAAACAGGTGCTGGAACTGGGACCACCGCTGGCCTTCTTCTTCATCTACCTGCGCCTGCGCGACGACAGCTTTCTGATCGGCGGCACGGAATATTCCGGCTTCATCGTGGCCACCATCATTTTCGTTCCGCTGATGCTGGGGGCGATGGGCATCCTGTGGTATCTGACCGGCAAACTCAGCCGGATGCAGATCTTCACCGCCATCATGGTCATCTTCTTCGGTGGCCTGACCGCCTGGTTCAACGACGAGCGGTTCTTCAAGATGAAGACCACGCTGGTCTACGGGTTCTTCTCGCTGATGCTGGGCATCGGTCTGCTGCAGGGCAAGTCCTACCTCGCCTATGTGCTGGACGAGATGCTGCCGATGCGCCACGAGGGATGGATGATCCTGACGCGCCGCCTTTGCGCCTGTTTCGCCGTGCTGGCCGTGGCCAATGAACTGGTCTGGCGCACCCTGTCCACCGATTTGTGGGTCAAGATCGAAACCTTTGGCTTTCCGATCGCTTTGATGGGGTTCCTGATGCTGCAATTCAGCATCCTGCAAAGCTATATGGACGATCCGGACAAGCAGTAATGCGTCCCTGAAACGGGCCGGCGAACCTTGGGGAAACCTTCGGAAAACCGGATAAAATCCTTGGCTTAGCTCCAAAGCTGTGGAAAGCTGGGAAACCACCCACACCACTCATCCGGAGAACCGTGTCTTCCATGACCGCCTTTCCGAACAGCGGGTTCCTGTCCGAAGCTTCAGACCGGCTTCGTGATATGCTCTCTGCGCTAGCCACTTCTGTCTCGCTGGACCGCGGCGAGGTCTTGTTCGAACAAGGCGACGAGGGTGACGCCCTCTATGCCTTGCTGGAAGGCGCTTTGGAGGTGTCCTTCCTGGCCATGAGCGGGCGCAAGTTGGCGCTCAGCCTGATGCGCCCGGGCGAGGTTTTCGGCGAAATCGCCCTCTTCGACAGCGGCCCGCGCACCGCCACCATCACCGCAGCCGAGCCGTCGCGTGTACTGCGCGTACGCCGCAAGGATCTGATGGAACAAATCCGCAAGCACCCCGAACTGGCCGAGGACATGATCCGTCTGGCCGGACTGCGCATGCGCTGGATGGGGGCGCAGTTGAACGAGCAGGTATTCCTGCCGATGCCTGTGCGACTTGCGCGAAAGCTTCTGCTTCTGGCCAACCAGCAGGACGCGCCGTCCGAACGCATCGCCCTGTCGCAGAGCGAGCTAGCGGAATTCGTCGGCGCGACGCGCGAGGCGGTATCCAAGACGATCTCGACGTGGAAACGCTCGAACGTGGTCGAGGCTTCGCGCGGTGGGCTGCAGATCCACGACTTTGACGCCCTGCGCCAACTCGCCGAATCCGATCTGATCTGACCTGATGCCCGGAAAATGGCCCGGATGTGATCCGCTTCACATACAACGGGATTCGCTTCCATTAGGTAATGAATTGTTACCGTAGGGTGCCAGAGTATCATCCCCGATATCTGTCCACTGGCATCTCCCTGCACCAGAGCCACGCGCCTCCCCGGCGTGTGGCTCTTTTGATTTCTGCAGCCAGAACGAAAATCGGCCGGAGCACCTGCCCCGGCCGATCATGTTGACCAAACTGGCTGTCTTACTCTTCGAGGCTCAGCGCGACGAAGCGCGGATCGCCACCACGGCGCACCAGCAGCAGCAGCGACTTGCGCCCCGCCTCCCGAGCCTCGTCCATCCGATCCTCGAGATCGGAGATCGACGACACTTTCTGCTGACCAGCCTCGGTGATCAGGTCGCCTGCCCGCAGGCCCTTGGCGTAGGCTTCGGAGGCTTCATCCACATCCGTCACAACCAGACCATCCGCGTCCGCGTCCAGACCCAGATCTTCGCGCAACGTGTCGGTCAGCGGCGAAATCGTCAGGCCAAGAATGTCTGCATTCTCGTCCAGCGGCGCCTCTTCCGCACCATCATCATCGCCGGTTTCCGCACGCTCGGCATCCTCGCGACGCCCAAGAGTGACAAGCACGGTCTGAGTGCTGCCGTCCCGCTGAACGACCACGCGCACGGACTTGCCGACCGGTGTCTCACCGACCTGCCGCACCAATCCGCGCGTGTCCTTCACCTCGACACCATCAAAGCTGAGAATCACATCCCCTGCGAGCAGACCCGCCTCTTTGGCAGGGCCGTCCGGCACATCGCTGATCAGCGCACCGCCCGGCTTGTCCAGGCCCATCGCCTCGGCCATATCCTCGGTCACGTCCTGAATGCGGACACCCAGCCAGCCGCGGCGAGTTTCGCCGAATTCCCGCAACTGATCGACAACCTTGGAAACCACGTTCGACGCCATCGAGAACCCGATACCGATCGACCCGCCATTCGGCGACAAGATCGCGGTGTTCACACCGATGACCTGACCGTCCATGTTGAACAGAGGACCGCCCGAGTTGCCCCGGTTGATGGCCGCATCCGTCTGGATATAGTCGTCATAGGAACCGCTGAGCTCGCGATTGCGCGCCGACACGATCCCGGCAGATACCGAAAACCCCTGGCCCAGCGGGTTGCCCATGGCAACCACCCAGTCCCCTACAAGCGCTGTGTCGCTGTCGCCGAAAGTGACGTATTTCAGCGGACCCGACGCCTCGACCTTGAGCAACGCAATGTCCGTTTTCTCATCCGTTCCGATGACCTTGGCCGGCAGCTCGTTTACCGGCTGACCATCGCCGGGGAAGAACTCGATCAGAATTTCATCCGCCTCTGCGATGACGTGATTGTTGGTGACGATGTAGCCATCCTCGGAAATCACGAACCCCGATCCCAAGGCATTGCTGCGGCGCGGGCGATTGTCCTGGTCGCCATTGCGGTCCTGGAACTCGCGGAAAAAGTCCTCGAACGGGGAACCCTCGGGAACGATCCCCTGCGCGCCCGACTGCCCCTCGATCAGGGTCGTCGTGGTGATGTTGACCACGGCCGGGCTGATCCGGTTGACCAGCGGCGCCAGGCTTTCCTGACGGGCCTGTGCAGCCAACGTCTGGAGCAACAAAAGGGAAACCGCGGCAAAAGCCAGCCACAAAAGCCGCGCCATCGTCACCACATCGTCCCGGCGGACGGATACACTGCGTGCTACTGCCTGCACTTGGTCTCTCCTTGTCGACATTGTTCTGTTGGTGGCTGCCTGAGCAGCTTGCTGGGAAACAATGTAGTCAGTTTGTGACCGCCCGCAACTCGGGAAGTTGAGGAATTCACTGCCAGTTTACTCCAACCGATCAAAACCCCAGCCGATTGGCCGTCCACAACAGGACGAAGCCACTGACCACACAAAGAAGTCCGACCAGTCTGCGGGCCGGCTCGGGAATGCTGCGCAACGCCTCAAGCATCCGCTCGACAAGCGAAGGGGCCAGCGCATAGGCCAGCCCCTCGACAATCAACACCAGCCCGAAGGCCAGCAGGATCATACCCATTATTGGGAGGCCGGCGCGGCGGGCGCCGAACGGCCTTGCGGAGATCCGAGGTAGTTGAAGAACTCGGAATCCGGGCTGAGCACCAGCGAGCTGTTGCCGCCTTTCAGAGCGTTCTCATAGGCCGAAAGCGAGCGGTAGAACTCGAAGAACTCCGGGTCCTTGCCATAAGCTTCCGCAAAGATCGCGTTCCGTTCGGCATCAGCCTCACCGCGAACGATCTCCGCCTCACGGCGGGCCTCGGAGACCAGTTCGACCACGGTCCGGTCAGCCTGGGCACGAATCCGCTGTGCAGCTTCTTCACCGCGCGCCACTTCGTCGGCCGCCTCGCGTTCCCGCTCGGCGCGCATCCGGGCAAAGGTCGCTTCGAGGTTGGCCTGCGGCAGGTCGGTACGTTTCAGGCGAACGTCGATCACCTCAAGGCCCAGATCGCGGGCCTCGGCGATCGCGCCGTTGCGAATGCGCAGCATCAGCGCCGCCCGGTCCGAGCTGAGAATGTCATTCGAGCTTACCGAACCCAGAACCTCGCGGGTTTTGGCGCGCAGGATCGAATCCAGACGCTGCTCCGCTGTGTCGATGCCACCGGCACCCACGGCCTCACGGAACTGCCGCACATCGGTGATCCGATAGCGCGCGAAGGCGTCGACCACCAGGCGGCGGTCATCCAGCGGCGTGACTTCCAGCGGCCCGACCTCGCGGCTTAGAATACGGTCATCGTAGCGCACGACCTCCTGAATGACCGGAATCTTGAAGGCCAGGCCCGGGTCTTCCTTGACGTCGATCACGCGACCGAATTGCAGAACCAGCGCTTTTTCACGCTCGTCCACGATGAAGATCGCTGAGAGGGCGATCACAATAACCACGAAAATGGCAGGTAGGAGAAAGGTTGATTTACGCATGTCTTAGTTCCCCTCACCCGAGTTGCGGCGCAGTTCGTTCAGCGGCAGATAAGGCACGACGCCCTGCCCCTGGCCTGTTGCGCTGTCATCCAAGATGATCTTGTCCACGTCGCCCAGAACCTGCTCCATCCGTTCAAGGTACAGACGTTTGCGGGTCACATCCGGAGCTTTCGAGTATTCTTCGAGAACCGCGCCAAACCGGCTGGCCTCACCCTGAGCTTCGTTCACGACCTGTGCCCGATAGCCTTCGGCCTCTTCCAGCACCTGCGCGGCTTCACCACGCGCGCCGGCCAAAACCCGGTTCGCATAGGCATCGGCCTGCTTCTCCAGCCGGTCGCGTTCCTGTCCAGCCGACTGAACCTCGCGGAAGGCATCCTTTACCGGTTCCGGTGGGTCGGCGCCGTCAAAGTTCACACGGACGATGTTGATACCCGAGTTGTAGCTGTCCAGAGTCGACTGGATCAGTTCCTCAAGCCGTTCGGCGATGATAGCACGGTCGCGGTTCAGGATCGGCGCGAGGTCCGACTGCGCGATGATCTCGCGCATGGCCGACTCAGACACGGCCTGGATAGTTTGTTTCGGGTCGCGCAGGTTGAACAGGTAGTCCGCAGGATTCGAGATATTCCAGACCACCTGGAAATCGATATCGACGATATTTTCGTCGCCCGTCAGCATCAGACCGGCGTCCGAACCGCGACCGCCAGATCCGATGGTTTCGGTCTGTTCGACCTTCACCGGGATGACTTCGGCCGTGACAACAGGCCACGGGGCAAAGTTCAGACCTTCGGTGCCGATTCCGGTAAAGCGACCGAACAGCAGCTCAACAGACTGCTCTTCGGGCTTGACTGTGTAGGCGCTGGCAAAGCCCCACAGAACCAAGGCGGCAACCCCGCCCAGCAGGATGGTGCCCTTGGTAATTGCCGGGCCGCCACCGCCGCCCTGGCCGGATCCGTTGCCGCCTCGGCCCCCGCCGCCGCGCCCGCCCATCAGCACGCGCAGCTGCTCCTGGCCTTTTTTCATCAACTCGTCGATCTCGGGGATCTGCGGCCCGTCGCCTTCGGGCGGGCGTCGCCCGTCCCCATTGTTTCCCCGGTTTCCTCCGCCACCGGATGAGCCTCCGCCCCCCCAGGGGCCTCCGCTGTTGCCCGCCATGTGTTTCATTTCCCTTGTTTTGGCCCGTGTTCTTACGGGATCACTTGTAACCTGTGTGCGCGCGCTTGCAAATCAAGCGGTACGCACGGGTTGCCGCATGGTTACCAGTTCTTCGGCCATCACTGGATGAACCGCAACCGTACGATCGAAATCTTCCTTTGTCGCGCCCATTTTGACCGCGATGCCCGCCAACTGGATCATTTCGCCCGCGCCGGGGGCGACAATGTGACAGCCCAGCACCTTGCGGGTGGCCTGGCTGACGATCAGCTTCATCAACACCCGTTGCGTGCCGCCCGCGAACGCCTTCTGCATCGGCTTGAACGAGGTCGCGTAGACCTCGATCGGCTCCTGCTCGGCGGCCTGCTCCTCGCTCAGGCCCACGGTTCCCATCTCGGGCTGGGTGAAGATCGCGGTCGGGATCAGCTCATGATCCACTGGGGTGGGATTGCCCTTGAATACGGTCTCGACAAAGGCCATGCCCTCGCGGATGGCGACCGGCGTCAGGTTTACCCGGTCGGTCACGTCCCCGATGGCATAGATCGAGGGCACCGCGGTCTGGCTGTATTCGTCCACGACAATCTGCCCTTTGCGGCCACGTTCGACGCCCAGCGCCTCAAGGCCCAGATCATCCGCATTTGGCGCCCGGCCCGTGGCATACATCACCACATCGAACAGCTGTTCAGACCCGTTGGTCGCCTTGACCCAGATCTTGTCGCCCTGCTTTTTCATCTCGAGCACATTGGTGCCCAGATGCACGTCGATCCCGTTTTGGCACATCTCTTCGCAGATCAGCCCGCGCGCCTCGTCGTCGAAACCCCGCAGGATTTGCGCGCCGCGATAGAACTGCGTGGTCTTGACGCCCATGCCGTTCATGATCCCGGCGAATTCGCAGGCGATATAGCCGCCGCCGACGATCAGCATGGTCTCGGGCAGCTTCTCAAGGTGGAAGATCTCATTCGAGGTGATGGCCAGATCTGAACCGGGGAATTCGGGCACCACGGGGCGCCCGCCGGTGGCGATCAGGATGTGCTTGGCCGTCTTGCGAGTGCCGTCGGCCAGTTCAACCGTATGCGGGTCGACCAGTTTCGCACGCTGGTCAAAGGTTTCGACACCGTTGTTCTTGAGGATATTGCGATAGATGCCTTCCAGCCGGTCGAGTTCGGCATGCAGCTTGCCGCGGAACTGCGGCCAGTCGAAAGCGCCCGGCTGAATATCCCAACCATAGGCACGAGCGTCCTCGACCATTCCCGCGTATTCGCTGGCAAACACCATCAGCTTTTTGGGAACGCAGCCACGGATCACGCAGGTTCCGCCATAACGGTCCTCTTCGGCCAGCGCGACCTTGGCGCCGTTTTCGCCCGCCGCCACACGCGCCGCGCGGACACCGCCCGAGCCGCCTCCAATGACGAAAAGATCATAGTCAAAGCTCATGCCGCGTTCCTTTTGTCAGCCTGCCTGAAATTGCCCTGAGTATTTGGGGGCGTGAATGATCGTGCCAACCCCTTGGCCTGGAAATCGCACACCGCTGTGAAGCCGGGTGCGCGGTTGGCTCAGTCGGCCAGGTCCGAAAACAGGTTGTCGTGTTCGTCGCCCAACCGATCCAGCTCGATCGTACCGCTGTTGAAATCGCGCAGCTCGACCCGGCCGTCGCCGTGGCCGATCACGACCTTGTCGCAGATGTCGATGAACAGCCCGTTTTCGACCACACCCGGTATCTGGTTCAGCACCAAAGCCAGTTGCCTCGGGTTGCCGATGCGTTGCAGGTGCAGGTCGAGTATGTGATTGCCCTCATCCGTCACGGTCGGCGCCTCGCTGTTCATCCGCAGGGTCGCCGAAGTACCCAGCACGTCCATCGTGTCCAGCAACTCCTCGATCAGCGTGCGCGTGGTCTGCCAGCCAAAGGGAATGACCTCGACCGGCAGCGGGAACGCGCCCAGCGCCTCGACCTCTTTCCCTGCATCGGCGATCACGATCATCTGGTCGCTGGCCGTTGCCGCGATCTTTTCCTGCAGCAACGCCGCGCCGCCGCCCTTGATCAGGTTCAGCTCGCCGTCGAATTCGTCGGCGCCATCGATCGTCACGTCCAGCCAACCCGCCTGATCCAGCGAAACAACCTCGATCCCGACCTCGCGCGCAAGCTGTGCCGTAGCCGTCGACGTTGGAACGCCTTTGATCCGCAGACCTTCGTCCCGAACCCGCTCTCCCAGACGACGCACCAACCATGCCGCGGTCGATCCGGTACCCAGACCCACGCGCATCCCGTCTTCGACCATCTCGGCCGCGCGATAGGCGGCGACGCTCTTGGCCCGGTCGATGGGTGACAACTCTGCTGTCATTGCGGCTTCCCCTCAGTTCTTTGGGGAACTTATACGGAAAGCCCTGCCCGACTGCGAGGCCCAAAATCCGCGGGACCGGCGCAATAATCGATACACGAATACGCGTTTCCCATCGGAAACGTCGCAATCAAATCTTCAGTGGTCGGCTCGGTTGTGTAAATAAAGCGCATACAGTTTCCTAGCGGTTCGGGCGCTTCAAACCGGCCCGGCCGCCAACTCGCCACAAGGCTCAGCGACCAGACATGTTTCTATCCGTCTTCGATATGTTCAAAGTGGGCGTTGGCCCATCCTCGTCCCACACGATGGGGCCGATGGTGGCGGCTGCGCGGTTCCTCGATCTGATGCGCGCCTCGCCATTCGAATTCGCTGGCTTGCGCGCGTCTCTGCATGGATCTTTGGCCTTCACCGGCGTCGGCCACGCCACGGACCGCGCCACGATCCTGGGGCTGGCTGGGTTTGTCCCCGACAGCTATGACCACGGCCGTGCCGAAGCGGCACTGGCCGCAATTGCCGAAACCGGCACTGTCACACCCGAGGGTCTGCCAACCCTTCAGTTCGACCCAAAGGCCGATCTGATCTTCGACTACGACAACACCCTACCCGGCCATGCCAACGGCATGATCCTGATGGCCACCGACGCGCAGGGCGACGTGATCCTGCGGCAGGTTTATTACTCAGTCGGCGGCGGCTTTGTCCTGACCGAAGAGGAACTAGCCGAAGGCAAGGACACAAATGACGGCCCGCCGGTACCTTTCCCGTTCAAGACCGCCGCCGAAATGCTGGAAATGGCGCGCAGCAGCGGCAAGACCATCGCCGAAATGAAACGCGCCAACGAGATCGCGCGCGGCTGCGCCGACAGTTTCGCGAAGGGCACCGCCCGACTGTGGGAGGTGATGAACGCCTGTATCGAGCGCGGGCTGACCACCGACGGCATCCTGCCCGGCGGCCTCAAGGTTCGGCGCCGCGCCAAGGCGATCCACGATGCGCTGATGGCCGAGCGCGGCATGAACCTGAACGCGCCGCACACGATCAACGACTGGATGAGCGTTTATGCGATGGCGGTGAACGAGGAAAACGCCGCCGGCGGTCAGGTCGTCACCGCCCCCACCAACGGCGCGGCGGGCGTACTGCCGGCGGTGCTGCGCTATTACCTCGATCACGTTCCCGGCGCGTCAGAAAGCCATATCGAGGATTTCCTGCTGACCGCCGCCGCTATCGGCGGTCTGGTGAAGTACAACGCGTCGATCTCGGGTGCCGAGGCTGGCTGCCAGGCCGAGGTCGGCAGCGCGGCCGCAATGGCCGCGGCGGGTCTTTGCGCAGTGATGGGCGGCACACCGGAACAAGTGGAAAACGCCGCCGAGATCGCGCTGGAGCATCACTTGGGCATGACTTGCGACCCGGTCGCCGGGCTGGTTCAGGTGCCCTGCATCGAGCGCAACGGGCTGGGCGCGATCAAAGCCGTTTCGGCGGCGTCGCTGGCCCTGCGCGGAGACGGGCAGCATTTCGTGCCGCTGGATGCGGTGATCGAGACCATGCGCCAGACCGGCCATGACATGCACGAGAAGTACAAGGAAACCTCGCTGGGCGGACTGGCCGTCAACGTGCCAAACTGCTGAGGGATCAAACCGGGAGGGCAGCTCAATGCATGGACATTGCCTGTGCGGCAGAATCGAGTTCGAGGTCGACCCTCCGGTCCTGTCTTGTGTTTCCTGCCATTGTGACAGCTGCCGCCGCCAGTGTGCCGCGCCGATGACCACATATTTTGGGGTGCGCGACGGTCAGTGGCGTTGGACCGGAGAGGAACCGAAGCGGTTCAACTCTTCCCCCGGTGTCGAGCGCAGCTTTTGCCCGCATTGCGGAACGCCGATCTCGTTCCGATCCACTACGATGTCCGACGTTTTGCACCTTTATGTAGCGACACTGGAGAACCCCGAAGCCCTGCGGCCAACGCTGCATGTCGCCTATGAAGAGAAACTGACGTGGCTCGAACTGGGTGACGGGCTGCCCACTTGCCTCGGTCCGGACTACACAAAGGTGCAGCCCTTGCCCGAGGGCTGACGACGGGCCTTTCCCATTCTTCGGGAAACGTCTAGCGTCGCGGCCATGACACAGGATCGTCCCGTCTTCGGCATCGTTTTGATGCTTGGTTTCTGCGTGCTTGCACCGCTGGGCGATGCCTTGGCCAAGCTGTTGGGAGAAATCACTCCGCTTGGCGTTCTTGTGCTGGTGCGTTTTGCGGTTCAGGCGGCCATCCTGATCCCGCTGGTGGCGCTGACGGGTCGGACCTGGCGGATGCGCGGGCGCGTGCTGCGGCTGACCGTGCTGCGCACTCTGCTGCACATTGTCGGAATAGCCGCGATGTTCAGTGCGCTGCAGTATCTGCCTTTGGCCGATGCCGTCGCCATCGCCTTTGTCATGCCGTTCATCATGCTACTGTTGGGCAAGTATGTGCTGGGTGAAGAAGTCGGGCATCGTCGTCTGATCGCCTGCATTGTCGGCTTTGCTGGCACGTTGCTGGTCATCCAGCCCAGCTTTGCCGAGGTTGGTGCTCCGGCCCTTTTGCCGCTGATCGTGGCCGTCGTCTTTGCCCTGTTCATGCTGGTGACCCGGCAGATTGCCAAAGAAACCGATCCAATTGCACTGCAGGCCGTGTCCGGGCTGCTGGCCACCGCGGTCCTGGCTCCATTGCTCGCGATCGGGGCCCTGACAGGTCTTCCAGATCTGGCACTGACCCTGCCGCAAGGCAACGCCCATTGGTTGCTGTTGGCGATCGGTGTTCTGGGAACCGTGGCACATCTGCTGATGACATGGGCGCTGCGGTTCGCGCCTTCGGCAACGCTGGCGCCGATGCAGTATCTGGAGATTCCGGTGGCGACGTTGATCGGCTGGCTCATCTTTCACGATCTGCCAAACGGTCTGGCGGCCCTGGGGATCGCCATCACGATCGCGGCCGGGCTTTATGTCATCCTGCGCGAGCGGGCCAGCGCACGGTCTGCTCCGACGCAAACGCCCGCATGACAGCATCAAGAGCATCGCGCGGCACCATGACCAGCAACCCGGGTCCGTCAACCTCGAGGGTAACCTGAGCCAGCGCACGGTTCGATGTTCCGACTCGCCCGTCCGGCTCAAGCACCAGTCCGTCGATTGGCCACTCCAACCCCGAACTGCGTCCGGTTACCCGCTGAAATGGAAACAATGACACTGTGTCGCCCGGCGTGAGCGACAGTGATATCCTAGGCGGGGCGTGAAAGACCACTTCGCGTGCTCCCAGAAGGACGCACGGCCTGTCTTTGTGGCAAACCAGCGTATTGAGCACCGCCAGTTGGTGGTCCAGCCGACCTCCGAGAAACCCGACACCCAAGACCAGCGGCGCGCGGATATTGCGTAGGGCCTTGTCGAAATCAGTGCTGTCCTGTTCCCGGATCGGAAACAAACGGTCCTCTGGTATCCGTGCAAGATAGGCGTGTGCCAACGAATCGAAGTCGCCGATCACCGCATCCGGAACGCGCCCCGAATCGATCAATGCGGCGGCCCCGCCATCCGCGGCTACAGCGCCATTGACGCGATTCAGCGCCAGATTCAGGTCATCGGGGCCGGTTTCCCCTCCTCCGAACAGGGCAATTGGTCTTTTGGAATGAACAATTTCGCCGTTTTTTCCAAGATTGACCATTTTTCCCGCTTTTGGACACATTGAGACCACAAAATGATAGGTTCTTTAGAACAGGTTCGAGCTGACAGACGCGCCCAGCGTCGCGCGGGTTGGCTCTGTGTAGTTTGTAGAGGACGTGCGTCTGATGGTACAGAACAACAAGGTATTGACCGTTTCCTACGGAACCTTCTCATGCACTTTGGAAGGCTTTGACGATTCCTTTGAGACGATGAAGGCGATTGCCGAATACTTCCGCGATCTTGCTGCGGATGACAGGTATTTCGGCTCCGAGCCTCCGCAACCAGACGCAGAAATGTTGACCCGTATCGCTCAGCGTGACGCTTCGCGCCGTGTGGAAGCCAAGCAGAACGACACCGGACTGCTGCTGCGCGCCACGGATGAAGCCCATGATGCGGCCCCGCAACAAACCGCACCCGCAGCCAGCACACCGGCGCCCGCCAGCCCTGATCTGAGCGTGGTCGACACGGCACCGGCGGCTGGTGCTGCCGCATTCTTTGCCGATGCCGAGCAGGTCGAATCCGCAGCCCCCCAAGGCGCCGACAGCATCGCCGCCAAGCTGCAGCGCATCCGCGCGGTCGTCTCGCACAATGACCAGACGCCCCCCGCCTACAGCGAAGACGAAGACAGCGGTTTTCTAGCGTCGCCCGAGCCCCAGATTGACGCCATCTCGGCCGCATTCGAAGCCGGAGCGCTCAGCCCCGACGATTTGGATGCAACCGAAGAGGTGACGCAGGAAGATGCTGAAGATGCTCCGGTAGAAGCCACACAACAGCCCACGGACCCGTTTGTCGACCTGGCCGAGGAAGAACCTCAGGCCGCGGTCGAATTCGAAGCGGCAGAAGAATTCCCGGCAGCACCGGAAGTTGAAGCGGAGGCTGAAGTTGAAGCGGAGGCTGATGAAGCTGCCGAGGATGCTCCGGAAGTTGAAGCTGATCTGGAAGAGGCTGAGGAAGCCGCGGCGGAAGAAACGTCCGAAGACGACCAGGCCGCCAGTGATGAAGAAGCCTCGTCCGAGATTCTCTTTGCTGATCTTGAAGAGGACACCGACTCGGAGCCCGAGGCTGACGACATCCTCAACATTCTGGGTGATCAGCCCGAAGATGCCGATGAGGAAGTCTCTGAACTCGCGGAAGACGGCGTCCTGACTGCCGAAGACGAAGAGAGCATCCTGGGTGAGATCTCGGAAATCGAAGCGGAAATGGATGCGCGCTCGAAACGCGACGCAAACAAGCCTCAGGACCTGGACTCGGACGTGTTGCGCCTGATGGAGAAGGCCGACGCCCAAATGGACGACCCGGCCACTTCGGACAAGCGGGAAACTTATTCCCACCTGCGCACAGCTGTAGCAGCCACCGAAGCTGAAGGCGGCAAGGCCCGCGATGCGGATGAGGACGAAAACCAGAAATATCGTGGAGACCTGGCCTCGGTCGTCAGCCCCCGTCGTCCCGAAATCCATGTCACCAGCATGCGCCCCGAGTCGGATACGGCCGCGCCGCTCAAGCTGGTTGCCGAGCAGCGTATCGATACGCAGGACGCGGACGCCGGTCCGGTCACCCCGCGCCGCGTGACCGCAGCACAAGACGACGACGCATCCGAAGAAGGCGGCTTTGCCCACTTCGCTCAGGAGCAGGGCGCACAATCCCTGCCCGACCTGCTGGAGGCGGCGGCGGCCTACCTGTCTTTCATCGAAGGTCAGGAGCAGTTCTCGCGTCCGCAGCTGATGAACAAGGTGCGGTCACTCAAGCAGGATGAATTCAACCGCGAAGAAAGCTTGCGTTCGTTCGGCCAGCTTCTGCGCGATGGAAAGATCGAAAAAGCCGGCGGAGGGCGCTTTGCCGCCTCGAACCAGATCGGCTTCCGCCCCGACGACAAGCGCGCCGCGGGCTGACAAGACCCCCCAACTGCCCAAGACAGGCCGGAGATCCTCTCCGGCCTTTTTTGCATTTTGCGTGAAAGCTCAGAACTTGAACGCCAACGCCACGTACGGGCCGGTCAGTATAAGATCGACAACGTTGCGGCCGTCCTCAAAATCAACGCTCAGATGACGGTAGCCGGCCGCAACATCGATGGTCTCGGTCCAGCTCCAATTGGCTTGAACGAGGGCTTCCCACTGGAATTTCGACCCATAGCCAAAGCCACCGATGTTGCCCATGGCCGCCAGTTTCCACCGCTCATTCAGCGCGCGAGAGTATCGTGCCCCAATGATTGGATCTGTCCAGCTTTGGTCAGTGCTTGCCGTGAAACCGGCCACAGTTGTCGACAGATCAAGATCCCAATGGCGCAGCCCGCCCAGCACCTCAATTCGGGACTGGCTGTCCTCTGCCACCGCGTAGCTGCCCGCGAGCGAGGTCATGATCCCGTCCAGCTCCCAGCTCGCGGCGTTGCTGAATGGTCCGATGGAAACGGTGTCGCCCAAATTCAGATAGTTGAACTCGCCTCCGATCGTCCAACGCCCTTTTCGGGCCTCGCCCGCGATCAGGAATGCGCTGTTTAGAATGTCGAAGATGGATTTGCTGCCATCAACCGGAGGGTTCGGCCCAATGTCCAGAGACGTTCTGAAATCCGGCCCCCAGAGGTAAGGGGCAATGATGAACTCCCAATCATCAGCCCAAACGGCACCCGAACTCAGGGTTGCGAGACTGGTCAATGTGACCAAAACAGCATTTTTCATCAAGGATCCACCTGCCGACTTGTGCTTTTCGAAACTGTTTTTCGGACAAGCCTGTCACGTCGGCAGGTTTCTTACAACGGTCTGGTCTATTGCTGATCTTGATCCGGGTCTTCTTTGCCAACGCCACGAAACACAAATTTGAATGGCAGCGCCCAAAGAACACCCAAAACCACATAGACCAGCAGTTCGACCAGGATCGATGGTCGGTCCAGCCAGTTCACGATGGTGACCACCGCCACAATATACAGCGGCAGCCCCACCAGCAACAGAACCAGCGACCACCGTCTGCGGGCCTTGTAGCTGAGGCCGGGTTTGTCCGCGCCTGCCATCAGTCGGCAAACGGGTCGGTCACCAGGATGGTGTCGTCCCGCTCCGGGCTGGTGGACAGCAGCGCAACCGGGCATTCGATCAGTTCTTCCACCCGGCGAACGTATTTGATGGCGTTTGCCGGCAAGTCTGCCCAGCTGCGCGCGCCTTCGGTGGACTCGCTCCAGCCCGGCATTTCTTCATAGATCGGTGTGCACCGCGCCTGCTGATCCGCAGCCGTCGGCAAATAGTCCAAACGCTTGCCGTCCAGTTCGTAAGCGACACAGATTTTCAGCGTCTCGAACCCGTCCAGAACATCGAGCTTGGTCAGGGAAATGCCGTTGACGCCACTTGTGGCGCAGGTTTGCCGCACGAGGCAGGCGTCAAACCAGCCGCAGCGCCGCTTGCGGCCTGTCGTGGTGCCGAATTCATGTCCGCGCTCCCCCAGTCGCTGCCCGTCGGCGTCGTGCAGTTCGGTCGGGAACGGTCCTTCGCCAACACGGGTAGTGTAGGCCTTCACGATACCCAGAACGAAGTCGATCGACCCCGGACCAATCCCCACGCCCGTCGCCGCTTGCCCTGCAATCACGTTCGACGAGGTCACAAACGGATACGTACCAAAATCGATATCCAGCAATGCACCCTGAGCGCCTTCGAACAGGATGCGCTTGCCCGCTTTGCGCTTTTCGTTCAGCACTTTCCAGACGGGGGCCGCAAAAGGCAGGATCTGCGGCGCGATTTCCTTCAATTGGGCGATCAGTGCGTCACGATCCACGGCGTCGATACCCAAACCCTTGCGCAGCGGGTCGTGGTGTTGCAACGCCCTATCGACCCGGGCCTCGAGAGTCGCCTCATCCGCAAGATCGGCCACACGCACCGAGCGGCGACCAACCTTGTCTTCATAGGCCGGGCCGATCCCGCGCCCGGTCGTGCCAATCTTGGTGCCCTTGCTCGCTGCTTCCTCGCGCGCGCGGTCCAGCTCGCCGTGGATCGGCAGGATCAAGGGTGTGTTTTCCGCAATCATCAGCGTTTCAGGTGTGATCTCGACGCCTTGCGCGCGGATCGTTTCGATCTCTTTCAGCAGATGCCAGGGATCCAGGACAACCCCGTTGCCGATGACGCTCAGCTTGCCACCACGCACCACACCAGACGGCAGTGCATGCAGCTTGTAGACCTCGCCATCGATGACCAGCGTATGCCCGGCGTTGTGCCCGCCCTGAAAACGCGCGATCACGTCTGCCCGCTCGCTGAGCCAGTCGACGATCTTGCCTTTTCCTTCGTCACCCCATTGGGCGCCGACAACAACCACATTGGCCATATCCGGTCCTTTTTGCGCTGATTTACCAAACCCGGCCCATATAGCGGGGTGCAGGCAACAGGGAAACCGGTAATTCGCCGCAGCCACCAATCGCGCCGACGCGCAATGCTGTTGTCGGGGATCATGGCCACCGGATGGAGTCCGCGCCGTTGTTCATCTGACCCAGAAGATACCGGGATAACCCCCGGAACGGGCAGCAACTGCCAAGTCACCCGGGGTTAAAGGCGTACCGGCATTCCGTGAGGCGTCTTTAGATACGCCTCCTCCCAAGCTGCGCGCATTTCGTGGACTTCTTCGGGCAACGCCGTTTCCTGCTCGGCCAAAACCGACTCGAGCGTTTCGAGCCAGGCCATGAAATAGTCATCGCCCCCGTCCAGCTCGCGGTTCAGCCCGTGGCGCCGCAAAGTCTCGGAGAACCGGGCGGCCCAATCGGTCCAGGAAATCCGGCCGGCCTCGTTCAACGCCACCGTCACCGCAAACACCTGAGCGTGCCAGGGGTTCTCAAAAACCGGACTTGGGGCGTTGTGATCGGGACAGATGCTCATGCGGGTTCCAGATAGCTTTGCCAGAGATCCAGAATCACCTCGTCGTCCGGGTGTTCGGGATTGGCCCACAGTTCCGACGCGGGAAAAGCAACGGCATAAAGCGGCTCGGGCGCTTCACCCAGACCATGCGCGCTGGAGTCCGGCAAGACATGTGTGCCGTGAAACCGCAAAATGCGTCCGGTCGCGCCCGCTCCGTATGCGGGCAGCCGCGTGTGCCCCCCTGCAACAAGACGATTGGCAGAAGGGCGCAGCGTGCGAACGGTCTGGCCGACCTCAAAAGCGGCAGGGATGTTCGACGGGCGATCGGCCGGTCCACCTTTAGCCAGAACTCTGGCCACCGCATCCGCCGGCAGTTTTCGCGGAGCAAGCGGATGTGGCCTGTCAACGCCCTGCCCGCGCAGATCCTCGATCTGCAGAACCCCGGTCTCGACCAACAGGTTGGCCAGGGCCGAAATCCATTTCTCGTAATAGCTGTACCGGGCATAGTCCTTGGGGGACAGCCTTTCTCGCGCATGGCGCGACGTGTCGATGTTCCATTGGCCCAACGCGCCGGCAGCCAGCGTCACTGCAAGGGCCCGCGCGTGCCAGTCTTCGGCAAACACCGGCACGTCTTCAGGCTCGGGGCGTACCGGCCCGTCACCGAACCGCCCGCCCATGTCGTGGACACGGGTCATGCCGACACCTTCGGCAAACCCGTGCCGATCATGCTGTCGCGCGTGACCAGCGCGGCGAGGTCTGCTTCGCTCAGACCATCAGTGCCTTCTGGGCGCATGGGCAAGACCAGATACCGTATTTCGGCGGTCGAATCCCAGACACGAACTGCGGTACCCTTGGGCAGTTCAACTCCGAACTCAGCCAGGACGCGGCGCGGCTCGCGCACGGCTCGGGCGCGGTAAGCGTCAGATTTGTACCAGCCCGGGGGGATACCCAACAGCGGCCATGGGTAACAGCTGCACAAGGTGCAGACGACCATGTTGTGCGTCCGGGGAGTATTCTCGACCACGACCATATGTTCGCCCTGCCGGCCATAAAACCCCATCTCAGAGAGCACAGGCGTAGCGTCGCCCAGCAGAGCGCGTTTGAACTCCGGGTCAGACCAAGCTTTGGCGACAACCTTCGCACCGTTTTGCGGGCCGATCCGGTTCTGATAGGTGTCTATGATCTCGTCCAGAGCGGCCGGATCGATCAAACCCTTGCGGGTCAGGATCGTCTCGAGCGCTTTGACGCGCAAAGCGGGGTCCGGGGGCAGCAACGCGTGCGGGTGGTCGTGGTCGTCATGTGGCATGGCCGCAGCCTGAGCCAGGCACCGCCGGGTGTCCAGCCCCATTTGGCCTGTTCGGCACAATCCCTGGCGGTGACGGCAACTCGTGGCTTGCCCCCGGCCTCAAACTTGCTTAAGTACCCGGCGATACACGCCACGCCGCACAGGAACACCATGGAAAACGTCGTTCTCATCATCCACCTTCTTTTGGCTTTGGGCCTGATCGCCGTTGTTCTGCTGCAGCGGTCCGAAGGCGGTGGCCTGGGCATGGGTGGCGGCGGTGGTGGCGCCATTGCAGGACGTTCGGCAACGACGGCACTGGCAAAGGTGACCTGGATCCTTGCAGCCTGCTTCATCGTCACCTCGATCACCCTGACGATTCTTGCCGCGGAAAAATCGGCTGGAAGCTCGGTCATCGACCGGCTTGGCGTTCCGGCTCAGGACGCGACCGAAGAGAGCACACCTGCTGTTCCCTCGGCCGAGGACCTTCTGCCGCCGGCGCAGGGCGACAACGCGCCGCTGATCCCGCAGGCCGACTGATCCACAAAACCTGGAAACCTGAAAGAGAACCACAACAGCATCTTGCGGTTCTCTTGCGCTTTTTGCGCGAATCCTTTATACGTGAAGTCCCGTGATGCTGCGGTTTTTTCGAACCGCCGGGCAGTTGATGTTGACGTCTCACGGGGGCAGCCGAAGAAACATGGCACGATTTATTTTCATCACTGGTGGTGTTGTTTCATCCTTGGGCAAAGGGCTGGCGTCCGCTGCTCTGGGTTCGCTTCTGCAGGCTCGGGGATACTCGGTTCGGCTGCGCAAGCTGGATCCCTACCTGAATGTCGACCCCGGCACGATGTCGCCGTTCGAACATGGTGAAGTCTTCGTCACCGACGACGGGGCCGAGACCGACCTGGACCTGGGTCACTACGAACGCTTCACGGGTGTTGCCGCACGAAAGACCGACTCGGTCAGTTCGGGGCGGATCTATTCGAACGTTCTGGAAAAGGAACGCCGCGGCGACTATCTGGGCAAGACCATTC
Organism: Ruegeria sp. CF2; assembly: GCF_056537385.1. Taxonomy (NCBI): domain Bacteria; kingdom Pseudomonadati; phylum Pseudomonadota; class Alphaproteobacteria; order Rhodobacterales; family Roseobacteraceae; genus Ruegeria; species Ruegeria sp. CF2. Next base: position 1,737,217 of record NZ_JBQFRL010000001.1, read on the forward strand.
AGGTGATCCCGCACGTGACCAACGAGATCAAGGACTTCATCGCCATCGGCGAGGATGAGGTAGATTTCATGCTGTGTGAAATCGGCGGCACCGTGGGCGACATCGAAGGCCTGCCCTTCTTTGAAGCCATCCGTCAGTTCAGTCAGGACAAACCGCGCGGCCAGTGCATTTTCATGCACCTGACCCTGTTGCCTTACATCAAGGCCTCTGGCGAGCTGAAGACCAAGCCCACCCAGCACTCGGTCAAGGAACTGCGCTCAATCGGCCTGGCGCCCGACATTCTGGTCTGCCGTTCCGAAGGACCGATCCCGCAGAAAGAGCGCGAAAAGCTGGCCCTGTTCTGCAACGTGCGCCCCGACGCGGTAATCGCCGCGCAAGATCTCTCGACCATTTACGACGCGCCGCTGGCCTATCACCGCGAAGGTCTCGATCAGGCCGTGCTTGACGCATTCCAGATCAGCCCGGCGCCCAAGCCCGACCTGTCGAAGTGGGAAGACGTCAGCGACCGCATCCACAACGCCGAGGGCGAAGTGAAGGTCGCGATCGTCGGAAAGTACACCCAACTGGAAGACGCCTATAAGTCCATCGCCGAGGCGCTGACCCATGGCGGCATGGCCAATCGCGTCCGGGTCAAGGTTGAGTGGGTCGATGCCGAGATCTTCGACACCGAAGACCCCGGTCCGCATCTGGAAGGGTTCCATGCCATTCTGGTGCCCGGCGGTTTTGGCGAGCGCGGCACCGAAGGCAAGATCAAGGCTGCGCAATATGCCCGCGAACACAAGGTGCCGTATCTGGGCATCTGTCTGGGCATGCAGATGGCAGTGATCGAAGCCGCGCGCAACGTGGCCGGCATTTCCGGCGCGGGGTCCGAGGAATTCGACCACGAGGCCGGCAAAAAACGCTTTGAACCGGTGGTCTATCACCTCAAGGAATGGGTCCAGGGCAACGCCAAGATCGAACGCAAGCTTGGTGACGACAAGGGCGGCACCATGCGTCTGGGTGCCTACAACGCGGTTCTGACCGAAGGCTCGAAAGTGGCCGAGGTCTACGGCAGCACCCAGATCGAAGAACGACACCGCCACCGCTATGAGGTGGACACCAAGTATCGCGAACAGCTTGAGAAAGCTGGCCTTAACTTCTCGGGGATGTCACCCGATGGACGCCTGCCCGAGATCGTCGAATGGTCGGATCACCCGTGGTTCATCGGCGTGCAGTACCACCCGGAACTGAAATCCAAACCTTTCGATCCGCACCCGTTGTTCCGCGACTTCGTTCGCGCGGCCAAGGACACGTCGCGTCTGGTCTGAGGCGGACTGTACGGCTTGGTCTTGCTTTGCAAAGCGTTCCGGTTCAGTTTGAGCCGGAACGGACAAAAGGAGCAGACCGCGTGAGCAAAGGATACTGGGTGGCCCATGTCGACGTAGACGACATGGAGACCTACAAGACCTACATCGCTGCCAATGGCGAGGCTTTTGCCGAATACGGTGCCCGTTTTCTGGTCCGCGGTGGAGATCGGCAGGTGCGGGAAGGCGCAGCGCGGGCGCGAACCGTCGTTATCGAATTTCCCAGCTACGAGGCCGCCCTGGCCTGCTATGAAAGCGACCTGTACCAAAAGGCTAAAGCCTTGCGCGATCCTGTTTCATCCGGTGATCTGGTGATCATCGAAGGGTATGACGCCTAGCACGGACACGGTGACAGAAATACGGATACCCCAATGCCACTGCTAAAGAACTTCCTGCAGGCTTTGCGCCCTCCTCAGCAGACCACGCTGCCGGACCCTGATGCGGAACTGGCGCTTGGCGCTTTGCTGGTGCGTGTCGCGCAGGCCGACCGCGACTACAAGATCGAGGAAATCAGCCTGATCGACCGCATCCTGGCACGGCTGTACCAGCACAACGCGATCGAAGCCGCCAAGGTCCGCGCCACTTGCGAGAAATTGCACGCCGCAGCCCCCGACACGGATACCTTCGGCAAACTGATCCGCGAAACGACGGATTTGCACGAACGTCTGGCCGCGATGGAGGCCCTTTGGGAGGTTGTGCTGGCCGACGGCAATTCGGACGAGGGCGAGATCAAGATCGTCGAAGAAGCGCGTATCGCAATGGGCCTCAGCTACAATGACAGCCAGGCCGCGCGCGAACGGGTGCAAAGCCGCTTGGACGCGGGCTGAGTGACGGCTATATCTAGGCCATGTTCAACGCCTTCCTGTCCCGGCTGACCCAGCCGCAACCCGACCCACTGACCGATGACGACGCCCGGCTGGCCTTGGCCGCCCTGCTGGTTCGCCTTGCCCGGTCCGATGATGACTATGCCGATACCGAGATGTCGCGCATCGACAAGGTTCTGGCCGAGCGCTACGGCCTGTCCCCGTTCGAGGCCGCAGGGCTGCGCGCCCACGCCGAAGATCTGGAGGCCGAGGCCCCTGATACCGTCCGCTTTACCCGTGCGATCAAGGATGCGGTGCCGTACGACCATCGCCTCGGCGTGGTTCAGGCGCTGTGGTCGGTGGCGCTGGCTGACGGTCAGCGCTCGCAGGACGAGGACTCGCTGCTGCGGCTGGTCGTCAGCCTCCTGGGCGTCAGCGACGTGGATTCAGCTCTAGCCCGGCAGAAGGCCGCCAAATCGTGACGGCGATGCTGGGCATGTACGACATGCCCGCTTTGCAACCGGCCAACGATCGCTTTTGGAGTTTGATTCGCGCACATTTGGGCGAAGGTCCGAACCATCTGACCCGTGATCGCGATTTCTGGGAGATCTGGCAGGACCCTGACCTTGTCTTTGCCCAGACCTGCGGCATGCCTTATCGCACGCGCCTGCTCGGCAAGGTGCATCTGGTCGGCACTCCAGATTATGACCTGCCGGGCTGTCCGCGGGGACACTACTGCTCGGTTTTCGTGGCCCGCGCTGAAGACGCGCGCGATCTGCCTGAACTGGCGGCCGGTTTTTTTGCTTTTAACGAGGCGCTATCCCAATCGGGTTGGGCCGCCCCGGTCACGCATCTGTCCGAACTGGGCCTTGCTCCGGCGCGCCTGCTGGAAACCGGTGGACACGCTTTGTCGGCGCAGGCCGTGGCCGATGGACATGCCGATTTCGCATCGCTGGACGCGCTGACATGGGTGCTGCTGCAAGAGCATACCGATCTGGGCAAGCGCCTGCGCCCGGTGGAAAGCACGCGCCCCACCCCGGCGTTGCCCTACATCACCGCGATCACGCGCGATCCGGTCCCGGTCGCCACCGCGGTTCGCGCCGCGATTTCAGACCTTTCCCCGGCTGATCGGGCAGCGCTGCACATCCGCGGGTTGATCGACATTGCAGCCGATCTCTACCTGGCCGTTCCCAACCCGCCATCGCCTGCGGCTTTGCTGCCTGAAAGCTGACCAATTTGACCACTGACCGTGGCCGAATCGGAGGTTTCGGGACTTGAACTTGTCATTTGCGCATTGCATTGCTCTTGTTTTTCGGCCCTAGTACCGCACCAACGCAATCAACAACACCAGGACGACCCGTGACAGACAGCACTCCCGTCATCGAGATCAAGAACCTGCACAAAAGCTTTGGCAATCTCGAAGTCCTCAAAGGAGTGGACATCACCGCCCATCGCGGCGACGTGGTGTCACTGATCGGATCATCCGGGTCGGGCAAATCCACCCTCCTGCGTTGTTGCAACCTGCTGGAAGACAGCCAGGAGGGCGAGATCCTGTTCAAAGGTGAGCCGGTGCGCTGGACGGGAACCCGCGATCACCGCCGCCCCGCCGATCCCAAGCAGGTGCTGCGCATCCGTACCAACCTGTCGATGGTGTTCCAGCAGTTCAACCTTTGGGCTCACATGACCATCCTGCAGAACGTGATGGAAGCCCCGATCACCGTGCTGGGCCGTGACCGGCACGAGGTCGAGGACAGCGCCCGCAAATACCTGGACAAGGTTGGCATCGGCGACAAATGCGACGCCTATCCCGCGCAGCTGTCGGGCGGCCAGCAACAGCGCGCCGCGATCGCGCGAGGCCTGTGCATGGAGCCCGAGGCGCTGCTGTTCGACGAGCCGACCTCGGCACTCGATCCCGAGCTGGAACAGGAAGTGATCAAGGTGATCAAGGATCTGGCCGCCGAAGGCCGCACCATGATCATCGTCACGCACGACATGCAGATGGCGGCCGACATCTCAAGCCACGTGGTGTTTCTGCACCAGGGCCTGATTGAAGAAGAAGGCTCGCCCGAAGATATTTTCACTGCTGCCGAATCCGAAAGGCTTCGGGGCTTTCTCTCCGCCACAAAGGCGGCGTAAAATCAGGACAGAACCAAACAGGGGAGTTACCAATGAAAAACCTGATTCTGACCACTGCAGCGCTGGCGCTTGGCGCTGGTATGGCCATGGCCGACACGGTCCGCATGGGCACCGAGGGTGCCTATCCTCCGTACAACTTCATCAACGACGCCGGCGAGATCGACGGCTTCGAGCGTGAGGTCGGCGACGAGCTGTGCAAACGCGCCCAGCTGGAATGCGAATGGGTCAAGAACGACTGGGATTCGATCATTCCGAACCTGGTCTCGGGCAACTACGACACCATCATCGCGGGCATGTCGATCACGGCCGAGCGTGATGAAGTCATCGACTTCACCCAAGACTACTATCCGCCGACCGCTTCGGCCTATGTCGCAACTTCGGCGGATGCTGACGTGACCGGCGGCGTCGTCGCCGCACAGACCGCCACCATCCAGGCCGGCCACGTGGCCGAGTCGGGCGCAACTCTGGTTGAATTCGCAACGCCCGAGGAAACCATCGCCGCCGTGCGCAACGGTGAGGCTGATGCCGTTCTGGCCGACCGCGACTACCTGGTGCCGCTGGTTGAGGAATCGAATGGCGAACTGGTCTTTGTCGGCGATCCGGTTCCGCTGGGCGGTGGCGTCGGCATGGGCCTGCGCGAAAGCGATGCCGAACTGCGCGGCAAGTTCGATGCCGCCATCACCTCGATGAAAGAGGACGGCACCCTGAACGAGATGCTGAAAAAGTGGTTTGGTGAAGACACCGCCACCTACGCACCTGACGGCTCGGTCGTCACCAACTAAGCATCCGGTCCTGCGGTTCGGCGCCACGCGCGCCGAACCCACCCCGGCCCGCGCCGGACCCGACGTTCGAAAGACGCCCCATGTTTTCCTACTGCGCTGATCCCGACACGCTCGGCACGTTCCGCTGGTTTTCATGCTATCTGACCAACGGCGTGCACTGGTCGTTCTACCTGTCGTTCATCAAGGTTCTGGCCTTGCTGGCGGTGACGGCCCCGGTGGCGTTGGCTTTCGGCTTTGCGGGGGCCATGGCGGCGCGGTCGCATGTCCCGCCACTCGGTTGGCTGGGCAAGGGCTATATCGCCATCGTGCGCGGTGTGCCCGACATTGCGTTTTTCCTGTTTTTCGTGATCGCCCTGGACCAGGGGTTCGAGTGGATGCGACATCAGGTGCTGTGTCCCGACTGGACCGATCCAATCCGCCAGGGCAACGATTTCCTCGTCTGCCCCCAGGCCAAGCTGCCGCTGGGCACCGCACCGGAATGGGTGCACGAAACCTACGGCTTTTTCCTGGCCGTCATCACTTTCTCGATCGTGTTCGGTGCCTTCGCCGCCAACGTGCTGTTCGGCGGCATGCGCGCCGTGCCGCTGGCGCAGCTTGAAACTGCCGAGGCCTATGGCATGACCCGCCGCCAGACCTTCTGGCGCATTCTCGTGCCGCAGATGTGGGTCTATGCCCTGCCCGGCCTGTCGAACCTTTGGATGGTGCTGATCAAGGCCACGCCCCTGCTGTTCCTGCTGGGGGTCGAAGACATCGTCTATTGGGCGCGCGAGCTGGGCGGCACCAAGACCTCGAAATTCACGGCCTATCCGCATGGCGACTGGCGCATGTGGTACTTCCTGTTCCTGCTGGTTTTCTACCTTGGCATGACCCGCGTTTCCGAGATCGGCCTCGAACGGCTGATGCGCCGCCTGTCGCATGGCCAGGCCACATCGGGCGGAGAGCTGCTGCGCAAGGAGACCACCGCATGAGCTGCCTGCAGACCATCCAGGATTACGGCCTGCGTTCGATCGGGTTTGGCGAGCGCCTGCTGCCGCGCAGCGATTTCACCCTGTGCGAACAGTTCACCCTGATCGGCTCGGGGATGATCTGGAACATCTATTTCGGCGTGATGGCACTGGCCACCGGGTTCTTCCTGGCGACGGCCGTGGCCCTTGGCAAGGCGTCCAGCCGCAAGTGGCTGCGCAAACCGTCCGAGTGGTTCATCTTCATCTTCCGCGGGTCACCACTGTTCATCCAGTTCTTCTTTGCCTACTTCCTGTTCCTGTCGCTCAAGAAGACCTACCCGATGTTCGACGCCTTCACCTCGGCCTGGCTGGGGGCGCTGATCGTGCTGTTCCTGAACACCGCCGCCTATTCGGGCGAGATCTTCTATGGCGCGCTGCGGTCGATCCCCAAGGGAGATATCGAGGCCGCCGATGCCTATGGCATGTCCGGCTGGTCGCGCTTCCGCCGGATCGTGTGGCCCACCATGCTGCGGCTGGCCTGGCCCGCCTACACGAACGAGGCGATTTTCCTGTTCCATGCCACCACGCTGGTCTTCTTCTCGGCCTTTCCGGCCTGGCAGCAACGCGGGGACGCGCTGTACTATGCCAGCTATTTCGCCGACAAGACGTTCAATCCATTCGTCCCCTACCCGATCCTGGCGTTCTATTTCATCCTGCTGACGCTGGTGATCGTGGGCGTGTTCGGCCTGATCAACAAGCGGCTGAACCGGCACCTGCCGGTGGCGCGCAAGGCCAAGATGCGGTTCCGCCTGAACCTGGCGCGCTGAGGCATCAGGCTCAGGCCATCCGCAACCGGCCCAGCATCGGGCAATCCACAGACCCTTCGGCGCAATTTGCCGTCAGCTCGCCCAGGGCGGCCTCCAGCCTTTGCAGCTCGGCGATCTTCCGACGGACACTATCCATGTGGCGTTGGGCCAATGCGCTGACATCTGCGCAATCAGCCGCGCCGCCCTCGGACAGGTCCAGCAGAGCCTTTGCATCGCCCAGCGAAAACCCAAGGTCACGGCAGCGTTTCAGAAACCGCAACCGCCCCACATCCTGCGCGGAATACAGCCGCCGATTGTTGGCCGCCCGCGCCGGGCGCGGCACGATGCCTTCACGCTCGTAATACCGGATGGTCTCGATCCCTACGCCGCTTTGACGGGCCGCTTCGCCGATCGCAATCATGTGACCTCGTTTCGCTTGATCCTGTAGTGGCTACAGGATTTATACCTCTGCCCACACGCTGCGGCAATGCTGCGGCCCCTGAATGACGGAGGAACAAAATGCGCGGATTTCTCGGCCTCAGCTTTGCCGGATCCCTGTCGGCCCTGGGCGTGGGCGCATGCTGCGTGCTGCCGATGACGATGATGTTGCTGGGCCTTGGCGGCAGTTGGCTGGCTGTCTTTGGCCAGATCGCGGCGTTCAGCTACTATGTTCTGGCGGCATCGACGGCGCTGGTCGCGGTGGCGTGGCTGGTGGCCTATCGGCGCAATTCCGTGCGCCATCTGAAATGGGGTTTGGCGGCCAGCACCGTGATGACCGCCCTCGCCTGGGTCGTCGTGTTCAACGAGGCCCGCATCAACGAATTTCTGATCCAGCAGATGTGAGACCATGACAGACACGACCGTAACGCTTGAAAGCACTCTGACCTGCCCCGCCTGCGGCCACGCCCAGACCGAGACCATGCCCACCGACGCCTGCCAGTGGTTCTATGAATGCAGCGCCTGTCACACGGTACTGAAACCCAAGCCGGGTGATTGCTGTGTCTATTGCTCGTACGGAACCGTGGCCTGCCCGCCTATTCAGCAAGGCGACTGCTGCTGCGGATAATTTGATCAAATATCGTGACAAGGGCAGAAAGCTCGACTAGGTTTGCCGCAGCACAGCTACGGAGCCCCAGATGGACCTTGCCGCCCTGCACACATTTCGCGTTGCCGCCTGCGACCTGAACGGCCAGATGCGCGGCAAACGCGTGCCCCCGTCTTACGCCGACAAGCTGGACAGCGGCGCGGTGCGCATGCCGTTTTCGGCGCTGAATGTCGATCTGTGGGGCGCCGATATCGAGGGCAGCCCGCTGGTGTTCGAAACCGGCGACGCCGATGGCGTGCTGCGCCCGACCGAGCGCGGCCCGGTGCCGATGCCCTGGCTTACCACACCCACGGCGCTGGTGCCGATGTGCCTGTACGACGATCACGGCGCCCCCTTTGCTGGCGATCCCCGCCATGCGCTGGCCGCAGTCCTGTCGCGCTATGCCCAGCGCGGATGGAAAGTTGTTGCCGCGACCGAGTTGGAGTTCACCCTGCTTGACTCCTCGGACGCGCAACCAAAACCCCCGCACAACCCGGTCACCGGCCGTCGGCTGCGCGGCGAGGCGGTGCTGTCGATGGCCGAAATGGACGCCTTCGACGCCTTCTTTACCGAGCTTTATGACGGGTGCGCCGAAATGGGAATTCCCGCTCAGACGGCAATCTCAGAGAGCGGCATCGGCCAGTTCGAGATCAATCTGAACCATCAGGATGCCATGCGCTGCGCCGATGATACGTGGCTTTTCAAGGCATTGACCCGTGGGTTGGCCCGCAAGCACGGCTTTACCGCGACCTTCATGGCCAAACCCTATGCCGATGATGCGGGGAACGGTATGCATGTGCACTTCTCGGTGCTGGATGACCAGGGTCGCAACGTGTTTGACAATGGCGGGCGTGAAGGGACCGAATTCCTGCGCTCTGCCGTCGCCGGCTGTCTTGCCGCCATGCCCGGCAGCACGCTGATCTTTGCTCCGCATGGCAATTCTTACACGCGGCTCGTGCCCGGAGCTCATGCCCCCACCGGCGCGGCCTGGGCCTATGAGAACCGGACCGCGGCAATCCGCATTCCGGGCGGTGCGCCCGCCGCCCGCCGGATCGAACATCGCGTGGCCGGCGGCGACATCAACCCTTATCTGATGCTGGCGGCGGTTCTGGGCGCGGCTCTGATCGGCATCGAGGACGGCCTTCAACCCCCGCCCCCGATCACCGGCAATGCCTACGAGATCGAAGGGCTTCCGCAATTGGCGGGGGACTGGGATTCGGCCATTTCGGCATTCGAGACGGACCCGATCATCGCGCGCATCTTCTCCGGGGATCTGATCCGAAACATGGTGATGACCAAAAGGCAGGAATCCGCACGCTTTGCCGACATGGACCCCGACAGTCACTGGCTGAGCTATCTGGAGTCCGTATGATCCTCTTGCCCGTGGATCGAGACTCGGGTAGATTGAATTTGATCAAATTTGGTGACTCATGAAAATCGGCATACTGCAGACCGGCCACGCGCCCGAACCGCTGGAACGATCGTTCGGCGACTACGACCTGATGTTTCAACAGCTTCTGGACGGCAACGATTTCGAGTTCGTGACCTATGCGGTGGTGGATGATGTGTTCCCCGACAGCGCAAGCGACTGCGATGGATGGGTGATTACCGGCTCGCGGCATGGCGCCTACGAAGATCATCCGTGGATCCCCAAGCTCGAGCAACTGATCCGCGAGATCCAAGCGGCACGGAAACCGTTGATCGGGGTCTGTTTCGGCCACCAGATCATCGCTCAGGCGTTGGGCGGCAAGGTTGAAAAGTTCGACAAGGGTTGGGCGATCGGACGCACGGAGTATGACTATGACGGGCGCAAGGTGTCATTGAACGCATGGCACCAGGATCAGGTGACGGCCTTGCCCGACGGCGCCCAGCTATTGGGTAGCAACGCGTTCTGCAAGAACGCGATGGTTGCCTACGGGGACACGATCTGGACGGTGCAGGCACATCCCGAATACTCCAACGATTTCATTCAGGGCCTCATGGAGACACGCGGTAAAGGCGTGGTGCCCGACGCCCTGATGGACGACGCAAAAACCCGATGGAACGCTCCGGATGACAACGCCAATATCGGGCGTTTCATGGCAGAGTTCCTGAAGAAAGAGAGGGCCTGATGGCCGACTGGACAGACCAACTTCCACAAGCAGCACGGGATTACATCGAAGGGCACCGGCTGGACGAGGTCGAATGCATCATCTCAGACCTGCCGGGGATTGCCCGCGGCAAGGCAGTTCCGGCATCGAAATTCGCCAAGCAGGCTTATTTCCATCTACCCGACAGCATTTTCTACCAAACCATCACTGGTGACTGGGGTGAGGCCGCGGGTGAGGATGGGTTCATCGAACGCGACATGATCCTCAAGCCCGATTTCAGCACGGCCTCGGCGGCACCGTGGACCGGTGACTGGACCCTTCAGGTGATCCATGACGCCTACGACAGGGACGGCGATCCGATTCCGTTCAGCCCGCGCAACGTGCTCAAACGCGTGGTCCAGCTGTACAAGGACAAAGGGTGGAAACCGGTTGTCGCGCCCGAGATGGAGTTCTTTCTGGTTGCCCGCAACGTGGACCCGGCCAAGGGGATCGAGCCGATGATGGGCCGGTCGGGCCGTCCGGCTGCCGCGCGGCAGGCCTATTCCATGACCGCCGTGGATGAATTCGGCCCCGTGATCGACGACATCTATGATTTCGCCGAAGCGCAAGGGTTCGAGATCGACGGCATCACCCAAGAGGGCGGCGCCGGTCAGCTTGAGATCAACCTGCGCCACGGCGACCCGGTCAAGCTGGCCGACGAGGTGTTCTATTTCAAACGCCTGATCCGCGAGGCTGCGCTGCGCCACAACTGCTTTGCCACCTTCATGGCCAAACCGATCGAGGATGAGCCGGGATCGGCCATGCACATCCATCACTCGATCATCGACATGGAGACGGGCAAGAACCTGTTCTCGGGGCCTCAGGGCGGCGAAACGGACGCGTTCTACAACTTCATCGCCGGTCTGCAGCTGCACCTTCCGGCCGGGCTGGCGGTGATGGCGCCCTACGTCAACTCGTACCGGCGCTACGTCAAGGACCATGCCGCCCCGATCAACCTTGAATGGGCGCGCGACAATCGCACCACGGGCATCCGCGTGCCACTGTCAGGCCCCGACAGCCGTCGGGTGGAAAACCGCATCGCCGGTATGGATTGCAACCCCTATCTGGGCATCGCCGTGTCGCTGGCCTGTGGCTATCTGGGGCTGGTCAACCAGGACCGGCCGCGCCGTCAGTTCTATGGCGACGCTTACGAAGGTGACGGCGACATCCCGCAGGTCATGGGCAACGCGCTGGATCTGTTCGACGAGGCCGAAGCCTTGCATCAGGTTCTGGGCCCTGAATTCGCCCGCGTCTACAGCATCGTGAAACGCGCCGAGTACGAGGAGTTCCTGCAGGTGATTTCGCCGTGGGAGCGTGAACACCTGCTGCTGAACGTCTGAACCATGTGCGCCATGAACCTGCTGTACAGCAATGACAAACGCGGCACCTACCCGCCCAGCTGGTATGCCGCCACCGCGCACCCGCGAACCCCGACCGAGCCGCTGCGCGGCGAGGTCACCGCCGACGTTTGCGTCGTGGGTGGAGGGTATACGGGCCTCTCGACCGCGCTGCACCTGGCCGAGGCCGGGTTCAGGGTGGTCCTGCTTGAAGCGCACCGCGTGGGCTTCGGCGCCTCGGGGCGCAACGGCGGGCAACTGGGCAGCGCCCAGCGCATGGATCAGGAAGACCTGGAGAAGCTGGTGGGGCGCGACGACGCGGCCAAGCTGTGGGATCTGGCCGAAGACGCCAAGACGCTGACCAAATCGCTGATCGAACGCCAGGGCATCGATTGCGACTTGAAACCGGGCATCGCCACGTTGGGCTTCAGCGACGGCGAACGGGGCGAATTGCACGCCCACGCCAAGCACCTGAAAACCGCCTATGGCTATGACCAGATCGAGCAGCTGGATGCCGAAGCCGGGCGCGTGCTTTGTCCCTCGCCGGCCTATGCAGGCGGATACCTGGACATGGGCGCGGCCCATCTGCACCCGTTGAACTATGCGCTGGGTCTGGCCGAGGCCGCCTTGGCCGCCGGCCTGACGCTGCACGAAAACACCGAGGTTCTGGGCATCGAGGAAGGCCCGCGCGTCACCGTTCGCACCGAACAGGGTTCGGTCACGGCCGACCATCTGGTTCTGGCCTGCAATGGCTATCTGGGCAACCTGAGCCGCAAGGTCGCCGCGCGGGTCATGCCGATCAACAATTTCATCGCCGCGACCGAGCCGCTGGGCGCCGAGGCCGCAAAGGTTCTGACGCAGGACGTGGCGGTTGCCGACACGAAATTCGTGGTGAACTATTTCCGGCTCAGCGCCGATGGGCGGCTACTATTCGGCGGTGGCGAGAGCTATGGCTATCGCTTTCCATCCGACATCGCCGCCAAGGTCCGCAAACCGATGACCGAGATTTTTCCACATCTGCGCGACGTTCGGATCGACTATGCTTGGGGCGGCACGCTGGCCATCACCATGCGGCGAATGCCCTACCTGACGCGTCTGGCGCCAAACATCCTGTCGGCCTCGGGCTATTCCGGTCATGGGGTCGGCACTGCAACCCATGCCGGTCAGTTGATGGCGCTGGCCATCCGGGGCCAGGCCGAAGGGTTCGACACGATGGCCCGCGTGCCTGCCATGCCTTTTCCCGGAGGCTCGGCCCTCCGCAGCCCTCTGCTGGTGCTGGCGATGACTTGGTATGCCCTGCGTGATCGGCTGGGCCTTTGACCCACGACTTGTGACGGTTCGGTGAAATTTCGCCCATCAGGCGAATGAAGGCTTGGTTTGCTCAGCTTTTCATTTTATCTTTTCCAAACATAGAATTTGGGATTATCAAATATGACGCTGCCACCCAACGTCCATGACGCCGAACCCATCCCTGCCGCCGCCAAAGACGCGATCGAGTCCCTGATGCAATCCGGGGACCTGTTCCGCTATACCGCGCCGCAGGATGCGCCGGTTGCTTTGCTTGAGGCTGAGTTCGCCGAGTTGCTGGGCAGCAAATACGCGCTGGCGGTGTCGTCTTGTTCGGCGGCTCTGTTCCTGTCGCTCAAGGCGCTGGGGCTGCCGCGGGACGCGCGGGTACTGATCCCGGGCTTTACCTTTGCGGCGGTGCCCTCGTCGGTGGTGCATGCAGACTGCGTTCCGGTCCTGTGCGAGGTGGGCGACAATTACCGCATCGACATCGACGATTTCGCGGCCAAGCTCGACGGGGTTCAGGCGGTGATCATCAGCCACATGCGCGGCCATACCTCGGATATGGACGCGATCATGGCGCTGTGCGACGCGCGCGACATCCCGGTTATCGAGGACGCGGCCCATTCGCTGGGCACCACCTGGCATGGCCACAACATCGGCACCATCGGCAAGGTGGGCTGTTTCTCGTTCCAGTCCTACAAGATGATCAACGCGGGCGAAGGGGGCATCCTTGTCACCGACGACGCCGACCTAGTCGCACGCGCCGTGATCATGTCGGGCGCCTACGAGCACAATTGGAAGAAACACAAAGGCCCGCACGGCCAGAATACACCTGATCTGGAGCAAGCTTTTGCGCGATGGCAAAACAAGCTGCCGCTCTACAATCTGCGCATGAGCAACCTCAGTGCCGCGGTGATCCGCCCCCAACTGCCCGAATTGGCGCGGCGGGTGCGGGACGGGCTGGCCAACCACGACTATGTCGCGCAGCGCCTGAACAGTTCGCCGCATATCCACGTCCCCGACCCGTTGACACCGGAGCGACGCGCGCCGGATTCGATCCAGTTCAACCTGGTCGATCTGGACAAAGACCAGATCAAGGCCTTTGCCGCTGCCGCCGAGGGCCGCGGCGTCAAGGTGCAGGTCTTTGGTCTGAGCGAGGACAACGCCCGCGCCTTCTGGAACTGGCAGTTTCTGCCAGAGCAGGTCGAGCTGCCTCGAACGCGCGCGATGCTGATGTCGGCCTGTGACGTGCGTCTGCCGGTGCGCCTGACCCGTGCGGAACTGGATGTAATCGCCGACATCATCCTGGCCTCGGTCGGCGAGGTTACCGCGCCCGAAGTGGCCTTCGGCACCTGACCCCAACACAAGAAAGAAAAGGCCCGGGTTGTCCGGGCCTGTCTGGTATCAGCTGAGCTTGGAAAGCTTCTGCTGCAACTCGGCCAGTTGTTTCTTGATGTCGTCCAAGTCTTCTTTGGACTCGGACTTGCCTTCTTCGTCCTTGTCCGGCCCGGACCAATTACCCGACAGCCCGCCTGTCATGGCCTTCAGGAACGCCTGCTGCTGCGCTTGCATTGCTTCGAACCCGGGCATGCTGCTCATGGGGTTCATCGCATTCATGTTTTCCATCATCTTGGCCTGGCTTTCGCGCAGCATCTCAAAGCTGGATTGCAGGAATTGAGGCATCATGCCCCCGCCCGGCACCATGTAGCTGCGCACCAGGTCATTCAGAACGTTCACAGGCAGAACGTTCTCACCCCGGCTTTCATGTTCGGCAATGATTTGAAGTAGATACTGTCGTGTCAGGTCGTCGCCGGTTTTCAGGTCGATGATCTGAACCTCGCGCCCGTCGCGGATGAACCCAGCGATGTCCTCGAGCGTGACGTAGTCGCTGGTCTCGGTGTTATACAGCCGGCGGCTGGCATACCGCTTGATCAGCAGAGGTTTATCTTTGTCCGACACCGTTTACCCTCCCCAAGGATGATGCGTTGCAGCAGAGGTTATGCGACTGCAGAACAAAAAGAAAGGGCAGGTCAATGGACCTGCCCTTAGCGATTGCACCAATTTGGGAGGGATGGGTGCGTTTCGCGGATCCTGCTTACTTGGCAGCCGTTGCTTTCTTGGCAGCAGCGGTCACTTCGTTGGTGGCTTTCTTGACGGCCGCGGTGGTTTCTTCCGCAGCTTCTTTGCCAGCAGCCATCAGCAGCTCGACAGTTTCCGACTGAACTTTCTTGGCGATTTCAGCGAAAGCAGCCAGGTTCTCGGCAGCAACTTCAGCCGAAGCGCTGGCGAAATCGGTTGCTGCTTTGGCGTAGTCGGCCGGCTCTGCTTTGGCTTTCGACATCTCGCTCAGCTTGGCCAGAGTTTCCTTGGTCCATTTGTTCGAGATTTCAGCCGATTTCTCGGCAGCTTCCAGAGCAACACCCGACAGCTTTTCGTTCAGCGAAGCGGTCGATTTGAATGCATTTTCAACGGCGGAGGTGTCCACCGGGAACGCGCCCATCATGTCTTTCATGATCGCGGTAAAGTCTTGGGTCTTTGCCATTATCCTAATCCTTTCAGCCGGTCCGGGCCCACCCCGGGTTTCATCAGCTTGAGGACAATATGATTGCTGCGGCGCAGCATTTCAAGTTTTTTGTTGCTGCACCGCAGAATTTTTTAGTTTCAATGTGAAATCAAGACTTTGGTTTGGCGACTACATAGGTTCCCGGCGCCGGAGCCAACGGTGGATGGCTCGAATCACCCGGTTCGCGTGCCGGAACCTGCTTGCCAGACCGCTTCTTCAACCAAGCCTCCCAGCGGGGCCACCACGAGCCTTCGTGGAAGCTTGCCTCTTTCATCCAGGTATCGGCACCCGCCTTGAGATCGGGGTTGGTGTAGTGACCGTATTTCTTTTTGCTGGGCGGATTGACGATGCCTGCAATATGTCCCGATTCCGAAACGATGAAGGTTTTGCTGCGGGAACCCATTTTCTGCACACCGCGATAGCAGTCCTTCCAAGCGGCGATATGGTCCGTCTCGCAGGTGATCGCCATCAACGGCACATCCACGTCGCGGACATGCAGCTTGTGGCCCATCAATTCGAACCCGTCCGAGGCGAACTCGTTGCGCTGACACAAGCCACGTAAATACTGCACAGCCATTTTCGCGGGCAGGTTCGCGCCGTCCCCATTCCAGTACAACAGGTCAAAGGCGGGTGGCGTCTCGCCCAGCATGTAGCTGCGGATCGCCGGTCCATAGACCAGGTCGCGAGACCGAAGGAACGACATCGTGCGCGCCATGATCCATGACCGCAGCACACCTTCCTTGTTCACCTCTTCCTCGATCCCGTCGATGAAATCATTCTGCAGGAAGGGGGTAAACTCGCCCTGATCCGAAAAATCGGTCAGCGCCGTAAAGAACGTGGCGGATTTGATCGACTTGTCACCGCGCTGCTTCAAAAGCGACAGAGTGAGGCTCAAGGTCGTTCCGGCAATGCAGTACCCGACCGCATTGACTTGTTTGACCTTGCAGATCTTCTTGGCCTCTTCGACCGCCGTCAGGAATCCGTCCTGAACGTAGTCTTCCATTCCCGTTTCGGCATAGCTGGCATCCGGATTGACCCAGCTGACGACGAACAAGGTATAGCCCTGATCGGTGATCCACTTGATCAGGC
Organism: Ruegeria sp. CF2; assembly: GCF_056537385.1. Taxonomy (NCBI): domain Bacteria; kingdom Pseudomonadati; phylum Pseudomonadota; class Alphaproteobacteria; order Rhodobacterales; family Roseobacteraceae; genus Ruegeria; species Ruegeria sp. CF2. Next base: position 1,753,523 of record NZ_JBQFRL010000001.1, read on the forward strand.
TGTTCTGTGCCTTCAGATCCAGGATGTAGAACTTGTTGATCCAGGGCGGGAACAGAACGACGGGTGTTTCATAAACCGTCTCAGTCGCAGGACTGTACTGGATCAGTTCCATCATCCGATTTCGATAGACGACTTCTCCGGGTGTTGTGGCCAGGTTGCCGCCCACCTTGAACGCGTTTTCATCCGCCAGCTTGACGATCAGCTCGCCATCATTGGCTTCGAGATCGGCAACAAGATTCTCCAGCCCCTGGATCAGCGACTGGCCATCGGTTTCTATCGCCTTCTGCAGAGCGTCGGGGTTGGTCGGCAGGAAATTCGTCGGCGACATCATGTCGACAATCTGCTGCGAGAAGTATTTCAGCCGCCGCTTGTCCTTGGCGTCCAAGTCCTCGACCGACTCCACCGCGTTTGCGATGGCTTCGGCATTGGTCAGGTATTGCTGTCGGACGAGACGGAAATAGGGGTTCGTATCCCACAGCGGGTTCGAGAAGCGTTTATCCTTGCTCGGAGCCTCGTCCGCTTCGCCTTCACCCGCCAGCAGGGCCTGCTGCGCCGCAGCAAAATTCAGGACGGACTTGCCCCAGTATTCCAGCTGTTGTTCCAACAACTTGGCCGGATTTTGCAGGGCCTCGGCCCAATAAGCTGTTGCTGCTCTTGCAAAAAGTTCCTGATTCGGGCCGTCCAGCGCGGGAGTATGAGCTTTTTTCGACGCCATCACCTCGATCAGCCGCTTGGACAGATCTTCGACTTTCAGCATGTTTTCCTTAAGGCGTTCAACGTGTTCGTCACTTAAGTCGGGCATGTGGCCTTCACTTGTTGTCATTTTAACAAATCCCCCCTAACCTCGCTGCTGTGCAGAATATCGTCGTGGGCACCGGGGGGCAAAGCGACGAATGGTCCGAACTCTCAGGCTGACATTTAGGAGGCCATTCCCGTGCGTTACATGATGACCTACGACCTGATGGAAACCATGCGCAACACCAACCAATGGCTTGGTGCAACCGCAAGCGCGATGGCGTCCTACCCCCAGTTTTCCATGATCCCCAATCCGGCATTCAACTGGATGGCCGCGTGGGGCGAAGTAACCGAACGCACATTTCAACGCATGGTCGTGAAACCCGATTGGGGTATCCGAACGTTTACCTGCGAAGACGGCAAAGATCATCTGGTGGATGTCACCTCCGTGCTTGAACGCCCGTTTGGCGATCTGGTCCACTTTCGCGTGAATGGCCGCAAAGAGCAACCGCGCAAGGTGCTGTTGGTTGCGCCGATGTCCGGACACTACGCCACCCTGCTGCGCTCGACCGTCAAGAGCCTGCTGGTCAATTGCGAAGTCTACGTGACCGATTGGCATAACGCGCGCGACATCCCCGTGTCCGAAGGCAAGTTCGATGTCGAGGACTACACCCTGTACCTTGTCGATTTCATGAAGGAGCTGGGGCCGGACACGCATGTCGTCGCTGTCTGCCAGCCCGCGCCCCTGACCCTTGCGGCGACGGCGTACCTTGCCGAAACCGACCCCAAGGCGCAGCCCAGCACGCTGACGCTGATCGGTGGCCCGGTTGACCCTGACGCAACCCCGACCGAAGTCACCGATTTCGGCCGCCGGGTGACCATGGGCCAGCTTGAGGAAACGATGATCCAGCGGGTGGGCTTCAAATACAAGGGCGTGGGACGCATGGTTTATCCCGGGCTTCTTCAATTGGCATCCTTCATGTCGATGAATGCCGAGCGCCACGGCAAGGCGTTCTCCGACCAGATCCAGCGCGTCATGCGGGGTGAGGCGTCGGATCATGACGCCCACAACCGTTTCTACGATGAATATCTGGCCGTGATGGACATGACGGCAGAGTTCTACCTCTCGACGGTCGAGCGGGTTTTCAAGAACCGTGAGATCGCCCGGAATGAGTTCATCGTGGCTGGCCACAAAGTCGACATCGGCAAAATCACGGATGTGGCGGTCAAGACGGTCGAAGGCGCCAATGACGACATCTCGGCCCCCGGTCAGTGTATCGCGGCGCTGGACTTGTGCACCGGCCTGCCCGACAGCAAGAAGGCCAGCCATGTCGAACCCGGCGCGGGCCATTACGGTATCTTCGCCGGACGCAGTTGGCGTGACAATATCCGCCCGCTGGTCATAGACTTCATGAACGAAAACAGCCGCAAACCGCGCCGCCGCGCGGCCAACAGCAACAAGGTTGCTTGATGTCCGCAGACCCGGCGCCTGCCCTTCCGTTCGCCTGCAACTGCGGTGAGCTTAGCGGCGAGATCACGGCCAAAGGGGTGTCCAGTGGCACCCATGTCGTCTGTTTCTGCCCAGATTGCCGCGCCGGACAGCTGTATTTCGGTCAACCTGACCCCGCACCGGGACCGGTAGACATTTTTCAGATGTCGCCCGAATATATCCGCATCACCAAAGGCGCCGAGTACCTGGCCGTGATGCGGCTGGGACCCAAAGGTCTGTTTCGATGGTACGCCAAATGCTGCAACGCGCCTTTGGCGACCACCACCAGCAGCATGAAATTCCCCTTTGCCGGATTTGATGTCGCCAGGTTTTCCGATCCATCCCCTCTGGGGCCTGTGAAGACCCGCGCCCATGTCCCGCAGGCGAATGGCAAATGGAAGCACGAAAATGTGGCTCCTGCTGTTTTCGGCATGATCCGCAGAGTCATTGCGGCGCGCCTTTCCGGTCGTTGGAAGCAAACTCCGTTCTTCGACGTCGCAACCGGCGATCCGGTCGTGGCTCCGCATGTCATCAGCCTTGAAGAACGCAAGGCGCTGTACGACTAGAAAGCCCGCACGGGTATGTTCAACCAGTCGGACAGCGCGTCGGTGGTTTCACCCGGCGCTTCAAGCGTTGGAAGATGCCCCGCCATGTCCACCACATGCAAGGCTGCACCGGGGATCAACTCGGCCATGAAACTGTGTTTTTTGACCGGCGTCAGAGTGTCGTGTGCCCCGCACAGAACCAATGTCGGCACCTTTATTCGCCGCAATGTGCCCTGCTGATCCGGGCGGCGCTGCAGAGCGCGCATTTGGCGCACGAACAGTTCCGGTCCCAGCTCCAGCGCCATTTCCAGCATGTCGTTCAATATCGGGATCCGCTGCGGTCCGGGGGCCAGCGTGTCCGAGCCCAGAACCTTGCGCATGACATCCTCAAGACGGCCAGCCTGCGCCGCAACGATCAGCTCTTCGCGGTCAGCGGCGATCTGGGGGGTATCGGCCTGCGCATCCGTCGCCATGAGGCAAAGGCGGGTCACGCGTTCCGGGGCCCGGCGCACCAGTTCCAGCGCGACAATGCCCCCCATGCTCAGACCAGCCAACGCAAAGCGGTGGGGCAACTGGTCCAAAAGCGACGAGGCAATCTCTTCGATCCGATCACCGCCGCCGATCGGCGCGACCATCACCGGCCTGGTCTGAGACAGCCGGGTTGTCTGCGGCTGAAACAGACGTGCATCGCACATCAATCCTGGCAACAAGACCAGCGGCTCGATCACGCAGGGCCTCCTTGTACTGGCCGATCGGCTCGGCCGTTTTGTTGATCAGGATGAGAGTTTCGGCGCAGACGGGCAAGGAAAACTTTAGGGATAGCGGATTGCGCGAAATTCGGGAAAGTCCGCATAGCGCCGACGGCGTTCACGCAGGGTCTCATCCGGATCGGCACCGGCCCTGAGCAGACTGCCCCGCGGCGCAATGTAGCTGTCGATCCGGCGCAGTGGGGTGGGCCGCCACACCAGATTGAAGGCGCAGAGTTTGGGAAAGAACCAGATCTCGGAATAATCCAGATGATCGTGCATCCACCAGGCCAGATCGCGCCAGTCCCTGCCTTGTGCGTACCGGTCGGCAAACCATGGGATCACGATCGAGGCTCCGGCAATTCGCGCCTCGCCTGTTCCCCGGTCCCAGATGTGGCATTCAAGTGGATGATCGTTGCGGGCGCAGTTCAACTTGTTCTCGTTTCCAAACCGGTTCAGCGCGGGTGACCGGTATCCAGACCGGACGGCAACACGCCCGAATGTTTCCTCCAACGGATCCAGAAGGGTTTCGCAAAATGCACGGCCGGTTTCGATGGCCAGATCCGGGTTGTCCGGCAGGTTCTGTTTTTTGTGAAAGTTCCCGATCTCGGAATACAGGAAATCGCGCATGAAGAAATGGCGCGACAGGCGCACGCGGCCCAGGGTCTCGAGGCTCCACATGCTGCCCGGTCTGCGCATATTCAATACCCGTTCCAACGAAAGGCCCCATCCGGCGCGAGGGCCGAGTACGGGTTGAACGCAACTTCCCAGATCGTGCCATCCGGTGCCCGAAAGTACCCATGGTGCCCGCCCCAGAACACGTCCGAGGCCGGCTTCAGGATTTCGGCCCCCGCTGCCTCGGCAGCTTGCAACAGTTCGGCGACACCCTCCTTGGATCGGCAATTGTGGCTGAGCGTCATCGCGCCGCGCCCCAGGGTTTCAACGCCAACCCCGATTTCTTCGGCCAGCGCGGTCAATGAATACAGACCCAGCGTCTGGCCGATCAGGTCAAAAACGATCACCCCGTCCGGGCTGTCGGTGCGACGCCAGCCCAGCGCCTCGTAAAAGCGGGCTGCGGCTTCGGGATCTTCGGCCCCGATTGTGATCAGGCTGACGCGTTGCTCCATCACTCTACCCCCAAACCGTTCAGCCATTGCAGAATACCCGCCACCGTCGCATCGGTCTGCCCCGGCGACATCAGCCGTCCGGCAATAACATGCGATTGCGGGTCGTCACCCGGCCCCATGGTTACGGTCTGAACGGTCGCAGGTGCCCGCCAGTCTTCTGCAACTTTGTGCGTCAGGTCGGGCCGAACCACCTGGTCGTCATCCGAGAACCAGAACAGAGCCGGCACCAGTGCACCCGAAAAATCCAGCGCGTCGACGGTATCCACCAGAACAGACATCGGAACCACCGCCTCCCACGGATAAGAGGACGACCAGTACAGGTTCTTTTCCGGATCAGGGCCCGACACGTCGCGGGTTTCCCCCATCAGCAACGGCAGCCAGCTGCGCGCCCAAGGCAGTGATGGTATCCAGGATCCGGCCGCCTGCACCCCGAAATTGGGCGAGATGAACACCATCCCGACCACGTCCTTGCTCAGCTCGGGGTCCAGCGCCGCGGCTGCCGCCAGGGTTCCCCCGGTCGAGGTCGAGATCACGATGACCTTGTCGCCCACCGCGCGGGCGGCGGCTAGACCTTCGGCCATGTCCTGCATCCAGCCCGAGGCCGTCCCTTCGGCCATTGCCAACCCGTCGCGCCCGTGCCCCTGCAGGCGCGTATAGACAAGATTGGCCCCCAGCGCGTCGGCGATCCTGTCGGGCACCGGGCGGATTTCCTCGGACGAGGCCGAGAACCCGTGCACATAAAGCACCGAATAGGGCGCGCGACGTTCCTTGAACCCGTCCTGCCAGATCACCCGCTTTTCGACACCCGGTACGATATCGTAATAGGCGGACTCGATGCTTTCGAAATAGACTTGGACCCCCTCGCCAAACTTGCGCGGATCGAACCGCGGGTGCAGATCCACTTCTTCGCGCGGGCCGAACCAGTAGATCAGCCCGCCGACCACCACCAACGCCAGCAAGGCCCGCCCGAGAAACCGCCCCAGCCGCCGCATCAGTTTGTCCCCATCACGTCGCGAACCGCATCCTCGATCAGCCCCAGGCACGGCCCGTCCGAGAACCGGTGATCCGCATCCTTGACCAACAACAGCCGCATGTCCGGACCGCTGGCATGGTCGAGCAGCCGTACAGCGGTGTCGACCGAAACCGCCGTATCCGCCGTGCCTTGCAGAAACCGTACCGGGAACGGCAGGTTCAACGGCGACCGCAACACCAGCCGCGTCCGGCCATCCTCGATCATCCGCTTGGTGATGATGTAGGGCTCCATGTAGTCCGAAGGCAGTTCAACATGCCCGACCGTCTCCAACGCCTCTTTCTGCGCGTCTGTGAACGAGGCCCAATAGCCGTCCTCGGTGAAATCCGGCGCCGCCGCGATGGTGACCATGCCGGCGATCCGCTCGGGCATGGCCTTGGCCAGCAACAGCGCCTGCCACCCGCCCATGGACGAGCCCACCACGATCAGCGGCCCCTCGGTCAGTTCAGACACCGCCGCAACCGTGTCTTCGTGCCAATCCCCGATGCAGCCTTCCTCGAACCGGCCGGAGCTTTCACCATGCCCGGAATAGTCGAACCGCAAGTAGGCCTGCCCACGTGCCCGCGCCCAGTCCTCCAGATGCACCGCCTTGGTGCCCTCCATATCCGACTTCAAGCCGCCCAGAAAAACGACCGTAGGCCCTGTCCCTTCGCTCTTATGATAGGCCAGCCGCCGCCCCTGCGGCGTTTCCAGAAATGTCGTTGCTGCCATGAAATCCTCACATGCTTTTCCAGCATCATGCACGCGCCGCGCCCAAGTGCAATTCCCGCCCCTCCGTCATCTGGAGGCAGATACCCCGCGGCACGCTAGGAGCAGAGCCCTCTGCCCGCCAACGCTTGACACGGACACCACCAACTGCCAAACGGACCCGACACCATAACCCGCAACCGGGCGTTCAGTGGGCGCCAAACCGACGAGGAGAGCCAGACCATGGCCTTGGATTCAAAATCCGTCTCTCTTACCTTCCCCGATGGCAATTCCCGATCCTACGCGGCAGGCGTTACGCCGGCCGAGGTCGCGGCCGACATCTCCACCTCGCTGGCGAAAAAGGCCATCTCGGCCACCGTCAACGGCCAGCACTGGGATCTGCAGTGGCCCATCGAACAGGATGCCGAAATCGCTCTCCATACGATGAAGGACGAGGCCCAGGCCAACGAACTGATCCGCCACGACTTTGCCCACGTGATGGCCCGCGCGGTCCAGGAAATCTGGCCCGACACCAAGGTCACCATCGGCCCGGTCATCGAAAACGGCTGGTATTACGACTTTGACCGCGCAGAGCCGTTCACGCCCGAAGATCTCGGCCTCATCGAAAAAAAGATGAAAGAGATCATCAACAAGCGCGATCCCGTCACCACCGAGATCTGGGACCGCGAGCGTGCCATCGCGTTCTACAAGGCCAACAACGAGCCCTACAAGGTCGAGCTGATCGAGGCGATCCCGGGTGACGAGCCGGTGCGCATGTATTGGCACGGCCACTGGCAGGACCTGTGCCGCGGGCCGCACCTGCAGCATACCGGCCAACTGCCCGGCGATGCATTCAAGCTGATGTCGATCGCCGGCGCCTACTGGCGCGGCGACAGCAACCGCCCGATGCTGCAGCGTATCTATGGCGTCGCGTTCACCGGCAAGGAAAAGCTCAAGGCGCACCTGCACATGCTGGAAGAGGCCGCCAAGCGCGACCACCGCAAGCTGGGCCGCGAGATGGACCTGTTCCACATGCAGGAAGAGGCCCCTGGCCAGATATTCTGGCACCCCAACGGCTGGACCATCTACACCCAGCTTCAAGATTATATGCGGCGTGCCCAGCACCGCGGCGGCTATGTCGAGGTCAACACCCCGCAGGTGGTCGACCGCAAGCTGTGGGAACGTTCGGGCCACTGGGACAAGTACCAGGAAAACATGTTCATCGTCGAAGTTGACGAGGAACACGCCCGCGAAAAGGCCGTGAACGCGCTCAAGCCGATGAACTGTCCCTGCCACGTGGAAATCTTCAAGCAGGGCCTGAAATCCTATCGCGACCTGCCGCTGCGCATGGCCGAGTTCGGATCCTGCGCGCGCTACGAACCCTCGGGCGCGCTGCATGGCATCATGCGGGTCCGCGGCTTTGCCCAGGACGACGCGCATATCTTCTCGACCGAGGACCAGATCGGCGACGAATGTGCCCGCTTCATCGGGTTTCTGACCGATGTCTACAAGGATCTGGGCTTTGACAGTTTCAAGGTCAAATTCTCGGACCGCCCCGAACAGCGCGCCGGCTCGGACGAGGTCTGGGACAAGGCCGAAGAGGCCCTGCTGACCGCCACCCGCGCAGCGGGGGTCGAGCCGGAACTGAACCCCGGCGAAGGTGCTTTCTATGGGCCGAAACTGGAATTCGTCCTGACCGACGCGATCGGACGTGACTGGCAATGCGGCACCTTCCAGGTGGATTTCGTCCTGCCCGAACGGCTGGACGCCACCTATATCGGCGCCGATGGTGCCAAACACCGTCCGGTGATGCTGCACCGCGCCTGCCTGGGATCGTTCGAACGGTTCATCGGCATCCTGATCGAAGAACACGCCGGCAAACTTCCTTTCTGGCTGGCGCCGCGCCAGGTCGTCGTGGCCTCGATCACCTCCGAGGCCGATGACTATGTTCTGGAAGTGGTCGAAACGCTCAAGGCTGCCGGTGTCCGGGCCGAGGCTGACATCCGCAACGAGAAGATCAACTACAAGGTCCGCGAACATTCGGTCGGCAAGGTGCCGGTGATCCTGGCCGTCGGCCACCGCGAGGTCGAAGAGCGCACCGTCAGTGTCCGCCGCCTGGGCGAGAAGCAGACCCAGGTCCAGCCGCTTGACGCTGTAACAAAAGAGCTGTCGCACGCAGCAACGCCCCCCGATCTTCTGTAACAATCGGCACAGTCTTGCCGCCAATCCGGCCCCCAGCACGGGGCCGGATTGAAACATTTCTGGATTTCCTAATTTATTACAGTGTGTTAACCTGCAAGAGGCATTAACGCTCCCTGACACAGCCGTGAGACACGGGCTCGTGAATTCAACAGAGCAGTGTCAGCCGTTACCTTTGTCACTGTCACAAGCAGACATACGCAATCACGAAAAGGATTACCTGAGATGTCGAACACCGCCAAAACCCTCGTAATCGCAAGCGCCGTTGCCGCAGCCGTTGCGGGCTCTGCAACCACCGCCGCCGCTCAGGCCAAAGAAAAATGCTATGGCGTATCGCTGGCAGGCCAGAACGACTGCGCCGCCGGACCGGGCACCACATGTGCCGGCACCTCGACCGTGGACTACCAAGGCAACGCCTGGACGTTGGTCGATGCGGGCACCTGCGCCGACATCGAACTGCCTAAATCCGCGGATGGAACGCCCCGCAAAGGCTCGCTCGAGCCGCTGGAACGCGATCTGCCGGCATAAGGCACGGGAAGGAATGTCAGGGGCGGGCTAAACCAAACAGCCCGCCCTGTTTCTTGCTGAGAAGGATCACGCGATGTTGGATGACGCCCGCAGAATGCAACGGCTGCCCGCCGCGCCCGGGGTCGGCTACAAGCCGCAGCACTATGCCGAGATCCTTGACCAGCCCGACCCCGTCGGTTGGCTGGAAATCCATGCCGAAAACTACATGGGCGACGGCGGCCGACCGCTGGCGCAGCTGCGTCACCTGTCCGAACGGTTTCCCATCTCGGTGCACGGCGTGGGCCTGTCCATCGGCGGCGAAGGCCCGCTGGACGCCGAGCACCTGGGCCGCCTGAAGCATCTTGTCGGCTGGCTGAACCCGGCCAGCTTTTCGGAGCATCTGGCATGGTCCACCCATGACAGCCAGTTCCTGAACGATCTGCTGCCCCTGCCCTATACCGACGCCACACTGGTCCGCATCTGCGATCATATCGATCAGGTACAGCAGACGGTGGGCCGGCAGATGCTGCTGGAGAACCCTTCCAGCTATCTCACTTTTGCCGAAAGCACGTGGTCTGAACCCGACTTCTTGCGCGAGGTCGCGCGCCGCACCGGCTGCGGCCTGCTGCTGGACGTCAACAACGTCTTCGTCTCGGCCACCAATCTGAATTACAGTCCGCAGGCCTATATCGACGCCTACCCTCTGGACAAGGTTGGCGAGATCCACCTTGGCGGCCATGACGAGGATCAGGACGACCACGGCCAACCCCTGCTGATCGACAGCCACGGCCGCGCCGTCGTCGATCCGGTCTGGGCGTTGCTGGATTATGTGCTCGACCAGTCAGGCCCCAAACCCGTGCTGATCGAATGGGACAATGACGTTCCCGACTGGCCCACCTTGCGCGCCGAGGCCGAGCGCGCGCAATCCGCGCTGGACCGGATCCCGGCATGAGCGTTTCGCAATCAGAATTCCGGGCGGCTCTGCTGGACCCGGCAGCCCCCGTGCCCGAGGGGCTGCTGGACGACCAGGCCCGCCCCGCCGGGCGCCGTTTCAGCGTCTACCGCAACAACGTGGCCGTGTCGCTGACCGAAGCCATGCACCAGGCATTTCCGGTCATCACCAAGCTGCTGGGTCCGCAGAACATGGACGGTCTGGCCGGAATCTATCTGCGCCAGCACCCGCCGACCTCTCCGCTGATGATGTTTTACGGCGAGAATTTCCCCGAGTTCCTCGCCGACACCGGGCAGCTGGCGCATCTTGGCTATCTGCCCGACGTGGCACTGCTGGAGTTGGCATTGCGCCGGTCCTACCACGCCGCCGACAGCCAACCGATCGCGCCCGACGCGCTGGCCGCCCTGCCGCCCGAAGACCTTATGCAGGCCCGGCTGGGCTTTGCCCCGGCCATGCAGCTGGTCCGGTCTGACTGGCCCATCCACGCCATCTGGCGGTTCAACACCGAAGACGGCGCGCCCAAGCCCCAGCCCGGTGCCCAGGACGTGATGATCACGCGCCCCGAATTCGACCCGTCGCCGCACTTGCTGCCCCCCGGCGGGTTTGACTGGATCACCGCCATGCAAGCCGGCCAGACCATTGGTCAGGCCTTCGAGGCAACCACCGCCCGGACGCCCGCGTTCGACCTGGGAACCACCCTAGCACTGCTGTTGCAGGGCAGTGCAATTACTTCAGTGACTATCGAAAGGCCGGAAACATGACTGCCCTGATCTCTATGCATAATTCCGCACTTGGAAAGCTGGACCACGCCTCGAACTGGCTGACACCGACCGTGGCGCGGCTGACTTTCATAGCGGTTCTTCTGGTCTATTACTGGAACTCGGCCATGACCAAGCTGGGCAGCGGCTTTTTCGGGTTCCTGTTCCCCTCGGATGGGGCCTATGTCCAGATCTTCCCCAAGGCCATGGAGGCCGTCGGCTACGACAGCTCGCAGCTAGGGTTCTTTACCTGGCCCGTTGCCGTCGCCGGAACCTGGGCCGAGTTCATCCTGCCTGCGTTGCTGCTGGTGGGGCTGCTGACCCGCCTTGCCGCCCTGGGCATGATCGGGTTCGTCTGGGTCCAGACCTTCACCGATGTCACCGGGCACGGGGTCAAACTGGGTGGTCTGTTCGACAACACCATCACTCTGATGGATCAGCGGGTCATGTGGACCTTCCTGTTCGTGGTGATCGTGATCAACGGCGCGGGCCCACTCTCGCTCGACCGGGTCCTGCGCCTGAAATGATCTAGAAATGCGCTTTGGGTTCGTCCGGCTTGCCCGCGGCGATCCCAAGCAGCCCGGCGACGCCGGCGAAGGCAATCGGGAACATGGTGAACACGCCGAAGCCAAAGGCATAGTACATCCCCGCCGCGGAAATCAGCAACAACACACCGGCCAACAGAGCACGCGCATGCGCCATGGCCCCCCCGGCAATCGCCAGCAACGGCGCCAGAAGCGATGCTGTCTTGATAAGCTGGGGGTTTTCCACCTGCTCTGCCAACCCCTCGATCTCGCCGTAACGATCCACAAGCTCGACAAACCCGTACCCAAAAAAACCGACGATCATTCCGACCAGACCGGCAATGACACCCAATATCATGGCTGCGTTTCGCATGAATTATTCCTGATTGTTGCGCCGGTTCAGATAGTCACCCGATCAAGCAATGCCAAGGGCTGCGCGGGTTTGCGGGGTCCAGCCCAGGAACAAGTGACCGTCACGTTTGATCAGCGGACGCTTCATCAGGGCAGGATGATCCGCCAGCAGTTCCAGCGGTGGTCGCGAGCGTTGATCGTCGTCCAATCCACGCCAGGTTGTCGAGCGGGTGTTGAGCAAGGCTTCGCCGAACTGGTCAAACGCTTTGGCCAGCACCTCCGAAGGAACACCCGCACCTCGGACATCAATGAATTCGGCATCAGGCAGTGATTTCAATGCCTTACGGCAGGTATCGCAGGTCTTCAGGCCAAAAAGGCGCATGATGTATCTACTCCGGTCGTTGCAGCAATTTCGGGCAAAACGAATAGGTTAACCCAGTATTCCTTGATTTTTTACTTCACCGTGCAATGTTGAAAAAGGCGAAACACACAATTTACGCCGTCTCGTTCGTTCGGAACTGCGTGGGTTTGTGGTCGCTTTGACTATGCCCTGCCGATTTGCTGGGTGACGCGCAAGGAGAAGGAGACACGGGAAATGCCAACCGGCACCGTGAAGTGGTTCAATACGACCAAAGGCTATGGTTTTATTGCCCCCGATGAAGGGGGTAAGGATGTGTTTGTGCATATCTCGGCCGTAGAACGATCCGGCCTGACCGGACTCGCCGACAATCAGAAAGTCTCGTACGAGTTGCAGGACGGACGTGACGGCCGCCAAATGGCGGCTGATTTGAAGCCATTGTAAAAGGGCCCGCCAACTGGCGGGTGCGACGAAACAAGGTCAACGGCCAATTGACAGGCCGTTGTCCACCCTCTTCCCGGATAGTCTAACCTCGCGTCGGGTCGGCCTCGATGCGGCTTGTCCAGTTGTTGCCCATGGCCACAATGCAGGACGTCCCGGTCGCATAGGTTACGACAAGGGTCCAGTCGCCGCGACGGCTGGTCCACACTTCCATGATCTGCTCGGGTCCGCGAACACCAGAGGCGGTCTGCTGCGCGCCGAATTGGTGGCGCAGTTTGTCATGCATCCGCGCCGTGGGCTCACAGATCACCTCAGCGATTGGCGACTTTGCGTAGGCCGGCTGGCACAGCAACAAAGCGATCGCCGCAGTTCTAAACATCAAGCTGAACGTCATGCCCAAAGTGTAACAGGATCATGACAATCCGAACAGGTGGCGATCAGCCTTCGCGGATCACCGCTTCGAACTCGCGCCATTCGCGCGCGGTCATGCCCGAGTTTTCCTGCGTCACCTGCTCGCCCTTCAGCATCCGACGCAGCGCTTCGACCATCTGCGCCGACAGGTTGACCGCACCCAGCCGATAGTCCTCGAACGCCTTGTACGCGAACGGTACCCAGTCGGCCACGATCTTGCACATGGTTTCGGCATAGACGCGGATCTCGTATTGCGCATGCGAATCTGCCCGCAGGCGCAGGAAGTGGAACAGATTGTGCAGGTCCACCTTCCAATACCACTGCGTGTAGATGTTTGCCGGCAGGTTCATCCGCGCCAGTTCGCGCGCCAGCCCCTGCTGGCCATCCTGGCCGATCATCGCTTCGTAATTGTCGTAGCAGCGGGCGCTGTCGGCCTTGAGAATGTCCAGCACGCGCGCAGCCTCTTCGCCCTGCAGCGCCTCGCCCCGCCCCTGATTGTTGATCGCTGATTGCGCAGCCAATTGATCCGGCGCGGGAATGTAGAATTCCCGGTCAAGGATCGAATAACGGGCCGAGTATTCGTTCACGTTCGCCGTGCGGTGGCGGATCCACTGACGAGCCACGAAGACCGGCAGTTTCACGTGCAGTTTCACTTCGCACATCTCGAACGGGGTCGAGTGCCAGTGGCGCATCAGATAGCGGATCAACCCCTCGTCATTCTGTACGGACTTCGTACCTTTGCCATAGGACACGCGGGCCGCCTGGCAGATCGCAGCATCATCGCCCATATAGTCGATGACCCGCACGAATCCGTGGTCCAGAACAGGATGCGCAGTGTAGAGGTGCTGTTCCATACCCGGAGCTACAACTCGGCGGGTCGCCTGCGTTTGTGCGCGTTGCTCTTCGATCTCGGCCAGTTGTTCGGCGGACAGCGGCATGGACATACCTCGTTTTTGAAATGAGTCGCCGACCACTATATATCGGCAACATCAGCACTGAAACCGCCATATGTGTGCTGCGTCGCGCATTTTTCGGTTTCTCTGCGACCGCCCCCTCGACACGCCCCTGCAGCGCGCTAAGCTGCACACAATCATCAACACCGAAAGGATCGCCGAGATGGGGCTGAGATACCTCCACACCATGGTGCGCGTGAAGGATTTGGAAAAATCCATGGCCTTCTACAAGCTGCTGGGACTCCAGGAAACCCGCCGCTACGACAGCGAGGAAGGGCGGTTTTCGCTGATCTTCATGGCCCCTCCGGGTCAGGAGGACAGGCCGATCGAGCTGACATGGAACTGGGATGGCGATGAGGGTTTGCCAAGCGACAGCCGCCATTTCGGCCACCTGGCCTATGGGGTCGACAACATTTACGAGACCTGTCAGCACCTTGCCGACAATGGTGTCGTCATCAACCGCCCTCCGCGCGATGGGCGCATGGCGTTCGTGCGCTCGCCTGACAACATTTCGGTTGAACTGCTGCAGAATGGCGATGCCCTGCCCCCGGCCGAACCTTGGGCCAGCATGGAAAGCACCGGCCACTGGTGATCCGCTGGCTGACAGGATTGGGGCTGGCCGTTCTGGCCAGCTCTGCTGAGGCCCAAAACTGCCGGCTGGCCTTGGCGCTTGCCTTGGACATCTCCGTTTCGGTCGACGCCAAAGAAGACGCCCTGCAGCGGCAGGGCCTGGCTTCAGCCTTGATCGCTCCGGAAGTCCGGAAAGCGTTCTTTTCCTCGCCGCTGCCCGTAGCCCTGACGGTTTATGAGTGGAGCGGTCGCGACGCCCAGTACATCGTCCTTCCCTGGCGCCTGATCGAAACCGAGGCTGATCTGCTTGTTGCGGCGACACAGGTGAGCAGGTCCCAAAGATCTGACAGCGGCTCGGCCACCGCCATGGGATATGCCCTGGCTTTCGGGGCCTCGCTGATGGAGCAGGCTCCGCAATGCCTGTTTCAAACGATTGACCTGTCCGGGGACGGCTCGAACAATGACGGCTACGGTCCGCAGATCGCCTATCGCCACTTTCCCTTCGACCGCATAACCGTGAATGGGTTGGTCATAAATGCGGCGGATTTCGAAGGGGAGCTGTTCCTCATCCCGTTTTTTGAGAACAACGTCTTGCATGGGCCAAACGCCTTTTTGGAAATCGCGCAAGGGTTCGAAGACTTTGAGCGCGCCATGCGACGCAAGCTGGAACGGGAATTGACCAGCCTTCAGGTCGGCGCGTTGGGGCGCAACGCAAAATGATTACCCGTGCGCTGGCTCTGTGTTGTTTGGCCTTGGGCAGCCCGGCCGCTGCTCAATGCCGGCAAGCCCTGGCGCTTGGGTTGGATGTTTCAGGCTCAGTCGACAGCAACGAATACCGACTTCAATTGGACGGCTTGGCCGCTGCATTGCAACGGCCGGAGGTGGAACGGCTGATCCTGTCGAATCCCGAAGCCCCCATTCGGATCGCCGTTTTCGAATGGAGCGAAGCAGGTTTCCAGCGGCTGTTGGTCGGCTGGACCGACATTCGGTCCCCGACCGATTTGTCCGGGATTGCGCAACGTCTGCAATCCACGCGTCGGTCATCGGCACCTCAGGGCACAGCGGTGGGGTCTGCCATGCAGTACGGGGCTGATTTGTTGGATGCCCAAGCCGCCTGCTGGAAGCGAACGCTGGACCTCTCAGGAGATGGCAAGCACAATGTCGGCCTCCATCCCAGAGAAGCTAAAGCCCAACTGCAGGCAACCGGCATCACGATCAATGGGCTTGTGATCGGAGCCGATGATCCCAGCACCGGGGACAAGCGGTATGTGCAAATCGGAGAGTTGTCGGCCTATTACAACGCTTGGGTCATTCTGGGGCCCGGGGCCTTCGTCGAAACCGCTTTGGGATTTGAAGCCTACGAAGACGCGATGACACGCAAGCTGATCAGAGAGCTGGATTCGCTTACCCTGTCCCAAGTTTTGCCATTGAACGGCGAAAGTCAGTAGATGTACCGGATCTGATCCGTCCAATACCGTTCAACCCGGCGCAAAGCGCTGGTAATCTCTTCGATCCCTTCGATGCCAAGGACACCTTTGGCCTGTAGCCCTTCGGCGTGCCGCGAGAAGAGATCGGCCACGATGTCACGGATTTCCCGCCCCCGAGGTGTCAGACGCACCCGCACCGAACGTCGGTCAATCTCGCATCTCTGGTGATGCATGAACCCCATCTCGACCAGTTTCTTGAGGTTGTAACTGACATTGCTGCCTTGATAATAGCCGCGGCTTTTGAGTTCACCGGCAGTCACCTCGTGGTCACCGATGTTGAACAGCAGCAGCGCCTGCACCGCGTTGATTTCCAGAACGCCGACCCGCTCGAACTCGTCCTTTATGACGTCCAGAAGCAACCGATGCAGACGTTCAACCAATGCCAGCGCCTCAAGATAGCTGGACATGAACCCTTTGGTTCCGGGTGCGGAGACCTGCAATTCCAAACTCATCCGATCCTCCGATTCAATCGCGCCGTTCAGGAAACTTTGACGCGAAATCCCGAAGAATCTGTTAAGTCTGTTTTGCCATTATTTTTGAAATACTTGCGAGATATCGAAGATCATGCTCGCGTAGTGTTCAGGGGCGGCGACCTGCCCGGTTACCCATTGGTAGAGGTCCTGATCGTTTTCGTGCAACAAAGCTTCGTACAGGTCCAATTCGGTCGCAGACATCCGCTCAAGCCGCTGGTCGGCATAGGCAGACAGAATTATGTCCATTTCCTTGATGCCGCGCCGCATCGACCGCATCTTCAGCCGCTTGATCCGGATGTCGTTCATTCGCCTTTCTCCAGCTTCAGCCGCAGCGTTTTCTCGACCCGCGCAAGGCGCTCGGAACTGGCGCGCATCTCACCTCGGATGGCGCGCAACTCCGCGACCAGCGGTGCCAGCTCCATATCCGCGGCTTCCGCGATATCCGGAGCATCCATGCCCTCGCCTTCACCGGTTAGCAGCCACATGATCGACACGTTCAACATACCTGCCATCATCGACAGCTTGTTGGCGCGCGGTTCTGACAGGTCATTCTCCCAGGCCACCACAGTGGACTTCTTGACACCCAGCCGGCGGGCCAGTTGGGTCTGGGTCATACCGGCGGCTTCGCGCGCGCCGGCCACGCGGTCTCCGAATGTCGCGGCCTCGGGTCCGAACCAGTCGGTTTCGTCGCTCATCAAACTCTCCAGTTCTTCAAAAGCATATCGCTTGATCGTGTTTCGGCGGCACCCTATGACAGTCCTGAGCAACATACAAACCGGGGCCCGCCATGAGCTTTCTGTCTGCGACACTGTCGCGCGTCAAACCTTCGCCGACCATTGCCATGACGGCCAAAGCCGCCGAGTTGAAGGCCGCCGGACGGGACGTCATCGGCCTCAGCGCAGGTGAGCCCGATTTCGACACGCCGCAGAACATCAAGGACGCAGCCGTTGCCGCAATCGCCGCCGGTAAAACGAAATACACCGCGCCTGACGGCATTCCCGAGCTGAAACAGGCCGCTTGCGCCAAGATGAAACGTGACCACGGGCTGGACTATACGCCCGCACAGATCTCGGTCGGAACAGGTGGCAAGCAGACGCTGTACAATGCGCTGATGGCGACGATGAACCCGGGCGACGAAGTGATCATTCCCGCCCCCTACTGGGTCAGCTATCCGGACATGGTGCTGCTTGCGGGCGGTTCGCCTGTCGTGGTTGAGACCACACTGGAAAACAGCTTCAAGCTGACCCCAGACCAGCTGGAAGCCGCAATCACGCCAAACACCAAATGGTTCATCTTCAACTCGCCGTCGAACCCGACCGGCGCCGGGTACAGCCGCGCCGAACTCAAGGCTCTGACCGATGTTCTGATGCGGCATCCTCATGTCTGGATCATGTCGGACGACATGTATGAACACCTGGCCTATGACGGGTTTGAGTTCTGCACGCCAGCCGAAGTCGAACCCGGGCTGTATGATCGCACGCTCACGTGCAACGGTGTCTCCAAGGCCTATGCCATGACCGGCTGGCGTATCGGCTATGCCGCAGGCCCTGTCGAGCTGATCGCGGCCATGCGCAAGATCCAGTCGCAATCCACGTCGAACCCTTGCTCGATCAGCCAGTGGGCCGCGGTCGAGGCCCTGAACGGCACCCAAGACTTCCTTGCCCCGAACAATGAAACTTTCAAACGCCGACGCGATCTTGTGGTCGGGATGCTGAACCAGATTGACGGCATCACCTGCCCCACTCCCGAGGGCGCATTCTACGTCTATCCGTCCATTGCCGGGTTGATCGGCAAGACCACGCCGGCCGGCACGGTCATCGACACCGACGAGGCCTTCGCGACTGCCCTATTGGAGGAAGCCGACGTAGCCGTAGTGTTTGGAGCGGCGTTCGGCCTCAGCCCCAATTTCCGCGTCAGCTACGCGACTTCAGACGAAGCCTTGACCGAGGCCTGCACCCGCATCCAGCGGTTCTGCGCGTCCCTGAGCTAAGACCGAGGTTCAACATGTCCGCAGCACTGCCCGAATATTACTTTCGCGTCCGCGAGAACGGCGCGGTCGTGTTCAAGATCGACACGGAGAACCGGCAGCGCCGGATCGAAATGGACCAGATCGCGGTGATCAACATCCGCAACGGCGAGGTCAAGCCGCATGGTCAGGGTACCCTGACCGAAGCGGACAAAACCGAAATCGCCCGTTGGATGGACGAACGCAAAGCCCTGCTTGCGCGGCGCGACGTCGACGACATCCACCGCACGATCGATCACCTGAACCTGACCACGCAATGGGCCCAGTCCAAGGCGACCGATACCCAATTGGAAGACATCACGGACCGGTTGCTGCTGGCGATGCACGACTTGCGCACGGTACTGGTGCGCAAGAAGGCCGACCGGCTGGAGAAGGGTTGAGCCTGGCGGTTGTCGCTACGCGGCGGGCGCACCTACCACGCGGACGGATCGCAGCCAGAACCGTCCCATCAGCATGACCGCCGCGCAGGCAAGGCCCAGAACAAGGCCAAGCCAGACTCCGATCCCGGCCATGCCTTGCACGAAACCAAAGTAGTAGGATGCGGGGATCCCCACGACCCAATAGCTGAGGCCTGCCATAACCATGGGCACCTTGGCGTCTTGCAACCCGCGCAGAAGGCCCAGAGCGATTACCTGCGCGCCGTCCACCAGCTGGAACAGGGCCGCCATGGCCAGCAGACCGGTCCCGATGGCCAGAATCTGGGGACGCTGCGGGTCGTCCGGTTCGACAAATACCGAGATGAGCGGCTCGGCGCAGGTCAGGAACAGGATGATTGTCAGCACGGACACCACAAGGGACATGCCCGTGACCGCAATTGCGCCTTTCTCAAGATGCGGTCGATCCTTGCGACCCAGCGCGTTGCCGGCCCGGATCGTTGCTGCATTCGACAGGCCCAGATGCACCATGAAAGTGGCCGAGGCCAGGTTCAGCGCAATCCCGTGCGCCGCCAGCGGCACCTGCCCGATCCAACCCATCATGAAGGCGGACATGGCGAACAGAGACACTTCGGCCAACAAGGTCAGACCGATGGGCACACCCAGCTTCAGGACGCTCAGCAACATTTCCCAATCCGGGCGCCAGAACCGCTGGAACAGGTTATGCTCCGGCAGGACTTTCACCGCGTAAATGATCACCGCCACCAGCGACACGGTCTGCGTGACGACCGACGCAATCGCGGCCCCCATCACGC
This sequence comes from Ruegeria sp. CF2, assembly GCF_056537385.1. Lineage (NCBI taxonomy): Bacteria > Pseudomonadati > Pseudomonadota > Alphaproteobacteria > Rhodobacterales > Roseobacteraceae > Ruegeria > Ruegeria sp. CF2. The sequence goes on from NZ_JBQFRL010000001.1 coordinate 1,773,081, forward strand.
CCAGTTCCGGCGCGCCCCAGTTGCCGAAGATCAGCGCATAATTCGTAAGTCCGTTGACCACTGCCGCAGCGACGGTAATCCACAGCACGATCTGCGTACGCTCCAGAGCGGCCAGATAGGATTTTAGAACCATCACCACCAGCGCCGGAAACAGGCCCCAGCCCGCGACCCGCAGATACTCGGACGCGGTTTGCGCCACTTGCGGATCCTGATCCGTGGCGATCAGAATCGGGTAGGACCACCACAGCAGCGGCATGATCAGCATGCCATACAGCAGCGACAGCCACAGACCCATTCGGGTGCTGCGCCGAATGCTGGTTTCATCCTCCTCGGCGGCCGCGGTCGCGACCATCGGCATGACGGCTAGGCCAAATCCGCCTCCGAAAAGAAACAGAACAAAGTAAAAGCTGCTGGCCAGCGTCACCGCGGCCAGTGCCTCGACGCCATACCAGCCCAGCATGATCGTATCCGTCAGGCCAATGGCGAATTGCGCCAGATGACCACCGATCAACGGCAGCCCCAGCACAGCAATGGCCCGGAAATGGGCGGGATATGTCATGACCTTTCTCATCCCGCCAGCCATATGCGCGGCCCCGAGCCGGGGCAAGGGGAGATCTCTGAAATTTCACTTCGAGACCTCGATGACGCCCGTCGGGCCAATCAGGTGACGCGCGCCTCGGGATGTATCGCCGTACCAAGGATGTGATCCGACCGGTGGACCACATGATGTGCCTGCCCCACGATCAATGGATCGGGCTGGCCCACGATGTCGTGATCCTTGTCCGGATAATCCAGCGTCGACAGGAAATGCCGCATGCAGTTCAGCCGGGCGCGTTTCTTGTCGTTCGACTTGACGATGGTCCAAGGCGCGTCGGCGGTGTCGGTATAGAAGAACATCGCCTCTTTCGCCTCGGTGTAGTCGTCCCATTTGTCCAAGCTGGCTTTGTCGATGGGCGACAGTTTCCATTGCTTCAGCGGGTCCGTCTCGCGGCTTTTGAAACGGCGCAGCTGCTCATCCCGCGTCACCGAGAACCAGTATTTATAAAGCTGGATTCCCGACCGAACCATCATGCGCTCCAACTCGGGCGTCTGGCGCATGAACTCGAGGTATTCGTTCGGGGTGCAGAACCCCATCACCCGCTCGACCCCGGCCCTGTTGTACCAGGACCGGTCATAGAACACCATTTCGCCGACAGTGGGCAATTCCTGGATATAGCGCTGGTAATACCATTGGCCCTTCTCCTCCCAGGTCGGTTTGTTCAGCGCCACCACCCGGGCCTGACGCGGGTTCAGATGCTCCATGAACCGCTTGATGGTGCCGCCCTTGCCGGCGGCGTCGCGACCCTCGAACAGCAGCACGAACTTCTGCCCGGTCTCCTGCGCCCACAATTGCACCTTCAACAATTCGGCCTGCAACTGGGCTTTCTGCTTTTCATAAGCCGCCCGCGATAGTTTCGAGCGATACGGATACTCCCCGCTTTCAAAGGCCTGCCGGATCTTTTCGCGAGTGGGCGCTTCGGTGTCCGCGTTCGGTTTGGCCATGACGGCCACGGGGGCTGCGTTCGTCTTTTTTTGGGTCACTGCGTCCATATGCTCTCTCCTTTGTCACTGTCCGCCGAAACGCCTAGCAAATTTGCATCTTTTCCGCGTTGATCCGTATCAAGTTGACTTCGGCGACGGCTCCGAAAACTCTGCAGGTGTGAACTCAGTCAGGGGCATCCGGCATGGACAGCGAATTCTTCGACCTCAACGGCCACCCTTTCTTCGTCCGCCGCTGGGGCGATCCCAACCTGCCTACGCTTTTGATGTTGCACGGTTTCCCGGAGTATGGCGGCGCGTGGTCCGACCTGGCCCCGCACCTTTCGGACCGCTTTCACTGCATCGCGCCGGACCAGCGTGGCTATGGTCAAAGCTGGGCGCCCGAGGGTATTTCGAACTATGCGCTGTCCAAGCTGGTGTCGGACATGGCTGCGCTGATCGAGCAGTTCGGCGACCCCGTCACTGTGCTGGGACATGATTGGGGCGCCTCGGTGGCTTACGGTCTTGCCATGTTCCACCCCAAGTTGGTCAGCCGCCTGGTCATCGCCAACGGTGTTCACCCTGTCCCGTTCCAGCGCGAATTGGCGGCAGCGGGCAAACAATCTGAGGCCTCGCAATACATCAACCGCCTGCGCGCGCCTGATGCAGCCGAATTTCTTTCGGCCGACAACTTCGCCAAGCTCGAACAATTCTTTCGGCATGGCATGGGGTTGGACTGGATGAGCGACGCGCGCATGGGCGACTATCGCACCGAATGGGCCCGCCCCGGACGGCTCGACGCCATGCTGAACTGGTACCGGGCCTCACCCCTCGTGGTGGCTGAGCCGGGCGCGCCCTGCACGGACCTGCCGGAACTGCCCGTTGACAGATTGACAGTCTTCTGCCCGCATTTGCTTCTGTGGGGGCCGCGGGACAAAGCCTTGCTTCCCGAATGCACCGATGGGCTGGAGGAGTTCGCACCCAACCTGACCCGCAAGCAGATCGACGGTACAGACCATTGGCTGCATCACCAGAAACCTCAGGCGGTGGCCGACGCTATTCTCGATTGGGTTCAGGACAACTGAGCCAACTCTTCGCCCGACGCCGAAGGACGCAAGAGGCAGCGCCCTTCACCGATGGCCCCAGTCATCCGGATTGTCCGAATTGTTCGGAGACAACCCCAGAATGTCGCCCTTGGTCGAACAGCCAAGCCCCAGAACGGTGCGGTTGGCGTAGGAGAAATAGGCGCAGACCTGATTGATCTCCAGGATCTCACCATCGTCCCAGCCAACAGATCGCAACGCGTCAATATCCGCCGCCACCAGGTCGGCCGGGTTCTCGGTCAGTTTTCGGGCGTATTCCATCGCCGCCACCTGTGCGGGGTCCAACGGCGCCGTCTCGGGTGTTTCCGCCTCGATCGCCGCGCGGATGGCCATACCGCGCTGCTCGTCGCCCAAGAGTCGCTGCAACCCGCTGAAATGATGCTCGACACAATAGCCGCAGCGATTCAGCGAGCTGACCCAGACCCCGAGCAGTTCCAGAAACCACTTGGGAACCGAGTTTCCCGAATGGTGCAGCACGTTCTTGTAGAGCGCCATGTGACCTTCCATCGAATGTGGACGCAGGGAATGCACCATCATGATGTTGTCCACATTGTTCCCAGGCCCCGTGACCCGGTCATACAGCGTCTTCAACCGACCGCGGGCCTCGTCGAATGGTATCGTCTTAATCCAGCTCATCACCTGCTCCTCCACGATTTCCGCAACTCAGCGGGAAAACTACCCGTTTTGCAACCCGCCACCGCCCGCAAGTTTGATACAACACCTCGCGTCCCTCTTCCCCCGACCCACATCACCTGCCATAATGGGCCAAACCCAAAAACAAGAGCAGCACCCATGCCCGACGACCTGTTGACGCCCGAATCCGCCACCACCTACGACGCCTCCTCGATCGAGGTCCTCGAAGGTCTGGAGCCCGTGCGCAAACGCCCCGGCATGTATATCGGCGGCACCGACGAACGGGCACTGCACCACATGGTGGCCGAAATCCTCGACAATTCGATGGACGAGGCCGTTGCCGGCCATGCCAACCGTATCGAGGTGGAACTGCACGACGATTACGCCCTGACTGTGCGCGACAACGGCCGCGGTATTCCGATCGACCCGCACCCGAAATTCCCCGATAAATCCGCGCTCGAGGTGATCCTGTGCACCCTGCACGCGGGCGGCAAGTTCTCGGGCAAGGCCTACCAGACCTCGGGCGGTCTGCACGGCGTGGGCGCCTCGGTTGTCAACGCCCTGTCGGATTCGATGGTCGTACAGGTGGCCCGCAATAAGGAGCTGTACGAACAGCGCTTTTCGCGCGGCATCCCACTGGGTCCGGTCGAAAAGGTGGGCTCGGCTCCCAATCGGCGCGGCACCACCGTCACCTTCCACGCCGACCCCGAAATCTTCGGCCACCACAGGTTCAAACCCGCCCGCCTGTTCAAATCGATCCGCTCCAAGGCCTACCTGTTCTCGGGCGTTGAAATCCGCTGGAAAACCGCAATCGACGACGGCGAGACGCCCACCGAGGCTACCTTCCACTTCCCCGGCGGCCTGTCGGACTACCTCAAGGAGACGATGAACGGCTCCTCGACCTATTCCGAACAGCCCTTCGCCGGAACCGTTGATTTCAAAGAGAAATTCGGCACCCCCGGCAAGGTGGAATGGGCGATCAACTGGACGCCGTCGCGCGATGGCTTCATCCAGTCCTACTGCAACACCGTTCCGACGCCCGAGGGCGGCACCCACGTGGCGGGCTTCTGGGCCGCGATCCTCAAGGGCATCAAGGCCTACGGTGAACTGATCAACAACAAGAAGGCCGCCCAGATCACCCGCGATGACCTGATCACCGGCGGCTGCGCGCTGGTCTCGTGCTTCATCCGTGAACCCGAATTCGTCGGCCAGACCAAGGACCGCCTCGCCACGGTCGAGGCGCAGCGGCTGGTCGAAAATTCGGTCCGCGACCATTTCGACAACTGGCTGGCCGCCGACACCAAATCCGCCGGCGCCATTCTGGATTTCCTCATCCTGCGGGCCGAGGAACGCCTGCGCCGACGGGCCGAGAAGGAAACACAACGCAAGTCCGCCACTAAGAAACTCCGTCTTCCCGGCAAGTTGGTGGACTGTAGTAGTTCAACACGCGACGGCACCGAATTATTCATCGTCGAGGGCGACTCGGCTGGCGGCTCGGCCAAGATGGCCCGCGACCGCAAGACACAGGCCCTGCTGCCCCTGCGCGGCAAGATCCTGAACGTACTGGGCGCGGCCAGCTCGAAACTGGGCACCAACGCCGAGATCAACGACCTGACGCAGGCCCTTGGCGTCGGGCTGGGCACCAAGTTCAACATCGACGACTTGCGCTATGACAAGGTCATTATCATGACCGACGCCGACGTGGACGGCGCGCATATCGCATCGCTGCTGATGACCTTCTTCTTCACCCAGATGCGCCCGATGATCGACGCGGGCCACCTGTACCTGGCCTGCCCGCCCCTCTACCGCCTGACCCAAGGCGCCAAGCGCGTCTATTGCCTGGACGAGGCCGAGCGCGACGAATGGCTGGAGAAAGGTCTGGGCGGCAAAGGCAAAATCGACGTCAGCCGCTTCAAGGGTCTGGGCGAGATGGACGCCAAGGACCTGAAAGAAACCACGATGGACCCCAAGTCGCGGAAATTGATCCGCGTCACCATCGACGAGGACGAACCCGGCGAGACCGGCGACCTGGTCGAGCGTCTGATGGGCAAGAAACCCGAACTGCGGTTCCAATACATTCAGGAGAACGCCCGGTTCGTGGAGGAGTTGGATGTTTGAGTTCCAACGTGCTCGCGCTCACCAGCGAATTACATAACTATTTCTAAGCGCAGGGAGTTTTTCGTCGATTAGGATACCGGTTTAAAAGCACCTGTGGATACAAAGGGATTGCGTTATGTTGGACCGACAAACGCTAGAAACGCTGGCATCAGAGCGAGATGTAGACGCATTAGGCATATCTAACGACATCTTACCCGATTCAGTTATCGCCCTACTGGGCTTTCAGCGAACCAAACAAATCAGCAAACAGGCCCGAGAAGCTTGGATGGCCGGAAATCGTGCCCCGTTAGTGGCCGAGGTCGTCGAGCGCCGCGGCGCAATCTTTAATGGTGCGTTGCTGGAAGTCTTCCGAGAGCACATCCCGTTGCGTCGCTATTTGGCCGAACGCAAAATCCGACCTAAGTCAATCGTCGACATTGGTTGCGGTCAAGCCTTGCCGACCCTTTTTCTGCTCCGCGATCATTCTCCTAAGCTTACATTGGTAGATATCGAACACACCGATGAGCAGTACCATTCTTGGGCCAGAAGTGGCAGCGGTTACAGCAGTCTGGCCCATGCCCGCGACCTTCTAGTGCACAACGGAGCTGACCCGCGCGAAGTCGAAACCCTGAATCCCCAAAGAAATCCTAACGACATGGCAAAGGTCAGCGGGGACTTGGTCACCAGCTTTTATTCATGCGGGTTCCACTACCCGGTAGATGACTATATTGACCTGATGGTCCAGACGATTGGTGGCGGCGGCAGCGTTTGCCTGGACCTGCGCAAACGATATTTGCGCCGCCGCCCAGCCCCGCTCGATCGGCTCCTGTCGGCGGGTCGAATGGTCACACTATATGAGGATCCGCGTTCGTACCGTGTGGTGGTTACTGGACTGTAGCGGGGCAACGCTGCTCCACTCATTCTACGCTTTCGCCCCCTTGCCTAACCCTTTGATCCGGATCACACTAACCCTCAAACCGTCATTCAAGAACGAGCTTTGAGGTTCCGAGCGTCCAAGACCCAATTTGAAAATCGGATATCCGAACGGGAGGACGACATGAAGACTTTGACCCTCGGGCTGGCCCTGACCCTGATGGCCTCGGCAGCCCCCGCGCAGCAGATGCTCAGCACCGCATCCCCCATCCCCGACGGCGCCGAGACCCGGTTCTGCTATTACGAAGGCATGGCCTATTCCGAGGACGCCTTTGTGCTGATGGTCGGTGACAACACCGTCACCAGCACGGTGAGCACGGTGCAGGAACGCCTGTTGCGTTGTTACCGCGAAAGCGACGGCGTGCTGCGTTGGCGGCCTCAGAGCACGTTTCAGGTCAGCAAATAAAGCCTGAACGGCCCCTAGCCCAGCTTCTGGTCCAGCCAGTCCGCAATCTGTGCGGCTGGCTTTTCCCAACCGGGCTCCATGAACAGAAAATGCGCGTGACCTTCTGCGGACAGAAAGGTCGCGCGGTCGCCATAGAGTTTCGCCAAGGAACGGCAGGTGTTGGGGTTCACCGCCCTGTCCTCCGAGCCTGAAACGATCAGAACCGGGCAGTCGACCTTGTCGATATCAACCTTCATCGCGTGGTGATCGTCGAACATCCAGAAAAACATCTCGAACATCACCCGCCCGCTTTCCGGGCCAAGCTGATCGAAGACCGCATGTTGCTGGGCTTCGGGCATTTTGTTCAATGCGAATGGGGCCATCAAGTCGAAGTCGACGCGCATGGGCTGCTTCCAGAACGCCCCGCCCTCCATCAAGGCGCGCGGCACGGCGCGTTCGTCATCGGTTTCCGGCAGGGTGCCCCAGGCCGCGTTCGGGTTGATCAACACGATGGCGCTGGCTAACCCGCGAGACGCAACCTGCTGGGCGACGACGCCCGCAATGGCATGCCCGAGGATCACGGGTTTGCTGTCCAACCCCTGGACGAATTCTGCAATGTCGTTGGCATAATCCAGCACGCTGGTGTCGGTCAGACCCGCATCGGGCTCGGCTGCAGGATCGCCGCCATGGAACCTCAGCGCCGGAGTGTGCACCGTCCAGCCACGGGCGCGGAAGAACTCCGCATAGTCCGCCATGCACCACGGCCCGGCAAACGCCCCGTGGATCAGCACAATCTCTTTGGTCATCACGTTCTCCCTCCGGTCCCTGACCCGAGTATGGGCATCCTGACACGCGTTACAACTGCACGTGATCGCTGTTGCGTGGGAAGCCTGGCCACTTAAACTCAGGTGCATGAGCTTCATCACCGACTATCAGCTGCCCCTGCTGTTGCTGTTCTTTCTGGCCGGATCGATTGGCACCGCGTTCCTGTTTCGCAAACCAGCGGGTCACCGGGCATGGAAGCTGGCCGACCTCGTGTGGGTCGTGTTGGGTGGGCTGGGCGCGCTGGTGGCGGTCATGGCGGGGCTCTACAAATCCGACAGCTCAAGGTTGGACAGGCAGATCGACGTTGCCTATGCGGCGACACTGGCCTTCGATCGCGACGCTGCGCGGTTCCGGCTGCGGTTCTGCGATCCGGCCTACGATCCGGACACGGCGGTTTTGTGCGACAAGGTCGAATTCCTGTCGGCCTCGACCGCCAGCAACGCCGACCTGCCGCTGTTCATCGCCGTCACCAACGAAGTTGCGCCGCTGCAGGGCCTGAACTTCATCTTAGGCGCACGGTCCCGAGGCCAGATGGATGACATTCAGGACATGGCCGCCAAGGCCGATGCCTTCGACATCGAGCAATTCCTAGTATTCACCACGCTGGACGAAGAAACGCAGACCGCTATCGACAACATGCGGCGGAAAGTGCCGGCAATCGCCGGAGACTATATGATCCTCGCGCAAAGCTATGATGATTTGATCGCTCAGGTCGCCAAACTGAAAGGAGAGTGGGAGTACCTCCAGGAAAACGCCCACATTCTCGTGCTACAGATCATCGCGCTGTGTCTTGTCAGCTTTGCGGCACCATTCCGGTTGGGCAAATCTGTTGTCGAGTTGCGGTCCAACCTCATCGCCGAGCCGACGGCGCGGAAGCCAACCTCCGAAGCACCTGCGACCGAGGTTACCGCGGTGGCACCTCAGGACGCGTCCGACCACGGCGCCCGGCGCCTGTAATGGCACGCGCCCGCAATAGTGTCGCGCGCGGCAGAGAGCGCATGAGCGCCCCCTCCTTCCCCGGTTGATCCGGATATCCACCGGCGGCCTTGTACAATTGCGCCGGCAGCAGCAGGCCCTGATCAACAGACGCCAATCCAAAGACCCGGCTGCGCAGATTGGCCCAGCCTGCCGTCAAACTCGGGCTCAGGCCTGAGGACCGGAACCCAAGGCGGAACACACCCGGACGCCGCGTTACAAGGTGCTCGGCCACCGCGTCGGTCCACCCCGGCTCAAGCTCGGTCCCCGGAAGGATGATCAGCAACCAGTCGCCCACTGCGGCGTCGCATCCCACGCGCAGCTGCGCGGTACGGGACCCGGCCCCGGCAACGATCCGGGCACCTGCTTCATCGGCAATACGCAACGTATGATCGGTCGACCCTCCATCGGCGATGACAAGTTCGCGGATCAGACCGGCGTGCAGACCTTCCATCAGGGTCATCAGCGTGCGCGCGAGTTCGGTTTGGGAATCGAATGTCGGAATCACGATACTGATCGGGGCGGACACGTTCGAAACCTCTGGTCTTGGCAACGGGTTCGCTTATATCACCGCTCTCAGGGCAATGACGAGGACCCAAAAATGAGCACCCGCCGCATTTTGCGCCTGACCGGCACGGATACCGACAGCTTCTTGCAAGGTCTGGTCACCAATGACACCCGCAAGCTGGACGATGGTCTTGTCTACGCGGCCATCCTGACCCCGCAAGGCAAATACCTCACCGATTTCTTTCTGAAACGCGATGGCGACTCGGTACTGCTGGACGTGGCTGAGTGGATGGCGGATGCACTGATCAAGCGGCTGAACATGTACAAGCTGCGGGCGGACGTGCGTATCGAGGAAACCAACTTGCACCTGCAACGCGGAACCGGGCCCGCACCCGAAGGCGCCCTGCCCGATCCTCGTCACCCCGATATGGGCTGGCGCGCATATTCTGACGCTCCCGAAGCCGATGATGGAACGGATTGGGACGCAATTCGGGTGCGTTATTGCATCCCGGAAACCGGGATCGAGCTGACACCGGACACTTATATCCTCGAGGCCGGTTTCGAGCCGCTCAACGGCGTTGATTTCAAAAAGGGTTGCTATGTCGGGCAAGAGGTAACCGCTCGCATGAAGCACAAGACCCAGTTGCGCAAGGGGCTGCGGGTTGTCGCCATCGACGGCGCGGCTCCGGTCGGCTCCGAAATCCTCTCGGCGGGAAAGCCAGCTGGTACGCTGTTCACGCAATCGAACGGACAGGCCATCGCCTATCTGCGCCTTGATCGGGCGGGCGACGACATGCAGGCCGGAGACGCCCGGCTGCGTCTGCTGGATTGAGCCTGTTGCCCAACCGGCACGACCACTAACCGGGCTGCTTTGCAAACGTTTTATCCGGGCCGGCCACACGGTAAGACTTGAGGCACTTGGCTGATCGGGTGCCTGCATGCTCCAACTGTATTCAGCCATCTGGCGCGCCAGCGCCGGACGGCAAGTCATACTGATCCTGTTGTCCTTGTCGGTCGCGGCTCTTGCCGCGGCCCCGTTGGAGTTTCAACGGGACATCATCAACCATCTGACCTCGGACAATATCGAGGCGCCTCATCTCCTGCTGCTGGGTGCCGGCATGATGGGGGTGATCCTGCTGAGCCTCGCCCTGAAATGGGTGTTGGGATATCGCGCGGGGACATTGGGCGAAGACATGATCCGTCGCATTCGCCAGCTTTTGCTGGCCCGCACCGTGGACGTGGACGAGTCGGGCGAGAATGTCCGCAAGGGAACCATGACGACGGCCATCTCTGCCGAAGCCGAAGAGCTGGGCAAATTCGCAGGAGGCGCATTCTCGGACCCGGTCGTACAGATCGGAACCTTGGTCAGCGTGATTGGCTACATCTCGTCGACGCAACCCTGGCTGGGACTGATTGCCCTTTCGATGATCGCACCGCAGATCCTTATCGTTCTCGTCTCGCAGAGAAAGGTGAACGTGTTCGTGGCGGACCGCGTCCGCATATTGCGAAGCGCGACCGACCATCTGACGATCGAAAACATCGAGGCCGTGACTCAAGAGGTGCACGACCAGTTCGACGCGATCTACGACACCCGGCGGCGGATGTTCCTGTGGAAATTGTCGGCCAAGTTTCTGCTGAGCGTGATCAACGGTGCAGGCACCGTCGGTGTTCTGATGCTGGGCGGATGGCTGGTTCTGCAAGGAGAAACCGACGTGGGAACCGTGGTCGCCGCGACCAGCGGTCTGGCCCGGATCCAAGGGCCGACCGGGTTTCTCATCGCTTTTTACCGACAGGTCAGCGCCAATCGCATCAAGTTCGAGCTGTTGCTGGAACTGTTCGGCCCGGACCGCGCCCGCTACCGCCGGGGCGGGGTCGCCTCGCAAGAAAATAACCGCGCCGAATAGCGGCGCGGTTTCTTGGTCTTTCTCCGAGTATGACGCGACGTTACGCGCGCTCGGAATATTCCATTGTCTCGGTGTTCACGACGATCATCTCGTCCTGCGCGATGAACGGCGGCACCATGACTTTGACCCCGTTGTCCAGAACCGCCGGCTTGAACGAGTTCGCCGCAGTCTGACCTTTGACGACCGGTTCGGTCTCGACGACCTTGCAGACGACTTTCTGAGGCAGCGTCGCGTTCAGCGCCTCGCTTTCATAGAATTCGACCACGATGGTCATTCCGTCCTGAAGGAACGGACGACGGTCACCCAGCAAATCTGCAGGCAATTCAATCTGTTCATAGGTCTCGGCATCCATGAATACCAGCATCCCGTCGCTTTCATACAGGAACTGCTGGTCTTTCTGCTCCAACCGAACACGCTCGACCTTGTCCGCGGAACGGAACCGCTCGTTCAGTTTCGAGCCGTTGCGCAGGTTCCGCAATTCTACCTGTGCAAAGGCACCGCCTTTGCCCGGTTTGACGTGATCGACCTTGACCGCCGCCCACAGACCGCCGTTATGCTCAAGCACATTGCCCGGGCGAATTTCGTTCCCATTGATCTTGGGCATGACATATTTCCTTCACACATGGTTGATGCGTCAGTTGTCGTCCCTATATCTGGCGGGACCGATCCATGCAATACAACGAAACCTAGTGCTGCACCTGCAGAGAGCCATGCAAATGACGCAACGCAACTATGCAAATTAGGTGTATCCGAATCGCACTAAATAGGTCATAAGGACCGCCACGCCGAAAATTACAAGAGCAAGAACAACAAGGAAAACGAGATGAGAGATTTCGTTGACGGCACCGCCTTTAACAATGAGCAAGGCAACCGTGCCCGCAAACTTTTCGCGGCCGTTGTGCTGGCTGCACTCGATGATGCCATCGCCGATGACAAGAAATACGGCAATGGCCCGGAACAAATCGCCCGCTGGGCACGCTCGCGCGATGGTCGCGAAGTGCTGTCCTGCGCTGGCATCGACCCGAACGAACGGGTTGTCCACGGACTGATGGAGTTCGTTGGCCGTGGCGTGCGTACGTCCGTCGCCCTGTCGCGCGAAGAAAGCGAACGCCGCAACGCTGCACAGCAGGCCGAAGCCGCCTAAGGCTTTGCCCGACCCAAAAACGCGCGCCGGTACTTTCGGCGCGCTTTTTTTTGCCCTGTACGCAGCGGAATAGTCGCATTCGTCGTGCAAATGGCCCGATCCACGCTTTCGTCGGCTGAATAAATGCGGTCATCTGCCAACATCCGCAGGAGGCTCAGATGGTTCGCGCGATCATGATTCAGGGAACCGGCAGCAACGTCGGCAAGTCGATGCTTGTGGCCGGGCTGGCCCGGGCCTTTGCGCGGCGAGGGTTGAAGGTTGCCCCTTTCAAACCGCAGAACATGTCCAACAACGCCGCAGTGGCGGCAAACGGAGGCGAGATTGGCCGCGCCCAGGCGCTGCAGGCCCGGGCGGCGGGGCGCCCGCCGCATACGGACATGAATCCAATCCTTCTGAAGCCGGAAACCGATACCGGTGCGCAAGTGATCGTTCAGGGCAAGCGGGCGGGAACGATGCGGGCCAAGGACTATCGCAAGGACAAATCCAAGCTTCTGAACGCTGCGCTCGAGAGCTTTGCTAGACTTTGCCAAGATGCCGACCTTGTGCTGGTCGAGGGCGCCGGCAGTCCGGCCGAGACCAACCTGCGGGCAGGCGACATCGCCAACATGGGCTTTGCCTGCGCCGCGAATGTGCCCGTCATACTGGTGGGAGACATTCACCGGGGCGGTGTCATAGCGCAGATCGTCGGCACCCACACAGTGCTGGAAAGTGCCGATCTAGCAATGATCCGCGGCTTTGCAGTCAATCGCTTCAAGGGAGACGTAAGCCTGTTTGATGACGGGCGCGACGACATTGCGGCACGCACCGGATGGCCTTGCCTGGGCGTCGTTCCCTGGTTTGACGACGCCTGGAAACTGCCGGCCGAAGACATGATGGATATCCGCTCGCACGCAGGCGGCACCTGCAAGGTTGCAGTACCGCAGTTGGAGCGCATGGCGAATTTTGACGATTTGGACCCGCTGTCTGCCGAGCCGGGTGTTTCGGTCGAGATCATTCCGGCTGGCCGCCCCCTTCCCGGTGACGCGGATCTGGTGATTCTGCCGGGCAGCAAATCAACGATCGGAGATTTGACCTTCTTCCGCAAACAGGGTTGGGACATCGACCTGTATGCCCATGTACGGCGGGGCGGCCATGTTCTTGGCCTCTGCGGCGGGTATCAGATGCTGGGCCGGGTGATCGCTGACCCCGACGGAGTGGACGGCAGACCCGGCGGCGTCGATGGGCTGGGTTTGCTGGACGTGGAAACGGTTATGTCCGGGGAAAAACGGGTCGAACTGCAATCAGCGCAGGCCTTGCCCGGCGGCGAGCCTGTCACCGGCTACGAAATCCACATGGGGCGCACCCAAGGTCCGGATACTGCCCGCGCATGGTTGCAGGTGGAAGGGCGCCCGGAAGGCGCCGCATCGAGAGACGGGCGCGTTCTGGGAAGCTACCTGCACGGCATTTTCGCGTCAGACGCCTTCCGCGCGTCGTATCTGCAGCGGTTTGGCGCCAGGTCGGAACTGGCATACGAAGACAGTGTTGAGCAAACGTTGGAGGCGTTGGCCGATCACCTTGAACAGCATATGGACCTTGATGCCCTGCTGTCACTGGCAGCCGAGCCTCGGTTCGGCTGAGCGTCAATCCAAATTCTGAGCGGCCAAAGCGCGGTTGATCTCGCGCCGCACCAGCTTGCGAATGTTGCGGGTGATACGTTCACCCAGCGCGCCCTGCAGTTCCTGACGGACGATGTCTGCGATCAACTCGCGCAATTCCTCTTCATCCATCGTGCCGGTCGCCATCGCCGGCGTTTCCTGATCCAGCTTTACCTCGGCCTCAGAGGCATCCCGGTTGTCCCGGATAAACGTGGCAGGCGTTGATTCCTCGTCGCTGTCAGCGTCCATCTCCGCCTCAGACTCAGGCGCATCCTTTGATGCCGAAAACCCGGTGTCCGTGGCCCAACTGACCGTGTCGGTGCGCGTGCCGGAATAGGCGTCGTCGCTTTCACCGTCAGGCTCCCACTGATCTTCGGTCCGCGCAATCGCAGCCTCAAGAGCCGCGATCTTGGCGCTCAGGCTGCCGGCCAGATCCCTGCGGCCTTCGCGATCATTCGAAGACTCGCCGCCAATGTCGTTGATTGCCGGGGTTCCGGGACGAACGATATCGCAAGACCGCAACCGCATAGGTTGTGACAGGTCGTTGGCCGGGCGCATAGCCTCGACATTCGCAGCATGCTGCGAGGCCGCCTCAGCCGAGATCTTTTGGGCCAGCTTCAAAGGTGCTTTTGGATCCTCGGCCGGTGTGCCAACCCGCAGGGCATCCGTCAAAACCAGGCGTCCCGGCTTGCGGGCCGCAGTCGCTTTGATCAGGTTCGGGACCTTGCGCCCTTCTTCGCTGACCAAACGCTTGATCGACGACAATACGTCTTCGACACCTGCTTTGACACTGCTATCCGTCATTGTTCTCTACCGCTCTGACCTTTTGGACCAGTGTATCCAATCCGGTCGAACCTAACAACAGATAGTGTGGCTGATCACTCGCGCCGCAAAGCTTTGAGAACTCGATCCAGGTCGCGGCTTTGCTTGCTGATCTGTGCTGGCGCCTTTTTGACCAGGTTGTAGTAGAGCGTCGGGTCGTAAATCTGTACCGCCAATCCAAGACGCTCGGCAGTCAACAGACCTTGTGCCTGCAACAACTGATAGGCAGCCAAAGACCGCTCCGTCCGCGAGGCAACTTCGGCCAATTGTGCGTCCAGCAAATCCTGCTGAGCGGTCAGAACGTCCAGCGTGGTCCGAGCCCCCAGCGTGGCCTCTTCGCGAATCCCGTCAAAGGCGACCTGCGATGCGCGTACCCGTTCGACGGATGCTCGCAGGCTGGCCGTGGCCGTTTCAAAGCGCACATAGGCGTCCGTCACACCCTGAGTGATGTCTTTCTGCACATTCAGAAGGTTGGCGCGCGATGCGTCCCGCTGAGCCATTGCTCGGCGCACGTTAGCCGCCAATCGACCACCGGCATAGATGGGCTGATTGAAATTCAACGAGATGGACGCATCGTTGGTATAGTCGTCGTTGTCATAGCTTTCCGTTATCCCCGCGTCCGCGTTCAGGCTGACATTCGGACCAAGGCCCGCGCGCTGCTGCTGCACGGTCAGATCCAAGGCACGCACCTGATGCTGCGCCGAAAGGATTGCCGGATGGTTTCTTTGTGCCAGGCTGATGGCCTCGGCCAATGAACCGGGTAGCTTCGGCAGACGCGGCTGGCCCGCTGTACGGCCAGGCTGTTTGCCGACGGCATTCACGTATTCCGCTTGAGCGGTGCTCAGGTCGCCTCGCGCATCGGCCAGATCAGCCTGCGAGCTTGCCAACTGCGCTTCGGACAGCGCGACGTCGGTCCGGGTGACCTCACCGACTTCAAAACGGTCCTGCGTGGCCCGCAGTTCCTCGCCCGAGAGATTGACGTTGTTCTGGCGAATTTGAACCGTTTCTTCCTGCAGCAGAACACTCAGATAAGCCGTCGTTGCGCGGAACAGAACCTGTTGCTCAATGTCGATCAATGCCTGGCGGGTTGCCAGAACTGTTTCCTGAGCCGACTGTTTCCCGAGAATCGATGCACCGCCGTCATAGACCAGCTGGCTCAGCGTTAACCCCGAGAAGAAGCGCGATGGTTCGACCGTCGACACCACAGTTCCGGCGCGGGTCTTGGCGTAATCCTGGCTGACACGGACGGTCCAGTTGATGATCGGGCGCAGGGCCGACAACGCGATTGCAACGTCTTCGTCGGCTGCGCGCAGCAAGGCGCGGTTCTGTTCCAACAGCCCGCTTGTGTTGTATGCACCGATGAACGCGTCGGTCAGATTGTCCGCCAAAACCGAGCGCCCCGGCATCACGCTCAGCGCGATTCCCGCCGTCAGAGCGACTGCCTTGACCAGCTTCCCTCCAGCCGTTCCAAGCATACCCAAATCCTCTCAAATCAAAATAACGCAAGCCCGCAGGCAGTTTGCGCCTTTGTTTTCAACTAATCAAGGGACCGCGGAAAACCGCTGATCGACTATAGCGAAAATGCACACTCGGCCGAAAACGCCGGCAGTACCGGGGCGTTTGCGTTGAAGCCATGACGCCAAGTCACCCGCCCATCGGACTTTCGACCAATGCGAACGGTGCCCAGATTGCCTTCGACGAACAGGCAGGCGATGCGGCCATGATCTTTCAGTTGATCGAGCAGGGCATCGGGCAGACGTTCCACACCGCCCTGGATGATGATGACATCATAAGGGCCATGCTCGGCAGCCCCCTGCTCCAAAGGTCCGACATGAATGATCGCGTTGTCGATATCCGCCTCCATCAGGCGGGACTGCGCGTCGGCTGCGTTGGCCTCGTCATCCTCGACGCCCACCACAAGCTGCGCCATGTTCGCGGCCACGGCGGTCGAGTATCCGAACGCTGGGGCGATATCCAGAACCACCTCGTCATTCGAAATATTCAATGCATCCAGCATCTTCGCCAGAGTCCTCGGCTCCAGCAGGCAGCGCCCGTTTCCCAGGTCGATCAGGTCGCCAGCATAGGCCACTTCGCGACTGGCATCCGGCACGAAGTTCTCGCGCTGGACCTTCAGCATTGAATCGATGATCGGGAATTTGGTGACATCAGAGGGCCTGATCTGAGTGTCTACCATCGTGTGGCGTCGGGCTGCGAAATCCGTCATGTGACCGCTCGTATATTTCCCATGGTTGCTCGGCTTTTGCCACATCCGATCCCGCCCGGCAACGGCCAGCCCGGCAAAAATTGCAGGCCGCGACAAAAGTTGCCACAGCGTTGACCGACCATCCATCGCCGTGGCCGGCGGAAATTTCAGCAACCCTCTGGACGTTGTTCTGGAAAGCTGCTAGAACCGCGTCTGCACCACGTCAAGTAATTGAAATTGCTTGAAAAGGCGAGTTGGCGGAGTGGTGACGCAGCGGATTGCAAATCCGTGTACACCGGTTCGATTCCGGTACTCGCCTCCAACTTTTTAGCCTCGCACTGCATCGCTGCTCTCTGATCCTAATAATAGTCGACTGGAACAGTTTGTTGATACGAAACGCCAAAATACGTGCGGAGATGGTTAGCGCAGCCGAGCTAACCAGTAACTATCGGGCAAGGATTTAGTCCGTGCTGGGGCACCGCCTACGCACTCGACCCACGCAAAACACACCCGGAAAGGGCGTGCCTCTTACTGACCGTCGGCTCAGACCGCGCTTCTACCTTGCGGAATCACCTCGTACCCCGGCTCTTCCGGTTCATCGTCCTGCATCTCGGCCGGAAAACCGGGCGCGGTAATGCTCAGCCCGGTTGCATCCTCGAGCCGCCGAATGATGTTGGGCGACAGCTCGCGCTCGCCATAGCGGGCGATGGCGTCGTCGAATATCTTGATCATCAGGGGGTTCATCTCCAACGGCACGCCGGCGCGGTCGGCGACCTCCTGGAATAGGCCGATATCCTTTTTCACCAGGTCCATGGTGAAGGAAATATCGCGCGAGCCGTTCAGGATCACCTGGCTTTCGGTCTCATGCACGAAGGACGTGCCGGACGAGATCTTGATCGCCTCGTAGGTCGTGTTCAGGTCCATCCCGGCGGCCTTGGCGGTCACCAGCGCCTCGGCGCAGGTGATCAGGTTGGCAGTGGCCAGATAGTTGGTCAGCACCTTCAGAACCGAGGCCGTGCCCAGATCGCCGGTATGCAGAATGCGCCGGCCCATCGTCGTCAGGAACGGCAGGATCCGCTCGAACGTGGCCCGGTCGCAGCCCGCGAAGATCGAGATATTGCCCGTGGCCGCCCGGTGGCACCCGCCCGAAACCGGGCAGTCCACCGCCGCCCCGCCGCGTTCGATCACCATGGCCCCCAGGCGTTTGACCTCGGCCTCGTCGGTGGTGGACATCTCCATCCAGATCTTGCCGTGGGTCACCTCGGGCAGCATCTGCTGCATCACCGCGTCCGAGGCAGCGGGCGATGGCAGGCAGGTGATGACCGCATCGCAGTCGCGCATCATCTGGGCCGGGCTTTCGCCGGCCTTGGCTCCCTTGGTCGCGAATTCAGCAACAAGATCGGGGTTCAGGTCATACACCGTCAGGTCGACACCGTTGCGCAGCAGCGACCCCGACAGCTTGCCCCCCACATTGCCCAAACCGATGAACCCGACCTTCATGTTCTGCCCTCCTGCAGGCGCAATTTCGTTAGCCCGAGTATTTCCGTTGCCCACCGACAAAAGAAACGAATAAAAAGTCAGTTTAGATGTAAAATATTTTGGTGCTGAATGGACCGCCTGCCCAATCCGGCCTGGCTGCGCAGCTTCGAGGCCGCTGCCCGCCACCTGAATTTCACAACCGCCGCGCAGGAACTGGGCCTGACGCAAACGGCGGTGTCGCTGCATATCCGCTCGCTCGAGGCGGACCTCGGGCAGCCGCTTTTTGCCCGCAACGCGCGACACCTGTCGCTGACCGAGCTGGGCCAGTCCTATGCGCTGACCGTGCGCCGGGCGTTGTCGGATATCGCGCTATCCACCAACAGCTTGTTCGGCCCCGCCTCGCGACAGGCGCTGACCATCCGGGCGGCGATATCGTCGATGACCTACTGGATCGCGGCCGAGCTGCCCGCGTTCAGCGCGCAGCACCCCGAGATCCCGGTGCGGCTGGTGTCGCATATCTGGAACGACTCGGCCGCGCCTGCCGATGTGGACGTGGAAATCCGGCTGGGCTATGGCGACTGGCCCGGTGTTGCGGCCGAACGGCTGTGCTCGGAACGATTGGTGCCCGTCTGCCGGGCGCAGGACCCGGCGCCAGACCTGCGCAACGGCCCGTTGATCCACATTCTGGGGTACGAGGACAACTGGGCGCGGTACTTCGAGGCCACGGGCACCGACCTGCCCGACCGCCCCGCGCGCCATTCGGCGGATACGACCGTCACGGCGCTGCAACTGGTGACGGCCGGCGCGGGCTACGCCACCGTTCTGGAGCGGTTCGCGCTCAACGCCATCGCCCAGGGCGCGCCGATCCGGGTTGCGGGGCCGGCGATTCCCTTTACCCAGTCGCAC
The DNA here is from genome assembly GCF_056537385.1 of Ruegeria sp. CF2. Taxonomy (NCBI): domain Bacteria; kingdom Pseudomonadati; phylum Pseudomonadota; class Alphaproteobacteria; order Rhodobacterales; family Roseobacteraceae; genus Ruegeria; species Ruegeria sp. CF2. Next base: position 1,792,149 of record NZ_JBQFRL010000001.1, read on the forward strand.
TACCTGATCCGCAGCGTCAGCGCGGCGCCTCCGTCCATCCCCGCCCAGTTGTTCCTCGCGTGGTTGCGCGACCGATTGGCCGGTGATGCCGCGGATTGACCCCGGCAAGTCGCTTTTTCGATCCGACGCAAAGCACTTGCCCCTGCGCGCTTGACAACCCCCCTGCCCGTACCGCATGTCGCTTGCGTTGGTGTCTGTGCAAACAGATGAAAAGGGAATGCGTCAGCGGTTTTCCGTCAAACGCAGCCGCCCCCGCGACCGTGACCGGAGAGGGTGCCCAAATGCCACTGGCCGCAGGCCGGGAAGGCGGGACATCCGACAGAGCGACGCTCTGACATCCGCAAGCCGGGAGACCTGCCAACGCCCGAAGACAAACCGGACGGGGTGTTCCGGTGTCGGGCCCATGTCCGCAACGTGGCCCGCGCATACCCCGTCCCCCGACAACCGAGTGATGGGGATGAGAGACGTGACCGAGACCACACCAGTCGAGCTGCTGGTCTGCACCACCTGCCGACGCGGGCTGCCCATCGAGGACGACGCCCAGCGCCCCGGCACGCTGCTGCACAAGGCGCTGGCCGCCGCCGACCTGCCCGAAGGCATCACTCTGAAGCCGGTCGAATGCCTGTCGAACTGCGACCAGGGCTGCTCGATCGTTCTGCGCGGCGGGCCGTCGCGCTGGACCTTCGTCTATGAAAACCTGAACGAATCCGACCATGTCGAGATCATCGTCGAAGGCGCCACCAAATATCTGGCCGCGGATGATGGCCTTGTGAAATGGCGCGACCGCCCTGAACATTTCCGCAAGAACTGCGCCGCCCGCATTCCCCCGATTGGAGCCTGAGCATGAGCACCCTCGAAAAACTTCCCGTCACCGTCATCACCGGCTTTCTCGGCTCGGGCAAGACCACGCTGATCCGCCATCTGATGCAAAACCCGCAGGGCAAGCGGCTGGCCGTGGTGGTCAACGAATTCGGCGACGTGGGCGTCGATGGCGAAATCCTGAAAAGCTGCGCGATCCCCGACTGCCCGGCGGAAAACATCATGGAACTGGCCAATGGCTGCATCTGCTGCACCGTGGCCGATGACTTCATCCCCACGATCGAGGCGCTGATGGCGCTCGACCCGCGCCCCGATCACATCCTGATCGAAACCAGCGGTCTGGCCCTGCCGAAACCGCTGCTCAAGGCGTTCGACTGGCCCGACATCCGTTCCAAGATCACCGTGGACGGCGTGATCGCTCTGGCCGATGCCGAGGCCGTGGCCGCAGGCCGCTTCGCCCCGAATGTCGCGGCGGTGGATGCCCAGCGCATGGCCGATGACTCGATCGACCACGAAACGCCCCTGTCCGAGGTGTTCGAGGATCAGATCTCGTGCGCCGACATCATCCTGCTGACCAAGCCTGACCTGGCCGGCCCCGAAGGCGTGGCCAAGGCGCGCGAGATCATCGCCGCCGAGGCGCCCCGCCCCCTGCCCGTGGTCGAAGTGGCCGAGGGTGCGGTGGACGTGCGCGTGGTGCTGGGGCTGGAGGCCGCAGCCGAAGACGACATGGACGCCCGCCCCTCGCATCACGATGGCCATGACGACCACGAACATGACGATTTCGAAAGCATTGTGGTCGAGCTGCCAGAACAGACCGACCCGGCGCAGCTGGTCGCCAATATCGAGCGTCTGGCGAACGAGCTGAACATCCTGCGGGTCAAGGGCTATGCCGCCGTTCAGGGCAAGCCGATGCGCCTGCTGGTCCAGGCGGTCGGCGCGCGGGTGCGGCACCAGTATGACCGCCCGTGGAAACCCGAGGAAGAGCGCCGCTCGCGCCTTGTGGTCATCGCCGAGCATGACGACATCGACGCAGCCGCGATCCGCGGCATCCTGACGGGCGTCACCGAGGCCGCCGAGTAAGCACCGATGCACGTCGTCTTCCGCGAAAGCCACGGGCTCGAAGAAACCGAGACCCCGACCGATCTGGGCCAGAGCCCGGCGGATCTGGTGGTGCTGTCCTTTTCGGACAGCGATCTGGGTGCTTTCGCGGCCGGCTGGCATCGCGGCGGCGGGCCCGAGGGGCGGATGCCCTCGTTGCGGCTGGCCAACCTGACGGCGCTGAAACATCCGCTGTCGGTCGATACCTATGTCGAGCAGACGCTGGAGGGCGCCAAGGGCATCCTGATCCGGCTGATCGGCGGCGTGCCCTATTGGTCCTACGGGTTGCATCAGGTGCTGGCGCTGGCACAGGCCAAGGGCATCGCGCTGGCGGTGCTGCCCGCCGACGGGCGCGAGGATACGCGGCTGGACGACTATTCCACCCTGCCGGTCTCGACCCTGCGGCGGCTGGCGCATCTGTGCGACACCGGCGGCGAGGTCGCGGCGCAGGCGGCGCTGGCGCAGATGGCGCTGGCGGCGGGGCTCTATGCCGGGCCGGTGATGGGGGCCAAGACCCTGCCCGATTGCGGCGCGTGGTGCCCGGATCGCGGCGTGATCGCGCCCGAGGACACCTTCGCGGGCGAAGGTCGGCGCATCATCGTGACCTTCTACCGCGCCTACCTGACTTCGGCCGATACCGCGCCGGTCGCGGCCCTGATTCGGGAAATCCGCGCGCGGGGTCATCAGGCGGTGGGGCTGTTTGCGCCCTCGCTCAAGGCGCCTGCGGCGGCTGAGTGGCTTACCGAGAATATCCCCGCGATGGCGCCCTCGGCCATCATCAATGCCACCTCGTTTTCAGGCAAGGGCGCGTCGGGCACATCGCCCTTGGACGTGGCGGGCGTGCCGGTGTTTCAGGTCGCTCTGGCCACTTCGCGCCGCAAGGCCTGGGCCGAGGCCGAACGCGGCCTGTCGCCTGCCGATCTTGCCATGCATGTGGTCCTGCCCGAGGTAGACGGGCGTATCACAGCCGGTGTCGCCTCGTTCAAGGAGCCGGGCAAGCGCGACCCGCATCTGGAATATTCCCGTTTCGCCCACCGACCCGAGCCCGACCGGATCACCGCCATCGTCGACCGGGCGATGGCCTGGGTGGACCTGGCCGAGAAACCAAAGGCGCAACAGGTCCCCGCGCTGGTCCTGTCCACCTATCCGGGCAAATACTGGCAGATGGCCTATGCGGTGGGGCTGGACGCGCTGGCCTCGGCCGAGGCGATCCTGTCCGACCTGCAGGGCGCCGGCTATGACACCGCCCCCGCCGAACCGATTGCCAACACGCTGCTGGACGCCCGGATTTCATGGCCGGTCTCGGCCTACCGCGCAGCGCTGGCGCAACTGCCCGAAGCGATGCGCGCCGATCTGGAAACCGTCTGGAGCGCGCCCGAGGACGACCCGGCCTGCGCCGATGGGGCCTTTCACTTCACTGCGCTTCGGCGCGGCAAGGCGCTGGTGGCGTTGCAGCCCGAACGCGGCACGCCGGAACTGCGCGACGACGAATATCACGACCTGTCGCGCACGCCCCGGCATGGCTATGTGGCCTTCTACCTGTGGCTGCGGCACGGGTTGGGGGCGGATGCGCTGATCCATATCGGCGCCCACGGAACGCTGGAATGGCTGCCGGGCAAATCGGTCGCCCTCTCGGCGGAATGCTGGCCCGAGGCGCTGATCGGCGACCTGCCGGTGATCTATCCGTTCATCGTGAACGACCCGGGCGAGGCCGCGCAGGCCAAGCGCCGGATCGGGGCCGTCACGTTGGGCCATATCCCGCCGCCGATGAAACAGAGCAGCACGCCCGACCGCATGGTGCGGCTGGAATCGCTGCTGGACGAGTTCTCGAACGCTGACGGGCTGGATCCCAAGCGGCGCGACCGGTTGCAGGCCGATATCCGGGATGAGGCACAGGCCATCGGGCTCGAGGCCGATCTGGGGCTGGATCAGGCCACCAGCACCGCCGAGGCAATCACCCGCATCGACCGTTTCGTCTGCGACATCAAGGAAAGCCAGTTCGGCGACGGGCTGCACGTCTTTGGCCGCGCGCCGCAGGTTGCGGGCAATTTCGATACTGCCGCGTCAGCACAGACCGAACGGCAGGCCCTGCTGGATGCCTTGGCCGGCAAACGGATCGAGGCTGGCCCGTCCGGCTCGCCCTATCGCGGGCGCACCGACGTGCTGCCCACCGGGCGCAACCTGTTCACCACCGATCCGCGCTCCGTCCCGACCCGCGCGGCCTATGCGCAGGGGGTGAAACTGGCCGAAGAACTGGTGCGCCGCCACCTGCAGGAGGAGGGCGACTACCCCAAGGGCCTGATCGTCGATCTGTGGGGCTCGGCCACGATGCGCACGGCGGGCGAGGAATTTGCAATGGCATTGCACCTGCTGGGCGTCAAACCGGTCTGGGATCCGGGGTCCGAGCGCGTCAGCGGGATCGAGGTTCTGCCGATCACCGACCTGGAGCGCCCGCGGCTGGACGTGACCCTGCGTGTCTCGGGCCTGTTCCGCGACGTGTTCCCGACCCAGTCGGCGCTGTTCGGACAGGCGGTCCGGGCGCTGTCGGAACGCGACGAGGCGCCCGACTGGAACCCCTATGCGGGCCAGCCGCCCGCCGCCCGCGTCTATGGCCCGGCGCCGGGCAGCTATGGGCTGAACATGACCCACCTGTCGGAGACCTATACCGACGAGGCGCGCGCGCAGGCCGGTCAGGCCTGGCTGGACGCCAGCGCCTTTGCCTTCGAGGGCGAGCACATTGCCCACGACCTCGATGGGATCACCCAGCGCGTGGCGCAGGCCGACAGTTTCGTGCACCTGCAGGACCTGACCGAGACCGACCTGCTGCTGGCCAATGACTATGCCACGCATGAGGCCGGATTTGCCGCCGCCAAAAAGCTGACCGGCGGGCAGGCGCAGCTGTACCACCTGGACAATACCCGCCCAGAAACACCCCGCGCCCGCACCCTGCCCGAGGAAATCAGCCGCGTGGTCCACGCCCGCGCCGCCAATCCCGACTGGATCGCCGGTATGCAGCGCCACGGATTCCGCGGCGCGGCCGAGATCGCCGCGACGCTGGATCACATGGCGTCTTTCGCACATCTGTCGGGCAGCGTCGCCCCGCATTTGTTCGACCTCTATCACGATGCCACCCTCGGCAACCCGGAGGTGGACGCCTTTTTGCAGCAGGCCAATCCGCAGGCCCATCAGGCCATGCAGGACCGGTTCCGCGCGCTGTTCGAGGCCGGGCTGTGGAACACCCGCCGCAACTCGATCCGCGCGGATCTGGAGGGGTTGGGATGAGCGCCCCGGTCGTTCAGGGCTGGTGCCCCGGCGCGCATCGCCCGATGATGTCCGGCGACGGGCTGGTGGTGCGGGTGCGCCCGCGTCTGGCCCGGCTGAGCGCAGCCCAAACGCTGGGGCTGTGCGATCTGGCGCTGCGCTTCGGCAACGGCACCATCGACCTGACCAACCGCGCCAACCTGCAACTGCGCGGCGTGGCCGAGGCCAACCACCAGGCGCTGCTGGCCGAGATGTCGGCGCTGAACCTGCTGGACGCCGAACCGGGCATCGAAACCCGGCGCAACATCCTTGTGTCGCCGCTGTATCAGCCGGGCGACCTGACCGCACGCCTGACACAGGCATTGATCGACCGGCTGGGCGATCTGCCCGCCCTGCCCGCCAAGTTCGGCTTTGCGGTGGATACCGACGAGGCGCGGCTGCTCGCTGGGGACTCGTCCGACATCCGACTGGAGCGAGGACCTTCGGGCCTGATCCTGCGCGCCGACGGGGCCGAGACCGGCCGTTTGGTGATCGAAGATGAGGCTATCGATCGCGCGATCGAATTGGCCCGCTGGTTTGCCGAGCGCTTCACTTCTGACACCCGCCGCATGGCCCGCCTGATCGCGGTGCAGGCTCTGCCCGAGGAATGGCAGGGCCACGCCCCCGGCCCCACGGCACCGGCGCTGCAACCCGGCAACGGCGCAATGGGCCCGATCTATGGCGCGGCCTTCGGGCAACTGCCCGCCGCCGAGTTGCGCGCATTGGTCGAGGCCTCGGGCGCCGCCGCCCTGCGCGTCACGCCCTGGCGGTTGTTCCTGCTGGAAGGTGGGGCGGCGATCCCCGCCCCGGCCTTCGTGACGGACGGCGCCGACCCTCTGTTGACCACCGACGCCTGCCCCGGCGCGCCATTCTGTCCGCAGGCGCAGGCCGAGACCCGCGCCATCGCCCGCGCGTTGGCTCCGCGCGTGTCCGGCAGCCTGCATGTCTCGGGCTGCGCCAAGGGCTGCGCGCGCATGGGCGCGGCCGATCTGACGCTGGTGGGACGCAATGGGCGATTTGATCTTGTAAAACACGGCCGCGCGGGGGATGAGCCCCTCCAGCGCGGGCTGGACCCCGAAACACTGAAGACCATGGACCTGACCTGATGCCCTATGAATACGAAACCGACGGCGCGGCGATCTACAAGCAATCCTTCGCCACGATCCGGTCCGAGGCCGATCTGGCCCGCTTTGATCCGGACGAAGAGCAGGTCGCCGTCCGCATGATCCATGCCGCCGGGATGGTCGGGCTGGAAGAATTCATCTATTTCTCGGACGGCTTCGTGCGCACTGCCCGTACCGCGCTGGAAAACGGCGCGCCGATCCTGTGCGACGCGCGGATGGTGTCCGAAGGCGTCACACGCTTTCGCCTGCCCGCTGACAACCAGGTCATCTGCACCCTGCATGACGAGCGCGTGCGCGCGCTGGCCGAGAAGATGGGCAACACCCGATCCGCCGCCGCGCTGGAACTGTGGCGCCCGCATCTGGAGGGTGCGCTGGTGGCCATCGGCAACGCGCCCACGGCGCTGTTTCACCTGCTGAACATGCTGGAAGACCCCGACTGCCCCCGCCCCGCCGCGATCATCGGCTGCCCGGTGGGCTTTGTCGGTGCGGTCGAATCCAAGGACGCCCTCTGGGAAGCGCAGCCGGTGCCCTGCTGCATCGTCAAGGGCCGTCTGGGCGGCAGCGCCATCACCGTCGCCGCGATCAACGCCATCGCAAGCCGGGCGGAATGAGCATGGGCACGATCTATGGCGTGGGCCTCGGCCCAGGCGATCCCGATTTGATGAGCGTCCGGGCCGACCGCCTGTTGCGCGGCGCGAAACACGTGGCCTATTTCCGCAAGCCCGGCCGCACCGGGCAGGCGCGCAAGATCGTCAACGGGATGATCCGCGACGATGCGGTCGAGTTTCCCATGGAATACCCGGTCACGACCGAGATCCCGGTCACCGATCCGCGCTACAACGCGTTGCTGGCCGAGTTCTACGAACGCTGCACCGCGCGCCTGAAAGAACTGGCCGATCAGGGCGAAGACGTGGTGGTGCTGTGCGAAGGAGACCCGTTCTTCTACGGCTCGTTCATGCATCTCTACAGCCGCCTGCGCGACGTAGTGCCCGTTGAGGTGGTGCCGGCGATCACCGGCATGTCAGGCGCATGGACGGCCTCGGGCGATCCGATCACCTGGGGCGACGACATCCTCACGGTGCTGATGGGAACCCTGCCCGAAGAGGTTCTGGCCGACCGCATGGCGCGCACCGACGCGCTGGTGGTGATGAAGATCGGCCGCAACATCGACAAGGTGAAACGCGCGCTGAAAACGGCGGGCCTGTTCGACCGGGCCTGGATCGTGGAATACGCGCAGATGCCCAACCAGACCGTCCGCAAGCTGAGCGACGCCTGCACCGAGATCACGCCCTATTTCTCGATCATCATCGTGCACGGACAGGGGCGGCGGCCATGAGCGGCTGGGTCAAGATCGCCGGGCTTGGCCCCGGAAACGAGGCGCTGGTGACCTCCGAGGTGACCGCCGCCTTGGCCGAGGCGACTGATGTGGTGGGCTATATTCCCTACGTCGCGCGGGTGGCCAAACGGCCGGGCCTGACCCTGCACGCCAGCGACAACCGAGTCGAGATCGACCGCTCGCAGCACGCGCTGCGCATGGCGGCCGAGGGCAAGCGGGTGGTCGTGGTCTCGTCGGGCGATCCGGGCGTGTTTGCCATGGCCGCCGCCGTGTTCGAGGCGCTGGAAACCGGCCCGGCCACCTGGCGTGAAATCCCTGTCGAGGTTCTGCCCGGCATCACCGCCATGCTGGCCGCCGCGGCCCGGGCGGGCGCGCCGCTGGGCCATGATTTCTGCGCCATCAACCTCAGCGACAATCTCAAGCCCTGGGCCGTGATCGAGAAACGCCTGCGGCTGGCCGCGCAGGCCGATTTCGCGATGGCCTTCTACAATCCGCGCTCGAAGTCGCGGCCTGAAGGCTTTGTAAAGACGCTGGAAATCCTGCGGCAGGAATGCGAGCCCGAGCGCCTGATCCTGTTCGCCCGCGCCGTATCGCGCCCAGACGAGGCGATCCGCATCGCGACCCTGGCCGAGGCAACGCCCGACATGGCCGACATGCAAACGGTGGTGATCGTCGGCTCGTCGCTGACCCGCGTCATCGAGCGGCCGATCGGCCCCATCGTCTATACCCCAAGGTCGACACCGGAATGAGTCAACCAGTCCAGAACCTGCGGCACGCTTGTCAACTCGACCCGGCGGGGCAGCCTGGGCCGGTCGATCATCAGCACCGGGATGCCCACCGCTCGCGCGGCGTCCAGCTTGGCGCGCGCGCCGGTGCCGCCGGCGTTCTTGGACACCACCAGTTCAGTTCGGTGCCGGCGCATCAGCGCCGTGTCTTCTTCAACCGTAAAAGGCCCGCGCGACACGACCACGTCGCAATCGGCGAAGGGCAGCGGGCCGGGTTCATCGACCAGCCGCAGAAGATAGTGGTGCTGGGGCTGCGCCGCGAATTCCTCAAGATGCATGCGCCCCACCGCAAGGAACACCCGACGCGGCGGACCGGCCAGCGCGGCGACGGCGCCGGCGATGTCGGGCACGTGTTGCCACCGGTCGCCGGGCGCGGCCGTCCATTCTGCGCGGGTCAGCGCGGCCAGCGGCGTCTGCGTCTGCTGGCAGGCGGCGATGGCATTGCGGCTCATCTGCGCGGCAAAGGGATGGGTGGCGTCGATCACATGGGTCACGCCGTTGTCGCGGATGTGACGCGCCAGACCCTCGGCCCCGCCGAAGCCACCTACGCGCGTCGGCAGCGGTTGCGGCCGCGGGTTGTCGACCCGGCCCGCATAGGAATAGGTTGCCGCCACACCCAAATCCGCCACGGCGCGGGCCAATGCGTTGGCCTCGGTCGTGCCGCCAAGGATCAGGAGGTTGGGCATGTCTGAAACTCCGTGGCTGACCATTCTGGGCCTGGGCGAGGATGGACTGGATGGCCTGTCGGCCGCAAGCCGTCAAGAGCTGGAACGCGCCGAGGTCATCATGGGCCCGCCGCGGCACCTGTCACTGGTTCGCGAAACCGGAGCCGAACGCATCGAATGGCCGGTGCCGTTCGCCGACGGGCTACCCATCCTGCAAGGGCTGAAGGGCCGCCGCACGGTGGTTCTGACCTCGGGTGATCCGTTCTGGTTTGGCGCCGGGTCGGTGATCGCGCGCAATTTCGCCCCCGAAGACTGGGTGGCACGGCCGGGGCAGTCGACCTTCGCTCTGGCGGCCGCGCGGTTGGGCTGGCCGCTGGAAAGCACTGCCACCTTCGGCCTGCACGCCGCCCCCCTGACCCGCCTGCGTCCGCATCTGTCGCGCGGCCTGCGCGCCATCGTCCTGCTGCGCGACGGGGCCGCGGTGGCCGAGTTGGCCCGCTATCTGACCGAGACCGGGTTCGGCGAAACGACCCTGCACGTGATGGAGGCCCTCGGCGGCCCTCGGGAACGCGCGCGCAGCATGTCCCTGACCGAAGCCCTGCTGGGCGCGTTCGAGCATCCGGTCTGCGTTGCGCTCGAGGTTTCGGGCAACGGGCCTGCGCTGCCCTTGGCCTCGGGCAAACCCGACGAGATCTTCGAGACCGACGGGCAGATCACCAAACGGCCGGTGCGCGCGTTGACCCTGTCGGCGCTGGCGCCTGCGCGGGGCGAGCATCTGTGGGACATCGGCGGCGGCAGCGGCTCGATCGGCATCGAGTGGCTGATGTCCAACCCGTCCCTGACCGCCACCACGATCGAGCCGCGCGCCGACCGCGCCGCGCGCATCCGCGCCAATGCCGACGCGCTGGGACAGGATCGGTTGCAGGTCATCCATGGCCGGGCGCCTGACGCGCTGGACGGCCTGCCCTTGCCTGACGTGGTGTTCATCGGCGGTGGGCTGAGCGACGCGCTGCTGGACTGGCTTGCGGCCAACCTGCCCTCGGGCACGCGGCTGGTGGCCAACGCCGTGACGCTGGAAAGCGAAGCGGTGCTGGGCCAATGGCACGCCAAGCTGGGCGGCGACCTGCTGCGGATCGAGCTGGCGCAGGCCAGCGACCTCGGTCCCCGGCGCGGTTGGAAATCGGCCTATCCGGTCGTGCAGTGGAGCGTGACCCTATGATCGTGGCCGGGCTTGGGTTTTCGTCCACCGCGACCTGCGCCAGCCTGCGAGCCGCGTTCGACCGCGCCACTGCCGGGCAGGCGGTGGACGCGCTGGCCACCGCCGCCGACAAGGCCGGCCACCCGGCGCTGGCCGAATTTGCCGCCGCCTGCGCCCTGCCCCTGCATTTCGCGGACCCCGCCGATCTGGCCGGGCAACGCACGCTCACCTGCTCTCCCCGCAGCCGCGCCACCCATGGCACCGGCAGCGTGGCCGAAGCATCCGCCCTTGCCGCCGCCGGACCTGGCGCGCGGCTGCTTTCACACAGACAGATCTCGGACGACCGGCTTGCCACCTGTGCGGTCGCCATCGGAGGACAGACATGACCGTTCATTTCATCGGCGCCGGACCGGGCGCCGCCGACCTTCTGACCCTGCGCGGGCGCGACATCATCGCCGCTTGCCCGGTGTGCCTTTATGCCGGATCGCTGGTGCCCGAGGAGATCCTGGCTCATTGCCCCGAAGGTGCGCGCATCGTGAACACCGCGCCGATGGATCTGGATCAGATCATGGCCGAAATCAAAACCGCCCATGACGCCGGCCAGGACGTGGCCCGCCTTCATTCGGGCGACCTGTCGGTCTGGTCAGCGATGGGCGAACAGATCCGGCGCCTGAAACAGATGGGCATTCCCGTCAGCGTGACGCCCGGCGTTCCGTCCTTTGCCGCCGCCGCCGCCGCTTTGGGCACCGAGCTGACCCTGCCCGGGCTGGCGCAATCGGTGGTGCTGACGCGGACCCCGGGGCGCGCCTCGTCCATGCCCGAAGGCGAGACGCTGGAAAACTTCGCCCGCACCGGCGCCACACTGGCCATCCACCTGTCGATCGGCAATCTGGACAAGGTGGTGGCCGACCTGACCCCCGCCTATGGCGCCGACTGCCCCGTGGCCGTGGTGTACCGCGCAAGCTGGCCGGATGAGCGGATCATCCGCGCCACGCTGGGCACGTTGAAGGACTCGCTGGACGAGAGCATCTCGCGCACCGCGCTGATCCTGGTCGGACCGGCGCTGGCGGGCGAAGGCTTCGACGAAAGCTGCTTGTATTCAAAGACCTATGACCGCCGCTATCGCCCGCAAAGCGCCGACAGCCCGTGGTCAAGCTGGAGTCACGGCGATGACTAACCCGCCCGGACTGCTGATCTCGGCTCCATCCTCGGGGACGGGCAAGACCACGGTGATGCTGGGCCTGCTGCGCGCGCTGGCCGAGGACGGGCTCACGGTGCAGCCCTTCAAGAGCGGGCCGGACTACATCGACCCGGCCTTTCACCGGGCGGCGGCGGGGCGGGCCTCGTTCAACCTGGACAGCTGGGCGATGGGCGCGCCGTTGCTGGGCGCGATTGCGGCGCAGGCCAAAGGCGCCGACATCGTGGTGGCCGAAGGGTCGATGGGCCTGTTCGACGGAGTCGCCAAGCCGGGAGAACTGGGCCACGGGTCAAGCGCCGAGACCGCGCTGCGCATGGGGTGGCCGGTGGTTCTGGTGCTGGATGTGGGTGGTCAGGCGCAATCGGCCGCCGCAACGGCGCTGGGGTTCCGGATGTACAACCCCGACCTGCCCTTTGCCGGCGTGATTCTGAACCGCTGCGCCAGCCCGCGCCACGAACGCCTGACCCGTCTGGGGATGGAGCGCGCGGGCCTACCGGTTCTGGGCGTATTGCCCCGGCGCGGCGACCTGACCCTGCCCGAGCGGCATCTGGGTCTGATCCAGGCGGTCGAGCACCCCGATCTGGAAAGCGCAATTGCCAGCTACGCGGCCTTTCTGCGCGAACATGTGGATCTGGAAGCGATCATGCGGGCGGCCTCCTCGGGCCCGATGGGGCCGTCGTCGGCCGCGCTGCCGCGCCCTCCGGCGCAACGGATCGCACTGGCCCGGGACGCGGCGTTTTCCTTTACCTATCCGCATCTTCTAGAAGGCTGGCGGGCGGCCGGGGCCGAGATCCTGCCGTTTTCTCCGCTGGCGGACGAGGCGCCGGCCCCGGATGCCGATCTGGTCTGGTTGCCCGGCGGGTACCCCGAACTGCACGCCGGAACCCTGGCTGCGGCAGAGCAGTTCCTGACCGGCTTGCGCAAACATGCTGAAACGCGGCCCGTGCATGGCGAATGCGGCGGCTACATGGCCCTGGGCGAAGGGCTGATCGACAAGGACGGCACCCGCCACCGGATGGCCGGGCTGCTGGGCCTAGTCACTTCGTACGAGAAGCGCAAGTTCAACCTGGGCTATCGCCGGGCCGAGTTGCTGGCCGACATGCCCGGGTTCTCGGCCGGGACCGCGCTGCGGGGGCACGAGTTCCACTATTCCTCGATCGTCGAGCAGCCCGATGCGCCTCTGGCGCGGGTTTTTGACGCCGAAGGCGCCGAAGGTCCGCAGACCGGATCGCGCCGCGGACATGTCACCGGTACGTTCTTCCATCTGATCGCAGAGGCCAGCGCATGAGCGGTTTCGTTTCCTTCATCGGGTCCGGCCCCGGCGACCCGGAGCTGTTGACCCTCAAGGCCGTGGACCGGCTGCAAAAGGCCGACGCGGTTCTGTTCGACGATCTCAGCAGCGGGCCGATCCTGAGCCATGCGCGCAAGGACGCCGACCTTGTGGGCGTGGGCAAACGCGCCGGGCGGCCCTCGCCCAAGCAGGACCATGTCAGCCGCCTGCTGGTCGAGTACGCCCAGACCGGCCAGCGGATCGTGCGGTTGAAATCGGGCGATGGCGGCCTGTTTGGGCGGCTCGAGGAGGAACTGGTGGCCCTGCGCGCTGCCGGGATCGCGTACGAGATCATTCCGGGCATCCCCTCGGCCATTGCCGCGGCTGCGGCGGCGGGCATCCCGCTGACCCGGCGCCTGACCGCGCGCAGGGTGCAATTCGTCACCGGCCACGATGTCAGCGGCAAGCTGCCCAAGGACCTGAACCTGCCCGCGCTGGCCGACCCGGGTGCGACGACCGTGGTGTTCATGGGCAAGCGCACCTTTCCCCTGCTAGCGCAGGCGCTGCACGCGCATGGCCTGCCGCTGGACACCCCTGCGCTGATGGCCGAATCGGTCTCGACGCCCGAGCAATCGATGCACCGGTCCACCGTCGGCGCACTGGCCGAGCGTCTGGGCTCCGAGATCGGCACCGCGCCGGCGCTGATCCTTTATGGCCCGCTGGCGGAGTTCGACGATGATTGATCTGGTCTTGATCGGGATCGGCACCGGCAACCCGGACCACGTGACCTTTCAGGGCGCGCAGGCGATCCGCGCGGCCGATCTGATCCTGATCCCGCGCAAGGGCGCCAACAAGGCCGATCTGGCCGGCGTGCGCGAGGAAATCATCCACAAGGTCACCGACACACCGCCCCAAATCTCCTATTTCGACATCCCCGAGCGCCGGTCGCAGGACGGCTACCTGCGCGGCGTGGATGAATGGCACGACGCAATCGCCCTGCGCTGGCAGGAGGCGATGGACGAACACCCCGAGGCGCGCACCGTCGCCCTGCTGATCTGGGGCGACCCGTCGCTCTATGACAGCTCGCTGCGAATCGCGGCGCGGCTGGCCCCGCAGCCGAACACCACGGTGATCCCCGGCATCACGGCGCTGCAGGCGCTGACGGCGGCCCATGCCATGCCAATCAATGAGATCGGCGCGCCTTATCTGGTGACCACCGGCCGGCGCATCCGCGACGAGGGCTGGCCCAGCGACGCCGATACGGTTGCGGTGATGCTGGATGGCGAATGTTCGTTCCAGACGTTGGACATGGCCGATTTTGACATCTGGTGGGGGGCTTACGTGGGTATGCCCGAGCAGATCCTGATCAAGGGTCCGCTGGCCAATGTGGCCGACCAGATTCTGCGCACCCGCGCCGAAGCCCGCGCCCGGCACGGCTGGATCATGGATATCTATGTTCTGAAAAAGCGCGGGAATTGACGCGAAAGGTCGCAAATGGCGATTGCGCCACAGCGGCATTCACGTCTAAATGGTCGGGTCTGGTCCTGCCGGAGACATCCGGATGCTAAGAGGGAATTTGGTGCGGCCTGCGCGCAGGTCAAATCCAAAGCCGCCCCCGCGACTGTAAGCGGTGAGCCCTGTTCAACCAGCCACTCCCGATCCGTTCGGGGGGAAGGCGAACAGAGGCGCTGACCCGCAAGCCAGGAGACCTGCCAGGCGAACAATGAAACACCGGCCGTCGGGTGCGGCGGCACAGGAGGACAGAAAATGACGACACAAACGCAAACCGCATCAACGGCACGTGCTGGCATTCTTTCGGCAGTGTTCGCGGCAGCCCTGGGCCTGGGGATCATCACCCTGGCTGGTCACGTTCAGGCATCGGCGCTGCATGACGCCGCGCATGACGTGCGCCACGCAACCGGCTTCCCCTGCCACTAAACCAATGTTCAGTCGCATTCTGACCAGCGCGCTGTTCGCTGGTGCTGCAGCCGGGTTGATCGTCGCCCTGCTGCAGTTGGTATTCGTGCAGCCCGTGTTGCTGCATGCTGAACTCTATGAATCCGGAGAGCTGGTGCATTTCGGAGCCGAAGCCGTCTCGGCCCATCCCGAACTGCCGGGCATGTTCTCGGACCTGACCCGCGACGGGCTGAGCGTGGTGTTCACCATGCTGACCTATACCGGCTATGCGCTGGTTCTGGTCGCCCTGATGTCGCTGGCCGAAGCGCAAGGCCACCCTGTTGACGGGCGCACGGGCGTGCTGTGGGGCCTGGCCGGTTTCATCGCCTTTCACCTGGCGCCGGGCTTCACCATGGCCCCCGAGGTTCCGGGTGTTGCCGCAGCCGACGTGTTCGCGCGGCAGATCTGGTGGTGGGCAACCGTCGCGGCTGCTGGTGTGGCCATGTGGCTGATCGCCTTTGGTGGCAACATCGTCAGCTATCTGGTTGCGGCCGTGCTGTTGATGGCCCCGCACCTGATCGGCGCGCCGGAACCCGACGTGTTCACCGGGCCGGTTCCGACCGAGATCGGGGCCCTGTTCGCAGCACGCGCCTTTGGCGTCGGCCTTGTGGCCTGGGTGCTGCTGGGTTCGTTTGCCGGGTATTTCTGGCAAAGCGAGGGCAAGCGCGTCGAAGCCGCGGCCTGATCCCCGAAATCCCACGACCCGCCGGCGCCCAACCGGCGGGTCATTTGCTTTTCAAGGAAACATGATGACACGCTCGCTTGCTCTTTTTGCGATCGGTCTGGTCTTTGGCGGGGGTGCCGGGTTCGTGCTGGCCGCGGCCAACGGCGTCACCTTCGACGGCCACGACCATGCCGACGCCGCCCAACATGGCGGCCATCACGCCGAGGCCATGGCCCATGACCACAGCGCCGCCATCAACCTGCCCGCCGGACCGGACGCGCCGGGGCTGGAGATCGCCGTCTCCCCCGACCCGATGGCGGGTTGGAACCTGCATGTGATGCCAAAAAACTTCCGCTTCTCGCCGGAGAACGCCTCGCTGGACAACAAGCCCGGCGAAGGCCATGCGCATGTCTATGTAAACGGCGTCAAGCTGGCCCGGCTTTATGGCAACTGGATGCACATTTCGGACCTGCCCAAGGGCAACACTACCATCGAGGTCTCGCTGAACGCCAACAGCCACAGCCCGCTGGCCGTGGATGGGGTGCCGGTCAGCGCCTCGGTCACGGTTCAGGTGGACTGAAACGCGGGGATCCGCGCCCGCAGACACAAGCGAAGCCGCCCGCACGGCCGGGCGTCTTCGATCCAGCCATTCGGGCTGTTCAGAATGGTCCGACAGGTCGCCGCAATGTCATCGGCATCGGCAACCGGATCGATCCCCGAAAACACGTAGGACGCCAGGCGTTCCCCCTGCATCGCCACCACGGTCGGCTCGTCGCAACCGCTGAAACAGGCGTGCTCGACGATCTCGACCTGCCCGTCCAGGTCCGCAGCGCGCAGGGCGTCCGATACGGCCTGACGCTCGGCCGGCAAGTCGCGCTCGCCCGCGCAGCTGCTGCAGATCAAAACACGCATGCCACTCGCCTGCCTTTTTCGTTTCTCACTGTCGCTTGTGCGGGTTTCGCACCCCCGGCGCAAGCCCGCCACCCACGATATTGTGACTGTACGCAGCCGGGATTTCGGGAAAACTCGGGCCACCCATTACATGGAGAGCCCGCGATGAAACATCTTGTGTTTTTCCTCGGCCTGCTGGCGCTTCCCGCGCTGGCGGCTGATATCGAACCGCGGCCGGGTTGGGCCTTCCACCCGACGACCAAGACCTATGACGCGCTGGTGGCCGACACGATCGCGGCGGTCAAGGCAAACGGTCTGATCGTGGTAACGCAGGCCGGGCCCACCAAGGCCGCCGCCGCGCGCGGCATCACCATTCCGGGCAACCGGGTGATCGGCGTCTTCAACAACGACTATGCGGTGCGGGTTCTGGAACAATCGGTGCTCGCGATGATCGAGGCGCCGATCCGCCTGTACGTCACGGAAAACGAGGACGGGACCGCGACGCTGTCCTACAAAACGCCCACTTTGGTCTTTGCCCCCTACAACGGTGGCTCCGACGCCTTGCCCGCGATTGCCGCAGAGTTGGACGCCAAATTCGCCGCCATCGCCCAGATGGCTGTCAAATAGTCACACTGACGTGATGCGGCTTGCACCGGCCCGGAACCTCCGCAATCTGCTGCGCAACGGAACTTACGGAGCTTGTTCGATGCAGGACCTGTCCCCCCGCGCTGCGGACCTTCTGGCGCAACGGCTGTACGAGGCCGGGTGCCGCCACGCATTCGGCATGCCCGGGGGCGAGGTGTTGACCCTGGTCGATGCGCTGGAACAGGCCGGGATCACCTTTCACCTGACCAAGCACGAAAACTCGGCCGGTTTCATGGCCGAGGCGGTGCACCACCGCGATGGAGCGCCGGCGATTCTGGTGGCGACCCTAGGTCCGGGGGCCATGAACGGCATCAATGTCGTGGCCAACGCGCTGCAGGATCGGGTACCGATGATCGTGCTGACCGGCTGCGTCGATGCCGACGAGGCGCTGACTTACACCCATCAGGTCATGGATCATGCGCAGGTCTATCGCTCGATCACCAAGGGTACGTTCACCCTGACGGCCAAGGGCGCCGATATCATCGCCGACAAGGCCGTGTCGCTGGCCACGCAGGCGCGACCGGGGCCGGTGCATATCGACGTACCGATCTCGGTCGCCGATACCCGGGTGTCTATCGCCAAGCGCCGACGGCTGACCCGGGCCGCCCGCGTCGCGCCCGAGGGCACATGCCTGGAGAAGGCCCGCCGCTGGGTGGCCGAGGCCGAGCGTCCGCTGGCGATCATCGGGCTGGACGTGCTGTATGACGACTCGCGCAGCGTGGTGCGGGCGTTTCTGGAACATTTCGGCATCCCGTTCGTCACCACCTACAAGGCCAAGGGCGTGGTGCCCGAGGATCACCCGCTGTGCCTGGGGGGCGCGGGCCTGTCACCCCTGGCCGACACGCAGCTTGTGCCGCTGGTCGAACAGGCCGACCTGATCCTGTGCCTGGGCTATGACCCCATCGAAATGCGCCCCGGCTGGCGCGAGATCTGGGACCCGGACGAGAAACGCGTGATCGACATCTCGACCGTGGTGAATGACCACTACATGCATCAGGCGGGGCTGAACCTGGTGGCCGATACCGGCGCCACCCTTGAAGCGATCGCCAAGGGCAACCCTGCGCGACCGACGTGGCCCCAAGGCCAACCGGCGCAGGTCAAGGCCGCCTTGGCCGCGGCCTTTCCCACCGACGACGACTGGGGCCCCGCCGCCGTGATCGCCGAGACCCGCGACACCCTGCCCCCCGAAACACTGGCCACCGCCGACAGCGGCGCGCACCGCATCCTTCTCAGCCAGATGTGGCAGTGTTCCGAGGCGCGTGGCCTAATCCAGTCTTCGGCGCTGTGCACGATGGGTTGCGCCGTTCCGATGGCGATCGGCCTGAAACTGGCCGAACCCGACCGTCCGGTCATCAGCTTTTCCGGTGATGCCGGGTTCCTGATGGTGGCCGGTGAGTTGTCGACCGCCGCAGAAATGGGCGGAAACCCGATCTTTCTGGTCTTTGTCGATGCCAGCCTGGCACTGATCGAACTGAAACAGCGCCAGCGCCAGATGGGCAACCGGGGCGTCGATTTCGACCGGCATGACTATGCCGCGATGGGCCGGGCGTTCGGCGGCAACGGCCATACCGTGCGCAACCGCGCCGAACTGCGCGCGGCGCTGCAGGCCGCGATGACCGCGGACACGTTCACGGTGATCGCCGCCGAGATCGACCGCGGAGGCTATGATGGCCGCATCTGAAGGGCCGCTGAAGGGCGTCAAGGTTCTGGATCTGTCACGCATTCTGGCCGGGCCGACCTGCACGCAGCTGCTGGGCGATCTGGGCGCCAGCGTGATCAAGGTGGAAAACCCGGCCACCGGGGGCGATGACACCCGCCAATGGGGGCCGCCCTATGTCACCGATGCGGATGGCAACCCGACCGATCTGAGCGCCTATTTCATGGCCGCGAACCGCAACAAGAAATCCGTCGCCATCGACATCGCAACGCCAGAGGGGCAGGCACAGATCCGGCGGCTGGCTTCCCATGCCGACATCCTCATCGAGAATTTCAAACCCGGCGGGCTGGCCAAATACGGGCTGGACCATGAAACCCTCTCGCGGGACTTTCCGGGGCTGATCTACTGTTCGATCTCGGGCTACGGCCAGACCGGCCCGAACGCGGCCAAGCCGGGCTATGACCTGATGGCGCAGGGCTATGGCGGGATCATGTCGCTGACGGGCGAACCGGATGGAGCCCCTATGAAAGTCGGCGTGGGCATCGCCGACGTGATGTGCGGCATGTACGCGACCGTCGGCATTCTGGCGGCGCTGCGCCACCGGGATCAGACCGGCGAAGGCCAGCAGATCGACATCGCACTGGTCGACAGCCAGATCGCATGGCTGATCAACGAGGGCGTGAACTATCTGACCTCGGGCCAGGTTCCACAGCGGCGCGGGAATGGGCACCCCAACATCGTGCCCTACGATGTTTATGAAACCGCCGATGGACACGTCATTCTGGCCGTGGGAAATGACAGCCAGTTCCGGCGTTTCTGCGGTTTTCTGGAGTTGAGCCACCTGCCCGACGATACGCGGTTCGCCACCAACCCGGCCCGGCTGGAACACCGCGACGCATTGAACGCCGTTCTGCGGCCCGCGCTACAGCGGCTGGAGACCAAGGCCGTCATCGATGGCCTCGAGGCGCTGAAAGTGCCGGTCGGGCCGGTTCAGACGCTGGATCAGGTCTTTGCCTCGGATCAAGTGGCGGCGCGGGGGATGCAAGTGGATATGCCAGCCCGGCCCGGCCCGGTGCGGCTGATCGGGAATCCATTGAAGTTGTCCCGCAGCCCGGTGACCTATCGCTCTGCTCCGCCCGAGTTCGGCGCTGACACGCAAGCGGTTCTGAACGCGGAAAACCCCTTCGAGGATTGAAACACTCTGCCTTTTTCGGCGGCAAGTCGCTGAAACATGTCATTGAATCGGCGATTTTTTTCGCTTTTTGCGAACACAAGCTTTCACCAATTCGAGAGCACGCCCGATACTGTTACGTCCCGTCTGCACACTCTGCTAAGTCCAAGAGTGTGAGTTTTTGCAACCAGATTGGACCCAAGCATGCAGCAAGATGTTTTCGGACAGATGAACACCCTGACCCACCCGGACAGCGCCGAAGCGTGGAATGGTGTTCTGCTTGGTTTCATGGCGCACGCAGCGGTCACACCTCAGCATCTGGGCAAGGTGCTTGAGCTTGAACCGGGCTTTGCGCTTGGACATGCCATCAAGGGGCTGTTCATGGTTCTGTTGGGGCGCAGGGAAATGATGGAGGTCGCCCATCAGGCCGCCGCCGCCGCAAAGAGTGCGGCCGCTGAGCAGCCGATTTCGGCCCGCGAGACACTGTATCTTGAGGCCCTGGATCACTGGCTGGCAGGCCAGCCCACCCGCGCCGTGCAAACCTTCGAGGCAATTCTGCGCAGCCACCCTGATGACACGCTGGCCATGAAACTCAGCCACGCGACCCGTTTCGTGTTGGGTGACTCCGCAGGGATGCGACGCTCGATCGAACGGGTTCTGCCAGCTTATGCGCCTGATCACCCCGGTCGTGGATACCTGCTTGGGTGCCATTCCTTTGCGTTGGAAGAAACCGGTGCCTACGAAAAGGCCGAAATCGCAGGGCGGCAGGCTCTGTGGATGGTTTCCGACGACGCGTGGGGCCTGCACGCAGTCGCCCACGTGCACGAAATGACGGGCAATGCGCAATCTGGCCTGGACTGGCTGGCCGGGCGCGAGGCTGCCTGGTCCCACTGCAACAACTTCCGGTATCACGTGTGGTGGCACAAAGCGTTGATGCATCTGGATCTGGGTCAGATCGACCAGGTGCTTGATCTGTACGACCACGAGATTCGCCAGGACAAGACAGATGACTATCGCGATATTTCGAATGCGACCTCGCTGTTGTCGAGGCTCGAGCTTGAAGGCGTGGACATTGGCAACCGATGGGAAGAACTGGCCGACCTGAGCGCCACCCGCACCGAAGACGGCTGTCTGATCTTCGCCGATCTGCATTACCTTCTGGCACTGACTGGTGACAACAGGCCCGACTCGACTGCCAAGTTGCTAGCCCGCATTCACAAGGACTCCCAACAGCCCGCAACCGACACGGCACGTCGCATGGCCGACCCGGGCTTGGCCGCCGCCATTGGCCTTGAGGCATTTGGAAAAGGCGATTATCGCCAAGCCTTCGAGCATCTTGCAAATGCGCGAAATTCGATGCAATTGGCCGGCGGCAGTCACGCCCAGAGGGATGTTTTTGAACGCATTACAATCGATTCCGGCCTGCGTGCCGGACGCCTCGATGATGTCGAGCGCATTTTGGACGACCGCAAGGCCAAACGGTCAGGCACCGAAGACAATTACGCCCTCGCGCGCCGCGCTCTGATCAGTTCGGCCCGCGACCAATCCGGTGTGCAAAGCGTACCGGCTGAATAACAAGACGACCACAAAGGACAGAGAAACGAATGGCGACAGCATCGCCCGCTTCTGATTTTGCACCGGTGGCGGCATCCTCCGCCCCTGCTGCCACAACCCGCGACCCGCGGCTGGATTTCTATCGCGGTATTGCGATGTTCATCATCCTGATCGCGCACATCCCGAACGACCCTTGGGCCAGATGGATCCCGGCCCGGTTCGGTTTCTCGGACGCGACTGAAATCTTTGTTTTCTGCTCGGGCATGGCTTCGGCGATCGCCTTTGGCGGCGCGTTTGAACGCAAGGGCTGGTGGATGGGGACCGCCCGGGTCAGCTTCCGCATCTGGCAGGTCTACTGGGCCCATATCTGCCTGTTTTTCTTTGTCGCCATGTCCATGGCGGCGCTGGATCTGTCCGGAGCCTTCGACAAAAGCTATGTCTCGGGATTGAACCTGCAGCATTTCTTCAACGACCCGATGCCACAGATGGTGGGGCTGTTCACCCTGACCTATGTGCCGAATTATTTCGACATCCTGCCGATGTACCTGGTCGTTCTGGCAATGATGCCGATGTTCATGGGCCTGTCGCGCCTCAGCATCTGGGCGGTCGGGTTGGTCTCGGTCGCGATCTGGCTGGTGGCGCAGACCGGTATGTTGGCGCTTCCGGCCGAACCGTGGTCGGACCGCCAGTGGTTCTTCAACCCGTTTGGATGGCAGTTGCTGTTTTTCACCGGCTTTGCATTCATGCGGGGCTGGATTCCTGCGCCGCCGGTTTCCAAGACGCTGATCTGGGCAGCGGCATTGTTCCTTGTCCTCTCGGCCCCGTTCGGATCGTGGAAAGTGTTCTTGTGGGTCCAAGCGGCCGCACCGGATCTTGCCGAGAACATCCGAAAGGTCTGGCGCCTGACAAGCGAACTGCGCGAAAAAACCGATTTCGGCTTGTTCCGGTACATGCATTTCCTGTCGCTGGCCTACCTGGGATGGGTGGCTGCTGGGCAACATGGGCATCGCCTGATCGCCACCGGCAACACGATGGGCGCGCAGCTGTGGCGATGGATCCTGAAGCAGATCACCAAAGTGGGCCAACAGTCCTTGGCGGTTTTTGTATTTTCCATGGCAGCGGCGCGACTTATCGGCGTTTTCCTCGACGAATTTGGGCGGGATTTCGCCACCGTTCTGGCCGCAAACCTAATTGGATTTGCGTTGATCATCGGCGTGGCTTATCTGGCCGCTTGGTTCAAATCACACCCATGGAAATCGAAGTCATGAAGTTCACGCGTCGTGCATTCCTTGCGTCGACTACGGCGCTGGCCTTCGCCCCGGCCACCTTTGCCACCGGTGGCGAGGTGCCATTCGACCGGGCCGATATCATCGCCCTTGCCCGCGATCTGGCCAGCCGCCCCTACGAGGCGCGCGAAACCGTTCCGCAGGCGTGGCAGGACCTCACCTACGAACAGTACCGCTCCATCCGTTTCCGGCTGGACCGTGCGCTTTGGTACGGGACCGATACGCCGTTCAACGTCGATTTCTTCACCCCCGGCCTCTACTTCCCGCGAACCGTTCAGGTCTCGGCGGTTGAGAACGGGATGACCGCGCCGGTTGCCTTCGACCTCGAGATGTTCGACCGGGCCGAGGATGTCCCCGATCTGCCCGTAGACGAAACGCTGGGTTTTTCGGGTTTCCGGCTGCGCACCGAGATGCATCGCCCTGGCAAGACGGACGAGTTCTGCGTCTTTCAGGGAGCCAGCTATTTCCGTGCCATCGGCCTGCACGAGGTTTATGGTCTGTCAGCCCGAGGTCTTGCACTGAAAACCGGGGATCCCGAGGGCGAAGAATTTCCGGATTTCATCCGATTTTGGCTGGAGCGCCCAAAGCCCGGCCAACGCAACATGATCGCTCACGCCCTGATGGACAGCCCCAGTGTAACCGGCGCCTACCGGTTCGATATCACCGCCGGCGCCGACTGCATCATGGAGGTGCAGGCGACCCTGTTTGCTCGGGAAGAGCTTCCCCACGTCGGGATCGCACCGGGGACGTCGATGTTCCTGTTCGATCAGACCAATCACAACCGGTTCGACGATTTCCGTCCGGCCGTGCATGACAGCGACGGTCTGATGATCCGAAACGGGGCCGGAGAAGTGATTTGGCGCCCGCTCGCCAATCCCAAGCGATTGCAGGTGTCCTCATTCGTCGACATGAATCCGCGCGGGTTCGGACTGATGCAGCGCAAACGCGCGTTTTCCGACTATGCCGACCTCGAGGCGCAATACCACAAGCGCCCCGGCCTTTGGGTCGAGCCGATGGGCGATTGGGGCAAAGGTACGGTCACTCTAGTCGAAATTCCGGCCGATCAGGAGATCTACGACAACATTGTCGCCTATTGGCGTCCCGCTGAACCGGTCGCTGCCGGTGCTCAGCTCGACTTGTCGTACCGCCTGATCTGGGGCGAGGAACCTCAGCGGACCGCCATGCCGCGGGTGATCAACACCGCCATGGGCGAGAACACTTTCGGGGAAGGACGGCTTGCGGTGATCGACTTCGAAGCCAGCGAGTTGTTCGACGATCCGGACGCCCTCAGCGTGTTCGTGCAGTCGCCTCATGCGGAAACTTCGGACGGGGTTCTGCAACGCAACCCGGATACGGGCGGTTTGCGTCTGGCCCTTTCGTTTCAACCCGGCGACCGCGACCACGTCGAATTGCGCGCGCAACTGAGGCTGGGTGACGAGCCCGCCTCGGAAGTCTGGATGTACAGATGGACAGCATGAATCCGGACCTGAAGATCATGCCGCCCAAGGCACCGTTGGCGATGCCGGAGCAGGACTTTGCCGCCGGGTTTCGGGACGCCCAAGCGCCTGCGGATGCCCGCCGGTCGTCGGCGGGCCTTTGGCGCGCATTGGCGTTTTCCCCGGCCATGGCGGCCTCGGTTGCTTTGCTGTGGGTCATGGCAGACTGGTTCGACGCCGAAGGGATAAACGTGGTCGAAGCCATCCTTTTGGCATTGATTTCGTTCAATTTCTTCTGGATTTCCTTCACGGTCTGCACCGTCCTACTGGGCATGGTCTCTCTGGCCCGGCAAGAGCGTCCGGTACGGCAGGGTCGCGCGCAGCCACTGCGGGTCGCTTTGCTAATGCCCGTCTACAACGAAGTGCCGTGGAACGTGTTGGGCAATGCCCGCACGATGCTGGAAGAATTGCGCGCCCGAGGGGGCAAGCATCACTATGCGATGTTCATTCTGTCAGACACCCGCGATCCGGAAATCGCGGCCCAGGAACAGGCCAGCATCGAGGCGCTGCGTACCACGCTCGCCCCGGGACTTGAGCTGTATTACCGACGCAGGGAACAGAATACGGACCGCAAGGTAGGCAATATCGCTGATTGGGTCAGCCGCTGGGGTGGCACTTGGGATGCAATGCTGGTTCTGGACGCCGACAGCCTGATGACCGGGCGCGCGATCGCGCGGCTGACCGACGCGCTGGCCCGCGATCCCGGCGCCGGCCTGATCCAAAGCTATCCGCAACTGATCGGTGCCCAGTCCGTCTTTGCCCGGATGCAGCAATTCGCCAATGGTGTGTACGGCATCGCGTTCGCCGAGGGCCTCTCCCGTTGGTGCGGCCAGGAAGGCAACTATTGGGGCCACAACGCCATCATCCGCACCAAGGCCTTTGCGACCTGTGCCGGTCTGCCCAAGCTGCGCTCGCTCTCGGGCCAGGAACAGCTGATCATGAGCCACGACTTCGTCGAGGCCGGGTTGCTGCGCCGCGCCGGTTGGGGCGTTCGCTTTCTGCCGCGCATCCGAGGCTCGTACGAAGAAACACCGCCGACACTGATCGACCACGCCCTACGCGACCGCCGCTGGTGCCAGGGCAACCTGCAGCATCTGCGCCTGCTGGGCTCGACCGGGTTTCGGGCCGTGTCGCGGTTTCATCTGTTCCACGGCGCCGTCGGATACCTGATGTCACCCTTGTGGTTCGCACTGCTGGTCATGTGGGCGTTGATCGGTCAGGGCAAGGATGCTTCGGTGCTGCACTATTTCAGCCCGGACAATCCGATGTTCCCCCAGTGGCCGGAAATGACCGAAACGCGGCATGTTCTGATCATCCTTGTCATGTACGCGATGCTGCTGGCCCCCAAGATTCTGGGTGCCCTGGCACTGCCCCTCAGCGGTGTTCGCTATGAAGATTTCGGCGGCCGGACCCGGTTTCATGCGTCATTCCTGTTCGAGGTCGTGCTGTCGATCCTGTACGCACCGATCCTTATGGTACAGCAGATGATCGCCGTGTTCCGCACCCTTCTCGGTGTGCAAAAAGGCTGGACCCCGCAGGCGCGGGATGGCGGCACCTATGGGCTGCGGACGCTGATCGTGTGTCACGCGCTCGAAACCATCAGCGGCCTCGCGCTGAGCGCGGGTATCCTGGCCGGGTTGGTCTCGGTCTGGTTGGCTCCAATCGCCATCAGCCTGACCTTTGCGGTACCGCTCTCCGCTCTCAGCGGCGTATCTGCCGCTGCGGCGCGTCGCATGGTCGGCATGCCCGAGGATTTCCACGAGCCTGCCATCACGCGGGCGGCACGTTCGCATCGCAACGAGTTGAAACGCCTGATCGAGGGCAAGGGAACCATGACACCGGCGGAATGATCACCCGCCGGGCAACCCTTCGTACCAATCCAGCATCATGTCGGCCCAGCCCCGAGGGACTGTATGACCGCCGAGAAACAGCGCGAACTCCAATGCGCTGCCGTCCGCACAGGCGGTCCACTTCCGACGCATGAACCGACCTGTCGTAGAAAACCCGTCTGGGCGGTTGTCGGCGCATTCGTTGGCCAGCCGCCAGATCTCAAGCCCGGCGAAGATGTCGCCCTGAAGGAACCGACCGCCACCCAGTGCGCGCCCCTCCAGCGGCACCACGTTGTCGGTCCAGCCGTGTGTGTGGAACAGGCGCACCGGCCCCGCACAACTTTCGGGATGCGGGCGCCAGAATCCTCCTGAGACAGGCACGTAGGCCGAGAATGCCTCGGGATCGGCGCAGGCCAGATAGTTCACCATGAAGCCGCCGGCCGAGAACCCCCCCAGCACCACGCGATGGTCATCTACCCCGAACCGTTGGACCGCATCCGCAACAACCTCCTTCAGGAACGCGGCTTCGTCACGCCCGTCCCAACCCGGATAGAAGTTCCAGCTCTTTCGCCCGTTGCGCTCGGCCCCCTCGGGTGCCATGACCGCGTATCCCCGGGCCAGCAAGGGTTCGACCATGCCGCGGTTTTTCATGGTCCCCTGCGCGCTGCCGCCGTACCCGTGCAGGAACACGACCAATGGCGGGTTGTTTTCTTCCGGCAGCTCGATGCGATAGCTTCCGGTTGCAGTCTCGCAAACACCCTGATCCTGCCCACACGCAGCCAATGCCGGAGTTGCGGCGGTTGCGACCAACACAGCCAACAGATCCCTGAGCCTCATCACGCCCCCTCCGAATACGCCTGCACCGGCAGCCCGGCCCGCACCCAGCCCGGACCTGCGGCTGACCCCAGCATCCCTTCGGGCACGTCAAGAATGTTGCCATAGCCTGCCTCGGTCAACCTGTTGCCAAGCCGCGCTGACCGCACACCACGGGCGCAGATCACGGCAATCGGCCGCCCCTTGTCACCGCCAGACAGGCGATCCAACGCATCCAGAAAGTCTTCACGGCGCATGTCCAGCGGTTGGGCGCCCTGCCCGATGCCTGAGGCCCGCCATTCGCGCGGGGTCCGAATGTCGAGCAACAGGATTTCCCCTGCAACAGCCTTTTCGTGCGCCTGAGCGACGGTCAACGTACCGCCAGAAAAGTCTTCGGGGATCAGACGGTATTCACGGATCGCAAAACCCGCGAGAACAGCGGCTGCGCCCCCAAGGAACACGCCTCTGCGGCTGAGCTTGGTTGTGATCGCCAATGTGCACCCTCCGGTTTCTGCAAGCCGGTTTTATCACGGGTCCGCCTCCGACGCTGCGCCGAAAAGCAGGGCGCAGATCAAGTTCGCGTCATTTTCGCGCAGGCTTTGGCCAAAAATCCGAGCGGTGTAGTGCAAGGTGAAAAACTTGCAATAGCTGGACAGTCAATAAATTATCCTTACAAAATCAACAGCACCCTGACCGCTCAGCCCGGAGTATCGCAGTTGTCCCTATTCCTTATCGCGGCCCTTCCCTTCCTCGGAGCTGTCTTTCCCGCCCTGCTGATCCGCGCCGGGCGCAACGCAGCCGCATCGGCAGCGGGATTGACCACGTTTCTGGCCTTGATGGGGCTGCTGATTCATATCCCGGACGTCATGAACGGCACGGTGGTCACCGCGCGGTTCGACTGGATTCCGGGGCTGGGGTTGAACGCCAATTTCATGCTGGACGGGCTGGGATTTCTGTTCGCGCTGCTGATCCTCGGCATTGGTCTGCTGATCATCCTGTACGCGCGATTTTACCTGTCGCGTGAAGACCCTATGGGGCAATTCTACACCTATCTTCTGCTGTTCCAGGGCGCGATGGTCGGTATTGTTCTGTCCGACAACATACTGCTTTTGCTGGTTTTCTGGGAACTGACCTCGCTCAGTTCGTTCTTGCTCATCGGCTATTGGAAACACCTGCCCGAAGGTCGCCAGGGCGCGCGGATGGCGCTGGCGGTCACCGGGTCCGGCGGGCTGGCGATGATCGCGGGGATGCTGATCCTCGGCAATATCGTGGGGTCCTATGACCTGAGCGTGATCTTGCAGAACCGGGAGCTGATCCAGTCTTCGCCCTACTACCTGCCGGCGTTGATACTGATCCTGCTGGGATGTTTCACCAAGTCGGCCCAGTTCCCGTTCCATTTCTGGCTGCCTCATGCCATGGCGGCGCCAACGCCGGTTTCCGCGTACCTGCACTCGGCGACAATGGTGAAGGCTGGTCTGTTCCTGATGGCGCGCATGTGGCCGGTTCTGGCCGGGACCGAGGCCTGGTTCTACATCGTCTCCACCACCGGACTGATAACCATGCTGATCGGTGCCGTGATCGCGCTGTTCAAGGATGACCTCAAGGCGCTGCTGGCCTTTTCGACGGTGTCGCATCTGGGCTTGGTCACGATGCTGCTGGGGTTCGGCACCAAGATCGCGGTCGTGGCCGCCATCTTCCACATCATCAACCACGCCACTTTCAAGGCCGCCCTGTTTATGACCGCCGGGATCGTGGACCACGAAACCGGCACCCGGAACATCAAGCGCCTGGGCGGGCTGCGCCATTTGATGCCGATCACCTTCACGATCGGAACAATCGCCGCTTTGTCCATGGCAGGCATTCCACCTTTGAACGGTTTCCTGTCGAAGGAAATGATGCTGGAAGAAACCGTGCACACGGTCTGGCGGCACTCGCACTATCTGGTGCCAGCCCTTGCCCTGGTGGCCGCGATCTTCTCTGCCGCATATTCCTTCCGGTTCGTCTCCCACGTTTTCTTGGGCCCAGAACGCGAGGATTACCCTGTGCACCCGCATGACCCGCCAGTGGGGCTGTGGCTGGCTCCGGCATTCCTGGTTGTGCTGGTCGTGCTGA
The DNA here is from genome assembly GCF_056537385.1 of Ruegeria sp. CF2. Taxonomy (NCBI): domain Bacteria; kingdom Pseudomonadati; phylum Pseudomonadota; class Alphaproteobacteria; order Rhodobacterales; family Roseobacteraceae; genus Ruegeria; species Ruegeria sp. CF2. Next base: position 1,821,016 of record NZ_JBQFRL010000001.1, read on the forward strand.
TCGGCCTGAACTCGGCCGCCATCGTCGGCCCCTTGGTTGCGGTTGTGTCTTCTGCGGTTATCGGTGGCGAAAAGCTGCCCTATTATTCACTGAAGCTGTGGCACGGGTTCACGCCCGCCTTGTACATGTCGATCGTCGCAACTTTTGGCGGCCTCTTCCTGTTGGCTTTGCACCGGCGCGGCGAGCACGTCTGGAATATCCTGCCCCGCCCCGAGGCCAAGACCATCTTCGACGCCGTGATCGGCGGATTTACCGCCGCCAGCCGCTGGATCACGGACGAGTTGCACAACGGAGTCATCAGCCGCTATGCGATCATCCTGATCGCCTTTACGGTCGGCCTTGGATACTATGCCTATTCGACCGGTACGATTGGCGTGGAAACGCGGGTTCCGCTGCCGGCTCCGATCATTCCGATCATCGGCTGGCTGTGCCTGATCGTGGCGACGATGGGCATCATGTGGTTCCACCGGAACCGTTTGCTATCACTTGTTTTGATCGGTGTCGTAGGCCTGATCGTGTCGATGGCCTTCAACTATCTGTCCGCGCCTGATCTGGCTCTGACGCAGATCTCGGTCGAAGTCGTGACGATGATCCTGCTGCTGCTGTCGCTGAATTTTCTTCCGACCGAGACCCCATGGGACAGCAGCGCGGCACGGCGCTGGCGTGATGCTGCCATTTCAGTGGTGGCCGGCATCGGCGCCGGGGGCTTGATCTATGCGCTCATGCTGCGCGATTTCGCCTTCCCGACGATTTCGGAATTCCACCTGGCCAATTCCTACAAGGGTGGCGGCGGCACCAACGTGGTCAACGTGATCCTGGTGGACTTCCGGGGGTTTGATACCTTCGGCGAGATCATCGTGCTGGGGATCGCGGCCCTGATCATCTTTGCCCTGACCGAGGCCGTGCTGGGCACCAGTGTCCGCGCCTATCTGCTGAACCGCAAACCGCACTGGCCCCAGTCAGGTGACTCGCACCCGCTGATGATGGTTGTTGCGACACGTGTGATGATGCCGATCGCCCTGATGGTAGGTGCCTACATCTTCTTCCGGGGGCACAACCAACCCGGAGGCGGCTTCATCGCCGGTCTGGTCGTCGCGATCGCCTTCCTGATGCAGTACATGGCCAGCGGCTATACCTGGGCGATCGAGCGGCAGCGGTTTTACTACCATGGCACAATCGGCTGGGGCGTTCTGATCGCTGCAGCCACGGGTTTGGGCGCCTGGTTCAACGAGCGGCCCTTCCTGACCAGCGATTTCGGCTATCTGCATTGGCCACCGCTGGAAGAGTTCGAATGGGCCACGGCCATGCTGTTCGACACAGGCGTGTTCCTGGCCGTTCTTGGCGCCGTGATGTTGGCGCTGGACAGCCTGTCGCGCTTTGCGTGGCGGCCGGGCATGGCACAGGAATTCCCGATGGACATCAACCCGTTGCGGGATGATCTGGCCGAAGAGCAAGAAAAAGCGAAGGAGCAGGGCTGATGGAAGCACTCGTCGCATCGGCCGTTGGCGTTCTGACCGCCGCAGGGATCTTTCTGATCCTGCGCCGTCGGACCTTTCCGGTCATCCTGGGCCTGTCGCTGCTGACCTATGCGGTCAACGTGTTCCTGTTCGCCACGGGACGGCTGGCCGTAAACGCGCCTGCAGTTCTGAACAAATACGAAGAGGTTCCCTATACCGATCCATTGCCGCAGGCCCTTGTTCTGACGGCGATTGTGATCTCGTTCGGGATGACAGCTGTGATCGTGATGATCGCTCTGGGCGCCTACCTGTCTTCGAAGGATGACCATATAGACATGGCCGCGCAGGACAGCGTGGATGACGCAGGAGAAGACGCATGAACCACTGGATCGTTGCGCCGATCGTCCTGCCCGCGATCCTGGCCCCCTTCATCATCATGGTTCTGCGGTACCATCTGGACCTGCAGCGTATCTTTTCAGTCGCCGGTGTGGTGGGTCTGCTCGGCATCGCGCTGACCATCACTGCGCAGGCGGCAGGCGGCGAGATTCACGTCTACGAGCTGGGTGATTGGCCGGCCCCGTTTGGCATTGTTCTGGTCCTTGACCGGTTGTCCGCGATGATGGTGTTGCTGACGGCGCTGCTGGCCTTGCCTGTCGTGCTGTACGCCATCGCGTCCGGATGGGACGAACGCGGCAACCACTTTCACCCGTTGTTCCAATTCCAGCTGATGGGTGTCTGCGGCGCCTTCCTGACCGGGGACGCTTTCAACCTGTTCGTATTTTTCGAGGTATTGCTGATCGCCTCCTACGGCCTGATGACCCATGGCGGCGGCGCAGTACGTCTGAAGGCCGGGGTGCAATACGTCACCTACAACCTCTTGGGGTCAACTCTGTTCCTGTTTGCATTGGGTACGATCTATTCAGTGACCGGCACCCTGAACATGGCCGACCTCGCCGTGCGCGTCGCGGAAATTCCGGCCGAAGACACCGCCCTGTTGCGCGTGGGTGCGGTTCTTCTGCTGCTGGTCTTCTGCATCAAGGCCGCTGTCCTGCCGCTGCATTTCTGGCTGCCGGCCAGCTATGCCAACGCGCCACTGCCAGTGGCCGCGCTGTTTGCGATCATGACCAAGGTGGGGGCCTATTCGATCCTGCGGGTCTATACTTTAGCATTCGGCCCGGATGTTGCCGTCACCGAAGGACTGGTTGGTGATTGGCTACAACCTGCCGCGCTGGTGACCCTTGCCATCGGCTCGATCGGTATTCTGGGCACGCGGCACATTGCGCGCATGGTTGCGTTTTGCGCCATCGCATCGATGGGAACGCTGCTGGTGGCTATTTCCTTGTTCACCGAGACGGCCACAGCCGCCGCTCTGTACTACGTCTACCATTCAACCTTGGCGACCGCGCTGCTGTTCCTGGTGGCCGATCTGGTAATGGAACGTCGAGGAGGGGCCATTGCGCCCCGCCCGCCGATGCCGCAAAGCGGACTGATCTCGGCGCTGTTCTTCGTTGGAGCCATAGCGATGGCGGGCATGCCGCCTTTGTCGGGGTTCATCGGCAAGCTTCTGGTGCTGGATGCGTCTTGGTATGCGCCGGATGCCACTGCGGTCTGGGCGGTCGTTCTGATCGGGTCCTTCGTCACCATCGTAGGTCTAGCCCGCGCCGGATCCCTGATCTTCTGGAAAAGCTATGACGCCAGCACCCAGATCGAACCGGAACCCGAAACCGAGGCCACCAACGATGATGAACCCCCGCACCGGCCCGCGCCTGAACCGCAGCCGGGGCTGGCGTTCACCTCGGTGTTCGGAGTGGTTCTGGGCCTCGTCCTGCTGACCCTGTTCGCCGGACCCTCGCTGGACTACACTCGCAAGACCGCCGCGCAACTGTTCGCGCCGGAACAGTACATCTCGGCCGTATTGGGAAGGGAAGACTGATGAAACTGCTGCGCCGGATATTCCCCCACCCGCATCTGAGCTTCCTGCTGACTCTGGTCTGGGTGCTGTTGGCCAACGCGCCCTCGCTGAACTCGTTGGTGTTTGGATTGCTTCTGGGGATCATCATTCCCTTCATCACCCAACCCTACTGGCCCGACCGGCCCATCCTGCGGAACTGGCCCATGGTCGTTGAGTACATGATCGTGGTTCTGTGGGACATCGTGGTGGCCAACGTGACCGTGGCCCGCATCATCCTGTTCAAACGCGACGCGGACAGACAACCGAACTGGATCTCGATCCCGCTGGAACTGCGCACACCCGAAGCGATCACGGTACTGGCTGGAACCATCACCATGACTCCGGGCACCGTCAGTTGCGACCTCTCGGCCCAAGGGCATTGTCTGCTGGTCCATTGCCTGGACGCTCCGGATCCGGGCGCGGTACGAGACCAGATCAAGCAGCGTTACGAGCGCCGCCTGAAGGAGATTTTCGAATGATCGAATATGCGATCTATTTTGCCTTTGCCTGCTTTGGGGCCGCGATCATGATGTGCCTGTGGCGGATCATCACCGCCGACGGTGTGGGAACGCGAGTGCTCGCCCTTGATACGATGGTGATCAACACCATCGCCCTGATGATCCTGTACGGCCTGCATCTGGGCACCGAGATCTTTTTCGAAGCCGCCATGATCATTGCCATGCTGGGCTTTGTTTCGACCGTGGCCTATGCGCGCTTTATGCTGCGCGGCAACATCATCGAGTGAGGCCGCCATGGAATTCATCTTCGAGCTTCTGATTGCATTTTTCCTGATCGTTTCAGGGATTTTCGGCTTTGTCGGGTCATTCGGCATGATCAAGCTGAAGGATCCGATGTCGCGGCTGCACGCCCCGACCAAAGCCACCACGCTGGGCGTGGGCGGTGTGTTGCTGGCCTCGATCTTTCATTCGATCCTGATCGAACAGCGCCTTTCCATGCATGAACTGCTAATCACGCTGTTCCTGTTTCTGACGGCTCCGATCACGGCTCTGTTCATTGCCAAGTGGCACATTCACCGCCATGAAGCCCCCGAGGATCTGCCGGACGCGGGCGAAGACAAGCTTTGGGCCACCCACGCGGTCGAGCAGGTCGAAGACGTCCCGGATCACAGCGCGAACTGACTTCATGAAAACACCTTCGTTGCCACTTACCCGCGATCTGGTTCTGGTGGGCGGAGGCCATACGCATGCGCTTTTCCTTCGGAAATGGGGGATGAACCCCCTACCCGGCGCGCGGTTGACCGTGATCAATCCTGGCCCGACCGCGCCCTATTCCGGGATGTTGCCCGGATATGTCGCGGGGCACTACGCGCGCCGCGACCTGGACATCGATCTTATCCGGCTGGCACGGTTTGCGGGGGCCCGGATCATTCTGGGTGCCGCGATCGGCCTGGACCTGAACCGGCGGCTGTTGAATGTGGCCGATCACCCTGATGTCGCTTTCGATGTCGCCTCAATCAATGTCGGAATCACATCGGACATGCCGTCTTTGCCCGGGTTCACGGAACATGCCATCCCTGCAAAACCTCTTGGTCCCTTTGCCGCAAAATGGGCCCAGTACCTGGAGACAACCGACCCCGCTTCGGTGGCGGTCATTGGCGGCGGTGTAGCGGGCGTCGAACTGGCGATGGCCATGGCCCATGCTCTGCGCGCCAAGGGTCGGGAAGCAACGGTCACTCTGATCGACAAGGCGCAAATTCTGACCGCGATAAACCCCAAGGCCGCCCAGACCATTCGGCGGGCGATGGAACAGCTTGGCATCGATTGCATCGAACAAGCCAAAATTGCGCAAATCACACCCGAAGGCGTGCAACTGACCGATGGGCGTCACATCACGGCCGATTTCACAACTGGCGCGGCGGGCGCCCGCCCCTATGACTGGATCGGTCTGACCGGACTGGACCTGCAAGACGGCTTTATCCGAGTGAACGGGTATTTGCAGTCCAGCGATCCATCGGTCTTCGCAGTCGGCGACTGCGCTCATCTGGATGACACGCCGCGCCCCAAGGCTGGCGTCTTTGCCGTACGAGAGGCTCCCGTTCTCTTCAACAACCTGCGCGCAGCTCTCGGGGCTGGAACCATGCGCCGGTACAAGCCGCAGAAGGATTACCTGAAGCTGGTCTCGCTGGGGGAACGCTCGGCACTGGCCGAGCGCTTTGGGACGTCATTCAGCGGACCTGTGATGTGGCGGTGGAAAAACCATATCGACCAGAAGTTCATGCGTCGCTTTCGTGAGCTGCCCCAGATGCCAGGCCCCGCGATTCCCCGTCACCATGCGGATGGACTGCGCGACGCTCTGGGCGACAAGCCCATGTGCGGCGGTTGCGGCGCCAAGGTAGGTCGCGGCGCCTTGCAGGCCGCGCTGTCCGCGATACCGCGATTCGACCGTCCGGATATCATACCCCTGCCCGGGGATGATGCAGCGATGCTGACCTTTGAAGATGTCCGGCAGGTGCTGACGTCAGATCATTTGCGCAGTGTCGTTCCGGACCCTGTTCTGATGACCCGCATCGCGGCCATTCACGCACTGGGAGACATTTGGGCGATGGGAGCGACCCCACAGGCCGCGACGGCCACACTGATCCTGCCGCGCATGTCCTCCCAGCTGCAACACCGCACCATGGCTGAAATCATGCAAACCGCGACCGAAGTCATGCGCGGCGCCGGGGCTGAGATCGTCGGCGGCCATAGCTCGATGGGCGATGAGCTTACCATCGGTTTCACCATCACAGGTTTGTGCCGGTCTGATCCGATCACCCTTTCGGGTGGGCGGCCCGGTGATGTGTTGATCCTGACCAAACCGATTGGCAGCGGCGTCCTGATGGCCGCGGAAATGGCAGGGCAAGCCAACGGCGAGTGGGTAGTGGCCGCCTATGACCACATGACGCGGCCGCAGGGTGGCGCCGCACGCATTCTGGCCCAGGCCCAAGCCATGACTGACGTCACCGGGTTCGGACTGGCCGGGCATCTTGTTGGCCTGTGCGAGGCATCCAACTGTGGCGCAGTCCTGAACCTGGACGCAGTCCCGGTCATAGAGGGGGCGCTCGAGCTCAGCCAGCAAGGTGTTCGGTCCAGCTTGTTCAACGACAATCGTTCCATCGCGCCCGAAGTTTCAATCGGCGGCAAGGCCGATCTGCTGTTCGATCCTCAGACCGCGGGTGGGTTGCTGGCTGCCGTTTCGGCCGACGACGCACGAAAAATCTGCGACCATTTGCGTGCCGCTGGTTACCCGGCTGCAGTCATCGGTGTATTGAGCGACACACTCGGCCTGCGCCTTCAGAGCTGAGCCACAATCCCTTCGATTTCCGACGCAACCTGATCCAGCCCATTCGTAGTCAAGGACGCGGCATGCACGCGCGCGATCACGTCGAACTGGTGGTTTCTTCGCGACTTTTCGTAAGCCGGGTCATAGTGCTGCTCCATCAAGGTGCGCGTCAGAGCTTTCTTGTTTCCCTCGGCAATCTGAGCCATCCACGCATCCACGACATCATGCCCCCGGTGAAACCGCAGCGGCGACAGGCGGTCCCGCAAACGCTCGGCATCGGACAGGATGTCGTCATAGGCAGCGACCAGATAGTCCGTTCGCGCCTCGATATCTGCCGTGACAAGTATTCGCGGCGCTTGGCACAGGCTCTGCCAGACCGCTGGGGGCAGGATCAACGAACCGATTTTTGACGACTCGGCCTCGACCAACACGGGCCGTGCCGGATCAAGGGCGCACATGGCCGAGGCCAAGGCAGATTCGAACGCTTTCTGGCTGGGTTGTCCGCCGGGTTGCTCGCCCAGCAGCGAACCGCGGTGATTGGCCAACGCTTCGAGATCCAGAACCTGCACCCCGCGCGTTTGCAACTGGGCCAGAAGTTCCGTTTTTGCAGTGCCGGTGTAGCCATCCAACGCCACCAGCTTGAACGGCAGCGGGTCATCGTAGAGGTACTGCTTCACCAGACGCCGATAGCTGCGGTATCCGCCCTCGATTACCTCGGCTCGCCAGCCGATCTGCTGCAGCATCCAGGTGAAGGATTCCGACCGCTGACCGCCACGCCAGCAATAGACCAAAGGGCGCCAACCGCCCTCGTGGTGGCTGAGTTGCGTCTCGATATGGGTGGCGGCGTTGCGAAACACCAACGCGGCCCCCAGCTTGCGCGCCAGAAACGGGCTCTGCTGAACGTAGATCGTGCCGACACGTGCGCGTTCCTCATTGTCCAGAACCGGGAGGTTGATGGCGCCGGGCAGATGGTCCTCGGCAAACTCTGCCGGGCTGCGCACATCGATGATCGTATCGAACGGATGCGCGTACAGCTGCGGCAGGTTTGAGAATTTCAGGGCCATGACAGGGGTTTAGCGCGCAGGATGGCAAAAGAAAAGAAGGCCCCGCTGATGTCATTCATCGGCTTCGGGCGCGATAAGGTCCGGCCCACTGGCCCGGTTGGAGTTTACGGCCGTGCCGACCCTGTGAAACTGCAACACATCCTCGGCGCCGGGTTTCATCAGGCGGGCTGCCCCCTTGCCGACCTCGCCCAGCCACAAGGCCCAATCCGCCTGTTCGATGATCAACGGCATCCGGTGATGAACCGCACGCACATTGTCGTTGGCTGCGGTCGTGACGATCGCGCAGGTCGCCTGCCGCGCCTCACCCTCGCCCCAGTTCTGCCAGATGCCGGCAAAGGCGATGGGCGCACCATTGCTGCGGTGGAAGTACCAAGGCAGCCGCGCACCGTCTTGGGTCTTGGTCCATTCGTAGAAGCCCGTGGCCACGATCAGACAGCGCCGATCGCGGCAGGCTGTGCGAAAGGCCGGTTTCTGGGCCAGGGTTTCGGCGCGGGCGTTGATCAGCAGCGGACCGTCGTTTTGGGCTTTGTACCAATGTGGCAAGAAACCCCATCGCAGCGGGTCCAACTGCCGCCCTCCCTCTCTGGCGCGCACGACATGCACCTGATTTGTCGGGCAGATGTTGTAGTTGGGCACCGCCGGCAACGCGTTTGAAGGCCGCGCAGCAAACAGCTGCGCCATGGCATCGTTGGGAAGAGTTATTGCAAACCGTCCGCACATGGGTAATGAACCAACAACAAAAGTTTCAATCAGGCACAGGGTCTCGCGCAGTCAGATGACAAATCAAGCACCAAATTCCCTCAAGGCCAAGGCGGTGGCGGATCTGGACTCCGGCAAGCTTCCTCAGGCTCTGAAGAAAGCTACCCTCGGCATCAAGAAATTCCCGAAAGACGCGGACTACCACGCGATTGCCGGGTTCGTTCTGACCGAGATGAAGCAGTACAAGAAATCGCTGCCGCATTTCCAGGAAGCCGCCCGCCTGAAACCGGACGACCCGCAATTCGTCGAAAACATCGCGAATGCCCTGATGCAGACCGGCCAGATCGCGCGAGCGTTGGCCTATGCCGAAAAGATGGCCGAAAAGATTCCCGGCAACCGCGAGATCGTCCGGGTGATCGATGAAATCACGCTCAAGGGCAAGAACTGGCGCAGCATCATCGAGAACGCCACCAAGCGACTGATGACCGATCCGGACAACCCCAAGCTGCTGTCCACCCGCAGCAGGGCCTATGGGCGCGTCGGCTTCGTGGATGCGGCCTCGGCCGATATTGCGCGCGCATACGAGCTGGATCCCGACAACATCGAAATCGCCTTCCGCCGAGCAGTGGACCTGCACCAAGCCGGCGACAAGAAGGGCTGTACTGACCTTTTGTGGCGTGTTTTGGACAAGGATCCGTATCACGCATCGGCGTTGTTCCAATTGTCGTCAATGGTAGACACCGAACAGGCCGAAGCATTGTTGCCCCGGGTCGAGGCCGCGATCGCAAAGCGGAAACACCCCAATTCGACTCTGGAGTTCACGCTGGCACAGCTTCAATCAAAGATCGGTGGGCTGGAGGCCGCCCTTGCGCAGTTTGCAGTCGCAAACAGGGTGCAGCACGACGAAAACCCATACGATTTCGAAGAAGAAGAGCGCAAACTACGCCGCATCTGCGGCCTGTTCCCTGACAGCACGTCGGTCCCAAGTTCCGGGATCGAGGAAATGCCCCTGCCGATTTTCGTGATCGGACAGCCTCGGTCGGGCACCACTTTGATGGAAATGATGCTGAGTTCTGCCCCCGACATCGCGGGATGTGGAGAGCTGAACCTCGGGTCCGACCTTTCGGCGCCATACTCGAACGAAAAGAAGGCATTCTCGGACGCAGAAGCCGCGGAGTTCGCCAAGCATTTCCGCGAGTTGATGCCCCCGATCCCCGAGGGCTCGATCGCTTTCGTCGACAAGATGCCGCACAACTACCAGCGGGTTGGTTTTCTTTTGGCAGCCTTCCCCAACGCAAAGATCATCAACATGCTGCGTGACCCACGGGACGTCGGCCTGTCGAAATGGATCCGGCGTTTTCCAGCGGGCGGAATGCGATACGCATCGAACCTGAACTCGATCGCGCACTCGGCCAACATGTATCGCCGCTACATGCAGCATTGGGATGCCATCTTCGGGGATCGCATCCTTACGGTGCCCTACGAAAAACTGGTGGCCGACCCCGAGACCTACAGCAAGCAGGTTGCAGAATTCTGCGGGATCGAATGGCGCGAAAGCATGATGCACCCGGAAGAAAACAAGAAACAGGTGCGCACGGCCAGTATCGACCAGGTGCGCAACAAAATCTCGACCAAATCGGTTGGCGGCTGGCGTCAGGTTGCGGATTATATCCGGCCCATGTTGGACGGTTTCGACCCCGAGTTGTGGCCCGAATACGAATTCGAATAAGCCGAACCCCAACAAAAAAGGCCGCATCCTTGGATGCGGCCTTTTCTTTTTCTGTGTCAGCAATCACTTCTGCTGGATACGTCCATCCAGATAGGGCGTGTAAGGTGCATTGGCCGCAAGGTATTCCGCGGTCACATCCGCAAGATCGGGACCGAAGTCATAGGCATTCTTGTCCTCGCCAGAGAACATCTTGTACCCGTCGCCACCGTTGCGGACATAGTTGTTGGTCACCACCAAATAGGTCTTGGCCGGATCGATCGGCACATACCCATCACCTTCGGCCACCATGACCTCGGTCACGCGGCCTTCGTTGGGAGCAACCGACGGATCCCAGGTGAATTTCAACCCTGCCACCTGCGGGAAGCGACCCTTGACCTCTTCCACTTGGCTTACGCCGTTTTCCAGCGCATCGATGATGCCCTGCCCACTGATCTCAAAGGTGGAGAGCGTGTTCTGGAAGGGCAGAACAGTCAGCACCTCGCCCATGGTCACGTCGCCCGCGTCGATCGAGGCACGCAGGCCACCCGAGTTGGCGATGGCTATCTGAACGCCCTGATCGGCGACCCGCGCCAGCATGGCATCGGCCACCAGGTTACCCATCTCGCATTCCTGCACGCGGCAGATCGACCGGTCACCTTCGATCGGAGCCGCGGCGTTGGCCACGACCTTGTTGCGGATCTCGTCCAGCGGCTTGGCCAGTTCTGCGATGCGGTCCAGGGCAGCCTGATCCTCGGTCACGGTGTTGTCCATGATCAGCGGTTCACCCACCGCCTCGACCACGTTGCCGTCGTCATCAAAGGTCACGTTCAACTCGCCGAGGAACTTGCCGTAGGCATAGGCCTGAACGATCTGCACCCCGTTCACTACGGTCGGGTACGGCCCGGCGGCCTTGTCTGAAGTATTCGACAGGTAAGTGTTCGAATGTCCGCCCACGATCACGTCAACACCCGTGGTTTCCTGCGCGACCCGCTGGTCGACGCCATAGCCCGAGTGGCTGAGCACGATGATCTTGTTGATGCCTTCCGCCGTCAGCTTGTCCACCTCGGCCTGAACCGCCGGAACAGGATCAGAGAACACGACATTCGGCCCGGGTGAGGCCAACTCGTCGGTGTCTTCGGGGGTCAGGCCGATCAGGCCAATCTTCTCTCCACCCACTTCGATCACGGTCGATTTCTTGATCCGGTCGGTCAGAAGTTCCTCGTTCTCGATGTTCGCATTCGACATCAGAATCGGAAATTCGACCGCATCAACGAAACCGGCCAGAACCTCGGGGCCATCATCGAATTCGTGGTTGCCCACGGTCATCGCATCATAGCCCAGCTTGTTCATGAACTCGGCCGCGACCTTGCCCTTGTAATAGGTATAGAACAACGACCCCTGAAACTGGTCACCGCCGTCCACGAGGATCGAGTTTTCGGCCCGCGCGCGGGCGTCGTTGACCGCGGTCACCAAACGCGCCGAACCGCCGAAGCATTTGCCCTCGGCATTGTCCTCGGCGCCACAGCCGCTGTCATATTTGTTGATCGGCTCGAACCGGGAATGGAAGTCGTTGGTGTGCAGAATGGTCAGCTTGTAGTCGGCCGCCGCCATGCCTGCAGTCAGGCCAAGGGCCGCCACGGATGTCAGGAAACGGGTAATCATTTGAAACTCCCTGTTATTGATTGTCAGGATCGTGCGCCGAGGGCGGCAAAGAGTCAAAGGGGGAAATGCGGCTTGATTCTACCCCGTGCGCGGGGCATCACGGCGCCATGCTGATCTACAAGATATTCCGGGCCGAGGAATGGGCGGCCCTGCAGGCACAGGGCGAAACCCGAGGCGCGCCGGTCGATGTGGCGGATGGGTTCGTGCATTTTTCCACCGCAGAACAGGCGGCCGAGACCGCGGCCAAACACTTTGCCGGGGTCGAAAACCTGACCCTCGTGGCCTGCGATGCCCAGAAAATGGGCGATGATCTGAAATGGGAGGTCTCGCGCGGCGGGGCCTTGTTCCCGCATCTCTATCGCAACATGCGCATGGCGGATGTGGTCTGGGCCAAGCCGCTGTCGCTGGAAAACGGCGCGCACCGCTTCCCCAAGGAGATGCAATGACCGGCCATATCGACCCCGACCGCGCCGAGTTCGAGGCGTTCAAAGCGCTGGACCGCGATCACCCGATCGAGATGCTGAACCTTGTGCATTTCCGCGCCAAGGCCGTCTATCCCGCAGGCCACGACCTGGCCGGCGCGGGGCTGAGCGGCGCAGAAGCCTATCGCCGGTATGGTGCCGAAACCGCCCCGATCATCGCGCGGCTGGGGGCCTCGATCATCTGGCGCGGCACGTTCCAGACAACGCTGATCGGCCCGAAGGGCGAAGCGTGGGACGAGATGTTCATCGCCCGTTACCCCTCGGCCCATGCGTTTCTGGAGATGGTGACCGACCCGGCCTATCGCGCGGCGGTCATTCACCGGCAGGCGGCGGTGGCCGACTCGCGCCTGATCCGCACCGCCCCTACCCCAACCGGAGCGTCCTTCGGATGAAACTGACCGAGAAACTGGCCCTGGCCGCGCTACATCGCCTGGACCCAGAAACCGCGCACGGCCTGTCGATCAAGGCGCTGAAAACGGCTTTGACCCCGGCGCCCGGTCCCGTCACCTCGACGCGCTTGCGCACGCAACTTGCCGGGCTGGACCTGCCCAACCCGGTGGGGCTGGCCGCCGGGTTCGACAAGAATGGCGAGGTTCTGGGCCCGCTGTCGCGCGCGGGCTTCGGATTCATTGAGGTGGGCGCCGTGACCCCGCGCCCGCAGCCGGGCAACCCCAAGCCGCGACTGTTCCGCCTGACCGAGGACCGCGCCGCCATCAACCGGTTCGGCTTCAACAACGAAGGGATGGAGGCGATGGCCCGGCGTCTGGCGCACCGCCCCAAGGACGCGGTGATCGGCCTGAACCTGGGCGCCAACAAAGACAGCACCGACCGGGCGCGGGATTTTGCGCATGTGCTGGCCCATTGCGGGCAATGGCTGGATTTCGCCACGGTGAATGTCTCGTCACCCAACACCGAAAAGCTGCGCGACCTGCAGGGGAAAGAAGCGCTGAGCGCCCTGCTGGCAGGTGTGCTGGACACCCGCGATGCCTTGGCGCGGCGGGTCCCGGTGTTTCTGAAGATCGCCCCCGACCTGACGGATGACGAACTGCGGGACATCGCCGATGTCGCCCGTGACACGGGCATCGACGGTGTCATCGCCACCAACACGACCTTGTCGCGCGAAGGGCTGCGCAGCCTGCACAAGGACCAGGCCGGCGGATTGTCAGGCGCGCCCCTGTTCGAGAAATCGACCCGCATTCTGGCTCGGCTGAGCCAGTTGACCGACGGGCAGATTCCGCTGATCGGCGTGGGTGGCATCGGCACGGCCGAACAGGCCTATGCCAAGATCTGCGCCGGGGCCTCGGCCGTGCAGTTCTATACCGCGATGGTCTATGGCGGCCTGTCGCTGGCGGCCGAGATCGCGCGGGGGCTGGACGCCCTGCTGGCGCGGGACGGGTTCAAATCGGTGGCCGACGCCGTCGGCAGCAAACGAGAGGATTGGCTGTGATCGAATACTGGCACAACCCACGCTGTTCAAAATCGCGCGCTGGGCTGGCCCTGCTGCAGGACCGCGGCGCTGAAGTCACCGTTCGCAGATACCTCGAGGACGCGCCCAACGCGGATGAGCTGCGCGCGGTGCTGTCCCGGCTGGGCATCCCGGCGATCGAGATGATGCGCCGGGGCGAGGCGCGGTTCAAGGAACTGGGGCTGAGCAAGGAAATACCCGAGGAGGCCTTGGTTCAGGCCATGGCCGAGAACCCGATCCTCATCGAACGCCCCGTCGGGATCACCGCCGACAAGGCCGCCATCGGTCGCCCGCCCGAGAACCTGCTGACCCTGCTCTAGGCCACCTGCGCCTCGAGCCGGGGATAGCGCAGGCCCAGCGTCACCGCGCGGGCGGTGTTCAGCACCATCAGCGCGGCCCACAGCCCGTGATTTCCCATGGTCGGCACCAGCAGGAACAGCGCCACCACATAAATCGCCACCGACTGGATCATGGCGGTGCGCATGGCGCGGGTCCAGGTGGCGCCGATGTAGATGCCGTCGAACATCCAGCTGGCAACGCCGACCACCGGGGCCAGCGCCGCCCAGATCAGGTATTCGCGCGCCGTGATCCGCACCTCGGGCGCGGTGGCCATCAGGTCGATCAATGCGGGCCCTGCCACAAAAAACGTGGCCCCCAGCACCAGAGCCCCGCCGACGCCCCATTGCGACGCCATGACCGAGGCGCGCCGGACCTGGTATCGGTCCTTGGCTCCGACGGCGCTGCCTACCAATGCCTCGGCAGAAAAGGCGAACCCGTCCAACGCAAAGGCGGTGATTTCCAGGAACTGCAGCAGCACCTGGTTGGCGGCCAGCGTCACGTCGCCCAGATCGGCGCCCACGAACAGAAAGGTGGTGAAGGACCCGGTCAGCAGGACCGACCGGATCATGATGTCGCCATTGACCTGCATCATCCGGCGCAGGCGGGCGGGGTCGAAGATCCGCGCCCAATCGCGCCATTGATTACCCCCGAACGCATCGCGGCACAGCCACAGACCCAGCGCCAGACCCGTCCATTCGGCAATCAGCGTGGCCACCGCCACCCCTTCGACGCCCCAGCCCAGCCCCAGCACGAACCACAGATCCAGCAGGATGTTCAGCCCGTTCATCCAAACCTGCAGGACGAACACGCCGCGCGTGCGCTCGACCGCGATTAGCCACCCCGTCACGGCATAAAGCGCAATGGTCGCCGGCGCGCCCCAGATCCGAATCTCGAGGTATTTGCGCGTCAGCGCCTCGACCTCGGGGCTGGCGGGCGACAGCGCGAACGCCCCTGCGAATACCGCCACCTGCGCCACGATAAAGAACAGCCCAGCCGCGCCACCCAAGAGCAGACCGCGCATGAGCAGAGCACCGGTTTCGGCCGTGTCTCCCGCGCCTCGGGCCTGTGCGGCCAGACCGGTCGTGCCCATGCGCAGAAAACCGAACACCCAATAGATCGTGGCCAGAATGACCGCGCCAATGCCAACCGCGCCGATCGGGGCGGCCTGCCCCATCTGGCCGACCACGCCGGTATCTACCGCGCCCAGAATCGGCACCGTCGCGTTGGACAGCACGATCGGCACCGCGATCTTCAGCACCCGTCTGTGCGTAATGGGTGCCGAGGCGTCCCGCATTTTGCTCAGCTCTTGGCCGAAGGCTCTTGCGGCATCAGGAAATGCCCTGCGGCCTGCGCGAACAGCTTGGCGTGGTTGTCCTGCCAAGCCTCGACGCGCACCGAGGCATACCGCCGACCCGCCCGGCTGATGAAGGCGCGTGCATAGGCATCGCGCGGCAGGCCCGAGCGCAGGTAATCCACCGTGAAATCGATGGTCTTGGGAAAGCGGATACTGTGATCGGAGATGATGTCCTCGGCATCGATCTCACCGCTTTCGATGCGCGGGAACAGGTGCTCCCAGCTGAGCGTGATCACCGCCGTCACCTCGAGAAAGGCCGCCGTGACGCCCCCATGAATCGCCGGCAGGAACGGGTTGCCGATCAGCTTTTCGTCGAAATTCAGAACTCCGGTCAGTTCGTCTCCGCGCCGGTCGAAGCTGATATTGAGGAACCGGATATACGGAACCCCCTCGACCAGCGCCTTGAGGGCCGCGTCGCGGCGCTGTTTCACCACCTGCATCGGTTCGGGACGGGGTCTTGCCATCTCACTTCCCCTCGACTGTGAAGGCGCCCGAGGCGGTGGCCACCGGGCGATCCTGATCGTCGTCCATGGCAGTTGCGCGCACGAAGGCCACATTGCGCGTGATGTGATAGCAGGTCGCGCGGGTGGTGATCGTCTGGCCGGGCGTTGCGGCGCGCATGTAGTCGATGCGCAGATCGATGGTTGCTGTGCCGCCCGGCGCCGCCGGATGGCTCATGACCGCAGCCCCGCAGCAAGTATCCAGGCTGGCCGACACAGCCCCGCCGTGAATCACGCCAGTGCGGGGATCGCCGATCAGATCCTCGTTGTAAGGCATGGTGATCTCGGCCTCACCCTCGCCGATATGGGTCAGCGTCAGGCCCAGGGCCCGCGCATGGGGGATCGCCTCGATGAACTGGCGGGCGAGTACTGTCTTGTCGACCATGAGGTTCAGTCCTGTTGTCCTGCCCCTTTATGATCTGCTCTGCGCGCAAAGGGCAAGCCCGCCTGTTGCGCTTGTCCGCACAACGCCCTAGGTTGCAACCGAGGAGAACAGGAATGTCCGACAAGCGTTTGTCATTCAAAGAGATGTGCGCCGAGTTCGACGTGACTCCGCGCACCCTGCGCTACTACGAGTATATCGAGCTGCTGCAGCCAGACCGGGAGGGACGGTCCCGGTTTTACGGTCCGCGCGAGCGTGCGCGGATGAAGCTGATCATGCGTGGCCGAAAGTTCGGGTTTCCACTTGAGGAAATCCGGCAGTGGTTGTTGATCTACGAAGATCAAGGCAACAAGGCCCAGATGGCTACCTTTATCGAAATGGCCGACCGCCAGATGGAAGAGCTGCGTCAGCAGCGTCAGCAACTGGACGAAGCTATGGACGAGTTGCAGCGCCTTCGCGATCAAACGGCCAACTCCCTGACCTAAATCGGCCGGTTCGAGCCCCCCAAATCCATCCTTCATTACACCGGAAATCTGCATTTTTTGGCTGGCGCCCTGCCGCCTGCCCGTCGGATTCGAACCGCGCGGGTACAGTGGATTTGGCTGACCCAACGGAAAGAAAATTGCCAACCCGCCGCTTTACGCGACCGGAAGTTACGTCAATTTCTTTGTGACGCAGCGTCTGGATTACGTAAACGTCAATCTCATGTTGTAAAGCGGCCATCGACTGCGCAACTTTCTCATGACGCCAGCGACGAGAGGGTGACCAATGACCGAAGATCTTATGACCATCCGCGAGATGTGCGAGACCTATGACGTCACGCCGCGGACCTTGCGGTTCTACGAAGCCAAAGAGCTTCTGTTTCCGATCCGTGAGGGCCAGAAACGGCTGTTCACCAAACGTGACAGGGCGCGGCTCAAGCTGATCCTTCGCGGCAAACGCTTTGGTTTCAGCCTGGAAGAGATCCGTCAGCTTCTGGATCTGTACCATGTCGGCGACCAGCAACTGACCCAGATGACCCGCACCTATGAAATCGCGTGCGAGCGCCTGGCGGACATGGAAGCCCGCCGCGAGGAACTGACCCAGGCGATCGACGATCTGAAGGAACAGTTGCGCTGGGGCGAAAAGGTCATCGCCTCGATGAAACAGGAAAAGAAGGCGGCCGAGTAACTCCTCGCCCGCCTGCCACCCGGACATCTGAATTAAGGGAGCTTCAAATGCCCGTTTACAACGCGCCTACCAAAGACACGCAATTCGTTCTGCATAACGTTCTGAAAATCTCGGCCTCGGATATTCCGGGCTACAATGAGCTGGAGCCCGAGTTCACGGGCGCCGTTCTGGAAGAGGCCGGCAAGGTCGCCGTCAACCTGCTGCACCCGCTGAACGTGGTCGGCGATACCGAAGGCTGCCGGTTGGAAAACGGCGTCGTCTACACCCCGACCGGGTTCAAGGATGCGTTCGAGCAGGTCAAGGAAGGCGGCTGGACCGGTCTGGACATGCCCGAGGAATATGGCGGCCAGAACATGCCTTATGTTCTTGGCACGGCCGTGGGCGAGATGTTCTCGGCCGCGAACCAGGCTTTCACCATGTATCAGGGCCTGACCCACGGCGCGGCCTCGGCCATCCTGGCGCATGGCACCGACGCGCAGAAAGACACATATCTGCCCAAGATGGTCAGCTGTGAATGGACCGGCACCATGAACCTGACCGAGCCGCATTGCGGCACCGATCTGGGCCTGATGCGCACCAAGGCCGAGCCGCAGGGCGATGGCAGCTACAAGATCACCGGCCAGAAGATCTTTATCTCGTCCGGCGATCACGACATGGCCGACAACATCATCCACCTGGTGTTGGCCAAGATCCCCGGCGGACCCGAGGGCATTAAGGGCGTATCGCTGTTCATCGTCCCCAAGTTCCTGGTGAACGAAGACGGCAGCCTTGGCGAGCGCAACGGCGTTTCGGTCGGCAAGATCGAAGAAAAAATGGGCATCCACGGCAACTCGACCTGCGTGATGAACTATGACGGCGCAACCGGCTACCTGCTGGGTCAGGAACACAAAGGCATGCGCGCCATGTTCACCATGATGAACGAAGCGCGTCTGGGTGTCGGCATGCAAGGTCTGGCTCAGGCCGAGGCCGCCTATCAGAACGCGCTGGAATACGCCAAGGACCGCCTGCAGGGGCGCGACGTGACCGGTGCCAAAAACCCTGACGGTCCGGCCGATCCGCTGATCGTACATCCCGACATCCGCCGCAGCCTGATGGACCAGAAAAGCTTTGTGGAAGGCGCGCGGGCCTTCATCCTGTGGGGCGCGACCCTGATCGACAAGGCGCACCGCGCAGGCGACAAGGACGCCGACGGGCTGATCTCGCTGATGACCCCGGTCATCAAGGGCTTTTTGACCGACGAGGGCTATGACATGACCGTTCAGGCCCAGCAGGTCTATGGCGGCCATGGCTACATCGAGGAATGGGGCATGTCGCAATACACCCGCGACGCCCGCATCGCCATGATCTACGAAGGCGCCAACGGCGTTCAGGCGCTGGATCTGGTGGGCCGCAAGCTGGCGCAGGACGGCGGCAAGCATGTCATGGCCTTCTTCGACTTGGTCAAAACCTTCTGCAAGGAAAACAGCGGCAAGGACGAAGCCTATGACAAGGCGTTCATCGAACCGCTGAAGGCCGCGTCGAAGGATCTGCAGGCCGCCGGCATGTACTTCATGCAGAACGGCATGACCAACCCGAACAACGCTCTGTCGGGCTCGTATGACTTCATGCACATGTTCGGTCATGTCTGCCTGGGTCTGATGTGGGCGCAGATGGCCAAGGCCGCACAGGAAGCGCTGGATGCCGGTGCGTCCGACAAGGACTTCTACGAGACCAAGATCGCTACCGGCCGCTACTACATGGCGCGCCGTCTGCCGGCCACGGGCATGCACCTCGCGCGGATCCAGACCGGCGCCGACACGGTGATGGCACTGGACGCGGCGAACTTCTGATCCCAGTCTGGTTCCGGGCGAACCCGCCCGGAACCAGCGCTCATGGAGGAGATGACATGCCCAAACGCTTTCGCCTGACCCGCCGCTTTCCCGTCGCCATGACCGAGGACGGGTATCGAAAACTCAAGGGGTTTGCCCGCGAGGCCGGGCTGGACGAAGGAGAGGCGCTGTCATTCCTGTTCGAGAATTTCAACAGCGTGATCGACGAGGAGAACCTGACCCACCGGCTGCGCATCTTCAATTCCGAGCTTGAGGCGCGCAAACGCTAAACGACCCCGATGCCTGGCCCAGGCCCGGCGTGTTTTCAGCAAGACAAGTCCGAACGCGGCTGCTGCCCGCAAGACAGGTCTTTCTTGAAACACGTGCGTGACGAAACCGTACAAACCGCCTTGGGAGGGGTGAGTGCATGACGATAAAACTGCATTGCTTCGGAGAAAGCGGAAACTCGTACAAGGCCGCCCTTGCGCTCGAGATGTCGGGGTTGGAATGGGAGCCGGTCTTTGTCGATTTCTTCAACGGCCAGACCCGAACCCCCGAATACCGCGCCGAAGTCAACGAAATGGGCGAAGCGCCGGTGTTGATCGACGGAGATTTCCGGACCAGCCAGTCGGGCGCGATTCAGGCCTATGTCACCGAGAAGTCCGGGAAATTCGGCGGAAAGACGCGGGAAGAGAACTATGACATCCTGCGCTGGGTGCTGTGGGACAACCACAAGTTCAGCTCGATGGCTGGCATGACCCGGTTCCTGATCAACTTTCTGCCCGAACAGCACCGCAACCCGGATGTGATCGCCTTCAACCAGGGCCGACTGAAAGCCGCCTATCAGGTGCTGAACGCGCATCTTGAGGGGCGCGACTGGATCGTCGGCGACAGTGTGACCAACGCCGATCTCAGCTGCGGCGGCTACCTGTATTACCCTGAACCCTTCGGCTTTGACCGCGCCGAATGGCCCCATATCGACGCCTGGCTGACCCGCCTGTCCGAGCAGCCCGGATGGAAACAGCCCTATGACCTGATGCCCGGCAATCCGTCGGATCGAGCTTGAGGAGAGAAGTATGACCGAAGCTTACATTTATGATGCCCTGCGCACCCCGCGCGGCAAGGGCCGCAAGGACGGCAGCCTGCACGAGGTGACCTCGGTGCGCCTGTCGGCGGTGGCCCTGAACGCCATCAAGGAACGCAACAACCTGGAAGGCCACGCCGTCGAGGACGTGATCTGGGGCAACGTCACCCAGGTAATGGAACAGGGCGGCTGCCTGGCGCGATCCGCGGTTCTGGCCTCGGACCTGGATGAAACGATCCCCGGCCTGGCCATCAACCGGTTCTGCGCCTCCGGGATGGAGGCCGTGAACCTGGCCGCCAACCAGGTCAAAGGCGGCGCGGGCGAGGCCTATATCGCCGGTGGCGTCGAGATGATGGGCCGCGTGCCCATGGGCAGCGACGGCGCCGCCATCGCGGTCGACCCGTCGCTGGCGATGGAGACCTATTTCGTCCCGCAGGGCATCTCGGCCGACATCATCGCCACCGAATACGGTTTCAGCCGTGACGATGCCGACGCGCTGGCCGTCGAGTCTCAGAAGCGTGCGGCCAAGGCGTGGGAAGAGAACCGCTTTGGCAAGTCGGTGATCACCGTCAAGGACCGCAACGGCCTGACTATTCTGGACCGCGACGAATACATGCGCCCCGGCACCGACATGCAGAGCCTCGGCGCGCTGAACCCGTCCTTCCAGATGATGGGCGAGCAGATGCCCGGTTTCGACAAGGTGGCGATGCTGAAATACCCGCATCTGGAAAAGATCAACCACATCCACCATGCCGGCAATAGCTCGGGCATCGTGGACGGTGCGGCGGCCGTTCTGATCGGCAACAAGGAATTTGGCGAGAAATACGGCCTGAAGCCGCGCGCCCGCATCAAGGCCACCGCCAAGATCGGCACCGACCCGACCATCATGCTGACCGGTCCGGTTCCGGTGACCGAAAAGATCCTGGCCGAAACCGGCATGAAGATCAGCGATCTGGACCTGTTCGAGGTCAACGAGGCCTTCGCCTCGGTCGTGCTGCGGTTCCAGCAGGCATTTGACGTCGATCCAGCGCTGGTCAACGTCAATGGCGGCTCGATCGCCATGGGCCACCCGCTGGGCGCCACAGGCGCGATCATCATCGGCACCCTGCTGGACGAGTTGGAGCGCCAGGACAAGGAAACCGGTCTGGCCACCTTGTGCATTGCATCCGGCATGGGCGCGGCAACCATCATCGAACGTGTGTAACGGCGGGGATCAGGAGAAGAAAAATGGCTGATTTTACACTGACCAAAGACGCCGACGGCGTTGGCATCATCACCTGGGACGTCCCCGGCAAGACCATGAACGTGATGTCGTTCGACGGCCTGTCCGAACTGAACGACTGCATTGATCAGGCCCTGGCCGATGACGAGATCAAAGGCATCGTGATCACCAGCGGCAAGGTAGGCTCGTTCGCCGGCGGCATGGACCTGAATCTGCTGGCGGTTATGAAGGAACAGGCGGGCGACGACCCGGCCAAGGGCCTGTTCGAAGGCACGATGAAGATGCACGCCCTGCTGCGCAAGATCGAGCTGGCCGGCATGGACCCCAAGACCAAGAAAGGTGGCAAACCGATCGCGGCCGCCCTGCCCGGCACGGCCGCCGGCATCGGCATGGAGCTGCCGCTGGCGACCCATCGCATCTTTGCCGCCGAGAACCCCAAGGCCAAATACGGCCTGCCGGAAATCATGGTCGGCATCTTCCCCGGCGCGGGCGGCACCACCCGGATGGTCCGCAAGGTGGGCGCCATCGCGGCGGCTCCGCTGCTGCTGGAAGGCAAGATGCTGGACGTGAAAAAGGCCAAGGGCGCAGGCTACATCGACGAGATCGCAGCCGATCCGCTGGCCGCGGCCAAGGAATGGGTGCTGAACGCCAAGGAGGCCGATCTGGTCAAGCCGTGGGACGCGAAGGGCTACAAGATGCCCGGCGGCGCGCCCTATCACCCGGCGGGCTTCATGAACTTCGTGGGTGCCTCGGCCATGGTGAACGGCAAGACCCAAGGCGCCTTCCCGGCAGCCAAAGCCCTGCTGAGCGCGGTCTATGAGGGCGCACTGGTCGATTTCGACACCGCGCTGAAGATCGAGGCGCGCTGGTTCACCTCGGTACTGATGAACCCGTCCTCGGGCGCGATGATCCGTTCGCTGTTCCTGAACAAGGAAGCGCTGGAAAAAGGCGCTGTGCGTCCGCGAGGCATTCCGGATCAGTCGGTCAAGAAAATCGGCGTTCTGGGTGCGGGCATGATGGGCGCGGGCATCTCGTTGGTCTCGGCGCAGGCCGGGATGGAGGTTGTGCTGATCGACCGCGATCAGGCCGCCGCGGACAAAGGCAAGGCCTATACCGAAGCCTATCTGGACAAGGGCATGAAGCGTGGCAAGGTCACGGCCGAGAAGAAAGAGGCCATGCTGGCCCGCATCACCGCCACGCCGGACCTTGAAAAGCTGGCGGGCTGCGATCTGATCATCGAAGCCGTGTTCGAGGATCCCAAGGTCAAGGCCGAGATGACCCAGAAGGTTGAGGCGATCATTCCCGAGGATTGCATCTTTGCCTCGAACACCTCGACCCTGCCGATCACCGAACTGGCCAAGGCCAGCAAGCGGCCCGACCAGTTCATCGGCATCCACTTCTTCTCGCCGGTCGAGAAGATGTTCCTGGTCGAGATCATCAAGGGCAAGGAAACCGGTGACCGGGCCGTGGCCAAGGCGCTGGACTATGTCCGCCAGATCCGCAAGACGCCGATCGTGGTCAATGACGCGCGGTTCTTCTACTGCAACCGCTGCATCATCCCCTACATCAACGAAGGGGCGCGGATGATCACCGAAGGCGTCAGCCCGGTTCTGGTCGACAACGCCGCCCGTCAACTGGGCTTCCCGGTGGGTCCGGTTCAGCTAACCGACGAAACTTCGATCGACCTGGGCGCCAAGATTGCCCGGGCGACCAAGGCGGCAATGGGCGACGCCTACCCGGAAAGCCCGGCGGACGATCTGATCTTCTGGATGGAAGAACAGGGTCGCCTGGGCCGCAAGTCCAAGGCCGGGTTCTTCGATTATGACGAAAACGGCAAGCGCATCGGCTACTGGAAAGGTCTGCAGGACAAGTATCCGCTGGCCGAGCAGCAGCCCGACTTGATCGAGGTACAGGAACGCCTGATGTTCGCACAGGTTCTTGAAGCCGTGCGCGCGCTTGAAGAAGGTGTTCTGGAAGACATCCGCGAAGGCGATGTCGGCGCCATCCTGGCCTGGGGCTTTGCGCCGTGGTCGGGCGGTCCGTTCAGTTGGCTTGATATCATCGGTGCGCCTTACGCGGCCGAGCGTTGTGACCAGCTGTCGGAGAAATACGGTGACCGCTTCGCCTGCCCGCCGCTGCTGCGCGAGATGGCCGAAAAAGGTCAGACCTTCTACGGCCGCTTCGACCCCGAAGCCAAGGCTGCCTGAACAAGTGATGCTGGCGCATGATCCCATGCGCCAGCATCTTTCTTAGAGTGTTTGGTCAGGTCTGCCATTCAGGCCGCAGAAACAAGGCCGGCACGTTGGGCCGCCCCGGACGTCCCGGACGCCGCACCCCCGATGGGGGACGTATCGGAAAGATCGGTTCCTGCGGGATGGGTGCAGGCAGTGCACCCAACGGGTTTGCAAGGGCCGACAGTTCGCCGGCCTCTGCGATAGATGTAACGAGGCTCCGCGCCTCGGATTCTTCCAGCACCGCGTAGGATCGTCGGGACGGGCCAGACAGCGAACGGATGCGGCACGAGGAACAGAAGGCTTGAAAGCCACCCTCGATAAAGACCACTTCGTCCTGCTCAAAAAACAGCGATGTGACCTGGAATTCCTCTGCCGGTGTCCGAGAGGAAAAGCTGAAGTGCCCGCTCAGCAGACGCGCCGGAATGATCGCCAGCCCCTCGTCGATGCTGCCATCAGAAGACAAGGCTACGGCCATTCCCTGCTCGGGCATTAGCCAGACCGCGCGACCGTTATATGCCGCGCGGGACGGCACGCGCACGGGCAAAAAGTCAGGTCGAACCTCGCCAGCCGGTACGGCTATTCTGTCGTGGGACACGCGTTTCACTTCCTGGAACCCGTTGTCCATCGTTCTGACCAGATCCCCGGCGACCAATGCCTCGGCCAGTTTCCAGCCACTGGTGGTGGCAACCTTCGTCCCATGCAGCAATCCGCCACGCCTGACCGAAACGGCGTCACCCGGTACGGTCTGGATATTATTTTCGGAAAACCCCGAAACACTCACTACTTCCAACACGTGCCGACCCCCTTTTGGCACTTTCAAACTATCCCATTGGGCTAGCACGAAGTTTTCGGGAGTGACTTAGTTTTGCCATATTTGGGGCCAATTTGGGCCTTTTTCGCCCCATTAGTCGCGCTTCCTATAAACAAAAGCCTGTATTTGTCAGCGTTTTGCGCAATTCGGGAAATAATCGACCAGCTTTATTAGAACTGATATTCGAATCTCTCTATGTCTTCGCGACAGATGTCAAACACAGCCTCTTTTGCCTGGACCGAGTAGTAGTTGGCATATTCCGCCCCCCGGGCTGACCGGTTTTCATGCGGAAGGTCCAGACGAAACCTCAGATGATCGAACAGTGGGGCCGCATCCCGCTGAAAGCGTTCGATCCGAATGTATGCGCGACAAAGATCGGTTCCGGTGACGTCACTGACATAGGATGGGAACGGGTTTTCCCGAAAGGAGCGCTGGATTTCCGGGTGCAGAACAAAGGCCTCGAAATCAAGCCGCCCAGCCAGATGAACCGCTGGGTGATCAAAGGACTGATCCCTCAGCCAGTGGTAATAGCTTACCATCCGGTCCCACGGGTTGCGGATCAGCGTGAACACGAACATCTCTTGCATCTGGTGGGCGGGCAAAAGCCCCCGCAAATCGGTTAGACGGGAGTGTTTCCATAGCCTCCCCGCCGTCCGCAGTGACCTGTTGCGTTTGTTTCTGCGCTGCGCCTTGGGGGTGTCGCCCACCAGAATATCGTCCTTCATGGCCCGCTGCTCGAGCGCCAGCGCCAGCGACGTTCCCCCGGTCTTGGGAATATGTATGAAGATGTAGGACCGCCCTGTTGATAGGATCATTGCGCCGGTTCCCGTTGGGGAACCACGCTTGCCCGCCACGCCAGCACTGAACCGGCCGCGGCGATCAGGGCGATGCCCGCAATCTGCAGCGGCCCAATCCCCTGCCCCATCACCACCCAGGCAAAAAGCGGTCCGAAGATCATGACCGAATACTCGAACACCGCGACGTATGACGGCTCGCCCAGTTGGTAGGCCTTGATCAGCATGAATACCGCAGCCGTGGACCCAACCGCCTGCAATGCGACCCACGGCAGAGCGGCCTCCATCGGCCAGACCCAGCCCCGGGTCACAAAACCGGCCGGGCCGTCAGACCCGACCACCGGAAAAACCGAAAACACCGCGAGGCCAAGAGCGCCGGCCAGCCCAAGCGTGACAATCATCGCGGCCAGCAAAGCGACGGTGCTTTCGTTTGCACAATGCGTTCGGGTCAAGATCGCACTGAGCGCATAGAAAAAGCCGCCAGCCACCGGCAAAAGGCTGGTCGCATCAAAGGCATTGGGGTCAGGCTGCAAAACACAGAGGATTCCGACAAACCCCATAAGCACAGCCACGACCCGCCAGGGGCCGATCTTCTGGTCCAGCAACAGCGCGGAAATCAACAGAACGAAGATCGGTGATGTAAACAGCCCCGCAAGGGCCTGGGCAATTGGCATCAAAGCCAGTGAGCTGAAATAGAACAACATCGCCAGGGTGATCAGGACACTGCGCAGCAGGACCGCCCAAAACCTCCGAGGTCGCAGCCCTCCAAACCCCAGAAACGACAGTCCACCGATAAGAGGCAGCATCATCACGGCCCGGCTAAGGTGGAATTGCCACAAACCGATCGTTTCGGCCAACCGAATGACGAAATTGTCCACGACGCCGATGATTGCCATGGCTGAGACCATCAGAACCGATGCAAGAACCGGTGAAGAACGATGTGCTGTCTGCATGTGGCCTTGGCCTCCGGGCCCTTTGGCCGAAACTACGCGTCCCGGTTATCGAGCACATTTCCAAATCACCACGCAACAGGTTTGCGCGGATTAATCTCTCCGTGTTAGAAATCGACAAAAGAAAAAACGAGCAGACCTCATCGAAATGACGGCACTGAAACAATACCAGCGGATCGAGGCTACCGGTCTGTGGCGCCCGTCGCCCGACGAGCAGCGGCGCGAAGTGGTTGTTTCGATCGGCGAGGCAACGTTGACCATCACCGATTTCAACGATCGCGCGCTGACGCACTGGTCGCTTGCCGCACTTGAAAGGCAGAACCCGGGCAAGTTCCCCGCAATATTCAATCCAGACGGCGACCCGGATGAGACACTGGAGCTGGAGCAGTCCGAAACCACCATGATCGAGGCAATCGACCGCTTGCAACGCGCCATCGAACGGGCGCGCCCGCATCCCGGACGCCTGCGGTGGGCCAGCGTCGGCGGCGTGGTTGCGGCTGTCGCGGCGGTCTTGCTGTTCTGGCTGCCCGGCGCCCTGCAAAGCCATGTCGAAAAGGTCGTGCCCGAGATCAAACGGCAGGACATCGGGAACACGATTCTGCAACGGATCGAACGGGTTTCGGGCCGGGCCTGCGCCTCGGCGGACGCGCAGCCGGCGCTGCAGAGGCTGGCCCAGAGAACAGGCGTGCGACGGATCGTTGTGTTGCCGGCCGGGGTGCGGGAAAGCCTGTCACTTCCCGGAGGGATCGTGCTGCTGAACCGAGCGCTGGTTGAAGACAGTGAAGATCCCGCGGTTGCCGCCGGTTACGTGATAGCTGAACGCACGCGGGCCAGGCTGCATGATCCGTTGGACGATCTCCTGGACAAAACTGGGCCCACTGCAGCGTTTCGCCTGCTGACGACGGGCGAACTGACACCCCAGATCGTGGACACCTATACCGAACAGGTTCTGGCCGAACCCCGCCCCGCAGTTCCGGAAGACGACTTGCTGGAGGCGTTTGCGTCCGCCAATTTGCCCTCAACCCCATATGCCTATGCGGTTGATATCACGGGCGAAACGGTTCTGGGTTTGATCGAGGCCGACCCGATGGCGGGTCAGCCTTTGGATCAGGTTTTGCCCGACCGGGACTGGGTACGGCTGCAGAACATCTGCAGCGACTAGGCGCGCCTATTTGGTGCCGAACATCCGGTCTCCGGCATCGCCCAGACCGGGCATGATGTAGCCTTTGGAATTCAGCTCGCGGTCTAGTGCGGCAGTCACGATCTTGACGTCGGGATGCG
This sequence comes from Ruegeria sp. CF2, assembly GCF_056537385.1. Classification (NCBI taxonomy): domain Bacteria; kingdom Pseudomonadati; phylum Pseudomonadota; class Alphaproteobacteria; order Rhodobacterales; family Roseobacteraceae; genus Ruegeria; species Ruegeria sp. CF2. The sequence goes on from NZ_JBQFRL010000001.1 coordinate 1,848,715, forward strand.
CTTCTTTCATTCGGGCCACGCCTTCGGGGGCGGCCAGCAGGCACAGGAACCGGATGTCGGTGGCACCGGCCTGTTTCAGAAGGTCGATCGCTGCGGCCGAGCTGTTGCCGGTGGCCAGCATCGGGTCAACCGCAATAACCAGCCGATCTTTAAGGCCTTCGGGGGCCTTGAAGTAGTACTGCACCGGCTGCAGCGTTTCTTCATCGCGATACAGGCCCACAAATCCGACCCGCGCCGAGGGCACCAGCTCCAGAACGCCGTCCAGCATCCCGTTGCCCGCGCGCAGGATCGACACCAGCGCCAGCTTCTTGCCCGCCAGGATCGGCGCGTCCATTTCCTCCATCGGGGTTTCGATATGGCGCGTGGTCAGGGGCATTTCGCGCGTGACTTCATAGGCCAGCAGCAGCGTGATCTCGCGCAGCAATTGCCGGAACGAGGCGGTCGAGGTGCCCTTGTCCCTCATGAGCGTCAGTTTGTGCTGAACCAGCGGGTGGTCGACGACGGTCAGATGTTCGCTCATGTGTTCTCCAGTCTTTTTCTAACCCTTGCGCGGGTCTCTTCATCGCAGAATGCGGCATTCAGGGCGGTGTCGTTCAGCGCGGCGAAATCCTCGGCGTCCCAGCCGAAGGCCTGGGCCAGCATGTCATATTCGCGGCGCAGGGTGGTATGAAAAAACGGCGGGTCATCGGTGGATACCGTGACCTTCACACCCGCCTCGCGCAGCCGCGCGATCGGGTGGGCGGCAAAATCAGGGTACAGGCCCAGCACCACGTTCGAGCCCGGGCAGACCTCGAGCGTGACGCCCCGGTCGGCCAGTTCATGTACCAAATCGGGGTCTTCGATGGCACGAACCCCATGGCCCACACGTTCGACCCCCAGCGCGCGGACCGCATCGCGCACGCTTTCGGGGCCGCCGAATTCGCCGGCATGGGTGGTCAGGCGCAATCCGGCCTCGCGCGCGCAGTCGAAGGCCCATTTGAAATCGGCCTGCTGGCCCATGGCCTCGTTCCCGCCCATACCGAAACCGGTGATCCAGTCACCGGCGGTTTCGGCGGCGCACAGCGCGCTGCGCTTGGCCTTGTCGGGCCCGAAATGGCGCACGCAGGTCACCACCCCGCGCAGGGTGATGTCGAACTTGCGCTCGGCTTCGTCGGCGGCGTCCTGAATGGCGGCCAGATAGTCGCGCCAGGCGTGCAGATCACCCCCGCCGCAGAAATCGGGGCTGAGGAAGGTTTCGGAATAGACCACCCCGTTCGCAGCACTTTCTTCCAGGATCGCCAGCGTCAGGCGGCGGAAATCCTCGGGCGTTTTCAACACCTCGCAGGCGGCCTCGTAGACGCTGAGGAAATGCGCGAAATCGCGAAAGTCATAGCTGCCGTCGGGCTTGAAGATGCCGCTCAGGTCAACCTTCTTTTCATGCGCCAGCTGGCGGATGAAGGCGGGCGGGGCCGCGCCTTCGTGATGCAGGTGCAGTTCGATCTTGGGCAGGTCTGCGACGGTCATAGAAAGGTCCTTCCCGGCCCTTGCGCCGGAATGTTCAGGTGATGGGCGATGCTGGCGGCCACGTCGGCGAAATTGACTTGCCCGATCTGTCCGGCCCCCAGGCCGGCGGTCAGCACCGGCACCTGCTCGCGGGTGTGGTCGGTGCCGATCCAGCTTGGGTCGTTGCCGTGATCGGCGGTCAGCAGAAACAGGTCGCCCGGGCGCAGCCGGGGCAGGATACGGCCAATCTCGGCGTCGAACCATTCCAGCGCGCGGGCATAGCCCGAGATGTCGCGCCGGTGGCCGTACTGGCTGTCAAACTCGACGAAATTTGCGAATGTCAGGCTGCCGTCCTCGGCGCTGTCTACAAGGCGCGAGAGGTGACCCATCAGTTCGGCGTCCGAGCCCTTGTCCAGCGTGTCGATCCCCTGCATCGAGTAGATGTCACCGATCTTGCCCACGCCATGCACCGTGCGCCCGGCATCCTGCGCCCAATTGGTCAGCACCGGAGCAGGCGGCGTGATGGCGAAATCCTTGCGGTTGGTGGTGCGGACAAACCCCTGTTCCGGCGATCCCACGAAGGGGCGCGCGATCACCCGGCCCACCTTCATCTCGTGCAGCATGGGGGCCAGGGTCCGGCACATCTGGTACAGACGCTCCAGCCCGAACGTCTCCTCGTGCGCGGCAATCTGGAACACGCTGTCGGCCGAGGTATAGCAGATCGGCCAACCCGTGCGCATATGTTCAGCGCCCAGTTCGGCAATGATCGTGGTGCCCGAGGCATGGCAATTGCCCAAAATGCCCTCGGTAGCTGCGGCTTGTGCAGCGGCGCGGGTCACATCATCAGGGAACGCGGGGACCGTGTCGGGGAAATAGTGCCAGTCCCATGGCACCGGCAGCCCGGCCAGTTCCCAATGACCCGAAGGCGTGTCCTTGCCCGGCGAATGTTCGCGCGCGCACCCCCACAGGCCGGTCGGGTCGGCCTCCAACCCCGGCACATCCGCGCCCGACGCCAGCCGCACCGCCGCCCCCAGCCCCAGCGCATCGAGGTTGGGTAGGCGCAACGGCCCGGACCGACCATCCTCGGCCCGCCCTTCGGCGCAGGCCTGCGCGATATGGGCCACCGTGTTCGCGCCCGTGTCCGGCACGTCGCCGTTGAAGAACCGGTTAGCATCCGGCGCACCGCCGATACCCACCGAATCCATCACCACAAGGAACGCGCGGCTCATGCGAGGATCCTTTCTTGTACCAGCTCCGGCACCGGAACGGGCGCTGGGCCGATGGTGATCGCGGCACGCACGGCTTGCGCGGCCCGCTGCGCGGCGTCCTCGCGCGCGGCATGGACCACGGCCAGCGGCGTCCCGGCCGAGACCTTGTCGCCCAGCCGCACCAGCCCCGACAGGCCCACCGCCGGGTCGATCGCGTCGCTTTCCACCTGCCGGCCACCGCCCAGCGCCACGACAGCAAGGCCCAGCGCCTCGCCGTCCATCGCGGTGACATAGCCTTCGTCTTGGGCCGTGACCTCAAGAATCACGCTGGCCTCGGGCAGATAGCGCGCCCAGTCATCAACCAGCCCCAGCGGCCCGCCTACCGCGGCCATCATCCGTCCGAACCGTTCGGCCGCACGGCCATCGCGGATCACCTCGGCGATCATGTCCCGCCCGGCCCGCGCGTCGCCGACCATACCTGCGTCAGACAGCAGAACACCGCCCAGCTCGGCCGAAATCCCGGCCAGGGGCGAGGGCTGCCCACTGGTCAGCACCTTCATCACTTCGGCGATTTCCAAGGCGTTGCCCAAGGCGGGCGCCAGCGGCTGGTTCATGTCGGTGATCAGGGCCGAGGTCCGGCACCCGGCCGTATTGGCCGTTTCGGTCAGGGCCTGCGCCAGCTTGCGCGCCTCGTCCAGCGTTTTCATGAAGGCTCCGCTGCCCACCTTGACGTCCAGCACCAGCGCATCCGGGCTGGCCGCCAGTTTCTTGGACAGGATCGAGGCGGTGATCAGATCGAGGCTTTCGACCGTGGCGGTCACGTCGCGGATGGCATAGAGCCGCTTGTCAGCCGGGGCGATCTGGGCCGTCGCGCCGACGATGGCGGCACCGGTCTCGGCCAAAATCTGGGCCAACCGGTCCTGGCTGATCTGGGTCGATACGCCGGGAATCGCCTCGAGCTTGTCGAGCGTCCCGCCGGTATGGCCCAGACCGCGGCCCGAGATCATCGGCACATAGGCCCCGCATTCCGCCAGCGCCGGAGCCAACACAAGGCTGACGCAATCCCCCACCCCGCCGGTCGAATGCTTGTCGATCACCGGGCCGCCCAGATCCCAGGTCAAAACCTCACCGCTGTCGCGCATGGCCAGCGTCAGCGCGGCGCGGCCTTCGGGACCCAGCCCGCCCATGCAGACGGCCATGGCAAAGGCTCCGGCCTGGGCGTCGCTGACGCTGCCATCGGCCAGACCTTGGGCGAACCACGCCAGTTCGCCGGAATCCGGCACCTCGCGGCGGCGCAGTTTCGCGATAATCGAACGGGCGTCCATGGGCGCGGCCCTTACATGAACGAGGCGTCGAAGGCGCCAGGCAGCAGCTCGCCGATGGTCGTGCGGGTCTCAATCCCGTCCACCGTCGCCATGGTGACCACCACGTCCTTGTCTCCGAACTCGGCCAGTTTCTGCCGGCACCCGCCGCAGGGCGGCACCGGTTGCGGGCTGGAGGCCACCACATAGACCTCGGCCAGCTTGTTTTCTCCGGCGGCGACCATCGCGGCGATCGCACCGGCCTCGGCGCAGGTTCCTTCGGGATAGGCCACGTTTTCCACGTTGCAGCCCGCGAACACTTCGCCCGACGGGGTGCGGAGCGCGGCGCCTACCTTGAAATTCGAATAGGGCGCATAGGCGTTTTCACGCACCTTGAGGGCTGCTTCTTTCAACGACATGGCGATTCCCCGATTTTTGATCATCTGGTCAGAATGCCATACCCTACTGGAAATCCGCGGGGGAATTGAAGCCCCCTCTGCACGGGAATCTCGGCGCGCCCGCGCGTCAGCCCAGATCGGTCTTGAAATACCCCGGCAGCGTGACCTCGAGCAGTTCGACATCGTCGCTGGGGTCGGCCAGCCGCGTGCGCATTCCGGGCGGGATGACAAAGGCATCGCCCTGCTCCAGCCGAAATGGATCACGGCCTTCACCTTCCAGGGTGACGGTCCCGTTCATCACGAAGGTAAAGTGGATATCGGCATCATGGCTGGCCCAGACCGGGTCGCCCTGCCCCCGGCGCACCACCTGAACGCCCGCCACGCCCTTGGTGTTTTCGGCAATCGTCGTGTCGCGGTATTGATAGCCCGGCAGGCGGAACGGCTGCCACGCTGCCCCTTCGGCCCGGTTGTAGACGAACCGCTGGCCCTGCCATTCCCGCTCGGGGCGGTAATGCGGCGTGGGCAGCTGCATTTCGTGGTCGATCTCGGTGACATGTTCGGCCGGAACGCCGATTTCGATCACCTGCACGTTGTCCGACGCTTCGAGCACGCGGTGCCGGATTTCGGGTGGCTGAATGAAACAGTCGCCAGCGGTCAGGCGCATCTTGTCCCCCTGATCCTCATAGACCACATCCACCCAGCCATGGATGCAGAAGATCAGCTGGAACCCGACCTTGTGGAAATGCACCATGTCCGGGACCGGGCCGCCGTCGGGAATGCGGATGTGGCTGGCGATGATCGACCCGCCCAGCCGGTCGGGCACCAGATCGCGGTAATGCATGCCCGCGCGCCCGATGATCCAGGGCGCCTGATCCTTGAGCCTGCGGACGACGAAGGAATGAACCGTCTCGGGCATCACCAGGGGCGGGTTGCGCTCTTCGATCTCGATGCGGGTGCCGTTGGGGGCGACCAGGCTGCGCTGACCGCCGGCAAACCCGTCCGGGTCATCGGTGAGGATGCGCAAGGTGCCCGGCGCCTCGGGCGCGTCCTTTTCCACCCGCAGGCGCAGTCCATGCCCGGAAAACACCGCGACCCGCGGGTCATCCGCCGGATAGATCATGTCCATCCGCATGCCCAGAACCTTGGTGTAGAACGGAATGTCGTCGCGCAGTTCTTGGGTCGGAATGCGGAATTCGGCTATGGTGTCGGTCATGCTGGTCTCCTCTGCGCAGGACTGTGAGGGGCCGTTGGGGGATTTGCAAGTCGGGGTCGGATCCGCCGTCATGCGATTTCGAGGTTTCCCCTGCGTCAGAAATAGTTTAGCACTAAACTAAATTCCAAACGGGAAGTTTTGACATGTCCGACACACCCAGCCTGCGCCAGGCCGCACTTGATTACCACGCGCATCCGAAGCCTGGGAAACTGGAGATCAAGGCGACCAAACCCATGGCCAACGGGCGCGACCTTGCCCGCGCCTATTCGCCCGGCGTGGCCGAGGCGAGCCTTGAGATCAAGGCCGACCCGGCGACCGCCGAGATGTATACCGCGCGCGGCAATCTGGTGGCGGTGGTTTCGAATGGCACCGCGGTGCTGGGGCTGGGCAATATCGGCGCGCTGGCCTCCAAGCCGGTGATGGAGGGCAAGGCCGTCCTGTTCAAGAAATTCGCCGGCATCGACTGTTTCGACATCGAGGTGAACGAACCCGATCCCGAGAAGCTGGCCGATATCGTCTGCGCGCTGGAGCCCACCTTCGGCGCGATCAACCTCGAAGACATCAAGGCACCCGATTGCTTTGTCGTCGAGAAACTGTGCCGCGAGCGGATGAACATCCCGGTGTTCCACGACGACCAGCACGGCACCGCCATCGTGGTGGGGGCCGCTGCGCGCAACGCGCTGCACGTGGCCGACAAGCGGTTCGAGGATATCAAGGTGGTTTCCACCGGCGGCGGTGCGGCTGGGATCGCCTGCCTGAACATGCTGGTCAAGCTGGGCGTCAAGCGCGAGAACATCTGGCTGTGCGACATTCACGGGCTGGTCTATGAAGGTCGGGCCGAAGACATGAACCCGCACAAGGACCAATTCGCCCAGAAAACCGACCTGCGCACGCTGGATCAGGTGATCAACGGGGCCGACCTGTTTCTGGGCCTCAGCGGGCCGAACGTTCTCAAGCCCGAGATGGTCGCACGCATGGCCAAACAGCCGATCATCTTTGCCCTTGCGAACCCGACCCCGGAGATCCTGCCCGACGCCGCGCGCGAAGTCGCCCCCGACGCCATCATCGCCACCGGGCGCAGCGACTTCCCGAACCAGGTGAACAACGTCCTGTGTTTCCCGTTCATCTTCCGCGGCGCGTTGGACGTGGGCGCGACCGAGATCAACGATGCCATGCAGATCGCCTGCGTCGAAGGCATCGCCGAAATGGCCCGCGCCACCACCAGCGCCGAGGCCGCAGCCGCCTACAAGGGCGAACAGCTGACCTTCGGCCCAGACTACCTGATCCCCAAGCCGTTCGATCCGCGACTGGTGGGTGTGGTATCCTCGGCTGTGGCCCGGGCCGCGATGGAAAGCGGCGTCGCCAGGCGCCCCATCGAGGACATCGAAGCCTACAAGGAAAAGCTGAACCAGACGGTCTTCAAGTCCGCCCTACTGATGCGCCCCGTCTTCGAGGCCGCCGCCGCCGCCTCGCGCCGCATCGTCTTTGCCGAAGGCGAAGACGAACGCGTGCTGCGCGCCGCTCAGGCGATTCTTGAGGAAACCACCGAAACCCCGATCCTGATCGGCCGTCCCGAGGTGATCGAGGCCCGCTGCGAACGTCTGGGCCTGTCGGTCCGCCCCGGGCAGGACTTCCAGATCGTGAACCCGGAAAACGACCCTCGTTATTATGACTATTGGAACTCGTACCACCAAATCATGCAGCGTCGGGGGGTAACGCCTGATCTGGCCAAGGCGATCATGCGGACCAATTCCACCGCGATCGGCGCAATCATGGTTCACAGGGGTGAAGCCGACAGCATGATCTGCGGCACCTTTGGCGAGTATCGTTGGCACCTGAACTATGTCGAGCAGGTGTTGAATGACGGCGACCTGCGCCCGCACGGCGCATTGTCCCTCATGATCCTTGAAGACGGCCCGCTGTTCATCGCCGACACTCATGTCCGGCAATTGCCCAGCCCGGAAGAACTTGCTGAGATCACCGTCGGCGCCGCGCGCCATGTCCGGCGTTTCGGGCTGGCGCCAAAGATCGCGTTCTGCTCGCAATCGCAGTTCGGCAATCAGGCCGAGGGCTCGGGCAAGCGCCTGCGCGAAGCCATCGCAGTATTGGACAGCAAGCCCCGCGACTTCATCTATGAAGGCGAAATGAACCTGGACGTGGCCCTGGACCCCGAACTGCGCGAGCGGATATTCCCCAATTCCCGCTTGGAGGGGGCCGCCAACGTTCTGATCTTTGCCCATGCGGACGCGGCCAGCGGTGTGCGCAACATACTGAAGATGAAGGCAGACGGCATCGAGGTCGGCCCCATCCTGATGGGCATGGGCAACAAGGCGCATATCGTGACACCTTCGATCACCGCGCGCGGGCTGCTGAACATGGCGGCAATTGCCGGAACGCCCGTCGCGCATTACGGTTGACCACGGCGGCCCGACCGGTCTGGCCGCCCTGCCGAGGGAGGTCATCATGAAAGGTCACTGCCACTGTGGCGCCGTGCGATGGGCCAGCGATGCCGAGATCGCCTGGAGCTGCTACTGTCATTGCGCGGATTGCCGTCGCAATTGCGCTGCCCCGGTCACTGCGTTCATCGGGCTGCCCCACGATTCGGTGACGTGGTCGGGGGATGCGCCGCGCGTGTACAACTCGTCTAAGGATGTCGAACGCCTGTTCTGCGGGACCTGCGGCACGCCGATGGCATATCGCAATGCCCGCGACCGGGTGAACATTCATCTCTACACCGCCACGTTGGACAACCCCGAGGATGCTGCGCCCCGGTTTCACGTTTATCACGCCGAGCATCTGCACTGGCTGAACATCGAGGACAGCCTGCCCCGATATGCGGGAACGGCGACCTGATCCGAATCTGACAAACCCACTTTTGCACCGGACGCTTTGCGAATTTGCAAGTTCTGCGGAAATTTCCCGCTTAGGCGCGCAAACAAGGATCATTTGCAAAACTTTGCAAGACAATTGGGGCAGTTCTGCAAATATTTCGCGATAAACTGACGCGCCGTCACGCGCGCCGCTTGCTCGGTTAGCCGTCCGCGCCTAACACAATGCGAGCATTTTTTGGGAGGAGGACCCATGGCATACCAGGACGTTTACGAGAGCTGGCAAAAAGACCCAGAGGCTTTCTGGATGGACGCAGCCAAAGGAATTGACTGGTTCCAACCGCCAAGCAAGGCCCTGTTTGACGACAACGCCCCTCTCTATGAATGGTTCTGCGATGCCAAGGTGAACACCTGCTGGAACGCCGTGGACCGCCATGTGGAAAACGGCCGGGGCGAGCAGACGGCCATCATCTATGACAGCCCGATCACCCACACCAAGCGCGAGATCTCCTACATGGAACTGCGCAATCGCGTGGCGACCCTGGCCGGTGCGCTGCGGGCCAAGGGGATCGAAAAGGGCGACCGCGTCATCATCTACATGCCGATGATCCCCGAGGCGCTCGAGGCGATGCTGGCCTGCGCGCGGCTGGGTGCGGTGCATTCGGTGGTCTTTGGCGGGTTTGCCAGCAACGAACTGGCGGTGCGGATCGACGACGCCAAACCCAAGGCGATCATCGCGGCGTCCTGCGGGCTGGAGCCCGGTCGTGTGGTACATTACAAGCCATTGCTGGACGGCGCCATCGACATGGCCAGCCACAAGCCCGAGTTCTGCGTGATCTTCCAGCGCGAACAGGAAGTGGCCAAGCTGATCGAAGGGCGCGACTTCAACTGGCACGGCTTCCAATACGGTGTCGAGCCGGCCGAGTGTGTGCCGGTCGCAGGCAATGATCCCGCCTACATCCTTTACACCTCGGGCACCACGGGGGCGCCCAAAGGCGTCGTGCGGCCCACGGCGGGGCACCTTGTGGCGCTGAACTGGACGATGAAGAACATCTACAACGTCGATCCCGGCGATGTGTTCTGGGCGGCCTCGGACGTGGGCTGGGTCGTGGGGCACTCCTACATCTGCTATGGCCCGCTGATCCACGGCAACACCACCATCGTGTTCGAGGGCAAGCCCGTCGGCACACCCGATGCCGGCACCTTCTGGCGGGTGATTTCCGAGCACAAGGTCAAAAGCTTTTTTACCGCCCCAACGGCGATCCGCGCGGTCAAGCGCGAGGACCCCAAGGGCGAGATGCTGGCGAAATACGACCTGTCCTGCCTCAAGGCCCTGTTCCTGGCCGGTGAACGCGCCGACCCGGACACGATCACTTGGGCGCAGGACGCGCTGAAGGTTCCGGTCGTCGACCACTGGTGGCAGACCGAAACCGGCTGGACCATCGCCGGCAACCCGCTGGGGATCGAGGAACTGCCGATCAAGCTGGGCTCGCCCGCCAAGCCGATGCCCGGCTATGACGTGCAGATCCTGGACGAAGGCGGCCACCCGATGAAACCGGGCGAGCTGGGCGCGATCGCGGTCAAGCTGCCCCTGCCGCCGGGAACGCTGCCGACCCTGTGGAATGCCGAGGAGCGGTTCAAGAAATCCTATCTCGAGCATTTCCCGGGCTACTATGAAACCGGCGATGCCGGGATGATCGACGAAGACGGTTACCTGTATATCATGGCCCGCACCGATGACGTGATCAACGTGGCCGGCCATCGCCTGTCCACCGGCGCGATGGAGGAGGTTCTGGCAGCCCATCCCGATGTGGCCGAATGCGCAGTCATCGGTGTATCGGACCAGTTGAAGGGTCAGGCCCCGGTTGGCTTCCTGTGCCTGAACGCAGGCTGCAATCGTGACCATGCCGAGATCGCGAAAGAGGTCGTGCAGATGGTGCGCGACAAAATCGGGCCCGTTGCGGCATTCAAACTGGCCGTCGTAGTGGATCGTCTGCCAAAGACACGGTCTGGCAAGATCCTGCGTGGAACGATGGTGTCGATCGCCGATGGCAAAGATTACAAAATGCCTGCAACAATCGACGACCCGGCCATTCTGGACGAGATCACCGAAGCCCTGAAATCAATCGGTTACGCCCAGTAACCGGGCATCGGGCGGCCCTGGGCCGCCCGCCCTGCCTTGCGGGGTTGCAACCATTAGCAGACCGCCTACTGTGCCCTTGACGGAGGGCACATGGCAAATGACGACATCTGGCGCCTGAGCGCCACAGAACTCGCAAAACTGACTCGCTCCGGCGAATTGAGCGCGACCGAAGCCGTCCAAAGCGCAATCGACCGGATGCAGGCGCTGAACCCGGCGTTGAATGCCGTCGTCGAAGACCTCAGCACCGAGGCGCAGGAGCGTGCCCGGGCGCTGGACGCCGCGCGGGCGCGCGGCAAACCGACCGGCCCGCTGCACGGCGTTCCCGTCACGATCAAAGTCAATGTCGACCAGAAGGACCATGCCACGACCAATGGCGTAGCCGCTCTGAAAGACGTAATTGCCCCAGATAATGCGCCCGTCGTGTCGAACCTGCTGAAGGCTGGGGCGGTGGTGATTGGCCGGACCAACACGCCCGAGTTCTCATTCCGTGCCGACACCGACAACCCGCTTTATGGACGCACCCACAACCCTTGGGGCCGACATATTTCTCCCGGGGGCTCCTCGGGCGGGGCCGGTGTGGCGGTGATGACGGGCATGGGGGCGCTGGCGCATGGCAACGACATCGGCGGCAGCCTGCGGTTTCCGGCCGCGGCCCTTGGCGCGGTGACCGTGAAGCCGGGCCTTGGCCGCGTTCCCGCATGGAACCCCAGCCAAACCGCCGAACGCGGACTGCTTGCGCAATCCATGTCGGTGCAAGGCCTGATCACCCGCAGCGCGGCCGACCTGCACCTGGCCATGCCCAGCCTGATCGCGCCGGATCCGCGCGATCCGTTTCACGTCCCGCTGCCCTGGCGCGTGGCCGAGCCTGACCAGCAGCCGCGGGTGGCTTTCACCAAGAACACTTTCGGTTACGATCTCCACCCCGAGGTCGACAAGGCGCTGGACACGGCCCGTGATGCACTGGTTGATGCCGGGTACACCGTTGACGAGATCGACCCTCCGAACGTGTTCGAATGTGGACGGCTTGGTTATCGCGCATTGATGGGCGAAGTGCTGACCCTGATGAAAGCCGATGTCGAGGCGGCCGGGTCCGAGACCATCCAACGCATCTTTGCCACTTACTTCCAGGAATTTCCCCCGATCACAGGCCCGGACCTGATCCGGGCACTGGCGCAGCGCAGCCACTATGCGCGGGAATGGTCCCTGTTCATGGAGGACTACCCGCTGGTGCTGTCGCCTTTCCTGCCGCAGCCCTTTTTCAGACCCGACCGTGATACGGAAGGCTCGGAAGGCGTGCACGAAGTGCTGGGCTGCGCAGTCTATTCCTATGCCATGAACTTTCTGGGCCTGCCCGCCGCCTGCGTTCCGGCGCGTTTGGCCGAGTTGCCGAGCGGGCGCCAGCCAATCAACGTTCAGATCGCAGCGCAGCGCTGGCGCGAGGACCTTGCCGTGGACGCAGCCGTCGCAATTGAAGCCCGGGTTGGTCGTATGGCTGATCACCTGTGGGCCGATCTGGCAAGCACGGGCTGAAACACCAACCGCTTTCAAATGCCCCAAAATAATTGACCCCGGGACTGAGAGCCCGGGGTCCAAGTGCTAAAATATGCCCGGATTGTGATGACGAGCGTAGCACCACCCACCCTCGCCAGCGCGAAAACTGCGCAATCATCCGAAAACACCATTTGGTGGCCACTCACTCCCACCGCGGCGTGTTCTCCGGGCAGGATTAGCATAGCTGAGAGGCGGTCAGCTTCCTGTGAACTGCTTCACATAAGTCCGAGAATCTCGGGAATTTATGTAAATTGTTCAATCGTTAGACGCTCTTCCAAGCCATGACCGGGATCAAACAGGATCCTGTGGCGGATCTTGGGTTCCGACCGAATCTCGACCCAATCGATATCCGGAAAGGATATGGAATCAGCGTCCGCCATCACCGGGCGCTTGTCGGCTTCAAGCACGTCAAAGCGCACGTGCGCCGTGCTGGGCAGCAACGCACCGCGCCACCGCCGAGGGCGAAAGGCCGCAATGGCCGTCAGCGCCAGAACGTCCGACCCAATGGGCAGAATCGGGCCATGTGCCGAATAGTTGTAGGCGGTCGACCCGGCGGGCGTGGACAACAGCGCGCCATCACAGACCAGTTCGGCCAACCGCACGCGGCCATTCACGCTGATCTTCAGGCGCGCGGCTTGCGGACCGGCACGCAGCAACGAAACCTCGTTAATCGCAAGGGCTTCGTGCACCTGCCCCGATTGGTCCATGGCCTTCATCGTCAAGGGGTTGATGACTTCTTCTTCGGCTGCTTTCAGACGCTCCATCAGATCGGCTTCGTGGAACTCGTTCATCAGAAACCCGATGGTCCCGCGATTCATGCCGTAGACCGGCACATCCAGATGCTGCGTGTTGTGCAGCGTCCGCAACATGAACCCGTCGCCGCCCAGCGCCACGATGACATCCGCATCTCGGGGGGCCGCATTGCCATAGCGTGCAACCAGTTTGTTGCGGGCCGACTGCGCGACATCCACGTCGCTGGCGAGAAAAGCGATTCTCTTTGTCATGTTTTCCGGTTTCCGGTGCTGCGCATTTGGTTCCGAAACAAACATACCTTTCCCCATTAGGCCAGACGTGACGCCGCAGCTGGCCATTTCGTCGCTTTAAAGTCTTTTTCATCCGCACAGTTTCCTATAGGAAATCCGCCAAACCAACCTCAGCCATGCGGAGCGCCCATGAACGCCAACCTTCGTGATACCGGTTTCTTCACCCAGTCCCTCGCGGATCGCGACCCTGAACTTTTCGGGGCAATCACGTCCGAACTGGGACGTCAGCGCGACGAGATCGAGCTGATCGCTTCGGAAAACATCGTCAGCGCAGCCGTAATGGAGGCGCAGGGCTCGGTCATGACCAACAAGTACGCCGAAGGTTATCCCGGGCGGCGTTACTATGGCGGTTGCCAGTTCGTCGACATCGCCGAGAACCTGGCCATCGACCGCGCCAAGCAACTTTTCGGTTGCGAATTCGCCAACGTGCAGCCGAATTCGGGATCACAAGCCAACCAAGGCGTGTTCCAGGCGCTGATCCAGCCGGGCGACACCATTCTGGGCATGAGCCTGGATGCTGGCGGTCACCTGACCCATGGCGCCAAGCCCAACCAGTCGGGCAAGTGGTTCAATGCGGTTCAGTACGGCGTGCGCAAGCAGGACAACATGCTGGACTACGATCAGGTCGAGGCGCTGGCCAAAGAACACCAGCCCAAGCTGATCATCGCCGGCGGCTCCGCCATTCCGCGCCAGATCGACTTTGCTCGCATTCGCGAGATCGCCGACATGGTGGACGCCTATCTGCACGTGGACATGGCGCATTTCGCCGGCCTTGTCGCCGCGGGTGAGCATCCCAGCCCCTTCCCGCACGCGCATGTGGCCACGACCACCACGCACAAAACCCTGCGCGGCCCACGTGGCGGCATGATCCTGACCAATGACGAGACGATCGCCAAGAAAGTGAATTCGGCCATCTTCCCGGGCATCCAGGGCGGCCCACTGATGCATGTGATCGCGGCAAAGGCCGTGGCATTTGGCGAGGCGCTGCAGCCTTCGTTCAAAGACTACATCAAACAGGTCGTCGTCAACGCTCAGGCGTTGTCGGATCAGCTGATCAAGGGCGGCCTGGACACGGTGACCCACGGCACTGACACCCATGTTGTTCTGGTCGACCTGCGCCCAAAAGGCGTCAAGGGCAACGCGACCGAAAAGGCGCTGGGCCGTGCGCACATCACCTGCAACAAGAACGGCGTGCCGTTTGATCCTGAAAAGCCGACCGTGACCAGCGGCATTCGTCTGGGTTCGCCCGCCGGTACGACCCGAGGTTTTGGAGAGCCCGAGTTCCGCCAGATCGCGGACTGGATCATCGAAGTGGTCGATGGACTGGCCGCCAATGGTGAAGACAACAACGGTGAGGTCGAGGCGCGGGTCAAAGCGCAGGTCGCGGATCTGTGCGCAAAGTTCCCGATCTACCCGAACCTCTGACGCCACAAGTTCAGAAACAACAAAATGGCGCCTTTAGCGGGCGCCATTTTTCTTTGCTGTCAGATGCCCTGATCAGATCAGATCGCGCCACCACAGCACGACCAGAAACAGCGCGACCAAGGCCAGGATATTGAAGGCCAGCCCCCCGAGCATGCCCAGAAACCAACCCCAGCGGCGATCCGCCAGATTGATGGCGCGCAAATGCGACTGAACATCCTTTGCCGCCTTTTCCAGGGTCGGCGAGTCCAGGGTCAGCCGGAGCTTGGGATGCTCGACCAACGGCTCGGCACGGGCCAGTTCCATTGCCTGTTTGTAGACCTTGCGCGGCAAGCGGCGCTTGGCACGGCGCACCGACTCGGCCAGGGTCTTGCCCTTTGCGCCCAGTTTTTTGCGCAACAGAAATATCGTCTGCGCGATCTGGGTCTGAATTTCTGTTTCCTGAGCCATGCGCCCCTCCTGATGGGGCAATCTAACGGTCTGCGCAGGCGGTCACAATGGGGCTGGTTGTCCGGGGCGCCGGAGGCTATCAGAAAGACATGCTGAACACGATCACACATGGCGAACCGACGTCCCGCACACCGCTGCTGATTGCCCATGGGCTATACGGATCGGCCCGAAACTGGGGGGTGATCGCGCGTCGGCTGTCAGACGAACGTCAGGTGGTGGCGGTCGACATGCGCAATCACGCCCACAGCTTCTGGGACGACCGGCACGATTATCCGGCATTGGCGGATGATTTGGCTGAGGTCATCGAAAGCATGGGCGGCGTGGCAGACGTGATCGGGCATTCGATGGGCGGCAAGTCGGCAATGACATTGGCGCTCGAGCATGGCGAAATGGTCAACAGGTTGGTCGTGGCGGACATTGCTCCGGTTCGGTACAGCCACACGCAAATGCCATATATCGAGGCCATGCGCGCCGTGGACATGACACAGGTCGCGCGCCGCTCGGACGTGGAACAGCAACTGGCCGATCTTGGAGTCGAGAAGGCATTGCAGAGCTTCTTCACTCAGTCGCTGGACGTTCCCGGCAAACGCTGGCGGCTGAACCTGGACGTATTGGCCAAAGAGATGCCGAATATCATGGGTTTTCCGGACTTTACCTCACACTGGGACGGCCCGGCACTGTTTCTCGCCGGTGCGGAGTCGGACTATGTTCAGGCAAGTCACCGCGAAGTCATCAAATCTTTGTTCCCGAACGCCCGTTTCGCCAAGATTCCGGGCGCAGGCCATTGGCTGCACGCCGAAAAACCGCGCGAGTTCGAAGCTGCTGTCCGGACATTTCTGAACGCCGCCTAAGCTCTCTATTGGTACAGGCGCTTGGCGACCAGCCAGGATGCGGGCAAAGCCGCGACCGCTCCGACGGCTGCGGCACCCACGATGGCCAGGGTCGAAACCATTCCCGCGGTCAGCACGGCGATAACGGCCGTACCCGCGAGGGCGGTCGCGATCAGGGAATACAGTAGCGCTGCAAGTCTCATCATTGCCAGTCGTCCTTGTTGATGGCGTCTGACGCGCAGATTGCCGAAGCGTAATACAATCGGCTTTGATGCAGATCAGGCTGGGTCCCTACATCCCGGAATCAACCGGGCCGACGTAGTCGCCCCCGCCGTTTACCCAGTCCGAGAACCCACCCAGGTTGTAGACATGCTGATACCCCATGTCCTTGAGCAACTTGCCCGCAAGAGCCGCCCGTCCGCCCGATGCGCAATGCAGAATGATCGGGCGATCCTTCCGCAGCTCGGGGTCATGCGACTGCAGCGCAGGATCGGCACGAAACTCGAGCATACCGCGTGAGATATGGTGAGATCCGACGGCGCGACCGGTCTTTTCCAGTTCAGGCGCATCGCGAATATCCAGCAGCAGCGCACCCTGCTGCAATAGCTCCCTGGCTTGCGCGGCGCTGATACGTTGAACATCAGCATTCGCGGTCTCAAGCATCTCTTGAACGGTCAATGGCATTCGTGCGGTCCCTCCCGGATTTTCACGAATGCTAGCACGGGGCCTTTTGTATTTGTAAGCGCTATGGTGGTCGCCTATTGCTCGCGAAAGGCCCGAGACATGCTGTCGACGATCGGCTTGGCGATATAGGCGGCAAAGGTGCGTTCCTCGGTCTGGATCATGATCTCGGCCGGCATGCCGGGCGTCGGAATGAACCCCCGTACCCGGTCCATCTCGTCAGGCTCCAACGACACCCGGGCCAGATAGACCTCTTGAGGTATTCCGCTGGCTTCTTCCAGGACCGCGTCCGCCGAGACGTAAAAGACTTCGCCCGTCAGAACCGGTGTCGTGCGCTGATTCAAAGCCACCAACCGCACAGTCGCGGTCTGGCCGGTCACAACGCTGTCGATATCGGTGCGCGGGATCTGGGCCTCGATGATCAGCGGGGCATCAGCTGGCAGGATTTCGGCAATCGGCTTGCCGGTCTCGATGACGCCGCCCGGCGTGTAATAGTGCAGTCGCACAACCGTGCCATCGACCGGGGCGCGAACCACCGCGCGGGCAAGAACACTGCTGGCCTGGCGCGATTTTTCCCGCACGCTTTCCAGATCCGCCTCGATTACACCCAGTTCGTCCAGCGCTGCTTCGCGATAGGCAGACCGGGTCCGGGTGATCTGCTCTTCGTATTTCAGCAGCATCTGGCTGGTTTCCGAAGCCTCGGCCGCCAGTCGGGCCAACTGCCCGTCCGCTTCGGCCTGGACCCGCCGGATGGTGTTCAACTCACCCTTTCGGACAAGCCCTTTTTCGAACAACGCGTTCTTGGTTTCGTATTCTTCCTGAAGGATCGCCTTGCGGCGCTCCATGCTTTCCAATTGCGCCTCGAAGCCGCTGGCCCTGATCTTCAGCGCTTCGATATTGCGTTCGAGAAGGGCAATGTCATTCAGCAGAGTCTTGCGCGAGACTTCGAAACTGAGTCGCTGGTTGTCGAGAATGGTCATCACCTCGACGTCGTCGGATGCCTCGATCAGGGCGGGTGAAAACTCCAGATTGTCCTTTTCGGCGTATTCGGCCAGCAAGCGCTCGACCATCGCCTGGAGGCGGATCTTGCGGATGAACAATTCGCGCTCATTTGCCTCGGCCGAGGTCTGGTCGAGTGTCATCAAGACCTGCCCCTCCTGCACGGTCTGGCCTTCGGTGACCAGGATCTGTTCGATGATCCCTCCTTCAAGATGCTGGACGATCTTGTTGCGCCCGGTAGCCACAAAGCTGCCCTGCGCAATCACTGCGGCCGCGAGCGGCGCCTGAAACGACCACAGGCCGAACCCGCCGAAACAGGCGACCAGCAGCACGGTGCCCACGACTATGAACTTGGTTATCGATCTCGGAACCTCGGCGTACCAAAGGGCGGGATCGTCTACTTGGACCAATTCGTTCATCTTTACCCCCGTCTACCCTTTCAACTCGGGCTGCTGACGCGGCCCGTTCAGTTGCTGCAGCACCTGCTCACGCTGACCGAACAGGGCGACCCGCCCGTCCGTCAGCAGCATGATCTTGTCCACCACGTTCAAGAGCGTTGGTTTTTGGGTGATCACGACCACGGTAATCTTGTTTTCCCTCGCCTGCTCGATTGCCCGGGCCAGCGCCTTGTCGCCCGCGACATCCAGGTTCGAGTTCGGCTCGTCCAGGACCACCATCCGCGGATTGCCAAAGAAGGCGCGCGCCAGCGCGATCCGCTGTTTCTGACCGCCAGACAGGGGCGAGCCATCGGCAGCGACCACGGTCTCATACCCCTGTGGCAAGGTGGCGATCATGTTGTGCACGTCGGCCAGAACTGCAGCATCATGAATTTGCTCATCGGTGGCATCGGCGCGCATTCGGCCGATATTGTCCTTGATCGTGCCCGGAAACAGCTGAACGTCCTGCGGCAGGTACCCGATGCTTTCGCCGAACTGGCGCGGATCCCAGTTTCGGATATCCATCAGGTCGAGCCGCACGCTGCCCGAGGTCGGCAGAATCGATCCTACCAGCGTTTTGCCCAGCGTGGTCTTGCCCGCGCCCGAGTTGCCGATGATCGCCAGCGTCTCGCCCGGGTTGAGCGAAAAACTGATGCCGTTGAGAACCACGCGTTTGGTACCCCCGGGTACAAACAGAAGGCGTTCAACATCCACTCGTCCCTCGGGGCGGGGCAAGCGCAGCTTCTCATACTGAAGCGCCGAATTGGACAGCAATGCCTTGATGCGGCTGTAGGCACCGCGGGTCAGCAGGAATGTATTCCAGCCCTCGATTGACCCTTCGATTGGCGCAAAAGCCCGCCCAGCGATGATCGAGGCCGCGATCACCATGCCGCCCGTGATTTCGCCTTGCAGGGCCAGATAGGCCCCCCATCCCAGAATGCCGACCTGCGTCAGCAGGCGTACGGTGCGCGAGATCGCCGCGAACACCACGTTTCGGTCCTGCGCCCGGACCTGCCAGGTCAGGGAGTTGGCGGTGTCGCGTCCCCAGATCCGAACCGCCTCGGGGATCATAGCAAGTGCGTTGATGATCTGGCTGTTCCGCGACATCGAATCCAGATGCTGGTTGGCCAGAGATTGGGCCATGTTGGCCTCGGCAAACGGTTTGGCCGTCATCCGCTGGTTGATCAGCGCGATAACCATCAGGATCACGGCCGTCACCACCACGATCATGCCCAACTCTGGGTGAACCAGAAAAATCATAAGGATGAACAACGGCGCAAAAGGAACATCCAAAAAGGAGAGAAGGGTGCTTGAAACGAGAAAGCCGCGGATCTGCTGCAGATCACCCAGCGTCTGATACTCGCGTCCCGTCCCGTGCAACGAGGCATGCGCCGCGGCACTGAGGGTCGGAGCACCCAGTCGCGCCGCCACTTCGACCCCGGTGCGCATCAACATGAAGCGCCGCACCGCATCGAAAGCCGATTGAAAGATGATTGCCCCGGCCACGATCGCGGTCAGCATGATCAGCGTGTCCAGCGAGCGGCTGGTCAGTACCCGGTCACTGATCTGGAACAGATAGATCGGGATCGCCAGGATCAGCAGATTGGTCGCGCAGGTCAGAACCAGAACAAAGGCAAGGTTCCGCCATATCGCTCGCATCGAGGTCCGAAGGGTGCGTTGAAAGTCTTCGGGCGGCGTGCGTTTGTGAAAAGTTTGGGGTGGCCCTTTGCCGCCGCCATCGCCTGAACCAGTGCGCAGCAGCGGCTTGTTCGCTTCGGCCTCGATAGTGGTGCCCATGCGATCCGTCCCACCCGACCGGGACGAGGGGGTCATGCGCGCGGTCGGGCTTTCGACGGTTTGCGGTTCCGAGTCCTCGGCATTGGCCACCCCTTCGCCGTCACCCGCACGCCCTTCCACGGCGACGGTCTCCGGCGTTTCGCGCCGTCGGGGAGAAGCGGCGCTGAATGTTGTTTCCAGTGTGTTGTCGTCTGTTATTTTCTGATCGGTTTCGTCTTGGGCCTTCGCTGCCGGAGCCGCAACATTCCGAGCAACCTCTTGCTCTGTCTGCGCCGTCGCCGGGCCCTCCTGCGCTGCCTTGTTCTGGCTCTGCTCGGTCACGGGCACGCGCATCTCCTTGGTCAGCCTTAGCCGTGCGGTCAGCCGTTCCGTTGCAAATGACGAGCCAGACACCATGTCGCTGGGTCGCAAAGTCAGAGGCTGTCCGCTTCCCGACCGGTCCAGCGGGCTGGCATATCGGGTGCGGCGCGACGAAAAAACGATCGACATAAACAAACCTTCCGGTCACTCGTAAAAAAGGGAAAATCAGGTCAGGATGGATTGCATTCCTACATTGGCGTCCAAGTCTTCGGGCGTCAGGACAGGAGCGGTCGGGCCGCTGACTGGTTGCCCGGCGGTCATTGCCTCTTCCATCAGGATTGCGATGGCTTCATTGGCAAATTCCGGGCTGATCTCGTTCTCGGGCAAGTCGATGAGACTGGCCTGGTGCAGCAAAAGCTCGGAATATGCGCCCTGCCCGGCCATGACAACGGAGTCCACGCCCAGCTTGTTGATGTTGGCCGCATTCAGCATCGCGTTGCTGCCGGCCACGACTTCGGTACTGGCCCCATGCGGACCGGACAGGAAAATGTCATCCTGATCGGCAAGCATGGTGACCTGCTCAAGAATATTCACCTGCAGCAGGTTTCCGTCGATCTTCAGAACGCGCATCTGCTCCATACCCGCGAACATCGGATCGTTCAGCAATGCGTCCTCGAGCGCCGCCATGTTCATTTCATTCAGAGTCATGGCCTCGGCCATGTTCTCCTCAAGCGCCTCCTGCAGGTCCAGGCCGTTGATCATCACCGAGGCCTGGTTCATCAGCAGGTTTTCGTTCGCACCTCCGGCAGGTCCGGCGAGGCCACCTGACACCAGGTCGTCATCCATCAGGACAAGCGTCTGGAACAACATGTCGACCGAGATCATGTCGCCGCCGATCATGATCAGGTCATAATAGTTGCCGAGTTGAACAATATCGGCCACGTTGACCATCTGGTTGCCACCCATCGCATACATGGTCGAAGACGCGGAAATCTCGGTCTGGATATGGTCGATATCGGTGGCGTTGATGACCTGCTTGAGGAAGTTGGCAACCACCAGATCGCCATGGATCCAATCGACGGTCAAAAAGGACGGCTGCCCGGCCCCACCAGCGACGGCCGAGGTTCCGGCAAGCCACGGCGCAGGATTCGCCTCTGTTTCAATCTGGGCGGATTGGACGACGTTGGTGCCCGCGCCGCTGCCGGTGTTTCCGACATCAACATCTGATACCAGCGCGACCTGGCTGATCATCGTCAGGCTGATCGCTTGTCCACCCACGGCGATGAAGGGGGCATCCACCCAACCGACGTTCAGTGCGACTTCGTTGATCGCAAGATTGCCGCCGGTGACAACGGTATGACCCTCGTGTGACTCCGGCCCCTCGGACTGGCTCCACTCGGCCGGATAGGACTGTGACACCAGATTTTCCTCAGCCTCCTCGGGCTGGTGGTAGGCCGGCAGAAGATCGCTCCAGACCGGAGCCTCCGACACGTGTTGACCGTTTACGATGATGCCTTCCGCGTCTTCACCTTGGAATTGGTGAACCGTGACACCTTGGACCGATCCGTTCATCGGTGTCGTTATCTGTTCGACCAGCGTATCCAGGTATTCTGGCGTCATGTAGTCCGGTATCGCCAGTGAAGGCGCCGCCATCGCATGAAGCGACTGCGCCACGTCCAGCGCGGCCTCGGCCTGCGCTGTCAGCATCGCCGCATCGCGGAAGTCGCCCGCGCCGACGGTATCATTGTCGCGCAGGACCAATGTCTGGAATGTGTAAGTGACGGCAGACCCTATCAGGTCGCTGACGACCTGCGGCTGCAACATCAAGAATTGCGGCCCGACCGAGATAGGCAATTCGGACTGCGGAACGAATCCGCCCGGCGCCAACGGGTCACCGATCTGGATGCTCGACTCGAGCATCGGACCGGCGGGTGGCAGCGGCAACTGCGGGTCCGCGGGCGGTTCGGGGAAACGGTAGGGAAGCGGGTCGTAGTCCTTGGGCTTCAGATCCAGATCGGCCTTGACGACAATCCTGATCGGATCCTCCAGGCCTTCAACTTCGGCCAGCCGTCGGAGCGCCGTAAACTCCTCGTATTGCTGCCGCAGGATGGCCTGTTCCATCGTGAGCTGAAAAGTACCAATAAAATGCGCGATCGTTTCCGTAATGCTGTCAAGTGACATCTGGACTATCCCTGTCACCCTTTCCGGCAGAAAATTTCCGGGTCTGGGTTAAGTTGGACCGAGGCCATGAAACACGGCCCCGGTGTTTTCATCAAAGACCGGAGGCCGAAATCGCGGCCTCCGGGGTCAGGCATTATGCCTCGGTGTCGTCGCTCGCGTAGGTCGAGCTCATCGAACCGCCAACCATCGTGGTATCGACCGAGTTGCCAAGCACGTTGGCGCCCATGACGATTGTCTGGTTGAAGGCCGAGGTATCGACCACTGCTGCTGCCGACGCGTAGGATTCACCGGTGACGATACCGTCGCCACCATTGTTGGAACCCCAAGTGCCGCCATTGCCGCCGGCTCCGCCGTCACCTGAATAGGCGCCGGCCGCGCTGCCACCGGTGACTGCGCCACCCGTGGTATCGCCGGACATGGCGCTACCCATGGCGTAGCCGCTGGTACCACCATTGGCCGCAGACGCACCGCCTGCACCACCGGCTCCCGAGCTGGCCGCGCCAGTCGCGCTACCGGATCCGGTCGAGGTGGCATCGTTGTCGGTGTACGACGCGCCGCCGTATCCCGCGATGGCTTCGGCCAGACTGTCGGCGGAACCGTTTGTGTCAGCGTCAGCAAAGACTTCTGCCGCACCACCGGTACCGGCCGTGTTGACCGCATCCGCAGAACCCGCACCGTTACCGGACGAGGTGGACGTTGGCGTCGTGGTCCCACCGGCTCCGCCAGCGCCTTCTGCACTGGACGAACCCGAACCGGTTCCGTTTGCCGCGCCATTGGCCGCGTTCGAACCGCCGGCTCCGCCGGTTCCGGTCGACGTCTGCGGGTTGCTGGCTGCACCGTTCACGTCACCGGGCGACTGGCTGATATTCGGACCGCTTGCGGCCAGATCGCCGACGCCCTGTGCGCCAGAGTTGGCTGCCGAGCTGCCGCCCGTGCCGGCTCCGCCGGACCCTGGGCCACCGGTTCCGGCACCGCCGGTTCCTGCGCCGCCGGTTCCAGCACCACCGGTGCCCGCTCCGCCGGCACCCGGGTTGTTGCCCGTGGTTCCGCCGCCACCGGTCGCAGCGTCGGTATCAGCCGCATTCAAGGCCGGACCACCATCCGCGATTTCCTGGTTCAGCGCTGCAATGGCTGCTTCGACCATGGCCGAGAATCCGCCGGATCCCTCGCCACCAGAGCCTTCGCCACCAGCACCTTCACCACCCGAGCCCGAGCCGCCGGAACCCGTGCCACCGGAACCAGACCCGCCGGTGCCATTGGCGCCACTTTGCGCGCCGCTGCCAGCCATGCCCGCACCCGTGTTGCTTCCGGCCGTCGCTTCATTCGCTTCGGTCGTACCGGTGCTATTGTTCGATGCAGAACCCGAGTTCGATGACTCGCCGTTGCCGCCATTGGCGCCGTTCGCACCCGACTCGTTTCCGGCCAGGCCAAGGCCCGCGCCGATCGAACCGGTCGCGTTTTCACCACCGTTGGCATTGCCTTCCGAGTTGGCGCCGGACAGTCCCAGACCAAGGCCAAGACCGATCGAGCCGGCATTACCGCCTTCACCGCCAGTTCCCTGGCCGTTGGCATTCGAACTGCCGGTGTTGTTGGCGCTGGAGGTGCTGTTGGCGTTGCCGCCATTGCCAGCCGTGCTTTCGCCACTGGCTTCGGCGCCCGACAGACCAAGACCCAGGCTCGTGTTGTTGGCGCCGCCCGAAGCCGCACCGTTGCCGCCTTGCGAAGCCGCGCCGGCATTGCCGGTGTGACCGCCCAGCGCGAATGCGTGGCTGCCATTGGTCTCGCCGCTTGCTGCACCGCCGTAGCTGGTTCCGCCGGAACCCGAGTTACCGCCGCCGGAGGAGGAACCGATGCCTTCTTCGGCATAGGCCGAACCGCCCGTCGCGCTGCCGTTCTGATAGAACGAGCCGTCATTCGACAGGCTGGGCGAATCCAGCGTGTCATCGTCACTCAGGCTGGCCAACTGGTTGTTGATCGACGACATGTCATTACCGTCACCATTCATCGAGATGGACAGGTTCAGATCATCGCCGGGATCATAATTCACGTCGTTTCCGGCCGTGATGACATCACCGATGGATGCCGAGTCACCGATATCCAGATCGACCTGGTCATCGTCGCGCGGGATCCACTCACCTTCACCGAAATCGATGTTGATCGAGTTTGCGATGCTGTTGCTGTCATCGCCGCCATTGACGTTCGACTGCTGCTGACCTTGCTGTTGGCCCTGCTGCTGCGCCTGACCCTGGTCCTGACCCTGGGCCTGTTCGTTTGCAACCTCGGTCGCCTGAGCCTGAGCCTGGTTCTGTTCGTCTTCGTTGTTTGCAGCGTTTTGAACTTCCTGACCCTGCTGCTGTTGCTGCGCGGTCAGTTCGGCCTCGATATTTGCTTCTTCAACGGGGATTTCCACCGAGATCGGAGCTTCGAGATTTTCAACATTAACTTCGTCAACGGTCGTGACATTGGTATTGTTCACATTGCGTCGCATAACAATCTTCCATTTTTGAAGCGCCAGACCGCCATTCATCTACAAAGCGATATTCGGCGCGGTTGAAAAATATTATTGAGCATCCATTCGCGAAACTGCGCATGTCTGCGGCCTTGTCTTTCGAATGATGTGTTGTCACCCCCCTTTCTCGGCCAAGCCGATTCCGTGACTGCTCAAAATCACGCGAAAATACGCGGGCCGCAGACACGCCAGGTACAAGTACACTTCGCAAATTGAAGCACGACACAGGGTACAGATGCCGTTCGGCCTGCCTAGCTGGCAGAAAGTATTAACATCAATAAAAGGCTGATTTGCTTGATGTATTACTCGAACACGCATTTCATGGCCGAGTTCGGAGCCGAATTGGCCAGCGACAAAGGTTGGTGAATTTAAGTTCTTTGTATCCAGATATTTAAGCGGTCCGACCGTCAAACAGCCTTAATCGAAAGTTCTAAACTCTGGTGATTCTCAAAGCCGTACAGTTGTCGAAAACTGAACTTTCTGGTATACTCAATACATAATTTTAATTGTTTTTATTCAGTTTCACCCCGGCCAATAACGGCCAATTCAGGACGTAATCTGGGGTATTTAGGGGGGCGCAAAAATGAGTATTTCTGAATTAAGTAACAGTTCCAGCACGATCGACAAAAGTGAAGATTTCATGATTGTTTTTCTTGGGAAAGAGCTCTTCTACTCCAACCAAACCCTGCGAAGCGTTCAGCACGAATTCGGCGTGGCAGCCCATCGGTTTGAATCCCTCGCGGCATTCTTGTCCGAGGCGAGCAATGCTGAGGGTTCCGGCAAGATTGTTGTCGTGGATCAGATCATGATGGAGGATCTGCTGGCCCATCCCTCCGATTATGTTCGATCGTCCATGCCGGGATGCCTTGCCTTCGCATACCGCAAAGAGGACGCAGCCCGTTTCGTTTTCGAGCGATGGGACCGATCTCGGTACGGACCAATCGGGTATCTTCCGATGAACGTCGCCCCGGACGCATGGCGCGCGATCCTGCGGCTGCTGATGCATGAGGAGTTGTACCTGCCGGGATTTGTGGCCAATTGCGTTGCATCGAAGCCATGCGCGACAGGTGCGACTACGGCCCGGGAAACTCCGAAATCCCCTGCGGCTGGCCCTCTGTTGTCAAAACTGACCCGGCGCGAGAAGCAGGTTCTGCAACTTGTCTCCGAAGGCAAAAGCAATAAGGCGATCGCTGCCCAGTTGGGTATCACCGAACACACGGTCAAGCTGCACATGCACAACGTGTCGGGCAAGATCGGTGTCAGCAACAGAACGGCAGCGGCGCATTTCTTCTTTGAGGCGGCGGCGCAGGACGCGCACCGAACTTCGGTTGACTGACGACTTCGAAGCCAGGTTCGATCGGTTGATCCTTTTGGTCGGCCGCCTGAACTATGTCTGGACGAACACCGAAAGCCTGCTGATTCATCTGATCGCCGGCCTCTCGGGGACCAGCAAAGACGTGGCCGTCATCATCTTCCTGACCCTGAACACGACCCGCGCCCGAATTGATCTGGTCGAGCGTCTGGCAAAGATGGACGGAAGGCCTGCCTCGGTTCGTGATCCAATCCTAGAGCACACGCAGCGGCTCAGCCGTCTGTCGGGCATCCGCAACAAGTTCAACCACTGCATCTATTCCTTCGACCAGGAAACCGGGAACCCCAAAACGATCCTGATGCGCATTGCCGATCGAAAAACCGACATCAAGCTGGGACGCGAAGATACGGTCGACGAACAGGCGATGCAGGAAATCGAGGATGTCGTCGCGCAGCTGTCGGCGGCGAACCAGGACATCTGGCGGCTGATCTCCAAGCTGGGTTATCCGGTCTGACGATCGCCCTCGGCCAAGTCGACCATTGTGTTTGGTGCGGGCGGTGGGACTCGAACCCACACGGCGCTAGGGCCTTCGGATTTTAAGTCCGATATGTCTACCATTCCATCACGCCCGCATCCGGCCGGTCTGGTGTACCGGCGCCGGATCACGTGCCGAACACTTACACGCACCCATACCGATTGCAAAGACCGCAAGCGGTCAATTTGCCAGCCTGATCAACGCCGTTTGGTTCAGGGCAGGCAGCCACTTTTCCCAGGGAACAAGAAGCGCGCAATTCTCGCATTTCACCCCTTTGCCTTGACAGACTGACTGCATTCCTATGACGTCTGCCGGATCGTTGAGGGAGGCCGCGATGAAGACCGTCACCAACCCGTATCGAGGCGAAGGCAAACTGTTTTCACAGGCACCGTTCCCCTCAACCAACTCTAACCGGTTGGCGCGGCTTCTTTCTCTGTGTCCGGCCTCCGGTGTAACACCACTGACCGAAGCGCAGGGTTTGGCGCCCGTTTCCCGCCTATGGATCAAAGATGAACGGACGCGGATGAAACTCGGGTCGTTCAAGGCATTGGGCGCGGCCTATGTCATCGCCTGCCAAGCGAGCGACGCCACCGAGACACCCGACAACACATCCCTTGCCGGCCGCACTTATGTTACGGCCAGCGCCGGGAACCATGGCCTCAGCATGGCTGCGGGTGCGCGCGTTTTTGGTGCGAATGCCGTGGTGTTCATTTCTGAAACCGTGCCCGAAAGCTTTGCGCAGCGCCTTGCGGCGCAAGGTGCGCGAGTGGTGCGCGAAGGCGTCGATTACGCCGCAAGCATGAACGCCGCGAGCCGCGCGGCGAACGACAACGACTGGACGCTTCTGTCAGACAGCTCTTGGGAAGGGTATTACGACCTGCCCCATCTCTTGATGGAGGGGTACGTTCAAATGGCTGTCGAGGCGGTTGATCAATGTCCCGAACCTCCGACATTGATCCTGCTGCAGGCCGGAGTGGGAGGCATGGCGGGCGCCGTTGCCGCATGTTTCCGAAAGGCTTGGGGAGACGACCCCAGGATCATCGTGGTCGAACCGGCCGCAGCCCCGGCGCTGATGGCCAGCATCGAAGCCGGCGCGCCGGTTTTTGCAGACGGTCCGGACAGCATCATGGGACGGCTGGATTGCAAGGAGCCATCGCTGATTGCACTTAATGGACTGGCGCGGGATGCCGATCTGTTTCTGACGCTGGACGATGACACCGTGGCCGCTCAGCTTCCAGTCATGGCAGAGGCCGGGTTCGAAACGACTGCGTCAGGCGGGGCTGGACTGGCTGCCGTTCTGGATACCGATAGCCGCAACTTGCTCGATATCGAACCACAGGACCGCGTTTTGTGCATCGTGACCGAGCAAGCCTCGTGAGAGGGTTCGAACAAGCCGAGTTCGCGGACAGATCTGCGCGTGCGCAGGATCTCATGCGAGAGCATGGGCTGGACGCCCTGCTCCTGACGACCGAGCCCGACGTCCGGTATTTCAGCGGCTTTCTGACCCGGTTCTGGGAAAGCCCGACGCGCCCCTGGTTCCTTGTCGTTCCTGCGACCGGCAAACCTGTCGCGGTGATCCCGTCGATTGGCGCGGCCTTGATGGCGCAGACCTGGATCGAAGACATCCGTACCTGGTCCGCCCCGGATCTGGCAGACGACGGAGTATCGTTGCTGGCCGAAACCCTGCGCGACCTTGTTCCGGACGGCTGCTTGATCGGATGCCCCGACGGGCATGAAACGCACCTGCGGATGCCGCTCGCCGATTTCGGGCGTCTGAAATCCGAAATCGACCGCCGCAGGATCACCGGCGACCTTGGCATTCTGCGCGACCTGCGCATGGTCAAATCTCAAGCCGAAATCAAAAAGATCGAAACCGCCTGCCTGATCGCGGGACAGGCTTTTGAGCGGGTTCCTGAGATTGCATCGGCCGGTGTTCCTCTGGATCAGGTCTTTCGACGGTTCCAGATGTTGTGTCTCGACGCAGGCGCCGATTGGGTGCCTTACCTTGCCGGCGCAGCCGACCAGGGCGGATATGGCGATGTAATCTCGCCGGCAACCCAACAACCGTTGGAGTCGGGCGACGTGCTTATGTTGGATACCGGGCTGGTCTGGGATGGGTATTTTTGCGATTTCGACCGCAACTGGTCCGTCGGCCCGGCCAGTCCGGCCGTGCGCGCGGCGCACCACGCGCTGATCGATGCGACCGAGGCTGCGTTCGAGCAGGCCAGACCCGGCGCGACGGCCTCGGACCTGTATCACGCGATGAACTCGGTCCTGTCCCGTGGCGGCGGCGGGACCGAAGCCGGGCGCCTGGGTCACGGATTGGGCATGTCCTTGACCGAGTGGCCTTCGCTCATCCCAACAGATCACACGGTTCTGAAACCCGGAATGGTGTTGACGCTGGAGCCAGGTATTGAGGTCGGTGGCAAAATACTTGTCCACGAGGAAAATGTGCTGGTCACCGAAGGCGCCCCGCGGTTCCTGAGCCCCAAGGCAGGACGGGAGATTCCCGAGCTATGACAACACTGTCATTTTCTTTGGACACGGATGACCCGGGTATATCTCCGCTTGGCCTGATCGTTCTGCAGACAGACGAGACGATCGAAGGCGATTTCCGCAGGCTTTTTGCCGGCGACCCTTCACCCATTTATGTCTCGCGCATAACCAGCGACCCGCAGGTCACGACCAAGACGTTGACCCGCATGAAGCATGCGCTTCCAACGGCGGCGGATTTACTGCCCAAGGCGCGCCCCTTCCGGGTTGTGGGTTACGCCTGCACCTCGGCAAGTTCGGTCATCGGGTCGGAAAAGGTCGAAGAACTGATAAAGCAGACTTGTGACGTGCAAACGGTGACCAACCCGCTGCGCGCCGCGGCAGCGCAGGCGCGCGAACTGGGTGTGTCACGCTTTGCACTGCTGTCCCCTTATGTGGAGCAGGTCAACACGGCGCTTCGCGCGGCCTTCGCCGATCAAGGGGTCCTGATGGATGTGTTCGGCACCTTTGGGATTTCCGAAGAATCAAAGGTCGTCCGGATTTCGACACAATCCATCGTTGACGCCGCGGTGAGGTTGGGTTCGGACAGAGCAGTCGAAGCTGTTTTTCTCAGCTGCACCAACCTTCGTACGTTGGATGCTATCCCGCAGATCCATGAACAGATCGGCAAACCGGTCTTGTCCAGCAATCAGACCCTTGCGTGGCACATGCGGCGCCTCAACACTGCGCAAAATCCTTGAATCCCACCCAATGAGGATTGGTTTTTGTCATTGAGTCTTGCCAGCCGGACATTGCTGCGTCTTTAATGTGCTCAGGGATCAATGAAATCCGGACCAACCGGATCAAGAATTGACGCAACAGGGGGTCTTGTGACCGGCACTTCTAGCGACGCCGCGTTTGTCGAATTTCAACGCGTTCAAAAATCGTATGACGGCGAAAATCTTGTCGTCAAAGACCTTAACCTCGCGATGCCAAAGGGCGAGTTTCTGACAATGTTGGGCCCATCGGGATCTGGCAAGACCACTTGCCTGATGATGCTGGCCGGATTCGAAACTGCGACGCATGGCGAAATTCTGTTGGATGGGCGACCGATCAACAACATTCCGCCGCACAAGCGTGGCATCGGGATGGTGTTCCAGAACTATGCCCTGTTCCCGCACATGACGGTGGCCGAGAACCTCGCCTTTCCGCTGGAAGTCCGAAAAATCGGCAAGTCCGAGCGCGAAGAAAAGGTCCAGCGCGCCCTCGACATGGTGCAGATGGGTGCCTTCGGCAGCCGCCGACCTGCGCAGCTGTCGGGCGGACAACAACAGCGTATCGCCTTGGCCCGCGCGCTGGTCTTCGAACCCGAATTGGTTCTGATGGACGAACCGCTGGGCGCATTGGACAAACAGCTGCGCGAGCACATGCAGTTTGAAATCACGCGTCTGGCCCATGAATTGGGGATCACGACCGTCTATGTGACCCACGACCAGACCGAAGCGCTGACCATGTCGGATCGCGTAGCGGTCTTTGACGATGGCCGGATCCAGCAGCTTGCACCGCCGGACCAGCTTTATGAAGAACCGGAGAACAGTTTCGTTGCGCAGTTCATCGGTGAGAACAACACGCTGGAAGGCGTTCTTAAATCCGTAGATGGCGGGAAATGCGTCGTCACGCTGGACGATGGCTCCGAGATCGACGCGGTTCCGATCAACGTGAGCCAACCGGGGGAACGGACCAAGGTCTCGATCCGGCCCGAGCGCGTGGAATTCAACAAGGATCGCCTCAGCCCCGAAGCGCATACGCTCAAGGCTGTGGTCAAGGAATTCATCTACATGGGCGATGTATTCAGGTTCCGCATGTCGGTGGCCGGCAATGATGAATTCATCGTCAAGACCCGGAATGCCCCTGACGCCGTCAGGCTGACACCGGGTCAGGAGATCGAGATCGGATGGCTGGCGCAGGATTGCCGCGCTCTGGACGCCTAGGCGCGCCCGGCTTCGCAATCCGCCCCCAAGCCGAAAGAACCGACCGACGAAAACCCGTGCGTTGGTCGACAAATCATAAAACGGGAAAAACTGGGAGCTACATATGAAACGTACCACCACAATGCTGACAGCTGTTGCACTGGCAACTGCAGCAGGCGGAGTTTCCGCCGAAGAAATGACGATCGTGTCCTGGGGCGGCGCCTATTCCAAGTCGCAGCTCAAGGCCTATCACGAGCCCTATTCGGAAAAGACCGGCGTCACCATCCTGAACGATGACAGCTCGGCCGAGGCCGTGGCCAAACTGCGCGCCATGAACGAGGCGGGCAACATCACATGGGATGTCGTCGACGTGGTTGCCGCGGACGCGATCCGTCTGTGTGACGAAGGTCTGGCGATGGAAATCGACCCGGATACGCAGCTGGCGCCCGCGCCGGACGGCACTCCGGCTTCGGAAGACTTCGGCGATCTGCTGGTCAGCGAATGCTTCATCCCTCAGATCGTGTATTCGACCACCTTTGGGTATCGGACCGACATGGTCGGGGACAACCCGCCGACCGACATCTGCGCGGTCTTCGACCTGGAGACCTATCCCGGCAAGCGGTCGCTGGAAAAGCGCCCGATCAACAACATGGAATGGGCCCTGCTGTGCGACGGCGTCCCGAAGGACGAAGTGTATGACGTTCTGGCAACCGACGAAGGCCAGGACCGTGCTCTGAAGAAGCTGGACACCATCAAGGACAGCGTCGTCTGGTGGTCCGCCGGCGCCGATACGCCCCAGCTGCTGGCTGACGGCGAAGTCGTCATGGGCTCGACCTACAATGGCCGCCTGTTCAGCGTCATCGAAGAGCAGAAGCAGCCCGTCGCCATGCTGTGGGACGCGCAGGTCTTCGATCTGGACGGCTGGATCATTCCCGCCGGTCTGAGCGAAGAGCGCAAGCAACGCGCGCTGGACTACATCATGTTCGCGACCGACACCCAGCGCCTGGCGGATCAGGCCAAGTACATCTCGTACGGCCCGGCTCGCGCTTCGTCTGCTCCGCTGGTCGGCAAGCATGCCGAACTGGGAATCGACATGGCTCCGCACATGCCGACCGATCCGGAAAACGCCAAGAACACGTTCCTCTACAACTACGAGTTCTGGGCTGACTACCGCGATGACATCGACGCCAAATTCCAGGCGTGGTTGGCGCAATAAGCGCTTGAATCTCTGAAGAAACGTCAGGTGGCGGTGCGCCGCCATCTGACCCGGGAACAACCAAGAGGCACTGATGACTGACGCAAGCCAAACCGCAGGACCCATGCTGGCAGCGGACGGGACGCCGCTCAAGCAATCGCTGGCGCGTTCATTGCGACGTCAGAAACTGCGCGCGCTTATGCTGATCGCGCCTTTGCTTCTGTTCGTGCTGTTTTCCTTCCTCGTACCGATTGCATCGATGCTGTTTCGGTCAGTCGAAAACGGAATTGTCTCGGAAACCCTGCCCCTGACGGTCGAAGCGCTGGACAACTGGGATGAAACCAGCGGCGAATTGCCGGGCGAGGACGTCTATTATGCCTTCGTTCGCGACATGGTGGTCGCGATCGAAAACAAGGAACACACCCGGCTTGGCACGCGTCTGAACTACGAAGAAACCGGAATGTCTTCGCTGTTCCGCCAGTCAGGCCGCAAGATCAAACGGTTGGATCCTGAAACCGACGGTCCGTTCAAGGAAAAGCTGATCGAGATCCACGACGGCTGGGGGGACCCGCAGACGTGGCGCGTGATCAAAACCCATGCGGTTCCGATCACCAACGGTTACTTCCTGAACGCAATCGACATGCGGCGCACCCCGGAAGGTGCTCAGGCTCAGCCGGAAGACAAGCAGATTCTTATCAAGCTGTTCGGGCGTACGTTGTTCATGTCGCTGGTAATCACCGGGGCCTGCATCCTGCTGGCCTATCCGGTCAGCTACCTGCTGGCGACCCTGCCAATGCGCGTGTCGAACCTGCTGATGATTTTGGTTCTGCTGCCCTTCTGGACGTCACTTCTGGTGCGGACATCCGCATGGAAGGTCATGCTGCAGCAGCAGGGCGTCATAAACGATACCCTCGTCTGGCTCGGGCTGGTCGCAGATGACGCCCGGCTGATCATCATCAACAACCAGATCGGCACGATCATTGCCATGACGCATATCCTGCTGCCGTTCATGATCCTGCCGATGTATTCGGTGATGCAGACGATCCCGCCATCCTACACCCGCGCGGCCAAATCCATGGGCGCGACGAACTGGACCACGTTCTGGCGGATCTACTTCCCGCAATCCATCCCGGGCATTGGGGCGGGCTCGATCCTCGTGTTCATTCTGGCAATCGGCTACTACATCACGCCCGAAATCGTGGGCGGCACCAAGGGTGTCTTCATCTCGAACCGGATTGCCTATCACATATCGTCGTCGTTGAACTGGGGCCTGGCTGCAGCATTGGGGACGATCCTGCTGGCAGTGGTTCTGATCCTCTACTGGGTCTACGACAAGATCGTGGGCATCGATAACGTGAAGCTGGGGTAACCGACATGGCCGCACTGACACCAATTTCGCGCAAGCCCCTATCCATGGTCCTTCCCAGCGTCGCACTGGCCGGCGCGTTTGCCGGCATGTTTGTCGGCGCCGGAAACGGCTCGGTCCCCCTGGGAATGATCGGCGGCGCGGCGCTGACGGCCCTTTTGGCCTGGATCTACATCTCGGTCCTCAAGAACGAGAGACTTGCCTACTGGATCAACATTATCGGCTTTGCGGCCGTCGGCTTCGCGGTTTCAGGGCCGATGGGCGGTGTGCTCGGCTTCTTGGGCGGCTGGTTTTTTGCATGGTTCACATTCTGGCTGTACGAGGGCCGATACCGCCGCAAGCTACTGCCTTATCTGACGGCGCAGCAGGTGTTCTATCACTACCTGTTCCGGGTGATCTGCGGCGCGATCTTCGTTTTCCTGATCACGCCGATTCTGGTGGTTCTTCCGCTGTCGTTCAACGCGCAGGACTTCTTTACCTTTACACCCGAGATGCTGCGGCTGGACCCCGAAGGGTATTCGCTGAAGCATTACCAGGATTTCTTCACAAACAACGAATGGCAGCGCAGCTTCAAGAACTCGCTGATCATCGCGCCCATCGCCACGATCATATCGGTAACGCTGGGAACGCTGGCGGCCATCGGTCTCAGCCAATCGCATGTGCCCGGGCGGCGCGCCATCATGGGGATCCTGATTTCTCCGATGATCGTGCCGCTGATCATCTCGGCGACGGGCATGTTCTTCTTCTACAGCGACATCGGCCGCTTCCTTGAAGGCACTTTGGGCATGAACAAGACCTTTGTGGGCTACCTCAAGGTAATCCTGGCCCACGCAGTCCTGGGCATTCCCTTCGTCATCATCACCGTGACCGCCACCCTCGTAGGCTTTGACCGCTCGCTGACGCGGGCCGCCGCGAACATGGGCGCGGGCCCGGTACGGACCTTCTTCAAGATCCAGATGCCCCTGATCCTGCCGGGCGTGATCTCGGGTGGGCTGTTCGCCTTCATCACCTCGTTCGATGAGGTGGTCGTGGTGCTTTTCGTCGGATCGGCCAGCCAAAAGACGCTGCCGTGGCAGATGTTCACCGGCCTGCGCGAGCAGATCAGCCCGACCATCCTGGCCGTAGCCACGATCCTCGTCGTCATCTCGATCGCCCTGCTGACCACGGTCGAGCTGCTGCGGCGGCGGTCGGAACGTCTGCGCGGGCTGACGCCGGCTTGACCGGCGGCGTGGCCTGATCTAACGATTTCCTTGTTCACCCTCTGCTGCGATGGCGTCGCAGCACCCAAGGGGGTGATCGGCTCTCGGACCCCGAGACCGCCTGTCCTGTACGCCGGGACAAGTGGCCGGGCTTTGCACGTCCGGCAAAGAAACGAGAGAGCACATGTCAGACCTTTCAAATCGCCCCGAATTCTTCACCTGCCACAACGGTGACAAGGCGCCCCTGCCCTTCAGCCGGGCCGAGTACGACCGGCGGCTGGCCAAACTGCGCGCCATCATGGCGCAGCGGGACATCCCGGTCGTTCTGCTGACGTCAATGCAGAACATCGCCTATTACTCGGGCTTTCTGTACTGCGCCTTCGGCCGGCCCTATGGCTGCGTGGTGACGCAGGACGCTTGCACCACCGTGTCAGCCAATATCGACGCGGGCCAGCCCTGGCGCCGGTC
This sequence comes from Ruegeria sp. CF2, assembly GCF_056537385.1. Lineage (NCBI taxonomy): Bacteria > Pseudomonadati > Pseudomonadota > Alphaproteobacteria > Rhodobacterales > Roseobacteraceae > Ruegeria > Ruegeria sp. CF2. Next base: position 1,884,005 of record NZ_JBQFRL010000001.1, read on the forward strand.
GGTCGAAGACAACGTGATCTACACCGACTGGAAGCGCGACAACTACTGGCGCGCCGTAGCCAGCCTTATCGGGACTGCCCGCCGGATCGGCATCGAAAGCGACCACATGACGCTGGCTGCGCGCGACACGGCCCTGTCCATGCTGAACCAGCCCGAGCTTGTGGACATCGCCCCCGACACGATGGCCGCGCGGATGGTGAAATCGGCCGAAGAGATCGAGTTGATCAAAGGCGGCGCACGTACGGCGGACGTGGGCGGCGCGGCCATCCATGCCGCGATCCGTGAAGGTGCCACCGAGATCGAGATCGCCATGGCCGGCCGCGATGCGATGGAGATCGAGATCGCCCGCGCCTATCCCGACGCCGAGTACCGCGACACCTGGGTCTGGTTCCAGTCGGGCCTGAACACCGACGGCGCACACAACCCGGTCACCAAGCGGACCTTGCAGAAAGGCGATATCCTGTCGCTCAACACATTCCCGATGATCTCGGGCTATTACACCGCGCTGGAACGCACCCTGTTCTTGGGCGAGCCCGACGCCGACAGCCTACGCCTGTGGCAGGCCAATGTCGCCGCCCACGAGCTGGGGCTGAGCCTGATCAAACCCGGCGCGACCTGTTCCGGCATCACCGCCGAGATCAACCGGTTCTTCGCCGATCAGGGCCTGCTGCAATACCGCTCGTTCGGGTATGGGCACTCCTTCGGCATCCTCAGCCACTATTACGGCCGCGAGGCCGGTCTTGAACTGCGCGAGGACATCGACACGATGCTCGAGCCGGGCATGGTCGTGTCCATCGAGCCGATGCTGTGGATACCCGAAGGTCAACCCGGCGCAGGCGGCTATCGCGAGCACGACATTCTGGTCGTAGGCGAGGATGGGGCCGAGAATATCACCGGCTTTCCGTACGGACCGGAACACAACATCATCAATGCGTGATGCAGAGGGGGCGAGGCATCGGCCTTGCCCCTGTTTCCGCCTGAAACGGGTGTCAGGCCAGGATGGCGTGGATTTTGTCCAGCGTCGCGACGCTGACACCAACCCCGTCTTGGTTGGCCTGCAGGCGCTTGGCGCGCCGACCATCGCCGGGCAGACGCGCTCCTTCCTGATACCGGATCGCCTCGACAAGTTCCGCGATACTGGCAGCAAACTCCGACCCGGCCGTAGCGCCGGGGTCGATGGCAATGAAGAACTGACCGGTCTTTGGCGGACCGCCCACAGTTCCGGAAAAGGGTGAAGCATGGATGCCCAAAGTGGCCCCGGTCAATGCGGCGGCCATCACTTCTGTCAGAAGTGCGACACCCACGCCCTTGTAGCCGCCCGAAGGCGCCATCGAGCCCTTGAGGCCCACGGCGGGGTCAGTTGTCGGGTTGCCATCAGGGTCCAGCGCCCAACCGACTGGAATCGGCTTTCCCTCGCGGGCGTGCTTCATGACCTCGCTTTTTGCGATCGTGCTGGCGCTTTGGTCGATCAAGACGGCAGGTTGCCCATCAGCACCCGGAACGGCCAGCGAAAACGGGTTTGTGCCCACGACGGGCCGTGAACCACCCGACGGCGCAATAGATGCAGGTGCATTGGTGAACCCCAGACCAACAAGGCCCGCCTGAGCCAAGCGATAGGTGTGATACCCCAGCACACCACAGTTGTAACTGTTGCGGATGGCCAGCGCAGCTATTCCCTGCTCGCGTGCGGCCGGGATCAACGCGTCGAACCCCAAGTCGATCGCCGGGTGCGCGAAACCGGTGGCCGCATCAACGACCACCACGCCCGGTTTTGGGGCGGATATCACCGGCTGTGCTCGCCCGTCTACCTTGCCAAACTGTACGTGCTCGCAATAGATCGGGATGTAGGCCAGCCCGTGACTGGCCACCCCATCCGCCTCGGTCGCGGCGGTCGCAACCGCCAATGGCCGGGCATTGTCCTCGGACGTGCCGGCCGCCATCAGAGCGCGCAGCGACAGATCCTCGATTTCGGCAAGGGACAACGTTCGGGTTTCTGGCATCTCGGCCTCCTCAGTCATTATCGGACAAACCAGCACCGGCACCCAACCTACGAGATTCCTCGGTTGCGGGGGCATAGGTGCGTTGAGCCAGCGTGTTCAAAAAAGCCAGAGCCGCAGGCGCCGGCAGGGCGCGCGTCTGCGTGGCGCGCAGTTTTTCAGGTGTACCGCCGATCCTTACGGTGACCTTTGCGGCGCTTTCCGGCCAAAGATCCGGAGCGTCCACGGCCTCCCCATCCGTCGTGGCGCTGAGTTCATCGCAGACGATGGTCACATTGGTTTGCAATCGGCGTGCAGCGTTGCCAGCGAACGGCACGAGAAACAGTGGAACCGCCACGTCATGCAGAACGATCGACCCGCGGCCCAGATGTTCCGAACAATCTGACAGCAGCATCCCCGCCCCCAACGGGCACATCTGCCCATTCGCCCGCCAATTCACCCCGAGGCCCTGCGGCGTGTGTGCATCAAACCGAAGCGCAAATTCCTGGCGCAGGACTGCTGACAAGGCGGCTGCACCGTCAAAACCTTGACGACACAGCCAGCGCGTCGCCTTGGCGGCGTCCTCGGCCGGCCCCCAGTGATGACCCGCCCCACGTGCCGCGCGTTTTGCCAGTCCTTCGACCTCGTTCAGCGACAGGTTCATACCGGCACCTCCGGATAAACCCAGAAATCGGCATTTTCGGGCGAAAGATCCTCGGGGTACGGCGCGCCTGAATACATGCAGATACGGACCCAACGGTCCGAGCGGGGATCGAAATGCGTCGCGCCGAAAAAGGAAAGTTTGGCGCGGAGCATGTCGATCGGCAGAACTGATGCACCAATCGTGTTGTCTCGGATCTCGCTGTAGGGGGCCTTGCGGCTGATCTGCGCCCGGCGGATCGTGTGGCGATGTTCAGGGTGGCGCAGAAGAAATTCCGCGGTGGTCGCGGCTGTGTCCCAATCGGCCATTGCCGAATATGCCGCTGCCGCATCCCGTGCCGGGGCAAGCGGTTGTTCGTACTCGGCCACCGGCTCGTCAAAGCGCTCACCCAGTCTGGGTTCCAGCTTTTCTTCCGATACATACCAGACCCTTGCGCAGGCTTCCCGTGCGCCCCAGTCCAGATCCAACGCCCAACCGAAACTGTCGCGGATCGCTTGCCGCACATCGGCCAGCGGCATGGCACCGTCAATCTCGTACAGATGCGGGCTTGAATCCGCCATGCATCCTGACAAACCGTCCACCAAGTCTGAATAGGGTTCGAGGATCAGGGAAAGAAGCAACTCCTGCCCCTCCTCGCTCAGCACAGTTTCCGACCACTCCACCAGACGGTTCCAAGGTCTTCGGCCCGTAAGATCGTCATGGCGGAGAAAGTCCGCGATCACCCCGAGGTCCGCTTTCAGAGCAGACAGTTTCCGCTCTTGTATCGGATGTTCCGAATGCCATTGGCCAATCGACACTTGGCAGCGATCAAACACCGACCGGAACACACTGATTTCTTCTTGGGTCGCGGTTTCCACGGCTCGAACTCGGGCGATTGCCTCCTCGCGCGCCATGATCCAGTTGTTCAGCAGGACTGGATGATTGATCAGGAAGGGCGCCATGCCCAGCCCCGTGGAATTGCCAATGCCCAAGCGGCGCGCGATATCAGAAGACATCCTGACCGCCTTGCTTCCCCCTTTGGCACGCGCCATGTGTTCGACCAGGTCCCGCACGAAGGCGCGGGTGAGGAAAACCGACAGCATCTCGGCCTGAAACGGCCCCTCGGTTTCCGGACGGTTTGCAATGTTTTCCCGGTCCGCGGCCCCGAATTTACCCGATCCGTACACGGCCGTGGTTCGCATCAGGTAGCCAACCTTTTGGATCTGCTCCAGATCCGGCTGTCGACCATCGGCCAGGGCTTCGACTAGATGCGTCCACAATCGGACCGAGCGATTGGCCCGGGATAGCGACAGTTCGGTTTCGCTGATCCGGCCGGCCTCCTGCAGCGGAACATTGCGGGAAAGCCGGTCAAGGTCGGCTTCGGAAGGGATTCCGTCAAATAGGGTGAAGGTCGCGTCCCAGGCATCCGCGATCACCCGGTCCGACCGTTTTTCTGGTGGAAGATCATGGGCGAAGGCCACCAGAGAATACGCGCGCTCGGGTCCCTGGGCGACATAGACGGCCCGTCCGACACCTGCCTCGTCAATATCGAACACCGGCGTGGAAAACCGCCAGTTGTCGCGTGCCAGGCGGCGAGTTAGAACGCGCATGAAGCTGAGCCTGCACTGGTGCAAAGACCCGAGCCGGCTGAGCCGCATAACGGTTGCCGGATCCCGGCGTGCGATATTCGGCCCCGGTCCAGTCAATTCTGGACCGGTCCGAAGTTGTCCGCAAAGAAGCGGTACCAGTTCTGCCCCATGATCCCGGCGACTTCGGTCGGAGTCATCCCAACCGCGACAAGGCCGGCCTCGATCTTGCCAAAGTCACGATTGTCCCTGAACCAATTTGGCATCGGCGGAAAGCCCGGGTTCGCAGACGATCCTTCGCCGAAATCGATTTCCTTGGTCCAGCGACCCACACGCATCCACTCGACAACGCTGTCGGGTTGGTCCTGGCACAGGTCGGTTCCGATCCCGAGATGCTGTGTTCCGTATTTTTCGGCCGTTCGGGCAATCATGGTGCAAAAGCTATCCAGCGAGCAGTCGGACTTGTCCTTCAGGTGATGAGGGTAGACCGAAAACCCGAGCATCCCACCTCTTTCCGTCACGGCGCGGATGACGGGGTCACGCTTGTTGCGCAGGGCGGGCGCCCAGTCATGCGGATTGGCGTGGGTGATGGCGATCGGACGCGTGGAAAGGTCGGCTGCCTCAATCGTGGAGCGGTCGGCCGAATGGCTCATGTCGATGACCAATCCCACGCGGTTCATCTCCTTGATCACCTGCCGCCCCATCCGGGTGATACCGGTGTCTTCAGCCTCGTAGCAGCCGGTCGCTAGCAGGGATTGGTTGTTGTAGGTCAACTGCATGAACCGGGCACCGAGATCGTACAGTATTTCAATCAGCCCAATGTCATCTTCCATGGGTGATGGGTTCTGGAAACCAAAGAAAACGGCCGTACGCCCAGTGTCACGCGCGGAGTCGATGTCGCTGGCCGATCGTCCCTTCATGATCAGGTCCGGGAACAACTCGAACCATCGGTTCCATTTCTCGAGGTTCTGAACCGTTTCACGAAAATTCTCGTGGTAGGCGACGGTGACGTGGATGGCATCCACGCCCCCTTCCCGCAATTGCCGAAAGATCTTTTCCGACCAGTTGGCGTATTGCAGGCCGTCAATCCGCATCAGATCGGGGTCCCGGCGCTGATATAGGCGGTTTTGACAGTGGTGTAGAACTCGGCGGCCGCTTTGCCTTGTTCGCGCGGTCCATACGAGCTGTCGCCCCGGCCACCGAAAGGAACGTGATAATCAGTACCTGCGGTGGGCAAATTGACGGTCACGACACCGGTTCTTGCATGACGCCGGAAATGCGTCGCGCGCGCAAGATTCTGGGTTACGATGCCCGATGTCAGGCCGAAATTCGTGTCATTCACGATCGCCAAAGCCTCATCATAGCTGTCGACCTTGAGCACGCTGGTCAGCGGGGCAAACATCTCTTCCCTATTGATCCGCATAGTGTTGTTCGTGTTCACGAACACGCCGGGCGACATGTAATACCCGTCATGCTGCAGCTCCAGCCGTTGCCCGCCGCACGCCAGCTCGGCGCCTTCGGATTGGCCAAGTTCGACATAGGCCAGGTTCTCTTGCAGTTGCTGTTCGCTGACAACGGGGCCCATCTGCGTGCCTTCCTCCAGGGCATGCCCAACCTTCAGTGCCTTGGCGCCGGCGACAAGCTTCTCGACAAAGGCGTCGTGGATCGCGGCGTGGACCACCAACCGCGAAGAGGCGGTGCATTTCTGCCCGGTGCCGCCAAAAGCTCCGCCCAACGCAAGTGACACCGCCAGATCCAGATCCGCGTCATCCATCACGGCCAACGCGTTTTTGGAGCCCATCTCCATCTGCACCTTGGTCAGGTTCTGGATGGCTGCTGCGGCAATGCCCTTTCCGACGGGCACCGACCCGGTGAACGAGATCGCATCCACCTGGGAGCTTTCAACCAGTCTTTGTCCGATTGCGCCGCCTGACCCCATGACCAAACTGAAAAGACCCTTGGGAATGTCCTGACGCGCGATGATCTCGGTCAACGCCACGGCGGAGGCGGGGGTCAGGTTGGCCGGCTTCCACACCACGGCGTTCCCATAACACAAGGCCGGTGCGATCTTCCAAGCGGCCGTAGCTGTCGGGAAATTCCAAGGAGAGATTACCCCGACAACCCCGACCGGTTCGCGGCGCACGTCGATTTCGACGCCTTCACGTACGCTGTCCGCGTTTTCACCAATCTGGCGCAGGCATTCCGCCGCGTAATACGTAAAGAACTGCCCCGCGCGGTAAACTTCGCCCTTGCCCTCGGCAAACGGCTTGCCCTCTTCTCGCGACAACAACCGCCCCAACTCTTCAGCGCGGGACATCAACTCGGTCCCGATACTCATCAGAACCGCCTGCTTGCGTTCCAACCCATAGGCCGCCCATTCCAGCTGCGCGTTACGTGCACGATCAAGGGTCGCGGACAGCTGATCGGCGCTTGCCTGGGCGAACAGGCCAATCACATCCGTCAGATCAGAGGGGTTGCGGTTCTCGATCGCGGTGTCGCCGGCCATCCACTCGCCGGCAATCAGGTTCAATTGTGTCACAGGGGGCCTCGGGTCCGGTACGTTTCACGAACAGAATAGACCTCTGCACAGACATCAGGCAAACTCAAACAAATTTAATGAACTTCAGGAAATCTAAAATTTGACTTTGAAACTGGAAATGCTCCGCTGCTTTTGCACAGTCGCCCAGTCCGGAAATCTTGCCGAAGCCGCAAGCCGTCTGGGTCGCACTCAGTCTGCGGTCTCGATGACCTTGAAACAGTTTGAAGAACACCTCGGCAAACGCTTGTTTCTGGGTGAGCGAAAGAACCAGCTGTCGCCTCTGGGGTCGGAAGTCTTTGCCCTCGCCCAAAATCAGGTGCGCCAATTTGACGACACGGTCCAAAGCATTGAAGCCCTGGCCAAGGCGTCCCAAGGGCTGATCCGGATCGTTTCCGTCCCTTCGGTGGCAGCACTGCTGTTTCCATCGCTGCTTGACCACCTGTCCAGCACCTTTCCCGGCCTGAAGATCGAGCTGAGGGATACCGACACCCGACAGGTTTTGGACAGCCTCGCCGAGGGGCGGGCAGATGTAGGGATTGCGTCGGGCCATCACCCGTTGAACGGAATACGGGCCGAGCCCCTGTTTCAGGACAGATTCGGGCTTGTGGCCGCCGCCGATCACGCCTTGATCACCGCGCACGAGCCACCAACGCTGAACCAAGTCGCGGCGAAGGGATTCGTGCACAACTCGCTGTGCCAACTCATTGAAAATCCGGGTTTCGAAGACGTAATCGCAGGGTCCGCGATCACAGTGCACAACACCCACTCGTTGATCGCCATGGTCGCAACCGGGCGGTGGGTGACCATACTGCCTGAAACGGTCGCACGGTTTTTGCCGGAAAACACTGCCTTCCGTCCGATCGAGGATTTGTCGGACGTTCGTGATGTCTATCTGTACACCCGCGAGCGAACACAGTTCCCAGAAGTGGCAGAAGAGTGTCGCAGCCATATCCTGAATTGGCCTCGCAATTGAGACCCCAGAGAACAACCCTGCCAAGCGCACCCAAGCGAGCGGGGTAGGTATAATAAATACGATGGATAGAAAACAACGTACCGCACCGCCGGAAAGCCGCTCAGACAAGGACAAGCTTTTTTGCGTTTTCGGAGAAGATGGTGCCCCCACACGGACTCGAACCGCGGACCTACTGATTACAAATCAGTTGCTCTACCAGCTGAGCTATAGGGGCAAGCATTACGCTTTCAGATACCTTTGCAGGCAAAGGCAAGAACGGGCAACCACTCCTACCTTTTCAACCCACTGTGATTACATGCCTATCGAAACACATGTAATCCCATTGAGCCGATGGCGCTGTGATTAGGTGAAAGCCTCAATAAAGGCAAGCGGGTTTGCGACGGAATTGTGCAACAACATGCGGAAAATCGGCGCCACATAAAATCGCCTCGATTATCTGCAACACAGACGCCACAGATGGTTACGCGGCAACGACGGTTGCGAAGCAATTCGACCCAGTCGTTTCTGGCGCCGTCCTGTTGACCACAATCAAGTTTCGACGTTCTCAGGCAATCTTTATCATGGCGAAAGAATGGCAGGTTTGACTGTCTATCGTTCAACCTGTAACCCCGAAACGTATTCAATCGAAGAGCAAGGACAGCGGTCGGCATGCATGTGGCCATTCACTCCGGTGTGGTTTTTTCAGACGGGGGGCTCCTGCTCAAATCGCTTCAGGCGAATGCCAGTGTATTGCAAGAAAACGGCATTGTGCTGTTTGGTCCGCGTCGGTTCCGGAAGGCATTCAAGACGCCGCTGAATGCGCTGGACGAAGGCAAGCTGACCCCAGATGCCTTCGAGCGTTTGAAAGCCCAAATTCCTGATGATCCGGAAACCGGCCGGGTGGTCATGAGCACTGCGGACTTCATCGGAGAACTGAACAGCGCCATAAAGGACGGCCAATTCTACCCCTATGCAGGTCGTCGGCTGGCTTTGCTGGATCAGGCTTTCGAAGGACACGAGGTCGAATTGTTTATCGGGCTGCAGAATCCGGGCAGCTTCATACCCAAGGTATTGATGGCATTGCCGGACGAAACCCGCGAGAGCATTCTAGCGTCAACGGACCTGAGTTGTCTGAGTTGGCTGACCCTTATCGAGGATATTCACGATCTTGCCCCCGCCGTTTCCATTACGGTCTGGGCCAATGAGGAGTGCCCGTTGATCTGGGGAGACATCATCCGCAGCCTGTGCGGTCTGAGCGCCGACATACCGCTGACCGAGGAGTTTTCGCTGCTGTCCTCGCTGGTTGACGCAGACGGCAAGCGGGAGATTGAAGAGATCCAACAGGTCGGGCACACGGACCCGGCCCTCCTGCAAGACCGCCTCGCCGCCGTCTTTTCGCAGCACGCCCTGCCGGACAGGATCGAGGAGGAACTGGACTTCCCCGGGTGGAGCGCCGAAATCCACGCGGCGTTTTCCGAGCTTTACACACAGGATCTGGAACGGCTCAAGAAAATGCCGGGCGTGCGGTTTCTGGGGCGCTGACCGAAGCCTCAGAAGGCCCGAGGCTTACATGCCGAGGGCTTCCTTGTACATTTCCAACACTGCTTCTTCTTCGGCGATATCGTCTTTGTCACGCTTGCGCAGCGCGATAACCTTGCGCATCACCTTGGTGTCGTAGCCACGTGCCTTGGCCTCAGCCATCACTTCTTTCTGCTGGTCAGCGATGTCTTTCTTTTCGGCCTCCAGACGTTCGAACCGTTCGATGAACTGGCGCAGCTCGCCTGCGGTCACGCGGTAGTTCGCAGCGGCCTGGTCTTCGGTCATGTCTTCCATATGCGTCTCTCCCAAGTGGAAATCTCTTTAGCCGGGGTCACGGGCAACATGTCGGATACCGTGCCGGCGGGTCCGCCGCAAGCGAACAATGGGGCTGCTTGCCTTGTGCCGCCGGCAACGATCCGCTAAGCGCATCGGCAGCGAAACAGAACGATGCGGGGCGCAATGTTCGACGTGTTCATCTGGGGAGGCGCCAGCCTGTCATTGGCCGGGCTGGCAGGATTGGTCTGGTGCATTCTGCGCGTGATGAAGGCTCGTCGGTCAGGCTTGACTGACGACGAATTGCGGGCTGCCGTTCAGCGGGTGCTGCCTTGGAACATGGGTGCGCTGTTTCTGTCCGTCATAGGACTGATGCTGGTTATTCTTGGCATATCGTTCGGCTGACCGCCGGCGTCAAATCGGCATATTGTCGAACTGGGCTTCAACCGCATCTTCGATCAAGGCAGCGTCCAGCCGTCGAAAGCGCGATGGTACGCTCATGCCTTGAGCGCGCATGCGTTCAATTACCTTGGTGACGCTGGGCTGCAGTGCCAGCCGGGTCTCGAGATTTGCCCCGTGCAGTTTCCGCTCCAGCCGCTCGGCTTCGAAATAAAGCTCGTTCGTGGTCATGGCCATCCTCCCAAATGCTGCCATCCTGCCTGATATAGGTAACAGGATTGAGACCAACACAGGACCCGCCCAAACCCAGCAAAAAATCGCCTGCGCGCTATCCGGCAGCCGGCACTGGGCCGCGAGTCGATCGAATATTAACCTGATTTCGACCAAACTGCCTTGACAGACATCAATCCGCAAAAGTCGCCGTGGAAGAAAATGCATTGCGCAAGAACGGTCACGCCGTGGAACTGGACAGGGCTGACTCTGCGACCTAAGAAATCGGCATGGAGATTCGACAGATCACGCCCCGCTATTTCGTCTCGCCGCAGATCACGGTCGAGGATGTACCCGCCATCGTTGCCGCCGGCTTCGTCAAGGTCATCTGCAACCGGCCGAATGTCGAAGTGCCTGCCGCCATGCAATCCGAGGTAATCGGCCAGGCCGTGCGGGATGCGGGTCTCGAGTTTGAGGTGCTTGAACTGACGCACCAAACCATGACGCCCGAGAACGTGGCACGGCAGCGCGACCTTGCCGAGTCTTGCGAAGGCCCGGTTCTTGCCTACTGTGCCTCGGGCACCCGCTGTTCCGTCGTTTGGGCCCTTGGGCAGTGCGACACAATGAGCCCTGATGAAATACTCGAAGCCACGGCAAAGGCGGGCTACGCGCTGGACGGTTTGCGCCCGGCATTGCTGCAGATGCGGGCGGCGAACACCTGATTTCATACGTCAGTCGTTGGGTCGTTCCGCAGGAGCAGGTAGACCCGCCAATTCGGATATTTCGGACGCGAGGCGGTCGGTGCTTGCTTGCGCGAAGTCTTCACCCACTGCGGATTGCGCATGCGATCGGTCTTGGGCAACGGCGTCCTGACGCGACAAATCAACATCTGCTATTTCAGCCGGCGCGTCCCTTCGCTTGTGCTCAACAAAGCTCTGCGCTTCGGGTCGTGTTGGGACGGGTGGCTGCAGTAACTCGTTGATCCGCACGGCCCGTTGACCGCCACATTGGCCCAGACGTCCCGTAGTGGCCTGGGTCCGATCAATCGCGGCAATGTCGATCCGATCAAGTCGCGCGCCCGCAAGTGGCAGCAGATCCCCGATGCCCAGCTTCGACAGAGTTGTCAGCGGGAGATGCATCCGACAAATCACCGCGTTGAGTTCGGCCCGAACCACGCCTGCGGCTTGCGACAGTGTCTTGAGCGGTTCCAAATCTGCGTGCCCGTCCCGCCCCTCGGCCACCGAAATTTCCGGCAGCAGGATGAGGACCGTTCCCTGCCGTACACCGCCCTCGAGTTCAACCGTGAATTCGAACGCATCATACCCGTCCTCGACCAGTGCCAAAGAAAGCGTCCGCCGATCGACCGCCCGTGAAGCGAACTCATATCCGTTCAGGCGGGCTGCATCGCTTTGATCATCGACCAGTTTCCGGGCCCGTTCCAGCATGTCCTCGACCAACGGGACCACCATTGCCGCATCGGTGTCGGTGAGGGCGCGAGGCTGGGGCAGGTCCGGGAATACTTCGCCCATTGTCTGCTTCTGGATGACCGCCGAGACCAAACCGACGTCCAAGACAACACTGGCTACCCTGCCCTCTTTGGTCGCGAACAGCAGAAACAACTGACCATCTTCCAGCCCGCTCGTGACGACTTCCTGGCATCTTCTGGCCTGTTTCGCGCCAATGACGGATGCTGATAGCTTGAAACGTTCGACCGCGGCGCGGGCAATCGCAAGGCGCAATGCCCGCAGCAGCGCCCGGGATTTGCTACCCGCCCCCTCTTGTCCTGCCGACAATTTGCGCGCCAAGGCCGCGCTGACAGTCTTTGACATCGCAACGGTCCGCCAGTTTCGATTCTGCTCGCTACTGGTCTAGCCCATTGTTCGTTACGAATACCTTTACTTGCCCGCTACTGAGCGGCCTGCCGGTGAGGCAATGGCAGGCTCACGCGGAACGCTGCGCCGCCCTGCCCGGGCAGATAGGTGATTTCTCCCCCAAGCCGGTGCATGATCTCACGGCAAATAGCCAGTCCAAGACCTGCACCGCCCGCCTTGTCAAATCCGACCCGCGCGAATTTCTCAAAGACCATCGACTGGGCGTCCGGCGGGATACCGCTGCCGTTGTCGACAAAGTCGATCACCGCCTGGCCGCCGACATCATGGGCTGAAATCGTCAGGACCGGCTCGGGCGCGTCACAGTACTTCTGTGCGTTCGAAATCAGATTGATGAAGACCTGCCCCAGGCGATCCAGATCGGAATGCAACGCGATGCGCTCGGCAGACAGATTGCGGAGAATGGTCAAAGGGCTGTCTGCCCCGGCCATAGTCGTTGACACGGCCCGATCCAGAACCGTCCGCAAGCTGGCATCACCCATATTCAAGCTGACCTGACCGTTTTCCAGAACGCTCAGGTCCAACAGGTCATCCAGCAGCCGCGTCAGGCGCAGCGCTTCGTCATGGATGATTGTCGCATAACGCCGAGAATCCTCAGCGCTCAGCCCGTCAGTGTCCCGCATGATCTCCGAAAAGGCACGAATGGACGTCATCGGAGTGCGCAACTCGTGGCTGACCTGCCCCAGGAAGGCATCTTTCTGACGCGATATCTGGGTCAGTTTTTCGTTGGCCTCGCGCAGTTTGCGGGCCGTACGGCTCAGTTCGGCCGACTTCGCCTCAAGCTGGCTGGAGTATTCCAGCAATTGCGCGGATTCGTCGGCCACCGCCAACAGATCCTCGACCGAAACGGACGAACCTCCGACGATCTGCCCGATCATGGCATGAGCCGTGGCCGCGCCGACCGAGCCGCTCAATTCGCGTTCCAGCCGTTCCAGAAAACCCGGCGTAGGTTCTGGCCAGCGCCCGCGCACGCCCTGCTTTTCCGCCTCGGCCTGAAAGAAATCCTGAGCGGGACCGGCCCCGAGGATCCGTTGGGTCATGATCATCAGGTCTTCGCTCTGGGCAACGGATCCCGTCCACCCCCCGGGCGCGACAGAATGATCAAATACATTGACGAACTGCGCCCCCTGCAACCGTTCAAGCGGGCTGGGAAAGCTCAGAAGTGACGCGAGGCAAAAGGCCAATGTGTTCAGTGACAGCGACCACAGCACCGTGTGGGTCATCGGGTCCAAACCGTCAAGGCCGAACAACGCCTGAGGACGCAGCCACCCCAGTCCGAAAGGACCGTTTTCGATGACCGAGGCGGACATGACACTGCCGCCCATTCCAGGCAGCAACAGCGTGTAGATCCAAAGGAAGAACCCCACGCTCAGCCCAACAAGGGCACCTGTCCGTGTCGCCCCGCGCCAGAACAGGCCGCCAACCAGCGCCGGCAGGATCTGCGACACGCCTGCAAATGCCACCAGGCCGATCGAGGCCAGCGCGGCGCCGCCACCGGACATACGATAGTAGAAGAACCCCAAGGCCATGATGGCGGCAATCGAAACCCGGCGCGCCATCAGCACCACGTTTCGCACATCGCCTGACATGGAACTGGCGTTCTCGCGCGTATTCAGCCAGATCGGCATCACGACGTGGTTCGAGACCATGGTCGACAGGGCCATCGCCGTCACGATGACCATCGACGTGGCCGACGAAAAACCGCCGATGAAGGACAGCATCGCCAGCCAGTCATTTCCCTGTGACAGAGGAACCGTCAGCACGAAAAGGTCCGGATTTGACCCGGCCGGCAGCAGATCCAGCCCGACGACCGCAATGGGAACCACGAAAAGGCTCATCAAAAGAAGGTAGAGCGGGAAAGCCCAGGCCGCCGTTCTCAGGTGGCTCTCGTCGTCATTCTCGACGACCATGACCTGAAACATTCGCGGCAAGCAGACAAAAGCAGCCGCCGACAGGAAGGTAATGGCCATCCAACGTCCGGTATCGACGTTCCAACGCCCGATTTCCGACGCGTCGATTCGCTCCATCATGGGCGTGACGCCTCCGGCCACCCCCCAGACGACAAAGATGCCCACCGCCAACAGAGCGAACAGTTTGACGACGGATTCCAACGCGATGGCGGTCACTACGCCATGGTGCCGTTCATTGGCATCCAGGTTCCGGGTGCCGAACAGAATGGCAAACACGGCCAGACCAGCGGCCACCCAGAATACGCTGGCGCCCTCGCGATAAAGGCCCGAAGGATCGGCCTCGGCGAAAATCGAGAAAGACAGCGTAATCGATTGAAGTTGCAGTGCGATATAGGGTGTGCCCCCCAGCACGGCGAGGATGGTCACACAGATGGCCAAGGTGTTCGACTTGCCATAACGCGATGAGATCAAGTCGGCGACCGATGTTACCCTCTGGCTGCGACCCACCCGCACCAGCTTGCGCAGCCCCCACCACCAGCTGATCATCACCAAGGTCGGCCCGAGGTAGATCGTCACGAATTCCAGACCGGACCGGGCCGCATTGCCAACTGCGCCATAGAAGGTCCAGGCGGTGCAGTAGATCGACAAAGACAGCGTGTAGATCAACGGTGACCGCAGCCATTTGCCTCGCCCCGCGGCGGCCATTCGATCGGCTGCAAACGCAACGCCGAACAAAAGCACGACGTAGCCCAGGCAAACAAGGATCAGGACGTTCAGCGTGGCCATTGCTCACTCTCTGCCGTGGACCCTTCCGAGGACGACATCCGCCGGGCGGCAAAGCCGAACAGAAGGCTAAACACGATCAGGGCGGCCCAGCATGTAAAGATATAAAGAATGGCCGACGACAACGGGACGCCAGAGTTTTCCGGACCCGGATCCGGCCAAAGCAGCGGGATGCAGATCAGGCCCGCGCCAACAAAGGGCAGCATTCGGGCCGCATCGGCCAGCCTGCGGCGGCGGTAACTCTGCCGTTCCAAAAACACCGACGGACGCGGGCCTGTCGGGCGGGCTGGCTCGTTTTCCGGTGTGGTCATGACTGTGACGCCTGCGCGTGCAAATCACGCACAGCCGTCAGCACTTCGGTATTCGAGAACGGTTTCGTCATAAACCGGCTGACGCCTGCCTTTTCAGCCATCTCGCGGTCTCGCGACTGACCGCGAGCGGTCAGCATCAGAACAGGCAAGGCGCGCATCTCCTCGTGCTCACGCAATTCGCGCAGAACATCCATACCGCTCTTGCCGGGCAGCATCACATCCAGAATGACCAGATCAGGCTGCGCAGACAATATCGTTTGAACCGCGTTTTCACCTTCGGCATGGGTTTCGACCTGCCACCCTTCGCGGGTCAGCAGAAACCTGATTGCCTCCGTGATGTTCGGTTCATCCTCGATCAACAGAACCTTGCGGCTCATATGTTCACTTCCTCCCCAAGACCGGTCGCACCTCCAGCCACCTGCCAAGTGCAGATTAATCGCTGTGTCAGGAAACTGTCAAAAACCTTCACTCAAAATCGACGGCTCCCGCCGCGAGTCGCACGGCTTTCGGGGGCAGATCCTGCAGCTTGTGCCGACCTGTACCGGCAAGTCGGTGGCCACGCCGGGCTCTTCGACCGGCAGCACCAGCATCGCCGATCTGTACACAGGTTCCTGACCGAAGGCGCTGACGGGTTGAGGCCAGGCGATTGCAAAGCAGTCGAAATCCGCCGGCGTCCGGCCCAACAGGGTCACGCGTTTTCGGATCGGCACAAGGGGCCGGTTCAGCGCGCTGAAGACCGGCCACAAAGGACAGGCTTCGCCGTGGCGCGGCATTGCGAAACCGGGGACCTGCTTGAACAGCAAAATGCTTCCTGATGAATCGCATATGACCAACCCGGCCGGACGCGGCATGACATCCTCGGGCAGAAACGCAAGCCGTCGCAGGACTGTCGGCACGTCAACAGAAAACCGCGCGGCAAGACGCAGAGGATCAACGCCTTCGACCTCCAGTGCCTCCGAAACCGCTTCCAGCGGCATGGCCCGGGCATCCGCCGCATAGGCGTCGAGCACCTGACGCGCGACAGATCTTGAGGCGGAAGAGGCCATCTCGGCCTGCGCGAGGGTTACCGGGTCCTGTCCTGTCTCAAGTTCCGGCAAATGAAACCCGCGCTTCTCCAGAAATGCCTCGACCTCCTCCATCGGCAACCCGCGCCGTTCGCCGGTGTCCTCGCTTTCGTCCAAAAAGGCGACCAGAGCTTTTGAGCTTTCAGCCAGACGTTCGGCATCCTGGTGCAAGTTTCGGTGGAATCTGTCGCGCCACTCGGCCTCGATCTCGCCCGGTTCGGCCAGGATGGCGGCTGTCGACCGAATCGCTGCTGCGGCGGACAGGACTTCGTGCATGGATGCCGCAAGGTGCGGGTCATGGGTCAGCCGGTCTGACAGGGTTTCCACGGTACGTTCCAGCGAAACCACCCGACGATGCATCTGTGCCAGTACAGCGGCCCAGCCGGGAAACCGGCCAGCGAATTCATCAAGCGCCTCAACCTCGGCCTTTTGGCCGACCGCATCCGCCGCTGCTTCACGAAGGGCCGCGATCAGCGTCGCCTCGACCCCCTGCGTCAAAACCGAAGGCTCAACGGACAAAGCCGAAGCGATATCGACCAGCAGTTTGCCCCCGATACGCCGCCGATTGTGCTCGATCAAGTTCAGATACGACGCCGAAATGCCGACCTGTCGCGCCAGCTGGGCCTGACGTAAGCCCGAGATTTGCCGCCTTTCGCGGATACGGCTGCCCGTCAATGAATCACGCATGGTGCCCCCGCCGAAACGTGTTCGAGTCACTCTCGAAACGATCCCGTATTTTCTGAATACTTCATGAATTTATATGGTTTACGCTGCCCTTTTCAAAGCAGTTTTACAACCTTGACAATGTCGTGGCTTTCGCCGGGCCCTGATCGCTTTCGGACGCCAAATCAATCCTGCGCTGCAATGCCCTCTTCTATTCCGGCCGAATTGGCGGCACGATAGGCAAATGAGTGATCCGGCCTTCGAATACGCACCTATCGGGCTTGTCGAGCTTGAAAACCGCATCATCCGGCGGTGCAATTTGCAGTTTGCCCGGACATTCGGGGGCAACGAATCCGACTACCGCAACCTGCCTTTGCTGCACCTGTACCCATCCGTTGCCGATTGGGAGAGAATTGGCGCACGAAGTCTTCAGGTCATGCGGGACACCGGCTACTACACGGACGAGCGGGTCATGCGCCGACGCAACGGCGACTTGTTCTGGTGTCGCGCGCGCGGCCGGTCGCTGACACCCGATGACCCATTCCGCCATGGAATATGGAGCTTTTCCGACATTTCCGAGGAGCGCCCACTGGTCGAATTGACCAAACGCGAACGTGAAGTCGCGATCCTGTCCTGTCGCGGCCTGTCGGCCAAGGAAATAGGCGTCGAACTGGGGCTCAGCTACCGGACCATCGAAGCCTACCGCGCCCGGTTGCTCGAGAAATTCGGCGCGCGCAAGCTGCCGGAACTGGTCGCCAAACTGTCCGGCACGCCGCTCTGACCGTCGTGGACCCTGCCGATAAGGCAGAAACCGGGGCAGAACGGCCCCAGTCGGCGCTTTTCATGGCCGCGCGGTTGCCTTATAACGCAGCGTAATTGACCAGAGCCCGCGCAGACAGACGGGCCAAAGGGGAACCTTCGAGGACACTCATGACAGACAACAGACACGAAGCGGATGTGACGTTCATCAAGGCACTGGCCGAACTCTTGCGCGAAAACGACCTGACTGAGTTGCAGGTAAAACGGGAATATGGCGAGGAAGACAGCCTGAACGTCCGGGTCAGCCGAGTGAGCCCGACCGCCGCGCCTGTGCAAGTTGCCGTTCCTGCACCCGCTGCCGCACCGGCACCTGTCGCAGCCCCCGCTGCTGCCCCCGCCGAAGCACCCGCTGCCGTCGAGGACCCGGCGAGCCACCCCGGCGCGGTGACCTCGCCCATGGTTGGTACCGTCTATATGCAGCCGGAACCCGGCGCGTCTCCGTTCATTGCCGTCGGCGCATCTGTTTCCGAAGGCGATACGCTGCTGATCGTCGAAGCGATGAAGACCATGAACCACATCCACGCCCCCAAATCCGGGACCGTCAAGCGGATCCTGGTCGGGGATGGCGACGCTGTCGAATTCGGCACTCCTCTGGTCATCATCGAGTAAGGCGGGCCCATGTTCGACAAGATCCTGATTGCCAACCGAGGCGAGATCGCCCTGCGTGTGATCCGCGCCGCGCGCGAGATGGGGATTGCGACGGTTGCCGTGCACTCGACCGCTGACAGTGACGCCATGCACGTGCGCATGGCTGACGAGTCCGTGTGTATCGGACCGGCACCCGGCCCCCAAAGCTATCTCTCGATGCCCGCGATCATCTCGGCCTGTGAAATCACCGGCGCCCAGGCGATCCACCCTGGCTATGGCTTTCTGTCCGAAAATGCCGAGTTCGTTCAGATCGTCGAAGACCACGGCATCACGTTCATCGGCCCCACCGCCGAACACATCCGCATCATGGGCGACAAGATCACCGCCAAGGACACCATGAAAGAGCTGGGCGTACCCTGCGTACCGGGCTCGGACGGCGGCGTTCCGGATCTTGAGACGGCCAAGCGCATCGGTGAAGAGATCGGCTATCCGGTCATCATCAAGGCCACGGCCGGTGGCGGTGGACGCGGCATGAAAGTCGCGCAGACCGCGGCCGAAATGGAAAGCGCCTTCATGACCGCGCGGGCCGAGGGCAAGGCCGCGTTCGGCAATGACGAAGTCTATATCGAGAAATACCTGACCACGCCCCGCCATATCGAGATTCAGGTCTTCGGCGACGGCAAGGGCAATGCGGTCCACCTGGCTGAGCGCGACTGTTCGCTGCAGCGCCGTCACCAGAAAGTATTCGAAGAGGCTCCGGGCCCCTGCATCACTCCTGAGGAACGCGCCCAAATCGGCAAGGTCTGCGCGGATGCGGTCGCCAAGATCAACTATATCGGCGCGGGCACGATCGAGTTCCTGTATGAAAATGGCGAGTTCTATTTCATTGAGATGAACACCCGCCTGCAGGTCGAACACCCTGTGACCGAAGGCATTTTCGGCGTCGACCTTGTTCGCGAGCAGATCCTTGTTGCGGCCGGAGAACCGATGTCGTTCGGCCAGGATGATCTGGAGATCAACGGCCACGCGATCGAAGTTCGGATCAATGCCGAAAAGCTGCCGAATTTCGCGCCCTGCCCGGGCAAGATCACGGCGTATCACGCACCGGGCGGCCTGGGTGTCCGGATGGATTCGGCGCTGTACAACGGGTATTCGATCCCACCCTACTACGACTCGTTGATCGGCAAGCTGATCGTGCACGGGCGCGACCGCCCCGAAGCGCTGGCGCGGTTGAATCGGGCCTTGGGTGAATTGATCGTGGACGGTGTGGACACGACGGTTCCCCTGTTTCATGCACTTCTGCAGGAACCCGACATCCACAGCGGCGATTACAACATCCACTGGCTGGAGCACTGGCTTGCGGAGAACATGGCCTAGTATCGACCAAGCCGCGAGAGCACCCGCTCTCGGGCTTGTCGCCGCGGTGTGAGCCATGGGCCTGACGCCTGATTTGCTGTTGCACGGTTATTCCATCGGAATCTTCCCGATGGCCGAACACAGGAACGACCCGGATCTTTTCTGGGTCGATCCAAAGCTACGGGGTGTATTCCCGTTGGACGGGTTTCACATCTCCCGCAGCCTTGCGCGGCGCATCCGGAACTGCGGGTTCTCCGTGACCATAAACCGGGATTTTGCAGCCGTCGTAGACGGATGCGCGGACCGGGCGGACACTTGGATCAATGACGAACTGCGCAGGCTCTATGCGCAACTGCACCACTCGGGCCGCGCCCATTCACTTGAGGTTTGGGAAGGCGAGGAGCTTGTCGGGGGCGTTTATGGCGTTGCCTTGGGTGCGGCATTTTTTGGGGAAAGCATGTTTTCGCGCCGCACCGATACGTCAAAAATTGCGCTCGCCTATCTGGTCGACCGCTTGTGCCAGACGGGCTTTCAACTGTTCGACACACAATTTCTGACGGCACATTTGGCTTCGCTGGGGGCGATCGAAATCCCCAGACAGCAATACCGCCAACTTCTGGATCAGGCCACTGCTGCCAGCGCAGATTTCACCGCTGAGGTATGTCAAACCCCTCAGGGGGTGATACAACGGATTACCCAGACGTCGTAGCGCGAGTGATCCAGGGCGTTGAGCGCCGGGGACGTGGCGATCATCCAGCCGTCGAACAGCTGGTCGGCCTTTCCCTTTTCCCAAATCGTAAGATAGGCAAACGCGTCGCCGGTCGGGTTTTCAGACGGATACCGGCAATCACCCAGAGCGACATCCAAGCCGAAAATTTCGACCGTATCACCGGTCGGCACCTGCACGTCCACCGTCTGACCGCTGACCTTGTCCAGCCCGCGCAGCATGGCCCCCGGCCCCGAGGAAACCTTCTGCTGCGCGCCCGCCGTCGTCGCGGCCAACAGCAGCGCCATCAGAGCGGCACGCATCATTCGCTGCCATCCCCGGCCACAAACTTGACCAGCAACGAGATCAGGCTCACGGCTCCTTGCGTGTCTTCAATCTGATCACCCGGCTCAAAATAGAACGGAGAACCGCCGGGCATGACCTCGACGAAGTTGCCCCCCAGAAGGCCTTCGGACGAGATCACGATCGCGCTGTCATCCGGAATCTGGATGTTGTCGGCAACCGAAATCGTCGTATCGGCACGGTAGGTTTCAGGGTTCAACTCGACATCGGTCACGGTGCCGATCTTTACACCCGCGAGGCGCACATCCGTGCCCACCGCCACACCCTCAAGCGACCGAAAGGACGCCTCAAGGTGATAGCCCCCGTTTTCGCGCGACCAGCCCGTGGACTGGCTGGCATACACGCCAAACGCCAATGCACTGGCCAGCACGACACCGCCGACAAGAACTTCGGTCATGTTGTGGGTCGACATGTGGATCTCGCTTATTCTGGGCTCCAGGCTTCGTAGTCCTTGCGCTCGATCGGATCGGGACGGCGCAGGGACCCCGCCGGCACATAGGCCATCGCGGTGCCCGTCAGATTTTCCTGATGCGGCTTTTCCCACGCCTTGTGTGGCAGTGGCTTGTCGGTCGGCGGTTCATCCCAAGTGCGGTGCAACCAGCCGTGCCATTCCGGGTCGATCCGGCTCGCCTCGGCCTCTCCATTGAAAATCACCCACCGTTTGCTGTCATCGGCGTTGCGATAAAACACGTTGCCCTGATCATCCTCGCCAACCTTGATACCTTTGCGCGCAGTGTAGATCTGCGTGTTCAGAGTGGCCCCGTTCCACCAGGTCACGGCCCGCAAAAGAGTGTTCAGGATTCCCATCGGCTGCCTCCGGCATTTCTGTCCCTGCAGATATGGACCAAAGCCGAGCAGAGGTCCAGAGCCACAAAGAGCGCATCCATTACTTGGGCAAGAATGCGGTGACCTCGATTTCGATCCGGTATTTTGGATCAATCAACCCGCATTCGATCATCGTCGCAACAGGCGGGTTGGCACCGAACGTCTCAGCCAGGACTGGCCAGCACGCTTCAAATTCTTGGCGATCAGGCAGCATGTAAGTCACGCGCACCACGTCGGCAAAAGAGGCGCCCGCCTCTGCCAAGGCGTTGCCAATGATCGTCAGCGCCGAGCGGCATTGGTCGACGACGCCTTCGCCCTGCCCGACCGTTCCGGCAACATGGACCCACCCACCCGCGACAACTGCCCGGCAGTAGCCGACCCTGGCTTCGAACTCACCCCCCGAGGAAATACGTTGGATCGTCATGACACCCTCACATGAAAACGGCGCGGACTTTGCCGCGCCGTATCTGCATTAAATTTCAAACAGTTCAGCCGGCAGATGCCGATTCCGGCGCGGCATCCGCATAGATGATCAGCGGCTGCGCGTCCGACGTTACGGCCTCTTCGTTCACGACCACTTTGGTCACGTTCTTCATGCCCGGCAGCTCGAACATCGTGTCCAATAGAATGTCTTCAAGGATGGAACGCAGGCCACGGGCACCGGTCTTGCGTTCGATCGCCTTTTTGGCAATCGCCGCAAGCGCGTCGTCGGTAAAGTCCAGTTCGACGTTCTCCAACTCGAACAAACGCTGGTATTGCTTGACCAGCGCGTTCTTGGGCTTGGTCAGGATGGTGACAAGCGCGTCCTCATCCAGGTCCTCAAGCGTTGCCAGCACGGGCAGACGTCCAACGAATTCCGGGATCAGACCGAATTTCAGCAGATCCTCGGGCTCGAGATCCTGGAAGATCTCGCCCACACCGCGTTCGTCATTGTCGCGCACATCGGCGCCAAATCCCATGGCCGAGCCTTTGCCGCGCTGCGCGATGATCTTGTCCAGACCTGCAAAAGCGCCGCCGCAGATGAACAGGATGTTGGTGGTGTCCACCTGCAGGAATTCCTGCTGCGGGTGCTTGCGCCCGCCCTGCGGCGGAACGCTGGCCACGGTTCCTTCCATCAGCTTCAGCAGGGCCTGCTGCACGCCCTCGCCCGATACGTCTCGGGTGATCGAGGGGTTTTCCGACTTGCGGGTGATCTTGTCGACCTCGTCGATATAGACGATGCCGCGCTGCGCGCGCTCGACATTGTATTCGCTGGCCTGCAACAGCTTGAGGATGATGTTCTCGACATCCTCGCCCACGTAACCGGCTTCGGTCAGCGTGGTCGCGTCAGCCATCGTGAACGGCACGTCCAGAATCCGCGCGAGCGTCTGCGCCAGCAAGGTTTTGCCGCACCCGGTCGGACCAATCAGCAGAATGTTCGACTTGGCCAACTCGATGTCACCACCGGCCTTCTGCGCGTGGTTCAGACGTTTGTAGTGGTTGTGCACGGCAACCGACAGGACACGCTTAGCCCGAGCCTGGCCGATGACATAGTCGTCCAACACCTCGCAGATATCTTTGGGGGTGGGCACACCGTCCGAGGATTTCAGTCCGCTGGCTTTGGTTTCCTCGCGGATGATGTCCATGCACAGTTCGACGCATTCATCACAGATGAACACGGTCGGTCCAGCAATAAGCTTACGCACCTCATGCTGGCTTTTTCCACAGAAGCTGCAGTAGAGCGTGTTCTTGCTGTCGCCGCCTGAATTCGTCGCCATGTTCTACCTTTCGGGCTCCATCCCTGCGGCCCGGATCCGGACCGCGCTTACCGCCTGTCCGTGCAGCTTAGGCCAGCACCGGGGCAGCTACAATGTCAAAATCGCACCCCGCACCCGTGGGTGCGGGGTTTCCGCATCACGCTTCGGTCGGTTCGGATTTGGAGCGGCTTTCGACAATCTCGTCGATATGGCCCCACTCTTTTGCTTCTTCCGGGCTCATGAAATTGTCACGGTCCAAAGCCTTTTCAATGGCCTTTTTCGACTGTCCGGTATGCTTGGCATAGATATCGTACAAACGATCCTTCAGCTTCTGCGTTTCGGCCGCGTGAATCATGATGTCGCTGGCTTGACCCTGGTAACCGCCGCTGGGCTGGTGCACCATGATGCGGCTGTTCGGCAGCGAGAAGCGCATCCCCTTCTCTCCGCCCGCCAGCAGGACCGACCCCATCGAGGCCGCCTGGCCGATCACCAATGTCGAACATTTTGGCTTGATGTACTGCATTGTGTCGTAGATCGACAGACCGCTGGTCACGACACCGCCGGGCGAGTTGATGTAGATCGAGATTTCCTTGTTGGGATTCTCGGCTTCCAGATGCAGAAGCTGCGCTACGATCAGGTGGCTCATCCCGTCATGGATCGGGCCATTGATGAAGATGATCCGCTCCTTCAGCAGGCGAGAGAAGATGTCATAGGCCCTTTCGCCGCGGCTGGTCTGCTCAACGACCATCGGGACGAGCGTATTCATGTAGGTGTCAACTGGATCGAACATTCGGAACCTGCCTGCTTTGGTGTGAACCGGGACCATACCCGATGAGAAGTTACATGAGTCTTAGTGTTGCCTTCGGGGGCCTGCAAGGGGCAGCGGACACGCGACGCCGATTGAGAAATACGGATCAGTCCGCATCGTCGGGATCCCGCAAAACAGAGCGAACAACCGCGCAGAACGCAAATACCCGGCTGTTTTTTGGCCTCGCCGCCATTCACAGCGCTTTCATCACGCCATTTTGATCCATGCATATGGAAATATCTGATCATTCTATATAGAGACCCAATTCGCTCAGGCGAAACTAACAAAGGGAACACCTGCCCCACACTCACCAAGGGGCCAACAAGGACAAGAAGATGGCACTTCCCCAACTTTCCGAAGACATCTCGCGCGACGACATGGACCGGATGGCCGCTAACGCAACCCGCGCTTCGAATTTTCTGAAAGCGATCAGCCACGAGGGCCGGTTGATGATCCTCTGTCATCTGGTATCCGGCGAAAAATCGGTGACTGAACTCGAGTCACTGCTGTCCGCCCGACAGGCCGCCGTTTCACAGCAACTGTCGCGGCTGCGCCTTGAGGGGCTGGTCACGCCCCGGCGCGAAGGCAAGGCGATCTACTATCGCCTTGCAGACGACAGACCTCGCAAAATGCTGGAAACGGTGTACGAGTTGTTCTGCGACGAGGAATAAGTCAGAAAACCCGTAGAATGGCGAAGGGCGCAACAGATGGTTGCGCCCTTCGTTTTTCACGAGTTGCGGCTACAGGCCTGGAAACTTGCAGCCATTGCGCGCAACAGGTCCGGATACAGGGTTGGACCCGGCTCGAGCGTGGCACCGATCGGGTCCAGCACGAGGATTTGCACATCCATCCCCTCCGTCGCGGCGGAGATCAGACGGGTATCGTATTGCGGCTCGGAAAATGCACAATCAATGCCTTCCTCTGCAATCCGGGCTTTTAGCTCGGCCAGACGGGCCGGTCCGGGGGCAGACGCATCGCCAAGGCTCACTGTGCCCGAAGATGCCAGATCGAACCGGTGTTCGAAATACTGGTAGGCGTCGTGAAAAGTGACAAACCGCGGCTCTGACTGGGCCAGATCCGCCCGTATCTCGGCTTCCAAAGCACTCAGGCCTTCAACCGCCTTGTCCGCATTGGCTTGGTACAGCGCAGCGTTATCCGGGTCCTTCTCTGACAGAGTTTCGGCAATTGCCTGCACCCAAACGCGCGCGTTTTCCGGGTCCAGCCAAGCATGCGGGTCTACACCGTCGTGGTCATGCCCGTGGTCATGGTCATGTGCATCGTGATCGGCGTGCTCTTCATGTTTCTCATGTTCATCGTGGTCCGCATGGTCGTCGTGACCTGCATGATCCTCGTGTTCATCGTGTTTCGCATGGTCATCATGGTCCGAATGATCGTCGTACTCGTCGTGGTCTGCATGCTCCTCTTCTCCCTCATGATGATCGGCCACGTCGCGGAAATCGTGCCGCACAGTCCCTGCCACCTCCAGCAACTCAACCTGCGTCGCTCCCTCGGAAAGGGCGCCGAGTGGTCCCTTCATCCACGGGGTCAGTTCCGGGCCTACCCAAAAAACCACGTCCGCAGATTGCAACGCTCGCGCCTCGGACGGGCGCATGGCGTGGTCATGAGGTGAGGCTCCGGGCGGGATGATCAGGGAAGGCTCGGCAACACCGTCCATGACTTGGGCAACCAACGCGTGAACCGGCGCGATATCGACGGCAACGTTGGGCGCATCGGCCGCCGCTTTTCCGGCCAGCACGACGCCGGCCAGCAACAAGAATTTTCGGGACATGTCGCCTCCTAGAATGATATGTTATTACATTGCTGGTCGACTTGATATTGCTCACGTTATAACATATCAAGCCAAAAATTTCGGAGCGCACATGAGCACAGTAGGCTTCAGGCACCACAATCATAACCACTGCATGAAAACCGCGCTGAGCAAGGCCGAGGAAAAATGCGCCAACCAGAAGCTTCAGTTCACGCCGGTGCGCCGTCGCGTGTTGGAGATCTTGTTGGAGCAGCACAAGGCAATGGGAGCCTATGACATTCTGGCTGTTCTGTCCGCCGAAGGCATGGGGTCGCAACCTCCGGTGGCCTATCGTGCACTGGACTTCCTGGTGCAGCATGGGTTCGTGCACCGTATCGAGCAGATGAACGCCTATGCGGCTTGCGCCCACCCCACGCACGACCACGTACCTGCGTTTCTGATTTGCCGGGCGTGCAAGGCCGTGGCCGAAACCGAAACCGAGCTGACTCAGGGCCGGCTTGGTGCTGCCGCCGACACATCAGGCTTCACCATTGAAAGGATTGTGGTCGAGGCCGAAGGTCTTTGCCCGGACTGCATTGGAACGCAGCCATGACGACCCCCCTCATTTCTCTACAGAACCTGTCGGTTCGCCTGGATGGCCGGCTCATTCTGGACAACGTATCCGCCCAGATCGCCGCTGGTGAAATCGTCACCATTGTCGGCCCGAACGGTTCGGGAAAATCGACTCTGCTGCGCGCCATGATCGGGGCTGTTCCCGCGGCTCAGGGCACTGTTCGGCGCGCTCCGGGTTTGCGGATCGGCTACGTCCCCCAGAAACTTGCGCTGGACGCCGCCCTGCCGATGACGGTGCAACGGTTCCTTGGCCTGCCGAAACGGGTTTCGGCCAGCAAGGCCAAAACCGCGCTTGAACTGGCCGGCGTGCCGGACTTGCGTGAAAGACAGATGACCCGACTGTCCGGCGGTCAGTTTCAACGGGTCCTTCTGGCCCGCGCGCTGCTGGAGGAGCCTCAGGTGCTGCTGCTGGACGAAGCAACCCAGGGGCTTGATCAGCCCGGCGCAGCTGCCTTCTATGAACGCATTGAACAGGTTCGCACGGACCTCGGCTGCGCCATAGTCATGGTCAGCCATGACTTGCACGTCGTCATGGCCGCGTCCGACCGGGTTCTGTGCCTGAACGGGCATGTCTGCTGTGAAGGGGCACCCCAAATGGTCGCGGACGCGCCCGAATATCGGGCGTTGTTCGGCAGCGGAACGCGGGGCACGATGGCCTTGTACCAACACAAGCACAGTCATACCCACGATCACAATCACGCGCAGGATACGTCACACTGATGCTGGACGATTTCATGGTTCGCGCAGCCCTTGCAGGGCTCGGTGTTTCGATCGCCGCGGCACCGCTGGGGTGCTTTGTCGTCTGGCGGCGCATGGCCTATCTCGGAGAAGCCACCGCACATGCGGCCGTATTGGGTGTAGCGCTGGCGCTCAGCTTTTCTCTGCCGCTGCTGCCCGCAATCATTGCCGCTGCGCTTGCCATGGGCTTGTCGGTCAGCCTGCTGCGCGGTCGCGGTTACGCCATGGACACGCTTCTGGGTGTGATTGCACACACCGCACTGGCCGCCGGCTTGGTAACCGTGGCGTTGCTGTCCGATGTCCGACTGGACCTGAATGCCTTTTTGTTCGGCGATATCCTTGCCGTCACAAAGTCCGATCTGGCCACGATCTGGATCGGTGGCGCCACGATTTTGGCGCTGATGGTCTGGCGCTGGTCAGCCCTTCTGGTTTCGACACTCAACCCGGACTTGGCTCAGGCATCCGGGATCGATCCTAAACGAGAAGAACTATGGCTGACTCTGGCGATGGCACTGGCCGTTGCGGTCGCCATCAAAGTTGTCGGAATTCTTCTGATCGCGGCCCTGCTGGTCATTCCAGCGGCCGGAGCCCGCCCTTTGGCCCGCACCCCAGAAAGTATGGCTTTCACCGCTGCGATCATAGGCTCGACGGCGGCGTTGGGCGGGCTGGGCGGTGCATATTGGGCGGATACACCCGCTGGACCAAGCATCGTTTGCGCGGCCGCGTTGATCTTTGTCGCGACGGCCATCCTTGGTCCCATCTTCCGCAAAGGCTGATCACCCAAAAAGGTTTGTCTGCATTGCCTGAATGGTGCTACCGATTGGTAGTCGACCAACCAAGGAGATATCGATGATCCGCACTATTCTGATCGGGCTGAGCCTTTTGGCCCTGACGGCCTGTGAAACCGCAAAAGGCGCGGGCAAAGACATCGAAAAAGCCGGCGACGCCATCCAGGGCGCGGCGACGGACGTTCAGGAAAGCCTCTGACACCCGTCAACATCTAGCGGACAGCGGCGCAGCACTACCAACATATGGTTGAAAGTTCCGGGCGACCGGATTATTGTCCCTGCCACAGGTGCATAGACGCGGTAATGCATTACTGACACGACTGCGGGGTTCTTGTGCAATTGCGCAAGAACCCCGTTCCCGTTCTGACGGGCGGTGAGTGGAAGCCTGTACGAAACCGAAATCGGCAAAAGGAAAAGGCGCCAGGTGCGCAGACGCGGTCTTTGCATGTGCCCTTGCGGACACCCCTGACGCCTTGCCGGGTCGACACGCCCGAGGGACGCCCCGATCCAGTTGCTTCAGCCCCCGAGGGGACCTCGCTGCCGCAAAGCACCTGATGGCGCTCTGCCGCCCGCTCTGGCCTTCTGAGAAGCTGACCGCTCAAGCCGGGCTTGCGCCCCTCCTGACTGGTCACCTACCGGTAAGCCCTTG
Source organism: Ruegeria sp. CF2 (assembly GCF_056537385.1). Taxonomy (NCBI): domain Bacteria; kingdom Pseudomonadati; phylum Pseudomonadota; class Alphaproteobacteria; order Rhodobacterales; family Roseobacteraceae; genus Ruegeria; species Ruegeria sp. CF2. The sequence continues at coordinate 1,912,495 of NZ_JBQFRL010000001.1, forward strand.
CAACCCGACGAAAATCCTAAGATCTGCCTGCGGTGCCAGGACCCCCTGACCTTTGCGTCCCGCCTTGGATCGTGATGAACCTTGGCGATGCCTGAACCTTGGCACTCACCCTCACGTCCGGCAAGAAAATAGCACTGCAGCATGAAAAATAGCCGGGGATAAAATGTTGATATCCGACCGGAAGACGATGTGGATAAGTCGGGAAATGATGAAATCGGGCTGGGTTGCGCTGGGAAAAGCCGAAGGCCGATTTCTCTCCGCTCAATTGGGCGATTTCTGCGGGTGCGAAGGGAGAATCCCGGCCCTCATGACGGTCCTGACCTGACAGATACGGGCATATCGCTCGAATCGACATCGATGAGTCGCCACACGCAACGGATGACGAACGTGCAGCCCACGAATTGAGAAGCGTTCCGACCCGGACGAGGCAACCTACTACTCTCCGCCTCCCGCAAAATCGGGCAACGGCAACTACCCCCTACAACCGCCTGGGCCGGAAACGCTTCAGTTCACCTGTCGTTCCAGAACCGTGCTGTAGGTGGTTCCAGTCCGCAGGCTACGGAAATCCGCATAGATCTTGCCGTCCTCGTACCGCGCATCGATCAGCGCGTTGACGCCCGAGGTCGGATCAGCAGCGGTTTCGACAATGCCGATCTTGCCCGAACCATCCTGGCTGATCGAGCCGGTGGCCTCGTACATCGTCCAGTCATCCATGGCATTGCGCCGCCACATGCTGGGCCCCCAGAACACGTTTTCGTGCTGCGCCTGGATCTCAAGCACCCATTCCGAGGTGTTGAACCGCGGCGCGGTGGCGGTGTTGGCGTTCGAGGGCGACACCGTTGTCTGGCTGGCCGTCCACGTGCCGCGCAGATCGGGCATGGCATCGGCCAGGGCGGCAGAGCCCATCGTCAATGTCGCGGCCACGGCGGCGGCGCTGGCGGTCATGTATCTGGTCATGGGCTCTCTCCGTTTGATCGGCGGGCCTTGCTGGCCTGCTGAACAGATTGGGAGGGCGCGCGGCCGTTACAACTTACCTAAGGGAAACTTCATGAAGGGTTCATGCGGCGCTCACCGACGGGCTCAGGCCCAGGCCAGCGCGGTGCCAGCGATGACGAGGGCGATGCCCAGCCCCTCGCGGTAGGAAAAGGACTCGCCGAACAGAAAGAACGAGGCGATGGCGATCAGCACGACCTCGGCCCCCAGAATGCCGGTGTAGATGATGCCCAGCCGTTCGTCGCGCAGCGCTGCGAGTTCCAGCGTGGCGGCGGCCAGCAAGGTGGCGACGATCAGCAGCCCCAGCCCGAGGCCGGGAAGTTTCCACCAGAACTTCATCGAGATCATGGCCACGGAATAGAGACCCGCCGATCCAAGCGCGATGATGGGGATCATGGACATGGGGCCTCCGCCGCTGGTTTACGTTGGGTTAACCTTAGCGGGTTCGGGTCGGTGGAGCTGTGAAGTGGATCACATTGCGGGGAGGCCCGTCTCGGAAACGGTTTGAGGTGTCGTTTCTGGCCAGATGACTGACCGAAAACTGAGATAAATACAGGACCGAGGAGAAGATTGAAAAGCTTCGGGTTGCAAAACACTTGTTCAAAATGCCACTCTGAGGAAATTTTTTTGCAGCGATCCCCTCAATAACCTTCACTCCTTTTGCTATGGCTGTTACGCTTTGTACAAGGATGCTCGGTTTTTCAATAACAGTGCGTCAAATTGATTGAGTAGTAGAATCCTTGGACCCGGTATCACTCCCAAAATACTCCACCTATCAAGACATGGTCTCGGACCAGAACTGGATCGCTGCACTAGGATCGCTAAACGGGCACCTTGCCAAATCTCTATGCGCCGCGGACGCTGAGATGGGGCTCAATGGCAACTTGTTTTACAAACACAAATCAGTGAGCTTCGAAACAGACGAGCTATTTCCACCATTTGAAGGCAAGCGGCGTAACTTGTTTGCCCTAGCCCAAAACTCGACTCACATGTTTGAAGTGGGCGTTAATGGCGGCCACTCTCTGTTTCTTGCCCTTTCCGCCAACCCAAAATTACAGGTTACCGGCGTTGATATTTGCCGACAGATCGAACCGTCATGGGGTCGAGTTGATATCTACGTGCCGGCTGCCTTTGATTGGCTTAAGGCGGCGTTCCCTGGACGAACACGCTTCATTACCGGAAACTCTCTCATCGAAATCCCGCGTTACGTCGAAAACAACCCCGATCAACGGGTCGACTTGCTGCATTTAGACGGTGCCAAGGACACTCATCTTCGAGAGTTCCTTGCCATTCGCCCTTGCCTGGAAAAAAGTGGGAAAGTTGTTTTAGACGACACCCACACAAAACCCGTTCGCCTCGGGATGCGACAAATAATTAGGCTGGGTATGGCCCGCCATATCGGCGATAATAACATCGGAGTCCAAATGGTACGCCAGCATCGGGTGTTGGAAGTATTGTAGAAACAATATAATGTACATGACGGCTTGTTTGGGGAAACGCTAGCCGTGTACGTTAAGTGCCTGCCATTGAGAGCAGTCCTTGTCCACGGTACTAGCGCAACGGAGACCGCAGGCACGTGCTACGCTGCTATCGCAAAACTCTACAACCAATCGAATACTGTTTCTATCGAAGGTGAACCTCGTTCTGTTAAATGTTAATCTGCACCATTCGCCTAACCAGATTGAAACTGTTGCAGGTTGATTCGCATTTTGGTTAACCTTCACTCAAAACGAACAGCCTCAGCTGTCCATCTTCAACGCTGAAATAAACGCCTCTTGCGGGATGTCGACCTTGCCGAACTGGCGCATCTTCTTTTTGCCGGCCTTCTGCTTTTCCAGTAGCTTCCGCTTCCGCGTGGCGTCGCCGCCGTAGCATTTCGCGGTCACGTCCTTGCGTAAGGCGCTCAGGGTCTCGCGGGCGATGACCTTGCCGCCGATGGCCGCCTGGATCGGGATCTTGAACATGTGGCGCGGGATCAGCTCTTTCAGCTTTTCGCACATGGCGCGGCCGCGGGTCTCGGCGCGGTCGCGGTGGACCATGACCGACAGCGCATCCACCGGCTCGTCATTCACAAGGATCGACATCTTGACCAGGCTGTCCTCGCGGTAGCCGGTCATCTGGTAGTCGAAGCTGGCATAGCCCTTGGTCACCGATTTCAGGCGGTCGTAGAAGTCGAAGACGACCTCGTTCAGCGGCAGGTCATAGACGACCATCGCGCGGCTGCCCGCATAGGTCAGGTCCAGCTGGATGCCGCGACGATCCTGGCAGAGTTTCAACACGTCGCCCAGGTATTCGTCGGGCACAAGGATGGTGGCCTTGATGCGCGGCTCTTCCAGGTGGTCGACCTTGGACATGTCGGGCATGTCGGCGGGGTTGTGCAGCTCGATCATCTCGCCGTCTTTCATGTAGACGTGATAGATCACCGACGGCGCGGTGGTGATGAGCTCAATATCGTATTCGCGTTCGATGCGGTCGCGGATGACCTCGAGGTGCAGCAGGCCCAGGAAGCCGCAGCGGAAGCCAAAGCCCAGCGCGGCCGAGGTTTCCATCTCGTAAGAGAAGCTGGCGTCGTTCAGGGCCAGTTTCTCGATCGCGTCGCGCAGGTCTTCGAATTCGGCGCTGTCCACGGGGAACAGGCCGCAGAACACCACGGGCTGCGCGGGTTTGAACCCCGGCAGAGCGGTTTCGGCACCGTTGCGGTCATTGGTGATGGTGTCGCCCACACGGGTGTCGCGCACCTGCTTGATGGATGCGGTGAGGCAGCCGATCTCACCCGGACCCAGCTGGTCGACCATCTGCATCTCGGGGCGGAACACGCCCACGCGGTCGACATGGTGCAGGGTGCCGTTCGACATGAACTTGACCCGCATGCCCTTTTTCAGAACGCCGTCCATGATGCGGACCAGAACGATCACGCCCAGATAGGCGTCGTACCAGCTGTCGACCAGCATCGCCTTGAGCGGCGCGTCGCGCTCGCCCTTGGGCGCGGGCAGCTTGTGCACGATCGCCTCGAGCGTTTCGTGTATCCCCTCTCCCGTCTTGGCCGAGACGCGGATGGCGTCGGTCGCGTCGATGCCGATCACGTCCTCGATCTGTTCGGCCACGCGGTCGCAGTCGGAGGCCGGCAGGTCGATCTTGTTCAGCACCGGCACGATCTCGTGGTCGGCGTCGATGGCCTGATAGACGTTGGCCAGGGTCTGCGCCTCGACCCCTTGCGTCGAGTCGACCACCAGCAGCGAGCCTTCGACCGCGCGCATGGACCGCGAGACTTCATAGGCAAAGTCCACGTGGCCGGGGGTGTCGATCAGGTTCAGCACATACTTTTCGCCATTGTCGGCGGTATAGTCGATGCGGACCGTGTTGGCCTTGATGGTGATGCCGCGTTCGCGCTCGATATCCATGCTGTCGAGTAGCTGTTCCTTCATGTCGCGATCCTGCACAGTCCCGGTCTCCTGGATGAGCCGGTCGGCAAGGGTGGATTTGCCATGGTCGATATGCGCGACGATGGAGAAATTGCGGATATGAGCGAGGTCTGTCATAGCGTCGGGATATGGTTCGAAATCGGGCGCTGGTCAAGGTGAGACAGCACGTCGGACGCCCCATATTTCAGCGCTATGAGGCCACGACGCTGCGGTTGGCTTCGTTCCAAGCCCTCAGCTGCATTCAGGCGACCGTACGTAGACAGAACTCGGCCGTGTTGCACCGTCCAAAACGGGGTTCGAAGGGCATGCCACGGCCGACCATAGTGCCAACCGCGGCACTTTCGACTCAGGTACGGAGTTTCTGAAAGCAAATTGTTGAACGGCAGGAAAACTTGGACGATACTGCGCCGCAAGCCGAGAGGGACACAAGACTCCTCCGGGCAGGCAAAACGAGGCATGAGCATGAAACAGTTCCTCATTATCGCGCTATGCGCCACGTCGCTGACCACTTTGGCCCCGGCCACGACCGAAGCGGCGCAGATCAAACGTGCATGTTTGGCGTCCGACCGTTCGGCGGCGACACGCGACAGGTGCAAGTGCATCCAGCGGGTGGCCGATCAGGCTTTGACCAACAAAGACCAGAAAACCGTGGCCAAGTGGTTCACCGACCCGCATCAGGCCCAAGAGCTGAAGATGTCGAAATCCGCTCGCGATGACGCGCTGTGGGAGCGGTATCAGAACTTTGGCCGCATGGCGCAGGCGATCTGCAGCTGACGCTGACCGCGATCCTTGACCTGACCCGCCCTGCGCCTCAGTAATGGCGCAGTGAAAGGGAAATCATATGGTGACGAAAGGGTTGACCCTGCGCGGTCTCGAAGTGTTCGAGGCCTTGGCGCGGACCGGTTCGGTGGCACAGGCTGCCGAGATTACCGGACTCAGCCAGCCATCGGTCAGCCAGCAGTTGCGCAATCTCGAGAATGCTCTGGGCACGGACCTGGTGGATCACGGGCGGAGACCCATGCGCCTGACCCAAGCCGGGCGCAGCTTTCTGGCGCGGGCCGAATCCGTACTGGCCGAGTTGCAGATGGCCCAAAGCGAGCTGTCGGTCATGGACCTGGGTCATCTAAGCACGCTTTCGATCGGCCTGATCGACGATTTCGACAATGACCTGACCCCGCGTCTTGCCACGTTGCTGGCCGACAGCCTGACCCGTTCCAAGTTCAAACTCATAACTCTCCCCAGCCTCGAAATCTTTGAGGCGCTGGCTTCGCAACGCCTGCATCTGGCGGTTTCGGCCCATAGCGGCGAGGTGCTTGAAGGCGTGGTGGAGTACCCTTTGGTGCAGGATCCTTTCATTCTGGTCGCGCCGAAGGGCGGTGTGCCCAATGGGGGCGTAGAGGCTGCTTTGCAGACCCTGCCCTTTCTGCGCTATGCGCGGGAACAGTTGATCAGCCGGCAAATCGAAAGCCACCTGGCGCGGCAACAGCTGCAGTTCGAAGAGCGGTTCGAGATCGGGTCGCACTTGGCACTGATGGCGATGGTGGCGCGTGGCCTTGGCTGGGCGATCACCACGCCGTTGGGATACATGCGCGCAGCCCGCTTCCACGAAGGCATGGATGTCTACCCGGCTCCGTTCGGAGAGTTCTCGCGCACTATTTCCCTGTTCACTCGGTCTGACTGGTCAGATCAGGTTCCGCGCGAAGTCGCGGGCATGACGCGCCGTTTGATGCAGAGTCAGATGATTGAACCAGCCCTTTCCCGCCTGCCCTGGTTGTCCGGACAGTTGAAGGTGATCGGCGGCTAGCCGTCCAGATATGCCACCAACCCATCCACGGCGGCTTCGATGAGGTCCAGCGCCCCGTCGAAATCGCGGGTATAGTAGGGGTCGGGCACATGATCAGCGCCGGTGTGGGGCGCAAATTCGGTCAGCATGCGTACAGGTGTAGGATTGTCGGCCGGGCGCAAAGCCTCGATCTTGGCGAGATTTTCGCTGTCCATACCGATGATCAGGTCAAACCTGTCAAAATCAGACACCGCAAACTGGCGCGCGCGCAGATCGCTCAGCTCCACCCCTCGGTTGCGAGCCGCGTGTTGCATCGGCGCATAGGGTGGATCCCCGACATGCCAGTCGGACGTTCCGGCACTGTCGCAGGCATGATGAGGCGCCCTGACACGAAAAACACCTTCGGCAGCAGGGGAACGGCAGATGTTGCCGAGGCAGACAAACAGGATACGCTGTGACATGGCTCGGGTTTAGCGTGTGGAGGGCGAATGGAAAAGATCGTGATTTTGACCGGAGCCGGGATTTCGGCGGAAAGCGGATTGGGCACCTTTCGCGATGAAGGCGGATTGTGGGCACAGCACCGGATCGAAGACGTGGCGACACCCGAAGGTTTTGCCCGAAACCCTGCCCTTGTTCATGGCTTCTACAACGCGCGCCGGATGCAGGCGGGTGGCGCCGACCCAAATGCAGCCCACACAGCACTGGCCCGGCTTCAGCACGACTGGCCGGGAGAAGTGGTGATCGTAACGCAGAACGTGGACAGCCTGCACGAAGCCGGAGGTGCGACCGCGGTTATCCACATGCACGGCATCCTGTCCGGCGCGCTGTGCGCCTCTTGCGGGCATCGCTGGACTTCGCCAGCGGAAATGTCCGTGGGCGAACCGTGCCCCGCCTGCCGCGCGGCAACCGCCCGACCCGACATCGTGTGGTTCGGCGAAATGCCTTACCACATGGATCAGATTTACGACCATCTGGCACAGGCCGGGATATTCGCCGCCATCGGAACCTCTGGCCAAGTCTACCCAGCTGCGGCCTTCGTGCACGAAGCCATAGCTGCGGGCGCACAGACGGTCGAATTGAACCTCGAGCCTTCGGTTGGTGCATCCAGCTTCGATCAGACGCTGCTTGGCCCCGCCACCCAGATCGTGCCACGCTGGGTCGATGACTTGCTGGGCCGCAGGTGACTCGGGTCATCCCGCTGGTCTAAGCTAAAGGAACCTGAACCAGGAGAAACTGATGACCGAGCCTGAAGCCCCCCGTGGCGAAATCGTTGACGACGAAGGCATCGACAGCCGCGAAGCGCTGGGCGACACCCTTGCGGATCTGTGGTGGACGTTCCTGCTGCGCGGATTGCTTGCGGGGGCCGTTGGCGTCGCCGCGCTGTTCTGGCCAACGGGCAGCATCGCTCTTTTGCTGCGGCTGGTAGGGGTGCTGCTGATCCTCGATGGCGGCCTGACCCTGCTTGGCTTTGGGCGGCGGGGACTGATCGGAGGCGCGGGTATCGGGGCGGTCTTGATTGGGCTGGTCTTTTTGATCTGGCCGGAAGGCACAGCACGTCTGACGTTCTTTCTGCTGGGCGCCTGGGCGTTGATCATCGGGATCGGCTCGCTGATTTCGTTGGGCCAGATGCATCAGCTGGACCCAGAACGTGCGACCGTCCGGAACTCGGGCATCGTGGCTCTTATCATCGGGCTGGTGCTGATCTTCTGGCCCGGAAGCGGCGTTGTCGCACTGGGCTGGGCAATCGCGTTCTCCGCCTTGGCCTTTGCCGGCGTTATGCTGTTCATGGCCGCACGTTTCAAACGGGCCGGAGAACGGGTTTCGATGCGCGTTGTCAACAAGTGAAGAACAACGCTGATCGGCAGTTGAAACGCGAACAGGCCGGGGCTTGCCCCGGCCTGACGCATGGATGACGGCCGCATCGCGGCCCGAAGACAGGCGTGCTGTCAGTTCGAGTGCTTCATATGCCCGTGGCCGTCTTTCCGTTCCAGGTCCACGGGAATCTCGACAACGACCTCACCGGCCTGCTCAAAAACCAAAGTGACGGGTATGGTTGCGCCCTGCTCAAACGGCTGCTTGAGCCCCATGAACATCACATGGTCTCCGCCCCGCTGCAGCATATGCGCCTCGCCGGCGGGGATCGCAAAACCCTCCTCGACTTCCATCATCTTGGCCACGCCGTTGTCGTCGATCTTGTGCGTATGCAGTTCGACCCGTGCAGCGATATCGGATTTCACAGCGACGAGTTGATCATCGGTGTCGCCTGAATTGCGGATCATCATGAAGGCCGCACCAGCCTTGGCATTAGCCCCCGAGGATCGGGCGTAGGCATCCTCAACCGAGATCACACTTTCCGCATGGGCGGCGGTGGACATGATTGCAGCGACGAAAATAGCGGGCAGGATTGATTTGAAGGGCATCTCGCCTCTCCTTTTTGACTGTCTGATTGTGTTGCGAACGGTTTCAGACAGGGGCCGGCGGCGCGCGCGCCGGTCGCTGCGGGATCGGAGCCGCAACAAGGCTGTCGGAACGCAGCGGTATGTCAGACTTTTCCCGCTCGGGCCCTTTCGGTGCCGGCGGAGGGGCATTCAGAACCGCACCCAGCAAGTTGAGCGCATAGTCGGGACAGAAATGAGGTGGTTTGGTGGGCTGGCCGTGCTCGTCCATATAGACAACCACAGGACCGTTCCCGGTGCAAAGCACCATTTGACCGACCGCCGCATTCAATCCCCGTGACGCCGCAAAACCCTGGCCTGTCAGAACCAGCATCAGCGACAGTAGCAACGGCAACACGAGGCGATAGGATCGGGTCATCTTGGCAGAGGTTTAGGCCCGATCGGAAACGGACTTCAAGTGCCTTCGTGAACGCTGAGACAGTTTGGCGCGAACCAAGGAAAAAGGGCCGGCCTGACCGGCCGACCCCAGAATTTGTCTTGATCGGGACCGTCAAAGAACTCCGCGATCATCCGGACCGGTGTTGAGACCGGTATGCAGCCGGTTCACCCGCCGCTGCATCCGCGCACAGCTGGAAAATGACCCGACCAGAAGAGTCGAAAGGAAGGAAATAATAATTGAAGTATTCGCAGACATTACCACACTCCGCCGTAGAATAACCGCATACATAAAACGGATTCAAAACCCTGTATGTGAACAATGTCACGTAGTCGCGTTCTTCTGCCTTCCGCACCGACACCGCGTGCGACACCAGTCCAACGGCAAAGTGATCGGGACGGTCTGGTTTGGGCGGAAATTCAGGCGTAGATCGTGGTCATGCCACTCAAAGCGCACACAGAAATTCAGTTCCTCAGGCTGCCGCAGATTGAGCCAGCTGAAATCGCACGGCACATGTCTGATCCCCGCGTCGCCCGGCATCTGCCTTTGCTGACGGGGCCCTGGGACATCGCGATGGCGCGGGCTTTCATAGACGCAAAAGAGGCCTGCTGGGAGCGCAACGGGCTTGGGCACTGGGCGATCACGTCCGGCGGTTGCTATGTCGGCTGGGGCGGGTTCCAGCGTGAAGGCAGCGAATGGGATTTCGGCCTGGTCCTGACGGCGGATGCCTTCGGTCTGGGCACGCGCATCACCCGCAAGGCCATCGCATTCGCCCGAGCTGATGAACGTATTCCCCATGTCACTTTTCTGCTTCCACCGTCCCGCCGCAATCTCTCTGCGCTACGGCGCATCGGCGCGCGTTACGTCGGTCCGGTGACCCATTCCGGCGCGCAGTTCCTGAAATACAGGCTTGAGACAGGTTGAGGCCCACAGACAAACGAAAAGCCCCTGCACCAATGGGTACAGGGGCCACGAAACAGTCTTTGGGAAAATCAGGCCGAGGCTTGCGCCTTGGCGATTTCCTTTTTCACTTTCAGCGCGTTGGCGGACAGCTCTTCGTCCTTGGCTTTTGCCAGGAACGCGTCCAGACCACCACGGTGATCGACCGAGCGCAGCGCGGCGGCCGAGATGCGCAGCTTGACGCCACGACCCAGGGTTTCCGACTGCAGGGTCACGTCGTTCAGGTTGGGCAGAAAACGACGACGAGTTCTGTTTTTGGCGTGGCTGACATTGTTGCCAGTCATCGGGCCTTTTCCGGTCAGTTCGCAACGGCGCGACATGGTTTCTTCCTTTGTTTCTGGAGGCCGGGCATAAATCCGCAGCCAAATCACAAGGGGCACAACCCGAAGTCGCGCCCGAAAACTGGTTGGATGCGTTTAGTGGGAATCGCCGGAAGGGTCAAGACAGCAGCTGCGAAATCTTTCCTTGCCAATAAATGGTCCTGAAACGGCTCAGGCATCGACAAGCAAAGGCCTTTGATTTTTTAGGTGACGAGCAATCAGACGGGTCTGCTGTTGGCTTATCGGGATCAACCTAGCGGGTTCGGATTCGTGGTTCTCGTCAGCCAGTTCCGGAAAAATCGTAAGGATTTCAGTCCTTGCCGCGGGTCCCAGAGATTTCAGCGCCTCAGGGCCAGTATACAGGCTTTCGGTCGGCGCGGATTCGGCAAACAGGATCTCGTGCCGATCGAACAGCAGATGGAAGTACTCGATGCTATCGACCGTGCAATCTACGAAGATCCCCGGCAGCGCCGTCAGCTTGATCGCGGGAATCAGAACTTGAGACTGGCCGAACATGCGTTGCGCGATGCGAGAACCGACCATCATGCGGTGCTGGCGGGAAACCAACAGGTCCCGCGTGGGCAGCCCTGCACCCAAAGCCCCGGCGCAAATACGAACTGGGCGCAGTTTCGGATTGGCCCTCAGATCAACCGCATCAAACCTGCGCCGACCGATCCAGCGGATGGATTGGTTGCCGCTCTCGGCCGTACAGATCAGGTCGCCGGTGCGCAGGTCTTGCACCTGTACCGGGCCGCGGTCAGTCAGAATGCTCGTGCCAGCGGTAAAACACGGAACGCCGGATCCGTTTTCAAATGCGGAATAGGTGACTGTGATGCCCGACGGCAGAGTGAAACTGCCGCTGGTCAACGAATAGCTGGTGCCGGCAGACACGGTAAATGTCCCGAATGAGCTGTCGTTGACCACGGTTCCAGCAGGCAGATTCAGCGTGTCGGTACCACTGCCACCGCGCACGTCGCCGGACACGCTGGTGCTGCGGAAGTTCAGAACATCATTTCCGCCGCCCAGACGGATATTGCCAATGACCGAGCCTTGCAGCGTGACCGTGTCGTCATCTGATCCGGCCCTTACCTGACCGCCGATCGTGCTGCCGATCACCGTGATCGTATCGATCCCGGCATTTCCACGGACACTGCCAGAGATGGTACTGTTGGTGACAGTGATGATGTCGTTGCCGCCGCGCGCGCGGATATCATCAATCGGCGTACCTTGAGGGGTGCCGTTCAGCGTACCGTTGTCATTGGTGACATCGATATCGTCGTCGCCGTTTGTCCCAAAGATATCGGGCATAAGAGGCGGATCCTGTTTCTCCGCTTGGTCACGGCCAGCCAGTTGCGCTCCGGTTTTTCTGTGTGCTGGGCGCCACAACCAAGGATTTCACCTGCTCTCAGGCTACAGAACTCTTGGGCGTTGCGCCAAGTTTTCCTGTCCGCGCGGGCAATGGTGTTACCCGGATGCAAGAGTCCGCAACATCCGCTCGGCCGCCACCGAGGGGCTGAGCCGACCCGACCCGACCTCGGCGCCCAGCCGGTCCATCTCGGATCGGGCCTGCGGGGTTTCCAGCTTGGCGAGCAGCGCGTGACGCACTTCCTGGTCGAACCAGTAGCGGGCCTGCTCGGCGCGGTTGGTACCCCAATGACCGTTCTGTTTGCGCCAGTCGGCCAGGGCCTGCATCTCGGCCCAGGCCTGGTCCAGGCCGTGTTCCTCGACCGCTGAAACGGTCATCGCCTTGGGAAAGCCCTCGGGGTCCTGCGGGCGTTTGCGCAGCAGGCGCAGCGCCCCGGCATAGTCGGCGCAGGTGCGGGTGGCCGTCGCTTTCAGGTCGCCGTCGGCCTTGTTCACAAGGATCATGTCGGCCATCTCCATGATGCCGCGCTTGACGCCCTGCAATTCATCCCCGCCGGCCGGGGCCAGCAGCAGCAGGAAAAGGTCGGACATTTCCGACACCACGGTCTCCGACTGGCCCACGCCCACCGTTTCGATCAGCACCACGTCGAACCCGGCCGCCTCGCACAGGGCGATGGCCTCGCGCGTGCGGCGGGCGACGCCGCCCAGATGGCTCTGGCTGGGTGAGGGGCGGATGAAGGCGTTCGGCTCGCGGCTGAGGCGTTCCATCCGGGTCTTGTCGCCCAGGATCGAGCCGCCCGACCGGGCCGAGCTGGGATCGACCGCCAGAACCGCCACCCGCAGCCCCTGCCCGATCAGCATCATGCCGAAGCTTTCAATGAAGGTGGATTTGCCCACCCCCGGCGTTCCCGACAACCCGATGCGCAGCGCCTGCCGCCCGGCACCCGACAGCGCCTCGAGCAGCTGCGCCGTCTGGGCGCGGTGATCGGCGCGGGTGCTTTCGACAAGGGTGATCGCGCGGGCCAGCGCCCGGCGGTCGCCCTTGAGGATCCTGTCGGCAAGCTCGGCTGTAGTCATGGGCGCGGTCCTTCGTCGAAATCTGCCCTAGATGACGGGGATGGGCCGGGTTTGTCCAGTACCGCCGGGCACGGGATTTGACGCAGGCGTTCTGGACCTTGGCCGAGGCTTTGGCGATAAGGCGGCATGACCCGTCTACCGATCGACGATGCCCTGCCCGACCTGATCGCCGCGCTGCGCACACGCGGCCGCGCGGTGCTGCAGGCCCCGCCCGGCGCCGGCAAGACCACGCGCGTGCCTCTGGCGATGCGCGACGCCGGCCTGTGCGACGGGCGGATCGTGATGCTGGAACCGCGGCGGCTGGCCGCCCGCGCCGCTGCCGAACGCATGGCCGAGACACTGGGCGAACGCGCGGGCCAGACCGTCGGCTATCGCGTGCGGGGCGAGACGAAAGTGTCGAATGCCACCCGGATCGAGGTGGTGACCGAAGGCATCCTGACCCGGATGCTGCAGTCCGAGCCCGATCTGCCCGGTGTTGGGGCGGTGATCTTCGACGAATTCCACGAACGATCTTTGAACGCCGATCTGGGGCTGGCCCTGTGCCTCGAGGTCGCCGGTGCGCTGCGCGACGACCTGATCCTGCTGGCGATGTCGGCCACGCTGGATGCCGATCCGGTGGCGCGGTTGATGGACGCGCCGCTGGTGACATCCGAGGGGCGCAGTTTTCCGGTTCAGACCCGCTGGCTGGACCGCCCGCTTGGCCTCCAGACGCGGCGGCTGGATGCGTTGGTCGATCTGGTGGTGCAGGCCGAGCGCGAGACCCGCGCCACCGGCGGCGGTATTCTGCTGTTTCTGCCGGGCGAGGGCGAAATCCGCCGGGCCGAGGCCGCGCTGGCCGGGCGGCTGCCCGGCGATTGTACGATCCGGCCGTTGTTCGGCGCCCTGCCCTTTGCCGCCCAGCGCGCCGCCCTTGCGCCGGTCGAGACCGGACGCAAGGTGGTGCTAGCCACCTCGATCGCCGAGACCTCGCTGACCATTCCGGACATCCGGGTGGTGGTGGACATGGGTCAGGCCCGCCGCGCGCGGTTCGATCCGGGCTCGGGCATGTCGCGCCTAGTGACCGAGCGCGTCACCCGCGCCGAGGCGACCCAACGCGCGGGCCGCGCGGGCCGCGTGGCCGAAGGGCTGTGCTATCGCCTGTGGTCGAAGGGTGAGGAAGGCGCCCTGCCCGCCTTTCCACCCGCCGAGATCGAAGCCGCCGACCTGACAGGCCTTGCGCTGGAACTGGCCCTGTGGGGGGCCGAGCCGCAGGATCTGGCCTTTCTGACACCCCCGCCCGAGGGGGCGCTGGCCGGGGCGCGCGCGCTGCTGCGGATGCTGGGCGCGCTGGACGGCAAGGGCCGGATCACCGAACATGGCCGCGCACTGGCTGGTCTGCCGCTGCATCCGCGGCTGGGGCACATGCTGGTCACGGCCGGCGCGCAGGCCGCTCCGCTTGCCGCCCTGATGGCCGAGCGCGACCCGTTGAAGGGCGCGCCGGTGGACCTGTCGCTGCGACTCGAGGCGCTGCGCGATCCGCGCGCCTATCAGCGCAACCGGATCTGGCCCGCCAATCCCGGCGTTCTGGACCGAATCCGGTCCGAGGCGAAACGGCTGCGCGGCCAGATCAAGACCGAAGGCGACCCGCTGAGCCCGGCGGCGATGGCCGCGCTGGCCTATCCCGACCGGGTCGGCCAGCGGCGCAAGGGCGACGCGCCGCGCTATGTGCTGTCGGGCGGCAAGGGTGTGGTGATGGACCCCGGCGACCCGCTGGCCGCGGCGCCGTATCTGGTGGCCATCGACACTGACGGCAACCCGCGCGAGGCCCGGCTGCGCATGGCCGCGCAGATCACCGAGGCCGAGATCCGCGCGCTGTTCGCCGACCAGATCGAATGGGTCGATACCTGCGCCTGGTCGAAACGGGACCGCCGGGTGGTGGCCCGGCGGCAGGAACGGTTCGGTGCGCTGGTGCTGGATGACCGCATCTGGAAGGACGTGCCCGACGAGTCCGTGGCCCGCGCGATGCTGGACGGCGTGCGCGATCTGGGCTTGCGGCTGGAGGGCAAAGCGGCGCGACTGGCCGCACGGGTCGAGCTGGTACGGGCGGCGGGCGTCGACCTGCCTGATTTCTCGGACAGCGGGCTGATGGACACGCTTGAGGATTGGCTGCTGCCGATGCTGACGGGCGTGCGCAGTGCCGAGGATTGGAAGCGGTTCGACCTGCTGCCCGCCCTTCAGGCGCGGCTGAGTTGGGACCAGATGCAGGAACTGGACCGCCGCGCGCCTCCGGCCTTCGTCACGCCGCTGGGGCGCAAAGTCCCGATCGACTATGGCAAGGCGGTGCCCGAAATCGCCGTTCGCCTTCAGGAGATGTTCGGGGTCACACGGCACCCGATGGTGGGCGGCGAGCCGCTGAAGATCACCCTTCTGTCCCCCGCGCAACGCCCGATCCAGATCACCCGCGACCTGCCGGGGTTCTGGGCCGGGTCCTATGCCGATGTGCGCAAGGACATGCGCGCGCAATATCCCAAGCACCCCTGGCCCGAGGACCCGACCCAGGCCGACCCGACCCTGCGGGCCAAACGCAGGGGTGCTTGAATACCGTCTGTCAGATTGATATCTCTCGCCGTCTGGAAGGCAGAACAACAAAAAAAACGGCAGGCACCCGCAATGACATGGCTGCACAAATTTTGGGAGGGGGTCCTGAAACCCCTGTTTCAGCGTCCGCGCCTCGTGCAGTTCGCGGCGCTGTGTACCCATGGCGATGGCCCCGATACGCAGGTCCTGCTGGTCACCAGCCGCGACACCGGGCGGTGGATCATCCCCAAGGGCTGGCCGATTGACGGGTTGAACGGGGCCGAGGCGGCGGCGCAGGAGGCCTGGGAAGAGGCCGGCGTGCGCACCGCCGAGGTCGATCCAGAGCCGGTCGGCAGCTACTGCTACGGCAAGGTCCGCAAAAGTGGCGTGATCGATCCGGTCTGCACCACGGTCTATCGGCTGCGGGTCACCGAACTGGCCGATGAATTTCCCGAAATGCACGAACGCACCCGCGAGTGGGTCTCGCCGCAAGAGGCGTCCGAACGGGTCCATGAACCAGAGCTGAAAAAGCTGCTGTTGCGGATCTAACCGCCGGCACCGCTCAGCCCGGCACGGATCTGATCGGGGGTCAGCGGACCCGTCTCGCCCCGCGTGATCAGCGCTGCCAACCGGTCGCAGATCGGGGTCGGCGTGCCGGTTTCGCGGCCCAGGCGAATGATCTCACCCTGCAGGCTGTCAATTTCGGTCGGACGACCGGCATCCAAATCATAGGCCATCGAGGTGCGCGCGGCGGGGTCGATCGTCAGCATCCGCGCCGCGATGCGCGAAAACAGCGGTGTGGGCAGGCGCAGGACATGCGGCGTCATCCAGGCCGGCAGCGGCGTGGTCGAGGCCACGGGGTGCCCGGAGGCGGCCAGAACCGCCAGCGCCTCGGCCATCTGATCGGCCATCAGGCGGCGCCAGTCGCGGTTCAAAAGCTGTTCGCGCAGGGTCAGACCCGACAGCGCGTTCAGTGCATTGTTGAGGTTGATGACCAGCTTGCCCCATTGCACCGCCTCGATCCCGTCGGTTTCGGTGACGGGCAGATCGGGCGAGGACAGGCGGCGGGCCAGCGCGCCGGGGCCGGACTGGATCACGATGTCGCCGGATGTCGCGCGATGCCAGGTGGCCGGACCGGCAGGCACCACGTTGAACGGCACCATCCCGGCGCGCACGTCCCGCCCGGGCAGCGCGATGCGCAGCGTGCGCGCGTTTTCCATCCCGTTCTGCCACGAAATGACCGGGGCCGCGGAAGGGGCGTGCGCGGCGATCAGGCGGGCCATCTCGGCTGTGGCGCCGGTTTTCACCGTGACCAGAACCAGATCGGCGTCGGACAGGCAGGCAGGGCCTTCAGACAGTGTCAGACGGCCGGCGGGGATCGTTTTGCGCAGGCCCGAATAGTCCGTCGCGGTCAGCCCATTCTGCCGGATCGGATCCAGCACCCGCGCCCGGCCCAGCAGCGTAACGTCATGCCCGGCATCGGCCAGCAGGCCCCCGCAATAGCATCCGATGCTGCCCGCACCCGCGATCACAAGTTTCATGCCGTCCCCTTCCCGTTTGCCGCCAAGGATCGCCGGGATCCCTCGGGCAGGCAAGCCGGGCGAGCGCTGACGTGACGTTCAGCGCGCGAGCCGGGGTTTGGTGCGTTCCAGCTCCGGGGTGATTGGTATGAACTCGTCCTCGTCCCCCGGCGGCAGGTGGAAGGCACCGTTGGCCCAATCGGCGGATTTCCATTCGCGGATCGCCGTTTCGATCTTGTCCTTCGAAGACGAGACGAAGTTCCACCAGATATACCGATCCTCATTCATCGTGGCCCCGCCCAGCAGCATCAGCCGCGCCCCCGCCGGCCCGGCCGTCACCGACAGGCGATCACCCGGGCGGAAAACCATCATGCGGCCTTCCTCGAACCGGTCACCCGCGATCTCGACCGAGCCCTGGGTGACGTAGACGCCCCGATCCTCATGATCGTCGGGCAGCGGAAAGGCGGCGCCGGGGTCCAGTTGCACGTCCAGATAGAAGGTTTCCGACAGCATCGTGACCGGGCTGGTTTCCCCATAGGCCGAGCCAAGGATCAGCCGGGCGCTGACACCGGCATCCTGGATATGCGGCAACGCGGCCTGTTTGTGATGTTCGAAATCGGGGGCCATGTCTTCGTGCGCTTCGGGCAGCGCGATCCAGGTCTGGATCCCGAACAGGCTGTGCCGCTTCGCGCGGGTTTCGGCGCTGGTACGTTCGGAATGGGTGACGCCGCGGCCCGCGACCATCCAGTTGACCTCGCCGGGATAGATCATCTGATGGGTTCCGAGGCTGTCGCGATGTTCAAACTCGCCCTGGTACAGGTAGGTGACCGTGCCCAGCCCGATATGCGGGTGTGGACGTACGTCGATGCCGCCATCAGTGATGAACTCGGCAGGTCCCATCTGGTCGAAGAAGATGAAGGGCCCCACCAACTGGCGCTTGACCGAGGGCAGCGCGCGGCGGACCTCGAACCCGCCCAGGTCGCGGGCGCGCGGGATGATCAGGGTTTCCAGCGCCGAACCTTCGGTGACGCATTCGGGGCTGTGGGTGGGGTTCCAGCTCATGTCGGCCTCCAATCCGGTGCGATGGGATGTTCACCCTTGCCAATCTAGCGCAAAATACCAGCGGACAAAGTGCATCAGCGCACAGACAGGCTGCGCCCCGGATCAGCCCTGTGCGCGGGGCCAGAGTTGCGGGAAAAACGGGCCGGCGATCCGGTCGCCCTCGGCATAGCCGGCGGCCTCAAACTGCGCCCGCTCCTCCTTGGCCCAATCGCCGCGATACCGGATCACCCCGTCCGGCCCGGTCATGCGCAGGGTGAAGCGGCGCACCGTTTCCGTGGGTGTGACCGAGGACAGCCCCCCGTGCAGCGTGCGCATGTCGAAATAGATGCAGTCGCCCAACTCCATGTCCCATTGCAGCAGGTCATAGGCGCCGGGATCGGCATTCACGTCCGGTGGCGGGTGATAGGTGCGGCCTGCAACCTGCGTGGGTTCATAACTGGGGTGCCCGTCGGCGAACCGCACCCGCATGAACAGCTTGTCCCACAGGTGCGAGCCGCGCACGAAGGCGATCCCGTTGTCTTTGCTGACCGGTTCAAGCGGCAGCCACAGCACGCACATCGAGCCTTCGAAATCGAAATAGGACAGGTCCTGATGAAATGGCGGGCGAGAGGTCGATCCGGCCTCGCGCAGGAACCAGTTGTCCATCACCAGATTGATCGGCGCGGCGCCCAGCAATTCGGACGCGATTGGCGCGCAGGGCGAGTTGCGGACGAAGTCCTCGAACTGAGGGATCTTGCTCCAGGCCCAGTAGTCCTCGAGATAGGCCGGCGCATCCGGGTCCTTGGTGTGGCGGGTGAAGTTCTCGGTCGGGGTCTGCAAATCGGCGTCGATGCCCGCGCGCAGCATCTCCAGCCAGTCCGCGCTGAACTTCCGGCGCAGCACCACCGCGCCGTCGCGGCGGAAGGCATCGATTTCATTCTTGGTCAGCAGGCTCGTATCTGTCATCGGCTTCCCCCTTGGTGACGCAACCGGAAGGATCGCACCCGAGTGGTGCAGGCGTCAAAGACTACTTTGGTCCATTCCATGCGCTTTCGTCCGCAGGTCGGCCGGATTTTGCCCGGAACGCTCGGAATGAGCCGTGATCGTGCTATCCTTCCACTGTGGCGGTTGGAACAGCTGCCGGGTCAGCACAGGAGAGGTTTCGATGCCCGGAAATTCACTGAACCGAAGAACCATGTTGGTGGCCGGTACCGCGTTGGTCGCCACGGCCGGCAGCGGCCTGATCCTGCCTGCGCGGGCCAGTGGGTTGGCGCCGACCCCGTCGATGCGGGGCGGATCGAACAACTACCGCCCGGGCGCGCCGATCGTCGACCGGATCGGCGGCGGCGGTTTCTGGATGACCGGCACAGTACGGAGGGCCGGCGACGGCGCACCCTTGCCCGGTCAGCGCATCCACATCTGGGCGCATACCACAGAAGGCCACGAGCGCGACCCGCAAAGCCACGGTGCCACCCTGACCGATGCGAACGGAGAATTCCGACTGGAGATGCCGCAGATCGTGCCGGCCTTTGGTCAGCCGCATGGACATCTGGCCTATGACAGCGGCGAATTCGAGACCGTCTTCCTGCGCCCGATCATGTCCAGTGCGCGCGACAAGACCCTCGCCGCGCATTTCGTTCTGCAACCGGTCTGAACCACGTGCCGCACCCGGGCGTTCTTGCGGTCTGGCTGGCGTTGATCGCGGCCGTTGCGGTGCCCGTGGTGGTGGCGGGGTTCAGCCCGTATCTGGCCTGGCGCAGCCCGATCTACATCGCTGCGGGCTTTGCCGGAGTCATCGGGTTGGGATTGCTGCTGGTACAGCCGCTGCTGGCTGCGCGCATGTTGCCGGGGCTGACCGCGATGAACAGCCGAATGGTGCACCGCTGGGTCGGCATCGCCCTGATCGCCATGATTGCCCTGCATGTGGGCGGGTTGTGGATCACCAGCCCCCCGGACGTGGTGGATGCCATGCTGTTCCGGTCGCCTACCTCGTTCTCGGCCTGGGGCGTGGCGGCCATGTGGGCAGCGTTCGCCGCCGCGGCGCTGGCCGCGCTGCGCAGCCGGCTGGGATGGCGGTTCCGCCCCTGGCGGTTGGCCCATGCCAGTCTTGCGCTGGTGACCATCCTGGGCACGGTCGTTCATGCCCTGCTGATCGAGGGCGCAATGG
The DNA here is from genome assembly GCF_056537385.1 of Ruegeria sp. CF2. Classification (NCBI taxonomy): domain Bacteria; kingdom Pseudomonadati; phylum Pseudomonadota; class Alphaproteobacteria; order Rhodobacterales; family Roseobacteraceae; genus Ruegeria; species Ruegeria sp. CF2. The sequence goes on from NZ_JBQFRL010000001.1 coordinate 1,932,531, forward strand.
AAACCGTCACCAAGGCCACATTGTGCGGGCTTGTATTATTCGCCTGCGTCGGGGCGTTGATCAGATTGCAGGTCTGGGTCGTGAAACCGCGGGGTTAAGCGACGGGCGCACGTCAGGTCGCCAGGCGCTTGGCATAGGTGGCGCGGTTCATCTCTACATCCCGTACGGTAATGTTGCCGACCTTCGGCGCCGCGGCGGCCAGAACATCCAGAATGATCGCGTTCAGCTCGGCTCGCGTCCGTTCATCCCGTCCCTGCATCAGCAACAGAGAGGCATGGATGAAGGTCTGCGGCTCGGTCCCGATGAAGGAATATGGGATCGGCATCGCGCGGATTTTGAGCGTTGGTGCGTCAAACTCCTCATGCGCGGCGAGGACCCTATAGAGTTCTTCGCATATGGCTTGAAAATCATGCGATTGCTCAAGTCCGGCTGAAAATTCCAAGACGACGTGCGGCATGGGAGCCTCCAAGAACGAAAGAGAACCAGTGGCTCCCATTGAATGTCTGAGGGGGCTTCAGACCCCCAAACACCAGCGCATTACCGCCTTCTGCGCATGCAGGCGGTTTTCGGCCTCGTCAAAGATCACCGAGTTCGGCCCATCCATCACCTCGGAGGTCGCTTCCTCCTCGCGGTGGGCGGGCAGGCAGTGCATGAACAGGGCGTCGGGTTTGGCATGGGACATGAGCTCCGCGTTGACCTGATAGGGCCGCAGCAGGTTGTGCCGGCGTTCCTTCGCGGATTGGGAATCGTGCATCGAAACCCAGGTGTCGGCCACAACCAGATCAGCGCCATCGACGGCCTTGTACGGGTCGCGTTCGACCACGATCTTCGAGCCCTTCTGGCGGGCGAAACCCATGAACTCTTCCTCGGGATCGAACTGGGCAGGGCCGGTGAAGGTCAGGTCAAACCCGAACTGGCCCGCCGCGTGCAGGAACGAGGCGCAGACATTGTTGCCGTCACCCGTCCAGACCACCTTTTTCCCGTCGATGGGGCCGCGGTGTTCTTCATAGGTCAGCACGTCGGCCATGATCTGGCAGGGATGGGTGCGGTCGGTCAGGCCGTTGATCACCGGCACGTCCGAGTATTCGGCCATCTCGGTCAGGATGGTTTCGTCAAAGGTGCGGATCATTATCATGTCGACATAGCGCGACAGCACGCGGGCGGTGTCGGCGATGGTCTCGCCATGGCCCAGCTGCATGTCCTTGCCCGACAGCACCATGGTCTGACCGCCCATCTGGCGCACGCCTACATCGAACGAAACGCGGGTCCGGGTTGATGGTTTTTCGAAGATCAGCGCGACCATGCGGCCGGCCAGCGGCTGTTCATCGTCGGGTGCGGCCTTAGGGCGGCCCAACCGGGCCTGCTTCATCGCGCCGGCCTGATCGATCATCGACCGCAGCGCGGCGGCGTCGGTTTTGTGGATATCAAGGAAATGGTTCATGTCGGTTCGCTTTTTTACTGTCGGTTGCCGGGGGCACCGCCCCCGGCGCATTCGGGAATAGGGGGCGTCAGGCCGAGGCGAGTTGGCCCTGGACCTGCCGGGCGGTTTTCTCGAGGCGGATCTGGGCCTGGGCAATGTCATCCTCGGTCAGGGTCAGCGGCGGCAGCAGGCGGATCACGTTGTCAGCTGCGGGCACGGTGATGACTTCGTTTTCATAACCGGCCGCGACAACATCGGCGTTGGACGCCTTGCATTTCAGGCCCAGCATCAGGCCGGATCCCCGAACCTCTTCGAACACGTCGGGGTGATCGGCGACTAGGCCCTCGAGCTTTTGGCGTAGCAGACCCGCCTTTCGGTTGACGCCGTCCAGGAAGGCCGGGGTTGCCACGTGGTCCAGAACCGCGCAGCCCACCGCGCAGCCCAGCGGGTTTCCGCCATAGGTCGACCCATGGGTGCCCGCGGTCATGCCGCTGGCGGCCGCTTCGGTAGCCAGCACCGCACCTAACGGGAAGCCGCCACCGATACCCTTGGCCGCCATCATGATGTCGGGCGTGATGCCCGCCCATTCATGGGCAAAGAGTTTCCCGGTCCGGCCGACGCCGCACTGCACCTCGTCGAGGATCAGCAGCAGGCCGTTGTCGTCGCAGATCTGGCGCAGGGCCTTGAGTTCGACATCGGGGACGGGGCGGATGCCGCCCTCGCCCTGGATCGGCTCGATCATGATCGCGGCGGTCTTGTCGCTGATCGCGTTGGTCACACCGTCCAGATCGCCGAAGGCGACATGCACGAACCCCGGCAGCAGCGGGCCGAACCCCTTGGTCATTTTCTCGGACCCGGCAGCGGCGATGCCCGCTGAAGAACGCCCGTGGAAAGACCCATCAAACGTGATGATCTCCACCCGCTCGGGTTGCCCCTGATCGTAGAAGTATTTGCGGGCCATCTTGACCGCCAATTCGCAGGACTCGGTGCCCGAATTGGTGAAGAACACCGTGTCGGCAAAGGTCAGATCCACCAGCTTATCGGCCAGCGCCTGCTGCTGCGGAATATGGTACAGGTTCGACACGTGCCACAGCGCGTGCGCCTGTTCAGTCAAGGCGCCGACCAGTGCCGGATGGGCATGGCCCAGCGCATTCACCGCGATCCCCGCGCCCAGATCAAGGAAACGTCGGCCGTCCGCCTCGGTCAGCCAGGCGCCTTCGCCCTTTACGAAGGTCAGCGGAGCACGATTGTAAGTCGGCAGAACGGACGGGATCATCGGATCATCCTTTTTGGAAAACTTGAACCCAGTGACTGAAACACTGAGACCGGGTTCGTCAACAGATTTGGTGAGAGATGCGCGGATTTGGTTCGCGCGCGCAGGATCAAACGGACCGGTTACGAAATGATGCGTCGACGTCGGAGCGGCAGGATATGCACGAGTTTGATCATGGGCGCCCGTATAGCGGGGCCAGCCCAGTGTGGAAAGGCAAAATGTATCCGCCCATGGATTTTTTGCAGGCGCGGGTCGGGCGCCTTGCAATTCGGGCTTGTCATTTCTCTTACGCTGGCGCACCGATGGCCCATGTTCTCACCACAAGCCCACAACCCTGCCCTGGCAGCCGTACTTATCTTCTGCGCCAGCGCTTTCATCGCGGGCACGACATTGCTGGCCAAAGCTCTGGGCACCGAGACACTGGGCCCGCCCCTGCACCCGATGCAGATCAGCCATGGCCGGTTCCTGTTCGCATTTGTGGTCATCGTGGCAGCGGTTGGCGTTCTGCGTCCCCAACTACGGCGTCCCCACTGGGGCCTGCATGTCGGACGCACCAGTTTCGGGTGGTCTGGCATTACTCTGATGTTCGCGTCGGTCGCCTATATCCCCATAGCCGATGCCACGGCGATATCGTTTCTGAACCCTGTTTTCGCGATGGTTCTGGCCATTCCTCTGCTGAAAGAGACCGTAGGGCCTTGGCGCTGGTTGGCGGCGGCGGTGGCTTTGACGGGGGCCATCATCCTGCTGCGCCCGACCCCCGACAGCTTTCAACCCGCGGCTCTGCTGGCCTTGGCGGCGGCGGCAGTGATCGGGATGGAACTGATCTTCATCAAAAAGCTGTCTGGCCGCGAGAGCCCCATCCAGATCCTGCTCATCAACAATGCCATGGGCTTGACGATTGCCAGCATCGCGGTCGCAACCGTCTGGCAGCCACCATCGCCCGCTCAGTGGGCGGCTTTGGCCGGCATTGGTTTTCTGATGGCTTGCGCGCAGGCCTGCTTCGTCAATGGAATGGCCCGGGCAGATGCCTCGTTCGTAGCGCCAATCAGCTATGCAACGCTGATATTCGCCGCGCTTTATGACTTTGCGGTGTTCCGGGTCGTTCCGGATTGGGTCAGTTTGCTGGGCTCAGGGGTCATTCTGACCGGAGCGCTGATCCTTGTCTGGCGCGAGGCCCGAGCCAGACGCCGCTAGAATTTTTTTCTACGTCCTTGTCCGCAGGCGACCCCGATGTCGCAAACTCTCATGAAACCGACACCGCATGACGCACCCTGAATGCGGTTGGTTAGAGAGATTGCCCGATGCACGAACGCCGAATCCCGGAATGGGTCCGTCATGCGCCCGCGCCCTCCGTTCGCAAGTTCGGCATACTTGCCGGGTTCGAGGCCGTGGTTCGCGGCATCCTGATTTCCGTATTCCCCTTGGTGATGTACCGGGCCATGGGCGACGCCGGGTCCGTCTCGCTCGTTTACTTTCTGGTAGGCCTCGTTTCGTTATTGGCTGGACTGATGGTGCCGTTCCTGATCCGTTATATCCCGCGACGATGGGCCTACACAGCCGGCTGCGTTATGTTCATCACCGGCGCTCTGCTGGCCATCGACGGCAGCCCCGAGGCCGTGATCGGGGCACTTGCGCTGAACACCGTGGCCGCGGTGGTTACTTTCATCTGCTTCAACGCCTACGTTTTGGACTACATCAGCAAGATCGAGCTCGGCCGCTGCGAAACAAGCCGGATGTTCTACAGCGCGCTGGGTTGGACAGCGGGGCCGATGGCAGGTGTGATGTTGATGGAATTATGGGCGCCGGCCCCTTTCGTCATCAGCGCGGCCGCCGCCATTGGTATGCTGATCATGTTCTGGGCCATGCGTTTGGGCAACGGCAAACTGATTACCAAGGCCAGGAGGGCAACGCAAAATCCGCTGTCATTTCTGCCTCGGTTCTTTGCCCAACCACGGCTGGTGGCCGGGTATCTGTTTGCCATGATCCGGTCCTGTGGCTGGTGGATCTATGTGGTCTACCTTCCGATTTTCGCCATCGAAAACGGGTTGGGTGAGCAATTGGGCGGCACGCTTTTGTCAGCCACGAACGCCATGCTGTTTGCTGCCCCCCTGATTCTGCGCTGGGTCCAGAACCGGTCTCTGCGCAGCGCCGTGCGAACGGGCTTTGCCGCCTGCGCCACATGTTTTCTGTTGGCTGCATTTCTCTCGGGCTGGCCGGTGGCATCGGTCGTCGCACTGGTCATGGGGTCAATCTGGTTGATCGTGCTGGACATTTGTGCCGGTCTGCCATTCCTGATGGCGGTGAAGCCGTCCGAGCGGACAGAGATGTCCGCAATCTATTCCAGCTATCGCGACGTTTCGGGAATTCTGACACCGGGCGTTGCCGCCTTGGTGTTGCTGGCGACACCGGTGGCTGGTGTTTTTGCGGCAGGTGGGTTTGCACTGCTGGGCGCCTGGTCCGTGGCCGCGCGACTGCATCCGCGGCTGGGACGCCCCCGCGTGCCGCTACAGCCCGGTTCGTTGTCCGAAGCTGCCTAGGCCTTCAAACGGTAACCGGTCCGCAGCATTTGCCAGATGACGGCGCAGATCAGCAGGGTCGACAGCAAACAGACGGCCATCCCCAGCATTGGGTTGCTGTCCGACACTCCGATCATGCCATATCGCAATCCGTCGATCAGATAGAAAACGGGGTTCACGTGACTGATCCTGTTCAGCAACGGCGGCAACGCGTCGACCGAGTAGAAGGTACCGGACAGAAATGCCAACGGGGTGACGATGAAGTTGGTAATGGCGGCCATCTGATCGAACTTGTTGGCGAAGACCCCTGCCAGCAGGCCGAGCGCGCCCATGAACGCACCCCCAAGAATGACGAAAATCAAGGCCAGCGCGGGATGCTGCGGCATCAGCCCCAAGCCAAGCGCCAGCGCAACGGCCAGCATCAACGCGATCAGCACACCCCGTGCGATGCCGCCCGCCAGATAGCCCAGCAATATCTCGAGCGGGGACAGCGGCGGCATCAGGGTATCGACGATGTTGCCCTGCACTTTCGAGATCACCATCGAGGACGAAGTGTTGGCGAAGGCGTTCTGAATCACCGTCATCATCATGATCCCGGGCGCCAGGAATGTCAGGAAGGGCACGCCCATGACATCCGGTCGCCCCGGACCGACGGCTATATTGAAGATCAGCAGAAACAGCCCCGCTGTGACCAGAGGCGCCAGCAGGGTCTGCGTCCAGACCGCCAGAAAGCGCAGGGTTTCGCGCTGGGCCAGTGTCCACAGCCCCATCCAGTTGACCGCTCCGAAACGGCGCATGTCCTGATCCGCGAGATTCTGCATTCCTGCCCCCAATCTGATTCGATGACCGCTTGTAACTCGGCCCGCAGTGATTAGAATAGGGCGCTGAGACGAATTTCGAAGGCGGCCCGTGACCGAGGCCGCTTTCCCGCTTTTGAAAGGCTACCCATGTCCTGGACAGACGAGCGCGTTGAACTGCTCAAGAAAATGTGGGGCGAAGGCCAGTCGGCCAGCCAGATCGCCAAGGAACTGGGCGGGGTCACCCGCAACGCGGTGATCGGCAAGGTCCATCGCCTGGGCCTGTCGAACCGGACCACCGGCGCCGCACCGGCCAAGGCCGAGCCCAAGGAAAAACCGGCCCCCGCGCCCAAGGCCGAAGCCAAGCCCAAACCCGCGCCCAAGACCGAGCCGGCCCGCCCCGCGGCAGCCGCGCCGGCCGCCGAGGCGAAACCGGCCACGCCGCCGCGCCGCCAGATCATTCCGGCCGGCCAGCCGCTGCCGCCGCAGCCCTCGGCCAATGAAATCAGCCCCGAGGCACTGGCCAAGGTCAACGAGGTCGAGAAGAAGGCCAAGAAGCTGACCCTGATGGAACTGACCGAGAAGACCTGCAAATGGCCCGTGGGCGATCCGGCCACGGATGATTTCTGGTTCTGCGGTCTGCCGGCCGAGCCGGGCAAACCCTATTGCGAGGCGCATGTGGGCGTCGCCTTCCAACCCATGAGCTCGCGCCGCGACCGGCGTCGCTGAGGCCCATGCGCCAGGATCCGACAGCGATGGAGGATACCTGGCTGGCCCGGGCCAAACGGCTTTTGGCGCTGGCCGAAACCGGCCAGCATTTCACCACCGATCCGTTCGACCGCGAACGCTATGACGAGATCGTCGGAATGGCCCGCGCGATGCTGGCCGACCTGGGTCGGGTGCCTTTGTCAAAGATCGAAATGGCGATGCCTGCCCACTCGGGCGGATACGCAACACCGAGCATCGACATCCGCGCCGCCGTAATTCGCAACGGCGGTATCCTGCTGGTACGGGAACGCAGCGACGGGTTGTGGGCGATGCCTGGCGGTTTTGCCGATATCGGCAGCTCTCCATCGGAGAACATCGAACGCGAAGTCTTGGAGGAAGCCGGTCTGCGTGTCGCGGCGCAGACACTCTATGCCGTACGCCACAAGGCACGGCATCCCTACCCGGCAGATCCACGGGACTTCTACAAACTGTTCTTCCTATGCAGCCCTTTGGATGCCGCCACCCCGACCCCGGGCCCCGAAACCAGCGAAGCGGCGTTCTTCGCCCCGGATGCGTTGCCGGACCTGTCCCTGACACGCAATCTGGAAAAAGACATCCACGATGCGTTTCAAGCGAACGGCAAGTCACCCAGCCCGGCGATGTTTGACTGACCGCTACTGCGCCGGGTGCGAATGTGGCCCTGCCGGCAGGTGCACCCATTTGGGCAGTTCGTCGGGCGAAACCGAGACATGCAGGCGTTCGGACGGGTCCTGACCTACGGTGCGATGCTTGCGCAGCAGGAAGATCTTGCCCCACCCCCGCCACGTCCCGACCGACGGTGCATGCGGATCGGTGGGAAAGCGGGTGCGCCAATCTTCTGGCAGCGGCAGACCATGCAACTCGGCCTTGTCGAGCATCCACACCAGCGAAATGTTGGCCAGCGGTCGCGCGGGCTCGAACCCGCTGAGTTGCCCCCCGACGTCACCATGCGTGCCGCGGAACCAGACCTGTTCGCAATGGCCGCGGAAATCCGGTGCGGTCGACCAAAGGACCGGCGTGAAGACCTCTCGCGTTTCATCCAGCGCCAGCGCATGATACCCGTGCCGGGTGGACGGCCCGAGGTGGTGATTGTGAAATGAATGCCGCTCTTCGGCCATGCGCCACAGCAGCGGCAGGCGCAGTCCCAATGCCTTGACCGTGTCCCAGACGCCGATCATCTCAACTTCGACGCCGTCGTGGCAGAAATTCCGGCGAAAGTCTTGCGCCGCCTGCCCGCCCGGGTTGCACTCATAATGCCGGTAGGCCTGCTTGATGTTGCGCTCGGTCGCATGCTCGGCCTGCAACAGACCGATCATATCGATGACGCCGGCAAGGCTGCGCACACCATAGGCGCCGCGGGAATAGCCGATGAAGTAGATCCGATCGCCGGGCTTGTACCGCGAGGCAAGATAGCCGTAGGCCCTGCGGATCTGGCGATTGATCCCCCGCCCCATCATCACGTCCAGCGTGGATTTCCAGCTCTCCCATTGCACGCCCGCTTCATAGAAGACCGAGACCCGATTGCCCATTTCACAGCACAATCGAAAGGTCTGGCCGGCATGGGTTTCGAAGCCGGGCTCCAGGGTCGACATCGTTCCGTCCAGGATGATGACATGACTGATGGGTTCGCGGTGGCGCGTTTCGGCAGAATGCTCGGACCGCAGGGGGCGGCCGAGCCATCCAAGTATCTTCTTACCGAACCGCGACAGTACCATTCGACAACAATTCCCAAACCTTGACCGGAGTGAACGGCATGTCCGCCTGCCGCACCCCATGATCCCAGAGCGCATCCTGCACCGCATTTGCAACCGCGGCCAATGCGCCAACGGTGCCTGCCTCGCCGCATCCTTTCATTCCCATGGGGTTGGCCGTTGACGGAACCGGCGCCGAGGTAAACCTAATCATGGGTATGTCAGCGGCGCGCGGCAAGGCGTAATCCATGAACGTTGCCGTGAGCAACTGCCCCTCACCATCATGCACCACGTGCTCGCACAGCGCCTGGCCGATGCCCTGGGCCACCCCGCCATGCACCTGCCCTTCGGCCAGCATGGGGTTGATGAGATTGCCGAAATCATCGACGACCGTATAGCGGTCGACCGTCGTCGTGCCGGTTTCCGGGTCGATCACGATCTCGGCAACATGGGCGCCGTTGGGATAGCTGCGCGCCTCGAGCCGCGTGCGGGCCTCGTGCTGCAGCAGGTCGGTGCGGCCATCCGCGCGGGCCATCTCGGCCGCTTCGATCAGCGTGGGCGTCAGGTTCGACCCCGGCGCGCGGAAGGTTTCATGGTCGAAGGTCACATCGCTTTCCTCGACCCCCAACTTATCCGCCAGATAGGGCGTGAATGCGGCAATCATCTGGTCAATCGTGACCAGCGTCGCCGCGCTTTGCACCGTAACCGAGCGCGACCCGCCGGTGCCGCCGCCCTGCGCCATGCGGTCGCTGTCACCCTGCACGACCCGGATCCGGTCGGCCGGAATTCCCGTCTGGTCCGACAGGAACTGGGCATAGACCGTCTCATGCCCCTGCCCGTTCGATTGCGTCCCGACATAAAGGTTCACGGTGCCATCCTGACAGAATTCGATTTTAGCGCCTTCGGAAGGGTCGCCCAGAATGCTTTCGATATAGTAACAAAGCCCCTGCCCCCGGATCAGGCCGCGTTCGGCGTCGGCGGCCTTGCGCGCGGCGAAACCGGCGGTCTGTTCGGCGGCGCGGGACAGGACCATGTCGAAATCGCCCGCGTCATAGGTTTCACCGGTGGCCGAGACATAGGGAAAAGCCTCGGGCCGGATGAAGTTGCGGCGGCGCAGTTCCCACGGGTCGACGCCCAGTTCCCGCGCGGCGCGGTCCATCGCGCGTTCCAGCACATAGATCGCCTCGGGGCGGCCGGCACCGCGATAGGCATCGACCTGGGTGGTGTTGGAATAAAACCCCTCGACCCGCAGATAGGTTTTCTGCACGTCATAGACGCCGGGCAGCACGCATTTGAACAGGTTGGTCTGGATCGCCTGGCCGAAATGGCTGTTGTACGCGCCCAGGTTGCAGCGGCTGTGGACCCGGTAGGCGGTGATGCGAAGATGCTCGTCAAAGGCCAGTTCGGCCAGCGAGGTCAGGTCGCGCCCGTGGTGGTCGGACAGCATCGCCTCGGTCCGGTCCGACATCCAGTGCACGGGCTGGCCCAGTTGCATCGCCGCTACTGCGACCGAGAAATACTCGGGGTACGGCATCGCCTTCATGCCGAACCCGCCGCCCACATCGGGCGTGGTGACATGGACCGCCTGCGGGTCCAGCCGCAGCTTGTCGGCCAGCTGCGCCTTCATCCCCCAGACGCCCTGCCCGCCATAGCTGAAATGCAGCCGCCCGTCGGACCAGACCGCGTTGCAGCCGCGCGGCTCGATTGAGTTCACGATCACCCGGTTGTCGGCCACCTGCAGCGACACGACATGAGCGGCAGCGTTAAAGGCGGCTTGGGTCGCGGCCTCGTCGCCCACGGCCCAGTCAAAGGCGCGGTTGTCGGGGGCCTCGGGGTGCAGCGGCTCACCGCCCGGCGCAAGGTCCAGCTTGGCGGGGCGGTCGGCTGTGTCCATCCAGATCAGCTCGGCGGCGTCGCGGGCCTGCGCCAGCGTTTCGGCCACGACCATCGCCACCGGCTCGCCGACAAAGCGCACCCGGTCGCGGGCCAGCATGTGGCGCGGGGGACTGGCGGCGCGGCTGCCGTCGCGGTTGACAAGGATCGTGGCGCTCAGCACCGGGTCGATTCCGGCGGCGATCAGGTCATCGATGGTCAGCACCAGCCGCACACCGGGCGCGGCGCGGGCGGCGTCGAGGTCCAGCGCGGTGATGTCGCCATGCGCCACCGGGCTGCGAAAGAACACCGCGTACAGCGCACCGGGCGGCACCGTATCGTCCATGTAGCGCCCCTGACCGGTCAGGAACCGCTGATCCTCGGTCCGGGTGACCGGTTGGCTCTTGCCGAACTTTTCCATGACGCGCCCCTTTCGCTGCCTCAGACCGCGACCCTAGCCTTGATGCGGCGGATGTCCAGTGCGCGAGGTGCTTGGCCCTTTCCCTTCCCGCCGCCATTCGCTATTGCAGGCGCTGACCCAAGATCGATGACGCAGGACGCACCCGATGGCGATGGACAAGACATTCAACGCGGCCGAGGCCGAGGCCCGGATCTACAAGGCCTGGGAAGAGGCCGGAGCCTTCAAGGCAGGCGCGAACAAGTCGCGCGACGAAAGCTTTTGCATCATGATCCCGCCGCCGAACGTGACCGGCGCGCTGCATGTGGGCCATGCGTTCAACAACACCCTGCAGGACATTCTGACCCGCTGGCACCGGATGCGCGGGTTCGACACGTTGTGGCAGCCCGGGCAGGACCACGCCGGCATCGCCACGCAGATGCAGGTCGAGAAGATGCTCGCCGCCACGCAACAACCCAGCCGGAACGAACTGGGCCGTGAGAAGTTCCTTGAGAAGGTCTGGGAGTGGAAGGGCGAATACGGTGGCACCATCATCGAGCAGCTGAAACGCCTCGGCTCTTCGTGCGACTGGTCGCGCAACGCCTTCACCATGGCCGGTGCGGCGGGCGACCCCCGCACGGGCCACGAAAACAGCCCCAACTTCCATGACGCGGTCATTAAGGTCTTTGTCGACATGTACGACAAGGGTCTGATCTACCGCGGCAAGCGGCTGGTCAACTGGGACCCGCATTTCGAGACCGCGATCTCGGACCTCGAGGTCGAGAATATCGAGGTCGCCGGCCACATGTGGCACTTCAAGTACCCGCTGGCCGGGGGCGAGACCTACACCTACGTCGAAAAGGACGAGGACGGGAACATCGTGCTCGAGGAAGAGCGCGATTATATCTCGATCGCCACGACCCGCCCCGAAACCATGCTGGGCGACGGCGCGGTTGCCGTGCACCCGTCGGACGAACGCTATGCGCCCATCGTCGGCAAGCTGTGCGAAATCCCGGTGGGCCCGAAAGAGCATCGCCGCCAGATCCCGATCATCACCGACGAATACCCCGACCCGAATTTCGGCTCGGGCGCGGTGAAGATCACCGGCGCGCATGATTTCAACGACTATCAGGTGGCCAAGCGCGGCAAGATCCCGATGTACCGCCTGATGGACACGCGCGGCCACATGCGGGCCGACGGCGCGCCCTATGCGGACGAAGCGGCCAGGGCCCAGGAATATGCCCGCGGGCGCGAATTCACCGAGAACGAGATCGACGCGATCAACCTGGTGCCCGACCATCTGCGCGGCCTGGACCGGTTCAAGGCGCGCGCCAGGGTGGTCGAAGAAATCACCGCCGAAGGCCTGGCCGTGATGACCCGCGCGGACGATCCGCGCCTGGGATCGACCGCGCTGAAACCCGATGCCGAGGGCGCCGACGCGCTGGTGCCGCTGGTCGAGAGCAAACCGATCATGCAGCCCTTCGGCGACCGCTCGAAGGTGGTGATCGAGCCGATGCTGACCGATCAGTGGTTCGTCGAAACCTCAAAAATCGTGGGCCCCGCGCTGGACGCGGTGCGCGACGGCCGGGTCAAGATCATCCCGGAATCGGGCGAAAAGACCTATTACCACTGGCTCGAGAACATCGAGCCCTGGTGCATCAGCCGCCAGCTGTGGTGGGGCCATCAGATTCCGGTCTGGTACGGGCTGGACCTGTCGGCCGAGGATTTCAAGGATGACGAAAACGACGGCGAGCTGGACCTGGTCGAACTGGGCCGGTTGCTGAACGAAGGCGGCATGCTGCACCGGGGCGCGGTCATGGAGTGCGCCGCCAGCTTCGAGGACGTCACCGGAAAATTCCTGGATGACAATGCCGACATTCCCAGCCCGCTCAGCCACGCCACGGTGATCGAGGTGGCCGACAAGCACGAGGCGATCCACCGGTTCGCCGAAAGCCTGGCACAATACGCGATCGACCGCGATCCGACCAAGCTGGTCTATCCGGTCTGGCGCGACCCGGATGTGCTGGACACCTGGTTCTCGTCCGGGCTGTGGCCGATCGGCACGCTGGGCTGGCCCGAACAGACCGAGGAGTTGCAGCGCTACTTCCCTACCGATGTCCTAATCACCGGGTTCGACATCCTGTTCTTCTGGGTCGCCCGGATGATGATGATGCAGCTGGCCGTGGTGAACGAAATCCCGTTCCACACCGTCTATTTGCACCAGCTCGTCCGCGACGAGAAGGGCAAGAAGATGTCCAAGACCACCGGCAACGTCATCGACCCGCTGGAAATCGTGGACGAGTTCGGCGCCGACGCGCTGCGCTTTACCAACGCGTCGATGGCGGCCATCGGCGGCGTGCTGAAACTGTCGCGCGAGCGCATCACCGGCTATCGCAACTTTGGCACCAAGCTGTGGAACGCCGTCCGCTTTGCCGAGATGAACGAGGTCTTTACCGACGCCGTCCCGCAACTGGACGTGGCCGAGTTGCAGCCCAAGGCCGCCGTAAACCGCTGGATCATCGGCGAAACCGCCCGCGTGCGCGAAGAGGTCGACTCGGCGCTGGAGAGCTATCGCTTCAATGACGCGGCCAACGGGCTTTATGCCTTCGTCTGGGGCAAGGTCTGCGACTGGTACGTGGAACTGTCCAAACCGCTGCTCCAGGGCGACGATGCCGAGGCCCAGGCCGAGACCCGCGCCACCATGCGCTGGGTTCTGGACCAGTGCCTAGTCCTGCTGCACCCGATCATGCCCTTCATCACCGAAGAGCTGTGGGGCCTGACCGGCACCCGTGCCAAGATGCTGGTGCATGCCGACTGGCCCAGCTATGCCGCCGACGATCTGGTCGATGCCGACGCGGATCGCGAGATGAACTGGGTGATCTCGGTGATCGAAAACACCCGCTCGGCCCGCGCCCAGATGCGCGTTCCGGCGGGCCTGTACGTGCCGATGCTGGTGACCGAGATCGACGCCCACGGCCAGGCCGCCTGGGACCGGAACGAGGCGCTGATCAAGCGGCTGGCCCGGATCGACAGCTTGACCAAGGCCGATACGCTGCCCAAGGGCACCATCTCGATCGCGGCGCCCGGCGCGTCCTTTGGCCTACCGCTGGCCGACATCATCGACATCGGCGCCGAGAAGGAACGGCTGGAAAAAGCCAAGGGCAAACTGGCCAAGGAACTGGGTGGTCTGCGCGGGCGTCTCAACAACCCCAAATTCGTGGCCTCGGCCCCGGAAGAGGTGGTGGAAGAGGCCAAGGCCAACCTGGCCGCCCGCGAAGAGGAAGAGGCCCGCATCAACGAGGCGCTGGCCCGACTGGCCGAGATCGCCTGATCCGTCAGCCCTCCGAAGCTTGACGAAACCCCGCCGCGCACGCCCGGCGGGGTTTTTTCCACCCGGCCCTGTTCACCGGGCCAAACGGTTGCTAGCAATCTCGGGACCAATCCACCGAGGCCCCCATGTGCAGACCCTTTCCGCCGATGCAGACCGTTTCAACCGGGCTGGTCGTGGCCGTAGTCGGCTTTTTCAGCTCGTTTCCGATTGTCCTGCAGGGGCTGGACGCCATGGGCGCCTCGGGGCCGCAGGCGGCATCGGGGCTGATGATGGCCGCCCTTGCCATGGGGCTGGCGGCGATCGTGCTCAGCCTGGGGTACCGCCAACCGATAAGCGTGGCCTGGTCCACGCCCGGCGCGGCGCTATTGGCGGTTTCGGCCGCGCCGGCTGCAGGTTTCTCGGGTGCCATCGGCGCGTTCCTGTTTGCGGGTGCGCTGACCGTGCTGGCCGGGATGTGGCGCCCGCTGGGACGGTTGGCGGCGGCGATTCCCACCTCCTTGGCGCAGGCAATGCTGGGCGGGGTGCTGCTGCCGCTGTGCATCGTCCCGTTCCAGGCCGCGGTCGAGATCCCCTGGCAGGCCCTGCCGGTGATCCTGACCTGGTTCATCGCCGGACGTTTACACAGACTGCTGGCGGTCCCCGCCGCCGTGCTGGCCGCCGCGCTGGTCGTCGTTCTGTTCTCTGACGGACCGTCGGTCCGCCCCGACCACCTGCTGGCCGCGCCGGTCTGGATCATGCCCACATTCTCGATGGCGTCGATGATCGGCATCGGGGTGCCGCTGTTCGTGGTCACGATGGCCACGCAAAACATCCCCGGCATCGCGGTCATGCGCAGCTTTGGCTATGCCCCGGTCGCAGGACCGCTGTTCTCGGCCGTGGGCGGGGCCAGCATCCTGTCGGCCCCCTTCGGCGCGCCGGCGACCTGCCTTGCGGCCATCACCGCCGCCATGTGCTCGAACGAGGACAGCCACCCCGACCGGGATCAGCGCTATTGGTCGGCTGTCATGGCCGGAGTGTTCTATTGCCTGTTCGGGGTGTTCGCCGTGGCCATCACCGGGTTTGCCGCCCATGCCGATCCGATGCTGATGGGCACGCTGACCGGCGTGGCACTGATCGGGGTCATGGCCAATGCCACCTTCGCCGCGCTCGAGGTTCCGGCCGAGCGCGAAGCCGCGATCCTGACCTTTGCCATCACCGCCTCGGGCATCACCGTGTTTGGCCTGGGCGCGGCGGTCTGGGGTCTGCTGGCAGGCGGCATCGCCTATGGGGTGACGACGCGCCTGCGGGGCTGAGGCCCACCTGGCCGCGGCCCGCGAGTTTACTTGAACTCGGGCTTGCGGCCCTGCATCTGGGCCATCACTACTTCCATCTGGTCGGGTTTGCCGATCAGCTCGACCTGTTCGGCGGATTCGGCCAGCAGAACTTCGGCGCGCGACTTGGTTTCGGCCACCTCGATCAGGCGTTTCGCGGCGCGGATGGCCGAGGGACTCTTGCCCGCAATATCCTCGGCCAGCGCGATGGCTTCGGTCAGCGGATCATCCGACAGGCTGGTGACCAACCCCCAATCGGCAGCCTGGGCGGCACCGATGGGCCGCGCGGTGTAGGTCAGCAGGCGCAGCACGTCGGACCGTACCAGTTTCGGCAACAGGACCATGCCGCCCATGTCGGGGATGATGCCCCATTTCATCTCCATCACGGCCAGCTTGGCATCGGGGTGAGCGATGCGGATATCGGCGCCCAGCGCAATCTGCAGACCACCGCCATAGGCCACGCCCTGAATGGCGCAGATCACCGGCACCTGCACGCGGCGCCAGATCAGCGCCAGTTCCTGCATCTCATTCGCGTCGTCATGGCTGCGGGTCATCAGCCACTCGGTCGGGTCCTTGTGCGCCATGGCCGCGAAACTGGCCATGTCGAGCCCCGCGCAGAAGCTTTTGCCCTCGCCCGACAGCACCACGGCACGGGCGTCCGAGGCGGCGACCTCTTGCCCCGCTGCCAGGATCGCCTTGACCATCGCATCATCCAGCGCGTTCATCTTGTCGCCGCGGGTCAAGGTGACATGGGCGATATTGTTCCTGTATTCGACTGATACGCGCGCCATCTGGGTCTCCGGGTTTGATGTTCCGGGCAAACCATGCCCCGAAACCCGCAGCCGACGCCAGCCCGACGTGAGGGCAGATCGGCGCGGACGTCCCGGCCTCATGCAAGGCTTGCCCCGGCCATGCCCTTGGGATTATCTGCGCCCATGACCGGACCCAGATACACCCCGCTTGCCCAATCCCTGCCCGCAACCGTACCATTCGTCGGCCCCGAGACGCAGGAGCGTCAGCGCGGTGCGCCCTTCGTGGCCCGGCTGGGCGCAAACGAGAGCGTGTTCGGTCCCTCGCCCCGCGCGATCGAGTCGATGCGGCAGGCCGCTGACGGCATCTGGATGTATGGCGACCCCGAGAACCACGATCTGCGCCATGCGCTGGCCGATCATCACGGGATCAGCCCCGACGACATCGTGGTCGGCGAAGGCATCGACGGGCTGCTGGGCTATCTGGTTCGCCTGATGGTCGGTCCGGGCGATGCGGTCGTGACCTCGGACGGGGCCTATCCCACCTTCAACTACCACGTCGCGGGCTATGGCGGGGCGATCCACAAGGTGCCTTATGCCAAAGATCACGAAGACCCGGCCGCCCTGTTCGCCAAGGCGGCCGAGGTCGGGGCCAAGCTGGTCTATCTGGCCAATCCGGACAACCCGATGGGCAGTTGGCATCGCGGCGCGGATATCGTCACGGCGCTGGACGCCCTGCCGGACGGCTGTCTGCTGGTTTTGGACGAGGCTTACGTGGAATGCGCGCCTGACGGCACCGCCGCGCCGGTCGCGGCGGATGATCCGCGCGTGATTCGGATGCGCACCTTTTCCAAGGTCTACGGCATGGCCGGCGCGCGGGTCGGCTATGCGATCGGAGCACCCGGGTTGATCTCGGCCTTCAACAAGGTGCGCAACCATTTCGGCATGAACCGCATGGCGCAGGCCGGCGCGCTGGCCGCCCTGCACGATCAGGACTGGCTGGCGCAGGTTCAGACACAAATCGCCTCGGCCCGCGACCGGATCGGTGCGATTGCGCGTGACAACGGGTTGACCCCGCTGCCCTCGGCCACCAATTTCGTGGCAATCGACTGTGGGCGCGACGGAGCATTTGCCAAGGCGGTGCTGGATGCGCTGGTGGCGCAGGGGATCTTCGTGCGGATGCCATTTGCAGCCCCGCAGAACCGCTGCATCCGCGTTAGTTGCGGCACCGAAGCCGATCTGGACGCCTTTGCCGCAGCCCTGCCGCAGGCGCTGGCGGCGGCGCGCAACGCCTAACCCGCCAGAACCGCCGCCGCAGCTTCGAGCGCGCCGGACCCGCGCGGGATCTCCAACGCGGCCATGGCGGTTTCGATGCCGCCCAGCAAGCCCATGACCATATGCCCGTTCAGATGGCCCATGTGGCCAAGCCGGAAACACGAGTCCTCGTCCGCCATGCCCAGCCCGATGCCAAGGGTAAGGCCCAGATGCCGCTCGGTATAGCTGCGCAGGGGTGTCCCGCGACCCTCGGTCAGGCGCAGGGCGGTGACGGCATGGCTGCGATGCGCGCGGTCGCCGACGTTCAGGTGCAGCGCCCCGCCCTCGGCCCAGACCTCGCAGGCGGCCCAGACGGCCTGGGCCAGCCGCGCATGGCGGGCCCAGACCTGCTCAATCCCCTCGGCATGGATCAGGTCCAGGGCGGCGCGCATACCATACAGTTGATGCGTCGGCGCGGTGCCGCCGAAATACTGATAGAACCAGTCAGGCTCTGATCGCGGCTGCCAGTCCCAATAAGCCGAAACCCGCGGCATCGCGGCCCGTTTGGCCTTGGCCCGGTCGTTGAAGAACACGAAGGACATGCCCGCAGGGGTCATCAGCCCCTTCTGGCAGGCGGTGACCATGACATCGACGCCCCAGTCATCCATCTCGAACCGATCGCAGCCCAGCGAGGCGATGCAATCCGCCATCAGCAATGCCGGATGGTTCAGGTCGTCCAGCAGCGCCCGCAGCGCCGGAATGTCGTTGCGGATCGAGCTGGACGTGTCCACATGCACCGCCAGAACCGCCTTGATCCGGTGGTCGGCATCAGCCCGCAGGGCCTGCGCGATCCGGTCCATGTCCCACGGGTCGGACGGGCCGAAATCGATCAGGTCGACCTTGACGCCCAGACGCTCGGCCATTTCCGCCCAGCCATGGGTGAACCGCCCCGAAGCCGGAGCCAGCACGGTTTCCCCTGGCGCCAGAACGTTGGACAGCGCCGCCTCCCACGCGCCGTGGCCGTTGGCGATGTAGATCGCCACCTCGTGCCGGGTACGGGCCACGCGGCGCAAGTCGGCCGTCAGGTCGGGCATCATCTCGACCAGTTCACCGGCATAGATATTGGGCGACGGGCGGTGCATCGCCTGCAGCACCGCGTCCGGAATCACGGAAGGGCCCGGAATGGCCAGATAATTTCGCCCTTGGGAGAAGGAAACTTTGTCTGTCATGTGGATCAACCTGCCTGTAATGGCGCCCACCCTAGCGCCCGGCCCGGCAAGGTCAATCCATCAGGGCGGCCGCCTCACGCGCAAGGGCTTCGATCCCCGCCCAGTCGCCCTGCGCCACCATCTGTTTCGGCGCGACCCAACTGCCGCCCGCGCAGATCACGTTGGGCAGGGACAGGTAGTCGCGCGCGTTGGCGGGCGACACGCCGCCCGTCGGGCAGAAGGTGATCTGCGGCAGCGGCGCACCGATCGCCTTGAGCGCAGGCGCCCCGCCCGAGGCTTCGGCCGGGAAGAATTTCAGCATGTCATAGCCCTGCTCGAGCAGACGCATCGCCTCGGTCGCGGTGGCCGCGCCGGGCAGCAGCGGCAGGCCCTCGGCCTCGCAGGCGGCGACCAGGGCATCAGTGGCCCCGGGGGACACGCCGAACTGCGCGCCCGCTTCTTTCGCGGCGCGGACATCGTCGGGCGTGACCAGCGTGCCGGCCCCCACGACCCCGCCGGGCACCTGCGCCATGGCGCGGATCGCGTCCAGCGCCGCGGGCGTGCGCAAGGTTACTTCGAGCGCGGGCAGGCAACCGGCCACCAGTGCCTCGGCCAGCGGGCGGGCATGGGCGGCATCATCGACGACCAGAACCGGAACGATGGGCGCCAATGCGCAGATCTCGCGGGTGCGTTGGGTTTTTGCGGACATAGATTCAGGCTCCGAAAATGCTGGCACCGGCATCGGCCGAGCCGACGGCGTTGCGGAACGTGGTGAACAGGTCGCGGCCGACCCCGTATTGATGCGCCGTCAGATCGGCGGTGGCGACGGGGCGGTCCAGCACGCCGAGGGTCAGGATTTCAAGCTGACCCCGCACCGCATCGACGCGCAGCAGGTCGCCATCGCGCAGCTTGGCGATCGGGCCACCATCCAGCGCCTCGGGGCAGACATGGATCGCTGCGGGCACTTTGCCCGAGGCCCCCGACATGCGGCCATCGGTTACCAGCGCCACCTTCTGCCCGCGCCCCTGCAGGATCGACAGGATCGGGGTCAGCGAGTGCAATTCGGGCATACCGTTGGCCTTGGGCCCCTGAAAACGGACCACGACGATGACATCATCGGTGAACTCGCCCGCCTTGAACGCGGCCTTGACCTCGTCCTGGTCGTGGAAGACGCGAACCGGGGCCTCGACCACCTGGTGTTCGGGGGCCACGGCCGAGACCTTCATCACGCCGGTACCCAGATTTCCGCTCAGCCGCGACAGGCCGCCGGTGGGCTGGAACGGGTCATTGGCCGGGCGGAGGATCTTTTCGTTCAGGCTGTGGCCTGCGCCATCCTCCCAGACCAGCGCGCCATCGATCAGCTTGGGTTCTTGCGTGTAATGATGCAGCCCCTGCCCCGCCACGGTCAGCGTGTCGGGATGTAGCAGGCCTTCATCCAGCAACGTGCCGATGGTGTAGCCCAGTCCTCCCGCCGCATGGAAATGGTTCACGTCGGCCAAACCGTTGGGATAGACCCGCGCGACCAGAGGCACGACGCCCGAGATGTCCGAGAAATCCTGCCAGTCGAGCACGATGCCCCCAGCGCGGGCCATGGCGATCAGGTGGATCAGCAGGTTGGTCGACCCGCCCGTGGCCATCAGCCCCACGATACCGTTCACGAAGGCCCGTTCGTCGAGTATCTGGCACACCGGCGTGTAATTGTTGCCCAGCGCGCTGAGCGACAGGGCACGGCGGGCGCCTTCCTCGGTCAACGCATCGCGCAGCGGCGTGTTGGGGTTGACGAAGCTGGAGCCCGGCAGGTGCAGGCCCATGAACTCCATCAACATCTGGTTGGTGTTGGCGGTGCCGTAGAAGGTGCAGGTGCCCGGCCCGTGATAGGCGGCCATCTCGGCGGCCATAAGTTCTTCGCGCGTGGCTTCGCCAGCGGCGAATTTCTGGCGTACCTTGGCCTTTTCGTCGTTGGGCAGGCCGCTGGTCATCGGCCCGGCGGGCAGAAACACCGCCGGCAGGTGGCCAAAGCTCTGTGCCGCGATCACCAGCCCCGGCACGATCTTGTCGCAGACCCCCAGGAACACCGCCGCGTCAAAGGTATTGTGGCTGAGCGCCACCGCCGCCGCCAGCGCGATCACGTCGCGCGAGAACAGCGACAGCTCCATCCCGGCCTCGCCTTGCGTGACCCCGTCGCACATGGCCGGAACCCCGCCCGCGACCTGCGCGGTGCCGCCTGCGGCACGGGCCGCGCGGCGGATCAGTTCGGGATAGCGCTCGAACGGCTGATGCGCCGACAGCATGTCGTTATAGGCGGTGACGATGCCGAGATTGCCCACACTGGTCGTGGCCATCGTCTGCTGATCGGCCCCTGCCCCGGCATAGGCATGGGCCTGTCCGCTGCACGACAGATGCGCGCGCGCCGGCCCTTCGGACCGGGCCTGCTCCATCCGCTGCAGATAGGTGCGGCGGGGATCGGCGCTGCGCTCGATTATTCTTTGGGTGACGTCGGTGATGACGTTGTGAACCATCTCAACCTCCGATCTGGCGCCAGCGGCGCCCGTCGCGATGCATCAGCATCAATGCGTCTTCCGGGCCGGAACTGCCCTGATCATAGCGCGAGGGGCGGTCGCCGCGCTCTTCCCAGCCCTTGATGATGGGATCGACCCAGGCCCAGGCGGCCTCGACCTCGTCGCCGCGCATGAACAGGGTCTGGTCGCCGCGGATCACGTCCATCACCAGCCGTTCATAGGCGTCCTGTGCACGCACATCGGCACCCAGCGCCTCGGCAAAGCTCATGTCCAGCGCCACGTCCGTCAGGCGGAAGCCGCCCGGGCCAGGATCCTTGATCGTGGTGCGCAGGGTGATGCCCTCGTCGGGCTGCAGGCGGATCACCAGAACGTTGCCGTGCAGCGGGCCGACATTGGGAAAGATCGTGTGCGGCGGGTCGCGGAAAAACACCGCGATTTCGGATTCGCGGGCGCGCAGACGCTTGCCCGTACGCAGATAGAACGGAACCCCCGACCAGCGCCAGTTGCCCACGCGCACCTTCAGCGCGATGTAGCTTTCGGTCAGGCTGTCGGGGTTGCCCACATGATCAACATAGCCGTCGCCGCCCTTGTCCGCCCGGTACTGGCCGCGGGCGATGTCGGTCGGGGCGACAGGTTCCAGTGCCTCGATCACCTTGACCTTTTCACTGCGCACCGCGTTGGGCGAGAAGGTCGAGGGCGGCTCCATCGCAGTCAGGCACAAAAGTTGCACCAGGTGGTTCTGCACCATGTCCCGCATCGCGCCGGACTGGTCGTAATAGGCACCACGTCCTTCGACCCCGACGGTTTCGGCCACGGTGATCTGGACATGATCCACATGGGTCGCGTTCCACAGCGGTTCGAAAAGCGAGTTGGCAAAGCGCAGCGCCATCAGGTTCTGCACCGTTTCCTTGCCCAGGTAATGGTCGATCCGATAGATCTGATGTTCTTCGAAACAGGCGCCGAGACCTTCGTTCAGCGCCTTGGCCGAGGCCAGATCATGGCCGAAAGGTTTCTCGACCACGATGCGGCTGTCGGGCGTGGCCAGCCCGTGATCATGCAGGCGCTGCGCGATGCCGGGAAACAGTTTCGGACCGACCGACAGGTAATAGGCGCGCACCACGTCAGGGCGCAGCGACTTGGCCAGCTTGTCCCAGCCGTTTTCGCCAAGCGCATCGACCGGCACGTATTCGACCCGGGCCAGAAACCGATCCAGCACGTCCTTTTTGAACGACGGCGCGAATTCCTTCATCGACTTTCGCACCTGCGCGCGGAACCCGTCATTGTCCATATCCGACCGCGCGGTCCCGATGATGCGCGCATCTTCGGGCATCTGCCCCACTTCGAACCGATGGTAGAGGCCCGGCAGGATCTTGCGCTGGGCCAGATCTCCGGTCGCGCCGAACAGGACCAGATCGAACGGATCTACCGGGATTACGCGTGAAACCATGGCTGGCTCCCTTCTTCGGACAATCCGGCGCGGTCTGCAGCCAGACACCCTGTTACCGCTAACATTCGTGGCTTGGATAGAAAGACCAAGCCCAAAAAGCAAGCCCGGATTTCGGAATCGGGCCTTTTTTCGCGGTCATCATGGCCTCAGCCGTTGTCGCGCAGATACTCCATGATCGCCGGGCGCACCGATTGTTCGCCGCGATGGCGGGCGTCGGCGATGATCTTGCGGACATCCTGCAGGTTGGACCGCAACAACAGGCTTTTGACCGGGCCGATCGAGGCCGGGCGCATCGACAGGGTGCGGATACCCATCGCCGCCAGGCACAGTGCCTCGATCGGGCGGCCGGCATCCTCGCCGCAGAAACTCAGCGGCGTGTCGGAAATTCCGCACCGTTCGACGATGCGCTCGATCAGGCTGAGGAAGCTGACATTCAGCGTGTCATAGCGGCGGCGCACCAGCTCGTTTTCACGGTCGGCGGCGAAGAAGAACTGTTTCAGGTCGTTGCCGCCGATCGAGATGAAATCGACCTCGTCAAAGAACTTCTGGGGGGCGAAGGCCAATGATGGTGTTTCCAGCATCGCCCCAACTTCCAGCGTTTCCGGCAGGACATGACCCAAGCGCTTTTCGCGCTCCAGTGTCTTGTTCACTTCCCAACGGGCCTCGCGGTATTCGTCGGCCTGGGCGACAAACGGGAACATGACCGTCAGAGGACGGCCATCCGCCGCGCGCAACAGGGCCTGAAGCTGCATCCGCATCACGCCGCGCTTGTCCAGGCCCACACGAATGGCGCGCCAACCCAGCGCCGGGTTGGGCTCGGCGACATGCTTCATGTAGGGCAGCACCTTGTCCGACCCGATATCCAGCGTACGGAAAACCACGCGCTTGCCATCGGCCGAATCCAGAACGCGCTTGTACTGCGCCACCAGTTCCGACCGTTTGGGCATCTGGTTGCGGATCAGAAACTGCAATTCGGTGCGGAACAGGCCTACGCCCTCGGCCCCGGACGTCTTGAGCGACGGCAAGTCGGCCATCAGGCCGGCATTCATCACCAGATTGATCCGCTCGCCATCCTTGGTCACGGTCGGGGTTTCGCGGATCGAGGCATAGCGTTTCTGCGCCTCGGCCTGCATGGCCATCTTGTCGCGGAAGGCGCTGACGACGGTATCCTCGGGGCGCAGATGCACGACGCCCTCATCCCCGTCGACCAGAATATGGTCGCCGTTCAGCGCCTCGGTCGTAATCCGTCCGACATGCACCACCAGCGGGATGGCCAGAGCGCGGGCGACGATGGTGGCATGACTGCCGACCGAGCCCTCCTCGAGCACGACACCTTTCAGCGAACGGCCGTATTCCAACAGATCGCCCGGTCCGATATTGCGCGCCACCAGGATCGGATCGGGCGGCAGCTCTTTACCGTTCGACCCGCCCTGCCCGGTCAGGATGCGCAGCAGACGGTTGGACAAATCGTCCAGATCCGCCAGACGCTCGCGCAGATAAGGGTCGGTGACCTGGCTCATCCGGGCGCGGGCCTGCGACTGCTCCTTTTCCACCGCCGCCTCGGCGCTGAGACCACGGGCGATGTCCTCTTCCATCCGGCGCATCCAGCCCTTGGAATTGGCGAACATCCGGTAGGCTTCCAGAACCTGCAGCTGTTCCGTGTCGCCGCCCCGCGAGATTTCAAGCATCTTGTCGACGCCCACGCGCAGCTCTTCGACTGCTTCGTTCAGCCGCTCCAGCTCGCGATGTGGATCGTCGGCGATCGGGTTGGTGACGACGACACGCGGCTCATGCAGCCAGACATGCCCCTCGGCCGAGCCCTCCTGTGC
Organism: Ruegeria sp. CF2; assembly: GCF_056537385.1. NCBI lineage: Bacteria > Pseudomonadati > Pseudomonadota > Alphaproteobacteria > Rhodobacterales > Roseobacteraceae > Ruegeria > Ruegeria sp. CF2. The sequence goes on from NZ_JBQFRL010000001.1 coordinate 1,956,891, forward strand.
CGGGCCACCGCGCAGCAATATGGATTGCTGATGCAGTGGTGAAAGGGCGGCACCTTCGCCCACAAACGCACCCAATTCGGCCATTTCCGCAAGGACCATTGCCACGACTTCAAGCGCATAGACCTCATCCGCGGAAAACTCGCGTTGAGCGCGGGACTGGACCACAAGAACCCCAAGCTTCTGCCCCAGCCGCTGAATGGGCACGCCCAGGAACGACGAAAAACGCTCCTCGCCTGTTTCCGGCATGTACCGGAAACCTTTCTCGGAGGGCGCATCGGCGGCGTTGACGACCTTGCCGAACTTGGCCACCCGGCCAACGAGACCTTCCCCCAGACGCATGCGGGTCTGGTGTACGGCCTCGGGGGCAAGACCTTCGGTGGCACACAGCTCCAGGGTTTCGTCGTCGCGGAACAGATAGATCGAGCACACCTCGCACCGCATGCTGTCGGCGATCAGGTGAGTGATCCGGTCAAGACGCTCCTGACCGGCAGCCTCGCTTGCCATCTCCTCGCGCAGCCGCCCCAGCAGCTTGCGGGATTCTGTTTCCATTCCGTCTGCCATCGCCCGATCTACTCTGCGGTGTCAGGCGGGACCTTGGCCGAGATGCTCAGGCCGCCTTTTCCAGTTCAAAGGCATCATGCAGCGCCTGAACGGCAAGTTCCATGTATTTCCGGTCGACGAGGACGGAAATTTTGATCTCGGAGGTTGTAATGACCTTGATGTTGATCCCCTCATCCGAGAGTACCTTGAACATCTTGGCCGCCACGCCCGACTGCGAGCGCATGCCGATGCCCACCACCGAAACCTTGGCCACATCGGTGTCGGCGACCAGCTCGGCATAGTTCAACTCGCCACGCTCCTTGACTGCCAACAGCGCCTTTTCGGCGCGCGCCACCTGGTTGGTGGGGCAGGAAAAGGTCATGTCCGTGCGCCCCTCGTCCGAGATGTTCTGCACGATCATGTCGACGTTGATCCCCTCATCGCTGAGCGCGTTGAAGATGATCGCGGCGATGCCGGGGCGGTCGGCGACCGACACGACGGTCATCTTGGCCTCGTCCCGCGAATAGGCCACACCCGAGACTACATTGGATTCCATGATTTCCTCCTCGTCGACGACCAGGGTTCCGGCCTCGTCGGACTGTTCCTCGAAGCTTGAGAGAACACGCAGTTTCACCTTGTACCGCATCGCCAGCTCGACCGAGCGGGTCTGCAGCACCTTGGCCCCCAACGAGGCCAGTTCGAGCATTTCCTCGAACGAGATCTTGTCCAGCTTGCGCGCCTTCTCGCAGATGCGCGGATCGGTGGTATAGACGCCGTCCACATCCGTGTAGATGTCGCAGCGTTCGGCGTCGAAGGCGGCGGCAAAAGCCACGGCAGTGGTGTCCGAACCGCCCCGGCCCAACGTGGTGATCCGCCCCTCGGGGCTGAGACCCTGAAAGCCTGCCACCACCGCGACCTTCATGCCCTCGCCGAACTTCTGGTTGATGTTGTCGGTCGGAATATCAAGGATCCGCGCCGCCGAATGGGCGCCATCGGTCAGCAGCGGCACCTGCCAGCCCTGCCAGCTGCGGGCGGGGATCTCCATTTCCTGCAGCGTCAGCGCCATCAGACCGGCGGTGACATTCTCGCCCGAGGATACCACGGCATCATATTCGCGCGCGTCATACAGCGGCGAGATCTCGTCGACCCAGCCCACCAATTCGTTGGTCTTGCCCGACATGGCCGACACGATGACGATGACGTCATAGCCCTTGGCCACTTCGACGCCGATGCGCTTGGCAGCGCGGCGGATGCGGTCGAGGTTGGCGACGGATGTGCCGCCGAATTTCATCACGAGTACGGGCATGGGGGCAAATGTCTCCGCGCCTTGGATTTTCGGTCCCGAGCGTCTTATGCGAGGCAACACACAAGAGCAAGGGCACATAGAACGGCAGGACACTGCAGCGCAACGCTTTACAAGGACCGGCAGCAATGTCAGCGTATCGTCAAGGATTTAAACCGTGAGGAATACCATGCTGCGTTTTGTTTTCGCCTGTGCTCTGATGTCCAGCCCGGCTCTGGCCCAGGTGGCTTCACTGTCCGGAACGGACGGCCAGAACGCGTTGGGAACGGTCCCCTGCGCCGCGTTGGCGGGTCAGCCATTGAAAAATTGCCCTGCCGAGTTGCGGCGCAAGGACGATAGCACTGCAACCCTGGCGGTTCAGTTGGATACTGGGGAAGTACGCCGCATCTATTTCACCGATGGAAAGCCGGATTCCAGCAGCTCGACGTCGAAGATCACTTCGGAAACGCGGGGCGAAATTCTGGTGATCTTCATTGATCCCGGTGAAGTCTACGAGATCCCCAAGGCAGCGCTGGCTGCTCAGTAAGGGTGTGCCTGCCCGTCCCAGGTTTCAAAGCAGCCGGTGGAGTCCAAACTCAGCGCATCGAAACGCTCGGTCAACCCGGCAACGGCCTGTGACACGGTGATGTCGGCGGCCTGACCGCCCATGTCCGTCTGCACCCATCCCGGGTGATAGATGCCGACGGCGATGCCATCGTCCTTGAGATCCACCGCCAGGTTGCGCCCAAGGTTCAGCACAGCCGCCTTGGAGGCCCGATAGATATAGCTGCCCCCGGGCGCCCGCGTGTGCGAGGCCATCTGCGACGAGATGATTGCGATCTTGCCGCGCGCCGCACGCAAATTGGGCAACAAGGCCTGAATGGTCAGAAACACCCCGGTGACGTTGGCCGCGAAGGTCTGGTCCCACATCTCGGCCGGGTAGCCGTCGATTGTCTGGCCTTTGTCCAAGTAGACACCAGCGTTACAGATCAACAGATCTACGGGCCGGCCATCCAACTTGCGCGCCATCTGGGCCTGTTGCGCCGGGTCGGTAACGTCCAGACGAATATCGGCGGAATCGTCCCGTGCGGTGCCGGTGACAGTATCGCCTCGGCCACGATAGCATTCAGCAAGAGCACGCCCAATGCCGCGATTGGCGCCGGTGATAACAAGATGCACGGTTCAGTTCGTCTTTCGGCTTGGAATGAACGGTAGAGGGGCCACCGGAACCCCATCTTCGATCAGGGCCTTGGCCTCTTCCGGCTTGGCCTCGCCATAGATGGCGCGCTCCGGGGCCTCGCCCAGATGTATCTTGCGGGCCTCGCGCGCAAATTCGCGGCCGACATAATCGGAATTCGCCTCGACCTTGGCGCGCAGGGCGTTGAGAACACGCTCTATCTCGGCCTTGGTCGGTTGGCGCTGGGCTTCGGGTCGATCAATGTTCTCCGCACGCGGCATTGCAGCGGACGAGCGCGCAGACTGGACCCGCGGCGTCATGATCGCCTTTTCGACCTGGGTGCTGCCGCAAGTCGCGCAAGAGACCATTCCAGCCTTGGACAGCTTGTCGTAAGCGTCCGCAGACTGGAACCAACTGTCAAACGCATGACCATTGCAGCATTTCAGTGAATATTGAATCATCTGTCGCCCAAAGTGTCGGTGGGCCAATAGATACTGACAGACATGGCAATATCAAGTCTTTACAGAGGCGGTTCAATGAGGATTGAGCGCATTTGACCGCAACAGCCCGGAAAGCCCGCCGATCGAAACCGCTTGTGCTGCTTTTTCCGGCAGCATCCATCTACGCCGCCGCTCTGCGACTTCGGGGAACCGATCCGCCGTCTTGGTAACAAGCAACGGGTAGACATCAACGACGCATGTGACCCGCCCCAAATCCCGGTGATGTTTGTCGAAAGAGAACTGCCCGATACTGCGCGTCTCACAACGGCCTGTCACACCGGCTTCTTCCCAAGCTTCCTGCGCTGCGGTCTCAGCCCCGCTAAGACCGTCGATCATGCGGCCTTTGGGGATGATCCACCGCCCCGACCCCCGGGTCGTGATCAACAATATCTCAGGCACCCCGCGCCGAAGCCGGTAGCATAAAGCCGCAGACTGCGGCAGAACCGGAAATGCCCCGGTTTCGGACAGAATGTCTGGTGACAGCCCTGCGCTTTTCACGCTGCCCCGCCTCTTGTTTCGTTCTTCTTGCCTGTTTTCGGCCACTTATCTTGCGGGCCGATTAGGTGCAGGATACCACATCCTGCGGTTCTGTCCAATTTTGAAACTGTGGGTCAGGCCAACGTGCGACGTTGCAAACGCTGCACAAGCTCGTCATGCGGAATATCGGCATCGATCGCCAAACGCCGCAGGCCGAAATGCACACGGGCAATCTGCTGATAGTACCGGGCGTAGAGGTAGTTCGCGCCGCCTCCGGCCAAGGCCCCCAATACCGGAACGGTCTGTGCCGCCAGTTTCTGCCCCAAAACGACCGACAACCTCGGAGCGACGGCAGCAATGACCTTTTGCAGAGCGGGGCCCGTCACGGTCAGTCGGACCGAAAAGAACCCCATGTCTGCGCCGTCGTCATGCGCCAAGGGACCTGCCGCCGACAAAACGCGGATGCAATCGAACTGCACGTTCCTTGCCGAGGGGTCAAAACCTTCACGCGATGCGGCACCCTGTATTGAGCGCAACAACATGGCCGTGGTCGCCGGAAGCTCGATCAACGCCGTCGTCAGGCCGCCAGCCCCACCTGCGGCGCCCATCGTGGTCGATATGGCGGTGTTGACCCACGGCTTCTGGTCGGGAACCGCGCGGCGCGATCCGTCAGCGGCACGAACTGCAACCCACAAGGCCTGCTCGGTTGCACCGGTCAGCCCATCGCGCACCGAACTGGGCAGCTGTTCCAGCAGCGACTCGGCTGATCCACCCAGACGATTGAGCAACCGGATGCCGCTGCCGCCCGCGCTGCGGTAGTGGCTTGCCAGCCGGTCCAACTCAGCGTCGGGGTCGATTTCTCCGACGAGAATGACGTCATTCATTCGGTGTCCTCCTGACCCTGAAACATTGGCATTTAACAACGCCGTTTCAATAGATCAGCGCGTCCAGCGGGTCACCGAACCACTCACTCCGTGCCAGGCGCCGGGTGCCAAATCCAGCCCGAGGACCCGATCCGGGTTGGTTGGCGGTGGCATCTCTACCCCCTCGAGCCGGGCAAACCCAAAGCGTGAATAATAGGGCGCGTCACCGACCAGCATGACCCGGTCCCACCCTTTGGCCCGCCCGGCTTCGATACCTTCGTGGATCAGAAAACCACCCAAACCTTCCCCCTGGTGGGTCGGGTGGACGGCAACGGGCCCCAGCAAAAGCGCGTCGTGTGCGCCAACATGAACCGGCCAGAATCGGATGGCCCCAGCCAAGATGCCCTGCCCGTCACGGGCAATCATCGACAGGCCCGGCACTGGCGGAACATCGTCGCGCAAGCGGTAAGACGACAGCGCCTCGCGCCCCGGCGCAAAACACAGGTCGTAGAGGGCTTCGACTTCCCACCAATCCTCCGGCTCTTCCGGCCTGATCCCGAACTGCTGCACCGCGGCCCTCTTTTCGACTCTGGCAATCGCCCTAGCACTTCGCTAGGCCTTGAGCAAACGCTTGGAGATCAGATGTTCTATCGCCCCGAAGACGGTCACGGTTTGCCGCACAACCCGTTCAACGCCATCATCACGCCGCGCCCGATCGGATGGATCTCGACCCGCAGCGCCGATGGGATCAACAATCTGGCGCCCTATTCATTCTTCAACGGGGTCGCCTATACGCCGCCGCAGGTGATGTTTGCCTCCACCGGCACGAAACACGACCAGGACCGCGGAAAGGACAGCATCGCCAATATCGAGGCGACCGGCGTCTTTTGCGTCAACGTGGTGGCCCACGCCCATCGGGATGCGATGAACGCAAGCTCAGCCAGCCTTCCGAAAGAGGTAGACGAGTTCGCCCACGCCGGCCTGACTCCGGTGGAATGCGAAACCATCCCATGCGCCCGCATCGAAGGCGCCCCTGCCGCGCTGGAATGCAAACTGACCCAGATCGTCACGCTGCCCGGCGAAGCCAACCGCGTGGTGTTCGGAGAGGTCGTCGGCGTGCACCTGCGCGATGACTGCCTGAAGGACGGCAAGTTAGACGTCACCACCTTTCAACCATTGTCGCGGCTTGGGTATCGCGACTACTCGGTGGTGACGGAGTTGTTTTCCCTCAATCGTCCAGACGATTGAGCCGGGTTTGGGGGCTCTGCCCCCGCCGCGCTATGCGCGACTCCCCCGGGGTATTTTTGGGCCAGATGAAGGGCTCGCGCGGTCTTCATCTGGTTTAAAGTATCCCGGAGCGCGAGGCAGAGCCTCGCATTACCTCAGTGGCCGCCCAGAATGCCGGTTCGAACGGAATAGTCGACCGCAAGGCCGTAATCCGGGTCATCGTCGCTGTCGACCATCAAGTGACCCGCTTTCTTGAGCAGCTTGTGGCAATCCCGGCTGAGATGGCGCAGCATGACGCGCTTGCCTGCCGCCTCGTATTTTGCAGCGATGTTTTCGATGGCCTGCAGGGCCGATTGGTCGACCACACGGCTGTCGGCGAAGTCCACGATCACCGTTTCCGGGTCGTTCTGGACATCGAACAGTTCGACAAATCCCTCGGACGAGCCGAAGAACAACGGCCCCTTGATCTCGTAGACCTTGGCGCCTTTCTCGGTTTCCGAGTCGCGGGTAACCGCGTGGATGCGCTTGGCGTTGTTCCAGGCATAGGCCAGCGCCGAAACGATGACGCCGACCACGACGGCCACGGCGAGGTCTTCCATCACGGTGACGACGGTGACCAGAACTATGACGAAGGCGTCGGTCAGCGGCACCTTGCGCAGGATGTTGAACGAGTTCCAGGCAAAGGTGCCGATCACCACCATGAACATCACGCCAACCAGCGCGGCCAGCGGGATCTGTTCGATCAGAGGCGAGCCGACAAGGATGAACACCAGCAGGAACAGCGCGGCAGCGATCCCCGCGATGCGGGTGCGGCCGCCGGACTTCACGTTGATCATCGACTGACCGATCATCGCACAGCCGCCCATGCCGCCAAAGAACCCGGTCACGACGTTGGCGGTGCCCTGCGCGATGCATTCCTGCGACGCACCACCGCGCTTGCCGGTGATCTCGCCCACCAGGTTCAGCGTAAGCAGAGATTCGATCAGGCCGATGGCGGCCAGGATGACGGCGTAGGGCAGAATGATCTCAAACGTCTCCCAGGTCAGCGGAACCATGGGGATGTGGAATTTCGGCAGGCCGCCCTCGATCGAGGCCAGGTCTCCGACGCGCGGGACATCCAGCCCCATGCCGATCACCAGCGCAGCCACCACGACGATGCCCGCCAGCGGCGCTGGCACAATGCGCGTGATGCGCGGCATCACCCAGATCACCGCCATGGTCAGCGCGACCAGCCCCAGCATCGTATAGAGTTGCATCCCGGACAGCCATTCACCACCGCTCATGCCGTGGCCGGTGTTTTCCATGGTGCCCGGCACCTTGAACTGGCCCAGTTGCGCCAGAAAGATCACGATCGCCAGGCCGTTGACAAAGCCCAGCATCACCGGATGCGGCACCAGGCGGATGAACCGGCCCCAATGCATGGCCCCCGCGATAATCTGCAGGATGCCCATCAAAACCACTGTGGCGAACAGGTATTCGACCCCGTGCTGCGCCACCAGCGCCACCATGACGACCGCCAGCGCACCGGTTGCGCCCGAGATCATACCCGGACGACCCCCGATCAGCGCGGTGATCAGCCCCACGAGGAACGCCGCATACAGGCCTACCAGCGGGTGAACCCCGGCGACGAAAGCAAAGGCCACCGCTTCGGGCACCAGGGCCAGGGCGACGGTCAGGCCCGACAAAAGCTCGATCCGCAGGCGGGCGGGGGTCAGCTTTTCGTCCGGCATCCAGCTCAGATCGGGAATGGCGAGGCGATTGGCAAAGCTTGCCAGCAAGGCTCGGGGCATGAATTGGTCCTGTGGGTCAGAATGTTCGCGCGAAGGCGGTCGTATACCCGCCTTCGGCGCTGTCTGCTAGCCCATCGATGGCAGGCTGTCATGCAAAAACTGCAAGGCGACGCCCCTTGTGGCGCCTGTGCGGCGCAATAACACCGGCAAGCCTTGCCAAATGCCCGACAAGCCCGCAGATATTCCCTCAGGCAGGTATCGCAGCGGAGAACGAACGTGGCCCAGACAAAAATTGCCGTCATCGGCGGATCGGGAATTTATGACATCGACGGGCTGGAAACGCCGCAATGGGTTACCGTGGAAACGCCTTGGGGCGCGCCGTCCGACCAGATCCTGACCGGGACACTGGACGGCATCGAGATGGCCTTTCTGCCCCGCCACGGGCGCGGGCATGTGCATTCGCCGACCGAGGTGCCCTATCGTGCCAATATCGACGCGCTGAAACGGCTGGGGGTGACCGATGTGATCTCGGTTTCGGCCTGCGGCTCCTTCCGCGAACACATGGCGCCGGGCGATTTCGTGGTCGTCGATCAGTTCATCGACCGCACCTTCGCCCGCGAGAAAAGCTTTTTCGGCACCGGCTGCGTCGCCCATGTCAGCGTGGCCCATCCGACCTGCCCGCGCCTGGGCGATGCCTGTGAATTCGCCGCCCGGGCGGCCGGCATCACAGTGCATCGCGGCGGCACCTATCTGGCGATGGAAGGGCCGCAATTCTCGACGCTGGCGGAATCGAAGATGTACCGCGAGCAGTGGGGCTGCGACGTGATCGGCATGACCAACATGCCCGAGGCCAAACTGGCCCGCGAGGCCGAGCTTTGCTATGCCTCGGTGGCGATGGTCACCGACTATGACAGCTGGCACCCCGATCACGGCGAAGTGGACGTGACCGCTATCATCGCGACGCTGACCGGCAACGCCGAGAAGGCGCGCGCCTTGGTCAAAGGCCTGCCCGCCATGCTGGGAGCGGACCGCGCGCCCTGCCCGCATGGCTGCGATCTTGCGCTGGACCACGCGATTTTGACGGCCCCGGAAAAGCGCGACCCGCAAGTGCTGGCCAAGCTGGATGCGGTGGCGGGCCGGGTATTGTAGGCGTCCTTGACGGCCTCGTGTTTTCTTAGGCTAGCTGCTGCGGATTTGACGGAGTTGGATGATGGATTTTGAACTTTGGCTGGCCTTTGTCGCAGCCTCGACCGCCCTTCTGCTGATCCCGGGACCGACGGTTCTGCTGGTGCTCAGCTATGCGCTGTCCAAAGGGCGCAGCGTGGCCGTGGCCTCGGCCACGGGGGTTGCGCTGGGGGACCTGATCGCTATGACCGCCTCGTTGCTAGGGCTTGGGGCGCTGGTGCTGGCGTCGGCCACGTTGTTTTCGGTGCTGAAATGGGTGGGCGCCGCCTATCTGGTCTGGCTGGGCATCAAGCTGCTGCGCAGTGCGCCGTCCGGCGGGATGCAGGCAGTTGCCACCGGGCGCGACGTCACCGCGCGCGGCGTGTTCGGCCATGCGGCCGCTGTTACTGCGCTGAACCCGAAATCCATCGCCTTCTTCATCGCCTTCGTGCCGCAATTTCTGCGCCCGGCCGAGCCGCTGGGCCCGCAGTTCGCGATCCTGATTGCGACTTTCGTGGGATTGGCCGGGCTGAACGCGCTGGCCTATGCGCTGCTGGCCGACCGGCTGCGCCGCGTAATCGGCCGCCCCAGCATCATCACCGGCATGACCCGTTTCGGAGGGTTGACCCTGATCGGAATGGGCGTGGCCACGGCGGTACTGCGTCGCCCGGCCTGAAGGCAGTCAGGTCCCGGCGTTCTCAGCCATGAATGCGCGAATGAACTTGCGGATCTCGCGCGCGGCCGAGGTGTCGAGATCGCGGCACAGCGCAACGAACGCGTCGCGTTCGTCCTTGTCCAGGCGCAGAACCAGCTGGCTGTTCTTTTTGGTAGATCCCTTGAGGTCGGCCTTGGCCACGGCTGTCATCCTTGTTCTGGGCCTGCATCAGCGCGTGGCACCTTGTATAGACAAAGCGCATCGCTTGTCGATACCCGCAGCCCCCAAGGGCGGGTGGTCCGGGCGCATCTGTTCCGCAGCAAATACGCGCAGGAAGGCAGCCGTGGCTTGCATGACTGGCCGTGATACGCCAAACACCGCCGTGTTTTGACGCAAGAAGGGTTGCCCCATGTCCAGAAGCAAAACGGTCAAGGATTACATTCGGACCATCGTCGATTTTCCCCACGAAGGGATCATGTTCCGCGACGTGACGACCCTGTTTGCGGATCCCCGCGGGTTTCGCATGGCCATCGACCAGATGCTGCACCCCTATGCCGGCGAGCGCATCGACAAGGTCGTTGGGCTCGAGGCGCGCGGGTTCATCCTAGGCGGCGCGATCGCTCACCAGCTGAGCGTGGGCTTCGTTCCGATCCGCAAGAAGGGCAAGCTGCCGGGCACCACGATCAGCGAGGAGTACAAGCTGGAATACGGCGAGGCCATCGTCGAGATCCACGATGACGCGATCCAGCCCGGTGAAAAGGTTCTGGTCGTCGATGACCTGCTGGCCACCGGCGGCACTGCCGCGGCAGGCATCAAGCTGATCGAACGGCTGGGCGGCGAGATTGTCAGCTGCGCCTTCATCATCGACCTGCCCGAGCTGGGTGGCCGGAAGGTGCTGGAGGAGATGGGCATGGACGTCCATGTCTTGTGCGAATTCGAAGGGCTGTGAACAGACAGCGGTCACGATTTCGTGACTTGCCGCTGGAAACGCCGCGCGCTTAGCGCGGCGTCGTTCGTTTTCCAGTCGGTTTTTTGCCCCTGACGCCTGATCTCCTTTCGGCATGTCGCCGTATAGACCGTGATGTCGCCGATGACATCCTCAACAAGGGAAGTAGATCATGTTTCGCAAATTCGCTGTTGCCGGTGTCGCCAGTATCCTGTTTTCGACCGCTGCCATGGCCGACGGCCACGGCAAGGACATTGTGGACACCGCTGTCGGGGCTGGCAGCTTCAACACTCTGGTCGCAGCCGTGCAGGCCGCCGAGTTGGTTGACACGCTGAAGGGCGAAGGCCCATTCACCGTGTTCGCGCCTACCGATGAAGCCTTTGCCGCGTTGCCCGAAGGCACCGTGGAGACGCTGCTGAAGCCCGAGAACAAGGATCAGCTTGTGGCGATCCTCACCTATCACGTGGTTCCGGGCAAAGTGATGTCGGGTGATCTGTCCGACGACATGACTGCCGCCACCGTTCAGGGTGGAGAGATCACGATCGATCTCGACAACGGTGTCATGGTCAATGACGCAAACGTCGTTCAGGCAGATATCGAAACCAGCAATGGCGTGATCCACGTCATCGACAAGGTTATCCTGCCTGCGTCGTAAACGACGCGTAGCTGCGGCCCGGAGCGTCCGGGCCGCACTCAAACATGTGACAGGACAGCGCCCGGGTTCATGATCCCGAGCGGGTCTAAGGCGCCTTTGATGGCGCTCATGGCCGAAAGTTTCGCTGGATCACCATAGCGCTCCAGATCACCGGTCTTCAGGCGACCCACCCCGTGCTCGGCACTGACCGATCCTTCGAATTCATGCACCAAGTCATGAACCGCGCGCTTGATCGCGGTGCGCCGGTCGTCGAACTCGCCCCGGTCGTGGCCTTTGGGCGGAAATACGTTGTAGTGCAGGTTGCCATCCCCCAGATGACCAAAGCAGTTCACCCGAAACGGTCCGAAGGCCGCAATCGCCTCGCCGCCTTGGCGAATGAAGTCGGGGATCCGCGAAATCGGAACTGAGATATCGTGGCTGGACACCGAACCGATCAACCGGTTTGCCTCGGGGATGCGTTCGCGCACTGACCACAGCGCGTCGCGTTGCGCGGCGCTTTGGGCGATGACACCGTCCGACACCAGACCACGGGCCTCGGCAGCGACGAACAAGGACTCCAGCGCCGCCTCGGGCTCGTGCCCGGCCGGCAATCCCAGTTCGATCAGAACCGACCATTCCGGCGGTGTGTCAAAGGGTTGCCGCACGTCCGGCAAGACCTCGGCCAGAAAATCCAGCCCCTGCTTGTGGATCAGTTCGAACGCGCTGACGGTTTCGCCCAAATGGTCGCGGGCCAGGGCCAGCAGGTCGATCGCCGCTTCGGGGCTGGTGACCTGAAAGATCGCCGTGCCCAGCCCGGCAGGACGGGGGAACAGCTTGAGCGAGGCGGCGGTGATGACCCCCAGCGTGCCCTCGGACCCGATCAGCAGGTTGCGCAGATCATAGCCGGTATTGTCCTTGCGCAACCGCCCCAGCCCGTGCCAGATCTCCCCGTTGGGCAGAACCGCCTCAAGCCCCAGGCACAGATCCCGTGCATTGCCATAACGCAGGACGTTCACGCCCCCGGCATTGGTAGCGAGGTTCCCCCCGATCCGGCAGGACCCCTGCGCCGCGAGCGACAGCGGAAACAGCCGGTTGGCCGTCTCGGCCGAGGCCTGAATGTCGGCCAGCACAGCACCGGCCTCGGCGATCAGGATGTTTTCGGTCGGGTAGACGGCCCGGATCGCGCGCATCCGCTCGAGCGACAGGATCAGGGGCGCGGGGCCATTGGCCATGACCTGTCCGCCCACAAGACCGGTGCCGCCGCCGTATGGCACCACCGGCACACGGGCCTCGGACGCCAAACGCACCAAGGCTGCGACCTCCTCAACCGTGCGGGGCAAGGCCAGCAGACCCGCCTGACCGGCGAAGCGGCGGCGCGGCTCTTCCAGATAGCGCGGCTCGACCGGGCGCAGAACATCGTCACCCAGGCGGGCGCGGATGGTTTCGGCAAAGGTTTCGTCGGCAGCGTTCAAATGCATGCCCTCTGCATGCCCAAGCCCGCGGCGCACGGCAAGGCTTATTCCAATTCCATCAGGTATCGCGGCTCGAGCACTACCACCGTCGGGCGGTCCGGGAGGGTCCGCAGGGACACTTCGATCTCCGAAACCCCATCCCGGCGCACCGGGAAATCGGATCGGATATCGGCCAGGAACCGGTCCAGCGAATATCCCGAGAACCAATGCATCGGAATGATGACCGAACTTTTCAGCCGCTGCAGCACCGAGATCATCTCGGGCAAGGGCATGGTCGTGCCACCGTCCACCGCCGCCATGACCACGTCCAGCCGCCCAAGGGCCGCGAACTGCTCGTCGCTGGGGATGTGGTGCAGATGCCCCAGATGGCCGATGCAAAGACCTTCGACCTCGAACACGAAGATCGAGTTTCCGCGCTCTTCCACCCCGCCATAAGCGGACCGGATGTCGGTCGATACGTTGCGCACCAGCAATTCGCCCAGGTCGAGGTGGTGTTCGATGCCCTGCCCGAACTCGCCCCAACCCGGCAGCACATGCGGGATGGCCGGGTCGGGATAGGCGGTCCAATGGGTGTCATGGGCGTGGTTCATCGTCACGATGTCGGGAATCAGATCCGCGCCGCCGATGAAGCCGGTATAGTCGGTCACGGCATTCAGCCCGCCGGATGTCTGGATCAGAAAGGACGCATGCGCGACATAGCTGATCCGGACCGAGAATTCGGGCACCGGATCCTGCCACGCCGCCTTGTGCAGATACTGGATTCCAGGGGTGTTCTGGGCGATGGCGATGCAATGGCTCGGCCGACGCTCCTGCGCCGCCGCCGTCCCTGCCAGCAAGATCAGACCCGCCAAAACACTCCGCATGATCGGAAGTCTAGCGCATCGGCGCCTCGAGTCACGTCACTGGGCCCAAATTTCGGAAACAGTCCCGCCCACATCAGGTCCGAACGGGCCGTCTAGCCCGCGTCCGTCCGCCCGCGCCGGTCCGAGCGCAGCGACGCATAGAGCACATGCGTCCGCCACCGCCCGTTGATCTGCAGATAGGATTGCGCCACGCCCTCGTATTTGAACCCCGAGCTTTCCAACAGCCCGCGAGAGGCGGCGTTTTCCGGCAGGCAGGCGGCCTCGATCCGGCTCAGGTCCAGTCGGGTAAAGGCGTAATGCACCACGGCGCCGATGGCCTCGCGCATGTAACCCTGCCGGGCAAAGGCCTGCCCGGTCCAATAGCCCAGCGTTCCGGCCTGCGCCGGCCCCCGGCGGATGTTGTCCAGCGTAATGGCGCCCACCAGCATGTCATCCGTTCTGCGGAAGAGGAACAGCGGAACCGCCGTGCCATTGGCCACCGAGCGTTGCGCCCAGTAGACACGGTTGGTGAACGATTTGCGGGTCAGATGATCCTTGGCCCAGATCGGCTCCCACGGGGTCAGATACTCGCGCGAGGCCAGCCGCAGCGCGGCCCAGTCGTTGAAGTCGGAATGCACGGGCGGGCGCAAGCTCAACCGCTCGGTCTCGAGTTTCAGCCTGCGTCTGCCCAACAGCATCACGCCGCGCGCCTCTCCTGCAGCCTCTCCAGTGTCGGCGCACCCCCCACAGGCCCGTAAAGCGCCAGCGCCGCCGGGGCCTGAACCGCCATCTTTTCGGCAAAGGCGCGGACGTCGGCGGTGCTGACCGCGTCGATCTTGGCCACTGTTTCCTCGAGCGGCGGAACACGGCCCCAGATCTGCACCAGCCGGGCCAGACGCTCGGCCCGGTTCGAGGGGCTTTCCAGCCCCATCAGCATCCCAGCCTTCATCTGCGCCCGGGCCCGGGCAACCTCCTCGGGGCTCATGTCCTCGGCGGCACGCTTCATCTCGTCGATGGTGATGGTGGCCAGTTCGCCCACCTGATCGGCCGAGGTGCCGGCATAGATCGTGGTCGTTCCCGTGTCGGCATAGGCGCCGGTCTGGGCAAAGATCGTATAGCACAGCCCGCGGGTCTCGCGCACTTCCTGGAACAGGCGCGAGGACATGCCGCCACCCAGCGCAGTCGAATAGATCTGCGCGGTATAGATCTCGTCATCGCGATAGCCCGGGCTTTCCAGCGCCAGTGCGAAATGCGCCTGCTCCAGCGCCTTGTCCCGCCGCGCCTCGCCGCCGGTAAACCGGGCGGGTTCCGGCAGCAGCCCCTTGCGGGGTTGCAGATGGCCGAACATCTCTTCTGCCAGCTTCATCAACTGGTCATGATCGACGGCACCTGCCGCCGACAGGATCATCTGGTCGGGCGCATAATGCTCGGCCACGAAGGCCGACAGGTCGTCGCGCGAAAAGGCGCTGACCCGTTCGGATGGGCCAAGGATGGGGCGGCCCAGCGGTTGGTCGTGATAGCTCTGTTCCTGCAGCCAGTCAAAGATCACGTCATCGGGCGTGTCATGCGCCTGGCCGATTTCCTGCAGGATCACGCCGCGCTCGACTTCGATTTCGCGCGGATCGAAGACGGGGTTCAGAACGATGTCGCCGATCACGTCCATCGCCAGTGCCACGTCATCCTTCAGCACCCGGGCGTAATAGGCCGTCACCTCGCGCGAGGTATAGGCGTTGATATATCCCCCCACATCCTCGATCGCCTCGGCGATCTGCAGGGCCGAGCGCCGCTCGGTGCCCTTGAAGGCCATGTGCTCGAGGAAATGCGCGATGCCGTTCTGTTCGATCCGCTCGTGCCGCCCGCCGGCGGTCACCCAGATTCCGATGGCGGCCGATTGCAGCCCCGGCATCTGCTCGCTGACGATCCGAAAGCCGTTCGTTAGTTGGTCCAGTCTGACAGTCACTCAGCAATGTGCCTTTTGATATGATCCTCGATGGCGCCCAGATCGTTGGCGATGCGGGTCACCCGTTCCGGACGTTCATACAGATCGGACATGCGCGAGGGAAGAGGCGGATGCACACCGCTGGCCTGCTCGACCGCGGCGGGGAATTTCGCCGGGTGCGCAGTGGCCAGCGTAACCATCGGCACATCGGCGGCGCGGGTGTCCTCGGCCACCTTGATGCCCACGGCAGTGTGCGGGCAGACCAGCTCGGCGCTGTGTTCCAGCGTGGATTTGATCGTGGCGAGGGTTTCCTCTTCGGACACACGGCCCGAGTCGAAACTTTCGCGCAGGGCCTCCATCGCGCCTTGGCTGACGTGGAAGCCGCCCTGTTTCAGCTCGTCCATCAACTGCGCCACGGCCCGCCCGTCCTCGCCATAGGCATAGTACAGCGCGCGTTCAAAGTTCGAGCTGACCTGAATGTCCATCGACGGGCTGATCGAGGGGATGGTGTCGCCCTTGAAGTAGCCCTGCCCCGACAAGCAGCGATGCAGGATGTCGTTCTGGTTGGTCGCCACCACCAGACGGTCGATGGGCAGACCCATCCGCTTGGCGACATAGCCGGCGAAGATGTCGCCGAAATTGCCGGTGGGCACCGTGAAGCTGACCTTGCGATGCGGCGCGCCCAGGCTGGTGGCAGCCGAGAAATAATAGACCACCTGCGCCAGCACGCGGGCAAAGTTGATCGAGTTCACCCCCGCCAGCTTGACCCCGTCGCGGAAATCGAAATCGTTGAACATGTCCTTCACGGCGGCTTGACAGTCGTCGAAATCGCCATCGACGGCCAGCGCGTGCACGTTGCTGTCGGCGGGTGTGGTCATCTGACGGCGCTGCACCTCGGAGACGCGGCCATGCGGGAACAGGATGAACACATCGACCGCGTCCAGCCCCCGGAACGCCTCGATCGCGGCCGATCCTGTGTCGCCGCTGGTGGCGCCGACGATGGTAACACGTTCGCCCCGCCTCTTCAGCGCCACCTGGAACAGCTGGCCGATAAGCTGCATGGCGAAATCCTTGAAGGCCAGCGTGGGCCCGTGGAACAGCTCCAGCAGAAAGTGGTTCTCGTTCAGCTGCTTCAAAGGCGCGCGGGCATCATGGCCGAACCCGGCATAGGCGCGGGCGATGATCTCTTTGAATTCGTCCCCGGCGAACGAGCCGCTGACATACGGCCACATGACGCGGAACGCGATCTCTTCATAGGGCAGCCCGGCAAGCGCGGCGATCTCGTCCTGACTCAGAACCGGAATCTCGGCAGGCAGGTACAGGCCGCCGTCGCGGGCAAGACCGGTCAGCATCGCCTCTTCAAAGCTCAGTTCGGGCGCCTGCCCGCGGGTCGAGATATATTTCATTGCGCGTCACTTTCTGATGGGGCGCGGCCGCGCCACAGGAAATATCCGGTCATTGCGGCCCAGACCAGCGCCAGGCCGAACCATGTCACCGCGTATTGCAGATGGTCGTTGGGAATACCCGCCGTATCCACCGGCAGCGGCGTGATGGCGGGATCGGTCTGGCTGCGGGCAACCAGTAGGATCGGTTCGGCCCCAAGCGCATCGGCCAGCGCGGGCACGTCGCGGGCAAACCAGATGTTGCCCGCCCGGTCCGGATCGGGGGTATAGCTGTCGATCTCATCGGGCCAATGCAGATTTCCGACAACCTGCATGGGCCCGATCTGGCGTTCGGCCTGCTTGGCCGTTGTGGGCACAAAGCCCCGGTCCACAAGGATCGTGCGATCACCAGTTCGGAAGGGCGCGATGATCCGATAGCCCGGGCCGACCTGTTTGACCGAAACCAGTACATGGATTTCGCCGGGCAGCATCTCGCCCGATACTTCGACGGGCAGATAACGGTCGGCTTCAGGGTCGACCGCCTCGGGCAGCGGCACTGGATCGGCGGCGATCCGGGCTTCGATGTCGGCCAGAATGCCCTCTTTCCAGGCCAGACGCTGAACCTGCCAAGTGCCCAGAGACACAAGAACCGCCAGCCCGGCGAGTCCAAAAATCAGCAGAAACAGGATGCGGCGCATGTCTGGCCCTTGTTGCGTATCATAGCGGCTCGGGGTCAAGCCGGCGTCTTGTTACGGTCTGTGCGCAAGGAAATGCAACCTTGCAATTGTACGGGGCGCAATCCCTTGCGCCCCTGATCGAGAAAAAGCCGCCCCGAGGGGCGGCTTTTGCAATTCGACAGCCTCGCGGGGCGTTACATCAGCGGTGCCTGACCCCAGATGTAGACTGCGAAGAACAGGAACAGCCAGACAACGTCGACAAAGTGCCAGTACCATGCGGCCGCCTCGAACCCGACGTGTTTCTCCGGGGTAAAGTCGCCACGAAGCGCGCGGATCAGACAGACAGTCAGGAAGATGGTGCCGATGATCACATGTGCGCCGTGGAAGCCGGTTGCCATGAAGAAGTTCGAGTAGAACTGATCGCCGCCGAACTCCCAGCCTTCGTGGGCCAGCAGTTCATAGTACTCGAAGGCCTGCAGGAAGGTGAAGGCGATACCCAGGACGATACCGATCGCGAGACCCTGAATCAGCGCCTTGCGGTCGTTGTCGTGGACCAGCGCGTGGTGCGCCCAAGTGATCGCACAGCCCGACAGCAACAGAACCAGAGTGTTGATCAGCGGCAGGTGGAACGGGTCCACCGCGTGGATGTCAGGCTGGATGTATTCGGTGCCGGCATAGTCGTACATCGGATACATGCGATGTTTGAAGAACGACCAGAACCAGGCGAAGAAGAACATCACCTCGGACATGACGAACAGGATGAACCCGTAGCGCAGCCCGATCCGGACGACCGGAGTGTGATCACCCGCGCGGCTTTCGGCCACGACCTCGGACCACCAGGCAAACATCGTGTAGAGAACCGCCACAAGACCACCCCAGAACACGAAGGAGGTCATGCCGTGCATCCACAAGACGGCTCCGAACAGCATGACGAAGCCACCGATCGCGCCGATCAGCGGCCAGATCGAAGGTGCCAGAATGTGGTAATCGTGGTTTTTTGCGTGTGCCATCAGCGTCCCTCACCTACAGGCGTTAGTTCGTGTTTGTTTCTGCCTGCGCATCCAGGGCGGCATAGCCCTCGGGCAGGTCGATTTCGTAGAATGTATACGACAGCGTGATCGTATGAACATACTGTGCTTCGGGGTCTTCCACCATTTCGGGGTCGACGAAGAAAGTTACGGGCATCTCGACCCGTTCACCGGGTTCCAGAACCTGCTCTTCAAAGCAGAAACAGGCGATCTTCTGGAAATAGCCACCGGCGGAATAGGGCGTCACATTGTAGGACGCCTGCCCCGCGACCGGCTTGTCGGTTGGGTTGTACGCCTCATAGAAGGCCAGACCGGTCTCACCGATACGCACCTTCATCTCTCGCTCGACGGGTTTGAATTCCCACGGCATGTCCTTGGCCTTGGAGGCGTCGAAGCGAATGGTCACCACCCGGTCGAGGATATCGTCGGGCGTGGCCTCGGCAACGCCGGTGGTGCCCCCGAACCCGGTGACCCGACAGAACCAGTCGTAGAACGGCACGGCCGCCCAGGCCAGGCTGCCCATCAGAACAACCAGCCCAACGGTTTGTGCAACGGTCTTCTGCGGTCCGCTCAAAGCCATCAGTTCTGAACCTCCTCGCTGGGCACGCCGAAATCGCTGCCCGAGACCTTTACGATAGTCAGGCCGAAAATGATCACGATGAACGCCGCCAGCGTCAGCCCAACACCCAAGTTGCGGCCGAACCGGCGCTGGTGCAGCTCATGGCTTTTGCGCAGGCTCATGACCAGCCTCCCAACCCGTAGGGTTTCAGCAGCGCCTCGGCGAGGATCGCGCCGAAATGCAGGAACAGGTACAGAAGCGACAGCTTGAAAAAGCTGCGCTCGACCTTGAAATTGTCCGCCTCCGCGTCGTCTTCGGTGCGGCGCGAGATGGCCCATGCCCCCCGCAGGAACAGAGCGTTCAACACCACGGCAACAGCCAGGTAAATCGGCCCACCGATGCCCGAGAACGCCGTGCCCACGGCCAGCAGAGCCAGCAATGCGGTATAGACCAGAATATGGGTCCGCGTGGCGCGGCGTCCATGCGTTACGGTCAGCATCGGCACGCCGGCGTCGTCATAATCCGAGCGCATGAACAGCGCCAGCGCCCAGAAATGCGGCGGGGTCCACATGAAGGTCAGGGCAAACATCAGCCACGGCTCGAGCGTCATCGAGCCCGTCGCGGCAACCCAGCCGATTACCGGCGGGAAAGCGCCCGCGGCACCACCGATCACGATGTTCTGCGGCGTCAGGCGCTTGAGCCACATCGTGTAGATCACGACATAGAAAAAGATGGTAAAGGCCAGAAACGCGCCCGCGAACCAGTTGGTCGCCAAGCCCAGCATGATCACCGACAGACCCGACAGAGCCAGGCCCAGCGCCATCGCCTCGCCGGGCTCGACCTTGCCCGACGGAATCGGACGGCCCTTGGTGCGCTTCATCACCTTGTCGATATCCGCGTCCCACCACATGTTCAGCGCGCCCGAGGCGCCGCCGCCGATGGCGATGAACAGGATGGCGCAGAAGCCGACGAACGGATGTACCGGCACAGGTGCGGCCAGCAGACCCACCAACGCGGTGAACACGACAAGCGACATCACCCGCGGCTTGAGCAGGGCGAAATAGTCGCCAAAGCCGGCCTCGTCCGCACCGGATTGTGCGGCAAGTGTGCTGGCATTGATGCTCGCGTCGGTCATGTCAGGTCCTTGTGGTGCGAAAGCTGCGCGAAAGCCGCGCAGCCTGTCCTTGGTTTCGATCGGGCCTCAGGCCCCGGGATCGTCAGTTCGAGGCGATCTGGAACGATGCCGGCTGGCCGGCGTATTCGTCCAACGCGCCCTGCAGCCATTCCTGATAGGCTTCTTCGCTGACGACTTTGACGGTGATTGGCATGTAGGCGTGGTCCTTGCCGCACAGCTCGGAGCACTGGCCGAAGTAGATGCCTTCCTTGTCGGCCTGGAACCACAGCTCGGCCAGGCGGCCCGGAACGCCGTCCTGTTTGACGCCAAACGCCGGGATCGTCCATGAGTGGATCACGTCGGCCGCCGTGACCTGCATCACAACCACCTTGTTGACGGGAACCACGACGGCGGTGTCGGTGGCCAGTAGCCACTCATCCTCGCTGTAGCCGGCATCGGCCAGCTTGGCGCGCATCGCATCATCCAGAACGAACGGGGTTACATCCGCATCGGCGGGGCGTGCACCTTCGTCCAGGGTGGCCGGGTGACCCAGCAGGTAGCTGTCGAACGCAAAGTCGTGATCGACATACTCATAGGTCCAGTACCACTGGTTGCCGGTCACCTTGATGACGACATCACCCTCGGGGATTTCCTGCTGTTTGAACAGCACCGGCAGCGAGAACGCACCGATGAAGACCAGGATCAGGATCGGGCCGATGGTCCAGGCGATTTCGACCGGGGTGTAGTGCGAGAACCGCGCCGGGGTCGGGTTTACACGCTGGTTGTAGCGCACGATGCAGTATACCAGCAGGCCTGCGACCAGCAGACAGATCGCGGTGATGATAACCAGAATCATACCATCAAGGCGGTGAATCCCTTCGGCCAGGCTGGTGGCCGCCGGCTGGAAGCCCATGCCGCCGTCGACCGGCTTGCCGATGATCTCAAGATCCTGAGCCATGGCGGGAAGGCTGGAGAGGGCTGCGAACACCCCCGAAAGCATCAAAGCATTCTTCATTTTCTGTCCTGATCGTTTGATCTTTGCGTCTCTGGCGAACAGGTGTGAATCGGTCACACCTCTCCCGTTGTCTTTGGCCGCGTTAAAAACCATATTCCGGGAGGTAGATAAAGCAAAATGCTTGCGTCAAACAGACGCTATTTTTGATCTGGATCAAACGCGAAAGGCCGCAACCCATGACTCAAGCCCCGTTTCGCCCGTTCGAGACCGCATTGCCGCATGACGAGGCACTGGCCGTACTGCGCTCGGCCACCGCTGGGGCCGAAGACGGCGAGCTGTTTGTAGAGCGTCGGAAATCCGAAACACTTGCCTTTGACGATGGGCGCCTGCGCACCGCATCCTACGATGCGTCCGAGGGATTCGGGCTGCGTGCCGTGCAGGGTGATGTGGCCGGTTATGCCCACTCGACCGATGTATCAATGCCCTCGCTGAAACGTGCCGCGGAGACCGCCCGGCTGGCGGTTGGCGACGGTGGAGGCACTTTGGCCGACGCGCCAAGGCGCACAAACAAACAGCTTTATACGGATGCAGACCCGATCGAATCCGCCAGCTTCCCGGTCAAGGTCGAGACTCTGCGCGAAATCGACGGATTTGCGCGCGATCTGGACCCCAGGGTGGTTCAAGTCAGCGCGGTGATCGCGGCGTCCGTGCAAGAGGTCGAGATCCTCCGCCCCGATGGCACCATGGTACGCGACGTTCGTCCGATGACGCGCCTGAACGTGTCGGTCATCGTCGAACAGAACGGCCGACGCGAAAGCGGATCGGCCGGCGGTGGCGGCCGCGTTGGTCTGGACGGCCTGATTGACCCGTCCGATTGGCAGGACAAGGTCCGAGAGGCACTGCGAATTGCCTTGATCAACCTTGACGCCGTTCCCGCTCCGGCCGGCGTGATGGAAGTTGCACTAGGCCCCGGCTGGCCCGGCATCTTGCTGCACGAGGCCATCGGGCATGGGTTGGAAGGAGACTTTAACCGCAAAGGGAGTTCGGCCTTTGCCGGGCTGATGGGGCAGCGGATCGCCTCCAAGGGCGTAACCGTGGTGGATGACGGGACGATCCCGGATCGTCGCGGCTCGATCACCGTGGATGACGAGGGCACGCCTAGTTCGCGCACCGTGCTGATCGAAGACGGCATCCTGACTGGCTACATGCAGGACCGGCAGAATGCGCGCCTGATGGGCGTATCCCCCACCGGCAATGGACGCCGGCAAAGCTATGCGCACAAACCGATGCCGCGCATGACCAACACGATCATGCTGGGCGGCGATGCCAACCCGGCGGATCTGGTGGCCGAGATCAAGGACGGCATCTGGGCCGTGGGTTTCGGCGGCGGCCAGGTCGACATCACCAACGGCAAATTCGTGTTCAGCTGTACCGAGGCCTACCGGGTCGTGAACGGCAAAATCGGCGCGCCGGTCAAGGGCGCAACGCTGATCGGCGACGGTCCTTCAGCGTTGAAACGTATCCGGGGTCTGGGCAACGACATGGCCCTGGATCCCGGCATGGGAACCTGCGGCAAGGACGGTCAGTGGGTGCCCGTGGGTGTGGGTCAACCCACAGTGCTGATGGAGGGGCTGACGGTCGGAGGATCCGCCGCCTGATGCGAATCGTGTGCTTGCGGCCGGCACCATGGTTAATCCGTGCTGCCGACCCCAAAAGGAATGAACCGTAGCGCATCGAAAACGAAAGCCTGAGAAAAGTTATTACTTTCAAATATTTGCGCGCCCATTCCGCGAAACCTACACTGGAACACGCTAAAATTTTCTTCGATTCACAAGCTGTTAACCGGTCACGCCGTAAACCAGTTCTGCAATCAGGCGGAGCGACGGATGACCGAAGAGCAGCTTTCTTCCAATCACCCCCCACTCCCACCCACCACGGAAGAGGACCGGTTTTCCTGGCTTCGCCTGTTGCGCTCGCGCAAGGTTGGCCCGGCAACGTTCCGGCGCCTGATGCACGAACATGGCTCGGCGCAGAATGCGCTGGCCGCGCTGCCGGAATTGGCACGCGCTGCCGGAATTGAAGGGTATGAAATATGCCCGCCCGGCGTCATCGAGGCGGAACTCAAGGCCGCAAAAGCCGCCAAAGCGCGGCTTTTGTGCCTTGGGGCCGCCGACTATCCTATGGCACTGACCGATCTGAACGATGCCCCTCCTCTGCTTTGGGCAATAGGCGACGTTTCGGTGCTTCAGCGCCCGATGATCTCGCTTGTCGGCGCCCGCAACTGTTCGTCCTTGGGAACCAGGATGGCGCGGGCTCTGGCGGGTGGTTTGGGTGAGAGTGGCTATGTAGTCGTCTCCGGCCTGGCCCGCGGCGTCGACACCGCCGCGCATCTGGCTACGCTGCAAACGGGAACCGTTGCGGTCATGGCTGGTGGCGTCGACATCATCTATCCGGCGGAAAACAAGGAACTGGCGCGCGACATCGCAACCAGAGGGCTGCGCATCTCCGAACAACCAATGGGCGTGACCCCGCAGGCACGCCACTTTCCTCGCCGCAACCGGATCATATCGGGTCTGTCTCAGGCCGTCGTCGTCGTCGAGGCTGCCGCCAAGTCCGGCAGCCTCATCACGGCACGCGACGCACTGGACCAGGGACGCGAGGTTCTTGCCGTGCCCGGCCATCCGTTCGACGCCCGCGCCGCCGGATGCAATCTTTTGATCCGTGAAGGCGCCACACTGGTACGCTGCGTGCAGGATGTGATCGACGCCCTGCCCCCGCAGCCGCGCAGCGCGCTGGAACCTGCCCCCGACACGGCGCCCGCCGCGCAGACAATCACTCCTCCCGAGACGCTCCACGCCCGAATCCTCGAACGGTTGGGGCCTTCGCCCTTGGCCGAGGACCAATTGATCCGGGATGTCGATGCGCCCGCCAGCGTGATCGGCCCCGCTTTGACCGATCTGGAGCTGGATGGATTGATCCGTCGCCAGCCGGGCGGGTTGCTGAGCCTCGCCGTCTGATCTGCCGAGGTGGTTCCAACCCGGGCAAACGGTCTCAATTAGGCCGGATTTCGGACCTTTCAGACTGTGCATTGACAAATCCATCTTGCCCTACACATTTTGCACGGCCATAGAAGGCGCCCAATCCGTCGAGCGAGGTTTTTAACTAAATGCCTGTAGTTGTTGTAGAATCCCCGGCCAAAGCAAAAACGATCAATAAATACCTTGGCCCCGACTACACGGTCCTGGCCTCGTACGGCCATGTTCGCGACCTGCCTCCGAAGGATGGATCGGTGGATCCCGACCACGAGTTTTCGATGACTTGGGAGGTCGGCACGGACAGCCGCAAACACGTCAAGGCCATCGCCGACGCGCTCAAGGACGACAACGCGCTGATCCTGGCAACCGACCCCGACCGCGAGGGCGAGGCGATCAGTTGGCACCTGCAGGAGGCGCTGACCAAACGCCGCTCGATCAAGAAGGACACGGCCGTCAGCCGCGTGACGTTCAACGCCATCACCAAGGATGCGGTGACCAAGGCGATGCAGAACCCGCGCGAGGTGGACATGCCGCTGGTCGAGGCGTATCTGGCCCGGCGCGCATTGGATTACCTGGTCGGCTTCAACCTGTCGCCGGTTCTGTGGCGCAAGCTGCCCGGCGCAAAATCGGCCGGGCGCGTGCAATCGGTCTGCCTGCGCCTGATCGTCGAGCGCGAGATGGAGATCGAGGCGTTCAAGCCCGTCGAATACTGGTCGGTAAAGGCGCTGTTCGAAACGCCGCGCGGCCAGACCTATGAGGCGCGGCTGGTCACGCTGGCCGGCAAGAAGCTGGACAAACATGACATCGCCAACGCCACCCAGGCCGAACTGGCGGTACAGGCCATCACCAGCCGCGCGCTGAGCGTGACCTCGGTCGAAGCGAAGCCAGCCGCGCGCAACCCCAGCGCGCCGTTCATGACCTCGACCCTGCAGCAGGAAGCCAGCCGCAAATTCGGCATGGGCGCCCGCCACGCGATGCAGGTGGCGCAGCGTTTGTACGAGGCCGGACACATTACCTATATGCGAACTGACGGCATCGACATGGCACCCGAGGCCGTCGCCGCCACGCGGGACGCGATCAAGGACCGGTTCGGTACCGAATACGTGCCGGACAGCCCGCGCATGTACAAGAACAAGGCCAAGAATGCGCAGGAAGCGCACGAATGCATCCGGCCCACGGACATGACCAAGGATGCGGCCGCCCTGAAACTGTCGGATGACGATCAGCGCAAGCTGTACGATCTGATCTGGAAACGTACGATCGCCTGCCAGATGGCCGCTGCGCGGCTGGAACGCACGACCGTCGAAATAGGCAGCGATGACGGTCAGGTGGGCCTGCGCGCCACCGGTCAGGTTGTGCTGTTCGACGGTTTCATGCGCGTCTACGAGGAAGGCCGCGACGATGTCGAGGACGAAGATGACAAGCGCCTGCCCCAGATCATGCAGGGTGATCCGGCGCGCTTTGCCAAAACCACGCTGAAGGATCAGTTTGACAAGGCCACCGCCGACGGCGCGGACAAGAAGGCCATCCTGTCGGAAAACCAGGCGGTTCTGGCGCTGCAACACCACACCCAGCCGCCGCCGCGCTATACCGAGGCGACCCTGGTCAAACGGATGGAGGAGTTGGGCATCGGGCGACCCTCGACCTATGCCTCGATCGTCACCACGATTCAGGACCGCGGTTACGTCCGCAAGGACAAGAACCGCCTGATCCCCGAGGAAAAGGGCCGGATCGTCACGATCTTCTTGCTGAATTTCTTCCGCCAGTATGTGGGATACGAATTCACTGCCAACCTCGAAGAGCAGCTGGACGAGGTGAGCGCCGGCGCCCGCGACTACAAGGACCTGCTTTCCAAGTTCTGGCGCGATTTCTCGGCCGCGATCGCCGAGACGTCAGAGCTGCGGATTTCGGAAGTGCTCGACAAACTGGACGAGGCACTGGCCCCGCAGTTGTACCCCCCGCGCGAGGATGGCTCGGATCCGCGCATCTGCCCCAAATGCGGGGTCGGACGGCTGCACCTGAAAACCTCGCGGACCGGCGGATTCGTGGGCTGCGGGAACTATCCCGAATGCACCTATACCCGCCCCATCGCCGGTGAAGGCGCCGAGGGCGAGGAACGCATGCTGGGCATGGATGGCGAGGATGAGATCTGGCTGAAATCCGGACGCTTCGGCCCCTATGTCCAGCGCGGCGAAGCCACGCCCGAGAACAAGAAACCGCCGCGCGCCTCTTTGCCCAAGGGTTGGAGCAAGGATGACATGGACCTTGAGAAGGCGCTGACCCTTCTGAGTCTGCCGCGCGAGATTGGCGAACACCCCGAGGGCGGTATGATCAGCGCCAATTTCGGGCGCTTCGGTCCCTATATCATGCACCAGCTGCCGGACGAGGCGAAGCCGGTCTATGCCAACCTCAAAGATCCCAACGACGTGTTCGAGATCGGCATGAACCGCGCCGTCGAACTGTTGGCGGAAAAGCGCGCCAATCCCGGGCGGCGCGGACGGGCTGCGGCCAAACCGCTGAAGGAACTGGGCGAGCATCCCGACGGCGGCGCGATCCAGGTTCTGGACGGGCGCTATGGGCCTTATGTGAAGTGGGAAAAGATCAACGCGACCCTGCCCAAGGACATCAAGCCCGAGGACGTGACGCCCGAAATGGCGGTGGAACTTGTCAATGAGAAGGCGGCCAAGAAAGGCACCCGCAAAAAGGCCGCGCCCAAGAAGAAAGCCACCAAGAAGAAAGCCGGCTGATCCCGGCCCCCGCGGGCGGTTAGGTAGAAATACCACCCGCCCGCAGGTTTCATTGACTTCCCAATGACGTGGCGGCACAACCTGCCCATCACCATGTCATTGGGGGAGTTTTCCATGAAGAAAGTCTATGCCAATGCCACCGAGGCCCTCGATGGGATACTTCGGGATGGCATGCTGATCGCGGCCGGCGGGTTCGGCCTGTGCGGCATTCCCGAATTGCTGCTGCAGGCGATCAAGGAATCTGGCGTGAAGGATCTGACCTTTGCCTCGAACAACGCAGGCGTCGACGATTTCGGCATCGGCATCCTGCTGCAGACGCGGCAGGTCAAGAAGATGATCAGCTCGTATGTCGGCGAGAACGCCGAGTTCATGCGCCAGTACTTGTCGGGCGAGCTTGAGCTGGAATTCACCCCGCAAGGCACCCTGGCCGAGCGCATGCGCGCCGGCGGCGCGGGCATCCCGGGCTTCTACACCAAGACCGGCGTCGGCACCGTGATCGCCGAGGGCAAAGAGCACAAGGAGTTCAACGGCGAGACCTACATCCTCGAGGAAGGGATCTTTGCCGATCTGGCCATCGTCAAGGCATGGAAGGCCGACGACACCGGCAACCTGGTGTTCCGCAAGACCGCCCGCAACTTCAACGTGCCGGCCGCGACCTGCGGCAAGATCTGTGTGGCGGAGGTCGAAGAGATCGTGCCGCGCGGTTCGCTGGACCCCGACTGCATCCACCTGCCCGGCATCTATGTGCACCGGGTCATTCAAGGTCAGCACGAGAAGCGCATCGAACAGCGCACCACCCGCAAGAAGGAGGAAGCGTAATGCCCTGGGACCGCAATCAGATGGCCGCGCGTGCGGCCGAGGAACTGGAAGACGGCATGTATGTGAACCTCGGCATCGGGATTCCGACGCTGGTGGCGAACTATGTGGGCGACAAGGACATCACCCTGCAATCGGAAAACGGCATGCTGGGCATGGGCCCCTTCCCCTATGAGGGCGAAGAGGACCCCGACCTGATCAACGCCGGCAAGCAGACCATCACCGAACTGCCCCGCACCGCCTATTTCGACAGCGCTACGTCCTTTGCCATGATCCGCGGCGGCAAGATCGCGGCGGCGATTTTGGGCGCGATGGAGGTCGACGAGAAAGGCGATCTGGCCAACTGGATGATTCCGGGCAAGCTGGTCAAGGGCATGGGCGGCGCCATGGACCTGGTGGCCGGGGTCGGACGGGTCATCGTGGTGATGGACCACACCAACAAGCACGGCGACAGCAAGGTGCTGAAGGAATGCACCCTGCCGCTGACCGGCAAGGGCGTGGTTGACCGCATCATCACCAACCTGGGCGTGCTGGACGTGGTCGAAGGCGGCCTGAAGATCGTCGAACTGGCCGATGGCGTCAGCGAAGAAGAGATGCGCGCGGCGACCGAGGCGACCATCGTCAGCTGATTTCTGAGCAAACAGAGAAACCGAAAGGCCCGCCAATCGGCGGGCCTTTTTCAATTCATGGACTGAAAGACGCACCCGTCGGAAATCAGCATCGGAGGAGTGGCACACAACGCTCGGGCCACCTGGAAGGCGGCTAGAACTTTGGGGACATAGTCGCGCGTTTCAGCATAAGGCGGGACGCCATTGTGCTTTCGCACCGCGCCTTCACCGGCGTTGTATCCCGCCAGGACGAGAATCGGGTCGTCGTTGAACTCACCCATCAGCCAATCGAGGTACTTCACGCCGCCGGCGATATTCTGTTCCGGCAACATGCTGTCGGTCACGCCGAACCGCTTGGCTGTGGCAGGCATCAGTTGCATCAAACCCTGTGCTCCGGCGGAGCTGACGGCAGTGGGGCGACCGCCTGATTCAACGGACATGACCGCAAGGACCAGCGCTGGCGACACTTTTGTTCCTACGGTCGTACGGAGAATATCGACCCCGCGCTGCTCGACGATCTTCTGAAGGTTCTGCAGCCGCGGAGATGAAATCTGGGTCGCCGCCAAAGCCTGCAGGGCTTCGTCAAGGCGGCCGGGGCCGGCTCGGGTCATATCCGGCGATACCTTTTCCCAGAACGCCTTGTACGCGCCCTCAGGGGTCTTTTTCTTCATTATGTCCGGAAAGGCCGCCGGAGGGACTTTGGTCCGGGCTATGATATCGGGCACGACCAAATCGGGGCCCGTGCTGGGCGCTGAAGGTGCTGATGCGTGTTCTTGCGGACTGATCTGAACCGTCACTCGCGGGCGTTCCCCCGCTTTGGGAGCCTTGATCCGTTTGTAAACGCCGCGTGGTTCGATATCCGCAGCAGGTGCCGGAGCCGCCACGGCAACCAGCAACGCCAAAACGCCGGTGCATGTCAGTGCGTCCCGGAAAATCATTTCTGCCTGCCTCATCTGTTCTTTTGAGTTGATTTGATACGCGAATCTTCCCGCAAGGCCAGAAAAACAAAGCGAATTGGGGCGGTTTTGCCTCATTTGGCGCAATTTTGCACCGCCGAAACAGCACAGCGGGTTGGTGTGGGAAATTTTTTATTATTTATTTCAATAGATTACCAGATTAGTGACCAAAAAGTTAAGCCTGAGGCAAAAAATTCGTTGTTTGGCCCAATTCCTGCCACGCACGAGGGGCAAACATAGTGCCATACCGAGACGGTCATGAGCCGACTGAGAGATGAAGCTCTGAAAGACCCCGAGGTTTTATTGACTTTTTGATCCTTTAGGAGGGACGTAACATGATCAAGTTCATCAAGAACTTCCGCAAAGACGAAGACGGCGCCGTAACTGTTGACTGGGTCGTTCTGACCGCAGCCGTTGTTGGCCTGGCAGCCGTTGCTTACCAGCAGATCGAAGGCGGCGCAGTTGGCCTGGCAACCGACGTGAACACCGCTCTGTCGGGCGCGACGATCAGCACCGGCGACAGCGGCACCACGGCAGGCGGCATCACCGCGGCTGGCACCAACTAAGCTGACTACATCCCAATCGGGATATGAGGCCGCGCCCACGGGCGCGGCCTTTTCCTTTTCAGGACAACATACCCTACCCGTCAGATTTCAAGCATCAGGCTTAGCATAGCCCACCTTTGGCCCAAATTCCGCCACGGAGACCGCATTTAAGTTTTTGGAAATAAGCTATTAGGTGCCCGCAAGAATTTTGGTCGCTATCGGAAACCGAAAATGAGCGGATTCACTCTGTGAGAAGGGACGCGAAATGATCGAGTTCATGAGGAACTTCAAAAAAGATGAAAACGGTGCGATCACTGTCGATTGGGTTGTTCTGACTGCGGCCGTTACTGGCTTGGCAGTTATTGCCTACGCTTTGATCCAGGGCGGGACCGAGAGCTTGGCTGACGATGTCGAGGCGGCCCTTTCCGACTCGGCGATCAGCATCAGCACCGGCGACAGCAACACGGCAGTTGGCGGCATAATCACCGGCGGATCCAGCGGCAGCGGGTCCGGCGGCAACTAAGTCATTGAAACTTGGTCAGCCGGTCTTCTGACAACCGCGCCAGCCGGGCGCGGTTGTTCGCGTTTGCCCCCTGCCTTCTCCGCACCGCACAACCCATGCTGGGATACAGCAGACGCCACGTCACGAGATGCTCGTTCGCAACGTTCTGTGCCAATAAAACAACGAAAAATATCCATTTGTCCCACATTTCGACACAATTCCGATTTAGGGAATATGCTGTTTCAATGTCCTGCCCGGACCGATACAGGTCCGGCCAGAGCAATAAAGAGGTATACGCATGCGAGCTGTATTTGGTCTTGTCCTGATCGTCGGGGTCGCCCTGGCTGGCGGTGCGGTCTATATGGCCCGCAACTATATTGCCGAGTATCAGAACGCCCTGGCGCGTGAACGGCAGATGGCCGAAGAGGCCCTTGCCAACGCCAAGGTCGACGTCGTTCCAACCGTTGGCGTGATCGTATCTGAACGTCCGCTGAAATACGGCGAGCGCCTGACCCAAGAAGATGTGCGGGTCGTGGAATGGCCTGAGAATGCGGTTCCGGAAGGTTCGTTCACCGATATGACGGCTCTGTTCCCGGAAACCGGCAACAATGAACGCTTTGTTCTGCGCACCATGGAAAAGGACGAGGCCATCATGGAGGTCAAGATCACCCGGCCGGGTGAGCTGGCCGGCCTGACCTCGCGTCTTGAAAAAGGTATGCGCGCGTTCGCCATCAGTGTCGATGTTGCCTCGGGCGTTTCGGGCTTTCTTCGCCCCGGCGACGTTGTTGATGTGTATTGGACCGGATCGCTGCGCAGCGCGGTCGAAGGGGCAAACGGGGAAATCACCCGCTTGATCCAGACCAATATCGAGTTGATCGCCGTCGATCAGACGGCGGGATCGGATGTGACCGGCACGACCATTGCCCGGACCGTCACTGTTGCCGCCACGCCGGAACAGATCGCGGCCCTGGCGCAGGCGCAAAACACCGGACGCCTGTCTCTAGCCTTGGTCGGGGTTCAGGATGAAACCATCGCAAGTGCGATCGAGGTTGACCAACGCAAACTGTTGGGAATCGAAGAAGCAGCGCCCGCACCGAAGAAAGAGGCCGAGAAGGTCTGCACCATCCGGACTCGCCGCGGCGACCAGATCGTCGAGACCCCGATCCCCTGCACAAACTGACGCCCATTCAGAGCGTTACCATGCCCGAGCCGCGCATAATGCGCGGCTCGTTTCGTTTGGGTTGTTGCGCATTGTCCACATAAGGAAAATTCCAGAAACCCTTGATTATTGCAATAAATCCGGAATTCGCGCAGAGTTCGTCACCATAGGGCATAAGACCCCAAAAAATAGAGTGGTGATCGGAGAGGCAGGTCACATGACAATACGTTCCTTGATTGGTTCGACCCTTTTGGGGTTGGCCCTAGTTCTGAGCCCGGTCGGCGATTCCGCCTGGGCCCAAAATCTTCGCGTGGTGAAAAAGGGCACGGCGGAAACGCTGGATGTGCCCATGAACCGCGCCATCGTGGTTGAAAGCGAACAGCCGTTTGCAGAGCTCAGCATCGCGAATGCAGGCATTGCGGACATCTCGTCGCTTTCGGACCGCACAATCTACGTCTTGGGCAAAGCGCCAGGCATGACGACGCTGACACTGTTTGACGGCGCCGGAAACCTGATCACGAACGTCCGCGTTCGCGTTGCGCCCGATGTGACCGAATTCAAAGAGCGCCTGCGCCAGATTCTGCCAAATGAGCGAATCGAAGTGCGGACCGCCAATGACGGCATCGTTCTCTCGGGCACGGTCTCCAGCGCAGCCAAACTGGCACGTGCTCTGGAACTGGCCGAGCGCTATGCGCCCGAGCGTGTGTCGAACCTGATGAATGTCGGCGGCGTACAGCAGGTCATGCTGAAGGTTCGCTTCGCCGAGATGAACCGGTCGGTCGCCAAGAACCTGTCCGCCTCGCTTGGTTTCTCCGGCGGTGACGCGACCGGTGGTATCAACACGCTGAACAACCAGTTGTCCCTGAGCAACGCGTTGGCCAACAACATCCCGGCGGTTCAGTCGAATACCGGCGCGATTCTGTTTGGCTTTGGCGCAGGCTCCACCCAGGTCCGGCTGCTGCTGGAAGCGCTGGAAGCCAAAGGCCTGGCTCGCAGCCTGGCCGAGCCCAACTTGTCGGCACTGTCCGGGCAGGAAGCAACCTTCCTCGCCGGTGGTGAAGTGCCGATTCCGGTTCCGCAGGATGACGGTGTGGTTGCCATTGAATACAAAGCCTTCGGTGTGGAAATCGACTTCGTTCCGCGCGTTGTCGACGGTGACCTGATCAACCTTGAGATGGCGGCGGCGGTGTCCAACATCGACACCAGTTCGAACTTCACCATCAACGGTGACACGGTCCCCAGCTTCATCACGCGCCAGACCAGCACAACGGTCGAACTGCGAGATGGTGAGAGCTTTGCGATCGCCGGCCTGATTCAGGACGATTTCAGAGACCTGAACAACCAAATCCCGTGGTTGGGTGACGTACCTGTTCTGGGTGCATTGTTCCGCAGCGCGGAGTACCAGCGCGAGCAGAGCGAACTGGTGATCATCATCACCGCGCATCTGGTTTCCCCGACCCGCGGCGAAGCCTTGGCGCTGCCGACCGACCGTGTGAAGCCGCCCAGCGAATTCGACCTGTTCATGAACGGCAGAACTGCCCGGACGGAACGGGTTGGCAATGGAGCCGCATCGGAAGTCGCCAAGCAGGACTTTGGCAATTCCTACGGCTACGTCCTGGATTGATAGGGAGGACAGACCAATGCAGAAGTGGATCATCACACTGGGTCTTACAGTCGCTGTCGCCAGCTGTACCCGTGAGGCCGGCTATGAAGTGGACCAGGGTGCATTCGGCAACGCAACGCTGAACAACATCCAGGTCATGAACGGCGAGTTGACCTATGGCCAGATCCTTGCGCAGCGATTCGCTGCCGAGGTTCCGACCCAGATCAACTTTGCGTTCGACAGCGCGCAGCTGGATTCGGCAGCACGCCAGATTCTGCTATATCAGGCGAACTGGATCAAACAGTTCCCCGAAGCCCGTTTCCGCGTGTACGGCCACACCGACGCCGTCGGATCCCAGTCCTACAACAACAGTCTGGGTCTGCGCCGCGCGCAAGCGGTCGTCAACTTCTTCGCGCAGCAGGGTATTTCCCGCTCGCGCCTGGAAGCCGTTGTTTCGTATGGTAAAACGCAGCCACTGGTGGCCACGCCCAATCGGGATCGCCGCAACCGCCGCACCGTTACCGAGGTTTCGGGTCTGGTCGATCGCCATCCCAACATCCTGGATGGCAAGTATGCTGACGTCGTTTATCGCGAGTACATCGAAAGCGCGACATTCAAAAGCCAGCTGCGCCGCGAAACGAACATCGGCGACACCAGCGAACAATAATCAGAAATTGGGCGGCATCGTCGCCCAATTCCCTACAATTGGTTTTTTTGCGCCCAATTCTTGCCCCACTTCCACGCAACATTGTGAACAATTGGGTGACCTGCGGCCAGAATTGACCGCTTAGGGCGACAGCAAGCTGAAACACGGACTGGTATTGTATCGACGTTTGCTGCGCTCTCACGACGAGGATTGTGTTAATGACGAGCGCAACGCCGCAAAACGACGACACCGGTATTCTGGCCTGTACCATCAGCCGAGATGTCCAGAACTTCGACCTGTTGATCGAAGACATGGAAGCCGCTTTGGGCGAGCGCTGGGGTGACCTTGGCTTTGCCGAGGCCCTTGCCTTTTTCAGCCAGCCCGAAGCCGAGTCTCTTCAATTCGTGGCCCTCGCGATCGACGGTGAGGACGAGGACAATCTGACCTTGATGGGTGAGATCATCACCCAGGCCAAGGAAAAGAAGATCAAAGTCGTCCTGATTGCCGAGGACGTGACCCCCGCCGCGCTTCATCAGTTGTTGCGCAAGGGTGCCGATGAATTCGTCCCCTACCCTCTTCCCGAGAACGAACTGCAGGAAGCGATCGACCGCATGAATGCGCCCGAGCCTGTCGTGACTCCGCAACAGGTTTCCGTCCCGCTGGCCTCAGGAGCTTCGAAAGAAGGCGCTTTGTTTGTTGTTCAGGGCTTGGCCGGTGGTGTCGGTGCAACGACTCTGGCCGTGAACCTGGCCTGGGAATTGGCAACCGTATCGCAAAAGGATGCACCCAAGGTCTGCCTGATCGACCTGGATCTGCAATACGGAACCATCTCGACCTATCTGGACCTGCCCCGCCGTGAAACCGTGTTCGAAATGCTGTCGGACACCGTGGCCATGGATGACGAAGTGTTTGGGCAGGCTCTGCAGACATTCGACGAGAAGCTGGATGTCCTGACGGCCCCGACCGACATGGTGCCTCTGGATATTCTCACGCACGAAGACATCCAGCGGGTGATCGACATGGCCCGCAAGCACTACGACTATGTCGTGGTCGACATGCCGAAGACGCTGGTGCACTGGTCCGAGACCGTTTTGCAGGCCGCGCATGTCTATTTTGCTCTGATCGAACTGGATATGCGGTCCGCTCAGAACGCGTTGCGTCTGAAACGTGCCCTTCAAGCCGAGGAATTGCCGTTCAACAAGCTTCGCTTTGCTTTGAACCGCGCACCCAAGTTCACGGACCTGAGCGGTAAAAGCCGCGTCAAGCGCATGGGTGAAAGCCTGGGAATCTCGATCGACCTGCAACTGCCGGATGGCGGCAAGCCGGTCATGCAAAGCGGCGACCATGGTCTGCCTTTGGCCAGCTCGGCCGGCAAGAACCCTCTTCGCCGCGAAATCGCAAAGCTGGCTCAATCCTTGCACAGCCTCGGCAGCAACAGCGCCGAAGCGGCATAACGAAGGCTATTAGGGGGAGAAACCGCCGTGTTCTCACGTTACAAAAAACCATCAGGTGCGCAGCCGGTTGCGACCCCTGCGCAAGCCCCCAAGGCTGCCGAAGCCCCGGCTGCTCCGGCAGCGGCACCGTCGTCGTCCACCGCGATTGCCCGCAAACCGGTGGCCAAAACCGCCGCGGAAGCCAAGGGCAACGACCGCGAACGCAAGCGCAAGGAACGGCTGAGCGAAATCAAGATCGAGCTGCACCGGGAACTTCTGGAAAATCTGAATCTGGCGGCTCTGGAAAACGCAGCCGAAGCCGAACTGCGCACCGAAATCAGCGCGATTGCGAGCGAGGTTCTGGAAGCCAAGAACATCGTTCTCAATCGCGAAGACCGGACCCAGTTGAACAAAGAATTGTATGACGAAGTCACCGGTCTGGGTCCACTTGAAACACTGCTTCAAGACGACTCGGTCAGCGATATTCTGGTCAACGGCCCGCATCAGATCTTTGTTGAACGCTTCGGCAAGCTCGAACTGAGCGACGTATCGTTCAAAGACGAAAAGCACCTGATGCGGATCATCGACAAGATCGTGTCCGCCGTTGGTCGCCGGGTCGATGAATCCAACCCCTATGTTGACGCCCGTCTGCGCGACGGGTCTCGTTTCAACGCCATGGTTCCGCCGATCGCGGTGGACGGGTCCCTGGTTTCCATCCGGAAATTCAAAAAAGACAAGCTTGGCATCGACGACCTGGTCAATTTCGGCGCATTTACCGAAGAAATGGCCGCGTATCTTCAGGCCGCCGTCTCCACTCGTCTGAACATCATCGTGTCTGGTGGTACGGGCTCGGGTAAGACGACCACACTCAACGCGCTGTCCAGCTTCATCGATGACGCAGAACGCATTCTGACCATCGAGGACACAGCGGAACTGCAGCTGCAGCAGACCCATGTGGGCCGGATGGAAAGCCGCCCGCCCAACGTGGAAGGCAAAGGCGAAGTCAGCCCGCGCGACTGTCTGAAGAACGCTCTGCGGATGCGCCCTGACCGCATCATCGTGGGCGAAACGCGCGGCGCCGAGGTGATCGACATGCTGCAGGCCATGAACACTGGCCATGACGGCTCGATGACCACGATCCACGCCAACTCGGCCCGCGACGGTATCTCGCGACTGGAAAACATGATCGCGATGGCCGGGATCGAAATGCCGATCAAGGCCGTGCGCAGCCAGATCGCAAGCGCTGTGAACCTGATCGTCCAGGCCAGCCGCCTGCAGGATGGTTCGCGCCGCATGACCTCGATCACCGAGATCACGGGAATGGAAGGTGACGTAATCTCGATGCAGGAAATCTTTAAATTCCAACGAGTTGGCCTGACGCCCGACAATAAGATCATTGGTCATTTCACGGCCACCGGCGTTCGCAGCCACTATTCCGAACGGTTCCGTCTGTGGGGGTATGACCTGCCCGCATCGATCTACGAACCGACGACAATGTAGGAGATCAGGGCATGCAACTGCCAACCGAGGCGCTCATCTATGTCGCGATCTTCGTCGGGGTTCTGGCGCTGGTCGAAGGTATCTATCTGGTGGCTTTTGGCAAATCCATCAGCCTGAACAGCCGCGTCAATCGTCGTCTGGACATGATCGACAAAGGCGTTGGACGCGAACAGGTTCTGGAGCAGCTGCGCAAGGAAATGCAGCAGCACATGAAGTCGCAGAGCATTCCGCTCTACTCGCTGTTGGCCGACAAGGCCCAGAAGGCGGCGATTGCCTTCAGCCCGCGGCAACTGGTCATGATCATGGCGCTGGTGTCCATGGTCGCGTTCATGGGCCTGAGCATCGGCACCAGAACCGACACCATCCTACGTGCGGCTCTGTCGATCGCAATCGGTGTCGGCGCTGTCTATGCCTGGGTCAATCACAAGGCCAAGAAGCGGATGGGCATGCTTGAGGAGCAGTTGCCCGATGCAGTGGAACTGATGGTGCGCTCACTTCGGGTCGGCAACCCTTTCGTTTCGACGATCCAGATCGTCGCGAACGAGGTGCAGGATCCGCTTGCGACCGAATTCGGCGTGATTGCCGACGAATGCGCCTATGGCCGTGACGTGGGCGAGGCGTTGAAGGACATGGCCGAACGTCTGGACATGCAGGATTTGCGCTTTCTCGCGGTCGCCGTTGGCATCCAGCAGCAGTCGGGCGGCAACTTGGCCGAGATCCTTGATGGGCTTGCCAAGGTGATCCGTGCACGGTTCCGTCTGTTCCGCAGGGTCAAGGCGATCACGGCCGAGGCGCAGTGGTCGGGCAAGTTCCTGTCGGGGTTCCCACTGTTTTGCCTGGTTTTCATTCTGGTCAAGGACCCCGGGTATTATGACTCGGTTCTGGACCACAAATGGTTCATTCCTGCCTGTTTTGTCGTGGGGATCATGCTGACGCTGAACCTGATCGTCATGCGCATTCTCACCAACATCAAGGTCTGAGGGCACGACCATGGAATTTCTGACCCAAATCAACGATATGCTGACGGATCAATTGGGCGAGTTCGGCCCGCTGATCGTCGTCGGCGTGCTGGGATTGTTCATGGTTCTGGTGACCATTCCGATCCTTTTGAACCAGCCGGAAGATCCCTTGAAAAAGCTGCAGCGTGCAAATGCTGCACCCAAAAAGGAAAAGCGCGGCAAGAAGGATCAGTTGCGCAACTCGGGCCGGAACGAACAGCTCGAAAAGTTCGCGACCTTCCTCGAGCCGAAAGATGAAGAAGAATACTCGGCCATGGAGCTCAAGCTGCGCCAGGCCGGTTACCGCTCGAAAGACTCCGTTCGGTTCTTCCACTTTGCGCAATTTGCGTTGGGGATCACCGGGATCGTTTTGGGTGTTCTTCTGGTGACCGTGTTTTCAAACGGGCAGGAATTCACCGGCCAGCAAATGATGATCCGCGTTCTGGTACCGGGTGCCATTGGATACTACATCCCCAAATACTGGATCACGCGCCGGATCGAAGAGCGCAAAGAGAACATTATCGCGGGCTTTCCCGACACGCTTGACCTGATGCTGGTCTGCGTGGAAGCCGGTCAGTCTCTGGACCAGGCGATCGTGCGTGTGGCCGGCGAGATGAAGGCCTCCTACCCCGATATTGCCCAGGAATTCGAGATCGTGGCCTATGAGATGAAGGCCGGCAAAGAGAAAGATCAAGTTCTGCGCGATTTCGGCACGCGGTGCGGTGTCCAGGATGTGAGCTCTTTCGTGACGGTGATGATCCAATCGGCCACATTCGGTACGTCGATAGCTGACGCCCTGCGGGTTTATGCAGGCGAGATGCGCGACAAACGCGTCATGCGCGCCGAAGAAGCCGCGAACAAGTTGCCAACGAAAATGACCCTTGCCACAATGATGCTGACGGTGCCGCCGCTGCTGATCATTCTGGTCGGTCCCTCGGCTAAAGGCATCATGGACTTCAGTAACAGAGGCCAATAATCCGATGCCCCCGCGCGAACGGTGCGCCCGCTTCGGGCTCCACCGCCTGATGATAGCCACCGCGGTTCTTGCCGTGGTGGTTTCGTGTACGGACCCAAGTCTTTCGAACGGGCCTTTTGCCCCCGGCGTCGACCCCAAAGGTGGGCCGATTGACGAAATTGCTGTCGGGAACCGATTGATGGCAGCCGGAGAATACGAACTGGCCATGGAATCGTTCACCCGCGCGGCCCTGACGGAAGGGATGACCCCGGAAATCCTGACCTCGATCGGAACCGCCAATCTCGGCCTCAGGCGGCTGGGACAAGCCGAGCCCCTGTTGCGACAAGCGGTCGAAGAAGACCCGGATTGGTCGGTTGCGTGGAACAATCTCGGCGTTCTGCTGATGGAAAAAGGTGAGTATGCCGAGGCCGCGCAGGTCTTCCAAAGGGCTTATGCGCTGGACAATGGCGAAAGTGACGCAATCCGTGACAATCTTCGCTTAGCGCTCGCAAAAATGGAAAATCCTGTTAATAATACACCACAAGAACAAGAATATACGCTGGAGCAGCAAGGGAACGGAGCTTTCCTGCTGCGGAAGAACCAGTAACAGAGGCAAGAGCAGTAAGGGACGCAAAAATGCGCCAACAACTCCTGATTCCGACAGTCGTCGTGTGCGGGCTGATCCTGTCTGCATGCGCAAAAGAAACCGAAGAGGAAAAGGTCGAACGCACGTTCCAGGAAGTGAACGTCATCGACGAGACGAACCTCAACGACGTGATGCTCAATGCGGCTGACCCGAACGAGGCAGTGACCTATTTCCGTGGAGCCGCCGGCAAGAATCCAGATCGGATCGATTTGCAGCGCGGCCTTGCCATTTCGCTGACCCGCGCCAAGCGCAGCACCGAAGCATCGGCCGCCTGGAAGCGCGTGACCGCGATGTCCGGTGCAACGAACGCGGATCGCGTCGATTATGCGGACTCGTTGGTCCGCAGTGGTGATTGG
Source organism: Ruegeria sp. CF2 (assembly GCF_056537385.1). Taxonomy (NCBI): domain Bacteria; kingdom Pseudomonadati; phylum Pseudomonadota; class Alphaproteobacteria; order Rhodobacterales; family Roseobacteraceae; genus Ruegeria; species Ruegeria sp. CF2. Next base: position 1,996,559 of record NZ_JBQFRL010000001.1, read on the forward strand.
AAGGCGGCAAAGGCAGCGCTGGACCAGATCCCCCCGACCTACGAGACGTTCAAACGCTATCGGCTTGAAGCCTTGGTGGCAGACGCCAGCAAGGATTGGAAGCGTGCGGACCAGTTCTATGAAACCGCAATCGGGCTGACAACACGGCCGGCTGGCGTGATGAACAACTGGGGGTATTCCAAGTTGACCCGCGGCCAATATTCCGAGGCCGAGCGCCTGTTCACCGAAGCCATCCGACAGGACAGTTCATTGTTCACGGCGAAGAACAACCTGGTTCTTGCCCGCTCGGCGCAGGGTAATTATTCCATGCCGGTGATCCCGATGTCCCAGACCGAACGCGCGGAACTCTTGAACACGATGGGCATCTCGGCCGTGAAGCGCGGTGACATCAACACTGCCAAGAACCTGTTCCGGGAAGCCATCGCCACCCATCCGCAGCATTTCGACGAAGCGGTTCGGTCGCTCCGCGCGCTCGAGGAAGCATAAGGCATGGAAATTCCTGCAGTGGCAGCCCAGTGGTTTCTACCATTTGTGCTGCCCATCTGTTTCTATGTCGCGTTCACCGACATGCGGGAAATGAAGATCAAGAACCATGCGGTCACAGCTCTGGCGCTGGTTTTTGTGGTGGTCGGGCTGATTGTGCTGCCACCTTGGTCGGGCGAATGGGTTGGGGCCAGCATCGGGCCTTTGCAGTTTTCTCTGCCGGTCTATGCCTGGCAACTGTTCCATCTGGTGGTCGTGCTGTTTTTTGGCATTCTTCTCAATGCCGCAGGCGCCATGGGTGCGGGCGACGCCAAGTTCTGCGCAGCTGCGGCTCCGTTCGTGTGGGTTGGTGATTTCTTGATGGTGATGGTGATTCTGATGGTCACGACGCTGGCCGCGTTTGCCACCCATCGGCTGGCCAAATACTCCCGCCTGCGCCAGATCGCTCCGAACTGGGAAAGCTGGGATCAGGGCAAGAAATTCCCCATGGGGCTGGCCTTGGGTGCGAGTCTTGGCATCTATTTGATTTTGGGCGCAATTAACGGCTCGTAAACCATCATGTCTGCGCCTTGCCCGCGCCTTGGTCCTGCCACAAAGCTGCGCCAGATTTTCCGCAAGTGGTCCCTTTCGGGACACAAGGATTGACAACTGGATAGACGAGCCGCGCTCATGAACATGCAGACCTCATCCGTTATGGCTCCTCCTGCCCCGAAGGGTCTGGGGGAAATGCAGCTTCCGCTGGTTATGATGCGGGACATCCTTCTGAAGACCGTTTTCCGCAAGAATGTGGACACGGTGAGCGAGATCGCCGCCTCGATCTGCCTGCCGAGTTCGGTGACGCAGGAATTGGTCGACATCGCCCGCGAACAGAAGCTGCTTGAGGCGACTGGGACATTGAACGCCAACAGCGGCAACGAAATGGGCTATCAGCTGACCGACGCCGGCAAGGCACGGGCGTTGGACGCGCTGAGCCAGTCCGAATACTTCGGCGCCATGCCCGTTCCGCTGGAAGTCTACCGCGAGCAGGTCAAACGACAGTCGATCCGGAACATCCAAGTCACACGCGATCAGCTGACCGGCGCCATGGGGCATCTTGTCCTGCCGGACAGCCTGCTTGACCACCTGGGTCCTGCGGTCAGCGCCGGTCGCTCGATCCTGATGTACGGCCCGCCGGGCAACGGTAAGTCTTCGATTTCAAACGGAATTCGGGATGCGTTGGGTGACAACGTCTTTGTTCCGTATGCCATCGAATATGCCGGTCAGGTGATCACCGTGTACGACCCGATCGTGCACACAGCGATCGAGCAAGAGGCTGACGACCCGAACAGCCTGCGCCGCCGCAAGCGGTTCGACACGCGGTACGTCCAGTGTGAACGCCCCACTGTGGTCACGGGTGGTGAACTGTCGCTGAGCATGCTGGACCTTGTCTACAACCCCACGGCGCGCACTTATCAGGCGCCGCTTCAGCTGAAATCGACCGGCGGCATCTTCATCGTGGACGACCTTGGCCGCCAGGCCGAGCCGCCGCAGGCCCTGATCAACCGGTGGATTGTTCCGCTGGAAGAGGGCAAGGACATTCTGGGTCTTCAGTCGGGTGAAAAGTTCGAAGTTCCCTTCGACACACTGGTCATCTTCTCGACCAACTTCCACCCGAACGAGATCTTCGACCAGGCCGCGCTTCGCCGGATCTTCTTCAAGATCAAGATTGACGGCCCGAACCAGGAAAACTTCCTGAAGATCTTCGCCATGGTGGCCCGCAAGCGCGGCATTCCGTTGGACGAGGCCGCGCTGGTACATCTGCTGAAGGTCAAATACCCGACCATCAACAATGTCTATGCGAACTATCAGCCGATCTTCCTGATCGATCAGATGATCTCGATCTGCGAATTCGAGGGCATCCCCTATCAAATGAGCCCGGAATTGATCGACCGCGCCTGGGCGAACATGTTCGTCAAGGACGAGGAAATCGTTAAGTAAGACGGGCCCAAACCGCATTCCGCTTTGTCACCGGGCGGGCTAGTCTGCGCATATGACGCAGATTCCCGCTCGGATTGACACCTGGTTTACAGCCAGGGGTTGGTCCATCCACCCGCATCAACAGGCCATGATCGACCGGGCGCAGGCCCCGGCGACGCTGTTGATCGCGCCCACGGGCGGCGGCAAGACGATGGCCGGGTTCCTGCCCTCGCTGATCGAACTGGCCGAGGAGCATGAGGGGCTGCACACGATCTATGTCTCGCCGCTCAAAGCGCTGGCCGCCGACATCAAGCGCAACCTGCGCGGCCCGGCTGACGAGATGGGCTTGCCGATCCGGATCGAGGATCGCACCGGCGACACCACCCCCACCCAGAAGAAACGCCAGCGCGTAGACCCGCCGCATATCCTGCTGACGACACCGGAAAGCCTGGCGCTGCTGACGTCCTACGAAGATGCGCCACGCATGTTCCAAGGCGTCCAGCGCGTGATCGTGGACGAGATACATGCGCTGGCCGACAGCAAGAGGGGCGATCAGTTGATGCTGGCGCTAGCCCGGCTTCAGACCCTGTGCCCCGATCTGCGGCGCGTGGGACTGTCGGCGACGGTCGAGGACCCGGACGCCATCGCGCGTTTTCTGGCCCGCCACCCCGACCCTTGCGACTTCGTTCTGGCCGACCCCGGCCCCGACCCCGATATCGCCATGCTGCAAACGGCCGAAATGCCGCCTTGGGCCGGGGGCGGCGCGGCCTATGCCATTCCGGCGGTACTGGAGCAGGTCCGGCGGCACAAGACGACGCTGATCTTCCACAACACCCGCGCCCAGGCCGAGATCTTCTTTCACAACCTGTGGCTGGCCAATGACGAAGGCCTGCCCATCGGCATCCACCACGGCAGCCTCGACCGGCAACAGCGCGAACGGGTCGAGGCGGCGATGGTCCGTGGAGACCTGCGCGCCATCGTCTGCACCGGCAGCCTCGATCTGGGGATCGATTGGGGCGACGTGGATCTTGTGATCCAGATCGGCGCACCCAAGAACGTCAAGCGCCTGGTCCAGCGGATCGGGCGTGCCAACCACCGCTACAACGCGCCGTCCAAGGCTCTGCTGGTGCCTGCCAACCGGTTCGAGGTGGTCGAATGTGTTGCCGCGCTGGAGGCCGCACGCGCGCACGATCTGGACGGCGAGCCGCGCGGCCCCGGCCCGCGTGACGTCTTGTGCCAACACATCCTGATCGCGGCCTGCGCCGGGCCGTTTGATGCCGATGCCCTTTATGTCGAGGTCACCTCGGCCGGTCCCTATGCCGATCTGACCCGCGCGGCCTTCGATGCCTGTCTGGAGTTCTGCGCAACCGGTGGCTATGCGCTGCGGGCCTATGACCGCTGGCAACGCCTGCAACAGCGCCCCGACGGGCTGTGGCAGCTGCGCGACCCGCGCGCGGCGCAACGCATCCGCATGAACTTGGGCACGATCCAGGACAGCGACACCCTGAAAGTCAGGCTGAAACGCAACCGGGGTGGCAAACCTTTGGGCGAGGTCGAGGAGGCCTTTGCCGCATCGCTGACCCCCGGCGACACCTTTCTGATCGGCGGTCAGATCGTGCGCTATGAAGGGCTGCGCGAAACGGTTGTCGAGGTCACGCGCCGTGCCGACAAAAAGCCCAAGGTCGCCACCTTTTCGGGCACCAAGTTCGCCACCTCGACCCAGCTGAGCGACCGCATCCTGCGGATGTTCGCACAGCCCGACTGGCCGCAGTTGCCCGAACATACGGGTGAATGGCTGGACCTGCAGCGTCGGATGTCGCGGCTGCCCGGGCGTGACCGGCTGTTGATCGAGAGCTTTCCCAATGACGGCCGCGAAAACCTGTGCGTTTACGGCTTTGCCGGACGCAACGCGCAACAGACGCTGGGCCTGCTGCTGACCAAACGGATGGAGGAAACCGGGTTGGCCCCGCTGGGCTTTGTCGCGACCGACTATGCGACGCTGATCTGGGGACTGGACGCGGTGACCGACCCCAGCCCCCTGTTCCAGATCGAGGCCCTGCGCGACGGGCTGGACAACTGGCTGGCTGGCAACGCGGTGATGAAACGCACCTTCCGCGCCTCGGCCACCATCGCCGGGCTGATCGAGCGCAACACAGGTGGCCAACGCAAAAGCGGGCGACAGGCGACCTTTTCGTCGGACATCCTGTACGACACGCTGCTGAAATACGACCCTGACCACCTGCTGATGCAGATCACCCGCGAAGAAGCCATGCGCGGGCTGGTCGATTTCGGACGGATCGAGGCCATGATCGCGCGCATCGGCGACCGGATCGACCTGATCCGGCTGGACCGGGTGTCACCGCTGGCGGCGCCGTTGCTGCTCGAGGTGGGAAAGGTCCCGGTCAAGGGCGCGGCCGAAGAGCGGCTGCTGGCCGAAGAAAGCGCCCGTTTGTTGCGCGACGCCGGCCTGGAACCCGCCTGAAGAAACGACTTGCAAATCACGTCCCGACAGGCAAAGAACGGACCATGAACAGCCTTGAATTTTCGTTTGCGGGTGCCCGACTGCACGCCATGGGATCGGGCGCACTTTGGTGGCCGGCGCACGATCTTCTGTGTGTTTCGGACCTGCACTTGGGCAAGTCGTCTCGGGTCGTCCGGCGGGGCGGACCGGCCCTGCCCCCTTATGACAACCGAGAGACACTGTCCCGGCTGGCCGCCGATCTGGACTCGACCGGCGCCAAGACGGTGGTTTGCTTGGGGGACAGTTTCGATGATCTCGAAGCCTCGGAAATGCTGAGCGATGCAGATCGGCTCGAGATTTCTGCGCTGCAGGCCGGGCGGCTCTGGATTTGGATAGAGGGCAACCATGACCCGGGTCCCGTCGCGCTGAGCGGAACTCATCTGGCCGAGTGGAGCCAAGACGACCTGGTCTTCCGCCATATAGCGGAACGCGACGCGCAAGGCGAAGTTTCAGGGCATTTTCACCCCAAGGTCCGGCTCAATGCGCGGGGCCGCATGATTTCGCGCCCGGCCTTCTTGTTCGACAGGTGCCGGCTGATCATGCCGGCTTATGGAACATATACCGGAGGGCTGCGCAGCTCGGATACCGCGTTGTCTCGGCTGATGCAGCCGGACGCCCGCGCCATTCTGACGGGCCCGCAGCCACAGCTGACGGCGATGCCGCGTTAGGCGACAGCTGGTTCAGATCACACCGTCTTCTTCCAGTTTGGGTTTGTACTTGCGGCTGACGGGAACCAGATCATCGTTCCGAAGGCGCAGGTAGGTTTTGCCGTTGTTTTTCTGGATTTCCAGAATGGCCGCGTCCGTAACCCAATGGGATCTGTGGGTACAATGGCCCGAAATCGGCTCCATCTCAGCAATCGCGTCAGTAAAGCGCGACCGGATCGTATAGGTTCCGCTGGTGGTAACCACATCAACGTAGTGATCCCGGACCGCTAGCCGCAAGATATCACCACGAAACCCATCCGGCAGACGACTCACCAGACGGGGTTGGGGTGCTTCGATGACCTCGTCGTTTTCAGGCGGGGCTTCGCCTTTGCTGACCAGTACCAGTCCTGTGCTAAACAGCGCACCGTAGGTGCCGACTGCCAGCAAGCCGGGGGCATCGTGGCCACTGGCAGCGCACAGGATCCACGTCAGGATCCACAACGCGGGCGTGAACAATACAAGGATCACTAAGGCAAACGCCACGTCCCGGACCGTCAGTCCGACATGGTCCAAACGATCCTTCACCAACTGCCGAGATCCCCACGTTGCCACAACCGCCAGGATCATCACTCCTGCCCAGAACGCCAGGCGTACGGAGAAGGGCAGATCCATTTCTCGGAACGGTGGAAAAGTATAGGCGAGCAACGGGATGAACAGAATACCGGCGACCACCCTCTGAGGCGTGCATTCTGCAATGAATGGGCTCAGTTTTGACAACATATCAAAATCAATGAGCAGCCTTTCGGGACCCAGCCCTTGTCCCTCAGACGCCCACTTATTCACTTCGTAACCGGCTGGAAACTCAAGCTTATCACGAAATGTCAGACAATCAAACACGTTTGCGGCGTGCTAGTGGGGGTCGTTTCATCCCCACGTTGGCCCCGGGGCGGACGCTCCGCCCCAGGGCCGCCAGTGGTCAGGCCGTCAGGCCTTCGGGCTCGGGCAGGCCGTTCGACCGGCAACAGGCCGTCAGAGTGTTGGCCAACAGGCAGGCGATGGTCATCGGACCAACACCACCGGGAACCGGTGTAATAGCGCCTGCGCGCTCGGCCGCGCTTGCATAGTCCACGTCGCCGACCAGCTTGGTTTTTCCATCACGCTCGATCCGGTTGATGCCAACGTCAATGACGGTGGCACCCTCCTTGATCCAGTCGCCAGGTACCATCTCGGGGCGGCCCACCGCGGCCACGACGATATCGGCGCGACGCACGACATCGGGCAAGTCTTTGGTACGGCTGTGCGCGATGGTCACGGTGCAGCTGTCGCCCAGCAATAATTGGGCCATCGGCTTACCCACGATGTTCGACCGGCCGATCACCACCGCATCCATGCCGGACAACGAGCCATGATGATCGCGCAACATCATCAGGCAGCCCAACGGCGTGCAGGGAACCATGGACTTCTGACCGGTGCCCAACAGACCAACGTTCGAGATGTGGAACCCGTCGACATCCTTGGCCGGGTCGATCGAGTTGATTACCAGGTCCTCATTCAGATGTTTGGGCAGCGGAAGCTGGACCAGAATGCCATGCACCGCGGGATCGTTGTTCAGCTTCTCGATCAAGGCCAGCAGATCTGCCTCGGACGTGTCGACATCCAGCTTGTGCTCGTATGAGTTCATGCCCACTTCGACAGTCATCTTGCCCTTGGAGCGGACATAGACCTGGCTGGCCGGATCTTCGCCGACCAGGACTACTGCCAGACCGGGGGTGATGCCGTTTTCTTCCTTGAGTTTTGCAACCTGGTCGGCGACGTGCGCGCGGACCTTGGCCGCAAAGGCCTTGCCGTCGATGACTTGAGCTACCATCCTTTGATCCCTTCTTTCAAAAAACGGATCGGGCGCGAAGGGCGCCCGGTCATTCAGTCAGGGCCGAGCACGTTCTCCTCGCGCGCAATCGACCAATCAATCAAGATGCGCCAAAGCCTTTCGGTCAGATCGGGGTCCATGCCCACCTCAACCGAGTTTGAACGCACCTTTTGCACCACGTCCTCGACACGCTCGGGTATACGGGCCGGCAGGCCCTCGCCCGGTTTCAATTCGGACGCGCGATCGATGTAGGTTGCGCGCGTCGCCAACAGTTCGATCAGTTGGCGGTCTAGCTTGTCGATCTGAACCCGCAATTCCTGCATGGAATGACAGTCCTGCGGCAGTGTCAGAGTGGGCATCGCAATCTCCTCATGGCCCGGGGATTCCCCGGACCACGAGATGTCTTATTCAGCGGCTTAGAACAAGCCCTCGATCTGCCCTTCGTCGTTGAGGCGGATTGTCTCAGCCGCCGGTTTGCGGGGCAGACCGGGCATGGTCATGATCTCACCGCAGACCACCACGATAAAGCCGGCACCCGCCGACAGGCGCACCTCGCGCACCGGAACCGAATGGCCGGTAGGCGCGCCGCGCAGCGACGGATCGGTCGAGAAGGAATACTGTGTCTTGGCCATGCAGACCGGCAGGTTGCCGTATCCGGCAGCTTCCCATTCCTTCAGCTGGTTGCGGATCTTGGCATCGGCCAGAACCTCGTCGGCGCGGTAGATGCGCTTGGCGATGGTCTCGATCTTCTCGAACAGGGACATTTCGTCAGGGTAGATCGGCGCAAAATTCGCGGTACCGGCATCAGCCAGTTCAACGACTTTTTTTGCCAGATCTGCAGATCCTTCCGAGCCCAGTTCCCAATGCCGCGACAGAACCGCCTCAACCCCATGTTCGGCGCAGTAGTCCTTGACCGCCTGAACCTCGGCATCGGTATCGGTGACGAAGTGGTTGATCGCCACGACGACCGGCACGCCGAACGATTTCACGTTTTCGATGTGGCGGCCCAGGTTGGCACAGCCCGACTTTACCGCGTCGACGTTTTCCGCGCCCAGATCGGCCTTGGCCACGCCGCCATTCATCTTCATCGCGCGAACCGTTGCAACCAGAACCACGGCCGACGGCGCAATGCCGGCCTTGCGGCATTTGATGTTCATGAACTTCTCGGCGCCCAGATCGGCCCCGAAACCGGCCTCGGTCACGACATAGTCGGCCACCTTCAGCGCGGTCTTGGTCGCAATGACCGAGTTGCAGCCATGCGCGATGTTGGCGAACGGGCCGCCATGCACGAAGGCCGGGTTGTTTTCCAGCGTCTGGACCAAATTGGGCTGCATCGCGTCCTTCAGAAGAACGGTCATCGCGCCTTCGGCTTTGATGTCGCGGCAGTAAACCGGGGTCTTGTCGCGGCGGTAGGCCACGATGATGTCGCCCAGGCGCTTTTCAAGATCCTTCAGGTCGTTGGCCAGGCACAGGATCGCCATGACCTCGGACGCGACGGTGATGTCGAAACCTGCTTCACGCGGGAAACCGTTCGACACGCCCCCCAAAGAGGCCGTGATCTGGCGCAGGGCGCGGTCGTTCATGTCGACGACCCGGCGCCAAACGACGCGGCGGGTATCGATTTCCAGTTCGTTGCCCCAATAAATGTGGTTGTCGATCATCGCCGACAGCAGCGAGTGGGCCGAGGTGATGGCGTGGAAGTCACCGGTGAAGTGCAGGTTCATTTCTTCCATCGGCACGACCTGGGCATAGCCACCGCCCGCGGCGCCCCCCTTCATGCCGAAGTTCGGACCAAGCGAGGCCTCGCGGATACAGATCATCGCATTCTTGCCGATCCGGTTCAGGCCATCACCCAAACCGACGGTTGTGGTGGTCTTGCCCTCGCCCGCGGGCGTCGGGTTGATTGCAGTCACAAGGATCAGCTTACCATCTTCGCGGTCCTGGACCGAGTTGATGAAATTCTGGCTTACCTTGGCCTTGTCATGGCCGTATGGCAGCAGGTCGTCGCTCGAGATGCCGATTTTTGCACCAATCTCCTGGATTGGCTTCTTGTTCGCCTCGCGAGCGATTTCAATGTCGGATTTGTAGCTCATTGGGCAAGATCCCTGATTGAATTCCGTGCAAAACCGACGCCGCGCGTCGGTGCTGTCAAATCCATACCGTTGTGTACGGTTTGAATGGATGTGGATTCCGACATTTTCAGGCCGCGAAACGGCGTAGGCCTTGTTCGGGCGTATCTAATCGGAAACGGCCGTCCGTTTTGGGTCCCATGCGCGCTGATCGGGGACGAACAGGGTCAGACTGTCTCCGAGCCTCAGAAGTCCCGGCCGTTCGACCCAGGCGGTCACCCCGCGCCGGCCCTGTGCGGCCGGTTTGAAGCGGGCGCCGTGCCCCGGTGACTCTGCTTCGATTTCACGTCCGGGCAGAACACAAGGGCGGTTCTCCATGTCGACTGTCATGGTCAATCCCGTATCCGCCTGCAGCCGTGACGAGGGCGGAACATGCGTGAAATCCGGAATGCCCTCGACAACGATGCTTGCACCCAAAAGGGCCGGATCCAGCCGGTCCACGCCCATGTCAGAAGCAATGGCCGCCATTTCCTCGGCAGCCAGGATCGTCAGCTGTCGCACGTTGCGGATTTCGGTGCCTTCCGGGTACAGGTTCTTGACCCGCACGCAGGATGGTCGATTGAGCCCTTCATGTCGCGCGCCAATGTCGCCCGGGAACCCAAGGTCGAGCTGCGGCACCGCTTGAGCCCGCAGGGAGTGCCCGGCGGGAACGTGGCCCAACCAGACGACCCGGGCCTTGAATTCGGTTTCACGCAGGACAGGCATGCCATTTCCTTTCGACAGCGGATCAAAGTTCGCTGCAGCCTAACGCTCGCTGCCCTGATGGAAAGGCCGAAAAGAAAAGACCCGGCTCTGGGGCCGGGTCTGTTGTATCATGCCGAAGGTTCAGGCTCCATCCCGCCCTCGGGCGGGGTCTTCTTGACCTTGGTCTTGGGAATCGCCGTCACGCTCGCGGCATTGCCGTGATCGGACTTGTCGCTTTCGTCGTCACTCTCATTCGGCGGTTCGCCATTCATGACGCGCTTGATTTCGTCACCCGTCAGAGTTTCGTATTCAAGCAGACCCTGAGCCAGACGCTCCCATTCTTCCTTATGTTCGGTCAGGATCTGATGGGCGCGGTCATATCCCTGTTGGATCAGCCGTTTGACCTCTTCCTCGATCAGTTCCTTGGTATGGGCCGAAACCGAGAACCCGGCCGTGTTGCCCTGATAGCCCTCATGCGCCTCGGCATAGTCGATGTTGCCGACCTTGTCGGACATGCCCCAACGCATCACCATGGCCCGTGCCAGTTGGCTGGCCTGCATGATGTCACCCGCTGGGCCGTTCGAGACGTGGTCTTCGCCGTATTTGATGACCTCGGCCGCCTTGCCCGCCATGGTCATGGCCAGCTTCTGCTCACATTCGTCCCTGTGATAGTTCAGCTGGTCCATCTCAGGCAGGCTGACCACCATGCCCAGCGCGCCGCCGCGCGGGATGATCGTGGCCTTGTAGACCGGATCGCACAACGGCAGGGTCATGCCGACCACGGCATGGCCGGCCTCGTGATAGGCGGTCTTTTCCTTCTGGTCCTGGGTCAGCACCATCGAACGGCGCTCGGCCCCCATCATCACCTTGTCCTTAGCGTTCTCGAAATCCTCCATGGTCACGAAACGCCGACCGACCCGTGCGGCCATCAGCGCGGCTTCGTTCACCAGGTTGGCAAGATCAGCCCCCGAGAAGCCGGGTGTGCCGCGGGCGATGATGCGTAGATCGACATCCGGACCCAAAGGCGTCTTGCGGGCGTGAACCCCAAGGATCTTTTCGCGCCCTTTGATGTCCGGGTTGCCGACGGTCACCTGGCGGTCAAAGCGGCCCGGGCGCAGCAGCGCCGGGTCGAGCACGTCCTTGCGGTTGGTTGCAGCCAGGATGATGACGCCCTCGTTTGCCTCGAACCCGTCCATCTCGACCAGAAGCTGGTTCAGGGTCTGTTCGCGTTCGTCGTTGCCCCCGCCATATCCGGCACCACGATGGCGGCCAACGGCGTCGATCTCGTCGATGAACACGATGCAGGGCGCGTTCTTCTTGGCCTGTTCGAACATGTCGCGCACGCGGGACGCGCCCACACCCACGAACATTTCCACGAAGTCCGAACCGGAAATGGTGAAGAACGGAACGCCGGCCTCGCCTGCAATCGCACGGGCCAGCAGCGTCTTGCCGGTGCCCGGAGGGCCAACCAGCAGCGCACCTTTCGGGATCTTGCCGCCAAGGCGCGAGAATTTCTGCGGGTTGCGCAGGAATTCGACGATCTCTTCCAACTCTTCCTTGGCCTCGTCGATGCCCGCCACGTCGTCAAAGGTCACGCGGCCGTGCTTTTCGGTCAGCATCTTGGCCTTGGACTTGCCAAAGCCCATGGCACCGCCTTTGCCACCGCCCTGCATCCGGTTCATGAAATAGACCCAGACACCGATCAGCAGCAGGAACGGCAGCAGCGTGATCAGGAAAGACTGGAAACCCGATTGCTGTTGCTTTTCCGCCCGCACGGGGATGTCTTTCTCGATCAGCAGCTTGGTGACTTCGGCATCACCGGGCTTGATCGTGACGAAATTCCCGCCGGAACTGGTTGTGTAACGGATCTGCTCACCATCCAGCGTCACGCCTTTTACGTCACCTGCTTCGACGGCGCTTACGAAATCCGAATAGGTTTTTTCATTGCTCTGGAGGGTTCCTCCCGGTCCGCTGAACAGATTGAACAGTGCAAGGATCAACAGGAAGAGAACGACCCAGAATGCTATATTGCGAGCGTTGCCCAAGAAAATTCTCCCAAAAGACATCGGCAGATGAGGCGCTGCCGGGTTGCCTCTTAAAATAGAGATGATTGAAGCAGGTTCAATGCGATAAAAAAGAAGCCGAAAACTCGGGGAATTTCGGGTCCATTTCAAACGACCATCCGTTCAAAAAACCGGCAAATGGCGCGGACACGATTTGGTCGCCCAGCCAAACGGCGGGCGTGGCCATCAGCACCATGCGCGGCACCCCTGTCGCGCGCCAGTCGGGTACTTGTGGCAACCCGGTCTCGCCAAGCGCACGGATCTGCGCTCCGGGCGTGTCCGGTCCTGTCGCGATCCAACGCCCGTCCCAGCGTTCGGCCGGTCGGGCCACGCATGTCGAAACGGCGGTCAGCTCTCTGCAAAACCACGAACAATTCCCGTCCGTCAGGATTTGACAACCGCTCAGCGTCGACGAACGTCCCGCAATAACTGCCTGTACGACCTGCTCGACTTTGGTTTGCCGCGGCGGGTACTCCGGACCCGAGATCCGCTGGAGGATACCGACCACAAGCCGACGCTGTATTTCCTCAGGTAGCGCGGCAAAACCGGCGCGATCCACACGCACCGCACAGGCTTTCTCTTTCGCGACACGGCGGGCGGATTCCTGCGCAAAATGCTCAAGCGCCCGGTTCGCACGCCCAAGGTTCGCAGCAACGCGCGACAAAGTTCCGGCCGTAATCCCCAAGCCGGACAGATGGCCCAACGCCTCGCGGGCCTTGATCCGGTCAAAGCGAAGGTCCTGATTCGAAGGGTCTTCGATCCATCGCACCCCCTCAGCCCGCAAGTAGTCCCGCAAAGCGGTGCGCGTTTCGCCCAGCAAAGGTCGCCAAAGCGTGACCCCGTCCAGATCGCGCGCAAAAGTCATGGCCGACAATCCGCGCACGCCGGCGGCGCGTCCAAGACGCATCAACACGGTTTCCGCCTGATCATCTGCGGTATGGCCCAGAGCGACCGCGGGAATGTCCTGCGACACCGCCCAGTCCCGCAGCAGGCCGTAGCGCGCCTGCCGTGCCTGATCCTGCAGGTTTCCCGACCGGTCCCATCCCGTCCATTTCAGAGTGACATGGGACACGCCCAAATGTGCACATGTCTCGGAAACACTGGCGGCCTCGGCGGCCGCATCCGGCCTCAGGCCGTGATCGACAGTGGCCGCAAACAGCCGAACATCTTCAACCTGGGCGATCCGGACCAAAAGATGCAGCAATGCAAGCGAGTCGCTTCCACCGGACACGGCCACGCCCAGTCGCGACGGAAGCGTTTCGGGCAACAGCGCCCTGACGCGCTCCGGAAGGGTGTCGTCAGGTGAGCTCAAGAACAGCTCAGCGACGCCATTTCCTCGGTTGCCGTGGCCACAAAGGCCGACGACGGGAACCGGACGCCGACTTCTCCAAGCGTGATACAAGCCTGGTCAACCTGGCCCAACCGGCCCAATGCTGCCCCAAGTTCGTACAACGCCTCGGGGGCCACCGGCCCTTCGGAATCGCCAGTAAAGCTGGCAAGGAAAGCCCGGGCCGCTTCGCGGGTATCACCCAGCCCTTCCAGGGCCTGCCCTCGCCTCAGATTGGCTTCGGGGGCCAGCGGGCTGCCGGGATACGCGCTGTCAAATTGCGCAAAAAGATCGGCCGCCGTCTGGAAATCGCCGTCCGCAAGGGCTTGCGACGCGGCATCAAAATCGGCTTGTTCACCTACGGCCAGTTCGACCTGGTCGCCGCCGGCGGCATCGCCGGGCGTCGTCACCGGAGCGGTGATGGCCGCTGTGTCGCTATCTCCACCCAATGTCGGTGTGTCTTCGCCGGTGAACTCGCAACCGGGTTCCAGCTCGCAGAGACGGAACTCCAGATCTCCGATCCGGTTGGTTCCGTCCGTCACGACATTCTGAACACGCTGATTCAGCTGCTCGGTCTGCCGAGTCAGCCTCTGCAACTCGGCCTCGATGGCGTCAACGCGTTCCAGTATCGAACTGCCGGACAGGTTCGGCGCGGGCGAGCCTGTCGTAGAAAACTCGCGCTTGAGCCGTTGGATTTCGACATGCAGCACCGTCAGTTCCTGGCGAATATCGGCCAGAGTCTGCTGATCCTGCGCTTGCGCGCCGCTGGCAAGGGTCAAAGCCGCCGCCAGAACCAATCCCGCAATTCTCATCCTGTTACCCCGTTGTGGATCCGGTCAGCACGGTGACCGCGCGGCGGTTCTTGGAATAGCATTCCTCAGTGCTACAGATTTCGATCGGGCGCTCCTTGCCATAGCTGATCGTCTGCAGACGGTTTCCGGCCACACCGCGGGAAATCAGGTATTCCCGCGCGGCATTTGCCCGGCGGGCGCCCAGCGCAAGGTTGTATTCCCGCGTGCCCTGTTCATCCGCGTGACCTTCGATCGTGGCGACGTAGTCGGTATTGGCCAACAGCCACTGGGCCTGCCCCTGAAGGATCGTCTGCGCCTCGGGCGAGAGCGTGGACTGATCCACGGCAAACAGGACCCGGTCACCGATCGCCTGCTGGAAATAGGCGGGCGAACGTGGGTCGCTGGGAGAACCCGGGACGATTGCGCCGTTGCCGCCGGCGCCACCGCCCAAAGCCGAGGGATCGTTGTTGGTACATGCGGCCACCAGCGCCAGCGCGCCCAGAGCCGCAAACTTGCTCAATACGTTCATTTCTGTTGCCTCTTGTCCCGTTTGTTTATTGACGTCTGTCTATCACAGCCAGCCTGCCTTGTGAACTTCGGCGCGACCGGCGGTCTCTTAATTCAACAGTGGCCCCCAGGACGGGTCACTGCCACCGTCCGGGGTGCGTACGGGGCGCAGGTTTCGGCCCGAAATGTCGACCGAGTACAGGGTCGAACGCCCGCTGGCGCCCTGGGTTTCCCGCGCAAACATTATGACCCGGCCATTGGGCGACCATGTGGGCCCCTCGTCCAGGAACGAGGCGGTCAACAGCCGCTCCTCGCTACCGTCCAGTCGCATCACGCCGATATGGAACCGGCCCTTGTTCTGCTTGGTAAAGGCCACCAGATCTCCGCGTGGTGACCAGACGGGCGTCCCATAGCGCCCTTGGCCAAAGCTGATGCGGGTCGCCTCACCGCCATTTGCCGGCATGATATACAACTGAGGGCTGCCTGACCGGTCGCTCTCGAAAACGATCCGCGATCCGTCGGGCGAATAGCTGGGCGCGGTTTCAATTGCGGGCGTGTTGGTCAGGCGCACGCTTTGCCCGGATGCCAAATCCATTTTCCACAGATCCGTATTGCCGCCCTGCGTCAGCGAGTAGACGATCGAGCGGCCATCAGGCGAAAAGCGCGGCGAGAAACTCATCGTACCTTCCTGAGTCTGCAATTCCTGCCGCTTGACCCGGCCAACATCCAGAACGTAGATCCGCGGGCGGCCGCTTTCATAGCTGGTGTAGAGCAACCGGTCGCCCGTTGGCGAAAAGCGCGGGGCCAGAACGATCGCGGCACTGTCGGTCAGGTACTGAACATTCGCCCCGTCATAGTCCATGATGGCCAGCCGCTTGCGGCGCTGATCCTTTGGGCCGGTTTCCGAGACAAAAGCCACGCGGCTGTCGAAATAGCCTCCCTCACCGGTAATGCGGCTGTAGACCTGATCAGCCACCTTGTGCGCCATTCGGCGCCAGCCCTCGGTTGTACCAGCAAATTGCAGGCCGTTGCCCAATTCCTGACCCGAGAATACATCCCAGACCCGGAACCGGACGGACAGGGTATTGCCCGAGACATTCACCGCGCCGGTGACCAGCGCATCGGCATTGATCGCCTTCCAATCCGCAAATTGGACCGGCGCTTCGAAACTGCTAACACGGCTGATGAATGCATCCGGCGAAATCTCACGGAACAGGCCGGTTCCGGTCAGGTCCTCGGCGATGACGCGGCTGATGTCAGCCGCAAACTGGCTGGCCGCCGGACTGTCCGGTACAAAGCTGGGCACCGCAAATGGCAAAGGTTCGATGATGCCTTCATCCAATTCCAGCCGAAGTGGGCCGGTTTGCGCAGACACGGGGGCCGACAGAAGGGTCAGGCCAACGAAGAGGCTGGTCAGAAGTTTCATCATTTGATCCGCATCCTCTCGGGATTGAAGGTGATCTCAATATCCTTCCAATGCTCGTATTTGTCAGCAGGAAGGTCATATCCTTTTGCTCCGCAGCGCAAAATCGCACGCCGGGCGGCCTCGTATGCCTGTTTTGCGGCCCCGTCCGAGCCGCCAGAGCTATCCAGAAGCTGCAGACTGCCGGGAACGATCGAGCCGTCGCGGTTCAGCGAGAAACCGACCACCACAACGGTCTTGAGCGCATCGGTCGACAACGAGCCCACATTCCAGCACCGCGAAACAGCCAGACGCATCGCATCCTTTTCGCCGCCGGTCAGAGGCGGACCGGACGGCTCGGACGAACCGCCCAAAGCCTCGGCCAGCGCGTCATTGATCGCGGCCTCGTCGGGTTCCGCAGCCTGTTCGACCGGATCGGCGGTCGCGGTCTGTTCGGTTTCCGCAGGCTTGGGCCGATTGGGCCGGACCCGGGGACGCGGCGAGCTTTGTGGCGACAGGTCCTTGGCCTCTTCCGCCTCGGTCACGATCTGGTCAGTGGCTTCCTCGGGCGCGGTCTGGTCTTGCTGCTCCTGCTGGATCTCAGCACCTTCATCCAGCGAAACCGCCGGTGTTTCGATATCGTCCGGCTTTGCGTCCAATGGCGGAGGAGCAATGGGTTCGGGGGCCACCTTGTCCGCCGGGCGGGGCTGGGACTCGGGCAGCGCCGGCAAAACCGCAACCTCGGGTTCCGGTTCATCCAGTACCGGAGGCTGCTCGATCACTTCGGATTCGGGTGGAGTCTCAACTGCCTCGGGTTGCGGCTCGGGCTCCGGTTCGGGTGGCGTGACCGGCTCGGGGCGCGGCTGTTCTTCAACCGACGGCTCCGGCACTTCGGGGGCCGGGGGTTGTACGATCGGGTCTTCCAATGCGTTGGGGGGCGTCGGAACTTCGGGCGCATCGCTTTGCGCCGTCAGGGCAGCGAATTGCTCAGCCGAAACCACCGACACCTCCTGCACTGCAAAAGGCAGTGGCTCGGACCGGAACGTGCCGCCGAACAGAGCCCATCCGATCAATGTCACATGGGCAATCGCCGAAATCTTGGTGCCGGTATCCACCGCGCAGCCTCACTCTCCGCCCGCGTCCAGCGCCGGCCCGCCGGTATCGGTGACAAGGCCCACATTCGAAAACCCGCCGGCATTCAACGCACCCATGACCTGCATGACCTGCGCATAAGGAATGGCGCCATCGGCCCGCAGGTAGACGCGGTCGCTGCTGCGCTCGGCAGCAATGGCGCGCAGCTTACCGATCAACTCGTCGCGGGACACCTCGGTGGTCTGGATCTGAACCCGCCCGTCGGCTGTCAGCGTGACGGTCAACGGTTCCTCGTTGTCGCCGGGCAGAGCGCTGGCGGCGGTTTTGGGTAGATCAACCTCGACCCCCACGGTCATCAGCGGCGCCGCGACCATGAAGATGATCAGCAGCACCAGCATCACGTCGACAAAGGGTGTGACGTTGATTTCACCCATCGGCTGCGCACGCCCGCGCCGCCGTCCTCGGCGTCGTCCGTTGCCGCCAGACGATTGCTGGATCGCCGCACCCATGTCAGCTGTCCAACTGGCGGGACAGAATGGTTGCGAATTCGTCGGCAAAAGCCTCGTATCCGCCAACGATGCGATCGCTGTCCGCGCTAAGTTTGTTGTAGAAGATTACGGCCGGAATTGCGGCCAGCAGGCCAAGACCGGTCGCCAGCAAAGCTTCGGCGATGCCCGGTGCCACGACGGCCAGGTTTGTGTTCTGCTGTTCGGCGATTTCGATGAAGGCGTTCATGATGCCCCAAACCGTACCGAACAGGCCGATGAACGGCGCAGTCGAACCCACGGTCGCAAGGATCGAAAGACCCTTTTGCAAACCCTCGGCCTCTTTTGCGATGGCCACATCCATCGAACGATCGATCCGGGCCTGTGCGCCGGCTATGAGTCCACCGTCGGCGCGGTGCGAGCGGCGCCACTCGATCATGCCGGCTGCGAAGATCTTTTCGGAACTGCCATCCGGCTGCGTTCCGATCTGTTCGAACAGCTCGTCCAGCGGGTTGCCCGACCAGAACGCCTCGTCGAACACCTGCGCTTCGCGTCGCGCGCTGCGATAGGTGATGAGCTTTTGAATGATGATCGACCATGACCAGAAGGATGCGACCACAAGGATCAGCATCACCACTTTCACGATGAATGTCGCACGGGCGAACAGCCCCCACATGGAGAAATCGATCTCCTGCGCCAGCGCCAGCGTTTCAGCTTCCATGAACCTGCTCTTTGTTTTGCCTGACAGCCGTTGATTGGCCTTGTTTTGCCAAACGCTAGCGTAGTTAGGGGCAAATTGCCAACAGAACCACAGGGGCTGAGCAAATTGTTACAGCAATGCGCGAATCTCTGCCGGGAGCCGGATCGGCCGGCCATCCTGATTGACGCAAACGGCCGTCACGGTCGCGCGGAAGACTTCGGTCTCGCCGCGTCGGATGAGTTGAGCCATGGTCAGTCGCACGCCGGAAATCGCGACGACCTCGGTTTCGACCAGCAGCTCGTCATCGAACCGCGCAGACGCCAGATAGTCGGCCTCGACCCTTCGCACGACCCAGATGATACCAGCCTCGCGCATTGCGTTCTGGTCATTGCCCAGGTTGCGCACCCAATCCGACCGGGCGCGCTCGATATAGCGCAAATAGTTGGCGTGATAGACCACGCCCCCCATGTCGGTGTCCTCGTAGTAGACGCGGACGGGAAAGACATGCTTCATTGCGTCGGCTCCATGCGTGCGAACAGCCGCAGCGCATGGGACGGGTCCCGCGCCACCGCCGGCAAAACCGGATCATAGGCTGCACGGATCAGCGCGGCAATGTCGGGCCGCAGGATCGTGGTGTCTCCCGCCACGGCCAGGGGCGAGCGCTCTCGGAAGGCTGTATCCGACCACAAAAGAATGGTCTGAACGACCTGCGACAACGCCAGCGTTTCGGCCGAAACTTTCGACAGCTCACTGTCCATCCTCACAAAGACAAACGCAGCACGGATCGCGCCGTCCGGATCGAACCTGAAGGCTCGATACTGGTTGGCTCCGCCAGCATCGAGCCGCTCGACCAGTGGCGCGAGGTCCGGGATCAGCCGGTCAAGGTCAGGCACTTCAAGCAGCTCGGCCCAATCGCGAAAAAAGAACACCATGCAGTTGGCGCCCAACTCGGGGTCGGTCTCGGCCATCTTATGGCCGGCCAGTGCCACGACCGCCTCGAACGCGCCTTTGACCGTTGCTAGCGTCTTGTCTTCCACACCAAATACGATCGGCACGATGGGCCGTCCCCAACGTGCGAAAAGATAGTTCCCGTCCGCGCGGCAAAACAACTCGGCAACACCCTCAGGCGTCATTGGCAATTCCCTCTTTTTTCAGTCTCGGGGCCGTTGATTACTGTCGCAAACAAAGATACACCCACGACAAACGCCATGTTGCCAGGCGTTACCGACACTACCAGAACAGACGGTCTCGGCCATCTCTGACAAGGACGAAACATCGACCCAATGCTTTCCTGGATCAGAAGAAATCCGCCACAGCACAAAGGACGGCTAACTCCTGAATTTGACCGCGTCTACCATTATCACATCAGAAAAACAGCCGGCTCTTCGTTGAATGCGGCGTTCCTGTCGGCGTTCGCCGGCAAGCGTGTGACAGTGAAAGCTCTTGCGGGCGCCCCCAAACACCGAATTGCCGGCGAGATCGGACCTGCGGTCGGCTGGAACGAGCGGCTGATCAAGGCGGGCAGCTTTGCCTACGCGTTTTCACATTCGCCGTTCCATTCACTGAAGGTGCCCGCCAAGACCTACACATTTACTGTGTTCCGCGATCCGGTCGAGCGGGCCTACAGCCACTTTTTGATGCTGAAAGGGTATATTGAATACGGCGTCGATCACCCCTGCCTGGCATCCGAAGGCGATTGGGCGAAGGGCGACTTTGCCGATTTCATCGCATCCGCTGACCGCGATCACCTGCTGCGTCAGCTTTATATGTTCAGCGAAAACTTCGACGTGGACGAGGCTGTCGAGGCTGTGTCCTCTCTAGATCAAGTCGGTTTCTTTCACGAACTCGGCAATTTGCTTGAAAGCGCCCAGGCGTTGTTCTCGGTGGACTTGCCTATGCGCCACGAAAACAGGTCGTTGTCACGCAAAAAGCTGTCTGCGGAAGAATTGGCCGCATTCCGTCCTCATTTCGAACCCGAGTACGAGATGCTGGTGAAAATCCGCGAGCGTAAAGGCTGATCTACAGTCGTCAGCCAAACAGGTCGCTCTGTCCCTTGGGCGCGGCCATGCCCAAATGCGTCCAGGCCTTCTGCGCCAGCATCCGGCCGCGCGGCGTGCGTTGGATCAGGCCCTGTTGCAGCAGATAGGGCTCGATCACTTCCTCCAGCGAGTCGCGGCTCTCGGACAAGGCGGCCGACAAGGTCTCGATCCCCACCGGGCCACCGCCATAATTTTCGGCGATCAGTTTCAAATAGCGGCGGTCGGCGCCGTCCAAGCCCAGATTATCGACGCCCAACCGCGTCAGCGCGCCATCGGCCAATTCGCGCGTGATGCGGCCGTCGCCCTCGACGATGGCGAAATCCACGACCCGCCGCAGCAGCCGCCCGGCGATACGGGGAGTGCCCCGCGACCGGCGCGCGATCTCGCGCGCACCGTCGTCATCGGCCGGCGCGCCCAGCTTGCGGGCGTTGCGGGTGACGATCTCGTGCAATTCTTCCACGGTGTAGAATTGCAGCCGGGTCGGAATGCCGAACCGGTCGCGCAGCGGGGTGGTCAGCAGGCCCATCCGCGTGGTCGCCCCGACCAGGGTAAAGGGCTGCAGTTCGATCCGCACGGTACGGGCCGCGGGGCCCTCGCCGATCACCAGATCCAGCTCGAAATCCTCCATCGCCGGGTACAGCACCTCTTCCACCGCCGGATTCAGGCGGTGAATCTCGTCGATGAACAGCACGTCGCGCTCTTCGAGGTTGGTCAGGATCGCCGCAAGATCCCCGGCCTTGGCCAGAACCGGCCCCGAGGTCATGCGGAAGTTCACCCCCAGCTCGCGCGCCATGATCTGCGCCAGCGTCGTCTTGCCCAAGCCCGGAGGGCCGTGGAACAGCGTGTGGTCCATCGCCTCGTTCCGCTGGCGGGCCGACTGGATGAAGATGCGCAGATTGGCCCGTGCCTCGGCCTGGCCGATGAATTCGTCCAGCCCCTGCGGGCGCAAGGCGCGATCGTTGTCCTCGGGCAGAGGCTGCGGGCGCAGGGTCGGGTCGGCATCAACCATTCATTCAGCCTTTCGGAGCCAGCAGTTTCAACGCCGCGCGGATCAATTCGGCCTCGCCGGCATCGGGCAGGTTGGCGGCGGCCTCGGCCACGGCCGATGCGGCCTCGGACGGGCCATAGCCCAAGTTCGACAGCGCCGACAAAGCACCCGCCGACGCCGCACCCGCACCGGGTTTCGAGGCCCGCACCCGGACCGGCGCTGCGGGTTCAACCACCTCGGCCACGGGGCCGTCCATCGCCTCGGTCACCGTGCCGCCCATCGCCATGACGCCGGGCGCCTTGTCTTTCAGGTCCAGCACGATGCGCTGCGCGGTCTTGGGCCCGACGCCCTTGGCCGCCTTTACCGCGCCCCAATCGCCCAGCGCGATAGCCCGGCTGACCCCGTCCGGCCCCAGCGCGCCCAGAATGGCCAGAGACACCTTGGCCCCCACCCCTTGAACCGAGCAGAGCAGCCGATGCCACTCTTTCTCGACCAAAGACAGAAAGCCATAAAGCTGCATCAGGTCCTCGCGCACCACCAGATCGGTGTACAGCGAGACCGCCTCGCCCACCCCAGGCAGGGCCGCCATGGTCCGGTCCGAGCAATAGACGATGTAGCCGACCCCGCGCACGTCGATCAGAAGATGATCCGCCGCGCGATAGTCGATGCGTCCGGTCAGCTTGCCGATCATGTGGCCACCTGCTTGATGCGCGCCTGCGGTGTCGCACCGTAGAACGCATGACAGATCGCGATCGCCAGCGCATCCGCGGCGTCGGCCCCCTTGGGCTGGCATCCCGGCAGTTGAAGTTTGACCATGTGCAGAATCTGTTCCTTCTCGGCGTGCCCCACGCCCACCACGGTTTTCTTGACCCGGTTGGGCGCGTATTCGCCCACCGGCAACCCAGCCTGCGCCAAGGTCAGCAACGCCACTCCGCGCGCCTGACCCAGCTTCAGCGTCCCGGCGCCGTCCTTGTTGACGAAGGTCTGTTCGATGGCTGCCTGGTCGGGCTGATGTTCGGCGATCACCTCGACGATCTGGTTGTGCAGCGACAAAAGCCGCTCGCCCAGATCATCCCCGTCGGATTTGCACAGGCCGTTGGCAACATGGCTCAGTCGGCTGCCATGTGATTCGATGACGCCCCACCCCAGGGTTCGCAGCCCCGGATCAATGCCCAGAATTCGCATGTTGTGCCTCGGCCTGCTCGGGTTTTCATTGTCTTTTCTCTCGATTAGCACGAAGCGTGAACATTTTCCAAGAAAATTGATCCGGCTCCCAAATGCGACACGCCTGTTCCGTCCACGACAATTCGGACGCATTGCGACCCTAGAAAGTCTGAAACCGACACATTCCCAAAGCAGTTTTCACCAATAATTTAAGGGACTTTCATCATTTTCGAAGCATTGCAAAAACTGCATAGGACACATGCAGTTTCAGCACTTGCAAGGTCAATCCGACATCACTAACTGGCCCGGGAATTCGACATTCAAACGTCAACACTGAACAGAAGGAAGCAGGATATGGCTGCAATTGACACAACCCGCGCCTCGATTGGCTCGTTTGGCCTTGTCGGCCGTATCGGTGCCTTTCTGGCATCTGTTGTGAACGCCGTTGTCGCCTGGAACGACGCACGCGTGACGCGCAATGCATTGAACGGTCTGAGCAACCGTGAACTGGAAGATATCGGCCTGTGCCGCGGTGACATCGACGAAGTCGCTGCTGGCCGCCGCCGTCTGTACTGAAACCACCCGCTCTCGCCCCTATCCTCCCTCGGGGCAGCACAGAAACACCGCGGACCGAAAGGTACGCGGTGTTTTTGTCTTTTGAAGGCTCTTTAGGAGAGAGAGTTCAGTAGAGAATCTTGTTCAGCTGTGTCGACAGGGCCTGCGACAATGGATCGATCTGCATGATCCATGCGCCCGCCTGTTCAACCGATGTCCCTTCGTTCAGGGCATCCACCCGATACTGGTATCCGGTCGGGCCGAGATTGGATAGCAGGAACGCTTTGAAAGCAAAAAATCCGCACAGGCACAGCAACAGAACCTTGGCCGGAACCGCCGAGCGTACCCGCTGGGGTTTCATGACGACCAGACCATCTTTGCGCATAGTCGCGCGATAGCCACGGCTCATCTTGTTGTGTTTCTTTGTCAGCCGATGAACGCGCTGATCGAATTCAAGTTGTTTTCCTGTCATGGCAGCCTCCAAAAACCGCCCCCCAAATTCATTGGATGACGATAGAAAGAGAATGCGTCAAAACCGTGGCAAAAATCCACAAAACTCCTGCAAATGGTCTAATTTGCGCCCTGTTTGGTTAAGACTAGCGTCGTCCATTCACCAATCATTGACCGATCCATCGTATTGAACCCGTTTTGTGCATAAACCGATTCCACTTCGTCGGCCTGCTCGTTGAGGATTCCCGACAGGATCGCATGTCCGCCTCCGCGCAGATTCTGCGCGATCTCCGGCGCAAGGGCCACCAGCGGGCCCTTCAGAATGTTGGCAAAAATCAGATCGTAAGGCGCCACCGCCTGGAGGTCAGGATGGTCAAATCCGGCAGCCTCGACACAAAGGACGGCCCCGGCCATGCCGTTGGCCTTCAGGTTGGCCTCGGCTACGTCGACGGCGACCTGATCAATGTCGCTGGCCAGAATGTCACCGTCCCAGACCCGCGCCGCCGCCATCGCCAACACCGCCGTACCGCAGCCGATATCGGCGACCTTGCTGGCCTCGAACCCAGTCTCAATCAGCTTGTCCAGCGCCCGCAGACACCCCAGCGTCGTTCCGTGGTGCCCAGTGCCAAAGGCCATCGCCGCCTCGATCAGCAGCGGAATGCGCCCCTCGGGCAGCTTGTCGGCATCGTGGCTGCCATAGACGAAAAACCGCCCGGCCTCGACCGGAGCCAGCTCGCGCCGGACATGGGCGACCCAGTCGGTTTCCGGCAGTTCCGACACCACGAAGGGCTTGGCCTCGAAGGCCGCCGCCAGCAGGGCCAGGGCGGCCTCGTCGGGGCTTTCGGTGAAATAGCCGCCGACCTCCCACAGGCCCGAGCCGTCCTCGACCTCGAAGACACCCACGCCGGTGGGTTCGGGCTCCAGACGCTCCATCGCTTCGCCCAGGCTTTCGGCCGCGGCTTTGCCTTTCAGGGTGGTCAGGGCGGTGAATGTGGGCATGGGAACCTCCTGCAGAAACCGCCTTTGCGCCTAGGGCCGTCAGCCACCGAGGTCAAGCGTCGCGCGTGTCATTCGGCCGGTGCGGGCGCGTATTTCGAAAAGATGGTCTCGTTCCCCGGTTCGGGGTGGCGCGGGATCAGCAGCGACAGCGCCAGAGAGATCAGCGCCATACCCGCCGCCAGGCCGAACACCGCCCCCGGCGACACGACCCACAGCAGCCCCAGAAGCGCCGGCAGAAACACCGCCGCGATGTGGTTGATGGTAAAGGCCACTGCCGCGGTGGGGGCAATATCGGCCGGATCGGCGATTTTCTGGAAATAGGTCTTGAGCGCCAGAGCCAGCGCGAACAGCACGTGGTCGATGACGTAGAGAATGGCCGCCAGCAGCACGCCCCAGCCAAACCAGTAGATGCCGCCATACGCCGCAAATACGATGGCAAGGCCCAGATACTCGAAGATCAGCGTACGCCGCTCGCCAAACACCGCGACGGCCTTGCCCAGCAAAGGGGCGGCGGCCATGTTGATGATCAGGTTGATGAGGTACAGGCTGGTCAAGTGATGCACTTCGAAGCCGAAGCGCTCGACCATCATGAACCCGGCGAACACGACAAAGATCTGCCGCCGCGCGCCCGCCATGAACTGCAGCGCGTAATACAGCCAGTAGCGGCGGCGCAGCACGATCTTCTTGGTCTGCGGTGTCAGCGCATCGAATTGCGGATAGGCGATCAGGCAGAACAGCGCCAGCACCGCGGTCAGCCCACCAGCCGCCATGAAGACCGTGTTGTAGGACAGATCGAACCGATCCCAGGTCAGCACGATCAGCCCATAGACCACCAGCGTCGAGGCCGACCCCATCGCCACCAGCCAGCCCAGCACCTGCGGGGCGCGGTCCTTGGGCAGCCATTGCAGCTGAAGCGACTGGTTCACCGTTTCGTAGTAATGAAACCCGATCGAGCTGAACAGGGTCACGAACAGCAGCCCGCCGAGGCTGGGAAACCAGGCGGTCACCGCCGTGGCGACGCCCAGCAGCATCAGCGAAATCATGGCCAGCACCTGCTCGCGCACGAAAATTATCACCGCGATCACGCCCACGGCCAGAAAGCCCGGGATTTCTCGCACCGTGTGTAGCAGGCCGATGTCTGCCCCATCGAAATCCGCGACTTCGATCACGAAGTTGTTCAGCAGTGCGCTCCATGCGTTGAAGGCGATGGGCATGGTCAGCGCCATCACGAACAGCAACGTGACGGGGCGGCGCCAGAACGGCAGGCTCTGGGCCTGGGACAGGGGCATCGGTTTCAGCATGAGAGTTCTCTACGCCCAATCCGCCCGGCTGGCGAGAGGAAATCCCCCGTGCACATCGGGTCTGCGCTGATGCAGAGTCAGTAGAAGCTCTGCGGGTCGATATCGACGGTCAGGCGGATGTCTCCCTTCAGGCGCAGAGGTGCGATCCAGCGGGCGATGGCGTCCTGGATCGGTGCCCCCTTGGGCGCCTTGACCAGCAGCCTTACCCGGTGCCGCCCGCGGATACGGGCAATCGGTGCCGGGGCAGGCCCAAAGACCTGTGCCCCGATCTGCCGCAGCGGCGCGTCATTGCGCGCCAATACGTTGCCGATGTCAAAGACGGGCCCGACCTCGGGGCCGGACAGCACGATCCCCGCCATCCGGCCATAAGGCGGCACCCCGGCCGCCTGACGCCCGGCGGCCTCGGCACGCCAGAACCCTTCCTCATCCCCCGACAGGATCGCGCGGATCACCGGGTGTTCGGGCTGAAAAGTCTGCAGCAGCGCCGTCCCCGGCTTGTCGGCGCGCCCGGCCCGGCCCGCCACCTGCCGCATCAGTTGAAAGGTCCGCTCGGCAGCGCGCAGGTCGGACCCGTGCAGGCCCAGATCCGAGTCGATCACCCCGACCAGCGTCAGG
Organism: Ruegeria sp. CF2; assembly: GCF_056537385.1. Lineage (NCBI taxonomy): Bacteria > Pseudomonadati > Pseudomonadota > Alphaproteobacteria > Rhodobacterales > Roseobacteraceae > Ruegeria > Ruegeria sp. CF2. The sequence continues at coordinate 2,023,324 of NZ_JBQFRL010000001.1, forward strand.
TTCGGGAAATTGTGCCCCTTGGCCACCAGCTGCGTGCCGATGACAATATCTGCGTCACCCTCGGCGATCTCTTCGATCTTGGCCTTAAGCGCCCGGGCCGAGCCGAACAGGTCGGAACTGAGCATGGCGATGCGGGCGTCGGGAAAGGTCGCCTCGGCCTCTTCGGCCAGACGTTCGATGCCGGGGCCGACCGGGGCCAGCTTGCCCTCGACCCCGCAGGCGGGGCAGGCCTCCGGCATGGGCTTGGTCTCGCCGCATTGGTGGCACATCAGACGTTTCAGGAACCGGTGTTCGACCATGCGCGCATCGCAGTGGTCGCAGGCGATCTGTTCGCCGCAGGCCCGGCACAGCGTCACCGGTGCATATCCACGGCGATTGATGAACAGCAGCGACTGTTCGCCCTTCTCGATCCGCGCCTGCACCGCCTGGCGCAGGCTGGGGGAAATCCAGGTACCCGGCTGCATCTTTTCGGCGCGCATGTCGATGGTCTTCATGTCCGGCAGCACCGCCGCCCCAAAGCGCGAGGTTAGGTCCAGCCGGTCGTACTTGCCGGCCTCGGCATTGGCCCAGCTTTCCAGCGAGGGCGTGGCACTGGCCAAGATCACGCGCGACCCGCAGATCGCCGCCCGCAGCACTGCCATGTCGCGCGCGTTGTAATGCACGCCGTCTTCCTGCTTGTACGAGGTGTCGTGTTCCTCATCCACCACGATCAGGCCCAGATCGCGAAACGGCAGGAACAGCGCCGACCGCGCGCCGACCACCATCTGCGCATCGCCCTGCCCGACCATGCGCCAGACCCGCCGGCGCTCAGTCATCGTGGCACCGGAATGCCATTCGGCCGGGCGCGCACCGAACCGCTCCTCGACCCGCGTCAGAAACTCGGCGGTCAGGGCAATCTCGGGCAGTAGCACCAGCGCCTGCCGGCCCATGCGCAGTGCTTCGGCCACCGCTTCAAGGTAAACCTCGGTCTTGCCCGACCCGGTCACGCCCTTCAGCAGCGTGGTGCCGTAGGTTCCGCTGCGCAGTGCGGCCCGCAACGTGTCTGCGGCAGCGGTCTGGTCTGGGGTCAGCGCCTTGCCCGGCCGGCCCGGATCCAGCGTCGGATAAGGTAGGTCGCGGGGGCTGTCCTCCTCAAGCACAGCGCCCTGCTTGACCAACCCTTTGACGACCGATGAGGTGACCCCAGCCATCTCGGCCAGTTCCTTCAGGGTGAAGGCCAGCCCGCCATAGTCACGCAGCACCTCCAGCACCCGGGCCCGGGCATCGGTCATGCGGTCGGGCGTGCCGCTGCCCAGCCGATAGATCTTGCGCATCGACAGCGGGTCGCCCAGCCCGGGCGCGCGGGTGGCCAGCCGCAGCATCGCCGGCATCGGCGTCAGCGTGTAGTCGGCCGCGCGCTGCAGGAACAGGCGCATCTCTTCGCGCATGGGCGCCACGTCCAGTACCCGGATGACCGAGCGGATCTTGCTGCGGTCGAAATCACCGCGCCCCGCACCCCAAACCACGCCCAGAACCTTGCGCGGGCCCAGCGGCACCTCGACGAAGGCCCCCAGGAAACACCCCCCCTCGGGCGCCTTGTAATCCAACGTCCGGTCCAGTGGCTGGGTCGTCAGAACCGCCACCAGCTCACCTTGGTCGAAATGCACCGGGTCGCTCAATGCGCGCCTTTCTTCAGCAGGGGTTTCAGCACGGGTCTCTTTGAGGTAAAGGCATCCGCGAGCAAGGCCAACCCATCAAAGGACTGCCCCGATGAAATTCTTCGTAGACACAGCCGAAATCGACGCCATCGCCGAATTGAACGATCTGGGCATGGTGGACGGTGTCACCACCAACCCCTCGCTGATCCTGAAATCGGGTCGCGACATTCTGGAAGTGACCAAGGAAATCTGCGACCTGGTCGATGGCCCGGTTTCCGCCGAAGTCGTCGCCACCGAAGCCGAGGACATGATCGCCGAAGGCCGCAAGCTGGCGCAGATCGCACCGAACATCGCCGTCAAGGTGCCGCTGACCTGGGCCGGTCTGAAAACCTGCAAGACGCTCAGCGACGAAGGCCAGATGGTCAACGTCACCCTGTGCTTCTCGGTCAATCAGGCACTTCTGGCAGCCAAGGCCGGCGCGACCTTCATTTCGCCCTTCATCGGACGGCTGGACGACATCAACCTCGACGGTATGGACCTGATCGCCGACATCCGTCAGGTCTATGACAACTACGGGTTCGAAACCGAAATCCTCGCCGCCTCGATCCGCAGCGTAAACCATGTGGCCGACAGCGCCCGTATCGGCGCCGACGTGATCACCGCCCCGCCTGCCGTGATCAAGAAGCTGGCTGATCACCCGCTGACCGACAAAGGGCTCGAGGCCTTCCTGTCGGATTGGGCCAAGACCGGTCAGAAGATTCTGTGATCCATTGATCCCATGTACAACCGCGCGGCCCCGACTGGGGCCGCGCCTGGCCCAACTTCAGTGGGCCTGATCGTTGATCAGACGCCTGCAGGCGGGAGCCACGCCCCCACACACGGCGCCTAATCCACCTAAACGTGCATTTTTCCCAAGGTATTTCCGGGCACCCGTGCTATAACGCCCCCAACAAAAAAAGACCGGACAGGATATGAGCAGCAATCCCAAACTCGAGGACAACCTCCGCGCCGCGATTCTGGCCGAGCCGGACGCCGTACTGGACGACAAGGATCTGATGCAGGCGCTGGTCGCCGCGAACGAACGCGCCCGCGGAGACAACATAATCGACCTGCGCGGAATCGCCATGCAACGGCTTGAGGCACGGCTGGACCGGCTGGAGGACACTCACCGCTCGGTCATCGCAGCTGCCTACGAGAACCTCGCCGGAACCAACCAAGTTCACCGCGCCATCCTGCGCCTTCTTGAGCCGACGGAATTCGAGGACTTCCTGCGCGTGCTGGGTACGGAAGTTGCCGAAATCCTCCGCGTCGACCGCATCACACTGGTCCTGGAAACAACGATGGTCCAGCAGGACCCAAGCATCGACCGGCTGGACGGTGTTCTGGCCGTGGCGGAACCGGGTTTCGTGCATTCCTACATGGACAACGCACCGAACCACCCCGCGCGTGAGGTTGTCCTGCGCGAAATTCGCCAGCCCAACCGCAGAGTGCACGGGGATCAGCTGGACCAGCTGCAATCTGAGGCATGTATGCAGCTAGATCTCGGCAAAGGGCGTCTGCCGGGCATGATTGTCATGGGGGCGCGCGACCCAAGGCACTTCTCGCCTCAATTGGGCACTGATCTGCTGGCCTTTTTTGCAGGCGTATTCGAACGGTCGATGCGCCACTGGCTGTCGTGAGCCTGATCTCTCCAGCCTGCCGCGATGCGTTGCAGTTGTGGCTGGAGGGGTTGACCGCTTTGGCGGGCCGTTCGGAAAACACCATCAATGCCTATCGCGGGGATGTCGCGGATTTCCTGTCTTTCATGACTTTGCATCACAGCGAACGGCAGGGGCTGGCGGCGCTCGAACGCATCACCATTTCGGACATGCGGGCCTGGATGGCACAGCAACGCGAATCCGGCGTCGGGGCGCGGTCACTGGCGCGAAAACTGTCCGCCGTCAAAAGCTTCTATCGCTGGCTGGCCGAACGCGAGGGATTCGAGCCCACCGCCGTCCTCTCCTCCCGCGCCCCGAAATTCACCAAGAAACTGCCGCGCCCGCTGGCCGAAGACGCCGCCCGCGCCATGATCGAGACGGTCGAGCTGCAATCCGGATCAGATTGGGTTGCCGCCCGCGACGTTGCAGTCGTGACCCTGCTGTATGGCTGCGGCCTTCGCATATCCGAAGCCCTGTCTCTGACCGGCGCGGATGCCCCGCTGCCCAACACGCTGAGAATTGTCGGCAAGGGTGACAAGGAAAGGATCGTTCCGGTCATCCCCGCCGCGCGCCAGGCGGTCGACCGATACCTTGAGTTGTGCCCACATCCCCAAAGCCCAACAGCCCCATTGTTCCGCGGCGTACGCGGCAAAGCCCTGAGTCCGAGGGCAATTCAGGGCGTCATGGCCAAAGCGCGTATGCAACTGGGTCTTCCGGCAACGGCCACTCCACACGCGATGCGGCACAGCTTTGCCACCCATCTTCTGTCAGCCGGCGGAGACCTCCGGGCCATTCAGGAACTGCTGGGTCACGCGTCCCTTTCGACCACACAGGCCTATACCGCCGTCGACACCGCGCGCCTCATGGAGGTGTACAACCGCGCGCACCCCAAAGCCTGAGACGCGGCGGAATTGCAGCAACCGCATTTCGGCGCCGATACCGGGGGCTTTTTGCTTTGCATCTCGGGCGCGCATCGTACATGACACGGGTCATGACACTCAGATTCAAAGCCTTAGCCGTTCACCTGTTCACCGCGACCGGAGCCGTATTTGCGATGCTGGCCATGCTGGCCGCGGTCGAGGAAAAGTGGAGCCTGATGTTTCTGTGGCTGGTCGTTTCGTTCATCGTCGACGGAATCGACGGCCCTTTGGCGCGGCACTATCACGTCAAAAAGAACGCGCCCGAGTTCGACGGTGTCCTGCTGGACCTGATCATCGACTATCTGACCTACGTCTTCATTCCCGCCTATGCGCTGTTCAAATCCGGCTTGATGGACGGCTGGACCGGTTGGTTCGCGATCATCGTCATCACCTTCGCCAGCGCGATGTATTTTGCCGACACGCGCATGAAAACAAAGGACAATTCCTTTTCCGGGTTTCCTGGCTGCTGGAACATGGTCGTGGTGGTGATCTTTGCGCTGAAGCCCGACTTCTGGTTCAGCCTCGTCCTTGTGGCGCTGCTGGCCGTTGCAATGTTTCTGCCCCTGAAATTCATTCACCCCGTGCGCACCGAACGCTGGCGCAACCTGTCCCTGCCCATGGCCTTCGCATGGACATTATTTGCCGGATGGGCCGCTTGGGTGGATTTTCACCCGCAAAGCTGGGCGCATTGGGGTCTGGTGGTGACCAGCCTGTACCTGGTCTCGGCAGGGATCGCCCAGCAAATCATGCCGCCGAGCCGCGACTGAGACGCGGCCCGAACGGACAAAAATCACAGATCAGAGAATTTCCCGGATCTCGAACTCGGTGCCGTTGTGGGTGAAGACGTCGCCCTTTCGCATTCCGGCCATGGCCAGATAGATCGGGCTTTGGGTTGAAATCCCCATATATGTTTCACCATCCACGTCGAACTTGGTGGTCGACACGCAAACGACGAAATGCCGGTCGCCCAGCCAGACCACGGCGCCTGGCTGCACTGTATCCGTCAGGCTGAAATCGGTGTTTTCGATCACGTCAATCTTGGCATGATGCGCATGCACCGGCCCGTCAAACGCGGCGGCCAGATCTGCGCTTTCGCGCGATGCCGCGATATCATCCTTGTCGTGGCCTTCCCGGTCATCCAATTGGGACTCTTTCTGAAAGGCATCGTGGTGCGCCTGCGCCGTCGCCAACTCCTGTGCCTCCAACGCCATCAATTGGTCAATGATGGCCTTCTTCCGGGCGGCGGGGTCAATTTTCGCAGTCATGAATTGCAGTCCTTCGGGTTCGAAAACTGTCTCAGGTTGGGACGCTTTGCGAAAGATTGCAACCGGATTCCGGCGGTCAGATCAGCAGACTGGCAGCCCCCTCGTGACGCAACAGGGCAACCTTGCCCTCAACCCCGCCCTGCCCCGAGAACCCCCCAAGGCCGCTTGCCGCCAGAACGCGGTGACAGGGAATGATCACCGGAATCGGGTTGGCACCACAGGCCTGCCCGACAGCTTGCGCCGGACACCCAAGATCATCCGCGATATCACCGTAAGTCCGCGTGTAACCGAAAGGAATCGCGGACATCAAGTCGCAGACCTGTTTCTGGAATTCGGACCCAACGACACGCAGTGGCAAGTCGAACTTTTGCAACCGGCCCTCGGCATAGGCCCTGATCTGTGATGCCGCTTCGATCAGCAGCGGGGTCGTCTCACCCGTTGTGTGACCGTCCCACACCAGACTGGTGATGGCGCCGTCCTCTTCTTCGATCCCGAGGCATCCGAACTGGGTTTCCACTGCAATCATCGGCATGGGCGCAGAGTTTCAGATCGGCGGGTGCGTCGCAAGCCGCAAGAAAAACCCCCGCGCGATGGCGGGGGTTTCAGGGATCATTTTCAGCTCAGCGCCGTATCGCATCGGCCGCAGACGCCGGGATGGGCGTGGCGTCCCACATCCGGCAGGATCTTCCAGCAGCGCTGGCACTTGGCCCCTTCGGCCTTTTCGAACACGACGCCGACGCCCTCGATTTCGGGCAGGCGGAACGCTTCGGCCGGGGCCGGGTCGGCGGTGACGGTCAGGCCTGAGGTGATGCACAGATCATCGACATCGAAAGTGGCCAGCAGGTCGCGGGTTTCCGCATCCTCGACATGCACGATCGGCGCGGCTTCGAGGCTGGAGCCGATGACCTTGTCGCGGCGCTGCACTTCCAGCGCGGCGGTCACCGCACGGCGTACACGGCGGATCTTGGCCATGTTCGCCTCGAGCTCGGCATCGCGCCAATCAGCAGGCGTGTCGGGGAAGTCGACCAGATGCACCGAGCTGTCCTCGCCCGGGAACCGCTCGAGCCAGACCTCTTCCATCGTGAAGACCAGAATCGGCGCCAGCCAGGTGGTCAGTCGGTGGAACAGGATGTCCAGCACCGTGCGCGCGGCCCGGCGGCGCGGGGTGTCCCCGTCGCAATACAGCGCATCTTTGCGCACGTCGAAATAGAAGGCCGACAGGTCGACCGTGGCAAAATTGAACACCGCGCTGAACACGCCTTGGAAGTCGAACGCGGCATAACCCTTGCGGACCTGCTCGTCCAACTCGGCCAGGCGGCTGAGCACCCAGCGTTCCAGACGCGGCATCTCGGCCGGATCGATCCGGTCGGCCTCGGTGAAGTCGGCCAGCGAACCCAGCATGAAGCGCATCGTATTGCGCAGCCGGCGATAGCTGTCGGCGACACCTTTCAGGATTTCCGGCCCGATCCGCTGGTCGGCGGTATAGTCGGTCTGGGCCACCCACAGGCGCATGATGTCGGCACCGTATTGCTTGACGACCTCTTCCGGAACGATGGTATTGCCGAGCGATTTGGACATCTTGTTGCCCTTCTCGTCCAGCGTGAACCCGTGCGTGACCACGTTGCGATACGGCGCGCGGCCGATCGTGCCGCAGGCCTGCAACATCGAGGAATGGAACCATCCACGGTGCTGGTCGGTGCCCTCCATGTAGACATCGGCAATGCCGTCGACGGTGCCATCTTCACGGTCGCGCAGAACGAACGCATGGGTCGAGCCCGAGTCGAACCACACGTCCAGAACGTCGAACACCTGGTCATAATCATCGGGGTTCACGATGCCATCCAGCACCTGCTGTTTGAACCCGTCAGTGTACCAGACATCGGCACCGTGTTCTTCGAACGCGGCCTTGATGCGGGTGTTCACGTCCGCGTTGCGCAGCAGATAGTCCGCGTCGGTGGGCAGAGCACCCTTCTTGGTGAAGCACGTGAGTGGCACACCCCAGGCACGCTGGCGCGACAGAACCCAGTCGGGGCGCGCCTCGATCATCGAATACAGGCGGTTGCGGCCCGAGGGCGGCGTCCATTTCACTAGTTCGTCGATCGAGCGCAGCGCGCGTTCGCGGATAGTGCCGCCCATTTCGTCCATGCCATCGTCCAGCTTGCGGTCGACGGACACGAACCATTGCGGTGTGTTGCGATAGATGATCGGCGCCTTGGACCGCCACGAATGCGGATAGCTGTGCTTGATCTTGCCACGCGCCAGCAGCCCGCCGACCTCGGCCAGCTTGTCGATCACGGCTTTGTTCGCATCGCCCTCGCCGCCCTTGCGCGACAGGATGTACTTGCCGCCGAAGAACGGCATGTCAGCGCGGAAGCTGCCGTCGTCCATCACGTTGTAGGTGATGACCTGCTCGAGCATGCCCAGATCGCGGTACAGCTCGAATTCCTCCATCCCGTGCGAGGGCGCGCAATGGACGAAACCGGTGCCTTCGGTATCGGTCACGAAATCGGCCGCGCGGAAATCGCGGATGTCGTCCCATTCGCCGTTGGACCCTTCGGCCCCCGCCAGCGGGTGCTGCAGCTGGATCTTGGCCAGATCGTCCTGCGTGACGTCGCACAGGCGGCGGTACATGGTATCGTCCAGCCGCGCCCGCGCAAACACGTCGGCGGCCAGACTGTCGGCCAGCAGGTACCGGTCACCGATCCGGGCCCAGCAATCCTCGGGGCGGCCGGTCACTTCGTACAGCCCGTACGAGATGTCCTTGCCGTATACCACGGCCTTGTTCGACGGCATGGTCCAAGGCGTCGTGGTCCAGATTACCACATAGGCGTTGTCCAGCGTGGTGTCGCCGGTGTTCACCACCTTGAACTTCACCCAGATGGTGAAGCTTTCCTTGTCGTGATACTCGACTTCGGCCTCGGCGAGGGCAGTCTTCTCGATCGGCGACCACATCACCGGTTTCGAGCCTTGATACAGCGTGCCGTTCATCAGGAACTTCATGAACTCGTCCGCGATCACCGCCTCGGCGTGATAGTCCATGGTGACGTAGGGATCGGCCCAGTTGCCGGTGATGCCCAGGCGCTTGAACTCCTCGCGCTGGATGTCGATCCAGCCTTCGGCGAACTTGCGGCATTCCTGGCGGAAGTCGATGACCGGAACCTCGTCCTTGTTCTTGCCCTTCTTGCGGTACTGTTCCTCGATCTTCCATTCGATCGGCAGGCCGTGGCAGTCCCAGCCGGGCACATAGCGCGCGTCAAAGCCCATCATCTGGTGGCTGCGCACGATCATGTCCTTGATCGTCTTGTTCAGCGCGTGGCCGATATGCAGGTGCCCGTTGGCATAGGGCGGACCGTCATGCAGCGTGAAGGGCTTGCGACCCTGTTTGTCGCGCAGGCGGTCATAGACGCCGATCTTTTCCCAGCGGTCCAGCCATGCGGGCTCGCGCTTGGGCAGGCCGGCGCGCATGGGGAATTCGGTTCGGGGCAGATTCAGCGTGTCTTTGTAGTCGGGTGTCTGGGTCGTGTCGGCGCACATGTAGAGGCGTCCCTTGGATGATCTTGGCGTGTTTGGATCGAAGCGGTCGGTGCGATGAACTCAAGCACCTTTGCCCGGCGTCTCGGAAACTCAGAGCGCCGGGGATATAATTCGAATGATAATGGCCAGAACGTCTTGCATGGCCGGGCTTATAGGCCGGTTGCGCCTATTGGTCCAGAGCTTCCGGCCCCTGCGGCGAATGGCGCAGCTTGGCCCAGCGGTTCAACCAGGCCAGACCCGCCAGCGCCAGCCCCAAGGCCAGCAACGAAAACACCCGGATCAGACCGCCCAGCCCCGAGATGTCGATCAGGAACACCTTGGCCACCGCCAGCCCGATCACCGCCAGCCCGGCCTTGCGCATCAGGTCCGACCGACGCGCCAGCGACTGATAGAACAGCGCCGCGCCGATCAACAGCAGGGCGAGCGTATAGGTATAAAGCTCGGGCTGGGATACGCCGTTGCCTTCATACATGCCTGCCGCGCCCTGCCAGAAATGCCGGATTGTCAGGCCCAGCCACAAGGCACCCAGCGCAACGGACACTCCCTGACAGGCCAGCCGCAACTGCGCCGGCATCTTGGGGATCCGCCACGCGGACAGGCCGATGACGAGGGCCGGCAGCAGATAGGCAATGGCAAGCGTGTTCAAGACTGGAGGCCCCAGAACAGGATCTGCCCCAAAACGCAAAACAGGGTTGGCCACTGTCGCAGCCAGCGCCAGCCACAACAGGCCATGCGCGGCGAAGAATACGCCCAATGCGACCCGCACCCAGTTCAGTCGCCCGCCCAGCGCAAAGCGCTGCACCTGCGCAAAGGCCAGCAGCAGCCAAATGGCCGACAGCAGGCCCAGCCCCCAATGGCTGTCGTCGGCACCGCCCTCGCCGAGCCCTTCCAACCAGCGCAGCAGCAGCAGAGACAAAAGAACGCCGCCCGTCGCCCAAGCCGCGCTGTCCAACATGACATTGGCGACCGGGCGGTCCAGGGGGCGCAGCATCCACCATGCGGCAAGATAGCCTGCAACCGCAGCCCCATAGACCAGCGCCATTTCCGGAACCGGCGCGTGCAGCGCCCAGTCCAGACCCGGGTTCAGGATCAGCCGGAACGTGACAGTTGCAACGCCGGCCCAGATAAACCAGCTCATCGGCGGCAGATTGAACCGCCGGTCCAGCGCCGCCGCCGCGATGATCGTGACCACGAAAGCGATGGTCAGCGCCGCCGAGCTGAGCACGATCACGCAGCCGAAGGTCAAGCAGGACAAGGCCGACAGCGTGGCCAAAGCCGGACGCATCCGGGTCTCGCCATCCATGCGGGCAAAGCGCTCGGCCAACACCACCATCAGCGCCGCAAGCGCCACCGCATGCAAGGCCCAGGGGTAAGCCCCGATAACGCTGGCCGGGCGCCAGCCAAGCTCAAGCGCGATGGCCAGCGCCGGGGCGTACAGCGCGGCGGCACCGGCCCAGACCAGCGGGTACCGCCCACCCCGGAACGACCGCCATGCCGCCAGAAGCGTGATCACCGCGCCCAGCGCAACCAGCCAGGTCACGGCCAACGGAAAAGCGGCCTCGGGCGTTTCGGAATAGGTCTGCCAGAACCCACGCGCCACCGCGCCACCGTCAAATCCATGCGTGAACACGAAACCACCCAGCCCCAGGGCAGGCAGCGCGGTCATGTCCTGCAGGGCCGGCGCGTCCTTTGCCCAGATCAGCAGGGCGAAAGTCAGCCCCGCCAGCAGGATCACTGCCAGCCAGAACTCACCGCTCGTATCGGCCCATTGCAGCGCCAGAATGGCCGAGCTCGCCAGCACCGCCCCAAAGGCCAGGCGCGTCGGAAATTCGGGCCACGGACCACTGGTTTTTCTGACTAGGAGTTCGCTGAACATCGCGCCGTCGTGATCGGGCCAGATCCGGCGCACGGGAATGGCAATGGCGATCACGGCAATGGCGGCCACGTAGACGAGGAAAGCCGGTTCCGTGATCGGCGAACCCGTCACCAGCAAAAGGCCCGCTAAATAGGCGCCCACCAGCGACAGCACCGACACCCAGGCCCAGCGCCGCACCGTGTCGATCCCAAGCCCCAGCCCGGTGATCACGAAGAAATATCCGTACAGCCAAGACGGGTCAGCCGAATCGCCACCCACGACGAAAGGTGCAGCAAAGGCTCCGATCAACCCGATCGCCGCCAGCAGCGGGCCGTGGAACCAGCCCAGAACCAGCCCGACAAGAGCGATGGCGATCATGCCCGCCAAGGCCGCCTCGGGGCCGATCAGGTCATAGAGCTGGCGCGCCGCCAGAACGCCGCCAAACAGCGTGACCAGCCCCGCGCCGGAAAACACCGAAGGCAGATAGGCAGTCGCCGAGGACTCGTCATCGCCGTATCGGCGCCGGACGACCTCTCCGGCCACGATCAGCAGCGCGCCGAAACCCAAGGCCGCCAACACGCGCGCGGTGGGCGGCAGCAACCCGTTTTCGACCCCGTATTGCACCAAGAAAATCCCCGCCAGCGCCAGCGATAGGGCGGATACGGCATAGAACCAGTTCTCGCGCAGCCACGCGCTCAGATCGTCAAACCGCTCGGCGCGGAACACCACTGCGGCCGGAGGCGATGCACTCTCAGTGACAGTTGCCGATTCTTCAGCGTCAGGCCGTTGGTCCGGCGTCGGCGGGCTTTCCTGTTTCGGCGGGCCCCAAGGGGCCGGTCGCGGTTCAGGCGTCGGTGCTTCGATTGGCGCGGACTGCGTCTGTGGTGGCCGCTCCGCGTCCGGTTGCGGCCCGGCACCCAACCGACTCTCCAACTGCTCGACCCGCCGCCGCAGACGGGCATGGCCGACCAGCAAGACGACAATAGATACCGGCATCGCCAAAACGACCAGGCCAACAAGAACGAGCAGAGATTCCAAACCGCACCTCCGGGCAAATCTGCATTACAGGCTATCCTGTGCAGGTGCGGTAAGACAGTCGGGAAATCCCGAATGGTTTCAGCCTGTTGCGATCTGGCGCCAGTGATCTAGGGATGGAACAGGGACCCGACGACATAGGCAATTGCCGCCGCCGCTCCACCAATAGCCAGCGTCTCAAGCCCCGAACGCCACCAGGGCGCCAGCGACCACCGGCTTTTCATCGCGCCGATGGCAAAGAACACGCCCAGTGTCATCAGGACCGAGGCTGGAAACGCGCCCTCGACACCCAACAGGAACGGCACGAGCGGAACCATGCCGGCCACGACAAAGGCCGCGAAGGTGGCCGCGGCGGCCTTGAGCGGATGCGGATCGACGCTGCCCAGCCCGTATTCGCCCTCGATCATCAGGTTGATCCAGGTATCCTGATCGGCGGTGATCGCATCGGTTGCCTGTTCCAACACCCGGCCCGACAAGCCCTTGCGGGACAGGATCTCCAGCACCTCGCCGCGCTCGCCGTCGGGGTAGAGGCGGATGTGGCGCTCTTCGATGGCGCGGATCCGTCGGATATTGTCCAGCTCGGCCTTGGTCCCCGAGTAGTTGCCCGCCGCCATCGAGAACCCGTCGGCCAGAACGTTGGCCAAGCCCAAGGCCACGATGACGAAGGGCGACAGCCCGGCCCCGGCCACGCCCGCCACGATGGCCAGCGTGGTCACCGAACCGTCGATCCCGCCATAGACCACGTCACGCAGAAACCCGCGCCCGGGTGGGGCGTCGATCCGGTCTGCGATTTCCTGTTGGCTGTGGCCGTGATCCGCCATGGCTGGTCTCCCTTCCGGGAGATTGTGCCCTGCGCAGCGGCCCGTTGGCTTTGCGGCAGATCAACCCTTGGAAAACAGCCCGCCCAGCGCGCGCGAGATCATGCCGCGGGTCGACGGCCTGTGGCGGTCCGAGAAGGGCAGCGGTCGGCAGACCTCCATCGCGGCCACGCCGACGCGGGCGCTGAGGGCGCCGTTGACCAGCCCTTCGCCAAAGCGGCGCGACAGCTTGCTGAGGACCGACCCGCCCAGAACCGGTTCGAGCAGGTCGTCACCCACGGCCACCGCGCCCGTGGCCACTAGGTGAACGAACACTGCTCGGGTCAATCGCCAGCCCCCCAGGAATCCGGCCCGCCCGCCATAGATTTCGGCAATCCGGCGGATCATCCGCAAAGAGGCCAGCAGCGCCGTCGCCACATCGGCCAACGCCAGCGGCACCAGCGCCGTCACCGTCGCGACCTGGCGCGCGGCGGCCTCGACCTCGCGGCTGGCGGCGGCGTCGAGCGGGGCCAGCAATTCATCCTCGACCAGTCCCAGCAGGCCCGAAGCGTCGAACTGGTCCTCGATCCGTTCGACCAGACGGTCGCGGCCCCAGCGCGTATCCTCGCGCCCGCGATAGAACGCGATCAGGCGCTGCGTCACGGCCCGGGCCTGTGCCAGATCGGCATCGGCCAGCGCGGCATCGGCGGCGCGGCGCATCCCGTCCACCCGCGACAGCCGGCCCAGCGCGGCCAGTTCGCGCAGCGCGATCAGCAGGGCCACCAGCACCAGCGCGCAGATCAGGCCGGTCACGATCCAGCCCAGCACCGGCACGCTGGCGATCAACGAGGTGGCGAAATTCCATGCGACGACAGAGACCGACGCCCCCACGACCGCAACCGCCAGCCCCCAGAACCACCGCCCAAGAATCGATGGCTTGCGCGCGGCCAGCCGGGCCGCGGCCTGCATCGCCTGCCCCTGGGGCGGCGCGATATCCGGTACCGGCGCGGCCTTCGACACGTCGGCGGACGGGGCATCCTCGTCAAGCTCGATCAGAACCGGACCCTTGGCCATGCGTCACTCCTTTTTCCGCCATACGAACCGAATGTCCGGCAGTTGTTCATCATTGTCGGCCCCGTCGCTGCGGGCCACTTCTATAAAGCCGTGCCGTTCGTAGAACCGGCACGCGCCCGTGTTGGCCTGAAACGCATACAGCGCCAGTTCTCGGCGACCTGCCTTGGCGCTGTCCAGCAGTTCTGTGCCGATCCCCTGATTCCGCGCAGGGGGACTCAGGTACAGGCAATGAACCTCGGTTCCGTCCATGGCCAAAAAGCCTGCGACCTTGCCGCCCTGTTCGGCAACCGTGACCCATCCTTTGTCGATCATCTGCCCACAAAAAGCGATGGCTTCAGCCCCCGAATGCAGCTCGGGCATCCAGTCGTTTTCGCGTGCAAAGCCGTGCAGGATCTCTCCGACCGCCCCAGCGTCGAGGCTGCGCGCGGGCCTGAGGGTGACGGTCACAGCCGGTCTCCGATCAGAAACTGCGCGGCGCGGTCCAGCCGGATATGCGGCGGGCCGTCACCGGGGCGCAGCGACAGATGCGCCGGGGCAAAGGTCATGAACCCGTACTCCTCGCCCAGCCAGGTGTCGGCCCCCTTACGCGCAGGATTAAGCAGATGGGCGGGGTCTTCGGGCAGCTCTCCGGGGTAGAAGGCCGCCTGTTTTCCATTCTCCAAACTACCGCGCACGCAGGGCAGTTCGACGCCGTTGTGATTGCGGACCTCTTCGGTCGTCACGCGCAGCGCGGCGATGGACATTGCGGCGGTTTCGGCCCCGGCGAACCTGGCGCGGTCGCGCGCCTCGCGGGTCAGGGCCTCCATGATCGCGGTCAGGCGCGGGTGCTGCAGGTGGTGCAGGTGATCGGCCTTGGTGGCCGCGAACAGGATGCGTTCGACCCGCTTGCCCAGCAACATCTGGCTGAGCCACGCATTGCGGCCGGGCCGGAAGGCCGACAGGATGTCGCCCATGGCGCGGCGCATGTCCTCGACCGCCTGCGGACCCTTGTGAATCGCGCCCAGCGCGTCTACCAGCACCACCTGCCGGTCGATCCGGGCGAAATGATCCCGGAAAAAGGGTTTCACGACCTGCGATTTGTAGGCCTCGAACCGGCGCTCCATCTCGCGGTGCAGGCTGCGGCGGCGCGAGGCGCCCTCGACCGGTAACGGCGCAAAAGTCAGCACCGGCGACCCGGCCAGATCGCCCGGCAGCAGGAATCGGCCCGGCGTGCAGTCATAAAACCCCGCATCCCGCGCGGCGGTCAGATAGTCGGCAAAGCCCCGCGCCAGGGCCTGCGCGGTGGGTTCATCATGGGGGTCGGCCGGATCAACGGCTTTGATCTGAGCCAGGAAATCGGCCGCAGCCGGACGCTGCGCGATCCGCTCCAGCGTTTCGCGCGACCAGTCGTCATAGGATTTATCAAGCAGCGCCAGATCCAGCAGCCATTCGCCGGGATAGTCGACGATGTCCAGATGCACGGTGCGCGGCCCCTGCAGGCCGGCCAGCAGCCCGGCGGGGCGGACCTTGAACGACAGGCGCAGCTCGGACACGGCGCGGGTGCTGTCGGGCCAGTAGGGCTGCGGCCCAGTCAGGGCCGACAGGTGCGATTCATAGTCGAACCGGGGCACGGTGTCGTCGGGCTGCGGCTGCAGGTAGGCGGCGTTGATGCGCCCCTCCTGCTGGGCGACCAGGCCGGGCATCCGCCCCCGGTCCAGCAGGTTGGCCACCAGCGACGTGATGAACACCGTCTTGCCCGACCGCGCCAGACCGGTGACGCCCAGCCGCACGACCGGTTCGAAAAACGTCTCGGACACGCGGTCGCCGACGGATTTGACGCCGCGCACAAGACTGTCTGCCAGTGATGAGATGACCAAACCGCCGCCCCGCATTTCTTGTTTGTCCCAAGATAGGTAGCCGCTGCCCCGGTTGCCAGCGCTTTTGCCGCCTGCCCTTGCCCGGGCGCGCCCGGCAGGGTACCAGCAGCGCATGCCCAGATACGCGTTGAAAGTCGAATACCAAGGTGAGCCGTTTGCCGGATGGCAGCGGCAGAAAGAGCTGCCCTCGGTCCAGGGCGCCATCGAGGCAGCCCTGTCGAAACTGCAGCCCGGGTCACACACGATCGCGGCGGCCGGGCGCACGGATGCTGGCGTTCACGCGCTGGGGCAAGTGGCCCATTGCGACCTTGAAAAAGATTGGGACCCGTTCCGCCTGTCCGAGGCCCTTAACTATCACCTCAAGCCCTTGCCGGTGGCGATTCTCAAGGCCGCGCGGGTGGCGGAAGACTGGCATGCGCGGTTCTCGGCCATCGAGCGGCAATACCTGTTCCGCATCCTGATCCGCCGTGCACCCGCGACCCATGACAAGGGCCAGGTCTGGCAGATCGGGCACCCGCTGGATGTCGCCGCGATGCAGGAAGGGGCCGACATGCTGATCGGGCGGCACGATTTCACCACCTTCCGGTCCTCGATCTGTCAGGCGGCCAGCCCGGTCAAGACGTTGGACGAGCTGCGCGTCGAACAGGTTCAGGGCTTTTCCGGCCCCGAGGTGCATTTCCACGTCCGCGCCCGGTCCTTCCTGCACAACCAGGTCCGCAGTTTCGTCGGCACGCTGGAACGGGTCGGCGCGGGCGCCTGGACACCGCAGGACGTGCGCGATGCGCTCGAGGCCGCCGACCGCGCGGCCTGCGGGCCGGTCTGCCCGCCGCAAGGATTGTACCTGGCGCGGGTGGGCTATCCCGATCCTGTTTTCGACTGACGTCAGAGCGCGCGCAGCAGCAATCCGCCCGCGATCACTGCGATCAGCAGCCCGGCCACCAGTTCGATCGTGGGTGCCAACACGGCCGCGAACCGCGTGGCCGAGGCCGAGGCCAGCAACCCGCCCCGCAACCCGAACGACGTCCAGCCAACCAGGGTGGTGACGGTCGCGGTGCCCAGCGCCATGGCAAAGGCCCCGGCGATACCGACCATCGCGATGCCCATCTGCCAGGTCAGGATCAGCACGAACAAGGCCCCGGTACAGGGTCGCGCGGCGATACCGGCGATCAGGATCAGCGCCTCGCGCAGGCTGCCGACCTGGGCCACCTCTTCGGCGGTGGGGCCGTGACGATGCCCGCAATCGGAACAAACCTCACCGTCGTGATGGTGATGCCCGTGATCATGATGATGGTGATGGTCGTTCGGAGCACTGTCCGCACGGCCGCGCCGGGCGAAACTGCGCAGCGATCGCAGAACCAGCCACAGCCCGATGGCCGCGATCGCGCCATAGCTGACCGGGGCCATGATCTGTTCGGTGGCGCCCACAAGGCTTTGCCTCGACATCTGGAACACCAGAACGCCTGCATAAACCAGAACGATGGCCGTCACGGCCTGCCCCAGTGAGGACAGTATGCTGATCGCCGACAGGCGCAGAAAGGCGACATTGCGGCCCAGCCCGTACCCTCCGATCAGCACCTTGCCATGGCCCGGCCCCACCGCATGGAAGAACCCATAGGCAAAACAGACGGCCAGCAGCGTGGCGACGGCCTCGGGCTGTTCGGCCCGCGCGGCCCGCAGGGCTCGGGCGATCTGGTTCTGAAATTCCCGCTGCTCGCCCGCGGCCCAGGACGCGAGGCTGTCAAAACCACCGCTGCCCCAGAACCACAGCAGCAGAGCTATCGCCAGGCCGACCGGCAGGATCAGGTAGCGGGACATGAAACGCGGATCTCGGTGGCAAAGCGTTCGCCGACCAGAGGGATGTCGTTCTCCTCGAGGTCATAGTCGGCGTCCAGGGTCAGTAGAAAGGCCTGCATCTGGGCCAGTTCGCCGTCGATATCCGGTTCGAACCTGTCGACCCGGCAGGTTTCAGGCCCGGAAACGGTGACCGGGCGCGTCACTTCGTAGGCGGTATAGAATGTTTCGTCATAGGGTTTGGCCGACAGGCTTTGGGCAACCACTGGCTCGCCCTCGACCTTGCGCAGATGGGTGGTCACGATGCGGCCATCCTCAGTCGTGGCGCGTGGCTCCAGCGGGCCGGACAAGGCAACCGGCTGATCGGCAGCCAGGATGACCAGATCGCCGTTGTATCCTTCGACCCACTGCGCGTCGAAACCGGCGAGGCGCTGCTCCTCCGCCTCGGACAGTACGCCGTCGCCGTCCTGATCCAACCTCATGTCTTCGAGCACAAGCAGCGAGTAGAACTCGTCATAGGCCCAGGTGACGCGGACATGGGTCAGGTTGCCCGACTCGTCCACGATGAATTCCAGCCCGGTGTCGATGAAGACATGCGGGTGCGCCACCGCGGTAAACGGCAGGCAACAGGCGAACAAGGTGGGTATCCAGCGCATGAACGCGAAGATAGGGTGCCCGACCGGCGCTGGCAACGCGGTTCGGCGGTAAGCACGGATTTTGCCGCTCATTTCGGCGGAAACAGGACCAGCGTCTGCAGCGCCGTGCCGATCGGGCCTTGAGTATCGTACAGAACCGACTGCGACATCCCGATGCCGCTGGGCTGCCAGTGCGACACGGAGTCCGAGGCGAGCCAGTCGGAGGTCGGCTCGCGGTGGATCTGCACCGTCAGGTCGGTGTTCATGAACCCCATTTCCGAGGTCGGCGCATTCCACGAAATTCCGTTGCCGCAATCGGCCAGCGGGCACAACGACTGGATCGGCGAGGGGGTTTCGCCCTCGAGCAGAGGCGGGGTGCGCATCCAGATGGTTTTCGGCCCCGCCCCCTGGTTGCCGCCCTTGGGATAGGCCACCTCGGAATGATGGGCAAAGCCGGGCAGGTCATGCCGCATTTCGCCGATGGGAAACGGGCCGTCTTCGATCTGCGACAGGTCGGGGCCTTGGATCGCCACATTCGGCACCGGCCCCAGATCCCGGCGCGCCAGATGCATCGTGGTGGCGGTGGCGCACAGCGTATCGTCCAGGTCATGCACGGTGACGCGCGTGGTGGCCAGCGTCTTGGTGTGGCGCACGGTCTCGGCGGCCACGCGCAGACCGGACAGAGGCAGCGGGCGCAGCAGATCGACGGTCAGGCGGGTCAGCATCTTGTCGGGGCCGACCTCGATCTCGGCCGCGCGCACGATCAGGCCCGCAACCGGGCCGGCATGACAGTGGTCAGCCGACCACGGCCCGCGCGCCGGGTCATTGCCGACAAAGGCCCCGTCGGGCGCGACCCGGAAATAAGCGGTCTTACCCACCACTGGCTGCATCGCCGCGTCCTGCATCTCAGATCTTTTCCTGGGTATGCTTTTTCAGTTCGGCCCGCGCCACCTGACGGCGATGCACCGCATCCGGGCCATCGGCCAGCCGCAGCGTGCGCACATGCGTCCAGGCGGTGGCCAGCGGCGTATCCTGGCTGACGCCCTGCCCGCCGAACATCTGCACCGCCTCGTCGATCACCTTCAGCGCAACACGCGGCGCGACGACCTTGATCTGGCTGATCCACGGTGCCGCCGCGCGCGCATCGCCCTGATCCATGTACCACGCGGCCTTCAGACACAGCAGGCGGGCCATCTCGATCTCCATCCGGCACTCGGCGATGATGTCGAAATTGGCACCCAGTTGCGCCAGCTTCTTGCCGAAGGCTTCGCGCTGCAGGGCGCGTTTGCACATCTGCTCCAGCGCCATCTCGGCCTGGCCGATCGCGCGCATGCAGTGATGGATGCGACCGGGCCCGAGGCGCCCCTGCGCGATTTCGAACCCGCGGCCCTCGCCCAGCAGGATGTTCTCGGCCGGCACCCGGACATCGGTGAACCGAATATGCATGTGCCCGTGCGGCGCGTCGTCATGGCCGTACACTTCCATCGGGCGCAGGATCTCGATCCCCGGCGTGTCGGCGGGCACCACGATCATCGACTGGCGCTTGTGCTTGGGCAGGTCGTCGCCGCCGGTCTTGACCATCACGATGTAGACCTTGCAGCGCGGATCGCCCGCGCCGGACGACCACCATTTCTCGCCATTCAGAACATAGTCATCCCCGTCCCGCACGCAGGACATCGAGATATTCGTGGCATCCGACGAGGCCACATCCGGCTCGGTCATCAGATAGGCCGAGCGGATCTCGCCCTTGAGCAGCGGCTTGAACCACTGTTCCTTCATCGTCTCGGTGCCGTAGCGCTCGAACACCTCCATGTTGCCGGTGTCGGGGGCGGAACAGTTGAACACCTCGGCGCCCAGCGGGGTCTTGCCCATCTCTTCGGCGAAATTGGCGTATTCGACCGTAGTCAAGCCAAAGCCCTTGTCGCTGTCGGTCAGCCAGAAGTTCCACAGACCTGCCGCCTTGGCCTTGGCCTTCAACCCTTCCAGGATCTCGGCCTGGCGTTCGGTGTACTGCCAGCGGTCGCCCTTGTTGATCTCGGCCTGGTATTCCTCTTCCAGGGGCATGATCTCGTTGCGGATCATGTCGCGGACCCGCTCCAGCAGCGCCCGGTTCTCCTCGCGCAAGACAAATGACATGTTCATGAAGAATCCTCCGTAGATCCCGGAACCGGGCTTTACCTTTGCGCCGAGGATGGCTTAGCTGCGGCAACTGTGTCCAGCCGCGTGACGGCACGTCACTTGCAATCAATTTGAAACGGAAGAGGGGCGCAGATGGCGTTGTTGATCGATACCGGGCTGTCCGACTGGATGAGCGATGCCGAGATTGCCGAAGAAGTACGGCGACATGCACCAACGGCCGATGTGCGCACGCCAAGCACCATTGGTGACCCGGCCGAGGTCACCATGGTGGCGGTTGTCGGCCTGCGGGACGATCACGCGAGCCGCCTGCCCAATCTGCAGCTGGTGCAAAAGTTGGGCGCCGGGGTCGAGACAATCGTGTCGAACCCCGCCCTTCCCGCGCATGTCCGCGTGGCCCGCCTGAAGCCGGACGCCCCGGCGCAAGGCATCGCAGAGTGGTTTCTGGCCTATATCCTGTACGCTCACCGGAACATGGGCTTTCACGCGGACGCTCAGCGGCGGGCCGAGTGGCGGCCGAAAGCGCCGGTGCTGGCATCTGACACCGTAGTCGGAGTTCTGGGGCTGGGCCATATCGGCAGCCGTACCGCCCTCATGCTGCGCGATGTCGGGTTCCAGGTCATCGGCTGGAGCCGGTCGCCCAAGCAAATCGAAGATGTGACCTGTCTGCACGGGCAGGATGCTTTGCCGGGAATACTGCGCTGTTGCGACCATGTCTGCGCGATCCTGCCCTCAACCCCCGAAACCATCGGCTTGTTTGACGCAGAAATGCTCGGCGCGATGAAGGACGGCAGCCAGTTGTTGAATGCGGGACGTGGCGACCTGATCGACGAGGAAGCCTTGATCGAGGCACTTGACCGGGGTCGTCCGGGGCACGCGGTTCTCGATGTGACCGCACAAGAACCGTTGCCCAAAGACAGCCCCTTATGGCGGCACCCGGCGGTCACGATCACACCGCATGTGTCGGGATGGCATCTGGGTGATGCGTTGGCGGATGTTGCCCAGAACTTTCTGCGGCTGAGCGCAGGTCAGCCCCCGCTGCACGAGGTTGATCGCAGCCGCGGTTACTGATCCGCGATTACGGCGTCAGAATCCAATTGCCGCTGGCATCCTTGCACTGACGGGTGCGGATTTCCGGGTTGGGCGCCGCCCCGGACGGCTGCACAAAGTGCTGGAAGTGAACGCAGTTGTCCTTCACGTCCCGTATCCTGACCGTGCCTTTGGTGCCCGTTTTCTCGTTGACCCAGTTGCGCTCCTGCCCGACGCTTGGGGTCCCGCCTGCCAGCATCGAAGACGTCGTCGCGTCCAGAACCTGATAGTCGTCCGGGCTCAGCCCCATTTCGGCGATGATCCGGGACAGAGGCTTGGCATCGACCGCCCCCACGACACCCGACAAAAACAGCGCAAACAGGGCAGCAGGCAACCGGACAGTCATGCGAAACTCGCTTTCGTGAAAATTGATCTGAACCAAGAATATACATCCGAGCAATCAGGGCCAAGCCCCCGCGGCCGGACCTTCAAATAATGCCGAACAAACCTATCGGACTGCCGGCGCTATCGGCCCGCCGCTGATGCGACCATAGTAATCGCAAACCAAGCTTGAGGCACAAGAATGGCTCATCAAAATTACTACGCGCCCACCGGCGGGCTTCCGGACCAGACTCAGCTGCTGACCGACCGCGCCATGTTCACTGACGCCTATGCCGTCATCCCGAAAGGCACGATGCGCGACATCGTGACCAGCTTTCTGCCGTTTTGGGAACAGACCCGACTGTGGGTCCTTTCGCGCCCCCTCAGCGGGTTTGCCGAGACGTTTTCGCAATACATCATGGAGGTCCAGCCGGGCGGCGGCAGCGATACGCCCGAGACGGACCCGGAGGCTCAAGGCGTGGTCTTCGTCGTCGAAGGGTCGGTTACCCTGACCCTTGCGGGGCAGGTCCACGAGCTGGACACAGGGGGCTATGCCTACATTCCGCCCGGGTCCGATTGGACCTTGCACAACCGCTCTGACGCCGTGGCCCGGTTCCATTGGGTACGCAAGGCCTATGAGGCCATACCCGGATTGCCGGCCCCCGATCCGATCATCACCAACGAACGCGACGTCGCCCCAACCCCAATGCCCGGCACCGAAGGTCGGTGGGCCACCACGCGCTTCGCGGATCCAAGTGATCTGCGCCATGACATGCATGTGAACATTGTCACGTTTGAACCAGGCGGGGTCATCCCCTTTGCCGAAACGCATGTCATGGAGCACGGGCTTTATGTGCTTGAGGGCAAGGCCGTCTATCGACTGAACCAGGATTGGGTCGAGGTCGAGGCCGGTGACTACATGTGGTTGCGCGCGTTCTGTCCTCAAGCCTGCTACGCGGGCGGGCCGGGGCGATTCCGGTATCTGCTCTACAAGGACGTCAATCGGCACATGCCGTTGAAACTGTCCACACGATGACCAGCAAAAGGTTCTGAAAACGGGCTTTTGCGTCGGCAGGGGTTCACAGGGACGGCGGAATTTGCTGAAATCAGAGGTGATTTCGTTTTGTTCATTCGTGGAGATTGGTCGATGAAACTGCGCGCCCCTCTGACGGCACTGGCCATGATCGGCCTGATGGTCGCCGTCGACACTGCCCCGGTCGTGGCGAAGGAAGCGACCAAAACCGTATCCGTCATGAGCCGCACATGGGCTGTGACGCAGGTTGCGGACGCCCCTGTCGTGTATCGTGCAACCCGCGACAACAACAACCTCAACCCATTCGGCCCGCCGCCGCGCCTGCGCACGGTTCAGGCCATTGCGGCCATCCAGCAGGCAACCGGGTGCAAGGTGATCCGGTCAAGCATGTACCAGAATATTTCGGGCCAGTTCTTCTCGCAGGTCAGCTGCGGATAACGGAGACGCCATACGGGCATTGAGGTCGGTCAAACGGCCTGCCATAGCTTGCGCATGAAACTCGCAATCAACGGATTCGGCCGCATCGGCCGCACGATCCTGCGGCAGGTCATGGCCCTGCCAGCGGGTTCGGATGTTCAAGTGGTGCTGATCAACGACATCGCACCGCTGGAGACCTGTGCCTATCTGTTCAAGTACGACAGCACGTTCGGCCCCTATGGCGGTTCGGTGGAAACCAGCGCCGGGGCCCTGCAAGTGGATGGACAATCGATTCCACTGAGCCACAGCGACGACCTTGCCGATGTCGATCTGTCCGGCGTGGACGTGATGCTGGATTGCACGGGTATCGCGCGCAGTTCGGACGTGGCGATCCGGGGCCTCCAGGCAGGGGCTGGCAAAGTGCTGATTTCCGGCCCGTCCCCGGCCGCCGAGACAACGATCGTTCTGGGTGCCAACGAAGACACGCTGGGCAATGCCCGGATCGTATCGAACGCGTCCTGCACCACCAACGCGCTGGCGCCGCTGGTCAAACTTCTGGACGGGATCGGTGGGGTCGCATCTGGGCACATGACCACGATTCACTGCTACACCAACAGCCAGCCGATGGTGGACGCTCCGCGCGGCGACCTAGCGCGATCGCGGGCTGGGGCCTTGTCGATGGTGCCCACAACGTCAAGCGCGACCCATCTGATCGACGTGATTCTGCCGCATCTGGCCGGCAGAATTTCTGGTGCGGCGGTGCGGGTGCCCACTGCCAGCGTCTCGGCCATCGATCTGGTTGTGACCCTGCAAAAAGGAATGGAACCCGAGCTGTTCTCGGCCGAATTGCGCCGCGCCGTCGAGGCATCAAAGGTGCTCGGCTGGACCGACTTGCCGCTGGTCTCGTCTGATCTACGTGCGCGACCGGAATCGCTGGTGATTGCCGGACCGGAAACGCGGGTCGTCGGGCAAAACCAGGTTCGGGTTTTCGGGTGGTACGACAATGAGTGGGGTTTTTCGGCCCGTATGCTCGATGTCGCCGGGATGATGGCCCAGTCGGAATAGCCCGCAGCGCGCTTGGCGCTGCAGGGCTGAGCTACAGGTTTCAGTCGTGCGGCAGACTGCCAGCGCCGTGACCGGCCATTCCGCCCGAGACCTCTTCGGTCGACTCCTCGGCCAGTTCATGCGGCAGAATGAGGTTCAGCACGATGGCGATCAGCGCTGCGGGCAGCAGTCCGCTTGTCATCAGGATGCGGATTGTGTCCGGCAAATGCTGAACCGCGCCGGGTTCCAGTTGCAAGCCAAGCCCGATCGACAGCGAGATAGCGAAGATCACCATGTTGCGGCGATTCCAGTCCACGTCAGACAACATCGAAATACCGGCAGCCACCACCATGCCGAACATGACGATCACGCCGCCCCCCAGAACTTCGATCGGAACAGTGCGTATTATTGCGCCGACCTTGGGAACAAGTCCGCACAGGATCAGGAACAGCGCACCAATCGTGACGACATGGCGACTCATGACACCGGTCATCGCGATCAGACCAACGTTCTGACTGAACGAGGTATTCGGCAAACCGCCAAAGATACCGGCAACCGCCGTACCAACACCATCTGCGTAGGTCGCTCCCGCGATCTCTTTGTCCGTGGCCTCGCGACCCGCGCCACCTTTGGTAATGCCCGAAACGTCACCGACGGTTTCGACCGCTGACACGAAAGCCATGAGGCAGAAGCCGATCACCGCCGCCAGCGAAAACTCGAACCCATATTTGAAGGGCACCGGCAGCGCGAAACCAGCAGCCCGCGACCAGCTTGTTCCAATGGCTTCGAACGTCACCATCCCGACCATCAGGGCGTAGACATAGCCGACAGCCAGTCCGACCAGAACAGCAGACACCGACAGCATTCCGCGGGCAAAGAACTTGAGGCCCAGCGTGACGATCACGACGACCAGTGCCGCAGACCAGTTGAGCAGCGATCCGTATTCCGGCGTGCCGATCGCAGGGACACCACCCGCCGCATACTGGATGCCGACCTTGACCAGTGCCAATCCGATCATCGTCACAACAAGGCCGGTGACCAATGGCGGCAGAGCGAAGCGGATCTTGCCAATGAACATCCCAAGGCAGGCGTGAAAGATACCGCCGATCAGAACGCCTCCGAACAGCGCGGCAAGGGCCTCGACGCCCTTGCCAGCCACCAATGGGATCATGATTGGCAGGAACGCAAAGCTTGTTCCCTGAACGATGGGCAATGCCGCACCAACCGGGCCCAGCGTGATGGTCTGCAACAAGGTCGCCAGCCCTGCAAACAGCATCGACATCTGGATCAGATACAGCAGCTCGGGAAAATCGGGCGAGTTCGACCCGAAGCCAAACCCGGCCGCACCGGCCACGATGATGGCGGGGGTCACGTTTGACACAAACATTGCCAAAACGTGCTGAATGCCAAGTGGTATCGCCTTGTGCAGCGCGGGCGTGTAATTCGGATCCCGAAGCTGATCGGGTGTTCCTATCGAAGTTTCGGCCATGATCTCAACTGTCTCCCTGTTTTCTCATGGGGGTCTTGCCGCTTCTCCGACGGCTTCAAAATTGGCTTAGCGTTCAACCACCTCGTAAGGGGTGTCGAACCAGTGCTCCTCGAGGTTTGCACCCGAACCGATACGGTCGACTACAGCGAACAGGCCAGGCGCGTGCAGCGGCGTCAGCACGCCATGCCACGTGCCCCGATGGTAGTTCACAGCCTGCCCCGGCTGCGTCACGAAGGCCAGCGGCCGGCCGGGAACGCCATCCTCATCCGGCGCGACGATCACCAGGAACGGCTGGTTGGTCATGGGAACGAAAGCCTGGCTGCCTTGGGGGTGACGTTCGACCATGTCCAGTTGATAGGGCAATGCCCGCGGATTGGCATCGAACAGGCTGATCCCCGCGCGCCCATCCGCGAAATCCAGAACCGCCCGGTCATGGTATCGCCCGCACTGACCCTGGTTGATGATCTTGTCCGGCGTGCCCGAAACCTCAAGCACATCGCCGAACGGTGCAAAGGCTTGGGCCGTCAGCGGCGCGATAGGAATGATCCGCGTCATGAGGGCAGCACGTCGCGCAGCCGGAACTCGGCGATGCGCTCGACCTGACGGCAAGCCTCGGCGAGTTCGGTCTCGCGGTCATTCTCGATGCGTCGCTGGAACGCCTGCAGGATCGAGGCCTTGTCGTGGTCGCGCACGGCGATGATGAAGGGGAAGCCAAATTTCTCGGTGTAACGCGTGTTCAGATCGGTAAAGGCGTCGCGCTCGGCGTCGGTCAGGGCGTCCAACCCGGCCGAGGCCTGTTCCGAGGTGCTTTCGGCCGTCAGGCGTTTGGCCTGCGCCAGCTTGCCCGCCAGATCCGGATGCGCGGTCAGAACGCCCAGGCGTTCCTCGGGCGAGGCCGAACGGAACACCCGTGCCAGCGCGTTGTGCAGCCCGCCCGCCGTATCGTGGGCCGGACCCAGTTCCAGCGCCCAGGCGCGCTCGGCGATCCAGGGCGAGTGTTCGAAGATGCCGCCATAGGCCGCCACGAAGGCGTCGCGGTCCATCTGCGAGGGACGCGGGCGATCCTGCGGCGGATGATGCGCGGCCCAATGTTCGGCAATCTGCAACCGGGTCGCGAACCACACGTCGGTAAAGCCGCGCGCATAGTCCAGAAACCGCTTCAGCGCCATCACCCGGCCCGGCCGGCCGATCAGGCGGCAATGCAGACCGATCGACAGCATCTTGGGCGCGCCCGCCTGCCCCTCGGCATAGAGCGCATCGAAACTGTCGCGCAAATACGCAAAGAACTGATCGCCCGAGTTGAACCCCTGCGGCGTGGCAAAGCGCATGTCATTGCAGTCCAACGTATAGGGCACGATCAGCTGGTCGCGCTCGCCGGAGTGCATCCAATAGGGCAGATCGTCGGCGTAGGTGTCGGCCACATAGGCAAACCCGCCTTCCTCGGCCACCAGCCGCACGGTGTTAACCGAGCACCGCCCCGTGTACCAGCCGCGCGGACGCTCCCCGGCCACCTCAGTGTGCAGGCGGATCGCCTCGACGATCTGGGCGCGCTCCTCGTCTTCGGGCATGTCCTTGTGTTCGACCCATTTCAAGCCGTGGCTGGCGATCTCCCACCCGGCGGACTTCATCGCCGCCACCTGATCGGGCGAGCGCGCCAGCGCGGTAGCCACGCCATAGACGGTCACCGGCAGGTCGGCCATCAGGCGATGCAGCCGCCAGAAACCGGCGCGAGCGCCGTATTCATATATGGATTCCATGTTCCAATGACGCTGGCCCGGCCAGGGTGCGGCACCGACGATTTCGGACAGAAACGCCTCGGACGCGGCGTCGCCATGCAAAACGCAGTTTTCGCCGCCCTCTTCATAGTTCAGCACGATCTGCACTGCCAGCTTGGCCCCGCCCGGCCACTGGGCTTCTGGCGGGTTGGCTCCGTATCCAATCATGTCGCGGGGGTATCGGGGGGGCTGCATTCTGCTTTCCGTCTTCAATTTCAGGCTTCCATTCGGTTTATCCCATAAAACCGTGATGGATTATCAAATCAATCCGAACGCTGTTTCCGGTTGTTTCGGCGTTCCCTGCGCCATGGCCTTTGCCGCAAGGTGGGCAATGCAAACCGGATTGCCTAGAATGGCATCCGAAGACGAAACGTGCAGACAACAGCAGGAGCAACTCGTGGCAGGCTATCTGACGACCCATGTTCTGGACACGGCGCGGGGATGTCCGGCCGAGGGGCTGAAAATCGCGTTGTACCGGGTGTCCGGCAATTCGCACCGGAAATTGGTTGAGATGGAAACCAATGCGGACGGGCGCACCGACAGTCCGATCCTGCCGGAAAAAACTTTCAAGACCGGTATCTACGAGTTGATCTTCTTTGCGGGGGACTACTTGCGGGCCTCCGGGCAAGCCGTTGAAGACCCTCTTTTCCTTGATCAAATACCGATCCGGTTCGGCATGTCCGACTCCGAGGCGCATTACCATGTGCCGCTTTTGCTATCGCCATTCGGGTATTCGACCTACCGGGGCAGCTGACCCCTCAGACCTGCGACGTCCGCACCACGTCGCCGATCCGCGAGATCATGAAATCCATGAACAGGCGCGCCTTGGGGTCCTGATGACGCCGATGCGTGTAGAGACACGCCATCTGGACCGAAACCGGTGGCGTGTCGACGGCAACGGGCACCAATCGCCCGGCCTTGAGATGCTCGGCCACTTCAAAAACGGGTTTCATCGCGATCCCCTGCCCAGCCAGCGCCCAATCAGTCAGAACATCGCCATCGTCGCACTCGAACCGCCCGGACACTGCAAACCGTTTGGGTCCTTCGGCTGTCTGCAGCAACCATTGGAACTCGGTCGCCCCGGGGAATCGCAGGTTCAGACATTCGTGCCGGTCCGATATCAGCTCCGCCCCGGTCCGGGGCATGCCCCGGCGCGCGACATAGTCTGGCGCAGCACACAAGACACGCTGGCAATCCGCGATTTTGCGGATCCGCAAAGTGCTGTCTTCGGGTTGACCGATGAAGAACGCCAGATCCAGCCCTTCGGTCGTGAGATCAACAGACCTGTCCGTCAGACGCAGCCGCACGTCAATCTCGGGGTAGTCGGCAAGAAATTCAGGGACTTGAGGCGCCAACAGCCGTCGCCCGACCCCCAGTGGAGCCGCTACGAAAAGCGATCCCCGGGGCGCTTCGGTCAGGTGCACGACCTGCGCCTCGGCCTCGTTCACGGCATCCAGAACCGCAACCGCACCGGGGTAGAACGCCCGGCCCTGCTCGGTCGGGCTGAGGTTTCGGGTCGTACGCTGGAACAATCGCACACCCAAATGATCTTCGAGCTGGGAAATCCGCGCCGAAGTCACCGCTGGCGAGATTCGCAGATCGCGTCCGGCCGCGGACATGCTGCCAAGATCATAGACCCGGACAAAGGTACGGATATTGTCGAGATAGGACATCTTATCGTTTTTTTTGATACAGTTTGACAATATACGGGAATACCGAAGAAAACCCCGTTTGCCTAGTGTGTCGGCAAGCAATCGGAGAGCTTTGCATGTATGAATTCGCCGTGTTCTGGGACTGGATGGCATTTGCGGTGCGGTGGCTGCATGTCATCACG
Source organism: Ruegeria sp. CF2 (assembly GCF_056537385.1). Taxonomy (NCBI): domain Bacteria; kingdom Pseudomonadati; phylum Pseudomonadota; class Alphaproteobacteria; order Rhodobacterales; family Roseobacteraceae; genus Ruegeria; species Ruegeria sp. CF2. The sequence goes on from NZ_JBQFRL010000001.1 coordinate 2,052,558, forward strand.
GCAATCGCCTGGATCGGATCGTCGTTCTATTTCATCGCGCTGGACCTCGGCCTGAACCGCGACATTCCCGGTCCTGCGGATGGCGAGGAATGGCAGGTGCATGGCGGCGGCTTCTACCATATTCAGAAATACCTTGTGGCGCCCGAGCGGATGCCGGACCACCTGACCTGGTTCAAATGGGAAAGCTATGCAACCTGGCTCAGCGGTGCGGCCCTGTTGATGATCGTCTATTGGGTGGGCGGCGAGCTGTATCTGATCGACGCACAGAAGGCCGATCTGGCGCTGTGGCAGGGCATCCTGATCTCGGCGGCGTCGCTGACCGTGGGCTGGCTGATCTATGATTTCCTGTGCAAATCGGGGCTGGGCGAGCGTCCGACCCTGCTGATGCTGTTGCTGTTCGTTCTGCTGGTGGCGATGGGCTGGGGCTACAATCAGATATTCACCGGCCGCGCGATGATGCTGCATCTGGGTGCCTTCACCGCCACGATCATGACGGCCAATGTGTTTTTCATCATCATGCCCAACCAACGGATCGTTGTGGACGACCTGAAAAACGGCCGCACCCCGGACCCGAAATACGGCAAGATCGCCAAGCTGCGCTCGACCCACAACAACTATCTGACTTTGCCGGTGGTCTTCCTGATGCTGTCGAACCACTATCCCTTGGCTTTTGCGACCGAATACAACTGGATCATCGCGGCGCTGGTCTTCCTGATGGGTGTCACCATCCGGCACTACTTCAATACCCGCCACGCCCGGGCCGGCAACCCGACCTGGACCTGGCTTGTGACGGCCCTGCTGTTCATCGCCATCATGTGGCTGTCCACTGCGCCGATGTACAAACCGCTGGAAGAGGCCGAGGCGCAGCCTCTGACCCATTTCGAGGAGCGCTTTGTGCAGGCCAGCGGCTTTGAAGAAGCCCATGACGTAGTCTTGGGGCGCTGTTCCATGTGTCACGCGCGCGAGCCCGTCTGGGACGGAATCCTCTGGGCCCCCAAGGGTGTTCTTCTAGAAACCGAAGGTGACATCGCGCGCAATGCCGAGCAAATCTATCTGCAGGCTGGAGTCAGCCACGCGATGCCGCCGGCCAACGTCACCTATATGGAACCCGAAGACCGCGAGGCCATTATCCGCTGGTTCCGAAACGCGGGCCTGTAGCGGCAGCTTTTCCACAACTTCGCATGGGAACTGGGAAATCCGCGTTTATTTCTTTGCCTGAGCGGTTTGAGATGGTCTAACTGTTTCCAAGGGATCGCGGCGCCGCGACAAGCAGCGCAAATCAATGCGACCCGGGACAGGTGGAGCCAATTGATGCAGGCGAGCAGACGTAGGGGCGGTCTGAAGAACTGGTGTGCGGGTGTGTTTTTTGCCCTCGCCCCGACCTGTGCGATGGCACTGGAAACATCGCTTGCAGCGCCAGGCTTGTCGGACGACTTGAAAAAGCAGATTGAGGAAACGTCCTCGGTCATGACTGCCGACAACCGGGGGCTGGACACGCCGCTTGAAGTTCTGTCAGCCGCGTTGTCGGATTACCGAACGATCGTACAAATCCTCTATGATGCCGGATATTTCGGCCCGTCGGTCAGCATCAAGCTGGACGGGAAAGAAGCGGCAGATCTCAGCTCGCTGAGCGTTCCTGCGCAGATCAATCGGGCAACGATCACCATTCGCCCCGGCAAAGCGTACAATTTCGGAACCGCAGTCGTTCAGCCTTTGGCCCCCGATACCGAATTGCCCGAAGAGTTTGCCCCCGGCAAGCTGGCCACGACCGGCGCCATTCAACAGGCGACTTCGGCCGGGATTCAGGCCTGGAAGGACGCGGGCCACGCCAAAGCGAAACTGCGCGATCAACAGATCATCGCCCGGCACGCACAGGCCCAGCTGGACGCCCGGATCGACCTGGATCAGGGGCCGCGCCTGAAGTTCGGCAAGATGTATATCGAAGGCGGCACCGATGTCCGCCACAGTTCGATCGAGAAAATCGCCGGTTTCCCGTCGGGCGAGGTCTACTCGCCCGAAAAGCTGCAAAAGGTCGGCACACGGCTGCGGCGGACCGGTACGTTCAGCACCGTCTCGATCCAGGAACGGGACACGCCGAACCCGGACGGCACGCTGGATTTCGACGCCACCTTCGAGGACTTGCCCAAACGCCGCCTGACGTTCGGGGTCGAACTGGCCTCGCGCGATGGCTTGGACCTGACCGCGACGTGGACCCACCGCAACGTGTTCCGCCGCGCCCAGCGGCTGCGCTTTGAGGCCGCCATCCGAAACATCGGCGGGTCTGAGGATATCGACGGGCGGTTGGGTCTGCGTCTGGATCAGCCCGACCGACTGGGCCCCGACGACAACACCTTCTGGAGCGCGCTGCTCGAGCGCCGAAATACCGACAATTACAGCGTGTCGGTTGCCTCGCTGACCTATGGCGCGCGGCGGACGTTCTCGGAAGAGTTGTACGCCGAGGCAGCTGTGGGCTTTTCCATCTCGAACGCTGACGACGCCTATGGTGACGGCCGCAAGTTCCGGTATTTCATCATTCCGTTCCGGTCCGAGTGGGACAAACGCGACAGCAAGGTCAGCGCCACCCGCGGGTATTACCTGGACAGCCAGTTCATGCCCTTTGTCGGCATCTCGGGCACGGATACCGGGCTGCGCCTGTTTTTCGACGGTCGCGCCTATACCAGCCTGGGCACTGGCGGCCGGATCGTGCTGGCCGGGCGGGTGCAACTTGGATCGATACTCGGCCCCCCGGCGGATGGTGTCACACCGGATTTCCTGTTCTTCTCCGGCGGCGCGGGCACCGTTCGCGGTCAGCCCTATGAAAGCCTTGGTGTCCCCGTCGGCACGGGCATTGCCGGCGGCAAGTCCTTTCTTGGCCTGTCGGGCGAGGTGCGCGGCAAGGTCACTGAAAAGCTGTCTCTTGTTGGGTTTTACGACTACGGTATCGTGGACACGTCTTCGTTCATTGGCAGTGGCGCCGAGTACCACGCGGGCGCGGGCCTTGGCGTTCGGTACGATCTGGGCGGCTTCGGCCCGCTAAGGCTGGACCTGGCGGTGCCTGTGCAAGGTGACACGGGCAACGGGCTGCAGTTCTATATCGGGATCGGGCAAGCATTTTGAGGCGCTACCTTTCATATCCTCTGGCGGTCGGGGCAACCGCCTTTGCCCTGTCCGGCCCCGTGGCCGCGCAAGAGGAAGAGAGTGGCGGTCTGCTGACCGATTTCCTGCAGAACACGTTATCCGGGGACAACCGCAATATCCGGGTCATCGGGCTGGAGGGCGCGCTGAGCTCTCGCGCACGCATCCAGGAGATCACGGTGGCCGACGACGAAGGAGTCTGGCTGACCATCAAGAACGCCGAGCTGGATTGGAACCGGCTGGCCCTGATCCGCGGCCGGTTTTCCGTGAACGCCCTGACCGCCGAAGAAATCGACATCGCACGCGCACCCGGCAAGACCACCACAGACGAACCGGCCGCCACCGCCGAGACCGAACCCTTTCAACTGCCCGAACTGCCCGTGGCGATCGAGATCGGTGAACTGCGCGTCGACGAGTTGTCCCTGGGCGAACCGCTGATCGGCGTTGCAGCAGACCTTTCAGTGGACGGAAACCTGAATCTGGCCGATGGCGCGCTGGACACCAAGCTGGACATCAACCGGTTGGACCGGGCCGGCGATCAGATAAATCTTGTGGCCGGTTTCCAGAACGAAAGCCGGCAAATCGACTTGGACTTGACCGTCTCCGAGGCGTCAGGCGGGTTGATTTCGACCGCATTGAAAATACCGGACAGCCCACCCATCGGCCTGACGGCCAAAGGGTCCGGTCCGATCACCGATTTCACGGCGGATATCGGGCTGAGCAGTGACAATGTCGACCGTGTCTCGGGCCAGGTGCGCCTGCGCGGGATCGAGAAGACCGAAGGGGCGGCAGACGAAGGCATTGCCTTTACCGCCGACCTGGGCGGCGACCTGACCCCATTTTTGGCCGCCAACATGGATACCTTCTTCGGTACGGATACACGTCTGTATGTCGATGGCCGTACAGGAGCCGAAGGTGCGCTGGAGATTACCGAGGCGGACATCACGTCCGAAGCTTTGAAACTGGAAGCGCAGCTCAGCCTTGGAACAGGCGGGGCGCTGCAACTGGCAGCCGTCCAGGCAAGGATCTCGCCGCCGGCCGGGGACGACGTGGTCCTGCCATTCGGTGGAGGAGACACATCCGTCAAGGCCGCACAGCTCTCTGCGCTTTTCGACCACGAAAACGGCAATCATTGGGACCTGAGCCTGACGACCGAGAATGTTGTCACACCCCAAGTCCAGATTGCGCACACGCGGTTGACCGCACAGGGCACCCTGACTCAGATCGGCGGTCTGGACCTGACAGGAGATCTTCAAGCCTCTCTGGATGGTTTGGACTTGGCTGACCCTGCTCTGAACACAGCGGTGGGCGATCGCGTCACCCTTGATGGCCTGTTCGAATACGGACGGAACAAATCGCTCCGACTCTCGGGTTTTGAACTTGGGGGAACCGACTATTCGGCGACCGCCGATGCTGTCGTCAGCGGGCTTGAAAGCGGTCTGAAGATTGACGGATCGGCAACGGTGCAGGCGTCCGATCTGTCTCGTTTCTCTGAGGTCGCCAAATTGGATCTGGGCGGCCGGGCATCGGTCCGGGTCGAGGGGGCGGGCTCGCCGTTGGAGGGCAGTTTTGACGGCAAGCTGGCCGTTTCCGGACAAAACCTGTCCACTGGTCGGGACGACATCGACCCCATCATTGCGGGCGAGACGGACATCACGCTGGACGCCAAGCGGGATGCAAACGGCATCCTGATCCGCGCTTTCACCATCGACGGCGAAACCCTGAACGCACAGGCGGATGGCGCGGTCACCACTCCGAACGGCAATTTCACCATCGACGGCCAGGCCCGGGTGAATGCCTCTGACCTTTCGGTATTCTCCGGCCTCGCCAAGCGCGACCTTGCGGGGACCGTTCAGGCCCAGGTGGATGGCAAGGGCACCGTGAAGACCCTTGAGTTTGATGGCACTGCGCAGGTGACGACTACAGACCTGCAAACCGGGCTGAATCAGGTGGATCCGCTTGTGACCGGCCGCGTTGTCCTGAACTTCGACGGGGCCCGCACCGGTGACCGGATCGAAATCCGCAATGCAACCGTTGACGCAGCCGCGCTGAACGCCCAAGTCGCGGCAACCATCGACGATCCGACCGGAAACTTGGCCTTTGACGGTCAGGCGCAGGTCGATGCCCCCGACCTGTCCGTCTTTTCCAGACTGGCAGGCCGTACGTTGGCGGGCGCGGTCACAGCGGATGTGACCGGTCGAGGGGCCCGTGGCAGCAAAGTCTTCGACGTGCAGGGCAAAATCAATGCAGAGGACATCTTGACCGGAATCGAAGCGGTGGATGCGCTGATCCCCGGACAGACGACGCTGACAGTCGACGCATCAAACGGCGAGGAAGGGCTGAACATCCGCAACTTCCGGCTTGCAGGGACCGCCTTGTCCGCCAACGCATCCGGCATCTTGAGCCGCGAAAGCGGCGGGTTGAGCTTCTCCGCCGGGTTGGACGACCTCGCCCGGGTTTCACAGACTCTGACGGGACCGCTGAAGGTGAACGGGAATGTGGCCCCCACATCCAGCGGAGTTGAGGGCACGGTCAGAGTGACCGGCCCGGAGACCTCCTATGCCAATCTTGTAGGCAGCGTGAATACGGATGGCTCGGCCGATCTGGACTTTGACGCCAAGTTCGATCGGGTCGAACGTTTTGCGCCCGAGTTTCCGGGCAGCTTGACGGCGAAAGGCAATGCAACGCGCCAGAACGGCGTGTGGACCATTGATGCCAATGCCGCCGGACCGGCCGAGATCAGCAGTGCCGTCAAAGGAACCTACGACGAAGCCTCGGGCAATGCCGACATTTCCGCACAGGGCGGCGTCAATCTGGGCATTGCAAACATCTTCATCACGCCCAACAAGATCGACGGATCGGCCCGGTTCGACCTGGCGTTGAAGGGCAAGCCGGCGCTGGAGTCGCTGAGTGGTCAGATCACCACCTCAGGGACGTCGATGGCGATCCCCAGCGTTGGGCAGACCATCACCGATATCGGTGGAACTGTAGACCTTGCCAACAGCCGCGCAACGATCTCGATGCGCGGCGGCATGCGCGCCGGAGGCGGATTTACGGTCAGTGGCCCGGTCGACCTTACACCGCCGTTCAACGCGCAGATCACGACTGCAATCAACAATCTCGTCCTCACCGACAATCTTCTGTACGAGACCACGTTGAACGGCCAGATCGCAATGACGGGCGCGCTGGCAGGGAACAGTTCGTTGGCCGGGCAGATCACGTTTGGCGAGACCAACATCAACCTGGCCGCGGCATCTGGCGCGGTGGGGGCCGCGCCGATCCCCAAGATCGAACACGTGAACGAAAGCAATGCCAGCTACGTCACTCGGGAACGGGCGCAGCTGGTAGAAAAAGAGAAAACGTCGCAATCGGACTCTCGCATATCTCTCGACATCAGCCTGTTGGCCCCCAAGGCGGTTTTCGTACGGGGCCGCGGTGTGAATGCTGAATTGGGCGGTGCGATCTTCATCAAGGGCACCACCAAATCCGTCATCCCGTCGGGCCAGATCGAACTGATCCGCGGTAATCTGGACATCCTTGGCCGGCGGCTGGCGCTGACCAAAGGCGTGGTCAGCCTGCAGGGCGACCTGACGCCGTATATCGAGTTCGAATCCTCGGCCAGCACTTCGGATGGAACCGCAACGTTGGAAATCGCGGGCCCGCTGGATTCTCCGACAGTCGATGTGTTCTCGGACCCCGAACGCCCCGCCGAAGAGGCGTTGGCCATGCTGCTGTTCGGTAACCGCTTTTCCGAACTGTCCCCGTTTGTCATCGCCCAGATGGCCGCGTCGCTGGCCCAACTGAGCGGTGCCGGTGGCGATGCCACCAAGGGCGTTCGGGACGCCACGGGCGTAGATACCGTCGACGTCGGCGCGACCGAGGGCGGCGGCGGGCGTCTGGGCGCCGGCGCTTATCTGAGCGACAACCTGTACACCGATTTCACCGTGAACACCGAAGGCGACACCGAGGTGAACCTGAACCTGGACGTCAGCGACAGCGTGACGGTGCGCGGCACCGTAGATGGGCGCGGCGATACCGGCATCGGGATTTTCTTCGAGCGTGACTACTAGGGTTGGGCGGGACCGCCACCCTAGACCTCTTCGACGGACAAGACCCCACCCAGTGATTTGATGGCACCCTTGATCTGGGGATTGATCGGGAATTCCTGCCCCAGGTCCATCTCGACCTCTCCCGGCAAGCCCGGATCCAGCAGACACAAATGGATCGGCCCTTTCGAGGCGTTTTTGGCCGCCCCCGCAGCATCCGCAAGAACGCTGGCGACCGTCGACAGCGCCTGTGATTGGTCCAAAAAGATACGAAGCCCGGTCGCGCCGGCCTCGGCCACGACTGAATCCGCCGGCCCGACCGAGCGCGCCAGCAGCTTCAGCTGGTCAGCCTCCATCGTGGCTTCGGCCGTCAGCACGACCTGCGCGCCGGTTTCCAGATATTCGCGTGATTTCTCTAGGGTTTCCGAGAACAGCGTCACCTCGTACGCCCCCGTCGGGTCGGACAGCTGTGCAAAGGCGAAACGGTTGCCCTTGGCCGATTTCCGCTCCTGTCGCCCGGCGACCACACCGGCCATCTTGGCGATCAACGGACCCGAGCGTGCCTTTTCGGTAACCTCGTCCAGCGTCATCACCTGCTTGCGTTTCAGCGCGGGCATATAGTCGTCCAGCGGGTGGCCGGACAGGTAGAAGCCGATGGCCTTGAATTCCTCGCTCAGCCGTTCGGCGGGTAGCCAGTCGGGCGATTTCGACAGGCGCGGTTCGGGCAGGTCGTCGCCCGCCTCGCCGAACAGCGAGACCTGGTTCGAGTTCTTCTGTTCGTGGATCGCCGCCGAATACTGCACCAGCTGTTCGAGGCTTTCGAAGACCCGGCGGCGGTTCTTGTCCAGCTCGTCAAAGGCGCCCGCGCGAGCCAGCATCTCCAGCGGCCGTTTTCCGACCTTCTTCAGATCGACCCGGCGGGCAAAGTCAAAGAGGTTGACGAACGGCTTGTCGCCCCTGCCCTGCACCACGAGGTTCATCGCCTCGGCGCCCACGTTCTTGAGCGCGCCCAGCGCATAGACCAGCTTGCCATCCACCACATCAAACGTTGCCTGCGACCGGTTTATGCAAGGCGGCACGTAGGGCAGTTCCAAACCCTTGCGGACCTCTTCGAAATAGATCGCCAGCTTGTCGGTCAGATGGATATCGCAGTTCATGACACCGGCCATGAATTCGACCGGGTGGTTCGCCTTCAGCCAGCCGGTCTGATAGCTGACCACCGCGTAGGCCGCCGCGTGAGATTTGTTGAAGCCGTAGTTGGCGAATTTCTCCAGCAGGTCGAACACCTCGGACGCCTTCTTGGCATCTACCCCGTTCGCGGCTGCCCCGGCCTCGAATTTCGGGCGCTCGGCGTCCATCGCCTCTTTGATTTTTTTACCCATCGCGCGGCGCAGCAGGTCGGCGCCGCCGAGGCTGTAGCCCGCCATGACCTGCGCGATCTGCATCACCTGCTCCTGGTAGACGATGATGCCTTGCGTTTCTTCCAGAATGTGGTCAATCAGCGGGTGGACCGAGGTGATCTTGCGCTGGCCATTCTTGACCTCGCAATAGGTCGGGATGTTCTCCATCGGGCCGGGGCGGTAGAGCGCGACAAGTGCCACGATGTCCTCGATACAGGTGGGTTTCATGCGCTTGAGCGCATCCATCATGCCCGAGCTTTCAACCTGGAACACCGCCACGGTCTTGGCCGCGGAATAAAGCTTGTAAGTGGCCGGGTCATCCAGCGGGATGGCGTTGATCTGGTTCTCGGCCCCCTCGGCCGGCTCATAAAGCTGCCGACCGTCGGCCGCCACGTGCAATGGCCGTCCGGACTTGAAGATCAGGTCCATGGCGTTTTGGATGACCGTCAGAGTCTTGAGGCCCAGAAAGTCGAATTTCACCAGACCGGCCTGTTCGACCCACTTCATGTTGAACTGGGTGGCAGGCATGTCCGAGCGGGGGTCCTGATAGAGCGGCACCAGCTCGTCCAGCGGCCGGTCGCCGATCACCACGCCGGCGGCGTGGGTCGAAGCGTTGCGCAGCAGCCCCTCGACCTGCTGGCCGTAAGTCAGCAGGCGGTCGACCACCTCTTCGTTGCGGGCTTCTTCGCGCAGGCGCGGTTCGTCTTTCAGGGCCTTCTCGATTGACACCGGCTTGACGCCTTCGACCGGGATCATCTTGGACAGGCGATCCACCTGGCCGTAGGGCATCTGCAGCACCCGCCCGATGTCGCGCACCGCGGCCTTGGACAAGAGCGCGCCGAAGGTGATGATCTGGCCCACCTTGTCGCGGCCGTATTTCTGCTGAACATACCGGATCACCTCTTCGCGGCGGTCCATGCAGAAGTCGATGTCAAAGTCGGGCATCGACACCCGTTCGGGGTTCAGGAAGCGTTCGAACAGCAGGCTGTAACGCAGCGGGTCAAGGTCGGTAATCGTCAGCGCATAGGCCACCAGCGAACCCGCGCCCGAGCCCCGACCCGGACCGACGGGGATGTCATGATCCTTGGCCCATTTGATGAAGTCCGCAACGATCAGGAAATAACCGGGAAACCCCATGCCCTCGATGATGTCCAATTCGAAATCCAGACGCTTCTGGTATTCCTCGGGTGGGACAGCGTGCGGGATCACCGCCAGTCGGGCCTGCAGACCCTCGTTGGCCTGGCGGCGTAGCTCCTCGACCTCGTCATCGGCGAATTTCGGCAGGATCGGATCCCGCTTGTAGGCCATGAAGGCGCAACGTTTGGCAATCTCGACCGTATTGTCGATCGCTTCGGGCAGATCGGCAAAGAGCGTGGCCATTTCCTGCGGAGATTTGAAGTAATGCTGCGCGGTCAGGCGGCGACGACCTTCCTGCTGGTCGACATAGGCACCCTCTGCAATGCAGATCAGCGCATCATGCGCCTCATACATGTCCGAGGTCGGGAAATAGACGTCATTCGTGGCCACCAGAGGCAGGTTCTTGGCATAGGCCATTTCCACATGGCCGCGCTCGGTCAGGCGCTCGGCCTCGGGCTGGCCATCCTCGCCGGGATGACGTTGCAGTTCGACATAAAGGCGGTCGGGGAACATCGCGGCCAACCGATCGACCAGCAATTCGGCCGCCGGACGCTGGCCCTGCTGCAACAGGCGGCCAACGGGGCCGTCCGGTCCGCCGGTCAAGCAGACCAGCCCATCGGAATGCGCAGCCAACTCCTCAAGCGTGACCTGCGGCAACTGCCCGCCCTTGTCCACATACAGGCACGAGCTGAGCTTCATCAGATGCTCGTACCCCGTCTCAGACTGTGCCAGCAGTACAATCGGCGCAGGGGGCTTGGGTTTTTCCCCCGGCTGCGCCTGAACATACGCCAGATCAACCTGGCAGCCCATGATCGGCTGCACACCCGCACCGCTTGCGGTGACCGAGAATTCCAGCGCCGCGAACATGTTGTTGGTGTCCGTCACCGCAACGGCGGGCATGTCCATCTGCTCGCACAGCGTTGGCAGTTTCTTCAGGCGCACCGCCCCCTCGAGAAGGGAGTATTCGGTGTGAACTCGGAGGTGGATGAATCGAGGAGTACTGCTCATACGAGGCAGGCTATCGCACTCGCGACCCGGGAAAAAGCCGGAACAGTTAGGGCCGATTGCTGAAAAAATAGCCGCGCATTATTCGGAGATTCCAGAAGGTGCTTCAGCCGACGCCACCGGAGTTACACCAAAATCTCTTTCAATTCAGATGCCTAGACAATAATGACGTGGTGCATATCAAGGCATGGGATCGGGAATGGTACATTCGGCAGGCAGTTTTTCTTGCCAGCGCGCACAGGCTGTTTCTAACATCTTCAGGCAAGCTACAAGCCCGCTTCTTTCTCTACGTCGCATCGAGACAGGAGCACCCATGGGCGCAACCGGGTAAGGCGACGGGTTTCAAGAATGAATATCACGTTTCTTCTGAACGGAGAGACAGTGGAGCTGGCGGATGTCGATCCGACGGCCACATTGCTGGATTGGCTGCGCGAGGATCGCGGTCTGACCGGCACGAAGGAAGGCTGCAACGAGGGCGATTGCGGGGCCTGCACCGTCATGGTGACGGATGAGGCCGGCGCCAAGGCGCTGAATTCCTGCATTCTTTTTTTGCCTCAACTGCACGGCAAGGCAGTGCGCACGGTCGAGGGGGCGAGCGGGCCCGACGGCGAACCCCATCCGGTGCAGCAGGCAATGGTGGACCTTCATGGCTCGCAATGTGGATTCTGCACGCCCGGTTTCGTGATGTCGATGGTGGCCAGCCACGCCAACGGCGCGACGGATCATGACACGCAACTGGCCGGCAACCTGTGCCGCTGCACCGGCTATGCGCCGATCATCCGCGCGGCAAAGGCCGTCGAAGACCAGCCGGTGCCGGTCTGGGTCAAGGACAAGCCGGTTGCAGCCAAGCCGTCCTCACCCCTTCTGCCGAAGTCATCCGACGAACTGGCCAACGTCTTTGCCGCCCATCCCGGTGCAACTTTGATTGCGGGTGCCACCGATGTCGGCCTTTGGGTCACCAAACAGCTGCGGAACCTTGACCCGGTGATCTTTCTGGGCGGCTGCGACGATCTGAAGGAAATTTCGATCACCGAAGACGAGGTCCACATCGGCGCGATGGTGGACATGAACCGCCTGGGCGCGGCGATGGCCGATCTGCATCCGTCCTATGCCGAGATGATCCGGCGCTATGCCAGCGTTCAAGTGCGCCACGCGGCCACGGTGGGCGGCAACATCGCCAACGGCTCGCCCATCGGAGACAATCCGCCCGCACTGATCGCGCTGGGGGCCACGCTGCATCTGCGCAAGGGCGACGAGCGCCGGTCGATCCCTCTTGAAGATTTCTTCATTGACTATGGAAAGCAGGATCGCGCGCCCGGCGAGTTCGTGGAAGCGGTCAGCTTTCTGCGTCAACCCGATCGGCTGAAATGCTACAAGCTGAGCAAACGGTTCGATCAGGATATCTCGGCCGTATGCGGCTGTTTCAACATTACCGTTTCTGACGGCGTCGTCTCGCAAGCCCGGATCGCCTTTGGCGGAATGGCCGGTGTGCCGAAACGCGCGACTCAGGTTGAGGCCGCGCTAACCGGTCGCCCGTGGACGGCGGAAACCGTTCAAAGCGCTTTGCCGGCCTTTGCCGAGGACTATTCCCCGATGAGCGACATGCGTGCCTCGGCCCGCTACCGGCTGGAGACCGCAAAGGCCATGCTCGAACGCTATTTCCTAGAAGATCAAGGCGAGCTGACCAATGTGCTGGAGGTGTCGGCATGAGCGTGACCAAGCCGCTGCCCCATGACGCCGCACCCCTGCATGTGTCCGGCGTCGCCCGTTATGTTGACGACATTCCGACGCCCAAGGGCACGTTGCATCTGGCGTTCGGCCTGAGCCCGATCGCCAAGGGCCGGATAACGGCGATGGACCTGTCAGATGTCCGCGCGGCCCCGGGGGTCGTGATGGTGATGACCGCTGAGGACCTGCCATTTGCCAATGACGTCTCGCCCTCGATTCATGACGAACCATTGCTGTCCGACGGCACCGTGAATTACGTGGGCCAGCCCGTGTTTCTGGTTGTCGCCACCAGCCATCTGGCGGCGCGCAAGGCGGCACGGCTGGGCAAGATCGACTATGCCGAGGAAACGCCGATCCTGACGATCGAAGAGGCTCTGGCCGCAGACAGCCGGTTCGAGGGCGGCCCCCGCATCTATGCCAAGGGTGATGCGGATGCCGCCATCGCGCAGGCGTCGCATGTGATCGAAGGCACGTTCGAGATCGGCGGGCAGGAGCATTTCTACCTGGAAGGTCAGGCGGCGCTGGCGGTGCCGAACGAAGGCAGCGACATGCTGGTGCATTCCTCGACCCAGCACCCGACCGAGATTCAACACAAGGTGGCCGACGCTTTGGGCGTTCCCATGCACGCGGTGCGAGTCGAAACCCGGCGGATGGGCGGCGGGTTCGGTGGCAAAGAAAGCCAGGGCAACGCGCTGGCCGTGGCCTGCGCAGTTGCGGCACGGGCAACCGGTCGAGCCTGCAAGATGCGCTATGACCGGGATGATGACATGACCATCACCGGCAAGCGCCACGCCTTCCGCATCAGCTACAAGGCCGGCTTTGACGAAAACGGCCACATTCAGGGTGTTTCCTTCGTGCACTACGCCATCTGCGGTTGGGCGCAGGACCTGTCGCTGCCGGTCGCCGACCGCGCGATGCTGCATTCCGACAATGCGTACCTTCTGCCCAACGCGCGGATCGAGAGCCATCGGCTGAAGACCAACACACAGTCCGCAACCGCCTATCGCGGCTTTGGCGGGCCGCAGGGCATGGTGGGGATCGAGCGGGTGATGGATCACGCCGCGCATGTGCTGGGTCTGGACCCGGTCGAGCTGCGGCGGCGGAACTACTATGAACCGGCGCATGCAGGCGTTGAAGAACCGGTGCGGGACAAGCCGCTGGGCCACCCGGATCCGCATGAGGATCTGACCAGCCGCGGCGCGGTCGAAACCGGCCGCTCGGTGGTGCGCCCCGTCACCGCCGGTGGGAACACCACCCCGTATGGCATGGAAGTCTCCGATTTCGAGCTGCATCCCATGACCGAAGCCCTGCTGGAGTCCTGCGATTACGCGGCCCGCAAGGCCGCGATCGAGAAGTGGAATGCCGAAAACCGCGTGATCAAGAAGGGCATCGCCTTTTCACCGGTCAAGTTCGGGATTTCCTTCACGCTTACCCACCTGAACCAGGCCGGGGCGCTGGTGCACGTCTATCAGGACGGCTCGGTGCATCTGAACCATGGCGGCACCGAGATGGGCCAAGGCCTGTTTCAGAAAGTTGCGCAGGTGGCGGCCGCGCGGTTCGGCATTCCGCTGGAGATGGTGAAGATCACCGCGACCGATACCGCGAAGGTGCCGAATACCTCGGCCACGGCGGCCTCGTCGGGCAGCGACCTGAACGGGATGGCGGTCAAGGCCGCCTGCGACACGATCCGCGACCGGATGGCCGCCTATCTGGCCGAGCGGCATCAGACCAATCCATCGGCGGTCGTCTTTGCCGATGGCCGGGTCAGCGTGGGCGAGGAAAGCTACAGTTTTGCCGAGGCGGCGGCGCTGGCCTATCAGGGGCGCGTCAGCCTGTCGGCGACGGGGTTCTACAAGACCCCCAAGATCGAATGGGACCGGATCGCCGGACGCGGGCGCCCGTTCTTCTACTTCGCCTATGGAGCTTCGGTGACCGAAGTCGCCGTGGACACTCTGACCGGCGAGAACCGCATCCTTCGGACAGATATCCTGCATGATGCGGGTGCTTCGCTGAACCCTGCGCTGGATATCGGGCAGGTAGAGGGCGGCTATGTGCAAGGTGCGGGCTGGCTGACGACCGAGGAACTGGTCTGGGACGACAAAGGCCGGCTGCGCACCCATGCGCCATCGACCTACAAGATCCCCGCCTGTTCGGACCGACCGGGTGTGTTCAACGTTGCGCTTTGGGATGGTCAGAACCGCGAAGACACCATCTATCGCTCAAAAGCAGTGGGCGAGCCGCCTTTCATGCTGGGCATCTCGGCCTGGCTGGCGCTGTCGAACGCGGTTGCGGCCTGCGGCGACGGGTATCCGGCGATCAATGCCCCAGCCACCGCCGAAGAGGTCTGGACCGCCATTCAACGCATTCGTGGAGGTACCTGATGGGATTTGACCGGGAGGCTTTGAGGGAGGCGGTCAAGACGCATGGCAAGGTGACCCGCGTGGTCATTGCCGCAATCCGAGGCTCGTCCCCGCGCGAGGTCGGCGTCGCGATGCTGGTCTGGAAGGGCGGGCAATCCGGCACGATCGGGGGCGGCACGCTGGAGTATCAGGCGACTGAGGCCGCCCGGGTCCAGCAAAGCCCAACCTGCCTGTCCCGCCATGCGCTGGGTCCCGACCTCGGGCAATGCTGTGGCGGTGCCGTAACGCTGCTGAGCGAGGTCTATGACCTGAAATCCATCGAGGCCCTGGACGATACCGTCATCGCACGCCCGACTGCCGGTGGTGACATGCCATTGTCGGTCAAGCGGCTGCTGGCAACCGCACGCGCACAGGGTATCGCGCCTGACCCGCAATTGCTTGACGGCTGGATGATCGAGCCGGTGCACACACCGACCCGCCAATTGTGGATCTGGGGGGCCGGTCATGTCGGACGGGCGCTTGTGGATGTGCTGTCGCCTCTCCCCGATCTTGCCATCACCTGGGTGGACACCGCCGCCGACCGGTTTCCAGCTGACATCCCAGCAGGTGTAACCGTGGT
The DNA here is from genome assembly GCF_056537385.1 of Ruegeria sp. CF2. NCBI lineage: Bacteria > Pseudomonadati > Pseudomonadota > Alphaproteobacteria > Rhodobacterales > Roseobacteraceae > Ruegeria > Ruegeria sp. CF2. The sequence goes on from NZ_JBQFRL010000001.1 coordinate 2,067,988, forward strand.
TCCGGCAGCGAACCCGGCCGACCTCGTGCGCCACGCACCGGTCCAAGCCGAGCACTTGGTGCTGACTTATTCACACAATCTGGATCTGGAACTGTGCAACCGGATATTGACGCACGGTTTTCACTTTGCCGGACTGATCGGCTCGGCTACGAAATGGGCGCGATTCCGCTCGCGCCTGGCTGCGCTGGGTCACTCACCGGCTCAGATCGCCCGGATCACCTGCCCGATCGGTGACCCATCGTTGGGCAAGCACCCGCAGATGATCGCAGTTGGTGTGGCAGCGCAAATTCTGCGCCCCGCCCGACAGAACGACTTGAAGAAGGACCAGAGCGCGTGACCACTCCACTACTGAGCTTGCAGGGGTTGACCAAGGCCTATCCTGGCGTCGTGGCCAACGACCACGTGTCCTTTGACATCGGTGAGGGCGAAGTTCACGCCTTGCTGGGCGAAAACGGCGCAGGAAAATCCACGCTGGTGAAGATGATCTACGGGCTGGTCAAGCCGGACAGCGGCACGATGCTGGTGCGCGGCCAACCCTATGCGCCGGCCGAGCCGCGTGCGGCCCGTGCCGACGGCATCGCCATGGTGTTCCAGCATTTTTCGCTGTTTGACGCCCTGAACGTGGCCGAAAACATCGCCCTTGGCATGGAAAGCCCGCCGCCGATGGGTGATCTGGCATCGCGCATTCGCGAGGTCTCGGAGACCTATGGCCTGCCGCTGGATCCGTATCGTCGGGTTGGTGACCTGTCCGCCGGTGAACGCCAGCGAGTTGAGATCATCCGCTGCCTGCTGCAGGACCCAAAGCTGCTGATCATGGACGAACCGACCTCGGTCCTGACCCCGCAGGAGGTAGATATCCTGTTCGAAACACTGAAAAAACTGCGGTCGGAAGGAACTTCGATCCTGTACATCTCGCACAAACTGGAGGAAATCCGCACGCTGTGCGACCACGCCACCATTCTACGGCTGGGCAAGAACGTGGGTGAATGCACACCCAGTGAAACATCCGCCCGCGACATGGCCGAAATGATGGTGGGATCAGCCCTTCAGACTCCTGAACGGTCCGGGCGCGAGTTCGGGCCCGTCGCGCTGGATGTTTCCGGGCTTTCGGTTCCATCCCCTTCCGAATTCGGGACCGCTCTGAAGAACGTGCACTTGACCGTGCGCAAGGGCGAAGTCCTTGGCATCGGCGGCGTGGCGGGCAACGGTCAGGACGAACTGCTGGGCGTTTTGTCCGGTGAAATCCTGACGGACGCGGATGCGATCCGCTTCAACGGCCAGCCGATCGGCAAACTGGGTCCGACGGCCCGGCGCAGACTGGGTGTGCTGACGGCCCCGGAAGAGCGGTTGGGACATGCCGCGGCGCCGGACATGAGCCTGACGGAAAACGCTCTGCTGACCGGCTCGGTGCGCGAGTCTTTGGAGAAGAACGGTTTTTTGAAATGGGCTGACACCCGCATTTTTGCGGAGAAGATCATTCAGGCATTCGACGTGCGGACCCCGGGGCCGGAAAACGCCGCGCGGTCGCTGTCGGGCGGCAACCTGCAGAAATTCGTCATCGGCCGGGAAGTCCTGCAAAACCCCGAAGTTCTGGTCGTGAACCAGCCGACCTGGGGCGTCGACGCCGCCGCAGCCGCTGCGATCCGTCAGGCCATTCTGGACCTTGCGGCCAAGGGAACGGCGGTGGTCTGCATCAGCCAGGATCTGGATGAGCTGATGGAGATTTCCGACAGTTTCGCCGCCTTGAACGAAGGGCGCCTCAGCGCTCCGCGTCCCACAACTGGCCTGACCGTCGAAGAGATCGGTCTGATGATGGGCGGCGCGCATGGGATGGAGGTGGCCCATGTGTAACCTAAGCTGCCGCCTCTGGCGCAAAAATCCAAAAAAAGACGAAGACTTTGGGGGGATGAGCAAATGATAGTGTTGGAGAAAAGGCCACAGCCGTCCAAGGCGTGGTCGTATGCCACCCCTCTGGTCGCAGTGCTGGCAACCATGGTTTTCGGCGGGTTGCTGTTTGCAATTCTGGACAAGAACCCGGTCGAAGCGATCGGAACCATCTTCTGGGAACCCCTGTTCGGAGAATTCTCATTCTACTACCGACCGCAACTGCTGGTGAAGGGCGCACCGTTGGTTCTGATCGCCATCGGTCTGTCGCTGGGCTTCCGCGCCGGTATCTGGAATATCGGCGCCGAGGGCCAGTACATCATGGGCGCCATCTTCGGCGCCGCGGCCGGCCTGGCCTTCTACCCTCTGGATGCGTGGTACGTCTTTCCAATCATGGTGATCGCCGGCGCGTTCGGCGGCTGGATCTGGGCGATGATCCCGGCCCTGCTAAAGGTTCGGTTTGGCACCAACGAGATTCTCGTCTCCTTGATGTTGGTTTACGTGGCCGAGCAGTTTCTGGCCTCGATGTCGCTGGGTCTGCTGAAAAACCCTGAAGGGTTCGGGTTTCCCGGCTCGCGCAACCTGCAGTCCTATGAAAGCGCCCACAATGCTGAACTGTTTGCCGGAACAGGCATGCACTGGGGCGTCGTCGCGGCCTTTATCGCGGTGATCTTTGCCTATGTCCTGCTGAACCGGCACATGCTGGGGTTTCACATCCGCCTTACAGGCGAAGCTCCGCGCGCGGCACGATTTGCCGGCGTGAATCCCCCGCGGCTGATCCTGTTTTGCCTGGGGCTGTCGGGCGCGTTGGCCGGTCTTGCCGGTATGTTCGAGGTCTCGGGCCCGTCCGGCGTGGTCAGCATCGACTTCAACGTGGGCTACGGCTTTACCGCGATCATCGTGGCGTTTCTGGGCCGTCTGCACCCGGTGGGCATCCTGCTGGCCGGCGGCCTGATGGCGCTGACCTATATCGGTGGCGAAATCGCACAATCCCAGCTGGGGCTGCCCGCTGCGGCCATCCAGGTGTTCCAGGGAATGCTTCTGTTCTTCCTGCTGGCCTTCGATCTTTTGACCAACTACCGCATCCGTGCGGCCCGTAGCGAGGTGGCGTGACCATGGACCTTGGAGAAATCAATCCCGTTCTTTTGCTGGCCTCGTTGATGGTTGCTGCAACCCCGCTTCTGCTCGCGGCGATCGGAGAGCTTGTGGTCGAAAAGGCCGGCGTTCTGAACCTCGGCGTCGAAGGCATGATGATCGTGGGCGCAATCAGCGGATTTGCGATCTCGGTCGAGACAGGCTCGCCATGGTTGGGTTTCGTCGCGGCGGCCGTTGGCGGTGCGCTGCTGTCGCTGCTGTTCGTTCTGCTGACCCAGTTCGCGCTGGCGAACCAGGTGGCCAGCGGTCTTGCGCTGACGCTGTTTGGCTTGGGCTTCAGTGCTCTTCTGGGCCAAAGCTATGTGGGCATCAAACCGCCCAGCATGGGGGACATCCATATCCCGCTGCTCAGCGATATTCCGGTCATCGGTCCGATCCTGTTCCAACATGATCCGATCCTCTATGTCGGGATCGCGTTGACGGCAGCGGTATGGGCCACTCTAAAATACACCCGCGTCGGTCTGATCCTGCGTGCGGTGGGTGAGAACCACGATGCAGCGCATGCTCTCGGCTACAAGGTCATCAAGATCCGCATTATGGCGATCCTGTTCGGCGGGGCCTGTGCGGGGCTTGGCGGTGCATATATCAGCCTGATCCGGGTCCCTCAGTGGACCGAAGGCATGACCGCCGGAGTCGGCTGGATTGCTCTGGCTCTGGTGGTGTTTGCCAGCTGGAAACCATGGCGTGCCTTGCTGGGTGCCTATTTGTTTGGCGGAATCACGGTCTTGCAGCTTAATCTACAGGCAGCGGGCGTTGCCATACCTGTCGAGTATCTGGCAATGTCGCCCTACATCATCACGATCCTTGTGCTTGTGATCCTTTCGGCCGACAAGAGCAGCGCACCAGCCTCACTGGGCCGGACCTTCCACGCCTCGCACTAGGGGCCAACTGTACCAACTTGGGGAGTAACTAAATGAAATTCACTTCACTTCTGGCAAGCGCCGCCATGGCACTTGGCCTTGCCACGGGCGCCGTGGCCGAGGACAAGACAAAGGTCGGTTTCGTCTATGTCGGCCCGGTGGGCGACGGCGGCTGGACCTATGAACACGACAAGGGCCGTCAGGCCGTCGAAAAGCACTTTGGCGACAAGGTAGAAACCGTGTACGTGGAATCGGTGCCCGAAGGCCCGGATGCCGAGCGCGTCATGACCCAGATGGCGCTGGAAGGCGCTGACCTGATCTTCACCACCTCGTTCGGCTACATGGACCCGACCATCAACGTGGCCAAGAAATTCCCGGACGTGAAATTTGAACACGCCACGGGCTACAAGACCGCCGACAACGTGTCGGTCTACTCGGCGCGTTTCTATGAGGGTCGCGCTGTCCAAGGTCATATCGCCGGCAAGATGACCAAGTCGAACATCATCGGCTACATCGGCTCGTACCCGATCCCCGAAGTGATCCGCGGCATCAACTCGGCCTTCATCCACGCCAAGAAGGTGAACCCGGATGTCGAGTTCAAGATCGTCTGGGCCTACACCTGGTTCGATCCGGCGAAAGAGGCCGACGCGGCGAAGGTTCTGATCGAACAGGGCGCCGACGTGATCCTGCAGCACACGGACTCGACCGCACCGCAGGCGGCCGCACAAGAAGCCGGCAACGTGATCACTTTCGGCCAGGCCTCGGACATGAGCGAATATGCTCCGATGCCGCGCGTCAGCTCGATCATCGACAACTGGGCGCCCTACTACATCGCGCGCACCCAGGCCGTGATGGACGGCACCTGGGAGTCGGTGAACACATGGGACGGCATCAAGGAAGGCATGGTTGAAATCGGCGAGATTTCCGACGCCGTTCCGGCCGACGTCAAGGAAGAGGCGCTGGCCCTGAAAGCCGCGATTGCAGATGGCAGCTATCACCCGTTCACCGGGCCGCTGAACAAGCAAGACGGCAGCGCCTGGCTGGCCGAGGGTGAAGTGGCCGATGACGGTACTCTGGCCGGCATGAACTTCTATGTCGAAGGGCTGGAAGGCGACATCCCGCAATAAGCGGGAAATGTACTGTCAGCAAACCCAAAGCCCGCCGGAAACGGCGGGCTTTTTCAGTTCCCGGAACGGTTGCCGAAACTGCGCGCTGCCAACACGATCCGGGATGTGGCAGTCAGGAAACACAAGCTGCCGAATATCCACGCCAAGGCGGCAAACGCATCTGGCACCAGACACACAAGAACAAGGAAACCGATCGTTTCGGCCCCCTCCAGTAACCCACCGGAAAAATACAGGGCCTTCTGCCCTCTGGCGTCGGTCTTCAAACCGTGCCGGTCGGCCAGCAGCGAAAAGCCCAGAAAACTGGTGCCGTTGAAATAGAAGGACAGCAGGAGGAAAGCACCGGCCACGCCATTGGAGGCCGGGTCAGCCAGAATAAATGCGAAGGGGATAGCGCCGTAGAACAGAAAGTCGCAGGTGATATCCAGATAGCCGCCGAAATCGGTGCCGCCCCGGGCACGCGCAACAGCACCGTCCAGCCCATCCGCGAGGCGCGACAGCAGCAAAGGCACCAACGCCCAGTACGTCGCGCCAGCCACGATCAGGCCCGCTGCGACCAAACCAAGTGCCAGCCCAATCAGCGTCACCTGGTTTGCCGTAAAGCCCAACCGCGCGAGAAAACGGCCCTGAGCGTTCAGGGCCGGGTCGATAATCGGGCGGATTTGCGCATCAAACATGTGCGGCAGTTAACCGGGGACAGGCACCATTTCCAGACACAATAGCGCGAGAACACTCACGTTCCCGCCATCAGTGGCCGCTTAGAACCAGCGTGTTCACAGGCATCAGGATCAGACGCAGTCGCAAGCCTGCCGCATGAACCACACCGATCGTGTCCACGACATGCAGGAATGCCCTTTCCCAGAAACCCAGATCTTCGTGTTCAAGCCTGTCGTGATTGTCGGTGTAGACATTGGCAAGACAGTTGCTGCCCGGGGGAACCTTGTCTGCCAGCCCTTCGTAAAGCGGCTCGAGGTACACGAGGATTGATCCGGGGGTTGTGTTCTGTTGAACTTCGCGCAATTCGTCGGTGGGCCGGATCTGTCCCGAAGGGATCACATCCTGCACCTGGACCACAACGACCGGAATCACCGTGAATGGCCGCGTCATACAGCCCAGCTCTCCGATCATTCCCGGTTTGATCACCTGCGCAGACATCTGGTTGAAAGCCGCCTGAAACCGGTCGCGCCCGGAATCCGTCGGAACCAGAATTCCTGCCGGGCGCATCAGCGGGCTGACAAAATCGCCGACCCGCAGCCCGAACTGCTCGACCCGGCCCGTCACACCTGCGCTGATTGTCGTCTTGTCCAATTCGGCCAGTGCGGCATCCAGCTGCGCCTCGGCGCTGGCCAACTGGGCAGGGATCAGTTCTTCGATCTTCTGAACAACGGCCGCCTTTTGGGATTGCGCGGCCAGAACCTTGGCCTCGCGCTCGGCGACAAGGTTCTCCAGTCGCTCGATCTCGGTCAGGCGGACTGCGCTGGATCCCTGATCGCGCAGGGTGGTGTTGCGCTCCAAATCCTCAAGCGCCTGCGCCAGCGCCGCCTGCGCGCCTGCAATGCCGGCTTCGGCCTCGGCCAGATCCGTTTGCGCAACCTTCAGCGAGGCCTGTATCTGAGCAATCTGGGCATGTGCGGCTTCGACCTGCGCGCGCTGGGTGAAATCCTCGATACGGAAGATCGGCTGGCCCGCGGTGACCATCTGGTTGTTGGTGACATAGACCTCGGACACGCGCCCACCCAGTTGCGGAAGAATCGTCACGGTCCGGAAATAGGACGCCGCCGTTTTGCTTGCCGGATGGAAGTAGAACAGCGTGGTAATCACCGTCAGCGCAAGGATCGCGCAGGCGGTCAGCCCCCAGCGCAGTTCGTACCACATGGTGAACAGCGTGATTTCGTGGCCTATCCGTTTTCCCTGAACGAAGCGTCGGAACAGAAAGTCGGGCAGAACGGTGACCAGTGCGCACAGAAATGTTTCGATCATGCGTCAGTGCTCCTGCGGAGCGGCGGGCTCAGGGTCAGGCTCAGCGGGCGAAGGAGAGGTCCCGGGTGCCAGTGACCGAATTGCATCTGCAATCGCGCGCAGGGGCGCAGCAAAGTCAGGAAACTGAAAACCTGCAACCAGGATGGCGGCAACCCAGAATAACCCGTTGTGCGTAAACAGGGCCAGCAACGCCAGGATACCAACCAACTGAAACTGCGGGTGGTTGTTCTCATGGGCCATCTTCTCGGGGATCGAGTGCAACGTAAAATACGCGACACCGATCAGCAGGATCAGACCAACCGTGAAGATCACCATGAAATTGAAAAGAAAATCGCTGCCATCCGCCTGGGTCACATATGACGGAATGTGCCCTGTGGCCATTGGGTGTAGGTCTGCGCTGGTCACCCTGCCCTCCTGCGTTTTTGGTTGTGAATGTTTGGAAGGGTTGATGCGCAAATTCAACCCTGATTAAAACTTGGGGCGACAATTGATCAAAGACCCCCGTTTGTCGGGCTCATTTCAGGCACTCTCATGACACTCAGGCTTTCCAATCCCGACGGCACTGACATTGGCCGTTTCACTTTTGGCACGATGCAGTTCGGGGGCCGCGCCGATGCCGAACAAAGCCGGGCCATGTTCGACGCCTGTCGCGCGGCCGGCATCACGCATTTCGATACGGCTTTTGTCTATACCGACGGTGCGTCGGAAACGTTGCTGGGCCAGATGATCGCGTCTCAGCGCGAGCAACTGACGATCGCCACCAAAGCGGGCTACACAGGCGGCGCCGGCGCGGCCAACATCCGTGCGCAGTTCGACATGTCCCGCAAACGTCTGGGTCAGGACATGGTCGACCTGCTGTACCTGCACCGGTTCGATCCGGACACCGATCTTGCCGAAACGATGGAGTGCTTTGCCCAGCTCAAAGACGCGGGCAAGATCCGTTATGTCGGCTTGTCCAACTTTGCCGCCTGGCAAGTGATGAAAGCCGTGCGCGTCGCCGCGGATTTCGGCCTGACCATCGACGCGCTGCAACCGATGTACAATTTGGTCAAGCGACAGGCCGAGGTCGAGATCCTGCCAATGTGTGCGGATCAAGGCATCTCGGTTTTTGCCTACTCGCCGCTGGGTGGCGGATTGCTGACCGGAAAGTATTCCCGTGGCGGTGCAGCCGGCCGGCTGTCCGAAGATGACCGATATGCCAGCCGCTATGGAGCTGAGTGGATGGCCGAAACAGCTGCCGAGCTGGCCCGCTTGGGACATCAGGCTGGCGTGGATCCGGCGACGCTTGCCGTCGCTTGGGTTGCCGCCAGCCCGTTTGCCCCGTCGCCGATCATATCGGCCATATCTGCCGAACAGCTGGCGCCGTCGCTGGCTGCTCTGACGTTCGACCTATCGGCCGAGCTCTATGCCCGCATCACGGCGCTCAGCCAGACACCGCCACCGGCGACGGACCGGCTGGAGGAGGTCCAGTGATTGATTTTCTGATCATCGGCGGCGGCATTGCCGGTCTCAGCGCCGGCGCGCGTCTGTCCGAGCATGGGACGGTAACCGTACTCGAGGCCGAGGACGCGCTGGGCTATCACGCCTCGGGGCGATCGGCGGCATTGTTCGAAGAAGGTTATGGCCCGCCTTCGGTCGTGGCTCTGAACAAGGCCAGCGCCGAGTTCTTTTTTTTGAACGACTATCTGACCCCGCGCGGGCTGATGCTGCTGGCCAAAAGTGATCAGGCCGACCAGTTCCGCAAAGACCTGAGCGAGCTGGGAATGGCCGAAATTTCGGTCGCCGATGCGTTGGTGCGTGTTCCGGTCCTGAACCCGGAATCCGTTGCATACGCAGCGCTGAGTGAGGGCGCTTACGACATCGACACCGACCGAATGCTGCAGGATTTCGCCCGCACCATTCGCGCCAACGCGGGATCGGTACTGACCCGCCAAAAAGTGGCGCGGATCCGCAAGGACGGCCATTGGCTGGTGGAAGCGGCCGAGGTCTTTCAAGCGCGCACCATCGTCAATGCCGCTGGCGCCTGGGCGGACGAGATCGCAAGGATGGCCGGGATCGCACCGATCGGAATCACGCCGCGCCGCCGTTCCATGGCCCGACTGCCAGCGCCTGGGGGCCATGAAGTGAAAAATTGGCCGATGATGCTGGGCACGGGTGAGACCTGGTACGCCAAACCGGATGCCGGCAAGCTGTTGGTGTCACCGTCCGAGGCCGACCCGGTTGAACCGCATGACGCCTACGCCGACGATATGGTGCTGGCCGAGGGCCTGGCCCGGTACGAAGAAATGGTGAACAGCCCGGTCACCCGTGTCGAGACCAATTGGGCCGGGCTGCGCAGCTTTGCCCCGGATGGCACGCTTGTTCTGGGTCCCGACCCGTCAGATGAAAGCTTTGTCTGGTCTGCCGGTCAGGGAGGGTACGGGTTTCAAACCGCACCGGCCGCGTCGCGATTGGTTGCTGATCTTGCGCTGGGCCGCGCGCCCGAGTTGGATGCCGCGATGGTCTCCGCGCTTACCGTGTCCCGGTTACGCTGATGGGCGGGCGGAAACTGCCTCCGACGGCAAGCGTCGCCTCTCAGGGTGACGGCGCAAAGATGATCGCTCCTGCGGCCAGCCGAAATACGGACGCCTTGTGCGCGTTGCTGGCCGAGATGCCCATCGCCACTGGAAACGCATTGGAACTGGCCAGCGGCACGGGCCAACACGTCGCCGCATTTGCCCGTATCTTTCCTGGCCTCACTTGGCAGCCGAGCGAGATCGATCCCGCCCGCCGGGCCAGCATCGACGCCTATGCGGAGAACCATTCAAACATCCTTCCCGCCGTCGAGCTGGACGCAACCCTGCCCGGGTGGCACCAAAACTTTGGCAACGAGAACCTTATCATTCTGATCAACCTGCTGCATCTGATCAGTTGGAAAGAAGCCCGGAATGTTCTGTCCGAGGCCGCATTGGCCCTTTGCTCCGGGGGGCGGTTCGTTCTCTACGGACCGTTCATGCGCCAGGGCAAGCTGATCAGCGACGGCGACCGACGCTTTCATGCCGACCTGACCCGGCAAGACCCCGAGATCGGCTACAAGGACGACAGCCAGATCAGCAACTATCTGGAAAGCGCAGGGCTGCGGGTTGTCGGAGTGGTTCCAATGCCTGCGAACAATCTGGCTTTTGTCGCAGAAAAGCCCTCGATCTGATCAAGATCAAAGCCGCTCCGACGCCGCTGATACATATGCAAGATGCAATATGTAAAAGAGGCACAAGACATGACCTGGTCAGACAAGCTTGCTGAAACGCGCAGCGGATTGCGCAACCTGAACGGAGCCATACCGGATACCGCCCGCGCTTTCGGCGCGCTCGGGAAATCGGTCAAGGAAGGCGGAACATTGGACTTCAAGACCAAGGAGTTCATCGCCTTGGGGATGTCCATCGCAGTACGGTGCGAACCCTGCATTTCGTTGCACACCGAAACACTGGTCAAGGCGGGCGCTTCGCGTGAGGAATTCTCGGACGTTCTGGCCATGGCGATCCAGATGGGTGGCGGTCCGTCGATGATGTACGCAGCCAAAGCGCTGGAGTGCTTCGACGAACTCAGCGCATAGCAAAAAAAGGCCCCGGAGTTGTCCGGGGCCTCTGTCCGATCAACCGTCCTTGCGGATAGTCTCGTTCTTGGGGTCATAGGGGCTGTCGCACGTCACGACCGCATCCCACAGCTGGTCCAGCATTTTGACCTTCAGTTTGGTTCCTTCCACGGCCAGTGCGGGCTTTACATAGCCCATGCCGATGGATTTCTCAAAAGCAACCGAATACCCGCCCGAGGTCAGACGCCCCACACGCTCACCTTCGGGCGTATAGAGCGCCTCGCGGCCCCAGGGGTCGGCATCCTCGGGCCCGTCGATCAGCAGGGTACAGCATTTCACCCGTACGCCGGTTTCGATCAGCTTGTCCTTGCCGTGGAACTCCTTGTCCAAATCGACGAAACGCGGCAGGTCGGCCTCGAGCGGGGTGGCGTCGCGGCCCAGTTCGGTGCCGAAGGCGCGATAGGATTTCTCCTGCCGCAGCCAGTTTTGCGCGCGGGCGCCGACCAGCTTCATGCCGTGCTTCTCGCCGGCCTTCTCCAGAAGATCGAACAGGTAGTTCTGCATCTCGATCGGGTGATGCAGTTCCCAGCCCAGCTCGCCGGTATAGGCCACGCGGATCGCGTTGACCGGGCACATGCCCAGTTCGATCTGACGTGCCGACAGCCACGGGAAGCGCTTGTTCGAAAGGGCGGTTTCCGGCTCGGCGTCCTTGATGACCTCTTTCAGCACATCGCGCGATTTCGGCCCGGCGATGGCAAAGACGCCCCACTGGGTGGTCACGTCCTGGATCTCGATGTAGCCGAACTCGTCCATCTTGTCCTCGGCCGCCTTGCGCAGGAAGTCGGCGTCATACTCGGTCCAGGCACCGGCGGAGACGAGGTAATACTCGTGCTCTTTCAGGCGCACGATGGTGTATTCGGTGCGGGTGGTGCCGTGATCGGTCAGCGCATAGGTCAGGTTGATGCGCCCAACCTTGGGCAGCTTGTTGCAGGTGAACCAGTCCAGAAACTGCGTGGCGCCGGGGCCCTTGACAACATGCTTGGTGAAGGCTGACGCGTCGATCAGACCAACACCGTTGCGGATCGCCTTGGCTTCTTCGACGGCAAACTGCCACCATCCACCACGGCGGAAGCTGCGGCTTTCCTTGTCGAAGTTGTCGGGGGCATCGACCGGGCCAAAATAGTTGGGGCGTTCCCATCCGTTGACCCACCCAAACTGCGCGCCGCGGGCTTTCTGACGATCATAGGCCGGAACGGTGCGCAGCGGACGGCAGGCCTCGCGCTCTTCATCCGGGTGATGCAGAATGTAGACGTGCTCGTAGCATTCCTCGTTCTTGCGCGCGGCGAATTCGGTGGTCATCCAGTTGGACGAATAGCGTTTGGGGTCCAGCGAGGCCATGTCGATCTCGGCTTCGCCATCGACCATCATCTGAGCCAGATAATAGCCGGTGCCGCCGGCGGCGGTGATGCCAAAGCTGAACCCCTCGGCCAGCCACATATTTCGCAGGCCCGGCGCCGGGCCGACCAGCGGGTTGCCATCAGGCGTATAGCAGATGGGACCGTTGAAATCGTCCTTCAGGCCGGACTCGGCACAGGACGGGACACGCTCGGCCATGGCCATGTACTGATCGGCGATCCGGTCCAGATCCAGAGGGAACAGGTCAGCGCGAAAACTGTCGGGCACACCGTATTCGAAGCGTGCCGGGGCACCGTGCTCGTAGATGCCGAGGATCCAGCCGCCGCGCTCCTCACGTGCGTAGGATTCGTTGTCGGCGTCGCGCACGACCGGGTGTTCCGGATTGCCGGCTTCACGCCATTTCACCAGTTCCGGATCCTTGTCCATGACAATGAAGGTATGCTCGACCGGGATCGCGGGCATCTTGATGCCCAGCAGCTTGGCGGTACGCTGGGCATGGTTTCCCGAAGCGGTCACCACGTGCTCGGCGGTGATGACTACCTGCTCGTCGCTGGGGACAAGGTTGCCACCCTTTTCGACCATCTTGGTGCAGGTGACTTCCCAATGGGTTCCGTTCCAATGGAAGGCATCGGCCTGCATCTTGCGCACGATCTCGACACCGCGCTGGCGGGCGCCCTTGGCCATCGCCTGGGTCACGTCGGCCGGATTGATGTAACCGTCCTCGGTATGGTAAAGCGCGCCCTTCAGATCCGAGGTTTCGATCAGCGGCCAGCGCTCCTTGATCTGCTCGGGCGTCAACCATTCATATTTGACGTCGCAGGTCTCGGCAGTCGAGGCATAGAGCATGAACTCATCCATGCGGTCCTGCGTCTGCGCCATGCGCAGGTTTCCAACCACCGCGAACCCCGCGTTCAGGCCGGTTTCCTCTTCCAGCGTCTTGTAGAAATCCACCGAGTATTTGTGGATATGGGTCGTCGCATAGGACATGTTGAACAGCGGAAGCAAACCCGCAGCGTGCCAGGTCGAGCCCGAGGTCAACTCGTCCCTCTCGATCAGCATGACATCATCCCAGCCCGCCTTGGCCAGGTGATAGGCTATCGAGGTCCCAACGGCGCCGCCGCCAACGACCAGTGCTTTGACTTGGGTTTTCATACGCCCGCTCTCCGGATTGAGTCTGTTTGGCAAGGTTTATGCCGAACAAGACCAATCAGCGCCAAGTCCATCCGACGCAAAACGGTGCAAAACCGACCTGCCGTACAAGTTGGGACGCGAATCCGCGAACAGGCACACACCAACAGCCGATGGTTGCGTGCGCTTTCCCGGCCTGGTCAGACGATCTTGCCGGGATTCATGATGTTGTCAGGATCCAGTGCGGCCTTGATCGCCGCCATGTACCGGGTCGCATCCCCAAGTTCCCGGACCAGATACGGTTTCTTGCCCTGCCCGATTCCATGCTCACCCGTGCAGGTCCCGTCCATCGAGATCGCCAGATCATTGAGCCATCCGACAAACTGACTGGCCCGCGCCACTTCGTCGGCATCGTCCATGTCTATCAGCACCAGCGTGTGGAAGTTTCCGTCCCCGACATGACCGACGACCGGGGCCAGCAGGTCCAACTCGGCTGCCTTGTCCTGAGCCATGGTGACGCATTCGGCCAAGCGCGAGATCGGGACGCAGACATCCGTCGAGATTCCACGCGCTCCGGGCCGAAGCTGGAGGGACGCCCAATACATGTCGTGCCGCGCCTGCCAGAGCTTGGACCTTTCTTCCGTGCTGGCCGTAGCGACAAAGCCGGTGCCGCCAAAATCCTCGGCGATTTCGCCAAAGGTTTCGGCCTGCTCCGCTGCGCCGGCCTCCGAGCCATGAAACTCGAGCAGAAGCAACGGCGTTTCCGGCAGCTTCAGCCCGGAATACGCGTTGGCCGCCTTGACCGACATCGCGTCCAGCAGTTCGATCCGGGCAACCGGAACACCGAATTGAATGGTCGTCATCACGGCCTGACAGGCCGCATCCACCGTCGGGAAAGAACACCGGGCCGAAGTAATCGCCTCGGGGATGCCGTGCAGTTTCAGAGTCAGTTCGGTAATGATGCCCAGCGTGCCCTCGGCACCGACAAGCAAGCGGGTGAGATCGTAGCCGGCCGAAGATTTTTTGGCCCGGTGACCGGTACGGATAATTTTGCCATCGGGCATAACCGCCTCGAGGCTCAGGACATTGTCCTTCATCGTTCCATAGCGAACCGCATTGGTACCCGACGCTCGGGTCGCCGCCATCCCGCCCAATGAGGCATTGGCTCCGGGATCAATCGGAAAGAACAGCCCCTTGTCGCGCAGATGGGTATTCAAATCCTCGCGGGTGACCCCGGGCTGCACGACGCAATCCAGATCACCTTCGTTCACGGCCAAGACCCGGTTCATCTCGCCAAGATCGATGCAAACGCCGCCGGCCGGCGCGTTTACGTGACCTTCCAGCGACGTCCCTGTGCCGAAAGGGATCACGGGAACCTTGTGCGCCGCACAGGTCTTGACGATGTCCGAGACCTCTTCGGTCGAGGTGGGAAAGACCACCGCATCCGGGCTTTGGTTTTCGATCCAGGTCGTGGTGTGTCCGTGCTGCTCGCGGACCGAGGCGCCGGTCTGCAACCGGTCCCCGAACCGCTGTTTCAGAATGCTGATGGCGGTGTCGATCCCCGCCGCATTGCGGAACAATGCTGTCGCTTCAACCATGGCAACCCTCCCTTGGCGCAGTGGCGCAGGCCCAGACAATGACTAGAAGGCCCACGCCACAGGAGCAATACCCATACGCTCCGACGTGATCACTCGCCCAGTGCGATCCCTTCTCGACGGGGATCAGCTCCGCCGTGCAGACCGTCGCGGATTTCGATGGCATGAAGGCCCGAGGTCAGATCCCGCGCGTTCACTTCAAAGCCCAGCTCGCCCAACATGTCCGCAAAGCCTTCGGCGCTTGTGCCGACTTCGACATCATAGGTCCCGAAACGGTTCACCAGATGAGGAAGGGCGACCGCCTGCTGGACGTCCATACCCCAGTCCGCCCAGGCAATGATTGATTTTGCAACATAACCGATGATCCGGCTGCCACCCGGAGACCCGATCGCCAGAACCGGAGACCCGTCCTGCATGACAATCGTCGGACTCATTGAGGAACGGGGGCGTTTGCCCGGTTCGATCCGGTTGGCAATCGGAACCCCGTCCCTGTGGGTCCGGAAGGAAAAGTCGGTCAGTTCGTTGTTCAGCAGAAAGCCGTTGGTCATCAGACGCGAACCAAAACCGTTCTCGATTGTCGTGGTCATCGAAAGCACGTTTCCATAGGCGTCCACGATCGAAATATGGGACGTCGACGGCAGCTCGATCGACGCATCGTCTGCCCAGTTCAGCGCGTGGTCAAACTCAGGATTTCCCGGCGCAACCTCGGTCAACGCCCCAGCGTCATTCAGCAACGCGGCACGCTCGGCCAGATAGCCCGGATCGATCAGGCCCTGCGTCGGCATCGGAATGAAATCACTGTCGGCCATGTAGCGACCGCGATCCGCGAAGGCCAGGCGCGAGGCATCGCCGATCAGCCGCCACGCTTCGGCGCTTTCGGGACCCATCGCCGCCAAATCGTAATTGTCGAGAATGCCAAGGATCTGCCCAACCGTCAGCGCACCCGAGGACGGCGGACCCATCCCGCAGACTTCATAGCTGCGATAGGTGGCACAGATCGGCTCGCGCTCGATCACCTGATACAACGCCAGATCAACTCCGGACAGAACCCCCGGGTTGCCCGGAGCGTTTCGGACAGTCCGCACGATGTCCGCCGCGATCTCTCCTCCATAAAAGCCCGCAGCCCCTTCGGACGCCAGAACGCGCAGGGTTTCGGCATAGTCTGGGTTGGTGAGGCGCTGACCCTGGGCCAGCGGCTCGCCGTCCGGCAGGAAGTAGTTGGCCGTGTCAGGGAAGCGTGCCAGACGTTCAGCGTCGGCCTGAATCAAGCCCGCCAGCCGCGGCGAAACGACAAACCCCTCGTCAGCCAGGCGGATACCATCCTCGAACAGACCGGGCCAGGGGCTGCGCCCCCAGCGCCGATGGGCTTCCTCCAACAATGCAGGCGTGCCGGGTGTCCCGACCGAAAGCCCGCCAACAACCGCGTCGAAGAATTTGAGCGGCTCGCCGTTTTCGTCTTGAAACAGGGTCGGGCTTGCCTCTCTCGGCGCGGTTTCTCGCCCATCCAAGGTGGTCAGGCGTCGGCTGGCCGCGTCGTACCAGACCAGAAAGGCACCCCCGCCCAAACCCGAGGACTGCGGTTCGACCAGGCCCAAGACAACCTGAACGGCGACCATTGCATCCGCTGCCGTTCCACCGGCAGCCAGAATCTTGGCACCCGCCTCGACGGCAAGCGGGTTGGCCGCCGCAACCATCCAGGTTTTAGCTTTGACGGGCACACCGTCGGCCTTGGCCTTCAGCGCGGCGATCACCTCGTCGGTCAAGGCCTGAACCTGGCCGTCGGATGCACCCTCGGGCGCGACCTCATCGGCGGTTTGCTGGGCAAACACTGGGCTCGCCAGGGTCAGCGCGCAGGCCACAACTGTAGGGAACCAATTGGAGCACATAAAAAAACCTCCTTATCCAAATACTGAATCTGACAGTGCACGGCACCGCGCTGCCCCGCAACCATGTGCGGGGACGACCGCCAAATACGGCAAAGCTCAGCCTTCCAAACAGCAGGAAATCGTATGCCTTGGCGTGTTTTTACAACATCGCGGGAACGACCTGATCAGGCGGCCGGTGCCCGTCTTCAAACGTTTTGATATTGATGATGACCTTTTCGCCCATCTCGATGCGCCCCTCGAGCGTCGCCGACCCCATATGCGGCAGCAGCACGACATTCGGCAGCTGCCGAAGTCGAGGATTCACGTCGGTGCCGTGCTCGTAGACGTCCAGCCCGGCCCCTGCGATCTCGCCCGCCCGGATCATCCGCGTCAACGCGTTTTCGTCCAACACCTCGCCCCGCGACGTGTTCACGATGACCGCCGTCGGCTTCATCAGCTTAAGACGTCGCGCGTTCATCAGATGAAATGACGACGGCGTTGATGGGCAGTTGATCGAGATCACGTCCATACGCGCCACCATCTGATCGAGGCTTTCCCAATAGGTCGCCTCAAGATCCTGTTCTATTTCGGGACGCAACCGGCGACGGTTGTGGTAGTGGACCTGCATTCCAAAGGCCCGGGCGCGGCGCGCGACGGCTTGTCCGATCCGCCCCATACCCAGAATGCCCAGACGCCGGCCTCCTATCCGCCCGCCAAGGAACGCCGTCGGCGCCCAGCCGGTCCAGTCCCCCTTTTGCATAACCGACAGACCCTCGGGAATCCGGCGGGTTACGGCAAGGATCAGCGCCATCGTCATGTCGGCGGTATCGTCGGTCAGAACACCCGGCGTGTTCGAGACCAGGATGCCGCGCTGACGCGCCGTCGCGACATCGATATGGTCCACACCGGCACCATAATTCGCAATCAGCCTCAGCCGCTCTCCGGCCTGACCCAAAACACCCGCGTCGATCGTGTCCGTGATCGTTGGAACCAGCACATCGGCCTGTTTGACCGCCTCGACCAACTCGTCGCGCGTCATCGGTGTGTCGGTGTCCCGCAAACGGACGTCGAACAACTCGCTCAGACGTGTCTCGACCACTTCGGGCAACCGTCGCGTTACAACAACACTCAGACGTTCTCTTGGCACTTCAGCCCTCCTACCGCTTTGCATTCCGATGCGCGTCATGGCATCGTGGCGCAGGATCAGCCGGGGCACAAGAACCCCATGGGCATCGCCCCAACCTTTTTTGAAACACGGCAGACAGGCAAATCAGCGGGCAGGCAGTGAGTGCTTTCTTGAGGGCGAAACGCCCAGTTCTGGCATTTCTTACCACGCTTCTGTTCCTGACAGGCGCAATCGCGCACGCGCAGGAAAAACGTGGGCAGGTGACGAATCTGCCTTTGCCGCGCTACGTGTCGATGAAGGCGGCCGAGGCGAACGTACGCCGCGGCCCTTCGCTGACCCATCGTGTTGACTGGGTGTTCAAGCGTCGCGGCATGCCACTTCAGGTGACGGCCGAATACGGCAACTGGCGCAAGGTCCAGGATCGCGACGGGGCCGGCGGATGGGTCCACTACGCTCTGTTGTCAGGTGTCCGCACGGTTCTGATTGAATCGGACATGCTGCCGGTCTATGCCAGCCCCGATCCCAAATCCCCTGTCAACGCACATTTCGAGACGGGCGTCGTTGCTCGCTTGGGCACCTGCACGGTGGATTGGTGCCGCATTTCGGCCGGTGGCTATCGGGGCTGGACCCTCAAAAGCAATCTTTGGGGCGTGGAGCCTGACGAAATCCGGGAATGAGACCCCTGCTCAGGCCGTCTCGCGGATGAAGGCCAGAACCGTTTCCGCAAGTTCCTGGGGCACGTCCTCCTGAAGGAAGTGACCGGCTTTCGGCAGCACAACATGGTTCTGTCCCGCCGCACCAGGACAAAGTCTCTGAAAAACCCAATCCACCCCGGCCATGATCCTGTCCTCAGCACCAAAAGCCGTCAGGACAGGGGTTTGCAGACCGCGGATAACGTTCCAAGCCTGTCGGTTCGGTTCAGACTGGGGATCGTCAGGGCGGTCAGGCACCAGCATCGGAAACTGTCGCGCCCCGGCCTTGTAACGATCGTCAGGGAACGGCGCATCATAGGCGGCGACCTCGGCCTCGGTCAGCTTTGAAACCGTCCCGCCGTAGACGATGCGCCCGGCGCGGAAATCCGGCACCTCCTGGCTGAACTGTCGCCAGGCGGCAAACGCCTCGCCCAAGGGCTGGTCCCCGGTTGGCAAGGCCGTGTTGGCGACAACGACCCGGGCGAACCTGTCCGGCATCTCGGCCCATAGGCGCAACCCGATCAATCCGCCCCAATCCTGACAGACCAGGGTGATGTCCTGCAGATCGAGTTGACGCAGAACCTCACCCATCCAGAAGACATGCCGCGCATAGGTATAGTCGTCGCGGTCGACGGGTTTGTCGGATCTGCCGAAACCCACAAGGTCCGGAGCGATGACCCGGTGACCCGCGGCGGCGACTGGCGGGATCATGTGGCGATACAGATAGGACCAGCTGGGCTCGCCGTGCATCATCAGTACTGGAGCTGCCGCGGGCGGCCCCTCATCCAGATAGTGGACCCGCAACGCGCCGCCTTCAGTATCATCCACCTCAAGGTAGTTGGGTGCGAAATCATAGTCGGGCAGATTTTGGAACCGTTCGTCCGGTGTGCGCAACGCCTTCATCGTCTGATCTCCCATGGTTTTTTGACAGGCTAGCATTCTTGGACGGCGACGATAGGGTGAACGTCACGACGCGACAAACCGGAGCCGCCATGAAAGCCGTCACCTACCAAACATTTGGACCCGCCGCCGATGTTCTGTCCATTCAAGAACTACCTGACACACCCCCAGGGCCGGGCGAAGTGACAGTTGCGCTGGCTTATTCCGGAGTGAACCCTTCGGACGTGAAGGCACGTGCGGGGGCACGGCTCGGGATCACCAAACCACCTTTCCCGGTGATTGTGCCGCACAGCGACGGATCAGGTGTCATCTCGGCTGTCGGGCCAGGGGTTCAGGACTCGCGGGTGGGTCAAAGGGTCTGGATCTGGAACGGCCAGTGGGGTCGTGCGTTCGGGACGGCCGCAACCCAAATCACCCTGCCCTCGGAACAGGCTGTTCACATGCCCGACACGGTCGCGTTGCAAACCGGTGCCGTCCTTGGCATTCCCGGCCTGACTGCAAGCCACACCGTGTTTTCCGGAGGCCCGGTATCGGGTAAAACCCTGCTGATTCACGGCGGTGCAGGGACGGTCGGGTTCCTCGCCGTCCAATTGGCCAAATGGGGCGGAGCAAAGGTGCTGGCCACAGCCAGTCCACGCAACTTCGAACGTGTGACAAAGGCCGGAGCCGATGCGGTACTGGATTACACGGCGACCGATTTGCCCACACAGATCCTGGACGCCAATCAAGGGCGTCCGGTCGATCGCATCGTCGATGTGGAGTTTGGCCAAAACGTCGAAACCAACGTTGCAGTTATCGCCGAAAGCGGCAGAATCAATGCGTATGGCTCGGCGCAGAATATGACGCCGACGCTTCCGTTTTATCCGCTCATGTTCAAATCGGTGACGTTGGAAATGGTTCTGGTGTATCTGCTGCCGGCTGATCTGCGCAACGAAGCGGTCGCGAACCTCCACAAAGCGCTGACCGACGGCGTGTTGAACTGCCCGATCCAAAAGGTCTATTCGATGGAAGACTGCGCTGCCGCACACCGCGCGGTCGAGGCCGGAAACCGAACCGGAGCGGTGCTGTTGGAGACCAAATAGATCGCCCGCAAAAAAGTTTTCGCGGGTCTCGATTTTTTGCGGGAAAGGACTTGAACACCGTCACCAACAATCGTAGATAGCCGCTCACCGTTGGGGTGTAGCCAAGTGGTAAGGCAGCGGTTTTTGGTACCGTGTATCGTAGGTTCGAATCCTACCACCCCAGCCAGTTTCCATGAAAAGTCGAGGAAATAGGAGCTCTAGCAAGCTTGCCTTAAGCAGTGTGCCTAATTCGAACGAAACTGTGACGCACAGTGAAACACAATCCGTTGCGCACTTTCCGCGCAAACGCCCAGACTCACACCTTAGAAAAACCCAAACACTGCGCCGGCCCTTACCTCATTCGAAGCGACCGGGATTTCTATTTCCGCAAACGCCTTCCCGGGGCGCTATCAAATTCACAATCAAGCTCACTTCTCTGCCGTTCTCTGCGCACCGACCACCCGCCCGACACCGTGAAACGAGACGCCACGCTACTCAAGGCCTACGAGCAGATGGCGAAACAAATCGTGAGAGCCTTTAACGCGCAAGACTTGCGCCCTGCGGGCCTAAGTCCTCCGGGCGGAATTGGCACGGATCTTGGCAGAACAAAGCTGTATGGGTAGCTTAATCGAGTACGACGCTGATAAGCGCATTGAAGAGATTGGAGCAGAGAACCACAGGCTTCGCCGCGCTGCCCGGTGCGAGAACTGGATGGAAGTTTGGAAATTGCTGGAAAAGACCAGCAGCATGATCGGTCTTTCCCTGCCCAGTTCGCTTTCTTCGGATCTTGGTTGCCAAGTCACTACACTCAAACGTCGCATCAACGTTATCGCCAGCGATGTGACCGAAGGAGACGAAATCCTCACCGCATGCGGCCCGCTGCTCAACGATCACGAGATCAAAGACTTTGGCAAATTCGTGCGGGGACCCATCCTGCATTCGCGGGGCTGGTCAACCGTGCCGAACATGGAAAAACTGAAGACAGCAGAGGTGTCATCCCGATTCCACAGCTTCTTTTGAACCTGAGTGTCGTCGGATTGTTCCACGCTCTGCGCGAAGATCACGGCGTTCTACAGTTCGCGAAAGCAGTGAAATGATCTTCAAACGGAGACGCGGCCAATACTTTCGGCAAGCATCTTCGACGTATTTTCGACCACTTCGGCCTCGGAGATTTCGACGCAGACTTCTACGCCATGCGCGAGACCTTTTCGAGCATGCTTCGCGGCACACAAGTCAAAGACGGACAACGCGATGCCGTCGCCGTGCGCAAACACGGCGACGTGCTGAACATCCACTAGACAGCTCACCAAAAAAGATCTGTAAGCGGCAGTCGACAAGACGGCTTTTAACTCGAAATCGGTAAACGCCGACAATACGGTTTCATAGTGATCAAAAGGTGCGCTCTCGAGAAGTCATCAGCTTTGGATGTTAGAGCAATTCTAAACGACCACTCGGAAACCGACAGCATTATCGTCGGTGACAAGCAGTTGGTGGACCCTTTTTCAAAAATGATCAAAGTATACGAAAAATTCAGAAAGCCAGAAACGCGCCACGCGATGATTGCAAGACGTCATTGCTAAGCGACCACTCAGTTTCCCCAAAAACACTCTGAAAATAGCTGCGTTTGAGCACCTCATGGCATTGACATCACGTATCCTCAAGAAAGCCGCGTCAAAGGCTCGTCTATTACAACCAGTTGCACACTGCTCTAGTAGATTTAGGTGTTTCTTTCTAAGGGTCAGGACCCAATCGATTTCCGTTTGACCGCATGCTTCAGGACTCACAAACGACTGGTGAACATATCTGATCTTTTCTAAGTGACGGATGCGCACAAGGTGCGTCTTATGTCCTTCTTTCTGGAGTCCTAAGGCAAGCAACACGTTGATGACCGTCGCGTTTTGAGTGTGGTTATTTTCATCAATCGCAATGGCTTGCGCTGGCATGACGCGCCAAAAGACTACGGCCCGTGGCAGGTCAGAACCAACCGGTGCCGGCGAAACGTGCTTTCCGCGCAGGATAGCCACAGAAAGTGCCCGTACGCGAGGAAGACCGTAGAGTCGCGCCTCTGTGGCCGCCAGCAGAACTAGTTTGGCGTATTTCAGCTTGGTGTTCGTGCTGGAGGGTCGGGCGCATACAAACCCGCGCGCCGTCGCGGACGCGGCTTTCGTCGCCCTACCGGAACACCTCGCGATGGCGAATCTCGGCGGCGATAAGTGTCTGGTCCTTGTTCAGGCCATGCGCCGTGGCCGTCTGTTCCGCCTCGTGCCAAAGCCCCATGGCTTTGTCGTGCCGACCGTCCAGCCAGTCCCGCAGACCAACCCACAGGCCCAGTTGCGCCCTCCCCACGACGAAAGCCCTGCTGTATTCGCGCAGCTTCCTGAGGGCACTGTCCTCCCAGTCGCGCCAATCCTCGTAACGCTCTGAGAGACCGGCCTCGCGGCCGCGCAACAGCACTTCGAGCACGCTGGAAATACCGACGATCACGCTGTGCGACGAGGGCCGACTCATCCGGTCCAACAGCTCCATAGTCTGCATCATTTGGTCGAGGCTCTCTTGCTGTCGCCCGATCCGCGAAAGCGCCAGCGACAATGCCCCGGTCGCCGATATCTGCGCGGCCAGATCCACCGACCCCGTCATCGAAGAGGTGGTCAGGTTTAGGATGTCCACCGCCTCACGTGGCCGGTCCGTATGTAGAAAGCACAATGCCTTGCATCGCAGGGCCCAGATCTCCTGCTGCAGGTTGCCGGCATTCTGGGCCCGCAGCAGCAGCAACCGCGAGGTGTCTTCCAACTGGCCCAGCATGCCGCGATAGTATTGTGACCAGAACCGCATACCCTGCGCATTGCACCAGCGCAGCTGGTCACCGGCCTGCCGCGCCAGATCCTGCGCTTGGTCCAGCCGCCGGTCCACCCCGGGCCACTCGCACTGGCCGAGCTGCCAAAGCGCGTCAAGATTGCAGACATGCGAGTAGATCGAAGGATCTTGCAGCGCGATTGCAAACCGCTCGGCCCGGTTCATCAGCCGTGCGTTCATCGACCGCCAACCCATCATACCGAGGCCCGCCGCAAGCTGACAATTCGACAGGACCGAATCGGCGGAGACACCGGTGCGTTCCGACCGAAGAACCGCGCCCAGCAAGTTGCACATACCCCGGGTGAACCGCAATTCGAAGTAGTCGACCGTTGCCGCCTGGTTCAGGCATCGCGAAATCTCAGCGTCCCAATCGGCGCTCGGCCTCGGCGCGGGCATGTCATCTTCAGGCTTCAGGGCGTGCATTAGCAGCAGCCGCAGCGCCCGTGTAACCAGACGCGCGTTTATGGATGTTGAATATTCTGGCACCCGTTGGCCCGCCACGCTCAGAGCCTCTCGGATCGCGATGCCCTGTGCCTGCACGTCGCCTCGCCCGTAATGCGCTTCGGCGAGTTGCCGGCGCCAGCGTACTGATCGCCTCTTGCCTACAACGTCTCCGGCGCGGCTGGCATATTCGTTGTCAAGGCATATACGGATGAAGGCCTCGACCTCGCGGTAGGCCCCCGTGCGCAACGCTTCGGTGGCGGCGAGGTCTGCATAGGAGACCGCCTTGTCGAGCTCGCCGGCTGCTTCGAAGTGCCGCACTAGAACGGCGGTGTCGCCCCCGGGGGCTCCCGGTTGCGTGGCCTGGGTTTCATACCATAGGGCAAGCGCACCGTGCAGGGCGCGCTTCTGATCGCTCTGGATTGAGTTGTATACCACGTCACGTATCTGATCGTGGCGAAACGCAAAGCGGTAGGGGTCGTCGCTGGCATGCAGCAGTTGTGCATCCACCAACCCCGCCACCGCCGCATCCACCGGGCCGCCATGCAGCGACGCCAGCGGGCGCGTATCAAAGGACCGCCCGATCACCGAGGCTGCACGAAGAACCGATTGGGCGGTGAGGTCCAGCCGGTCAACCCGTTCGCGGATCACCTTCTCGATGCCCTCGAAGAACACGAGGCTGTCCAATGGGCGGATCGATTGCCAACAGCCGTCGCGCAGGGCGATCAACCCCTCGTTTCGAAGTGATTGCGAAATTTCTTCTAAGAAGAACGGGTTGCCACCGGCAAGCTGCGCGATGCGCCGGGTCACGCTCTCGTCCACCGGCTTGTGGTCCAGCGTGCGGCCGATCAACTTGATCACCGATTTCTCATTCAGTTCGGTTAGGTCGATCGCGCGGAAATGCCGGGCCAAGTCCCGTTCGGGGGTATCGCCCTCGTGCATTCGGGTTTCAGCGCGTTGCCGCAACACCCGCAGCTGATCTGGAATCTCGTCGGACCGGACACACAGAACCACCAGCACCGCATCCAGCGAGCCGAACACCCATTCCACCAACCGCCACGATGCCGAGTCCAGCCATTGGCTGTCTTCGAGAACCAGCACGAAAGGGCGTGGCGCCAGCAGGCCAATCACCTCCGAAATGGCGCGCATGGTGGCGTCAGCCCGGTGTGCTCCCTCCAGGTGAACGGTGCGTTCCGTTTGATCGATATCGATGGCCAGCACGTCACCCAACAGGGGCAGGCTGCCTTCCAACTCGGACCCGGCCGGAATCCTGTTGAGGATCGCCTGATACACGCGGATACCGTCGCCATTGGCCCGGACGCCAACCAATGCTTCGAGTACCCGCCGCCAGGCCAGCATCGCAGTCCGATGGTCGTCGCGCTGCGCGCTCACGTAGGTTGCCGGAACACCCTTGCCGTGCAACTCGTCGATGAAGGACATGGCCAAGGTCGTCTTGCCGATCCCGGATTCGCCCAGAACAGCAACCAGTCGCTTGGAATGCGCCCGTGTTTCGGCAAACGCCTTGCGCAATTTCCGCAGCTCGGCGTCGCGGCCGATCATCGTGGCGCCTTGCGAAGCCACCTGTTCGGCTCCAATCGGGCGGAACACCGGCACCGCATCCCCAAGGCCGGGCAGTTGCAGAACGCCCTGTTGCTCGAAGGCCAGAAGGCCCCGCGCGGCATGTTCAGTCGACGGGTCACAGATCACCCCTTGTTTGGCCTGAGTCATCAGGCGCGCCGCTCGGTTGACTGGCTGGCCAAGCAGCATCAATTCGCAATGCGGGCCGTTCCCTACAAGATGGCTGAGCGCATCGCCCGTGGCCACTCCTACCCTTGCCAGCAGCTCGAGCTTCTCGGCCTCGGCGCAGATCACCTGCCCCGCGCGGATGGCTCGCGACGCGTCGTCGTGGTGGAACACACCTGACGCCCCGAAGGCGGCGAGGCAGACAAGGCCTGAATCGTCGAAGAAAAAATCACCCGAAGGGCCATCATGGCTGCGCAATATGCGCTGTATCTCTGTGCTGACGCGCTGCACCTGCCACAGGGAGTCGCCGGGACCCAGAGACAGACCTTCGACCCGCGCGAACAGAACCGAGGTCGGGCGGATGTCGGACAACCCCGCCTGCCGCTTCCTCGCCGTGCCGTCGCTGCCGTTTCGCAGCCCGCCCATGACCTGCCGCATTTGGGCGGACAGGAAACCATCCAGCCAGTCCGAGTCGGCCCGCAGCGGGACGGCGGCATCCGATCTGCCCCGTCGCATGCGCCCGCCCGTGGCAAGTGCCAACTGCGACTGGGCGCTCGCAGACAGTATGTACTGGCCGGCATCGGCGCGCGAAAGGGCCCGCATCGCCTGTTGAAAGGCCGGTCCGCCTGCGACGATGTTCCAGGTCGGATTGCCCCCGATGGCGCCAATGCAAAACCGTCCCGCGCCGATACCTGCGTGGAATGCCGGTCGCCCATTCCCGTTCGAGCCGATAGTACTTCTGCCAACCGGTTCCTCGCAGATGGCTCGCGCGCAATCCAGCGCGGCCTGCACGGGTGTGTCGGCCACGTCCGGCCAGAAGGCAAGGATGGAGTCGCCCGAGAACCTTACCACCTCGCCCCCGGTTGCAACAATTTGGTCGACACAGAAATCATAGGCAAGGCCCAGCTGGCGTGGAATCTCTTCCAGACCGGCCTGCCCTCTGCGCGACATCGTTTCGACAAGCGCGGTGAACCGCGACACGTCGACAACAAGAACCGCCCCGGCCAGCTCGGCCGCGGCAGGGCGTGTGCCATCATCCCCATGCAAAACCCCCATCAGGCGCATGGGCAGGTAGGTTCGAACTCGAGGCCGGGGGGCCTGCATGGTTGTCCTCCACCGTTCCTACGTTCTCGGTCGCATCGGACTTTAGCCGGGGCGCTTGGCCTGCCCTTTTTCCACTATTCTACGCTGTGAACGGAAACGCGGCTGCGGCTACGCCTTCTAGTCCAGGTTTCCTGCGTCTCCCCACAAAGCGTACGCCGCTCAAAAACGGCGTTGTGGCTGCGCCCTTAATCGAATCGCCGACTTGACGTATGGTCAATATAGCACAACGGGCGTGGACGCCCGTCACACTGCATTCGTCCGCCTTTCGATTTCTTCGGCGTCCACCAGCCCCGAAAGCCATGCTATTGGCGAAAGTCACGCGATCCAACCACGGCCATTGCCTCGCTTGGATCGACCTTGTTTCCCGCCGCAGCATGTCTGCAGACCGCAAGGAGCAAGTGGATGGACTTGGATCTGGACACTAAGTCACGCACGGCGTGGATTTCGCAAGGTTTCGAGCGCCTCGCCAAACGGATCTCAGATGCGCCGGACCCGGATCCTTTCGACGTGTTGATCATCGGCAGCGGCTATGGCGGAGCAATGGCGGCCGACGTGTTTGCCGGCCAGGTGAACCAGCAGGGTAAAGCGATCTCAGTAGCGGTGCTGGAACGCGGCAGTGAGTATCTGCCCGGGGCTTTTCCCACCGGCCTGGCCGAGTTGCCGCGGCATGTGCGCCGCGAAGGCAACCGGCAGGGCCTGTTCGATATCCGCCCGAGCTCTGAGGTAATCACCGTTCTGGCCAACGGTGTCGGGGGCGGCTCCCTAATCAATGCAGGAGTGATGGAAAGAGCTAAACCCTCGGTCTTCGCCGAGGGCTGGCCTGCTGAACTGGCGGATGGCTCCAAGCTGAACGATTTCTACAACGACGCCGCGCAAAAGCTTGGCGCCACTATCGGCGGGCTGCCCAACACCATTGCAGCGCATCCCGATGGTCTGCCGCAGAAACACGTGGCCCTAAGGAGGATTGCGCCCGAGGACAGCCGCTTCCGGGCTGCAGCGATAACCGTGGCGATGGATGATCGCGTCAACAGCGCGAATGTCAGGTTGAACCGGTGCGTACGCTGCGGCGATTGCGCCACTGGCTGCAATTTCGGCGCCAAGGACTCGCTGGATGTCGGACTTCTGGCGCGTGCCCACCAGAAGGGTGCCGAGATATTCAGCGGCGCCACTGTTCTGCATGTCCAGAAGGACGGCCCAAATTGGGTGGTGCATACTGTCTTCACCAATGCAACGCTGCGTAAGCGCGAAGGCCGCGTCACAAGGATCAGGGCGCGCAAAGTCATCATCGCCGCCGGCACGCTTGGATCGAACGAGATCATCCATCGCAGCAAGATTGCCGGCCTGCCGGTGTCCGGGATGGTCGGACGCCGCTGTTCAACCAATGGCGACATGCTGGCCACCGACTATGATACGCGGCAGGTGATCAATAACATCTCGAACGAGGGTGTCAAACCTTCGAACCGGGCGATTGGCCCGACGATCACCGGTGTCATCGACCTGCGCGACCAAAAGGGGGTCCTGATCGAAGAGATATCGGTGCCCGCATCGCTGAGGGTCGCCTTCACGCAGGTCTTCGCATCAGTCAACGCGCTGCACGGGCTAGAGCGGATCGACTGGCGCCAGCATGACCGCGGCTTTCCTCAAAACGACTTGCATGCCGCGCCGGACGGCAAGCTTCTGAACACTGCGGTTTATGCGATCATGGGCGATGACGGCGCGCAGGGAACCATCGATTACAACATCGCCGACCCCGGCGCCGATCAGGACGGCGTCGCCGTTATGCGCTGGCCAACAGACCACACGGCGCCGATCTTCGACGTCGGAATGCACACCCTAGCGGATTTGACCGAGGCAAGCGGCGGTCACCTGATGGCGAACCCGGCTTGGCGGCTGCTGCCGGAGGATCTGGGCTTTCTGCTGAACAACCAGACCGGGCCGGTCGCCACCGTGCACCCGCTCGGCGGCCTTGTAATGGCCGACACTGCCGACATGGGCGCGGTCAACCA
Organism: Ruegeria sp. CF2; assembly: GCF_056537385.1. Classification (NCBI taxonomy): domain Bacteria; kingdom Pseudomonadati; phylum Pseudomonadota; class Alphaproteobacteria; order Rhodobacterales; family Roseobacteraceae; genus Ruegeria; species Ruegeria sp. CF2. Next base: position 2,096,492 of record NZ_JBQFRL010000001.1, read on the forward strand.
CATGGGCCAACTGTTCACTGGCGCGGACGATACGACGGTGCATACGGGGCTGGCGGTGCTGGACGGCTCCATAGTCCCAACGGCGATTGGCACCAACCCGGCGTTGACTATCGCCGCATTGGCCTTGCGCGGGGCCAAGGCGCTGGCGAAACAATGGTTCGCGATCGACTCCGAGGCACCCATTCCGCCCGGGCCACCCGTGAAACGGCCGCGATTCCGACAAACCGACAATGCACGCACCCCTTCGCCCACCAAGGTCGAGGTGGTTGAACGGCTGTCCGGCCCGGTCGTTCTGAACCTGCCAGGGGAGGCGGGCAAACCCTGCATCGTGGAACTGACCTTGCGGTTCAAACCCAAGGACGTGACCGCGCTGAAGCCCGAGGGGGGCGACTGCATCTTGCTGATCGATACGCAGCAGGACGACATTCTGGCCCGCAGCCGCATCCGGGTGTTCGACCGCGAGCAATGGCACGAACTCGACCGTACATGGAGCGCTGCAAGCATCCGGGAACAAGCCCTTGATGCCATCGCGCTATACAATGCGCCGCTGGCCGGCAGCTTGAAAGTGCTGGAACGCCAGCGCAGCGGCTTTGTCTCGCGGGTCGCGCGCGCAGGTTGGGCCTGGCTGTGGAACCGTGGCATGCGGGACGTGTACCAGACCATGGGCGCCACCATTAACAACAGCAGCAGCGGCGGCGGCAACCTGTTGTCTCGAATCAAGTCAGGCATCGCCATCGCCAGCCGGGCAGGCGAAATCCGCGCGCTGGTCTACGACCTTCAGATCGGCAAGCCGCTGCAAGGCGCAAGCATCTCGCTGCCAAGCGGCCCGATCCGCGGGCACAAGCGGTTCACATATGACCGGCGGTGCAACCCTTGGCGCCAGTTAATGGAAGTGACACTGGATGAATTCCCGGCCGTGACAGGCGCCACGGCCCCAGTCCTGAAACTGGATCTCGGCTATTTGGCGCGGATCGGCGTGCCGCTGTTCCGCATCACCGACATGGCCGATGGTGTCACCGCCCTGTCGGACGTTGGCGCCTTCATGGGCTACTTCGTGCGGCTGTTGCTTGGCATTCATATCTGGAGCTTCCGCGCCCCGGACACCGTCCCGGAAGACCAGAAGAAAGACCCGATCTTCCGCCCGCCGACTGAATTACCCACGCAAAGCGACCCGATCAGCGCAGAAGAGTTCGTGGTCCCGATTGCAAAGGAAAGACCGGACCTAGCCACCGGCGATCAGGTCGTCCCCGTCCCCGGCTGTATACACCTGACCCGCTATGACGGAACCAAAGGCAACAACCCCAGAAACCCGGTGCTAATGCTGCACGGCTACAGCGCCGGCGGGACCACCTTTGCCCACCACGCGGTGAACCCTAACCTGGCCAGCCACCTCGCCGATACCGGCCGCGATGTTTGGATCGCCGACCTGCGCACCAGCCCGTTTTTCGGCGAAACCACGGCTCCGCTGCCTTGGAGTTTCGACCAGATCGGCCGGGTCGATGTGCCGACCGCGGTCCAAACGATTCTCGAGAAAACCGGGGCGGCCAAGATCGACGTGGTCGCGCATTGCATGGGCACGATCGTGTTCAGTATCGCGGTCCTGTCCGGTACGAAGGTGAATGGAACCCCGCTGAATGAAGCGATCGAGCGCGTGGCCTTCACGCAGGTCGGTCCGCTGGTGGTATTTTCGCCGGTAAACCTACTACGCGGCTACATAATGCGGTATCTGATCGAGTTCCTTCCGTCGACCTATTCGTTCAACCCGAAGCATCCGACCCTCGCTGACGACCTGCTGGACAGGGTGCTGACCACGCTGCCCTATCCGAAGGAAGAATTCGACATCGAAAACCCGGTCACTCCATGGAAAACCACGCCATGGACCCGGACTCGTCACCGCATGGATGCGCTCTATGGCCGGGATTTCAGCGTAAGGAACATGGACGACGAGGTGCTGCGCCACATCGACGAGCACTTCGGGGCGCTCAACCTGCGGACCGTTGGCACGACAAGACACTTCGCGAAAACCGCGGTCATGACCGACCACCACGGCCGCAACCGGCTGGTGTCACGAAAGAACCTCGACACCTACTGGAAGTTCGACACCTTCAGCCTACACGGCGAAGAAAACGGCCTGTCGGACATAGCCACGCTGGACCGGATGGCAGGGGTCATGGGGGACGCCGGAGTCAAGTATCATCCGCCCTTTATCAACCCCAAGGCCGGGCATCAGGACTCGCTGATAGGGAAGACCCGGGAAACCGCCTTTGCTGCGATTGCCAAGTTTCTGAACGATGACCCGCCGAAGCAAAAGGGTGTGGTCGGCACCCGAAAGTCCGCCTTTCCACCGTGGATCGGGCCAGTTCTTTCCGAGGACGGGGCTCGGCGCCTCGTGCGCCTTGGTGCCGTGCCGTCGCACCGGGCACCCGAAGGTGTCGTCATGCTGCGGGTCACGGTCAAAAACGAGTCGATCCTGCGACCGGACGACCCAATGCTGCCATGGGACGCGGCTTATGTCGAAAACGCCATCTCAGTCTTCCAGTCGCAGAACCTGAAGCTATTGGGCTGGGATATCTTCGCGCTGCCCGAGCCCGGGGTTCTGTCAGGAGATCCGGCACAGCCAGTGGGCAACGCCACCTTGCTGCTGGTAGTCTATAACGAGATGCCCGGCTTGAGTCTGGGATCAGAAGAAGGGCAGTATGTTCGGCTTCGTAACGGCGCGCTTGAACGGTTCGATCCCGATGGCGGCCGCGTCGACGCTCCCCCCGACGCGATCGAAGTCGAAGATTTCATCAAGATGGGCCGGGCTACATCGCAGTTGTTGAACCTTCCCGGCCGTACATTGGTCAGCGACGAAAAACCGGACCGTGGTTATCTTTACCAGCGCTCGACACGCGGGGCCGATGTTATGACCCGAGATACCCGAGAACGCCAGGAGTCTCAGGGGCGGTTATTCTTTGGCGCCGACGCCGAGGTCAGCGAAGCGACCCTGCACAACATCGAAGAGCAGGACTACACCCTGTCCGACGGGATCGTCCCCGACCGCCCTGACCCCGCGCCACAAGGTCAAACGCGGTTCAGCCTTGCGTCCTGCCAGTATCCTGCCGGCCTGCTGGATGGTCCTGTGTCCTATCGCTCGTATGGGCGACTGTTGGACATGCTGCGCGGCGCAGATGCGGAGCGCCCCCGGTTTATGCTGTTCGTCGGTGACCAAGTCTATGTCGACCCGACCGCCGGCCTGTTCGACCCGGCCGATACCGACGACCGATACCGCATCCCATATGAAAACTGGTTGGGCGAACCCCGCGTGCGCAGCTGCCTGCGCCGGGTTCCGTCATTCATGCTGCTTGACGATCACGAGATCATCGACAACTGGGAACCTTCGGCCGACCCGGACACTCCCGAGAACCAGAAGCTTAGAAATGATGGTCTTGCCGCCTTCCATAAGTACCAGTCAGGCGAGCACACGAACCGCTCCTCGGTGGAACGGTTCGGCCTCAAGCGCTTCGAGAAAGACGGCTTCCCTTTCTACCTGCTGAACACGCGAACAAACCGCACACACCGCAGCGTGGACAAAATCGGCGCGGCCGAGCTTGTCGACCACCAACTGCTGGACGTTTTGCTTGACGAAATCGCGGCCAAGCCAGGACCCAAGTTTCTAGCCACCCCGTCGATGTTCCTGCCCCGCCATCGCCGCGCTGTGCAACGCGACCGCACCACCGGAACCGGCAATCTCAGCGCGCTGCACTCCGACGGTTGGGACGGCTACCCGGCTACCCAAGCGCTGGTGCTACGCGGCATTGTCGAAAAGGGTATCGAACACCTGGTCTTGCTGTCGGGCGACGAACACCGGGGCTGTATCGCATCCGGCCACATTTACGATGCCAACGGCGCATTGGTCGGTCGGTTCCACTCCATCCACACTGCCGGTCTGTCTGCCCCCTACCCGTTCGCCAACGCGATTGACGAAGAAACGCTCGACCAGGAGATCATCACGTTTCAAAGCGGCGGGGCGAAATTCTTCTGCCATGTCGACACGACACGCCCGCCCGCCGGTGACGGGCCGACCATCCTGTCCGTGCGTCGCGACAATGGCCTGTGGACCCTGACCTGTGAGTTCGTCCAGGGCAGCAAACACGATATCGTCCTGTAGGCGGTGACTGCTCCGCTCCCTTAAAACTGGATCGTTCGCGGCTGGATTATTCCGCTAGGCTTCCGTGACTGGGAGACAACAAAAGATCGGCGCAGGGAGCTGGTGGAAGGTATTCATCTGACAATTGCCGCACAAGTCCGACCCTAGCCCACGATCCGAGACCCAGAACCACTAGAAAGTTCGGGATGAACTATTAGTGGATAACCCGGGGCGCACCATTGCCTGCCAGCAACTCGCGACATCCTTTGTTATCGACGATAACAGCAAAGCGAGATTACAGATGGCTATCGACCCGAAACCCAAACTGCTCACCGTCGAAGAAGTGGCGGGAATCTTCCGGCGCGACCGGACCACGATCGACCGCTGGCGCCGCGAACGGCCGGGCTTCCCCAAGAAGATCAGAATGGACCCTGTCGGGTCGCGGTTCCTCGCGGCCGAGATCGAGGAGTACATCCGACAGTGCATAGCAAACCGGTGAGGGGCGATTCTGGTGGCACCGGGTATTGCACGGCAGATCCAGGTCTCGGCGAGACAGGTCTGCCCGTGCGTTGCGCCGAGATGCATCACGCGGATTTGTTGCCCCAGTGTTGCCCCAGACCGAGATTCGACCGACATCAGCACTGAATCGCAGCGCTAATAGTGGAGAATTTACGTTTTATTTCATTGGCTTTAAGTGGTGCCCGGGGGCGGAATCGAACCACCGACACGAGGATTTTCAATCCAATCACCTTGAAACCACCGCTCGCTCCCAAACCGCATGATTTACTGGTTGCAAACGTCTTAACAAACTGAATTTAATAAATTTTTAAGTCCGCTCCCTTTTCCCTGGGTGCCTTCTTGGTGAAGAAATTTCGAGAAACCGTGGCCGTGTCAACTTTTTTGTAGGTGGTACAGAAGTGGTACAGACTATCAGTCCGGCAAAGCAAAGTGTTCCTCGCTAGTGCCTGCGAAAAAACAGTTTCCGAAACTGCACCAGATCACAGAGGCTTTTCTCAAAAACCGCGAAGGCGTAGAAAGCCGACGCCATCCAGTTTCTGCTTTGCAAAACGATACGTGATCAAAGGAGTGGCTCAATACTGCGGGGCGCTAATGTGGGCATTATCTCAAGGAGATCGAAAACTAGAGCGAACCGTAGAGTCATGATCCACTGGAAATGGGTGAGCCAACTACCTTGCTTTATTACTGCTTTTGCCGGCTCGCATTAGATGCGCCGCTTCTCAAGCCACCTTTACGTTCAAGTTTTGCGAGTTGCATGTACGCAACGATGATGGACTCGCGCGACCAGGCGAACAGAAAATTTCCTCACAACTATTGCATGATTTGAGGGTTCGCGCTTTCTCTAACTCCACTGGTCTCACCCGAGTATGCATATACAAGACCAGAAACTGCAAACTACAGATTGAAGTGAACCGCTCAGATCAACCGATTATCAAAGCAAATCGGGCGTTACATGTGCGCCTACGAGTGGTGGGAGTCTTATGGAGACCAATAAGTGACGGACAACTCGCAGATAAAAGAAAAAGGGCTCTTTAATAGATTTAGAACGAGCAAGCCAGTGTTGATTGTGGGCGGTGTTTTTTCAGCTTTTTCATTGGGTTTATTCGTTTTTGACGTATCAGAAGTAGCCGACTATCTAGGCGTTTTCCCTTCGGTAGATCGAGAGAAGACACAGATCGAAATGATGAATTTCTCCAACAAAAACGGAGATCACGTTTACTTTGAAGTAAACATTGAGTTTTGGCTCAAGAACTTCCCCGTTAACGGACTGCAAGCTGAGCTAACTATTCTGGCTCAGGACGCCAATTGGCATTTCGAACTGGGCAACGAAGAAAACTACATGCTTGAAACTCTTGTGGGCAGCTCCAAGGAGGGCGCCGCACGGATTTGGGTACGCGACGACGAGTACACCGGCTCAGTCGATCAAACCTTTCTGATTTGTGTATCACACCAAATGAAGGGCATTCTCTCTTCGCTATACGCCCACCAACTGTGGGCTGTCGTAACCGACACTCCTTCTTCAGAAGAACGTCATAGAGAAGACGAAAGAAATCGTCTTCTGGAAGCAGAACTTGGTGTTGGAGTAGTTTCTGCAAGTGTCATCGGTGTTGACACTAACTTTGTTTCTAGTGGACTTAGTTTCTCGAGCGGAAACTGCGAAAAGCAGACTGTCGAAGACAGAGCAAAAGAAAACGGCGTCGTAGTTAATTTCGGCCAACCGATTGCCTCAGGCTGACTTTGACAACTCGCGCTGTAAATCGGGTTTCAGTAGTATTCGCGTTGCCCCCGGGTCTAACAACTTAAAAGTGACCGTTGCTACAAGAGCGATGGCTGACGGAAAGACTGGTTGGAATCTTTAAGATCGTAGGGCGGCCCGGCACTGATACTTGAGCCTTCCGAACATAATCTCGAATGAGAGTCCGCGGGTCTCGCAGAGCTTTTTGCTCACGTTCTTGGTCAAATTCGAAATAGGTAATTCACCGGGCGCTTTGAGAATAGCGGTTTAGAAAATCAAGACTGTAACAACCACCTTACCCAGTAAACGTGTCGAAAAAATTGGAGCTATCCATTGGAAGAAAAAGAATATTTAGCGAAAGGCTTTGCGCGCCAGATCGTTGAGGAGTGCCGGCTTTCTGAGGGCAATTTCTCGGAAGTCTTCACAGATGCTCTGAGGAGGTCAGACGGCAAAGGGAAAAGCCGGCGAGATCGGGAGCGGCTTGCTCACTCCCTACTGCACACCTTCCAGAATGAGGTATTTGGTTTCGACTTTCAAAAAAACCATCGAAAGCTGAGGTTTCTGGTCGCAAACCAAAAGCAAGGTAAATTACCTCGCTTAGTTTTACGTAGTCATTTTTTCGATCAAGATGCCAAGGGCTCTTGGACGCACTACGAAAGGGCGCACTCAGTTGTAACAAATCACGCGCTTCAACGACTATATCTCAGGGGGGGCGCTAGAACACTCGGGGATGTTAAAGCGTATATCAAGAGGATTGCCGGATGGATTGCAACGATTAATTTGTTCAAACAAGAAAGTTCGGTGCCAGTACCAACTTCTGATGGCCTATTTGCGATACAATCTCGGGGCGCTGAGAGCATCATTGTAACCTATATTTCTAAAGAAAAGCTGATTGGAAGAACCTTGGAGAACTGGGAGGATCTACAAAGAGAAGAAAACGTCGTTTCGACTTCTCCGAATGTCTTCCCTTTGAGTTACGAGAGCACGAAACCCGCTGAACTTACTCGGGCGATGCAGTTATTGGCCGTTGGGTTTCTTACTGACATGATCAAGGAGTTCGATACGATCATGAAAGAAGAAGGGTTAAGCTGACCCGACTTTTATACATCTTTGAGATTGGCGTTGCCCCTGATGCGGGCCATTTGATGCTGAACCCGTTCCTTTTTCTATCTTTATGGATAACTAGATCGCCCGGTCAAATGGGATTCTCAGAGACTGCTGATCGTGATTCAAGCCGGTATCTGCGATGGAGACCAGCTTGGCACGAGATCTGATGTTGGATGAGGGCTGGACGTTCCTTTAACGGTTCATCCTCTCGATCTGTGCCACGAATACCCCCAATAACACCCCCAGATTCAATTGCTTCAAATTTCAATTACTTAGCTCAACAGTATGATTCCGCTTTTGGGAATCCAACCAGGGCGCCTGGAAACCAAGCGTCCGAGCAAAGCGGCTCAAATCAGATTACCCCAAACTTTGCTTCGGACATAGCGTCCGATCAATTTCGAGGGAAACGGTCGGCCTAAGGATCGAACTTTGTCGACATATTTTGCGATAGTACAGAAGTGTTACAGAAAGATTAGTTCGAATCTTCTAACGACTTCACCACTTACTCACGTTTCAGAAGCTAGGGTTAGGACCCATTGATTTCGGGTGCACCACATGATTTTTCGCCTGAACACTGCGCCTTGGCACATAGGGGAACTACATTTTCTGCCTATTCATTGTCCAAGTTTCGAGGAACAGTCCGTTCACCTAGGTAAACTTCAGCGCTTTCGTTATGGGAATTTATCATCTAATTGCTCGTTCAAGTATATGGCTTCCGCGAGGTGTTTTTTCGATTTGAAAGCCGTTCGGAATCGCCTCCTTGACCATTGCTACATGCGATATGAGACCAACAGCCCGAGACTGGCCTGCATTATTAGTCAGCGTTTGAAGAACCTGGTCCAGTGTTCCCGCTCCTTCTTCAGCGTCCAGGCTCCCGAACCCCTCGTCGATAAAGATCGTATCTAGCCTTATACTTCCCGTATTGCTCTCAACGACGTCTGAAAGGCCTAAAGCCAAGGAAAGGGCAGCCATGAAGGTTTCTCCGCCCGAAAGGTTAGCAGTCGGACGACTGGTTCCCGTGTGAACATCGAAAACCTGGATCCCGAGCCCCCGTTTCGCCCGTCCTCCGATTGCGTCAGCTTCTCGTTCGAGTTGAAAACGACCGCTACTCATCGGGCCAAGTCTTAGATTGGCCGACTCCAAAACCTGATCGAACATCGCTTGGATCGCAAAGACCTCGAGCGTGAGTTTTGACGGAGTGTCACCGTTGAATTGAGCCGAAAGCTCTCGCAGTGGTGCTGTTTCGACCTCAAGAGCATCCACACGGGCGACCTCAGCGGCAATCTCCTCCGCAAGCGTTTCAAGACGGGTAAGTGCCTCCCGAGCGGCACCAACTGCCTTTGACGCCGCATTCAATGATTTCTTTGCTGCCTCTTCGGCACGGCGGCGCTCATTAAGATCAGGACGCTCCTTCCCTTCCACCGCCTTCGCCGCATTGTTGACCGTTTCGCGCGCCACGATGACGTCTTCTTGGTAACAGTTGATTACTACTTCGTCCGCCTCGATTCGTTCAACGTCGGCTTTGTGAACCCTGAAGTCTTCAATGCTCATTTCGGCTTCCGACAAGCGTTGGGTGAATCTCGCCCAAGCTTGATCGCGGCGTTCCTTAGCTTTTTTGAGACTTTCCTGCGCAGCTTCCGCTCCCTTTCTTGCCAGCAACGCGGTGTCTGACGTCTCTCGGGCTTTCTCACTTGCCTCCTGCAAAGATTTTTCTCTCGCGGACACCGCTGCTGCGCTCTCCTCAATTGCTAAATTCAAGGACGCCTTGGACCGCAAGTGTTCAGGTACGCCACTCAAGGCGATTTGCAGTGCCTGTTTGGCTAGAGAATGTTGTTTTTCAGCCTCGCTCAGCCGCTCAGCCGCCTTCTTTTCATCCGCGTCAGCAGCGCTCGCATCTTCTATTGCCTTGGCTAAGTTGCCTTCCAGCGCAGCAATATCAGCGGGTGCTCCAAGATTGTCGATTTTCAATTGAATCTCGACTAGATCCTCCGAGCAATCCTCTGTCGACCTCGATGGCTGTGCCATCGCGTTGAGATCCTTGACGCAGCTTTCGAGAATCTTCTTCGCCGCTTTTAAATTTGCATTTGCCTCTGTCCATGCAGATTGCGCTTTCTTGAGTGCTCCTGCGGCTTTCCTGAAAGCATCGGTCAAACCGGAACCTTCCGGGGACCCGTCTGCCGGCGCCGGATGATCGGTCGAACCGCATACTGGACACGGGAGTCCGTCTTCCAACTTCTTCGCAAGGAAAAGGGCCTGCACATGTGACAGCTCTGCCTCCGCATCGGCGTAAGCCCGCTGTGCCACCTCCGCCAACTTACTTGCATTGGCTTCTTCGGCGGTTTTTTCCGCAAGATCTGTTTCAGCAGAGGCTAGCTTTGCCCTGGCCGTGTCATACGCCCGTGCGGCCGCCACCACTGTCTCGACTTTTGATTTGGCGCGCTCGAGGTTCGCTCGCTCGACATCCGATTTTCTAGCCCGCTCGAGATTTTCAGAGGCCTTCCGCTGCGCCTCGGCTAACTCGCTTTGTCTAGATGCAGTACCACGAGCATGTTGCCGGACCTCAGTAAGATGGTTTTCCGCATCCGCTAGAGACTTCTGTTTCTCTGAGGCACCTTCAATGGTTTGCTTGTGCCGTTCGAGGTCGGAACCTGTCTTTTTTAGGTCGTCAATTTCGCCTTTGCGGGATTGTTCACTCGCAAGCGCGGCGGCCGCCGCTTCCGCATGCTGTCGCGCTTCCTTCGCCTCTTTTGTTTTTTCGGCTAAGTCTGCCTCAGCCTCTGATACCTGACCACCGGCATCCTCGAAGTTGACTTCGGCATCGAGAAATCCCTGAGCTATTTTGGCGCCCGAAACACTTGCTTTCAGGGCGGATATTTCATCCTCGCGGGTCAGCAGTTTGCCAAGGTTCGTCGTTGCATCTTCGGAAGCCTGAAAGGCTTTTTCAACGCTCTCAGCCATTTTGAGCGCTTCGGCAGCCATCTCTGAAGCCTTTTGTGCAGCCTTCTCCTCTTCAGCGCGTTCGGCGACAAGACCATTCGCCTCCTCAATCCCCTGGTCCAGGGCATCTCGACTTTCAAATCCCTCTGACTGCAACCGCCCCATGTAAACGAGACGGGCATCCCTGACTGTTCGCGCCGCTTCCGAGGCCTCTTCTTTGAACCATTCAGCAAGCGCCTTGTATTGTGAAACGTCAAAGAGCTTGCCCAGTATGCCCAGCCGCTCGTCAGTTCCCGACGTTAAGAATTTTTCGAAATCACCTTGTGGAAGCAGGATGATTTGCCTGAATTGTTCTGCTCCGTATCCGAGAAGATGCTCCACCGCCGCGGTGACATCCCTAATCTTCTTTTCAGCAAGCACCACTCCACAGTTGCTCTGCGTGATGTCGTCGATTGCAATTCCAGTGACATCGAACAGATAGGCTTCGTGCGGCTGTTTGGTTTCGCCACCAGCGCCTGTCTTTTTCGGGCGGCTTTGCTCAGGAATCCGCAGGAGCAAGTAGGTCTTTTCGCCAAGCCCAAAAACAAACTCGACCTCGGTCAGGGTTGCTGCATCGGCGTGGTCCGACCGTAGTGCCTTGGACTCTTGTCCTGCTTTGGAACTCTCCCCAAAAAGGGCGAAAGTCATCGCGTTAAAAATTGACGACTTGCCAGACCCGGTCGGTCCATAGATGCCGAACAACCCAGCATCCAAAGCTGCACGGAAATCCACCGTTTCTCTGCCAGAAAAGGGCCCAAAGGCAGTCATTGATAGCCGAATAGGTTTCATGCACTCGCCTCCTTATCCCGCAGATCTGCTAGCGCTTTGACTACTAGAGGATGTTCTGTTTCTCTGATCGGCTCATCACGTGTTTGTTCCATAAAAGCTCCAATAAGGCCTATTGGATCGTCGAGTAATGCGCGCCGAGCCGCGACGTCTGGCTTTGTCTCAATTGCACTCTCGTCGCGCTCGTAGGTTAGTATGCATGCATTTGGAAAGACTGATCGCAGCCGTGGCATAGGTTCGATCTGAGGCGTGTTGTCTGTCAGAACAATTTTTAAGTAGTCGTCTGAGGGAGAGGTTGAGAGCAACTCCTCAAGCCGGCCTTTCACAGTTCGAAGTTCACGCCTTGGAGTTAGTGGCAAAAGAGAAACGTCCACGCCGCCGTCAGGTTGCAAATCGACAAGAGTCATGGACTTCGTAGAACCCTCTTCATCAAATCCAAATGCTAATGGAGAGCCAGAATAGCGAATTACGTCGCCGCCCGCCGTCTGTGGTTTGTGAAGGTGACCTAATGCAACATAGTTGGCACCTTCGAATACCTCAGCGGACACGAATTCAATCCCGCCAACGCGTGTCAGCGTCTTTTCGCTTTCGGAACTTTTTCCGCCGGCCACGAAGGCGTGCGCCACGATGACCCAACGAGCGCCCGCAGGCACGTGTTTACGCGCCGCCGAGATCTGAGCTTTAATCACCTCTTCTGGCGAAGTGATACCTTCGTCTTCGAAGCACTCCTTAGCGGCATTTTCATAAGCAAATGGCAGTGCGGAAACAGCAACTTCCCCTGCCGTGTCACGAAGGATTAACGGAAGTTCATCCATTCGTAGCGCGCCGCGAATGAGATCATGTTCCGGATCAGACATAATTGCCATCGCCTCGATCCGATCACCATTGTCGTGATTGCCGGCAATCGCAACAATGGCGGCGCTACAGACTTCCCTTGAACGGTTTAGAAATCGATTGAACTGTTTTGTGGCAGACGCCGGCGGAATGGGTCGATCAAAGATGTCGCCCGCAATGATAAATAGGTCAGGCTGATGCTCTGCCAATGCCGCAACGATTTGATCAAGCACGACCTGGTGATCTTCGGCCAATGAAAATCCGTGCAACTGACGTCCAATATGAAGGTCCGCAGTATGAAGAATGCGCATATCTTTACCGTATAATAATTACACGTATATTTTTTATATGGACTTTACCGCAAGTCAAGCTAAATTGCTGACATGGCATTTGCAGACCTGAAACACGCACAGCGCGAAAGACTTGAGTATCTGGACCAGTGCTTCACCTGGCGCGGCATGGCGAACCGTCGCGATCTGTTGGCGAAGTTTGGCATTTCAGAAGCCCAGGCAGCACTCGATTTCCGGCTCTATTTAGAACGTTCAAGCGACAACGCACCGACCTACGACGCAAAACGCAAGTCGTATTTTTCACAGCCAGATCACCAGGCATTGGCTGAAACAAACGAGACGCTGATGGAGGAACTCCTTTTGGAGAGCCCGCCACCCAACCCCTTGGACCAGCTACCTGCATTGAGTCGCAGGGCAGATCCTAAAGTGACCTCGTTACTCTTCCGTGCGATGCGATTGAGGAAAGCGATTTCAATTCGATACGTATCAATGTCGTCGGGTGAAACCGATGACCAATGGATTGCACCGTCGCGCTTTGCTTCGGATGGGGAACGCGTCCACCTGCGTGCCTATAGCTTCAAACATGAAGGCTACCGAGACTACATTCCAATCCGCGTCGCTCCAGAAAGCAGCTTCGTATTGGAGGACTTAAAAGAGATTTTGCCTAGGGACGAAGATTGGCACACCCTTGCGAGCATTTATTTACGCCCGCGAATTGGTCTTACGAAAGAGCAGGCAGACATGGTTCGCTTGGAATACGGTTTTTCTCAGCCCACTCTTCGTGTCGAAACTAGAAAGGCGCTTGAGTTTTACGCAAAACGTCGTTGGGGGCTCGATCAGGTGGGGAGCCGGCTGGAGATCGAACGTGTGGATTACGCAGTCAAAGTCGAGGAGAGTGTTTGAGAAAATTTACGGCGAACGAAGTTCAACTAGGCCGTTCACCACCTATCAAGCCCAGCCATTTTTCTGGAGCAATCCAACCCCCTGATATCCAATATCTGAGAAGTTTTGGTTAAATGAACGAGCAGTCTTCAAGAGTATTTGGCCCCATCGAACGCGGACACTTCCAATTGTTCGCGACCAGCAACGGTGAATTCTATGCGCTGCTGCTCGAATATCTGGAAACCAAAGTCTTTGCCTTTTCGGCAGACCTAATGAAAAAGAAAGAGCTTCAGTCTTCCATCGCTGAGTTCATTGCCCAGAGGAAATGGCAGTCACAGCTGGAACAGGATGAAGACCTCTCCGCGGAGAACAATCACCTGCACACGGCGGTGTATTCGCGCCTCCTGAGATGTGGATGGCTGATCGAACACCGTGTCGGCCTCAAGACAATCGTGGACCTGGACAGTGAAGCCCGTCTGTTTCTTCAGGCATTGCTGGACATCAAGAACGGGAAAGTGCGCTCCTTTGGGGGTGAAGTTCTCCAGGTGAAGACACTCGTTGAGTCCGCCATCATCGATCCGGATGAAAAGGCTCAGAACATCATGGCGGCCGGCAACCACTCCCGGCGCTTCATGACCAACCTGCGTGCCATCATCGGCGCCATGCGTAAAATCGAACAGGACATGAAGGGTCAGTCCACAGTTGGCGGAGTCATCAACAGCTTTTTCGTGACCTACATCACGGATGAGCTGATTTCAGATTTCAAGAAACTCCGGGCCAGCAACAACCCCTACCGCTTCCGGCACCAGCTGGTTGATCGCGTTCAATTCCTCATGGAAGATCAGCTCAAACTGAATGATCTTACTCGCGCTTATGGGCGAGAATTAAATCTTGAAGCTGATGTCGCCGAAGAATCTATCCTTACTGACCTTAACACGATTTCCGAAGTATTCCTTGCTGTCGATCTCCACCTGGACATGATCGAAGCCGCAAACCTGCGGATTGAACGGCGCATCCGAAATGTGGCGCGCTTCCTGGATCGCATGGGCGATGACCAGACGGGTCAGTTTATCGAAGCCGCGAAGGCACTCGGCGCGTCAAGCGCAGCCTCCAACGAAGATCTCGACATCCAGTGCGACCTGATCAGCTTTGACCGGCCTGTTGGCCCCCACTCTCTCCACAAGGCACGCAAGAAGCCCAGACCTGCGGTTCCTGTGGTTGCCCGAAAGAAACAGCGCGATCCGGCCCTTGTGATGTTTGAGGATGCCAAGCGCGCCTATGCTGACCGGGCACGCGTGAGCGAAGCAAAAGTTCGGATCTACCTTGAGCGTGCCCTGAAAGACCGGGATGAACAGCAGGGATCCGAAATGGAGATCACCAATCTGGATGACTTCTTTGTCTTCGAGCGCCTCCCGCATTTGGCAACGCAATTCCCCGACGGGCTTGAGGAATATGTGATCACCAAGGAACCTGGCCTCGTGGAAAACGAATGGATCACGATCCCGAACTTCCGGGTCAGAAGATCCAAACAAACCAGAACATGCAAGACAACTAGAATTGGAGAGCAGTCATGATCCTTCTCGAGGAGCTTGAGGCTCGCGTCGAAAGAGAGAAAAAAGATAATCCGCATGCCGGAGAGGAAGATGAGATCGTTGTTCGGTTTCAGAAGGCTGCGCGGGAGCTGCTCCTGCGCCAGGTTCTACACGCTGATGACAGTCAGAAGACCCACTACCAGATCATTGCGCGTCACCGGTCCTATTTCAAAGCCCTGATGGCGTCCTTTGGGTACGAGCTGACCTATGACAGCACCTATCAGTATTTCCACCTGAAGCCGGGCCAGATGGATGTTGAATCGAACCGCGGTAAATTCCGCAAGGATGAAACCATTCTCCTTTTTGCTCTGCGTATCATGTGGGAGGAAGGCTCCCGCGATGGCGAGATGGACGAATTCGGCCGCATTATGATCGACACCAATCTCCTTCTGGATCGCTATATGACGCTGGGTGGTGGTGAGATCCCCGCCACAGGCCGTGTCAAAGACATCCTGAGCCGGCTCGCTGATCGGCGCTTCATCCGATTTGGGGACGAGGACAAGGAAGAAGAGATCATGGAAGTGATCATCATGCCGGTCATCACGGAGCTCGTCAGCCCGGACCTGGCGCGGCAGGTCATGGAATATGCCGCAGACCCAATCACCGGAAATCCTGAAGGTGAAACGGTCATCGAAAATCTCGAAGCCCAGCGCGTTGCTGCCGAAGAGGCTGCGGCCGAAGCTTTGGCTGCTGAGAAAGAAAAAGAGAAACTTCTGAACCCCGATGCGGCGGAGCCTGAACAGCCCGGCCTTTTCGTTGGTAAGTGATAAGATAGCAAAATGTATAAGCTGATCCGTATCTCCGCAATGAATTGGAACCTGATTGATGTCGAGGATATCGACATCAAGGACACGACGGCGATTATTGGTCGGGTGGGCGTTGGTAAATCAACCCTGCTGGATCTCGTGCAAACCGTGCTGAGCGGCAACCAGAAGCGCGACCTGCGCCTGAACCGGGCTGCGGGTAGCATCAAGTCGACCCGAACCGTTCAAGAATACTGCTTGGGCGTCACAGAAGAGACCAAGGCTCTGGGTGAAGTTCGCAATGTCTGCGACTCCATCATTGCGATGACCTTTGAGCATGCCAAGCTCAAGCATCAGGTGTCCATCGGCTTGTGGCTTCATGCCGACGATGAAATACCACGAGAGATTACCAAGATGCGCTTTGTGGCTTCTGGTGCTGGATTCAGCTTCAATGAGCTGGCTGATCGGGATGAGAATGGTCAGATGATCGTCGCCTCTCCTGAGGTTCTGCTGGACCGCCTGAAAAAAAGGTCCGGCAAAGGGTGGGAGACATTCAACAACAAGGCCGGCGCCTACGTGGACCATTACCTGCGCACCATGCGGATCAAAGGGGCAGCTCCAAACGCGACCCAGTACCTCAAGCGCCTGCGCAATGCGATTGCCTTTGAGGAGATCGCAAACCCGACAGACTTCATTCGGAACTTTGTGCTCGAAGAGAAGCCCATTGAAACAGACGCGCTGAAAGAAAACCTGCAAACTTGGGAAGAGATCTCCGCTAAGATCCAGGAGATCGAGGATAAGATCAAAGAGGTGCGCCGTATTCAGGGGCACTATGTCCGGTATGGGGAATTCGTTCAGAATGTTCAGGGCAACGACTTCCGACAGACCTGGCACGGCATCCAAAAAGAGAGCGCCATCGTAAAGGAGCTCTCTGCTGAGGCTGGCCAGAAAAAACGACGCCTGGAGCACCTGAAGTCTGAGAAGGCACGGATCCGATCTGAAATCAGAACCGATGAGGAAACCCTTAGCCGCAAGGAAGCCTTTGTTGCCTCCAGCGGAGTTTCGGAAAGTCGCGAATCCACAGTTCGTGAAATCAAAGCCCTTGAAAAAGAGGTTGGCACCTGTGCTGATCTGATCCTGTCTTCTTTCAGGAAAGCTCTTGACCTCAAAGGGACCGAACGACTGGATCGCTACCTTCCCGCCAAGGTGAAGATCGCCCGGAAGGAAGTTGAGACGATTGAGACCATCCGGGACAATATTCGCAAGACCGGCAATATCGGTGTTCCTGTGGACACCCTGCTTGAGGCCCTTGCGACCATCAAGTCGGTTGGAAACCACATCGACGCCTTGGATGCCAATCGAGACACGGAAGCTCACAAGTTGCGCGACGACGAAGCCAGGAAAGGTGACCTCGACCGTCAACTCCGAAACCGTCACGGCACAGGTCCTATTCTGGACCCGCAGGTGCAGGATTATTTGAATGACCTCGTAAACCAGGAGATCGTTGGGCAAGCGCTGCCTTCCATTGTCGAAATTACCCCTGGTATGGAAGATTGGGTCCGGGCTGCTGAAAGCGTGCTGGGCCCTTACCGGCAAGCCGTCTTTGTCGACCCGAAGGATTTCGATGAAGCCTTTCGCATCATGCGTGGTGGCCGACGTTTTGGTAAGCAGTACTATGATCGCGTCCGCCTGATCAAAAGCGAGAAGATCGCCAGCGGCTTCAAAATGCGACCGGCTAAAGAAGGTTCTATTGCAGCCGTCTTGAGAACTGAGAATGAGATTGTTCGCAAGTTCCTGGATGACATGCTGGGATCCATCATCATGGTGGATGACGAAAAAGACCTCAAAAACTATGAGAACGGTGTCGCCAAAACAGGTGCGCGAAGCGAGCGCCTGACCGTACGCGTCTCAAAGATGCAGGACCCGATCCTTGGCCTGGCTGCACAAACCGCAATGATCCAAACCTTGCAGATGGAATCCCACCAGCTTGCGCGGGAGATTACTGTCAGAACGGACCTGGTTCGGGATATGCGCAGTGGAATCAACGCCCTGTCATCCGCGGCCAGCATTGATGTGGATGAAGTCTCCAGAGCAATCCACTCCCTCAACAGCGCAAAGGGTCAGATCGAAAGCCTGAAAGAGCGTCGCGAGGCTGATGAGCCTCCAGAAGTCGCTGCCGTCATGCGCGAGATTGACAGCATTAAGGAAGGCATCAAAGCGCTGCGGGATATGGTCGAGGAAGATATCCCCGAAGAAGAAAAAGAGATTTCGGGTGAACTTGGTCGGATCGAGTTCAAAGTGACCGAGCGGAGCCAGGAGCTCAGCTACCTAAAAGATAAAGCTGAGACCATGCTTCAGGCTGACTTTGGTGAGCCTTACGAGACATTTCGGAAGGCCTTCCGTGATATCGAGCATGCCGGACGAGGACATCGCCTTTCCAGCATCAAGGAACAGCTTGAACGCCAAAACCCGGAAGATCCGGACTGGCACGAGGAGCGGATCGTCGCTCTGAAAGCCCAGCGCAAAGAGTTCGGAAAGGCCGAGAGGTTTGCCCCGCTTTTGCGTGGCTCTGAAATCAACCCGTACCTGAACAAATACCAGGAAGACATCAAAGTTGGCTCGCAAGATCCTGAGCAGATTTTACGCTGGTTGATTGCCCGGTTCTTCACTCTGCAAGACAACGAACTGCGTCAATACCAAGGCGAGGTTGAGGAGCGCAAAGCCGAAGTGCGCAACGAGGTGCGTGAAATCCTCGTGCTAAAACTGAATGACAGCTTTGTGGGTGCGCAAACCGAACTCAGAAAGCTGAACAAGCGTCTGTCCAAGCACAAGTTTGAGGGTCTGACCTACTTCTTCAACCGATCCGTGGATCCGGCCATGCTGCCGCTCTACCAGATGTGTCAGCAGGTGGCCGCAGATCCAACCCGGGCCAACGAGCTGCTGTCGCAGGGCGGCAATGCCCAGCTGGATGAAGCGGTGGAAATCATTCGCGACATCTTCACCAACGAGGGCACCGAGGCCAAGTTTGTCGATTACCGGCAGTACTTCCGCTACGAGCTGAACATGACGGCCGATGAAGTGGATGAATACATCATCGACAGCATGGATGACACAAACGAGGGCAAATCCAACGTCAAGATCCTTGGCAGCCTGTCCGAGCGCTCTGCAAAAGGGTCCGGCGGACAGAAGCAAACGCCCTACTATGTGGCCATTGCAGCCTCCATGGCGGCGGTCTACTTCCCCAATGCCCGTCCGGGCGACAATGAAGGCATGGGCCTGGTCTGCTTTGATGAGGCATTCTCAAAACTGGACATCAAGAACACCCAGCAACTGATCCGCTTCTTTCAGGACCTGGGGCTGCAAATTCTTGTGGCCGCGCCCGAAGAAAAGAGAACAAGCTTCATGGAGCTGATGGACACGATTATCAATATCTCCAAAGAGCCAGGGAAAACCGAACTCTACATTGATCCCGAATACCCCAAGCAACGACTGAGAGAAGAACTCATGGCGGCCAACCCGGAACGGATTGGCCTGGAAGGATACCGCGCCCGGCTCGCCATGGGGGAAGGTGCCGTAAACTTGGACATGTCAGAGGCCTAATATGCGGAAACGACACACGGACGCCAACACCCTCCTCCATCGCCTCCTGGATCGCTTCGAAAGCGCAGGCCTGTCCGGCGGCACAAACAAGAGTATTGCGGAATTCGTTTCCCAGAACTTCACCTCGCTGGACGAAGAAGAGAAGTTCAAGCGAATGATTATGCACGCACAGTCTCTTGGTGCCGTGCAACTTCAAATGGACAAGGGTGACCTATCCCACCTGATGAAGCGCGTCACTTTGACGGATGCCCAGCGCCTCTATGATGCCACTGGACGCAAGCCCAAAAGAGACAAGCTGGAAGGCGCCAGAAGTGTCCTCACGGACTTCCTGAACTCCCTGCCCTCCAAATACCAGCAAGAAGCCCTCTTGGTCGCGCAGAGGCTTCTGGAAGCATGGGGGAGTGGCAGGAGGCCGCATCGGATCAGAGAAGATGACATTCCATCCGCAAAGGATTTCGTAAAAGCCTATTCAGCCGCTCTCGGAAAGGATGAAGCGGATGGGCGCGATTTGAGAACCTACTCCCGGCAGGAATGCGGAGACTCCAAGCTGATCGAACGCCAAATGAGTCGGATTATCGCGGAACTGCGGAAACTCGGCAGATACGGCGCCGATGTTCATGACGACATGATCCAAGCAGATCTGGGGCTGGAGAAGTTCCCACACCTGGTTCAGTTCACCGCCGACATCCCATTTGCCAAAGCGCATTTCGACCTTGGGCGACACATTGGCATTCATCCCGACCTGATTGAAGACTTGGAGATCCAGCCACTCCAGGCGCTTGTTACCATTGAAAACTACGCATCCTTCAACCTCTATGTCAGTGAAGCCCTGAAGCCAGGAATGGCCGTGCTCTACACTGGTGGATGGCCTGGGGCCGGAGAAAAGAGACTAATCCGAAAATTCTCGCAAAACGTCTCCCAAGGCGTCTTTCATTGGGGAGATATCGACATGGCAGGTGCTGCAATCGCTGATGCCGTTTGGAAAGCGTCTGACGCCCCCTTCAGCCTACATCAGATGGCACCGCAGTTGGCGCAAGACAAAGGCACCCCAAAGCTCTTCAAAGAGATTTCGGTATCAGATGAGTCTCCCGCAAGAGAGCTTGTTGAGTGGCTATCGGGAGAAAACGCCTTCAGTCTGGAGCAGGAGGAGCTTGCCCCAATTCCCATTCAATGTCGTTCTGATCAAACGAGATAACTTTGGCGGCAGGTAGACAATTGGATTAAGTTAAGACCCAACAACACAGTCTCCCCCTTCCGGTATCCGCGCCCTACTTCGCCCCTTAGCGTCTGTCGCTGAGGTATTTCTTAGTTCAAACCTATTGCAAAGACGTCATCACCCATGAATTTGTTCTGTTTTAGTTGGTTTCTTTTGAAACCTCGAAGTGAGCCTTAACCACACGTAACAAGTGCTCAAAGTCACCCTGGACGGCGTTCTCCAGAAAGGTCTGAATTCTGGCTTGCTCGGCCCCTGCTCTTTCGGCTGCGTTCTGGCAGCGTACCAGCACTTCAAAGGCGTTGGCGTTAGTCTTTGGCAAGTCGATGGTTGCAAGTTTTTTCATGTCAAATCCTCATTTAGAATATCGGTCAACTATCGCAGGCCGAAATTAATCTCAGGTATAAGGATTGCGGATTTTGCCCCGATCCAGAGACTGTTTTAAACTTGGCATACGTCGAAAATTAAGAAGCAAAGAATTATGGTCGCCCAGATTTTCACATTGCCGTCTTGCTTCGGCTGGCGGGTATTGTCTGCCGCCTACCTGAACGAATGTATCGGATGATGGCACTGACATTCCGGTGACCCAACTTGGCAGCGATCACCAAGATATCAAATCCGCTAACTTCCATCCGTGCGACGGTCGGACCCAGGCTTCGTCCATGTTGGTTGGGCCGCATATTCACAACTCTGACGCGAATTCACCAAGTGTAACAAACTGCGAACATCGCTGAGCGGGTGTAATGTGAAGCGCCCTACAGTTGAGTGGTTGCTTACAGGCAGCTTGACTGAAAGTGCCTTCCTGCAAGAAATCAACAGCCGTTAACCAGCCTTAAACGACATAGGCCCTGGAGCATGCAATGCCCTTCACATCATTATTTGAAGGACAAATCATGCCGACAGAAGCGTGCGAAATTGACAGACGCATTGTAAACAGAGCCGAGAAGATGGCTGAAGCCGGATATAACGGCACCTACACATACAAAGACTACGGTAAGCTGGGCTTGCTGTTGCGCGTGCGAGGCCATCGCGCCGTCTGGCTTGCAAAATACAAGCAAAGCACCAAAACCATCGGGCAACTTTACCCGCGTCCCACAGAACGGCCGATCACAAGCGTGAAAGTCGCCCGGGAGAGAGCGGCCAACGTGAGGTCTGTACTCATGTCTCAGCCAGACAAATTTGATGAGTACATGACACATCGAGATCAAGGGCACGATCACGAGGCAGCGGTGGCAAAACTGTTGGAAATTCCATCAGGATGGACCTTGCGGCAGTGCTTTGAAGCAACCCTGGAAGACAAGCAATCTCTAAATGGCAGAAAACAGATCAAGCCCTCAACCGTCAAAGATATCAGATCTATGATGTCACGCCCCTCCTGGGGAAACATCTTGGACCAGGAAGTTACCCGCCTCACCCAGGGCGATCTTGAGAAAGTCAGGGATGACACCCGAAGAGCTCACGGTGTTTCCACCTCGCTTAAAGTCGTGACTTATACAAGAGAAGCTCTCACTTGGTGTGCCAGGGAGCACAACGGCGCAAGCGGTCTTGGAGAAGTAAACCGTTGGTGGCCCAACTTGTCATCGCCAGTGATTGTGAATCCCAAAACTCGGATGCCGGCACTGGACAAAGCAGTGAGAACCCTATGGATTGCCGAGCAGTTTCTGAACCATCCACTGCCCAAACGCCAATGCAGGAAAAATGGGGTACACCCCTGGACACTTGCCGCCTTGTGGTGGGCCGTACTGACCTGTCAAAGAACCGGAGCGGCCTTCTCGCCGCTGAAAAGCGACCTCGTGACGGACATCCATGCGCCGGAGAAATGGCAACTGGCGTCCTGGGACGTGGACAAGGTTAAAGGCAAGCAACGCGTCATCCTACCTTTACCGAAACAAGCCGTTGATCACCTGAACAGGTTCCTCGGGATGGGCGAGGACTACGATGGCTCCGCAGTGTTTCTGCCTTCCGCGCAAGACCTGACCAAAAACGTCACTGGGTCAGGGGCGTATCAAATCCTGTCCCGACTGGCCGGCAGAGACCGAAACAAGCCTGAGGCCGATAGACGGGTGAGTCCGAAAAGAGAGCCCTGGCCGGATTTGCTGACGGAAGAAGGGATCGACTGGTGGTCGCCACATGATATTAGGCGAACCCTTTCGGACTTTCTCAGCGACGCAGGATATCCCGGTGGCGCCTCAGCAGTTCTGACACATTCTATCAAAGACCCCGCGATCCTCGCTTTCAGCCAAAACGACCAGCGTGTTTTTGATCGAATGAGGCAAAGCCCGGCAAATGTAACAGAGAAGTCATATGGAGCGCATTCAGCTTACATGGAACTAAAGAAAGACTCTATGGAACTCTGGGTCAATGCCGTCTTGCAAACCTACGAGGAGCAGAAGCAAATTCCATGGAAAGGGGCGTCTCTAAAGAAGATGCAGAAATCCCGAAAATAGAGACCTTTTGACCTAAGAGACCCTTTCAATGTTATCGTATGGGTTACAAGATGTCGCCCAGATCCAGTTTAAGTACCAAGTGTAACTCTCTTTGGCCATCGCGAGTGGAGCCTTGATTGAGGACTAAACCTGACCAGGTCAGTCGAGATGCATGGCGGCACGTTTCACAAAGGCTTGTTTGAAGGTTTTTTGTTTGAGTAAGTCCTAGAGATCCGTTGCTTTCTGCAAATTGCAACGTGGAAAGCGCCGCCGGCAAAAAGGGAAAAAGCCAAAATTCGGGTAATCATTGGGCTGCTGGCGAAACTCGATCATATTCGATGTGCGCTTCAATACCCATCCGTTTTATGTCCGAAGAAAACCTTTGTCACATCCTCGATAATGTGCCAGGTAACACGGCTTCCATCCCGAACGAAAAGACTGTCTCCCGGTTCAAGCACACTGACCTGACCGCTCTGCATGTCAATCAAACGACAGCTCCCGGATAAGATGGTCATCAATTCATCCCCCTGTTCCGTACACTCAAACGAACCCTTTGTGCATCGCCAAATACCGGCACGGGTCGCATGTCCAGGACCTCCAGCATCCACACGACCTGAAGCACGTGGGTGGCCTTCCTTGATTTGATAGTCACTAAGAGGGTTATCAAAGGGCCAGTCATCTAGGTGCCCCACATCATCCCCGGGTTTGTATTCAAACATCTCTAAATCCAATCGTCCTCATGTCAAAGGAGCATATGTATTGCGCCATACGTCCACAGAAATCTGAGTTTGTAACTCGAGAAATCGAAGATAGCGATGGAATTCGCAACAGCTAACAAAAAGAAGACTGCACCTCTGCCCTCTAGAGGCTAGTAGATGCCGGGATCGGAAAGTTACCAGACAAGATTGCCATAACCCTTATGGTGACAAGCCATAACCCTTCAGACCAAGCCAGATCGTTTTCACAGAGATTTGCCGTCCACAGGCTTTTTGCCTCTACGTCCGTCAGGCTTTCTCTATTCTCAACATACCTAGCTCCTGCTCCAACCTTGTTGATCGCGGCACAGGCTGCCAACACTCACATCTTTTGATTAAGACTTAAAATACGCCGAGCCGGCCTTGCGCCAATGGGCGACGCTCCAGTCGTCGACACAAGCCCTAGTTCCTCGCCAAACCTCTCGCGCAACTCCCTGGACACCTCAGGACCGAACACTCTCCTGGCATTTGGGTCTTCTACAACGGCCCTTACAGCATCTCTGACTGACCGCCACTTTAGGCTTCTGCGGCCTCCTGCTGCTCGTAGCCCTTTGCCATCAACCAGCTCAATCAGCTTATCTATTGTCTCACTGGACAATCCCATCGAGTGTTTTGTGAAACAAAACTGGTGACCCGTTAAACCAAACAAGTCACTCTCTCTTTTTTCTGACCACTCAACGTCCGTCAAGCGCTCTGGCTTCGACAACAACTGTTCAGCAGAAAGGCTTTCTATGTCACCCCATTCAAACTCAGTTAGCTGCTCGCCAATGTCCGATAGCCAACGACTACGATTTGAATGATAAGATAAGTACAAGTCGTTCTTTGCGCGTGTCATTGCTACATAAAGCTGACAACTGAACCTGTAGAGCTCATCCGTTGGCACGCCTGCGGGAGGGAGTATACCATCCTCACAATTCAAAATTACAACCGTATCAAATTCGTAACCCTTTGTTTGCTCAAGATCAGATATTACAAGTGACTCACTAAAAGGATCCAAGGTGCCGTCCAATGCAGGCAGGCCCAAATATTCGGCATACGCTTTTATTTCCGTATGTTTGTAGCCGGAAATGACGATACATGCGGTGCTGTCTGGTTTTTTTTGGACGAAGTCTCTCAAGTGTGTCACCGCATAGGTCAACTCCTCCTCGAGACTGTCGGCTTTCAAAAGAACCGGATCATTTAAAGATCGATTGGCGTATTTAGGATCCAGAATTTCCAAATCGTCTTTGGCGGTATCCAACATTTCCTCTGCTAGATTGTTCAACAACACCGCATAAGCAACCTCCAGGATCTGGCGTGTGTTGCGATAGTTTCTAGTAATTTTCTCGGATCGCCCGCTTACCACTATCCCCGCATTTTTTAAGACACGGTGTTTGGGCAAAACGTGCTGCGCGATATCTCCACACAAGAAAATATCGTTTGGTCCTTCGGCAACGAGATGCCGCAATATTGCCAGCTCCGTTGTCCCGAAATCCTGGGCTTCATCGACTATGATATGGTCGTAATGCACTGATAGACCGGTCAAGTGTTTGCTGACGGCTTTGGTCAACCCAAGGTAATCGGTAATTCCGACAGCCTCCATTTTTGCTTCCCAGCCGAGCAACCCGTCTAAGACGGCATTTCTTGCGCCTTCACCTAAGGGATGGCGACGACCGCTTCTTTCTATGTCCAGGTAGTTTGCTCTGTCCGGAGTGGGCAGTGCGCTCCGGATCCAGTCAAACTCTTCACGAAGATAAGATTCAGCATCAATACCCTGAGCCGTAAGATTGCGATGAATACGTGAAAGAACAGATGCATCGTTATTGTTTTGCCATTGGCGATAATACTCACGAAAAACTTCGTCGATATTGTCACCGAGCTTGTCCGAGACTTCACCGTAATAACGAATGCGATCAGGCTCTAGTTCCTCGAGCAATCTTTGGCATAGCTCGAACATTGAAACAACGGTAATGCGCTTCAGTACGTCAGGGTCGTTGCAAGACAACTTGGCCAAGTGATCAATCAACCCAGCCAGACTTTGGTTAAGAGTTACGATCAGCACTCTCGGCTTTTTCTCGTTCTCGGCTAGGCGGATAGCCCTTCTCAAAGCGATGCAGGTTTTGCCGGCTCCAGAAACGCCAGAAAGCTGCGCTGAGCCACTATAGTCGCGATCCACGATGGTTTTTTGCTCTGGGTGCATAAATAGTAGCCAATCAAGCGATTTTCCGCTTTGCGCAAATTCGTTGATTTTTTGGAGATATTCCTCACTACCAAACAGCACGTCGTATACGTTGGATCCTACATTTATTGTGACAATTTCCGCGTCACTCCAAGCGCCTTCGGTCTTTGCTCGTCCAAAATGCAGGTCTAGACGCATAGCCGCCCCTTCCCTGTCGTCTTCCAACAACGCCAAAAGAACGTCTTGGGCTAGGCTAGCGAGATTTGGATCTTCTATACCCCCGGAGACTTCATAGATCCCGCCAGGGTCTGCTTCACACTTCAAAACACTAATTTTGCGGCTGACAGACCCTGGAAACTCATCTAGGAATTCATCCAAATGATTTTCATCAAGTCGATCTATGAGATGAAAATCGGACGGAACTGCGTCTCTTCTGAGCTCTGGCTTCGATCCCGCTTTATTTTCTCGGGTATACGTAACCTCTCCTTCAAGTAGCACAGGGGTCAACCCTGAGTTTCGGTTCAGCCATTTGTCACATTCGTCATGGGATCCGCAGAACAACAACCAAATAATCCGATTGGATTGGACAGTTATCAATCGAAAGGCGTCACCCAAGTCGTACTTGACACAGCCCTTAATCCTAGATTCTCCGTGCTTTGTCGTTTTGAACGACTTGAAGGCGCCTGCACCATCTATGCCCACCGCTCCAATTAAGTCATGAAGTTTTCTAAATATATTTCTACGGGTGCCGCCCAGCTTGTATAGATTTTGAAGTGAATGCGTAAATTCTTTAGTCCCAAAAACTTGCACTAAGCTTTGCGGATACTCACTGTCACTGCTCATTTTGGTCTCTTGTAAGATCTTGTACCTAGGCACTATTCAATTTGCCCACTCTCAAATTGAAACAAGACACGCAAAGCGTGCGTTGTCAAACCGTGCACGTTACCGGCAATAACCGGCCCGCTTTAGACGCGACCTCGCCGCCGGGGCCTCCAATTGCCTGTAGCGCCCATTCGAGTACCTCGCGCAATCCAGAGCATGTCCAGCCGCTATCACGGCCGCCCCAATGTCTTCCCCGTCCGCAAAACAAACACCGACCCAGCGATCATGCGTGCGCTCACCATTTAGTTTGCACTCTACGTCCTTGCCTCGAAGGAAATTCACCATCCAGCGTTTTGCGTCTTGACCAGAACGAGTGCCAAGCTCGGGCGCATCCACGCCGTTCAAGCGCACGGGAGTACCATCGACAACAATTGTGTCTGCATCACGTACTTTGAGACCACCCGCAGTGGCAGTCGTAGCGAACAGCGCCGCGGCAATGGTTAGCTTCTTGAACAAGGCAAAGTCCTCGGTGTCTGGTGTTAATCGATTATTTGGGTTGCTATGCGGGTATCCACGAGTTCATCCTCGACAAGCGCATAGATCTCCTCTGGAGGAGTATTCAGCGAATACAACATGAGCGCCGGGTCCACACCCATGTCGATGAGATGCTGCATGGTTTCTCCTTGCCCTTTTTGGATACCCTCGACGGCGAAAACGACTGGTATCAGGCGGGGCTGCTCGTAGTAGTGTTGATGCATACCCACAAGGCCGCGCAGCGAGACAATGCGATCTTCTCCGCCTGCTAGGATGTAAGGGCATGAGGACACGCACATCGCGCCAGCGAGAACGGCAGAAGCCAGCTCAGCCTCTCTAACTTTCTTGCCGATGGACAATGCCTCTGAAACCACTCCTCCTGGACTGTGAAGAGCCACTAGGTCAGGCTTCTCCTGCATGTCCGACAAGTAAGAAGCGAAGCGAGACGAGTCATCCACCTCTATCTGACCGCTGAGTAGAAGTACCCGCCCTAGTCCTTCGACTTCCTTAACCGTGAAGTCCAATCGGTCAGGAAATGCTTCAGGTACGGGGACGTCTAGTGGCCCGTCTTGAGGCACAAGCGATGGATCACTGCGGTCAGTGCGGTACTCGCGGCGTTGATCACCAGGGGATATAGGCCCGGTCGGGAGTTCAACACGCTCTTTGAACGGGCTGGGCACTACACCAAGAACGTCCGAAGCTATCAGAACGCCTGCAATAGCGAGCTGTAGGATGAGAACGTAGCGTAGGCCTGAACGAGGATCGAGGCGACTCAAGAGGCCCATCACGTTTCATCTTTTTGTGGAGTGGCGCGGTTAAGGATAGCTGCGTCTGCCACACCCATTGTCGCCTCTACGTCCTTCATGGCGTTCATCGCGGCTCTCAGATCAGCCAGTGTCAGCGTGTCTTCGATGCTCATACCATCCTTTCCGCTGCGTATAGCCGCCTGTGTGATTGCCAGCACAAACACCAAAACAGCGGGCAGCAAGTCGATGGCTATGGCTCCGGCCCAAGAAGGGACGAAGTTGTGGGCGTACTTGATGACTGCGTCAGCGCTGGAAATCGGGTTGTATGCCGTCTCGATGGGCGGCTCCATGTCTAGGACCTCATCAGCAGCGTTCTTGAGTGTCTTGCTGCGTTGATCCAGCGCGTTCAAAACGGAATTGATAGTGGACGATTGCGCGTCTCGTACGTCGGAACTGCGCCCGTCAAGCTCTGGAAGTACGACCGAGGATGGCAGGTCCTCAGCAGCACGAGCAACAAGTGGTGCCACGCTGTACTGGTTGAGGCGCGAGATAACACCCGCCAGCTTCACGCTTTCCTCGGAGAATTGAACAGAGCGGCGGTCTACTTGACCTGGAGCAACAGTGAGCTCGCGCATCTTTGCGAGGATTTCGTTGCCTTGTTGGAAGGCTTCCTCGATAGGTTCCTGCTGTGCCGCAATCTGCTCTTCAAGATTGCGTAATTCTTCAGCCTTTTGGGTCAGTACGCGAAACACTGCGCCTCGGCCGGCGGTTCCAGAGAGGTCTCCGGATTGCTCCAGTTCAGCGAGTTCTTCAAAACTCTGGCGGGCGCGTTCCACCTCGCGACCCAACGCTTGACCACTCAGAGCTATATCGTGAGCTTGCTCAAGAGCAGCTTGGTAGTCACGGACAGTGTTTTCCAAGTGTTGTTCGACCGCTGCGGAACCTGCAAGGGCGGCTGCGTTAAGCCAGCTAGACATGGCGATGATGGCGACAGAGCCAACAATCGTGGAGATGGTCAAACCGATGAAACCACTGGCCGTACGCATCGAAGGCAACAGACGGAGCATATAGCTCCAGAAGACAAAGATACCGACAGAGACAGCGATTGAGTACGCGACCGCAGCGAAGAATGAGACCGCGCCATTATCTTCAAGCAGCGAGGACACACCAAGATAGGTGTAAATGCCAGACGCAATAGCTAGGACCCCCAATGCTGCGGGAGTAAAAGTATCTAACCAGGCAAGATGACCTTCGAGTTCTTTAGCCGTACGAAGTCCCTTTGCTTCTTCAGCCGTTAAGCGATCCTTGTTCTCCGTCATACTGCATATTGCTCCACACTCATCACGCGATAGTTCGCTACTTAATCATTCATTAAGATTTTTCACCTTGGGTTGCACATCACGACGTCACGAAACGATTGCTTGCGCGAAACTGCCATTCTTCTGTGAGTTTCCGTCAACTTGCACCTCGAGTCCTAGTAGACGTGAATAATAGGAACCAACTGAGATTCAGGTTGTTACTCTGGGAATATCAATAGGTAGAGATCGGTTGCCTCGCCGCCCGATGCGTGAAAACGCCCAGCGGGGCAAATCCGTCACATCTCTTTGATCGAATATGAGGTATCCCTAACAAGTCAACCCGAACGTGTGCTTGGGTCTATCCTGATTCAGTACGACATTTTTGATTGACCTAACTTTTGGAGGCCTGTCTCGTGGAAATCTTGATAGTTTTGGGTTTGGTTTTGGCTGGCGCCGTTTATTTTGCAGTTCGCTGTAACAGGCCAGGCGATACGACTACTCCGTCGAGTCAGTCAGGTTTGCATGAGAAACCTGGATTGACCACGAACCAACAGCAGCGCACATTGCAGCCACAGCGTTTTGACCCGGATCATACGGTCCCGAAACCCGACGTCACGATACTAGCGGGTTCAGCGTACGTTGTAGATGGCGATACACTGGTCATTAAGAAAACACAGGTTCGCCTGTTTGGCGTCGATGCTCCTGAGATGAACCATCCCTACGGAAAGAAGGCGAAATGGGCGCTCGTTTCGCTTTGCAAGGGTCAAAAAATTAGGGCCGAGGTGACCGAGCAAGACACCCACGGACGGACTGTTGCGAAGTGCTACCTTGAGGATGGCCGTGATCTATCCGCTGAAATGGTCAAACTTGGTCTAGCGATAGATTGGCCAAAATTCTCCGGTGGACAGTACCGGTCTATGGAAATGCCCGACGCACGAAAGAAGCTGTGGCTGGCCAACGCACGACAAAATGGACATATGGGGTTGTGGAAGCAATATGAAGATAAGCAAGCCGCTCGAAAACTGAACAACTGATGATTTCAGAAACCAACGCCAATCCGGATTATCGAAAATAATTTGAGCCGATAAAGCTGTGCCTCGGCCCGGTGCAGAACATCATCAGGTTTTGCATTCGGGCAGATACGCTACCAGAACGAACGAAAGGAAGTCAGTGGCGTCAATGGAAAACCAGTTTGCGCTCTGTGATCCCGTGAAACATCAATCAACTGACCTAGATTAGAAATAACTGGCCAGAGGTTGCGAAATGTTCAACGACGATGTCCTTGCAAAGTGCCCAGAATGCGGCTCTACCGATAGTACAATTTCGAATGAAGATATCACTTGCACTGCGTGTGGATTTAGCGAGTTGCTTGTGCTTGATGATCAGGCACGCGAAGGAATGCAAAACGACATAGCAAACGCAATGAATATGGCAAAAGCGCGAGACGTTTTGCAGCGATGGAGTTTCGCGGGTTAATCGTTTTCAGCCACTAGCCGGTGCGGTGTCTGATGAACTCAACCGCATCCAGCCACCCATTTCCATTCGGCCGAGCACTTTTAGCTTATATGCTTCCGGCGATAGTGGCTGCTTTGATCGGTGGCGGCTTTGATTGCAGAACTTGCAGGCAGCGACAATGTTTGCTGGAGTGTCTGATCCACCATCCGAAACAGAAAGTAAGTGTTCTGCTGTACATTGGAACCAACGCGCCTTGCGCTCTGAAACAGAATGGGCGGTTTGGAATTTTAGCGGTGATCCTGACCACATCGGTTGATTGCAATAGAAGCATCGACCACCTTGAGCGGCATACTTTTCATCGCGAATTCTTCTTAAACTATTGGTCATTTCACAGTCCTGGTTTCGATTTAAATCGAGAACCGGCTGTGAAAGCTTCCTGCTCTTCACGGGTGCAGCCTAAAGGATCAACGCCCTAGTTCCTTGCCACGGAACACGCCTATCTGGCTTGAGCTCCGCCCGGCCAATATCGAAAACAAATTCGCAACTGTCAATTGCGACGCGTGTGCTCCTATACTCGGAGGGAAGACTAAAGTTTACGAATTTGCACCCGACAATTCTGCCGCTGTTCATCATAAGACGGCAGGGTAAGCAAAACAATTTCGAGCCGGGCAGGAGTCTGGATTCAGGATTTTGCCGTTCTAGCGTGCCTCCACCTCATGTTTGCAGCCAATGGAAAAACCTCAAAAGATCCGACACCCAATAGATCAGCGTCAGCAGCTTTTATGACAAAACGCAAACCTCACATCGCCAGCAATTCCCGATGAATTGCGACCATTGCCCAGGTGTCGCGCGTGCAATACGCAACAAGATCAGCATATACCTTCTCGCGCGCTGGATCATCCGGTTCCGTCAGTGTTACGTCCTTCCAAAGGCGGGACGCGCTCGCCCCCTCTTTGATGTCCAGATCGTCGTATGAAAGTTCTGGCAAAAACGCTGGAAGAACGGCCTTGATAGAGGCGCTTCCTTTGAACGCGGGATCGTTGATCACTTCATCCGCAAACGGCTTCATCAGATCTACAACGCGGGCGTTTAGGCCTTCCAGGAACTCTGTGTGCTCTGGATAAGTTTCCGCCATCTCCGTATTGCGCGATTTCTCGAACGGCGCATACCAAACTACAACGGAGCCAACCTCACCCATGTCCTCACGTAGCCTTTTCAGCAAGGCTGGCATCGGGTTACTGGCGTCTCGGTGGAGATACTCCCTGTGCTCAATTTCTCCGCCAGGCTCATGCTGGATATGCAAGGAATACTGGAAAGCCACTTGCTGATAGGGACGCGTTCCGTCCCAGGGTGGCACCAAACTCTGAGACGTCTCGTAGTCAAAATAATAGACCGGATAGACAATCTCGCTCAGAAACCTGCTTAACTCCTGATGATCGATAGTGCGTGCACCGTTCGCCACTGCTCTCAAGTAGCGCTGTGTCGATTTGCCCAACACAGATGGATCACTGATCTCGTCAATCTTTGTGATCCCGTCTGCGATGAGTTCTGAGGCTTTTTCCGCGTTCATAAACGGAAGGCGGTGGATGCTGTCTTGCACGATAGGAGGGTCTAGCTTCTCGCGGATCTCCAGCCATTCACCATAGGATTTAAGGCGCGCACGTTCGGGGGACGGATCAGGCATCGTACCGCTGGCAACGACGCTCAATGCCTGATCGATACGCGTGCGTGTTTTTTCGAGCTGCTCAGTTACCGCATCCGTGATGTCAGTGATGCCGACAAGCTCTTGCGGGTTGATTTCGCTGTTTCTGACGTAATCACGGTTCACATGTGCCACTTCGCAACGCGCAATGGGGAACCCGGCCGCCTCAAGCACAACACGCTGGAATGCGAGATCAAAAGTGTGCTCGGGCTTTGCAGAAGTCCCGCTCTTGATCTCTGTCAGAACGTACCCATCGTCACTGCGGCTCACGATGTCGGAGATGCAAGTTATGGTTCCATCTTCATAACGTCCCTGCGCCACTGCGTTTGCACCGTTTCTCCAAGCCTCCAAAGTACGCGCGGGCAGAGCCTGGTATTCTGAAAAATCTGAAAAACCGAGGCGAACGAGGTCACCAAAAAGCTCCTCTGCATAAGGCTCAAACGCGTGCCCCTCGTCAAAGCGTGCTTGCAATGTGGGGTCAATTGGCGGCAACAGATGCCTGGCGTGTTTTTTGATCCATAGCCAGGCAGGGTGCCTGAGAAAAATCATGTAATCTGATTTGGACAGCATCGTTCAATCAACATTCCAGAATTGACGTGATCAGTAAACGGTCTCGGGGAGGCGGTTTGTCTCGGCTCGGAGTTAACCAATGACCCCGAGCACTGAGGCTCCCGTGCCGTTAGGTGAAAGCAACCTCAAAATTTCTTGAGGAACAGACATGAGGTTGCCGCCGCTCACCTACTGGCGGTTGGTGGATCTATGACTTGCGAAATTCTGTAAGTGGTCCAGTCAGCGCTTCCAACGTCGTTTTTGCCTCTTCAGGTTTTGTGAATACCAGGGCTGATTTTTCCCGTGATGAACGTCCAGCATCGGTTTTCATCCGAAACATGACTCGGGTCGGGCACTTACCGTCAAAGCCCCCGATATAGATAAATCTATATGGGTCTTTTGACGTTTCTTTCGCGGTGGGTAGGTCTTGTGCGGCGAGCTGTTTGGAAGCCCAGATTTCGGGCATGAACCTGGCACAGTCGGATGGGGAAAGAAAAACGACACCATGCTCCTGAATGGCGCGTTGTAGCCGCGTGCCACCTCTCTTGAAATCGTGCCAAGATTCAATCCGATCAACTGTGGCATCCACCACCACTTGCGAGAGAAGATACACGTTTTTAGGATCTTCATTGTGGATCAACCGGATGCGATCCATCGCCTGCAAAATCTCCATTTCTCGTACCTGCCTTAGGACCCTATCTCCCCAGGTATCTGGATGTGCAAAAACCTCTAACGGGGTAACCCCTTTTTTATGCCCAATACCCCTTGAGACCTTTATGTAATCTCCACCTGTGAACGGATCACCTGCTGCCGCTGCAAATGCGCGTGCGATACGTTCAATGTCAGAGTACGCAGGTTGCTCTCGACCAATTAAGATAACTGATGAACAATCTTCCCACCTGTTTTGGCCTCGAAGAGCACCGAAATGTCCTGCCCGATCCGGATTGTCTATATCGAGCGACCGGATAACACTCTTGTTCCCAAAAACAGCAGCATCTCGATGGCGTGCAATAACTTGATTAACCCAATCCTTGAGCTTTTGGTTTTCTTCCTGGATCTTTGCGCTCAAGCCTTGCCAGATCTGGCTTTCAGAACACAACCGACGCTTGGAAAAGTTGCATCCAAGTACTTGAGTAATTTTGGCGTGTCGCTCCACTGGGTAGTGATGGCAAGCGAGGTCAGCGCCAAAGGCAATACGAGACAGATCCAGATCTGCCGTCCCGTCAAGATATAGGAAAGGGATATTGTGTCCGTGTTTGAGTGGTTTGACTCGCACCGCTGTTAAACTTGGTTCTCGGTTGAGATCATTCCAATCAGGACCTCGTTTGATAACACCGACGGCTTCTTCTTGCCTGTTTTCGATTTCCGCTCGCAAACATTCCAACAAAAATTGAAGAGATCGAGCTATTCCGCCGGGTTGTCTCTTTAAACTGCTGCCCAAACGCGCAAGGTCGCCCGGACCCCACATTTGATTGTCGTTTCCCAAGACCTTGCGAACAGCCCCAAACACGGATCTCGATTTAAAGTCGTCTAGATCCGCGATTGCCTGATCTAGCAGATCGCGCGTTACCCCGGTCGCTCGCAGCGCGCTCAAAGAAACACCTGGCGACTGCCCAAGTGAGCGCAGCAAAGCGTGCTGAACCCGGGCAACGGGTTGCACCGCAGCGACGGGAACCTCTACGATCTCAACACCATGTTCTGGCAGGTTCGGTTGACGAAACCTGTTCTCCGGAGGAATGAAGTCTCCCAGCTCTTCCAACGCCAAATCTACGGCTTCGACCGCGAAGTCTCTCGGGCGCTCATCAAAGACCACAAGGTCGGGTTTCGCTTCGCCTGGTAGAGGCAAATACCCAAATTCGTGGGGTGCAAAAACGACAAGGCCGGTCTTTGCCGCCAAAATCCCTTTGATTTCGGCCTCCTGCCGAAGATACCCGCAGTCTTCCTGATGCGGACACCGTTTGCACAAAGATGAGCGAATGGACATGCCTTGCGCAGATACGAGGCGCGCCGTCTCATAAACACGGCACATGTTTACACCATCTACGAGTGGATCGGGTTGGTTTCGTCCCCTCAGACCTATGGCAGCGGGCGCGTCAGCAGGCGCATTTGCGAGATAGTCATTCAGAGCTTCTTGTACCTTTGCGTGATCAGGCAGAAGCATCAGAGAAACCAAATTATGTGTTTTGTGAAGGAAACCCGGCCGCCTCTCTCTGCCGACAAGAAAAGCCGTTTTCCCAATTCCTTGCGCCCCGGACAGAAGAACACGCGGCGCTGTTTCAGGTCGAGGGTCATCTGTGAAATGCCAAGATTTGGCATGGTAAGCCAAGGCTTGTCTTCCCCAGTCTTCCAAAACCTGGGCATGCTTTGCGATGGCCTCTTCACGATGGAGGGTCGGCGCTGGATAGAAAGGTACTGTCGCGACTTTAATGTCCCTTTGGCTGAGTGGTCGCTCCAGGCCAGTTTTGAGACCGTTCTCAACAACTTCGTCCGCACGTTTGTATCCAACAGATCGCGCCGCTTGCATAAGGCTTTCTCGAGCTTCATCGTAGGAAATTTGTCCATCTGCCACGTAGCCGCCAACGACTTGAACTTCGTCGAAAATCCGAGGGTTGGAGGCCCCCTTCAGAACAATTCGTTCGCAGGCCTTGGACAACTGCTGTCGTCCAAAATTGGATGTCGACGTGCATCCTTTTGAAGGCTTGGGAAAAGAACCATTGTCGTTTCTTTTATTGGATTGCCTTGGATTGGCATGCCTTTTCTTGGCTTCGATTGGGAAAGCAATGAGCGAGGCATCAACGGCATCTTTGTACCCTCTAAACACTCCTGATCTG
This sequence comes from Ruegeria sp. CF2, assembly GCF_056537385.1. Classification (NCBI taxonomy): domain Bacteria; kingdom Pseudomonadati; phylum Pseudomonadota; class Alphaproteobacteria; order Rhodobacterales; family Roseobacteraceae; genus Ruegeria; species Ruegeria sp. CF2. The sequence continues at coordinate 2,132,174 of NZ_JBQFRL010000001.1, forward strand.
GGGCGCCCTGCGAGTGGATCAGATACGCCCTGAAAGATCGGGAAGGCCGTATAATTGGGTTGAGCAATACCCGCGAGAGACTTGTCGCTTCCGGCATGTTCGAACAAAAATCGACGCTCGTGTGCAAACAGAGGACGATTTGCCAGGCACCAGAAGTGAAATTTGGCGAAGTCATCTTTCCCGGGGATTGCCGCGCTGGAAGACGCTTGCCAAACCACGGATACGCTTTGCAGCACAGGTATTTTGCGACAGAGCTCGTTCCAGACCCATCGCGCTAAGGCCGCCGGATCTTCCCATCCCAAATGGCCGGGACGTACGAGATCATCCACATCGAAATGTAAAAGGTAGGAGCCTCTGTCTTCCAGCGTCGCAGGCGCCCCTTCACGTGGATTGGCCAATCTTCGTATTTTCTGTTGATTGCGGCATGCCTTGGTGACTGAGCCCATCACGACCACTTTGGACGGCTCGTGAGCCAGCTTTGCGAGCAAAGCTGCAAGACCATCAAACCCTGAGATTTCGGCTTCATGAGGTTTGAAGTGTTTTGCTCGACTGCTGCGCTCCACCCCGCCTGGATGAAACACCTTCGTTTGAGGTTTATTGGTGCTGGCCTCTAAGACAGTTACTTTGAATACATTAGTTTTGGCGGCGACCTTAGTTGTTCGCTTGGCATCAATTGCCATGGGCGTTTCTCCTGGAGCACATAGCCAGGCGCGATCAGTTTACGTAATGCGAAAATTCTCAAATTGACTGACACTGCTCGGGTCCTGCCGTTGGGCTCTCATCCATTGGCCAGCGAAATTGCTGACATGCGGAGTGTCCCGACCTTTGGTTTAGCGGTGGTTTCTAAAGCCGAGACTCAAGGCTGGCGTTCAGGTTTTGTTAACTTCACACAACACCAGGGCTTACCCGAGGATAGGAAGGGCTTGGAAAGGCAAGCCTAAAATAGCCAAGTCTTGGTATGGCAATCCTCGCAAAACCAAGACAAAGAATGCCAATCTGAGACTTGGCCTCCAAATTCTTGGTTTTCCAAAGCATCCTTAAATTTTCCGAAAGGTCGATCTGCCATTATGGAACCAGGCAAGAAAAAGGAGTCTATAAGTGCCTGTTATTTCGTTTCTTTCTCCAAAGGGTGGTTGCGGAAAGTCAACCGTCTGTGCGTTGATTTCTCAAGAACTCTCAAGGTTGGACCTATCCTCAATCATCCTGGACACTGATCCAAAACGCTGGATTTCCAGTTGGGCGAACTTGAAACAGCTGAACAGCAATGTCGATGTGCGCCCAGTTGACCAAGAGAACCTTACGGATGCCGTCTTCAAATCCGCAGTAGAGGCGGATTTTGTACTGGTGGATGTTGAAGGCTCAAACGATGCCAGCCTGATTGACGCAGTCTTGGTTTCTGACTTTGTAGTTGTACCATGCCGGGCAAGCAGGATGGATGCACTAGGAGCCGTACAGGTTCTCAAGCAAGTATGTCAGAAAGGCCAGGTTCTGGGTCGGAAAATTCCGGCTGGTGTACTGCTCAACCAGACTGAACCAGGGGCAGTAGAGTTCCGGATCACAGGCGCCATTAAGGCCATTCTCGAAGAAGCCGGCGCGCCAATTTTCAAAACGCAATTGGCGGCTCGACCCGTTTTTCAGGCGATGATGAGTCTGGGTGGAGATTACGTCGATCTACCGCGTGCGTTTCAAGGATCTTCACCAAAATCAGCTTGCGAAAATGCGAGGGCACTGGCTCGCGAGGTTCTACTGCGTGCCACGACACCTGGCTACGAACATGTATAAGGAAAGCCGGATGAGCACACACACAAAAGTACCGAATATTGGCAGCATTCAGGAACACAAACCAGACGACATGAGTTTCGAGCGCAAGGCACCAGTATCGCCGTCACAGTTGAAATTGGCCCAGATGAGCCCAAGCCGACGAAGAGCAGCACTTCGGACAAAATCCTTTACTTCAGATGTAAACCCGGAGCTATACGCGGCGTGGGACGAACTCCGTGAGGTTAAAGAGCTAACAGTCGTTCGAGCTCTCGAGCTGTCGCTAATTTCTTTCCTCAAAACCAATGGCAAGGACTTCAAACTCTAAATCCAATCTCCGGTGCGCTCTGCTCCGGAGATACCTTTAATTAGTACGACTACCCTGCCTTACCCGTGCGTTTTTTTCTTATGAAAAAAGAGATTGGTAAGGTAACCCTTCATCCAAAGAGACGATCACTCTCAGGCCAAATCCCTTTCAGTCTCTGTAATTCGAAGACTAACTATTTGCTGGCCAAAATCATACCGAAGCAATCGTTTTGCTAACGGACTTGGGCGACGCGGCGTAATTGACGAATTGATCTTGCGCGAGGCGAAATGAAGCTTTTTCATGCTTTCGACGGCATCGAAAGGCGGGAAGCATATTGGCAAAAAAACCCCTTCACATCTACCCAAGCGGGACAAAAATTGCTCCGGAATGTCTCGAGAACCCAAAGGCATACCTAAGCGTTGAAGGGACGATCACCTACTGGGAGCAAAGGCTCAAAAATAGCCAGTCTAGCGTGATCCAAAGACATGCCCGAAACGCGCTCGATGCATGTAAGCGATATAAGAAATTTACTGCGGGAGCACTGACGCTAGTTGAAAAGCCCGCCGTTGCAGTTCCTCTATCTAATACCGAAGCAGGAAACGCCCCGACCACGGTTCAAACAGCGACTAAAAGGAAAAGGAAGTCAAAGAAGCTCTCCAAAAAAGAAGTAAAAGACGCTTTGCTTCGAGACCGCAGAGCACGTGAGCAAAACACGTTGCGCCTCAGAGCATTAAGAATGGAAAAAGAAGCCAACGAAAAAGCGGAGCGTGATGCTGCGCAAAGGCTCACTGAAGAACAAGAGCGCATGCTAAATGCGATGCGCGCGAACCATGAAGCTTGGTCAGTGGCGTTTAGAAAAGCGAGAAAAGAAGGACCGATCCCGTTCCGTGAAGAAGAATTCACGAAAGACCAACTGGCCTTTTGTATTCAGCAGGTCAGGCTTGGTTTGTATCCACTTTGGACGGCTCGTCGCGCTCATTGGCGTGACAGAGGTCTAACATACGTGCATGCCCACAGCATGATTTCCTGGGTTACAAAAGAAAAGTTTGAACATGCCGGCTTCGACCCTGTTGCATTTGAGCGCCGCGCTTTAGGACGCACCATGTAAAGGCGAGACCGAAGTAATCTCAGCTGTTCCAAGTTTCGCGTCTGCGAGGCAACTACCTTTCGCAAACTGCGAACTTTTCTCTTTTTTGTTTGTTCCACACAGTAAGCTCATAGGTCGCCTGAAGAGTCATTCATCAAATTCTTCTGAGAATTCAAAAACCAGGTCTCTAAGGATTCCAATGGCCTTGTCCCGATCCGGATGCTCAAACCCCGCTTCATCGCAAGTTTCGGTCACGAACTCCCACACCCCGCCCAAGAGCTGTTCAGCAGCCTCAGGATCGACGGGCTTTCCAACGTAGCGGATGCCGTCCATTGCGCAAAGTGCAGCCCACCGCTCCAAATCGTTTTTGAAAACAAGAATATTGTCATTCAAAATACACGCCGTCCTTCTTCCAGGCGCCTTGGGGATCGTCCAGGCCCCTAGCCCCTAATCTTAATCCAAATATTCATGCTTTTGCCCATCTTCGATCAGATTTACTGACAAGTTGCTCGACAAGATGGAAAGTCGGCTAGTCCAAGGGGTTACCCCCCCCTTTTTCTGTACCAAGGAAAAAAGGGGGTAAACCGGGGGTAGCCCAAGCGAGTCTTCAACGGTTCTTCCCAAGTTTCTAAATTGGCGGGTTTAGCTACCTGCTCTGAACGGAGCTCATCGGCGAACACCGGTTATCTTTTCTATATTTTCTCTTTTCTACAGTTTCTCATTTCTATCTTTTTGCCTTCCGAATTCATATCTGGCCTCAAGCAAGATCCTTAAAAAATTCATTACTATCAACATGTTACGTAGATATTTTGTTGACATGCAGTTTTAGACATGTCAAAAGAACTGCGTGAAAACAATCAAATGGAGATGCTCATGCTTGAGTATATTCGAACCGCCTACCATCAACTTCACGTCGCAGCAGTTATCATTCATGTTCTGCTTGTTTTCGGCGAACTGCTTCACATCCTGCCACATGCATAAGGACCCCCAAATGACCTGTACGCACTTTGATATAGCCATGCAGGTGCAGCCTCTCCTTCGACACCGTACTATTTCAGCCTAACGGGCTTGATACGCGGTCGGCGTCGAATGACAGGCTGCACCTGCTTCTGCTCCTCGATCATAGAAAAAGTCAAAAGAAAGTACCTTTTCCCGTTCGTATCGCGGCACATCCAACATCCGACCGCAAAACGTTTCTGGTGGATTATTGCCACTCCAAAAAGGTGTGGCTCGCTCTCCTCGGTTCTTTTGTGAAAGACCTCAAGCTTTGCTTTTTGGCTGGTTCGCACACCAGAGCGCCTTTCATGAATCTCTAAAAAAAGTGCTGCGTCGGATGGAGAAAAAATCTCAACAAACGCTGTTACAAGATAACTTTTGCCGCAAATATCTAGCACGCCAACCCAAGCAGAGCATTCATTGCGATTGGGGATCCCATTTGGGTACAGCTTTGCGGATCCTGTCTTTGTCATATTGCATAACCTCATTTGCTCGATGGCAAATGTATGTGCGGACGCAAGCAACAACGGCCCGTCCCGCGGTCGTTGATAAGTTGTTTGTTGCAAGGTCGTTACCAAACTTCTGGCTACGCGAACGTCCAACAACAAGTTGTGCCGCTAGCCAAATGGAGTTTACGCGATGGGAAAAGCTGCCCGGAGTTCAAAGACCCGACAAACTGAACTCATTGGAGTTAGGTTGAACTTGGATTTGAAAAGCCTGTTGGATGAACGGGCCAAGGAAAATGGTATCTCACCTACTTCGCAGGCTCGCGTCCTGCTTGCACGTTCACTCGGGTTCTCAAACGAAGTGGAAACGCGGCCGCCATCTCGGCGTTGCACTCAAAAAAAGATCTCGCAAGATCTAAAACGCGCCATCTGTTTTCTGGATCTTTTGCAGGACATGCGCAGAGAACTTCGATACCTCACGCATACCCTAACGCACGCTCATGACGATCCTTCTGAATACCACGCCATTGCTGCCGCTCTGGCCAAGATATCTGCTTCCCTACATGGCATCCAAATCCATGTGATAGGAGGCAACACGTGATCATCAAAACATCTCGTGTCCCTACCGGTCATACCAACAAGGTTGCCAAATACCTTGCCGCCAAGGGCGAAAACGAACGGGTCGATTGGCTCTGCGGTCATCCCGATGACATCCAAATCATGGGTGAGATTTCGAAGCTCTCGGGAAAAGCTTTCTCCGTACGGCATGTGGTTCTGGCACCCCAGGTCCGTTTAGATCACACTCAGCTCGCGCAAGTGATCAAGGCATATTGCCAAGAGTATCGAGTACCCAATTCCAGCGTAAGACGCCTTTGCCTGATCAGGCATATGAAACCGCGTGCTTCCACGGAGTGCACAAATGTTCACTGGCATCTTGCGATACCGGAGACAGATCCCCTCAGTTTGAGAATACTCAACAGTTCCTTCACACGAATCCGAGACGAGAAGTTGTCCCGAATGTCCGAATTAATGCTCGGCCACCCCATTGTGCCAGGGCGATTCACCAAGCAGATATTAGAAGCTTTGACGAAGGAGCAGCCAAAACTTGATCTTGCTCCTTACTGGAAAGCGCTAGAAGGAGTTGGTCATGGCGCAAATTTTTCGATCATCCTCGACAGACCTATCGGACTGGCCCAAGACGAAGAAAACAGTCCGTCTCACCCCACCGGCACAAGCTCCGGTGAGGTAACAAGTGCTCCCGAGCGGGACGCGACATGTGTCCCATTTTGGCGAAAAACTGTTTCGATATCTGCTTTGTAGATCTCGCGTTTCTCAACCAGAAGAGCGCTCAAACTTTCGATGACCGCTCGGTTTTTTTCGATGACGTCTTTCGCCCGAGAACTCGCCGTTTCCAAACGTTGCAATACGTTATGCCGAATTTTTTCATCCTTAAGGATGTCACTAAGGTTCGTAACTTCGACAGGCCGCCACAGCAAAGGATGTGCGCCAAGCCCAAACATCTCTTCCAGGCACGTCGCAAGAATCGTCGCTTGCGCAAGGTCACTTTGCGCACTGCCGCCAGAGCCAGTAGAAACCGATCCAAGAAAAGCCATTTCCGCTTCGCGCCCTGCAAGAAGCATTGCCAGCTTCGCTTCAAGCTCAGCGAGCAAAGGAAATGGGCTTTTGTTCTCAAAGGAGACAATCCCACCTCTAGATCGGATCTCGGCACGATCAGGCAAGCCGAGCCCAAGAATGCTCCCTGCAATAATGTGACCCGCTTCGTGGTAGGCTGCCCGCAGCAAATCCGATTGCGAACTCTCAGGTACAATCTTCTCCGCGGCAGCCCACAGATGAGCATCTTCTAATGTGGCTCCTTTGTATCTCGCCAAACTGCGGGCTTGTCTCACAATCGCCGCCGCATCCGCGCCTGTGCAGCCAATAAGATGTGCAGCCACGTCCTTAATCGTGCGCAGCGTAATTTCATCGCCGCAATGATCTAAAAGAATGTCGGCAAGTGCGTCTTTGCCGGGCAGTGACATTTCAATTTTCAGATCAAAACGCCCCGAGCGCACCAACGCTGCATCCAGTTTTTCTGGATGGTTACACGCCCCAACAACCAAAACACCCTGACGTTGATTGGCTTTATCCATTGCCTCAAGGAGGCCATTGAGGGCCGATCTGGTATAGTTGGCATTCTCACCGCTGGCGGTTGCACGATCCTCAAAGGAATCGATTTCATCGATGAACAGTACTGTCGGCGACCTTCTGCACGCATCATCGAAGGACTTGTTCATTGCCGCCAGAAAATCACCGAGGTGGCCATATTGCTGCCAGTCGGCGTAGCTCGTCGCAATGAAATGCGCGCCGATCTGACTGGCAAGCCTCGAAGCGGCAAAAGTCTTACCTGTGCCCGGGGCACCAAACATGAGAACACCCCTGGGAATTTCCGACCAATCCAATTGACCGCCTCTCCATGTTTTAATGTCGGCAGACAGTTGCTTCAGAACCGCTTTGGTCGAACCCAAGCCTTTTACTGCGTCAAGCGCCGACTTATCGGCCGCAACCGAGTTGTCATCAGTAAATCGAACAAGCGTTTCCACCATCTTCTTGGTGTCCGACTGTCGCACTGCGGTGGTCAGCTGTTCCAGCGACAAACACTGCAACTCCCGCGCTTGAGGCAGTTGCCCAAGGATCGGCTGCATGTCCGGGTTGCAACATGGACGGTGCAGTACCTGATGAAGTTTTAGAACGATTTGCTGAGAGATTTCCGCTAGCCGCACAACTTGTGTTGCCGCCTGTCGGATTGTTTCAGGAATTTCCTCCAAACACTCGACAATGCACAAGAACGGCCGTGGCTCCGCCATGCGATCAGACAAGTTTTTCTCAAACTCATCTTTCCCTTTAGCTCGACGCGATGAATAGGTCTTGGAATTCCGAGTAATAAGGCTGATCTTTGGAAGGTGCTTCTGAGAGTTCTTTGCGGCCGGCATGAGACCACGTTCAAAAGCGTCCTCGACATGCTCAATCCATGCTGGATCACCGGTTTCAACGACGGTGAAGCCATATGGGGCATACAAGTTTTCAATGACGATCTTTTGGTCCTCGGGGAAGCTTGCAAACAGCCGGATCAAAGCTGCCGCAGAGTGGATATCGAGTTTTGGTGAGCAAGCGAACCATTTCGTCCCCACGCCCGCTTTTCCCTCATCTGCGCCCCAAGCATTTTCTTTAAAATCGGTAGAGCATAGTTCACGCAGTGCGTCATCGAACCATGTGTTGAGTTGTTTGAAAAAATTGGAAGAAGTCTTAGATCCTCGTGGCATCGAGCACCCCTTTTGTCGGATTCAATCTGAAGCGGCTTGGAACGGTCTAACTACGACCCGGGACTATCCAAGCGATATCAGCCGCACGCTGGGGCGACTGAACAGTTCAGGTTGTTTCACAACAAAAGTCATCAATATTTCCAATTTTGGATCAGTAACTTAGCGCCGTTTGACACCGAGCACAAGACCCGATTAACTAACTTCTTCAGAGCTCGAGCTTACGGATTTTTGTCCATAATTTTGTCTCATTGTTTAGATACCCGGACATGGTGCCAGAACCAGGTTAACTTGGGATTAACGTTTTTAGCCGAGTTCGTCGTTGACTGTAGACAGAGGCGATAAGGCTCAAGCCTTTTGGGATGTTTTGAAGAAGCCATGCACAGCCCAAATGGCACTTCCAGTGTATACTTTTTATATAAAAACTATATAATATATTGCATTCAAATTTTCTCCGGCTAGTATCACTTCGAGATTGAAGGGTTGGAATCCTATGCCTACGGCCATGGTCATTTTTACAAGCAAGAAGCCAGAAGACGTCGCGAATTTGGGTGGGACGGGGTGGTGGAAAGTTGACCCCGTAAAGGCCAGGGGTGCAACGCATGTTGTCCTTACTCACAACGCCTTCGACAAGAGGCGACCTGGGGATCCAGAGCATCATGGTGAATCGTTCATGGTAGCAACGATAAAAGATGTCTTGCAGGATGAGGACGGTCGTTGGCTTATTCAGTTTGATCAGTATGCAATGACAAGTGCAGGGCTGAAGTGGCCCGGCTATAGAAACCCTGTCAACTATACGGACACTGATATAGTTCTCGATCAGCTTGAGATCGGCGATTGGAAAAAGGTGCAAGAGGTCTCATTTAAGGACGCGCAGGCAATTAGGCGGCGTGACGATGCCTCCGCGACGCGCATGCAAGCCAGGCAGGCTGCAACATCAGGCACCGGCGAGCTGACATTTGGCGAGATCATCGAACTGTACCGCGAACGCATTGCGTTTGATCTCGGTGTCGAGCCTGCTGCCGTAAAAATCACGATAGAGACCTCAAAATGAACCACTTTGGCATAGAGTCACAAGTTCCTGGCGTTAAAAAAATACTCGCGGACCTCCTCCAAACTTATATGAAGTCCAACTTCTCATGATCCAACAACAAATTGGGATATTTGAGGGCTCAAACCATAACCTGCTGCTTCGGCGACGCCGCGGCATCTATGGCTTCTTGGTAGCGAACACCGAAAAACTGACACGCAAAATAAAGTTGTGAGGGAACGAGTGGAAGGACCAAACGACTACCGAATGTCTTTTTCCACAGGTGGGTTGTTTCTCAACGAAAGCGTTGAGTTTGCCTCGCTGCACCGTGAAGATGAGGCTTGGGAGGAAACCCAGGCACGGGCCGTGAAAGAAGGCACCACCCAACTGCCGAAAGATGCCTCCAATACTCGCAGCATTCGAGAAATCAAAAACAGGGTGTCTACCCTCACCGCAGAAGAGCTTGCCTACTTTGTGAATGAGGCCGACCGCGCAGACCAAAAGGCGCTTTTGTGGTTAGCGTGTTGCCGCGCCTACCGTTTTGTGCGCGAGTTTGCCGTCGACGTTCTGCAAGATCGGTATCTGTCCTACCAATTGGACCTGCCGCTGGAGTCGTTTGACATCTTTTTTGATGCTAAAGCCGAATGGCATGAAGAGCTGGCAGAACTGAGCACGTCCACCAGACTAAAGCTACGCCAGATCCTGTTTCGGATGATGCGTGAGGCGGACATTCTCTCCGAGCACAAGGAGATCCAAACATATCTCCTGTCTTCAAAGCTGATTGCAATGATCCAGTCTAACACCCCGGAAGAGCTAAACTATTTCCCCGGCCAGACATGGGAGGGATCGTGACGATGCGAGCACCCATTAGCCGTAAAGACCGCCTCGAGCATGTTCTAAACGCCATCACCAGCCCACGGTTTCTCGACATGCAGGGCTACAACGAGGTTCCGTTTTTCATCTGTGATTATCCGGCCTCTGACGGGTTGGCGATCAATGAAGATCGCGAAGACATCATCAAGCGCGCAGGTCATGCCGGCGTTCGTGTGTTGGATTTGAACCTCTATGATCTCTGCCTTGAAATCCTGGATGAGCGGGACGTCCTCGACCAGGTGTTGGAAGCAGAGGCGGAGTTGGGGAAATCCGAGCTTCTGGAATTGCTGCAAAACGTTCTGGATCCTTCAGAACATCTCATTCCCAAGATCGCTGGAAAGATCAAAGAAGCAGACCACGACGTCATCTTCTTGTCCGGAGTTGGTGAGATCTACCCCTATATCCGATCCCACAATGTGCTGAACAATCTGCAAAGCACCGCAAAACACGTGCCCACGGTGATGTTCTTTCCCGGCACTTATACACATGCCTTGGCAACCGGTGCGTCACTGGATCTCTTCGGATTGCTCCATGACGACAAGTATTACCGTGCCTTCAATCTCATGACTTACGAGGTCTGACCAATGACCACCTTGATGCGTGACATCTTCCAAAAACCCGTTGATCGCCCAATTGATGCTGTGATCAAGGCCGATGACGATGAAAGCCTGGTGATCGAGCTGGAAGAATACGTTATCACCGGCGAAATCGGCCAGCGGTTGGAGCGGTTCCTAGAGGAATACAACAACTACCGGAAGTCGAACGGTGTCTGGATCTCTGGCTTCTATGGATCAGGTAAGTCGCACCTTTTAAAGATGCTGGCGTTGCTTCTTGAAAACACCCCCATGAATGGCAAGACGCCACTGGAGATTTTCGAAGACAAGCTCACGGATCAACCGATGCTGGCAGGCGCGCTACGCAAAGCCGTCTCGGTGCCATCCAAATCGATCCTATTTAACATCGACCAGAAGGCAGACGTTATCTCGAAGGGCGATGTGGATGCGCTTCTGTCTGTGTTCCAGAAGGTGTTTGATGAGGCCTGCGGGTATTTTGGCAAACAGGCACACATTGCGCAGTTCGAGCGCGATCTCGATGAACGGGGTCAGCTCGATGCGTTCAGGATTGCCTATGAGACGGCTGCCGGGAAGCCTTGGGTGCGCGGGCGCGAGCAAGCCGTTCTTGAAGGAAAGAACATTGGTACGGCTTATGCGTCTGTTTCCGGAAACGATGCCGATGATGCGAAAGACATCCTGAAGCAGTACCGCGCCGATACACGGGTATCCATCGAGGATTTCGCCAATCAGGTGAAAGACTGGATTGATCGTCAGGGCTCGCAGTTTCGTCTGAACTTCTTTGTTGATGAAGTTGGCCAGTACATTGCCGACAACGTTAAGCTGATGACCAACTTGCAAACGATTGCTGAAAGCCTGAACACCAAGTGCAAGGGTCAGGCCTGGGTCATCGTAACCTCTCAGCAGGACATGGAAGCCATCATCGGCGACAACCAAGCGTTTCAAGCGCAAGACTTTTCCAAGATTATGGCCCGCTTTGATGTGCGGATGCCGCTGAACTCCGCGGATGTGGCGGAGGTCATTCAGCGCAGGCTCTTGGCCAAAACGGACGCCGGCACGATCACGCTTGGTCATCTTCATGACCGCGAAGAAAACAATCTCAAAACGCTCTTTGATTTCGCTGACGGCTCAATCAAGCTGAAGAACTTCAAAGATAAAGACCATTTTATCGCGAGCTATCCGTTCCCCGGATATCAATACGATCTGTTCCAAATGGCCATTCAGGGTCTGTCGCAACACAATGCCTTCGAAGGCAAGCACAGCTCGGTTGGGGAGCGGTCGATGCTTGGCGTATTCCAGGACGTCTCCAAAGCGATGGCGGATCAGCCGGTTAAGGGCTTTGCCACATTTGACATGATGTTCGAAGGCATCCGCTCTGCGCTGAAATCCGCTGCGCAAAGCTCCATTCTTGTGGCAGAGCGTAACCTGACGGATCCCTTCGCGGTGCGCATTCTGAAGGCACTCTTCCTCGTCAAATATGTGAAAGAGTTCAAACCGACTGTGCGCAACATCAGTATTTTGATGCTGTCGGAGCTCGATACCGATCAAACCGTTCTGAAACGCAATGTAGAGCAGGCGCTGTCAGAACTTGAACGCAATACGTTGATCCAGCGTAACGGGGATGTGTACGAGTTTCTGACGAATGAAGAAAAAGACGTCGAAGACGAGATCAAGAATGTCGACATTGACCCCTCTGAGCTCTCCGCTGAACTGGAAACCCTGGTTTTTGACTCAATCGTAAAGCTTCGGAAAATCCGGCATACGGCAACGGGGTTCGAGTATCCCTACACGCGCATGCTGGATGACAGTGCGCTGGGGCGGACATATGAGATGGCCATCAACGCGATCAGCCCTTTTCACGACGATGCCGACAGCCCTGAGGCCATTCGCATGCGCAGCATGGGCAATGACGAGCTTTCGGTGGTGATGTCGGCTGACCAGCGATTTATCCGCGACCTAACTTTGTTCAAGCAGACCGACAAGTTTGTCCGCCAGGCGCGCACCGGATCCCCGCAGCCAGGTCGCGACAGGATCGTCAGCGACAAGGGCGAGCAAAACCGCCGTCGCCAAAAAGATCTTGAGTTGCGGTTGCGCAAGCTTCTCGGCTCTGCAAGCCTTTTCGTTCGCGGCGAAGAGTTGGATATCGGAGGCGAGGAACCGCAAGACCGGATATTCAAGGCATTCCAGACGCTCGTCGACAAGATCTACGTCAACCTCGGCATGCTGCGCGGCGTGACCTACACGGAAGTGGATCTTAAGAAAGCCGCCAATCCGGACAGCTCTCTATTTGGAGAAAGCGGTGCAGGCTTGACCGAGGCCGAGCAGGAAATGCTGAACTTTGTACAAGGACAAGCGCGCAATGGGGTGAAGGTTACCGCCAAGTATCTTAGAGACAGGTTTTCCTCCAAGCCCTATGGCTGGCCGGAGATTGCAGTAAATTGCATTGCCGCAAGCCTGGTGGGCAAAGGCAAAGTTGAAGCGCGCTCGGATGGAGTTGTCAAAGAAGGAGACGCACTGGCGAGCGACCTTCAGAACAATCGCTTGCTGGAAAACCTGCTCTTCACGCCCCAAACCGAGTTCACACCTACTGAGCTGCGTAAGGCCAAGGACCTTTATGGCGAATTATTCGATGCGCCTGCCGATGGCTCAGATGCGCGATCCCTTGGCACGGAATGGTCTCAAGCTGTGCTGAAAATGATAGACGAGCTAAAGGATTTGCTACGTCAAGACACTCGCTATCCGTTCGTGGCAGCGCTGAAACCCCTTCTGGATCGTCTGGACGCCATGGCAGACAAACCGGCTACATGGTTCATCACGGGCGTTGCACCGCAAGAAGATGCGCTGCTCGATGACAAAGAAGATCTGCTCGACAAGATCAAGAGCTTCCTGGGTGGTAGCCAGCGGAGCATCTACGATGATGTCCGCCAGTTCCTGACCGATCAGCGGGCAAATATTGACTACGTCGATGGCGAAGCGGGCAGCCAATTGCAGGCAGCAATTGATGATCCGAATTGCTTCAAAGGCTCTGGCATACAGAACGCTAAAGCAAGTTTCTACGACCTGAAGGAAAAGGTTGATCAGCAATTGCTTGCGGAACGCAAGGATGTAGAAGCTGAGGTGCAAGCGGTTGAAAGCAAGGTCACTTCCCTCGACGAGTTCCTGGCTCTGCCGGACGAGGCAAAAGCCCAGGTTCAGGCTGCGATTACATCTCGGACCCAAGGACTGGCGCAAATCGGCCTGATCCCAGCACTGCGGGATAAAAGGAACAGTGTCAGAAACGACTTGATGGTGCAAACGCTCTCGCTAATCGAACGGTTGAAGCCGGTGCCGGATGAGGACAAGTCAGACGGGACAGGAGACGATGACGCTCCGCCCCCTGCAAAACCGACAACTGTGCCACCGGCTAATATCCGCGATGTGTCTGTCGCCTATGACGGCGTCTATCTGGCCGATGAGGCGGATGTGGATCGCTATGTCGAAGAACTCAAGAAATCGCTCCTCGCGGAAGTCCGTGACGGCAAGAAGGTAATTGTGTGATGGACACAAACGCGCTCAAGAAGTTCGCTCAGGACGCCCGCACGCAACTGATCGAACAGGTGGCTTCACGCTTTGACCGCGTGATCGCGGAAAGCAGCGTTGAACGTCGCGAGCATCCCCAGATCGTCAAACAGCTGGACAAAGCAGTTTCTAGGGATGGGCGTGCGCAGGTGATCGACAAAGTCGCCTATACCTGGTTCAACCGCTTCACCGCGTTGCGCTTCATGGACGCCAATGGCTACAACCGCGTCCGTGTTGTTTCTCCCGCCGATGGCGCCACAAGACCCGAGATTTTGGCCGAGGCAGCGGCGGGCAATCTGCCAGATGGTGCGCCGGATCGGATCATGCAGCTCTTGGATGGGCGCATCCCGTCCAATGATGCGCAAGGCGAGGCCTATCGCCTGCTTCTCGTCCATGACTGCAACACGCTGCACAAAACCCTGCCTTACATGTTTGAGGCCATCGACGACTTCTCCGAGTTCCTAATGCCAGACGATCTGCTCTCCAACGATGCGATCCTGGTTAAAATGCGCGCGGTCATGACCGAAGACGCCTGTCAGGACGTCGAGATCATCGGCTGGCTCTACCAGTTCTACATTTCCGAGAAGAAGGACCAGGTATTCGCGGGCCTCAAGAAGAACCAGAAGATCACCGCCGAGAACATCCCCGCCGCGACACAACTGTTCACGCCGCACTGGATCGTCCGCTATCTGGTCGAGAACTCGCTAGGGCGGCTCTGGCTGCTCAACAATCCGCAGAGCGGGCTAGCGGCCAAGATGGACTACTACATCGCGTCGGAAGAGCCCGAGACGGACTTCCTGCGCATCACCAAGCCCGAAGAGATCCGCATCTGCGATCCCGCCGCAGGCTCGGGGCACATGCTGACCTATGCCTTTGACCTGCTCTATGCCATCTACGAGGAAGAGGGCTATGACGCGACCGAGATCCCTAGCAAAATCCTGATGCACAACCTGACAGGGGTCGAGATTGACGACCGCGCGGGCGCGCTGGCGGCTTTTGCGCTGGCGATGAAGGCGGCGGGCAAGCTTGGGCGGCGGCGGTTCCTGCGGATGGAGGCAAAACCCGACATCTGCGTGTTGCAAAACGTGGCGTTTACCGATGCCGAGATGCAGGACGTCGCCGCTGTGGTGGGCAAGGACCTGTTCACCGATGAGCTGCGCGAGACGCTTGGGCAGTTCGAGCAGGCCAAAAACCTCGGCTCGCTGATCGTGCCGAAGCTGCGCGACCCGGCAGAAACGCTGCGGGTGGTCGAGGCGCGGGATTTCGGCGGCGACTTGCTGCTGAAGGAGGTGCAGGAGCGCGTCATCGCCGTGCTGCGCATGGCCGAGGCGCTGTCGCCGAAGTATCACGTGGTGGTGGCCAACCCGCCTTATATGAATTCGAACGGTATGAATCCTATTCTGAAGGAACACCTTCAGAATTTCTTTCCCAATTCAAAGTCCGACCTGATGACCGCGTTCATGGAGCGTGCGATCTTGGCGCTTCGTCCAAGCGGCACTTATGGAATGATAAACCTTCCCTCGTGGATGTTCCTTGGTTCGTTCGAGAAACTGCGTCTATCGATGGTCGAGAGGACAACTATCGCAAGTCTTTTGCACCTCGGTCGCGGCATCTTCGGATCAGATTTTGGCAGCGTCGCGTTCGTCATACGCAAAGTTGCACCCACTGATGAAACTCAAGGGCTGTATCGAAGGCTCTTTGAAAAACACGTTCAGGTTAGAACCCCATCAGAAATTGAAAACCTCTTTTTGGATTCCGAATATGGTCGCTTTAAGTTCAAGCAAACTGACCTCCTTTCAATACCGGGTAATCCCATATCTTACTGGCTGTCAGCAGAGATGCTTGATGCCTTCAAGAGAAATGAGAAGCTCGGCGAGCAATGTGACATCTGTGTCGGACTGCAAACTGGCGACAATTCTCGTTTCTTGAGGTTTTGGCACGAAACTGACCAGGCTTTGCTAAAGACTGAAAACAACTCAGGATGGAAATGGGTGCCATACACAAAGGGGGGCGAGTTTCGGAAATGGTATGGGAACAAGGACTATGTGCTGAACTGGTCCAACAATGGAGCTGAAATACGCGCGCACCCAAGTGCAGTCCTGAGAAACCAGAAGCGCTATTTTGAAAATGGCATCACCTATACGAACCTGAGCTCTGGGTCTTTTTCGGCGCGGATAAAGGACGATTTCGGCATTTTCGACCAGAAAGGGAGTGTTTTTCTTCCGCACGATCCAAGAACAGCTAACTCTGTTTTGGCGCTTCTTCTGAGCAAACCGTCTGCAAAGATACTTGAAATCATATGCCCGACGCTTGATTTCAATCCGGGCAGCCTTGTGAATTTTCCGGTCTGCGATGAAGTCGGAAGGACAGACGTCCAAAGTAATGCCGAAGCTTCGATTGCCTTGGGAAAGTTCGACTGGGATGCCTACGAAACCTCCTGGGATTTCACCACGCTGCCTCTGCTCTCGCCCGATCACCGGGCCGAAACGCTGGAGGCCACCTATGCCCGCCTGCGCGCCCATTGGCAGTCCATGACGGACGAGATGCGAGCGTTAGAGGAAGAGAACAACCGCATCTTCATCGACGCCTATGGTCTGCAAGACGAGCTGACCCCCGAGGTGCCGATTGAAGAGATCACCCTCACCTGCAACCCCGCCTATCGCTATGGCGTGAAGGGCTCCGAGAACGACCGTGAAACCCGCCTGCGCGCCGACACCATGGCCGAGTTCCTGCATTACGCCGTGGGCTGCATGTTCGGCCGCTACAGCCTCGACCAACCGGGCCTAATCCTCGCCAATCAGGGCGAGACGCTGGCGGAGTATCTCACCCGTGTGCCGAAACCGACGTTCGAGCCGGATGAAGACAATGTCATCCCCGTGCTGGACGAGGATTGGTTCAGCGATGACATCGTGGCGCGGTTCCGCAAGTGCCTGCGCGTGACATTCGGCGACGAACATTTCCAAGAAAACCTGCGGTTTGTCGAAGACAGCCTTGGCAAGGATCTGCGAAAGTACTTCACCAAGGATTTCTACAACGACCATGTAAAGCGCTATAAAAAGCGCCCGATCTATTGGATGTTCACTAGCCCCAAGGGCACGTTTAATGCGCTGATCTACATGCATCGCTATCGCAGCGACACTGTCTCGGTTGTGCTGAACGACTACCTGCGTGAATTCATCACCAAGCTGGAAGGCGAACGTGCGCGGCTGGACAAGCTAGCCGATGATGCGACCGCCACCCAAGCGCAACGTGCGAAGGCGTTGAAAGACAGCGCCAAAATCGCCAAGCAGGTCGATGAGCTGACGGAATGGGAGCGGGATGTTGTCTTCCCCCTCGCGCAGCAAAGGGTCGAGATCGACCTCGATGACGGGGTGAAGGCGAATTATCCTAAATTCGGCACAGCGCTGAAGAAGATCGCAGGTTTGTCATGAGAGGACTGAGCTGATGTCAGATCGCGTCTCAGCTACGCTGGCAAAGATGTTCGAAGAGGAACGGATTGTCTTTTGGTACGATGCCGACCGCGACATGCGCGACACGTTCGAGGCGCTGGCCCTGCCGGGTGTGGAAAAGGTCGAAATCAAGGATAACGAATTCGGGCTGAAATACCGGATCCTGCGCAAAGAGCCGGACCAGAAGTTCCTGATCTACCATCATGGGCCTGAGCCTGCGATGAAGGACAACTGGCTGCTGGACGTGCAACTGGCCACGGCGATGTTCAAAGCCGATCAGGCGGCCATCTGGGTTCAGGAATTGGGGATCCCAACGCAATACGACCCTGCCGTTCGCGATCACATGGCCTTCTATCGCTCACAAAAGCGCCTGGACCGCCTAAAGCAGTTTGAGGCCGACAAACCTTCGGCCAGTGTGTCTGACATTCGCCGCAAGATGCTGGCGGTGTGTGCAGAAGCCGATGGGGAGCTGGATACCGTTGTCGAGGCGCTGCTCGAGGATCTCGCGTTTGGTCGTGATGATAGGATACGGGTGATCGAAAGATCCGGTTTGCTGTCTTTCTTCTGGAAGCAGGTCGCCAACGCCTATGTCTATCAGCCTGAACAACCGGATTTCCAAGATTTTTCAATCGCCCTGTTCCAATCCGCCTACAAGCGGGCAATAGGAGAGGTCGGCGGTCTGAACGGTGAAGCCTTGCTCACGTTCCGACGCTGGAAGAACAGCCGTCACAATGGTCAGGCGTTTGAGCGCTTGTCGGAGAAATATCAGGACATCCTGAAGATCCCAGAAGACCTCGAACTTCGCGATGTCCGTGCGGTCGTCTCTATAGACCATTTTGAAGAAATCGACCGACATATCATTCGCGCTATCGTCAACGCGATGTCGGAGCAATCGGCAAGCAGTGTCGATGTTCTGAAATGGGTTCGAGAACGCCGCCAAAGCCACTGGTATCCCAAATACGCCGATATCTATCAGGCCATCGCCTGCGCGACCGAGTTCCAGCAGGCCCTTGCCAGTGCCGAACTTGTGATGCACAGCCCTGCGGACGCGGTCAGGCGTTATTCGACAAGCTGGTTCAAGCTGGATCAGCTCTATCGGAAGTTCCTCTATCACATGCAGAAAAGCGGTCAGGCGACGTTGTTGTCGAGCCTCTATGAAAGCATCGAAAACCGATACGGCACGAACTTCGTTCTGAAGATCAATGACCTCTGGCAGGATCAGATTGCAGGTCTGGATGAGTGGAAAATCTCCGGTTTCGAACGGCAGCAAGATTTTTTCAGACTTCAGGCCGACAGGTTCAGAAGCAAGGACCAAAAATTCGTTGTGATCATCTCGGACGCATTGCGCTTTGAGGTGGCAGAAGAATGCATGCGAGAGATCCGATCACTGGATCGGTTCGATGCCGAGCTGACCCCTATGATCAGCTCGCTTCCAAGCTATACCCAGCTCGGCATGGCGTCGCTTCTGCCAAACAAGGACTTGGAGATCACGGAAAAAGGTGATGTGTCCTCACATGCTTTGCCCACATCTGGCACGAGCAACCGGGGTAAGGTTCTGGCCATGGGACGCGGTGAGGACCGCACCAAGGTCCTGAAGGCCGAAGACTTCATGAATATGCGTACGGACGAAGGCAAAGAGCTCTTCCGAGACCATGATGTCGTCTACATCTTCCACAATCGCATCGATGCGGTGGGTGACAAGCTGCAAACCGAAGACCGGCTGCCGGAAGCAGCTGAGGAAGCTGTCGAAGATCTGAAGAAGATGGTCCAGAAGCTAAAGTCAGCCAACTTCTCCAACATCGTCGTTACAGCAGACCATGGCTTCCTCTATCAGCATAAACCCTTGGACGAGAGCAGTTTCTCGGTCGCAGATCCTGCCGGCGATAGTGTCACGACCAAGAACCGCCGTTTCGTGGTTGGGCGCGGCCTGAAACCCGCAGATGGGTTCAAACTCTGGGACGCCAAACAGCTTGGCTTAGTAGGCGATCAACAAGTGGCTATTCCAAACTCGATAAACCGGTTGCGTGTAAGCGGCTCTGGTGCCCGATTTGTCCATGGCGGTGCCAGCCTGCAAGAAGTTGTGATACCGGTTCTCAGGGTTGGTAAGCGGCGGGAAACGGATGTCAGCAAAGTTGATGTCAGGATCGTTGTATCTGGCAAGAGCTTGATTTCTTCGGGCCAAACGGCAGTGATGCTCTATCAGGAACAGCCGGTCTCAGAGAAATGGCATGCCAGAACCGTGACGGCTGGGATCTATGCGTCCGGTGATGAACTAATCTCTGATAAGCACGAACTGACATTTGATTTCAGCTCGGAGAACGCCCGGGAGCGGGAAATGCCGTTGAAGTTCCTGCTGTCTCGTGCTGCGGACGAGCACAATAACCAGGATGTTTTTCTGAAACTCAAAGAGCAGATTGGCAGAACCAGCCACTCTGAAGAAATTGCCAGCCATCGGTTCCAACTGAAGCGTGGTATAAAAACCGACTTTGACTTTTAAGAGGGCGAACAAATGAGCGCACTTGATGACAAGATAAACGAACAGTTCGCTGGATTTGTGGTACGTAAGGACCTCGTTAAAGCGGTCAAAGGCAATGCCATCGTGCCGGGGTATGTGCTCGAGTACCTCCTCGGGCAATACTGTGCGACCGATGACGAAGCATCCATTGCGACAGGCATAGAAACGGTCAAGGAGATCCTACGAAAGCACTATGTGCATCGAAACCAGGCTGGTCTCGTTCAGTCAGAAATCAAAGAGCGAGGGCATTTCAAAGTCATCGACAGGGTATCGGTATCGCTCAACGAAAAAACGGATGCATACGAGGCTGTTTTCGAGAACCTGTCCATCAAAAAAGTCGCGATAGATTCTGGTACGATCAAAGCTCATCCAAAGCTGCTTGTAACTGGCGTTTGGTGCATCAGCGACGTGAGTTATGAATTCTCAGAACAATCCGGGATTTCACCTTGGACCGTTGACTCCCTAAAGCCGATCCAAGTCGCTGGGGTGGACTACGAAACCTTCAAAAAAACAAGAGACGAGTTCACAACAGATGAGTGGGTCGATGTTTTGATGCAAAGCATCGGTTTCAATCCAGAAGAGTTTGGAAAACGCAGCAAGCTATTGCAATTAATGCGGCTCATTCCCTTCGTAGAACGAAACTACAATCTGATTGAACTTGGTCCCAAGGGCACTGGTAAATCGCATATTTATTCGGAGTTTTCTCCACACGGGCAGTTGATCTCAGGCGGCGAAGTTACCGTACCCAAGCTTTTTGTGAACAATAGCAACGGCCGGATCGGTTTGGTCGGCTACTGGGACGTGGTCGCCTTTGACGAATTCGCAGGGCGTACCAAAAAGCCCCAGAAGGCTTTGGTCGATATCATGAAGAACTACATGGCGAACAAGAGCTTTTCGCGCGGAGTGGCGACCATGGGAGCGGAAGCTAGCTTCGCTTTCGTTGGCAATACTGCCCACAATGTCCCTTACATGCTGAAGAACTCCGACCTTTTCGAAGAGTTGCCTGCCGAATTTCATGACTCAGCGTTCATAGACCGTATCCACGCTTACCTTCCAGGGTGGGAAGTCGAGGTCATTCGTAGTGAGCTATTCTCAGAAGGATACGGGTTTATCGTTGATTACCTTGCTGAGATATTGCGCCACCTCCGGAACGACGATCTCTCACTTGTGTACCAAGATGCTGGCTTCAAGCTGAGCAGCCAAATCTCCACTCGCGACAGAGATGCAATCAACAAGACGATGTCTGGCTACCTGAAGCTCCTATTCCCGAATGGGGGAGCGACAGAAGCAGAGATCGAAGGTTTGTTGACCCTCGCAATTGAGAGCCGCAAGCGCGTCAAAGATCAGCTGAAGCGTATCGACAGCACGTATCCCGAGACGGACTTTCACTTTTTGCGTCCAAGTGGAGAGAAACGCACCGTCACAACTTTGGAAGAAGACGAGTATCCCAAGTTTTACTATCGAAATCTTGCTCAGGACGACGATTCCGAGGATGACGAGGTGCTGATCGATACAGAAGACACTAGCGTCTCAGAAGCCGCGACGCCAAGCGAGCCCACTGGATCCGGAAAACCGACCGAGATGCAAGCTCGCGAAGGGCATATTGTGGTCAAAGAAAACCTGAAGGGCGTGACTTTTGAAAAGATCTTCGGCCCCTGGATTAAAGGTGCCACCAAGATCACGATAACGGACCCTTACATCCGGATCTTCCACCAGGCTCGCAATTTGATGGAATTCCTGGAATTGGTCATCCGTCAAAAGAAACCAGAGGATCACATCACCGTTGAGCTGATCACAGCGCCCAACGATGGAGACGTTGCAAAGCAGCGCGAGTTCCTAGACGAAATTGTTGGGTCGTGCAGCACGGCAGGCATCGACTTTACCTGGCGATTTGATGACGCCGGCACTGCGCACGCTCGACATATCATCACGGACACGGGCTGGAAGATTTCACTCGACCGTGGCTTGGATATTTTCCAGCACTTTGGGTCTAGCGCCTTCAGCTTAGCGGGCCGTTTTCAAGAGCACCGAGCGGTTAAGCAGTTTGAGGTGACCTATTTGAAACTGGACCGGAACGAAGGCCCTTGAAGACTACCCAAGGCGAGACCTTTGGGCTGAATTTAGAAAACGTATAGGAAATTAAATGTACAAACCAGGCGGAACCATTGCCGACGCACTCACTGCAATAGCAAGCAAAGAGTACGTTCTACCAGCAATTCAAAGAGAATTCGTCTGGAAACCAGCTCAGATTGAGAAGCTTTTTGATAGTCTTATGCAAGGTTATCCGTTTGGTACTTTTTTGTTTTGGAAAGTGAATGCCGAGACCAGTTCAAAATTCAAATTTTACGACTTTGTCTTGAACTATCACCAACGCGATGCGGCTCATTGCCCCGAGTTGGGTCCGATTCATCATCGTGAGGTGGTGGCTGTTCTAGACGGCCAGCAACGGCTCACAGCCTTGAACATTGGCTTGCGGGGTTCCATGGCCATTAAACTGCCAAACAGGTGGTGGACAAATCCTGATGCGTTTCCACTAAAGACTTTGTACCTAAACTTGATTGCGTCTAATGACCCGGATGAAGACGGCGTTTGTTACGAGTTCCGGTTCCTTACGGAAGAACAAGCAACACGCACCGAAACTACTTATTGGTTTCCGGTTCCCAAAGCGCTGCTTATGGAAGACGGACCTGCAATGCTGACGGGACTAATGGCCGATGGGTTGGAAAAGGAGGAACTACAGGTTGCCTATAAAAACCTCGATAGGCTCCATAGCGTAATTCACAAGGACAATCTGATAAATTACTTTGAGGAAAAAACGCAGGACTTGGAGCGCGTGTTAAACATCTTCATCCGTTTGAACTCGGGTGGCACTGTCTTGTCCTATTCTGACCTTCTACTGAGCGTAGCGGTGGCGCAGTGGAAACAGATCGATGCACGTTCCGAAATTCACAAATGCGTTGATGAGCTAAACCGTACCGGTGCGGGCTTTGATTTCAGCCAGGATTTCGTGCTGAAGGCTGGGTTGATGTTGGCGGACATCGCCAGCGTGGGCTTCAAAGTCGAAAATTTCACATCTGCTAATATGGCTAAGTTGGAAGCTGAGTGGTCGAAAATACGGTCGACTCTGATAAAAACTGTAGAGCTGGTTGCGAGCTTTGGGTTGAATGGACAAACGTTGCGGGCCGACAGTGCTATTCTACCCATTGCCTATTATTTGCACCAGCTTGGGCCACCGCAGAACTACGTTACTCATACAAGCTTTCAAGAAGACCGAAAAGCCATTCAAATGTGGTTGATTCACTCATTGCTAAAGGCATCGGGCATATGGGGAAGTGGATTAGATACACTTCTTACAGCCCTTCGAGAAACCATTCAAAAATCAGGGCAAAATAGGTTTCCTAGCTCTGAACTTGGACGCGTTATGGCGCAGCGAGGTAAGTCACTGTCGTTCGGAGACGACGAAATCGAAGAGCTGCTGCATGTCCGCTACGGGGACAAGCGTACTTTCGCACTGCTATCCCTTCTATTCCCTTTCGTAGATCTTCGAAACCAATTCCACGTTGACCATGTTTTTCCAATTTCCAGGTTTACTCCGACCAAACTGAAAAAAATCGGATTCGACGAGGAACTCTCGAAGACGCTCGCCCAGTTGGCAAATGAATTGCCAAACTTGCAGCTTCTCGAGGGAGCGATGAACAACGAGAAACGCGCCAAGCTTCCGGCTGACTGGTTGCAATTAGCCTTTAACGGGAACATTCAAAACAGAGAGAATTATCAAGAAAAGCATGCTCTTGAGGATATTCCTGAGAACCTCGAGGGTTTTCAAGACTTTATTGTTTATCGACGAGAGAAGCTACGAGACCTCATTCAACAAACGCTGAACGCCGAGAAAGGCGTATAAGAAATGAGCAAATGAACAGGCCCTTTTTCCGGCGCCAAAAAGCGCTGAATACTGTCTGTGCGAGATAGTAAGCTAGTTCTGACTTATGTTTGTGGACCCGCCTTTGGGCGGACTCCACCATTTTGTGCAGCCTGCTAACTTCAAACTCCTTAGCGCGCCTGCCCACCCGCTTTCAAGATCATCGGGCGGCAAGAAGTGGCGTACAAAAAGAAATAGGGGGATTTGCGTTGCGAATCCTAGCACTAGATATCCGACCGTACGCTTAGTTACCTAAGAACTATGCACGTGGACAACTGTAGGCTTGTCGGGATCTGATTTGCCTTTCCAGTGAGGTCTTCGAAAAACCATTTTGCCGTTTCTCGCCAAGAACATATGACCACGTACCAAATGCCTGACAGGTCCCCTTCGACGTCCAGTAGAAACTTTTTCAGTTGGCTCCCCAGAGTATAGCTTTTCAACAGTTTTGTCAGAGATCTTTAATTTAACTACGTTGATTACCCGGGGTTCGCTGTCTTTTTGTATGGTTGGTCTTCGTCTGGTTCTTTGCTTTACAAGGCCAGCAAAGACAGGCTTCTCTTGCCGAACGACGGCGTCTCCATCATTGGCCAACAAAATGGCCAACATGGCTGCGATGTTGGAAATCTCTCCACTTAGATCCTCAGGGTCGTTATGGAATAGCTCCTCTGCTGTGAACGGATTGCTCTTCGTTAGTTCGTTTACGTAACTTCTTCCTGTCTCGCTAAGTGAGATTTCTTCCATCATGGCAGTGTTGTAGACCCAAGTTGCAAAACTTAGTTTCTTTTTGTGAGGAACCCTTAGAAAATCTCGGTCTGTTGGCCCAAACAAGTCCTTGAAATTATCGCTAAGGTCTTGATGACCGCTGTTATATCGCCGCCAGAGTTCCTCGGGTGTAATGAACGAAGGTTTGTTCCTGACATCGATTACACCGTCGTAGCAATTGAGACCCAAGCGCCAGAACTCAAACAATGCCCTTTCCTCCAACTTAGTTCTCCTCACCGCGTATGAGGCCTCCATGGTTTCCTTGGCAAATGCACGAGCCCGCCGAGACTCCTCGTGCGAGACCGGCAAATTCCAGCATACCGAGTACTTTGCCAGACCAGGTGCGAGAACCTTGACCCGAACCCCAACCCGGTTCGCGATTGCTTCTCCGGGAAGCACGTCTTGAGGAATGTGTTCGCGCAAAGGATTTAGGAGAAGATTCCTTTCACACCCGCCGGCTTCTAGGAAATAAGTCTTTGGTGCGTCGAAAACCGAAAGCAGTACTTTGCGGAGGCCCTCAGGGTCTCTGATCCTAAGATCTGAGGCCATGGATAGAGCGGAACCTTCGAAGAAGTAGGATTCTGCACTCTCCGTGACATCCCTCGCAAAGCTCAAGACGTGACTCAGATGGTTTGGAGGGAGCACCGCCTTATCCGCGTCTGACATTCGAGTGATATAGCCAAGGCTCTCTGTCAAATAGTTTGTCATTAAACGACCGCTCCAACTTGAAGTTCAATCAAACCAACTGGCTTGTTTAGCCAAAGCCCGTTTAGCCCAAAAGGCTTAATCACCAATCCGGCAAAGCCACTATTTACAGCCAGCCTTGAAGCCTGAGAGTTTCTTTGGGCCCGGATGTGGGCTCTCGCATGTGAGCGTTGTAGTTTTTCAGTTGCCATTTCTGTCCTGCTCATAACGTTTCGAAGTGACGTCATGATTTCCAACAATCGAGAGGATTTCAATGCCAAAAACTCTCATACTGCATTGATTTTATTAATTAAAAAGTTAGTCGCCTTTTCCAAGGATAGCCAAGAATAGTGACAAGAATAGATGCTGAGAGCCAAGGATAGTGAGGTTGCACTTTTGCAACACGCTTGTGCTCTAACCTTTGGTAATAAAGCGAACACCCCATATGCAGCGGCGTTTCTATTCAGCTTGCAGGCCTCTAGACAGTCCACCTGTAAGCTCATATCCAGCACCCATTCGCATTGTACCAACACACATTTTGCACAAATGAACCCATGAAGGAGCGCTTAAGCTTTTGGAAACATCATTTAAAATGAGGCCAAGTGGTACAGAGACGGTACAGGAGCAATTGTAGCGAAGTAGAAGCGAAGCCCCATTGAGAATTGTTCTATAAAATTCAATAGATTAAATGGTGCCCGGGGGCGGAATCGAACCACCGACACGAGGATTTTCAATCCACTGCTCTACCCCTGAGCTACCCGGGCACGGGAACGGCGTTTGCCGTTGGGTGCAGGCCTTCTATGACTTGCCAAACGCGGTGTCCAGAGGCTTTTTCAGATTTTTTCAGTGCGGGCGATCCTTGATTTCGACAGCATCCTGAATCTCATCGTCAAGGTCATCCTCGCGCTGCGACGGAACCGCATAGGAGCCGTTCAGCCACTTGGCCAGATCGATATCGGCGCAGCGTTTCGAGCAAAACGGACGAAACTGTTTGACCGTATCTTCTCCGCAGATCGGGCAACTCATCTCAGGACCTCCGACAATGGGATACGGCCGCGTTTTCGCTGCAATTCGAAATGTCCCAGCGGTGTCCAGCCGGCGAGGATCGTTTCTTCGCTGTCAGCCCTGAAAGCAGCGCGGAGTGCGGATTCGAATCCGCGCCGGTCTTTTTTGGGCATCGGCGCAAGGTCGAGCGTGATCTGCCCGCCCAGCCCGCGCACGCGCAGGGCGCGCGGCAGTTCCTTGGCGCAGGCGAAATTGGCCTTTGTTCCCGCAGCCAGCGAGCCATCCGAACCAGTGTTCACATCCACGGCCACCAACGCCCGGGTGGGTTCGATATACATATGCGCCCCACCCGCCAAAGGATGGGATGCGCCACGTGCGGCGTCCAGCGCCTCGAGCACGCCATGGTCCGCGAACCCGCCCGCCTGGGTCGAGACCTCGGCCGGCTCCACCCATTCGCGCCAGGCGAGAACATGCGGTCCGTCGCCCTCGGACAGCGTTTCCGGTGCGTCTCCGGTGTCGTTCACGACCTGCTCGGCCAGCGCCCGCATGGCGGCGATGTCTTCGGCAATTTCATCGGCATCCGCGCCCCAGCAACCGGAGCGCAGGATCAGACCGAAGGGGCTGCCGTCCATCTGCTCATGCGCGATCACCAGCAGCCGGTCGCGCTCATCATCATCACGGATCGAGCGGGAGATGTTCAGCCCGGGCGCGTCCGGCGTGACGATGGCATAGCGGCTTTTGAACAGGATGCGGTTCGTAACTGGCAGGGCCTTGCCCGGTTCGGCATAGCCCGTGACCTGCACCAGCAGCATCTCGCCCGGCGCCAACCCTTTGACCTGCCGAAGGAACGCCGGACCATCCGGCGTTGTCAGGAACATCCCGCCTTGTCCCTTGATCGCCCGCTCGGCCCGGGCCCGGTAGATCGTACCCGGGGCGGGCGCATCGGCAGCGATCAGGAAATCATCCAGTTTGCCATCCACCATCAGGGCCGCGGCTTCGCGGCCTTGAATGTGATCCAGAATGATCGTTCGACCTTTCATGATGCCTCGCGATACAGGGGGTAACCGATGCCTTGCAACAGTCCTGCGGTTTCAGACAAAGGCAACCCGACGATACCGGTGAACGAGCCCGAGATCCACGGAATGAAGGCGCCCGCGGGCCCTTGGATGGCATAGGCACCGGCTTTGCCCTGCCAATCGCCGGTAGCGAGATAGGCGTTGATTTCCACGTCCGAAAGACGCTTGACCTTGACCTGACTGACCACGTCACGCTGCAACACCCGATCGCCGCGACGCACCGCGACCGAGGTGATCACACGGTGGCGACGTCCCGACAGGGCATGCAGAAATTCGGCTGCCTGTCCGGCATCCTGGGGCTTGCCCAATATGCGTCGACCTAGCGCAACCGTCGTGTCGGCGCACAGGACGATATCGTCCGGAGCCGCCTTCACGGCATGCACCTTCTCGCGGGCAATGCGCGCGCAATACGGCAGCGGAAGCTCGCCCCTTTGGGGGTCTTCGTCGATGTCGGGGGCAGAAATGGTGTCGGGCTGCACGCCAAGCTGACCCAGCAGGTCCAGCCTTCTGGGGCTGCCCGATCCTAGAATGAACGCCATTGCGGCAGGCGTTACTTGAAGCGGTAGTTGATCCGACCCTTGGTCAGATCATAGGGGGTCATCTCGACCTGAACCTTGTCGCCGGCCAGAACACGGATGCGGTTTTTGCGCATCTTGCCTGCCGTATGTGCGATGATCTCATGGCCGTTTTCCAGCTCGACCCGAAACGTCGCATTAGGCAGGAGTTCCTTCACGACACCGGGAAATTCGAGCGTATCTTCCTTGGCCATGTTGTCTCCATCTTTGCGTTGCCCTGCAGAATCCGCAGGTGGCGCCTAAATGAGCCTATTTCGGCCTTATTTCAAGGGTGGAATCACTTAAAGGCGCGACATTGTGACCGATTCGACTCGGGGCGTCTGCTCTGTCCAGTGGGATCGGTTCAGGACATGGCCATCCGCCCGAACCTCGGCGATCGCCGACAGATCGACGTCTGCGTAGGTCCAGCCGGGCTGGTTGAGCACGCCTTCCGACAGCACGCCGGTTTGTGGAAAGCCCTTGTCCGGCGGGCCGAAAACACCTCCGGTCCCAGTGTTTGCGTCCACGGACTGGGACCATTCGTTGTTGCCCACCAGCGACCCCATGACCGTAACGCATTGATTCTCCAATGCACGCGCCATCGCGCCGATACGGACCCGCCAATAGCCCGACAGGGCCTCGGTGCAGGACGGCACAAGAATCAAGTCGGCCTCTGACAGGGCACGGCCAAGCAGGGGAAACTCGCTGTCATAGCATATCAGAACGCCGATCCGACCCAGCGCCGTCTCGAAGATCTTCAACGGACCGCCCGGCGCGATGTCCCAGTCTTCGCGCTCGAACCGGGTCATGATTTGCTTGTCCTGATGATCCTGCGCGCCTGAGGGGGCGTAGAATTCGGCGCGGTTCACCGGGCGGCCTGGGCCGGCCTGAACCGGGGCGGATGCGCCCAGAATGTACAAGTTGTACTCGGCCGAGAGGCGTCGATGCAGGATTTGTACATCTTCCATCCGCTCGGATACCGCCTGGATCGAGCCTTCGAGATCCCCCGCAACCTCGGCCCCGGCCAGCGTCGAAAGCTCCATCGCGCCGTACTCGGGAAACACCAGCAGTTCAGCCCCCTGCCCTGCGGCCTGCGAAACCCAAGCGTCCAGCTTGTCTTCGTACTGCGCCCAGCTGTCGAGCCAGTCGAGATTGTAGGCGGCGGCGGCGATTTTCATGATGCTGGTTCCAATGCTGTTCTTGCGAAGAAGTAAATAGCCGTTGTTGTCCGGTGTACAGGCCAATCGGGTTGTGCGACGCAATAGAAACTTTTGGTTCGATGCATAGCCTTGCAAAGCAAAGGGCCGGGCCGGGAGAGCGCCGGATCCGCACCCAATCTGGACATTGCCGATCGTCCATGCGCACTGTGACCCATGTCGCTGATCGATGACTTGGAGCTCATTCTGGAGACTGTCCTGCCAAACGATCCCAGCTTTCGACGGATCGAAAGGACGGCGATAGACCGCTGTGTCAGCGACAGTCGGCGATACGCACTTGAGGGCTCGGTCGAGGAATTTCTGCTGTCGGCGATGCGCCTTCTGGCACTTCCCAGCAACGGGCACACACGGCTGATCCCGAATGATGCAATCTCAGTGTTGCCTCTGCGGTTCGTGAGCGTGGGGCGTTCCGTCCAAGTCCTTGGATCGGCATCAAGGTTGATCGCCCCACAAGGCAAGCTGCTGGCAATCAATGGCGCAGCTGTAAGCGAAATTGAGGCCGCGGCGGACAAATTTCTGGCGGGAACGCGCCAGAGGAAGCGGGTCATCGGTCCGATTATCCTGGCTTGGCCGCACGCGTTGGAACGGCTGGGATTTTCGTCCGACGACGGTACGACCGAGTATCATGTGCAGGACGAAAACGGGCAGACAACCAATCTGAAAATAGCAAATGGAAACCCCGTTCCTGCGTCGACGCTCTACCCGAGAAACGAGCACGGCAAAGCCGATCCAGCATGGGAACCCGAGAGCTTTGTGGAGATTGAGGATTGGCAGGCACTTGGGCTTTCAATTCAACTGCCGAGTTTCTTTGACCCGGGCAGAGATGCGCTGCGCAAAGCCATATCCGAGGCAGCGGATCGCGTGCGCGCTTTGTCTGACAAAACGCTTTTGATTGACGTGCGCGGAAACACCGGCGGTGATTTTCTTCTGACGATGCCTTTGATCGACGCACTCGCCCAAAGCGCAAGTCAGCAGGTCGTCGTACTTGTCGATAAATTCACGTTCTCCGCCGCGATCGTGTTTGTCGCCATCCTCAAGCATCGCTTGGGTGACAGGCTCAAACTCATCGGGGAAGAAATGGGAGACGGACTGACGTTCTTTGCCGAAGGTGGGTTGCTTGACTTGCCAGCGAGCGGAGCGGTCGTTCGATACTCCTCCGCCTTTCACGATTGGAGGACGGGAACGTCTGACGAAACGACACCGCCCGAAATCGCGCGGCAAATCGTGCCCGTGGGAGAATTGAACCTGGATCGGGAATGTGTCGCAGGACCATTGGGCGCTGGAGCACGAGGAGCGTTCTATCGACGGATCCTCGAAGATTTTCGCGGCTAGACGAACGGCTGTCCGCGCGCGTGCCGGCGGGCACACACAACGCGTTGCGGCGGGTTCACAAATCCCTGATCCAGAACTGCAACGGTTTGAGGGTTTCCGAGTCCTCGCCCAGGTCCTTCCACGAAAATCGGGCGATCACGCCGGGCAGGGGCGCATAGCCCCGCGCGCGCCAGAACGGGTCGAGCGGCCGATAGTCGGCCGGCCGCATCGGGTGGTCGCCCGGACGCTGCACGCCGCAAAAGGCACATCTGGCAAAGCCCAAGTCCCGCGCGTGACCCTCGCGTAGATCAAAGAACGCATGCCCGACGCCCTGCCCCCGATAGGCGGGCAGCAGCACGGATTCGGCGCAATAGAAAATCTGCGAAAGTTCCAGCCCGGTGCCGTCGAAAGCGGCGGCGAAATCCTCGGCATGGTCGGCCAGCGGCGCGCCGGTCGCGGCCCCCACAAGCCTGTCGCCGTCAAAGGCGCCGACGACGATCGCCCGGTCGCTGTCGCGGTAGGATTGCAGGTATTTGCGCTCGTAGCCCAGATCGCCGTCATAAAGATAGGGCCAGTCGTGGAACACCGAAATGCGCAGGCGCGCCACGTCGTCCAGCGCCGCCTCGAGCGCCGGCCCCGTCAGCGCGCGGACCTTCGTGACCTCAGCCACCCGACACCTGTTTCACCCAGTCAGCAAGATTGTAATAGGTGGTCACGCGGGTGATCTTGCCGTCCTTGAGGTCAAAGAACGACCCGGCGGGCAGGCGGTAGGACTGGCCCGAGGCCGCGGGCAGGCCGGCATCGGTTTCCAGATAGGTGCCGTTAACGATGTATTCAGCGGCCGCGCGGGTGCTGCCCTGGGCCTCGAAGATCACCATGTCGGTCAGGGTCTCGCGATAGCAGCGGTTCATATGCGCGCAGAATTCGGCGAATTTCTCTTTGCCGACGCGGATCTTGCCTTCGTTCACGTGATGGGCCACGTCGTCGGACAGGCAGGCCAGCATGCCGGTGACATCCCCGGCGTTGAAGGCATCGAAATAGGCTTGTACGGTCTGGGTCATGCGATCTCCGTAGGTTCCCCCCAACGATCCTTCAGGTGTTTGATGATCTGATCGCGGGTCTGACGGTAGTGGTGTAGCTTTTCCTCGCGCGTCTCGCCCAGTCCGGTAGGGTCCATTATTGGCCAATAATCGACATCGAGGTGAAAAACCCGCGTCAGCTCCAGCGCTTTGCGCTGGCTGGCAGGCGACAGGGCCACGATCAGGTCGAATGATCCCAGGTCATCCCCCCATTCCTGCATCTCGTCGAACGACCGCGACCGGTGGCGTGACAGTTCCACGTCGATCTCCTGGCAGACGGCGATGCTGAACCCGTCGATTTCCAGGTCGTTGTGTACCCCGGCCGACTGCACATATGTGCCCGTGCCGTAGAATTTCTTCATGATGCCTTCGGCCATGGGCGAGCGCACCGCGTTGTGGTCGCAGCAGAACAGGACCGAATGCGGCAGAGGCTTCACCCGTCAGCCTCCGAAATGCAACACGCAGATCAGCGTGAACAGGCGGCGGGCGGTGTCGGTGTCGATCTCAGCCTTGCCCTCGAGCCGTTCCTGCAGGACCCGGCTGCCTTCGTTGTGGATGCCGCGCCGGGCCATGTCGATGGTTTCGATCTGGCTGGGCGGCAGGGTCTTGACCGCATCGAAATAGCTTTCGCAGATCTGGAAGTAGTCCTTGACCACCTGCCGGAACGGACCCAGTGACAGATGGAACTCGGCGGCTTTCTGGCTGTCTTCGGTGGTGACGTCGAACACCAGCCGCTTGTCGCGGATCGACAGTTGCACGTGATAGGGGCCGTCGGGCACCAGCCGGTCGTCACGTTTGGGCAGGGCAAACGAATTTTCCTCGAGCAGGTCATAGATCGCAACCTTGCGCTCCTGCTCGATCTCGGGCGTGGGCGGCGGCAGGTTTCGATCGTCCAGTTCGATATGCGAAATGCGGGTCATGGTCATCGACTTCCGTTCAGGTCAGGCCAGACCTAGCGCACCTATGCCCGAGGGACAACGCGGGAAACGGGCCGGACGCAAGGTCAGATGGCCGTCAACCGTTCAGCCGCTTGAGCCGCGCGCCCACGGATAACCCGTGCGCCTCCAGGCTTTCCGACCGCGCCAGCTGCTCGGCCGCCGGGCCGATGGCGCGCAGAGCCTCGGGGGTCATGTGGCTGAGCGTGGTGCGTTTGAGGAAATCCAACACGCTGAGCCCCGACGAAAACCGGGCCGAGCGTGCGGTGGGCAGAACATGGTTCGGCCCGCCGACATAGTCGCCGATGGCCTCGGGCGTGTACTGGCCCAGAAAGATCGCGCCGGCATGGATGGTCTTGCGGCTCAGCGCCGCCGGATCGGCCACGCACAGTTCCAGGTGTTCCGGAGCGATGCGGTTCGACAGCGCAGCGGCCTCCTCCAGGTCGCGCACGGTGATCACCGCACCATAGTCGCGCCAGCTCGCTCCGGCGATCGCGCGTCGTTCGAGCGTCTCCAGCCGTTTTTCCACCGCCTCGGCCACCGCGCGGCCGAAACCGGCGTTATCGGTGATCAGGATCGACTGGGCGCTTTCGTCATGCTCGGCCTGGCTGAGCAGGTCCAGCGCGATCCAGTCGGGGTCGTTGTCCTTGTCCGCGATCACCAGAATTTCGGAGGGGCCGGCGATCATGTCGATGCCCACCTTGCCGAACACCCGCCGTTTGGCCGCCGCCACGAAGGCGTTGCCGGGCCCGGTGATCTTGTCCACCGGCGCGATGGTTTCCGTGCCATAGGCCAGCGCCGCAATCGCCTGCGCGCCGCCGATACGATAGATCTCGTCGACGCCCGACAGGCGCGCGGCCAGCAGCACCAGCGGGTTGACCTGCCCGTCCGGCGTGGGCACCACGATGGCCAGCCGCTCGACCCCGGCCACCTTGGCGGGAATGGCATTCATCAGCACCGAGGACGGATAGGAAGCCAGCCCGCCGGGAACGTAAAGCCCCGCGGCAGAGACCGCCGACCAGCGCCAGCCCAGCGTGGCGCCCGCCTCGTCGGTCCATTCCTGATCCTGCGGCATCTGGCGCTCGTGATAGGCGCGGATGCGCGCGGCGGCCAGTTCCAGCGCCGCGCGGTCATCGTCGCTGACGGTCGCGATGGCCTGCGTCACCTCGGCTGCGCTGAAGGCCAGCGTGTCCGGCGTCAGCTGCAACCGGTCGAATTTCGCCGTCAACTCGATCACCGCAGCATCGCCGCGCGACCGCACGTCGGCGATGATCTGCGCCACGACGGCGTCGACATCGGGGCTGTCTTCGCGTTTGGCGGACAGAAGGGCTTGGAAACCGGTTTCGAAATCGGCGGATGTCGTGTCGAGGAAAACGGGCATTTGCGTACTCCGGGGCGTTTGAACGGGTCTTATCGCCCGCCGGGGCGGGCCTCAACCCTCAGCCCGGGGGGTGCAGCGATTTGCGCAGGGGGAATTGGGGCATACCGTTCCAGTCCGCGGGCTCCCCTGCAGCGACCCAGCCATACCGGCGATAGAAGCCCAACGCGGTCCGGGTGGACATCAAATGGGCCACGGGGGCCCCTGATGTGGCCAGTTCGGCCTCGAGCCGGGACAGCAACGCGGCACCGACCCCCTGCCCTGCGTGGCCCGGATCGACATAAAGCAGCGAAATCTCGGCCGGTGCGCGCAGCCCACCGACGGCGGCCACATTTCCGTTCCGCTCGGCCAGCCAGATCTGGGTGCCCGAGATGATCCAGTTGCGAACGGACTGCGGGTCCTTGTTGGCTGTCCATGCCGCGATCTTGTCTGGTTGATTTCCGTGGTCGGCCTCACACAGCCGGGTGACGGAGCGTACCAGAACCTGACTCAACCCGAACACGTCGAACACGGTGGCCCGGCGCAGCGACACGCCGGCCTGCCCCGGAGACAGCGCCTGCGAAATGCCACGCTTGTTCTGCATGTCAGTCCGGGTGCCGAGGCGCCTTGCCCGAAGGCGCACGATAGGGGCGCGTCACATCCTTGAGCGTTGCATCAACCGCTTCCACCGTCAGTCGGATCGCGCCATCCCCGGCCAGCACAAGCAGCACCTCGCCCGTGCCATCATCCGAAGGGTGGAACTCGATATCAAGAACCGAGAGGATCAGGTCCTTGTCGGATCGATTAACCCCTTGGCTGGACACCGACAGGACCGAGTCGAATACCAGCAGCGACTGCACCCGCTCGAATTCCCGACCACGGCGCTCGGCTGCTTCCTTGTCCTCCCACCGGAACCGGTTGAGCAGCAAGGCAAAGCGGCGGCGGGTTGGTTGCCAGGTCATTTCGCTGACCGGAAAAACCGCATCCTGCGTCAGCGTTGCGATCACCTTGAGGTCCTCGGCATCCAATGCGCCAAGGTTCAGCGGCGCCTCCCGCCCGTCTTCGAATGTTGCGTCTGCCATCAGCCCTTGATCCGTTCTATTTTCGCGCCCACGCCTTCCAGCTTGCGGACCACATGCTCATATCCGCGGTCCAGATGATAGACCCGGCTGACGGTTGTTTCGCCCTCGGCCGCCAACCCGGCCAGGATCAGCGAGACCGAGGCCCGCAGATCGGTGGCCATGACTGGCGCACCCTTAAGACGCTCGACCCCGGTCACCGTCGCGGTGCCGCCATGCACCTCGATCTGCGCGCCCATGCGCACCAGTTCAGGGGCGTGCATGAAGCGGTTCTCGAAAATCCGCTCCTCCAGCACCGAGGTTCCCTCGGCCGTGCACATCAGCGCCATCATTTGCGCCTGCAGATCGGTAGGAAAGCCCGGGAACGGCTCGGTCACCACGTCCACGGCGCGCACCCGGCCATTCTTGCGAGAGACCTTCAGACCCTTTTTCGTCTCGGCGACATCCACCCCGGCGGCCGTCAGCTTCTCGACGAAGGATTCGACCAGTGACAGGCGGCCGCCCAGCAGTTCTACCTCACCGCCGCAAATGGCGGGGGCCAGCATGTAGGTGCCCAGCTCGATCCGGTCGGTGACCACCTGGTGCGTAGCCCCGTGCAGGCGGTCGACACCCTGGATCTCAATGGTCGAGGTGCCCTCGCCCTGAATCTGCGCGCCCATGCTGCGCAGACATTGAACCAGATCCACGATCTCGGGCTCGCGTGCGGCGTTTTTCAGAACCGTGGTGC
This sequence comes from Ruegeria sp. CF2, assembly GCF_056537385.1. NCBI lineage: Bacteria > Pseudomonadati > Pseudomonadota > Alphaproteobacteria > Rhodobacterales > Roseobacteraceae > Ruegeria > Ruegeria sp. CF2. The sequence goes on from NZ_JBQFRL010000001.1 coordinate 2,167,787, forward strand.
CCTTGGCCAGCGTTGCGGCCATAACGATGTTCTCGGTGGCACCCACAGAGGCAAAGCGCATTTCATGCACCGCGCCCTTCAATCCACCTGGCGCCTTGGCGTGCAGGTAGCCGTCCTTCAACTCGATTTCGGCGCCCAGTGCTTCCAGCCCCTCGACATGCAGGTCCATCGGCCGCGCCCCGATGGCACAACCGCCCGGCAGCGACACCACGGCCTGCCCGAAACGCGCCAAGAGCGGCCCCAGAACAAGGTTCGAGGCCCGCATCTTGCGCACGATCTCGTAATCGGCCGTGTGACTGGTCAGATCATGGCTGGACATCGCCAGAACCTGCCCGTCCTGCAGGGCCGACACCTCGGCCCCCAGCGACTGCAGCAGCGCGGTCATGGTCTTGATGTCGCTCAGACGCGGCGCGTTGGTCAGCGTCAGCGGATCTTCGCTGAGCAACGTGGCCGGCATCAGCGTCAGACAGGCATTTTTGGCCCCCGCGATCGGAATTTGGCCGTGAAGCGGCCCGTTGCCCGTTACCAGAATCGAATCCATCTGCTCTTAGTCCTTGTGCTGTCCCGGCCGGTCATCCTGTGCGCTGCGCGCCTTGGCCTGCGCCTTGCGCCGCGCCAGGTTTGCCTTGAGGGCAGCCTTGAGCCGATCTTCGCGCGCGGATCCGGATTGTCCGTGTTTTTTGGGTGATTTTTTCTCTGCCATGATCTTTCTCTACAGGAGGCGAAAAAAACCGTCCAGAGACCCTTGCGCCCCGTTTCGTTTGAGTCTAATCACCCGCCCACAGCGCTGCTGTAGCTCAGAGGTAGAGCACTCCCTTGGTAAGGGAGAGGTCGAGAGTTCAATTCTCTCCAGCAGCACCATCTTCCAGTTTTTACCCGGATTCCGCTGCACGACGCCTCGATATCTTTGCAGGCGCAACTTCCCTGACGTCAACCACGCATGGCCGGAAATCACACACATCTGACACCTTCCCGCAATACTAATGCCAATATTGCAATACATAGCGGATCAATCCTGCCGATCCGTTTGATGGTGTTTTTTTAACGAGGGGGTACTTCGGTAGGACCAGGGGTGAGGCCGAAGCGCCGAATTCAAGACCGGGGCTTCCGGTCCTCCCCCGCCGATTTCACGGGGCTACCCGCCCCGCAACCTCTGCATCAGATAGACTTCGGCACCTTCGGGAATGGGTTCGGACAGACCCGCTGCAATGATCCGGCCATTGACGGCAACGGACACGCCCGCGTCGATCGGCGCCTGCAGTTGCGGATGAAGGCGCACCAGTTCGCGCAGCAGCTCGCCGGTTGTCGCAGCCTGAACCTGCACCACTTCCTGGCCCCCGGTCAGCGACCGGAGACCGGACCAGAGATGGACCTCAACCATTGCCCTTGAGGGCGGCCAGAATGCGCGGCGGCGACATCGGCAGTTGTCGCATCCGCACGCCCGCTGCGTTCGAAACCGCATTCGCGATGGCCGCCAGCGGTGGCACGATGCCGGTTTCGCCCACGCCACGCACGCCGAACGGGTGGCCGGGGTTGGGCACCTCGACGATCACCGTGTCGATCATTGGCAGGTCGCTGGCCACAGGGATACGGTAGTCGAGGAACACCGGATTCTGCAGCCGGCCATCCTCGCCGTAGATGTATTCCTCGTTCAGCGCCCAGCCGATGCCCTGCGCCGCGCCGCCCTGGAACTGGCCCTCGACATAAGCCGGGTGGATCGCCTTGCCTGCGTCCTGGATGACCGTGTAGCGGGTGATCGAGGTCTTGCCGGTTTCGGGATCGACCTCGGCATCGACGATATGGGTGCCGAAGGACACGCCGGCGCCTTCGGGGGTCGCCTCGAAATGGCCCGAGATCGGCCCACCTGTGCGCCCCATGTCGGCGGTGATCTCGGCCAGCGGCAGCGGGTCGAAATCGCCCGCGTTGGGGCCGGACGGCACCGCGCAGCCGTTTTCCCATTTCACCGCGTCCACGGGGATGCCCCATTTGGCCGCCGCGCGTTCGCACAGTTTCTCGACCGCGTGCTGCGCCGCCTTGATCGTGGCCAGACCGCTGGCATAGGTCACGCGCGAGCCGTGGCTGACGTCGTTGTAACCCAGCGTGGCGGTGTCGGCGATGGTCACGCGGATGTTCTCGTATGGGATGCCCAGCACCTCGGCCGCCATCAGCGCCATCGATGCGCGCGAGCCGCCGATATCGGGCGTGCCGACCATCAGCTGCGCCGAGCCGTCCTCGGACAGGGCCAGGGACACCGAGGTCTCGCCCCCGTGGTTGAACCAGAACCCGCAGGCGACGCCCCGCCCCTGCCCCGGCTTCAGCGGCGCGGAATAATGCGGGTGGCCCTTGGCGGCCTCGAGCGTCTCGACCAGGCCGATCCGGTCATAGGTGGGGCCATAGCTGGCCTTGGTGCCCTCGCGCGCGGCGTTCTTCAGGCGAACCTCGATCGGGTCGAGACCCAGTTTCTTGCACAGCTCGTCGATGACCGATTCTACCGCAAACGCCCCCATTGGCGCGCCCGGCGCGCGATAGGCGGCCTGTTTCGGGCGGTTGGACATGACGTCATATCCCACCTGCCGCACATTGGTCAGGTTGTAGGGCGCAAAGGCGCACATCGCGGTCATATCGCCCGGGGCACCCGGAAACGCACCGCCTTGCAGGCGGAACACGCCCTGGGCGGCGGTGATGGTGCCGTCTTTCTTAATGCCGATCTTGACGTCCATCGAGGCCGAGGCGGTCGGCCCCGTGGCCCGCAGAACCTCGGACCGGGACATCACGATCTTGACCGGACGGTTGGCCTTGCGCGACAGCGCCAGCGCCACCGGTTCGATGAACACGGTGGTCTTGCCGCCGAACCCGCCGCCGATTTCCGATGCGGTCACGCGCAGCTGCGCGGTTTCGATCCCCAGCAATGCCGCGCAGGTTTTCTGCACGATCCAGTGGCCCTGGGTGCAGCACCATAGCTCGCCCTTGCCGTCAGCGCCCAGCGAGGCAAGGCAGGCGTGCGGTTCGATATAGCCCTGGTGGGTGGCCTCGGTGACGAAGTGATCCTCGATCACCAGATCGGCCTCGGCAAAACCCGCCTCGACATCGCCATGCCCGCTTTCGTGATAGCGCACGACGTTGGGGTGCATCCCCTCGGGCACCGAATAGTCGGCCGCGCCCTCGCGGATCACCGGAGCGTCGGGCGCCATCGCCTTGTCCACGTCGGTGACATGAGGCAGCACCTCGTATTCGACCTCGATCAGCTTGAGCGCATCCCGCGCCGCCAGCGCCGAGCTGGCCGCAACCGCCGCCACCGCGTGCCCGTCATAAAGCGCCTTTTCCCGGGCCATGACGTTTTCCAGAACGTTCCAGAACTCGCCCTCGAGCCCGGGCTTGAACGGAACATCGGCGAAATCGGCGCGGGTGACCACGGCTTTCACGTCCCGATGCGCCTCGGCCTTCGAGGTGTCGATCCGAACGATCCGCGCATGGGCGTGGGGCGAGCGCAGGATGGCGCCGAACAGCATGCCCGGCGCGGTCACGTCGGCCCCGAACCGGGCGCGGCCGGTGACCTTGTCCAGCCCGTCGGGACGGTTCGGGCGGGTGCCCACGAAGGTGAAATGCGACTTGCGATCGTCGAGTGCCATTACGAAGCCTCCCGCAGCTCGGCGGCCGTCTCCAGAACGGCGCGGATGATCTTGTCATAACCCGTGCAGCGGCACAGGTTGCCGGCCAGCCAATAGCGGGCCTCTTCCTCGGTCGGGTCGGGGTTCTTTTCCAGCAGCGCCTTGGCGGCGACCAGAACGCCCGGTGTGCAGACCCCGCATTGCAGCGCGGCATGGTCGATGAACTTGCGCTGCAGCGGGTGCAGGGTTTCGCCCTGGGCCATGCCTTCAATGGTTTCGATCTGCTTGCCCTCGGCCTCGACCCCCAGCACCAGGCAGGAACAGACCAGCCGACCGTCCAGCGTGACCGAGCAGGCCCCGCAATCGCCGGTGCCGCAGCCTTCCTTGGCGCCGGTCAGGTTCAGCTTGTCGCGCAGACAGTCCAGTAGGGTTTCGCGCGCGTCGCACAGGTATTCGACCGTATCGCCGTTGACGGTGGTGGTGACGTGATGCTTGGTCATGCGGTCTCTCCCTTGGCGCGGGCATAGGCGATTTTCGCGGCGCGTTTTGCCAGAACGCCGGCCACTTCGGTGCGGAATTCGATCGTGCCGCGTTTGTCGTCGATGGGTTTGCAGGCGGCCGAGGCGGCGGCGGCCAGTGCCGCCGACGCGGCATCGTCCAGCGTGGTGCCGATCAGCGCCCGGGCGCAGTCTTCGACAAGCAGGACGGTGGGCGCCACGGCCCCCAGCGCAACGCGGGCCTCGGTGATCGTGTCACCATCGACGCGCAGGTTTACGCCCACGCCGACCACGGCGATGTCCATCTCGGTGCGCGGAATGAAGCGCAGATAGGCGTCGCCGCCATTCGCGCCCCGCGCCGGGATGTGCAAGGCCGAGATCAGCTCGCCCTGTGCCAGAGAGGTCTTGCCGGGGCCGGTCGGGATGTCCTCGACCGCCACGACCCGATCGCCGTTCGGGCCGGTCACCGTCGCCGTAACCCCTGCGGCCACCATGGCCGGAACCGAGTCGGCTGCGGGCGAGCCGTTGCACAAGTTGCCCGTCAGCGTGGCACGGCCCTGAACCTGAGTCGAGCCGATCAGGTCCATCGCCTCGACCACACCGGGCCACTCGCGGCCCAGATCGGGGTGTTCGGTCATCTCGGCACCGGTGACGGCCACGCCCAGCGTCCAACTGCCATCGGCGTGGCGGGTGATGTCGCGCACCCCGTCGATGGCCTTGATGTCGATCAAGGTGTCGGGGGTCAAGATCTCGGACCGCAGCTGCACCAGAACGTCGGTGCCGCCGGCCAGAAACCGCGTAATGCCCGTTGAATGAGCAGCCAGATCCGAAGCTTCGGCAAAGCTGGCGGGGCGGTGATATTGCATGATTGTACCTCGCGCCTGTTGGTCAGGGTTCACTGGGTTTGGGGCGACGTTAGAGCAGCCGCGCGGCGGCGTCCATGGCCCGCGCGACCTATTTTTTCGCCTGAAAATGTCGCTTTCCGACCGGGGTCAGAGGTCGATTTCGACCACCCCGCCCGGCTCGGCCGCGCGACTCTGGCACAGAATCAGTGCCGATTCCCGCTGTTTGCGCGACAGGACGAAATCGCGATGCTCGACCTCGCCCGCAATCAGCCCGCATTTGCAGACGCCGCAGATGCCGTCGGCGCATTTCACGTCGACATGGATGCCGGCCTCGTTCAGCACCTGCGCCGCGTCCTTGTCGGCGGGCACCTCAAGGTCACGCCCCGAGCGCGCCAGCCGCAGGGTGAACGGGTGGTTTTCATAGTCGGGCTGCTCGGGTACCGAGAAATACTCCAGATGCCGGGCCTCCTCTGGCCAACCCTGACGTTCGGCGGCCTGCATCACCGCCTCCATGTATCGGTCCGGGCCGCAAGTATAGACATGCCAGCCGTCGCTATAACCCGCCAGGATCGCGTCCAGATCGGCGCGGGTGCCCTCGTCCGAGACATGCAGATGCACGCGGTCGGCCCAGGGCGCGGCGGCCAGATCGGCCTGGTACCCGGCCTTTTCCCGTGAGGGAATGGAATAGTGCAGATCGAAATCGCGGCCCAGCGCGTGCAGGCGATGGGCGAAGGCGATCATCGGGGTGATGCCAATACCACCGCCCATCAGCAGGGTGCGGGTGGCGGTCTCGTCCAGTTCGAAATGGTTGATCGGCTTTGACACGAACACCTTGCGGCCCAGCGTGAAGATCCGGTGCAGCAGGGCCGATCCGCCGCGGCCCTGATCCTCGCGCAGGACCCCGATCTGATAGGTCATGCGGTCGGCCGGGTCTCCGGACATCGAGTATTGCCGCAGGAATTCCGGCGCCACCAGCACATCCAGATGCGCGCCGGCCGTCCAATCCGGCAAGGGCGTACTATCTGGTGTGGAGAACTCGTATTTTGTGACGTCTGCCGTCATCTTCTCGACCTTCGACAGCACCAGCTGCATCACCGGCGCATCGCCCGAGATCGTGTAGCGATGCACCACCGACATGTCTCCGGCGGCCAGACGGGTCTTGTACTCCTCGGCCGTGACCATCGCCTGATAGGCGGCGATCCCGGCCTCGCGGTCCATCGCAAAAGGATAGGGCCAGGGATGCGGCGCGAGCGGGGCGGGATAGACGGCCAGCGTCTGATCCTCGTATTTCAGATCCAGATCCTTTTGCAGATCGCGCCGGTTCAGCGGGTGCGCGGTGGGGCGATAGGCGCCGTCGGGCTGTAGCTCCAGATCCCACCACCATTTCTTGGTGTCGTTCAGCCCGCCATTGCCCAGCACATCGTCCAGTTTCGCCAGCGCGGGTGCCGCGGCGGGAATGGTCATCGCAGCCCAGCGGAACGGGCGTTCGGCGAACAGCCCTTCCAGGTTCCACGGGCAGGTCTTCATGCAGCGCCCGCACATCGCCCCGCCGGGCGTGGTGATCCGGTAGGTGGCGCATTTCTGGCTGTCGGATTTCCAGATCTCGTAGCCGTTGAACATCAGCTTGGGCCCGGCGGTGATGGCCCCCGAGGGGCATTCGCGGGCGCATTTGTTGCAGCTTTCGCAGAACCGCTGCAGGCCGAAGTCGATGGGCTTGTCATGGGTCATAGGCATGTCGGTGGTCACGACCCCCGATTTCAGGCGCGGGCCGAGGAACGGGTTCAGAATGACCTCGCCGATGCGGCTGACCTCGCCCAGCCCCGACAGCAACAGCAGCGGCGGCTGCAGCACTTCGCCATCCATCACCGTATGCGCCTTGGCCTTGTAGCCCAGGTTGCGGATCTGACGGGCCAATACCCCGCCCAGCAGCGAGAACCGCAGATAGGCGCGCATCGACTGGGCGACGCTGATCCAGTCGTCACCGGATGCGCCCTCCATCGTCTCATAGCCCTGATCGATGATCATGCTGACGGCCTGATCGTGGGGCGGCACGATTTCCTCGCCGGTGGCGTCGTGGGAATACCACGCCCATTCGGGGCAGCGGCTGAGGCCTACGGCATCGACGCCCAGGAAATAGCTGGCCGCCTTGATGTTCGCCGCGTTGCGCTCGGCATCGGTGGGTCTGGCGACCTCGGCGCTGTCGCCGTCCTGCAGCAAGACGAAGGCCCCCAGCGCGCGCCGTTGCGCAAAGCTGGGCGCGGATTTTCGGACGTAGTGCCCGCCCTTGGCCGCATCCTGCAGCGGCTTGCCCATATCGCCGAACTGCGCCCGCGCGAACATGTCGGCCCGTTTGGGCACGCGGGCCACGTTCGCCTCGTCGATATAGGTGGTCGGGCTGTCCACGCGTTTGAGCGTCTCGAACGGGTGCGCGCCATCGGCATAGCGGCGGCGGGCGTAAGGGTCGCGGTTCAGCGCGCTTTTGGCAAAACCCGCGCCCAGCCACCACGCGGGGCCTTGGGTTCTGAACCACGGCTGCCGGTCGCGCGGGGCCAGCGGGCGATCATGGGCGATTTCCAACTCGGTAGTCACGGCGGCCAGCCCGAACCGGCGCCCCAGCCAAGGGGCCACGGCGGTGCCATCCTCGGCCCAGACCAGCCCGGCTGCGGCGGCAAGGCGCGGCAGGTCCACGTCCGAGGACATCACCGAATGCGCCCGCGCGTCATACCCCAAAAGCCGGATGTAATTGGCGATCACCACCGCGTTTTCGGTGGCCAGCAGGCAGGCGCGGTGGTCCTGCGCATCCAGGATCCACTCAGCGCCCGGCTCGGACGGATCGGGGTCGCGGTGATGTTCGTACAGGAACACGATGGCATGACGGTGGGCGGTGATCGGCCCCGGTTGGGCTGCCACGCTGTCGCGCAGATCGGCCATGATCACGTCGATCCCCGAGGCCAGTGTCTTCGTCTGCCGGGTCTGCAGCGCATGGGCCAGCCGGTCGATATCGGGGTTTCGCCGGGGCCGGTCCAACAGCGCCTGCGGCGGCAGAGGCCCACAGCCCATCATCGAGGCATCGTTGAAATAGCCGAACGCCTTCAGGTGGTTGGCGCGTTCAGCCGGATCGCGGGGCATCTCGGCCCGGGCCGGATTGACGAAGCCATCGCGGATGGTGTCCAGCATTGCCTGAAACTCGCCCATCGCGTTGACGATGCTGTGGGGCTGCTCGGGGCGGTCGAAACTCAGCACCGGCATGGGCGCCAGCGCTGACAGGTCGGGCAGCGCATCCTGTCGCCGCAGCCGTTCCAGCGGATAAGGACCCATGTGAACGGGTCGGTTCTTGTCCGAGAAAAAGCGGATCCCCATCGCGTGCCTCCTGTTGCCAAGCTTCCCCTAGCGCGGCATGAACAGCAACACCATTCATGGCAGATCATAAACGGTATGAAGAAAATCGATTTCACTGATCTGGACGGCAAGGTCCTGCGCACCTTCCTGACGATTCTCGAGGAAAACTCGGTCTCGAAGGCCGCCGACCGCCTGGGCGTTACGCAATCGGCCATCAGCCACACGTTGGCCAAGTTGCGGCATGTGCTGGGCGATCCGCTGTTCGTGCGCTCCGGTCAAGGGCTTACCCCGACCGAGCGGGCGCTGGCGCTGAAGGAGCCGGTTCAGAAGGTGCTGGACGGGATGCGCGCCCTGACCGACGAGCGGCCCTTTGACCCGCTGTCCGAAGAGATCGCCGTCCAGATCGCCACCAACGACATGCCGCGCGAGCTGATCTTTCCGAAGTTGCTGCGCAGGGCGCGGGCCGATGGGGTGCGGCTGCAGCTGGGGTTCATGCCCTCGGGCGTGCCCGACCCGGAACTGCTGCGCAGCGACCGGTGCCAGTTGATGCTGACCCCGCTGCCGCCGGACGGCCCCGACATCTTTCAGAAGCTGCTGGTGAGCAGCCCCCTGATGGTGTTTTACGACGCCGAGCGGCGTGATCCGCCCGCCGACTGGGCCGCCTATTGCGCCGCCGACCATGTCGAGGTGCGGTTTCCCGATGGGCGCAACGCGCGGGCGGTGATGCGCGGCGTGGATCAGAGCCAGATCCGCCCGCCCACCGTGACCTTGCCGCATTTCAACGCGATCCCGGCCTTCGTGAAAGGCAGCGATCTGATCTCGACCGACACGGCGCTGATGAAACAAGGGCCTTTGGCGGCGCTAAACTGCGCGCCCTTGCCCTTCGATTGTCAGCCGGTTTCGATCTACATGGTCTGGCACCAGCGGTTCGCCAACGATCCCGCCCATCGCTGGCTGCGCCGGCGGATCGCGGCGATCGCCGCCACGCTTCAGGCCTGAGCCCGCAACCAGTCGCGCATCAGCGCCACCAGATCCGGCTGCCGCGGCTTGCGCGGGATGACGATATGGAACCCCAGATCGTCCAGCAGCACCTGCGCCAGCGGTTGCACCAGCCGCCCCGCCATCAGCTCGGCCGCGACCAGTGGCGCATTTGCCAATGCAAAGCCCTGCCCGGCCACGGCGGCGTCGATGGCCAGGCTGGTCTGGCTGAAATTCATCATTCTCGGGCGCCCCTGCACGCCGGCGCGTTCCAGAAACAGGGGCCAAAGGCCATGAGAATCGCTCAGCAGTACATGCGCCAGCAGGTCTTGCGCCGATGTCACCTGCGCGGCCAGGTCGGGGCTGCCAACCACGACGAATTCGGTGGGGAACAGCGGCTCGGCCACCAGGCCGTCGCCAAACCGCGCGCGGCCCTGCCGCACCGCGATGTCCACCCCGTCCGTCTGGAAATCAGCCAGCCGCTCGCGCGCATCGACCTGCACCGAGACATCCGGGTGGCGCGCGGTGAAATCGCCCAGCCGCGGCACCAGCCATTTCGAGGCAAAGCTGGGCGTGACCGATAAGGTGATCTGGCGCTGGCCGGACAGGTCTTCGACCGCCTCTTCAATCAGGCGAAAAGCGCGACGCAGAGGCGCGTGGAATCGCCGTCCGGCCTCGGTCAGCCGCAGGCCGCGCGGCAGGCGGTCGAACAACGGGGTTCCCAGCCGCGCCTCGAGGCCCCGAACCTGCTGGGCAACCGCCCCTTGGGTGACACCCAGTTCCTGCGCCGCCAGCCTGAAGTTCAGGTGACGGGCTGACGCCTCGAAGGCGCGCAGAGCGTTCAGCGGAGGAAGGGCAGCCATGGCGTCCACACAATAGATTTTCTACAGCCATAGGGCAGAAGAACTGATTGGTCAAACGGCCGGCCGCGCGTCATCTTGGCAACAGATGGAAACGGAGAACGAAGATGACGGAAAAAGTGGCTCTGATCACCGCCGGCGGCAGCGGCATGGGCGCGGATGCGGCGCGGCGTCTGGCGGCGGACGGGTTCAAGGTGGGCGTCCTGTCCTCGTCGGGCAAGGGCGAGGCGCTGGCCGCCGAGCTGGGCGGCGTGGGCGTGACCGGCTCGAACCAGTCGACTGACGATCTGCAGAGGCTGGTGGATGCGGCGATGGCCCATTGGGGGCGGATCGACGTGCTGGTGAACTCGGCCGGACACGGCCCCCGCGCGCCGGTGCTGGAGCTGACCGATGAGGACTGGCACCGCGGCATGGAGGTCTATTTCCTGAACGCCGTGCGCCCCACAAGGCTGGTCACCCCGATCATGCAGACGCAGGGGGGCGGGTCGATCATCAACATCTCGACCTTCGCGGCGTTCGAGCCCGATCCGGTCTTTCCGACCTCGGGCGTGTTCCGGGCGGGGCTTGCGGCGTTCACCAAGCTGTTCGCCGACAGATATGCCGCCGAGAACATCCGCATGAACAACGTCCTGCCCGGCTTCATCGACAGCCTGCCGGAAAAGGAGGAGTTCAAGGCCAAGATCCCCATGGGCCGCTACGGGCGCAGCTATGACGAAATCGCCTCGGTCATCGCGTTCCTGGCCTCCGAGGGCGGCGGCTACATCACCGGGCAGAACATCCGGGTGGATGGCGGGATCACCCGCTCGGTCTGATTGGTCAGACCCTTGCCTTGACCAGATGCGTCAGCGTCGCGCCGGTCTCAAAGTAGGCGCGGCGCAGGCCTGTCCAGCTTTCGCTGTGCTCAGGCACCGGCGGCAGCGGCAGGCGGGCGGGGTCGCCCGACAGCAGGCTGTCGGCCATCATGCGGCCGAACACCGTGCCCGGCCCGATCCCGCGCCCGGAATAGCCATGCGCCGACAGCGCGCTCGGCCCGATCTGCACCAGCTTCGGGATATGGTCCGAGGTCATGGCGATGCGCCCGTGCCAGCCGTCTTTCAGCGGTTGGTCGGCCAGCGCAGGGTATATCTGCGCCAGTTTGCGCGTGATCCATCCCCGATGGACGAAACTGCCCGCGTGGCCCAGATCGCCCATTGCCCCGATCACCAGCCGCCCGGCCTGATCCATGCGGAACGAGGTCATGATCAGCCCGGTATCCCAGCACCCCTCGCCCCCCGGCAGCAGAGTGGCGCGGATGTCCTCGGGCAGCGGATCGGTGGCGTATTGAAAGTAATAGACCGGCACATAATCCTGCCGGGTGTCAGGCAGCCCCGCGTGATAGGCGTTGGTGGCCTGGATCAGCGCCTTGGCCCGTACCGAACCCTGCGGGGTGGCCAGATGCCAAGTATCACCATCGTGGTGCAGGGCCTGCACCGGGCAGCTGGCGTGGATCGCGGCCCCGGCCTGCTGCGCGGCGCGGGCGAGGCCCTGCACAAAGGCCAGCGGCTGGATCGTCCCGGCGCGCGGGTCGAAAATGGCGCCGTGAAAGGCGGTGCTGCCGGTGCGGCCGGCGGTTTCCTGCGCCGACAGCAGTTCGACCGGCGCGCCATCGGCCGACAGTTGTTGGTGGCGGGTCTGCAGGTCGCGCAGACCTTTGGGCGAATGGGCCAGGTGCAGGGTTCCGGCCTGCACCGGCTCGCAATCGATGGCGTGGTCTCGGATCAGGCGGAACACTTCGGCCGGGGCCTGCGCCAGCAGGGCGATCAGCCGATCGCCCGCCTCGCGGCCCAGATGGGCCCGGATCTCGGCCGGGGGCAGCCACAGCCCGGCATTGGCCAGCCCGACATTGCGGCCCGACCCGCCATGGCCGATCTCAAGCGCCTCGAGCAGGCAGACCGACGCCCCCGACTGCGCCGCGTGCAGCGCCGCCGAACAGCCGGTATAGCCGCCGCCGATCACGGCAAGGTCCACCGTGACAGGCCCGGTCAGGGGCGGAGCGTCCACCCGCTCGCAGCTGGTCTTGGTCCACAGGCTGATTTCCGGATCGGTGGTCATGGGCGGGATGTCCTTGAATGCGCGCGCAGATTCCTCGAGCGCTCAACCGATGGCAAGGGGTCTTTGATCCTCGCGCCCCAGCGCAATCAGGAATGGGTTCTGTGCCTGCAGGGCCTGAAAGCTCTGCTTGTCGGACATGCCGCGCCAGTTGGCCAGCACCAGCGACTGCGCCACCGCGCCGCCCAGCGTGGCGCCGGGGCCGGTGACGATGAACAGGTCGGGCGCGAATTCGCGGGCGGCGGTCTGCACCGCGCGGGTGAAGTCGTAAGGCTCGGTCACTTGATCGCCCAAGGTATAGTCCCACAGCGCACCCGTGTCGGTGGCGCCGGGCCACCAGATCTTGCCGCGCCCGTCGATCATCGGCAGGTCGGGCTGGGTGAACAGCGTGGCGGGCAGTTGGCGGCGGCCCTCCTGCGCCACGGGCGCCTGCAGGCGCGTGTGGAAGGCCGCGTGGTTGGCCAGCCGCATCGGGAACCGCTCCTGCACCACGGGCTGCGCGGCTTCAAACGCCTTGAGCCCGGCCTCGTTGCCGGCCAGAACCAGCATCCCGCCCAGGTCGATCGACAGGGCGAGGTCATGTTCGGGCAGATCGTCGATGCGCGCCACTTCGGCCACGAGCTCGGCCTTGCGGGCCGGGTCGTCGCTCCAGTCGTCGCCGGTGAAGGGATAGACCAGTTGCCCGCCGATCAGGTGGGTCTGCATCAGCGTGCCCATCGTGTTGACCACTCGGAACCCGTTTTCGGGCGACAGCGCGCCTGCGGCGGCCAGCGCGATATACCAGCCCATCGAATTGCCGGTGACGGCCACCACCTCGATATCCTCGGGTAGCGCCTGCGCATCGGCCAGCGATGAGGCGTAGGTCAGCGGCGAGGCCACGTCGCCGCGCGAATATTTGCTGACCGAGAATCGCTGCGCGCCGTCCAGCGCGGTCACCGCCTCTTGGCCCGTTTCGGCGCGGATGGCGTCGAATTCACGGAACAGCTCCATCCGGCCCGCGTGATGGCGGTGCAGATAGCCCAACTCGGGCTTGTTGTAGGTGCCCCGGCCGGGGCAGATCACGACAGCGGTACGGGTCATTTCTGGGCTCCGGTCAGGGTCAGGGCGGCGGCCACGATGCCATCCTTCGAAGGCAGCGGCGCGGCAAAGGCGGGGCCGGTGGCGATGAAGCAATCCTCGGCCACCACGCGGGCGGTGGGCAGGTCGGTGTGCTCTGCAAAGAGCGTCATCAGCGCCTCGGACTGGCTGCCGGTGCGGCGGCATTCATCGACGATCAAGACGTGTTTGCAGCCTTTGGTCGCCTCAAGCAGCGCCTGTTCGGGCAGCGGCGCCAGCCAGCGCATGTCGATGATGCGGGTCTTGAGGCCCGCTGCTGCCAGTTCGGGCAGCGCCTGTTTCGACAGGTAATGGCCGTTGCCGTAGGTCACGATGGCCAGATCGGTGCCGTCGCCATGCACGCCCACCTCGCCCAGAGCGATGCGTTCGCCGGGGGCGGGATAGCGGGTCATCCACGCGCCGTCTTGCCCTTCGTGCAGGTCGCGCATCGGGTAGAGCGCGATGGGTTCAAGGAACACCACCACGCGCTGCTCCTCGCGCGCAAGGCGCACGCATTCGCACAGCATCCGCGCCGCGTCCGCCCCGGTCGACGGGCAGGCGATGATGACGCCCGGAATGTCACGCAGCACCGCCAGCGAGTTGTCGTTGTGGAAATGCCCGCCAAAGCCCTTCTGGTATCCCAGCCCGACGATCCGCACGACCATCGGGTTGGTGAACTGCCCGTTCGAGAAGAAGGGCAGCGTGGCGGCCTCGCCCCGGATCTGGTCCTCGGCATTGTGCAGATAGGCGAGGAACTGGATCTCGGGGATCGGGACAAAGCCGTTATGGGCCATGCCGATGGCGAGACCGAGGATGGACTGTTCGTCCAGCAGCGTGTCGATCACCCGGTCGGGGCCGAAGCGTTGCTGCAGCTTCTGCGTCACGCCATAGACGCCGCCCTTGCGGCCCACATCCTCGCCCATGCAGACGATCTCGCCATGTTCCAGCATCAGGTCGGTCAGCGCCCAGTTGATCAGGCGCGCCATCGGCTGCGGGTCGTCCATCGCGCGCAGGTCGCTGCCGAAGGCGGCGGCGCGGGCCTCGGCGCTGGGGCCGTTGGTGGGCTTGCAGGGGCGTTTCGGCGGGATCAGGCTGGCCGCGACTTCGGCGGCGGTGGCCAGATGCGGGCGAGTGGCGGCCTGCGCCGCGATGCGGTCGGTGCGGGCGCAGGTCTGTTCATAGATCTTCAGCGCCTGTCCGGGCGACAGCGCCCCGGCCTGATCCAGCAGGCGCACCGAATGCAGCAGCGGGTCGTTGGCCTCGTCGGCCTCGACCTCGGCGCGGCTGAGATAGGTGGTGGGCACATCCGCCCCCGCATGGCCATACAGCCGCACGGTTTTCAGGTGCAGGAAGGCCGGCTTGCGCCGGGTGCGGACGTATTCGGCCGCTTGCTGCGCCACCGCGAAGGTTTCATAGATGTCCAACCCGTTGGCCTGGAAATACCTGATGCCCGGACGATACTCCATCGAAGCCTGAATCCAGCCCTTGGGCGTCTTGACCGAGATGCCGATGCCGTTGTCCTCGCAGACAAAGAGCAGCGGCAGCGGGATCGACTGCACGCTGGTCCAGCCGGCGGTGTTGATCGCCCCCTGCGCGGTGGAGTGGTTGGCCGAAGCGTCGCCAAAGGAGCACATCGCGATGCCGTCCTCGGGCAGTTGCCGGTGTTCGGGGTCATGCCGCCGCGCCGCACCCAGGCTATAGGCCGCCCCCACCGCCTTGGGCAGGTGGCTGGCGATGGTCGAGGTCTGCGGCGGGATCATCAGCGCCTTGGAGCCCAGCACCTTGTGCCGCCCGCCCGAGGTCGGGTCCTCCTTGGAACAGGCGAAACTCAGCAGCATGTCCCAGGCGATCTGCTGGCCGGGCACCTGCTCGGCCCGGGCGATCTGAAAGGCGGCGTCGCGATAGTGCAGAAAGGCGATGTCGGTCGGGCGCAGGGCATGGGCCACGGCGGCCATGCCTTCGTGCCCCGACGAGCCGATGGTGTAGAACCCCTGCCCCGCCTTCTGCATCGCCCGGCTGGTGCGGTCCAGCGCCCGGCTGAGGACCTGAGAGCGGAACAGCGAGACCGCCTCGGGCGCAGTCAGGCCCGGGCGCGGCGGCGCGCCCGCGGGCAGGTCGCGGTTGGCAACGCGGGTCAGGAAGTTTTCGTGAACGATCTGGGCGCGATCCATCTGGGTTCCCCGGTCAGGTCAGAGTTTGGCCGTGGCGTCGGCAATCCGGCGCAGGCCTTGGGTCAGGCTATCGGTGTCATAGGCAAAGGAAAGCCGAAAATGCCCCGGCATGCCGAAGGCCCGCCCCGGCACCACCGCGATGCCCGCCTGATCCAGCAGATGACGGCAGAACTCGGGGTCCGACGGCATCGCGGCAGGCGTCTGCGGAAAGACGTAGAAGGCGCCGCAGGGCACTGGGCAGTCCAAACCGGCGGCCTTCAGGCCATCCACGACCAGATCGCGGCGCGCACGCATCGCCTCGCGGCGTTCGGCCAACAGATCCTGCGGGCCGGTCAGCGCGGCCTGCGCTGCCGCCTGCGCGATGGAACAGGCACCCGAGGTGATCTGCCCCTGTACCGCCGCCATCGCCTTGATCAGCGGCGCGGGGCCGATGCCCCAGCCGATGCGCCAGCCGGTCATCGAATAGGCCTTGGACACGCCATTCACCGTCAGCGTGCGGTCTGCCAGCGCCAGAACCGCCTGGGTAAAGGGCGTGAAGGGCACGTATGCGAGGTGCTGATAGATCTCATCCGAGATCACCCAAACCTGAGGGTGCCGCTCCAACACCGCGCCCAGCGCCTGCAATTCGGCCTCAGAGTAAACCGCTCCGGTCGGGTTCGACGGCGTGTTCAGCAGCAGCCAGCGGGTGCGCGGGGTGATCGCGGCCTCCAGCTGTTCTGGGGTCAGCTTGAAGCCCTGTTCGCGCGGACAATCCAGCACGACCGGCACACCGCCCGCCAGTTTCACCATGTCGGCATAGCTGGTCCAGAAAGGCGCGGTGGTGATGACCTCATCGCCCGAGTCGAGCGTCGCGAGGAACGCGCCGGCCAGCACCTGCTTGGCCCCGGTCGAGACGATGACCTGCGCCGGCTCGACCCCGGCCTGTTCCGCGATGGCGGCACGCAGGGCCGGCGTTCCGGCGGTGGCGGGGTATCGGGTCTGCCCGTCCAGCGCCGCCTTGTGGGCGGCCTCGACCACGTGCGGCGGCGTGGGAAAGTCGGGCTCACCGGTGCTGAGCGCGATCACGTCCACACCCTGCGCACGCAACTGCGCGGCCCGTTCCGAGATTTGGACGATCTCGGACAATTCGATCCCGTCGAGTCTCCCTGCCCGCCGAAATCCGCTCGAACTGTTCTGAATGGTCATGATCGCCCCGCTGCACTTTTCTACCGCCGCGCCTTTTTGCTATTGGATTGGGGGATCCACCAGTGATATTCCCTCCAGAAGCCATGAGGAAAAGTCATATGCTGGCACCGCGTCGATTTCTGCCGTCCATTTCTTCCCTGTTGGCGCTCGAAGCCGTCGACCGCCTGGGCAGCGCCTCAGCAGCTGCCGATGAACTCTCGCTCACCCAAAGCGCAGTCAGTCGCCAGTTGAAGGCCGTCGAAGAACAACTGGGCGTCGCGCTGATCCAGCGCGACCAAATGCGCCTGCAGCTCACACCCGCTGGCAAGGAATACGTGGAAACCGCCCGAACAGCGCTGCAGCAACTGGCGCAGGCCTCACTGAAGCTGAAGGCCAACCCTTCCGGCGGTTCTTTGCAACTGTCGATCCTGCCCGCCTTCGGTATGCACTGGCTGGCGCCACGGCTTCAGGATTTCGCGCAACGCCACCCCGAAGTGACGATGAACCTCAGCACACGGCTCAAGCCATTCGACTTCGGCACCGAACCCTTCGACGCAGCCATCCACTTCGGCCAGCGCGACTGGGCCGGGGTGAACTATCTGCCGATCATGTGCGAAGAGGTTCTGCCGGTCTGCGCGCCAGCCCTGCTGCCAGCCGAAGCCCCGAACGCTGAATGGCTGGTCGACGCACCACTGCTGCATCTGGATACCCGGCCCGATGCGTGGGAACGCTGGTTCGCCGCGCAAAGCACCCCTGTCGAGGGCGTCCGAGGCATGCTGTTCGACCAGTTCTCGACCATGATCCAGGCTACGATCCATGGGTTGGGCGTAGCACTGCTGCCCAGCTACCTGATTTCAGCCGAGCTCGAGGCCGGCCGGTTGGTTCCGGCCTGTGCAGCTCCGCCGGTCAGCCTGGGCGACTACTATCTTGTCTGGCCGCAAAATCGCACGGAACCGGCCCCGCTTGTCTCGTTCCGCGCATGGCTGCAGGGGCAGCTGCCTTAGCCGATCCGCCTCCGCCGCGGCCGAGCATCGCTCGGGCGCGGCCGGGCCCAACCGGAGGAGGCGGCCCGCAAGGGCCGTTGACGACGGGCGGGAGCGCCCGGTCAGACGTCGATCGAGCGGGCGATGAGTTCCTTCATCACCTCGTTGGTGCCGCCATAGATCATCTGCACCCGCGCATCCGCGTAAAGCCGCGCGATCGGGTATTCCATCATGAATCCATAGCCACCGAACAGCTGCAGGCATTCATGCATGATCTCGTTTTGCACCTCGGACCCCCAGTATTTCACCATCGAGGCGGTGGCCGCATCCAGCTGCCCGGCCTCCAGCTTGGCGATGCAGTCATTGACGAAGCTGCGCAGCACCTCGGCCTTGGTCTTGCATTCCGCCAGCTTGAAGCGGGTGTTCTGGAAATCCATCACCCGTTGGCCGAACGCCTTGCGCTCTTGGGTGTATTTCACCGTTTCAGCGATGGCGAAGTCGATCGCGCCCAGCGCCATGATGCCAATTGTCAGACGTTCCCACGGAAGTTGCTTCATCAACTGATAGAAGCCCTGCCCTTCCTCGGAGCCCAGAAGGTTGGTCATCGGCACCTTGACGTCCTCGAAGAACAGCTCGGCCGTGTCATTGGCCTTCATGCCCAACTTCTTGAGGTTGCGCCCCCGGCGGAAGCCCTCGGCCCCCTCGGTCTCGACCGCGATCAGCGACACGCCCTTGGAACCCAGCGACTTGTCGGTCTTGGCGGCCACGATGATCAGGTCGGCGGTCTGGCCATTGGTGATGAAGATCTTGGACCCGTTCATCCGGTAGGAATTGCCATCCTTCTCGGCGGTGGTGCGGATCGCCTGAACGTCCGAGCCTGTGCCCGGTTCGGTCATGGCCAGCGCGCCGACCATCTCGCCGGAGGCCAACTTGGGCAGCCATTTGCTCTTTTGATCCTCGCTGCCATAAGCGGTGATGTAGTGGGTCACGATCGACTGGATGCCATAGCCCCAGCCCGCATCCCCCCGCGAGGTCTGCTCATAGATCGTGACCGCGTCAAAACCCATGCCGCCGCCGACGCCACCGAATTCCTCGGGGATGGCCCCGGCCATCAGCCCGGTTTCCCCGGCCTTCCGCCAGAAGTCGCGATCTACCACGCCCTGCTCGGCCCAGGCCTCGATGTTGGGCACCAGTTCATCATCCATGAACCGCCCGGCCATTTCGGCAAACATGCGGTGTTCGTCAGTGACCCAGGAAGCGGTCGAGGTAAAAAGCGACATGATTGGTTCTCCGGAATTCTGTTGGCGAAAAGGGTAGCTTTCACCGCCGATTCCGCCAATCCGGGTGACGCCGCGTCGGTTTGCGCCGCTACGCAACGTCCTTTGGCGTCAATGCCCTACGCGGTGCCGGGCGCCGGGCGGCGGCGGCGTTTCCGGGGCGCCGGCGAAACACTGGGCGATGGCCATCCACTCCTGCGCGACCGGCCCCTGTACCGACAGGCCGGTGTCCGCCACGTTTCGGGTCTGGGTCACAACGCGGGCAAAATCGACGGCCGGCCCTTCGATCAGGTCGGCGCCGGGCGCGCCGAACTCCCACAGCGCCCCCGAAGGCGCGATCAGGCGCAGATGGGGCGTCACCGGAGGAACCTGGCGGCCATGCACCGTGAAAGTCCAGCCAAAGGTGTTCACGCCCAGCACGACGATGTTGCGGATCCGGTCGGTCTCGGGCCGGGTCAGGCCAAGAATGTCGAATACCTCCTGCCCATGCGCCCAGGTCTCCATCTGCCGCGCGGTCATCGAGGACCGCACTGACATGTCCGGCCCCACCCATTTGACCCGCGACTTGGGGTCCAGCCCCGACCAATCGCGGCCCATCCGGCCGCATAGATCAGACCATGCGGCGCGCAGATCATGTCCACGCTCAGTGATTGCAGCGTTTTCCGTGGCGCGAAAGCCCTCGGCCTGAATGCACGGCATCACCTGCTGCACCCTTGCATCGAACGCATTCGGGTCGCGCTGTGACAGGTCGGCCATCTGGTTCCAGAAATGCAGGTGCACCAGCACATCGTCGATCGTCCAGTCTTTGAACTGGGTCACGATCTGCCAGTCCGCGGCACTCAGCCCCGTCAGTGCGTCATCAAGAACCTGACATTCTTCCAGAAAATCCGAAGCCTGCTGCATATACCCCCCCGCTTACCTGCTTCAGGGACTTAAGCGGGTTTTTATGGGTCAAGCCAGCGCGTTTTTCAGCAAGACTGCAGCCGCCTCTTTTGCGTCGCGCGCGGGATCGCCGTTGCGGAGCAGCACGGCGGTGACGATCGCACCCTCTTTCAGCAGCAGCAGCTGGCAAGCCAGCTTGTCCGGGTCCCGCGCGCCGGCCTTGCGACACAGGTCGGTGAAGTATTCCAGCAGCAGGCGCTTGTGCTCGCCCGCCTGCACATGGATCGGGTGGTCGGGATCCTGGTATTCGGCCCCCGCCTTGATGAACATGCAGCCGCGAAAGTTATCCTCGCGGAACCATTCGCCCAGCGCATCGAACGCGGCCAGCAGTTGATCGGCGGGGGTGTCGGCCAGTTCCTCGATCCGGCGCACGAACCAATTGCGGAAATTCTCGTCCCGCAGGCGCAGTACCGCCAGGATCAACTCTTCCTTGGTGCGGAAATGCTTGTACATCGAGGTCTTGGACACGCCGGTTTCGACCACCAGCCGGTCCATTCCGGTGGCGTGAAACCCATCGCGGTAAAACACCTGCAGTGCTTTACGGACCAGCTCGTCCCGTTTGTTCGGACGCATGATTCGGCTCCTTTGCGTACAGATCAGTACATAATGCCTTTGCCGCGCAGGTGCAATTCACACCGCTTAAATCCCTGTTTTTTAATCATATTCTCCATCCAGAAAGGCTGAGTATAAAACTTTTTTCGGCTCAAGGGTTGAAAAAGTTAACCGTTCTGTACACCTTATCAGCACAGTTTACCGATCTGTACACCCAAAGGATTTGACCGATGCAACGCCGCGCCAGCCCATTTCGCGCAAGCTATGTTCCCTTCCTTCTGACCCTGGCCCTTCTGGCCGCCACCCTCGCCTGAAAGCCCTGACCATGCCCCCTCCTCTGCCCCCGTTCACGACGCAGACCGCCATCGAAAGGGTTCGCAAGGCCGAAGACGCCTGGAACAGCCGCAACCCCGACTTCGTGACCCCGGCCTATACCGAGGACAGCCAGTGGCGGAACCGGGCTGAGTTCCTGACCGGCCACGCCGAGATCCACGCCTTTCTGGCCCGCAAATGGCGCACCGAACTGGACTATCGCCTGATCAAGGAGCTGTGGGCCTGTGACGGGAACCGCATCGCGGTGCGCTACGCCTATGAATGGCACGCCGACAGCGGCCAGTGGTTCCGCTCCTATGGCAACGAAAACTGGGAGTTTGCCACCGATGGCCGGATGGCCCAGCGACATACGTCCTTGAACGATCTGCCGATCACCGACGTCCAGCGCCTGTTTCACTGGCCCCTGGGGCCACGGCCCGCCGACCATCCCGGCCTGTCCGATCTGAACCTGTGAAAGGAGGCACCCCATGCCCCGCGCCTTTTCCGAACTGACCTTCACCCCCGCCGTCCGCGCCCATCAAGAGCGGATGGGGTCCGCCGCCTCCTACGCCAAGTTCATCGACGGCGGCCCGCAGCAGGGTCACCTGATCGGCCCCACCGAGCAGGCCTTCATCGAGGCGCGCGAAGGGTTCTATCAATCCACCGTGTCCGAGATCGGATGGCCCTATGTCCAGTATCGCGGCGGCCCGGCCGGGTTTCTGAAGGTGCTGGACGACCGGACCATCGGCTATGCCGATTTCACGGGCAACAAACAGTATATCTCGCGCGGGAATCTGGACGGCAATGACCGGATCGCGCTGATCCTGATGGATTATGCCAACCAGCGCAGGCTCAAGATTCTGGGCCGCGTGGACTTTCGCGAAGGGGCCGAGGCCGCGCGCGACCTTTTCCCTGAGGCGGCCGAGGCCGAACGCGCGGCGATCATCCATGTCGCGGCGCTGGACTGGAACTGCCCGCGCCACATCACCCCTCGCTTCACCGAGGCCGAGCTGCGCCCGCATCTGAACGCGCTTGGTCGCCAATTGGCCCAGCTGCAAGCCGAGAACGACCAACTGAAGCAGGCCCTGGCCCGAAAGGCCTGAGCCACCCCCAAGACCCCGAACCCGTCAGCAACAGGAGTATCAATGCCATGCTACGCGCGATTACCAACACCCTCGCCACCCTGACCGCCGGATCGGTCTTTGCCGTTTCGGTCGTGACCGTCGGCTTCTACCTCTCGCCCGAGGCCGTGCGCGCCGCCGAGCCCGACCCGTTTCAGACCCAGTTCCGGGCACAGACCATCGAAGCGATGCAGAGCGCTTATCCCGTGCTCACCCCCTACACAGAATCCAAGGCGCAACCAAAGCCCGAGTCTTCACCCAAGCTGCCGACAAACTGACAATTGAGGACCGAGATCTTGAATCCCCGCGCGTCTCGGGCACCGCCCGCGCTATCGACTGAGCCGAGCGCGGCCCGAGTGCACCATTGCCTCGATCCCCGCGGCGCAGAATTCGACCAATTGGTCGATCCCGGACAGATCGCCCCCCTGTGACAGTGCCTGCACCCGCCAGGCGCTGTTGAGATGCGCCAGCATCGCCGAGACCGAATAGACCTGGCCAGTGGCCAAAAGCGCCGGGACGGCCTGCGGATACAGTGCGGCGATCTCACGGATGAAGAGCTGAGCGGTGGGGTCGAAACACTCGGCGGCAATATGGCGCCAGCGCGGATCGACCGACACATGCGCCACCAGCCGCCCGTAGGCCATCCAGCCCGGGCCGCCGGATTCGGCAAGACTGACATAGGGGCGGATGAAACAGTCCAAAATACCTCGCAGGGTCAGAGGGCCTTGCGCACGTTGATCCTCCAGCGCCTGCATCCGGATCCGGGCAAGCTCGTCGGCTCGGCGTGCGACGGTCTGGAAGAACAGCTCTTCCTTGCCGCCGCCATGGTGGTGGACCAAACCCACCTGCACCCCGGCGCGCGTGGCGATGTCGCGGATCGAGGCGCCCTCGAATCCCCGTTCGGCAAACAGCGCCTCGGCCGCGTCCAAAATCCGCGCCTTGGTTTCCAGCGACCGGGCCGACGGCGCCCTTTGCCTTTGTTTTTCAATGTATTTCGCGCTCATGTTTTTCATCTTGCCTTATTTTGGACGATCGTTCAAGTTAAGCGCCACGATCAGGGGAGGGTTCATGACACAAGCGCGCAAGGCATATGCCTTGATCGGCGCAGGTCCGATGGGGCTGGCGGCGGCCAAGGTGCTGAAGGAACAGGGCATCCCGTTCCAGGGGTTCGAGCTGCATTCCGATGTGGGCGGGTTGTGGGATATCGATGCGCCACGGTCGACCATGTACGAATCCGCGCATCTGATCTCATCCAAGTCGATGACCGAATTTGCCGATTTCCCGATGGGCGACGACGTGGCCGAATACCCCTCGCACCGGCAGATGCGCGACTATTTTCGGGCCTTTGCCGATCATTTCGGACTGCGCGATCACTACAGGTTCAATGCCGAGGTGATCGACGCGTCGCCGCTGGGTGCGCCGGGCGATGGTTGGCGGCTGACCTGGCGGGACGACCAGGGAACGCATAGCGGTGAGTTTGCCGGGGTGCTGATCGCGAACGGTACCCTGTCGGAGCCCAACATGCCCGATTTTCCCGGCAAGTTCGACGGCGAGTTGATCCACGCCTCGCAGTACCGCTATCCCAGCCAGTTCGACGGCAAGCGGGTGCTGGTCGTGGGCGCGGGCAATTCCGGGTGCGACATTGCGGTGGACGCCATCCATCACGCCGCGCAGTGCGACCTTTCGATGCGGCGGGGATACTATTTCGTGCCGAAATACGTCTTTGGCAAACCCGCCGACACGCTGGGCGGGATGATCCGCCTGCCGATGTGGCTAAAGCGCCGGATCGACGGGATGATCCTGCGCTGGTTCGTGGGCGACCCGCAGAAATACGGCTTTCCCAAGCCAGACTACAAACTGTACGAAAGCCACCCGGTGGTGAATTCACTGGTGCTCTATCACGCGGGCCACGGCGACCTGCGCATTCGCCCCGATATCGACCGGATCGAGGGCCGCACCGTTCACTTCAAGGACGGCAGCGCCAGCGACTATGACATGATCCTGGCCGCGACCGGGTACAAGCTGCATTACCCGTTCATCGACCCCAACCTGCTGAACTGGCAGGGCGACGCGCCGCATCTGTACCTGAACGCCATGCATCCCGAACGCGACGACCTGTTCGTGCTGGGCATGATCGAGGCCACCGGGCTGGGCTGGCAAGGACGCCACGAGCAGGCCGAAATGGTGGCGCGCTATATCAAGGGTCTTCAGTCCGGCTGCCCCGTGGCTGCAGCGCTGAAGGCGGAAAAACAAAAAGACTATCAGCGCGCCACCGGAGGCATGCAGTACTTGAACCTGCCCCGCATGGCCTATTACGTGGACAAGGCGACCTATCGCAAGGCGGTGACGGATTGGATCGCGCGGTTCCGGAAAGCCCGCGCATGACCGGCATCGACGAGATCACGCTGAATTTCAGCCCCGGCTCGCTGACTCTGCTGAACGCGATCCTGGCGATCGTGATGTTCTCGATCGCCATCGACCTGTCGCCACGCGACTTCGACCGGCTGCGGCGCGCGCCCAAGCCTGTGGTGGTGGGGCTGGCCTCGCAATTCCTGGTGCTACCGGCGCTGACCTTCCTGCTGGTCTGGCTGACCGAGCCGCGCCCTTCGATCGCCTTGGGGCTGATCCTGGTGGCGGCCTGCCCAGGAGGCAACATCTCGAATTTCATCACCCATCGGGCGGGCGGAAACGCGGCGCTTTCGGTGTCGATGACCGCCTTCGCCACCATCGGGGCCATCGTGATGACCCCGTTCAACATCGCGCTGTGGGGCGGGCTGTATCCGCCGACCCGCGCCATTCTGCAGCAGACCCAGATCGACCCGGTGCAAATCGCCATCATCGTCGGGCTGATGCTGATCCTGCCGCTGGTTCTGGGGGTGACCCTGAACCAGAAGCGCCCCGCCCTGACGGCGCGGCTGCGCGGGCCGCTGCAGATCCTGTCCATGGCCATTTTCGTGGCTTTCATCGTGCTCGCCCTGGCGGCCAACTGGAGTTTCTTCCTGGGCTACGCCGAGGCGGTTGCCGGGCTTGTGATCCTTCACAACGCCCTGGCACTGGGGGGCGGTTGGGTTGTGGCCACTCTGACCCGGCTGTCCCCCTTTGACCGGCGTGCAGTCACGATCGAGACCGGCATCCAGAATTCGGGCCTAGGGCTGGTGCTGATCTTCGCCTTTTTCAACGGCTTGGGCGGCATGGCCGTGGTGGCCGCCTTCTGGGGGATCTGGCATGCCATCTCGGGGCTGGCGCTGGCGCAGCTGATGGCCCGGACCGAGGCCGCCCGATGACCCGAATTCTGATCACCGGCGCTGCGGGCCTGGTCGGCCGCGCCCTGCTGGACGAGCTGAGCGACCATGAGGTGTTTGCCACCGACCTGCGCCGCCCGGACACGCTGCCGGACGAGGTTCCTTTTCTGCGCATGGATGTCACCACGGGCGACCCGGCCCGGGTGATCGCCAAGGTGAAGCCCGAGGTGATCGTGCATCTGGCCTCGATCGTCACGCCGCCGCCGGGCATGTCACGGGCCGAGGCCCATGCGGTGGATGTGGGCGGCACGCGCAAGGTGGTCGATGCCGCGCTGGTCCATGGCGTACGGCGGCTGGTCGTCACCTCATCTGGTGCGGCCTATGGCTATCACGCGGACAACCCGGTGCTGCTGCGCGAAACCGATCCGGTGCGCGGCAACCCCGAGTTTCCCTACTCCGACCACAAGCGGCAGGTCGAGGAATTGCTGGCCGAGGCCCGAACCGCCGCGCCGCAGCTGGAACAGGTGGTGCTTCGGGTGGGCACGGTGCTGGGCGACGGCACCGACAACCAGATCACCGCCCTGTTCCGCAAACCCCGCCTGCTGGCGGTGGCGGGCAGCGACAGCCCCTTCGTGTTCATCTGGACCCGCGATCTGGCCCGCATCCTGAAACGCGCGGCCACCGACGGGCCGCCGGGAGTGTACAACGTCGCCGGGGACGGCGCGCTGAGCGTCGAAGATCTGGCCCGCGCGCTGAACAAACCCGTGCTGCGCCTGCCGGCCTGGGCGCTCAAGGCGGCGCTGGCCGTGGCCCGACCCTTGCGCCTGTCGCGCTACGGGCCCGAACAGGTGCGGTTCCTGCAATACCGACCGGTTCTTGACAATACCGCGCTGAAAACCGTGTTCGGCTATATCCCGCAGAAGGCCAGCGCCGAGGTGTTCGACCTTTGGAAAAGGAGTGTGGGCCTATGAAAACCGCAGTGATCTCGGGCGGGGCCGGCGGGCTGGGTCAGGCGCTCTCGGCCGCGCTGCAAGAGCGTGGATGGCGCGTGGTCCTGCTGGATCTGAAGGTGGATGGGGTGCAGGACACCGCTACGCAGATGGCGATTGCCTGCGATCTGACCGATCCGGCGCAACTGGCGCGCGCCGTGAACGATACGCTTGCGCATTGCGACAGCATCGATCTGGTCATCTACAACGCCGGGATCACCCAGATCTGCGGGTTCGATCAGTCCGACGACGCCAGCCACCGCAAGGTGTTCGAAATCAACTATTTCGCGGCCGTCTCGATGGCCCGCGCCTTTCTGCCCGCGCTGCGCCAGTCGCGCGGTGCGCATCTGGCGATCTCGTCGGTGGCGGGGTTTGCGCCTCTTTATCACCGCACGGCCTATGCGGCCTCGAAACACGCGCTGGAAGGTTTCTTCAAATCGCTGCGGTCCGAAGAACGCCCCCATGGCGTGCGGGTGCATATCGCGGCGCCATCATTCGTGGCGACCAACCCGGGCCGGGCTGATCGGCAGCCGGATGGCACCGCACGCCCCGGATCTGCCAGCGACGGCATGGACGAGATGACCCCCGAGGCGGCCGCCCGCGTGATCCTGCAAGGGATGGATCGCGGGCGGCCCGTCATCCCGGTGGGCCGGGTGGCGCGGCTGGCCTGGTGGCTGAACCGGCTGGCCCCACGCCTGTACCAACGCCTAATGGAGCGCAATATCAGCGGCGCGTGACGCGCGGCCACTATTTGCGGCCCGTTTCCCGGTGCGGGGTTGCCCTTTGGCCGCGGCTTTGCTTTGTCTCTGGCAAGCATTCCGGCCAGTGGGCGTTTCATGTCCCGGACCGGTCACAGGGAGGATCTAGAAAATGGCGAAAGTTGCATTCCTTGGCCTGGGCGTCATGGGCTATCCGATGGCCGGGCATCTGCAGGCGGCCGGGCATGAGGTGACCGTCTACAACCGCACCGCGGCCAAGGCGGAGAAATGGGTATCGCAGCATGGTGGCCAGATGGCGACCACGCCGCGCGGTGCCGCCGAGGGGGCCGAGTTCGTGATGACCTGCGTCGGCAACGACGACGATCTGCGCATGGTCTGCACCGGCGAGGACGGCGCGTTCGACGGCATGGCGGAAGGCTCGGTTTTCGTTGACCACACCACCGTTTCGGCCAAGGTCACGCGCGATTTGTACGCGGCCGCCAAGGCGCGCGGGATCTCTTTTGTTGATGCGCCGATCTCGGGCGGCCAGGCCGGGGCCGAGAATGGGGTTCTGTCGATCATGTGCGGCGGCGATCAGGCCGCCTATGACCGGGCCGAGCCGGTGATGCAGGTCTATGCCAAGATCTGCCGCCGCATCGGAGACAGCGGCGCGGGCCAGATGACCAAGATGTGCAACCAGATCGCCATCGCCGGGCTGGTGCAGGGCCTGAGCGAAGCGCTGCATTTCGCCGAGAAGGCCGGGCTGGACGGGCGCGCGGTGGTCGAGGTGATCAGCCAGGGTGCCGCCGGAAGCTGGCAGATGTCGAACCGGTACGAGACAATGCTGGACGACCATTTCGACCATGGCTTTGCGGTGGACTGGATGCGCAAGGACCTTGGCATCTGCCTGGACACGGCGGACGAGACCGGGGCATCACTGCCGGTGACCGCGCTGGTCGATCAGTTCTACAAAGATGTTCAGAAGATGGGCGGCGCCCGCTGGGACACCTCGTCACTGATCAAACGCCTGCGGGCCGTAGGGTAAGGCGGGGGGCTGTCTGCCCCCCATCGCGCCAATGCGCGATCCCCCCCCCGAGGATATTTTTTGGCCAGATGAAATGGCCCCGGCGCGCGCGGGGCGGAGACGGGAATGGACGAATTGAGTGCTTTTTGGGCGGCCGCGCTGCGACGGGTCTGGGGGCTGGACGCCCGGCTCTCGCGGCTGGATGGCGAATATGACCTGAATTTCCTGGTGCAGGCCACCAATGGGCAGGATTATGTTCTGAAGGTCATGCGGGCCGGGTGTGACTCGCAGTTGGTGGATCTGCAGATCAAGGCGTTGGAGCATATCGCGGCCGAGGCCCCGGGGCTACCGTTTCCCAAGGTCATCCCCGGTCTGGACGGCGGTTTACTTCTGCAGATCGACGACGACGCGGGACGGCCTCGTCTGGCGTGGCTGTTGGAAAGGCTGCCGGGCCGGTGCTATGCCAAGACGGTGCCGAAATCCGAGGACCTGATCCTGAAACTGGGCCGGGTATTGGGGGCGACCGATCGGGCGCTGGAGCGGTTTTCGCATCCCGGCCTGGAGCGGCCGGAGTTCAAATGGGACCTGACCCAGGCCGGCTGGATCGCTGACAAGCTGGATGCTGTTGCCGACCCCGATCGCGCGGCCCTTCTGCGCGAGATTTGTGCACAGTTCGATGCCGTCGCGGACATGCTGGCCGAGCTGCCCCGGCAGGCCATCCACAATGACGTGAATGACTACAACATCCTGGTCGAAGGAGAGCTGTCGGAGCGCCGGCAGGTTTCGGGCCTCATCGATTTGGGCGACATGTGCGCCGCGCCGCGGGTGTGCGAACTGGCGATCGCTGGGGCGTATGTGGTGCTGGATCACCCCCGCCCTGAACGGGCACTGGCCGCGCTGGTGCGGGGCTATCACGCCGCAAACCGGCTGCGCCCGCAGGAGGTGGATTTGCTCTGGCCTCTGCTGCGGATGCGGCTGGCCGTGTCGGTCGTCAATTCCACGCTGATGGCCGCCGAAAACCCCGACGACCCGTATGTGACGATCAGCCAGGCACCGGCCTGGCGGTTTCTCGAGGATGGTTCGGTCAATGGCGAGCTGATGTCGGCGCGGCTGCGGGCGGTCTGCGGGCTGCCCGTCACCGACGGGGCCGAGCGCATTCACGCGTACCTGTCAGAACATCGCGGGCAGTTTGCGCAGTTGTTGGGACAGGACCTGTCGGACGTTCCGATGGGTTCGCTGTCGGTCGAAAACTCGACCTGGCCGCAGAACCCGTTTCACATGCCGCTGGAGGAAGCCGCGCGGGTGGGCGCGGAATTCGGCAACGCGTTGTGGCTGGGCTATTACAACGAACCGCGTCTGATCTATGCCGAGCCGACGTTCCGCAAGGGTCCGTGGAAGGCGTCGGACCGGCGCACGGTGCATCTGGCCGTGGATGTGTTCGCGCCGGCGGGAACGCCTTTGCTGGCGCCGCTGAGCGGGCGGGTCGAGGCGGTCGAGAACCGGGCGAACCATCTGGACTATGGCGGCGTGGTGATCCTGCATCACGAAACCCCCGAGGGTGACGCGTTCTATACGCTGTACGGGCATCTGGACCCCGAGGTCTGTGACCGGCTGAAACCGGGCGATCCGGTGGCGCAGGGGGCGGCATTCGCCCGGCTGGGCGGTGCCGGCCAGAACGGCGGCTGGGCGCCGCATGTGCATTTCCAGCTGGCCCTGACCACGGCCGGCATGCAGGCCGACTGGCCCGGCGTCGCCGACCCGGACGAGTTGGACCTGTGGCACGCGGTCTGCCCGAACCCGGCGGCCTTACTGAACTTGCCGGACGAGAAAGTCTTCTATCGCCCGACCGACAAGGCCGAGATCCTGAACAAACGGCGGGACCATTTCGGCGGCAACCTGAGCCTGACCTATGACGACCCGGTGATGCTGGTGCGTGGGTGGAAACATCACCTGTTCGACGAATGGGGGCGGCCCTATCTGGATGCCTACAACAACGTGCCGCATGTGGGGCACGCGCATCCGCGCATTCAGGCCGTGGCGGCGGATCAGTTGAAGCGGATGAACTCCAACACCCGCTATCTGCATCCGGCGCAGGTGGAATTTGCCGACAAGCTGCTGTCGAAGCTGCCCGATCACCTGCAGGTGTGCTTCTTCGTCAACTCGGGCACCGAGGCCAACGAGCTGGCGCTGCGCCTGGCGCGGGCGCATAGCGGGGCCAAGGGCATGGTGACGCCCGATCACGGCTATCACGGCAACACCAATGCGGCGGTGGCCATTTCCGCCTACAAATTCAACAAGCCCGGCGGCGTGGGCCAGGCCGATTGGGTGGAACTGGTCGAGGTGGCCGACGATTATCGCGGCAGGTTCAAACGTGACGACCCCGACCGGGCGCAGAAATATGCCGACCTGGTCGACGACGCGATTGCAACCCTGCAGCGCAAGGGGCACGGGGTGGCCGGTTTCATCGCCGAGACCTTCCCCTCGGTCGGGGGTCAGATCATCCCGCCAAAAGGCTATCTGTCAGCGGTTTACGAAAAGATCCGCGCCGCCGGCGGCGTCTGCATCGCTGACGAGGTGCAGACGGGCCTGGGCCGGCTGGGCGAGTACTACTTCGGCTTCGAACATCAGGGCGCGTCCCCCGATATTGTGGTTCTGGGCAAACCCATCGGCAACGGCCACCCCCTGGGCGTGCTGGTCACCACGCGCGAGATCGCCGACAGTTTCGACAACGGGATCGAGTTCTTCTCGACCTTCGGCGGCTCGACCCTGTCCTGCCGGATCGGCAAAGAGGTACTGGACATCGTCGATGACGAGTGCCTGCAGGAGAATGCCCGCGTGATGGGCGCACGGCTGATGGATGGTCTGCGCGCGATCGAAGCCGAGTTCGCCTGCGTGGGTGATGTGCGGGGCATGGGCCTGTTTCTTGGGGTCGAACTGATCAACCCCGACGGCTCGGAAGGCACCGAGATCTGCCGATACGTCAAGAACCGCATGCGCGACCACCGCATCCTGATCGGCAGCGAAGGGCCGAAGGACAATATTCTGAAGATCCGCCCGCCTCTGACCATCGAAGCCGAAGATGTGGACATGATTCTGTGGGCGCTGCGGTCTGTGTTGGCCGAGGTCGGCGACTATGCCCCTGCCCCGTTGTGCGACCACAGCCATCCCCATGACGGGTGCGGCTGCTGCTGAGATACGCCCTGGCCGGATTCGGCCAGGGCAATTAACCGCGCTGTCAGTGCAGCACGGCCGAGGGGGTCTGATGGCCGGTAGACGGCAGTGGGATGGCGGCGGTCATGCGCCGCAGGGCCAGCCCGAACTCTTCGGACAGTGACGCCAGCGCGGGCGCGAAATCGGGGCGTACGATCAAGGCCGCCAGCATCATCGCATCCTCGCGCGCCCCTTCCGATGCCGCCGCGATCATCTGCGCGAAACAGCTTTCGTCCGCGCCCAGACAGGCGCAGCCCAGCCCGTGCCGGATCAGAGGGCGGCGGGCGTGATGGGCGCACAGACTGCACAGACGATCCAGCGCCAGGATGGCCAGTTGCCCGTGATCAGCGCCCAGCGCGATGTCGAAATCATGCGCCGCATCGGCGCGGCCGGCGGCACCGTCACTCCACATCCGCAGATACATGACAGCGCCAGCCTCGATCGGCGTCAGATCAGTCAGCCGCCCGACCGGGGCGCCGCCCCGGGTCGATGCGCCGCTCATTTCGTCAGGATCAATTTGCCCGCGCGGGTGATGCGCAGGGTATACAGCTGGTCGCCCAACTCGATATGGGCCAGGTTGCCGCCCTGCGTCAGGTCCTCGGCCTTGTGGGCCGGCAGCATCGAAACGGCATAGGCTTGGGTCGGATTCGGGTTCTGCGCGTTCATCGGGTCATCTCCGGTTGTGTTCAGGCAAAGCGCCTTTTCCGTTCAACTTTCATGGATCTGGCTGGCCCGGAACCGGGTTGGCTGCGTGTCTTCGCGCTTAATCTGATAAAAATACTAAGGTATGTCAAGTGCCGGTTTCCTGCTATTCGCACACCGAACCATTGCGCCCTTGCGGCAGGCCCGTTAGGCCGGGTCTCGACACTAAGACTCGGGAGCGGAGATGACGGCGGCAATCGTGTTTGATCTGGATGGCACGCTGGTAGACAGCCTGGCCGACATTGCGGCAGCAGCGAACCGGATGCTGGCCGATCAGGGCCTTGCGCCCCTGCCCGACAAAACGATCCAGGGATTCGTCGGCAATGGTCTGCCAAAACTGGTTGAGCGCGTGATCCTTCACTGCGGCCTGAGCATCGAGCGTCATTCCGAACTCACACAGGTCACGCTGAACCATTACAGCCAGGCATCAAGTGCAATGACCAGGCCTTATCCAGGTGTCCAAGACGCTCTGAGACGACTGCGGGCTGCAAATATCGCGCTAGGGGTCTGCACCAACAAACCGGAAACGCCCGCGCGGCATATCCTTGAGGTTCTGGATCTGGCGCAGTTCTTCGACGTGGTGATCGGCGGAGATACAGTGAAATCCCGCAAACCCGACCCCGCCCACCTGACCGCCACGTTCGAGGCACTGGGTTCAAACGACGCGCGTGTCTTTGTGGGCGACAGCGAAGTGGACGCAGAAACCGCCCAACGTGCCCAAATCCCATTTCTTCTGTATTCGGAAGGGTATAGAAAGTCGCCGGTCTCGGAACTTCCTCATTTGGCCAGCTTCGACGATTATTCGCGACTCCTTGACCTGGCAATGCGCATAACGGGCTTATCTGGCACCGAGCTCTAAGGCTTTGGCTGCCAAGGGATTCAACTGATTTTCTGGGGTTTTTGAGGGGCCGGCTGAGGGGGTAGGTAGCCAGCCCCTCTTCGGGGAAAGTGGTAGGCCAAGTTTCACCTTGGTTAATCAGACAATAGCCCAGCCCACCTCTGCCCGAAATTGGGGGTTTCCCGTAGAAAGACATTTTTTGCGAAAAATTCGCAGAATTTCCTTCGCTGACGTCCAGCGCCTGATCACTCAGGCCCCGAACCATCGGCCGGGGGCGGCGCGGCTGGGCTCGCTTTGTCCAATAGCGTCTCGTACATGTGCGGATAGACGAAACGAGCAGCCGCACGGGCGATCACCAGTTCCTCGTTGGTGGGGATGACCATGACCTGAACCCGGGACAGCGGTGTCGAGATGATCCGGGCGTGGTCCGTATTGGCATCATGGTCCAGTTCAATCCCCAACCACCCCATGTTGACGCAAATCCTTTCGCGCACCAGCGCAGAATTCTCGCCAATCCCACCAGTGAACACCACCGCATCCAGCCCACCCAGCACAGCCGCAAGGGCACCGAGTTCACGCCGCGCACGAAAATTGAAATAGCTGATGGCCCGGCGCGAGCTGCCGCTGTCGGACTTTTCCAGCGTGCGCATGTCGCTGGACAGACCGGACAGACCCAGCAGACCGGATTTGCGATACAGAAGTTCGGTGATCTCATCCACGCTCATGCCCTTCTGGTCCATGAGGTAGAGGACGACACCGGGATCCAACTGGCCGCATCGGGTTCCCATAGGCAGACCGTCTATGGCCGAGAACCCCATGCTGGACCCGACCGAGCGGCCGTGGATCATACCGCACATCGACGCGCCGTTGCCCAGATGCGCCACGATGACCCGGCCGCCATGCAGCAGCGGCGCGGTCTTGGCCAGATGGCCCGAGATGTATTCGTAGCTGAGGCCGTGAAACCCATAACGGCGAACGCCCTTGTCATAATACTCGGTCGGCAAGGCAAACGTATCGTTGACCCAAGGGTGACTGCGATGAAAGGCGGTGTCGAAACAGGCAACCTGCACCGCATCGGGGAACCGCTCGACCGAGGCACGAACGCCGCTGAGGTTGTAGGGCTGGTGCAACGGCGCGAACGGCGAGAGTTCGTCAAGCGCTGCAAGGCTTTCAGGTGTCAGCAAGATCGGTTGATCGTGGTCAGGACCACCGTGAACGATGCGGTGGCCGACGGCTGCAATATTGGCCGCGGGAAATTGCTGGACGATCAGGTCCAGAACATGGTTCAGGGCCTCGTTATGATCGGCAATCCCGTCTGCCACATCACCGCCCAACGTGCGGCCATCCGACGTTTTGGCGCGGATGGTCGCGCCAGCGGCGCTGATGCGGTCCACGATTCCGGTGCAGATTGCAACCGGGTCATCGGATGGCAACGAAAACAGCCCGAACTTCAGAGACGACGAGCCTGCGTTCAGCGTGATGACATGGCTCATGACCGCCCCCCGGCAATGCGGGCGGCGTGCAGGGCAGCCACGGCGCAGGATGCCAAACGCGCCTTGTCGTCATCCGCGCGGCTGTTCAGGATGATCGGCACCTTCGCCCCCAGAACCACCCCTGCCGCTTCGGCATTGGCGATATATGTCAGCTGTTTGGCCAGCATGTTGCCCGCATCCAGGTTCGGAACCACAAGTATGTCGGCCTGTCCGGCCACTGGCGAGACAATCCCCTTGATCCGTGCTGCGGCCATGCTGACCGCATTGTCCATTGCCAGAGGACCGTCGACCAAGCCTCCTTTGATCTGGCCACGTTCAGCCATCTTGGACAGCAACGCCGCGTCGATCGAGGACCGAATGGCCGGGTTCACCGTCTCTACCGCCGACAGTACGCCGACCTTGGGCGTTTCCATCCCGATCGAGATCGCCAGATCAATCGCGTTCTGGGTAATGTCGATCTTGGTTTGCAGATCGGGCTCGATATTGATCGCGGCGTCGGTGACCAGCAGCGGATGCGGTTGCCCGGGCACGTCCATGACGAAGACATGGGTAAAGCGGCGGCCCGCGCGCAATCCCTGATCCTTACGCAATGCGGCCCTCAGCAGATCATCGGTGTGCAGATGCCCCTTCATCAGCGCCCCGGCCCGGCCTTCGACCACAAGGTCGACGGCGATGCGGGCGACTTCGCTATGCTCTTCCGCGGCGACAATCTCGAAACCATCCAGCTTTTCGCCCAGTTCCTGCGCCGCCTGCCCGATCAGGTCCGGGCGACCGACAAGTATCGGCTCGATGATCGTTTCCCGCGCAGCCAGGATCGCGCCGCCCAGCGAGTTCGGGTCCTCCGGGGCAACGACGGCGGTCGGGATGGGATCCAGCGGCCGGGATTTCTCCAGCAACGCGTCGAAGTGACGGTGCCGCTGGACGATCAGGCCGGGAACCTCGATTTCACGGAACGACAGCGCGCGGTCCGGGGCGATTACCACGGCTTTGCCGCTGACGATGACCGCATCATCCCTGCATCGGGTGACGTTGGTATCCAAGACCACCTCGCGGTTGGCACGCTTTTCGGTGACGACCACGCGCGCCAAAAGCTCGTCCCCGGCCATGGCACGGCCCACGAAGTCGAACTGTTGCGACTTATAAAGCGTCCCGGCCCCGGGAAGGATGTTTCCCAGAACAGCCGAGATCAGCGCGCCCACGAACAGCGATGGCGCCACCGCCTCGGGCCGGTCGTCTCCATCCCCGTCCTCATGGGCCAGGTGCAGCGGGTTGTGATTGCCCGAATTCGCGGCGAAGGCATAAAAGTCATCCTCGGTGCACAGACGCTTCAGTTCGGCCGTGTCCCCGATGTTGAGCTGATCATAGGGTTTGTTGTGATACTGCATCTGGTTCAACCTGCGAATATTGCGCGCCGAACGCGGCCATACAAGGGCCGAGCGACCGGAGCTGTGTTGCCCGGAACCTGATGGATTACACGCGAAATGTCCAACTCATACCCCGGCACGTCACGTCATATTTGCGTGCCGGAAGACCTTGCACGAGCGATGCAACAAGACGTTGACAGCCACCCGGTTTTTTTGACGCGCCCGCCATCTGGCTTGGGAAAAGGCGATGGAACGCGGCACAACCAAGCGCCAGAGTTGAACGGGATACCGCTGATTGGTAAATCTGAGCGACCTTGGATGCCGGTAAACATACCATGATCGCCCCTCAGCGATTGAACCCCCACCAGCGGCGTCCCGACGAGCACTAGCGAGGCCGAACCGTTCCCTTGACGACCGAGTTGCAGAATACGTTGATCCTGGCCGCGGTCGTGGTGGTCTTGGCCATTCTGGTTTGGCCACGTGTCGCCAATTCCCGGATGTGGAGAGCCTCGATCACCCCGCTGGCGTCGATCATCGGCAGCGGGTTCCTTGTTCTTGGTCCAATCCTGGACGTCAGTTTTGGCGATCTGGCCCCGCTTGCCATGCTGGGCCTCTGCGCCGCGGCCTGGGGGTTTGGAAGCGCAATTCGATACAACATCCGCGACATTGCGCACAGATCCGACCGGGGTGCCGGTATCGAGCGGGCCGAAAGGGTCGCGTCGGCAAGCCTGTCTTTTGCCTACTTCATTTCGGTCGCCTACTACCTGAACCTGTTCGGCTCGTTTGGCGTGAGCCTGACCCAGGTGGATGACGCGTTTCATGCCCGCCTTGTGACCTCGGGCGTGCTTGTGCTGATCCTTTTCGTTGGCTGCACCCGGGGGTTTTCCGCGCTGGAACGGTTGGAGCAGATTTCAGTCGGCCTGAAACTGGCAATCATCGCCGGGCTGCTTGTCGGACTTGCCACGTATTTTGCCGAGCAATACAGCCACGATGCACTTGTCTTTGACCCGCCGGCCGAGCGCGGCTCGCACGCGCTCATGTTATTGGCCGGGCTGATCGTCACCGTGCAGGGATTTGAAACCTCGCGTTACCTCGGCCACGCCTATGATGCGGAAACCCGCATTCGCTCCATGCGGTGGGCCCAGTTGATCGCAAGCGCGGTTTACCTGATCTATATCGGCCTGTTGACCTATTCGGTCGAACCGGGCGGCTTGGTTCTGGACGAAACGGCGATCATTGACCTGATGCAGGTCGTCGCCCCGATACTGCCCGTTCTTCTGGTTATTGCGGCCCTGTCGGCCCAGTTCAGCGCCGCCGTCGCGGATACCAGCGGGTCCGGTGGACTGCTGTCCGAGATTTCAGGCGGGCGCGTCTCTGAAAGGACCGCCTATACCGTTCTGGTTGGCGTCGGGTTGATACTGACCTGGACAGCGAATGTCTTTGAAATCATCAGCTACGCTTCCCGCGCCTTTGCAGTCTATTACGCGCTGCAGGCCGGGATCGCGGCCCGGTCGGCATCTCAGCAGAACCTGCGCTTCCGCGCGTTGGTGTTTGTTTTGTTCTGCATTCTTGGCGCAGCAATCGCGGTATTCGGATTGCCCGTCGAATGACGCTCTGACCTTACCCAGCCAATAACTGGCCCACAGACGCCGTGTCAGCCGTGTCCCGCGATCAGATCGCTGGCTTTCTCGCCGATCATGATGGCGGGCGCATTGGTGTTTCCGCTGACGATTTCCGGCATGATCGAGCAATCGGCCACGCGCAACCCCTCGATCCCCCTCACCTTCAAATCAGGACCGACAACGGCCGCGTCGGTCGTGCCCATCGCGCAGGTTCCGGTCGGATGATAGATCGACACCGAATTCGAGCGTGCCCAGTCCAACGTACCTTCATAGTCGTCACAGGACAGATCGGCCGTCGGTCGGAACTCCTCGGAGATCTTTGAGGCCAACGGATTGTGGCGCGCAATGTTGCGAGCGATGTTGACGCCCGCGACAATCGTTCGGCAATCGGTTTCTGTCGACAGATAATTCGGGATGATTTTGACATAGCTGGCGGGGTCCGGTCCGTCCAACCGCAACTCTCCACGGCTTTCCGGCCTGAGCTGGCAGACCGACATCGTAAAGGCCGAAAACGGGTGCACGCCTTCGCCAGGGCTGTCCGCCGACCAGGGCTGGACGTGAAATTGGATGTCCGGGGTTTGAACATCGGGACGGGTCTTCATGAAACCGGTTGCCAGACTGGCCGCCATGGTCATGGGACCGGCCCGGAACAACGCGTATTTCAGCGCGATGCGGGCCTGGTTGAACAGGCTTCGCACCTCATCGTTCAGGGTCGGCTCGTTGCACTTGAATACCAGGCGCGCCTGCAGGTGATCCTGCAGCCCCCTGCCTACGTTCGGCAAGGCGTGAACGGGTTCGATTCCGTTTGCCTTCAAATGATCGGGGTCACCAATGCCTGACAGCATCAGGATCTGCGGAGAGTTGATTGCCCCCCCGGACAGGATGACCTCGTGCCGGGCTTTCACCGTTTTGGTTTCGCCCGACCGATCGCGGTAAACGACGCCTGTTGCGCGCTTGCCGTCCATGGCAACCCGCGTCACCAGCGCGCGCGTGATGATCGTCAGGTTCTGCCGGTTGCGAATGGGCTTGAGATAGGCGACGGCCGCACTGCAACGACGACCGTTGCGCGTAGTCAGCTGAAAATACCCGACGCCCTCCTGGTTGGCACCGTTGTAGTCGGGATTGAACGGGTAGCCTGCGGCCTGCGCCGCGGCGACCCAGGCATCGCAGATAGGGCGCTGTATGCGCATATTGGAGACGGACAGCGGGCCACCTACGCCGTGATACTCATCCTCTCCACGCTCTTGATCTTCGCTGCGTTTGAACAGGGGCAAAACATCGTCCCAGCCCCAACCGACGTTTCCCATCTGGCGCCAGCGGTCGTAATCCTCCTTCTGCCCGCGAACATAGAGAAGCCCGTTCAACGAGGACGACCCGCCCAATACTTTTCCGCGCGGCCAATCAATGGAACGCCCATTCAGGCCCGGGTCAGGCTCGGTGCGATAACACCAATCGACCGAGGGGTTGTGCATGGTCTTGAAGTACCCGACCGGGATGTGAATCCATGGGTTGGTGTCTGGTCCGCCCGCCTCGATCAACGCAACTTTGGCTTGGGGATCAGCACTAAGCCGATTGGCGATGACACATCCCGCAGAACCGGCACCGACAATCACATAGTCCACTTCCATGATCGGCTCCTCCCGCAGTTGCTAAAAAAACCCTATGCAAGATGCATGAATTAAGCTAGCATTTTTTGATACAAAACGTCTCAATAATTGCGAAACGGGAGGATAGCAATGGAGATCGGACGAAAGTTAAGTGGCATTTCACGGCGGGACTTTTTCCGCGTTGCCGGACGCTATGGCATGAGTTCCACTCTGCTGGCAGCAGGGGGTTTCGGTGGGGCCATGAGCCTTGCCAATCTCGCGCAGGCGGCTGAATCCACGTATGAAAAACGGTTCTCGAAAGAGCCCAAGCATACGCTGAAATTCGGTGCGGCAGGTTTCAACACGCGCAACCTTCTCATCGAACGGGCCGGAGCCATCGAGTTCGCCCGCGACCTCGAAGAGCGCACGGACGGTGAGATTCGCATCGAATTCATCGGCGACAACCAGATCTGCGGTCAGCTGAGCTGTGTCGAGAAAACCCAGCAGGGCATCGTGGA
The DNA here is from genome assembly GCF_056537385.1 of Ruegeria sp. CF2. Classification (NCBI taxonomy): domain Bacteria; kingdom Pseudomonadati; phylum Pseudomonadota; class Alphaproteobacteria; order Rhodobacterales; family Roseobacteraceae; genus Ruegeria; species Ruegeria sp. CF2. Next base: position 2,206,905 of record NZ_JBQFRL010000001.1, read on the forward strand.
CATTTACGCGGCCTCGACCCAGAACTCGGCCGGTGGCGCACCCTATCTGAACGTGTTGGACTATGCCTACATGTTCCCAAGCCGCGCAGCGCAGTATCATTTCTTCTACAGCCCCGCCAGCCAGCGGATCCTGCGCGAGCCGCTCGAGAAGCGCCACGGGTTGAAGTTCCTGTTCACCCACTGCGAATTGCGCGGGCTGCAGATGGGGTCGACCTTTGCGGACAAGCCCACCGTCACCAAACTGGAAGAGCTGTTTGGCACCAAGAACCGCGTGACCGGCACTCAGCTGGGTCGGATCGCGATGCAGCTGCTGAACCTGAACCCGGTTCCGGTGGCCTGGGAAGAAACGCTGGATGCGCTGAAGACCGGTCTGATCGATGGGGCCGAAACCTGGGCATCGGCGGTGGCCTATGCGAACATGGCGCCGGTCGTTTCCCAGTCGGTCAACCTCAAGTTCTTCTGCGGTACCGAACACACATCGATGTCGGCCAAGGTCTTCGACAGCCTGGGCGGCGAGTTGCAGGATGCGGTCATGGAATCGTCCTACTTCACGCAGGCCCTGATCCAGGGTGCGAACGAAGCTGCGCTGCTGAACACGGTCGGCTTCTCGGATCCGCAGCTGCCCAACACGATCTTTGCCGAGAACGGTGTGCGTGCGGCCTTCCTGCCGGACGACCAGATCAAGCTGGCCGAGGAAATGTGTGCCCCGAACTTCAACCCGGAACCCTGGGCAGAATGGCGCGAGCGCCTGAACAAATGGGCCGGCGGCATCGACACCTATCAGGAGATCTACGACATCGCGCGCGAGATCCCGGCAGACACCCTGCCCGAAAATGTCGAGCCGCGCCGTTGGTGGATGGGCCAAGCCTGATAAACTGATTTGAACCGGCCCCGCGTGGGCCGGTTCATCCGAAGACCGACTGGGAGGACGGGGTTCATGTCATTTTGGGCAGACATCGGCGCGATATTCAGCGCCTTTCTCAGCCAGGATTCCTTTGAAATTCAATCAGCGTTGGAGTCCGACGCAGCATGGGTTGTCGGCGCCGTCGTCGCTGCGCTGGGCGGGCTTCTGGTCATGCTGATCTATCGCAAGGTTCCCTTCATCGAGCGCCATCTGGAACGATCTGTGATGGTGTATTCCTATCTGGCCATTGCGCTGATCATCTTCTGGGGCGTGATCGACAGGTTCGTCTTCAATGACCAGGAACCCTGGTCCACAACGATTCCACCCTTGCTGTTCATGGTGATGGCGTGGTTCGGGGCCTCCTACAACGTGCGCCTCAGAACGCATCTGAGCTTCAGCGAATTCCGAACCGCGATGCCACGTGGCGGGCAGTTGGCCTGCCTGATCCTGGACGCGGTGCTGTGGTTCATCTTCGCGGTCATCGTCATCGTGACCACGTCGCGGCTGGTGGCCTTGTCAGCGTCCAACTTCCAGATCGTTCTGGGCACGGACAACGTCATGCAGTGGTGGTTCCTGCTGGCGGCACCGTTGTCATTCTTTCTTATGGTCGGCCGAGTGTTCCAGAACCTGGCGGACGATCTGCGCAACTTCAAAACAGGCGAGCCGCTGATCAAGCAGGCCGTGATCGGGGCAGACTGATGGCAGACGGAACTTGGGTTACTTTGATTTCGCTCGGCGTGACTTTCCTGTTCATGTTGGGCGTGCCGGTCCTTCTGGTCATCGGCTACTGGGTGATCGGCTGCTCGTTTGTTCTGGGCCTGACGCTCGACAACATGGGCGCCGAGCTTTTGAACGTGTTCAACAAGGGCTTCGCGCTGCTGGCCATGCCCCTGTTCATCCTGACCGGAGACCTGATCAACAAGTCGGGTATCGCCCGAAGGCTCAGCGACTTCGCCTATGCCTGTCTCGGATGGATACGCGGCGGTCTGGCGATGGCTTCGCTTGGGGCCTGCGGGTTGTTCGCAGCGATCTCGGGGTCCAACTCGGCCACGACCGCCACGATCGGATCGATGCTGCACCCCGAGATGGTCAAGGGCGGGTATGACGAACGATTTAGCGCGGCAACCGCCGCAGCGGGCGGCACGGTCGGGATCATCATCCCGCCGTCGATCATCTTCATCGTCTATGGGTTCCTGATGAACCTGCCGATTTCCGAGCTGTTCGTGGCCGGCATTCTGCCCGGCGCGCTGATGGTGATCGGGATGCAGTTTGCCTGCTGGATCATCTGCCGCATGAACGGCTGGGGTCACCTGATCCCGCTGCAGCTGAACCGCGTTCTGAAAACCGCCTTCGGCGCGTGGCTGGGCTTTTTTGCCATCGGGCTTGTGCTGTGGGGCATCTACACCGGCAAGTTCTCTCCGACCGAGGCCGCCGGGGTCACTGTTGGCTTCTGCGTCATCGCCGGGCTGGTGAGTTATCCGATCAACCGGATCATGGGCGCCCGCGACGATGTTTCCCCAACGGACAAGAGCTTTGCCGAAATGCTGGTGGTCGAGGGTTTCACGATCCCCGAGATCCCGTCAATCGTCATCCGTTCGGCACAGATCACCGGGATCCTGGCGCCTCTGATTGCCATCTCGGTGGTGATGCAGCAGATCCTTTCCCTGTTGGGGGCCCAGGAAACGATCGGCAATTTCGTGACCTCGATGGGGGGCTACCATGCTGTTCTGTTCACCTCGATGGTGATCGTGTTTTTCTCGGGCATGGTTCTGGAAAGCCTGCCGGTGACCATCATTCTGGCCCCGATTCTGGCGCCGATCGCAGCTTCGGTCGGGATTGATCCGATCCACTTCTCGGTGATCTTCCTTGTCGGAGCATCCATTGGCTTCATCACGCCGCCATACGGGCTGAACCTGTATGTCGCCTCGGGAGTTACAGGCGTGCCGTATTTCCGGCTTCTGCGGTATACGGTGCCTTATCTGGTGGCGTTGCTCTCGGTCTGGATTCTGGTGTCACTGGTGCCTGATCTGGCCTTGATACTACTGCCGAAAAACTAGACTGTAGCCGGATGACCGCGACGGACACACAAGACAAGGACACCCAGATTCCAACGAACCTGCGCCTGTTGCTGATCTTGGAAGAGGTCGCGCGGCGCGGGGTCGCGGTCAAACCGGCAGATCTGATCGAAGCGTTGGGTCTGGCAAAGCCGACGGTCCACCGGCTGCTGCAGACGGCCGAGGCCGAAGGGTTCCTTCAACGAGATCTGGACGGCCGGTCCTATGGGCCCGGCCCCCGGTTGCGGCAGATGTCCGTGAACACCGTGTCGTCCGAACATCTCCGCACGGCCCGCCTGGCCATTCTGCGCGGAGTAGCCGACGAAATTGGTGAGACCTGCAACCTTGCCATCCCCGACCGCGAGGGGATGATCTATCTCGACCGGGTCGAGACCAAATGGCCACTGAGAATCCAGCTGCCGATTGGGACCCAGGTGCCATTCCACTGCACCGCCAGCGGAAAGATGTACCTCTCGACCCTGCGCCGAAACACCTTGGATGGGTTTCTCTCGGCCCGCGGGCTGACCGCTAACACCGAGAAAACCATTACCGACCCCACGGCCATGCGTGCCGAGATCGCCAAAATCGCCCAGAACGGTTACTCGACCGACGACGAGGAGTTCATGCCCGGCATGGCCGCCGTCGCGGTTCCGGTCTTTGACGAGAATGACCGGCTTGCGGCCACTCTGTCCGTGCACGCCCCCACGCAGCGGCACGATCTGACAAGCCTGAAGCAATTCCTGCCACTGCTGCAGTCCGGGGCACTCAAACTGTCGGGTCTGCTTGCTTCATAGGGTGGCGAACACGGGACCGAGCCGAGCGGAGGCGAGTAGTGATCTCGCCCAACCGACTTGAGCAGACACAGAATTGACGCGTAAACTCCGACAAAAAATCAGTTGCCTGCCCGGGCTTCCGCCTCGGTACGTTGGCGTTGAATCGCGCGTTCGCGTTCGGGCCAACTGTCCTTGATGAACGCGAGGATGTCCCAGATATCCTGATCGGACAGGCTGTCGGCAAATCCCGGCATTCCGCTTTGGACCCCCGAGACTCCCATTCGCTTGAGCATCTCCTCGCCGCCCAACTTGGTATAGTCGAACAATAGGCCATCGCCATGATGCCAGGTGTGCCCGGTTCGATCATGCGGCGGGGCTGGCAGGACGCCGTCCGCATCAGGCGTTTGCCAATCGGCTTGACCCTCCAGCTTGACCCCGTGACACGACGCACAGTTTTCGGCATAAAGCGCCGCCCCACGTAGCGGATCGGCGGATGCACCGTCAGGCACCCCTTTTGACATCCACCATTGAGCGCTGGCTACACCGATGATCACAACGGCCACCGGTGTACCCCATTTCATCATTGGCGAGATCACTCGGCGCGGCGGCTCCACCTTTTTACCCTTCGTCATGGGCATCGAGCAGATAGGTGGCCATGGCGCGGTGGTCTTCTTCGGTCAGGAAGCGGGTGCCGTAGGTCACGACCTCGCCCATTGCGCCGCCGAATACGTCACCGTCGGGCATGATACCTGTGCGCAGGGCATAGGCCAGGCTGTCGACCGTCCAGCCCCGCCTCTGCAGGGTTGCAGAGTCGATGGCCGGCGTCTTGTCGCCGCCCGGCAGGGCATCGCTTCCCTTGAAGTGCCCGGTATCCGACTTGCGGGCGCCCAGCAGATTGCGCCCGGTGTGGCAGGCGGCGCAGTGGGTGGCGCCTTCGACCAGCAGCCGGCCGCGGTTCCACACATCACTTTTGCCGGGGACCGGATCGGTGCGCGGCGGCTTGAGGAACGCCGCGCGCCACAGTTTCAGCCCCCAGCGCTGGTTGAAGGGAAAGGCCATCTGCTGCGGGCGCGACGGCGTGGCCACCGGGGGCACGGTCTGGAACGCCGCCCACAGGTCGGCGATGTCCTGATCGGTGAATTCGGCGTAGAACGGGTACGGGAACGCCGGGTAATAGGGCTGCCCGTCCGGCGCCACGCCTTGGCGTACGGCCTTGGCGAATTCCTCGATCGTCCAGCCACCGATTCCGTGGTCCGGGTCGGTGGTCAGGTTGGGGGAATACAGCGTGCCAAAGGGTGTCTTTAGCTTGACGCCGCCGGCCAGGGGCGCGCCGCCCTCGGCGAAGTTGGTGTGGCAGGCGATACAGCCGCCCGCCCGCGCCAGGTAGGCCCCGCGGTCAACGTCGCCCGTCAGGTCGGGCAGTTGCGGCGTCAGACCGATCGGCCACGCGATTACGGCGGCCAGCCCCGCCGCAGCCAGTACGGCAGAGGCAAGGACCAGACGATAGAGGCGTTTCATCGAAGCACCTTATTCCGACCGAAACCGCGTGTGACAGGCCGAGCAGGTCTGGCCCAGCATCATGAACACGCCATCGGCGGGCATCTCGGACAGCTCCTCGCGCCCGGGGGGGCCGCCCGTCATGGCCCCGCCCCCCATCATCGAAGCGCCGCCCATCATGCCCGATCCGCCCATCAAGCCGGACCCTTGCCCGGCACCGGCCATCATCAGCCCGTTGTCGGCCGCCAAGGCCAGCCCCTCGGCATAGGTCTGCAGCTGTTCGGCCAGTTCGGCGAAGGCGTCCCAGTCCTGCCAGATCGCGGGTTTGGCCTCGGAGGGCATGCCATCGCTGCCTTCGGGGAACAGCCGGGTCATGCTGTCGCCGGCATGGCGGCCGATCGTCTCGGCTGCGTCTCGGACGGTGCCGGCGTCATAGGGCGTCTTGCCCTGCATCATCGGCGTCAGGGTCTTCATGGCGTCCTTCATGGCGGACATGCCGTCCATGCGTTCCTTCACGATCCCTGTGGCGCCACCATGCGCCAGGGCGGTCACGGCAATCATCGACGCCAGCACGGCGCCCGTCGTCAGTTTGAAAAGGGTCATCATCTTGTCCTGTATGTCTGCTTCAACTCGCCCCCAGAAAAGGCATTTCGTGACTCAGGACACGGCGCGCGGCGGGGGCGGATCGAACAGGGCCACCGGCAACATCCGGTATTGGCCCGACGGGATGGCACGGCGGTTGATCGTTGAGACCAGCGCGGAAACGACGGGCGCGGCCACGGTCATGGCCACGCCGTTGCAGAAGGCCCCGCCGTGGCAATGGCCCGGGTAGCCCTGTTCGACATGGTCGGGGTCGGTTGCTTCCAGATCCACGACGGCATGTGTGCCCCCATCGCCCCCATGCGCAAAGGCGGGTTCCGAGAACACCAGAATACCGGCCAGAACCAGGCCCAAGGCCAGAACCCACCGTCCGATCATCCTGTCCGCCCAACTGTGCAAGGTTCAGTTTATCTCGTTCTCGCGCTGCAGTTCCCTGACATAGGCAACGATGCCCTGCACGTCTGCACGGGTCAAGCCAGCGACCGGTGGCATGTCGCCAAAGCGCCAGTGATGGGCCTGAACACCATATTGAACCGCCCGCTGAAAAGCCTCGTCCCCGTGGTGGCTGGGCTCATAGATCTTGTGCACCAAGGGCGGAGCCAGGCCTTCCAAACCCGTGGCATTCGCCCCATGGCAGACAGCGCATTTGACGTCAAAGGCAACCTTGCCCATCTGGGCCGGCGCACTGAACGTCGCCGGCACGCTGACTTGCGCGATCGGGTCCCCCCGCGACAGCGACGAGGTGTCAGGCACCTCCATCGAGTGCCCTGCAGGTTGTTGGCTGAGGTTGTAGGCGAACACGGCAGCGCCTGCGATCAGAACGCCGCCTACCAATAGCGTCAGTTTGTTCATCGGCTCGTTTCACTCGGTTGTTTTTGGCTTGGCGCGGGCGACACCAAAACGGTCTGACACTGAACAAACCTGCTTGACCTGCCGGTCTTGCCGCCTTGCGCACAGTTTCGGGGGACTGTCTGCCCCATTCCCGCGCTGGAAGGTCAAGAAAAGTTTGCCGCAAGTTTCCCCAAAGCCGACGATGGACTGCAGCACCGAAACGTCAACGCCGAGCTGGGCCGCGCACGAAGCCATCAGTTGGAACTTGAAGACTTCTTAGCGGCGCAGGCTGCGACGGGTCTGTCAGTACTTCGCCAGAGATCCGAGTATCTTCTTCCGTATATCGGCGTCACCCGGAAAGATCCTTTGCACCAGAAATTCGGACGGAAAATCCGGCCACGTGGCCTCCAACTCATCAACAAGTCTTTGCGCTTCGTCAAAATTGCCCAGCTGATCATGAGCGACGGCCTGGAACAAAAGTGATGGCCCGCTTACGGGCGCTCCTGCAGCAGGCGCACCCTGAAAGGCATCGACAACGTTTTCGTAGTTCCCGAGCACAAGCTGCGATACGCCCCAGATATTTCTCGCCCCAAATCGTCCGGATCCGGATCTGACCCGCGACGGATTGCTGACCTCGGCCGCAAGTTCGGGCTCGTTCGCAATCAGGGCGGCAATCCCGACAAGGTCCAGAACATGCCCATCTTCAGGCGCAAGTTCGGCAGACAGCCGCGCGTATTTCAAAGCTTCATCGGCGTCGCCCGACACCGCCAATCGCCAGCCATTCGAGGCGTTGGCCCAAGCACCCGACGGGGACAACTCAAGTGCCGTTCCTGACATCTGGGATGCTTGGCGCAACAGATCCTCTCGTGTGCCCTCGTCTTGAGACAGCAGAGCCAGTGTGGCCAAGACCTGCACCATTCCCGCATAGCCATCGGGCAAGGCCGGGTCGAGCTCGGTGGAATGCTGGAACATTCCCAGGGCGATCTGCTGGCGTTTGACATCGAATACCGGAAAGAACATCCCCCGCGCCTGATCCGCCAGGTTGGCCGCCTGCAATCGGGCAAGCGACTGCTGACCAAGCGCAGCCCGTTCGGCCTGCCGGGTGGTGTTGGAGGGTTGCCCGGCCTCGTCGTTGCCGGGTCTCAGCCACATGCCCAGCATGACGATCATGGCCACAACGCCCAGCCCGACCAACAGAAGTCCACGCAGGTGCCTACGTTCACGGGGCGGGCCTTGGCTTGCCAAGTCCGACTTCGGATCATCCGGGGAAGCTTGGTGCGAAAACCGCGGTTTGTATCCGCCAGGATCGACGAAGATCCGAACGCCCTGGCCGTCCCAATGGTCTTCGTAAAACTCACGCAGCAAACGCCGTAGTCGCCTCGCCTCTACCCGAACCAGATTTCGACCACCGCTGCCATCAATGCTGCGACCGTACACTTCGACTGCGATGGCCTTGCCGCGGATCTGGGAACCGCGACCGGCGAGGGCTTCCTCGACGACATAGGTCAGAAACTGCTGAAGCCGGGGCGAAGTTTGGAACTCGGCGCTGGCGACAACGTCACGCAGCGCCTGCCGAACCAGGTCAGGTGATGGCAGCCCAACATCTTGATCTATCGATAAATCATTGGCTTGGTTCACTGCAAACTCACCCCCAACTCACGGTGACTCACTTGGCCGCCCCGGTCAACCGCACGCATCTTGATGCGAGAATAGATAGTGGGAATCGGGCTTTATCCAGTGACGGACGACCTCAAAGACGAGCTACCCGAGCTTTCGACTGCGCTTTCCAGCCAGTTCGAGGCGGACGCGTTTCTGAGCGAGGCCATCGAGGACTTCGGCAAAGTCTGCGCAAAGCTCAAGGATACGTCGATCACCGCGTCCGAGCGCGAGGAATGGGCCCACATCAAATCTGAACTTGTGAACGAGCTTCGTCGTCTGGCGAAGCGCAATCTTAGAAACGCATCCGACTGAGGGTATAGCAATGACCGACAAAGACCAAAGCAACGATCACGAAAACGAACAAAACCAGCCAGCGGATGAAATCGAAAACCCTTCGCGCCGGCATGTCATGCAGGGGCTGGCGGCAGGTGCGGTGGCAACGGGGGCTGTCAGCTACGGCTCCGGCGCAGCACAGGCGCATGAGGGGGACGGCCCTCTGGGTGAAAGCCTGAAGAACCCCTATGGCGGCCGGCCTGCCGGCGGCATCACTCTGCCAGAGTACTTCCGGCCGACGAAATACATGACCGGGTCGAACGCAAACTATTTCCCGCTTTCCGAGGAATTGGGGCCCGACGAGATGCGCATCTCGTTCTGCGGGTCAACGCCGTTTCCTCCGCGTGAGGATCAGGCAGGCACCTGTGTGATGGTCGAGCTGGGCAATGGAAAACGGTTCTTCTTCGATTTCGGGTCGGGCTGTGTGCGCAACATCATCGGGATGCAGGTGCCTGCGCAATTGATCAACGATATCTTCATCACGCATCTGCATGTCGATCACTACGCCGACATCCCCTATATCTATCCGTTCAGAGCTTGGTCCGGCGGCTACACGCCGCTGCGGATCCACGGCCCGTCCGGTCGGACCCCCGAGCTTGGGACGGCGGGCATGGTGGACGGCATGAAGCAAATGCTGAAATGGCATTTAGAGGCCTTCGACGTATTCCCGATTGGAGACGGTTACGAAATCGAGGTCAACGAGTTCGATTTCCGTCAGGAAGGCGGCATCGTCTATGACGAAGATGGCGTCACCGTGCGCTCTTGGCCACGCAGCCATGCCAAGGACGGCGCCGTCGGGTATCGCCTGGATTGGAACGGCCTGAGCTTCGTTTGGACCGGGGACGGCCGACCGGATGAATTGAGCCTTGAATACGGCAAAGGCGTTGATGTGTTCGTCACCGAAATGTCCGGTCAGGATATCGGCCAGTTGATGACCTACAAATACGGCCTGCCGCAGGAGCTGTTCAACTACACGATCGATACCCATCACACCTCGCATTATGCGGTTGGCAAGATGATGGCTGAGGCACGCCCCCGGCTTGCGATGGTGACCCATTACACGCAGGACGAGGACATTGATGCCGAGATGCTGGCGGGTATCCGGGCCCATTATGATGGGCTGTTCGCCTGGGGTCTGGACGTGGCCGTGGTCAACGTCACAAAAGATGCGATCTGGTATCGGAAGGCGACACTGCCCGGCAAGTCAGGCTCGGTCGCACCGTTCCGTGAATTGGGCAAGATGGAAGCCGAAGGCAAGATCACCTTGCCAGATGAAATCAAGCCACCTGCCCCGCGGTCGTCGCGCGCCGAGCAGCAGGACCAAAAGTACCGTGACATGGAGATCGATCCCAAGGAATACTACCCCTCCGACGTGTTCCGTGCGCCCAATCCCGAATGGCCCAGCGACTTCGTGATCAGGACCGACGACGTCATTCCAAACCGCAAGAAGAAGACGGAGTGACACTATGATCGAGTTTGGTTCGACTTCGGCAATTCCGGTCACGATTCTGACCGGCTTTCTCGGGGCGGGGAAAACTACCCTTCTGAACCGCATCCTGACCGGCAATCATGGTCTGCGGGTTGCGGTTCTGGTCAACGATTTCGGCTCGATCAATGTGGATGCTGATCTTGTGGTTGGCCTGGAAGATGATGTGATGAGCCTGGCGAATGGGTGTGTGTGCTGCTCGATCCGGGATGACCTGATCGAAACGGTCGAGGCCGTTCTCGCCCGACCGGAGAAACCGGAATACATCGTCCTCGAGGCCAGTGGCGTATCGGACCCGTCATCAATTGCGATGACGTTCACGGACCAGAAGTTCCGGGACATGATCCGGCTCGACAGCCTCATGTGCCTTGTCGACGCCGAGCAGCTGTTCGCCGCACCAGAGCAGATGGAGCTGAAACTCAGGCAAATCGCGTTCTCCGACATGGTCATCTTGAACAAGGTGGACCTGGTCAGCAGAGAAACAGTCCAGAAAGTGCACGACTGGCTCGGCTCGCGTTTCCGCAGGTATCGCCTGGTCGAAGCGGTCAATGCGGATGTCCCGCTGGACATATTGCTGTCGGTCGGCCGGTTTGCTGCCGAACAGCTTGAGACAGAAGTGCCGGAGCATCATGAGCATGGGCCTGACTGCGGGTGCCGACACGCTGATCATTCAGACGGCTTTTCAACAACGATGATGAAGGCCAAGCAACCCATCAGCCTGTCATCGCTGAGAAGCGCAATTCGAAAGCTACCGGGCGACGTCTATCGCCTCAAAGGATTTGTTTTCAGCGAGGAGGACCCGGATCATCGCATTCTTGTGCAGGTCGTCGGAAAGCGCATGGATATCTCACGGGATGGCGCATGGGGGGACCGAAAGCCCGAGACGCGGCTTGTGGCAATCGGCGCGCCAGGTGCGCTTTCGGAACACGTGCTCACCGACGCCCTGTTCGAAACAGCCTAGTGATCACGCCGGTGTTTGGGCCTCAAACGGGGCGACCGGCCCTCGTGCCACCGCCCCCGAATTTGATTTAGAGGCCGAAATAATTAGACTTGTCACAATCGCAACCTTCCTGCAGCGGGGAACCCTTAATGTTCACAAGACTTTTTTGTTTGGCGCCGGCCATCTCGATCCTGTTGTCTTCCCCGCTTTTTGCGCAGGACACGCCGATCATCCATGACGCACAGTACTATATTCTGGAAGCGCAAAATGGCGAGCAGTGGATTGAAGACAACGCTGCCGTCGATGCGGTGCTGGCAGAGTTCCGTGAAGGCAATGCTGGCAACCCTCCCAACATCGTATCCATTCTGATCGACGATCTGGGTTTCGGCGACATGGGCATTCCCGAACTGAATGCGGTACGCGGAATTGAGACCCCCAACATCAATGCGTTCTCGGACGAAGCCATGCGCATGGTTCGAATGTATACCGAGCCCTCCTGCACGCCGACGCGCGTGGCCCAGATGACCGGGCGCCTGCCGGTGCGCATGGGCATGGGGGATACCACGGTTGACATTGCCGGCTTTGGCCTTCCCGGAGATGAGGTCACGCTGGCAGAGGTTCTGAAAGAGGCCGGCTATGCCACCAGCCATGTCGGCAAGTGGCATATGGGTGATATCGCCGAAAGCTGGGCGATGAACCAGGGTTTCGACTATGCACAGCATGCCATCCATCAACAGGGTCAGCTGACAATCTTCAACGATGACGCCATCCGCGAGCAGGTCTCGGTCGGCATCCAGGACTTCGAAGAGGACTACATCGTAGACGATTGGTTCCGCCCCGATCCTGCCGCCATGGCCACCGTCATCGAAGGTGAGGCTGGCGGTCCAATCCGCGAAATCCGCATGCAGGCCGGCGAGCGGTGGGACGCAGAAAAATACGATGAGATGAACGAACAGTTCCAGCTCAAGGCGCTGTCTGAACTGCAGCGGCTGGCAGGCGGCGACACCCCCTTCTTTCTGCAGTACTGGCCGATGATCCCGCTGGACAACACGCGCGCCGGACGCGATGGCCCAGAAAGCGTGAATGGCGGCCTTTACGCAGACAAGTTGCAGCTGCTGGACGAATACCTGGGTGTGCTCTTTGACGAGATGGAGACGCTTGGCGTGGCCGAAAACACCATCGTGGTGCTGATGGGCGACAACGGACACTTCACGAAATATTCCCCACAGTCTGGTTTCACGCCGATGATTTTCCGCGGCGGCAAGGGAGATACGACAGAAGGCGGCGTACGTGTGGATGCCTTCATCCGCTGGCCCGGAGTGATCGAGGCGGACTCGATCGTGAACAACATCATCCATGTGTCGGATCTGTATACGACCCTGTCCCGCCTCGCTGGTGCCGACGCGTTCATCCCACGGGACAGGCTTGTGGATGGGGTGGACCAATCCGCGTCAATCCTGTTCGGTGATGAGTCGAAAACGCGCCGCGATCACGTGATCATCTATTCGGTGGCGTCCCCGAAGGCGATCGTGAAGGATCAGTTGAAACTGAACCTTCCGGGTGCCGGAGAAAGTGCAATTCTGGCGAATTTTTTCGATATTTATCGGGATACGCATGAAAAGTACCCGGTTTCGACCGAAGTCGGCGCATGGGGCGGCCAGGAATTCCAGCGCATTCTGGGCCGGCATCTTGCCCGAAAGAAGCTGTATCCTGATACCGAACCTGCGCGCGGCGTGCCCTATGAAGGCATCGAAAACCTGCGCCCGGAAACCGTTGCCGCGGTCGAAGCCTTTCTGACCAAACAGGCTGCGGTCGAACGCTAACTGCAATCCGACCTCACCTCGGCCCGCCACGTTCAAGAGGCACCTCCATGCTTGCCAACCTGATCTTCTATATCGGACTCGCTGTCTCGCTCGGGATTGGCTTTCTCTATTTCCGCGACCTCGGCGACGTCTCCCAGATGTTGTTGAAGGTAAAGCGAGAAAACATGATCCGCTTCATTCGCAACGAATATCGGTTGATCGGGCTTGGCCTTGCGGCTTTTGCGGTTGCCACCATAGCCCGCTTTGCGTTCGGTGCTGGCATCGGCGCGATCTGGTGGGTGGGCGCGGCTCTGGCATTGGTTCTGTATGGTTTTCCCTATGTGTGGGTCCATTTGGGGTTGAGAAACCAACTCAACACAGCCCGGTATTACAGCATTGCTGAAGCGGAACGGTTCGTCGGACCGACCGCGCCCGTGATCGTGATGACAAACGGCGATCACGCCCGGGCCCATCCTGACGCCCAGATCATGCGACCCCACCTGGCCGGCGATGCCAAGGGGCTTGGGGGCGAAGACGTTGTCATGACCTATTGCGCAATGGCCAATCTTGGTCAGGGTTACATGCCATCCATCGAAGGGAAGCGGCTGAACCTACAAGTTTTAGCACAACATGGCAACAACCTGATCCTGCGGGACAACGACACCGGGGAACCGATCCAACACATCTATGGGTTCCGAGAAGCGGATCGGGACACCGCGTCGGACGGTCCCGCCTGCCCATTGCGGCCGGAAGCTCAAATGGAGCCATGGCCAACATTCCGCATGACATTCCGTGGCTTCAAGAAAGCCTATCCAGACGGTGAGGTTTTTCTGAACAAGCCGTCGAGCAACCCGTTCCTGAGACTGCTGGACATGGCGCTGGAGATCATTTTCGGTTGGGGGATCGCCAGGCAGCATCAAGAGGCTGACCCCGTCATGGACAACATGGAGCGCGCGCCTGACACACGCCTGCCCAACAAGACACCTGTTTGGGGCGTGACCATCGGGTCGGATGTCGTCTGTTGGACCGACGACTTCGTGGTTGACCAGAACTGGCTGTTGAACACACAAGCCGGCGGGCGTGATCTTGTGGTGCAAATAGACCCACATTTCGAAAGCCTCGGGGTCTGGTACAACGACAGCGGCAACCCAGTAAAGCGTTGTGACTTTTGGGGAAATAGCGATCAGGGGCAACTCACGCGGGTTGAAACCTTGCGCGCCGGTTTGTTCTGGCACGTCTGGGCTGAGTTCTTTCCCAACACAGATGTCAATCGCATCGGCGTTAGCGCGAACGAAAGTTAGTCGGATTGGCTCATCGAGCGTGAAGGTGCGGCGCCCCAGGGGAATGCATTCGGATAAGCATTCCCAAAGCGCATCTGCTTCGCGTCCTAGGACATTGCCCAATCGGTATAGGTCTAGCCTTGGTCCACAGCTTGGGTTTTGTGGATAGGTTTGATTTTGTGGATTTGGTTGCGGGAGCAGGATTTGAACCTGCGACCTTCAGGTTATGAGCCTGACGAGCTACCGGGCTGCTCCATCCCGCGACACTTTGGGTT